>NZ_CP061361.1:0-15000 GCF_020641035.1 Clostridioides sp. ES-W-0016-02
ATGGATATAGTTTCTTTATGGGACAAAACCCTACAATTAATAAAAGGTGACTTAACTTCAGTAAGTTTTAATACCTTTTTTAAAAACATCGTACCATTAAAAATACATCTTAATGACTTGATACTACTAGCTCCTAGTGATTTTAATAAAGATATTCTAGAAAATAGATATTTGCATTTAATTGAAGATGCTATAAATCAACTGTCATTAAAAAAGTATAATATTAAATTTGTATTGAGCGAAAAAGAAGTTGCTGACCTAAATTCTGATAGTGCAGATTTAAATTATAGAGTACTTTACCCTAACCTGAATCCAAAATACACATTTGATACGTTCGTTATTGGTAATAGCAATAGATTTGCTCATGCTGCATGTGTTGCAGTTGCTGAATCTCCTGCTAAAGCTTACAATCCACTTTTTTTGTATGGAGGGGTTGGCTTAGGTAAAACTCATTTAATGCACGCTATTGGACATCATATTGTCAGCCAAAAAAAAGATTCAAAAGTTGTTTATGTTTCTTCAGAAAAATTTACTAATGAACTTATAAACTCTATAAAAGATGATAAAAATGAAGAATTTAGAAATAAATATAGAAATGTAGATGTCTTATTAATTGATGATATTCAATTTATAGCTGGGAAAGAAAGAACTCAAGAAGAGTTTTTCCATACATTTAATACTCTTCATGAGGCAAATAAACAAATAATTATCTCTAGTGATAGACCACCAAAAGATATACCTACACTAGAAGATAGATTAAGATCGAGATTTGAAATGGGACTTATAACTGATATTCAGGCGCCAGACTTTGAAACAAGGATTGCTA
Organism: Clostridioides sp. ES-W-0016-02; assembly: GCF_020641035.1. Lineage (NCBI taxonomy): Bacteria > Bacillati > Bacillota > Clostridia > Peptostreptococcales > Peptostreptococcaceae > Clostridioides > Clostridioides sp. ES-W-0016-02. The sequence continues at coordinate 827 of NZ_CP061361.1, forward strand.
TCCTTAGAAAAAAGGCTCAATTAGAACGTATAGAAGTGCCAAACGAAGTTATGTCATATATAGCAAAAAATATTAAGTCAAATATAAGAGAACTAGAAGGTGCCTTAACTAGAGTAGTTGCTTACTCTTCTCTTAGTAATAGAGTGATATCTTTTGATCTTGCTACAGAAGCTTTAAAAGATATTATAACAACTTCTAAAAATGAAGAAATCAATGTGCTTAGAATAAAAGAAAAAGTTTCTTCTGTATTTAATTTAAAAATGGAAGATTTTAATTCTAAAAAAAGAACTCGTTCAATAGCTTTTCCAAGACAAATAGCTATGTATTTAACGCGCGAACTTACTGATTTATCTCTCCCTAAAATAGGTGAAGAATTTGGAGGAAGAGATCATACAACAGTAATTCATGCTCATGATAAAGTATCTAAAGACATAGAAGAAAGCGAAGAAATTAAGACTAAAATAGACAAAATTATATCAGATTTAAAGGGATAATTTATACACAATTGTCTGTTTATATCTATTGAATAACTTGTTTATACTTTTTTATCTTAAAATTTATTAACAAATAATTAAGTATAAAATAACAAAGATATCAACATCTTATACACATGTTGATATCTTTGCATTTATAATGTTACATGTACTTATTAACATTATCAACAACACCTACTACTATTACTACTATGATTTTAACTTATTTTTTTATATAAAAAGCCAGAGGAGGTTATCCACATTGAAAATAATTTGTAATCAAAAAATCCTAGCAAATAGAATCGGGATTGCTCAAAAAGCTATTAATGGAAAAACAACTATAGAACTATTAAAGGGTATACTTATATCTACAGAAGAAGGCCAGTTAAAACTTACTGGATATGATGCGGAGATAGGAATAGAAACTTATGTACAAGCAGAGATTATAGAAAAAGGTGATGTTGTTGTAGATGCAAGATTATTTGGAGATATAATTAGAAAATTACCAGATTCTTTTGTTGAGATAGAAACAGATTCAGAAAATAATATTTACATAAATTGTGTAAATTCAAGATTTAAAATTAAAGGATATGCAGCCAAAGAATTTCCTAAGCTACCAGAATTAAATGAAGAAGATTTATACAGCATACCTCAAGAACTCCTAAAAAATATGATTAAACAAACTGTATTTGCTATTTCACAAGACCAAACAAAACCTGTTTTAATGGGAGAACTTCTAGAAATTGTAGATAAAAATTTAAATCTAGTAGCAATTGATGGCTATAGGTTAGCTGTAAAAAGCTGTTCAGTTGATAGTTTAACTGAAAATATAAAAGTAATAATTCCAGGAAAGACACTTATAGATGTAAATAGCTTGCTTTCTGGAGAAGATAATGTTAAAGTTGGATTTAACGAAAAAAATGCTATTTTTATAATTAATGATACAAAAATTATTACAAGATTACTTGAAGGAGATTTTATTGATTATAAAAAATTATTGCCAAGAGAGCATAATAGTAGAGTAAAGTTAAATACTAAAGAACTTTTAAATAGTATAGAAAGAGCATCTTTATTGTCTCAATCAGAAAAAAATAACCTTATAAAATTATCTATAAGGGATAAAGTAATGGCAATTACTTCTAATACAGAAAAAGGAAATGTCTATGAAGAAGTTGAAATAGATTTAGATGGAGATTATTTAGATATAGCTTTTAACTCTCGATACTTTATTGAAGGATTGAAAAATATAGATAATGAGGAAATATTTATAGAATTTACTACAAATGTAAATCCTTGTATAATTAAACCAACAGATGATATTAATTATATTTACTTATTACTTCCAGTAAGAATATCATCTAATATATAGTAGATATTAAGGAGTTGTCTTTTGTAGAAAAATTTTTCTAATCTTAGGCAACTCCTTTTGCAAGTATTTTTATGGTATAATATACTTTTAGTGTATTAATACCTATTTACCTAAAATAATGGCAAGGAGGAACTCTTATGACTGAAATAACTATAGAATCAGACTATATAAAGTTAGATCAATTCCTAAAACTAGCAGAGATTGCATCAACCGGAGGTCATGCAAAATTTTTAATTCAAGAAGGTTTAGTGACTGTAAATGATGAAATAGAATTAAGAAGAGGGAAAAAGATAAAATCAGGAGATATAGTTGAGATAGAAGGAACTAAAATAAAAGTATTGTAAAAAAGGAGAACTTTTTGTGAAACTTAAAAGTTTGCAGCTTGTTAATTTTAGAAATTATGAAAAGTTGCATCTGGAATTTAATGGTAAAGTGAATCTTCTTGTTGGAAAAAATGGTCAAGGAAAGACAAATATAGTAGAATCTATTTATATGCTTTCTTTTGGCAAGTCATTTAGAACCAACAAAGATAGAGAAATGGTTAGATTTAATAGTGAAAATTTATATGTTGGAGGAAGTTTTTCAAAATATAATAAATATAGTCTAATAGAGCTAATTATTGGAAAAGATAAAAAGGGGATACGAATAAATAAAGTTCCTTTGCAAAAAATGCAGGAATTACTTGGCAACTTAAATGTTGTCATATTTTCACCTGAAGATTTAAGACTGGTTAAAGAAGGTCCTAAAGAGAGAAGGACTTTCATAGATAAAGAGATTAGCCAAATTATTCCTAAATATTATAATTATCTTACTAATTACAATAAAATACTTTCTCAAAGAAGTAGAGTTCTAAAAAGCATGCATGTTGATGAAGCTTTATTAGATGTATATGATGATACACTAGCAAAATACGGAAGTTATATTTATATTTTACGCAGAGACTTTATAAAAAAGATAGCTAATATATCTGAACATATGCATATGAATTTGACTAATGGAGTTGAAAAATTATCAATCAAATATAAAACTCAAATAAATATAGCTGACGAAGATACTATAGAAACAGTATATAATAAATTTTTAGCCAAGTTGTCATCAAATAGACCTAATGATATAGAATCTAGAACTACTAGATATGGTATACACAAAGATGACTTAAATATATTCATAAATGATTTAGATGCAAGACTTTTTGGTTCACAAGGTCAACAAAGAACTGCTTCAATATCATTAAAGCTATCAGAGATAGAATTAATAAAAAATGAGGTTGAAGAATATCCAGTATTAATTTTAGATGATGTTTTTAGTGAGTTAGATGAAGCAAGACAAAAACTTTTAGTAAATAATTTAAGCAATGTTCAAATGTTTATAACAAGTGCTGAAATTTCACATAAAAAAATATTTGATGAAAAGGATGTTACAATATTTAATATTGAAAACGGCAATGTTATTAGCATAGAGAATGGAGGAAATTAAATGAAACAAGAATACGGTGCAAGTCAGATACAGGTATTAGAGGGATTAGAGGCCGTTAGAAAAAGACCAGGTATGTATATTGGTAGTACAAGCCCAAGAGGTTTACACCACTTAGTTTATGAAGTTGTAGATAATAGTATCGATGAGGCTTTACAAGGCTATTGTTCAAATATATATGTATCTATTAATGAAGATGGCAGTATTTTAGTAAAAGATGACGGAAGAGGTATCCCAGTCGAAACACATCCTAAGACTGGAAAATCGACTTTAGAAACAGTATTAACTAATCTTCATGCAGGAGGAAAATTTGGAGGCGGAGGATATAAAGTATCTGGAGGTCTTCATGGAGTTGGTGTTTCTGTAGTTAATGCATTATCAAAATGGATGATAGCAGAAGTTTATTTAAATGGAAAAATATATAAGCAGACATATGAAAAAGGTCTACCAACATCTAAGATTGAGATAGTTGGAGAATCTCAAAGTACAGGAACAATAATTCAATTTATGCCTGATGCTACTATATTTGATGAAATAGAGTTTAAATATGAAACATTAGAATATAGACTTAGAGAACTTTCTTTTTTAAATAAAGGAATAAAAATAGTATTTGAAGATAAAAGAGAAAATCAAGAAAAAAGAAAAGAATTTCACTATACAGGTGGTCTAGTAGAATATATTAAGTATTTAAATAAATCTAGAACTGGAATACATGATGACATAGTTTATATAGATAAAAAAGTTGATGATTGTATTGTCGAATTAGCTATGCAATATACGGATGGTTATACAGAGAACATATATTCTTTTGCAAATAATATAAATACGCATGAAGGAGGAGCTCATTTAAGTGGATTCAAAGCAGCTCTTACTAAAACTGTAAATGATTATGCTAAGAGAAATAAATTCTTAAAAGAAAATGATGTTAACTTATTAGGTGAAGATATAAGAGAAGGACTTACAGCTGTAGTATCAGTTAAATTACCAGAACCTCAATTTGAAGGACAAACTAAAACAAAACTAGGTAATAGTTTTATGAGAGGTGTAGTTGATAGTGTAACGGTTGATGAACTTGGCTCTTTCTTAGAGGAAAATCCAGCAACAGCTAGAATAATAGTTGATAAAGCTTTGAGAGCACAAAGAGCTAGAGAAGCTGCAAAGAAAGCAAGAGAATTAACAAGAAGAAAGAGTGTTTTAGAAAGCACATCTTTACCTGGAAAATTAGCAGATTGTGCAGAAAAAGATCCTGCTAAAAGTGAAATATTCTTAGTCGAAGGAGATTCAGCGGGAGGTTCCGCAAAACAAGGTAGAGATAGAAATAGCCAAGCGATACTTCCATTAAGAGGTAAGATACTTAATGTCGAAAAATCAAGACTAGATAGAATATTATCTTCAGACGAAATAAAAAATATGATAACAGCTTATGGTTGTGGTATAGGAGAAGATTTTGATATAGATAAGGCTAGATATCATAAAATTATAATTATGACCGATGCCGATGTAGATGGAGCTCATATAAGAACTTTACTATTAACATTCTTCTTTAGATACATGAGACCTCTTATAGATGAGGGGTATGTTTATGCAGCACAACCTCCTTTATATAAAGTAACAAAGCAAAAAAAGGAACATTATGTTTATTCAGATAAAGAATTAAATGTTTTATTAGATGAAATTGGAAGAAATGGTGCAGAACTTCAAAGATATAAAGGTCTTGGAGAGATGAATGCAGAACAATTATGGGATACCACTATGAATCCTGATACAAGAACTTTATTGCAAGTAACTGTAGAAGATGCTGCAATTGCAGATGAAGTATTTTCAATGCTTATGGGTGATAAGGTTGCTCCAAGAAAAGAATTTATAGAAGAAAATGCAAGATTCGTTAGAAACTTAGATATATAGAGAGAGGGGATTAGTATACATGGAAGAAAATAACAAAATACTCCCTATTGAAATAGCGGAAGAAATGAAAAAATCTTATATCGATTATTCGATGAGTGTTATAGCTGGACGTGCTCTTCCTGATGTTAGAGATGGTCTAAAGCCAGTTCACAGAAGAATACTATACTCAATGAGTGAATTAAACTTAACACCAGATAAACCATATAGAAAGTCAGCCCGTATTGTTGGGGACGTTTTAGGTAAGTACCATCCACATGGAGATACTGCTGTTTATTTTGCAATGGTTAGAATGGCTCAAGACTTTTCAACTAGAGCACTTTTAGTAGATGGTCATGGTAACTTTGGTTCTGTTGATGGAGACTCACCAGCGGCAATGCGTTATACAGAAGCTAAGATGAGTAAATTATCATTAGAATTATTAAGAGATATAGAAAAAGAAACTGTAGATTTTAAACCAAACTTTGATGAATCATTAAAAGAACCTTCAGTACTACCAGCAAGGTATCCCAATCTATTAGTGAATGGGTCTAATGGTATAGCTGTTGGGATGGCAACTTCAATACCTCCACATAACTTAGCTGAAGTAATTGATGCAACTGTACATTTGATTGACAATCCAGATTGTAGTGTTGAGGACTTAATAAAATTTATACAAGGTCCAGATTTTCCTACAGCTGCAATTATAATGGGAAAAGAGAATATAGCAGAGGCATATAGAACTGGAAGAGGTAAAGTTAAGGTTAGATCTAGAGCTTTTATAGAAGAACTTCCAAAAGGAAAACAACAGATAATAGTTACAGAAATACCTTATCAAGTAAATAAAGCTAAATTAGTTGAGAGAATAGCTGAGTTAGTTAAAGAAAAAAGAATAGAAGGTATATCAGATTTAAGAGACGAAAGTAATAGAAATGGTATGAGAATTGTTATAGAATTAAAGAGAGATGCTAATGCTAATATAGTATTAAATAATCTGTATAAACATTCTCAAATGGAAGATACATTTAGTATAATAATGCTTGCTCTTGTAGATGGTCAACCAAGAGTTTTAAATCTTAAGCAAATACTATATCATTATATTAAACATCAAGAAGATGTTGTTACAAGAAGAACTAAATTTGAATTAAACAAAGCTGAAGCAAGAGCACATATTTTAGAAGGATTAAAAATTGCTTTAGATAATATAGATGCTGTTATAAGCTTGATAAGAGCTTCAAAAACAGGCCAAGAAGCTAAGATAGGTTTAGTAGAAAAATTCAATCTAACTGAGATTCAAGCTCAAGCTATACTAGATATGAGACTTCAAAGACTTACAGGTCTAGAAAGAGATAAGATAGAAGCTGAGTATGAAGACTTAATAAAGAAAATAAATAGATTAAAAGAAATTTTGGCTGATGAAAGATTACTTTTAAATGTAATAAAAGATGAAATGACAATAATAAAAGAAAATTATTCTGATGAAAGAAGAACAGAAATAAGACATGCTGAAGGCGAGATAGATATGAGAGATCTTATAAGTGATGAGGAAATAGCCATAACTCTTACTCACTTTGGATATATAAAAAGACTTCCATCTGATACTTATAAGAGCCAAAAAAGAGGTGGAAGAGGTATCTCAGCACTTACAACTAGAGAAGAGGACTTTGTAAGACATTTGATAACTACAACTACTCATAGTAGATTACTGTTCTTTACAAATAAGGGTAGAGTATTTAAATTAAATGCATATGAAATACCTGAAGGTAAGAGACAAGCAAAAGGTACTGCTATAGTAAACTTACTTCAATTGTCAGCAGACGAAAAGATTGCAACTTTAATACCTATAGATGGTAATGATGAAAATGAATATTTATTACTTACAACTAAAAAAGGTATCGTTAAAAAGACTAAACGAGAAGAGTTTAAAAATATAAACAAATCTGGTCTTATTGCTATAGGTTTAAGAGATGATGATGAACTTATTGGAGTAGAGCTAACAGATGGAAAACAGGAAGTACTTTTAGTAACTAATGAAGGTATGTCTATAAGGTTTGATGAAAATGATATAAGATATATGGGTAGAACAGCAATGGGTGTAAAAGGTATAACTTTAAGTAAAAAAGACTTTGTTGTATCTATGAATCTTTGTAGTAAAGGTACAGATGTATTAGTTGTCAGTAGAAATGGTTTTGGTAAAAGAACAAATATAGAAGAATATAGAAGCCAAATAAGAGCTGGAAAAGGAATTAAAACTTATAACATATCTGAAAAAACTGGTACAATTGTTGGTGCAGAGATGGTCAATGAAGATGATGAGATAATGATTATAAATTCTGATGGAGTTCTTATTAGAATAAGAGTTAATGAAATTTCACTATTTGGAAGGGTTACAAGTGGTGTTAAATTAATGAAGACTAATGAAGAAGTGAATGTAGTTTCGATTGCTAAAATAAATATTGAAGAAGAATAGGATAAATATCCTATTCTTTTTGTATAATGTACTTAGATAAAAATTTAAAATTGAAAGGAGTAGTTGTTATGTGTAATAAAAGAGGTTGTAAAAAAGGTGGATTTTTATTAATAGGAGCCATTTTAGGTTTTATATTTGGTATGTTTCTTGCACCAAAAAAAGGTTCTGAGTTAAGAAAAGAGACAAAAGATAAGTTTGATAAAGTGAAAGAAAACCCAAAAGAAGTTCTACATGAAACATTTAATGATGTTAAAGAGAGAATAATAACTTTAGTAGATGATGATAATAATGAAGAAGATATAAAAATTTCAGAAGAAGATATAGTAATAAGTAAAAGTTTTGACGACGAGGGAGATGTTAACTAATGAATGCATGGGGGTGGCAAATAGGAGCAGTGTTAGTAGGTAGTTCGGCTCTTATAGTAGCAATTTATTTAGCTAAAACTCTAAATAGTTTAAATAAAGTTGTTGAAAAAGCTTATAAGATTGTAGATTACAATGAAAGACATATACAAGATATTGTTGAAAATGCATCATCAATATCAAAGGGAATAGATGATATAGTTTATGTAATTAATAAGATATTGAGTATAGGTAATATATTTAAAATTATTAAGAGAAAATAGGAGGTTTTTACATGTCTATGAATATAGATTCAAATTTAGATTCTCAAAATAAGTTTTGGAATGTTTGTATTGATGGAGAACTTGATGTCTCTACAGCAGATAAATTAAAAGAACATTTACATGGTTTAATAGAAAGAAACATGTTGGATGTAAAGATTAATCTTAAAGATTTAGATTATATAGATTCTACAGGTTTAGGAGCTATGATAGGTGTTTTAAAAAAACTAAAAATAAATGAAAAAGAGATATACATAGTAAATCCTAAGAGTAATGTTAGGAAAATTTTTACTATAACAGGTCTAGATAAAATATTTAAAGTGGAGGGATAAATTTTGGCTTGTGAAACTATAAAGATGGAAATTACTACAAATCCAGATTATGTAGGCATAATAAGATTAACAGCGTCTGGGATTGCAAATAAAATGGGGTTTCCAATAGATGATATAGAAGATATAAAGGTAGCAGTATCAGAGGCATGTACCAATGCAATAAAACATAGTAATGATGATGTATTCAATATAGTATTTAATATTTTAGACGATGCAATTAATATAGAGATTCAAGATAATGGAAAAGGATATGATGTTAGCTCAATAAGTACACCAGATTTAGAGAATCCAAAAGAAAGTGGTCTTGGATTATTTATAATTAAAACTTTAATGGATGATGTAGATATTGAATCAGAATGTAATCAAGGAACAAAAATAAAAATGACTAAGTATTTAGGAGTTGATATTTAATGAAAAATGTAGCTAATGCTACACATTACCTAAATATGGATACAAAAGAGCTATTTAATTTATATAATACAAATAAAAACGTAGATATCAGGAATATTCTTATTGAAAGACATCTATATTTAGCAAGGTTGTTAGCTAAAAAGTATATAAACAAGGGTGTTGACTTTGAAGACATATATCAAGTTGCTTCATTAGCATTAATTTATGCTATTGATAGATATGATGTTGAAAAGGGATTTGAATTCTCCAGTTTTGCAACACCAACTATAGTAGGAGAAATTAAAAAATATTTTAGAGATAAAGTATGGACACTTAGAGTACCAAGAAGAATACAAGAATTAAGCAAAAAGATAAGTGATGCGAAAATTAAACTAGAGCAAGAAAATAAAAAACATCCAAAGGTAAAAGATATCGCTGACTATATAGGAGTTAGTGAAGAAGATGTACTAGAGGCTATGGAAGCATCTTATGGTTATCAACCTATGTCTTTAGATTCATCAAGTAATGATGATTCAGAAGACAAAGACATAACTCTTATTGATAAAATAGGAAAAGAAGAAGGTAATTTCAGAAGTATAGAATACGAAGATTTTATTAATAAGTTTATTGAAACTTTAAATGAGTTAGAAGTAAAAATATTTAAAGATAGATTTTTCTTCGATAAAACCCAGTCTAGTATAGCTAAAGAATTAGATATATCTCAAATGACTGTTTCTCGCTTAGAAAAAAAGGTCGTAGAAAAGCTAAAAAAAGAATATGAAAAAAATTTCTAAAAAATAATAAAAAAAGTATTGACCTACTGTTTGAATGATGGTATAGTATTACTTGTCCTTGAAAAAAAGGAACAAGAAAAAATACGAACATTGAAAATTAAACAGTAGGTTAATTTATATTAAGAAACAAACCATAAAGCCAGATATTTAGATAACAATAGTATCTGAGCCTGATAAACTTTTATTTGAGAGTTTGATCCTGGCTCAGGATGAACGCTGGCGGCGTGCCTAACACATGCAAGTTGAGCGATTTACTTCGGTAAAGAGCGGCGGACGGGTGAGTAACGCGTGGGTAACCTACCCTGTACACACGGATAACATACCGAAAGGTATGCTAATACGGGATAACATATTTGAGAGGCATCTCTTGAATATCAAAGGTGAGCCAGTACAGGATGGACCCGCGTCTGATTAGCTAGTTGGTAAGGTAACGGCTTACCAAGGCGACGATCAGTAGCCGACCTGAGAGGGTGATCGGCCACATTGGAACTGAGACACGGTCCAAACTCCTACGGGAGGCAGCAGTGGGGAATATTGCACAATGGGCGAAAGCCTGATGCAGCAACGCCGCGTGAGTGATGAAGGCCTTCGGGTCGTAAAACTCTGTCCTCAAGGAAGATAATGACGGTACTTGAGGAGGAAGCCCCGGCTAACTACGTGCCAGCAGCCGCGGTAATACGTAGGGGGCTAGCGTTATCCGGATTTACTGGGCGTAAAGGGTGCGTAGGCGGTCTTTCAAGTCAGGAGTGAAAGGCTACGGCTCAACCGTAGTAAGCTCTTGAAACTGGGAGACTTGAGTGCAGGAGAGGAGAGTGGAATTCCTAGTGTAGCGGTGAAATGCGTAGATATTAGGAGGAACACCAGTTGCGAAGGCGGCTCTCTGGACTGTAACTGACGCTGAGGCACGAAAGCGTGGGGAGCAAACAGGATTAGATACCCTGGTAGTCCACGCTGTAAACGATGAGTACTAGGTGTCGGGGGTTACCCCCCTCGGTGCCGCAGCTAACGCATTAAGTACTCCGCCTGGGAAGTACGCTCGCAAGAGTGAAACTCAAAGGAATTGACGGGGACCCGCACAAGTAGCGGAGCATGTGGTTTAATTCGAAGCAACGCGAAGAACCTTACCTAAGCTTGACATCCCAATGACATCTCCTTAATCGGAGAGTTCCCTTCGGGGACATTGGTGACAGGTGGTGCATGGTTGTCGTCAGCTCGTGTCGTGAGATGTTGGGTTAAGTCCCGCAACGAGCGCAACCCTTGTCTTTAGTTGCCATCATTAAGTTGGGCACTCTAGAGAGACTGCCAGGGATAACCTGGAGGAAGGTGGGGATGACGTCAAATCATCATGCCCCTTATGCTTAGGGCTACACACGTGCTACAATGGGTAGTACAGAGGGTTGCCAAGCCGTAAGGTGGAGCTAATCCCTTAAAGCTACTCTCAGTTCGGATTGTAGGCTGAAACTCGCCTACATGAAGCTGGAGTTACTAGTAATCGCAGATCAGAATGCTGCGGTGAATGCGTTCCCGGGTCTTGTACACACCGCCCGTCACACCACGGGAGTTGGAGACGCCCGAAGCCGATTATCTAACCTTTTGGAAGAAGTCGTCGAAGGTGGAATCAATAACTGGGGTGAAGTCGTAACAAGGTAGCCGTATCGGAAGGTGCGGCTGGATCACCTCCTTTCTAAGGAGAATTGCCTACTGTTTAATTTTGAGGGTTCGTTTTTACGAATACTCAATTAGCACTTTGAGCAACAGAATAAACTGAACGCATGTGAAGTTTGTTTGTTGGCGATGTGTGTTAGCACTTTAAGCAACAGGATTTATCTGTTGGCGCTGTGCGTTAGCACTTTGAAAACTGCATATATATATTTAGTGATATGACATCTAATTTGTAATATATAAAGCTGATAACTTTAAAAAATTATCGAAGTTGATAGCTTCTAATCTATCAAACCTTTTTAACTGGTCAAGTTATTAAGGGTGCAGGGCGGATGCCTTGGCACTAGGAGCCGATGAAGGACGTGATAAGCTGCGATAAGCTTCGGGGAGTTGCACGTAAACTTTGATCCGAAGATTTCCGAATGAGGAAACTCACTTAGAGTAATGTCTAAGTATCATTAAGTGAATACATAGCTTAATGAGGGGAACTCAGGGAACTGAAACATCTAAGTACCTGAAGGAAGAGAAAGAAATTCGATTCCGTAAGTAGCGGCGAGCGAACGCGGAATAGCCCAAACCAATAAAGTTTTCTTTATTGGGGTTGCGGACATATCTTAAACGAAGAGGTATCGTAATTGAAGAGGTTTGGAAAGACCCACCACAGAAGGTAATAGTCCTGTATGTCAAACGAGAAAACTTCAGATATGATCCAGAGTACCACGGGACACGTGAAACCCTGTGGGAAGCAGGAGGGACCACCCTCCAAGGCTAAATACTACCTAGTGACCGATAGCGTATAGTACCGTGAGGGAAAGGTGAAAAGAACCCCGGGAGGGGAGTGAAATAGAACCTGAAACCCTGCACTTACAAGCTGTGGAAGCACATTTCTTGTGTGACCGCGTACTTTTTGTAGAACGGGCCAACGAGTTACGTTAAGTAGCAAGGTTAAGCACTTAAGGTGTGGAGCCGTAGCGAAAGCGAGTTTTAACTGAGCGTTCAGTTACTTGACGTAGACCCGAAACCGGGCGACCTACCCATGAGCAGGATGAAGCGAAAGTAAAATTTCGTGGAGGTCCGAACCCACGAGCGTTGAAAAGCTCGGGGATGACTTGTGGGTAGCGGTGAAATTCCAATCGAGCCCGGAGATAGCTGGTTCTCCCCGAAATAGCTTTAGGGCTAGCCTCAAGGTGAGAGATACGGAGGTAGAGCACTGAATGTCCTAGGGGGTATTGCACCTACCGAAGACTATCAAACTCCGAATGCCGTCATCTTATACTTGGGAGTCAGACTGTGGGTGATAAGATTCATAGTCGAAAGGGCAACAGCCCAGATCGTCAGCTAAGGTCCCTAAATGTAAGTTAAGTGGTAAAGGATGTGGGATTGCACAGACAACCAGGATGTTGGCTTAGAAGCAGCCACTCATTCAAAGAGTGCGTAATAGCTCACTGGTCGAGTGATCCTGCGCCGAAGATTTCCGGGGCTAAAACTTACTACCGAAGCTACGGCATCAGTAATGATGGGTAGGGGAGCTTCCCATACGGGTTGAAGCATGACCGTAAGGACATGTGGACAGTATGGGAGTGAGAATGTTGGCATGAGTAGCGAGATGTGGGTGAGAATCCCACAGGCCGTAAACCCAAGGTTTCCAGGGGAAGGTTCGTCCGCCCTGGGTTAGTCGGGACCTAAGCTGAGGCCGAAAGGCGTAGGTGATGGACAACAGGTTGATATTCCTGTACTACCGATAACCGTTTGAGAGATGGGATGACACAGTAGGATAAGCTAAGCACACTGTTGGTTATGTGTGCCCAAGCATTGAGGCAGTCAGAGTAGGTAAATCCGCTTTGATAATGCTGGGATGTGATGGGGAGCGAAATTTAGTAGCGAAGTAGCTGATTTCACACTGTCAAGAAAAGTCTCTATCGAGGTTAAAGGTACCCGTACCGCAAACCGACACAGGTGGGTGAGGAGAGTATCCTAAGGCCCGCGAGAGAACTGTTGTTAAGGAACTCGGCAAAATGACCCCGTAACTTAGGGATAAGGGGTGCCACCATACGGTGGCCGCAGAGAATAGGCCCAAGCGACTGTTTACCAAAAACATAGGTTTCTGCTAAGTCGCAAGACGATGTATAGGAGCTGACGCCTGCCCGGTGCTGGAAGGTTAAGGGGATCTGTTAGAGTAATCGAAGCAGTGAACTTAAGCCCCAGTAAACGGCGGCCGTAACTATAACGGTCCTAAGGTAGCGAAATTCCTTGTCGGGTAAGTTCCGACCCGCACGAAAGGCGTAACGATTTGGGCACTGTCTCAACAACAGACTCGGTGAAATTGTAATTCCGGTGAAGATGCCGGATACCTGCGACAGGACGGAAAGACCCCATGGAGCTTTACTGTAGCTTGACATTGGGTCTTGGTACTACATGTACAGGATAGGTGGGAGGCTTTGAAACCAGGACGCCAGTTTTGGCGGAGCCATCCTTGGGATACCACCCTTGTAGTACTGGGACTCTAACCATAGGCCATGAATCTGGTCTTGGGACACTGTCAGGTGGGCAGTTTGACTGGGGCGGTCGCCTCCCAAAAGGTAACGGAGGCGCTCAAAGGTTCTCTCAGTACGGTCGGAAATCGTACGTAGAGTGTAAAGGCAAAAGAGAGCTTGATTGCAAGACATACAGGTCGAGCAAGGATGAAAATCGGACTTAGTGATCCGGTG
>NZ_CP061361.1:17500-4189111 GCF_020641035.1 Clostridioides sp. ES-W-0016-02
CCGATTATCTAACCTTTTGGAAGAAGTCGTCGAAGGTGGAATCAATAACTGGGGTGAAGTCGTAACAAGGTAGCCGTATCGGAAGGTGCGGCTGGATCACCTCCTTTCTAAGGAGAATTGCCTACTGTTTAATTTTGAAAGTTCTTTATGAACTTCATATTTGGGGGTGTAGCTCAGTTGGGAGAGCACTTGCCTTGCAAGCAAGGGGTCAGGAGTTCGACTCTCCTCATCTCCACCATTAAGAGTATATTACTTAAATCTTTGATTTATCTAGTAGCCTCTTACATGCACTTCTAGCTTATCTTTAGACAAGCTATGTGCGTTAGCACTTTAAGCAACAGAATAAACTGAACACATGTGAAGTTTGTTTGTTGGCGACGTGCGTTAGCACTTTAAGCAACGGAATTTATTCGTTGGCGCTGTGCGTTAGCACTTTGAAAACTGCATATATATATTTAGTGATATGACATCTAATTTGTAATATATAAAGCTGATAACTTTTAAAAATTATCGAAGTTGATAGCTTCTAATCTATCAAACCTTTTTAACTGGTCAAGTTATTAAGGGTGCAGGGCGGATGCCTTGGCACTAGGAGCCGATGAAGGACGTGATAAGCTGCGATAAGCTTCGGGGAGTTGCACGTAAACTTTGATCCGAAGATTTCCGAATGAGGAAACTCACTTAGAGTAATGTCTAAGTATCATTAAGTGAATACATAGTTTAATGAGGGGAACTCAGGGAACTGAAACATCTAAGTACCTGAAGGAAGAGAAAGAAATTCGATTCCGTAAGTAGCGGCGAGCGAACGCGGAATAGCCCAAACCAATAAAGTTTTCTTTATTGGGGTTGCGGACATATCTTAAACGAAGAGGTATCGTAATTGAAGAGGTTTGGAAAGACCCACCACAGAAGGTAATAGTCCTGTATGTCAAACGAGAAAACTTCAGATATGATCCAGAGTACCACGGGACACGTGAAACCCTGTGGGAAGCAGGAGGGACCACCCTCCAAGGCTAAATACTACCTAGTGACCGATAGCGTATAGTACCGTGAGGGAAAGGTGAAAAGAACCCCGGGAGGGGAGTGAAATAGAACCTGAAACCCTGCACTTACAAGCTGTGGAAGCACATTTCTTGTGTGACCGCGTACTTTTTGTAGAACGGGCCAACGAGTTACGTTAAGTAGCAAGGTTAAGCACTTAAGGTGTGGAGCCGTAGCGAAAGCGAGTTTTAACTGAGCGTTCAGTTACTTGACGTAGACCCGAAACCGGGCGACCTACCCATGAGCAGGATGAAGCGAAAGTAAAATTTCGTGGAGGTCCGAACCCACGAGCGTTGAAAAGCTCGGGGATGACTTGTGGGTAGCGGTGAAATTCCAATCGAGCCCGGAGATAGCTGGTTCTCCCCGAAATAGCTTTAGGGCTAGCCTCAAGGTGAGAGATACGGAGGTAGAGCACTGAATGTCCTAGGGGGTATTGCACCTACCGAAGACTATCAAACTCCGAATGCCGTCATCTTATACTTGGGAGTCAGACTGTGGGTGATAAGATTCATAGTCGAAAGGGCAACAGCCCAGATCGTCAGCTAAGGTCCCTAAATGTAAGTTAAGTGGTAAAGGATGTGGGATTGCACAGACAACCAGGATGTTGGCTTAGAAGCAGCCACTCATTCAAAGAGTGCGTAATAGCTCACTGGTCGAGTGATCCTGCGCCGAAGATTTCCGGGGCTAAAACTTACTACCGAAGCTACGGCATCAGTAATGATGGGTAGGGGAGCTTCCCATACGGGTTGAAGCATGACCGTAAGGACATGTGGACAGTATGGGAGTGAGAATGTTGGCATGAGTAGCGAGATGTGGGTGAGAATCCCACAGGCCGTAAACCCAAGGTTTCCAGGGGAAGGTTCGTCCGCCCTGGGTTAGTCGGGACCTAAGCTGAGGCCGAAAGGCGTAGGTGATGGACAACAGGTTGATATTCCTGTACTACCGATAACCGTTTGAGAGATGGGATGACACAGTAGGATAAGCTAAGCACACTGTTGGTTATGTGTGCCCAAGCATTGAGGCAGTCAGAGTAGGTAAATCCGCTTTGATAATGCTGGGATGTGATGGGGAGCGAAATTTAGTAGCGAAGTAGCTGATTTCACACTGTCAAGAAAAGTCTCTATCGAGGTTAAAGGTACCCGTACCGCAAACCGACACAGGTGGGTGAGGAGAGTATCCTAAGGCCCGCGAGAGAACTGTTGTTAAGGAACTCGGCAAAATGACCCCGTAACTTAGGGATAAGGGGTGCCACCATACGGTGGCCGCAGAGAATAGGCCCAAGCGACTGTTTACCAAAAACATAGGTTTCTGCTAAGTCGCAAGACGATGTATAGGAGCTGACGCCTGCCCGGTGCTGGAAGGTTAAGGGGATCTGTTAGAGTAATCGAAGCAGTGAACTTAAGCCCCAGTAAACGGCGGCCGTAACTATAACGGTCCTAAGGTAGCGAAATTCCTTGTCGGGTAAGTTCCGACCCGCACGAAAGGCGTAACGATTTGGGCACTGTCTCAACAACAGACTCGGTGAAATTGTAATTCCGGTGAAGATGCCGGATACCTGCGACAGGACGGAAAGACCCCATGGAGCTTTACTGTAGCTTGACATTGGGTCTTGGTACTACATGTACAGGATAGGTGGGAGGCTTTGAAACCAGGACGCCAGTTTTGGCGGAGCCATCCTTGGGATACCACCCTTGTAGTACTGGGACTCTAACCATAGGCCATGAATCTGGTCTTGGGACACTGTCAGGTGGGCAGTTTGACTGGGGCGGTCGCCTCCCAAAAGGTAACGGAGGCGCTCAAAGGTTCTCTCAGTACGGTCGGAAATCGTACGTAGAGTGTAAAGGCAAAAGAGAGCTTGATTGCAAGACATACAGGTCGAGCAAGGATGAAAATCGGACTTAGTGATCCGGTGGTTCTGCGTGGAAGGGCCATCGCTCAACGGATAAAAGCTACCCTGGGGATAACAGGCTTATCTCCCCCAAGAGTCCACATCGACGGGGAGGTTTGGCACCTCGATGTCGGCTCATCACATCCTGGGGCTGTAGTAGGTCCCAAGGGTTGGGCTGTTCGCCCATTAAAGTGGTACGCGAGCTGGGTTCAGAACGTCGTGAGACAGTTCGGTCCCTATCCGTCGCAGGCGTAGGAAATTTGAGGAGACCTGTCCTTAGTACGAGAGGACCGGGATGGACGTACCTCTGGTGTACCAGTTGTTCTGCCAAGGGCATGGCTGGGTAGCTATGTACGGAATGGATAAGCGCTGAAAGCATCTAAGCGCGAAGCCAACTTCAAGATAAGATTTCCCACCGCAAGGGTAAGACCCCAGAAAGACTATCTGGTTGATAGGTCGAAGGTGTAAGTGCAGCAATGTATTTAGCTTATCGATACTAATAGGTCGAGGACTTGACCAATATTTATTTGATGTTCATTGATTAAAATATATATGTAGTTTTTAGAGTGTTAACTCTAAAGAATCTAGTTTTACTAGTTTCAATAACTTAATAGTAATATTAAGCATAGAGATTATGTGGTTACAATAGCAGAGAGGATACACCTGTTCCCATTCCGAACACAGAAGTTAAGCTCTCTAGCGCTGATGGTACTTGGTGGGAAACTGCCTGGGAGAGTAGGACGTAGCCACGTAGTCTTTTTTTATTGTTTGCTATAAAATCTAAAATTAAACAGAATATAAACTCTGTATTGATTTATACTAAGATAAAATATAGAATTATATAATATAGACAAAAAGTTTTGATTTAGAAAGAAGGTATGATATGAATTCTAATGAAAGAAGAAACAAATTAATAGATATTTTAAAGGAATCCAAGCATCCTGTAAAAGGTGGAGTGCTAGCAGAGCTATTAAATGTAAGCAGACAAGTAATAGTACAAGATATAGCGCTTATAAGAGCTAAAGGTTTTGAAATAATAGCGACACCTCAAGGATATATAATATATAATCAACCATATTTTTCCAGACAAATAAAATGTAAAAATCATAGAAATCCCCAAGAAATTTATGAAGAACTAAGAATTATTGTAGATTTGGGTGGAATTGTAAAAGATGTTATTGTAAATCATCCGACATATGGTCAAATAACTGCGGAACTTAATATTTATTCTAAAATGGATATAGATGATTTTATGATAAAAGTTGAAACAAATGAGTTTAAACAATTATCAGTTTTAACAGAATGTAGTCATATTCATACAATTGAAGCACTCAAAGAAAAAACTATTGAAGATATAATAAAAAAACTAGATGACAGTGGAATATTATCATAAGGAGGAGTTAAATGAATTTTTTGTCATTGGCTAAGACTACTTCAACAAATAGTAATATAACGAAGAGAACTTTAGAAAATATGCTTAATAATTTCAGTGATAATATACCAAATATTATATATGCAATAACAATATTTATAATAGGTATTTATATAGCTAAGATAGTAAGAAAGATGGTTTCTAAATTTCTAATTAAATATGGAATGAGTAAAGGTGTAAATAATTTTATTGTATATGGTATATATATATCAATGCTATCCATCATATCACTGATAAGTTTAGGTATTATAGGAATACAAACTACATCAGTTGTAGCGGTCTTAGGAGCAGCTGGATTTAGTATAGGATTAGCATTTAAAGAAATATTATCAAACCTAGGTTCAGGCATGATTATTTTGTTTTTTAAGCCATTCAATATAGGTGATTATATTCAAGGGTCAGGTGTGGAAGGTACAGTTTCTGATATACAAATATTTAGCACTGTTCTTAAAACTCCAGATAATAAAACTATAATAATACCAAATTTTCAATTGACAAGTAATAATATAATTAATTACACACATCAAAATAAAAGAAGAATAGATTTTTCGTATAATATTTCTTATGACAGCGATATAGATATGGTTAAATCTATATTAAATGAAATTTTTACAAATGAAAAAAGGATACTAGATGATCCAAAGCCAATCATAGGGTTAAACTCTATAGGTAATAATACTATGCAAATAGTTGCTAGGCCTTGGGTTAAAACTGATGATTACTGGGATGTATACTTTGATATAATGGAAAAAGTTAAAAAGAAATTTGATGAAAATAAAATAGAAGTTCCATTTATTCCTGCTTCATTATTGTTTAATAACACAAGTAATTTAAATTCTTTAGATAAAAGATAATATTTTAATTAAACAAAAAAATCAAATTCAAGATAACAAATTAAAGAAAATTCTAAAAAAAATTGAATAATAGTATTGAAAGATGTTAATATATATAATATAATGATTATCAAATAAAACAATTAGTTAAAAGCATTGAAAGAAAATAGTAAAAAACAGGTTGTATTCAGAGAATGAGTGGATGGTGAGAACTCATTACAATGGTTTTTGAATCTACTCTAGAGCTTCTAGTTAAAGCTAGACGTTTACCTACGTTACAGGTCTGAGAGGATTGTACATATGGGTATAATCAATTAGGGTGGCAACGCGGATAAAAGATTTTCGTCCCTTTTATAGGGTAAACGGAGGTCTTTTTTTATTTTCAAAATTTGTTTAAACTAAGAATTTGCAGTTAAAAATGTTTTAATTTAAATTGGAATTATTAATTTATATTATAAAAATTATTAGGAGGAATTAATATGTTAGATATTAAAAGAATAAGAGAAAATTTAGATGATATTAAAAAAGCTATGGAAATAAGAGGCGAAAAAGAATTCGACCTTGATGCTGTAGTGGAATTAGATAATAAAAGAAGAGAGATACTTCAAGAAGTTGAAGTTATGAAAAATGAATTAAATGTAAACTCTAAAAAGATACCACAATTAATAAAAGAAGGAAAAGATGTAGAAGAGGAAAAAGCAAGATTAAAAGAATTATCAGACAAGATAAAAGGTATTGATGAGAAAGTAAAAGAAGTTGAAGGAAAAATGGAATATGCATTGATGAGAATTCCAAATGTACCTCATCCAGATGTGCCACAAGGTGAAACAGATGAAGATAATGTTCAAGTAAGAACTTGGGGAGAACCTACAAAATTTGATTTTGAACATAAAGCTCACTGGGATATAGGAACTGGTTTAGGGATATTAGACTTTGAAACAGCTGGAAAAATAACTGGTTCAAGATTTACTTTATATAGAGGATTAGGTGCTAGATTAGAAAGATCTTTAATGAATTTCTTCTTAAATACTCATACAGCTAAACATGGATATACAGAAGTTTTACCTCCATTTATGGCTAATAGAAATAGTTTTATAGGCACTGGTCAACTTCCTAAATTTGAGGAAGATATGTTTAAAATAGAAGGGCTAGAGTATTTCTTAATACCAACAGCTGAAGTACCTGTGACAAATATACATGCTAATGAGATATTAGATGTTGCAGAACTTCCAATAAAATATTGTGCATATACTCCTTGCTTTAGATCTGAAGCTGGTTCAGCAGGAAGAGACACAAGAGGTTTAGTTAGACAGCATCAATTCAATAAAGTTGAATTAGTTAAATTTGTTAAACCAGAGGATTCTTATAAGGAATTAGAATCATTAACTCATGATGCTGAAACTATGTTACAAATGTTAGGTCTTCCATATAGAGTTGTAAGAATATGTACAGGAGACTTAGGATTTACAGCTGCTTTTAAATATGATTTAGAAGTTTGGATGCCAAGTTATAATAGATATGTAGAAATATCTTCTTGTTCAAACTTTGAAGATTTCCAAGCAAGAAGAGCGGGAATAAGATTTAAAAGGGATAAAAAATCAAAAGCAGAATATGTTCATACATTAAATGGTTCTGGATTGGCTATAGGAAGATGTTTAGCTGCTATATTAGAAAATTATCAACAAGCAGATGGCTCTGTAGTGGTTCCAGAAGAATTAAGACCTTATATGGGTGTTGATGTTATAAAATAATTATGTATTAATATTATATAAGTGATAATATATTTTAAGATTAAAAATATACTGTAAGTAAATAGTAAATTAGAAAAAGTTATGAGATTTAATAATTTCATAACTTTTTTATGTTAATATATATAATAGAATATTCATCATAAAAAGCTAAATATTTTCATAAATCAACATTTAATTAGACGTTGAAAAATTTTTTTTAGGTTAATTTAAATTAAATGTAGCTATGTATAGCAATATATTAAATAAACAAAATAAAATTAAGTTGAATTATAAAATGAATTATGATAAGATAAGTTTGTTATAAGTTTTGGGAGGAATTATGGAAAGTTCATTTTATATGAAAGAAGCATTAAAAGAAGCATATAAAGCATATAATAAGAGAGAAACACCAATAGGTGCTGTTATAGTTAAAGATAATCAGATAATAGCAAGGGCTCATAACCTTACAGAAACATTGAAAGATTCTACAGCTCATGCAGAAATTTTAGCGATAAAGCAAGCATCAGAAAAATTAGGTGGATGGAGATTGACAGATTGTGATTTGTATGTTACACTAGAGCCTTGTATAATGTGTAGTGGTGCAATAGTTAATTCTAGAATAAAAAAGCTTATAATAGGGACAAGACATATAAAAAATTCATATATAGAGAAACAGCATGAGTTTAAATTAGATTATTTTGATAATAATAATGTAAAAGTGGCTTTTGATGTTTTGCAAGAAGAATGCTCGATCATATTGCAAGAATTTTTTAAGGCATTAAGAAAAAGAGATTAAGGAGAGATGGTCGAGTGGTCGAAGGCGCTCGCCTGGAAAGCGAGTATATGGGTAAAACTGTATCGTGGGTTCAAATCCCACTCTCTCCGCCAGAAACAATAAATAAAAGTAATTAAATATGGTTGTAATTTTGCTGTACTAGATGGGGAGGTAGCGGTGCCCTGTAACCTGCAATCCGCTATAGCAGGATTGAATTCCATCTAAAGGCTTATTTTTTGTAGGGCCGCCCTGAATAAGTGGTGTTGATGCTTAGGTCCTGCGCAATGAAAGCTCATGAACCCCGTCAGATCCGGAAGGAAGCAGCGGTAAGTGATCACTTTTGTGTGCCGCGGGGGTGCCTAAGTTGAGCTAACTGTTTTGGTAACGCCTATGGAATTAAGTCGATAGATGGTGTACAGCATTTAATATATAAAAGACTAATCCCTTAGATAATGAGGGATTTTTTTATTAATTTTACTAAAGAGAGGTAAAAAGATGCATAAAGCATTATATAGAGCATATAGGCCACAAAGATTTGATGATGTTGTTGGTCAAGAACATATTATTAAGACTTTAAAAAATCAAATATACAATGATAATATAGGACATGCCTATTTGTTTTGTGGTACAAGAGGTACTGGAAAGACATCTACTGCAAAAATTTTTTCAAGAGCGGTAAATTGTTTAAATAAATTGAATGAAGAACCTTGTAATGAGTGTGAAATATGTGAATCAATATTAAAAGATAATACAATGGATGTTGTAGAAATAGATGCAGCATCAAATAATAGTGTAGATGATATAAGAGAGCTTAGAGAAAGTGTAAAATATTCTCCAGCTAATGCTAAATATAAAGTATATATAATAGATGAGGTTCATATGTTGTCTCAAGGAGCTTTTAATGCATTGTTAAAGACATTAGAAGAACCTCCCTCATATGTAATCTTTATATTAGCTACTACGGAACCTCATAAGATACCTGCAACTATTTTATCACGTTGCCAAAGATACGATTTTAAAAGAGTTACTGTTAAAGATATGACTCTTAGGATGAAAAAAATTTGTGAAGATGAAGGAATTGACATAGATGAAAAAGCTCTTAATCTGATATCTAGAAACTCTCAAGGAGCACTTAGAGATGCTCTTAGCATATTAGACCAGTGTATATCATTTGGAGAAAATACAGTAGACTATAAAGATGTTGTTGAGTTGATGGGAAGCGTGAATATAGAACAATTATTTGAGTTGTCTCAATGTATTGTAGCACAGGATACTAAAAAATCTCTTGAAATATTAAATGAATTTGTTTTATGGGGTAAAGATATAAGAAACCTTATAAATGATTTAATAGACCATTTTAGAAATTTAATGGTTTGCAAAGTATCATCAGAATTAGATGAAATAATCTCATTACCAGAAGAAACTATAGAGCAACTTAAATCTCAATCTGAGGACATAGATATGAATGATTTAATAAGAATTTTAAATATACTGTCAACAACTCAAGATGATATAAAATCATCTTCAAATCCAAGAGTCTTAGTAGAAATAACTATAATGAAGATTGCTCAGCCAATGTTTGATGAAAGTAAAGAAGCTCTTATTAAAAGGGTTGAGAATTTGGAAAAAATGATTGAAATGGGTAGCTTTAAAATTACAAATAATGATAGTGGTAAAGAAAAGGAATATGAGGATAATAGAGAAATAGATTCAAAAAAAGAAAGTATAGTTTATGAAGAGGTAAAAAATGAAGATATTCTACTTATAGAATCATCATGGAAAAATATACTTAAACAAATTAAAAAAGATAAAAAAATGCCAATATACGCTCTTTTAAGTGAGGTAAAAAGTTTTAATGTATATTCTAACATGTTATATGTAATATTTGATGATAAATTTGATTTTGCAAAAACTAGATTAAGCTCCCCAGATACAATAAATTATCTAGAGAAGACTATAAGAGAAGTTTTAAATAGAAGCTTTAGTGTAAAAATAGTATTGTCATCAGAAGTCAAAGATATAAATCTTGAAGTTAAAGAAAAAAAAGACATTGGTGAAGAGATACTAAAGAACATAGTAAACGAAGATATACTAGAAATAAAAGATAGTATTGATGAAAATGAAAGTAAATAATAAAATACTATTATGATATAATAATAAAATGAAAATAAGTTTAGGAGGAATAGTGTTTATGGCTAAAAAAGGTTTTGGAGGCGGAATGATGCCTGGTGGTGGAAATATGAATAATTTATTAAAACAGGCTCAAAAGATGCAAGAAAACATGCAAAAAGCTCAACAAGAGTTAGAAAATAAAGAAGTAGAAGCTTCAGTTGGTGGAGGAGCAGTTACTGTAAAAGTTAATGGTAAAAAAGAAGTTTTAGATATAACTATTAAACCAGAAGTTGTTGATCCAGACGATATAGAAATGTTACAGGATTTAGTTTTAAGTGCAGTAAATCAAGCATTGAGAAATATTGATGATATACAAGCAAATCAAATGAGTAAGGTAACTGGAGGTATGAATATACCAGGGTTATTCTAGTAGGTGATATTTATGCAAGTTTATACAGGTCCGATAACGAGACTAATAGAAGAATTTTCAAAGCTTCCAGGAGTTGGAAGAAAGACTGCTCAAAGGTTGGCTTTTCATATTATTAATATGAATACTAATGATGTGGAGGCTTTATCTAAGGCAATTATAGACGCAAAAAGAGAGATAAAGTATTGTTCAATTTGTTGCAATATAACAGATACAGACCCATGTAGTATGTGTTCAAATAAGAATAGGGATTCTAGTACTATATGTGTGGTAGAAGATCCGAGAGATGTTGCAGCTATGGAGAGAATAAGAGAGTTTAAAGGGCAATATCATGTATTAAATGGGGTTATTTCTCCAATGGATGGTATTGGACCAGATATGCTAAAAATAAAAGAGCTTATACAAAGGCTTGGTAATCAAGATGTAAGAGAAATAATAATGGCTACAAATCCTACTATTGAAGGAGAAGCTACAGCTATGTATATTGCAAGATTAGTAAAGCCAATGGGAATCAAAGTTACTAGGATAGCTCATGGTCTTCCTGTTGGAGGCGATTTAGAATATGCAGATGAAGTTACAATATCGAAAGCATTGGAAGGCAGAAGAGAAATATAAAAATCGAGGTTACTACCTCGATTTTTGTAATTTTTTGGAGTTAAATTCAGATTAATTTTGATTTAGATTTATTGAATAAATCTCTTCTGTATTGTATAATTTGTTGTATAAATCATTTAAAAATTTTGATAGGGGTGCAACATGAAACCAATTATGAACTTAGAAGAACATAATGCAATGAAAGAAAAAAGAATTAAAAAAATGAAATCAAAAGACAAGCCTAAATATGATGATTTTGAGGAGATAAGTTTTTCTAACAAGAAAAAAACTAAGAAAACTCCAAAAAATAAAAATACTGAATTCAGAAATAACTATAAAAACTATCAGTATGATTATGAAGAAGATTTTTATGAACCAATCTAGCAATTAAATAATTAGAAGATAAAAAATCCCTAATAGGTATACTATAGGGATTTTATTTATTTTATTAATCAGAAATTATACTTAATACTAAATTAGCTATGTTTTGGGCTGAATTTGATTTTCTTATAGATTTTATATTTTTCTTTAACATTTCTAGCCTACTAGAGTCATCTATTAAAACTTTTAATAATATTGATAAATTATATTTCTTTGTAGTTCTAAGTGCTGCACCACAATTGGATAAGAAATCAAGATTTTCTTCTTCTTGTCCAGGGATATAATATGGAACTATCATGGGTACATCTTTTAATAGTGCTTCAGTTGTAGTAAGTCCACCAGGCTTACTGACTAAAACATCGATAGAAGCTAAAATATCATTCATTTTATTAGTGTATCCAAGTACACATACATTTTTGTCATGATAACGAGATACAAGTTTTTTTTCAATTTTCTCTTTTAAACTTTCATTTCTACCAGTTATTACAAGTATCTGAAAATCTCTATCTGTATCTAATAACTCATCAAGAGTTTCTTTTATATTCCCAGCTCCAAAACTGCCACCCATAAGTAAAACAGTTAATTTATCAGGAGATAAATTTAGTTCAGAAAGAACAATTTTTTTATCTCTATGAGAGTGGAATGATTTTTCAACAGGGATTCCAAATGTTCTAATTTTGCTAGGCTCGACTCCATCAAATACTAATAATTCCTTTACATACTCATGACCAACAATATAGTAGTCAATCTCATTTTGTATCCATGTGGAATGAGTAGTATAATCAGTTAGTACAGAAATAAGTGGAGGAACATTAATAGTACTTGTATGATGCTTATAAAAATGATCAGTAGAAGCATTTATTTCATTATTATGTAAGTTAAAATTTTTTTTCAATGTACTTAGAGCAATCATTGGAAAAGGATGTGTACCTATAATTAAATCTGGCTTAGTGTTTTTAATGAGTTTTTTAAATTTTTTTGCCATAAATGTAATGATTAGATTATCTTTAAATTCATTTTTCGATAAAAGGTTTGTTTCAGATAATCTATATACACTTCCATATGCTTTGGGTGTATATATGGCGGATTTTTCATATCCTCTTGAAATTATTTTATCCATTATGTTATTGACTAATTTCAAACTATCTATTATTTCGCACTCAACTGGCTCTCCATCAATTGTTTTGGATGTAAGTTCTTCTTTAATAGCTAGAGCCGCTCTATTATGTCCACCACCTGTAGAAGCAGACATGATTAATACTTTCTTGCTCATAATAAAATCCTCCTAAAATGTAGCATAGTATTTATATAATATTTTGATGTGTAAAAATGTCGTTCTCAATCAAATTATTGATAAATCATTTTTTAATAATAATCTAATACAAGATTACAAAAATTACAAGTGAAAGAAATGTAAATTAATTTTAAAAAAATGTGTATTGCTACAAATAAAAAATTTAAATATAGAATAAAAAGGAAAATTGGGCATAAAATATATATTAGTCCTATGAAATAGGGACTTTTGTTTATTATTAATTTCTGAGAGTTAAGCTGATAAAACATAGAAAAATTAAAAATCTTAAAAAAAATAAAAAATTATATTGACTTAGATAAATAAAGCTGATATAGTATTACTTGTCCTTAAGAAAAGGGCAGACATGAAAAATGAACTTTGAAAATTAAACAGTAGGTTAATTTATAAAAACAAGAAACAAACCATAAAGCCAGATATTTAGATAACAATAGTATCTGAGCCTGATAAACTTTTATTTGAGAGTTTGATCCTGGCTCAGGATGAACGCTGGCGGCGTGCCTAACACATGCAAGTTGAGCGATTTACTTCGGTAAAGAGCGGCGGACGGGTGAGTAACGCGTGGGTAACCTACCCTGTACACACGGATAACATACCGAAAGGTATGCTAATACGGGATAACATATTTGAGAGGCATCTCTTAAATATCAAAGGTGAGCCAGTACAGGATGGACCCGCGTCTGATTAGCTAGTTGGTAAGGTAACGGCTTACCAAGGCGACGATCAGTAGCCGACCTGAGAGGGTGATCGGCCACATTGGAACTGAGACACGGTCCAAACTCCTACGGGAGGCAGCAGTGGGGAATATTGCACAATGGGCGAAAGCCTGATGCAGCAACGCCGCGTGAGTGATGAAGGCCTTCGGGTCGTAAAACTCTGTCCTCAAGGAAGATAATGACGGTACTTGAGGAGGAAGCCCCGGCTAACTACGTGCCAGCAGCCGCGGTAATACGTAGGGGGCTAGCGTTATCCGGATTTACTGGGCGTAAAGGGTGCGTAGGCGGTCTTTCAAGTCAGGAGTGAAAGGCTACGGCTCAACCGTAGTAAGCTCTTGAAACTGGGAGACTTGAGTGCAGGAGAGGAGAGTGGAATTCCTAGTGTAGCGGTGAAATGCGTAGATATTAGGAGGAACACCAGTTGCGAAGGCGGCTCTCTGGACTGTAACTGACGCTGAGGCACGAAAGCGTGGGGAGCAAACAGGATTAGATACCCTGGTAGTCCACGCTGTAAACGATGAGTACTAGGTGTCGGGGGTTACCCCCCTCGGTGCCGCAGCTAACGCATTAAGTACTCCGCCTGGGAAGTACGCTCGCAAGAGTGAAACTCAAAGGAATTGACGGGGACCCGCACAAGTAGCGGAGCATGTGGTTTAATTCGAAGCAACGCGAAGAACCTTACCTAAGCTTGACATCCCAATGACATCTCCTTAATCGGAGAGTTCCCTTCGGGGACATTGGTGACAGGTGGTGCATGGTTGTCGTCAGCTCGTGTCGTGAGATGTTGGGTTAAGTCCCGCAACGAGCGCAACCCTTGTCTTTAGTTGCCATCATTAAGTTGGGCACTCTAGAGAGACTGCCAGGGATAACCTGGAGGAAGGTGGGGATGACGTCAAATCATCATGCCCCTTATGCTTAGGGCTACACACGTGCTACAATGGGTAGTACAGAGGGTTGCCAAGCCGTAAGGTGGAGCTAATCCCTTAAAGCTACTCTCAGTTCGGATTGTAGGCTGAAACTCGCCTACATGAAGCTGGAGTTACTAGTAATCGCAGATCAGAATGCTGCGGTGAATGCGTTCCCGGGTCTTGTACACACCGCCCGTCACACCACGGGAGTTGGAGACGCCCGAAGCCGATTATCTAACCTTTTGGAAGAAGTCGTCGAAGGTGGAATCAATAACTGGGGTGAAGTCGTAACAAGGTAGCCGTATCGGAAGGTGCGGCTGGATCACCTCCTTTCTAAGGAGAATTGCCTACTGTTTAATTTTGAGGGTTCGTTTTTACGAATACTCAATTAGCACTTTGAGCAACAGAATTTATTCGTTGGCGACGTGCTTTAGCACTTTGAAAACTGCATATATATATTTAGTGATATGACATCTAATTTGTAATATATAAAGCTGATAACTTTTAAAAATTATCGAAGTTGATAGCTTCTAATCTATCAAACCTTTTTAACTGGTCAAGTTATTAAGGGTGCAGGGCGGATGCCTTGGCACTAGGAGCCGATGAAGGACGCGATAAGCTGCGATAAGCTTCGGGGAGTTGCACGTAAACTTTGATCCGAAGATTTCCGAATGAGGAAACTCACTTAGAGTAATGTCTAAGTATCATTAAGTGAATACATAGCTTAATGAGGGGAACTCAGGGAACTGAAACATCTAAGTACCTGAAGGAAGAGAAAGAAATTCGATTCCGTAAGTAGCGGCGAGCGAACGCGGAATAGCCCAAACCAATAAAGTTTTCTTTATTGGGGTTGCGGACATATCTTAAACGAAGAGGTATCGTAATTGAAGAGGTTTGGAAAGACCCACCACAGAAGGTAATAGTCCTGTATGTCAAACGAGAAAACTTCAGATATGATCCAGAGTACCACGGGACACGTGAAACCCTGTGGGAAGCAGGAGGGACCACCCTCCAAGGCTAAATACTACCTAGTGACCGATAGCGTATAGTACCGTGAGGGAAAGGTGAAAAGAACCCCGGGAGGGGAGTGAAATAGAACCTGAAACCCTGCACTTACAAGCTGTGGAAGCACATTTCTTGTGTGACCGCGTACTTTTTGTAGAACGGGCCAACGAGTTACGTTAAGTAGCAAGGTTAAGCACTTAAGGTGTGGAGCCGTAGCGAAAGCGAGTTTTAACTGAGCGTTCAGTTACTTGACGTAGACCCGAAACCGGGCGACCTACCCATGAGCAGGATGAAGCGAAAGTAAAATTTCGTGGAGGTCCGAACCCACGAGCGTTGAAAAGCTCGGGGATGACTTGTGGGTAGCGGTGAAATTCCAATCGAGCCCGGAGATAGCTGGTTCTCCCCGAAATAGCTTTAGGGCTAGCCTCAAGGTGAGAGATACGGAGGTAGAGCACTGAATGTCCTAGGGGGTATTGCACCTACCGAAGACTATCAAACTCCGAATGCCGTCATCTTATACTTGGGAGTCAGACTGTGGGTGATAAGATTCATAGTCGAAAGGGCAACAGCCCAGATCGTCAGCTAAGGTCCCTAAATGTAAGTTAAGTGGTAAAGGATGTGGGATTGCACAGACAACCAGGATGTTGGCTTAGAAGCAGCCACTCATTCAAAGAGTGCGTAATAGCTCACTGGTCGAGTGATCCTGCGCCGAAGATTTCCGGGGCTAAAACTTACTACCGAAGCTACGGCATCAGTAATGATGGGTAGGGGAGCTTCCCATACGGGTTGAAGCATGACCGTAAGGACATGTGGACAGTATGGGAGTGAGAATGTTGGCATGAGTAGCGAGATGTGGGTGAGAATCCCACAGGCCGTAAACCCAAGGTTTCCAGGGGAAGGTTCGTCCGCCCTGGGTTAGTCGGGACCTAAGCTGAGGCCGAAAGGCGTAGGTGATGGACAACAGGTTGATATTCCTGTACTACCGATAACCGTTTGAGAGATGGGATGACACAGTAGGATAAGCTAAGCACACTGTTGGTTATGTGTGCCCAAGCATTGAGGCAGTCAGAGTAGGTAAATCCGCTTTGATAATGCTGGGATGTGATGGGGAGCGAAATTTAGTAGCGAAGTAGCTGATTTCACACTGTCAAGAAAAGTCTCTATCGAGGTTAAAGGTACCCGTACCGCAAACCGACACAGGTGGGTGAGGAGAGTATCCTAAGGCCCGCGAGAGAACTGTTGTTAAGGAACTCGGCAAAATGACCCCGTAACTTAGGGATAAGGGGTGCCACCATACGGTGGCCGCAGAGAATAGGCCCAAGCGACTGTTTACCAAAAACATAGGTTTCTGCTAAGTCGCAAGACGATGTATAGGAGCTGACGCCTGCCCGGTGCTGGAAGGTTAAGGGGATCTGTTAGAGTAATCGAAGCAGTGAACTTAAGCCCCAGTAAACGGCGGCCGTAACTATAACGGTCCTAAGGTAGCGAAATTCCTTGTCGGGTAAGTTCCGACCCGCACGAAAGGCGTAACGATTTGGGCACTGTCTCAACAACAGACTCGGTGAAATTGTAATTCCGGTGAAGATGCCGGATACCTGCGACAGGACGGAAAGACCCCATGGAGCTTTACTGTAGCTTGACATTGGGTCTTGGTACTACATGTACAGGATAGGTGGGAGGCTTTGAAACCAGGACGCCAGTTTTGGCGGAGCCATCCTTGGGATACCACCCTTGTAGTACTGGGACTCTAACCATAGGCCATGAATCTGGTCTTGGGACACTGTCAGGTGGGCAGTTTGACTGGGGCGGTCGCCTCCCAAAAGGTAACGGAGGCGCTCAAAGGTTCTCTCAGTACGGTCGGAAATCGTACGTAGAGTGTAAAGGCAAAAGAGAGCTTGATTGCAAGACATACAGGTCGAGCAAGGATGAAAATCGGACTTAGTGATCCGGTGGTTCTGCGTGGAAGGGCCATCGCTCAACGGATAAAAGCTACCCTGGGGATAACAGGCTTATCTCCCCCAAGAGTCCACATCGACGGGGAGGTTTGGCACCTCGATGTCGGCTCATCACATCCTGGGGCTGTAGTAGGTCCCAAGGGTTGGGCTGTTCGCCCATTAAAGTGGTACGCGAGCTGGGTTCAGAACGTCGTGAGACAGTTCGGTCCCTATCCGTCGCAGGCGTAGGAAATTTGAGGAGACCTGTCCTTAGTACGAGAGGACCGGGATGGACGTACCTCTGGTGTACCAGTTGTTCTGCCAAGGGCATGGCTGGGTAGCTATGTACGGAATGGATAAGCGCTGAAAGCATCTAAGCGCGAAGCCAACTTCAAGATAAGATTTCCCACCGCAAGGGTAAGACCCCAGAAAGACTATCTGGTTGATAGGTCGAAGGTGTAAGTGCAGCAATGTATTTAGCTTATCGATACTAATAGGTCGAGGACTTGACCAATATTATTTGATGTTCATTGATTAAAATATATATGTAGTTTTTAGAGTGTTAACTCTATGTAAAGTACTAACTTCAATTAATAGAAGATATTTAATAAAAAACTATTATTATTTAGTACTTTAAAAGTATTGACATTTAAAAATAAAGATGTTAATATAATACTTGTCTTATAAATAGGCAATATGTGGTTATAATAGCAAAGAGGATACACCTGTTCCCATTCCGAACACAGAAGTTAAGCTCTTTAGCGCTGATGGTACTTGGTGGGAAACTGCCTGGGAGAGTAGGACATAGCCACGTAAATATTCCAAGGTAGCTCAACGGTGGAGCAACCGGCTGTTAACCGGTAGGCTGTGGGTTCGAGCCCCACCCTTGGAGCCAAAAAAAGCCGAAGTGGCGGAACTGGCAGACGCACAGGACTTAAAATCCTGCGGGACTTACCTCTCGTACCGGTTCGATTCCGGTCTTCGGCACTTATAAAACAATATCGCGGAGTGGAGCAGTTGGCAGCTCGTCGGGCTCATAACCCGAAGGTCGTAGGTTCGAGTCCTGCCTCCGCAACCATTAAAATGGCTCGTTGGTCAAGAGGTTAAGACACCGCCCTTTCACGGCGGTAACAGGGGTTCAATTCCCCTACGAGTCACCAAAAAAAAATTAAATAAGCGGGTGTAGCTCAATGGTAGAGTTCTGGCCTTCCAAGCCAGCTGTGAGGGTTCGATCCCCTTCACCCGCTCCAAAAAAAATGGGATCATAGCTCAGCTGGGAGAGCACCTGCCTTACAAGCAGGGGGTCGCAGGTTCGAGCCCTGCTGGTCCCACCATTTGCGGCCTGGTAGTTCAGTTGGTTAGAATGCCAGCCTGTCACGCTGGAGGTCGAGGGTTCGAACCCCTTCCAGGTCGCCAAAATAAAATATAAAAAATGCTGGTGTGGCTCAACGGTAGAGCAGCTGACTTGTAATCAGCAGGTTGTAGGTTCGATTCCTATCACCAGCTCCATGTAAAATTAATACGGAGGATTTCCCGAGCGGCCAAAGGGGGCAGACTGTAAATCTGTTGTCATCGACTTCGGTGGTTCGAATCCACCATCCTCCACCAAAAAAATGCGCGGATGTGGCGGAATTGGCAGACGCACTAGACTTAGGATCTAGCGCCATTGGCGTGGGGGTTCGACTCCCTTCATCCGCACCATTTTTTATTTAATTTATACATATTTATTGTGGGTGCATAGCTCAGCTGGATAGAGCAACGCCCTTCTAAGGCGTGTGTCCGGGGTTCGAATCCCTGTGCGCTCACCACATATATTGGGGATTAGCCAAGTCGGTAAGGCACATGACTTTGACTCATGTATGCGTAGGTTCAAGTCCTGCATCCCCAGCCATTAAATATTAAAGTTAAGGTTCATTAGCTCAGCTGGCAGAGCACCTGACTCTTAATCAGGGTGTCCCGAGTTCGATCATTGGAAGTAGAATATGGAGAGGTGTCCGAGTGGTTTAAGGAGCTGGTCTTGAAAACCAGTGACTTCGAAAGGGGCCGTGGGTTCGAATCCCACCCTCTCCGCCAAATGCCCAGATAGCTCAGTCGGTAGAGCAGGGGACTGAAAATCCCCGTGTCGGTGGTTCGATTCCGCCTCTGGGCACCAAGAATATGGCGGTATAGCTTAGTTGGCTAGAGCGTTCGGTTCATACCCGAAAGGTCATAGGTTCGACTCCTATTACCGCTACTAAAATTTAATGTGGGCCATTAGCTCAGTTGGTTAGAGCGCCCGGCTCATAACCGGTAGGTCTGGGGTTCGAGTCCCTGATGGCCCACCACATTAAATTAATAAAATTTCGAGGTGTAGCGCAGTTTGGTAGCGCACATGGTTTGGGACCATGGGGCCGGGGGTTCGAGTCCCTTCACCTCGACCAATATAATGGTGGGTATAGCTCAGTTGGTTAGAGCGCCAGATTGTGGCTCTGGAGGTCGTGAGTTCGACTCTCATTATCCACCCCAACTAATATGGTCTATTAGCTCAGTCGGTAGAGCACCTGACTTTTAATCAGGGTGTCCCGCGTTCGAGTCGCGGATAGATCACCAAAAAGGCGGCGACATAGCCAAGTGGTAAGGCAGTGGACTGCAACTCCTTGATCCCCAGTTCGAATCTGGGTGTCGCCTCCAAAATATTCCAAGGTAGCTCAACGGTGGAGCAACCGGCTGTTAACCGGTAGGCTGTGGGTTCGAGCCCCACCCTTGGAGCCAAAAAAGCCGAAGTGGCGGAACTGGCAGACGCACAGGACTTAAAATCCTGCGGGACTTACCTCTCGTACCGGTTCGA
Organism: Clostridioides sp. ES-W-0016-02; assembly: GCF_020641035.1. NCBI lineage: Bacteria > Bacillati > Bacillota > Clostridia > Peptostreptococcales > Peptostreptococcaceae > Clostridioides > Clostridioides sp. ES-W-0016-02. The sequence goes on from NZ_CP061361.1 coordinate 37,416, forward strand.
TTCCGGTCTTCGGCACTTTATAAAATAATATCGCGGAGTGGAGCAGTTGGCAGCTCGTCGGGCTCATAACCCGAAGGTCGTAGGTTCGAGTCCTGCCTCCGCAACCATTAAAATGGCTCGTTGGTCAAGAGGTTAAGACACCGCCCTTTCACGGCGGTAACAGGGGTTCAATTCCCCTACGAGTCACCAAAAAAACAATTAAATAAGCGGGTGTAGCTCAATGGTAGAGTTCTGGCCTTCCAAGCCAGCTGTGAGGGTTCGATCCCCTTCACCCGCTCCAAAAAATGGGATCATAGCTCAGCTGGGAGAGCACCTGCCTTACAAGCAGGGGGTCGCAGGTTCGAGCCCTGCTGGTCCCACCATTTGCGGCCTGGTAGTTCAGTTGGTTAGAATGCCAGCCTGTCACGCTGGAGGTCGAGGGTTCGAACCCCTTCCAGGTCGCCAAAATAAAATATAAAAAATGCTGGTGTGGCTCAACGGTAGAGCAGCTGACTTGTAATCAGCAGGTTGTAGGTTCGATTCCTATCACCAGCTCCATGTAAAATTAATACGGAGGATTTCCCGAGCGGCCAAAGGGGGCAGACTGTAAATCTGTTGTCATCGACTTCGGTGGTTCGAATCCACCATCCTCCACCAAAAAAATGCGCGGATGTGGCGGAATTGGCAGACGCACTAGACTTAGGATCTAGCGCCATTGGCGTGGGGGTTCGACTCCCTTCATCCGCACCATTTTTATTTAATTTAATAAACGAGCGGGAATAGTTCAGTGGTAGAGCGCAACCTTGCCAAGGTTGAAGTCGCGAGTTCGAATCTCGTTTCCCGCTCCAAATTTATGTTTATATTGCAATGTGGGTGCATAGCTCAGCTGGATAGAGCAACGCCCTTCTAAGGCGTGTGTCCGGGGTTCGAATCCCTGTGCGCTCACCACATATATATTGGGGATTAGCCAAGTCGGTAAGGCACATGACTTTGACTCATGTATGCGTAGGTTCGAGTCCTGCATCCCCAGCCAAATAAAAATATGGTCTATTAGCTCAGTCGGTAGAGCACCTGACTTTTAATCAGGGTGTCCCGCGTTCGAGTCGCGGATAGATCACCAATGGAGAGGTGTCCGAGTGGTTTAAGGAGCTGGTCTTGAAAACCAGTGACTTCGAAAGGGGCCGTGGGTTCGAATCCCACCCTCTCCGCCAAATGCCCAGATAGCTCAGTCGGTAGAGCAGGGGACTGAAAATCCCCGTGTCGGTGGTTCGATTCCGCCTCTGGGCACCAAGAATATGGCGGTATAGCTTAGTTGGCTAGAGCGTTCGGTTCATACCCGAAAGGTCATAGGTTCGACTCCTATTACCGCTACTAAAAATTTAATGTGGGCCATTAGCTCAGTTGGTTAGAGCGCCCGGCTCATAACCGGTAGGTCTGGGGTTCGAGTCCCTGATGGCCCACCACATTAAATTTGAAGATATATGGTGGGTATAGCTCAGTTGGTTAGAGCGCCAGATTGTGGCTCTGGAGGTCGTGAGTTCGACTCTCATTATCCACCCCAACTAATATGGTCTATTAGCTCAGTCGGTAGAGCACCTGACTTTTAATCAGGGTGTCCCGCGTTCGAGTCGCGGATAGATCACCAAAAAGGTGGCGACATAGCCAAGTGGTAAGGCAGTGGACTGCAACTCCTTGATCCCCAGTTCGAATCTGGGTGTCGCCTCCAATAAAATGCGCTCATAGCTCAACTGGATAGAGTGTCTGACTACGAATCAGAAGGTTAGGGGTTCGAGTCCCTTTGGGCGCACCATATAAATATCGAGGGATTATAGCTCAGCTGGGAGAGCACCTGCCTTACAAGCAGGGGGTCACAGGTTCGAGCCCTGTTAATCCCACCAGTGCAAACCTCTAGTAATTTTACTAGAGGTTTTATTTTTGATTAAAAAAGATTTATATTTAGGAGGTAAAAAGTTTGTATATAATTATAGGAAATGAAATAGTTGATAGTGAAGAACTTAAAATAATAATAGATAAGAATAGTAAGTTCAAAGTTGAAAAGGATTTGAGTAAAAGCACAAAAAGAGAGGACATAATAGCTTATCAATTAAGTATAAATATGGATTATTTAGATACTATTATAAGTGAGCAAGATGAATATATCACCTTATCTGATGAGGAAAAATTTGATGAATATATGACTTTATCTGATGAACTTGCACTAGGTTTAGAAGAACTTATGCCAAAGTACACAATAATAAATGCTAGAGCATATAAATTAGATGAGGTAGAAGGAGTAGTAAAAATAATACTAGTTATAGCATATGCAGATTTAGGTCATCTAAAACTTTCTGATGTAATAAAACGTTTGTTAAGACAGATAGATTAAGATATGAACTATATTGAGAAAAGTATGTGAAATATTACGTAAAGATGAAAATAATTATGTAAACAGAGAAAAAAATAGTATAAAATAAGGTCAATTGTAGAAATTTTCACACAAGTTTGTCTGAAATCCCATAAAAAACCCCTTAATTTTAGTGAGGTAAATTGAGTTTATACAGTCTAAAAATTATATATATTTATAAATTTATCTTATTAATTAAGGAACTTGCTTAAACATCTTCAAAAATAAAGTATTTTAGTCTATAATCTTTAATATTACACAAACAATAAAGGAGAAGAATAGAGTATGCTTAAAAAGTTTAATAAAATACTAGTAGCTAATAGAGGCGAAATAGCTATAAGAATATTTAGAGCCTGTTCAGAATTGGGGATAAAAAGTGTTGGTATATATAGTAAAGAAGATAAATACGGATTATTTAGAACAAAAGCAGATGAATCATATTTAATAGGGGAAGGCAAAGGTCCAATAGATGCATACTTAGATATGGATGGAATAATAGACTTAGCAAAGAGAAAAAAAGTTGACGCTATACATCCAGGATATGGTTTTCTAGCAGAAAATGCAGAATTTGCTCGTAAATGTGAAGAAAATGGAATTACTTTTATAGGCCCATCATCTAAAGTAATGAATATGATGGGGGATAAGATAAACTCTAAAAAAATTGCAAAAGAAGTTAATGTTCAAACTATACCAGGGGTGGAAAAAGCAATAAGAAGTACTGAAGAAGCAAAAGAAGTTGCAAATAAAATAGGTTATCCTGTTATGATAAAAGCATCTAATGGTGGTGGCGGTAGAGGTATGAGAATCGTACATCATGAAAAAGATTTAGAGCTTGAATATGAAACTGCTTGTAGTGAATCAAGAAAAGCTTTTGGTGAAGATATTATATTCATAGAAAAATATATAGCTGACCCAAAACATATAGAAGTTCAAATATTAGGGGATAACTATGGAAATATAGTTCATTTATACGAAAGAGATTGTTCTGTTCAAAGAAGACATCAAAAGATAATAGAATATGCACCAGCATTTTCATTAGATGAAAAAGTAAGAAAAGAAATATGTGATGATGCAGTCAAGTTATCAAAATATGTAGGCTATTCTAATGCAGGGACACTAGAATTCTTAGTAGATGCAAATGGTGGTCATTATTTTATAGAAATGAATACAAGAGTACAAGTTGAGCATACTGTAACAGAAATGGTTACAGGAATAGATATAGTTCAAAGTCAAATATTAATAGCTCAAGGATACAGCCTAGATAGTGAAGAAATAAATATAAAATCACAAGATGATGTTGAAATAAGAGGGTATTCTATCCAATGTAGAATAACTACAGAAGACCCTAAAAATAGATTTATGCCAGACACAGGTAAAATTCAAGTTTATAGAACTGGTTCAGGATTTGGTATAAGACTAGATGGTGGAAATGGATTTACAGGAGCAAACATAAGTCCTCACTATGATAGTTTACTGGTTAAGACAATATCTTGGGATAGAACATTCCAAGGAGCAATAAACAAAACTATAAGATCTATAAAAGAACTTAGAGTTAGAGGTGTTAAGACTAATGTAGGATTCTTAGTTAATGTCTTAAATAATCCTATATTCTCAAATGGTAAATGTAGTACTAAATTTATAGATGAAAATCCAGATTTATTTGAAATAACAGAAAGTAAAGATAGAGGAACAAAATTACTTCAATTTATAGGTGATGTAATTGTAAATGATAACGCTTGTCAAGAAAAACCATTATTTGATGCGTTACATGAACCAAGAATGAATAAAGATGGTTCAAAGGCAGAAGGAAGTAAGATACTTTTTGATAAGTTAGGTAAATCTGCATATATAGAAAAAATAAAAAATGATAAAAGACTATTATTAACAGATACAACAATGAGAGATGCACATCAATCATTATTGGCAACAAGATTAAGAACATATGATTTATTAAAAGCTGCTAAACCAACAGAAAAATATCAAAAAGATTTATTCTCACTTGAAATGTGGGGTGGAGCTACTTATGATGTTGCATATAGATTCTTAAAAGAGTCACCTTGGCGTAGATTACAAAAACTAAGAGAAGAAATACCAAGTATAATGTTCCAAATGTTGCTTAGAGCATCAAATGGAGTTGGATATAAAAACTATCCAGATAATGTAATAGAAGAATTTACAAAAGAGTCTGCTAAACAAGGAATAGATGTATTTAGAATATTTGACTCATTAAACTGGGTTGAAAATATGAAACCATCTATTAATACAGCTCTAGAAACTGGAAAAATAGTTGAAGCAACTATGTGTTATACAGGTGATATATTAGATAAGACTAAAACTAAATATGACTTAGAATATTATATTAAGATGGCAAAAGAGTTAGAAAGTTTAGGAGCAGACATAATAGCAATAAAAGATATGTCAGGACTTCTTAAACCATATTCTGCTTATACATTAGTTAAAGAACTAAAGAAAAATGTAAAAGCACCAATACATTTACACACTCATGATACAAGTGGAAATGGTGTGGCAACTTGTTTGATGGCATCAGAAGCTGGTGTAGATATAATTGATGCTGCATTAGAATCTATGGCAGGACTTACAAGTCAACCATCACTTAATGCAATAGTAGAAGCTCTTAAAAATACAGAAAGAGATACAGGTATAGATTTATTTGGATATGATGAGTTAGGAAAATACTATAAAGATTTAAGAAAAGTCTATAATAAATTTGAAAGTGACTTAACTAACTCTTGTGCAGAAATATACAATTTTGAAATACCAGGAGGTCAATATACAAACTTAAAACCTCAAGCTGATAGTTTAGGATTAGTTAATAGATTTGATGAAGTTAAAGAAAAATATAAAGAAGCTAATGAAGTTGTAGGAGATATAATAAAAGTAACACCATCTTCAAAAGTTGTAGGAGATTTAGCTATCTTTATGACTAAAAATAAATTAGATAAAAATAATATAATAGAAGAAGGTAAGAACTTATCCTTCCCAGATTCTGTTGTAGACTACTGTAAAGGTATGATTGGTCAACCAGAAGGTGGAGTCCCAAAAGATTTACAAGAAGTAGTTTTAAAAGGCGAAGAAGCTATTACAGTAAGACCTGGTTCACTATTACCAGCAGAAGATTTTGATGACATAGCAAAATATCTAAATGAAAAATATGATATAAATGCAAATATAAGAAATGTTATAAGTTATGCTTTATATCCAAAAGTTTATGAAGACTATATTAAACATTTACAACATTATAATGATATATCTAAACTTGAAAGTGATGTATTCTTCTATGGATTAAATAAAAATGAAGAATGTGAAGTAGAAATAGAAGAAGGTAAAGTATTAACAATAAGATTAGTTGAAATTGGTGAAGTTAAAGAAGATGGATTTAGAACTATAGGCTTTGAATTAAATGGAATGGTTAGAGAAGTGGAAATAAAAGATAGAAACTTCTCTGGAAAAGTTACTAATGTTGAGAAAGCTGATATGAATGATCCACTTCAAATCGGAGCAAGTATACCAGGAAAAGTTATAAAAATAATGGTTAAAGAAGAAGATGAAGTAAAAGCAAATCAACCATTAATAGTTATAGAAGCAATGAAAATGGAAACTATAATAGTTGCTAAAACTGATGGAGTAATTAAATCAATTAAAGTAAAAGAAGATGATATGGTTGAAGATAAACAACTATTAATGATAATGAAATAATTGAATTGAAACAACTTATAAAACACTCTAAAATATTTTTATTAAATATTTAGAGTGTTTTTATTTGTTTAAATTAAATATTTGTTAAAAAAAAGAGGAAAATTATATCCCTATGTAGAAATAAAGCTAGTAAGGAAAATGTTATCTAAAAATTCTAAAAATAATAAACATTTTCTAGACTATTTCTTAGGAAATAACAGCTAAGAGAAAATACATAAATTTAAAAGGTGGGTGCTTATATGAAGGTTTATGATAGTAATATGTTGAGAAATGTAGCAGTATTAGGACATAGCGGATGTGGTAAAACAAATCTAATCGAAACTATAGCTTACACAGCAAACACTAATAAGATACCTAAATTAACTGACAAGGTAAATATGACTTATAGTATGGGATTAATACCTATAGAATATAATGACTATAAGTTTAACTTATTGGATACACCAGGATATTTTGACTTTAGCGGAGACGTTGTATCATCTCTTAGAGCAAGTGATGCAGCAATAATAGTAATAGATGCAACAGCACCTATTCAAGTTGGTACAGAGAAATCATTAGAACTAACTGAGAGTATTCCTAAGATAATGTTTATAAATAAAATAGATAATGAAAAAGCAAGATATAAAGATGCAATAGCAATGTTAAGAGAAAAATACAATAATAAGATAGTTCCAATGATAAGTCCTATATACAAAGATAAAAACTTTGTCAAGTTACATAATGTATTTGAAAATATAGATGATTTAGAAGGTGAATTTAAAGAACAAGCTATGAGTGTAAAAGAAGCTTTAATGGAACTTATAGCAGAAACAGATGATCAAATATTAGATAAGTATTTTAATGGAGAAGAGTTAACTACAGAAGAAATCCAAAAAGGTATTGTTATAGGTATACAAAGAGGAGATATTATACCTGTAATATGTGGTTCAACTATAAATAATATAGGAACAAAAGAAATTTTAGATACAATATCAAATTATCTAGAACCTATATTTACAGAAGAGAGTAAGCCATTTAAAGGATTAGTATTTAAAACTATGGTTGACCCATTTGTAGGAAAAATGTCATATATAAAAATTACTCAAGGTGCAATTTCTAAAGATAAAGAAGTTTTTAATATAAACAAAAACATAAAAGAAAAAATAGCTAACATATATACATTGAGAAATAGTGAGTTAGTTGAAATAGACAAAGCTAAGGCTGGTGATGTAGTAGTTGTAACTAAAGTTAATTCTCTAAAGACAGGAGATACTATATCTGTAGATAAAGATGCAGAAGCTTTAGATAAGATAGACTTCCCTAAACCACAAATATATTATGCTGTTAATCCTAAGAATAAGGGTGATGAAGAAAAGGTAGCTGCTGTATTAAACAAACTTGTAGAGGAAGACCCTACATTACATTGGTATAGAAATACAGAGACAAAACAAGCTCTTTTAGGAGGACAAGGGGAGCTTCATATAAAAACAATTAAAAATAAAATGAAAGATAAGTTCGGGGTAGATGTTGAATTAAATGACCTTAAAGTTCCTTATAGAGAAACTATAAAGGAAACAGCTGATGTACAAGGTAAGCATAAGAAACAATCAGGTGGCCATGGTCAATATGGAGATGTAAAGATAAGATTTGAAAGATGTGAATCTGATTTTGAATTTACAGAAGAAATATTTGGTGGGTCTGTACCAAAACAATATATACCAGCAGTAGAAAAAGGGTTAAAAGATTCTATGCAAAAAGGAGTATTGGCTGGTTTCCCTGTTACAAATATAAAGGCTACACTTTATGATGGTTCATACCATGATGTAGACTCTTCTGAAATGGCTTTTAAGATGGCAGCAAGTGCAGCATTTAAAAAAGGTATGGAGGAAGCTCATCCAATATTATTAGAGCCTATTATGAAACTTAAGATAACTGTTCCAGAAGAATATATGGGAGATGTTATGGGAGATATAAACAAGAGAAGAGGAAAAATATTTGGTATGGAGCCAGATAATAAAGGAAAACAAATAATATTTGCAGAGGCTCCACAAGCAGAAACATTTAAATATGCAATAGATTTAAGAGCAATGACACAAGGTAGAGGGTATTTTGAAATGGAATTAGAAAGATATGGAGAGGTTCCATCACAATTTGCAGAAAAAATAATTGGACTAGCTACTGCAAAGTAATAAAGAAGATAGAACATTAAATAATTAATATCCATCTATTATGTAAAATAATTTTGTAATTAAAACTAGGTATATACTTATTTTAAAGAAGTGTATATCTAGTTTTTATGTGTTTTTATAAAAAACAAGAAAAAACCAAATTAAAGTAATAAAAAATGTGAAGAATAAAAGATACTTTCTTAAACTGTTTTAATAAAAGAAAGTATCTTTTTATATTATTATTTTTAGAAATGTTTAATAATAATGATATGAAGGTATATTTACAAATACAAGGTATAGATACATTAAAAATCAATTAATAACCAATAATTTTAAGACTTAATTGTTATAAATGTAAGAAGTAGAAGATTATATTTAACAAAAGATGGACACCTTATTTAAATTATTATGAAAAAAATAAATTTACACAATTTAGGGCTTTAAAAATTTAAATAATAGGTGTAAAATAGTAGTCAAAGAAAGTCAAAATAAAAAGGTGTGTGGTGATATAAATGGCAACTATGACAGATATAATTGAAAAATTTATTAAAGATTTGATGGAAGAGGATAATAGTATACAGATTCAAAGAAATGAACTAGCAAACTTGTTTAGTTGTGCACCATCACAAATAAATTATGTTTTAACAACAAGGTTTACCATAGATAAAGGTTATTATATAGAAAGCAAAAAAGGTGGCGGAGGATATGTTCAGATAGAAAAAATACGAAGAAGCAAAGATGGACATATTAGAGAAATACTAAACGAAAGGATAGGAAGCCAAATATCCTATAAGAAAGCAAAAGAGTTGGTAGAAAGTTTGAGAGAATCAGACTTAATTAGTGAAAGAGAATTAAAACTAATATTATATGCAATAGATGATAAATCATTATGTATGCCAGTATATGAATTAAAAGAGAAGGTAAGGTCTAATGTTTTAAAGAATATAATAATAGGAGTATTTAGTATAGAGGAGTGATAATTTATGCTATGTCAAAAATGCAATAAAAATAAAGCATCTGTATATTATAATAAAATAGTCAATGGAGAAAAGACAGAAATGTATCTGTGTAGTGAATGTGCTAAAGAAAATACAGAGATGAATTTTAATTTAGATATGCCTTTTTCAATGATGGATATATTTTCCAACTTAGGATTTCAACCTAAAAAAGAGCTTGAAGAAAAGTTAGTTTGCCAAAAATGTAATATGACATATAGTGAATTTAAGAATAATGGAAGATTTGGATGCAGTGAATGTTATAATGCATTTAGTAGTCAAGTAAATCCAATGCTTCAAAATATACATGGTCATATAGAACATATAGGTAAGGCACCTAAAAAATCTTTTTATAAAATAAGTGTAGAAAATGAGATTAGAGAATTAAAAGAAGATTTGGATAGAGCTATAAAAAATGAAGAGTATGAATTAGCTGCTCAATTTAGAGATAAGATTAAGTATTTAAAAGGCTCTATTGACTAAGATTGGAGTGATATTATGAAAGAGAATATAGTCATGAAATCAAGAGTTAGGCTGGCTAGGAACTTGAGCAATTATCCTTTTCCAAATAGGTTAGATAAAGAGTGTGCTATGGAAATAATAGAAAAGGTAAAAAATGCATTTATGAATTCTAGTTTAGAACATAAAGAAGAGTTTGATTTCTATAAGATTGAAGATTTAGACCAATCTAAAAAGATGCTCATGGTTGAAGAGCATATGATAAGTCCAGACTTAGCAGAAAATGATAAAAGTGCTGTTATAGTAAAAAAAGATAAAACTGTAAGTATAATGATAAATGAAGAAGACCATATAAGAATACAAACTATGTATGATGATTTAAATTTAGAAAATGCTTATAACATAGCAAATGAGATAGATGATTTATTAGAATCAAATTTAGAGTATGCATTTAGCACAAACTTGGGTTATCTAACATCTTGCCCAACTAACACGGGAACTGGAATGAGAGCTTCTGTAATGATGCACTTGCCTGCATTGAGTCAATTAGGCTATATGGATGAACTTTATAAGATTTCATCACAAATAGGTATAGCAATAAGAGGTATATATGGAGAGCGAACAGAAGCATTGGGAAATATATACCAAATATCTAATCAGCTTACGCTTGGAAGAACAGAGTCTAATATTATAGAGAATGTAAGTGGTCTTACAAAGGATGCAATTTCAAAAGAAGTGAAAGCCAGAGAAATCTTACAAAAAAAATTGGGTATAAAATTAGAAGATAAAATATTTAGGTCAATAGGAACACTTGAAAATTCAAGGGTAATGAGTAGTTCAGAGGCAATGAGCCATCTATCAAATATAAAAATGGGAATAGAAATGAACTATATAAAAAAACTAGATTTAAAAGCTATAGAACAACTTATGATAGGTATACAACCAGCACATCAGTCAATAATGTATAAGAGTGATGATGTTGAAAATAGAGATATAAATAGAGCAACATACATTAGAGAAACTTTGGAAAAATTAAGAGGAGGGATAAATTATGAACTTCAATAGATTTACACAAAGAGCTAAAAAAGCAATTGATTTAGCGTTTGAGTCTGCTAAAAACTTAGGGCATAATATTGTTGGAAGCGAGCATATACTTTTAGGGCTTTTAAAAGAAGAAGAAGGAATAGCTGCCAAAGTTCTAAGTAAAGTTGGATTTACAGAGGCTTATTTAGAAGGCAAAATAATTGATATGGAAGGTAAGGGAGAAGGAATTCCAGAAGACATAGTATTAAGCCCAAGAAGTAAACAAATATTGGAACTATCAGGAATGTTTGCAAATAAATTAAAAACAAATTATATAGGAACTGAGCATATATTATTAGCTATTATTCAAGAAGGTGAAGGAATAGCTAATAAAGTTTTGAACTATGCAGGTGTAAATGACAGAACTCTAGCCCAATTAACAATTGATATGATGGGTATGAGTGATAATAATCAATATAAATCAGAAAATAGTTACACGGGCAACCAAAATCAAACAGAGTCCAAGATTCTCGATAAATATGGAAGAAATCTTACACTATATGCAAAACAAAATAAAATAGACCCTGTTATAGGAAGAGAAAAAGAAATACAAAGAGTTATACAAATATTAAGTAGAAGAACTAAAAACAACCCTGTACTAATAGGAGATCCAGGAGTAGGTAAAACAGCTATAGCTGAAGGTTTAGCAACAAATATAGCATTAGGAAATGTTCCAGAAACACTAAAAAGTAAAACTTTGTATTCTTTAGAGATGGGTTCATTATTAGCTGGTGCTAAGTATAGAGGAGAATTTGAAGAAAGAATTAAAGAAGTTGTAGATGAAGTTGTTAAAAATGGAAATATAATTTTATTTATAGATGAGATGCATACCATAATAGGAGCTGGGTCTACAGGAGAAGGATCTATAGATGCGTCAAATATATTAAAACCTGCATTAGCTAGAGGAGAAATACAAGTTATAGGTGCAACAACAATAGATGAGTATAGAAAGCATGTTGAAAAAGACTCTGCACTAGAAAGAAGATTCCAACCAGTTATGGTGGATGAACCAAGTAAAGAAGATTCAATAAAAATATTAGAAGGATTGAGAGATAAATATGAAGCTCATCACAAAGTTAAAATAACTGATGATGCTATAAAAACAGCTGTAGAATTATCAACTAGATATATATCAGATAGATATCTACCAGATAAAGCTATAGATTTGATTGATGAAGCGGCATCAAAAGTGAGGCTAAAGGAAAATACTCCTCCAGCCGAAATAAAAAAATTAGAATTAGAAATAGAAAATATAGATAAAGAAAAAGAAGAGGCAGTAAGATGCCAAGATTTTGAGAAAGCAGCAAAAATAAGAGATGAACAAGGTATACTTAAAAAACAATTAGAAGATGTTAGAGAAAAATGGAATAAGTCATCTAAACATTCTGATTTAGTTGATGGAGAAGTCATTGCTGAAGTAGTAGGTTTATGGACAGGAATACCTGTTAATAAAATTCTTGAGGAAGAAGCTGATAGACTCTTAAAACTTGAAGAAATCTTACACAATAGAGTTATAGGTCAAGAGCAAGCAGTAAAATCTATTTCCAAGGCAATAAGAAGGTCAAGAGCAGGTCTTAAGGACCCTAATAGACCAATCGGCTCATTCTTATTTTTAGGACCTACAGGAGTAGGGAAAACAGAGTTATCTAAGGCATTAGCAGAAGTGCAATTTGGAGATGAAAATCAAATAATAAGAATTGATATGTCTGAATATATGGAAAAACATGCTGTATCAAGAATGATAGGTTCACCTCCTGGTTATATAGGTCATGATGAAGGAGGTCAATTAACTGAAAAAGTAAGAAGAAACCCATATTCAGTTATTTTATTTGATGAGATAGAGAAAGCTCATCCAGATGTGTTTAATATTCTATTACAAATTCTAGATGATGGTAGATTAACAGATTCAAAAGGAAGAACTGTTGATTTTAAGAATACTATTGTGATAATGACATCAAATGTTGGTGCATCTACAATTGGTAGACAAAAAACTTTAGGGTTTAGTATAGCTAAAGGAGATGAAGAAGAAAAGTCTCAATATGAAAAAATGAAAGAAAACATAATGGGTGAATTAAAGCAAAGATTCAGACCAGAGTTTTTAAATAGAATAGATGATATAATAGTTTTCCATTCATTAAATACAGAGCATATATCTAAAATAGTAATTTTAATGGTAGATAAATTACAAGAAAGACTAAAAGATATGGATATAAAACTAGAAATGAGTGATGAAGCTATAAAATTAATTTCTAAATCTGGATTTGATTTGGAATATGGAGCAAGACCTCTTAAAAGAGCCTTACAAAAAGAACTAGAAGATGAGTTATCTGAAGCGATTTTAAGAGGCGATGTAAAAAAAGGAAGTAATATAATAGCAAAAGTTAAAGATGAAAAAATAGTTTTTGAAACTAAATAATTCAATAGAGTTGCATTTTAAAATCTTATAGATATAAGCTTTAGGGTTTAAAGAAAATTTTAAGGGCAATGAATCTAAAATAATTCATTGCCCTTAATTATTTTTTTTAATCTTTACCTATTATCTTTCACATATGCTAAAATTATAGTATATAATAATAAATTAAGGATGATTAAAATATGGCAAAAATAAAAACTAAATATGTATGTCAATCTTGTGGATATGAAACAGCTAAGTGGCTTGGAAAATGTCCAGAGTGTACAAAATGGAATACATTTGTAGAAGAAGTAGATCAAAAAAGCACAAAAAAAGAGGTCTTTATAATAGATAAATCTTCATCTAAACCAGTTAGTATAACTTCAATAGAGAGTAAAGAAGAAGAAAGGTTTACAACAGATATAAAAGAATTAGATAGAGTTCTTGGTGGAGGGATAGTTAAAGGTTCTCTAGTACTTGTTGGTGGAGACCCTGGTATAGGTAAATCCACACTTTTAATTCAAGTCTCTAGTAATGTAGCTAATTTAGGAAAGACTGTTTTATATATAACTGGAGAAGAATCAGAATCACAGATAAAAATGAGAGCAAAAAGATTAGGTATTAATTCAGAAAATTTATATATATTTGCTGAAAATAATTTGAGTATAATTGAATCTTATTTAGAAAGTGTAAATCCACAATTAATAATTCTAGACTCAATTCAAACTGTCTTTAGTCCAGAAATATCTTCAGCACCAGGCACTGTCAGCCAAATTAAAGAAGGTACTTCAAAATTCATGAAGATTTCTAAAAAAATGGGAATTTCAACATTCATAGTTGGTCATGTAACCAAAGAAGGTTCACTAGCAGGTCCAAAATTATTAGAGCATATGGTTGATACTGTTTTATATTTTGAAGGTGAAAGATATAATACATATAGATTAGTAAGGGCTGTTAAAAATAGATTTGGTTCAACAAATGAGCTTGGAGTATTTGAAATGAGGGACTTGGGATTAGTAGAGCTTGATAACCCATCTAAGATTTTGATATCTGAAAAACCAAAAGATGTAGCAGGTTCAGTCATAATATCCACTGTAGAAGGTACAAGACCAATGCTACTTGAATTACAAGCATTAGTTTCACCAACAAGTTTTGGTATAGCAAGAAGAACATCTACAGGAGTAGATTATAATAGAGTTGGTATGTTATTAGCAGTCTTAGAAAAACGTGTTGGTCTGCAAATACAAAACCAAGATGTATATATAAATATAGTTGGAGGTATAAAGATAAATGAACCTTCGATTGACTTAGGAATAGCTATTTCTGTAGCATCTAGCTTTAGAAATATACCTATAGATGAAGATATAGCTGTTACAGGAGAGGTAGGACTTACAGGAGAAGTTAGATCAGTAAGTTTTATAGAAAAAAGAATTGCTGAGTGCAAAAAACTTGGCTTTAAAAAGATAGTAGTTCCTAGAAGTAATTATGATGTTGTAAAAGATACTAAAGGTATAGAAATATGGCCAGTAGACAACTTAAGACAAGCTATAAATATAGTACTTGGGAGGAATCAATAAATATGGAGAATTTTTTGGATAACAAAAATATGCTATATGCATTAAAAATGATATCTCCTGGAACCCCTCTTAGATTAGGCCTAAACAATGTGCTAAGAGCTAAGACTGGCGGTTTAATTGTAATTGCAACAAATGAAGATGTAATGAAAATAGTAGATGGAGGATTTGCTATAAATGCAGAGTATTCACCATCATATCTATATGAATTAGCCAAAATGGATGGAGCGATAGTTTTAAGTGGTGATGTAAAGAAAATATTATTTGCTAATGCACAACTTATACCAGATTACTTTATAGAAACATCAGAAACTGGAACTAGACATAGAACGGCGGAAAGAGTAGCAAAACAAACTGGCGCTATAGTCATAGGAATTTCACAAAGAAGAAATGTTATAACAGTTTATAGAGGAAATGAGAAGTATGTGGTCGAAGATATATCTAAGATATTTACTAAGGCAAATCAAGCAATACAAACTTTAGAAAAATATAAAACAGTATTAGACCAAGCTATAACTAATTTAAATGCTTTAGAGTTTAATGATTTGGTAACTATTTATGATGTAGCGTTAGTCATGCAGAAAATGGAAATGGTAATGAGAGTTACAAGTATAATTGAAAAATATGTGATAGAATTGGGGGATGAAGGAACTTTAGTAAGCATGCAATTAGAGGAATTAATGGGTACAACTAGAATAGATCAGAAATTAATATTCAAAGATTATAACAAAGAAAATACTGAAATAAAAGAACTTATGAAAAAAGTTAAAAATTTAAATTCAGAAGAACTAATAGAATTATTTAATATGGCAAAACTATTAGGGTATAGTGGATTTTCAGAAAGTATGGATATGCCTATAAAAACAAGAGGCTATAGAATTCTTAGCAAAATACATAGACTACCAACAGCAATAATAGAAAACTTAGTAAATTATTTTGAAAACTTTCAAGAAATATTGGATGCGTCTATTGAAGAGTTAGATGAAGTTGAAGGAATAGGTGAAATAAGAGCAACATATATAAAAAATGGACTTATAAAAATGAAACAATTAGTATTATTAGATAGACACATATAATGAATTTTAAGTGAATTTTACTACTTTTTTCTTGAATATAATATACACTTTGGTCTATAATAGATAAGTATAACTAGGGGGTGAAGCATTGATAAGGAAAGTAACAAGGATATTGTTTATTTTACTTGGATTTACGATAGGTATAACGACCTATTTAACATTGATGAGAGATTTTGAAATATTAACATTTGGAAAAGAAACTTATGGTTATATAGCAGCTGTAGTAGCAGGTATAGTAATAGCTATTTTAGGATATCTTATAGAGCCATGGGTTGTGAATAGAACAAAAGAAATTGCTAAAGTTGTGGATAAAGAACTATCAAAATATCCTCAAACAGATATATTATTAGGATCTATGGGTCTTATAGTAGGATTTGTAATTGCATATTTATTAAGTGGGCTAGTAAATAGAATACCAATAGTAGGTGGAATATTATCATTACTATTATATTTATTCCTAGGATATCTTGGAATGAAAGTTGCGCTTAAAAGTAAAAATGATTTATTTAATATTGGAAAATTAGGAAGATTGGCAAATCCTATTAAAGATAAGGATAAGGATAAAGATAATAAAAAAGAAGTAAAGGCGATACCTCCAAAAGTATTAGATACAAGTGTAATAATTGATGGAAGGATAGCTGATATTTGTAAAACAGGATTTATAGAAGGAAAACTTATTATTCCTGCTTTTGTTTTGGAAGAATTAAGACATATTGCAGATTCTTCAGATGATTTGAAAAGAGTAAGAGGTAGAAGAGGTCTGGATATATTAAATATAATTCAGAAAGAATTAAATATAGAGGTTGAAATAAGTGAAAGGGACTTTGATGATATAGCAGAAGTTGATAGTAAATTATTAAAGCTTGCCCAAGTATTAAATGGAAAAGTTGTTACTAATGATTATAACTTAAATAAGGTTGCTCAATTTCAAGGTGTTGAAGTATTAAATATAAATGAGTTGGCTAATGCTATAAAACCAGTTGCAATACCAGGTGAAGATATGGTTGTCCAAGTGGTTAAAGAAGGAAAAGAAGCTCAACAGGGTGTTGCATATCTAGATGATGGAACTATGATAGTTGTTGATGGAGGAAGAAAACATATGAATGAGACTATAAAAGTTTTAGTAACTTCTGTTCTTCAAACTCCTGCTGGTAGAATGATATTTGCAAAACCTAAAAATTGATATATTCAAATAAACCTAAAATTTGGGCTGTTTATTATAAATAGATGGTCCAAATTTATTTGTTTATAACGACAATGTTTAATGTATTCTTAAGTGTGAGGATTTAAATCAGAAAGCAGGGAGAATTTATGAGAAAAAAGATTATATCTTTCTTAGCAACATTTATCATAATATTAACATCGATGAGCCAGTATAGCTTTGCAGATGATATACCAACGCATGGAAAAGTAATATTTATAGATATGAATAGAACTAGTATGAACAATATGTTAAGAATAAAATCATTGAGAGAAGAGCTAGAAGATAGAGGATATATTGGCTTGATGAACATAAGAGGCGATAAAGGTAGTGATGATAGAAGGTCATATGCCAGTATGGGTGCTGGAGGAAGAGCCAATGTAGCTAATGAAGAAGATATTAATTTTGAAAGCTCAAGCAAAGATAGAAATATAGTTTTTGAATCAGCTACAGGTAAGAAAGCAAAAGGTATAAATGATTTGACTATAAATATGTCAATAAATGAGAATCTAAACTTTGGAGAATATGGTTCTACATTAGGTTCATTAGGTCAAAGTTTATCTGAAAATAAATTAAAAACATCTGTATTAGGAAATGCAGATATAGTTGAAAATGGTAAACTTGTAAAAAATAGAAACTTATGCCTAACAGCTATGGATGAGTATGGTAGAATTTCTTACGGAAATGTAGATAATATCAATAAAAAAGATTTATCTATGCCTTATGGAATATCAACTGATTACACTAAGCTTGTTGCTGAAACTAAAGAAGCTTATAAAAATAGTGATGTAGTTTTTGTAGAACTTGGAGATACATATAGGTTAGATTTATATAAATCTAACTTGAATGAAAAAACATATAAAAACATGAAAGACAAGATAGAAAAAAACATAGATGAATATTTAAAAAATATATTTTCTATGGTTGGAGAAAATGATACTGTTTACATAGCTAGTGCATTTCCAAGTGATTTAGATTATAAAAATAAAAGAAGGCTTTCTCCAATAATAAAATTAAATGGCAATGGAAAAGGGATGTTATCATCTTCAACTACTAGAAGAGAAGGTATTGTTACTAATCTAGATGTTGGAGCTGAGATATTAAATAACTTTGATATAAAAAATCAAAATATGGTTGGAAAGAAGTATGAACTTATTAACAGAGATGATAATAAAGAGTATCTGATGGATGAATACCAAAAGATAGTATCTGTTTCAAGCATAAGGTCTACAATACTTAATGGATTTGTAAGTATAGTATTTTTGTCATGGATAGTTGCTATGATTCTAATTCTATTTAGAAAGCATATATCGAAAAATCACAAAGAAACAATATTTTTTATATTAAAAGAATTTCTAAAAATAGGAATAGTAATGCCATTATCATTTATGATAACTCCAATAATGAATTTTAAAACACCAGTAGCAATATCTTTAGGAATAATTATAATAACACTTACTATATACTTAATAAGCAAAGTTCTGATAAAGAATGATTTAAAAAATATGTTATTCTTTACAGGTTTAACTATATTGATTATGGTTATTGATTCTGCATTTGGTTCATATTTAATGAAAAGTAATGTAATGAGTTATGATTGTATAATTGGGGCTAGATACTACGGAGTAGGAAATGAATATCAAGGAGTGGCAATAGGTAGTGCAATATTTACATTTACGATTTTGCTTACATATAAAAAGATACCAAAGTGGTCTGTAATAGTATTTTCTTTAGTTATCTTAATTACGAGTGCATCTCCAGCTATGGGTGCAAATGTTGGAACTGCTATTTCTGAATGTGTTGCATTTTTACTATTTATACTATTGATATATAATGTAAAAATAGACTTTAAAAAAGTTGTATTATTAGGTGTAGCAGTATTGCTTGTTTTAGGCGCCTTTGTAGCTATAGATATGATTTCAGGAAGTAACTCACATTTAGGTATGTTTGTAAAAGAAGTTTACTTTAATGGACCAGGAGAAATAATACAAACATTTGGCAGAAAGATAGAGATGAACTTGAAGCTAGCTCAAACCAGTGCATGGGTAAATATACTACTAACTGGAATCGGAGTAATTTTAGTTCTTATGATTAATCAGATTAGATACTTTAAACAATTAATTGATGAATACCCAGTCGTATTTAAAGGATTTATAGCGTCAATAGCAGGATGCTTTGTAACTCTTTTAGTAAATGATTCTGGAATTGTGTCATCAGCTACAGCTTTTATTTATGTAATTGTAGCTATGATTATATTAAGTATAAATCTGATAGTATTAAAAGAATAAGTTACATATAGTCTCTATATAAATATTGATGATATGTTAATTTGAATTTATTTTGACGAAATAACTTTAAAGAAAAAATTTTACAAAAATTAATTATTACACAAAAATCCCAAGTTTATTTTAACTTGGGATTTTTATATAATAATTTAAACTTTATCTTGTTTTAATGTAATTTGAAATGATGTACCTTTTCTCCGTGTTTATTCCAACACCATTGTCAGTAGTATTAATGTAAATGTTCTAAATCTGTATGAAATCCAAATATCTGCTTTTCAGATTTTGGATTATTGGCAACATTGGCAATAAGGTTTTGAAGAAAGGCAATCATTTCAAATTGTGTATGTTTAAGCTGTATTTTTCCAGAAAAATCTATAAAAAATGTCAGACTTAAATTGTCTATTAACTTTTCATTATATACTCACTTTTTATATATATTATCTAAAAATATTATACTTTCTTCTTCACTAAAGCGGTAGTTTTTATTAAGCATTAGATATGAATATCCTGTGATATATGATAATAGTGTTTTCAAATCCTGTGATATATCAGCAAGTCAATGAGTTTTTGAAACTTCAAGTTATTCTCGTTCAATCTCAGTTTCTTAAAGTTTATTGCTTAATGCCTTTATATTTATAATAATTTCTTTATACATAAAATAGTACAATTTTAGTTTACCATCTTTAGTAAAATCTTTTTTGGCGATTGTATAATTTCCTTTAGACAAAATACTTATTGAGCAAATTATCAGGTAAAGCAGTCAAACAAGAAATAAAAAAAGTATTCCTTAACTTAATGTAACAACTTATTTTTAATTATACAAAAAAAACAGTTGACTTTTTATACGAACCCCTTCTATAATGTTATTGAAATTAAGTAAAATCATTGAACAAATGTAAAAATAATTGAAAAATCTTGATTTTGGAGGAAGGAAAATGAAAAAAATTGGAGACTTAAGGTTAATGATGAAGTGTTGTTCACTTTATTATGAAGATAATTTGAATCAACAAGAAATAGCGAATCAATTGGGAATATCAAGACCAACAATATCAAGAATATTAAAAGAAGCTTTTGAGCAAGGAATAGTAAAAATACAAATAGTTGATGTTTTAAAAAATGACTATCAAAAAATAGAAAGAAGTTTAGAAAGAAAATATAAATTGAAAGAAGTAATAGTGGTAGATGATAAACAAGACTCATTAACACAAAAACAAGAATTAGCAAGAGCTGTGTCTGAATATCTTACCAGAGTAGTAAAAGAAAATGATATAATTGGGGTTTCCATAGGAACAACTCTAAAAGAAATTCCTAGATATGTAGAAAAAAGCAACTGTAAAAATGTTACGTTCATACCTTTACTAGGAGGAATTGGAGATAATGAAATAGATATACACGCAAATCAAATAGCTGTAAGTTTAGCAAGAGCTTTTGGAGGAGATTTTAAGTTATTACATGCTCCTGCTGTGATGTCTGATTTATCTACAAAAGAAAAGCTTTGTAAGGATGAAAAAATTAAAGAAGTACTAGACTTAATAGATAAAACAACTATTGCAATTGTAGGTATAGGAAATCCTATGAGTTTAAACTCAACAATAATGGCTTCTGGATATATGCATGAAGAAGATATAGATGATTTAAAAAAGTATAACTCAATAGGCGCAATTTGTTTGCAAGCTTTTGATAAGGAAGGAAAAACTTCTATACTTGAATTTAATCAAAGGGTACTAGGGGTAAAACTAAATGATTTAAAAAAGATAAAAAGAACAATAGGTGTTGCTTCAGGAGATGAAAAGATAGAAGCAATAAAAGCATCATTAAAAGCCAAATTTATAAATAGCTTAGCAATTAATCACAGTTTAGCACTTGAATTATTAGAAGATTGTGACTAATAGAAATATAGATAAAAATTAATAGGAGGGAATTGATATGACATTATCAAAAGAAACATTACTTGAAATGTATAAGAGAATGAATCAAGCTAGAAAGTTTGAAGAGAAAGTTAGTTGGTTTTTTGCAAGAGGTATGGTACATGGAACAACTCATTTATCAGTAGGTCAAGAAGCTTCAAGTGTAGCCGCAGTAATGGCATTAGAAAAAGGAGATTTGGTTTCATTAACTCATAGAGGTCATAGCCAATTTATAGGAATGGGAATAGATTTAAATAAAATGATGGCTGAGCTTATGGGAAAAGAAACTGGATTTTGTAAAGGAAAAGGAGGCTCAATGCATATAGCAGATATTGAGTCAGGTAACTTAGGAGCAAATGGAGTCGTAGGTGGAGGTCTTACTATAGCTCCTGGCGCTGCACTTACACAACAATATAAAAAGACAGGAAAAATAGTTTTATGTAGTTTTGGTGATGGTGCATCAAATGAAGGTACATTTCATGAAGGAATAAACTTGTCATCAATATGGAAATTACCAATAATATTTTATTGTGAAAACAACCTATATGGCATGTCAACAAGTATAAAACGTCACATGAATATAGATAGTGTTGCAACAAGAGCAGCATCTTATGGTATAGAAGGAATATCAATAGATGGATATAATCCAATAGAAGTATATGAAACAGTACAAAAAGCTGCTGAAAAATGTAGAAGAGGGGAAGGGCCTGTATTAATTGAAAGTAGGACTTATAGATGGCTAGGTCATTCAAAATCAGATGCAAATGTATATAGAACGAAAGAAGAGATAGAATCGTGGAAGGCAAAAGACCCTATAAAATTTTTAAGAAATTATCTTATAGAAAATAATATGGCAAATGAAAATGAATTAGATATAATTGAAGATTTTGCTAAAAAATCAATAGAAGATGCAGTAGAATTTGCTCAAAATAGCCCAAATCCAAAAATAGAATCTTTATTAGATGATGTATATGCAGACTAAAAATAGTAAAGGAGGAAAATAAAAATGAGTACAAGAGAATTAACATATGCACAAGCAATAAAAGAAGCAATGTCAGAAGAAATGAGAAGAGATGAAAATGTAATATTTATGGGAGAAGATATAGGGATATATGGAGGAGCATTTGGCGTATCAGTGGGAATGATAGATGAATTTGGCCCAGAAAGAGTAAGAGATACTCCTATATCAGAGGCAGCTATAGCAGGTGCAGCAGCAGGTGCAGCGGCAACTGGGTTAAGACCGATTATGGAAGTAATGTTTATGGATTTTGTTACAATATCTATGGACGCGATTGTAAATCAAGCAGCAAAAATGAGATATATGTTTGGTGGGAAGGCTCAGGTTCCAATGGTTGTTAGATGTCCTGGAGGTTCTGGAACTGGTTCAGCAGAACAACATTCACAAAGTTTGGAAGCATGGTTTTGTCATGTACCAGGAGTAAAAGTGGTTGCACCTTCAACACCAGCAGATGCTAAGGGATTATTAAAAGCAGCTATAAGAGACAATAATCCAGTAATATTTGTTGAAAATAAATTGTTATATAGAAAAAAAGGAATTGTCCCAGAGGGAGATTATGTAATTGATATTGGAAAGGCAGATATTAAAAAAGAAGGTTCTGATGTTACAGTAATCACTTATGGAAGGATGTTACAAAGTGTTGAAGAAGCTGCAGAAAACCTATCAAAAGAAAATATAGATGTAGAAATTATAGATTTAAGAACTTTATATCCATTAGATAAAGATACAATCATAAAGAGTGTATGTAAAACTGGTAGAGTTTTAATTTGCCATGAAGCAGCTAAGACTGGTGGTCTAGGTGGAGAAATATCAGCATTAATAACAGAAAGTGAATCATTTGATTATTTAGATGCACCAGTAAAAAGAATATGTGGAAAAGATGTGCCAATACCATATAATCCAGAGCTAGAAAAAGCAGTAGTCCCAAGAATTGATGAAATAGAAGATGCAATAAAATCTTTAATTGTTAGATAAGGGGGGATAGAAATGGTGGCAAATAAAGTAAAAGCCACACCAGCAGCCAAAAACCAAGCAAGAAAAGACAATATAGAGTTAGATAGGCTGGTTGGAAGTGGAGAAAATGGAAGAATACATCTAGTGGATGTGTTAAACTATCTAGAAAATAATAAAGTAAAAGCAACTCCTTTAGCAAAAAGGATAGCAGAGGATTTAAATATAGATTTAGAAAATGTTGTAGGTACTGGATACAATAGAAAAATAAAAAAAGCAGATATAGAAAAGGCACATACACAAGAGACTATCGTATCAACTGATGTATCTAAATCTAATGAAACAAAAGAAATAGAATCAAAACATGAGAATTTAAGTACGTTTAATACTGTAGAAGGAGAGTTCGAAAAGCCAAATCCAATGAGAGCAACTGTAGCAAAACGAATGTCAGAAAGCTACTTCAGTGCTCCTGTATTTACATTCAATATAGAGGTAGATGCTACAGAACTTAAAGAACTTAGAGCAAAATTAATAGATACAGTAAAAGAATCAACTGGAGTAAAATTAACAATGACAGATTTAATAGTAATGGCTGTATCTAGAGTACTTCCAAAGCATCAAGCATTAAATTCAGCATGGACAGATAATGGAATATTTAGATATAAAGATATAAATATAGCTATTGCTGTTGGACTAGATGAAGGTTTATATGTCCCAGTAGTAAAAAATGTAAATGAAAAATCGCTAAAAGAAATAGCTAAAGAAAGCAAAGAACTTGCTGAAAAAGTAAAAACAGGAAAGCTTCTACCAGCAGACCAAGAAGGTAATACATTTACTATAAGCAATGTTGGAATGTATGGTATAACGACATTTACACCTATAATAAATATGCCTTCAAGTGCGATACTTGGGGTAGGAGCAACTCAAGATAAGTTTGTGCCAGTAAATGGAGAGGCTAAAATAAAACCTATAATGAATTTATCATTAACATCAGACCATAGAATAATAGATGGTACAGTAGCAGCAAAATTCTTAAAAGATTTAAAAGAATTATTAGAAAATCCATTAGCAATGCTCGTATAGGTTTTGATATTTTACTCTTTATGTAAATAGATTGAATAGACCACATAAAAAGATGTATTTAATTTTACTAGATTTAAAATTATTGTATGTAAAAGATATCTGTATGAATATAAGATGATTAACTAAAATATATAAAAAATAAATAGGAGGATAGCCTATGTCAGTAGAAGTCATAATGCCAAAAGCTGGAGTAGCTATGGAAGAAGGTACTATAGTATCTTGGCTAAAACAAGAAGGCGAAGAAGTAAAAATTGGAGAACCTATACTAGAGATAACAACAGATAAAGTCAACATGGAAATAGAATCAGAAGGAGAAGGTATACTTGCTGCAATTATACATAAAGAAGAAGGAGAAGTATTACCAGTATTTACAGTAATAGGTGTAATAGCAGAAAAGGGAGAAAAGCAAGAAGAAATAAAGGCTAAATACTTATCTGGAAACGTATCAAAAGAAGATTTAATTGTTGAAACAGAAAAAATAGAAATAAAAGAAGAAAAGACAATTAAAAAAGAGAGTAATCATGATTATGATGTGGTAGTAGTAGGTGGAGGACCTGGAGGGTATTTATCAGCACTAAAATCAGCTATATTAGGAGGCAAAGTTGCATTAGTAGAAGAGGACACATTAGGAGGAACTTGCCTAAATAGAGGTTGCATTCCTACAAAAACTTATGTAAAAACAGTAGAAATATTAGAAGAAATTGAACAATTATCAAAAAGAGGTGTAAAAGTATCTGTTGATAAGGAACAAGATATAAAAAAGGCTATAAAGTATAAAAATAGAGTAGTAAAAAAACTTACAGCTGGTGTTGGTGGGTTGTTAAAAAGCAGAGGTGTAGATGTCTTTAATCTTAAAGCTACTGTTAAAGAAGCCCATAAAGTAATACTATCAGATGGAAAAGTTTTAGATACAGAAAATACAATAATTGCCACTGGTTCTAAGGTGAGAATCTTACCAATAAAAGGAATAGAATCAAAATTAATAATAACTAGTACAGAAGCTTTAGATTTAGACATAGTACCAGAAGAGTTAGTAATAATTGGTGGTGGAGTAATAGGTTGTGAATTTGCAGAGATATTCAACTCAAGAGGTTCTAAAGTAACTATAATAGAAATGGAAGACAGAATAATTCCAAGAATGGACAAAGAATTGAGCCAGTCTTTAAGAGATTCACTTAAGAAAAAGGGAATAACTATATTAACTGAAAAGAAAGTTTCTGAATT
The DNA here is from genome assembly GCF_020641035.1 of Clostridioides sp. ES-W-0016-02. Taxonomy (NCBI): domain Bacteria; kingdom Bacillati; phylum Bacillota; class Clostridia; order Peptostreptococcales; family Peptostreptococcaceae; genus Clostridioides; species Clostridioides sp. ES-W-0016-02. The sequence goes on from NZ_CP061361.1 coordinate 62,911, forward strand.
TAAAGAAGAAGGAAATAAAATAATAGTATGTATTGAAGGAGAAGAACCAATAAAGGCAGATTTAGGTCTATATGCTATAGGAAGACAAGCTAATCTATCTGGTGTAGAAGACTTAGATATTAAAATAGATAGAGGTTCAATAGTTGTAAATAGTAAAATGGAAACAAGTGTACCAAGTGTATATGCAGTAGGTGATGTTACTGGAGGTATAATGCTAGCTCATGCAGCTTTTAAAATGGGAGAAGTAGCAGCTTCAAATGCTTTAGGTATGGATGAAGAAGCAGATTTAAGTGCATTACCTAGTTGTGTTTATACAGTTCCAGAGGTTGCATCAGTTGGACTTACAGAAGAAGATGCTAAACAAAAATATAATATAAAAATTGGTAAATTTAACTTTGCTGGAAATGGAAGAGCTTTAGCTTCTGGACAAGAGCAAGGATATGTAAAAGTAATATCAGATGCTAAGTATGGGGAAATTTTAGGTGTGCATATGTTTGGATATGGTGTAGCAGAACTTATAAATCATGCAGCATCATTTAAAGCATTAGAAATACCTGCTGATGAAGCTAGTGACTTGATTTTTGGTCACCCATGTACTTCAGAAGCTCTGATGGAAGCTTTAGCAGATGTAAGTGGTGAATGCTTACATTTACCAAAAAAATAAGCTATTAACCTAAGTTTATATAATATATAAAATCTTTAAAAACTCACTTAGCCATACCCCTTTTGTATAAATGTATTTATTTATACAAAAGGGGTTTCTTTTTGTAAAAATATATCATAAGGTTATTTGTAGTTTTTGTTGTACAAAAAAGATAGTAATATAGAATAAGGGTGTCATTTTAGATTTATTACAGAAAAATTTAAGAGAAAAGATTTTTTTGTTTTTTACGAAAGTATTATTTGTGAAAAATAAAAAAAATTTTCTTAATATTTAAATAAAAGAATAGCTTAATTTAAACGTTATAAGTTTATGAAGTGAAAAATGGCACAAAAAAAACACTATGTGGCATGTAAGTTGCTTATATAAATAGTAAGGAGGGACAATTAGAAATGAGGCAAAGAATAAAAAGCTTAATTGAAAATGAAGATAAGAAAAATCCTTTAACAGATGAAGCAATTTCAAGTATGTTAAATATTCGAAGAGAAGACGTTACCTTTTTAAGAAATGAATTAAAAATAGAAGATTCTAGACAAAGAAGAAAAGTTGTTTTGATTAAAGCTATAAAAGATATTGTAAAAGAAGAAAAAAATATAAATAAAAATGATATAACAAGAAGATTAAATAGTATTGGATTTACTGTATCAAGATTTACAGTTATACAGTATTTAAAAGAAATCCAAGATTCTGGTGATTTAAAACATGATAAAGAAAATGATGATAAAAAAGAGGAACTAAATGCTAAAGAAGAAAAAATAGATGTGGCCTTTGATAAATTAATAGGAAGTACTGGAAGTTTAAGTACAATCGTCAAATTAGCTAAGGCAGCTATACTTTATCCTCCCCATGGGTTGCATACTATTATTATGGGTCCAACTGGTGTTGGAAAAAGCGAGTTAGCAGAGTGCATGTATAACTTTGCAGTAGAATCATCTAGATTTCCTAAAAATGCACCATTTATAGTTTTCAATGCAGCAGACTACTCAGAAAATCCACAACTTTTGTTATCTCAATTATTTGGTCATGTTAAGGGTGCTTTTACAGGAGCTGATGAAACTAAAGAAGGATTAGTATCAAAAGCAGATGGGGGTATATTGTTTATAGATGAAATACATAGATTGCCTTATGAAGGTCAAGAAATACTCTTTCAATTGATTGATAAAGGAATGGTTAGAAAATTAGGAGAAACAAAGCTTACAAATAAAATAAATGTAATGATTATTTCTGCAACTTCTGAGCCAATAGATTCTCATTTACTTAATACCTTTAAAAGACGTATACCTGTGACAATTGAAATCCCAGAATTGGTTGCAAGACCATTAAACGAAAGATTTGACATTATAAACAATTTTTTCTTGATAGAAGCCCAACGAATGGGAGCCAACATACACATAAAATCAGATGTCTTAAAAGCTCTTATGCTTTACGATTGTATAGGAAATGTAGGTCAGCTTAGAAGTGATATTCAAGTAGCTTGTGCTAGAGGACTATTAAATCAACTTACAAATAAACAAAAAGAAGTAACTATAAATATATCAGATGTACCTGGGTATGTGAAACAAGGTCTAATAAGGATAAGAAATTGTAGAGGAAAGATAGAAAATTATGTAGATGGAGATTTAATTATAGATTCAGACCTTCAAGTTGAGATAGAAAAGAAAAATGAAGATATATATACTTTCCCAGATGAAATATACAAGCTTACTGAAAGGAGACACATTGATTTATTAGAACAAGGTTTAGACTTTGATGTTATTAACAGGATTGTTGGAGGAGAATTAGAAAGCTGTATTCAGAAGTACATAAAACAAGTTAAGAAAGTTTCTATCACTGAGAATTTACCTGATATAAGTCCGATTGTTGGAAAATACATTGTAGAGTTAACTTGTGAAGTAATCAAAATAGCATCACAGTATCTTAATTCATTAGAACCAAATCTACACTTATGTCTAGCAATTCATTTAAAAGCAGCTTTTGAAAGATTAAAAGAAGGAAAAGTAATATCAAATGCTCATTTAAAAGAGATAATAGGAAACTATCCATTAGAGTATTCTGTAGCAGAAAAGGTAGCACAACATTTAAAGGAAAGATACAATATAAATTTGCCAAAAGAAGAAATAGGTATAATAGCAATATATTTTAAAATGAGTAGTAGAGGAGAAATTTCTGAACAAAAAAAGATAGGTGTACTTCTAATGGCTCATGGAAGAGTTGCGTCATCTGTATGTGAGGTTACCAATAAGTTATTAGGTATTAATCATGCAAGGTATTTGGATATGCCATTTGAGAAAAAGCCAGAAGAAATGATTGAAGAAGCTACTACTGTAATAAAAGATATTGATGAAGGAAGAGGAGTAATTATATTAGTTGATATGGGTTCCCTTTCGTACTTTGGAGATATTATCTCTGGAAAAACAGGGATTGATATAAGAACAATATCTAGATTTGATACATTACTCTGTATAGAAGTCATACGAAGAGCAGTTCTACCAGATTTAACAATAGATGAGATAGTTGATGAAGTTAAAAATATAGAGCCATTAGTAAAAGATAAAGTTAGCAAAGAGAACAACTCAAAAGTAGACAATAGAAAGCCTATAATTGTAACATTATGTATTACTGGATTAGGAGGAGCTTGCAAGATAAAGCAAAGTTTAGAGGAAAGCATTAAAGGGATAAATGAAAAGGTTGATATAGAGACTATTGGTATGATTGAATATCCAAGTCTTGATTTAGAGATAAAACAAATAAGTAATGAAAAAAATGTAATCGCAATAGTTGGAACAATTGACCCTCAGATACCAAACATCCCATTTTTTAGCCTAGTAGACATTAATGATAAAACAAAATTAAATCAAATAAATAACTTAATTGATACAAATCAAATTGCTAAAACAAATAAAAAATATGAATTATCTGATTTAATCCAAAAAGAAGACATATTTGTAGATTTAGAAATTAAATCAAAAGAAGAAGTACTTAAATACATGAGCAAAAAACTTAGAGAAAAAGGCTATGTAACAAAAAATTTCTATAAAAAAGTAGTGGAAAGAGATAATTTATTTCCAACTGAGTTGTCAGACGGAATAGCAATACCTCATACAGATGGGATTGATGTAATCAGACCAGCAATAAGCATAGCTATCTTAAAAAATCCTATTGTATGGAGTAAAAACAAAGTAAAAATAATACTTCTACTAGCTGTAGACCAGAAATGTTTTAATCCATTGAATACTCTACTTACATTTATAGAAACAGATGAATTTAAAAAAATTAAAAACATTAAAGATAGAGATTTTATTAGGGAGATGATATTAGATGGAGTCAATGCAAATAATCAATAGTAATTTAATTTTTAAAGATATTGAGGTATCAAGTAATGAAGATGCTTTGAAGTTTTTAGGACAACGTTTGTTTGACGAACAATATGTAAAAGAAAGTTATATAGAAGCAGTTATAGCAAGAGAGAAAAAATATGCTACAGGACTGCCAACAGGAATCTATGGAGTAGCAATACCGCATACAGATATAGTCCATGTAAATGAACCAGGGATAGCTATTGGCATATTAAATAAACCTGTAAAATTCATAATGATGGGTACAGATGACACTGAAATTGATGTAAAGGTTATATTTATGCTGGCAGTTAAAGAGCCACAAGAGCAATTACAACTATTAGAAAGACTTATGACCATATTCCAAGATGAAAATATGTTAAATAATATTATTGATTTAAGAGAAGAAAGTTTAAGTAATTTATTAAATTATAAGTTGAATAATTAAACATACAAAAATAGTATTAAAAATATAAAAAGTTATCAAAGATTTCTAATTACAGATATCTTTAAAAATAAAATAATTTTAATGGGGGTGAATAATGTGGCTAAAAAAATATTAGTTGCATGTGGAACAGGAGTATGTACTTCAACAATTGCTATAAACAAGTTAAAGAAGGCATTAGAAGAAGCTGGTAAATTAGATAGGGTTAGTATTACACAATGTAAAGTAGTAGAGGTAGCTTCAAAAGCACCAGATTATGATTTAATAATCTGTACTACACAAATATCTAGTAGTATAAAAACACCTGTAATAAATGGACTGCCTTTTTTAACTGGAGTAGGAATGGATAAATTAATCAAAGAAGTTCTTGAAAAATTAGAATTATAATTTGAATTTTTAAATGAAATAGTCTCTAAAATCTTGCGGTTTTAGAGACTGAAAATTAAATGAAGGAGGAAATTTAGATGGCGATATTAAATTTCATTGTTGGTTTGGGTGCACAAGTAATGATGCCAATAATAATATGTATTTTTGGCTTGATATTAGGTACAAAGCTTGGAAAATCTTTAAGAGCTGGTTTAACAGTAGGAGTTGGATTTATAGGTCTTAATACTATTATAGCTTTGTTAACAGATAACTTAGGTCCAGCTACACAACAAATGGTTAAGAACTTAGGATTAAGCCTATCCATAATAGATGTTGGATGGCCAGCAGCATCAGCTATAGCTTTTGCATCAACAGTGGGTGCTTTAATTATTCCAATAGGACTTGTAGTAAATATAGTTATGTTAATTACTAATACAACTCAAACTGTCGATGTAGATATATGGGATTACTGGCATTTTGCATTTACAGGAGCTTTGGTGGCAGGGGCTACGCAAAGTGTTATGTGGGGAGTATTTGCAGCAGTAGCAAATATGGTAATTGTTTTAGTAATGGCAGACTTAACAGCCCCAGGGATAGAAGAATACTTAGGGATGCCAGGTATATCTCTTCCTCATGGATTTACACAAGCATTTGTTCCAATTGCTATAGTTGTAAATAAAGTATTAGATTTGATTCCAGGGATAAATAAAATTGAAATAAATGCTGATACATTACAAAAAAAATTTGGCCTATTTGGAGAACCTTTAATAATGGGGTCTTTAATAGGGATAATAATTGGTATTGCAGCCAAGTATGACATAAAAGGTATATTGCAGTTAGGGATAACTATGGGAGCTGTTTTAATACTAATTCCCAAAATGGCGGCTTTATTAATGGAAGGTTTGTTGCCAGTATCAGAGGCAGCACAAGAATTTATTGAAAAGAGATTTAAAAATAGAGGTAAAATATACATCGGTTTAGATTCTGCAGTAGGAATAGGACACCCTGTTACATTGTCAGTTGCATTAGTACTAGTGCCTCTAACTATAGTTATAGCAGCTATATTACCAGGTAATAAAGTTTTACCATTTGCAGATTTAGCTGTAATACCATTTGCACTTGTTTTAATCGTTCCAATTACAAAAGGAAATGTATTTAGAACTTTAATAATAGGAATAGTTATTATTACTTCTGGGCTATTAATAGCAACTAATTTAGCACCACTATTTACTCAAATGGCTTTAAATGCAAGCTTTAAAATGCCTGAAGGAGCAACTATGATTTCAAGTATTTGTGATGGAGCAAATCCATTAAGCTGGGTATTTGTAAAAATTATGAATTACAAAGTAATTGGAGGAATAATTTTGGCAGTTATAGCTTTAGGGATGGCTATCTATAATAGAAGTAGAATAATAAAGGAAAATAAAGTATTATCTACACAAGATGAAGCTTAAATGTAATTTTATTAAGGAGTGTATAAATTATGAAAAAATATATATATGATTCTAAAAGATATATAGTTAGTGTAACAATACCAGGGATTTTTATGATTTTAATATTGATTTATGCACTATTTAATAATTATATAAATCCTAGTATTAATATATATAGCTTGATGATAGTTATTTGTACTTATGGAATATTTAATACTTTTGTATCCTCAAGTAATCCTAACATGATTACTATGGACAATAAATATATATATTTTAGTTCATTTAATTCTATACATGAGTATGAAATTAAAGATATAAAAAAAATAAGAATAAGAGAATTTCATGACAAAAAAATGTATCTAAAAATTAATGATGGTAGTTTTATTAAGGGGAGATATTGGATAAAAACAAACATGTTTAATGACAATACAGAACTATATAATTATTTTATTGAATTAGAAGAATGTTTGCATCCAGAATCATTAAAATTTAGAAATAAAAGATTAAAGAGTAATGAACTATAAAAAATGAAAATTTCAAATTAAAATTGGCTTATGTTTAGTATAAAGAGATAAGTTTAAATCTTATAAAGGTTTTTTAGAATTTTCAATCAAAATAGCGGAAATAAAATCTTATTGTGTAAGATATATAACAGGAACATATAGAACTATGTTTCTAATAAATGGGAGGATTTAGCTAATGTTATTAGAAAATTTGAGAAAAGAGGTATTACAAGCGTCTTTAGACCTTCTAAACTATAATTTAGTTACATTGACAGGAGGAAATGTAAGTGGAAGAGATGAAGAAACTGGATATATAGCAATCACACCAAGTGGAATGGATTATAGAAATCTTACACCAAGTGATATTGTTTTAATAGACATAGATGGAAATACTGTAGATGGTAAATGGAAGGCATCAGTAGATTCACCAGACCACTTATATATATATAAACATAGAGATGATATAAATAGTATAATACATACACACTCTACATATTCAAGTTGCTTTGCAATTTTAAATGAGTCTATAGAGTGTGCAAGTACAACTCTTGCAAATGAGGTAGGAGGTTCAGTTCCAGTTGCAAAATTTTCACCACCAACATCTAATCAGATGGGAAAATGTGTTATTGATGTAATAGGTAATAGGAGAGCATGTCTTTTGGCAAATCATGGAGTGATTGCAGTTGGTCCATCTGTAAAGCATGCACTTACCGCAGCTGTAATGTTAGAAGATGCAGCAAAAGTATATTATTTAGCAAAATCAATTGGGACACCAGTATTATTACCAGATGAAGAAGTTCAAAGAGCTAGAAATGTATTTCTTAATGTGTATGGTCAGGATAAGTAAATTTAACAAAACTCTCAGAATAATAAAAAACACAGATGTTCAGTAATAGTAAGGAGTTGTATTATGTTATAATAGGTTTAATGATTTAGAAAGAATAATTTAAAGTTAAATACTATATAAACTTATTTTAATTTAAAATAAATAGTAAGATAAAATATAAAAGGAGTCTGAATTTTTATGTATTACTTATTAAACAAAAACACCAATCCTTACTTTAATTTAGCTCTAGAAGAGTATCTATTTTTAAATGAGAAATATAATGATGATATCATAATCATATGGAGAAATGAAGAATCTATTTTTATAGGAAAAAATCAAAATCCATATCAGGAGATACATTATGATGTTATTGAAAATGGTGAAATTCCCATTTTAAGAAGAATATCTGGTGGAGGTACTGTGTATCATGACTTAGGAAATATCAATATGTCATTTATACAAAAAAATAGGAATCTTCATGAAATCGATTTTTTAGAACATACTAAATTTATGCAAAGTATGCTTTTATCATTGGGATTAAATGTATCTACAACAGAAAGAAAAGATTTATTTTTAAATGGTAAAAAAATTTCTGGTTCTGCACAATCTATAAAAAGGCAAAATTCTCTTTATCATGGAACTCTTCTTTATGATTCAGATTTAAATAAATTAACTAAGTATTTAAATTCAGATAAATCAACAGAATCAAAGGCAACTAAGTCTGTTTCAAGTAAAGTTACAAATATTAATTTTCTACTCAAAAAAGATATAAACTATTTTTTAGATTATTGTGTTGATTATATAAAAAATAATATAAAAAATATAAAAGAAATTGAATTAGACGATGATGATATCAAAAGTGTATACAATCTGGTAGAAGATAAATATAAAAAAACAGAATGGATATATAATAAAACGCCTAAGTTTCAAATAGTTTTACCAATTGACAATAGAAGAAAAATTAATTTACATGTTAATAAATGGAAAATATCAAAATGTTTTATTTCTTGTATAGATGGTATAGTAAATATGGATAAATTGATAGAAGTAGATTTTGATAAACAAGAAATAAAAAACAATATTTTAGAAAATTATCCGAATTACATAGATTTAATTAATTTAATATTCTAATACAAAACCTCTAGATTGATAAACTTGTTTTATATCAATCTAGAGGTTTAAACATTTTTTATAGATATACAAACTGTTACAAAGTTGTAAAATAAAAAGATGAAGTTATTGAAAAATCAATATAATTTGCAACAGATGCACATATTTTAGGTTAGAAAATGGATATTACCTATTTATACAACTGAAAATTTAATATATAATTAATCAGATGGTTAAAATATAAAAACATTAAAAGTTTTAATAAATGATAGGTAAAAATAAAATACGAGGTGATACCATGTATAGTGTTATAATTGTTGCGGCAGGAAGTGGAAGGAGAATGAACTTAGACGTAAATAAGCAGTTCATAAAATTAAGAGAAAAAGAAATCATAGCGCATACAATTCAAGTTTTTTACGAAAATATAAATATAGATGAAATTGTGGTATGTATAAAAAAAGAAGAGGAAGATTTTTTTAAGGAAAATATAATAAATAAATATAACTTTAAAAATATAAAAATAGCATATGGCGGAAAAGAAAGACAAGACTCAATATATAATGGATTAAAAAAACTAGATAAAAATTGTGATATAGTACTTATTCATGATGGAGCGAGACCTTTTGTAGACCACAGAATAATAAATGAATCTATAAAAATGGCTAAAGAAAAAAAGGCCGTAGTTGTAGGTGTACCAGTAAGTGATACTATAAAAATAGTATCTGATGGTACAGTACAAGAAACTCCAGAAAGAAGACTATTGTGGGCGGCACAAACCCCTCAAACTTTTGAATATAATCTTATAATAAATGCTTACGAACAAGCGTATAAGACTAACTATTATGGAACAGATGACTCAATGCTAGTAGAAAATATAGGGCAAAGTGTTACGATGGTAATGGGTTCTTATGAAAATATAAAAATAACGAGTCCAGAAGATTTAAATATAGCAGAACAAATATTAAACATGGAAAAAAGAGATGAAGTGAATAGTAGAAGGAGAATTATATGAGAATAGGATTGGGATATGATGTACACAAATTGGCAGAAGAAAGAAAACTTATAATTGGTGGAGTAGAGATACCACATGATAAGGGCTTACTAGGTCATTCTGATGCTGATGTATTGATACATGCAATAATGGATTCTATTTTGGGGGCACTAGCTTTAGGCGATATAGGTAAGCATTTCCCAGATACAGATAAAAAATATAAGGGAATAGATAGTATGAAATTACTAGAACATGTATATAATCTAATAACAAGTAAAGGGTATAAAATTGGAAATATAGATAGTACTATAATTGCTCAAAGTCCTAAGATGGCTCCCCACATTGAGAATATGAGAAAAAATATAGCAAAAGTTTTAAATACAGATATTGAAAACATAAATATAAAAGCAACTACAGAAGAAGGTCTTGGTTTTACAGGTGCAAAACAAGGAATAGCTTCACAAAGTATTTGTTTATTATTATTGACAAGTCAGAATAATTAATATATTATTAGTAATAAGTTTAATGGATATCAAATAATAGGCCTATATAGAATATCTATAATATGTGAATTTAAGTAAAATTAATATAAATATAAAATTAGCTATGATAAAGAAATAGTAAAATGATGAAATCTTCACAGAGAGAAAACAGAGGTGAGAGTTTTCAAGAGGAAGTCTTTGAACCTGTCTTTTAGCTTAAAGGTATAAAAATCTTTACGGTAGGAACCGTTACATTCCCTAAAGAGAGCTATTTATATAGCTAACTAGAGTGGTACCGCGGAAATCAAACCTTTCGTCTCTATACTTGTATAGAGATGAGAGGTTTTTTGTATTTTCAGGAAAACAATATTCAGGAGGAATTTATTAATGAAAATGTCTAAAATGTTTATGCCAACATTGAAGGAGATTCCAGCAGATGCTGAAATTACAAGCCATCAATTAATGGTAAGGTCAGGAATGATAAAAAAAATGACTTCAGGGGTTTATAATCAATTACCAATGGGGTTAAGGGTATTTAAAAAAATTGAGCAAATAATTAGAGAAGAATTAAATAAAAAAGATTGTCAAGAAATACTATGTGCGGCTTTACTTCCATCAGAATTGTGGAAAGAATCTGGAAGATGGACTGCTATGGGTGCAGAAATGTTTAGGTTAAAAGATAGAACAGAAAGAGAGTACTGCCTTGGGCCAACACATGAAGAAGCTTTTACTGACATAATAAGACAAGAGATTACTTCATATAAACAATTACCACTTAATTTGTATCAAATACAAGTTAAGTATAGAGATGAGAGAAGACCAAGATTTGGTGTTATGAGAACTAAGACTTTTACAATGAAGGATGCATACAGTTTTGATGTAGATGAAGCAGGATTAGATAAATCATATCAAGATATGTTTGATGCATATGTAAGTATATTTGATAGATGTGGATTAGATAACAGTCCAGTTCAAGCAGATTCAGGAGCTATAGGAGGTTCTACATCAGCTGAATTTATGGTTAAATCAGAAGTTGGAGAAGATGAAGTTGTATTCTGTAGTGGATGTGATTATGCAGCCAATGTAGAAAGAGCAGAGTCTTGTAATGCAGTATCAGAAAAAGAAGAAATGAAGGAATTAGAAGAAGTTCATACACCAGGAGCAGCTACAATAAAAGAATTAGAAGAATTCCTAAATGCTTCTCCAGATAAATTTGCTAAGACTTTAGTATATGAAGCAGATGGGAAAACCGTTGTAGTTGTTGTAAGAGGAGATAGAGAGGTTAATGAAGTTAAAGTATCTAATGCAATAGGTTCTGTTATAGAATTTGCACTTGCTACAGACGACGTTGTAAGAAAAGTAACTAATGCAGAGGTTGGGTTTGCTGGACCAATAGGAGTAAATGCTGATTATGTTTTTATAGATAAAGAAATTGTTGAGCAAAGAAATATAGTTGTTGGAGCTAATAAGACTGAGTATCATATAAGAAATGCTAACTATGGAAGAGATTTTGAGGGTATAGTTGGAGACTTTAGAAATGTTCAAGAAGGTGACAAATGTATAGTATGTGGTAAACCTCTTGAAATAGCTAGAGGTGTTGAAGTAGGACATATATTTAAGTTAGGAACTAAATACTCAGAAGCTATGAATGCAAACTTTATTGATAGAGATGGTAAATCAAAACCTATAATAATGGGATGCTATGGTATAGGTGTAGAAAGAACAGCAGCAGCTATAATTGAGCAACATAATGATGAAAAAGGTATAATTTGGCCTTTATCAGTAGCTCCATATCATGTTGTGATAGTTCCAGCAAATATGAAAAATGAGGAACAAATGTCATTAGCTGAAAAGATATATAATGATTTACAAGATATGGGTGTAGAAGTCTTGTTAGACGATAGAGATGAAAGAATTGGTGTTAAATTCAATGATTCAGAATTAATAGGAATACCTATGAGAATTACAGTAGGTAAAAATATTGATGAAGGTAAAGTAGAATTTAAACTTAGATACGAAGAAGATAAAGAATTAATTAAAATAGAAGAAATAAGTGAAAAAGTAAAAGCAGAATTTATCAAAAACAATGTTAAGTTAGGATAATAATTTAAAGAAAGCTACTGTATAGATAATCAGAGTTGTACTTTATAAATGCCCTTTTATCTATATAAAAAGATAAAAGGGTGTTTTTGTATAAAAACATAATAAATGAGGAGGTAATTAAGATGGCAAAAAATGAAAAACAATTTGTTGAAGAAATAACAAAGATGGAAGAGGATTTTCCACAATGGTATACAGATGTTATAACTAAGACTGATTTAGTTGATTATGCACCAGTAAAAGGATTTATGGTTGTAAAACCATATGGATATGCTTTATGGGAAAAAATGCAAGAATTTATGGATAAAAAATTCAAAGAAACTGGACATAAAAACTGTTATTTTCCATTATTGATACCAGAAAGTTTATTAAACAAAGAAGCAGAGCATGTTGAGGGGTTTGCTCCAGAAGTTGCATGGGTAACACATGGAGGAAATAAAAAACTAGAAGAAAGACTATGTGTAAGACCTACTTCAGAAACTATAATATGTACAATGTATGCTAAATGGCTAAAATCATATAGAGAGCTACCATATCTTTATAATCAATGGTGTTCAGTTGTTAGATGGGAAAAATCAACTAGACCTTTCTTAAGAACATCTGAATTCTTATGGCAAGAAGGTCATACATTACATGAAACAGCAGAAGAAGCACAACAAGAAACAATACAACAATTAGAAATATATAAAGCTTTATGTGAAGAATTGCTTGCAATGCCAGTTGTATCTGGTCAAAAAAGTGAAAGTGAAAAATTTGCAGGTGGTGAGAGAACATACACTATAGAAGCTATGATGCATGATGGGAAAGCATTACAATCAGGTACAAGTCATTTCTTAGGACAACACTTTACAAAAGCGTTTGATATTACTTTTGCAGATAGAGAAGGCAACTTAGCTAATCCATATCATACATCTTGGGGAGCATCTACAAGACTTATAGGTGGGCTTATAATGACTCATAGTGATAATAGAGGATTAGTATTACCACCAAGAGTAGCTCCAATACAAGTTGTTATAGTTCCTATAGCTGCTAAAAAAGGCAATGTAATGGAAACTGTTGATAAAATATATGCAGATTTAAAAGCTAAAGGAGTAACAGTAGAGGTTGATGATAGAGATAACTATACAACTGGATGGAAATTTAATGAGTGGGAAATGAAAGGTGTACCAATAAGAATTGAAATTGGACCAAAAGATATAGAAAATAATCAAGCTATGATATTTAGAAGAGATACTCTAGAAAAGAGTGCTATGCCTTTAGAAGGATTAGCTGATGCTGTATATGATTTATTTGATATTATACACAATGATATGTTTGAAAGAGCAAGAAAACATAGAGAAGATAACACATCTGTAGTTGAAAATATGGATGAATTTAGAACAGCTTTGGAAGAAAAACCAGGATTCATAAAAACTATGTGGTGTGGAGATGCTGAATGTGAGGCGAAGATTAAGGAAGAAACAGGGGCAACTATAAGATGCTTACCTTTTGAACAAGAAAACTTAGGTCACAAGTGTGTATATTGTGGAAAAGAAGCAGAGCATATGGTAGTAATGGCAAAAGCATACTAGAATCATATATTTAAATAAATGTAAAAACAAAAAACTGGGATGTAAAGTATTTAATACTTTACATCCCAGTTTTTTGTTTTTTACTATTCGGTTAAGATTAATAATAATTTTAATATAATTATCTAAATTTACTTTATTCTTATGGTAGAATATGTAATATATGTGCCTAAAAAATAAAGGAGTATGCTAAGATGATTAATAAATGTATAAAAAAAACATTGAATATTATTGTTATCACAATTATCGGCTCTTTTTTACTTGTTTGCATATTGATGTGGGTTTCAGTTTATTTATCCAATGCTACAAAGGAATTTAATGAATATTGGGACATCAAAATACCTTCACCCAGTGAGGAAAAGGTAGTATTAATATCAGAAGAAAGCTTCCTTGGAGATGGAGAAAGTTTTATTATTTATAAATATTCAGATACTAAATTTGATAAAATAAAAAACTTACATATAGGTAATAGTATAGATGATAAAAATATAAATAATATAAATGAGCAGGTTAAAAATTTTAAAAGTAAAACTTTATCTTTAAGTGATGTTAAAGACGATTCTAATCACAAGAAACATATAGAAGAAGCATTTAGAAATTATCCTATAAAAACATCCATAGGTGATAACTATTTGCATGTAAAAAAAGAGGATGGAAGTGAACTACTTTTGATTGTTAGAAATTATGAAAGAAAAATATATATATTACAGATGATAATGTAGAAAGAGAATATAGATTTAGGAGTTTAAATGTTATGAAATTTACAGTAGATGTATTTTTGATTTTTCAAATTATAGGAACTATATTACTATTTTTGATAGCACATTTATTGTATAGATTTCTAAAAAATTGATAATAAGCATTTATGAATAGTTATAAATAATACCTTTAATTTTTGGAAAAATAAATGGATTAAAAGAAAGATTTATGAAATTAAATCTAGTATTTTCTGATATAATAAACATGTGTATTTTTGAATAAAAAGGATATTATTATTAAGTTTGATTAAAAATAAACTTGCAAAACAATGTACTAGTTTAATATTATAGTTATATTGAATAAAATATCAGGAGGAAGTAAAAATGAATATAAGAGTAAGGTTTGCACCAAGTCCAACAGGATTTGTACATATAGGTAGTTTAAGGACTGCTTTATATAACTATTTATTTGCAAAGAAAATGGGCGGAGAATATATATTAAGAGTAGAAGATACAGACCAAAGTAGATTGGTAGAAGGTGCTATAGAAAATATGCTTAATGCTATGAAATGGGCTGGCGTCAATCATGATGAGGGAGTTATATTAGATGATAATGAAAAAGTAATACAAAAAGGAGAATATGGACCATATATTCAATCTCAAAGATTAGATATATATCAAGAATATATAAAACAACTTTTAGATAGTGGAAAAGCTTATTATTGTTTCTGTACAAAGGAAAGATTGGATGAAGTAAGAGATGCTCAAAAGGCAGCAGGAGAAACTGCTAAATATGATGGTCACTGCAAAAACTTATCTAAAGAAGAGGTAGAAGCTAATATAAAAGCAGGAGTACCATATGTTATAAGATTAAAATTACCAGAAAATCATATAATTAAATTTACTGATTTAGTTAGAGGAGACATGGAATTCAATACTAATGATTTAGATGACCAAGTTTTGATGAAAACAGATGGATTCCCAACTTATCATTTTGCAGTAGTGGTAGATGATTATCTAATGAAAATTACACATGTTATAAGAGGAGAAGAGTGGGTATCATCTACTCCAAAACATGTTTATTTATATGAAGCATTTGGATGGGAAGCGCCAGTATTTGTACATTTACCAAATATACTTAATAAAGAAAAGAAAAAATTAAGTAAGAGACAAGGTGATGTAGCAGTTGAAGATTTTAAGAAAAAAGGATATTTACCAGAAGGATTAGTAAACTATGTAGCATTAGTTGGTTGGTCTCCAGAAGATAATCAAGAGTTATTTACAATGGAAGAGTTAGAAAAAGCTTTCTCTGTTGAAAGAGTATCTAAAAGTGGAGGGGTATTCGATACTGAAAAGTTAAACTGGGTTAATCAACATTATATAAAAGACGGTGATGATGCTTACCTAACAGATTTAGCTATACCATTTTTAATAGAAGATGGGTTTATAACAGAAGCAGAAGCTACTAGTAAGTATGAATTTTTAAAGAGTATGATATCAGTGCTTAAAGAAAAATTACAATATGTAAAAGAAGTTACTGAGCATGCGAGTATATTCTTTGGAGATAATGTAGAGATAGAAACTGAAGAAGGAAGTGACTTCCTAAAATTAGAACATATACCTACTTTAATAGATGCCTTACAAGAAAAAATAGAAAAAGCAGAAATATTAAATGCTGAGTTTGGTCAAACAATGCTTAAAGAGATACAAAAAGAGTATAAAATAAAAGGGAAAAATTTATTTATGGGGTCAAGAATAATTTTGACAGGACAAATGCATGGCCCAGATTTACCAAAAGTAATGGAAGTTTTAGGAAAAGAAACTTGCTTAAATAGAATAGCTTATGTAAAAAATCATATATTATAGTCATAAAAGTCCGCTAATTTAGATGCGGACTTTTTTTGTGTTAGTATTTGGTGAAAAGATATGGCTAACAAAATGAAGGTATTTAGGTCAATAAATTTAATATATAAAAAGCAAAGCAAAAATATAAATAAAATATGAATAATAAACTAATAAAAATATTAAGCATAGAAGAAGGTAATCTATTATTTTAGTTTGATTTAATTATTAAGGGGGTAATTACTATGTATAGTAATATTGATGATGTTAAAAAGGAATTAAAGGAGCTATGCTTAGAATATGTTACAATTTTAGAAAAGTTAAAAGACGAAAAAATGATTACAGAAGAGACTTTTGAAAAATGTTCTTCTCAAAAAAAGATATTTTTAGAGGAACAATAGAAAATAGTGATAGTATTATTATGTAATTTGAAGGATAGTATGAAAAATGATAGTAGTACTATTATTTATTGCAATTTTCAACTATAATATAATATATGATGTTAAGAAAATAATTTATAAAAATACAGTGAGGTGATGAGTGTGAAAGTTTATAATACATTAACTAGAGCAAAAGAAGAATTTGTTCCATTAGAAGAAGGAAAGGTAAAAATGTATGTGTGTGGTCCAACAGTTTATAACTATATCCACATAGGTAATGCAAGACCATTTATAATATTTGATACTCTAAGAAGGTATTTAGAGTATAGAGGATATGACGTAACTTATGTACAAAACTTTACAGATGTTGATGACAAGATTATAAATAGAAGCCACGAAGAAGGAATATCTCCAGAAGAAGTTGCTACTAAATACATAAAAGAGTATTTTGTAGATTGTGATGGATTAGGAATTAAGAGAGCTACTGTTCATCCTCAAGTTACAGATAATATACAACAAATTATAGATTTTATAAAAGAATTAGAAGATAAAGGATATGCATATGCAGTAAATGGCGATGTATATTTTGATACAAATAAATTTGAAGGATATGGAAAACTTTCAGGCCAAAAACAAGAAGACTTAGAGGCTGGAGCTAGAATTGAAGTTAATGACCAAAAAAGACATCCTATGGATTTTGTTCTTTGGAAAGCAAAAAAAGAAGGAGAACCAGGATGGGAGAGTCCTTGGGGAGAAGGTAGACCAGGGTGGCATATAGAATGTTCTGTTATGTCTAAGAGATACTTAGGTGAGACAATTGATATACATGCAGGTGGTCAAGATTTAACATTCCCACACCATGAAAACGAAATAGCACAAAGTGAAGCTAGAAGTGGAAAAACATTCTCAAAATATTGGATGCATAATGGATATATAAATATAAATGATGAAAAAATGAGTAAATCAAAAGGGAATTTCTTTACAGTAAGAGATATATCAAAGCTATATGATTTAGAAATAGTGAGATTTTTCATGTTATCAGCACATTATAGAAATCCAGTAAACTTTAGTGATGAAATGTTAAATCAAGCTAAAGCTGGTCTTGAAAGATTGTATAATACCAAAGAAAAATTAGAGTTTACATTAAGTAATTTAAAAGAATCATCTCTAACAGAAAAAGAAGTAGAGCTTGTTAAAGAATTAGATAACTTTAGACAAAGATTTATAGATGCTATGGATGATGATGTTAATACAGCAGATGCAGTAAGTATTATATTTGAATTGGCTAAGTTGATAAATTCTAATGTAGACGAAAATTCTTCTTTAGAGTTAGCTAAGAAGTGTTTAGATGAATTTAATGAGCTTACAGGAGTATTGAATATTGTAAATAAGAAAAAGGATACTGTGCTAGATAAAGACATTGAAGAATTAATACAAAAGAGAACTGACGCAAAGAAAAATAAAGAATTCCAATTAGCGGATGATATAAGACAACAATTATTAGATATGGGAATTGTACTAGAAGACACAAGACAAGGTGTTAAGTGGAAAAGGGTATAAAAATGGAAAAAACTGAATTAGTTACTATGTCACCACTAGTTTTAGCATATTTAGGTGATACAGTGTATGAGACATATATAAGAGAACACTTGATTAGACAAAATACACAGCGAAAAGTTAATGATTTGCATAAGTTAGCCATAAAGTATGTAAAGGCTAAAGCTCAAGCATCAATAATTCATGAAATCGAAAGTGAATTAACAGAGGAAGAGGGTAAAATTTATAAAAGGGGAAGAAATCAAAAATCAAACACTTCTCCTAAAAATGCAGATATTATAGACTATAAACATGCAACTGGATTTGAAGCATTAATTGGATATTTGTATTTGAATAATGAAATAGAGAGACTTCAATATATTATCAATAAAGGAATTAAAATTATTGAAAGAGATATGTAAATATTAAAGAGTGTTGTCTTAATAATAATTAATAAGGCAACACTTTTTTTATAACTAATGTATAATAAATATATAGAAATTAGTAATAAGAAAGGACAAAAATTTATGAAAGTAAAATTAATATCACATACACCTGAACCCGAAAAAGTAATAGCTATGGCAGCTAAGTTATGTTATTCACCAGTTGGGACAGACGAAATAGAAAAAGACTTAACAGAAGAAAGTATAGAAAAATTTTTAAATATGTTATTAAATATAGGGCATGGTTCAATATTAGAACATGCATCTTTTACGTTTTCAATAGAAGGTATTTCAAGAGCTTGTTCGCATCAAATTGTTAGACATCGTATAGCTAGTTTTTCACAACAAAGTCAAAGGTATGTTAAATTAGACCAATTTGAGTACATAATTCCTCCTGAAATAGAAAAAATAGAAAAAGCAAAAGAGTTATTTGTTAACTCAATGAAAAAGGACCAAGAAGATTATGACAAATTAGTGGAGATATTATTTGATAAGCATTATGATGAACTAATAAAAGAAGGAAAAAATGAGAAAACAGCAAAGAGACAAGCTGAGAAAAAAGCAATAGAGGATGCTAGATATGTATTTCCAAATGCATGTGAAACAAAAATGGTATTTACTATAAACGCTAGAAGTTTATTTAATTTCTTTGAACATAGATGCTGTGAAAGAGCACAATGGGAAATAAGAAACTTAGCTGTAGAAATGTTAAGAGAAGTTAAAAAAGTTGCTCCTATATTATTTAAAAAGACTGGTCCAAGCTGTGTAAATGGAAGTTGTCCAGAAGGAACTATGACTTGTGGTGATATAGTTCAAGTTAGAGAAAAATTTAAATCCTTGTAGGTGGTGAATAGTTTGGCAAGTATTGAAGGAAGAAATCCTGTAATAGAAGCTATAAAGAGTGATAGAGAAATAGACAAAATATTAATTGCAAACTCAGCTAAAGAAGGTTCAATTAAGAAAATAATAGGAATGGCCAAAGAGAAGAATATAATTATACAATATGTTGATAAACATAAGTTAGATGAAGTAAGCACAAGTCATTCGCATCAAGGTGTAATAGCTTATGCAAGTGAATATAAGTATTATGAATTAGATGAGTTAATAGGCTCAGTAAAAGGTAAAAATGAAGACCCATTTTTTATTATACTAGATGAAATAACAGACCCACATAACTTAGGTTCAATAATAAGGACAGCAGATGCAGTAGGAGCACATGGAGTTATTATCCCAAAAAGAAGGTCTGTGCACATAACTCCTGTAGTTACAAAAGCTTCTGCTGGAGCTGTAGAGTATATGCCAGTTTGTAAGGTAACCAATATAGTCAATACAATAAAAAGACTGAAAGATGAAGGGCTGTGGATTGCAGCTGCTGATATGGATGGAGAAACTTTTTATAAACAAAATCTTACAGGACCTCTAGGTGTAGTAATTGGAAGTGAAGGTTTTGGAATATCTAGATTGGTTAAACAAAACTGTGACTTTATAGTAAAAATGCCCATGATAGGTAATGTTACATCTTTAAATGCATCTGTAGCAGGTGGTATACTTTTATATGAAATATTCAGACAAAGACTGGATAAAAAGTAAATAAGCATGAGAAGAAACATAAATCACTACTTAATAATAGATGGCTATAATATTATAAATGCGTGGGATAATTTAAAAGAACTGGCGAAAGAGGATTTAGAGGATTCTCGAGAAAAACTTATTGATGATATTATAGAATTTTCTGAGTTCATGGGATATAAGACTATAATAGTTTTTGATGCTTATAATGTTAAGAATTCCCGAGAAAAAGTTGAAAAAAGAAAACACATAACAATAGTTTATACAAGAGAGCACCAAACAGCGGATAGTTATATAGAAAAATTTATAACTTCTCTATCAAAATATGATGATGTAAAAGTAGCTACTAATGACTATGCAGAGCAACAAATGATTTTAGGAAAAGGTGCTATGAGAATGTCTGCTAGAGAATTAAAGTTAGAATTAGATCGTTCCAAGAATAAAATGAAGGAAAAAAATAGCGGTTTAAGGAAAAAAATTCAGCGAAATTGGTTGGAGGAAAGGTTAGATGAAGAAACATTGTCGAAACTTGAGAACATTCGTAGAAAGCGTTGAAATTACTAGGTTCTTTAGACTATAATATACCTATAAATTTGTTTTATATATGGGGGAGATTTACATGTTGGTAGCAAAAGAAAAAAGTTATGAGTTAATAGACAATTGTCAGCAAGATGAGTATAACATTGTATTAAGAGCAAGTGAAGGGGATAAGATAGCACTAGAGTATATTATTACCAAATACAGAAATTTTGTAAAGGCAAAAGCAAAGTCATATTTTTTAATTGGAGCAGATAAAGAAGATATAATACAAGAAGGAATGATAGGCCTTTATAAGGCAGTTAGAGATTTTGATGGAAGTAAGACAAATTCATTTAAATGTTTTGCAGAGATATGTATAACAAGACAAATAATAACTGCTATAAAAACTGCAACAAGACAAAAACATATACCTTTAAATTCATATGTTTCTTTGAATAAACCAATATATGATGAAGAGTCAGACAGAACACTTTTAGATATAATAGCTACAAGTATAGTAACAGATCCAGAAGAACTTATAATTAGTAAAGAAGAATTAAAAAATATAGAATCAAAGATGAACGAATTATTAAGCGACTTGGAATTAGAAGTCCTAGAATTGTATTTGAATGGAAAGTCATACCAGTTCATAGCGGACAAACTTAAAAGAGATGTAAAGTCAATAGATAACGCTTTACAAAGGGTTAAGAGAAAATTAGAAAAACATCTTGAAAACAGAAATGATTAATAGTAAAATACTTACCATAAGCTTATTGTGAGCAAAATTAATTTATATCGAAAGATAAGGGAGGAAATTCAAAATGGCTAAAGCTAAATACGAAAGAACAAAACCTCATGTTAATATAGGGACAATAGGACACGTTGACCACGGTAAAACTACATTAACAGCAGCGATAACAAAAACATTATATGACAGATATCAACTAGGAGAAGCAGTAGATTTCGCAAACATAGATAAAGCTCCAGAAGAAAGAGAAAGAGGAATCACAATATCAACAGCACACGTTGAGTATGAAACTCCAAACAGACACTACGCACACGTTGACTGCCCAGGACATGCTGACTACGTTAAGAACATGATAACAGGAGCAGCACAAATGGACGGAGCAATATTAGTTTGTTCAGCAACAGATGGACCAATGCCACAAACAAGAGAGCATATACTATTATCAAGACAAGTTGGAGTACCATATATAGTAGTATTCTTAAACAAATGTGACATGGTAGATGATGAAGAGTTATTAGAACTAGTAGAAATGGAAGTAAGAGATTTATTAACAGAATATGATTTCCCAGGAGATGATACTCCAATAGTAAGAGGATCAGCATTAATGGCATTAGAAGATCCAAAGAGTGAGTGGGGAAATAAAATAGTAGAATTATTCGAGCAAATAGATGAATATATACCAGCACCAGAAAGAGATACTGACAAACCATTCTTAATGCCAGTAGAAGACGTATTCTCAATCACAGGAAGAGGAACAGTTGCAACAGGAAGAGTGGAAAGAGGAGTATTAAAAGTACAAGACGAAGTAGAATTAGTAGGATTAACAGAAGCACCAAGAAAAGTAGTAGTAACAGGAGTAGAAATGTTCAGAAAATTATTAGACCAAGCACAAGCAGGGGATAATATAGGAGCATTATTAAGAGGAGTACAAAGAAACGAAATAGAAAGAGGACAAGTACTAGCAAAGACTGGATCAGTAAAAGCACACACAAAATTTACTGCAGAAGTATATGTACTTAAAAAAGAAGAAGGTGGAAGACATACACCATTCTTTGATGGATATAGACCACAATTCTATTTCAGAACAACAGATGTAACAGGAGCTTGTAAGTTACCAGATGGAATAGAAATGGTAATGCCTGGAGATAACGTAACAATGGAAGTAGACTTAATAAATTCAATAGTTGTAGAAGAAGGATTAAGATTCTCAATAAGAGAAGGTGGAAGAACAGTAGCTTCAGGAGTTGTTGCTACAATAATAGAGTAATTCTTATTACTAAACTGATGGATTAAAGAATAATAAAAAGAGGGGTTATGCTCCTCTTTTTTTAACATAGAAATACAAAAACATTGACACAGCATAGGATTTTGTGATAACTTATACAAGGTAATGATTATAGGAAGTTAATAATATCTTAAATACTGTAGATTTTTAATAAATACATATTTTAAAGATATTATATTCACATATATTAACAATATATATTATTGTATTACAAAGTTGGAGGTGTATCAGATGAGAGTTAAAGTAACTTTAGCATGTACAGAGTGTAAGCAAAGAAACTACAACACTACTAAGAATAAGAAAAATAATCCAGACAGAATAGAATTACAAAAATATTGTAGATTCTGTAAAAAGCATACAACTCATAAAGAAACAAAATAGTTTTATAAGGATGTGAGTATGGAATGGCTGCCCAAACAAATGACGGTGCAAAAACTAAAAAGAGATTCAGTTTATTTGGTTATTTAAAAGAAACTAAACAAGAATTGAAAAGAGTTACATGGCCGACAAAAAAAGAATTGTTTAAAAACACAGGTATAGTTTTAACTGTAGTTATTTCATGCACTATATTAGTATGGGGTATAGACACTATATTATCTGGTGCACTAGCGTTATTACTAAAATAGACGAAAAGAGGTAAGTTAAATGTCAGAATTACAAGAAGCAAGTTGGTATGTAGTTCATACTTATTCGGGACATGAAAATAAAGTTAAAGCTACAATAGAAAAAGCAGTTAAAACAAGAAGTATGGAAGACTGCATAAGACAAGTAGTTGTTCCAACAGAAGAGGTAGTGGAAACTACTAAAACTGGAAAAGAAAAAACTAGACAACGTAAAGTTTATCCAAGTTATGTTTTGGTTAAAATGATAATAACTGATGAATCTTGGTATGTAGTAAGAAATACTAAGGGAGTTACAGGTTTCGTTGGACCTGGTTCAAAACCAGTACCATTAAGTGAAGAAGAAGTTAAAGCTATGGGTATAGATACAACTGAACCTAAAGTAGTAAATAGTGATATTGACTTTGAAATAGGAGATACAGTAAAGGTATCTCAAGGACCATTTAGTGGACAAGTAGGAAACATAGAAGAAATTGACTTAGAAAACAGAGAAGTTAAAGTATGCATAAATGCATTTGGTAAAAGGACTCTATTTGTAATAGAGCTTGAAGGTATAGAAAAAATCTAATACTATTATTATAGAAAAATCTGAGGAGGTGCGCTCAAAATGGCTAAAAAAGTTATAGGTCAAATAAAATTACAAATACCTGCAGGAAAGGCTACTCCAGCGCCACCAGTTGGACCAGCATTAGGACAACATGGTGTTAATATAATGGGATTCACAAAAGAATTTAATGCTAAAACTGCAGATCAAGCTGGAATGATAATACCAGTTGTTATAACTGTATATCAAGATAGATCATTCAGTTTTATAACAAAAACTCCACCAGCTGCAGTTTTAATTAAAAAAGCATTAAACTTAAAATCAGGTTCTGGAGAACCAAACAAAAAGAAAGTTGCTAAAATAACTTCAGCTCAAGTAAGAGAAATAGCTGAATTAAAAATGCCTGACTTAAATGCTGCATCAGTAGAAGCTGCTATGAGTATGATAGCTGGTACTGCTAGAAGCATGGGTGTTGTAGTAGAAGACTAATTAAAAGATACACTTTTTTTTATAAAGTGGGAGGCGAAAAGCCGAGATTAACCACAAGGAGGAAAATAAAATGGCTAAAAAAGGTAAAAGATATGCAGGTGCATTACAAAAAGTAGATAGAACTAAGTTCTATGATGCATCAGAAGCATTAACATTAGTTTCAGATATAGCTGGAGCTAAATTTGACGAAACAGTAGAAGCACACATTAAATTAGGTGTTGACTCAAGACATGCTGATCAACAAGTAAGAGGTGCAGTTGTATTACCTCACGGAACTGGTAAAACTAAAAGAGTTTTAGTTTTTGCTAAAGGTGAAAAAGCTAAGGAAGCTGAACAAGCTGGTGCTGATTTTGTAGGAGCTGAAGAATTAGTTCAAAAAATACAAGGTGAAAACTGGTTTGATTTTGATATAGTAGTTGCTACTCCAGACATGATGGGTGTAGTAGGTAGATTAGGTAGAGTATTAGGACCAAAAGGTTTAATGCCAAACCCTAAATCAGGAACAGTTACATTTGATGTAGCTAAAGCTATAGATGAAATAAAAGCTGGTAAAGTTGAATACAGATTAGACAAAACTAACATAATACACGTTCCAGTAGGAAAAGTATCATTTGGTGGAGAAAAATTATCTGAAAACTTTGCTGCATTAATGGATGCTATAATAAAAGCTAAACCAGCTGCTGCTAAAGGACAATATTTAAGAAGTATAACTGTAGCTTCTTCAATGGGACCTGGAGTTAAAATAAACCCAGCAAGAACAGCTGAATAATAAAACTGTTGACACAGGTTGACAAAAATGTTATCATATCATTTGTCAATGTAAAAAAGAATAGATTTGCCGTAGATAGTGGGTGCGAAAGCTTAATATCCCACCGAGGTTTTAGATAAATTGAGATTACTAAAGCTTTTGATGTCTACTTTTGGCAACAAAAGCTTTTTATAATGTTGCGGTAAATACTAAGCCTATTTGGTGAAGGAGGTGCACATCTAGATGAGAAAAGCTATAGAAATTAAATCAGAAGTTGTTTCTGAAATAGTTGAAAAGTTACAAAAATCTTCTGCTGCCGTTGTTGTTGATTACAAAGGGTTAACAGTTGAAGAAGTAACTGAGTTAAGAAAACAAATGAGAGAAGCTGGTGTAGATTACAAAGTATATAAAAATACTTTAGTTAGAAGAGCAGCTAAAGAAGTTGGTATAGAGCAATTCAATGAAGAATTATTAATTGGTACTAATGCTATAGCATTTGGATATGATGATCCAGTTGCTCCAGCTAGAATATTAAAAGGATTCATGGATTCTCATCCAAAGATGAAATTAAAGATGGGTGTTGTAGAAGGTGTATTCTATGACGAAGCTAAGATTGTTGAAATGGCTAACATACCATCAAGAGAAGTTCTTATCGCTAAATTACTTGGTAGCTTAAAAGCTCCAATATCAAACTTTGCATACTTAATAGATGCAATAGCGAAAAAGGCAGAAGGTCAAGAAGAAGCTTAATTGCTTAACTAAAAAATTATAAATATTAATTTGAAAAGAAAATTCGGAGGTGCTAAAAATGACAATAGAACAAATATTAGAAGCTATAGAAAATATGAAAGTTTTAGAATTAAATGAATTAGTTAAAGCTGCTGAAGAAAAATTCGGCGTATCAGCTTCAGCTCCAGTAATGGTAGCTGGTGCAGCTGCTGGTGGACCAGCTGCTGAAGAAAAAACTGAGTTTGATGTAGTATTAGCTGAGGTTGGTTCTTCAAAAGTTGGAGTTATAAAAGCAGTTAGAGAAATAACAGGATTAGGATTAAAAGAAGCTAAAGAAGTAGTTGACAATGCTCCTAAGACAGTTAAAGAAGGAGCTTCTAAAGAAGAAGCTGATCAAATAAAAGAAAAATTAGAAGCTGCTGGAGCTAAAGTAGAAGTTAAGTAGTTTCTTTAAAAAGATACCCATTTGGGTATCTTTTTTTATTTATAAAAAATTGTGAATAGAATATTTCTATAAAATAAAAAAAATTTATATAATAGTATTAAATTAAGGGTATCATATAGTTTGTAATGAGATTTTAATTTAATACTATTAAAGAATATGTTTTTACTATGTTAAATACAGATGTTAAATTAAAATATAAACAATTATTGTAATGTGCATATATAAGGTGATATAATAAAAGACAAATTATATAAAACTACATATTGTTTTAAAAATTTACAAAAATACTTTAAAAATAAAATGTAATAAATAATTAATTAACAAATACAAATTTAAAATGAGTGAAATACTTCTAAAAATCGAAATATGTAGATTTTAAGAAATACATTTAAGGAGGAGTTAATAATGGAAAAATTACAAGGTAAAGTTGCAGTGGTTACTGCAGCAACTAAAGGTATTGGATTAGCATCAGCTGAAATATTGGCACAAAATGGAGCAGTTGTATATTTAGCAGCTCGTTCAGAAGAATTGGCTAATGAAGTTATAGACAGAATAAGTGCAGAAGGCGGGTGTGCTAAGTTTGTTTATTTTAATGCTCGTGAAGAAGAAACGTTTACTTCAATGATAGAAGATGTAGTTAAAAAAGAAGGTAAGATAGATATACTTGTAAATAATTTTGGTTCGACAAATCCCTCACTTGATAAAGACCTTTTAACTGGAGATACAGATAGTTTCTTTGATACAGTAAATACTAATTTAAAAAGTGTATATTTACCATGTAAAGCTGCTATTCCTCATATGATAAAGAATGGCAAGGGAAGTATAATAAATATATCTAGTATAGGTTCAGTATTGCCTGACCTATCTAGAATAGCTTATTGTGTATCAAAATCAGCAATCAACTCATTAACTCAAAATATAGCAACACAATATGCAAAAGACAATGTTAGATGTAATGCTGTACTTCCAGGCCTTATTGCAACCAAAGCTGCTTTAGATAATATGTCTCCAGAATTCATAAAGGAGTTCCTAAAGCATGTTCCTTTAAATCGTATAGGGAAACCAGAAGACATAGCAAAAGCTGTTTTATTCTATGCTAGTGATGATTCATCCTTTATAACAGGAGACTTACTTGAAGTAGCTGGAGGATTTGGTTTACCTACGCCACAGTTTGCAGATAATATATTAGGATAATTATATTACTAATATAATAGTAAAAATAAAAAACTTAATTATAGTAGAAATTCTATTTTTATAAAGACTGTAGATATAATTTATGATGGAAATAGTTTAAGATTTAAAACTCCAGATTAAATTCATTTATGGTCTTTATTTTGTATATTTAACAGCTTTTGTATAAATATAATTATTTACTAGTACTTATTTATGAAATTATAATTAAATATGGGTATGGTATTAGAATGTAACTTTTTCTAGAAAATTAAACCGATAAATGAAAAAATTGGATTTTATATTGGAGAATTGTACATAATACATAATATATGCTTAAAATAATTTACAAAAAATCAAAAATAATGCATAGTTTACATATAAGATAAAAAATATATTGAAAAATACTTGACATTATGCTAAAATTATTAGATGCGTTAGAATGAACTATTGTTTTATTTTTAATTATTGAGAGGTGAAAAGTGAATGCCACATCCTGTCACGATAGGTAAAAGAACTAGAATGAGCTTTTCTAAAATTAAGGAAATAGCTGATGTGCCAAATCTTATAGAAATTCAAGTAGATTCCTATGAGTGGTTTTTAAAAGAAGGTTTAAAAGAAGTGTTTGATGATATTTCACCAATAGAAGATTATACTGGTAATCTTATATTGGAATTTGTTGACTACTCTTTAGACGATAAACCAAAGTACGATATAGAAGAGTGTAAAGAGAGAGATGCTACATATTGTGCACCTCTAAAAGTTAAGGTAAGACTTATAAATAAAGAAACAGGTGAAATAAAAGAACAAGAAGTATTTATGGGTGACTTCCCTTTAATGACAGAAAGAGGAACTTTCGTTATAAATGGGGCAGAAAGAGTTATCGTAAGTCAATTAGTTAGATCTCCTGGTGTTTACTATGCGGAAGAGAGAGACAAAACAGGTAAGAGATTAATTTCATCTACTGTAATTCCTAATAGAGGAGCATGGTTAGAATATGAAACAGATTCTAACGATGTAATATCTGTAAGAGTTGATAGAACAAGAAAACAACCAGTTACAGTTTTACTTAGAGCTTTAGGAATAGGGACAGATGCAGAAATAATTGACCTTTTAGGAGAAGACGAAAGATTATCTGCCACATTAGAAAAAGATAATACTAAGACAGTAGAGGAAGGTCTTGTTGAGATATATAAAAAATTAAGACCAGGTGAACCACCTACTGTAGAAAGTGCATCATCTTTACTAAATGCTTTATTCTTTGATCCAAAGAGATATGATTTAGCAAAAGTTGGTAGATACAAATTTAATAAAAAGCTTGCTTTATGCTATAGAATTATGAATAGAATTTCAGCAGAAGACATAATAAATCCTGAAACAGGAGAAGTATTTGTAAAAGCTGGAGAAAAAATAAGCTATGAGTTAGCTAAAGATATACAAAATGCAGGTATAAATGTAGTAAATCTATTAATGGATGATGATAAGAAAGTTAGAGTTATAGGAAATAATTTTGTAGACATTAAGTCTCATATTGATTTTGACATAGATGATTTAAACATAAAAGAAAAAGTGCATTATCCAACATTAAAAGAAATTTTAGATGGATATAGTGATGAAGAAGAAATAAAAGAAGCTATAAAATCAAGAATTAAAGAACTTATACCAAAACATATATTATTAGACGATATAATAGCTTCAATAAGTTATGAATTCAATATCTTCTATAATATAGGAAACATTGATGATATAGACCATTTAGGAAATAGAAGAATAAGATCTGTAGGAGAATTATTACAAAACCAAGTTAGAATTGGTCTTTCAAGAATGGAAAGAGTCATAAAAGAAAGAATGACAGTTCAAGATATGGAAGCTATAACGCCTCAAGCGTTAGTTAACATAAGACCAGTTTCAGCTGCAATAAAAGAATTCTTTGGTAGTTCTCAGTTATCTCAGTTCATGGACCAAACAAATCCTTTATCTGAGTTAACACATAAGAGAAGACTATCAGCTCTTGGGCCTGGAGGTCTTTCAAGAGAAAGAGCTGGATTCGAAGTGCGTGACGTTCACCATTCACACTACGGTAGAATGTGTCCGATAGAGACTCCAGAAGGACCAAATATCGGTCTTATAAACTCTCTTGGAACTTATGCAAAAATAAATGAGTTTGGATTTATAGAATCACCATATAGAAAATTTGATAAAGTAACATCAACAGTTACTGATGAGATACATTATTTAACTGCTGATGAAGAAGATTTATTCGTAAGAGCTCAGGCAAATGAGCCATTAACAGACAATGGTAAATTCGTAAACCATAGAGTTGTTTGTAGAACTGTAAATGGTGCTGTTGAAATGGTTCCTGAAAGCAGAGTAGACTATATGGATATATCTCCTAAGCAGGTTGTATCTGTTGCCACTGCTATGATACCTTTCTTAGAAAATGATGATGCCAACCGTGCCCTTATGGGAGCGAACATGCAACGTCAGGCAGTGCCTCTAGTTAGAAGAGAAGCACCAATTATAGGAACTGGTATAGAATATAGAGCTGCAAAAGACTCTGGAGCAGTTGTTGTTGCTAGAAATTCTGGTATAGCAGAAAGAGTAACAGCGGATGAGATAATTATAAAAAGAGAAGATGGAAACAGAGATAGATATAATCTACTTAAGTTTAAACGTTCAAACTCAGGTACTTGTATAAATCAAACACCTATAATAACTAAAGGTGAGCAAATAGTGCAAGGAGATGTTATAGCAGACGGTCCAGCAACTGATTTAGGAGAAGTAGCACTTGGAAGAAACTGTCTTATAGCATTCATGACTTGGGAAGGTTATAACTACGAAGATGCCATATTAATAAATGAAAGATTAGTTAAAGAAGATAGATTATCAACAATTCATATAGAAGAATATGAATGTGAAGCTAGAGATACAAAACTAGGGCCAGAGGAAATAACTAGAGATATACCTAATGTTGGAGATAGTGCAATTAAGAACTTAGATGACAGAGGTATAATAAGAATAGGTGCAGAAGTAGATTCAGGAGATATACTAGTTGGTAAAGTAACTCCAAAAGGGGAAACTGAACTTACTGCTGAGGAAAGATTACTTCGTGCAATATTTGGTGAAAAGGCTAGAGAAGTTAGAGATACTTCACTTAAAGTACCTCATGGTGAATCTGGTATAATAGTTGATGTAAAAGTATTTACTAGAGAAAATGGAGATGATTTATCTCCAGGAGTAAATGAATTGGTAAGATGTTATATAGCTAAAA
This sequence comes from Clostridioides sp. ES-W-0016-02, assembly GCF_020641035.1. Taxonomy (NCBI): domain Bacteria; kingdom Bacillati; phylum Bacillota; class Clostridia; order Peptostreptococcales; family Peptostreptococcaceae; genus Clostridioides; species Clostridioides sp. ES-W-0016-02. Next base: position 93,767 of record NZ_CP061361.1, read on the forward strand.
AGAGAAAAATAAAAGTTGGAGATAAAATGGCTGGTCGTCATGGGAATAAAGGGGTTATCTCAAGAATATTACCAGAAGAAGATATGCCATTTATGGAAAATGGAACTCCACTAGATATAATACTTAACCCACAAGGTATACCATCACGTATGAACATCGGTCAGGTTTTAGAGGTTCATTTAGGACTTGCTGCTAAGACTTTAGGATGGTATGTTGCAACATCAGTATTTGATGGTGCCAATGAGTATGATATAATGGATGCTCTTGAAGAAGCTGGATATCCTAGAGATGGTAAATTAACTTTATATGATGGTAGAACAGGTGAAACTTTTGATAATAGAATAACTGTTGGATATATGTACTACTTAAAACTACATCATTTAGTTGATGAAAAACTACATGCAAGAAGTACTGGACCATACTCATTAGTTACTCAACAGCCACTAGGTGGTAAAGCACAATTTGGTGGACAAAGATTTGGAGAGATGGAGGTTTGGGCTCTAGAAGCATATGGAGCTGCTCACATACTTCAAGAAATACTTACTGTTAAGTCTGATGATGTTGTAGGTCGTGTTAGAACTTACGAAGCTATAGTTAAAGGTGAAAACATACCTGAGCCAGGAATCCCAGAATCATTTAAGGTTCTTATAAAAGAACTTCAAAGTTTATGCTTAGATGTAAAAGTATTAACAGATGAAGATCAAGAAATAGAAGTAAGAGAGTCTGTAGATGAAGATGACACAATAGGTGAATTTGAACTAGATGTTGTAAATAACATGGGAGAAGTTGAAGAAAGTAATATAATAGAAGAAATTGAAGATGATTTTACGGAAACCGTAGAAGATGAGGATATAGAGAATTTAGAAGAATTTGCTGAAGAAGATTTATTTGAAGAAGAAATAGACTTTGATGGTGATGACTTTGATATGTAAATTTAATTAATGTAAATCTCAAATAGAAGGGAGAGAACTCCTTGTTTGAATTAAACAATTTCGAGTCGATAAAAATAGCATTGGCTTCTCCAGAAAAAATAAGACAATGGTCTAGAGGAGAAGTTAAAAAGCCAGAAACTATAAATTACCGTACTTTAAAACCAGAAAAAGATGGTCTTTTCTGTGAAAGAATATTTGGACCACAAAAAGACTGGGAGTGCCATTGTGGTAAATATAGAAGAGTTAGATACAAAGGTGTAGTTTGTGATAGATGTGGAGTAGAAGTAACTAAATCGAAAGTAAGAAGAGAAAGAATGGGACATATAGAGCTAGCAGCTCCTATGTCTCACATCTGGTACTTTAAAGGTATACCAAGTAGAATGGGACTTTTACTTGATATGTCACCAAGATCATTGGAAAAAATACTATACTTTGCTTCATATGTAGTAGTTGATCCAGGAGAAACTGGATTGAATGAGAAGCAGTTATTGACAGAAAAAGAGTATAGAACTGCTCTTGAAAAATATGGATATACTTTTACTGTAGGTATGGGTGCTGAAGCTGTAAAGATATTGTTACAAAACATAGACTTAGAGCAACAAAGCAAAGACCTAAGAGCGGAATTAAAAGACAGTACAGGACAAAAGAAAGTTAGAACAATAAGAAGATTAGAAGTTGTAGAAGCATTTAAAAAATCTGGGAATAAACCAGAATGGATGATTTTAGATGCGATACCAGTAATACCACCAGATTTAAGACCAATGGTACAACTTGATGGTGGAAGATTTGCAACTTCAGACTTAAATGATTTATATAGAAGAGTTATAAACAGAAATAATAGACTTAAGAGACTATTAGAGCTTGGAGCTCCAGATATAATTGTAAGAAATGAAAAGAGAATGCTTCAAGAAGCAGTTGATGCATTAATAGATAATGGTAGAAGAGGTAGACCTGTAACAGGGCCTGGAAATAGACCACTTAAGTCTTTATCAGATATGTTAAAGGGTAAACAAGGTCGTTTCCGTCAAAACTTACTTGGTAAGCGTGTTGACTACTCAGGACGTTCTGTTATAGTTGTTGGACCAGAACTTAAATTCTATCAATGTGGTCTTCCAAAGAAAATGGCACTAGAACTATTTAAGCCATTTGTTATGGATAAACTAGTTAAAGAAGGATATGCACATAATATAAAAAGTGCAAAATCTATAGTAGAAAAAGTTAAGCCAGAAGTTTGGGATGTTTTAGAAGATGTTATAAAAAGCCATCCAGTTCTTCTTAACCGTGCACCGACTCTTCATAGATTAGGTATACAAGCATTTGAACCAATCTTGGTTGAAGGTAAAGCTATAAAGCTACATCCACTTGTGTGTACAGCTTACAATGCAGACTTCGATGGTGACCAAATGGCAGTCCATGTACCTTTATCAGTGGAAGCACAAGCAGAAGCAAGATTCTTAATGCTTTCTGTAAACAACATTCTTGCTCCTAAAGATGGTTCTCCTATAACTACTCCATCTCAGGATATGGTTTTAGGTTGTTATTATCTAACAATAGAAGCACAAGATGATGCTAAAGGAACAGGAATGGTATTTAAAGACTTTAATGAGCTATTACTTGCTTATTACAATAAATCAGTTCATCTACATGCGTTAGTAAAACTAAAGGTGACTCTTGAAGATGGAAGAAGTTCATTAGTTGAAAGTACAGTTGGTAGATTTATATTTAATGAAAGCATACCTCAAGATTTAGGATTTGTAGATAGAAATGAAAACCCATTTGCTCTAGAAGTTGACTTCTTAGCAGATAAAAAATCTCTGGGTAAAATAATAGATAAGTGCTTTAGAAAACATGGAAATACAGAAACAGCGGAATTACTAGATTATATAAAATCTCTAGGATTTAAATATTCTACATTAGGTGGTATAACAGTTGCTGTTGCTGATATGAGTGTTCCAGAAGAAAAGAAAGTATTTATAGCTGAGGCAGAAGAAAAAGTTGATAAATATGAAAAAGCATACAGAAGAGGTTTAATATCTAATGAAGAAAGATATGAAAAAGTTATAGAGACATGGACAGAAACAACTGATAAGGTTACTGATGCTCTTATGGGTGGACTAGATAGATTAAACAATATATATATAATGGCACATTCAGGAGCCAGAGGTTCTAAAAACCAAATTAGACAGCTAGCAGGTATGCGTGGTCTTATGGCCAATGCATCTGGTAAAACAGTTGAGATACCAGTTAAATCTAATTTCCGTGAAGGTTTATCAGTACTTGAATACTTTACATCTTCACATGGTGCCAGAAAAGGTCTTGCCGATACAGCTATACGTACGGCTGAATCTGGATACTTAACAAGAAGACTTGTTGATGTAAGTCAGGATGTTATTGTAAGAGAAGTAGATTGCGGAACAGAAGATACTACAGAAATTTATGCTATAAAAGAAGGAAATGAAGTTATAGAAGAAATATATGATAGAATTGTAGGAAGATATACTATAGACCCTATATTAAATCCTGAAACTGGTGAAGTTATAGTTGAAGCTGATGCTATGATACAAGAAGATGAAGCAGAAACTATAGTAGATTTAGGAATTGAAAAAATTAGGATAAGAACAGTTCTTAACTGTAAAACTAATCATGGAGTTTGTTCTAAGTGCTATGGTAGAAACTTAGCTACAGGAAAAGAAGTTAATATAGGTGAAGCAGTTGGTATAATAGCAGCTCAATCTATAGGTGAGCCGGGTACTCAGCTTACAATGCGTACATTCCATACTGGAGGGGTTGCAGGAGCCGATATAACTCAAGGTCTTCCAAGGGTTGAAGAATTATTCGAAGCTAGAAAACCAAAAGGTTTAGCTGTAATAACTGAAGTATCTGGTAGAGTTGAAATAGATGAAACTGGAAAGAGAAAAGAAGTAAATGTAATACCAGAAGAAGGCGAAACTCAAACATATGTGATACCATATGGTTCTAGATTAAAAGTTAAGCAAGGACAGATATTAGAAGCTGGAGATCCTTTAACACAAGGATTTATAAATCCTCATGATATAGTAAGAGTAAAAGGTGTTAAAGGTGTTCAAGAATATATAGTTAAAGAAGTTCAAAGGGTTTATAGACTTCAAGGGGTTGATGTTAACGATAAGCATATAGAAGTTATAGTAAGACAAATGCTATCTAAAGTTAAAGTTGAAGACCCAGGAGATACAGATTTATTACCAGGTGGATATGAAGATGTATTAACATTTAATAGATGTAACGAAGAAGCTATAGCTAAAGACTTAAGACCAGCAGTTGCTAAAAGAGTATTACTTGGTATAACTAAAGCATCTCTTGCAACTGATTCATTCTTATCAGCAGCTTCATTCCAGGAAACAACAAGAGTATTAACAGAAGCTGCAATAAAAGGTAAAGAAGACCACCTAATAGGGCTTAAAGAGAATGTTATATTAGGTAAGCTAATACCAGCAGGAACAGGAATGAAGAAATATAGAAATATAGCTGTTGAAAAAATTGAAGATTAATGGCAGATAGAGTAAAGAAATCTTGACAACCATTATTTGTGGTGTTAAAATAGTAAAGTGTGTTGTTTAAAAGTACACTAAGGGCTTATATGAGCTCTTAGTGACTTTTAAATGGCAATAAACAAGAACTAAAAGCATCAAGCTAGAAAAATGCTAATATCACATATTCATGTGTTATAGACATTAAATTGTAAGTAACAAATGTTACAATCAGTCAGTATGAGTATTCATATTGATGTAGTTGGCGGTCACTGATAAGATCGAAAATTTGGAAGGAGGTGCAGATGATGCCAACAATTAACCAATTAGTTCGTAAAAGTAGAAAAGCAGTTGAAAAGAAATCTACTGCTCCAGCATTACAAAAAGGTTACAACTCTTTAAACAAGAAAGTAACTGACGCTAGTGCTCCACAAAAAAGAGGGGTTTGTACTTCAGTAAAAACAGTTACTCCTAAGAAACCTAACTCAGCTTTAAGAAAAGTTGCCAGAGTTAGATTAACTAATGGTATAGAAGTTTCTGCTTATATACCAGGAGAAGGACATAACTTACAAGAGCATAGTGTTGTTCTTATAAGAGGCGGAAGAGTAAAAGACCTTCCAGGGGTTAGATACCATATACTAAGAGGTACTTTAGATACAGCAGGTGTTGATAAGAGAAGACAATCAAGATCTAAGTATGGTGCTAAGAAACCTAAGGACGCTAAAAAATAAAAACAATTAATGATTGATTATAGTTCGGTGCTTTAAATATATAGATATTTATGGCATCACGGCATTAAATAATTTATGTCGAGTACCTATGATTTAAGTTAAATAATTAAGGAGGGAAGCGAAATGCCAAGAAAAGGTAATGTTCCAAAGAGAGAAGTTTTACCAGATCCTATGTATGGGAGTAAGGTAGTTACTAAATTAATAAATAATTTAATGGTAGACGGAAAAAAAGGAAAGTCTCAAACAATAGTTTATGATGCTTTCACAGTTATTGCTGAAAAAACAGGAGAAGATGCTTTAGAAGTATTTAATAAGGCAATGGATAATATAATGCCTGTTTTAGAAGTAAAAGCAAGAAGAGTTGGTGGGGCAAACTACCAAGTACCAATCGAAGTTAGACCTGAAAGAAGACAAACATTAGGTTTAAGATGGTTAGTAAAATACACTAGAGCTCGTGGAGAAAAAGGAATGGTTGATAAATTAGCTAAAGAAATAATGGACGCAGCTAACAACACAGGAGCTTCAGTTAAGAAAAAAGAAGATACTCATAAAATGGCAGAAGCTAATAAAGCATTTGCTCATTATAGATGGTAGGATATATAGATATCTTATAAAATTGAGGATATCATAAGGAGGATAACCATGGCTAGAAAGTTTCCTTTGGAAAGAACTAGGAATATAGGAATCATGGCTCATATAGATGCAGGGAAAACTACTACTACAGAAAGAATCCTGTTTTATACTGGGCAAACTCATAAGATAGGAGAAACTCATGAAGGGGCTTCTCAAATGGACTGGATGGAGCAAGAAAAGGAAAGAGGTATAACAATAACTTCTGCCGCTACTACTGCTTCATGGAAAGACCATAGAATAAATATAATAGATACTCCTGGACACGTGGACTTCACAGTTGAAGTTGAAAGATCTCTAAGAGTTCTTGACGGTTCAGTTGCTGTATTCTGTGCAAAAGGTGGGGTTGAACCTCAATCTGAGAATGTATGGAGACAAGCTGAAACTTATGGAGTACCTAGAATAGCTTTTGTAAATAAAATGGATATATTAGGAGCAGATTTCTACAATGTTGTAAGCATGATGAAATCTAGATTAAATTCTAATGCAGTTCCTATGCAATTACCAATAGGTAAAGAAGATTCATTTATAGGTATAATAGACTTATTAAAAATGGATGCTGTTATATACAAAGACGACTTAGGTGTTGAAATGGAAGAAACAGACATACCAGAAGATATGAAAGAATTAGCTACAGAGTGGAGAGAAAAATTAGTTGAAGCAGTAGCTGAAACTGACGAAGAGTTAATGATGAAATATCTTGAAGGTGAAGAACCTACTATAGATGAACTAAAAGTTGCTATAAGAAAAGCTACTATAGCGTGTGAGATGAACCCAGTTTTCTGTGGTACAGCTTATAGAAACAAAGGTGTTCAGTTAGTAATAGATGCAGTTTTAGATTACTTACCAGCACCAACTGATATAGCAGCTATAAAAGGTATATTGGAAGATGGAGAGGAAGCTGAAAGACATTCTTCTGATGAAGAGCCATTCTCTGCATTAGCATTCAAAATAATGACTGACCCATTTGTTGGAAAACTAGCGTTCTTCAGAGTTTACTCTGGAACATTAGAATCTGGTTCTTATGTTTTAAATGCAACTAAGAATAAGAGAGAAAGAATTGGTCGTATACTACAAATGCATGCCAATACAAGAGAAGAAATAACTAAAGTTTATGCTGGAGATATAGCAGCAGCAGTAGGATTAAAAGATACTACTACTGGAGACACATTATGTGATCCTGCTAATCCAATAATACTTGAATCTATGGAATTCCCTGAGCCAGTTATATCTGTTGCTATAGAACCAAGTTCTAAAGCAGCTCAAGAAAAAATGGGTATAGCTCTTCAAAAATTAGCTGAAGAAGACCCAACTTTCACAGTTAAAACTGACCAAGAAACAGGACAAACTATAATATCTGGTATGGGTGAATTACACTTAGAGATAATAGTAGATAGATTATTAAGAGAATTTAAAGTAGAAGCTAAAGTTGGTGCTCCACAAGTTGCATATAGAGAAACTATAACTCAACCAGTTGATGTTGAATACAAGTACTCTAAGCAATCAGGTGGTAGAGGACAATATGGTCACGTTAAGATTAGAGTTGCTCCTCAAGAGCCAGGTGAAGGATACAAATTCACAAACAAAACTGTTGGTGGATCTGTACCAAAAGAATATGTTGGTCCAGTTGACATGGGTATACAAGGAGCTATGCAATCTGGTATAGTTGCTGGATATCCAGTTGTAGACGTTGCTGTTGAGTTATATGATGGTTCTTACCATGAAGTTGACTCTTCTGAAATGGCGTTCAAGATGGCTGGTTCAATGGCATTCAAAGATGCTATGAAGAAAGGTAATGCAGTTCTTTTAGAGCCTTACTTTAAAGTAGAAGTTGTTACTCCAGAAGATTATATGGGAGATGTTATGGGTGACTTAAACTCAAGAAGAGGATTAATCCAAGGAATGGAAGCAAGAAGTGGTGCACAAGTTATAAATGCATTTGTTCCACTTTCAGAAATGTTTGGATACTCTACAGACCTAAGATCTTCAACTCAAGGTCGTGCAACTTATACAATGATATTCGATCACTATGAACAAGTTCCAGCTTCAGTTGCTAAAAAGATAGCTGAAGGAAAATAATTTAAAAATTAATTAATAATATAAATATAAAAAATAATCAGCAAGACGAGACTTGTCTCGTCTTGCACAAGATAAAGGGAGGAAATTCAAAATGGCTAAAGCTAAATACGAAAGAACAAAACCTCATGTTAATATAGGGACAATAGGACACGTTGACCACGGTAAAACTACATTAACAGCAGCAATAACAAAAACATTATATGACAGATACCAATTAGGAGAAGCAGTAGATTTCGCAAACATAGATAAAGCTCCAGAAGAAAGAGAAAGAGGAATCACAATATCAACAGCACACGTTGAGTATGAAACTCCAAACAGACACTACGCACACGTTGACTGCCCAGGACATGCTGACTACGTTAAGAACATGATAACAGGAGCAGCACAAATGGACGGAGCAATATTAGTTTGTTCAGCAACAGATGGACCAATGCCACAAACAAGAGAGCATATACTATTATCAAGACAAGTTGGAGTACCATATATAGTAGTATTCTTAAACAAATGTGACATGGTAGATGATGAAGAGTTATTAGAACTAGTAGAAATGGAAGTAAGAGATTTATTAACAGAATATGATTTCCCAGGAGATGATACTCCAATAGTAAGAGGATCAGCATTAATGGCATTAGAAGATCCAAAGAGTGAGTGGGGAAATAAAATAGTAGAATTATTCGAGCAAATAGATGAATATATACCAGCACCAGAAAGAGATACTGACAAACCATTCTTAATGCCAGTAGAAGACGTATTCTCAATCACAGGAAGAGGAACAGTTGCAACAGGAAGAGTGGAAAGAGGAGTATTAAAAGTACAAGACGAAGTAGAATTAGTAGGATTAACAGAAGCACCAAGAAAAGTAGTAGTAACAGGAGTAGAAATGTTCAGAAAATTATTAGACCAAGCACAAGCAGGGGATAATATAGGAGCATTATTAAGAGGAGTACAAAGAAACGAAATAGAAAGAGGACAAGTACTAGCAAAGACTGGATCAGTAAAAGCACACACAAAATTTACTGCAGAAGTATATGTACTTAAAAAAGAAGAAGGTGGAAGACATACACCATTCTTTGATGGATATAGACCACAATTCTATTTCAGAACAACAGATGTAACAGGAGCTTGTAAGTTACCAGATGGAATAGAAATGGTAATGCCTGGAGATAACGTAACAATGGAAGTAGACTTAATAAATTCAATAGTTGTAGAAGAAGGATTAAGATTCTCAATAAGAGAAGGTGGAAGAACAGTAGCTTCAGGAGTTGTTGCTACAATAATCGAATAATCTTTTACTAAGCTAATTGATTTCATATAAAAAAAGAGGGGGTTTAACCTCTCTTTTTTGTTTTTTGTTGACAAGTAGCAATAAAGCATATATACTAAACTAGTGCCTTGAGATAGATTCATAATCAAGTTTAAGGTTATAATGTTGTAAGAGAAAATAAAATTGAAAAAAACATAAAAAAAACTTGAAAAAATGTAACAGATGATATAAAATATAATAGTGTGCTTGAGAGATTAAGAAAATAAGAATTAAATCCTAGTGAAATACGAACTGATGTCGATTTGAAAGTTACAACACACCCGGAGCAGTGTATCGGTATTAGTTGTACGCAACTTGAAAATTAAACACGTGATAAAGGAGGGAAAACAAAATGGCTAAGAATGAAAAAATAAGAATAAGATTAAAATCATATGATCACAAATTATTAGATTTTTCAGCAGGTAAAATAGTTGAAACTGCTAAAAAGGCTGGATCACAAGTTTCAGGACCTGTGCCTCTACCAACAGAAAAACAAATTGTAACTATATTAAGAGCCGTACATAAGTACAAAGACTCTAGAGAACAATTTGAAATAAGAACTCATAAAAGACTAATCGACATAGCTAATCCAACACCTAAAACAGTTGACTCATTAATGAGATTAGACTTACCAGCAGGTGTAGATATAGAAATAAAATTATAAGAACCCCTAAGATATTATCCTATAGGTAACTATCTTAGAATGATTACTTCTAAAATGATGTAATCCGCTGTAAGAATTATAGGAGGTGCTAATATGAATGGAATATTAGGAAAAAAAGTTGGTATGACTCAAATATTCACTGATAAAGGTGTAGTTATACCTGTAACAGCTGTTGAAGCAGGACCTATGGTCGTTACTCAAATAAAAACAGTTGATAAAGATGGATACAATGCTATACAAATAGGTTTTGAAGATGCTAAAGAAAAATCTTTAAACAAGCCTAAAAAAGGACACTTAGCTGCTGCTAATGTTTTAAAGAAACATTTAAAAGAGTTTAGAGTAGATTCTGTAGAAGGATACACAGTTGGACAAGAAATAAAAGCTGATGTATTTGAAGCAGGTGCAAAAATAGATGTTACTGGAATAAGTAAAGGTAAGGGATTCCAAGGTCCAATAAAAAGACATGGACAAAGTAGAGGTCCTGAATCTCACGGTTCTAGATACCACAGAAGACCAGGTTCAATGGGAGCTTGTTCTTACCCAGGTAGAGTATTTAAAAACAAAAAATTAGCTGGACACATGGGAAGCGTAAAGGTAACAGTTCAAAACTTAGAGGTTGTGAAAGTAGATGCTGATAAGAACCTTATATTAGTTAAGGGAGCTATACCAGGAGCTAAAGGTTCAGTAGTAACTATAAAAGAAGCTGTAAAGGTTTCTAAATAATGACTAACCTAGAGAAAGGAGGAATAACAATGCCAAAATTAAATGTACTAAATGTTAGTGGACAAAACGTTGGAGAAATAGAATTATCAGATTCTATATTTGGCGTAGAAGTTAATGGACATGTTTTATATGAAGTTGTAAAAAATCAATTAGCAAATAAGAGACAAGGAACTCAATCTGCTAAGACTAGAGCAGAAGTTAGAGGTGGCGGAAGAAAACCTTGGAAACAAAAAGGAACAGGTAGAGCAAGACAAGGTTCTACAAGATCTGTACAATGGGTAGGTGGAGGAGTTGCTTTTGCACCTAAACCAAGAAGTTACAAATATACATTACCTAAGAAGGTAAGAAGATTAGCTATGAAGAGTGCTTTATCTTCAAAAATACAAAATAGTGAAGTTATAGTATTAGATGCATTAAACATGGATGCTCCTAAAACTAAAGAATTCGCTCAAATATTAAATAATATAAATGCTGCTAAAAAAGCTTTAGTAGTTATAGCTGATAAAAATGATAATGTAATAAAATCAGCTAGAAATATAGAAGGTGTTCAAACTGCATTAGTTAATACTATGAATGTATATGATATATTAAAATATGATTCATTTATAATAACTACAGATGCTGTTAAAAAAGTGGAGGAGGTGTACGCATAATGACTAATCCACATGATGTAATAATAAGACCAGTTGTAACTGAGCACAGTATGGCTGAAATGGGTGAAAAAAAATACACTTTTGTTGTGGCTAAAGATGCGAACAAAACTGAAATAAAAAAAGCAGTAGAAAAAGTATTCGGAGTTAGTGTTGATAAAGTAAATACTTTAAACTACGATGGAAAAGTTAAAAGAATGGGTAGAACTCAAGGAAGAACAGCAAGCTTTAAGAAAGCAGTAGTTAAATTAACTGCTGATAGTAAAGAAATAGAATTCTTCCAAGGAATGTAATATTATAACAAACGAAGGAGGGAAAACAGATGGCTATAAAAAAGTTTAGACCAACTTCTCCTGCCTTAAGACAAATGACAGTTTTAGTTTCTGAGGAAATAACATGTAACCAACCAGAAAGATCTCTTTTAGTTAACTTAAAGAAAAATGCTGGTAGAAACGTACATGGTAGAATAACTGTTCGTCATAGAGGTGGAGGACAAAAAAGAAAATATAGAATAATAGATTTTAAAAGAGATAAAGATGGTATACCTGCTAAGGTTGCTACTATAGAATATGATCCAAACAGAACTGCAAATATTGCATTATTAAACTATGCTGATGGAGAAAAAAGATATATATTAGCTCCAGTTGGAATCAACGTTGGAGATACTATCTTATCAGGATTAGGTGCTGATATAAAACCAGGAAACTGTTTAGCATTAAAAGATATGCCAGTTGGTACTATCATTCATAATATAGAATTAAAGCCAGGAAAAGGAGCTCAATTAGTTAGATCTGCTGGAGTTTCTGCACAATTAATGGCTAAAGAAGGAAAAAATGCTTTATTAAGATTACCATCAGGTGAAATGAGATTAGTAAGCATAAACTGTAAAGCTACTATAGGACAAGTTGGAAATATAGAGCACGGTAACGTAGTTATTGGTAAAGCAGGTAGAAAAAGACATATGGGAATAAGACCTACTGTAAGAGGTTCTGTAATGAACCCTAATGACCATCCACACGGTGGAGGGGAAGGTAGATCTCCAATAGGTAGACCATCTCCTGTTACTCCATGGGGTAAACCAGCTCTTGGATACAAAACTAGAAAGAAAAACAAAGCTTCAAATAAGTTAATAGTATCAAGAAGAACTAAGTAGTAAATTTATTTTTGCTCGGAAAGGAGGAATATAAATGTCAAGATCAACTAAAAAAGGACCTTTTGTCCATGCAAGACTTTTAAAGAAAATAGAAGCTATGAATGCTAGCGGAAATAAAGAAGTTATAAAAACTTGGTCAAGATCTTCAACTGTATTTCCACAAATGGTAGAAAACACTATAGCTGTTCATGATGGAAGAAAACATGTTCCAGTATATATAACAGAAGATATGGTTGGACACAAATTAGGTGAGTTCGTTCCTACTAGAACTTTCAAAGGACATAAGGATGACGAAAAATCTAATAAGAGAAAATAATTAAATTATGACTAAGAAAGGAGGAATAACAATGGAAGCAAAAGCTACTGCTAAATATGTACGTGTATCACCAAGAAAAGCAGGCCAAATCTGTGACCTTGTTAGAGGAAAGAATGTTGATGAAGCATTAGCGATATTAAAGTTCACTCCAAGAGGAGCAGCTTCAATAATAGCTAAAGTTGTAAAGTCAGCTAAAGCTAACGCAGAAAACAATCACGAAATGGATACTGAAAAATTATATATAGCATCAATAGTTGCTAATCAAGGGCCAACAATGAAGAGATTCATGCCTAGAGCTATGGGTCGTGCAACTACAATAAGAAAAAGAACTTCTCATATAGAGGTTGTTGTGAAAGAAAAAAAATAATTAATAGATAGGAGGGAAAGTAATGGGTCAAAAGGTTAATCCACACGGCTTAAGGGTCGGTGTTATAAAAGATTGGGACTCAAGATGGTTCGCTACTGATAAAAAAGAGTTCGGAAACTTATTATTAGAAGACCATAATATACGTAAATTCTTAAAGAAAAGATTATACTCAGCTGGAGTTGCTAGAATAGAAATAGAAAGATCAGCTAATAAAATAAAAATGGACTTACATGTTGCTAAGCCAGGAGTAGTTATAGGAAGAGCTGGTGCTGGAATCGAAGCATTAAAAGTTGAATTAGAAAAAATGACAAAGAAAAGTATAATAGTTAACATAGTAGAAGTAAGAAGTACAGATAAAAATGCTCAATTAGTAGCTGAAAATATAGCTTTAGCTATAGAAAGAAGGGTTGCTTTCAGAAGAGCAATGAAACAAGCTATACAAAGAGCAATGAAATCTGGTGCTAAAGGGATAAAAGTTTCTGCTTCAGGAAGATTAGGTGGAGCTGAAATGGCTAGAACTGAAGGTTATAGTGAAGGAAATGTGCCACTACAAACTTTAAGAGCAGATATAGATTATGGTTTCGCTGAAGCTGATACTACTTATGGAAAAATAGGTATAAAAGTTTGGATATGTAATGGTGAAGTTTTACCAACTAGAGATGGTGTAAATCCAAGAGAAGAAAGCAGAAAGAGCGACAGAAGAGACAACAAGAGAGATAACAGAAGAAACGATAGAAGAGGAAATGATAGAAGAGGAAACGATAACAGAGGAAACTACAGAGGACAAAAACCTCAAGGTGGACAAAGACCTCAAGGTGGATCAAGACCTCAAAGAACTGAAAACAAAGGAAATTAATAATAGTTAGGTTCAAGGAAGGAGGAAAAATACTCATGTTAATGCCAAAAAGAGTAAAGCGTCGTAGAGTTCATAGAGGAAGTATGGCTGGGCAAGCTCATAAAGGTAACAAAGTTACTTATGGTGAGTTTGGATTAGTAGCTTTAGAAGCTTCTTGGATAACTTCTAATCAAATAGAAGCTGCCAGAATCGCGATGACTAGATATATAAAAAGAGGGGGAAAGGTTTGGATAAAAATATTCCCTCATAAACCAGTAACAAGAAAACCAGCAGAAACTCGTATGGGTGCAGGGAAAGGTTCTCCAGAATATTGGGTAGCTGTAGTTAAGCCAGGAAGAGTTATGTTTGAATTAGCAGGTGTTTCTGAAGATAAAGCAAGAGAAGCTATGAGACTTGCTGCACATAAATTACCAATCAAATGTAAATTTGTTAAAAAAGAAGATTTAGAAGTAAAGGGTGGTGAATAGGATGAAAGCTAAAGAATTAAGAGATTTAACAAGCGAAGAGCTAATGAACAAATTAAACGACTTCAAAAGTGAATTATTTAGCTTAAGATTCCAATTAGCTACTGGTCAATTAGAAAATACAGCTAGAATAAAGTTTGTTAAGAAGGATATAGCAAAAGTTAAAACTGTTCTTGCTGAAAGAAAGTTATACGAAACTAGAGCTTAATTTGGAAAGGAGGCTTTTTAAACATGGAAAGAGGAAGAAGAAAAGTTAGAATAGGCCGTGTTGTTAGTGATAAGATGGATAAAACAATAGTAGTAGCTGTTGAAGAGTTCGTACGTCATCCACTATATAATAAACGTGTTAAGAGAACTAAGAAATTTAAGGCTCATGATGAAAAGAATATATGTAACATCGGAGATAGAGTTAAAATAATGGAAACTAGACCTTTATCTAAAGATAAGAGATTCAGACTAGTTGAAGTTGTTGAGAAAGTTAAGTAGTTTTTGAAGAAGGAGGGATTACGATATGATACAACAAGAATCACGTCTAAGAGTTGCTGATAACTCAGGAGCTAAAGAACTTTTATGTATACGTGTTCTAGGCGGAAGTAAAAGAAGATATGGTAACATAGGCGACGTTATAGTTGCTACTGTTAAAAGTGCAACACCTGGTGGAGTTGTAAAAAAAGGTAAGGTTGTTAAAGCTGTTATAGTAAGAAGCAAACAAGGCGTAAGACGTAATGACGGAAGCTATATATCTTTTGATGAAAATGCTGCTGTTATAATAAAGGACGATAAAACTCCAGTAGGAACTCGTATATTCGGGCCTGTTGCTAGAGAGTTAAGAGACAATGAATTCATGAAAATAGTTTCTCTTGCTCCAGAAGTACTATAATTAAGGAGGTGCAATAGGACATGATGCGTGTTAAAAAAGGTGACACTGTTGTAGTTATAGCAGGTAAAGATAAAGGTAAAAAAGGTTCAGTTTTAAAGGTATACCCTAAAGCTGATAAAGTATTAGTTGAAGGTGTAAACGTAATAACTAAACATCAAAAACCAAGTGCTATGAACCAACAAGGTGGAATAATAAACAAAGAAGCCCCAATACACATATCTAATGTAATGCCATTTGATCCTGAAACAGGAAAAGGCGTTAGAGTAAGATATGAAGTAAAAGATGGCACAAAAGTAAGAGTATCAGCAAAGAGCGGAAAAGAATTATAATAAATATTGCTTGAAAGGAGGGACCTTAAATGGCTTCTAGATTACAAGAAAAATACATGAAAGAAGTTGCTCCTGCTTTAATGGAGAAATTTGGATATAAAAACGTAATGGAGATACCTAAGTTAAACAAAATAGTTATTAACATGGGTATAGGTGACGCTAGAGAAAATCCAAAAGGATTAGAAAAAGGCGTTGAAGAATTAGAAATAATATCAGGACAAAAGCCTGTTATAACTAAAGCTAGAAAATCTGTTGCTAACTTCAAACTAAGAGAAGGAATGCCAATAGGAACAAAAGTTACATTAAGAGCTGACAAAATGTTCTACTTTATGGACAAATTAGTATCAGTTTCTTTACCAAGAGTTAGAGACTTTAGAGGTGTTAACCCTAATGCTTTTGATGGTAGAGGAAACTATGCTTTAGGAGTTAAAGAACAATTAATATTCCCTGAAATAGAATATGATAAAATTGATAAAGTAAGAGGAATGGATATAATATTCGTTACTACAGCAAAAACTGACGAAGAAGCTCGTGAATTATTAAAATTATTAGGAATGCCATTTTCTAAGTAAGCAAAGGAGGGATTCCCGTGGCTAGAAAAGCGATGGTTGTTAAACAACAAAGAAAGCAAAAGTACGCTACTAGAGAATACACTAGATGTACTATATGCGGAAGACCGCATTCAGTTTTGAAAAAATTTGGTATATGCCGTATATGCTTTAGAGAATTAGCTTATAAAGGTCAAATACCTGGTGTTAGAAAAGCAAGCTGGTAGAAGCTTGATTAGAATGGAAGGAGGGCTACAAAATGACAATGACAGATCCAATTGCAGATATGCTTACTCGTATAAGAAATGCTAATGTTGTTAAGCATGAAACTGTAGATGTTCCAGCTTCTAATATGAAGAAAGAGTTAGCTAGAATCTTATTAGAAGAAGGTTTCATAAGAGGTTATGATGTTATAGAAGATGGAAAACAAGGTATCATAAGAATACAATTAAAGTACGGACAAGAAGGCGAAAGAGTTATCACAGGTCTTAAGAAAATATCTAAGCCTGGAATGAGAGTTTACGCTGCTAACCACGAAATACCAAAAGTATTAAATGGATTAGGAATATCAGTAATATCTACTTCAAAAGGAATATTAACTGACAAGCAAGCTAGAAAAGAAAATGTTGGTGGAGAAGTAATCTGCTACGTTTGGTAATTAATATGAACAATGTAAGGAGGTGCGACCATGTCAAGAATAGGTGTTAAGCCAATAATAATACCAGCAGGTGTTGAAGTTACTATAGCTGAAGGAAATTTAGTTACAGTAAAAGGTCCAAAGGGAACTTTAACTAAACAATTAAGTGCTGAGTTAAATATAAAAAAAGAAGAAAATACAATAATGGTTGAAAGACCAACTGATAATAAAAAACACAGATCTTTACACGGATTAACTAGAACTTTATTAGATAATATGGTTGTAGGTGTAAATACTGGTTTCGAAAAGAAATTAGAACTAAAAGGTGTTGGATACAGAGCTCAAAAACAAGGAAAAAAATTAGTTATGAACTTAGGTTTCTCTCATCCAGTTGAAATGGAAGATCCAGAAGGAATAACTGTTGAAGCTCCAAACCAAACTGAGTTAATAGTAAAAGGTATAGACAAGCAATTAGTAGGAAACTATGCTGCTAAAATAAGAGCTTGGAGAAAGCCAGAGCCATACAAAGGTAAAGGTATAAAATACGTTGATGAAGTAATCAGACGTAAAGAAGGAAAAACTGGTAAAAAATAATACCAAAACTTAAACGCTAGAAAGGAGTGAGCTAGGTGTTAAAAAAGGCTGATAAAAATGCTAATAGACTTCAAAGACATAAGAGAGTTCGTAGAAAAATAAGCGGTACTGCTCAAAGACCAAGATTATGTGTATTTAGAAGTGCTAACAATATATATGCTCAAATAATAGATGACACAAACAGAGTAACTCTAGTTGCTGCATCTTCTTTAGAAGCAGAAGTTAAGAGTGCTGTTAATCATACAGGAAATAAGGAAGCAGCTAAGAAAGTTGGAGAATTAGTTGCTAAAAAAGCTGTTGAAAAAGGAATCACTGAAGTTGTATTTGACAGAGGTGGATACTTATATCATGGAAGAATTCAAGAATTAGCTGAAAGTGCTAGAGAAGCTGGTCTTAAGTTCTAATACGAAGGAGGGAAAAATACATGCTACGTCGTAAGCCGATAGATGCAGGACAACTTGACTTACAAGAAAAAGTTGTTGAAGTAAGACGTGTTACTAAGGTTGTAAAAGGTGGTAGAAACTTCAGATTTGCAGCGTTAGTAGTTGTTGGAGATGAAAACGGACACGTTGGTATAGGTGCTGGGAAAGCAATGGAAGTACCAGATGCTATAAAAAAAGCAGTTGAAGATGCTAAGAAAAATCTAATAGTAGTGCCAATGGTTGGGACTACAATTCCTCACGAAGTACGCGGACACTTTGGTGCTGGAAATATATTAATAATGCCTGCTGTAGAAGGTACAGGAGTAATAGCTGGGGGACCTGCTAGAGCCGTACTTGAGTTAGCTGGACTAAAAGACGTTAGAGCTAAATCTTTAGGATCTAACAATCCAAGAAATATGGTAAATGCTACAATAGAAGGACTTAATTCTCTAAAAACAGTTGAAGATATAGCTAAACTTAGAGGTAAAAAAGTTGAAGAACTTCTAGGGTAAGGAGGTAGTGTAAAATGGCTAAATTACAAATAAAATTAGTTAGAAGTGTTATAGGAACTACTCCTAACCAAAAAAAGAATGTTGAAGCGTTAGGATTAAGAAAAAGAGAACAAGTTATTGTAAAAGAAGACAATGCTCAAGTAAGAGGTATGATAAAAAAAGTAAGTCATTTATTAGAAGTAACTGAAATAGCTGAATAATTTTTAAAAAGTAGTGCAAGGAGGTGCAATCCATGAAGTTACATGAGTTAAAACCTGCTGAAGGTGCAGTAAGAGCTAAGAGAAGATTAGGTAGAGGTACTGCAACTGGACAAGGTAAAACTGCAGGACGTGGACAAAAAGGTCAATGGTCTCGTTCTGGTGGTGGAGTAAGAGTAGGGTTCGAAGGTGGACAAATGCCACTAGCTAGAAGACTTCCTAAGAGAGGTTTCAATAACATATTTAAGAAAGTTTACACAGAAGTTAATGTTGAAGTTTTAAACAGATTTGAAAATGGAACAGAAATAACTGCAGAATTATTAAAATCTACTAAAACTATAAGCAAAATAGGTAAAGATGGAATTAAAATCTTAGGTGAAGGTAATTTAGAAAAAGCTTTAACTGTTAAAGCTGCTAAATTTACAGCTTCAGCTCAAGAAAAAATAGAAAAAGCTGGTGGAAAAGCAGAGTTAGTATAATAACCTGCTAATCTCCTAGCCAGTACAGGCGGGGTGAATTAGCGTGCTGTCAAAATTAAAACAAGCTTGGAAGATTAAAGCAGTAAGAAAAAAAGTAATGTATACACTTATGATGATCGTGATATTCAGAATAGGTACTACAATACCAGTTCCAGGTATAGACACTAGTATTATACAAAAGATGGTAGGCGGCAATAGTCTACTTTCTCTGTATAATATGTTTACTGGTGGAGCATTTAGTAACTTTTCACTATTTGCTTTGGGTATAAGTCCATATATTACTGCATCAATCATAATACAGCTTCTAACAGTAGGTTTTGAAAGTTTAGCAGAACTTCAAAAATCTGGTGAAGAAGGAAAGAAAAAAATCAATAAGTACACTAAATATACAGCACTAGCTCTAGCAGTTGTACAAGCTTTGGGAATTACATTAGGAATTGTAAGAAGTGCTTTAATATCAAATAGTGTGTTTTTTATCACAACTGTTGTAATAACATTAGTTTCAGCAAGTATGTTAGTAATGTGGATTGGGGACAAAATTACCGAAAAAGGAATTGGTAATGGTAGTTCAGTAATAATATTTGCAGGTATTATATCAAGAATACCAACAGATGTTATTAAAATCGCACAACAAGTTAAATCTGGTCAAGTTGCACCCTGGGTAATAATACTTCTAATTGTAGTTATATTACTTACAGTTACAGGGGTTACATTTATACAAGAAGCGACTAGAAAGATACCTGTACAATATGCTAAAAGAGTTGTTGGAAGAAAAATGTATGGAGGACAAAGTTCTCATATACCAATGAAAGTTAACCAATCAGGAGTTATGCCTATAATTTTTGCTAGTTCACTTTTAGCTTTTCCACAAACAATAGCTATGTTTATGGGGGCAGATGCTCAAGCTTTTGTTCAAAAATACTTAAGTATGGCAACAGAACAAGGATTTTGGACATACAGATCAATTGAAATTCTACTTATAATTTTCTTCTCATATTTTTATACAACTGTATCATTCAATACAGAAGATATATCTAAAAATATGAAAAATAATGGTGGATTTATACCAGGTATTAGACCAGGTGAACCTACTATGGATTATTTAAATAGAATCTTAACAAGATTAACTTTAGCTGGAGCTACTTTCTTAGCAATAATTGCTATGGTACCAGCTCTTACAACACATTATATGAATGTCAATATGAGTCTAGCTGGAACTTCATTGCTAATCGTTGTTGGGGTTGCTTTGGAGCTTAAGAGACAGTTAGAGTCAAACTTAGTTATGAGAAGCTATCAAGGTTTCTTAAAATAAAATGGAGATGGATAATATGAGAATAATATTACTTGGACCTCCAGGTGCTGGTAAAGGTACTCAGGCGGCAGGAATAGTAGAAAAATACAATATACCTCATATATCAACAGGAGATATATTCAGAAAGAATATAAAAGAGGGAACAGAACTTGGAAAAAAAGCTAAAGAATACATGGACCAAGGTTTATTAGTACCAGATGAGTTAACTGTAGGTTTAGTTACTGATAGAATATCTCAAGAAGACTGTAAAAATGGATTTATGTTAGATGGATTTCCAAGAAATGTAGCACAAGGTGAGCATTTAGATGTATTCTTAAAAAATGCTGGTATAGTACTGGATAAAGTTGTCAATATTGAAGTTGATAAGAGCATATTAGTATCTAGAGCAGTTGGTAGAAGAATATGCAAGTCTTGTGGAGCTACTTATCATGTTGAGTTTAATCCTCCTAAAGTAAAAGGTGTATGTGATGTATGCCAAGGAGAATTGTATCAAAGAGCTGATGATAATGAAGAAACTGTATCTAAGAGAATACAAGTTTATCTAGATGAAACTAAGCCTTTAGTAGATTATTATAGCAAACAAGGTATAATAGCTGATATAAAAGGTGACCAAGCAATAGATAAAGTATTTGAAGATATTGTTGCAGCTTTAGGAAGTGGAAAATAAATGATTATCTTGAAATCAAAGAAAGAAATAGAACTTTTAAGAGAAGCAGGCAAAATTGTTGCTGATACTCATGAAGTTTTAAGAAAAGCTATTTCTCCGGGAATATCTACTTTAGAATTAGATAAAATAGCTGAAGAGAATATAAGAAAATACAATGCTGAACCTTCTTTTAAAGGATATGGAGGTTTTCCAGGAAGTATATGTGCTTCTATCAATAGAGAAGTTGTACATGGAATTCCAGGTGAGACTCTATTAAAGGAAGGAGACATTGTAAGCTTAGATATAGGAGCCTATTATAAAGGATATCATGGTGATTCTGCGAAAACTCATGGAGTAGGCATGATATCTGAAGAAGATAGGAAATTAATAGAAGTAACTAGAGAAAGCTTCTATGAAGGAATAAAATTTGCTAAATTAGGATATAGACTTTCGGATATCTCACACGCAGTACAAACACACGTTGAGAAACATGGTTTCTCAGTAGTTAGGGATTTGGTAGGACATGGAGTTGGAGCAAATCTTCATGAAGATCCACAGGTACCTAATTATGGACTCCCAGGAAAAGGACCAAGACTTAGAGAAGGAATGGTTATTGCTATAGAGCCAATGGTTAATGCAGGTCGTTATCATGTAAAGACTCTATCAGATGGGTGGACGACTGTTACAATAGATGGAAAAAAATCAGCTCATTATGAGCATACGATAGCAATTACTGAACATGAACCTTTGATATTGACAAAGTTGTAAATTAAGAAGTAGGTGAAAAAAGTGCTATCAGATAATTTAAGTATAGGTCAAGTTGTTAAGGTTTCATTAGGTCGAGATCAAGGAAATTTATTTTTCGTAGTCAAGATAATTAATAATGAATATGTATTAATAGCTGATGGAAAGAAAAGAAAACTTGACAAACCTAAGTTAAAGAAAGTTAAGCACTTAAAAAAATATAATTTTATTAATGATGAAGTTAGAAAAAGAGTAGTATCTGGACAAGAGATTACAGATTCTTTTTTAAGAGCTGAACTTACTAAGTTAAATTAGATAATTTAACTTATTGAAATGGAGGGCTGGTTAGTTAATGGCCAAAAAAGATGTTATAGAATTAGAAGGTACAGTTTCAGAAGCTTTACCTAATGCTATGTTTAAAGTTAAACTAGAAAATGGACATGAGATATTATGCCACATTTCTGGAAAGCTAAGAATGAACTTCATAAGAATTCTTGAAGGTGATAAGGTGAATGTTGAACTTTCTCCATATGACCTTACAAGAGGAAGAATCACTTGGCGTAAGAAGTAGACTATCTTGATATTTAGTCTAAGGAGGGATTAATAATGAAAGTTAGACCATCAGTAAAACCAATATGTGAAAAATGCAAAGTAATAAAAAGAAAAGGAAAAGTAATGGTTATCTGTGAAAATCCAAAGCATAAGCAAAAACAAGGATAAGAAATTATTACTAGTATTTTGTTAAATTTTATAGTATAATACTATATTGTGATGTTAACAAAAGAACGTTAAAATCGTTGAACAATCTGACGTAGGATTGATATATGATATGAAGTTTTAAACACTAAAAACTATGTGTAGGAGGTGCGATCATGGCAAGAATAGCTGGGGTAGATTTACCTAGAGAAAAAAGAGCGGAGATAGGCTTAACTTATATATATGGTATAGGTAAAGCAACTGCTAACGAAATATTAGCTAAAGCTGAGATAAATCCAGATACAAGAATAAAAGATTTATCAGAAGATCAAGTTAATGAGTTAAGAAAAGTTATAGATGACGATTTCTTAGTTGAAGGTGACTTAAGAAGAGAAATTGCTTTAAACATAAAGAGATTAAGAGATATAAAATGTTATAGAGGAATTAGACATGGTAAAGGTCTTCCATTAAGAGGACAAAGAACTAAAACTAATGCTAGAACTAGAAAAGGTCCTAGAAAAACAGTATCTCGTAAAAAGAAAAAATAATTAAATAATAATTAGATGAAGGAGGGAAAAGGAAAATGGCTAAACCAAAAAAGAAAGTTACACGTGTTAGAAGAAGAGAACGTAAAAATATAGAACGTGGTCATGCTCATATACAGTCAACTTTCAACAATACAATAATAACTTTAACTGACGTTCATGGAAATGCTATATCTTGGGCAAGTTCAGGACAATTAGGATTCAAAGGGTCAAGAAAATCAACTCCATTTGCATCTCAAATGGCTGCTGAAACAGCTGCAAAAGCTGCGATGGAACACGGATTAAAAAGTGTTGAGGTATTCGTAAAGGGGCCAGGTTCAGGAAGAGAAGCTGCTATAAGAGCTTTACAAGCAACTGGACTAGAAGTAACTATGATAAAAGATGTTACTCCAATCCCACATAACGGATGTAGACCACCAAAGAGAAGAAGAGTGTAATTAATAAGAGTACAAATAGGAGGTGTAGATAAATGGCAAGATATACAGGTGCATCATGTAGACAATGCCGTAGAGAGGGAATGAAATTATTCCTTAAAGGTGATAGATGTTATACAGATAAATGTGCTATAGTTAAAAGAAACTATGCTCCAGGTCAACATGGCCAAGGGAGAAAGAAAGTTTCTAACTATGGATTACAATTAAGAGAAAAACAAAAAGTTAAAAGAATATATGGAGTTTTAGAAACTCAATTTAGAAACTTATACGAACGTGCTGAAAACATGCCTGGAAAATCAGGTGAGAATTTATTAAGTTTATTAGAGAGAAGATTAGACAATGTAGTTTACAGAATGGGACTAGCATCTTCTAGAAAAGAAGCTAGACAATTAGTAACTCATGGTCATTTCACTTTAAATGGAAATAAAGTAGATATAGCTTCATTAACAGTTAAAGTTGGAGATGTGATAGAAGTTAAAGAAAAATCAAGATCTTCTGCAAAATTCAAAAATTTAGTAGAAGTTAACTCAAGAATAGCTCCTAAATGGTTAGAAGCTAATGTAGAAGGAATGACAGCAAAAGTAGTTGGTGTTCCAACAAGAGAAGATATAGATCTTGAAATAGCAGAGCACTTAATCATAGAACTTTACTCTAAATAATAAGCACACTTTTAAAAATTATTTTAAAATTTTGTTTACCCTCAGTGGATTACTGAATTTTAAGGAGGGTTTTGTCCATGATAGAAATAGAAAAGCCAAAAGTAGATATAGTTGAGCTTAGCGAAGACTATAGATATGGTAAGTTTGTTATAGAACCTCTAGAAAGAGGATATGGAATAACTATAGGTAACGCACTAAGAAGAATATTATTATCATCTTTACCAGGTGTAGCAGTAAATGCTATAAAAATAGATGGAGTTCTTCATGAATTCTCTACAATACCTGGTGTTAAAGAAGATGTTACAGAGATAATATTAACTTTAAAAGAGCTTTCAGCAACTATAGATGGTGAAGGAAGTAGAACACTTAAAATAGAGGCTCAAGGACCATGCTCTATCACAGGTTCAGATATAATCTGTCCTCCAGATGTTGAAATATTAAGCAAAGACTTAGCAATAGCTACATTAGATGATAATGCCAAGTTTAATATGGAAATATTTGTAGATAAAGGTAGAGGTTATGTTTCTGCTGAAGAAAATAAAACAGAGAATGTTCCAATAGGTGTTTTACCTGTGGATTCAATATATACTCCTGTTGAGAAAGTTAGTTATCATGTAGAAAACACAAGAGTTGGTCAAAAAACAGATTATGATAAATTAGTACTAGAAGTTTGGACTAATGGTAGTATAAACCCTCAAGAAGGTATATCATTAGCTGCAAAAGTATTAGTTGAGCATTTAAATCTATTTATAGACTTAACTGAACATGTAAGTAGTGTTGAAATCATGGTAGAAAAAGAAGAAGATCAAAAAGAAAAAGTTCTTGAAATGACTATAGAAGAATTAGATTTATCAGTTAGATCATACAACTGTTTAAAGAGAGCGGGAATTAATACAGTTGAAGAATTAGCTAATAAGTCTGAAGACGATATGATGAAGGTTAGAAACCTAGGTAAAAAGTCATTAGAAGAAGTAATACAAAAACTAGAGGAACTTGGGCTAGGATTAAAACCAAGTGAAGAATAGCGAGCAAAGGAGGGATAAGAATGGCTAAGTACCGTAAATTAGGACGTGAAACAGCTCACAGAAACCTTATGTTAAGAAACTTAGTAACTTGTTTACTAAGAAGTGGAAGAATAGAAACTACAGTAACTAGAGCTAAAGAAACTCGTAGAATGGCTGAAAAGATGATAACTCTTGCTAAAAGAGGAGATCTTCATGCTAGAAGACAAGTTTTAGCTTATGTTATGGATGAAACAGTAGTTAATAACTTATTCACAGATTTAGCTCCAAAATATGCTGAGAGAAATGGTGGATACACTAGAATAATAAAAATAGGGCCAAGAAAAGGCGATGCTGCTGAAATGGCTTTTATAGAATTAGTATAGTAAGGAAAGGATTAGGCTTGATGGCTTAATCTTTTTTTTATTTTTTTGACTAAGGTGTGATATAATAATGTGTAAAATGATTTTTATAAGTTATTGCTTACTAAAAGGAGTATGAATTAATGGATAATATAATAAAAGTAAACAATATTTCATTTGAGTATATTACAGATGAAGCAAAACTTAAAGCAATAGATAATTTAAGCTTAGATGTTAAAAAGGGAGAATTTGTTGCGATAATAGGACATAATGGTTCTGGCAAGTCTACTTTATCTAAAAACTTAAATGCTATTCTTATGCCTACAGAAGGAAATATTCTCATTGATGGAATGGACACCAAAGAAGAAGAAAGATTATGGGATATAAGGCAAACAGCAGGTATGGTATTTCAAAACCCAGATAATCAAATTGTTGCCACAATAGTAGAAGAAGATGTAGCTTTTGGTCCTGAAAACTTAGGTATAGAGCCAAAAGAGATAAGACGAATTGTAGAAGAGTCTTTAAAAAGTGTAGGTATGTATGATTTGAGAGGTAGACAACCGCATTTGTTATCAGGTGGCCAAAAACAGAGGGTTGCAATAGCAGGCATAATTGCCATGAGACCCAAGTGTATAATATTTGATGAAGCAACAGCGATGTTAGACCCATCTGGAAGAAAAGAAGTTATGAAAACAATAAAAAGGCTTAATAAAGAAGAAAATATAACTGTTTTACATATAACTCACTTTATGGAAGAAGCTGTAGAAGCTGATAGAGTTGTCGTTATGGAGAAAGGTAAGAAACTTTTAGAAGGGACTCCTAAAGAAGTATTTAGTAAAATAGAGATGTTAAAGGAAATCGGTTTAGATGTGCCTTGTATGACAGAGTTGTCTAGTTTATTAATAGAAGAAGGTATAAATATTAGTAGTGATATATTAACTGTGGATGAGATGGTGATGGAATTATGTCAATTATAGTAAAGAACTTAACACATATATATAATGAAGGGATGCCTTTTGCAAGTAAAGCACTTGATGATGTATCTTTTGAGATTAAAGATAGAGATTTTGTTGGACTTATAGGTCATACAGGTTCAGGAAAGTCTACATTGATACAACATCTAAATGGATTATTAAAACCTTCCTCAGGAGAGATTTTTATAAATGATTTTAACATAACAGATAAGAATTTAAACTTAACTGAGATAAGAAAAAGAGTAGGTGTTGTATTTCAATATCCAGAATATCAATTATTTGAAGAAACAATTGATAAGGATATAGCTTTTGGACCCGCTAATTTAGGTTTAGAAGAGGTTGAGATACATAATAGGGTAAAAGCATCGATGGAAGCTGTAGGACTTGACTATGAGGAATTTAAAGATAAATCTCCATTTGAATTATCAGGAGGTCAAAAGCGTAGAGTTGCAATAGCTGGAGTTATAGCAATGAACCCAGAAGTACTTATATTAGATGAACCAACTGCAGGTCTTGATCCTGGTGGAAGAGATGAAATTTTTAATTTAATAAAAAACTTACATGAAAAAAACAATATGACTATAATATTGTCATCACATAGTATGGATGATATGGCAAAGTTGGCACAAACGTTAATTGTTATGAATCATGGTAAAATAGAATTTATGGGTACTCCTAGAGATGTATTTAAATCGAATGCTATTAAATTAAAAGAAATTGGTTTAGATATTCCACAGGTTTTAGAGCTTGCATTGAAATTAAGAGAACAAGGTTTTGACATTAGTGAAGACATATTGACTTTAGAAGAAGCAAAACAGGAAATATTAAGAGTTGTGAGAGGGCGAGGATTATGTTAAAAGATATAACTATAGGGCAATACTACCCAACAAGTTCTGCTATTCATAAATTAGATCCAAGGATAAAACTTGTAGCAACAATTGTATTTATGGTATCTATATTTGTAGTAAATAAATTTTGGCCTTATATGATAGTTTTATTATGTTTATTAGGTATGATAAAGTTAGCTAATATACCTGTTAAGTATATTGTTAAGGGTGTAAAACCTCTTAAGTGGATTATTTTATTTACATTTATTATAAATATATTTTTCTTACCAGGTGATGAGATATGGTCATTTGGATTTTTAACAATAACAAGTCAAGGCTTGAGACAAGCAATTTTTATGGCAATAAGACTTATATTTTTAGTAATTGGGACATCATTACTTACTTTAACAACTTCACCAATAGAATTGACAGATGGTATAGAGCGATTATTGAATCCCTTTAAGAAAATTGGTTTACCAGTTCATGAGCTTGCAATGATGATGACAATTGCTTTGCGCTTTATTCCTACATTATTAGACGAAACAGATAAAATAATGAAGGCTCAAATGTCTAGAGGTGCAGACTTTGAAAGTAAAAATCTTATAAATAGAGCTAAAAATCTAGTACCTCTTTTAGTTCCACTATTTGTTAGTGCATTTAGAAGAGCTGATGAATTGGCTATGGCCATGGAAGCTAGATGTTATAGAGGTGGACACAATAGAACAAAAATGAGGGAGTCTGTTATAGTAAAAGCAGATTATATAGCATGTGTGTTTCAAGTTATTTATTTAGGATTAATCATAGCTACTAGATTTATAGCGATTTAATAGAAGCATATAGGTGAGGTAAAATATGAGAAATATAAAGATTACAATCCAATATGATGGTAGAAATTATTGTGGATGGCAGAAGCAACCAGATTCTCTAGGGATACAAGGTACAATTGAAAAGGCTATATATGAGATAATGAATGAAGAAGTTAAACTTATAGGCTCAGGTAGAACTGATTCAGGGGTTCATGCTCTTGCACAAACTGCAAATTTTAAAATTAGTTCAAGTATAAGTATAGAAAGTGTACCAATGGCACTAAATGCTAAATTACCAAAAGACATAGCAGTTATAGAAGCATGTGAAGTTAATGATGACTTTCATTCAAGATATAGTGCAAAAGGAAAAACATATAAATATTTAATATATAACAGTAAGTTTAGACACCCAATACTTAACAGCATATCATATCAAGTAAAGTATGAACTTGATTTTGAAAAAATGTGTATAGAATCAAAAAGTCTATTGGGTACACATGATTTTAAAGGTTTTATGAGTTCTGGTTCATCTGTAAAAGATACAATACGAACAATATATGATATAAATATAAAAAAAACAGATGATTTGATTACTTTAGAAATTAGTGGAGATGGGTTCTTATATAATATGGTGAGAATTATTGTTGGAACACTTGTTGATATAGGACGTGGTAGAATTAATGAATCATTTTTAGATATAATAGAATCTAAAAACAGATCAAGATGTGGACATACAGCTCCAGCACAAGGATTATTTCTTAAAAAAGTTCATTATTAACTTGACACACCAGGCTACATGTATTAAAATATATGAGAATGTGTTAATAAGTCCACTTGCCCCGGACTTGACATAAACGGTAAAAAATTTTTATGAAAAGTAGTTAAGGAGGGACAGTTATGAAAAGTTATATAGCTAAGCCAGCTGATGTACAAAGAAAATGGTACTTAGTTGATGCTGAAGGAAAAACATTAGGTCGTATAGCAACAGAAATTGCGACAGTATTGAGAGGTAAACATAAACCAACATTTACTCCTCACGTTGATGGTGGAGATTTTGTTGTTGTAGTAAATGCAGAAAAAGTAGTTTTAAGTGGAAAAAAATTAGATCAAAAATATTACAGATACCACACTGGTTATGTAGGTGGATTAAAAGAAATATCTTATAGAGATATGATGGATAAAAAACCAGAAGAAGTTATAGCACATGCTGTAAATGGTATGTTACCTAAAAACAAATTAAGAAGTAGAATGATGACTAGATTAAGAGTATTTGCAGGTGCTGAACACACTCATGCAGCTCAAAATCCAGAAGTTTTAAACTTTAAATAAGATTAATAGGTGAAAGGAGGAGTTTATAATGGCTAACGTTCAATATTATGGAACTGGAAGAAGAAAAAGTTCTGTTGCTAGAGTAAGACTAGTTGCAGGTGAAGGAAATATATTAGTAAATGGAAGAGCATTAGAAAATTATTTTAACTATGAAACATTAATAAGAGATGTTAAACAACCATTAGTTTTAACTGGTAATGAAAATAAATATGATGTTATAGTAAAAGTTGAAGGTGGAGGATTCACTGGACAAGCTGGAGCTATAAGACATGGTATATCTAGAGCTTTATTAAAAGCTGATTTAGATTTAAGACCTGCTTTAAAGAAAGAAGGTTTCTTAACTAGAGATGCTAGAATGAAGGAAAGAAAGAAATACGGATTAAAAGCAGCAAGAAGAGCTCCACAATTCTCAAAAAGATAATTATTTATCTTTTTGGAAAAGCAAAATCCTTTATTTTCTGTTATCCAGAAAATATGGAAGCATGTTGAAATGTTGGGTTTAAGTTAATGATTGATATACAATAAAATAATAAGATATCTTATTAGGATGTTTTTCTATTGAAAAAC
Organism: Clostridioides sp. ES-W-0016-02; assembly: GCF_020641035.1. Classification (NCBI taxonomy): domain Bacteria; kingdom Bacillati; phylum Bacillota; class Clostridia; order Peptostreptococcales; family Peptostreptococcaceae; genus Clostridioides; species Clostridioides sp. ES-W-0016-02. Next base: position 123,641 of record NZ_CP061361.1, read on the forward strand.
ATCCTTTTTATTGTAATAAAAGATTATATGTTAAAGTTATTGAGATTATAGTTCTATTGAGAAATGGATAAAGAAATTTACAGTAAATATAATTAAAAATTTTACATTTTATAAGTAATAGAATTTAGGTTATTAAATAATATAATTCATAATGTAAATTGTCATAATTTATTATACCTGTTATACGATACTAATTAAAAATGGGAATTTAGAGTATATGTGAATATAGCATACTTATGTAATCATATATTAATATTAAAAAATAGAGATAGATAAATACTAAAGTGAAATTTAAATGTTTGTACTAATATTTGGAATATTATAGTGTTTTTATAAGTATACATATACAGGGTGATGTTGTGAGAAAGTACATAAAACATATAATTTTTAGTTTTGTTATGGTATGTCTAGTAATAGTATCAATATTTGAAGTGAAAAATATTTCTGAAGATGTTATTAAATATATGCCAATAACAAATAAAACAATAATTCTAGATGCTGGTCATGGAGGTATTGACCCAGGCGCATTAAACAAGGATAAGAGCACATCTGAGAAAGATATCAACTTAGCAATAACACTTAAGCTTAGAGAGCTTATAGAATCAAGTGGAGGTCTTGTAATATTAACTAGAGAAGATGACAGTAGCCTCTATAAAGAAGAAAATAATAAAACAACAAGACAAAAATATAATGAGAACTTGAAAAATAGAAAAGAAATAATCTCTAATTCCAATGCTAATATGTTTGTATCCATACATCTAAATGCATTCGAACAATCTAAATACTATGGAGCTCAGACATTTTATCCTAAAGATAAGCAAGATAGCAAGGAATTATCAAAGTGTATTCAAGAAGAACTTAAAAGAGTAGTAGATAAAACAAATAACAGAGAAGTTAAGCCACGAGATGACATATACCTTTTGAAAGAAAATAATATTCCATCAGTATTAATAGAATGTGGTTTTCTATCAAATGAAAAAGAATGTAAACTTTTGACAGATGAAACATATCAAGAAAAGATAGCATGGGCAATATACATAGGTATACAGAAATATCTAAGTTGAAATAATTATAAAAATAAGTCTAAATATGTAAATAGCTTGTATTGAGGTGTTTAAAAATGCACTAATATAAGCTATTTTTGTTTTGACAAAAAAATAATTAAAATAAAAGTTAAAAAAGCGTTGACTTGGAATAACATAGATGGTATTATATATGAGTGCCCAAAAGGAGCACAAAAATAAGACAAAAGAACTTTGAAAATTAAACAGTAGGTTAATTTATAAACAAGAAACAAACCATAAAGCCAGATATTTAGATAACAATAGTATCTGAGCCTGATAAACTTTTATTTGAGAGTTTGATCCTGGCTCAGGATGAACGCTGGCGGCGTGCCTAACACATGCAAGTTGAGCGATTTACTTCGGTAAAGAGCGGCGGACGGGTGAGTAACGCGTGGGTAACCTACCCTGTACACACGGATAACATACCGAAAGGTATGCTAATACGGGATAACATATTTGAGAGGCATCTCTTGAATATCAAAGGTGAGCCAGTACAGGATGGACCCGCGTCTGATTAGCTAGTTGGTAAGGTAACGGCTTACCAAGGCGACGATCAGTAGCCGACCTGAGAGGGTGATCGGCCACATTGGAACTGAGACACGGTCCAAACTCCTACGGGAGGCAGCAGTGGGGAATATTGCACAATGGGCGAAAGCCTGATGCAGCAACGCCGCGTGAGTGATGAAGGCCTTCGGGTCGTAAAACTCTGTCCTCAAGGAAGATAATGACGGTACTTGAGGAGGAAGCCCCGGCTAACTACGTGCCAGCAGCCGCGGTAATACGTAGGGGGCTAGCGTTATCCGGATTTACTGGGCGTAAAGGGTGCGTAGGCGGTCTTTCAAGTCAGGAGTGAAAGGCTACGGCTCAACCGTAGTAAGCTCTTGAAACTGGGAGACTTGAGTGCAGGAGAGGAGAGTGGAATTCCTAGTGTAGCGGTGAAATGCGTAGATATTAGGAGGAACACCAGTTGCGAAGGCGGCTCTCTGGACTGTAACTGACGCTGAGGCACGAAAGCGTGGGGAGCAAACAGGATTAGATACCCTGGTAGTCCACGCTGTAAACGATGAGTACTAGGTGTCGGGGGTTACCCCCCTCGGTGCCGCAGCTAACGCATTAAGTACTCCGCCTGGGAAGTACGCTCGCAAGAGTGAAACTCAAAGGAATTGACGGGGACCCGCACAAGTAGCGGAGCATGTGGTTTAATTCGAAGCAACGCGAAGAACCTTACCTAAGCTTGACATCCCAATGACATCTCCTTAATCGGAGAGTTCCCTTCGGGGACATTGGTGACAGGTGGTGCATGGTTGTCGTCAGCTCGTGTCGTGAGATGTTGGGTTAAGTCCCGCAACGAGCGCAACCCTTGTCTTTAGTTGCCATCATTAAGTTGGGCACTCTAGAGAGACTGCCAGGGATAACCTGGAGGAAGGTGGGGATGACGTCAAATCATCATGCCCCTTATGCTTAGGGCTACACACGTGCTACAATGGGTAGTACAGAGGGTTGCCAAGCCGTAAGGTGGAGCTAATCCCTTAAAGCTACTCTCAGTTCGGATTGTAGGCTGAAACTCGCCTACATGAAGCTGGAGTTACTAGTAATCGCAGATCAGAATGCTGCGGTGAATGCGTTCCCGGGTCTTGTACACACCGCCCGTCACACCACGGGAGTTGGAGACGCCCGAAGCCGATTATCTAACCTTTTGGAAGAAGTCGTCGAAGGTGGAATCAATAACTGGGGTGAAGTCGTAACAAGGTAGCCGTATCGGAAGGTGCGGCTGGATCACCTCCTTTCTAAGGAGAATTGCCTACTGTTTAATTTTGAAAGTTCTTTATGAACTTCATATTTGGGGGTGTAGCTCAGTTGGGAGAGCACTTGCCTTGCAAGCAAGGGGTCAGGAGTTCGACTCTCCTCATCTCCACCATTAAGAGTATATTACTTAAATCTTTGATTTATCTAGTAGCCTCTTACATGCACTTTTAGCTTATCTTTAGACAAGCTATGTGCGTTAGCACTTTAAGCAACAGAATAAACTGAACACATGTGAAGTTTGTTTGTTGGCGACGTGCGCTAGCACTTTAAGCAACGAGATTTATTCGTTGGCGCTGTGCGTTAGCACTTTGAAAACTGCATATATATATTTAGTGATATGACATCTAATTTGTAATATATAAAGTTGATAACTTTTAAAAATTATCGAAGTTGATAGCTTCTAATCTATCAAACCTTTTTAACTGGTCAAGTTATTAAGGGTGCAGGGCGGATGCCTTGGCACTAGGAGCCGATGAAGGACGCGATAAGCTGCGATAAGCTTCGGGGAGTTGCACGTAAACTTTGATCCGAAGATTTCCGAATGAGGAAACTCACTTAGAGTAATGTCTAAGTATCATTAAGTGAATACATAGCTTAATGAGGGGAACTCAGGGAACTGAAACATCTAAGTACCTGAAGGAAGAGAAAGAAATTCGATTCCGTAAGTAGCGGCGAGCGAACGCGGAATAGCCCAAACCAATAAAGTTTTCTTTATTGGGGTTGCGGACATATCTTAAACGAAGAGGTATCGTAATTGAAGAGGTTTGGAAAGACCCACCACAGAAGGTAATAGTCCTGTATGTCAAACGAGAAAACTTCAGATATGATCCAGAGTACCACGGGACACGTGAAACCCTGTGGGAAGCAGGAGGGACCACCCTCCAAGGCTAAATACTACCTAGTGACCGATAGCGTATAGTACCGTGAGGGAAAGGTGAAAAGAACCCCGGGAGGGGAGTGAAATAGAACCTGAAACCCTGCACTTACAAGCTGTGGAAGCACATTTCTTGTGTGACCGCGTACTTTTTGTAGAACGGGCCAACGAGTTACGTTAAGTAGCAAGGTTAAGCACTTAAGGTGTGGAGCCGTAGCGAAAGCGAGTTTTAACTGAGCGTTCAGTTACTTGACGTAGACCCGAAACCGGGCGACCTACCCATGAGCAGGATGAAGCGAAAGTAAAATTTCGTGGAGGTCCGAACCCACGAGCGTTGAAAAGCTCGGGGATGACTTGTGGGTAGCGGTGAAATTCCAATCGAGCCCGGAGATAGCTGGTTCTCCCCGAAATAGCTTTAGGGCTAGCCTCAAGGTGAGAGATACGGAGGTAGAGCACTGAATGTCCTAGGGGGTATTGCACCTACCGAAGACTATCAAACTCCGAATGCCGTCATCTTATACTTGGGAGTCAGACTGTGGGTGATAAGATTCATAGTCGAAAGGGCAACAGCCCAGATCGTCAGCTAAGGTCCCTAAATGTAAGTTAAGTGGTAAAGGATGTGGGATTGCACAGACAACCAGGATGTTGGCTTAGAAGCAGCCACTCATTCAAAGAGTGCGTAATAGCTCACTGGTCGAGTGATCCTGCGCCGAAGATTTCCGGGGCTAAAACTTACTACCGAAGCTACGGCATCAGTAATGATGGGTAGGGGAGCTTCCCATACGGGTTGAAGCATGACCGTAAGGACATGTGGACAGTATGGGAGTGAGAATGTTGGCATGAGTAGCGAGATGTGGGTGAGAATCCCACAGGCCGTAAACCCAAGGTTTCCAGGGGAAGGTTCGTCCGCCCTGGGTTAGTCGGGACCTAAGCTGAGGCCGAAAGGCGTAGGTGATGGACAACAGGTTGATATTCCTGTACTACCGATAACCGTTTGAGAGATGGGATGACACAGTAGGATAAGCTAAGCACACTGTTGGTTATGTGTGCCCAAGCATTGAGGCAGTCAGAGTAGGTAAATCCGCTTTGATAATGCTGGGATGTGATGGGGAGCGAAATTTAGTAGCGAAGTAGCTGATTTCACACTGTCAAGAAAAGTCTCTATCGAGGTTAAAGGTACCCGTACCGCAAACCGACACAGGTGGGTGAGGAGAGTATCCTAAGGCCCGCGAGAGAACTGTTGTTAAGGAACTCGGCAAAATGACCCCGTAACTTAGGGATAAGGGGTGCCACCATACGGTGGCCGCAGAGAATAGGCCCAAGCGACTGTTTACCAAAAACATAGGTTTCTGCTAAGTCGCAAGACGATGTATAGGAGCTGACGCCTGCCCGGTGCTGGAAGGTTAAGGGGATCTGTTAGAGTAATCGAAGCAGTGAACTTAAGCCCCAGTAAACGGCGGCCGTAACTATAACGGTCCTAAGGTAGCGAAATTCCTTGTCGGGTAAGTTCCGACCCGCACGAAAGGCGTAACGATTTGGGCACTGTCTCAACAACAGACTCGGTGAAATTGTAATTCCGGTGAAGATGCCGGATACCTGCGACAGGACGGAAAGACCCCATGGAGCTTTACTGTAGCTTGACATTGGGTCTTGGTACTACATGTACAGGATAGGTGGGAGGCTTTGAAACCAGGACGCCAGTTTTGGCGGAGCCATCCTTGGGATACCACCCTTGTAGTACTGGGACTCTAACCATAGGCCATGAATCTGGTCTTGGGACACTGTCAGGTGGGCAGTTTGACTGGGGCGGTCGCCTCCCAAAAGGTAACGGAGGCGCTCAAAGGTTCTCTCAGTACGGTCGGAAATCGTACGTAGAGTGTAAAGGCAAAAGAGAGCTTGATTGCAAGACATACAGGTCGAGCAAGGATGAAAATCGGACTTAGTGATCCGGTGGTTCTGCGTGGAAGGGCCATCGCTCAACGGATAAAAGCTACCCTGGGGATAACAGGCTTATCTCCCCCAAGAGTCCACATCGACGGGGAGGTTTGGCACCTCGATGTCGGCTCATCACATCCTGGGGCTGTAGTAGGTCCCAAGGGTTGGGCTGTTCGCCCATTAAAGTGGTACGCGAGCTGGGTTCAGAACGTCGTGAGACAGTTCGGTCCCTATCCGTCGCAGGCGTAGGAAATTTGAGGAGACCTGTCCTTAGTACGAGAGGACCGGGATGGACGTACCTCTGGTGTACCAGTTGTTCTGCCAAGGGCATGGCTGGGTAGCTATGTACGGAATGGATAAGCGCTGAAAGCATCTAAGCGCGAAGCCAACTTCAAGATAAGATTTCCCACCGCAAGGGTAAGACCCCAGAAAGACTATCTGGTTGATAGGTCGAAGGTGTAAGTGCAGCAATGTATTTAGCTTATCGATACTAATAGGTCGAGGACTTGACCAATATTATTTGATGTTCATTGACTAAAATATATATGTAGTTTTTAGAGTGTTAACTCTGAAAAAAAGTATGAAAAAAGTATTGACAAAAATAACAAAAAATGTTAATATTATACTTGTCCTAGCAACAAAAAAGAAATGTGGTTATAATAGCAGAGAAGATACACCTGTTCCCATTCCGAACACAGAAGTTAAGTTCTCTAGCGCTGATGGTACTTGGTGGGAAACTGCCTGGGAGAGTAGGACATAGCCACGTTAGATGTTCCAAGGTAGCTCAACGGTGGAGCAACCGGCTGTTAACCGGTAGGCTGTGGGTTCGAGCCCCACCCTTGGAGCCAATAAATGGCTCGTTGGTCAAGAGGTTAAGACACCGCCCTTTCACGGCGGTAACAGGGGTTCAATTCCCCTACGAGTCACCATTTGTGGGATCATAGCTCAGCTGGGAGAGCACCTGCCTTACAAGCAGGGGGTCGCAGGTTCGAGCCCTGCTGGTCCCACCATTTGCGGCCTGGTAGTTCAGTTGGTTAGAATGCCAGCCTGTCACGCTGGAGGTCGAGGGTTCGAACCCCTTCCAGGTCGCCAAAATAAAATATGAAAAATGCTGGTGTGGCTCAACGGTAGAGCAGCTGACTTGTAATCAGCAGGTTGTAGGTTCGATTCCTATCACCAGCTCCATGTAAAATTAATACGGAGGATTTCCCGAGCGGCCAAAGGGGGCAGACTGTAAATCTGTTGTCATCGACTTCGGTGGTTCGAATCCACCATCCTCCACCAATTAAATTAAATATGCGGGTGTAGCTCAATGGTAGAGTTCTGGCCTTCCAAGCCAGCTGTGAGGGTTCGATCCCCTTCACCCGCTCCAAAAAGCGTGGGTGCATAGCTCAGCTGGATAGAGCAACGCCCTTCTAAGGCGTGTGTCCGGGGTTCGAATCCCTGTGCGCTCACCACATATATATTGGGGATTAGCCAAGTCGGTAAGGCACATGACTTTGACTCATGTATGCGTAGGTTCGAGTCCTGCATCCCCAGCCAAATAAAAACATGGTCTATTAGCTCAGTCGGTAGAGCACCTGACTTTTAATCAGGGTGTCCCGCGTTCGAGTCGCGGATAGATCACCAATGGAGAGGTGTCCGAGTGGTTTAAGGAGCTGGTCTTGAAAACCAGTGACTTCGAAAGGGGCCGTGGGTTCGAATCCCACCCTCTCCGCCAAACTAAATAATAGGACTAAATTTGGAGAAGTACTCAAGTGGCTCAAGAGGATCCCCTGCTAAGGGATTAGGCTGGGTAACCGGTGCGAGGGTTCGAATCCCTCCTTCTCCGCCATTTAAAAAAACGAGGTGTAGCGCAGTTTGGTAGCGCACATGGTTTGGGACCATGGGGCCGGGGGTTCGAGTCCCTTCACCTCGACCAACCAGGACCTTTAGCTCAGTTGGTTAGAGCGCCCGGCTCATAACCGGTAGGTCTGGGGTTCGAGTCCCTGAAGGTCCATTATTCTTCATAGGGGTGTAGCTCAGTTGGTAGAGCGTCGGTCTCCAAAACCGTGCGCCGGGGGTTCGAGTCCCTCCACCCCTGCCAAATAAAAAGGACTTGAAAAAAAATGAGTTTTAGAGTAATATAAGATAGTAAATAATATTTCGAGGTGTAGCGCAGTTTGGTAGCGCACATGGTTTGGGACCATGGGGCCGGGGGTTCGAGTCCCTTCACCTCGACCAAGTAAGGGCCTATAGCTCAGGTGGTTAGAGCGCACGCCTGATAAGCGTGAGGTCGCTGGTTCGAGTCCAGCTAGGCCCACCATTTGCCCAGATAGCTCAGTCGGTAGAGCAGGGGACTGAAAATCCCCGTGTCGGTGGTTCGATTCCGCCTCTGGGCACCAGAAATACGGCGGTATAGCTTAGTTGGCTAGAGCGTTCGGTTCATACCCGAAAGGTCATAGGTTCGACTCCTATTACCGCTACCATCTAACTATATCAATAAAGAACTTTGAAAATTAAACAGTAGGTTAATTTATAAAACAAGAAACAAACCATAAAGCCAGATATTTAGATAACAATAGTATCTGAGCCTGATAAACTTTTATTTGAGAGTTTGATCCTGGCTCAGGATGAACGCTGGCGGCGTGCCTAACACATGCAAGTTGAGCGATTTACTTCGGTAAAGAGCGGCGGACGGGTGAGTAACGCGTGGGTAACCTACCCTGTACACACGGATAACATACCGAAAGGTATGCTAATACGGGATAACATATTTGAGAGGCATCTCTTGAATATCAAAGGTGAGCCAGTACAGGATGGACCCGCGTCTGATTAGCTAGTTGGTAAGGTAACGGCTTACCAAGGCGACGATCAGTAGCCGACCTGAGAGGGTGATCGGCCACATTGGAACTGAGACACGGTCCAAACTCCTACGGGAGGCAGCAGTGGGGAATATTGCACAATGGGCGAAAGCCTGATGCAGCAACGCCGCGTGAGTGATGAAGGCCTTCGGGTCGTAAAACTCTGTCCTCAAGGAAGATAATGACGGTACTTGAGGAGGAAGCCCCGGCTAACTACGTGCCAGCAGCCGCGGTAATACGTAGGGGGCTAGCGTTATCCGGATTTACTGGGCGTAAAGGGTGCGTAGGCGGTCTTTCAAGTCAGGAGTGAAAGGCTACGGCTCAACCGTAGTAAGCTCTTGAAACTGGGAGACTTGAGTGCAGGAGAGGAGAGTGGAATTCCTAGTGTAGCGGTGAAATGCGTAGATATTAGGAGGAACACCAGTTGCGAAGGCGGCTCTCTGGACTGTAACTGACGCTGAGGCACGAAAGCGTGGGGAGCAAACAGGATTAGATACCCTGGTAGTCCACGCTGTAAACGATGAGTACTAGGTGTCGGGGGTTACCCCCCTCGGTGCCGCAGCTAACGCATTAAGTACTCCGCCTGGGAAGTACGCTCGCAAGAGTGAAACTCAAAGGAATTGACGGGGACCCGCACAAGTAGCGGAGCATGTGGTTTAATTCGAAGCAACGCGAAGAACCTTACCTAAGCTTGACATCCCAATGACATCTCCTTAATCGGAGAGTTCCCTTCGGGGACATTGGTGACAGGTGGTGCATGGTTGTCGTCAGCTCGTGTCGTGAGATGTTGGGTTAAGTCCCGCAACGAGCGCAACCCTTGTCTTTAGTTGCCATCATTAAGTTGGGCACTCTAGAGAGACTGCCAGGGATAACCTGGAGGAAGGTGGGGATGACGTCAAATCATCATGCCCCTTATGCTTAGGGCTACACACGTGCTACAATGGGTAGTACAGAGGGTTGCCAAGCCGTAAGGTGGAGCTAATCCCTTAAAGCTACTCTCAGTTCGGATTGTAGGCTGAAACTCGCCTACATGAAGCTGGAGTTACTAGTAATCGCAGATCAGAATGCTGCGGTGAATGCGTTCCCGGGTCTTGTACACACCGCCCGTCACACCACGGGAGTTGGAGACGCCCGAAGCCGATTATCTAACCTTTTGGAAGAAGTCGTCGAAGGTGGAATCAATAACTGGGGTGAAGTCGTAACAAGGTAGCCGTATCGGAAGGTGCGGCTGGATCACCTCCTTTCTAAGGAGAATTGCCTACTGTTTAATTTTGAAAGTTCTTTATGAACTTCATATTTGGGGGTGTAGCTCAGTTGGGAGAGCACTTGCCTTGCAAGCAAGGGGTCAGGAGTTCGACTCTCCTCATCTCCACCATTAAGAGTATATTACTTAAATCTTTGATTTATCTAGTAGCCTCTTACATGCACTTTTAGCTTATCTTTAGACAAGCTATGTGCGTTAGCACTTTAAGCAACGAGATTTATTCGTTGGCGCTGTGCGTTAGCACTTTGAAAACTGCATATATATATTTAGTGATATGACATCTAATTTGTAATATATAAAGTTGATAACTTTTAAAAATTATCGAAGTTGATAGCTTCTAATCTATCAAACCTTTTTAACTGGTCAAGTTATTAAGGGTGCAGGGCGGATGCCTTGGCACTAGGAGCCGATGAAGGACGCGATAAGCTGCGATAAGCTTCGGGGAGTTGCACGTAAACTTTGATCCGAAGATTTCCGAATGAGGAAACTCACTTAGAGTAATGTCTAAGTATCATTAAGTGAATACATAGCTTAATGAGGGGAACTCAGGGAACTGAAACATCTAAGTACCTGAAGGAAGAGAAAGAAATTCGATTCCGTAAGTAGCGGCGAGCGAACGCGGAATAGCCCAAACCAATAAAGTTTTCTTTATTGGGGTTGCGGACATATCTTAAACGAAGAGGTATCGTAATTGAAGAGGTTTGGAAAGACCCACCACAGAAGGTAATAGTCCTGTATGTCAAACGAGAAAACTTCAGATATGATCCAGAGTACCACGGGACACGTGAAACCCTGTGGGAAGCAGGAGGGACCACCCTCCAAGGCTAAATACTACCTAGTGACCGATAGCGTATAGTACCGTGAGGGAAAGGTGAAAAGAACCCCGGGAGGGGAGTGAAATAGAACCTGAAACCCTGCACTTACAAGCTGTGGAAGCACATTTCTTGTGTGACCGCGTACTTTTTGTAGAACGGGCCAACGAGTTACGTTAAGTAGCAAGGTTAAGCACTTAAGGTGTGGAGCCGTAGCGAAAGCGAGTTTTAACTGAGCGTTCAGTTACTTGACGTAGACCCGAAACCGGGCGACCTACCCATGAGCAGGATGAAGCGAAAGTAAAATTTCGTGGAGGTCCGAACCCACGAGCGTTGAAAAGCTCGGGGATGACTTGTGGGTAGCGGTGAAATTCCAATCGAGCCCGGAGATAGCTGGTTCTCCCCGAAATAGCTTTAGGGCTAGCCTCAAGGTGAGAGATACGGAGGTAGAGCACTGAATGTCCTAGGGGGTATTGCACCTACCGAAGACTATCAAACTCCGAATGCCGTCATCTTATACTTGGGAGTCAGACTGTGGGTGATAAGATTCATAGTCGAAAGGGCAACAGCCCAGATCGTCAGCTAAGGTCCCTAAATGTAAGTTAAGTGGTAAAGGATGTGGGATTGCACAGACAACCAGGATGTTGGCTTAGAAGCAGCCACTCATTCAAAGAGTGCGTAATAGCTCACTGGTCGAGTGATCCTGCGCCGAAGATTTCCGGGGCTAAAACTTACTACCGAAGCTACGGCATCAGTAATGATGGGTAGGGGAGCTTCCCATACGGGTTGAAGCATGACCGTAAGGACATGTGGACAGTATGGGAGTGAGAATGTTGGCATGAGTAGCGAGATGTGGGTGAGAATCCCACAGGCCGTAAACCCAAGGTTTCCAGGGGAAGGTTCGTCCGCCCTGGGTTAGTCGGGACCTAAGCTGAGGCCGAAAGGCGTAGGTGATGGACAACAGGTTGATATTCCTGTACTACCGATAACCGTTTGAGAGATGGGATGACACAGTAGGATAAGCTAAGCACACTGTTGGTTATGTGTGCCCAAGCATTGAGGCAGTCAGAGTAGGTAAATCCGCTTTGATAATGCTGGGATGTGATGGGGAGCGAAATTTAGTAGCGAAGTAGCTGATTTCACACTGTCAAGAAAAGTCTCTATCGAGGTTAAAGGTACCCGTACCGCAAACCGACACAGGTGGGTGAGGAGAGTATCCTAAGGCCCGCGAGAGAACTGTTGTTAAGGAACTCGGCAAAATGACCCCGTAACTTAGGGATAAGGGGTGCCACCATACGGTGGCCGCAGAGAATAGGCCCAAGCGACTGTTTACCAAAAACATAGGTTTCTGCTAAGTCGCAAGACGATGTATAGGAGCTGACGCCTGCCCGGTGCTGGAAGGTTAAGGGGATCTGTTAGAGTAATCGAAGCAGTGAACTTAAGCCCCAGTAAACGGCGGCCGTAACTATAACGGTCCTAAGGTAGCGAAATTCCTTGTCGGGTAAGTTCCGACCCGCACGAAAGGCGTAACGATTTGGGCACTGTCTCAACAACAGACTCGGTGAAATTGTAATTCCGGTGAAGATGCCGGATACCTGCGACAGGACGGAAAGACCCCATGGAGCTTTACTGTAGCTTGACATTGGGTCTTGGTACTACATGTACAGGATAGGTGGGAGGCTTTGAAACCAGGACGCCAGTTTTGGCGGAGCCATCCTTGGGATACCACCCTTGTAGTACTGGGACTCTAACCATAGGCCATGAATCTGGTCTTGGGACACTGTCAGGTGGGCAGTTTGACTGGGGCGGTCGCCTCCCAAAAGGTAACGGAGGCGCTCAAAGGTTCTCTCAGTACGGTCGGAAATCGTACGTAGAGTGTAAAGGCAAAAGAGAGCTTGATTGCAAGACATACAGGTCGAGCAAGGATGAAAATCGGACTTAGTGATCCGGTGGTTCTGCGTGGAAGGGCCATCGCTCAACGGATAAAAGCTACCCTGGGGATAACAGGCTTATCTCCCCCAAGAGTCCACATCGACGGGGAGGTTTGGCACCTCGATGTCGGCTCATCACATCCTGGGGCTGTAGTAGGTCCCAAGGGTTGGGCTGTTCGCCCATTAAAGTGGTACGCGAGCTGGGTTCAGAACGTCGTGAGACAGTTCGGTCCCTATCCGTCGCAGGCGTAGGAAATTTGAGGAGACCTGTCCTTAGTACGAGAGGACCGGGATGGACGTACCTCTGGTGTACCAGTTGTTCTGCCAAGGGCATGGCTGGGTAGCTATGTACGGAATGGATAAGCGCTGAAAGCATCTAAGCGCGAAGCCAACTTCAAGATAAGATTTCCCACCGCAAGGGTAAGACCCCAGAAAGACTATCTGGTTGATAGGTCGAAGGTGTAAGTGCAGCAATGTATTTAGCTTATCGATACTAATAGGTCGAGGACTTGACCAATATTATTTGATGTTCATTGATTAAAATATATATGTAGTTTTTAGAGTGTTAACTCTAAAGAATCTAGTTTACTAGTTTCAATAACTTAATAGTAATATTAAGCATAAAGATTATGTGGTTACAATAGCAGAGAGGATACACCTGTTCCCATTCCGAACACAGAAGTTAAGCTCTCTAGCGCTGATGGTACTTGGTGGGAAACTGCCTGGGAGAGTAGGACGTAGCCACGTAATTTTTTTATTTGTTATATTGAGTTAAAATTTAAAATAAAATTCTAGCTTAATATAACAAATAAAATAAAAACCTATTGGTATGAAAATCAATAGGTTTTTATTTTATTTAAGTTTTTAATTACGATGTTAAATATATTATATAGATACACAATCTATTAATTTATCATCTAATATCTTATATTTAAAAATTGTTTGATTAAAATTATTATGCCATTATCTTAGATACAAATTCTTTTAATTTATCTAATCCAGCCAAGAAAGTATTCTCATTACAAGCATAAGATATACGAATATATTTATCCATACCAAATGCTATGCCAGGAACAACTGCTACATTGTATTCTTCTAAAAACTGATTACAAAATTCTATAGAAAAACTATCTTTATATTTAAAGTTTTCAGCTATCTTAGAAAGGTCTATAAAAGCATAAAACGCACCATCTGGATTTACGTAATCTACATTTTCGATAGAATCTAATTTAGATGTGATTAAATCTCTTCTAGATTTATATGTTTCCACCATATCATCTATATCAGTTGAACAATCTTTTAAGGCTCCATATGCTATGTATTGTGATGTTAAGCTTGGATGTGATATAAGATGTCCTTGTATGGAACTCATTGCTTTAGCTATGGTTTTATTAGAAGCAGTATAGCCTAATCTTAATCCAGTCATAGCAGCTGATTTAGAAAAACCATTTATAGTTATAGTTATATCTTTTGCTTCTTCGTTTAATGAAGCAACTGATGTGAAATTTCCAGTGTAACATATTTTTTCATATATTTCATCTGCCAAAATATATATTTTGTTCTGTATACACACTTTTACGATTTCAATTAGCTCATCTCTTGTATAGACACTACCAGTAGGATTTGAAGGATTATTTATTACAAGAATCTTTGTTTTGCTTGTTATAGATTTTTCAAGTTCTTCTTTTGTTAATTTGAATCCATTTTCTTTTCTGGTATCAATAAAAATTGGAACAGCATTAACTAATTTAACCATTTCAGGGTAACTAACCCAATATGGTTTTGGCAATAACACTTCATCTCCCTCATCTGTTAACGCTAGTAAAGTGTTTGTTATAGAATTTTTAGCTCCACTTGATATAACTATTTCATCTATTGAATATTTACAGTTATTTTCTTCAATAAGTTTTTTACAGATTTCTTCTCTAAGTATTTTCAATCCAGGAACTAAATCATATTTAGTACAATCTTTATTTAAAGAGTCAATTCCGTAAGATTTTGCAACATTAGGTACATTAAAATCAGGTTCTCCTATACTAAGGTTGATTACTTTAATTCCGTCACTTTCCATTTCTTTAACTTTTGAACTAATACCTATTGTATAGGATGGAGTTATAAAGTTTAGTCTTTTTGATAACATAAAATGCCCCCTTTTAAATTATTATTTATATTATACGACAAATTTGAAAAATGTACATAAGGAAATTTGTAGATATATACATTAATACATATGAAAATGAGTATTTTTTGCCTAAAATTAGTGTAAAAAAAAGAGAAAAAAGTTTTGACTTCCAAAGTTGTTACAAACGCTGATGTTCAAAATATCTACATAGTATTTGCAATGATTTGCGTTAGTTTGACTATTATGTACAAATTTGGTAATCTTAATATAGTAATTATTAAGATAATCCCTTTAACTTAGTTGAAGGGGATTTTTTTAGACTTAATATACTACATATAGTGGTATGTAGATTAATAAAATACAATATATAGTAATAGGGGGTTTTTTTAATTGGTTGAGTTTGTAAAAAAGAGAGATGGAAGAGTGATTCCATTTAATGAAGATAGAATAACAAGGGCTATATTTTTAGCAGCAACAAATGTTGCAGAAAGAGAAGGTATTGTACCTGATTATAAGTTATCTGAGCAACTAACTCAGGAAGTAATAAAGTTGATAAATCATAAATATTCTGAATCAGTTCCAAGTGTTGAAGACATACAAAATTCTGTAGTTAAGGTTCTTATAGAAACAGGTCATGCAAAAACTAGTGAAGAGTACATAGTATATAGAACTGAAAGAAGTAGAATAAGAAATTCAAAAACACGATTAATGAAGGCAATAGAAGAAATTACCTTTGAGGATGCAGAAGATGCTGATATAAAAAGAGAAAATGCAAATATCAATGGTAATACAGCTATGGGAACAATGTTACAATATGGAAGTACTGTATCCAAAGAATTTTGCAAGACTCATATATTAAAGCCAGAACATTCTTTCGCACATGATAATGGAGATATACATATACATGACATGGACTTTTTAAATATGGGGACATTAACTTGTTGCCAGATAGATGTTAAAAAACTATTTGAGGATGGTTTTTCAACTGGTCATGGTTTCTTAAGAGAACCACAAGATATAATGAGTTATGGAGCTCTAGCCGCAATTGCGATACAAAGTAATCAAAATGATCAACATGGAGGTCAAAGCATACCATTTTTCGATTATGGTTTGTCTGAAGGTGTGTATAAGACATTTAAAAAATTCTACATAGGAAACTTAGCTAAAGCATTAAAATTATTTAAAGGAAT
The DNA here is from genome assembly GCF_020641035.1 of Clostridioides sp. ES-W-0016-02. Classification (NCBI taxonomy): domain Bacteria; kingdom Bacillati; phylum Bacillota; class Clostridia; order Peptostreptococcales; family Peptostreptococcaceae; genus Clostridioides; species Clostridioides sp. ES-W-0016-02. The sequence goes on from NZ_CP061361.1 coordinate 139,482, forward strand.
TGAAAATAATGAAGCAATAAAGGACATAGTATATAGAACAGAGAAAGAAACAAATAAAAAAGTTGGTCTTAAAAAAGATGAATTGTATTTAAACTCTGAAAAAGAAAAACTAAAAGAAATGTTTAATATTGATGAAGAACTTATAAAGAACATGCAAAACTTTGCATTTGAAGAGTCATATAAAGAAACTGATAAAAAAACATATCAATCTATGGAAGCATTTATACATAACTTAAATACAATGCATTCTAGAGCAGGTGCACAAGTACCATTTTCAAGTGTAAATTTTGGAACAGATATTTCAGAAGAAGGAAGAATGGTAACTAAGAATCTATTATTATCACAAGAAAGAGGTTTAGGTAATGGAGAGACCCCAATTTTCCCAATATTGATATTTAAAGTTAAAGAAGGTGTAAATTTAAATCCTGAAGATCCTAATTATGATTTATTTAAGTTATCATGCAGGGTATCAGCTAAAAGATTATTTCCTAACTTTAGCTTTTTAGATGCTCCTTTTAATGCTAAATATTATAAAGCAGGAGATCCAGATACAGAAGCTACATATATGGGTTGTAGAACAAGAGTACTTAGTAATGTATGTGGGCCAGAAACAGTTAGTGGCAGAGGAAATATATCTTTTACTACTGTCAATCTTCCAAGATTAGGTATAAAGCATGGAATTATAAAAAATGAGAAAACTAATTTAGATGAATTTTTTAAAGAACTAGATGAGAAAATAGACTTAATTATAGAACAATTATTAGAGCGTCTTGAAGTTCAAGGAAATAAAAAAATGAAAAACTTTCCGTTTTTAATGGGTCAAGGCGTATGGAAAGATTCTGATGATTTGGGCCCAGAAGATACATTAAAAGAAGTAATAAAGCAAGGAACATTGACTATTGGGTTTATAGGTTTAGCAGAATGCCTTATTGCTCTTACAGGTAAACATCATGGAGAAAGCAAGGAAGCTCAAGAATTAGGACTAAAAATAGTGTCATATATGAGACATAAAATGGATGAAGCTACAGACAAATATAAATTAAATTTCTCTTTAATGGGTACTCCAGCAGAAGGTCTTTCAGGAAGATTTACTAAAATAGATAAGAAAGTATATGGAGAAATTAAAGGTATTACAGATAAAGAGTATTATACTAATTCATTCCATGTTCCAGTTTATTATAATATAAGTGCATATGACAAAATTGAGATAGAAGCTCCATATCATGAATTTACTAATGCAGGTCATATAACATATGTAGAACTAGATGGAGATCCATCTGATAACTTAGAAGCTTTTGAAACTATCATAAAAGCAATGAAAGATTTGGGCATAGGATACGGAAGTATAAATCATCCTGTAGATAGAGATCCTATATGTGGTTTCTCGGGAGTAATAGCAAGTAATATATGTCCTGTATGTGGAAGAAATGAAGACGAAAGTGATATTAAATTTGAAAGAATCAGACGAATAACAGGATATTTAGTTGGTACAGTTGATAGATTTAATAATGCCAAAAAAGCGGAAGTTAAAGATAGGGTAAAACATAGATAGTTTTATTTGGAGGAATAAGTTATGAAGATAAGAATGTCATCTACTATAAGTCATGACAGTATAGTTGATGGACCAGGGTTAAGAATGGTAATATGGACTCAAGGATGTGTTCATAATTGTAAAGGATGTCATAATCCTCAAACACATAATTTATGTGGTGGATTTTATATGGATACAAAAGAAATTATAAATGAGATAAAGTCACTAAAATTACAAAAAGGTATTACACTATCAGGTGGAGAGCCATTTTTACAGCCAGAACCATTAGAAGAAATAGCAAAAGAAGCCAAAAAGACTGGCTTAGATGTATGGTCCTATACAGGATTTACATTTGAACAACTACTAGATAAAAAAAATAGTGCATATTTTAAAAACTTGAACCTATTAAAGCAGATTGATGTTTTAGTAGATGGAAGATTTGTAGATGAAAAAAAAGATATAAGTTTAAAATTTAGAGGTTCATCAAATCAAAGAATAATTGATGTTCAGAAGAGCTTAAAGTATAAAAAAGTATTTTTAATTGAGCAGTATATGAAGGATGATTTATCTATAGCAGAATAGAACATAAATAGACGAAAGTAAATGTAAAAACATATTTACTTTCGTCTATTTTTATGTAAAAAGTTTTTCTTTAACTATGTATTATATAAAATGTATTTATATTAGACTGACTATTGTAGCTTTTATAGCTTTAGTTTTATAATATATTAGTTTGTTTTGATTTATATTCTTTTAAAAGAAAGTTTTACAAATTGTTTAATTGATACTCGGCTATGAAACTAAAGTATTTAATTTGATTATGAAAGTTTTTAGTTAATATATAAATTTACAAAGTAAAGTAGTAAGGGGTTGATAAATACTTTAATAAAATTATATGCTCATGTACTATTATCACTACTAATATCATTATTAATGCTTTTGAGAGGAAATAATGCTGCTATTAAAGCAAGCATTTTCAACCAATGTTTTCAAGTTGTAAACATATTGTATCATATAGATAAATGGACTAATGAGAAGTGATTATACATATGGATTTATCTTTATTCAAAAAATAATAAATTATGTAATATGTGGATAAATATGTTTATAATGTGGATAATATTTAATGTAATAAGTTAAAACAATATGAATCAGTTGTTTATAATGTGGATAATATTATAATAGAGAGGTAAAGTGATAATTTAAAAATAAAAAAAGTAAAAAAAGTTGTTGACTCTAAAAGAAAAAGTTGGTATAGTAATACTTGTCCTCAAGAAAAGGACATAAACATAAAGAACTTTGAAAATTAAACAGTAGGTTAATTTATAAACAAGAAACAAACCATAAAGCCAGATATTTAGATAACAATAGTATCTGAGCCTGATAAACTTTTATTTGAGAGTTTGATCCTGGCTCAGGATGAACGCTGGCGGCGTGCCTAACACATGCAAGTTGAGCGATTTACTTCGGTAAAGAGCGGCGGACGGGTGAGTAACGCGTGGGTAACCTACCCTGTACACACGGATAACATACCGAAAGGTATGCTAATACGGGATAATATATTTGAGAGGCATCTCTTGAATATCAAAGGTGAGCCAGTACAGGATGGACCCGCGTCTGATTAGCTAGTTGGTAAGGTAACGGCTTACCAAGGCGACGATCAGTAGCCGACCTGAGAGGGTGATCGGCCACATTGGAACTGAGACACGGTCCAAACTCCTACGGGAGGCAGCAGTGGGGAATATTGCACAATGGGCGAAAGCCTGATGCAGCAACGCCGCGTGAGTGATGAAGGCCTTCGGGTCGTAAAACTCTGTCCTCAAGGAAGATAATGACGGTACTTGAGGAGGAAGCCCCGGCTAACTACGTGCCAGCAGCCGCGGTAATACGTAGGGGGCTAGCGTTATCCGGATTTACTGGGCGTAAAGGGTGCGTAGGCGGTCTTTCAAGTCAGGAGTGAAAGGCTACGGCTCAACCGTAGTAAGCTCTTGAAACTGGGAGACTTGAGTGCAGGAGAGGAGAGTGGAATTCCTAGTGTAGCGGTGAAATGCGTAGATATTAGGAGGAACACCAGTTGCGAAGGCGGCTCTCTGGACTGTAACTGACGCTGAGGCACGAAAGCGTGGGGAGCAAACAGGATTAGATACCCTGGTAGTCCACGCTGTAAACGATGAGTACTAGGTGTCGGGGGTTACCCCCCTCGGTGCCGCAGCTAACGCATTAAGTACTCCGCCTGGGAAGTACGCTCGCAAGAGTGAAACTCAAAGGAATTGACGGGGACCCGCACAAGTAGCGGAGCATGTGGTTTAATTCGAAGCAACGCGAAGAACCTTACCTAAGCTTGACATCCCAATGACATCTCCTTAATCGGAGAGTTCCCTTCGGGGACATTGGTGACAGGTGGTGCATGGTTGTCGTCAGCTCGTGTCGTGAGATGTTGGGTTAAGTCCCGCAACGAGCGCAACCCTTGTCTTTAGTTGCCATCATTAAGTTGGGCACTCTAGAGAGACTGCCAGGGATAACCTGGAGGAAGGTGGGGATGACGTCAAATCATCATGCCCCTTATGCTTAGGGCTACACACGTGCTACAATGGGTAGTACAGAGGGTTGCCAAGCCGTAAGGTGGAGCTAATCCCTTAAAGCTACTCTCAGTTCGGATTGTAGGCTGAAACTCGCCTACATGAAGCTGGAGTTACTAGTAATCGCAGATCAGAATGCTGCGGTGAATGCGTTCCCGGGTCTTGTACACACCGCCCGTCACACCACGGGAGTTGGAGACGCCCGAAGCCGATTATCTAACCTTTTGGAAGAAGTCGTCGAAGGTGGAATCAATAACTGGGGTGAAGTCGTAACAAGGTAGCCGTATCGGAAGGTGCGGCTGGATCACCTCCTTTCTAAGGAGAATTGCCTACTGTTTAATTTTGAAAGTTCTTTATGAACTTCATATTTGGGGGTGTAGCTCAGTTGGGAGAGCACTTGCCTTGCAAGCAAGGGGTCAGGAGTTCGACTCTCCTCATCTCCACCATTAAGAGTATATTACTTAAATCTTCGATTTATCTAGTAGCCTCTTACATGCACTTTTAGCTTATCTTTAGACAAGCTATGTGCGTTAGCACTTTAAGCAACGGAATAAACTGAACACATGTGAAGTTTGTTTGTTGGCGACGTGTACTAGCACTTTAAGCAACGAGATTTATTCGTTGGCGCTGTGCGTTAGCACTTTGAAAACTGCATATATATATTTAGTGATATGACATCTAATTTGTAATATATAAAGCTGATAACTTTTAAAAATTATCGAAGTTGATAGCTTCTAATCTATCAAACCTTTTTAACTGGTCAAGTTATTAAGGGTGCAGGGCGGATGCCTTGGCACTAGGAGCCGATGAAGGACGCGATAAGCTGCGATAAGCTTCGGGGAGTTGCACGTAAACTTTGATCCGAAGATTTCCGAATGAGGAAACTCACTTAGAGTAATGTCTAAGTATCATTAAGTGAATACATAGCTTAATGAGGGGAACTCAGGGAACTGAAACATCTAAGTACCTGAAGGAAGAGAAAGAAATTCGATTCCGTAAGTAGCGGCGAGCGAACGCGGAATAGCCCAAACCAATAAAGTTTTCTTTATTGGGGTTGCGGACATATCTTAAACGAAGAGGTATCGTAATTGAAGAGGTTTGGAAAGACCCACCACAGAAGGTAATAGTCCTGTATGTCAAACGAGAAAACTTCAGATATGATCCAGAGTACCACGGGACACGTGAAACCCTGTGGGAAGCAGGAGGGACCACCCTCCAAGGCTAAATACTACCTAGTGACCGATAGCGTATAGTACCGTGAGGGAAAGGTGAAAAGAACCCCGGGAGGGGAGTGAAATAGAACCTGAAACCCTGCACTTACAAGCTGTGGAAGCACATTTCTTGTGTGACCGCGTACTTTTTGTAGAACGGGCCAACGAGTTACGTTAAGTAGCAAGGTTAAGCACTTAAGGTGTGGAGCCGTAGCGAAAGCGAGTTTTAACTGAGCGTTCAGTTACTTGACGTAGACCCGAAACCGGGCGACCTACCCATGAGCAGGATGAAGCGAAAGTAAAATTTCGTGGAGGTCCGAACCCACGAGCGTTGAAAAGCTCGGGGATGACTTGTGGGTAGCGGTGAAATTCCAATCGAGCCCGGAGATAGCTGGTTCTCCCCGAAATAGCTTTAGGGCTAGCCTCAAGGTGAGAGATACGGAGGTAGAGCACTGAATGTCCTAGGGGGTATTGCACCTACCGAAGACTATCAAACTCCGAATGCCGTCATCTTATACTTGGGAGTCAGACTGTGGGTGATAAGATTCATAGTCGAAAGGGCAACAGCCCAGATCGTCAGCTAAGGTCCCTAAATGTAAGTTAAGTGGTAAAGGATGTGGGATTGCACAGACAACCAGGATGTTGGCTTAGAAGCAGCCACTCATTCAAAGAGTGCGTAATAGCTCACTGGTCGAGTGATCCTGCGCCGAAGATTTCCGGGGCTAAAACTTACTACCGAAGCTACGGCATCAGTAATGATGGGTAGGGGAGCTTCCCATACGGGTTGAAGCATGACCGTAAGGACATGTGGACAGTATGGGAGTGAGAATGTTGGCATGAGTAGCGAGATGTGGGTGAGAATCCCACAGGCCGTAAACCCAAGGTTTCCAGGGGAAGGTTCGTCCGCCCTGGGTTAGTCGGGACCTAAGCTGAGGCCGAAAGGCGTAGGTGATGGACAACAGGTTGATATTCCTGTACTACCGATAACCGTTTGAGAGATGGGATGACACAGTAGGATAAGCTAAGCACACTGTTGGTTATGTGTGCCCAAGCATTGAGGCAGTCAGAGTAGGTAAATCCGCTTTGATAATGCTGGGATGTGATGGGGAGCGAAATTTAGTAGCGAAGTAGCTGATTTCACACTGTCAAGAAAAGTCTCTATCGAGGTTAAAGGTACCCGTACCGCAAACCGACACAGGTGGGTGAGGAGAGTATCCTAAGGCCCGCGAGAGAACTGTTGTTAAGGAACTCGGCAAAATGACCCCGTAACTTAGGGATAAGGGGTGCCACCATACGGTGGCCGCAGAGAATAGGCCCAAGCGACTGTTTACCAAAAACATAGGTTTCTGCTAAGTCGCAAGACGATGTATAGGAGCTGACGCCTGCCCGGTGCTGGAAGGTTAAGGGGATCTGTTAGAGTAATCGAAGCAGTGAACTTAAGCCCCAGTAAACGGCGGCCGTAACTATAACGGTCCTAAGGTAGCGAAATTCCTTGTCGGGTAAGTTCCGACCCGCACGAAAGGCGTAACGATTTGGGCACTGTCTCAACAACAGACTCGGTGAAATTGTAATTCCGGTGAAGATGCCGGATACCTGCGACAGGACGGAAAGACCCCATGGAGCTTTACTGTAGCTTGACATTGGGTCTTGGTACTACATGTACAGGATAGGTGGGAGGCTTTGAAACCAGGACGCCAGTTTTGGCGGAGCCATCCTTGGGATACCACCCTTGTAGTACTGGGACTCTAACCATAGGCCATGAATCTGGTCTTGGGACACTGTCAGGTGGGCAGTTTGACTGGGGCGGTCGCCTCCCAAAAGGTAACGGAGGCGCTCAAAGGTTCTCTCAGTACGGTCGGAAATCGTACGTAGAGTGTAAAGGCAAAAGAGAGCTTGATTGCAAGACATACAGGTCGAGCAAGGATGAAAATCGGACTTAGTGATCCGGTGGTTCTGCGTGGAAGGGCCATCGCTCAACGGATAAAAGCTACCCTGGGGATAACAGGCTTATCTCCCCCAAGAGTCCACATCGACGGGGAGGTTTGGCACCTCGATGTCGGCTCATCACATCCTGGGGCTGTAGTAGGTCCCAAGGGTTGGGCTGTTCGCCCATTAAAGTGGTACGCGAGCTGGGTTCAGAACGTCGTGAGACAGTTCGGTCCCTATCCGTCGCAGGCGTAGGAAATTTGAGGAGACCTGTCCTTAGTACGAGAGGACCGGGATGGACGTACCTCTGGTGTACCAGTTGTTCTGCCAAGGGCATGGCTGGGTAGCTATGTACGGAATGGATAAGCGCTGAAAGCATCTAAGCGCGAAGCCAACTTCAAGATAAGATTTCCCACCGCAAGGGTAAGACCCCAGAAAGACTATCTGGTTGATAGGTCGAAGGTGTAAGTGCAGCAATGTATTTAGCTTATCGATACTAATAGGTCGAGGACTTGACCAATATTATTTGATGTTCATTGATTAAAATATATATGTAGTTTTTAGAGTGTTAACTCTATGTATTTAAATTTGTCAATAATTAGAGATTTTTAAGAATTTTATAAGCTTAAAATCGAATGAAAAAAGTATTGACATAATAAGACAAATATGTTATTATAATACTTGTCTTAGAAAAAAGATAAATGAAAATTTAGACAATAATCTGGTTATAATAGCAGAGAGGATACACCTGTTCCCATTCCGAACACAGAAGTTAAGCTCTCTAGCGCTGATGGTACTTGGTGGGAAACTGCCTGGGAGAGTAGGACATAGCCAGGTGATGTGCCGAAGTGGCGGAACTGGCAGACGCACAGGACTTAAAATCCTGCGGGACTTACCTCTCGTACCGGTTCGATTCCGGTCTTCGGCACCAAATTATTGTGGGCCATTAGCTCAGTTGGTTAGAGCGCCCGGCTCATAACCGGTAGGTCTGGGGTTCGAGTCCCTGATGGCCCACCACAATAATTTAAAGAACTTTGAAAATTAAACAGTAGGTTAATTTATAAAACAAGAAACAAACCATAAAGCCAGATATTTAGATAACAATAGTATCTGAGCCTGATAAACTTTTATTTGAGAGTTTGATCCTGGCTCAGGATGAACGCTGGCGGCGTGCCTAACACATGCAAGTTGAGCGATTTACTTCGGTAAAGAGCGGCGGACGGGTGAGTAACGCGTGGGTAACCTACCCTGTACACACGGATAACATACCGAAAGGTATGCTAATACGGGATAACATATTTGAGAGGCATCTCTTGAATATCAAAGGTGAGCCAGTACAGGATGGACCCGCGTCTGATTAGCTAGTTGGTAAGGTAACGGCTTACCAAGGCGACGATCAGTAGCCGACCTGAGAGGGTGATCGGCCACATTGGAACTGAGACACGGTCCAAACTCCTACGGGAGGCAGCAGTGGGGAATATTGCACAATGGGCGAAAGCCTGATGCAGCAACGCCGCGTGAGTGATGAAGGCCTTCGGGTCGTAAAACTCTGTCCTCAAGGAAGATAATGACGGTACTTGAGGAGGAAGCCCCGGCTAACTACGTGCCAGCAGCCGCGGTAATACGTAGGGGGCTAGCGTTATCCGGATTTACTGGGCGTAAAGGGTGCGTAGGCGGTCTTTCAAGTCAGGAGTGAAAGGCTACGGCTCAACCGTAGTAAGCTCTTGAAACTGGGAGACTTGAGTGCAGGAGAGGAGAGTGGAATTCCTAGTGTAGCGGTGAAATGCGTAGATATTAGGAGGAACACCAGTTGCGAAGGCGGCTCTCTGGACTGTAACTGACGCTGAGGCACGAAAGCGTGGGGAGCAAACAGGATTAGATACCCTGGTAGTCCACGCTGTAAACGATGAGTACTAGGTGTCGGGGGTTACCCCCCTCGGTGCCGCAGCTAACGCATTAAGTACTCCGCCTGGGAAGTACGCTCGCAAGAGTGAAACTCAAAGGAATTGACGGGGACCCGCACAAGTAGCGGAGCATGTGGTTTAATTCGAAGCAACGCGAAGAACCTTACCTAAGCTTGACATCCCAATGACATCTCCTTAATCGGAGAGTTCCCTTCGGGGACATTGGTGACAGGTGGTGCATGGTTGTCGTCAGCTCGTGTCGTGAGATGTTGGGTTAAGTCCCGCAACGAGCGCAACCCTTGTCTTTAGTTGCCATCATTAAGTTGGGCACTCTAGAGAGACTGCCAGGGATAACCTGGAGGAAGGTGGGGATGACGTCAAATCATCATGCCCCTTATGCTTAGGGCTACACACGTGCTACAATGGGTAGTACAGAGGGTTGCCAAGCCGTAAGGTGGAGCTAATCCCTTAAAGCTACTCTCAGTTCGGATTGTAGGCTGAAACTCGCCTACATGAAGCTGGAGTTACTAGTAATCGCAGATCAGAATGCTGCGGTGAATGCGTTCCCGGGTCTTGTACACACCGCCCGTCACACCACGGGAGTTGGAGACGCCCGAAGCCGATTATCTAACCTTTTGGAAGAAGTCGTCGAAGGTGGAATCAATAACTGGGGTGAAGTCGTAACAAGGTAGCCGTATCGGAAGGTGCGGCTGGATCACCTCCTTTCTAAGGAGAATTGCCTACTGTTTAATTTTGAAAGTTCTTTATGAACTTCATATTTGGGGGTGTAGCTCAGTTGGGAGAGCACTTGCCTTGCAAGCAAGGGGTCAGGAGTTCGACTCTCCTCATCTCCACCATTAAGAGTATATTACTTAAATCTTCGATTTATCTAGTAGCCTCTTACATGCACTTTTAGCTTATCTTTAGACAAGCTATGTGCGTTAGCACTTTAAGCAACGGAATAAACTGAACACATGTGAAGTTTGTTTGTTGGCGACGTGTACTAGCACTTTAAGCAACGAGATTTATTCGTTGGCGCTGTGCGTTAGCACTTTGAAAACTGCATATATATATTTAGTGATATGACATCTAATTTGTAATATATAAAGCTGATAACTTTTAAAAATTATCGAAGTTGATAGCTTCTAATCTATCAAACCTTTTTAACTGGTCAAGTTATTAAGGGTGCAGGGCGGATGCCTTGGCACTAGGAGCCGATGAAGGACGCGATAAGCTGCGATAAGCTTCGGGGAGTTGCACGTAAACTTTGATCCGAAGATTTCCGAATGAGGAAACTCACTTAGAGTAATGTCTAAGTATCATTAAGTGAATACATAGCTTAATGAGGGGAACTCAGGGAACTGAAACATCTAAGTACCTGAAGGAAGAGAAAGAAATTCGATTCCGTAAGTAGCGGCGAGCGAACGCGGAATAGCCCAAACCAATAAAGTTTTCTTTATTGGGGTTGCGGACATATCTTAAACGAAGAGGTATCGTAATTGAAGAGGTTTGGAAAGACCCACCACAGAAGGTAATAGTCCTGTATGTCAAACGAGAAAACTTCAGATATGATCCAGAGTACCACGGGACACGTGAAACCCTGTGGGAAGCAGGAGGGACCACCCTCCAAGGCTAAATACTACCTAGTGACCGATAGCGTATAGTACCGTGAGGGAAAGGTGAAAAGAACCCCGGGAGGGGAGTGAAATAGAACCTGAAACCCTGCACTTACAAGCTGTGGAAGCACATTTCTTGTGTGACCGCGTACTTTTTGTAGAACGGGCCAACGAGTTACGTTAAGTAGCAAGGTTAAGCACTTAAGGTGTGGAGCCGTAGCGAAAGCGAGTTTTAACTGAGCGTTCAGTTACTTGACGTAGACCCGAAACCGGGCGACCTACCCATGAGCAGGATGAAGCGAAAGTAAAATTTCGTGGAGGTCCGAACCCACGAGCGTTGAAAAGCTCGGGGATGACTTGTGGGTAGCGGTGAAATTCCAATCGAGCCCGGAGATAGCTGGTTCTCCCCGAAATAGCTTTAGGGCTAGCCTCAAGGTGAGAGATACGGAGGTAGAGCACTGAATGTCCTAGGGGGTATTGCACCTACCGAAGACTATCAAACTCCGAATGCCGTCATCTTATACTTGGGAGTCAGACTGTGGGTGATAAGATTCATAGTCGAAAGGGCAACAGCCCAGATCGTCAGCTAAGGTCCCTAAATGTAAGTTAAGTGGTAAAGGATGTGGGATTGCACAGACAACCAGGATGTTGGCTTAGAAGCAGCCACTCATTCAAAGAGTGCGTAATAGCTCACTGGTCGAGTGATCCTGCGCCGAAGATTTCCGGGGCTAAAACTTACTACCGAAGCTACGGCATCAGTAATGATGGGTAGGGGAGCTTCCCATACGGGTTGAAGCATGACCGTAAGGACATGTGGACAGTATGGGAGTGAGAATGTTGGCATGAGTAGCGAGATGTGGGTGAGAATCCCACAGGCCGTAAACCCAAGGTTTCCAGGGGAAGGTTCGTCCGCCCTGGGTTAGTCGGGACCTAAGCTGAGGCCGAAAGGCGTAGGTGATGGACAACAGGTTGATATTCCTGTACTACCGATAACCGTTTGAGAGATGGGATGACACAGTAGGATAAGCTAAGCACACTGTTGGTTATGTGTGCCCAAGCATTGAGGCAGTCAGAGTAGGTAAATCCGCTTTGATAATGCTGGGATGTGATGGGGAGCGAAATTTAGTAGCGAAGTAGCTGATTTCACACTGTCAAGAAAAGTCTCTATCGAGGTTAAAGGTACCCGTACCGCAAACCGACACAGGTGGGTGAGGAGAGTATCCTAAGGCCCGCGAGAGAACTGTTGTTAAGGAACTCGGCAAAATGACCCCGTAACTTAGGGATAAGGGGTGCCACCATACGGTGGCCGCAGAGAATAGGCCCAAGCGACTGTTTACCAAAAACATAGGTTTCTGCTAAGTCGCAAGACGATGTATAGGAGCTGACGCCTGCCCGGTGCTGGAAGGTTAAGGGGATCTGTTAGAGTAATCGAAGCAGTGAACTTAAGCCCCAGTAAACGGCGGCCGTAACTATAACGGTCCTAAGGTAGCGAAATTCCTTGTCGGGTAAGTTCCGACCCGCACGAAAGGCGTAACGATTTGGGCACTGTCTCAACAACAGACTCGGTGAAATTGTAATTCCGGTGAAGATGCCGGATACCTGCGACAGGACGGAAAGACCCCATGGAGCTTTACTGTAGCTTGACATTGGGTCTTGGTACTACATGTACAGGATAGGTGGGAGGCTTTGAAACCAGGACGCCAGTTTTGGCGGAGCCATCCTTGGGATACCACCCTTGTAGTACTGGGACTCTAACCATAGGCCATGAATCTGGTCTTGGGACACTGTCAGGTGGGCAGTTTGACTGGGGCGGTCGCCTCCCAAAAGGTAACGGAGGCGCTCAAAGGTTCTCTCAGTACGGTCGGAAATCGTACGTAGAGTGTAAAGGCAAAAGAGAGCTTGATTGCAAGACATACAGGTCGAGCAAGGATGAAAATCGGACTTAGTGATCCGGTGGTTCTGCGTGGAAGGGCCATCGCTCAACGGATAAAAGCTACCCTGGGGATAACAGGCTTATCTCCCCCAAGAGTCCACATCGACGGGGAGGTTTGGCACCTCGATGTCGGCTCATCACATCCTGGGGCTGTAGTAGGTCCCAAGGGTTGGGCTGTTCGCCCATTAAAGTGGTACGCGAGCTGGGTTCAGAACGTCGTGAGACAGTTCGGTCCCTATCCGTCGCAGGCGTAGGAAATTTGAGGAGACCTGTCCTTAGTACGAGAGGACCGGGATGGACGTACCTCTGGTGTACCAGTTGTTCTGCCAAGGGCATGGCTGGGTAGCTATGTACGGAATGGATAAGCGCTGAAAGCATCTAAGCGCGAAGCCAACTTCAAGATAAGATTTCCCACCGCAAGGGTAAGACCCCAGAAAGACTATCTGGTTGATAGGTCGAAGGTGTAAGTGCAGCAATGTATTTAGCTTATCGATACTAATAGGTCGAGGACTTGACCAATATTATTTGATGTTCATTGATTAAAATATATATGTAGTTTTTAGAGTGTTAACTCTAAAGAATCTAGTTTACTAGTTTCAATAACTTAATAGTAATATTAAGCATAAAGATTATGTGGTTACAATAGCAGAGAGGATACACCTGTTCCCATTCCGAACACAGAAGTTAAGCTCTCTAGCGCTGATGGTACTTGGTGGGAAACTGCCTGGGAGAGTAGGACGTAGCCACGTTGAATATTCCAAGGTAGCTCAACGGTGGAGCAACCGGCTGTTAACCGGTAGGCTGTGGGTTCGAGCCCCACCCTTGGAGCCAAAAAAGCCGAAGTGGCGGAACTGGCAGACGCACAGGACTTAAAATCCTGCGGGACTTACCTCTCGTACCGGTTCGATTCCGGTCTTCGGCACTTATAAAACAATATCGCGGAGTGGAGCAGTTGGCAGCTCGTCGGGCTCATAACCCGAAGGTCGTAGGTTCGAGTCCTGCCTCCGCAACCATTAAAATGGCTCGTTGGTCAAGAGGTTAAGACACCGCCCTTTCACGGCGGTAACAGGGGTTCAATTCCCCTACGAGTCACCAAAAAACAATTAAATAAGCGGGTGTAGCTCAATGGTAGAGTTCTGGCCTTCCAAGCCAGCTGTGAGGGTTCGATCCCCTTCACCCGCTCCAAAAAATGGGATCATAGCTCAGCTGGGAGAGCACCTGCCTTACAAGCAGGGGGTCGCAGGTTCGAGCCCTGCTGGTCCCACCATTTGCGGCCTGGTAGTTCAGTTGGTTAGAATGCCAGCCTGTCACGCTGGAGGTCGAGGGTTCGAACCCCTTCCAGGTCGCCAAATTAAATAAGCGGGAATAGTTCAGTGGTAGAGCGCAACCTTGCCAAGGTTGAAGTCGCGAGTTCGAATCTCGTTTCCCGCTCCATAATGATTTGGGTGCATAGCTCAGCTGGATAGAGCAACGCCCTTCTAAGGCGTGTGTCCGGGGTTCGAATCCCTGTGCGCTCATTAAGAAAAGTTTACTATATTTATAGTAAACTTTTATATTGTTTAAAAAGACACAGGATACATGCATGTCACCTGTGTCTTTTTCTTTATAAATATAAAATTATATAAGAGTTACATTATATTCATTAATATTGTAATCATATTAATGGTAATGTATAATAGTCTACAAGAAGTTTATAGAAAGATTTATTGCATAGATTTAATTAATTAGTAAATAGGCTCATATACATTATACTGTATACTTTATAGTACTAAGATATTAAAATACTATTTAAATTTATAAATTAATTTCTTATACTGAAAAAGAACGATGAAATCTACTATGAAATACTAGAGATTCTAAATACTTGATAATATAGTGCTTGTAGATTATTGTATTAAATGAATTGTTATACTTATAAGTAATATATCTATGACTTTGAAATAGATAAGTTGTTTTAATTATTTTTATAATAAAAGATAATTTCTAGAAAAGATACATAATAAGATATTAATAGAACTTGATATAAATTATTTATAAGGTAAATTATTAGTATAAGATAAAAATAATATTACTAATATAATATTAATAGAAATATAGAAATAATGTTACAATTTTATATAATTAATAAATAGATTATTAAATTTATTGTAGCAAACATATATTGAAAAATAATATGTATTTTGAAATAGATTTTATAGTATAAAATTGCATCAAGGCGCGAGTACTATTTTGTATTCGCGCCTTGATGATTTGAATTATTTAAACTAGATTTAACTTTAATAAAAAATATATATTTAATGAGCAATATTTTTAATGTATTTAGAGATTATTTAACAATCTCAATCTATAAAAATAGAATTATTTACACAAAAGTTAAATAGTTTGTATAGAGTTAGATTTATATAGTATAATACATAGTGTAAATAATTAAGAAGTTATCGAACAGGAGGATAAAACTGTGTTAGATATAAATTCTTTTTTAAATGAATTTTTTAATATAATATTAAGAATGAGTATATATGATTTAATTGACATATCCATAGTAGCATATATTTTTTACAAAATATTTATGTTTATAAAAGATACAAGAGCAGAACAAGTATTTAAAGGTATAATATTTCTTTTGCTAGCAACTCAACTTAGTAACACTTTTAAATTGCATACCGTTTATTGGATATCTCTTAAGGCTCTGGATTATGGAGTTATAGCAGCTCTTATAATTTTTCAGCCAGAATTTAGAGCAGGACTTGAACATATAGGAAGAGCAAAGTTTAATTTATTTGGAAAAAATGTAAATACTTCAGAAGAAACTCTTAATAGAACTATAGAAGAGATTGTAGAAGCTTTATATTCACTTTCTAGACAAAAAATAGGAGCTCTTATCATAATGGAGAGAGAAACCAGAATAAGTGATATAATAAATACAGGAACTATAATTGATGCTGAAATTTCTAGGCAATTATTGATAAATATATTTATACCAAATACACCATTACATGATGGCGCTGTTGTAATTAGAGATTCTAAGGTAAAGGCAGCTGCATGTTTCTTGCCGTTGACAGAGAGTAAAGATTTAAGTAAAGATTTAGGCACTAGACATAGAGCGGGAATAGGTGTAAGTGAAGTATCTGACTGTATAACACTAATCGTATCAGAGGAAACTGGAGGCGTATCAATTGCTAAAGCTGGTAAGTTATATAGAGATATTTCTAGAGAAAGAATGATGAATATATTACGTAGTAATCTAAAAACGAATACGGAAACAAGAAGTTTTTTCAAAGGTGGTATATTTAAATGATAAATAGACTAAAAAATAATACCAAAATAAAAATAATATCATTTTTAAGTGCAATTGCTTTATGGATGTATGTCATGGCTGTAGTTGACCCTGAAGAAACTAGAGGGTTTGAAGATATACCTGTATCTATAAGTAATATGAGTGATTTAAATGATAAAAATCTTGTTATATATCCAGACGAAAAATTAACAGCAGATGTGTATATAAAAGGTAGTTTATCAAAGGTACAAAAAGTTAAAAAAGAAGATATACATGTATATGGAACTGTTGAAGACCCAATACAAGGTAAGAAGGAAGTATATTTAAAAGCAAATATTCCTCAAGGTGTTACTTTAGAATTTAAGCATGACGTTTTAATAGTAAATCTTGAGAAAAATATAAAAGAAAAAAGAGATATAAAGGTAGAAGTAAGTGGAAATTCTAAAAGAAATATAGATAAAATTGAACTGAATAAAAATTATGTCGATATATCGGGTCCAATGAGTCTAGTTAAGGAAGTTAAGAATATAAGAGCTAATCTAAATGTAGGTAATGAGACAGAAGATTTCTCTAAAAAATTGGATTTAATACCTTTAAATAGTGATGGAACTAAGGTTGAAGGTGTGACACTAAGTTCAAATTCTGTAACAGCAAGTGTACAATTATTAAAAGAAAAAACTGTACCAATAAGAGTAGATTTAAAGGATAATAATCAAGATAATAATACATTGAAAAATTATAAATTAAGTAAAGATGAAGTTAGCATAAAAGGTAAAAAAGAAAGTATAGACAAAATAAATTATATTAAGACAAAACCTATTGATTTAGTTGATTTAGCTAATGGAGAGGAAAAAGAAGTGAGTCTAGAGATTCCAGAAGGAATAACTATTGATGATAGCTCTATAACTATAAAACTAAATGAAACAAAACAATTAAGTGCTGAGTTTGTATATAGTTCAGAAGATATTATGTTAAGAAATATTCCAGCAAATATGGACAATCCGAGTATAATTTTTACTGGAGATATTCAAGTTGTTGTAGAATCAACAGAAGATTTAAGTAAGCTAAATAAAAAAGATATTTCGTTATATATCGATTTATCAGAAGCACCTACTGAAAATGGTAAATATAAAATAAAATATGAAACAACATATCAATTTAAAAAAATAAATATAGAACCTAATATTGTTGAAGTGGAATGAACAAATATTTTGAATATTTAGTTGTTACAAGATGCGACAAAAAAATCTATAAAATTAAGTTTGTTAATTTTATGTTTTTGTTGCATCTTGTTTATTTTAGTTATATTATAAAATAAGGACAATGAGATATTTGTTAAATCTAAAAAGTGTTAGATATATGAAAAAAGACTGATAAATAGATTTAAATAAATATTTTTGAATTAAATATTTCAATTATCCCTAGGAAAACGTTGCTGAACGAGTTATAATTTAATTGAGATATAAAAGTTCTATTTCAAAAAATTCAAGATGAGGTGGAAATGCATGAGAAGTTTTGAAGAAGTAATTAAGTTTGCAAAAGAAAGAGGACCTAAAACTATATCAGTAGCATGTTGTCAAGATAAAGAAGTTTTAATGGCAGTTGAAATGGCTAGAAAAGAAAAAATAGCAAATGCCATTTTAATAGGTGATATAGAAAAGACTAAAGAAATTGCAAAAAGCATAGACATGGATATCGAAAATTATGAAGTAATAGATATAAAAGATTTAGCAGAAGCATCTCTAAAATCTGTTGAATTAGTTTCACAAGGAAAAGCCGATATGGTAATGAAAGGCTTAGTAGACACATCAATAATACTAAAAGCAGTTTTAAACAAAGAAGTGGGTCTTAGAACTGGTAATGTATTAAGCCACGTAGCAGTATTTGATGTAGAGGGGTATGACAGATTATTTTTCGTAACTGATGCAGCTATGAACTTAGCTCCTGATACAAATACTAAAAAGCAAATCATAGAAAATGCTTGCACAGTAGCACATTCATTAGATATAAGCGAACCAAAAGTTGCTGCAATATGCGCAAAAGAAAAAGTAAATCCAAAAATGAAAGATACAGTTGAAGCTAAAGAACTTGAAGAAATGTATGAAAGAGGAGAAATCAAAGGTTGTATGGTTGGTGGACCTTTTGCAATAGATAATGCAGTGTCTTTAGAAGCAGCTAAACATAAAGGTATAGATCATCCTGTAGCAGGAAGAGCTGATATATTATTGGCTCCAGATATCGAAGGTGGCAATATATTATACAAAGCTTTAGTATTTTTCTCAAAATCAAAAAATGCAGGAGTTATAGTTGGAGCTAAAGCACCAATAATATTAACTTCTAGAGCAGATAGTGAAGAAACTAAGCTTAACTCAATAGCCTTGGGCGTTTTAATGGCAGCAAAGGCTTAAATTTAAGGGGGAAATAGGCAAATGAGCAAAATATTTAAAATCTTAACAATAAATCCTGGTTCGACATCAACTAAAATAGCTGTATTTGATAATGAGGATTTAGTATTTGAAAAGACACTAAGACACTCTTCTGAAGAAATAGGAAAGTATGAGAAGGTTTCAGACCAATTTGAATTTCGTAAACAAGTAATAGAAGAAGCATTAAAAGAGGGTGGAGTAAAAACATCTGACTTAGATGCTGTAGTAGGTAGAGGTGGTCTTCTTAAGCCTATAAAAGGTGGAACTTACTCAGTAAGTGATGTTATGATAGAAGATTTAAAAGTAGGAGTTTTAGGAGAACATGCTTCAAATTTAGGTGGTATAATAGCAAAACAAATAGGTGATGAAGTTAATGTTCCTTCATACATAGTAGACCCAGTTGTTGTGGATGAACTAGAAGATGTTGCTAGAATTTCTGGTATGCCTGAAATAAGTAGAGCAAGTGTAGTACATGCTTTAAATCAAAAGGCAATAGCAAGAAGATTTGCTAAAGAGATAAACGCAAAATATGAAGATATAAATCTTATAGTTGCACATATGGGTGGAGGAGTTTCTGTTGGAGCTCATAAAAATGGTAGAATAGTAGATGTTGCAAACGCATTAGATGGAGAAGGTCCTTTCTCTCCAGAAAGAAGTGGTGGATTACCAGTAGGAGCATTAGTGAAAATGTGCTTCAGTGGAGAATATACTCAAGACGAAATTAAAAAGAAAATAAAAGGTAATGGTGGATTAGTTGCATATTTAAATACTAATGATGCTAGAGAAGTTGAAGAAAGAATTGAAGCTGGTGATGAAAAAGCTAAATTAGTATATGAAGCTATGGCATATCAAATCTCTAAAGAAATAGGAGCTAATGCAGCAGTTCTTAAGGGAGATGTAAAAGCAATATTATTAACTGGTGGAATCGCATATTCAAAAATGTTTACAGATATGATTGCAGATAGAGTTAAATTTATAGCAGATGTAAAAGTTTATCCAGGTGAAGATGAAATGATTGCATTAGCTCAAGGTGGACTTAGAGTTTTAATTGGTGAAGAAGAGGCTCAAGTTTATGATAACTAATGATAAAAGAATAAGAATCATAACAGGTCACTATGGAAGTGGTAAAAGTGAATTTGCGATGAACTATGTTGTTAAATTAAGAGATATGGTTTCTGGCAAAGTTGCTATAGCTGATTTGGATGTGGTGAATGTATACTTTAGAACTAGAGAAAAGAAAGAGTTAATGAAATCTTTAGGTATACAACCAATAGATAGTTCAATTAATGCTCCAACATTAGATTTACCAGCAGTATCAGCAGAAGTAATGTCACCTATGGTTGATCATTCATACAATTCTGTTATAGACTTAGGCGGAGATAATGTAGGTGCTAGAGTTATAGGAAGATTTAGTCATTTATTAAAAGAAGGCGACTATGACATGCTTTTTGTAATAAATGCAAATAGGGAGAAAACTCAAACTTCTGAAGAAGTTATCCAATATATAAAGGAAATAGAAAAATCTTCTAAACTAAAGGTAACAGGTCTAATTAATAATACTCATCTTATTAGATTTACTACTATTGATGATGTATTAAGAGGCCAAAAAGTTGCAGAAGAAGTTTCTAAGGAATGTAATATACCTATAAGATATGTTGCATGCTTAGAAAATCTTGTTGAACAATTACCAAAAGATTTAGAGGGAGAAATTTTTCCAATAAAATTATATATGAGAGAAGACTGGATGTAGTTTGAGCTCAAATATATAGAAAGTTTAAGGAGGCTTAGGTAAATGGCTAAAGGAAAAGTATCTTTTAATCAAGAACGTTGTAAAGGTTGTGGATTATGTGTTGAAGCATGTCCAGTAAAAATCATACAATTAGACTCAAACACAATAAACAAAAAAGGGTATAACCCAGCAACTGTTTCTGAAATGGAAAAATGCATAGGATGTGCAAGTTGTGCGACTATGTGTCCAGATGTAGTTATAACAGTAGAAAGAGATTAATTTAAATTAATATTTAAGGGGGAATTTTAATGGCTAAGATACTTATGAAAGGTAACGAAGCATTTGGAAAAGCAGCTATAGAAGCTGGTTGCAAATATTTCTTCGGTTACCCAATAACTCCACAAAGTGAATTACCAGAATATTTATCAAGAGAGTTACCTAAAATAGGTGGAGCGTTCGTTCAAGCTGAATCAGAAGTTTCTGCGATAAACATGGTTTATGGTGGAGCAGGTGCAGGAGCAAGAGTTATGACTTCTTCATCTTCACCAGGAGTTGCTTTAAAACAAGAAGGTATAACATATGCAGTAGGAGCAGAAGTTCCTTGTGTTGTACTTAACGTAATGAGAGGTGGTCCAGGACTTGGAAGTATACAACCTTCACAAGCTGACTACTTTATGTCTACAAGAGGTGGAGGAAATGGAGACTACAGAACTCCAGTATTCGCACCAGCTACAGTTCAAGAAGCTGTTGACATGATAATGGAAGCTTTTGATGTTGCAGATTACTACAGATCACCTGTTATGGTAGTTGCAGATGGTATGATAGGTCAAATGATGGAGCCAGTTGAATTCAAAGCTCCTGAAAAGAAAAGAGAATTGCCTCCTAAAGATTGGGCAACTGTTGGAACTAAAGGAAAAAGAGTACCTAATGTAATAAACTCTTTATACTTAGAGCCAGAAGTATTAGAAGATCACTGTTGGCACTTAGAAGCTAAATTCAATGAAATGGAAAAAAATGAAGTACAATATGAAATGTACAAAACAGAAGACGCTGAATTTATATTTGCAGCTTATGGAACTACTTCAAGAATAGTGAAAAGCGCAATTGATATATTAAGAGAAGAAGGAATAAAAGCAGGTCTTATAAGACCTAAAGTATTATGGCCATTCCCATTTGAAGCATTTGATCAAATCCCTAGTGCTAGAAACATATTAACTGTTGAAATGAGTATGGGACAAATGGTGGAAGATGTAAAAATGGCAGTAGAAGGTAAATTACCAGTTTACTTCCATGGAAGACCAGGAGGAATGACTCCAACACCAGCAGAAATAGTTGAAAAAGCTAAAAAAATTATTGCCGGAGAATTGGTTGCAGGAGGTGCTAGATAATGGCTGTTGTATTTAAGAAAACTGAAGGGTTACAAGATACTCAAACTCACTACTGTCCAGGATGTACACATGGTATAATCCATAGATTAGTTGGTGAAGTATTAGAAGAATTAGGAGTATTAGGTGATGCTGTAGGTGTTGTTCCAGTTGGATGTTCAGTTTTAGGATATAAATATTTTAACTGTGACACTCAAGAAGCAGCTCATGGTAGAGCACCAGCTGCTGCTACAGGAATAAAAAGAGTTCATCCTGAAAACACAGTATTCACTTATCAAGGTGATGGAGACTTAGCTTCAATCGGTACTGCTGAAATAGTTCATGCAGCTGCTAGAGGAGAAAAAATAACTACTATATTTGTAAACAATACAACATATGGTATGACTGGTGGACAAATGGCTCCAACTACATTAGTTGGACAAAGAGCTACTACTGCTCAATCAGGAAGAAATGCTGAAACTCAAGGTTATCCAATAAGAGTAAGTGAAATGTTAGCTACATTAACAGGAGCTGTATTTGTAGAAAGAGTAGCAGTTGATACTCCAGCTCATGTTAGACAAGCTAAAAAAGCTATAAAGAAAGCATTCCAAGTTCAACAAGCAGGATTAGGATTTGGAATAGTAGAAGTATTATCTACTTGTCCTACAAACTGGGGACTAGCTCCAAATGATGCTTTACAATGGTTAAGAGACAATATGATACCATACTATCCATTAGGAAATTTCAAAAATGTTGAAGTTGAGGAGGTGAAGTAAATGTCTACAGCTAGAGTAATATGTGCAGGCTTCGGAGGCCAAGGTGTTATGTCTATGGGACAATTACTTACTTATGCAGGAATGTTAGAAGGTAAAGAAGTTTCTTGGTTACCATCTTATGGACCAGAAATGCGTGGAGGTACAGCAAACTGTGCAGTAACTGTATCTAGTGAACCAGTTGGTTCTCCACTTATAACAAATGATGCAACTGCAGCTATATTATTAAATATACCAGCATTTGAAAAATTTAAAGATGATGTTGTACCTGGTGGAAAAATAATAGTAAATAGCTCTTTAATAAAAGAAAAAGTTGAAAGAACAGATGTAGATGTTTATTATATCCCAGCAAATGAATTAGCTGTTGAATTAGGTAATGATAAAGTTGCTAATATGATAATGCTAGGAGCTTACTTAAAAGTAGCTGATACAGTAGATATAGAGTCTGTATTAGAAGCATTTAAAAAAGTTTTCGGACCTAGAAAAGAAAAATTTGTTCCATTAAACAGAGCAGCTTTACAAAAAGGTATGGATGCTACATGTTGCGGAGCAACTAACTAATAAAGAAAAAAGATGTCAAAAAAAAGACAATAGAATTATTTCTATTGTCTTTTTTGCTGAGAAGTATTAAAATATTTTTATGACTGAAATTAAGAATATAATAGTATTTTATGAATTATAAAAATATAATACAAATTACAAGCTTTTCAATTATGAAAGGAGAATATTTAGTGAGAAAGTATTTTGGAACAGATGGAGTTAGAGGAATAGCAAATACAGAATTAACATGTGACTTAGCATATAGACTTGGTAGAGCTGGTGGATTTGTTTTAGCTCAAGGAGACCATAGAGTAAAAGTAGTAGTAGGTAAAGATACTAGAATATCAGGAGATATGCTGGAGGCATCTTTAATAGCAGGTCTTATGTCTGTTGGATGTGATGTTATTACTGTTGGAATAATACCAACCCCTGCAGTTGCATATTTAACTAGAAAATATGGTGCTGATTGTGGTGTGGTTATATCTGCATCTCATAATCCTGTTGAATATAATGGAATTAAATTCTTTAATAAGAATGGATATAAATTGGATGATGAAATAGAATTAAAGATAGAAGAATATATAGATGACATGGCTAAAGTAGATTGTATGCCAGTTGGTGAAAATGTAGGACGAAGATTACATGAGCATTATGCACAAAGAGATTATGTAGATTATTTAAAATCAATAATTAACACTGATTTTAGAGGATTAAAAGTGGTTTTGGACTGTGCTAATGGTGCATCGTATAAAGTAGCACCAATAGTATTTGATGAATTAGGAGCAAGTGTAATTTCAATAAATAGTTCACCAGATGGAAACAATATAAATTATAAATGTGGCTCTACACATCCAGAACAACTTCAAAAGGCTGTTTTGGAACATAATGCTGACTTAGGTCTTGCGTATGATGGAGATGCTGATAGATTAATTGCAGTAAATGAAGAGGGTCAAATTGTTGATGGAGACCATATAATGATATTGAGTGCTTTAAATTTAAAGAAAAATAATAAATTAGCACAAGATACTTTAGTAGTTACAGTTATGAGTAATATAGGATTAACAATAGCTGCAAAAGAAAATGGAATAAAATTATCTACTACAGCAGTTGGAGATAGATATGTTTTAGAAGACATGGCTAAAAATGGATATAATCTTGGTGGAGAACAATCTGGACACATGATATTCTTAGATTACAATACTACAGGAGATGGAGTTCTTAGTTCTTTAATACTTGCAAATATAATATTGCAAGAAAAGAAACCTTTATCAGAACTTGCATCAATAATGAGTCAATATCCACAAGTACTAGTGAATGCAACAATAAAAAATGAAAATAAAACCAAATATATGGAATATCCAGAAATAAAAGCTGAAATAGAAAGAATAGAATCTATTTTAGATGGAAATGGTAGAGTCTTAATAAGACCATCAGGAACTGAACCATTAGTTAGAGTTATGTTAGAGGGTAAAGAGGAAGGTCAAATAAAAGAATTAGCAACAAATTTAGCTAATCTTATACAAGAAAAATTATCGTAATTTATAAGGGTATTCTCAGATATAAACCCTGAGGACACCTTTCTAAGCGCCAGAACTTAGTTATAGGCACAAGAATTAAGTATTATTGGAACTAAGTTGACGAGGTCAGAGTTAATCGAATTGTCGGCGGATGCTCTGCGGTGTGTTTACCATCGAAAGACTTCTTTAAATAATAGGAGTAATCCTATGGACAAAGGGAAGCCAAAGTAAACTTATATGACCTAACTCTTAAAATATATAAATAATATTTTTAGGAGGACACAAATAATGTGTGGAATAGTTGGATATTTAGGAAGTAGAAAGGCAGCAGAAGTTATCATAGAGGGGCTTTCTAAGCTAGAGTACAGAGGTTATGACTCAGCAGGTGTAGCAGTTAATGGTTCTAATTGTGATGAACTTAATATTAGAAAGTTCAAAGGTAGACTTTCTGTGCTTGCAGAAGATTTAGAAAAAAATCCTATTGATGGAAATTTGGGAATAGGACATACAAGATGGGCAACTCATGGAGAACCATCTGATGTAAATTCACATCCTCATTTTAATCAAGCTAAAACAATAGCAGTTGTTCATAATGGGATAATAGAAAATTATATGGAAATCAAAGAAGAATTAATTTCTGAAGGTGTTAAATTTGAATCTCAAACAGATACAGAAGTAATAGCACATTTAGTAGATAAATACTATGAAGGTAACTTATTAGACGCTGTATATAAAACTATATCAAAATTAAGAGGAGCTTATGCATTAGGTGTTATATGTAAAGAACATGGAAATGAATTAGTTGCAGTAAGAAAAGATAGTCCTCTTGTAGTTGGTGTGGGTGAAGGCGAAAACTTTATAGCATCAGATATACCTGCTTTATTAAAATATACTAGAGATGTTTATTTCTTAGAAAATGGAGAGATAGTTCACCTAAAAGATGAAAATGTAACAATTTATGACTCTAATAGAAATGTTGTAGAAAAAGAAGTATTCCATGTAACATGGGATGTAGAAGCTGCATCTAAAGGTGGATATGATTACTTTATGTCAAAAGAAATACATGAGCAACCAACAGGAGTTAGAGAAACTCTAGAAAGAAGACTTGATGATAATGGAAATATAATTTTAGATAGTATAAATATTTCTAAAGAAGATTTAGATAAAATAAATAAAGTTTATATAGTAGCTTGTGGAACGGCATATAATGCTGGATTACTTGGTAAGTATGCTATAGAAAAATTTGTAAATATACCAGTAATAACTGATATAGCATCAGAATTTAGATATAGTGACCCATTTGTAGATGAAAACTCATTAGTAATATTAGTTAGCCAATCTGGTGAAACAGCAGATACTTTAGCAGTACTAAGAGATTCAAAAGCTAAAGGAGCAAGAATACTTTCAATAACTAATGTTGTAGGTTCATCTATAGCAAGAGAATCAGATGATGTTTTCTATACTTGGGCAGGACCTGAAGTAGCAGTTGCATCAACTAAGGCATATACAACTCAAATAACTTCTTTATATATGATAGCTTTAGATTTTGCTATTAAAAAAGGAACAATAACTAGAGAGTTTTATGATGGTATGATTACTAAGATGAAAGAAATACCATCAAAAATACAAGAAATATTAGATAATGAAGAATATATAAAAGAAGTTGCTAAAACAGTTGTTAGCTCTGACCATGCTTTCTATTTAGGAAGAGGTATAGACTATAGTTTAGCAATGGAAGGTTCATTAAAATTAAAAGAAATATCATATATACATGCAGAAGCTTTTGC
This sequence comes from Clostridioides sp. ES-W-0016-02, assembly GCF_020641035.1. Classification (NCBI taxonomy): domain Bacteria; kingdom Bacillati; phylum Bacillota; class Clostridia; order Peptostreptococcales; family Peptostreptococcaceae; genus Clostridioides; species Clostridioides sp. ES-W-0016-02. The sequence goes on from NZ_CP061361.1 coordinate 165,595, forward strand.
AGCAGGAGAATTAAAACATGGAACAATAGCATTAATAGAAAAAGGAACTCCTGTAATTGCTATAGCTACTCAAGAAAAATTATTTGAAAAAATGGTTTCTAATATGGAAGAAGTAAGAGCAAGAGGAGCTTATGTTGTAGCAATTGCTCAAAGTCATAATAAAGACGTTGAAAAAGCTGCTGAAAAAATAATTTATATACCAAACTCAGATGATATTTTATCACCAATATTAGCAGTTGTACCAATGCAATTACTTGCTTATCATGTTTCTGTATTAAGAGGTTGTGATGTAGATAAGCCAAGAAACTTAGCTAAATCAGTAACAGTTGAATAAAAATATATTAAAAAGTGCATAGATAATATCTATTAGAAAAAACTCATTCTATTTGTTATAATTTTATAGAATGAGTTTTTTATTATAGAAAAAAGCTATTAATCAATATGGAGGTGTATTTGTATAAAAGAGGTAAAGTTAAAATTAGAGACGTTAAAAAAAATCGAAAAAAATAACAATGATTGTATAAATTGCAAAAAATGTTTTAAGGTATGTCCTATGATGAAAGAATTTGGAGACTCACCAAGAGAACTTATGATAGACATTTTGCAAAATAAATCAATAAATAAAAATATACCATATTCTTGCATGTTATGTGGAATATGCAAGGTAGAGTGTCCAAAAGATATAGATTTAAAAGAAATGTTTTTTGATGTAAGGAAAGAAATATTTCATAGCAATCAAAAAGAATTAAATGATATAGGATATAGAACAATAAAATTTCATCAAACTAATAGTTTCTCTTCATTATTCTCAAAAAAATTTATTAAAAAAAACACCAAAAAGATTTTTTTTCCAGGATGTAGCCTTTCTAGCTATAGTAGTGACTTAGTATTAGCAACATATAAATATTTAGAAAATCATATAGAAAATATATCCTTAGCTTTTGAATGTTGTGGCAAGCCAACTTTAGCTATGGGAGATACAAATAAATTTGATAAATATTATTCTAAAATAGACAAGCTATTTAGAGAAAATGATATAGACGAAGTAATCGTAACTTGTCCAAATTGTTTTAATACTATAAGAAATAATAGTGATATAAAAGTGACTTCAATATGGGAAGTGATAAAAGAATATGGACTTCCAGAAAATCTAAAAAATCATTATGATGATTTAAATCAGGAATTTTTATTACATGACCCATGCCCTATAAGAAATGAGCATAATATACATGAATCAGTCAGATATATACTAGGTTTTATGGGAATAAAAATAATTGAATTTGAAAAAAATAGAGAAAACACAGAGTGTTGTGGCTCTGGAGGTATGGTAAGAGTTACTAATAATGAAGTTGCTATAAACCAGACCAAAAATAGAGCAAATAATGAAAAAACAGATTATGTAATCTCATACTGTCAATCTTGTTGTGAGTCTATGTTAATGGCAGATAAAAAAGTACTACATGTATTAGATTTAATTTTTGATGTTGATGTTATAAACAAAAATAAATTAACCCAGAAAAAAACATCATCTATTAAAAAATGGAGTACAAGGTATAAAGGAATAGAAGTAGCAAAGAAGATGAATATAGAAACTTAATAAATTCCCATAAAAAGTATATAAGCTAATGAAAGGAAATAATATGTTAGATACACATGCAAGAAAATATGTAGAGCCATTTATAATCAAAGGAGCAGAGTTCTTTTTAAAACTTAAATTAACTCCAAATAACGTGACAATAATAGCACTTATAGTTGGAATATCTACGTCTTTATTTATATATCTCGATATGAAAGTGCTAGCAATAATTACATTATGGGTTTCAGGATACCTAGATGCTGTAGATGGTGATATGGCGAGAAGTAGTAATAAAACATCCTTATTTGGAACATTAATGGATATTACTTTTGACAGAATAGTAGAAATAAGTATGATTTTAGTATTTGGCTTGAAGATGATTGATGTAAGGTTAAATCTAATGATTCTTTTAAGTAGTATTCTTATGTCAATGACTATATTTTTAACTGTTGGGGCCTTAACTGATAAAAAAGGTATGAAATCATTTTATTATCAAGCTGGTGTAGCTGAAAGGAGTGAGGGATTTATACTTTTTACTTTGATGATTTTATTTCAAAGTTATATTGGAACGATAGCAAATCTATTTTCTATAGTCGTTTTATTTACAGCAGTTCAAAGACTACTAGAAGCAAAAAAAATATTATAAATTAATTTTTGAGAGGGGAAAAAATGAAAAAGAGGATATTAACAATATTATTATGTTTAGGGCTTGTATTTGGATTGATAGGGTGTTCAAATAACGATAAAAAAGAAGAGCCTCAAAAAGATATATTAAAAAGTAGCAATGAAGAGATTTTAAAATCTGCAAAAGGTACAACAGTTAACTTTTATGGATATGGTGGAAATGAAGTAATGAATAAATGGTTTGATAGTTATGTAATTCCAAAGATGAAAGAAGACTATGACATAACTGTAAAAAGAGTAGGAATAGATATAGAAAACATTCTTAATAAACTATTGTCAGAAAAACAAGCTGGAAATGCTAAGGGTACTATAGATGTGGTTTGGATAAATGGAGAAAACTTCAAAACAGCAAAAGAGAATAAATTGCTATTTGGACCTTTTGTAGAGAAACTTTCTAATTATGAAAAGTATGTTGATTCATCTTCTGAAGATATTACTACAGATTTTGGAGTTAAGGTAGAGGGGATGGAAGCTCCTTGGGGTAAATCTCAATTTGCAGTTGTAACAGACACATCTAAGATTAATACAAAAATAACTGATGCAAAAACACTAAAAAAAGTAATTGTATCTAATCCTGGAAAATTTACCTATCCAGCCCCACCAGATTTTACAGGAAGTGCATTTGTCAGAAATATAATATATGATGTAGTAGGATATGATAAAGTAAAAAATTTACCAGAAGATGAAGCTAAAGTAAAACAAGTCATACAACCCGCTATGGAGTATCTTAAAGAAATAAAACCATACTTATGGAATAAAGGTAAAACTTATCCTGCGACATCTTCTCAGTTAGATAATATGTATTCAGATAATGAAACCTATTTTACAATGACTTATGCTCCCAATGTATTATTAGGAAGGATAGAAAGTGGAGAGTTTAGCAAATCTACAAAAGCAATAGAATTTGAAAAAGGAAATATAAGTAACACACATTTTGTTGCTATACCAGATAATTCTCAAAATAAAGAAGGTGCAATAGTGTTAATAGATTTTTTGATGAGTATAGATGCACAATCCTCTAAGACAGAAACTAAAAATTGGGGAGATACATCTGTTTTAGATATGAAGAAGATTCCAGGTGAAGATGTTAAGAAATTTAGTGAAACTATAGTATTAAAAAATTCAGTTCCAGAATTAAAAGCGGGAATAGTTCCAATAATAGAAAAAATATGGACTAAAGAGGTACTAGAAAGTGAAAAGTAAAATAATTAATGATAAAATAATTCCATATTTATTAATAGCACCTGTATCTATCATCCTGATACTTATAATGGGTGTAGGAATTATAAATTGCATCTCACAAAGTCTAGGATTTTTTCCTCAGATTGGTCTTGAGCAAATTACATTAAATTATTATAGAGAAATTTTTAGAGATTCTAATTTTTTAGAATCTCTTATCTTTAGTTTGAAGATTTCTTTAGTGTCATCAATTTTGGCTATTATTATAGGTATACTTTTAGCATATATAATGTCTCAAAATAAATTTTCTAAAGTTAGATATATGATTCTAAATGTTCCGCTAGTAGTTCCACATATAATAGCTGTATTATTGGTATTTATAATATTTTCTCAAACAGGTATAGTTTCAAGAGTATTTTATTTTTTCAATATAATAAAGGATTCATCTGAATTTATACCAATGGTTTCTGATAAAAATGGAATAGGGATAATTTCAGTTTATTTGTGGAAAGGAATACCATATATAACACTAATGGTTTATAATATATTGAAAAATATAAATGATAATCTACAACAAGTGTCTATAAATTTAGGTGCAAGTAAACTTCAAACGTTTAGATATATAGTGTTGCCGCTTGCTATGCCTACAATAATTTCTTCATTTATAATAATTTTTGCCTTTTCATTTGGTTCTTTTGAAGTACCTTTTTTAATAGGTGCATCAACTCCAAAAGCATTACCAGTTCAAGCATATCTGAGTTATTCTAGTTCAGATTTAATGCAAAGACCAATCTCAATGTGTATCAATGTTGTATTATCTGGAATAAGTTTTATACTATTAATAATTTATGATAGATTTTTTAATAAAATATCAAAATATAATGTATAGGAGTATCTATGAGTAAAAAATTTAATATAATTCTTAATATCATGTTTGTAGTTATTATAGCTCCTATAATATTATTGTCAATATGGGGAGTTGTAAATACATGGCCATTTCCAAATCTTTTACCTAAGGAATTTTCATTAAGAGGATTTAGATATATTTTGGATATAAATAATCTGAATATCATTTTGAGAAGTATTATAATATCAATAACTGTAGTCTTAGTTACTATTTTATTAAGTATACCAGCATCTAAAGCGTTAGCACTATACGATTTTAAAGGAAAAAGGTTTTGTGAGTTACTGATATTGTCTCCAATTATAATTCCACTAATATCTGTTGCTATGGGCATACATATAGCATTTATTAGAATAGGCCTGGCCAATAATATTTTGGGAGTAATTATTATAAATATACTTCCATGTATACCATATTCAGTTCGAATAATAACAGATGTTTATAAATTAATAGGTGATAATTTAGAAATACAAGCGAAAGTACTTGGAGCAAGTAGATTTAATACATTTAGATATGTAACCTTCCCTTTGATTTTGCCAGGGATATTGGGTGCATCAAGTATGTCTTTCATAATATCCTTTAGTCAATATTTTTTGACTCTTCTTATAGGGGGAGGTAGTGTCATAACTTATCCAATGATTATGTTTCCATATATACAAAGTGGAGACAGGACAATCGCATCTTTGTATAGTATGCTCTTTTTAATAATAAGTTTATTTATCTTGATAATAATAGAATACAATGTAAAAAAGAACTATAAGCATATTCAAAATACAAGGCTATTTTAGTACGATTGGAGGTGTAATAATTGTCATCAGTTAAACTTATAAATTTATGTAAGAGTTTTAACAAAATCAAAGTTTTAAACAATATGAATTTAGATATAAAAGAAGGAGAAATAGTTTCTCTTTTAGGTCCATCAGGTTGTGGAAAAAGTACTACTCTAAAATTAATTGCTGGTATTTTACATCCTGATTGCGGAGATATACTTTTAAATAATGAATCAGTATTAGATATACCTATAGGAAAAAGAGATACTGTAATAGTTTTTCAAGATTATTTATTATTTCCACATATGACTTTATATGAAAATATAGAATTTGGTCTTAAAATGAAAAAAATAAATAAGAATATAAGAAAAAGTAGAGTAAACGAACTTATAAATTTAGTTAAGTTAAAAGGATATGAAAATAAATATCCAAACGAACTCTCAGGAGGACAACAACAACGTGTTGCAATAGCAAGGTCTTTAGCAATAAATCCAAAGGTACTGTTATTAGATGAGCCATTTTCAAATTTAGATATTAATTTACGCAATGAAATGAGGGAATTTGTATTAGGATTACAAAAACATCTAAAGATAACAACGATATTAGTAACACATGACAAAGAAGAAGCGTTAATGATGAGTGATAGAATAGCAGTTATGTTAAATGGTGAGGTTAAACAATTCGACACACCTGATAATCTTTATGAAAATCCCAAAAGTAAAGAAGTTGCAAATATATTTGGAGAAAAAAATTATTTAATCGGAAATATAAGAAATGGAGAATTTGTAAATGATATAATTTCTATTAAATTAGATAAATATAAAAATATAAATATAGATAATGTAGAGTTAATGATACCAAAAGAAAGTATAATCCTAAAAACGATTGATAATGATGTAGGAAGACAAGGGTCTATATTAAAAAAAAGATATGCAGGAGATAAAGTTTACTATGATGTAGATATTGATGGAACGGTATTAAAAGCTAGTAGCAACAATAATTTATATGAAATAAATGAAAAGGTAGATGTGTTTATGGAACAAAGAAAAATTCTATTCTTTCCTGTTGAACTATAGAAAAAAACTATGGCTGTAAACAAGTAAATAAGTATCAAATATATTTTAATTTTGTTATAATGAATTCGAATACTATAATAAAATAAGATTTTATATCAAAAAAGGGAATATTTTTAATATTTGGAGGGTAATTTTATGAAATTTAGTAAAAGATTTAAAGTTTTAGCTATTGGTTTAACTTTAGTATTAACATTAGGGAGTGTAGTTGGTTGTGATTCTAAAGAATCAGAAAAACCAAAAGAATCTTCTCAAAGTCAAGATAAGGCTAGTTATAAAGAAGCCACAGGTGAAGAGGCTGTAAAAATGATGAAGAAAAATAAAGAATTATTGATATTAGATGTAAGAGGTGCAGAGGACTATGCTAAAGGTCATATTATAAATGGTATAAATATATCAGTAGATGATTTAGAAGATAAATTAAGTGATTTAGAAGGATATAAGGATAAAACTATATTAGCGTATTGTAACTCAGGTAAAAAAAGTGCAAAAGCTGCTGAAATATTAGTAAAAAATGGATTTAAAGATGTTTATAATGTAGAAGGTGTGAAAGATTTTGATTATGAATTAGTTACATATAATGATATAACTGCGCCTGAAATGTTAAAGTTAATAAGCGAAAATAAAGATTCTATAGTAATAGATGCTAGAAAGTCAAAAGAATTTGAAACTGGACATTTAAAAGAAGCTATCAATATACCACTAGAAGACACAGAAAAGAAAATGGGAGAACTTGATAAAAATAAGGATATAATTTTATACTGTAGAACTGGAAATAGAAGTGGGCAAGCAGCTAAAATACTTTCAGAGAATGGATTTACAAAAGTATATAATTCAGTTGATGGTGTGGATGAATATGATTTTGATTTAGTTAAATAGATTTAAAATAATAAAAGATTGATTAGAAATCGGAGTACAAATTATGTCGAAGAAATTAAGAGAAGAAATAGAAGAAGGTTTTTGTGCTAATGTTAAATCAATTTCTACAGAAGATTTGAAAGAGAAAGTACAAGATGAATCTTGGGTTATAGTTGATACTCGTTTAAATGATGCATATAATGGCTGGAAATTAGATGGAGTAAAAAGAGGTGGACATATAAGAGGAGCAGTAGATTTTTCTGCGAATTGGTTATATGTAGACTCAGATAAAAAAGACAAAGTATTAGAACAAGCACTAAAAACAAAAGGTATTGATTTAGATAAAAATATAGTACTATATGATGCTAATGGAAAAGATGCTTTACTTGTAGCTACTTACTTATCTAAAAAAGGATATAAAAATCTATATAAATATGATATTAAACAATGGGCAAATAATGAAAATCTTCCAATGGAAAGATATAAAAATTATCAAATGATAGTACCTGCTTCCATAATAAAAGATATCTTGGATGGAAAAATTCCAGAGACATTTGAATATTCTAAGAATATAAAAATGATTGAAGCAAGTTGGGGAGAAGAAAAAGAATCTTATGCAAAAGGGCATATACCTACAAGTGTTCATATAAATACTGATATTATAGAACCTCCTCCAACATGGATGCTTACTAACAATGATAATTTGGCCAAATTTGCTTTAGACTATGGATTTACAAAAGATGATACTGTGATAGTTTCAAGTAGCGCATCTATGGCTTCTTATAGAATTGCTATTATATTACGATATATAGGAGTAAGAGATGTAAGAGTTTTGAATGGTGGAATAAACTCATGGTTATCAGAAGGATATGAGCTGGAGTTAACTAGTAATCCAAAAAGTTCATGTACTACTTTTGGGGAAAATATACCAGCTAATCCACAACTAATTGTTAGTATACCAGAATTAAAGCAAAAACTAAGAGATAAAAATAAATTTACATTAGTGGACAATCGTTCTTGGGATGAACATATAGGTAAAATATCTGGATATAGCTATTATGATAAAAAAGGTCGTATACCAGGAGCCTTATATGGTCATGCAGGTAGTGACAGTGTATCACTAGAAGAGTATCGTAATATAGATAACACAATGAGAAATCAATATGAAATATTGGCAATGTGGGATAAAGAAAATATAGATACTAATAAACAACTTGCATTTATGTGTGGAAGTGGATGGCGTGCTGCAGAGGTATTAACATATGCAAATGTTATGGGATTTGAAAATACTTCTCTCTATAGTGATGGATGGATGGGATGGAGTCTTGATGATTCAAATCCAATTGAAACAGGAGATTCAAAATAGAATTTTGTAAAAAATATAATATAATTGTTTAAAATGAAGGTATATTCAGTTTATTAAGTTGAATATACCTTTGTTCTGTTTTAAAATATAAACATAGTTAGAATATGCTTATATGGATGTGCACTTATTTAAACATATTATTAGCAATATAGAATTATAAAATTATATATTATGAGGTGTGAAATATGATTAGTAAAGATGAAAAAGCAAGGTTAAAAGCTGAAGGTATATTAGCCCAAAGCCAAGAAGGGTATTTCTCAATAAGAATATTGAGTAGAGCGGGAAACTTTACAGCAGAACAGCTTATCAACCTATCAAAGTTATCTGAAAAATATGGTAGAGGTTATTTAGGTGTTACTACTAGATTAGCTGTTGAAATACCATGGATAAAGTATGAAGATATAGATTTAATGAAGGAAGATTTAAAAGCTGTAGGGCTAAAGCATGGTGGTACGGGTAAAAAAGTAAGACCATTAGTCGCATGCAAAGGTACTGTATGTCAACATGGAATATATGATACACAAGAATTATGTGGAAAGTTACATGATTCATATTTTGGATATGATTTACCATCTAAAACTAAAATTACACTAGTTGGATGTCCAAATAACTGTGCAAAAGCAAATACTAATGATGTGGGTATAGTAGGTCAAGTATACGTAAAATTTAATGAAGATAAATGTAAAAATTGTGGATTGTGTACATCATCTTGTAGACAAAAATCAGTTTATATGGAAGATAAGAAATTAGTGTGGAATAAAGAAGAATGTGTAAATTGTGGAAAGTGTGCTCAAGCATGTCCATTTGGAGCTATGGAAGTTGATAAAAAAGGACTAGCTGTTTATCTTGGTGGTAGAATGGGAAGAGGCTATAGATTTGGAGATAGACTTAGTAATTTGTATACAGAGGATAATATAGAAGAATTAGTGCAAGATGTATTTTATACATATAAACAATTAGCAAGTCCAGGAGAAAGAATAAGTAAAGTATTAGAGAGAATTGGAATCGAAGAGTTTGAAAAACATTTATTTAATATAAAATTACAAAATGCATAAAAATACATATTGATAAAGTATATCTCTCTTAAATTTGTTAATAATTCTGTTATAGAGAAAAACAAATTTAAGGGGGATTTTTATTATGAAGATAATAAAATTAGTTGTAAGTTTTTTTATGTTAATGGCTATAGGCATGACAATATCTTATGCAGATGCAAATATAAATACTAGATATAATAAATTAATTAGTGCTCTTGAAACTTCAGAAGCCGATTTTAAATATTATAATATGAAAATTAATTCTGTTATAAATTACAATTTATCAAATAAAGAATTACATAATATTTTTCTAGAAATAATTAACAATCTAAAGTTAGATGAAAAAGGAATAAATTGGAACCAAAAAGGGTATGGCGATGAAATACAATTATATGCTACTATAAAAGATAGCGATAAAGAAATTTCTATAAAAGGAATAAATAAAAATAATAAAGAAAGCTACATAATAGTTGACATATTGGACAACAAAGTATATAAACATAAAGAGGATATTTATAGTAGTGTAGAAAACGTGTTAAATAAATATTCATCTCAAGTAGATGTATCTGCTTGTATTGTTGGAGAATACACAAAAAGGTTACAAAACCACAAATATGATGATATTTTACAAAAAATATTATATAATATGAGTGCTAAGCAAATAGATAAAGTGAAAGACGTAAACTTTTTATCTATAACAGCATATAGTAAAGTATTAAATGATGATGATTTAGAATATTTAGGGGAAAAAATCAATTTAAATATAGGAATTAAATATAATGAGGACGATGGAAAAACACTCATATATATTGCCACACCAATTATAAAATTAGATTATTAATTATGAGGAGATCAGAAAATATGGCTAAGATAATAGTAAAAAAGAGTAATCCACTTAAAGGTAGTGTTAAAATAGATGGCGCAAAAAACGCAGTTTTACCAATAATAGCAGCAACTTTATTAGCAAACGGGAAATCAACTTTAAATGGAGTTCCAAATTTAAGAGATGTTCATGTTATATCAGATTTATTAAGACATGTAGGAGCAGAAGTTGAATATAAAGAAAATACACTTACTGTTGACGCAAGTAATATAAGAACTTGTGAAGCTCCATATGAGCTTGTAAGAAAGATGAGAGCTTCTTTTTTGGTTATGGGACCATTACTTGCTAGATTTAATAGTACAAAAATTTCTATGCCAGGAGGATGTGCTATAGGAACGAGACCTATAGATTTACATTTAAAAGGATTTAAAGCTTTAGGTGCAAAAATAGAAATGGACCACGGTTTTGTTGAAGCCGCAACAGAAAAATTAGTAGGAAATAAATTGTATTTAGATTTCCCATCTGTTGGAGCTACTGAAAATATAATGATGGCAGCTTCTTTAGCAGAAGGAACTACAATAATAGAAAATGCAGCAGAAGAACCAGAAATAGTTGACTTAGCTAATTTCTTAAATGAAATGGGAGCAGATGTTAAAGGTGCAGGTACTAACACTATAAAGATAAAAGGTGTTAAGGAGTTAAAAGGAGCAGAACATAATGTAATTCCAGACAGAATAGAAGCAGCAACTTATATGGTTGCAGCAGCTATGACAAAAGGTGATATAACAGTTGAAAATGTTTTAATGGAGCATTTAAAGCCAGTTGTAGCTAAATTAAGAGAAGCTGGTTGTGAAATTACAGAGATGGACAATTCTGTTAGAGTAGTAGGTCCAAAGGTATTAAAGCCAATAGACATAAAGACTTTACCACATCCAGGGTTTCCTACAGATGTGCAAGCTCAATTTATGGCTATGCTTACTGTAGCTAATGGAACTGGTGTAGTTATAGAAACTGTTTTTGAAAATAGATTTATGCATGTTGCTGAATTCAATAGAATGGGTGCTAATATAAAAATAGATGGAAGAAGTGCGGTTGTTAATGGAGTAGATGAATTACACGGTGCAGCAGTAAATGCTACTGATTTAAGAGCAGGAGCAGCGCTTATTTTATGCGGTCTTATAGCAGAAGGAGAAACTCAAATAGGAGAAATATACCATATTCAAAGAGGTTATGTTGATATAGATAAAAAGATAACAGCATTAGGTGGTCAAATCAAAATAGTAGAAGATTAATAATTGGTTTAGATAAGTAAGTTATAAATTGATAGGGTTGTTCATATACTTAAATACAAGGTTTTAAAAGCTAAGGAGGAGAGTATATGAAGAACCCATTGGTTGTTTTGTTAGGATTTGTAACTTGCTCTGTGTTAGTCCCTTCATTGATAACTTTAGTTTCTTACAAAAATGTGGAGCTAACTGAAAAACCAGAGAAAGTAGTTTCCATAAACAAAACCATTAAAAAAAATGATATTAAAAATGAAGGTAAGAAAGAAGATAAAAAGGTAGTAAACTATGAAACTGTAGACAAAAAAACACCAGTTATAAATGTCTATAATCACATGTCAGGTAAAGTTGAAAAAATGGACATGGAAAACTATTTATGTGGAGTACTAGCTGGTGAGATGTCCTCGGATTTTGATATAGAGGCCTTAAAAGCCCAAGCTGTAGCAGCTAGAACGTATGTAGTATATAAGCAAGAACATGGGAAATCAAGTAAACATAAAAATGCAGTGGTATGTACTGATTATAAACACTGTCAAGAATACAAGAGTTATGCGACTCTTAAAAAGTTGAATGGTGAAGAATGGATTAAAAATAAGTATTCTAAAATTAAAAACGCAGTTAAAGGCACTAAGGGGCAGATAATAACTTACAATGATAAGGCTATACTTCCTCTTTATTTCTCTACCTCATCAGGGAAAACAGAGAATAGTGAAGAGGTATTTTCATCAAAATATCCTTATTTAAAATCTGTAGAAAGCCCATATGATAAGTATTCTCCCAAATTTGCATCAACACTTAAAATAAGCAACACAGATTTTGTTAAGAGCCTTAGAAAGTCTTATAGTAGCATTGTGATAGATGTAAATAACTTGAGTAAACAAGTTGCAATAACTGAAAGAAGCGATGCTGGAACTGTAGAAAAAATAAAATTAGGAAACAAAGAAGTCACAGGAAAAGATGTGAGGACTGTTTTTAACTTAAATTCTGCAAACTTTGATATAAAATTTGGAGAAGGATACATAGATTTTGTAGTAAAAGGATATGGTCATGGAGTTGGTATGAGCCAATGGGGAGCTGAAGGTATGGCAGAAGAAGGCTATAAATACTATGATATATTATCACATTACTATACTGATACAAAAATAAAAGATATATACTAATAATTGTATAAAATACCAAAAACACGTCAATAATCCAAATGTAGAAATATATTTGGAGGTGCGAAATGAAGAAAAAACTGTTAGAAAAAGATGGTTTTTATTTATCTTTATTTGTATGTGTTTGTTTATTAGCAGTAGGTGGAGTTTGGTTTACAAATAATAATGTAGATAAATTAGCTTCTAATAAAGGCATGATAGAAAAATCTAATAAAGATAGTGAAGAGGAAATACATTTAATTGAAAAAGATAAGAAAGATGCTATCCCTACTGCGACAGATTCAAAACAAAACTTAGAAAAAGCTAAGGCAAAAGAAGAAAATAAGTCAAGTACAACAAAATTAAATTACATTGGTGATAAGATAATAAGAGAATATTCAGAAAAAGAACCTAGTTATTCTAAAACATTGGATGTTTGGGAAACTCATAAAGGTATAGATGTTAGTTGTACTAAAGGTAAAGAAATAAAATCTCTATTAAACGGAATGGTAGTAGATGTATTTGATGATGAAGAATATGGAAAATCAGTAAAAATAAAAAGCGACAATAATACTGTAGTAGTATATTCAAATCTAGATGAAAATGTTAGTGTTAAGAAGAATCAGAAAGTAACAGAAGGACAATCATTAGGGACTGTAGGAAGTACTTCTCAGATAGAAAGTGAAGAGGGTATACATGTGCATTTAGAAGCATATAATGGAGAAAAATCTATAGACCCAATGAGTCTAATTAAGTAAAAGTATAACAAGTTTAATCATATTTGGTTAAGCTTGTTATATTTTTTGGTGTTTTTACATATATATCATTAAAGCTATTATGTGAGGGGGGTAATCTTTGAGATCTCATATAGAGGAAAGAGCCATAGTGGTAGCAAAATATATACTTGAAAAAAACACTACAGTAAGACAAACAGCCAAGACATTTGGAGTAAGTAAGAGTACAATTCACAAGGATGTTACAGAAAGATTAAAGGAAATAAATCCATCCCTTGCCAAAGAAGTTAAAAGTGTGCTAGACAAAAATAAATCAGAGAGACATATTAGAGGGGGATTAGCAACGAAATTAAAGTATGAGAAGGAACATAAAAAAATGTAGGTTAAAAACCTACTTTTTTTATTACATTAAATTATTGTAAGAAATATATTATATAATTATAAATAGCAAAAGAATAATACTCTCAAAACATTTATTTTCTCTTGATTAAAGCGAGATTTTTGTATATGCTTTATTATAGGAGTATTAATAAATAGGCTTATAATATAATCTAATATATAAATGAAGGAGTTGAAAAAATGGCTGGAGCTGATATAGGCATAGATTTAGGTACTGCAAATGTACTTGTTTATGTTAGTGGTAAGGGAATCGTTTTAGAAGAACCATCTGTTGTTGCAATAGACAACAGAACAGATTCTGTTTTAGCTGTAGGAGAAGAGGCTAAAAAAATGATAGGAAGAACACCAGGAAATATAGTTGCAATAAGACCTTTAAGAGATGGTGTAATTTCAGATTATGATGTAACTGAGAAGATGTTAAAATCTTTTATAGATAAGATAGTTGATAAAAAGGGATTTGGAAGATTTTTCATGCCTAGAATTATGGTATGTGTGCCAACAGGTGTTACAGAAGTAGAAAAGAGAGCAGTAGAGGATGCTACTAGACAAGCTGGGGCTAGAGAAGTGTATATCATAGAAGAGCCAATAGCAGCAGCTATAGGAGCTGGTGTAGACATATCACAACCTAATGGTAATATGATTATAGATATTGGTGGAGGAACTGTAGATATAGCCGTAATATCACTAGGGGGAGCAGTTGTAAGTGAATCTATAAAAGTTGGCGGAGACCGATTTGATGATGCTATAGTTAAGTACATGAAAAAACAACATAATCTTCTTATTGGAGAAAGAACCGCAGAAAAAATTAAGTTTGAAATTGGTTCTGCATTTAAGAGAGAAGAAGAAAAGTATATGAAAATAACAGGAAGAAATCTGATTACAGGTCTTCCTAGTTCTATAACTATAAACTCAGCAGAAATGTTAGAAGCCCTTAGAGAATGTGTTGAACAAATAGTTGTTGCAACTCATGCTGTTTTAGAAAAAACACCACCTGAATTAGCAGCAGACATAGGTGATGTTGGTATAATAATGACTGGCGGAGGCTCATTATTATATGGATTAGATAAGATAATAGAACAGAGAACAGGAATAACTGTTACAATAGCAGATGAACCACTATCTTGTGTTGCGAAAGGAACAGGGATTGCTTTGGGCTCAATAGATTTACTTGAAACAGGTGGGTCTTTCAAAAGAAAATAATTAGGAGAGTTTAAAATGTTAAATATAGATGAAATAAAAGAACTAATACCACATAGATATCCATTTTTATTAGTGGACAAGATTACAGAGTTAGAAGTTGGAAAAAGAGCTGTTGGTATAAAAAATGTAACAGTTAATGAACCATTTTTTCAAGGTCATTTTCCAAATTACCCATTGATGCCAGGAGTGCTGATAGTAGAAGCTCTAGCACAAGTGTGTGGAGTAGCAATGATGTCTTTGGAAGAAAATAAAGGGAAATTAGGTGTATTTGCTGGTATTGATAAAGTTAGAATCAAGAGAGAAGTAAGACCAGGAGATACATTGACTATGGAAGTTGAAATGACAACGCTTAGAAGAAATATAGCAAAAGCAGATGCTAAAGCTTATGTTGGTGAAGAACTTGTCTGTAAAGGTGAGTTAATGTTTGCTCTAGTAGAAAAATAAAATTTTTAAAAATGAAAAGCATTAAAACAGAAGAATAAATATCAAAATAAAAAGGTAGATAATTTGGAGTATTTATTAAATTAAATACTCTATAGTATCTACCTTTTTAATACAAAAAATTTTATCAGTTACCTTATATAAGATTTAAGTAGATACCAATAGTGCTAAGGCTATTGTTTCAGCTAAGTCTAGTATAAAGCTAAGACGTATATTATTAAATGAAAGTCTGTTATTTTCATCAATTTTATCTACAATCCCTACTATAGAATAATTTCCTATTTGAGGTAGTTTTTTTCCCACACCTTTTCCGGGCAGGATAGGTCCTTCTCTAATCTGTATATTGCCTATGTTACTCTGTGACCCCAAGCAAGCATCTATAGCCAAGAAGTTACCTTGCATATGTGTATTTTTTATAGTATCTAAAGACTCATATATATTTAAGGCGTGAATAGGGTTATCTAGTGTACCGTAAACGGGGTATTTAAATTTACTGTTTTTAAGTATTGTTCCAACTAAAGGGCCTAAAGTATCACCTATAGCCCTGTCTGTTCCTATGCAAACAACAATCGTATTTTCATTAATTATGGTTTTGAGAACTGAACTTAGCATCTGTATAACATCATCATCGCTGTAATTTACTTTAGCTAAATACAATAGGAACACCCCCTTCAAAAAAATATATGAATAAAAAACACTAAAAAGACCTAACTTTAAATTTCAGATAGAGATAATATTTTATTTGTCTCACAAAAAAAGTAATGGCAAAAATATGGCTAAAAATCTTGACAAAATTTTAAAAAAATAGTAAGCTAATAAAGTAAAATAAAACTTAAATCTTGATTACCTTATCAAGAGCGGCTGAGGGATAGGCCCTGTGAAGCCCAGCAACCACCCAAATGGGAAAAGGTGCTAATTCCTACAAGACAAAAGTCTTGAAAGATGAGGTCAGTTAATTAGTATGCGATTACGATTATTAACCTCTTCTTATAAGGAGAGGTTTTTTATTTTGAGTAAAATTTCTAAGAATTGAAGATAAGGTAAAACCTATAATAAAAATTAAGAATGAATAAGGAGGAACAAAAATGGCAAGACATTTATTTACGTCAGAATCAGTTACAGAAGGACATCCTGATAAGATATGTGACCAAATATCAGATTCAATATTAGATGCATTGTTAGAAAAAGACCCACAATCTAGAGTAGCTTGTGAAACTACAGTAACAACAGGCTTAGTTTTAGTAGCTGGAGAAATAAGTACATCTGCTTATGTAGATATACCTAAATTAGTAAGAGAAACAGTAAAAGAAATTGGATATACAAGAGCAAAATATGGATTTGACTGTGACACTTGTGCAGTTATAACTTCTATAGATGAACAATCTGGAGATATAGCTATGGGAGTTGATGAAGGTCTAGAAAGTAAGACTGGAGAAGAAATAGAACAAGAAATAGAAAAAGTAGGAGCTGGAGACCAAGGTATAATGTTTGGATTTGCATGTAATGAAACTCCAGAATTAATGCC
The DNA here is from genome assembly GCF_020641035.1 of Clostridioides sp. ES-W-0016-02. Lineage (NCBI taxonomy): Bacteria > Bacillati > Bacillota > Clostridia > Peptostreptococcales > Peptostreptococcaceae > Clostridioides > Clostridioides sp. ES-W-0016-02. The sequence continues at coordinate 182,583 of NZ_CP061361.1, forward strand.
ACTTCCAATATCATTAGCTCATAAATTATCAAGAAGACTTACAGAAGTTAGAAAGACAGGTTTAGTTGATTATTTAAGACCAGATGGAAAAACTCAAGTTACTGTTGAATATGAAGGAAATAAAGCTGTAAGAGTACATACAGTTCTTATATCAGCTCAGCATTGTGAAACAGTATCAAATGATAAGATAAGACAAGATTTAATTGAGCATGTTATAAAATCAGTTATACCAGCTGAATTACTTGATGAAGATACTAAAATTTATATAAACCCAACAGGCAGATTCGTTATAGGAGGACCTCAAGGGGATACAGGTCTTACAGGAAGAAAAATAATAATAGACACTTATGGTGGATATTCTAGACATGGTGGAGGAGCTTTTTCAGGAAAAGACCCTACAAAAGTTGATAGATCTGCTGCTTATGCTGCTAGATATGTTGCTAAAAATATTGTTGCGGCTGGACTTGCAGATAAATGTGAGATAGAACTTGCATATGCTATAGGTATAGCTAGACCATTATCTATATTTATAGATACTTTTGGGACAGGTAAAGTTTCAGAAGAGAAGCTTGTTGAACTAGTAAACAAACACTTTGATTTAAGACCAGGAGCAATAATAAGAGATTTAGATTTAAGAAAGCCTCTTTACAAAAAGGTTGCTGCTTATGGTCACTTTGGTAGAACGGATATAGATTTACCATGGGAAAGAACTGATAAAGTAGAACAATTAAGAAAAGATGCATTAGGTGAATAATGCTTAGATAAGAAGCTGCTAGAATGTAATTTTAAAATTACGTTTTAGCAGTTTTTTATTTTATGATTAAATATATTTAATAAATACTAATTTTCAATCATATAATAAATAAACATTATTTAGTGAGATTAATATATTTCATTATATAATATTGCATTAAATTAATACATAGTAGAAGGAATATGTTAAAAACTGGTTAAGATTTCGTTAAGTAATGTTAAATAATTCAAAAAATATTGAAAAGCATCAATAATACAACTAATATAGTCTTAATAAACTTACATTAAATTTTACTTATTAAAAAATTTATTTTATTTAGGAGGGAGTAGTGTGTATGTCGGATAAAATAAACATCAAAATGGTTATAAGTTTTGCTGGAGCATATGTAGCGACTGTAATAGGTTCTGGATTTGCAACTGGTCAAGAGATAGTACAATTCTTTACGTTTTATGGGTATGCTGGAATTATAGGAGGAATAATATCTATGGTATTATTCTCATGGTTTGGAGCAGAAGTTATAGAAAAAGGGAGAGAATTAAAGCTTAAAGAACCAATAAAGATTTATCAGGTATATTGTGGAAAATATCTTGGTACATTTTTTGAGTGGTTTGGACCATTGTTTTTGTTTGGTACATTAGTAATAATGATTGCAGGAGCAGGAGCTACATTATCAGAGTATTATGGTCTAAATCCATATGTAGGTAGAATTGGTATGGCAATCGTTTCCCTAATAACTGTATCTCTAGGTTTGACAAGGCTTTCAAAGATACTAGGTAATATAGGTCCTATAATAATAATATTTACACTTTTAGTAGGAGCAATTAGTCTATTTAGTAATATTGGTGCTTTATCAAATGCAGGAGCTATAATTGATAGTCTAAACGTTAAAACTGCTACATCAAATGGATATTTCTCAGGTGTACTTTATACTTGCTATAATGTAATAATAGTAATAACATTTTTAACTGGAATGGGAGCTTCAGCAAAAAATAAGAAAGATGCTGTATGGGGAGGTATAGTAGGTGGAGTAGCCCTTATGGCAGCTGCTATAATGATGAATCTAGCATTACTTTCAGATGTAGGAAATATATACACAAAAGAAATACCAGCTCTTTATTTAGCTGACAAGATATCTCCAATTATAGGTATTTTATTCTCAGTAGTACTTTTATTAGGAATATATACTACAGCTGTACCATTATTATGGTCAGTAACTAATAGATTTGTGGAAGATGACCATCCTAAATTTAAAATAATAACAGTAGTAGTAAGCATATTAGCATGTATAGGAGGATTATTACCATTTGATAAGCTTGTAGGGACATTATATCCATATACAGGTTATATGGGAATTTTAATTTTACTATGTATGCTTTATCGAAGAATTACCAAAACTGAAGGATACAAGGAAAATAAATCTGAGGTAAATTAATATCAAAATAAATTTGTGAAATTTAATCTATGTTTTAGAAGTAAGCTGGTTGAAATAAAATAATTATTTATATATGGTACCTTTACTTTAAGGTACCATATTTTTAGGGTGCAGATTTTTTTTGTTTCTGATAAAATGTATAATAGTTAGAAATTAAGTTAAGTATAAAAATATAGAAAAATTTTCTGATAGAATCCTATCATAGAACTTAATATATTTAAGTATACTAACATACGAACGGAACAATTATTAGTATTTTTAGGAGATAAAAATGGAAAAATTAGAAGGAATGATAAGTGAGATAGTCTTTAAAAATGAAGATAATGGCTATACAATAGCTCATCTGGTAAATGAAAATGATGAAATTGTTGTTGTAGGATGTATGCCTACTTTAGCAATGGGAGAGAGTATAGAGGTTGAAGGTAAATGGGTAAACCACAAAATTTATGGAACTCAATTTGAAGTGAATAGTTTTATGCCAGTGACACCATCATCTTTGGAAGGAATTTATGTTTACTTATCTTCTGGTATGATACATGGAATTGGCGAAAAAATGGCTAAGAGAATAATTGATAAGTTTGGTGTTGACACACTAGATATAATACAAAACTACCCAGAAAAATTACAAGAAGTAGAGGGGATAGGTAGTAAAAAGGTAAAGCAAATAGTAAAGAGTTATGAAGAAGATAGAGAACTAAGAAACATAATAATTGAACTATCTCCTTTTGGAATAACACCCAATTACTGTCTAAAAATATATAAAAAATATAAAAGTAGTGCAATAGAAATTATAAATAAAAATCCATATCAGCTTGCTGAAGACATAAGAGGAATAGGGTTTAAAGTAGCTGATAGTATAGCTAATAAAATTGGTATAGATAAGAATTCTAAAGATAGAATATGCCAAGGAATATTATATACCTTAAATAAATCACTAAGTAATGGGCATACATATTTGCCAGAACATATTCTAATACAAGATTCGGAAAAATTGTTGGAGTTAAGTGGAGACATAGTAAAAGAATGTGTAATGATGTTGGTATATAATCAAAAAATACATATAGAAAAAGTAAATAATGAAAATCTCATATATCTTATGCCATACTATTTGTCTGAAAATGGAGTATGTAGTCAAATAGTAAAATTGTCGCAGTATGAATTTGAAGATTTGAATATAGATATAGAAAATGAAATTAAAATTTTAGAAGATGATAAGAATATTAAGTTAGCAGAGAAGCAAGTTTTAGCAGTTAAAGAATCTGTGAACAGTGGCGTATTAATTATAACTGGTGGGCCAGGTACTGGAAAAACTACCACTATTAATGCAATTATAGATATATTTGAAAATAATGGGAAAAGTGTAACTTTAGCTGCTCCAACGGGAAGAGCAGCTAAGAGAATGAGTGAAACTTCTAATAAAGAAGCAAAGACTATACATAGATTATTAGAAATGGGATTTTCAACAGATGATGATTTAACATTTTTTAAAGATGAAGAAGACCCAATAAATTCAGATGTAATAATAGTCGATGAAGTATCAATGGTAGATATTATCTTAATGTATAATTTACTTAGAGCAATAAAATCAGGAACAAGAGTAATATTAGTTGGGGATAGCGACCAATTACCTTCTGTAGGTGCAGGCAATGTACTTAAGGACATGATAGATTCAAATATTATAAATGTAGTCAAATTAAATGAAATATTTAGACAAGCTCAACAAAGTATGATAATTGTGAATGCGCATAAGATAAATAATGGAGAACCACTTCATTTAAATACAAAGGGAAAAGACTTCTTTTTTATAAGAAAATCAACAAATGAAGAGATATTAAATGAAATAATAGGTTTGGTAAATGAAAGATTACCTAAATTTTATAATGTCGATAAACTAAAAGATATACAAGTGTTATCTTCAATGAGAAAAGGAGAGCTAGGAGTTACCAATCTTAATATAGAGTTACAAAAGTATCTTAACAAAAAGGAGAAGTTTAAAGTAGAAGAAAGTTTTTCTAAAAGGTTGTTTAGAGTTGGTGACAAGGTAATGCAAGTAAAAAATAATTATACAAAAAAGTGGGAGACAGAAGACCAAAAGGAAAGTGGGGAAGGTATATATAATGGAGATATAGGCTATGTATATCATATAGATAAGGATAAGAAAACTATTTATGTACTATTTGACCAAACTAAAATGGTATCATACTTATATGATGAATTAGATGAGATTGACCATAGTTTTTGTACAACCATACATAAAAGTCAAGGAAGTGAATTCCCAGTCGTAGTGATACCAATAACTTGGGCTCCTCCTATGTTACTAAGTCGTAATTTATTATATACAGCAGTGACAAGAGCAAAAAAATTAGTTGTGTTAGTTGGAGATGTGAAATATTTGGAATATATGATAAAAAATAACAGAGTAAATCAAAGATATTCAAACTTAGGATATAAGTTAAACAAATTCAAACAAGAAGGGCTGTTGATAGAGTAAATATGAAAATATGCAATGATAATTTTATTAAGAGTCTTAGAAATCTAATTAATAAATGTCTGGATTTTATTTATCCTGAAAATATAAATTGCATAATTTGTGATAAATCAATAAAAAAAACTAATACCTATTCAGTCTGTAAAAGTTGTTTTAATGAAATGAATTTTATACTAAATGGGTGTATAAAATGTGGAAAGCCAATAATACATCATTCACTTGAAAAAGAATTTATTGAAGGATGTAGCTATTGTTTTGATAAAAGTTTTTATTTTGACAAGTCAATCTCCTGTATTGAATACAACGAGATAACTAAAAAAATAATATTAGGATTAAAGTACAATCAAAAAACATTTATGGCTAAATACATAGCGCAAATAATGAAAGAAAAGTTGGATTTAGAAAATGTGAAATTTGATTATATATTATTTGTTCCACTTCATAAGAAAAGACTTAATAAAAGAGGATTTAACCAAGCACAAAAAATAGCTTTGAGTTTGAGTAAAATAATCAATGTTCCAATGTTAGATTGTATATCCAGGGAAAAAAATACAAGGATGCTTTATAAGTTAAGTAAACAAGAGAGAAAAAAGGAATTAAAAAATGTATTTGCTGTTAATGAAAATATTAAATTAATAAATAATAAAAATGTACTTTTGATAGATGATATATTTACAACTGGCGTGACAACAAATGAAATATCTAAGATTTTAAAGTTATCTGGTGTTAATAAGGTTTTTGTAATGACGTTGCTTACAAGAGCAAATGACAACTACGTTATGGAATAATCTTATATATTGACAATTTTACTTTAAAATATTAAAATGAATAAGTGATATTTAGGTCTGTGGTTGAAAGTCCAAGCCAGTCGCAGGCAAAAGGATCCACGTAAGTTAACACTAAAAATTGGGTTAATGAGCATGGTGCGGCTTAGAAGTAAGACCTACCGATAATAAAATCGAGAGAGAGTAGTAGTGCGGCGAACCCAAGCGAACCCTCCAGTAGGCGAGTGTGGGGTCAAAGACCAGGTCAGCTAAATATCATATTAAAAGAGAGCTAGCATAATGTTTTTATGTGTAGCTCTTTTTTATATATAATAAATTTAGATTGAATCATAAAGAGGTGATATATATGAACAAAAGACAAGAGAACTTGTTGACAGTATTGCTATTGAAAGAAGAATTTATAAATATCAATGACATTGCTAACGATTTTGAGTGCTCAGAGAGAACAATAAGAAATGATTGTAAGTACATTGATGAATGGTTGTCTACTTTTTGTAGTGCTTATATTAAAAGAAAGCCTAAAATAGGAATTAAGTTTAGTGGAGATGATACAGATAAAATAATAGTAAACCAGAAGTTAAGAGGTGAAGTTAAAAGAGTAAATAGTGAACTCCATAAACAAGTTGAGATATTGAATCTATTACTTTGCAATAATAAGAAGATTACCTTAAATGATTTGTCCAATAAATTGTATATAAATAAAAATATTGTTAGGGAAGAAATAAATACATTATCAGTAGAATTAAGTAATTATAATTTGAAAATTTCAACTAAAACGGGCAGTGGTATATGTATTGAGGGAAATGAGAAAGACATAAGAATAATGTTAGTGGCATTTTTATTTAAATATATAGATAAATACAGACTAAACATGGATGAAATAGAATATTTCCATATAGTAGACATAATAGTTGTCAAAAATATAATGTCTATAATAGAAGATAAAATGGATATAAGACTTACAGATGTTTCATTCAGGCAATTGATGTTATTTTTACTTATAAATATCATACGAATAAGGTTGGGGAATTCTTTTGAAATAGTAAATATTAAAAAAGAATTAAAGTTAGAAATTCTTATATTAGATATAGAAAATGAGTTGAAATCCAGTCTATCTATAGTATTAAACCATGAAGAAAAATTATTTATAGAATCACTAATACTTGGCATGAATAAACAAATAAATAGTAAAGATACTAAAAAATCACTATACCTTAATGAAGAATTATCAGAGTATACAAAAAGAATTATAAATCTGGTATCAGAAGAATCGGGTATAAACTTTAATAATGATATATTGCTTTATGACCAATTAATATGTCACTTAAATGTTACAATGCACCAAATGCAAAGTAACGTTTATTTGGAAAATCCACTTTTAGATAATATAAAAAATAAATTTTGTTTTTTATTTACAGTAATTTCAAATTCAATAGGAATTGAGCAAAAAGGAACACAAATAACTGAAGATGAAATAGGTTATCTTACTCTTCACTTTCAAACATCTTTAGAAAGAAAAAGTAATAAGAGAGAATCAACTAAAAAAGCAAGTATCGTGTGCCCATTTAGTTTTGGAGTAAGTATGTTACTAAAAGTAAAGATAGAAAAGAGATTTAATAATATAGAAATAGTTGAAACACTAAGGGAAGAAGATTTAAGAAGAGATAACTTCAATAAAATGATAGATTTTATAATTGCATTTCAAGAATATGAAAATGTACAAAAGCCAATTTTTATAACAACACCACTATTTACTGATGAAGATGAAAATAAACTCAAAGAATTTACCAACAAAATAAAAGAAAAAGATACATCATATAAACTTATGAATAGATTAATGATGTCTGATTATTTAATAAGAGAGCTAGAACATAATGATATTTATGAGGCTATAGCATACTTAACTAATTTATTAATCGAAAAGCATTATGCAGATAAAGAATATTTAAATTCTATTATAGAAAGAGAAAAGGCATATCCAACTAATGTTGGGAAAGGAATATTATTTCCTCATGGAGATATGAAGTATATAAAACAATCTGTCTTATGTTTTGCAAGATTGAAAACACCAATAAAAATTAGAAATGGAAAATACATAAAGATTATACTTTTATTAGCTTATAAAAAAGAGGATGATAGAAAAGTATTTAGAGAATTATTCAAAGAAATATCTAAATTGACAGAAGATGAAAATATGCTTGATGTGCTAAGTAATTGTGATATTAAAAATATAAAAAATATTCTTATATAAATTTATATCAAAATGTGAATAAGCACAAAATTTTCCATGTAGTGGAAAAAGTTGTGCATGTTTTTTTGTTTTTATAAGATATTATATATCTATCAGATAGAAATCAGTTAAAAGTAGACAAGTAATTTAGGAGGAAGAAATGGAAGAAATAGTATTAAAGATTATAATTCATGCTGGAAATGCAAAATCTATGCTTTATGAAGCTCTTGATTGTGCAAAGGAAAACGATTTTGAAAAGGCTGATGAATTAATCGAAAGTGCAAATGAAGAAATATTAAAAGCACATAAAGTACAAACAGAACTTATACAAAAGGAAGCAGGAGGAAATAAATCAGATATATCTATTTTACTAATTCACTCTCAAGACCATTTAATGACTTGTATGAGTGAAAGAAACCTTATAAAAGAAATGATAGTGCTAAGAAAAGAAATTCAAAAATTAAAATAAAAAGTAATTAAGGGGGATTTAAGATAATGAAGAGAAAAGTATATTTATTTTGTAGTTTTGGTATGTCAACAAGCTTACTTGCAGGAAAGATGCAGAAAGTAGCAGATGAACACAATTTACCAATAGAAGTAGAAGCATTTCCAATAGCAGAAATTGATAAGATAGTTGCAGAGAAGAATCCAGATTGTATATTGTTAGGACCTCAAGTTAAATACATGCTAAAGGAGTTAAAGCCAAAGTTTGAAGCTCAAGGAAAACCTGTGGATATAATAAATGAAACTGATTATGGAACTATGAATGGAGAAAAAGTACTAAAGCTTGCTATAAAATTAATAAAATCTAAACAAGCTTAAAATATAGTAAAAAGATACTGAGAAATGAGGGTGGATAGATGAATAAATTGGAAAGAATACTTATGCCGTTGGCTGAAAAAATAGGTAAAAATAAATTATTAATTGCAATTAGAGATGGTTTTTTAGTATCATCACCATTATTGATAATAGGGTCATTATTTTTATTAGTAGCAAACTTCCCAATAAAAGGATGGGACGAATTTGTAGGTCAAATTTTTGGTCCAGATTGGGCAGTAAAATTACAACAGCCAACTATAGCGACTTTTGAAGTAATGACTTTACTTGCAGTTTTAGGAATTGGTTACTCTTATGCTAAACAAATAGATGTAGACCCAATTGCATCAGCAGCAGTTGCAATAGTCGCCTTTTTTATAGTTACACCATTTGTAATACCATATACACCAGAAGGAACAAAGGCAGTCTATATGGTAACTGGTATCCCATTAGGTTGGATGGGTTCTAAGGGAATGTTTGTAGGAATGATAACCGCAATAACATCTGTTAAGTTATTTGCAGTAGTTGTCAAAAAAGGGTGGACATTGAAGATGCCAGATGGAGTTCCTCCAACTGTTTCAAAATCATTTGCTGCATTAATACCAAGTGCAATAGTTATGGTAGTTTTCTTTTTAGTTAAGATTGCTTTTGAAGCTACACCATATGGAAGTATACATGAATTTATATTTAAGTTTTTACAAATGCCATTATTAAAATTAGGAAATAGTTTAGGTGCTATGGCAATAGCTTATATATTCTTACATTTATTCTGGTTCTTTGGAATAAATGGTAGTAGTGTTGTTGGAGCTGTCTATAATCCAATATTAAAAATTTTATCAGCTGAAAATTTAGCGGCTTTTCAAGCTGGTTCAAAAATACCAAACATAATAACTGGTCAATTCCAGGATATGTTTGCAACATTTGGTGGGGCAGGTAGTACACTATCCTTAATTATAGCTATGTTACTTATATGCAAAAGTAAACGTATAAAATCAATGGGTAAATTATCAATTTTACCAGGGATATTTGGAATAAATGAGCCATTAATATTTGGTCTACCAATAATGCTTAACCCAATATTATTGATACCATTTGCAATAGTTCCAACAATAAACATAATAATAGCCTATTTCTGTATGTCAGCAGGATTAGTACCACTTACAAATGGAGTTCAATTACCATGGACAACTCCAATTATATTCTCTGGATTTCTAACAACAGGATGGCAAGGTGCTTTATTACAAATAATACTTCTTGTACTAGGAATATTTATGTACATGCCATTTATAAAGATGTTAGATAAACAATATTTAAAAGAAGAAAAAACAAATGTTGAAGAGGAAGATGATGATATATCTTTTGATGATTTAGTATTATAGGAGGAAAATTATGAAGAAAATAGTTATGATATTGGATCAAATACAAGCAGGTGCAGGTGGGAAAGAAAAAAGCAATATACCTCCTGCTGGAAAATCAAGTCCATTAGGTCCAGGTGTAATGATGGAACCATTTTTAAAAGAATCTAAAGTAATAGCGACACTTTTCTGTGGGGATGAATTTTTTATAAACAATGAAGAAGAAGTGACAAATAAAATGATAGCTATGGTTAAAAAGTTAAATCCTGATGTAGTAATTTGTGGACCAAGTTTTAACTATGAAAATTTTTCTAAGATGTCAGCAATATTATCTAAAAATATAAATAATAAAACAGATATACCAGCTTTTGCAGCTATGTCAGAAGAAAATACATACGTAATAAACGAATACAAAAATGATATATGTATAGTTAAGACACCTAAAAAAGGTGGAATTGGTCTTAATGATTCACTAAACAATATATGTAAATTAGCAAATTCAATAGCAAATAAAGAAGACATAACTTTAATGAAAGAAGAATTTTGTTATTAATTAACACTTTACTAGGGGACAGGTTTAAGTAAAATATTATTTACATTAAAGTATGTGGATAGAGTTTCTATAATTAAGGAGGGATTTTCTGATATGTGGGGAATGATAGCAACATGGAGAATGGCTATAGAAGGAATCACTGAAGCATCAGAACATTTAGAAAAAGGAATGGAAGCAGGAGATGCTGTAGAACTTGCTGTAAGAAGAGTCGAAGATTATCCATTCTATAAATCGGTTGGATATGGAGGACTTCCAAATGAAAATTGTGAAGTAGAACTTGATGCTGCATTTATGGATGGAAACACATTAGATATAGGAGCAGTTGCAGGTATAAGAGATTATTCTAACCCTGTCAGCATAGCTAGAAAACTAAGTTATGAGAAAGTGAATAATTTCTTAGTTGGAATAGGAGCTGAAGAATATGCCCATAAAAATGGATTTGAAAGAAAAAATATGTTAACAGATAGAGCGAAACTACATTATAAGAAGAGAAAAAAAGAAACTTTAGATAAAGGATTAAGCCCATATGCTGGTCATGATACTGTTGGGATGATATCTTTAGATAGAGATGGAAAGATGTGTGCAGCAACCTCAACAAGTGGTCTATTTATGAAGAAAAGAGGTAGAATAGGAGATTCTGCACTATCTGGTTCAGGGTTTTTCGTTGATAGTAACATAGGAGGGGCTACAGCTACTGGTCTTGGAGAAGATTTGATGAAAGGGTGTATATCATATGAGATAGTTAGACTTATGAAAGAAGGAAAACATCCACAAGAGGCATGTGATATAGCAGTAAATGAGTTAGATGAACAACTTATCAAAAGACGAGGAAAAGCTGGAGACTTATCATTAGTTGCTATGAATAATAAAGGAGAATGGGGAGTAGCTACAAACATAGCTGACTTTACATTCTCAGTAGCTACTAAAGCAGAAGCACCTACAGTGTATATATCAAATAGAATAGATGGTAAAACTATACATAAGGTTGTGTCAAACGAGTGGATGGAAGCATATGAAGCTAGGATAAAGGCTCCAATAGAAGTAAGTGAATAAAGTTTGTATTTATGCAGTAAAGTAGAGTCTTTAATATTTAAAAGGAGATTTTTATGAATATTATAAACAATAAAGTAGACGAGATAAAAGAACATTTATTAAGTGATATTGTAGATATTGTAAAAATACCTAGCGTTGAAGGGGAGTCAGAAAATGACTTCCCTTTTGGCGAAAAGGTAGGAAAAGCACTCAATAAAGCACTAGAAATTTCAAGAAAATTAGGATTTAAAGTTAGAAACTTAGACAATTATATTGGTTATGCAGAATATGGAGATAGCGAAGATTATATCTGTGTAATTGGCCACGTAGATGTAGTACATGAAGGGGAAAATTGGATATATCAACCTTATGGAGGAGAAATATATAATGGAAAAATCTATGGTAGAGGGGTATTAGATAATAAAGGACCTATAATGTGTGCTTTATATGGATTATATGTTATTAAGGAATTAGGTTTAAAGTTAGATAAAAAAGTTAGGATAGTTTTTGGCACAAATGAAGAAAGTGGATTTAAAGATATACCATATTATTTAAAAAAGGAAAAACCTCCTATAATGGGGTTCACACCAGATTGTAAATATCCTGTTGTATATGGCGAAAAAGGTATGGCGAAAATTATAATCAAAAATAACTGTAACTATAAGGAAGATACATTTCTAAGCTTTATAGAAAATATGTCTGAAAAGGTGATTGTCACAAATCAAGAGTTACATAAAGAGAATAGTTACATAATACTGGAGATAAAGGTAAAATATGAATTTAGTTATAAACTAGAAGATGTCTTAGATGAAATAAAATCTAATTTTCCCAATGGTACAGAGATAGAAGTAATTTCTAATTTTAATCCTGTATATTTTGATAAGGATAGTGAGCTTGTTAAAAAACTTCAAATAGCTTATGAAAGAGTAACATCATTAGATGGTACTCCAGTAACAACTAATGGAGGTACATATGCAAAAGTAATGCCAAATATAGTTCCATTTGGACCTTCGTTTCCAGGACAAAAAGGAATAGCACATAATCCTGACGAATATATGGATATAGATGATATAATCTTAAATGCAAAGATATTTTCAAATGCAATATATGAATTAGCAAAGGAGTAGTTATGCTAGAGATAATAGGAATGACAGTAGAAGACGCTAAGATTATAGAAGATTGTGGCGCAGATAGAATAGAATTAGTTAGTGCTTTAACTGAAGGAGGGCTAACACCAAGTTTTGGACTTATAGAAAGTGTTGTTAACAGTGTAAAGATACCTGTGAACGTAATGATAAGACCACATGCTAAAAGCTTTGTATATAGTAAAGAAGACATAAATATAATGTTAAAAGATATAAATACAGTCAAAAAGATTGGAGCTAATGGAGTTGTATTTGGAATGTTAGACAAGAATAATAATATAGATGAAGAAAATTTAAATTTTTTGTTGCAATATTGCGATAATCTTGATGTTACATTTCATAGAGCAATAGATGAATCAAATACAATAGAAAGTGTTAATCTTTTAAAGAATTATGACAGAATTACAAATATATTAACGTCAGGGGGAAAGGGAAGTATAAGAGAGAATATAAAAATTATAAAAGATATGATGCTTAACTCTAATAATATAAAAATTCTTTTAGGTGGAGGTCTTAATTTTAATAATATAGTTGAAATAAAGGGAGTAACTAAGGCAAATAATTTTCATTTTGGTACAGCTGTTAGAATAGATAAAAATCCATTTGAAGATATAGACAGACAAAAGCTAAAACAATTAGTGGATATAATTTCGAAATAATATAAACATATATAATTTATATAACTTATTAGATTAAATAAAGAGTGTTAGTCAATTGTAGTTTGGGTATATGAATATTATGAGTATTGATTAAGAAATTATTGTTATGATGCTTTACTATTTTTAGATAATTTTGAAGTTAAACTAAATAGTGAAAGAAAAAATGAAATATGGAGGTCTTAGAAGGTGGATAACTATGAAAAATTTATAAAAGTTAAGTAACATATAATACATATAATTTCCTAAAATTACCACTTTATGACATGAATTCACATATTAATAAACAATTATTGGAGATATTTGTGGATAGAAAGGATAATAAAAATAGCTTTAAATACACAGGAACAAGAGTTATTAACAGTTTTATCCACATTATCCACAGGGTATTGTTATAATATTAATCCACATAAGCATTAAGGTGATTAAAAATGAAAAATAATTCTATCAATTGAATAGAAAAAATCACAAAAGTTAATAATAAAAGAAGGATTATGAGATTTCGTGTAGAATATATTATTTAAGTATAAATTTTCTTATACTGGCATAATTGAAGGGAGATGTACTTATGAACATAATTATATCTGGAAAACAAATCGAATTAACTGATGCAATAAAAAATAAAATCGAAAGCAAGTTAAGTAAGTTAGATAATTACATTCATCCAGACACTGATGTAAAGGTTACAGTAAGTGCTAAAAAAACAAGACAAAAAATAGAAGTAACAATAGCTACTGTAAATGGTCCTATAATTAGAGCAGAAGATATGCAGGAGAATTTATACACAGCTATAGATGTTGTATATGATAAATTAAGCAAACAATTAAAAAAATATAAAAAGAGATTACAAGATAAGCATCAAGACAATAAGAGTATAAGATTCCAAGATGCAGAGATAAATCTAGCAGATGAACAAGAAGATTATGAAGATGAAAATCAAGATATAGTAATTCAAAGACGTAAGAAATTTAGTGTTAAGCCAATGAGCGAAGAAGAAGCTGTATTACAAATGGAATTAGTAGGACATGATTTCTATATGTTCAAGAATATAGATTCAGATGAAATAGCTGTAGTTTATAAACGTCATAATGGCGGATATGGTATAATAGAACATGAATAAAGCAATTTAGATTTAATCATATTAGCTATCGATAAATTATTTATCGATAGCTTTTTAAATTAATATTAAAAGTATAGTTTTTATGGTAAAATGAATAATAGTACAATAAAGAACGAGGAGAGATGTAAAATATGAGCTTTATGGATAGTTTATTCAACATGGCAGATAAAAAAGAATTGAAAAAGTTCAATAAGACTGTTGATATAATAGATTCATTAGAACCTAAATTTGAATCTATGGCAGACTCGGAACTTAAAAATATGACAAATACATTTAAAGAAAGATTAGAAAATGGAGAAAGTATAGATGATATACTTCCAGAAGCATTTGCAGTAGTCAGAGAGACTTCTAAAAGAGTATTAGGTCTTAGACACTACAGAGTTCAAATGATTGGAGGTATAGTATTACATCAAGGAAGAATAGCTGAGATGAAAACAGGTGAAGGTAAAACTTTGGTTGCAACTGCTCCTGTTTATTTGAATGCTCTTACTGGAAAAGGTGTACATGTTGTAACGGTAAATGATTATCTTGCAAAACGTGATAGAGACCAAATGGCAAAAGTTTATGAGTTTTTAGGAATGAGTGTAGGTGTTATTGTACATGGTCAAAATCCAAAAGTTAGAAAAGAACAATATGATTGTGATATAACTTATGGTACAAATAATGAATATGGATTTGACTACTTAAAAGACAATATGGTAATACACAAAGAGCAAAGAGTTCAAAGAGGATTAAATTATGCGATAGTGGATGAGGTCGACTCTATACTTATAGATGAGGCTAGAACACCACTTATTATATCTGGTCCTGGAGATAAATCAACTCACCTATACTCAGATGCAAATACATTTGTGTTAACTTTAAAACCTGATGACTATGAATTAGAAGAAAAAGATAAGGCTGTATCTCTAACAGCATCAGGTATACAAAAAGCAGAAGTATATTTTAATGTTGATAATATAACAGATATATCTCATACAGAGTTATATCACCATATAAATCAGGCTTTAAGGGCACATATAATAATGAAAAAAGATGTTGATTATGTTGCTAAAGATGGAGAAATAGTAATAGTTGATGAGTTTACTGGTAGACTTATGTTTGGTAGAAGATATTCAGAAGGCTTGCATCAAGCAATAGAAGCAAAAGAAGGTCTTAAAATACAGAGAGAATCTAAAACACTAGCTACTGTAACATTCCAAAATTACTTCAGAATGTATAAAAAACTTTCAGGTATGACTGGTACAGCAAAAACAGAAGAAGAAGAGTTTAAAGCAATATATAAAATGGATGTCTTCCAAGTGCCTACTAATAAGCTTATGGTAAGAGAAGACTTGCCAGATTGTGTATATAAAAGTGAGATAGGTAAATTTAATGCTGTAGCTGAAGAAATAATTGAAAGACATAGAGTTAATCAACCAATACTTGTAGGTACAGTTTCGATAGAAAAGTCAGAACTACTATCACAAATATTAAAGAAAAAAGGTATTAGACATGAAGTATTAAATGCTAAACACCATGATAAAGAAGCAGAAATAATAGCTCAAGCAGGTAGACTTGGAGCTGTTACAATAGCTACTAACATGGCTGGTCGTGGTACTGATATAGTTTTAGGTGGGAATCCAGATTTCTTAACTAAGAGAGAAATGAGAAGAAATGGATTTAAAGAAGATGTAGTAAATAGAGTTGATACTCCAATAGAAGGAATACCTGTGGCAGGAAATGAAATTTTATTTGAAGCTAGAGCAGAGTACGAAAGATTATATAAACAATTTAAGCAACAAACAGAAGACGAACAAAAACAAGTAGTAGAAGCAGGTGGACTTGCTATAATTGGTACAGAAAGACATGAATCTCGAAGAATAGATAACCAGTTAAGAGGTCGTGCTGGTCGTCAAGGTGACCCAGGTAGCTCAAGATTTTATATAGGTCTTGATGATGACCTTATGAGATTGTTTGGAAGCGATAGAATATCTGGAATCGTAAATAAAATAGGTCTTGAAGAAGACATGCCTATAGAACATAGAATATTATCTAAGTCTATTGAAGGTGCACAAAAGAAAGTCGAAGGTAAAAACTTTGGAATAAGAAAACATGTACTTCAATATGATGATGTTATGAATAAGCAAAGAGAAATAATATATGCAGAGAGAAAACGTGTATTAGAAGGTGAAGATTTACAAGAGCAAGTACAATCAATGACTCATTCTATAATAGAAGAATCAGTGACTCTTTATACAAAAGATAAAGGATTTGATGAAGAAGGATTTAAGGAACATATGTATAATCTGTTCTTACCAAAAGGTAGTATAGAAATCCCAGAGATAGAAAAGCTTAATCCAGTTGAAATAACAGAAAAAGTTTATGAAATAGCTATGAAGATATATACTGCAAAAGAAGAACAAATAGGTTATGAAAGAATGAGAGAAGTTGAGAGAGTTATCTTACTTCAAGCTGTTGATAATCATTGGATAGACCATATAGATGCAATGGATCAATTACGTCAAGGTATAGGGCTTCGTGCTGTAGGTCAACAAGACCCAGTTATTGCTTATAAAATGGAAGGTTTTGATATGTTTGATGAGATGAATAAACATATCAAAGAAGATACTGTAAGATATTTATTTAATATAACAATAGAGGCTCCAGTAGAAAGAAAAGCAGTTGTAGATGTTGAAAATCTAACTTCTCCCTCAGATGGAACTCTTCCAACAAGTAAAACTATTAAAAAAGATGAAAAAGTTGGAAGAAATGATTTATGTCCTTGTGGAAGTGGTAAGAAATATAAAAACTGTTGTGGAAGATAGTTTTGGAGGATTAAATGTTAAAGATACAAGAGTATAGACATAGTGTGGAGCAAATAGCTTCAAATTTAGAAGAATTGAGGGTTTCTCTTTGACGTAGCTTCATTGATGGAAAAGATAAAAATTAATGAAGAGAAGATAAATAAACAAGATTTTTGGAATGACAATGAAGTAGCGCAAAAAGTACTTCAAGAAAACAAAGCTTTAAAAGAAACTATAGATGAATATGAAAGTCTAAAAAACTTATTAGAAGATGTAGAAGTATTGATTGAAATAGGCCTAGAAGAAGAGGATGATTCTGTTGAAAAGGATATAGAAATGTCTATAGAATCAATAGAAGAAAAATTATCTGAGATGAAAATAAAAACTCTTTTAAATGGCGAGTATGATAAAAATAATGCTATATTATCTATAAATGCTGGAACTGGGGGTCTAGATGCTCAAGATTGGGCTCAGATGCTTTTAAGAATGTATATAAGATGGGCAGAAGGTAAGGGTTATAAAGTTAAGCTTTTAGATATAATATCAGACCCTGAAGCGGGAATAAAGACAGCTACAATTCTTGTAGAAGGAACCAACACTTATGGATATTTAAAAAGTGAAAAAGGGGTTCATAGATTGGTAAGAATATCTCCATTTGACCCATCAGGAAAGAGACATACTTCATTTGCTTCTATAGATGTAACACCAGAGTTAGATGAAAATATAGAAGTAGAAATTAATTCATCAGATTTGAAGATAGACACATATAGAGCGTCTGGTGCTGGAGGACAACATGTAAACACAACTGATTCAGCTGTTAGAATAACACATATTCCTACTGGTGTAGTGGTTCAGTGTCAAAATGAAAGGTCTCAACATTTAAATAAAGATAGAGCTATGAGACTTTTGATGGCAAAATTGATAGAGTTAAAAGAATTAGAGCAAAAGGAAAAAATAGAAGATATACAAGGCAAATACTCACAAATAACGTGGGGTAGCCAAATTAGGTCCTATGTTTTCCAACCATATAAGTTAGTCAAAGACCATAGGACAAATGCTGAGTTTGGAAATGTAGATGGTGTGATGAATGGGAATATAGACTTGTTTATCAACGAATACTTAAAAATGAATAAGACAGTTTAATAAACAATGTACAGTAATTAAGATAGATATATAAGAAGGTTAGTGCTTACTATGCACTTTACAGCACTTAGGCTGAGGACTACAACCCTCAGCCTTCGTTCTGTTTGTTATACTTATGAAAAAACTAACATTAGGAGTGAAAAAAATTGGATATAAATCAAATCTTAAAAAATGAATTTAATCTCAAAGATGAACAAATAAATAATACGCTAAAGCTTATTGATGAAGGAAATACAATACCATTTATAGCTAGATACAGAAAAGAAATGACTGGTGAGATGAGTGATGTCACATTAAGGGAATTCTATGAAAAATTGATGTATCTAAGAAACCTTCAAAGTAGAAAAGATGATGTAGTTAGATTAATAGATGAACAAGGAAAATTAACAGATGAGATAACACAAAATATAGAAAAAGCAAAAACACTACAAGAAGTAGAAGATATATATGCTCCATATAAACAAAAGAAAAGAACTAGAGCAACAATAGCAAAAGAAAAAGGGTTAGAAAATCTAGCAGTATCAATACTAGAGAGTAATCTAGATAATATAGATTTAGAGGCGAAGAGTTATATAAATGAAGAAAAAGAAGTAACTTCTGTTGAGGATGCCTTAAAAGGTGCAAGAGATATAATTGCAGAAACAGTTTCAGATGATGCGAAGATTAGAAAATACATAAGAGAGCTTGCTTTAAGAGAAGGAATGATAGTTAGTAAAAGTTCTACTGATGAGAAATCAGTTTATGATATGTATTACGATTATAGTGAAGCAGTGAAAAGTATGGCTCCACATAGAGTTTTAGCAATAAATAGAGGAGAAAAAGAGAATTTTTTAAAAGTTAAATTAGAAATAAATAATGATAAAGTTTTAAATTATATAGTAAATGAATATGTAAATGATAAAAACTTTAAGAATAAAGATGAAATTGTAAATTCAATAGAAGATTCATATAAAAGATTAATTTTCCCATCGATAGAAAGAGAAATAAGAAATCATCTGACAGAAATAGCTCAAGAAAGGGCTATAAGTGTATTTGGAAAAAATGTTAAAAGTTTATTACTTCAACCACCAGTTAAAGATAAAGTAGTTATGGGATTTGACCCTGCATTTAGAACTGGTTGCAAAATAGCGGTTGTAGATAAAAATGGTAAATTATTGGACTATACAACAGTATATCCAACAGACCCTCAAAATAATGTAGAAGGGGCCAAGAAGACTTTAAAAGAATTAATTGAAAAATATAATATAGACATAATTTCAATAGGAAATGGGACAGCATCAAGAGAGTCAGAAACATTTGTGTCAGAAATGATAAAAGAGATAGATAGAGACATTCAATATGTTATAGTCAGCGAAGCTGGTGCATCAGTTTACTCAGCATCTGAACTCGCAAATGAAGAACATCCAGATATAAATGTATCAATAAGAGGAGCTATATCTATAGCGAGAAGACTACAAGACCCCTTAGCAGAACTTGTGAAAATAGACCCTAAGAGTATAGGTGTAGGCCAATATCAACATGACTTAAATAAGAAGAGATTAGAAGAAGTATTAAATGGAGTTGTTGAGGATTCCGTAAATAGTGTTGGAGTAGATTTAAATACTGCATCATATTCTCTATTAGAGCATATTGCAGGAATAAGTAAGGTTATCGCAAAAAATATAATAGCATATAGAGAAGAAAATGGAGACTTTACATCAAGAGTACAACTGAAAAAAGTAAAAAGACTTGGCCCTCAAGCATTTACTCAATGTGCTGGATTTATGAGAATCTTAGATGGAAAGAATCCTCTAGATAATACAGGTGTACATCCTGAAAGTTATGATATATGCAAAAAAATGATTGAAATAATAGGATATTCTTTGGATGATGTAAAAAATAAAAATATAGAAGAAATAGATGAAAAAGTTAAGGAAATTGGTTTGAGAGAATTAAGTGAAAAATTGGAAGTAGGCCAAGTTACTTTAAGAGATATCATAGCTGAGATTAAAAAACCAGGAAGAGACCCAAGAGAAGAAGGAATAAAGCCTATACTTAGAACTGATGTCCTAAAAATTGAAGATATACAAGAAGGGATGTCTTTAAAAGGTACAATAAGAAATGTTGTAGATTTTGGAGCATTTGTAGATATTGGAATAAAAAATGATGGGCTAGTTCATAAATCAGAAATGAGTAATAGCTTTGTAAAAGACCCTATGAGTATTGTTACAGTAGGTGATATAGTAGATGTAAAAGTAATTGGAATTGATTTAAATAAAAAAAGAGTTGCATTATCAATGAAAAAATAGGTTAATTTATGTTTAGTTATGATACTTATGTGTAACAATTATAAATGTAAGTAGCATAATAAAAAATTTAAGAAATTATGAAATGAGATTGTAAGAGATAATATTTAAAATAGTTAGTATAGTATTGAAAATCAGGAGGAAAATGAATGGTTTTTATAAAAAATGGTAGCATAAATACCATAACAAATGGAATAATTCAGGGAGATATACTTATAGATCAAGGAAAAATAATAGAGATAGGAAAAGACTTAATAGCACCTTTAGATGTAGAGGTAATAGATGCAAGTGGTAAATTTGTGTTTCCAGGGTTTATAGATGCCCATACTCATTTAGGATTGTGGGAAGATGGTATAGGATTTGAAGGAGCAGATGGAAATGAAGAAACTGACCCAATAACACCACAATTAAATCCTATAGATGGGATTAATCCAATGGACAGAACATTTAAAGAAGCTTTTGAAGGTGGTATAACTTCTGTATGTACAACTCCTGGAAGTGCAAATGTTATGGGAGGTCAATGTATAGCTATAAAGACCTATGGGAAAAGAATTGATAAAATGGTAATAAAAAATCCAGTAGCGTCTAAAATAGCCTTTGGAGAAAATCCAAAAAGCTGTTATGGTCAAGATGATAAATCTCCACAAACTAGAATGGCAATAGCTTCATTACTTAGAGAGAATCTTAAAAAAGCAGAAGAATATTTAGAGGAAGTCGACCTGTATGAAAGTCATGATGATGAAGATTGTGAAAAACCTGAATATGATATAAAAATGGAAAGTTTAATACCCGTTTTAAGAGGAGAAATTCCTTTTAAAGCACATGCCCATAGAGCTGATGATATGTTCACAGCCATAAGGATTGCAAAAGAGTTTAATTTAAAGCTTACATTAGACCATTGTACAGAAGGTCATCTTATAGTGGAGGAGGTATTGGAAGAAGGATTTCCTGTAATAGTAGGGCCATCATTATCAGAAAGGTCTAAATTTGAACTTAGAAATTTAACGTTTAATACAGCTGGAATACTTTCAAATGCAGGACTCGATGTATGTATAATGACAGACCATCCAGTAATACCAGTTCAATATCTTCCAATATGTGCAGGGATAGCAGTTAAGCATGGAATGAAAGAAGAAAAAGCAATAGAATCCATTACAATAAATCCAGCTAAGACTCTAGGAATTGAAGATAGAGTAGGTTCTATAGAAGTTGGTAAAGATGCAGATATAGTAATTTGGGATAATTCTCCACTAGAGATTCAAAGTAATGTACTTTACACTATAATAAATGGGAAAGTAGTGTATGAAAAAAAATAACTTGACAATTATTAAAAAATTAACTAATATAAGAGTGTAAGGAAAATTAAAAAATCAAAGAAGATCTTCGGGGCAGGGTGAGATTCCCTACCGGCGGTATAGCCCGCGAACTACTTATGTGGTTGATTTGGTGAAATTCCAAAGCCGACAGTAAAGTCTGGATGAGAGAAGATATTTATGGAATATAAATAAGTTTATTTTAGTTTGTTTAAACTATATCCATAAAAACTCGAAGATAAGGTCTTCGAGTTTTTTGTTTTTCCTAAAAAAATATAAATATATTTATTAGGAGGATAATAATTATGCAAAGTACAGCAAAAAGAAGTAATATGATTTCAACAAGAACTTTAGTAGTAATGTCAATTTTATCAGCAATATCTTATTTACTAATGTTTATTCAAGCACCAATACCAGGTATATTTCCAGATTTCTTAAAAATTGACTTATCAGATATTCCAGCAATATTTGGAGGGATGTCTTTAGGACCATTAGTTGGATTTGGAATAGTTGTAGTAAAAAATATACTACAAGCGATTACAGCAACAACAACTGGAGGAGTAGGAGAGTTTGCAAATATATTAATTGGTGGTTCTTATGTAATGATACTTTGTTATTCATATAAGAAAAGTAAAGATTTAAAAGGCATATTAATTGGATTTGTATTAGGAACAATAGCTATGACTATAATTGGCTCAGTGTTAAATTACTTTGTAATGTTACCACTTTATGGTCAATTTATGGGACTAGATGCTATAATAGGGTTAGGTTCAGCTATAAATCCTAAGATTCATGACCTATTTACTTTTGTAATTTGGATGATAGCTCCATTTAATGTACTAAAAGCTGTGATAATATCTTTAGTAACATTACCACTTTATAAAAAAATGGGAAATGTAATAAAAAAATAATCAGACAAGAAAATATAAAATTTTAAAATTAAATATATTGGAAAGCCATAATTTATTTATAACTTCAGTCTCATGTTGTGATTGATGTATTAAATACATTATGGCTTTATTAATTTATCAAAAAATGTATTTAAAATAAGAAATATTTAGACAGATTTAATTTTTAAAATAAAGGAAGAATTAAAACGATTAACTATTAAAATACTAAAAAGGTATCTACAATATGCAGAGCGAATTCATAATAGACAAAAAATAAAGTTATTATTAAGAATAAATAATGTTTTGAATTGTAATTCTTAATAATAACTAATTTAATGATGATAGGAGAGTAGATTTATGAAAGTATGTAAAAAAATGAAAAAAGTATTTTTAGACGATAAAGGGTATTATTTTAATAGTGATTGGGAAAATATTCATATAGGCATTGATAGTAAAATGTTAGGAGATTCTTTAAAGTATATTACGAATGAATATATTGAAAATATGGAAAGAGTGAAGTATGACTATCATGAATTAGAAAATATAAATAATCAAACAGATGGTATGTGTATTTTAGCTATAAGACAGAATTATAAAGCTTTGGAGTATGTAAAAGAGCAAACAGAAGAATTATGTTTAGAAGCTATAAGGTACAATTATAGAGCACTTGAATATGTAAAAGAACAAACTGAGTATATATGCCTTGAAGCAATAAAAAAAGATTGCAATGCACTTAAGTATGTAAGAAATCAAACAGAAGAACTTATTATAAAAGCAATAAGATGTTCTTCTAATATAGATGTTGTAAGTATATTAAAAGCTTTAGAGGTTCAAACAAGAAAAATATGTTTAGAAGCAATTAAAAAAGATGGCAGGTGTCTTGCATATGTTAGAGAACAAAGTGAAGAATTATGTATAGAAGCAATAAAACGAAACTATAAAGCACTTAAATATGTACAAAACCAAACAGAAAAAATGTGTATTGAAGCTGTAAGTCAAAATGGTATGGCATTACAATATGTAAATCAGCAGACAGAAAGAATATGTTTAGAAGCAGTTAAACAAGATGGAAGAAGCCTACAATTTGTTAATAATAAGACAGAAGAAACATGTATAAGAGCTATAAGATACTTGGATAAAAAGTACAATATTAAAGATGTACTAAATTACATAGATAACTATACAGAAGAGATATGTACAGAGATTGTAAGACAAAATGGAAAGATGCTTATGTATATAAAGAATCAAACAGAAAAAATGTGCATTGAAGCAGTAAAAGAAAATTATAAATCTCTCAAGTATGTAAAAGAGCAATCAGAGGAAATATGTAAAGAAGCCCTGAAACAAAATTGTAAGGCAAAAGAATATGTAAGGATTGCTATTGATGATTATATATAAGTTTTAATAGAATCATCAATATTGAAAGATAAACAAAAAAGATAAATAGAAGTACTTTATAATAGTTGGGGCTTATACTATAATTAATTAAGCAGTGATATAAATTCACACGACGATTATATCAAGATGGAGATGAATTAATGGCAAAAATATATTTAGAAAATGAAAGTAAAACTAGAGAAATAGGATATAAATTAGGTAAATTATTAAAAGAAGGTAGTGTAATTTGTTTAGTGGGGGATTTAGGAGCTGGAAAGACCACAATGACACAAAGCTTAGCAGACTCATTAGGTATAAATGATTATATAACAAGCCCAACTTTTACTATAATAAACGAATATGAAGGAAAAATACCTTTGTATCATTTTGATGTTTATAGAATTGGTAGTAGTGATGAAATGTATGATATTGGATATGATGAATATATAAATTCAAATGGAATCTGTATAATTGAATGGGGTAATTTAATAGAAGATATACTTCCAAAAGAATATTTAAACATAGAATTAAGGTACAAAGATGAAGGAAGAGAAATGATATTAACTCCAAAAGGAGATTATTATAAAAGTATAGTTGAGGAGTTGATTAAATAATGAAGATATTAGGTATAGATACATCTTCTATGGCAGCAAGTGTAGCAGTTGTTGAAGATGATAATTTAATCTGTGAGTTTACAGTAAATAACAAAAAAACTCATTCACAAAAGCTTATGCCAATGATAGAAAATATGTTGGATATAAGTGATTTAAACATAAAAGAGATGGATTTGTTAGCTATATGTATAGGCCCTGGTTCATTTACAGGTCTTAGAATAGGTATGGCTACAGTAAAAGCTATAGCCCATGTAAATAATCTACCAATAATAGCAGTAAATTCTTTAGAATCTTTAGCAGGTAATATGAATTTATGTGAAAGAAAAATATGCTCTATATTAGATGCACAAAAAAATCAGGTGTATTCAGCTAAATATAAGTTTGAAGATGGAGAGTTAATAGAGTTAGATAGTGTCGATGTTGTAGAATTTGAAACTTTACTAAAGGAAATTAAATCAAGTGATGAAGAATTTATAATAGTTGGAGAAGCTGTTTATAAATATAAGGATGAGCTAGAAAACGTAAAAAATATAAAGATACCTTCACCAGCTCATAATGTATCTAAAGCAGGAAGCTTATGTTCTGTAGCACTAAATAAATATAGTAAAAATATAGATGTACATACTTGTTATACAATAAACCCTATGTATATCAGAAAATCTCAGGCCGAAGTACAATATGACGAAAAAATGAAGAGGATAAATAATGAAAGATAATACAAAACAAATAATAGATGATGTAAAAATAGAAGAAATGACTATTAAAGATATAGATGAAGTTTTTGAAGTGGAAAAAAATTGTTTTGAAGATTATTGGTCAAAAGAATCTTTTAGAAAAGAGTTATCTAATGAAGTAGCAAAGTATATAGTAGCAAAACTAGATGGAAAAGTAGTTGGATATGTTGGAATTTGGCTTATACTTGATGAAGGTCATATAAATAATGTGGCTGTTCATAGTGACTATAGAGGCAAAAAAATAGGAGATAAGTTAATAAAAAGATTAGTTGATTTATGTAAAGATAATAATATTGCGTCTATGACATTAGAAGTTAGAGCATCAAATAAAATAGCACAAAATCTATATAGAAAATATGGATTTAAAATGGGTGGAATCAGAAAAGAATACTATAATGATAACAAAGAAGATGCAATTATAATGTGGAATCAATTAAAAGAGGTGTAGAGTTTATGGGTGATATAATAACATTAGCTATAGAGAGTAGCTGTGATGAAACAGCTGCATCAGTTTTAAAAAATGGTAGAGAAGTACTTTCAAACATAATCTCTACTCAAATAGAAACACATAAAAAGTTTGGCGGAGTAGTACCAGAGGTGGCTTCAAGAAAACACGTTGAAAATATTGATATAGTTGTTCAAGAAGCTTTAGATGGGGCAAATATAGGATTTAATGATATAGACCACATTGCAGTTACATATGGCCCAGGACTAGTAGGGGCTTTATTAGTAGGATTATCTTATGCTAAAGCACTTGCATATACATTGGATATTCCTCTTGTAGGAGTAAATCATATTGAAGGACATCTAAGTGCAAACTATATAGAGCATAAAGATTTAAAACCTCCTTTTATAACATTAATAGTATCTGGAGGTCATACTCACTTAGTAGAAGTTAAAGATTATGGTAAATATGAAATTTTAGGAAAGACTAGAGATGATGCATCTGGAGAAGCCTTTGATAAGATTTCAAGGGCTATGAATTTGGGGTATCCAGGAGGACCTATTATTGATAATTTAGCTAAAAAAGGGAATAAGCATGCTATAGAATTTCCAAGAGCTTATTTAGAAGATGATAGCTATGACTTTAGTTTTAGTGGTCTAAAATCTTCTGTATTAAATTATTTAAATGGAAAAAGGATGAAAAACGAAGAAATAGTAGTTGAAGATGTTGCTGCATCTTTTCAAGAAGCAGTAGTTGAAGTTTTAGCTACTAAAGCATTAAAAGCGACAAAAGATAAAGGTTATGATGTTATAACTCTTTCTGGTGGAGTTGCTTCCAACTCTGGTCTTAGAGCTAAAATAACAGAACTTGCAAAAGAGAGTGGAATTATAGTTAAATATCCTCCTTTAATTTTATGTACAGATAATGCTGCTATGATAGGTTGCGCAGGATATTATAATTTTATAAACAATAAAACACATGATATGAGTCTGAATGCAGTTCCGAATCTTAAGATAAACCAGTAATATAAACTAAGTTTAAAAATATATTGATCAAGTATTTTTATAAAATTAAATATAGTATATGTTAAAGCTTAAAACAAGACAATGGACAATCTTTATATTTTAATAAATCAGTAGGTTTTTAGATATTTAGATATAAGGTAAATTTATGGTCTAAAATGTTTTAAGTTTTATTTTTTTGTAGAAAGATTATTTTAGAAAGTGGGTAATAGACTCTTTTTTTCCCTTCTTAAAAAGTTTTATACTAAGTATAGAAAGTTTAAGGAGGGGAAGAAATGAGTCAAAGTAAAGAAGATAAAATAAGAAGTATTTTAGAAGCAAAAAATATTAAAGCAAATTTTCAAAATCAAGAAAATTTAGATGAACTTAGTGAAAAAAAAGCAAGTAAAAGAGCAGATGATTTATTGAATGTATATTACAATACATTGTCTACAGCTGATATGGAATTTCCATATTGGTACAATAGAGAATATAGAAAATCAGATGGGGATATAGCAGTAGTTAGAAGAGCTAAAGCTCTTAAAGCTGCTTTTTCTCATATGACACCAAATATAATACCTGGTGAGAAGATAGTAATGCAAAAAACACGCCATTATAGAGGTTCTTTCCCAATGCCTTGGGTAAGTGAAAGTTTCTTTGTTGCTCAGGGAGAACAAATGAAAGAAGAAGCAAAGAAATTAGCTAGTAATACAGCAGATGAGCTTACAAAATTTGGTTCTGGTGGAGGAAATGTAACTGAAAGTTTTGGAAATGTTGTTTCAATAGCTGGTAAATTTGGAATGAGAAAAGAAGAAGTACCTGTTCTTGTAAAAATGGCAAAGGAATGGGTTGGAAAATCAGTTGAAGATTTAGGATTTCACTATGAAAAGATGATGCCAGATTATGATTTAAAAGAAAATTTAATGAGTACACTTATATGTATGTTTGATTCAGGATATACACTTCCTCAAGGTAGAGAAGTTATAAACTATTTTTATCCTTTAAATTATGGATTAGATGGAATTATAGAAATGGCAAAAGAATGTAAAAAAGCAGTTGCAGGAAATGCATCTGGAGATGGGCTTATCGGAATGGATCGTCTATATTTTTATGAAGCTGTTATTCAAGTCATTGAAGGGTTACAAGCTTGGATTTTAAACTATGCAAAACATGCAAAATATTTAGAGAGTATAGAAACAGATTTAGAATCAAAAAAAGAATATTCAGATTTAGTAGAGATATTAGAACATATTGCACATAAACAACCTCGTACATTTAGAGAAGCTCTTCAATTGACTTATACAATTCATATAGCATCAGTAAATGAAGATGCTATATCTGGTATGTCTATAGGTCGTTTTGGTCAAATTTTATATCCTTGGTATGAACAGGATATGGAAAAAGGACTAATTACAAAAGAAGAAGTTATTGAATTATTAGAACTTTATAGAATAAAAATCACTTGTATTGACTGTTTTGCTTCAGCAGGTGTAAATGGAGGAGTCTTATCAGGAAATACATTCAATACTTTATCTATAGGTGGGTTAAGAGAAGATGGTTCTACAGGAGCTAATGAATTAGAAGAATTATTATTAGAGGCAAGTATGAGATGTAGAACTCCTCAGCCTAGCTTAACTATGTTATATGATGAAAAACTTCCAGAAGATTTTTTAATGAAAGCTGTTGAATGTACAAAACTTGGTTCTGGTTATCCAGCATGGGTAAACAATTCAAATGGGACAACATTTATGATGAAGCAATTTGCTGATGAAGGAATGACTGTTGAAGAAGCTAGAGCATTTGCATTAGGTGGATGTCTGGAAACATCTCCAGGATGCTGGAAACAACTGACTTTAAATGGAAAGACATATTCTATTGCAGGTGGAGCAGGACAATCTGCTGGTTCTGGAGTTCACTTTATTGCTAATCCTAAAATATTAGAACTTGTTCTTATGAATGGTAAAGACCATCGTATGAATATACAAGTATTTGAACCTCATAATAAGCCATTAGATACTTATGAAGAAGTTGTAGAAGTATTTAAAGACTATTATAAACAAGCAATAAATGTTCTTGAGAGAGCAAATAATATTGAGTTAGATATATGGAGAAAGTTTGATACTTCTATAATAAATTCTCTATTAAAACCAGACTGTTTAGATAAAGGTCAACATATAGGAAATATGGGATATCGTTATAATGCAACATTAAATGTAGAAACTTGTGGAACTGTTACTATGGTTAACTCATTTGCTGCACTTAAAAAACTTGTATATGATGACAAAGCTTTTACAGTTGAAGAAATGAAGGATGCTGTATTAAATAATTTTGGATTTAAAGATGCATTAGAAGTTGGTAATTATTCTATGGCAGACCAAGTAAAAGTGGATAAGACTGGCAAATATGATGCTATTTATAAGGCCTGTCTTGATGCACCTAAATATGGAAACAATGATTTGTATGCAGATATGATTCTTAAAAATTATGAAATATGGCTAGCAAAAGTGTGTGAAGAAGCACAATCTTTATATGCTAAAAAAATGTATCCTTGTCAAATTTCTGTATCTACACATGGACCACAAGGAGCTGCTACTTTAGCTACCCCAGATGGTAGATTAAGTGGGACAACATATTCAGATGGTTCAGTTTCTGCA
Organism: Clostridioides sp. ES-W-0016-02; assembly: GCF_020641035.1. NCBI lineage: Bacteria > Bacillati > Bacillota > Clostridia > Peptostreptococcales > Peptostreptococcaceae > Clostridioides > Clostridioides sp. ES-W-0016-02. Next base: position 212,191 of record NZ_CP061361.1, read on the forward strand.
TATGCAGGAACAGATAAAAATGGTGTGTATGCATTATTTGAATCTGCGACTATTTGGGATCAAGCAGTAGTTCAAAATTCTCAAATGAATTTAAAACTTCATCCTACAACTATTAGAGGACAACAGGGAACAAAAAAACTGTTAGATTTAACAAGAAGTTACTTGAGAAAAGGTGGATTCCATATTCAATACAATGTTGTGGACTCAGAAACTTTGAAAGACGCACAAAAAAATCCTGATAATTATCGTCAACTAATGGTACGTGTTGCTGGATTTACTCAATACTGGTGTGAACTAGGTAAACCAATACAAGATGAAGTAATTGCTAGAACAGAGTATGAAGGGGTGTAAAATATGAGAAAACATAGTGATTGTATGAATTTTTGCGCAGTAGATGCGACTAAAGGGATTTGTAGATTATCAAAACAAATGATTAATTTAGATGATGAAGCATGTTCAGAAATAAAAGTAATGCCAAAATGTAAAAATTGTAAAAATTTTGTTAATGCTAATGATGAAGGTATAGGTAAATGTGTTGGGCTAGAGAATGAAGATTGGGTATACTCAACATTAAACGCAATTACTTGTGAAGGGCATGTGTTTAATGAATAGTCAAAGACAATTAGAAGGAATGATTTTTGATATACAAAGCTTTTCAGTTCATGATGGGCCAGGTTGTAGAACAACTGTGTTTTTAAATGGATGTCCACTTAGTTGTAAGTGGTGTGCAAATCCTGAAAGTTGGACTGTTAGACCACATATGATGTTTAGTGAGTTGTCTTGTCAATATGAAAATGGATGTACTGTATGTCATGGTAAATGTAAAAATGGTGCATTGAGTTTTGACCTTGACAATAAGCCAGTCATAGATTGGGGCATATGTAAGAATTGTGAGAGTTTTGAATGTGTCAACTCGTGTTATTATAATGCGTTTAAATTATGTGCAAAGCCATATACTGTAGAGGAACTTGTAAAGGTGATTAAGCGTGATTCTAATAACTGGAGAAGTAATGGAGGAGTAACATTTAGTGGAGGAGAGCCACTACTTCAACATGAATTTTTACATGAAGTGCTATTAAAATGTCATGAAACAAATGTGCACACTGCTATTGAAACGAGTGCATGTGTTTCAAATGAAATTTTTAATAATATATTTAAGGATATCGACTTTGCATTTATTGATATAAAACATATGGATAGAGAAAAGCATAAGGAACAAACAGGTGTGTATAATGATTTAGTATTAGAAAACATATCAAATCTTGTGAACTCTGACTGGGGTGGAAGATTAGTACTTAGAGTACCAGTTATTTCAGGATTTAATGATAGTATAGAAAATATAAATGATATTATATCTTTTATGCATAAAAATAATTTAGTAGAAATTAATCTGTTACCATTTCATAGACTAGGAGAGTCAAAATGGATTCAATTAGGTAAAGAATATGAGTATTCTGATAAAGGAGATGTTGATGAAGAGCATCTTGAAGAATTACAGGACATATTTTTAGATAATGGCATAGCCTGTTATGTTGGGCATGAGACTGCTTTTTAGAAATAAATATTATGAAAATTAAATATTAGTTTGTAGAATCGAGTTATCGCATGAGTAAATTAAATTTGTTCTGTGATAGCTCTTTTTTACGTATTTTAATTAAGTATATTTTAACTTGTTTTATATAAAGTTTATATTTTAAGTTAAAAATATGTACGAGAATAAAGGTATACAAATACTCTTTTTTAGATAATATTTGAGTATAAATAATATATTTAGAATGTTTTTTTTAATAAGGAAATATCAACAAAAGGGAAAATACTAAGAATATAACCATTACTATTCATGCTTTACTATGTAGTTCATCAAGTATTAATTAAAAATATAATGGACATAAAAAATATCATAAATATGTGATAAGATAAATATATAGAAATATTTTACTTATTTTTGGGTTGTTATATATTTAGGTACTGGGGTGATATAGTTGAACCAAGAAATATTTTTTAAAGTAATGAATGAAATATTGGAAAATATTGATGAAGGGGTACATTTTGTTAATAAAGAAGGGAAAACTATAATCTACAATGATTCTGTACAAAAAATGGAAAAAATGAATAGACATGATGTTTTAACTAATTCATTTTTTGATATAGTCAGCAAAATGAAAATAAATAGAAGTACACTAGTAGAAGTTTTGGAAAAAAGGGAAATTATTAAAGACAATATTCAAAAATATCTAGATAAAAATGGAAAAGAAATAACAGCAATAAATACTACGATACCAATTGATATTAAAGGAGAATTTGTAGGGGCACTTGAAATATCAAAGAATATGACAACTATAGAAAATTTATTAAACAGAAGCTATAAAAAAAATTTAATTAATAAAGTTGACAATAAACAAAAAAAGGGCTATGAATTTGATGATATTTTAGGGGAAAGTAATCTGATTAAAGAGGCAATAGCAAAATCTAAGAAAGCTTGTAAGTCTGATGCCTCAGTATTTATATATGGTGAAACTGGGACAGGCAAAGAGCTATTTAGCCAGTCCATTCACTATGGAAGTAATAGAAAAAATTATCCATTTATAGCACAAAATTGTGCAGCTTTACCAGAATCATTATTCGAAGGAATACTATTTGGAACTGCTAAGGGAGGATTTACAGGGGCAATAGACAGGCCAGGTTTATTTGAGCAAGCTAACAAAGGGACATTATTATTAGATGAAATAAACTCCATGCCTATTATGTTACAGGCTAAATTGCTAAGAGTTTTGCAGGAAGGTTATGTAAGAAGAGTTGGAGGGACTAAGGATATACCTGTTGATGTAAGAATTATTGCAACAACAAATGAAAGTCCAAAAGTTATTTTAAATGAGAATAAAATGAGAAAAGATTTATATTATAGGCTTAACATAATAGATATAAAAATTCCTCCTCTTAGAGATAGAAAAGAGGATATATCTGTATTATGCAAAAAATTTATTTCAAAGTATAATAAAAAGTTAAATAAAAAAGTAGTAGGTATTTCAGATGAAGCTATCAGGGTTTTAAAAAATTATGACTGGCAAGGGAACATAAGAGAACTAGAAAACATAATTTATTGTACTATGAGTATGATGGAAAACGAGATACAAATAGAAACAAGCATGATTAATTTAAATGACTATTACAATCTTAAAGAGAATAAAGAGGGGAATACTTATTCTTTAAATGATTTAGAGAATAAGACACTTAATAATGTTCTCAGTGAGATAGAAGAGAAGTATATATATGAATCATTAGAAAAGGCATCATATAATATAACTAAGGCTGCATCAATTTTAGGTATGAATAGGCAAAATTTACAATATAAAATAAAAAAATATAATATTAAAGTCCTATAAAGAAGTAAAATAAAGGCGCAAAATTATTAAAAAAGAGCAAATTTTTTTGCTCTTTTTTTATTTCTCAGAAAAAATATTATTTTTTATTTATGAAAATACATAACAAGATAATTATAGTTTCAACGTTCTAATAAATATTTATTTTTGTTTTGAAGTTGGCACGATTCATGCTTTAACTAATAATTAAGAATATAAATTTTTAGGAGGGTGTATATATGAGAAAAGTAAGAGTTGGTATATGGGGATTTGGAGCTATGGGGATAGGCATGGCTAATATGATTTTAAAAAAAGAAGGTATAGAAATAGTATCTGTTTGCAGTAGAAGTACTTCAGGTAAAAGTATGTATGATGTCCTAGGAATTGAAAGAGGAGAAAGAACAGAAGTTATTATCAATGGAAATTATGAAGAAGTTTTTAAAGAAAAAAGTGTAGATGTTGTTTTATTAGCAACTGATTCATTTACTAAAAAGGCTTTTGATAAAATAATGTTCTTATTAAATAGAAAAATAAATGTTATATCAACAGCAGAACAAATGGCATATCCACAAGCTGATGATGCAGACTTGGCTAAGAAAATGGATGAAGTTGCAAAAGAGAATGGAGTAAGTATTCTTGGAACAGGAATCAATCCAGGGTTTGTACTAGATTTACTAGTATTAGCGCTTTCAGGTACTTGTGAAGAAGTTAATAGTATAAAAGCGAAGAGGGTAAATGATTTATCACCATTTGGAAAATCTGTTATGGTAGAACAAGGTGTTGGAGTAACAAAAGAAGAGTTCATAAAAGGTGTAGAAAATAATACTATAGCAGGTCATGTAGGATTTGTAGAATCAATAAATATGATAGCTGATGGATTAGGGTGGAAACTAGATAAGATAGAACAAACAAAAGAACCAATAATGACTACAGTAGATAGAAAATCTAAGTACGGAGAGGCATTGGCTGGAAATGTTGCTGGTTGTAGACAATGTGGATATGGATATGTAAATGGAGATGTTTTAATTGAAATGGAGCATCCACAACAGATAATACCTGAAGCAGAAGGTATTAAAACAGGAGACTATGTATCAATAAAAGGGATACCAAATATTGATTTACAAATAAATCCTGAAATACCTGGAGGGGTAGGTACTTATGCAATGATAGTAAACTCTATTCCATTAATAATAAATGCTAGACCAGGCCTTAAAACTATGTTGGATATACCAGTACCTAGAGCAATAATGGGAGATATAAGAAATCAGATAGAAATTGAGTTAGAAGAAGAGTCAAAAGCAAATTAATAAAATAACAGTTAGCTGATAAGGGGATGAAAAAATGGATGCTAAAATTAATGATTGGGTTATTATACACAATATAGTGTTGACTCCAGAAGAAAGAGCTCCACAAGTTCCAGAGGATACTAAGAAAGTATCCTTAGAAATGTGGGTTAAAGGGTTTATACAAAAGGATGCCTCTATAGGTGATTTAGTAGAAGTTAAAACAATTACGGGTAGACTTGTAAAAGGTGATTTACTTAAAGTAAATCCATATTATACTCATGATTATGGTAAATGTATACCTGAGTTACTCCAAATAGGAATACAGGCTAAAGAAATATTATTTGGAGGTGTATATAATGAATAATGCAGCATCAATGAAAGATATGAGCTATCAAGCTGTCATGGGAAGAAACAATGAAATAATGAAAAACGCAATTGGATTGGATTACTCATCTTTTGAACAAGAAGGAATAGGATTTGACTATGAAAAAATGATGGGTGAAACAGGATATACATTACAAGATATTGAAGCAATTCAATCACAATATGCTGTTGGAAATACTCCTATAATAGAACTTAAAAATTTAACTAAGTTGGCCAGAAGATGTGCTCCAGAAGGTAAAGGTGCTAGAATATTTGTAAAAGATGAAGCAATGAATGCATCTGGTAGTTTTAAAGCAAGAAGAGCAGCTACTGCAGTATATCATGCTAAAAAAATGGGATATAAAGGTGTAATAGCAGCTACTAGTGGTAACTATGGAGCAGCTGTAGCATCTCAGGCAGCAATGCAGGGTTTAAAATGTATAATAGTTCAAGAATGTTATGATTCTAATGGTCTAGGTCAACCTGAGATTATAGAGAAAGCAAGAAAATGTGAGGCATATGGTGCAGAAGTTATTCAATTAACTGTTGGACCAGAATTATTTTATACATTCTTAGTCCTACTAGAAGAAACAAGCTATTTTAACGCATCGTTATATTCACCATTTGGAATTGCAGGTGTAGAAACTTTAGGATATGAGCTAGCTATTCAATTTAGAGAAAAATATAAAAAAGACCCTGATGTAGTTGTTTGTACAAATGCAGGTGGAGGTAATCTCACTGGAACAGCAAGAGGACTAATAAAAGCTGGTTCTCTTAACACAAAAGTAGTTGGAGCAAGTGTTGATTTAAAAGGATTACACATGGCTAGTGATAGTCAATTTAATAAAAAATCATTTACAACAGGACATACAGGTTTTGGTATACCATTCTGTACATGGCCTGATAGGTCAGATGTACCTAGGTCTGCAGCTAGACCACTTAGATATATGGACAGATATGTGTTAGTAAAACAAGGAGAAGTTTTCTATACAACTGAATTATTGGCACAGTTGGAAGGTATAGAAAGAGGACCTGCTGGAAATACATCTTTAGCAGCAGCATTTTCCTTAGCACAAGAATTGGATGAAGATAAAGTTGTAGTAGTACAAGAGACAGAGTATACAGGTGCAGGTAAACACATATGTCCACAGCTTACATTTGCAAAAGAAAATGGAATAGATATAAAATTTGGAAATCCAAGAGAAGAAATTGCAGGAGTAAACTTAATATTACCAGAAAGACCAGAATTATTAAAATGTGTTGATATCGACATAAATAAAATAAGAAAATCATTTATAAAAAATTGTATATCTCATAATGGTATTGATGATGTTAATAGTCTAAGTAATGAAGATATAGAGTTTCTAATGAAAGAAGTAAAAAGTTCAAGAGATTTTGTTATTGATACGTTAGATAATTTATAATAATTACTATTTTTTAATTTAACATGAAATGAATAGTTGGAAAATTCACTTAAATTAATATGAATGGGGGAATGTTCATGAAAAAAAGAGAGGATGATTTTGAGGTTAGAAGAAAACATCTTCAGAAATTGAGCGATGATGAGTTAAAAGAAAGATTTTGGAGTTTAGCTGCCCAGATAGTAGAACCAATGATAGACCTTGGCAAAAAGAATACAACGCCATCAATAGAAAGGTCTGTTTTGTTAAGAATGGGATTTTCTTCTCTTGAGGTAAAACCTATTTTAGAAGGTGTTATGGAAAGAGGTCTTATAGGTAAGGGAGCAGGGCATGTAGTTTATAAGCTTGCTAAATCTAAAAATATATCAGTTAGAGAAGCTGGTTTATTATTAGTTAATGGTGAATATTGGGATGAAGTTACATGTTTATTTAGAGAAGGGGTAGAATCATGTTAAAGGAAAATAAAAAATTAGATATAGACTATATATTAAAAGATTTGGATAAATATAAACCAAAAAGAAGAGGTTGGGTTTGGAGAGAACACTTGGAAAATCTTGAAATGGGACCTTTTGAATATAAAGACTGTACAAAACCTTTAAAGAAGAGTGTAGGGTTACCATCATCTAAATATTTTAATAATATAGACCCTCAACCAAGCCCAATTATTACTACTGAAATAGCTTCTGGAAGATTTGAAGATGATATAAGAAGAATGAGGATGGCAGCTCATCACGGTGCTGACCACTTAATGGTCATTAGAACTGCTGGGCAATCACATTTTGACGGACTTATAGAAGGAACCCCTCAAGGTATAGGAGGTGTTCCAATAACAAGAAAACAAGTAAGAGCTCAAAGAAAAGCTCTTGACTTTATAGAAGAAGAAGTTGGTAGACCTATTAATTACCATTCATATGTAAGTGGTGTTGCGGGTCCTGAAGTAGCAGTAATGTTTGCTGAAGAAGGGGTCAATGGAGCACATCAAGACCCACAATATAATGTTCTATATAGAAATATAAACATGGTAAGATCTTTTGTAGATGCTTGTGAAGCTAAGCAAATAATGGCTTTTGCAAATATAGCTCAAATAGATGGAGCACATAATGCTAATGCTACGGCTAGAGAAGCATGGAAGGTAATGCCTGAACTTATGGTTCAACACGCTTTAAATTCTATATTTTCAGAAAAAATAGGAATAGATAAAAGTAATATATGCTTATCAACAGTGCCACCAACAGCCCCTCCAGCACCATGTTTAAGAATAGACTTACCTTATGCTGTTGCACTTAGAGAATTATTTAGTGATTATAAGATGAGAGCTCAAATGAATACTAAATATATGGAATCATCAACTAGAGAAGCAACAGTTACTCATGTATTAAATTTATTAACATCAGTACTAACTAGAGCTGACATACAATCAACTATAACACCTGACGAAGGTAGAAATGTACCTTGGCATATATACAACATAGAAGCATGTGATACAGCAAAGCAAGCTTTAGTTGGCATGGATGGTCTTATGGATATGATAGAACTTAAGGATGTTGGAGAATTAAGATACAAAGCAAGAGAGCTTAAAGAAAGAGCTGTACTATATATGGAAGAAATCTTTGAAGTTGGAGGATATTTTGAATCAGTAGAACAAGGATTCTTCGTTGACTCAGGAAATTATCCAGAAAGAAATGGTGATGGTATATCTAGAAAAATAAAAGGCGGAGTTGGTGAGGGTACTGTTTATGAAAGAGATAAAGATTATTTAGCACCTGTAACTGCTCACTTTGGATACAATAATGTAGCTCAATATGATGAAAAAGCTATAGATAATCCATCAATATTAATAGATGGATGTACATTTGAAAATCCAAACAAAATAATATATATCGATGAACTTGATGATTTTGATAATGTAGAAAATAGACTAAAAGAATCAGAGGAATACAGAGGTGGAACTAAAATCAAACCTGAAATGGAATGGTGTGCAGATGGAATTGTGATGATAACAATGATGCTTCCTACTGATAAAAGAACAGCTGAGTTTGCAGCATTGGAATTTGTCAAAAAAATGAATTTACAAGAAGTTGAAGTTATAAGTAGAGAAGTTATGCATGAATCCGAAGGCACTAGGATAGAAGTGAAGGGAAGAGTTCCATTTGATATAGATTTAAATGACTTAGTAATACCAGAAGAACCTAAAGTACTAACTGATGAAGAAATAAGAGCAGATATAGAAGAAAAGCCTATGAAAATAGTTTCAGCTACAGTTGGAGAAGACGAACACTCAGTTGGTTTAAGAGAAATAATAGATATAAAACATGGTGGTATTGAAAAATATGGTATAGAATGTCATTACTTGGGAACTTCTGTACCTGTAGAAAAATTAGTAGACGCAGCAATAGAGCTAAATGCAGATGCAATACTTGCATCTACAATAATAAGTCATGATGATATTCATTATAAAAATATGAAGAAATTACACGATTATTGTGTAGAAAAAGGTATAAGAGATAAAGTAATGATTGCTTGTGGAGGAACACAGGTAACACCTGAAATAGCCATTGAACAAGGAATAGATGCTGGATTTGGAAGAAACAGCAAAGGTATACATGTAGCCACTTTCTTAGTTGAAAAAAGAAGAGAAATGAATAATAAATAATGGAGAATAAAAAAGTTTCTTTAAAAATAGATGTGTTGGTAGCTGAAATAGGAAGTACTACCACTGTAGTAAACGCTTTCCATAATATTGATTCTGATAATCCTGTATTTTCGGGTCAAGGTCAGGCTCCAACAACAGTATTTGAAGGTGGCGATGTAAGAAATGGCTTATCGGGTGCTATTAAAGATTTAGCTAATAAATTATCTGTAGATGATATAAAGTATAATGATATGTTTGCAACTTCTAGTGCAGCTGGTGGATTAAAAATGACTGTTCATGGATTAGTGTATGATATGACAGTAAAAGCAGCTAAAGAAGCTGCTCTAGGAGCTGGAGCTGTTATTCGTCAAGTAACATCAGGTAGAATTAAAAGAACTGATTTAAAGAAAATAAAAGAAATAAATCCCAACATAATCTTAATAGCTGGTGGAGTTGACTATGGAGAAAGAGATACAGCTATTTATAATGCTGAAATGATAGCTTCTATGAGTTTAGGTATACCAGTTATATATGCTGGTAATGTTGAAAATCAAGAAGAAGTAAGGTTAATATTTGAAGATACGAATTATAAGCTTTATATAACAGAAAATGTATACCCTAAAATAGATTTATTGAATATAGAACCTACAAGAAAAATCATTCAAGGTGTGTTTGAAGACCACATAACTACAGCGCCAGGAATGAGGTATATCAAAGAAATGGTTAATGAAAATATTACCCCAACTCCAGGGGCTGTAATGGAAGCTTCTAAACTTTTATATAAAAATATTGGAGATTTATTAACTCTAGATGTAGGTGGAGCAACTACTGATGTGCATTCTGTTACATATGGGAGTGACTATATTAATAAAATATTAGTTAATCCTGAACCTGTAGCTAAGAGAAGTGTTGAGGGAGATTTAGGTGTATATGTAAATATGAAAAATATAGTAGAAGTTATAGGTAAAGAAAATTTACAAAATGAATTATCTATAGATATTGATAAAGTAATAGATAATTATCCACCAATACCAAAATCAAAAGAAGAAATATTATTTGTGGAGAGATTGACAAAAGAAGCTGTTATTAAAGCTATGTTAAGGCATTCAGGGAAAATAAGAAATATTTATGGAACAACTGGAAAAACCAAAATTGCAGAAGGAAAAGATTTAACAGAAGTAAGATATATAGTGGGTACAGGGGGAGCACTTACTAGGCTCCCTAGTAGAATTAAAATATTAGATGGTATAACTAAATACAATAAAAATAAAGAATTACTATTTCCAAAGGAAAAAACAAAGATATTGATAGATAATGACTATATTATGGCATCTATGGGGGTTTTATCTAAAAAATACGAAGAAGCATCTCTTAAGCTCCTACTAAAAAGTTTAAACTTCAAGGAGGAAAGACTATGTACCCTAGATTAGAAATAGATATAGAAAAATTAAGACATAATGCTAAAGTAATTTTACAGAGTTGTCATGAAAGAAACATTAAAGTATCTTTCGTAACTAAATCATTTTGTGCACGAAAAGAAATAGTAGAAGCAGTATATAATGAAGGAATAGATCATATAGCAGATTCAAGAATACAAAACTTAAAAAAGTTACAAAATATAAATTTACCTAAAATACTAATTAGAATACCCATGATAAGTGAACTAGAAGAAGTTATCAATTATTGTGATATAAGTTTTAACTCAGAATTAGAAACTATAAAGAAATTAAATGAATTATGTGAAAGTAAAAATATTATTCATAATATAGTTCTTATGTTTGACTTAGGAGATTTACGAGAAGGGTATTTTTATGAAGAAGACCTCTTTAATAGTATAAAAGAGATAGTAAAACTAAAAAATATTAAAATAATTGGTATAGCTACAAACTTAACTTGTTATGGAGCTATTATACCATCTAAAGAAAATACAGGTAGGCTAGTAAGTATAGCTCAAAAGATAGAAGGTAAATTTGGAATAAATCTAGAAATAGTATCAGGAGGTAATTCAAGTTCTATACATTTAATGACAAGTAATAATATGCCAGAAGGTATTAATAATTTGAGAATAGGTGAATCTATTTTACTTGGTAGAGAAACGGCATACGGTAAAAATATAAATGGGACATATCAAGATGTATTCAAATTAATATGTCAAATAGTTGAATGTAAAGAAAAACCATCAGTTCCTATTGGAGAAATAGGAGTTGATGCGTTTAGAAATAAACCTGTTTATGAAGATAAAGGAATCTTAAAAAGGGCAATTATAGCCATAGGTAAGCAGGACATAAATATTGACTCTTTAATTCCAATAGACACTGATATAGAGATATTAGGGGCAAGTTCAGACCACATGATATTAGATGTAAGTAATACAAAATGTGATTATAAATTAGGCGACAATGTAGATTTTTTATTAACTTATGGAGGTATCATGTCATCTAGTACAAGCGAATATGTTTCAAAGAAAATTATAGTATAGTGTTCAAATAATTAGGAGGAAATTATTTTATGAAAGAGCGAGAATGTAGAAAAGCAAATCTGTTTGATGCAATGATACCAATTACTTGCTTGATATTATTTTTAAGTTTAGGGGTATTAATGTATGGCTCATCACCTCATGTACCACTAATAGGAGCTGCAGCAGTAGCAGGCCTTGTAGCTGTATATAGGCTTGGATTTAAATGGAAAGACCTAGAATTAAGTATGTTTAATAGTATAAAGATGGCAATGCAAGCAATCTTAATCATAATTATAATAGGTGTGCTTATAGGAACTTGGATAGTAAGTGGAGTAGTTCCATGTATGATTTACTGGGGACTAAAAATTTTATCACCAAATATTTTTTTAGTAGCATCCACATTAGTCTGCTCAATAGTGTCTCTTGCAACAGGGTCATCTTGGAGTACAATGGGTACAGTAGGCGTGGCACTTTTAGGAATTGGGCAAAGTTTAGGTATGCCAACTGGATTAATAGTGGGTTCTATAATATCTGGAGCTTACTTTGGAGATAAACTATCACCTTTATCTGAAACGACTAACTTAGCACCAGCAATGGCAGGAACAGATTTGTTTACACATATAAAATATATGTTATATTCAACTATACCATCATTATTAATTTGCCTAGTAATTTATGGTGTAATCGGAATGAAGTATTCAGGTCAAGCATTAGATATAAAACAGATAGAGCTAATTAGGTCTACATTAGATTCTACATTTAATACTTTATCACCAGTATTATTATTAGCTCCAGCAATAGTAATTGGATTGGTTATATTCAAAGTTCCTGCTATACCAGGGCTTATAGTAGGTGCTGTATTAGGAGTATTGTTTGCAGTAGTTTTCCAAGGAGAATCTATGAATGTAATATTAGATGCAGCACAAAATGGATATGTTTCATCAACACAAGTAGAAGAGGTAGATGCTTTATTGTCTAAAGGTGGGATTATGAATATGATGTCTACTGTATCTTTAACAATATGTGCCTTATCTCTTGGAGGTATTTTAGAAAAAACAGGCATGCTTGAAGCAGTAGCTTCTTCTTTACTAAGGTTAGCAAAGGGTGTATTTGGAACAGTATTATGTACAATGGTAACTTGCACAGTTACTAACATAATAGCAGGAGAACAATACTTGTCTATAGTTATACCAGGAAGAATGTATAATAAGGAATATAAAAAGAGAGGTATACATCCTAAGATGTTATCAAGAGCTTTAGAAGATAGTGGAACTTTAAGTTCTCCATTGGTACCATGGAATACATGTGGAGCGTATATAACAGCAACATTAGGTGTATCTGCATTAACGTATGGTCCATATGCATTATTAAATATCATAAATCCATTGGTATCTCTAGCATTAATTGCATGTAAGTTTAAAATAGCAAAAATAGAAGATGAACCTGAAACTTGTTTGAATTTTGATGTTTGATTATAGTATTTGATATATGTTACTTATTAGAAAAAATAAAGGCCTAAACTTTGTGTAAATAATAAAGTTTAGGTCTTTATTAACTTTTTCTATAGATTTTAAATAAAAAAGAATGTCAAGCAATCTATAAAATATTACTGAATTTTTTCTCTTGGAACATATAATTTTGAATCTTCTGACTTATCTTTGCACTCACATTCAATTTTTTTGTTTTTTTTCATAAGTACATATAAAGGTGCTATCAATAACATTGCTCCTAATCCTATCAAAACTCTATTTTGAGTTATAGGTTTTGACATATCTTCAACCCAAGCTTGTTGTAACAACCATATACTACCTAATATAGCTACTGTTGGTATAACAGGGCCAAAAGGAATTTTAAATGAAGCCTGGATATCTGCTCTTTTTCTTAAAACTATTACTGCTAAACAAGTTGGTATGTATTGAGCAAATCTGGCAATTACACTCATTACTGCAAGCTGTTCAAAACTTCCAGTTAATACAAGTGGTATGCAGAAGATTAAAGATATTATTATTGCTACATATGGAGCATCATATTTATTTGTTTTTCCTATAAATGCTGGAAGAGAGCCTTCTTCTGCTAGAGCAGAACCACACTTGGGAGTTACTATTGAAGAACCTATATTTATTCCAAATATAGATATTAATGTTGCTACAGATATAAATACTTTACCATAATTGCCTAAAAATACGCTTGAAGCGTCTGCGATTGGAATACTATTTTCAAATAATTTGTCTCCAAGTATACCCATACAGACAACTTGAATTAAGATATAAATTATTGCACATATAAATATTGTAGTTATTAATGCTATTGGAAGATTTTTTTTAGGATTATCCATTTCTCCACTTGCTACAACAAATGATTCAAATCCAGTAAACGCGTAAAATACTAATATTATAGCTGGTCCTATACTAGAATTTACAACATTGCCTGAAGGAACAACATTACCAAATTTTATAAAGAATATTCCTACTATTACAAAAACTATTAATGGTACTAATTTAGCTATGGTTATTACATTATTCATTATCTTTGTACTTTTAATTCCAAATAAGCTGTTTATTGAAAGTAATGTTACTAATGCCACTGCGATATATCCTTTATATTCAGTAGCAGCTTCTGGCCAAAATGCACCTAAAGCTGTTGCAAATCCTACTGCTAGTGTAGACCATGATATGATTCTAATAACCCAAGACATTGTACCAACTTCAAAACCTATAAAATCACCAAATGCCTTTTTGGAGTATAAATATGCACCTCCATTTTTGTCAAACATACTTCCAGCCTCTGCAAAACATAAAAGTATTGATAGAACCAGAAGTGTAGCAAAAATATATATAAATATACTATTTTGGCTCGCTAGATTGTAAACTTTACCTGGTAGTAAGAATATACCTGAACCTATGATACTATTAATTCCTAATAATATCATACTAAATAACCCTAATTTTTTAGCTTTTTCCATATTAATTTATCTCCTATTCTTTTATTAATTACCATATTAATTAAAATATAAAGTATTCATTACATGCATCATAACTCCTATTGGAAGACAATCCTCATCTACATTAAATTTAGAGGTATGAAGAGGTGAAGTCAGTCCTTTTTCCTCGTTTTTGCACCCTAAATGGAAGAATGCTCCTTTGCAATGTTCTGTATAAAAAGAAAAATCTTCACCACCTAATGAAGGGTTTGCTCTCAGTATAAATTTTTCTTCTCCAAGTAATTCCTTAGTACTTGAAATAACAGTATCTACTAATTCCCTTTCATTTATAACAGCAGGGTAATTTTCATCGCTCACGTGTAATGTTCCAATACATCCAAATGCAGATGCTGTATCTTCAACAATTTTAGTAATCTTATTAATTACAAAATCTCTTGTCTCACTATTTAAAGTTCTCAATGTACCCTCTAATTTTACATCTTCACATATTACATTATGTGCATCACCACCATATATTTTGCCTATAGTCAAAACTGCAGCATTATTTGGTTCTAGGTTTCTACTTATTATGGTTTGTAGTGATGTAACAATTTGTGAAGCTGTGACTATTGCATCAATACCATTTTCAGGATACGCACCATGAGCTCTTTTACCCTTAACACTTATTTCTATAGTATCAACACTTGCATTTAATGTGTCGTATTTCGTTTCAATAAATCCTGTTTTAATGTGTGGCATGACATGAAGCCCAAATATATAATCAGCTTTAGGGTTTTCTAAACACCCATCCTCAACCAAGAACTTTGCTCCACCAAAACCTTCTTCTGCTGGTTGAAATAAAAATTTTACATTTACATTTAGATTATCTTTCATTGAATAGAGTACTTTGCATGCTCCAAGTAACATTGTTGTATGCGCATCATGACCACAAGCGTGCATTTTTCCATTATGTATTGATTTATAAGGTATATCGTTTTCTTCTTCTATAGGAAGCGCATCCATATCTGCTCTTATACAAATAGTTTTATCTGCATTTTCTTTTAAAATGTATGCCATAATTCCATTGTGTTTTGTAAATTCCATATAATCAATTCCTATTTCTTTTAAATAAGAAATGACTTTTTGTTTTGTAAGATTTTCCTCAAGAGCTAATTCTGGTATTCTATGTAATTCTCTTCTAACATCTATTAACCAAGGTTTTATAGAATTACAACTTTCTATTACAAAATCTTTTTCTAATTCTTTAACTTGATTTTTTAATTTTAAAGCTGGTTGCATTTTTATTCCTCCAATTACTTTTTATTGTCTTGTTAATATAGTTAAGCAATTATTATGCCATGTTTTTTTACTTAAGAATTTTGTTTTTTATAAAAATATTGAATAAAAAAAATCATTACATTGTATGAAAAGTATGAAAAATAAATATTATATTGCAATTTTCAGTAAAAAATTTTGTTTTGGATAAAGATTGCACTATATATGAGTATTTATAAAAAAAATAGGAAAATTGTTATTTATCCTATTCCTATTAATTCCTATTAATTAGATAAAAATAGACTATAATTTTGATGTATTTAGCAAACAAAAAAATCTACTAAGGAGACAAACTATTCCCTAATAGATTTTTTATTTAATAGTTGATAAACTTATAGAGTTTCATACTTTAATTTACTATAAAAGATTTCTCCTTTTTGAGTTATTTTACTTCCATATCTTCCCGAATTACAAATTATAAATTCTTCTTTTTTTAGATATTCAAATATTTTTTTTATTTTACCTTCAGTAATTTGAATATTTTTATCTAGTAATCTTTGCAAAATTAGTCCTCTACCAATACCAACATCTGATTCTTTATTTAAAATCAACAATTCTAGTATATTTAAAATATCATTTTTATTATACTTTAGTTTTAATGGGGAATTCTTATTATCTAAAGTCCTTAAGTTTGGAGGTAAGTCCTTTTCAAGTACAATATCATCACACATAATATTTAAGTAAGATGTTACATTTTGGAGTTCTCTTATATTACCTTTCCATTTATAGTTTTGTATAAGTTCTTTTGCCTCTGGTGTAATAAATAACTTTTTATTAATTAAATCTTCCATAATAATTAAGATATCTTCTTTTCTCTCCCTTAAAGGAGGTATATTTATTGGAATTGTATTTAATCTATAATATAAATCCTCTCTAAATCTACTATTATCAATCATTTGTTCTAGGTTTTTATTAGTAGCCGATATGATTCTAACATCTATGTTAATTATATTATGAGAACCAACAGGCATTATTTGTTTTTCTTGGAGAACTCTAAGTAGCTTTGTTTGTAGTTCTAAGGGCATGTCGCCAATTTCATCTAAGAATATAGTTCCATTATTTGCTAATTCAAATAATCCCTGTTTTCCTTCTTTTAGACCCCCAGTAAAAGTACCTTTATCATATCCAAATAACTGACTTTCTAGTAAGTTTTCAGGAACAGCTGCGCAATTTACTGCTATAAATGGCTGATTTTTTCTAGTTGAATTATTGTGTATAGATTGGGCTATGAGTTCTTTACCAGTTCCACTTTCACCTCTAATAAGTATACTTAAATCAGATTTAGAAACTTTTTTAGCTAAATCTATGCATTCAAGCATCTTTGGGCTATTTGTTTTTATATCTTTGAATGTATATTTCGCTATTTGCCCTTTTTCTCTTAATTTTTTAGTTAAATTTTGTTCCAGCTTTTTTATGTATGTTATTTCTTGTAAACTGTAATATGTACCCATTTTTTCATCTTTATTGTATATGTTTTTTTTATTTACATTTATATACTTTTTATCAAATATAATAACCTTGTCCAATATCTCTTTTTCATTTAATAAAACCTTTAAACTATCTATAAACACTTCTTGAATATATTTACCATAGATATCCTCTTTTATGTTTAAGATGTCTTTTACTTTACTATTATATGTATTTATTACACCATCTTTTGAAGTAAATAATATTCCATCTTTTGATAAGTTCAATATTGTATCTAATTCTTCTATCTTTAAAAACAGTTCTTTATATTTATCTTTTATACCTGTGTCTAAACTTATTATTTCTTCTGAGTATTTAACCAGATTAGATTGTATTTCTTTTGAGTCGATTTGTAATAAGTTTATTATTTCTATAAAGGTAGAAATATCTATATATCTATGACCTAAATCAAAAATATCTGAGATAGAACTAGGGACTTTTTCTGGAACTCCTGGAGTTATAGCTATCTTTATATCTTTATAATTATTTTCGTTCATATATGGAACTGGTCTAATATTAGTTACTCCAATCTTATAAAATAAGCTTATAGTCTCTAAAGTAGTTTCATCAGAATCATTTACAATTAAAGCATTTGTACCTTGTGGTAAGGATAATAAATCATATACTTTATCTTCCTTAAAAGTTCTTCTTATTACAATAACTTTTTTCTTGTCTAATATATTATTTATAATTTTGTCTAATCTTTCTACAGACATTACCAATATTACATCATCATTTATAATATCATCATTATTTATTTCATCTATAAAGTATCTGTTAATTTTTATGTAATCTCCAAAAACTAACTTTAAGTTATTTTCCAAAAAATCTATTAAATCTTTTCTGCTATCATTTACCAAAGCTACTGATTTTTTCATTGATTTCTCCTTATTTATATAATAAATAGTTTTTAATAATATTTACAGGAAGGTTATTTCCATAATCAATATATCTTATTGTATCTAAAATTGTACAAAACTTATATAATATTAATACTTAAACTATTAAACATTATTAATACTATAAAATAATTTAATTTTAATATCTTTTTTATATAACATCAATAACTTTATATATAACATTTTAAATTTAATAGCGTTTTATACAAAAAAGAAGGTGCCTAGATATGATTTTTTGAGAATCATACATAGAAACCTTCTTCCTTATAATTAAATCTTGTCACCAAATCCCCCTAATTGTTGCTTAAAATTCAAAATGTATGTATATTTTTCATTTCTATTCGATTAAATTATAATATACATCTAAAAAATTTATTTTAACAAATTCTATTGATAATACAATTTCATAAATATAGAATTATATTAAAATAAATAATATATGAAAATATATATGTATAAGTTTATTCTGCTTGAGTAGAATAGATTTGTCAAGATTAATTTAATTGTTATATTATCTTTTGTTAAAAATTAATCTAAATTAAAATATATGAATAGAATATTTTATACAATATATCATAAAAGGAGAATTTAATGAAAGCAGAAGAGACGAGCATATACCCAATTATTAAAAATAATTTAAATCAAGTATCCATTGTTGAATATAAAAAAGGGCAAAGATTTGTAGCATCAGATGAAGATTTGCAAGAAGTCTTTTTTATAATAGAGGGAGTTGCATTAGTAGAATGTTCCACTAGAGGAGGAAATAAATTTCTTGTTGATATTGTACCAGAAAATGAATTTATAGGTAAAATTAGTTATATATATGAACATAACTTGAAATGTGATATATTTGCAAAAACTAATATAAGATTATTTAGATTTAAAAAAGATGTATTTGATGAGTTATATCTTAAAAGAGATTTTATTGAATTATTTCACAGTAAATGTACAAGAAGAATATATGAGTTGTACAAAACTAGAATGGTAAGAGAATTATTTTCTTGTACGGAAGTTATTGCTTATTGTATCTTAAAAAAACAAGAGCATAGTATATGTAAAGCAAAGCATATTCGTAATTTTAGTGAAATTTATTCAATCAGTAGAAAAAGTAGATACCACTCCCTATTGAATTTAATTGAAAAGGGTATAATTAAAAAAATAGATAGCACATATGAAGTTTTGAATTATGATAAATTACATAGATTAGCCTTTGAAGTAAAGGAATTTTTAGAAGATAAATAGTTATTAATATTATTATTATTTAATTAAAATATAATATAATAATTTATATAAAAAATAAAAAATAGCTTCACTGAAAACTAGAAATAATTTAGCTGTTTTCAGTGATACTATTTTAAAGTATTATATACTACTAAAATACACTATTGTTATTAATCAATTTCCTTAACTATGTTAATAGCCCATTTTTTAGATAATGCTCTAGGTACCCCAAATATAAATTTTACAACTTCTTCACTGTAAGTGAGTAGAACAAGGATGAATATAGGTGCACCTTTGAATGCAGCTATAAAAGTTAAAGGAAGTGAAGCTAACCACATACATCCTAATTCTAAAAATAGAGCATATTTAGTATCTCCACCACTTCTCAAAATACCAATTATAATTAATGTATTAAATGATTTTAGAGCCATTAGTATACCCATTATAAAAAATATTTTAGTTATATCAGAAGACAAGCTATCAGAAACACTGAACATCTTTAATAATAATGGGATATTTAAAATTAAAATAACTCCAAGTATTAAACCAGCTAAAAACACTAGTATAGAAAATTTCTTAGCATATTCAATGGCTCTTTTGATATGGTCAGCACCAAGTTCATTACCAAGCATAATAGATGCACCAGATGCAATACATACAGCAGTCATTATAAAGAAGTTACCTGTACTAGTTGCTATTTGACTTGCTGCTATAGCAGATGTACCTGCTCTTGAATAAGCAACAGAATATAGGACAGTTCCAACTGCCCATGCAGAGTCATTTACAAATATAGGGAAACTCTTTGATGAAAAAGATTTGATAAAAATCCTATCGATAGCCTTTAGATTTTTCAACCCAAATTTTAATATATAGTCTTTTTTATAAAAATACACATAAGTAAGCATTAAAATTAATTCGCATATTCTTGCAATTACAGTTGCTAAAGCAGCTCCTTTTACGCCTAATGCAGGAAGCCCTAAATTACCAAATATAAATCCATAATTTAAAATAACATTTGTTACAAGAGCAAATGCACTGCAAATCATACCCAACTTAGGATTCCTAACACCTCTAGAACCAGTACTAAACACTGTACTTATAGCTATCAATGGATAACTAAATACTGCGATACTAAAATAGTCTATACAAAGTCTTACAACCTCTGAATCATAAGAAAATATGTGTATTATTGGTTTTGGTGTTAGTAGAGCAGGGATAACAAATACAAAGCTTAAAGCAAGTGCTAATATACAGGTAAGACCTGTAACCTTTCTTATATTACTAATATCTTTTTTTCCATAAAACTGTGAAATAAAAACTCCAGCCCCGCCTGTAATACCAGACAGAGACATATTAAAAAGAAAGAAAAATTGGTTTGCAACTCCAACTGAAGCTACAGATACTTCACCTAAACTACTTATCATAACTGTATCTATTACATTTACAGATGTAGAAATTAAGTTTTGTATGATAATAGGTATACATAAAGATAGAAGTATCTTGTAAAACCTTTTATTTTCATCCTTTAAAGAAAACAATGCTTGCAAATAATCCTCTCCTTTTTACATAAACTCTTCCCACTCATCATATAGAGAGGAAAGTTCATTTTCTAAACTGATTTTTTCTTGACTGACTTCTTTAGCTTTCTCAGGATTAGAGTATACTTCTTCTTGACACAATAGCACATCTAATTCTTCAATTTTAAGTTCTAGTTTTTCAATTTCTTTTTCTATACTTTGCCTTTTTATTCTATTTTTCTTTTCTGATTCTCTTTGCTCTCTTTCTTTTCTTTTTTCATCTTTTATTTGAGTCCTTGTTTTTTCTTCTTTCTCTTCAACAATACTCATTTCTTGAACTTGTCTTTTCTTATCAATATAATAATCATAGTTACCTAAATATTCAGTAACTCCATCTTCATCTAAAACAAGAATCTTATCTACAACAGTATTTAGAAAATATCTATCATGTGATATTGTAAATATAGTACCATCATAATTAGTTAATGCTTCCTCAAGAACCTCTTTAGAATCAATATCTAGATGGTTAGTAGGCTCATCTAACAATAAGAAATTTGCATTTGATAATATAAGTTTAAGTATAGCCACTCTAGCTCTTTCTCCACCACTTAATGTAGAAATTTTCTTGAAAACTTCTTCATCAACAAATAAAAATGCTCCTAACATATTTCTTAAAGTGGTTTGAGTAAGATGATTATTGTTTTCCCAAATTTCATCAATTATAGTGTTATCCAAATTAAGAGTTTTTTGTTCCTGATGGAAGTAAGAAACATGGACATTAGTTCCAAATTTAATATTACCATTAATAGGTTGTAGCTCATTAGTTATTATTTTAAATAATGTAGACTTACCAATGCCATTTGCACCTATAAGAGCAACTTTTTCTCCTCTATATATGTCTAAGTTTAAATCTTTAAAAAGTATTCTTTTTCCATATCCCATAGAGACGTCTCTAATTTGAAGGACATCATTCCCACTTTGAACAGATGGAGTAAATTGTATACGAGCTTTTTTTCTATAAGCTTCAGGCTTATCTAAAACATCCACTTTATCCAATGCTTTTTCTTTGCTTCTTGCACGTTTTAGGTGCTTTTCCCGACCATACGCTTTTAGTCTTTCAATAGATTCTTCTTGTTTTTTTATTTCTTTTTGTTGGTCTTCGAATTTTTTTAGTTCTAGTTCTTTTTCTATTTTAGACAGTTCAACAAATTTAGAATAGTTACCATTATATACTCTAAGTCTTTTATTGTGAATTTCAAAAATTCTATTTACAGCTTGGTCTAAGAAATATCTATCATGAGATATTAGCATAACAGTACCTTTGTATTGTTTTAAAAATACTTCTAACCATTCTATTGCTTCAGAATCTAAGTGGTTAGTAGGCTCGTCAAGTAATAATAAAGTTGGTTTTTTAAGAAGTAATTTTCCTAAAAGAACCCTAGTTTTTTCACCACCAGAAAGTATACTTATTGGTTTATCCATATCATTGTCACTAAATCCTAATCCTTTTAAAACTCCCTTAGCTTCAGATTTATATCCATATCCATTTAAATCTGAAAATAATTCCAACTTATGTGAATATTCATCCATGATTTTTTCTAAAATTGGAGAGTTTGTTTTTGTGCTTTCCTCAGATATTTTAACTTCCAATTCTCTTAAATAGGACTCCATATCTATCAAATCTTTAAAAACTTCCAACACTTCTTCTAAAATGGTATTATCCGAATAAAAATTGGTATTTTGTTCTAAATATCCGATTTCACAATCTTTAGAAGTGTAAATATCTCCACTATCATAGCCATAAATTCCTGATATTATTTTAAATAAAGTAGTTTTTCCAGTACCATTAATGCCAATTATACCAATTTTATCGCCTTCATTTACTGTAAAACTAATATTTTCCAATATAGAATCTATACCAAAACTTTTATTTAAGTTGTTACATGACAAAACAATCATAAATTTCTACCTCCTTGAACTATCTAAAATTATAATGTTTTGATATAATATAATCAAGGTTATATGTATTAGTTTTGAAAAAGAAATATTTTATTGTGAATCAAACAAAAAAGAGGACACTTTTAGGAGGTGAAAATGTTGGGAAATAAAAATATATCAATGGCAGTTATAAGAAGGCTCCCAAAATATCATAGATATCTTGGAGACTTATTAGATAGGGATATACAAAGAATATCTTCTAAAGAATTGAGTGATATAATAGGTTTTACTGCTTCTCAAATAAGACAAGATTTGAACAACTTTGGTGGATTTGGACAACAAGGGTATGGTTATAATGTAGAGGCCCTTCATACTGAGATAGGTAAAATACTTGGATTAGACCGACCATATAATGCAGTTCTTGTAGGAGCAGGTAACTTAGGACAAGCTATAGCCAATTATGCAGGATTTAGAAAAGCTGGATTCGAGATAAAAGCTTTATTTGATGCAAATCCTAGAATGATAGGTTTAAAGATAAGAGAATTTGAAGTGTTAGATTCAGACACTTTAGAAGAGTTTATAAAAAACAATGATATAGATATTGCTGTATTATGTATACCTAAAAATGGAGCACAAGAAGTTATTAATAGAGTTGTAAAAGCTGGAATAAAAGGTGTATGGAATTTTGCACCATTAGATTTAGAAGTTCCGAAAGGTGTTATAGTTGAAAATGTAAACCTAACAGAAAGCTTATTTACTTTATCATATTTAATGAAAGAAGGAAAGTAGACAACTTAAACATATTAATAATAAGTAACTATGAAGAGTATTGAGAAAGTCAGAAGATTTAATATTAAATCATCTGGCTTTTTAAAATATTAGGATAAAAGTTTAAATAATGTATGCAAATAAATAATATTAGGGAGCGTGAGTTTTGTGGAGGAATTATGGAAAAAAGCAATTGAATTTCATGGTCATGAATGTCCAGGTTTAGCTATAGGATTTAAAGCAGCACTTGCAGCAAGAGAATATTTAGGATGTAAACAATCAGGAGATGAGGAAATTGTATGTATTTCTGAAAATGATGCATGTGGAATAGATGGTATACAAGTTGTATTAAGTTGTACAATGGGTAAAGGGAATTTGCTGCTTAGAATGACAGGGAAATCAGTATACCATTTTTTTAATAGGGAAAATGGAAAGTCTATAAGAATATATGTAAAGTCAAAACCATTTGATATGGATAGAGAAGGGTATAAAAAATACTTATTGGAAAGTGAATTTGAAGATATATTTGAAATTACAGACACAAAATTAAGACTTCCAGAAAAGGCAAGAATATTTAAGTCTCTTAAATGTGAAGTGTGTGGAGAGTTTGCACCTGAGCAATATATAAGAATTCAAAATACAAAAAAAGTATGTCTTGATTGTTTTAGTAAATATGAAAGGTTTTATGAAGAAGATTAATAAAAAAATTTAAAATTATGTATAAAAGATAAGATGCTATATTTTTAACATTAAGCAAAAAATTTAAATGGATACTTAAATTTTTAACGTTATTAGATAGCATTTTTGTTTTGAAAAATATTTATGATATAGAATAACTTAAATTTAAAAAAGTATATATAATTTGTGCATAATTATTATTAAGATTAGTTTATAGATTGAAATAAGGGGAGAGAAACTTTTTATGTATAAAATAGTTATATGTGATGATGAACTAGAGACTTATCTTTTAAATTGTCTTAAAAAGATAAGAGAGAATTTGCAAAAATTTATAGTAGTTACAAATAATGGAGAAATAAATAAAATTTTTATTAATGATATAACACATACATAGAAATTGATAGAAAAAATTTAACAATACATACTAGATATAAGGACTACAAGATTAGGAAAAGTATTGGAAAATGGAGCTAGAATTAGAAACTCATAATTTTTTTAGATGTCATAAAAGCTTTTTAGTCAATCTAAAGCAGATTGAGTATTTAAAAAAAGGTGTGATTTCAATTTATAGTGATAATATACCTGTAAGTAAGCATAATTAAAGAAATTAAAAGATAAGTTATCTTATGTATTGGAGGAGACGCTATGTTAGAGAATGACTTATTCTGACAATACAATAGATATTTTGACAATAGTAATAGAATGTTTGGTATTTAAATTTTTATTAGATGAAATTTTTTACATTAGAAAAACAAAATGTTTGTACTAATTTCCTTTTTAATACTTATGTCTTTGTGCGCTATTTTTAATTATGTGAACATGTCAAATGTTATAAGTACTTCTATAAATATAAAATTATTTATGAGAATTATTGTTAGTTTAATATTTCTAATATAAGTGACAATGCAATAGAAGCATGTAAAAAAATAGATGATGATAGTATACAAAAAGAAATAAAAAAAAGAGTTTGCACATGGAATAGGTATAAACAGTGTAGAAAAATCTGTTAAAAAATATGTAGAAAAATACCTGTTGGGGCTTTAAATTGACCTGTTAGGGCATAGATATTGAAATAGTTAATAATAGATGTTATCTTTTAAGCATAAAAATAATTTAATTGAGAAGAAAAAATATTAAATTATGTGCTGAAAAGATAACATCTATTTTGCTTTATAATAACTCAATAAACGATGAGAATTGTAAAATTTGCACTTATGTATTGGTTGTATCTTTATTTTTTATTATTGTAGGTATAAATATAAAGCGAATTTATAAATATTCTTTTTATATATCATCAGCAATAATGTGGATTTTTATAATGTTAATCTTAGGCATTTAAAGTAATGTGGAGAATTTTAAAGTATGAAAAAATTATCAAATATGATATATAAGAAATATTGGTAAATTAGCAGTGGCAAAATTATATTTCTATCAGCAAATTCAACTTGTGCTTAGACATTATATCAATCAAAAGTACCAACAAACATTTATAAGTTTAAAAAATTTTAAATTATTGAAAGGGTGATATTATGACATATGAATTTAGTCAGTATAGTAAAAAAATTATATATAACAATAAAGTTGTATTAGGGAATACAAAAACTGGTCAATGGATAAGGATATCACAAGAAGTTTTCAATATATTGGATTCATCTATAGAGAATAAAATCTCATTAGAAGAATTAAAATTAAATCTGTATGATGATGAGGACAAGAATTATATTGAAAATCTATATAAAAAGCTAATTTTTATGGGAATACTTGATGATGGAAAAAATAAACCAGAGTTCACTAATAAAATAGCTTCAGTTGAGATGACACATAAATGTAATTTAAATTGTATCCATTGTGGAATAGATGCAGATAGTATGAAAAATAGTACAAAGGAAGACTTAACAACTTCTGAATTGAAAGATATATTAGACAAATTAATTTTATGGAATCCAGAAAGAATAATGTTAAGTGGTGGGGAGCCTATGATTAGAAATGATTTCATAGAACTATTAAAATATTTAAAAGATCATTACAAAGGAAAAATAATAATATCAACTAATGGGACTCTTATAAATAATGAAAATGTAGAAATATTAGCTGAATGTGCATCTCAAATTGATATAAGTTTAGATGGATATGATGAAAAAACATGTTCAATTATAAGAGGAAAAGGTATTTTTAACAAGGTTATTGAAAGTGTAAAACTTCTACAAAACAATGGATTTCATCAAATAAGTTTATCTATAGTAACAGGTGATAAAAATGAATACATAGAAGAGAAGTTCAGAGAATTAAGCGATAAACTAAAAACAAAAGCTATTATAAGAAGATTTATGAGTATTGGAAGAGGTAAAGATAGTAAGGAAATATTTTTGACAACTAATGATTCAGAATTTAAGATTCCAGACAAATTTTTAAAGAGAGAAAGCAGAAGACCTATTAAATTTTTCAGTTGCGCTGCAGCTAAAAGAGAAGTTTTCATAACATACAATGGAGATATATATCCTTGTCCATCTTTTATGAAGTCAGAATATAGACTAGGTAATTTAAATGAAATCAAAAATTTAGAAGATACAACTAATAAATATGATAATAGCAAATTGTATAACATTAGTCAATCAAACTGTATTAATTGTGAAGTTAGTTTATTTTGCTGGTCTTGTATGTCTGAATTTAAAAGAATAATTAAGAATGAAAGAGTTTTTGAAAAAAGGTGTAAAAAAATCAGACCAATATTATTTGAAGAAATTTGGGGAGAGAAGGTTTGTTGTGATAGTTAAATTTTGGGTAACTAATGACTGTAATTTGAAGTGTAATTATTGCTATGAGGGCCAGGATAAAGCTAAAAAATACATGTCTAAAAATGTTATTGATAAGGCTATAAATTATACGTTGAACTACATTAAAAAATTAAATACAAATGAATTAATAGTTTCAATACATGGAGGAGAACCATTTTTAGCATTTGAAATAATTGAATATATAGTAAATTGTTTTAGAAGACAAGTGGATGAAAACCGTATAAATATTTCATTTGCAACTACTACAAATGGAACAATTATGAATAGAAAAATAAAAGAGTTTATTATAAAAGATATTAAAAATATAACTTTCAGCATTGATGGAGCTAGGGAAACACATGATATGAACAGACAGTTTAAAAATGGGAATGGAACTCATCATATAGTATTAAGAAATGCAAATGAAATACTTAAATATATTCCTAATATGAGAATAAGAACTACATTTGATAGTAAAAGTGTTAGAACTTTATATGAAGATGTTAAATTTCTGATTGAAGGTGGCTTTAAATGTATAGTGCCAGCTCCAAATTTATTTGATAAAAATTGGGATGAGGAATCATTATATATATTACAAGCTCAAGTTAAAAAATTGAAAGAATATTTAGAACACAAAGAAAATGTAGTGGTCAGTATACTTGATAAAGATTTACACTTTAAAAAAAGCTGTTGTGTTGGAGGAAGGTCAGGCTTTGATATAGATCCTGATGGAAACTTATATCCTTGTATTTTATCAGTTGGTATTAATGAATTTTGTATAGGGAATTTGAAGGATGGGATGGACGAAAATAAACTAGAAAAAATATTGAGCTATTCTAAAAAGATAAATCCAGAGTGTAATGGATGCGATTTATACCAGTACTGTGATGGAGCTAGATGTAAGATAATTAATAAAATAATTACAGGAGATTATCTTTTACCACCTCCTATGCAATGTGCTATGGAGAAAATGAGATATAAATTTAATATAAAAAATATCTTTATATAGATAAATTTGATAGCTATGATTTTGAAATACACATAGTATTTTAAGATAAATTATAAATTTATAAAAGGGGGAAATGTATATGTTAAAGGTAGAAAAAATACAGGACAAACAAGAGGTAGAAGTTTTATCTCAAAGTAGAGATTGCTCAACACAAGCAGATCCAGATGGTAATTATTATGCACCTTGTTGGGATGACTGTACAGCTGACGATAAACCAGCATATTTTGGAAGTCAATATTGGTAAAATTAAATTTTAAATGACAAAAGTAATCATCTTTATATAAGATGATTACTTTTATCAAATGCAAAATGATATTAATTATATGAGACATAAGGAGGACATGATGCTGAATGAATAAAGATTGTTTTAATTTAAGTAAAAAATATATAAAAATGTATAGAAAAAGATCTATATCAATAGTACTAAGCATGATACTTTCTATAGCTCTCATTGTTGGTATCGGAAGTTTATTAGAGACAACAAGATATGCAGAAATACAAAATATGAGGTATACTCAAGGAATTTATCATGTAATATTTAGTGATTTGAATAAAAAACAGATTAAAAGGATTGAAGATAAAGCTAATATAGCTAACATGGGTTTGAAAGTATACAATGCTTCAACATCAAAAGAAGAAAAGCAATTAGTTGAGCTCACTTTAGTAAACGAAGATTATATAAAAAGCGACTCCGAAATAATAAAAGGAAGATTTCCAAATAAAAAAAATGAAATGATTGCTGAAAGTTGGGTATTGAAAAATTTAAGTATTAAACCTGACATTAATCAAGAAATTGAGTTGAAAGTTAAAGATGATAAAAAAGGATTTAAAAAAGAAAAATTCAAGATAGTTGGTATTATTAAAGATAGAGAGAGTCATAAGGCAATTGCTAATATGGAACTAATGTTACCACTTGATTTGTATAATATGGATAAAATAAATACATATATAGCATTTAAAAATAATATTGATATAAACAATGAAATAAATAAAATAGCAAAAGAAAATTCCATCCCTAAGGAAAATATCAGACCTCATAATGATTTAATAGGTTTAGAAACATCAGAAAATAAAGAAATTTATAATAAGTTTAAAATAGTTTTAGTAGTAAGTTTAATATGTGGAATTGTTATATATGGAATATTCAATATATCTATATATAACAGAATGGGAGAATATGGTGTATTAAGAGCAATAGGAACTAATAGAAATGGCATGTTTAAAGTTATATTACAAGAACTAAGAATTTTATATTTTATTTCGATACCTATAGGTATAATAACAGGATATTTAGGAGCTAAAATTTTTTATAAATTAGGTGAAAATATAAATACAAAATTTATATTAAATGGTGAAATCATAAAAATAGGTTTGATTTTTCCAGCAGACATAATAATTTTATCAATCTTATCAATTGGAGTTATTATAATATTAATAGCTTTTTTAACTTGTAGGAATATTATGAACAATACTATTATAAGTTTGATAAAAAGAAGCAATGATAATGTATTTGAAAGAAATTTTGTTAGTTTTAGTTTCTTTAATAGGTTTGTAGAATTTTCTAAGGCAATTTCTCTTAAAAATATATTTAGAAATAAAAAAACTTTTTTTATGATAATCCTTTCTATGTGTATTTGTGGAACTATGTTTGTTCTATTGAACTATAATGGGTATCTAAAAGAGAAGAGATATCCAGTTTATTTTTCTAATTTACATATGAATTCTGATTTTATGATGAATATATACAATGATAATAAGAGTAGTGGAATAAATGAAAGTATTTTAGAAGAGATAGAAAAAATTGAAGGTGTAAAAAATATAGAGTCATCTCAAGTTACATATTCAAAGTTAATAATGAATAATATAAAAATTTTGAATAAAGATTATTTTAATGATTTAAATTATTATAATAAAGATACTCCTAAAAAAGAGTATTTGATGAATGATAAATTAATAAAAGAGACTATTTTAAAGAACAACTTTAGAGGATATAATGATAATGCTCTTAATAGATTGAAAGATTATATTATAGAAGGAAATATAGATATAAATAAAATTAAAGAAAATAATTTGGCTATTGTATATATCCCTCAAATAAATGGAAAAAATCCTGTTCCACAAGTAAATGGAAAAAGTGTTGTAGATATAAAACCTGGTGACGAAATTAGTATAAAATTTAGGAAAGATAATATTATAGATGATAAGTATTATAAATTAACTGATTACGATTCAGAATATGTATATAAACAATTTAAAGTTGGAGCTATAGTATCATATGATTATATGCATGAAGCGTATAATACAACTAGTAATAGCGTGGATGTTATTGTCGACCAGGAAACATTTAAAGCTAGCACAGGTATAAATGATTATTATTCTGTTAATATCAACTTAGATAGAGGCGCAGATGATAAAAATATAGAAGATAAAATATCAAAAATCATATCAAAATCAAATGCTAAAAGAATAATATTGACAAATATAGTGAAGCAGAAACAAGATGTTGAGATATTAAATAAAAAAATCAAAATTTATAATACAGGAATAGTATTTATAATTTTTATAATTACTATTATAAATGTGATAAATAATATAGGATATAGCATAATCTCAAGAATCAATGAATTTGGAATATTAATAGCAATAGGAGCAAATCAAAAGATTTTAAATAAAATGATAGTATATGAAGGTATATCTTATGGAGTATTGTCAAGTTTAGTTACCGTTATATTATCATGTATTTTGCAGAAAAGAATATATCTCAATAGTGGAGTATCAAGTTTAGGAATAGAATTTAGCCTACTATATTGGGATTATATATTAATTACAGCAGTAAATATAATTATAGGAGCTGTAACTGCTCATTTGCAATTCAAGCAAATTAAAAGCAAACGTGTGGTTGAATGTATAAATGGAGTAGAATAAAGTTACAGGAGGAAAAATGAATATATTAAAAACAATAGACTTGTGCAAGATATATGGGAGAAAGGAATCAAGAGTTGAAGTTCTAAGAAATATAAATATTGAAATTGATAAAGGCGAATTTGTATCAATAATGGGTCCAAGTGGAAGTGGAAAAAGCACATTGCTTTATTTATTAGGAGGTATTGAGAGAGCTACTTCTGGAAAAATAATTGTTGATAATAAGGATATAAATATATTTTCAGATATAACTATGTCAGAATATAGAAGGAAAAAAATTGGTTTTGTATTTCAACAGTATAATCTAATCCCAATACTTACAGTTGAAGAAAATATTAAACTTCCACTGTTAATGGGAAAAGAAAAAATTGATGAGAATTATATAAACGAATTAATAGATATGCTTGGGCTTAAAGATAAGAGGAAATCCCTTCCAAGTCAGTTATCTGGGGGTCAACAGCAAAGAGTTGCTATAGGACGAGCATTATCTACATCTCCAAGCATTATATTAGCAGATGAACCTACAGGAAATCTAGACAGTAAAAATAGCGATATAGTTATAGATCTTTTAAAGATGTCTACTAAAAGGCTTAATAAAACATTACTTCTTGTAACTCATGATAATAATATTGCCAAAATTTCAGATAGAGTTATTTCTATAATTGATGGGAAAATAAAAGAATAGGTGATTTTACAATGAGCAGAGTGAAAGTAGCAATATTAGATACTGGAATAGATATTAAACATGACTATTTAAAAGAAAATATAATTGGAGGAAGGTCATTTATATTAAATGATAAAAATATATTAATTGGAGATGAATACAGTGATGATAATGGTCATGGGAGTGCTTGTGCATCTCTAATAAAAAAAGAATTTAAAGATATAGATATATTTGCAATTAAAATATTGGATAGTCAAGGAAGAAGCAATATACAAGTTCTTGAAGAAGCATTAAAATTTATATTGAAAACAGATATAAGGTTGATAAATTTAAGCTTATCAATAAAGGAAAATAAATTTCAAAGTGATTTATATAGTATATGTAAAGAATTATTTTTAAATGGGAAAATAATAGTAAGCTCACTTGCAAATAGATATAAATCAAGTTATCCATGTATATTTGATAATGTAATAGGAGTAAAAGGATTTATCTTAGAGAATAAGGATTCATTTTGGTACAATAAGGATTATGACATACAATGTGTAATAGACAACAATTCTTATTTAAGTTGTAGTTTAAATAACTCATATCAATTATTTGGGAAAAGCAACAGCCAAGCTACAGCTAGATTAACAGGAAAAATAGCTAAGGTTATGTCAAAATATCCCAAAATAGAATTGGAAGGTTTGAATGAAGAACTTGAATCTTTAGCATTAAAAAATAGATGGTCTGAGAGTGACTTATTATCAAGTAAAAGATATTATGATAATAAAGTTGAACCATATGACAGTAATAATTATATTTTAAAAAGTGTAAAGGAAACTTTGAAAGAAGTATTAAAAATAGATAATAAGAGTGAAGATATATATGATTATAATTTGTTTAGTAATAGAGTTGGTTTAAATGATCATAATTGTTTCAGTGTAATAAGAAAAATGGAAGAGAAATTTAATATAAAAATTGAATACATAAATGTCTCAAGATATGACTTTGTGTCAGTACATACTCTAACAAAACTTGTTGAGTTAAATATAAATGGACAAGTGTGAATAATATTTTATTTATGAAGTTTTGTTATGTTTAGATGCTTGGGAGGTAAACTTTTGAAAAATAAAAAAAATATAAAGAAATTTCTAAGAATGGTTTTTAAAAATAATAGAGTTGTTATTATGATGGCATTTATTATCGTATTGACAATATCTGCTTTGGATTTAGTAATTCCTCAAGTGATAAAAATTATATTAGATGATGCTATACAACTAGGGAATGTAGAATTGCTGATAAAGCTTGTTATAGTATTTTCTGTAATAAAGATAACCGTGGCATTATCTGAAATAGCTCTACAATATATATATTCAAAGATGAAAAAAAGAATAACAATAAATCTAAAATTAAAGCTACTAAAACATCTATCAAAACTATCTGGCAACTATTACACAAATATAAAATCTGGAAATATATTAACCATATTAGAAAATGACATATTTATAGTTGAGAATTTTGGGATAGAAATGATATTTTCTTTGATTGTAAATGTTATAACAGCTTTTTCGGCATTAGTATTTTTAGTTAATATTAGATTTGATTTATTACTTATAGTTTTAGTAATTCAGATAGTAATAATATTTAGTCAATCGAAATTTACAAAAAAAATAGCACTTAAGACAAAAGAAATAAGAACAGATTCAGGAGATGTGTCAAACTTAGTTCAAGAATATGTTTCTAATATGATGAATATAGTGATATCAAAATCAGTATTAAAGTTTTTTAGAACATATGTAAAAAAAGAAAAAGGAATAGTAGATAAATGGATAAGGCTCAATACAATAATTTCAACAAATATTTCAATAGCAATGATATTGAGCAGTTTAATAACAATATCAATTTATTGTTATGGAGGAATAAAAATAATAAAGGGGGAAATGAGTATAGGGGAACTTATTGCATTTCAACAATATACAAGTATGCTGATTATGCCTTGCACAAGTATAATTAAGTCTAATACTAGAATTCAACAGGCATCAGTCTCCATAGATAGGATATTTAATGCATTGGATGAACCAGTAATTATAAAACAAAATAATAATGGAAATAGGTGTAAAGAAAATTTTGTAGGCAATATCGAATTTAAGAATGTTGAATTTTCCTATGATAATGAGATTAAGACTATAGATAATCTAACTTTAGAGTTTAAAAATGGAAAAACAACTGCATTAGTTGGATCTAGCGGATGTGGTAAATCTACAATAGCTAGGTTGATATTTAGACTTTGGGATATTGATAAAGGAAGTATAAAAGTAGATGATGTTGATTTAAAGGATTATAATTTAGTGGATATAAGAAAACAGATATCTGTTATAACTCAAGACTTACTATTATTTGATGATACAATTTTCAACAATTTAACTTTAGGGAATAAAAATATATCTAAAAACGATGTAGAGTATATCTGTAAAAAAATCGATGTGTATGATTTTATAAGTAACCTTGAGAATAGTTTTGAAACTATAGTTGGAGAGAAAGGTGTAAAACTATCTGGAGGACAGAAACAGAAAATATCTATTGCAAGAGCGTTGCTAAGCAATTCTAAAATATTGATATTTGATGAAGCAACATCAGCATTGGACAATATATCACAAAGAGATATATTAAAAAATATAAATGAGTTTTTGAAAAATAAAACAACTATAATTATAGCACATAGACTATCGACAATAAAAAATGTAGACAAGATATATGTCATCAAGGACGGAAAATCTGTAGAGGAGGGAACTCATGAGGAACTTATAAATACTGGAAAATATTATTATAGTTTTTTAAATGAACAAGAATATGAATGTGGTATTGGATAGAGAAGAGAGTGCTCCAAAATGGTTTTAAAGATCATGCAATAGAGCCTCTCTTTTTAGTATACAAAATAAGCATCCTGTAATAGATAAGCTTGTGATAATACACATATTTAAATAATAACATATCTGTTCAATGCCTTTTTATTGAAAAAACTAAAACAAATAAACTAAAAAATATTTTAAAATAATAAAAAATCAGGTTTTGAGTAATGAGAGTATTGTGTATATTTTTAGAAGTAAAGTATAAGAGTATTGAATATATAAAATAGTTTTTAAAAATATTAGATTTATATTTAACTCCATATTATATGCTATTTATAGAAAAGTAGAAAATAAGAATCCTGTGGACTTGAGAAATAAACATATGTAAAGAAACTTATAGTAATATTCATAGATTATATTTGAATTTTTTTGATGCAAAACAAGATATAACTTGTGAAAATAGAATATGGTATATAGGTGATATTAAAATTAATAGCTTAGAAATGAGTCATATTTAACGAATAATTTAAAACTGATTTATTTATATATCAGAGTATCATTCTAAAATATAAAATACAATTAGGCTATAAATAAAAGAGACTGATTAATATTGATAAAATCAAATTAAGCCAGTCTCTTTATGAATAACCAATTATTATTCTGGTTGAGGTGCATCTACAGGACAAGCTCCTGCACAAGAACCACAGTCTATACAAGAACCAGCATCTATAACATATGCGTCGTCTCCAGCTGATATACAGCTAACAGGGCATTCAGCCTCACAAGCACCACAGCTTATACAAGCGTCAGTAATTTTATATGCCATTTTGAAATCCTCCCTTTTATATGTATTGTAATTCAATAACATTATAACAAATATTATTGAATATAACAATTAAATTAATTCTACAACAAAAACTTTATTATGATATTCTTATTTTAAAGTTTTACAATAAAGTTTAATCTGCTTATATTTTTATTTATCTTAGAGAAGTTTACCTTAAAAATAAAATTAAAGTTTAAAAGTTATGTATGGAGTACATTTAAAAATGTTATACTTTTAAAAGAGTATATTTTATTAAGAATTTATTGCTTTAAAGGAGATTTAACATGAAAAATAAGTTAGTTTACATATGTATTATGAGTTTATTGTTATTTGTAGTAGGGTGTTCTAATAATTCTGAGAAGGAAAATAACATTAAAAAAGATTCTAATAATAATCAAAGTCAGGTTGAAGAACAAAAAAGAGAGCCTGTAAAACAAGATATAACTATAAGTTTTACTGGTGATGTAACTATGGGAAACTATAAGGGTTCATCATACTATGGTAGTTTCAACCATGAATTTGAAAGACAAGGAAAAGATTATGATTATTTTCTTAAAAATGTAAAATCTATATTTGAAAAAGATGATTTAACAGTAGTTAACTTAGAAGGTCCTCTTACTAATGCATCAAAGGCGAAAGAGAAGAAGTTTGCATTTAAAGGCAAACCAGAATATATAAACATTTTGAAGTCTGGAAGTGTAGAGGCAGTAAGTGTTGCAAATAACCATTCAGAGGATTATTTTGAAGAAGGTATGAAAGATACAAAGTTCATACTGGATGAAAATAAGATAAATTATTTTGGTTTAGGTAAAGACGCAGTAATAGATGTTAATGGAATTAAAGTAGGTTTATTGGGATATAATGGATTGTCAACTGAATACAATGAAAAAAACTTAAAACAAATGGAAGATGATATTAAAGCCATAAAGGAGAAGTCAGATGTTGTTATGGTTTATTTTCACTGGGGAATAGAACTGGAATATTCTCCAGATAAAAAACAAAAAGATTTTGCTCATTATGCAATAGATAAGGGTGCAGACCTGGTTATAGGTTCTCATCCTCATGTAGTTCAAGGTATAGAAAAGTATAAAGATAAGTATATAGCTTACAGTTTAGGAAATTTTTGTTTTGGAGGAAATAAGAATCCTTCTGATACAGATAGCTATATATATCAACAAACCTTTACCTTCTCAGATAATAAACTATCTTCAATTAAAGAGCCAAATATAATACCAACAGCAATAACATCTAGCAGCTCTAGGAATAATTATCAACCAAAAGTACTAGATGGAAGTGAGAAAGATAGAGTTTTAAATAAGCTAGAAAAAATAAGTAAAGATTTAAATAATTAAAAGTGTAAAAAAAAATAAATATATATATTTATTTTAATAATTTATATTTTGTTTTAAAGTTGGGAAAACGTGGTATTAAATAAGTAGATTTTAATAGTTAAATTATAGTCAATTGCTATAATACTATCAAATCTACTTTTTTAATATAAAAATATAAGGGGGAATTTGTAATGGCTTGTAACACTTGTAAAATGTGCGAAAGTGCGGACAAGAAATTAGAAAGTTTTGTAGCTTCAAAGGATGTTGAAACAGCATTTCATAGAACAGAAGATCAAAAGGTTAAATGTGGTTTTGGACTTCAAGGAGTCTGTTGTAGACTCTGTTCAAATGGACCATGTAGAGTAACTCCAAAATCACCAAGAGGTGTATGTGGAGCAGATGCAGATACTATAGTAGCAAGAAACTTTTTAAGAGCAGTAGCATCAGGAGCAGCTTGTTATTTACATGTGGTAGAAAATACAGCTAAGAATTTAAAAAATGTTGGAATAACTAAAGGTGTTATTAAGGGAGAAAAAACATTAAATCAATTAGCAGAGATGTTTGGAATAGAAAGTGATGAAAAATACGATAAATGTATAAAAGTAGCTGATAAAGTTATAAATGATTTATATAAATCAAGAGATGACAAGATGGAATTAGTAGAAAAAATAGCTTATGCACCTAGAGTAAAAAAATGGAAAGAGTTAGGCATAATGCCTGGTGGTGCAAAATCAGAAGTATTTGATGCAATAGTAAAATCATCAACAAACTTAAACAGTGACCCAGTAGACATGTTAGTTAACTGTTTAAATTTAGGAATATCAACAGGGTTATATGGTCTTACTCTAACGAACCTTTTAAATGATGTTATGTTAGGAGAACCAGTTATAAGAATGGCTCCTGTAGGATTTAATGTAATAGATCCAGACTACATAAATATAATGATAACAGGTCATCAACATTCAACATTTGCAAATTTCCAAGATAGATTAAAAGATGAAGATGTTATAAAGTTAGCTCAATCTGTTGGGGCAAAAGGATTTAAGTTAGTAGGATGTACATGTGTTGGTCAAGACTTACAATTAAGAGGAGAACATTATCAAGAAGTATTTGCTGGTCATGCGGGTAATAACTTTACAAGTGAAGCTGTTTTATCAACTGGAGCAATAGATATAGTTCTTTCTGAATTTAACTGTACTATACCTGGACTTGAGCCAATAGCAGATAAGTATAAAGTAAAAATGGTTTGCTTAGATGATGTTGCTAAAAAAGCAAATGCAGAATATATAGAATTAGATAGAAGTAATTTAGATGAACTTAGTAATTCATTAATACAAAAAGCACTAGAATCTTATAAGGAGAGAAGAGGAAGTGTTGAAATAGATATACCAAAAGACCATGGATTTGAACAGTCTTTAACTGGTGTAAGTGAAAAGAATTTAAAAGCATTTTTAGGAGATTCATGGAAACCTCTTATTAATTTAATTGCAGAAGGAAAAATTAAAGGGGTTGCAGCTGTTGTAGGATGTTCAAATATGACAGCAGGAGGTCATGATATAAATACTGTTGAATTGACTAAGGAGTTAATTAAAAAAGATATTATAGTACTTTCAGCAGGATGTTCTACTGGAGGATTAGAAAATGTTGGTCTTATGTCACCTGGAGCAGAAGAATTAGCAGGGGAAAACTTAAAAGAAGTATGTAAGACTTTAGGAATACCACCAGTATTAAATTTCGGGCCATGTTTAGCTATAGGAAGACTTGAAATAGTAGCAACAGAGTTAGCGGCTGAGCTTGGAATAGATTTACCACAATTACCATTAGTGCTTTCAGCTCCACAATGGTTGGAAGAACAAGCATTAGCTGATGGAGCTTTTGGACTTGCTCTTGGTTTACCTCTTCATTTAGCATTACCTCCATTTATAACAGGAGGAAAGTTAGTAACAGAGGTATTAACAGAAAAATTAAAAGACTTAACAGGAGGACATGTTATAGTGAATCCAGATCCTAAATCTTCAGCTGATCAATTAGAACAAATAATAATAGACAGAAGAAAAAATTTAGGGTTAAAGGATGTGGAATGTAATGCATAGAATTTTTATAAATAAAGATTTATGTACAGGCTGTAAAAGTTGTGTATTAGCTTGTATGTTAAAGCATAATAAAGATTATAACATGTATACTCTTGATTTAGAAAATGTAGATAATGATAGTAGAGGGCATATAGAACTAGATAGCAAACATAATAATCCAGTTCCAATTCTTTGCAGACACTGTGATGAGCCAGAATGTGCTTTAGCATGTATGAGTGGTGCAATGCATAAAGATAGTCAGAGTGGAATCGTTTCATATGATGAAGAAAAATGTGGTTCATGTTATATGTGTGTAATGTCTTGTCCATATGGATTATTAAAACCAGATGATAGAAGCAAGCAAAACATACTTAAATGTGATTTATGTAAAGATGAAGAATATCCTAGATGTGTAGCTAATTGTCCAAGTGGTGCAATTGAATTACAGAAGGAGGAAAATGATGAATTATGTAGTGTTAGGGGCTAGTGCTGCTGGTATAAATGCAGCAAAAACATTGAGAGAATTAGATAAAGATTCTAATATAGTGGTAATTTCTAAAGATGAAAATATATACTCAAGATGTATGCTACATCATGTTATATCTGAACACAGAACTTTAAAGCAAATAAACTTTGTTGATGAAGACTTTATGGAGAAAAACAACATAAACTGGATTTCAGGTAAAACGGTTAAAGGAATAGATACAGATAAAAAACTAGTTCAAATGGAAGACATCGCTGTAAATTATGATAAGCTTTTAATAGCTACAGGTGCATCTTCTGCTATTCCTCCTATAAAGAATTTAAGAGAAGGAAATTTTGTATACTCTGTAAGAAACATAGATGATATTTATAAAATAAAAGAGAAGGCAGAAAAATCAAAGAAAGTTGTTATAATAGGGGCAGGATTAGTTGGAATAGATGCTTTAATTGGTCTATTTAAATATGAACAGCTGGATATTTCAGTGGCCTTTATGGAAAAATATATTCTAGATAGACAATTAGATGAATATACAGCATCAGTATACGAAAATAAATTTAAAGAAAAAGGCGTAAAATTTTATCCAAGTGCATCAATACAAGAAATTGTTTTAGATGATAGTAAAGATGTTAAAGGCGTTGCATTTTCAAATGGAGAAATTCTTGATGCAGACATGGTAATCGTAGCTACAGGAGTGAAACCTAATGCTGACTTTTTAGATGAAACAGGAATAGAATATGACAGAGGCATAATAATAGATGATAGATGCCAAACAACGCAAAAAGATATCTATGCAGCAGGGGATGTTGTAGGTAAAAATGCTATCTGGCCTATAGCTGTAAAACAAGGAATTATAGCTGCACACAATATGGTTGGAAAAGATAAAAAGGTAGAAGATGAATTTGCTTTTAAAAATAGTATGAATTTTATGGATATACCAACCATTTCTATAGGCATGAATACACCTGTAGATGATAGTTATAAAGTATTAACTAGACATGGAAATGATTGTTATAAAAAGTTTATTTTTAAAGATAATATAATCTATGGAGCAGTTATACAGGGAGATATTTCATATGTAGGTGTATTAACTTATTTGATAAAAAATAAGGTTGAAATATCTGATTTAGAAAATAGGATATTTGATGTGTGTTATGCAGACTTCTTTAACATAAAAGAAAATGGAGAGTTTTGTTATAGTGTATAATACATAGCTGAATAGAAGCTTATAAGAATATAATAAATAGAGCTATTTTAATATAGAGAATTTTTACTTTATAAAAATCTTTACTTAAAGATAGCTCTATTTTTATAATTAAGTTCAAAATTTGATTAATTTATAAAAATATCTATTTTGAACAAGAATACATGTAATCTCTAGTTAGAGGTAAATCATTTTTTATGCCTTTAGTGAAAAGTATTTGATGTATATCTATAATGCCAGTATTAAAAGCAGCAGCACAAGAACAAAGATATAAATCCCACATTCTTATAAATTTATCATCAAACATTTCTTTAATCTTAGGAAGATTATCATAGAAATTTTCATGCCAAGATAATAAAGTTTTTACATAATGTAATCTTAAACTTTCAACATCTATAGTATGATAGTTATAATCGCTACAAATATGTATCATTTCTCTTAAGCTAGGGATAACTCCACCTGGGAAAATATATTTTTTTATCCAAGGGTCTCCATAAGATTCTTTTAAGCCACTTATATAGTGAAGCAAAAATAATCCACTATCTTTTAGGACAGCATTTACATTTTTAATAAAAAGTTCATAGTTTTCTCTGCCAACATGTTCAAGCATACCAACGCTAACAACTCTATCAAATGTAAGGTTTGATTCTTTAAGTTCTCGATAATCCATAAGTTTTACTTCAAGGTAATCTTGAAGATTCTCTTCTTTAATTCTAGTATTAAACTCTTTAAATTGTTCTTCGCTAAGTGTAATTCCCACACCATGAATTTTATATTTTTTTGCAGCTTCTATTAATAGAAATCCCCATCCACAACCAATATCAAGAAGACTCATACCTTCTTCTAAATTTAGTTTAGTTAATATGTGATGAACTTTATTAACCTGAGCCTCGTAAAGATTATCATTATCATCTTTAAAATATGCACAAGAATAACTAAGTGTTTTGTCTAGCCATAAACTATAAAAATCATTTCCAATGTCATAATGAGCGTGTATTTCCTTCTTTTGATGTCTCATCGAATTAGATGAATGTAGCAAATGTTTTACAGCTGAGTTATCAATACTAAATTTGTCTATTTGTTTTAGAAGTAGATTTAAGGTTAAAAATAAATCTCCTTCAATTTCAATGTCTCTATTTATATAGGCCTCTCCAAGTGCTAAAGATGTACTTTTTAATAATTCAGATTTGCTAATATCATTATTTACAATAACTTTAAATTGAGGAGAGCTATCTCCAACTAGAAATTCTTCCCCGTCTTTAAGCCTAACTAGAAATGGTGTTTCATTAAATTTTTCTAAATAGTCTTTTAAAAATTTTTTTGTAATGTTCATATTACCAGCTCCTTTTAATGTAAATCCAGTAAGTTTTCCTTGCTTTAAAGTATATTATATTCCTTTTTTTTAAAAAGTAAAATTTTTTTTGTTGATTTTTCGTTGAATCAACTTTTTACTTTATAAAGGAATCTTATCTTTTAGTATTTTATTTATTTTATAAATTTTAGTATTGGATATAATATTCAATTAGTAGTGATATAATAACTTTAATTAATAATAAAGTTTTGAAGCAATTAGTCTGAAACTATTTAATAAAGGAGATATCAAATGGAAGTATATGCTTTAGTTGGGTCAAGTGGTACAGGAAAAAGTTATAAGGCACTAGAGTTTGCATATGAAAATGACATAGATTATATAATTGATGATGGTATTTTAATATATAGAAATAAAGTTTTAGTAGGTATATCAGCAAAACAAGCAAAGACTACTGTTGAGGCAGTTAAAAGAGCTATTTTTTATAATTTAGAACATCGGCAGAAGGTTAGAGAGGTAATAGAGAAGGAAAATATAAATAAGATTCTTGTTATAGGAACTTCAAAAAAAATGATTAATCAGATTGTAGATAGATTATCAATCGGAAAAGTTTATAAATTTATAAATATTCAAGATATAAGTACTAAATATGAAATAGCAATAGCAAAACAATCTAGAAAAGAAGGAAATCATGTAATTCCTGTTCCAGCAGTTGAAATAAAAAATATGACAAGTGGTCTTAGTATAAATCCATTAAAAAGGCTTTTTAGAAAAGGAAATAATATAAATATGGTCGTTTTAGAAAAGACAATTATAAGACCTACTTTTAGTTATATTGGCAAAGTTTATATTGATGCAGATGTAATT
Source organism: Clostridioides sp. ES-W-0016-02 (assembly GCF_020641035.1). Lineage (NCBI taxonomy): Bacteria > Bacillati > Bacillota > Clostridia > Peptostreptococcales > Peptostreptococcaceae > Clostridioides > Clostridioides sp. ES-W-0016-02. The sequence goes on from NZ_CP061361.1 coordinate 254,743, forward strand.
AAACAAATAATTGAATATGAAGTGTACAACTTTGGAAGCATTGATAGAATAAATAAAATCAATATAGAGAATTGCAATAATTTTATGAATATTTTTGTAAGTATAAATATCAATGATTTAGAAATTATAAAAAAAATTGAAAGTATGCAACAGATAATAAAAAAGTCTATTGAGAGAATGACTTTAGTTAATGTACAAAAAATAGATATTAACATTCATAAAATTAAAAAAATAAACTTCCTCCCATGTTAAAAAATAAACTGAAAAAATGATATACTAATTTGCAATAAAGTGTGCTATAATTAAACTGTAAATTTAGGAAATGGTTTTTCTAAATGGAGTATACATAATTATAACGTATTTATAAGGGGGCTTTCAAATGTCAGGAAAAGATGTAAATGTCTTCGAGATGGCGCAATCTCAAGTAAAAAATGCATGTGATAAATTAGGTATGGAACCAGCAGTTTATGAATTATTAAAAGAACCTATGAGAGTTATTGAGGTTTCAATTCCAGTAAAAATGGATGACGGTTCTATAAAAACTTTTAAAGGATTTAGATCACAACATAATGATGCAGTAGGGCCAACAAAAGGTGGAATAAGATTCCATCCAAATGTTTCAAGAGACGAAGTAAAAGCTTTATCTATATGGATGACTTTCAAATGTTCTGTAACAGGTATACCATATGGTGGAGGTAAAGGTGGAATAATAGTAGATCCATCAACTTTATCTCAAGGTGAATTAGAAAGATTAAGTAGAGGATACATAGATGGAATATATAAATTAATAGGTGAAAAAGTTGACGTTCCTGCACCAGACGTAAACACTAATGGACAAATAATGTCTTGGATGGTTGATGAATATAATAAATTAACTGGACAAAGTGCTATAGGTGTTTTAACTGGTAAACCAGTTGAATTTGGTGGTTCTTTAGGAAGAACAGCTGCTACTGGATTTGGTGTTGCTGTAACTGCAAGAGAAGCTGCTGCTAAATTAGGAATAGATATGAAAAAAGCTAAATTAGCTGTTCAAGGTATAGGAAACGTTGGTTCTTACACAGTTCTTAACTGTGAAAAACTTGGTGGTACTGTCGTAGCTATGGCTGAATGGTGTAAATCAGAAGGTTCTTATGCTATATACAATGAAAATGGGTTAGATGGTCAAGCTATGTTAGATCATATGAAAGAGCATGGTAACTTATTAAACTTCCCAGGAGCTAAGAGAATATCTTTAGAAGAGTTCTGGGCTTCAGATGTTGATATAGTAATCCCAGCTGCATTAGAAAACTCTATAACTAAAGAAGTTGCTGAATCTATAAAAGCTAAATTAGTTTGTGAAGCTGCTAATGGACCAACTACTCCAGAGGCTGATGAAGTATTTGCTGAAAGAGGAATAGTTCTTACTCCAGACATATTAACTAATGCTGGTGGAGTTACAGTTTCTTACTTCGAGTGGGTACAAAACTTATATGGATACTACTGGTCAGAAGAAGAAGTAGAGCAAAAAGAAGAAGTAGCTATGGTTAAAGCATTTGAATCTATTTGGAAAATCAAAGAAGAGTACAATGTTACAATGAGAGAAGCTGCTTATATGCATTCAATTAAGAGAGTTGCTGAAGCTATGAAATTAAGAGGATGGTACTAGAATTTACTCTTAATAAATAATAGGATATAATTATTTAATATATAAAAAGGGCTGTACTATGTACAGTCCTTAAAAGTTATATGACTCAAAGTGATTTGGGTCATTTTTTATTTTGTAGAACATATTAATGTAACTTATGAAAAAAATTAAATATAATTAGAAGCAATAAACTAAAGTTGATGCAATTAAAATTATTTACTTTCAAAACATTTATAATGTAATATTAATGGGTTTTAGATAGAGTCTATATTTATGACTTAAACTAATTCTTGTCAATTGACGTGCTAATTATGAATAAGCTATAATTAAATAAAAATAGTTTTATAAACTTAATTGAAAAAATATTAAATAAAAATAAATATATTTCTAAAATAAATATGATTTAAATAAAAGAGGTTTTGTAAAGGAAATCAAAAACTAGTTTAACTTTAGTTAAATCTCCATGTTTATATAGAATCAATACACATTGAAGTAAGATGGACATTTATTATTACATAAAATGTCATAGAAAGAAGTTAGAGAGATAATTAAATTCAAATACAAAATACTAATAAATAAGTTAGGTGAAGATATATGGTTAATTCAATTCTAAATGGGATTTTTAGAACTGTTATAGTAAGTAGTTTAAGTATTCTTCTGATATTGATTTTCAAGAAAAATGTATTTAAAAGATTTAGTAAAAAATTTAATTATTACATATGGATGATAGTTGTTATTAAGCTGTTGTTGCCTTTTACATACTATACCTTTACAATAAACATCTTGAGAAGCAAAGAAAATATCAATATTAATAATATTAATTTAGAGGGATTCAATAATATTTCAACTTTAAAGAATAGCATTTTATTGTATGCTTGGCTTATAACTGTAGTAATATATTTAATTTATAATATCTTTAAATACATAAAACTTAAAAACTTAATAAATGATTTATCCTATGATGTTGAGGATGAAGAAGTAATAAATCTTTATAAAGATATATTAAAAGAATTTAATATAACAAAAGATATAAAATTAAAATATTCTTATGAAGTTGAAACACCAGCATTTTTTGATTCATGTGTACTTTTACCACCACATGACTATAAGCTAAAAGAACTTGATTGGATTTTTAGGCATGAACTTATGCATTTCAGGAGTAAAGACCTTTGTCTAAAGTATGTAATGATATTTTTGAAAATAGTATATTGGTTTAATCCATTTGTATATATAATGGACAAACATATAGATTTAGATTGTGAACTTTATTGTGATGAAAGAGTTTTAAAGAATCGTAGTGAAGAAGAAAAACAAGATTATGCTCTAACAATTATAAATGCAATGAGAAGAGGTTCAAACATTTCAAATAAATTTGTGGCTGGATTACATAAACAATCTGATATTAGAAAAAGAGTAATGAATATGTTTAATGAAAAATATAAAAATGGTATTCTAATGGCATTAACTTTATGCTTATTATCTTCTATTACTTTTCTGAAAATTAGTTCAACCAGTATTGTTAATTTAAATGTATTACCTAAAAATATGGAAGAAACACAAATTATTGGTAGTACAGTAGTTTTAACTTTACCATTTACATATGCAGATGCTCCTGAAAAAGTTAGAGAAAGATATAAAAAAAATTGTGAAGCATTGGGCATGATTCCTAAAGATTCTGATATTATAGATACTCCCATACAATATAATGATGTATTAATGCAATAGTTAAATTGTCTAGAGTCATCAATTAAACCTTCTTATAGATACTCAATTATGATATGGGTATAGGAATTTATCCATATCAAATAATAAAATATAATTATCCAAGGTATAAAAAAATTGTATTGTGTACAAGCATTAAAAATTAGATGAATCAAAATTATTTAAGACATTTTTCAACTGTTATTTATAATATTATGATAAAATATTAAAAATAAAATTTATAGATAATTATTTTAATTAACTAATGAAAATTGTGAGCTAATTCTTGCTAAGTTATAATTAAACAAAGATTATTTATTATTATAACTTATGATAATTCAAAACAATAAGAAATAGATATATTAAAGAGTAAAGAATATCTAATAAAAACAAGAAATAATATATATTTAATATGCTATTAAATGTATATAAATATTAAAATAATTTTATTAAATAAACATTTAAATTGAAAATTTAAAAACATTTTATGAAAAATTTAACAAATAATTAAACTTAAATATAAAATATTAAAAAATAAGATGGGTGAGAATTAATGACTAACTTAATTCTAAATGGGATTTTTAGAACTACTATAGTAAGTAGCTTAAGTATTTTTCTGATATTGATTTTTAAGAAAAATGTATTCAAAAGATTTAGTAAAAAATTTAATTATTACATATGGATGATAATAGTTATTAAGTTGTTGTTACCTTTTACATACTATACATTTACAATAAACATCTTGAGAAACAAAGAAAATATCAATATTAATAATATAAATTTAGAAGGCTTTAATAATATTTCAAATTTAAAGAATAATATTTTATTATATACTTGGCTTATAACTGTAGTAATATATTTAATTTATACTATATTTAAATACATAAAACTTAAAAATTTAATAAATGATTTATCCTATGATGTTGAGGATAAAGAAATAATAAATCTTTATAAAGATATATTAAAAGAATTTGATATAACAAAAGATATAAAATTAAAATATTCTTATGAAGTTGAAACACCAGCATTTTTTGATTCATGTGTACTTTTACCACCACATGACTATAATTTAAAAGAACTCGACTGGATTTTTAGGCATGAGCTTATGCATTTTAAGAGTAAAGACCTTTGTCTAAAGTATGTAATGATATTTTTGAAAATAGTATATTGGTTTAATCCATTTGTATATATAATGGATAAACATATAGATTTAGACTGTGAACTTTATTGTGATGAGAGAGTTTTAAAGAACCGTAGTGAAGAAGAAAAACAAGACTATGCTTTAACAATTATAAATGCAATGAGAAGAGGTTCAAATACTTCAAATAAATTTGTGGCTGGATTACATAAACAATCTGATATTAGAAAAAGAGTAATGAATATGTTTAATGAAAAATATAAAAATGGTATTTTAATAGCATTAATTTTATGCTTATTATCTTCTATTACTTTTTTAAAGATTAGCTTAACTAGTATCATTGATTTGAATATATTGCCTAAAGATGTAAAAGTTACAGGAAACATTTTTTCTATGACAGTTTCAACCATACCATTTACATATGCAGATGCTCCTGAAAGTATGAGAAGAGAACATAAAGAAAACTGTGAAAGTATAGGATTAACTCCTAAAGATTCTGACAGAATGGAGATTGTTGTAGAATTTTATGATATACTAGTAGAACCATAATCAAATTTAAAAAAATTATAATCTAAAAGTCACTTTTATAAAGGTGACTTTTTACTTAGAATAAGTTAAAAAATTCACTATATTTCTAACTTTATAGAAGTTTTATTAAAAAATATACGATGCATAAAAACGCACAAAAAAACACATAAAACAATATTTATGCGTACTTTAGCTTCAAAAGGTACAAAATTCTTTACTTTTACAAACTCATATTATATAATGAAGTAAATAATGTATATTTAGGTGACATATTGGATAAACTAATTAATTATTATTTATTAATATAATGATACTATAAAAGTTATATAAAGAGGTTTACAAAAAAGTTACAGATAGAGCTTTTATTAATGTATTGTGTATTAGTATTTTATCCTTAGGTACTCTTCACCTACAAAATAGAATCATAAGATAATTATGGGAAAATTTTAGGAGGTTTATCGTGAAGAAAAAGATATTAATACCAGTATTTGCATCAGTTATGGCATTATCAGTAAGTTCAATTGTAAATGCAGATGAAATAAATGATTCATCTCAAAATAAAGATGATAAAACAAATACTGAATTAAATTTAGGCGAATATAAAGAAGTAAAATATAAAGTTGCAAGAATAAAAGATGGAGTAGCTATAAAGATAAGAGAAGAAGGTCAAGTTCAAAATATAGCTTATTCTGGAGACGAATTTACAGTTCTAGGAATTCAAGGAGAATGGGTTAAAGTTAAAGTTGAAGATGGCGAAGGTTGGTTAGCTACTAGATATGTAGATATATCTGAAGGGGTAGGATATACTAACGCTGATAAAGTAAACTTAAGAAAAGATAAAAGTGAAAATTCAGAAGTAATTGGAGAGCTAGAAAAAGGAAGCTCTTTATTGGTTTTAGAGGAAAATGGAGATTGGTTGAAAGTTAAAGATGGAGAAACAGAAGGATATGTAAAATCATCTTATGTAACTGATAAAGCTCCAGTAATAGAAGAACCGCAAGTAGACCAAAATGTTACTCAAAATGGAGATTCTACAAACACAAATAACACTCAACAAAACAATATAAATAATAATCAACAAAATAATAATTCAAATGTGCCAACAGCTAACTCTAATGCAGTTCAAGCTGTACTTAATTTGGCTTATTCTAAGCAAGGTTGCCCATATGTTTGGGGAGCAGAAGGGCCAAATACTTTTGACTGTTCAGGATTCACACAATATGTATACAGAAATGCAGTAGGAAAGAAGATACCAAGAACATCTAAGGCACAATCTAATTATGGACAAACTGTAAGTAAGGCAAATTTACAGCCAGGAGACTTAGTATTCTTTACAACTAATGGTTCTGGTTCTGTTAGTCATGTTGGTATATATGTAGGTGGAGGTAATATGATACATTCACCATCAACAGGAAAAACAGTCCGTGTAACTAGTATAAATTCAGCATACTATACAGCGAGATTTGTTACAGCAAAAAGAATCTTATAATCGATTTGTACTATAACAAATTGATAAATACATAAATACAAATGCTCTATATTATATTTAATTTAATCAGGAAATATAAAATGATTATATGTTAAATGCAATATAGAGTGTTTTTGTATTATCTTAAATTTTGATGTGGACTTATATTAATATTACTATTAAATAGTATTCTTTCCAGATAATGATTATTTGCGCAATACCTTGACAGGATAAGGTAAAGGTGATAAGCTACTAACAGTACAAAAATACTTTTAATTTTAGTTCAGAGAGGCTAAAAAAGGAGGACGAAAGATGTTAAAATCAAGAAATTTAATCCAACCAGAAGACTTTTCTATAGAAGAAATAGATGAAATATTAGAATTAGCTCAAAAAATAATTGACAATCTGTCAAAATATTCTCATATATGTGAAGGTAAACTATTAGCTACATTATTTTATGAACCATCAACAAGAACAAGATTAAGTTTTGAATCTGCTATGAACAGACTAGGAGGTCGTGTCGTAGGTTTTTCAGAGCCAAATTCATCATCTGCATCAAAGGGTGAAACTTTAGGTGATACGATGAGGATAGTATCTAGTTATGTTGATATAATAGCTATGAGACACCCTCAATCAGGTGCAGCTACAGAAGCATCAAAATTTACAGAAGTACCATTTATAAATGCAGGAGATGGCGGAAATCAGCATCCAACCCAAACACTTACAGATTTACTTACTATAAAATCATTAAAAGGAACTTTAGAAAATCACACAATAGGATTATGTGGTGATTTAAAATATGGAAGAACTGTACATTCTTTAGTTAAGGCTATGGCGAGATACAAAAATACTAAGTTTGTATTTATAGCACCTGAAGAACTAAAAATGCCAGACTATATAAAAGAAGCTATAAAGGGACATGCTTACTATGAAACTAATAATTTAGATGATGTTATAGGAAGTTTGGATGTTTTATATATGACTAGAATTCAACAAGAAAGATTTGAAGATAAATCAGAATACGAAAGACTAAAAAACTATTATATTTTAAATAAAGCTAAATTAGAAAAAGCATCTGAAAGTATGTTAGTAATGCATCCACTACCAAGAGTAAATGAAATAGATGTTGATGTAGATACAGATGATAGAGCTGTTTATTTTAAGCAAGCTAAATATGGAATGTTCGTTAGAATGGCATTAATAATAAAGCTTCTAGGTGTAAATGAAGGTTAGTAGTTACATTATATAATAGTGAAGTAAAGGAGATTTTGGGATGTATAAAATTCTAGAAAATATATACATAGGTGAAGATATGTATAGAATGAAAGTAAAAGGCGCTTTTGAAGGTAAGATGGGGCAATTTTATATGCTAAGAGCATGGGATACTTATCCAGTCCTTTCAAGACCTATAAGTATACATGATATAGATGAAGAAGGTATAACTTTTCTTTATAAAGTAGTAGGAGAAGGAACTCAAATTATTAGTAATTTAAAAGTAAACGATACTATAAAACTAGAGGGTCCTTATGGAAATGGATATAGTAAAGTTGATGGAAAAGTAGCTCTAGTAGGTGGTGGAATCGGTATAGCACCATTATATTTAGTTGCTAAAAACATAAAAGACTGCGATGCTTATCTTGGATTTAGAGAAGATGTTATATTAGAAAATGAATATAGAGAAGTTTGCAATGAGGTATATACAACAGTAGGAAATAAGTTTGTAACAGACATAATTGATGTAGAAAAATATGACTATATATTAACATGTGGGCCAACTCCAATGATGGAAAAATTGGTTAAAATGGTAGAAGGTACTAAAACAAGGATTATGGTGTCACTTGAAAATCATATGGCATGTGGAGTAGGAGCGTGTTTAGTATGTACATGTAAGACTACTAAAGGAAATAAAAAAACTTGCAAAGACGGTCCAGTATTTTGGGGAGAGGACGTGATTTTTAATGGCTAATTTAAACGTAAAATTTGGAAATATTGATTTTAAAAATCCAGTAATAATGGCGTCTGGGACTTTTGGATTTGGAAGAGAATATAATGAAATTTATGATATACAAAAACTTGGTGGTATAAGTAGTAAAGGTCTTACTTTAAATAAAAAACCTGGTAACAATGGTATGAGAGTTCATGAGACGCCATCAGGTATGATGAACAGTGTTGGACTTGAAAATCCTGGAGTTCAAGGATTTATAGACAGTGAACTTCCTTTCTTCAGTGAGTTAGATTTAGTTAGAATTGCTAATGTTGGAGGTGGAACATTAGAAGATTATCTACTTGGGGTTAAGCTGTTAAATGATAAACCTATAGATATTATTGAATTGAACATATCTTGTCCAAATGTCAAAGCAGGAGGAATGGCTTTTGGTATAAAAAATGAAGTGGCAAGAGAAGTTGTTCGTGAGGTAAGAAACGCAACTAAACTACCTCTAGTAATAAAATTATCACCTAATGCTGAAGATATTGTGGGTATGGCAAAAGTTTGTGAAGAAGAAGGTGCTGATGGAGTATCTTTAGTTAATACTTTTAAAGCAATGGCAATTGATATAAAAAATAGAAAGCCAGTATTTGAAAATGTATATGCTGGATTATCTGGACCAGCTATAAAGCCTATAGCTCTTAGAATGGTACATGAAGTTTGTAAAAATGTAAATATACCAGTAATGGGAATGGGTGGAATAACTAAAGCTACAGATGCGATAGAATTTATAATGGCAGGAGCTACTTGTATTCAAGTTGGAACTGCAAATTTCATGAATCCTAAAATTGGGCTTGAGATAATAGATGGAATCAATGAATTTATGGATAGAGAAGGAATAAAGAATTTAGAAGAAATAAGAGGAATTATATAGGTTACAGGTATGACAAATAAGTACAATTAAAGCAAAGAATATAAATTAAAATAAATATAATTTTATAATATTTAACATGGAGGAAAAAATAATATGAGTAAAGTAGATGTAGTAGATATATTAAAGAAAAGTGATGCATTATTAGAAGGACATTTTTTATTATCTTCAGGAAAGCACAGTAACAGATATGTGCAATGTGCAAAGCTATTAAGATTTCCAGAGTATGCAGCTGAGGTATTAAATACAGTTGTTGAACAAATAAAAGATTTAGATATAGACTTAGTAGTTGGTCCAGCTATGGGTGGAGTAGTAGTTTCTTATGAGCTAGGAAGACAATTAGGAAAAGAAGCTATATTCACTGAGAGAAAAGATAATACAATGGAGTTAAGAAGAGGATTTGAAGTTAAAAAAGGTGCAAAGATAATAATTGCTGAAGATGTTGTTACTACTGGTAAGTCAACTATGGAAACAAAAAGAGTATTAGAAGCGTTAGGTGGCGAAGTTATAGGTGTCGCTTGTATAGCTGATAGAACTAATCATGACATAGGTATGCCTATATATAGTGCAATAAAACTTGATATTCAAGTTTATGAAGCTGATGAATGTCCTTTATGTAAAGAAGGAAAATTACCAGTTGTTAAACCTGGAAGTAGAGAATTTAAAGAATTAGGAATGTAATAACCAATTAATTAAATTTAACATTATTTTAGTAAATACAAATTTTTTTACTAAATAAATATCAATTTAAATATATAAATAAGATATAATAAACAGCTAGCTTTCATTTAAAAAGCTAGCTGTTTTTTGTTAAAAATATATTTACAAAACAGTAGCTGGTAGCAGTACAATATAATTATAAGATAAAAAATTATTATATATATTGGGGAGGGTTTCGGTATGAGTAATCAATTAAAGAAAAATCAAAAAAAGGTTGTATTTTTTGGTGTTGGTGCTGTTGGAGCTACCTTTGCAGAACAATTTTTAAATTCTAAATATGATTTTAAAATTCTTTGTGACCAAAAAAGAAAAAAAAGATATTTAGAAGAGGGTTTTATAATAAATGGAAAAAGATATGACTTCGATTATATAACTAAAGATGAATATAAACAAGAAGCTGATTTTATAATTATAGGTTTAAAATATAATAACCTAAAAGAAAATATAGAAGAGTTAGATGGATTAGTTGGAAAAGATACAGTACTAATGTCTTTACTAAATGGAGTTAATAGTGAAGAGATAATAGGAGAAAGATTTGGAATTGAAAAAATGGTATATTCATATGTAACAAATATAGATGCAAAAAAAATAGAAAATAATATTATACATACTACAGATGGAATAATTGTATTTGGAAATAAAGATAATAGTGAAGATAGAAAAACAGATATAATAACTGAAGTTTTTGATAGTGTAAATATAGAATATGTATTATCAAAAAATATTCAACGAGACATGTGGTGGAAATACATGGTTAATATTGGGGTGAATCAAACTTCAGCTATACTTGGCGCTTCTTATGGAGTATTTCAAGATTCTGAATATCTAAGAGAGTTAGCAAAATCTGCAATGAGAGAAGTGGTTGATATAGCTCAAGTAAAAGGTATATGCCTTACGGAAGATGATGTAGAAAATTCATTACATAGAATACTAGAACATTCAAGAGAAGGTAGAACATCAATGCTTCAGGATGTAGAGGCTCATAGACTTACAGAAGTAGATATGTTCTCTAAGAATATTTGTGAGCTTGGAAGAAAGTATAACATACCAACTCCTATAAATCAGACTTTTTTTTATATGATAAAAGTAATTGAAAGTAGATTTTAGAAAATTTTTAGAAAAAATTGAGGCTGTAAGTAAATCTGTGCAAAACAAATTTATCTACAGCTTTTTTAGTAGACATAATTGATAAAAATGGAAGCAAACTGTCTTTTAGTAGAGTATCATGAAGCAAAAGTAAAAATCAAAGGTTTTATCAACATGGTTGTGTTCGCAGCTGTTATTCCTTCTTTAGCAAAAGTTTCTTTGACAGGTTTAATCAGTCTTTTTGTACCAATTGTAGGTATGTTTGCAGTTTCTATTATTGATATATTCATTATGATGAAGGTGCTTCCAGGTTGGAAAATCATTGGTTCTAAACCTCTTGCTTTTGGAGTAGGGTTCTGTCAGATGTTAGGATTCCCAACAACATATTTGATGTCTAAAATAAAAATTATCTTTTATCTAAAATAAAAAACACCCAAATATGACTAAGAGTGGTTTGAAATTCAATGTTAATTTAATTTTAGAACTATCCATCTTATAATATATCAAATGCGAATTAAAAAATATTTTTAATAGCTACAACTATTGGGATTACTTATTTTTATATTAAATACTATATCATAAAATAACAAAAAAATCAAGTCGAGTAATCTCTCTATTTCAGTGATATACTAGGTTTTAATAGTTTTTTATAAATATAATGTAACTAGAGGACAATCTATGTTTTTTAATTTTTTTGATTAAATTTACCTCTAGCTCAATACTTATAAGGAGAAATATTATGAATTTAAAAAAAGGATTAGATATTTTAGAAATTCCATCAAGTATATTAGGCAAAGATAAAGTTATATATATTCCAGTAATCTATACAGAAGATGAGGTAACTCTTGTTGATACTGGACTTCCTGGTCAAGGAGATTTAATAATTGATGCTCTTAATAATAGTAATACAAGTTTTAATAAATTAAAAAATATAGTAATAACTCACCATGATATAGACCATATAGGAAATATAAAATATTTAAGAGAAAAATCTAAAAATGATATAAAGGTATATGCATACAAAAGTGAAGTCAACTATATAACAGGGGAAGAAACCCCATTTAAACTTTGCATGTTAGAACAAGAAATAGATAGTCTTAATGATAAAATGCTTGATATGTTAAATGCTATGAAATTTGGATTTAAGTCATCATATACTACAGTAGATGTATCTTTAAACAATCATGAAGTTTTAAATTTAAGTGAAGAAGTAGAGGTTATACACACAGGAGGTCATACTAGGGGTCATATATGTCTTTATTTAAAAAAATCTAAAGTACTTATTGCTGGAGATTTATTAGATATAAGAGATGGTAAACTTAGACCAGTTGATGTAATGCATAGTGATAAGCAAGAATTGATAAAAGCTATTAAAAAATTAAGTAACTATGATATAGAGGAAATAGTTTTTAGTCATGGTGGATTATATAAAAAAAACATAATGGAAACATTAAAAAATATAGTTATTGAATAATGTTACATGATTGAAAATACTATCCAGTTCTTTATGAAAAGTTTATTTAAACAATAATTAAATATGAATAGGAAAGAAACAAAAAATTTATAAATAATTACTTACTTAATATTTTGAGAATAAAAATATTACTGGAATTAGAAATTTCCAGTAATATTGAGTAAGAAAAAATATATTTACACAAATCTATAAACATTCTCAAAAAACTTATAATTTATTGTTAGCTTTAAATTATATTAATCTTTTATGCTATTTAAATTACTAAATACTTTTAACTCTTCAATGAAAATACTTGCTGCTTTTGATAAAGTTATATCTTTTGGAAAGATATATGAAAAATGTCTGTTATAGTTGCTTCCAAGTTCTATGACAGACAGTTCGTTGTTTAAAACAGGTAAGCTTGTTACGAGATTAGATACTATTGTAATTCCTAAATTATTTCTAACTGATTCTTTGACAGCATAATTACTTCCAAAGACCATCATACTTTTTGGAATAATTTCCTTAATGCTTAAAAACATATCTAAATAATCTCTAGTTCCAGAACCATCTTCTCTAACTATCCATTTTTGATTTTGAAGCTTATCAAAACTAAAATCTTTTAATAAAGGGCTATTATACGGAAGTGCTAAAACCATCTTATCTTCAAAAAAATATTCTTGCATAAATGAGGGAGAAGAACAAGTCCCTTCAATAAGTCCAATATCTAAAATATAATCCTTAACATGAGAAGATACAATGGATGTATTTTCTATGAAAATTTCTACATCTATATCAGGATACTTTTGAGAAAATAGTGCAAGAAAATTAGGAAGAATATATTCTCCAATAGTTAAACTTGCGCCAATCTTTAAACGCCCAGTTATAGCATCTGAAACCTGATTTACATCGTGATATGTAACACTTAAAAGATTTAGTATTTCCTTGGCTCTTTTATATAATATTTGTCCACTTTCTGTAATAAAAATAGTTTTCTGTTTAATAGATCTATTTATAAGTACAACCTTAAAGTAATTTTCTAAGTTTTTAATATGTTTACTTACACTTGGTTGTGATAAATTTAGGTATTCACCAGCTTTGGTGAAGTTTTTATATTCAACAACAGCAACAAATGTTTTTAATTCTTCAAACAATTTTTTACATCTCCTTTGCATAATAAAAATTTTGTATTTTTTATCAGTTACTTACAGATAATTGTAATATATACATTAATCATTAAAATTATTAATCATTACGATATTATATATTTATTTTACTTATGGTTATTACAATTATATACTATTATTGTAAAGAAAACTATATTAATTAGAAGGTAGGTATATTATGTTAAAGAATAAAAGCAGTTTTACATTAAAGAATATAAAAGAAATATTACCTGGGTTGGTTGTATCTGTATTAGTAGGTTATATTAGTATATTTATTTCAACATTAATACCTAAAGTAGGAGCAGCATCAATTTCTATATTTTTAGGTATGTTTGTAGGAAATTTATTTTTAAATCAGAAAGTCTTTCAAAGGGGCTATAAATTTTCAGAAACAGATTTGCTATCATATTCAATAGTATTATTAGGAGCAACCCTTAGTATATCTACTCTAATAGATTTAAAAATTTCAGGTATATTGTTTATAATATTACAAATGACAATAACAATAGTATCAGCACTTTATATAGGTAAAAAGCTAGGTTTTGGTGAAAACTTTAGATTTCTTATGGCAAGTGGGAATGCAGTATGTGGTTCTTCTGCTATAGCAGCAACAGTTCCAGTAGTTAATGCTACAGACAAAGAAAAAGGAATAGCAATAACTATTGTCAATGTTACTGGTATATTTCTTATGTTTTTACTTCCAATAATATCTCAATTCTTATATAGTCATGAGCTTGTAAAAACATCAGCAATGATAGGTGGAACATTACAATCAATTGGTCAAGTTGTGGCAAGTGGAGCTATAGTTGGGGAAAATGTAAAGGATTTAGCAACTATTTTCAAAATAGTGAGAGTAATATTCTTAGTTGTAGTTGTTTTAGTATTTGGACATTTGAAAAATAAGTCTAACAGTGAAATTATTGAAGAAGAAAAAGATGAAATAAAAAAGAAAAAAATAAATATACCATGGTATGTAATTGGTTTTTTCATAACTTGTGCACTTTTTTCAATTAATATTATACCAAAAGAAGTATCTGTATTGTGCAAAGAAATAAGTAATAAATTTGAAATAATAGCACTAGCAGCAATTGGATTAAAAGTTAATGTAAAAGACTTAGTAAGACAAGGTAAAGCAGTTTCTTTATATGGTCTATTTGTAGGAACAATACAAGTTATATCAGCGATAGTTTTGATAAAAATATTTATATAGAATAGAAGTATTGATTATAATATCAATTTACTTAATCAAAATAATATGTTATTAATAACTGATAATATAAATAAAAAATGAATTCTAATAAGTGTAGATGGGTATAAGCTTATTGGAGTTCATTTTTTATTTATAGTGAAAATTTAAAGTAAAATATTATTTTACATAATAATAACATTATAAATTTTGAAATTACTTATCTTTGTGTTAAAATAAGAAAAATGCACATATCACAGTTAAGTATTTAAGTAGATAAATAAAATAAAAATATAAATATTAAGGAGATTTTTTATATGAATGTTTATGAAAAGAATAATGTAGTTATACTAGAAGGAGTAACAGATTTTGATCCAAAACATATATTTGAGTGTGGTCAATGTTTTAGATGGCATAAGCAAGAAGATGGCTCATACACAGGAGTTGCAAAAGGTAGAATATTAAATGTAAAAAAAGAAGATGATAAAGTATATTTAAATAATACAAATTTAGAGGAGTTTAATAGCATTTGGTATAATTACTTTGATTTAGGGACTGATTATACAGAAATAAAAAACAATCTAAAGAGTATGGATGAATATTTAAATAAAGCTACTGAATTTGGATGGGGAATAAGAATTTTGAGACAAGATGGATGGGAAATGCTTATATCATTCATAATTTCTTCTAATAATAGAATTCCTATGATACAAAGAGCTATAGAAAACTTATCAAAAAGTTTTGGTAAATACATAGGTGAGTATGAAGGGAAAGAATACTATGCATTTCCAACGCCAGAAGAGTTAAATAAAGCCTCACAAGAGGAAATAAGAGCATGTCAAACAGGTTTTAGAGACAAGTACATAAAGAGTACTACACAGGCAGTTATAGAAAATAATGATAAGGTATCTGAATATGTAAATCTAAGTACAGATGATTGTAGAAAAGAGCTTTTAAAATTTAATGGAGTAGGTCCAAAGGTATGTGATTGTATTGCGTTATTTGGTATGCAAAAATATGATTCTTTTCCAGTTGATGTGTGGGTTAAGAGAGTTATGCAAGAGTTCTACATAAATGAAGATATGAGTTTACCTAAAATGAGAACTTATGGGATTGATAAATTTGGAGAATTGTCTGGGTTTGCACAACAATATCTATTTTACTATGCAAGAGAGTTAGGTATAGGAAAATAGACTTAAGGGGGAAGGAATTATGGGAGTGATAGGCACAATATTTCTGTTCTATTTAATTATATCATATCTAGCTGGAGCCATAATTTCTGTAATTATATTACTTGAAAATAGAGATCCTGCAAAAACCATGTCTTGGTTATTGATGTTTATCATATTTCCTGGGATAGGGTTAATTATATATGCTATTTCGGGTAGAAATATTAGAAAACGAAAATTATTTAAAACTCAAAAACTAGCTAATAATATAAAAGAAAAGAAACTTTTTGATACATTAGAAAAGATAACAGAAATTGTTGAACTAGAAAAAGAATCTATAAGGCAAAATAAGCTTTTAAGAGATGAGGAAGATGGTAGCTATAGAAAAAGAGTCATAAGTATGCTACTAAAGACTGGGATGTTTCCATTTACTAAGAACAATAAAGTAGATGTTTTTGTAGATGGAAATGAAAAATTCAAGAGACTTATAGAAGATATAAGAGAAGCTAAAGACCATATTCATTTAGAGTACTTTATAATCAAAGACAGTGAAATAGGTAGGGTGTTAAAAGAAGAGCTTATAAAAAAAGCTAAGGAAGGTATTAAAATAAGAATTTTATATGATGATGTAGGGTGTTGGAGATTTTGGTTTAATAGAAAATTTTTCCGAGAAATGAGAGAAGTAGGTATAGAAATAGCAGCTTTTTTACCTACAAAATTCCCTATAATAGGAGGAAAGTTAAACTATAGGAATCATAGAAAAATTGTTGTTATTGATGGAATAATTGGATATACAGGTGGAATAAATATAGGAGATGAATATTTAGGAAAAAATGAGAAGTTTGGGTATTGGAGAGATACTCATATTAGAATTAAAGGAATTTCTGTATATATGCTTCAAATGACATTTTTGATTGATTGGTACTATACAACAAAAGAGGTTTTAGTTACTAAAAATTACTTTCCAAGTGTCGGAAATATAGGTGAGAGTATGATACAAGTTGTAGCTAGTGGACCAGATAGTGATTGGGAAGACATTCATTATGCTTATTTTTCTGCTATATGTCAAGCTAAACAAAGTGTTTATATAGAGACTCCATATTTTATTCCAGATGAGAGTCTGCTGAAAGCTATAAAAAGTGCTGCGCTTAGTGGTGTAGATGTAAGAATAATATTTCCTAAAATTGCAGACCACAAAATAGTTAATATAGCATCTTATTCATATTTTGAAGAAATATTAAGAGCAGGTGGTAAAGTTTATTTGTATAAAAAAGGATTTATACATTCCAAAGTCGTAATAATAGATGATAAAATTGCTTCTGCAGGTACAGCAAATATGGACCTAAGAAGTTTCATGCTTAATTTTGAAGTAAATGCTTTTATCTATGATGAAGATGTTATTAAAGTAATGACAGATGATTTCTATGAAGATTTAAGTCATTGTGAAGAACTTAATTTAGAGGTATTTAAGAACAGAAATATTGTACAAAAAATTAAAGAATCTGTAGCCAGATTGTTTTCACCAATATTATAAAAAATTATTAAAAAAGGTATTGAAAATTATGTGTGATTGGTATATTATAATAATTGTTAGCACTCTAGTAGATAGAGTGATAATAAATAAAAAGTATATATATAAATCTACATATAAAAGTAGTATTAATTTAAAAATAACTAAAAACATAGGCAAACTAGTCTATACTTAATATTTTAGGAGGCGTGAATAATGAAAATAAGACCATTAGCTGACAGAGTAGTAATTAAAAAAGTGGAAGCAGAAGAAAAAACTGCAAGTGGAATAGTTTTACCAGGAGCAGCTAAAGAGCAACCTCAAATAGCTGAAGTTGTAGAAGTTGGACCAGGTGGGATAGTTGAAGGAAAAGAAGTAAAAATGGAATTAGCAGTTGGAGACAAGGTTATATTCCAAAAATATTCTGGAACAGAAGTTAAAATAGAAGGACAAGAGTATACAATACTAAGACAAAGTGATGTATTAGCTGTTATTGAATAAATATAGAATAAATTTATTAGGAGGGGTTTAAAATGGCTAAAGAAATTAAATTTTCAGAGGAAACAAGAAGAGCTTTAGAAGCTGGTGTAAATAAATTAGCAGATACAGTAAAAGTAACATTAGGACCTAAAGGAAGAAATGTTATATTAGATAAAAAATTTGGTTCTCCACTTATAACTAATGATGGTGTAACTATAGCAAAAGAAATAGAATTAGAAGATAGATTTGAAAATATGGGTGCTCAGTTGGTTAAAGAAGTAGCAACTAAAACTAATGATGTAGCTGGAGATGGTACTACAACTGCTACAGTTTTAGCACAAGCTATAATCAGAGAAGGTTTAAAAAATGTAACAGCAGGTGCTAACCCAATACTTTTAAGAAAAGGAATACAAAAAGCAGTAACAGTAGCAGTAGAAGAATTAAAAAATCAATCAAGAATAGTAGAAACACAGGAAGCTATATCTCAAGTTGCTTCTATATCTGCTGGTGATGAAGAAGTTGGAAAATTAATAGCAGAAGCTATGGAAATAGTAGGTAAAGATGGAGTTATAACTGTTGAAGAATCTCAAACTATGAATACTGAATTGGATGCTGTTGAAGGTATGCAATTTGACAGAGGATTTGTTTCTGCATATATGGTTACAGATGTAGACAAGATGGAAGCAGTTTTAAATGACCCATATATATTAATTACTGATAAAAAAATATCTAACATACAAGAGCTATTACCAGTTCTTGAACAAATAGTTCAACAAGGTAAAAAGCTACTAATAATTGCTGAAGATGTAGAAGGTGAAGCATTATCTACATTAGTTGTTAATAAATTAAGAGGAACATTTGATGTAGTAGCAGTTAAAGCTCCAGGATTTGGAGATAGAAGAAAAGAAATGCTTCAAGATATAGCTATACTTACAGGTGGTCAAGTAATATCAGAAGAATTAGGATATGATTTAAAAGAAGCTGATTTATCTATGTTAGGTAGAGCTTCATCTGTTAAAGTAACTAAAGAAAATACTACAATAGTAGATGGTTCTGGAGATAAAAAAGCTATAGAAGATAGAGTAAATCAAATCAAACATCAAGTAGAGCAAACTACTTCAGATTTTGATAAAGAAAAATTAATGGAAAGATTAGCTAAGCTTGCTGGTGGAGTAGCTGTTGTAAAAGTTGGTGCTGCTACAGAGGTTGAGTTAAAAGAAAGAAAATTAAGAATAGAAGATGCTCTTAATGCAACTAGAGCTGCTGTAGAAGAAGGAATAGTAGCTGGTGGAGGAACTGCTTTTGTTAGTGTTATACCAGCAATAGGAACACTAGTTGAGAGTTTAACTGGAGAAGTTAAACTAGGTGCTCAAATAGTTAAAAAAGCATTAGAAGAACCATTAAGACAAATAGCTATAAATGCTGGTCTTGAAGGTGCTGTAATTGTACAAAATGTTGTTAACGCTGAAGCAGAAACTGGATTTGATGCTTTAAATGAAAAATATGTAAATATGATAGAAGCTGGTATAGTTGACCCAACTAAAGTTAGTAGAAGTGCTCTACAAAATGCTGCATCAATAGCAAGTACTTTCTTAACTACTGAAGCTGCTGTTGCTGACCTTCCTGAAAAAGAAGATGTAGGAATGCCAGGAATGGGTGGCGGTATGCCAGGAATGATGTAATCTTAAAATATTTAAAAATATAAATTTTAAGATATAGAACTATTTTGACTTAGATTTTAGTATCTAAGTTGAAATAGTTCTTTTGTATATATTTAATTTTTTTGTGTATTTACAATTTTAATATATATATCTGGATAATTAGTATCTGGATTATAATAATATCTTTGAAGTTGTATTGTTATTTTTTAGGTTATGATGTTAGATATATATTAATTAAGGTATAATTGTTGATAGAGAATAAATCAAAGTTTAAAAGGATGCGATAATATGGACTTAAGAAAATTGCTTGAACAGGTTAAAAATGAAAACATTGATATAGATGTTGCATTAGAACAATTAAAAGATTTACCCTATGAAGACCTTGGATATGCCAATATAGACCATCATAGAGAATTAAGAAATGGATATCCAGAAGTAATTTATTGTGAAGGTAAAAGTGATGAACATATTTTAGGAATTATTGATAAAATGAATCAAAAAGGTTCTAATATATTGGGGACAAGATGTAGAAAAGAAACATTTTTAAAAGTTAAAGAAATTTATAGTCATGCTGAATACGAAGAATTATCTAAAATTCTTAAAATTCAAAATCATGCTATAGAGAATATTGGAAAAGGCAAAATTGTAATTGCAACAGGAGGAACTTCTGATATACCAGTAGCAGATGAAGCATATTATACAGCTAAATTTTTAGGTAATGATGTTGATAGAATATATGATGTTGGAGTGGCTGGTATACATAGGCTTTTAAATAAGAGACACAAAATAGATAGTGCTAGAGTAGTAGTAGCTGTTGCAGGAATGGAAGGTGCACTTGCAAGTGTAATTGGAGGTCTAGTTGATGTTCCAGTAATAGCTGTACCAACATCTGTTGGATATGGAGCCAATTTTGGAGGATTAGCAGCATTATTGGCTATGTTAAATAGTTGTGCATCTGGAATATCTGTTGTAAATATTGATAATGGTTTTGGAGCAGGATATTTGGCAGCTATGATAAATAAATTATAATAGGTATATTGATATAAATTAAACATAAATTATACGATGTTAATCTAATGTTTATTAGATTTTTCATTATTAAAACTGAGGAGAAATATATGAGTGAAAAAATACTTTATTTTGATATAGTAAGTGGTATATCAGGGGATATGACCCTTGCAAGCTTATTAAATTTAGGTGTACCTGAGGAAATTTTTTTGGAGGAAATTCATAAACTAAAAATGAGCGATGAATTTAATATAAATATAAGCTCAAAAAATGAAAGTGGAATATCAGGTATAACAGTAAAAGTAATTACGAAAGAAACACATATGCACAGGAATTTAGTGGATATATTTGAAATTATAGATGAAAGTGATTTAAATGAAAATGTAAAAGCTAATGCTAAAAAAATATTTATGGTAATTGGAGAAGCAGAAGCAAAGGTTCATGGAACTACAATAGATAAGATACACTTCCATGAGGTAGGAGCTATAGATTCAATTGTAGATATCGTAGGAGCATCTATATTAGTTGATTTACTTTGTATAGATAAGATTTATTCTAGTACAGTATCTGTTGGTTCAGGATTTGTAAAATGTGACCATGGAGTCATGCCTGTACCTGCACCTGCAACTATGGAAATATTAAAAGGTGTACCAATCAAATTAAATAATGTAAAAGGAGAATGTACGACTCCAACAGGAGCTGCAATAATAAAAGTTCTGTGTGATGAATTTGTAGAGGATTTTGAGTTTTCTCCAATAAAAATTGGATATGGAATAGGTCATAAGAAATTTGAAGTACCTAATATGTTAAGAGCAGTATTAGGAGAAAAAAAAAAGAAGAATTAATTTATGAAATTAGTGCAAATATCGATGATATGTCTTCAGAAGTATATTCTTATTTGTATGAAAAAATATTAGACGAGAAAGCGTTAGATATTTATACAGAAAGCATTTATATGAAAAAGAATAGACCTGCAACAAAAATATCGATTTTATGTAATAAAGTAGATTTAGAAAAATTTATTGAAATATTGCTTTTAGAAACTAGCACTTTTGGAGTACGATATAATGCTTACAACAGAGAAATTTTAGATAGAAAGTTTGTAAAATTAGACACAAAATATGGATTAGTTACAATAAAACTAGGGTATTACAAAGATAAATTAGTTAAAGCTACTCCAGAATATGATGAATGTAAAACTATAGCAAAAAATGAAGATATTCCTATAAAAAAAGTGTTTGCTGATATAAATTTTAGAATAAAAGAAGAATTTAGTGAAAACTTATTGACATAAGTAATAAATTTTGATAAATTAATACTCAGCTTTAATAAATAAAAGCAAACAGAAAAAAATATATAAAATATAAACTCACTCGTATATGCTCAGAGATATGGTCTGAGAGTCTCTACCAAGATACCGTAAATATCTTGACTATGAGTGAAATTATTATACCAAAAGACCTAGTTAAGTAAATGTGTAGGCTGAGTTATACTCCCTATATGTTGGCTATAAGATAAGGGGCATTTTGGAAGCCTGTATAGTAATTTCACTTTTGCTAGAAATTATGGAAGTTACTATACAGGTTTTTTGTGTAAAAAGATTTAATATAATTTAGACTGTATTGTGTTAAAATAAATATATATAAAAACTATATTATACAAGGAGAGATGGAAATTTATGAAACATGAATTAGTACTTGTAATAGATTTTGGAGGTCAATATAATCAGTTAATAGCTAGAAGAGTTAGAGAAAACAACGTATATTGTGAAATACTTCCATGTACTGCAAGCATAGAAAGAATAAAAGCAAAAAATCCTAAAGGGATAATATTTACAGGTGGGCCAAATAGTGCATACTTAGAAGATTCTCCAACAATATCAAAAGAAATATTTGAACTAGGAGTACCAATACTTGGTATATGTTATGGAGTTCAAATAATGTCTCATGTATTAGGTGGAGTTGTAAGAAAAGGCAATAAACAAGAAAAAGAATATGGAAAAACATCTATAACTTATGGAAAATCATCATTATTTGAAGGGATTACTACAAATAGTGTTTGGATGAGTCATACTGATTTAATAGAAAAGGCTCCAGAAGGATTTACTATAGTTGCAAATACTAAAGATTGTCCAGTAGCGGCTATGGAAAATGTAGAACAAAAACTATATGGAGTTCAATTCCATCCAGAAGTAGAACATTGTTTAGAGGGAGATAAGATACTTAAAAATTTCTTATACAATGTATGTGAAGTAAAAGGTGACTGGACTACAGATTCATTCATAGAAGATAAAATAAAAGAATTAAAAGAAAAAATAGGTGACAAAAAAGCTTTATGTGCTTTAAGTGGAGGTGTTGACTCTTCTGTTGCTGCAGTTCTTATTCATAGAGCAATTGGAGATAACTTGACTTGTATATTTGTTGACCATGGTTTACTTAGAAAAAATGAAGGTGACGATGTAGAAAGAATATTTAGAGAGAAATTCGATATAAATTTAATAAGAGTTAATGCAGAAGATAGATTCTTATCTAAACTAAAAGGAATTTCTGAGCCAGAAGCTAAGAGAAAGATAATTGGTGAAGAATTTATAAGAGTATTTGAAGAAGAATCAAATAAATTAGGAAAAATGGATTTCTTAGTTCAAGGAACAATTTATCCAGATGTTATAGAAAGTGGACATGGAAATGGTGCTGCTACTATAAAATCTCACCATAATGTTGGTGGAATTCCTGAAGATGTGGATTTCCAAGAAATAGTTGAGCCATTAAGAGAACTATTTAAGGATGAAGTTAGAAAAATAGGATTAGAACTTGGTATAGAAGAAGGATTAATATTTAGACATCCTTTCCCAGGGCCAGGTCTTGGAATAAGAGTTATAGGTGATGTAACTAAAGAAAAATGTGATATATTAAGAGAAGCAGATGCTGTTTATATGGACGAGCTTAGAAAAGCTGGTTTATATAGAGAAATATGGCAAGCTTTTGCAACATTACCAGATGTTAAGACTGTTGGAGTTATGGGAGATGAAAGAACATATGCTTATTTAGTTGGTTTAAGAGCAGTTACTTCTTCTGATGGAATGACTTCTGACTGGTATAAGATGCCTTATGATGTGTTAGAAAAAATTTCTAATAGAATAATTAATGAAGTTGATGGAGTAAATAGAGTAGTTTATGATATAACTTCTAAACCACCTGGAACAATAGAATGGGAATAATTAATAATGAGCTAGAAAGCCTTTAAATAGGGTATTTCTAGCTCTTTTTCGGTCTATTTTTTACTTGTTTTAATACATATCGTGCTGTGTAACTATTCTTTTGGACTATATTTATGTTTTCAATGGAATGCATAAAATTCAAAGTCATAATACATATTAGTTGAGTTAAATTTTGTGCTATAAATAATTATTTTACTCATAGTATTTTTCTTCTCTTTCAACTCCTGTATATAGTTTTGTAATCATTTGATAAAACAGGCTGATTTCTTCATTTGAATAATCCTGAAATATATTGTTTAATTTCTCAGTATGGAGTTCCTGTACTTTTTGTGAATATTCATCTGCTTTTTTTGTTAGTACAATAGAAGTATTTCTTTTATTATTGGGTTCATGTTCAATAGTTATAAAACCTTTGTTTTCAAGAGAAACAGCTAGTTTTTTTATATTTTGACGTGAAGACCCTAAGAGTTTCCCAAGATAAGTAAAAGTAGTTTTTTCATCAGCATGCTTTACCATTGTAAGAAGCATAAATTGTTTTAAAGTAAGATGTTCATCTGCTTTATCAAAAATAGTTTGTAATCGGTTTTGTAAAATAAATATGCTTGCAAAAATACCACGAACTTCATTATTTCTTTCACCACTAAAATTTCTAATCATGTTTTTAATTTGCATAAGATACTCCTTTCATGTGAAATCTACTATTTATATTATAGTAATAAGTTGCTATAGTGTAAATGGTAACTTATTACTATAGATTTATACAAGAGATTTATCAGTTATACTAACTAATAACATTTAGAGTCTTTAAACACTTTACCTTAGGGAGGAAATTAAATGATAAAGAAAAAACAAATGACCTGGCTAAATATTTCACCAACCATTATATTCATATTATTGCTAATCATTACAGTTTGTGGAATATTTTCATTTTCTATAGATAATAAATATGAAGCAATAAACCTATATGGGCAGGTTATTGAGATGTATGGTACAGGTATTTATCAATATGACTCATATTTCAAGGCACCTATATTGATAGGTTCAGACTTAACAATGCTTTTAATTATCGTTCCAGTCATTGGTTCATACATATTTCGTGATATAGATACAGTAGAACAAAAAACAAATTTTCTAACAATTCTAGGTATCATTTTGTATTATGCTTTTAGTATTTCATTTGGAGTTGCACATAATCAATTACAACTAGTATATATTTTGTTAACTTCAATTTCATTTTTCACCCTATTTACTTTACTGCTAGAGCTTTATGTAATATCATTTTGCTATAACTGTTCTTTCTATTTAAGAAAGATAGAATTAGTATTTTTGATATTAGCAGGTGCTTCAAATATTATTGGATGGTTACCAGATGTATTACATTCATTATTTAGGTAGTACACTTGCTATAATCTCTATTTATTTTGATAAGTTAAATAAAAAAAGAGTTACAGCGATTCTATCAAATAATGATTTTTAAATTCATATGATACAAATTCATATCAATTATTTAAAAATGACTAAATAAATAATATAATTATGAATTGTCATACAAATATGGTTTGTGTTATGCTTGGTGTATTGAAGATATAGTAACTACACACTTGTTAAAAAAAATCATTATAAAAAGAGACTGCATATGCCAACTGAAAGATATAAAATCAGAAGATTTCAAGAAAGCTATATTGATTCTTTTATGTCTTACCGAAATAATGAACAAAAGTTTATACAAGTATTAGCAAGTGCTTTATCAGATAATCTGGCTTCAAATAATTTATTGAAAAAAGTAGATTTTAAATTTAGCATTTTTGATTCAATGAATAATGAAAATATCTATAGTATAGATTTGATTTAAGTAGAACCTATAATTATATACTAACTTTGTATTTGCAAGATGTAAGTAAATTAAATATTCAATAAGATAGTTTCATTGAGTATTTAATTTTTTATATTACAATATAAATATGGAACAATATTAATAACAAATATTATTTTTAGTTAATATACTAATATATTTTAGGAGGTTGGGATGACAGAACGTGAAAAGATGTTGGCAGGAGAATTGTATGACTGTGGAGATAAAGAATTATTATGTCAATGGCACAAAGCCAAGGATTTAACAAAAGAGTATAATAGTTTGAAATCAGATGATAGTATTAACAAGGAACGTATCTTAACAGAACTCTTAGGTGGAAAGGGAAAAAATATATGGATTACTGCACCTTTTTATGTTGATTATGGAAATAATATTTATTTTGGTAATAATTGCGAAGTAAATATGAATTGTACATTTTTAGATGATAATGAAATCATAATAGGTGACAATGCATTGATTGCCCCTAATGTACAAATATATACAGCATTTCATCCAACTAATGCTAAAGATAGATTTGAGGAAAGAACTGATGATGGATTTAGTTTTTGCAAAACTATAACTGCACCAGTGAAAATTGGTAATGATGTTTGGATTGGTGGAGGGAGTATTATTTTACCAGGAGTAACAATAGGAGACAATGTAACTATTGGTGCAGGTAGTGTTGTAACAAAGTCAATTCCATCTAATACTATAGCTTATGGGAATCCTTGTTGTGTTATTAAAGAAAATAAGTGAAGGTTTAATAATATATTTAGTTATGAGATATTAGAGATATTAAGTGTCTCATTAAAATAAAGAGCTATCTTAAAATATGGGATAGCTTTTTTGATATAAGTATATAGAATTTGTTAGTCTTGAATAAATAGAAACATAAACTTAGATTATGGAATTTGTTTTTAAACAATATTCTACAGCAGTTTAAGGAAAAATATTACATAAATAAAATCAATAAAATGCTTATTAATGAATTATTATTGAAATATAAAGGAGTTTTGTTGAATATTGATAAGTAGAATATTATAATATAGTGTGAATAGTTTTTTGGTAATGAAATTTGTAGAGTTAGTATTTATGCTAAAAATGGACTTATAGTTTGGAGGACAAAAAATGAAATTATCAAGGTACGAAAAAAACAATATGGTTTTGTCTGTGGTTTTATGTGCACTTATTATTTCAATTCTTGTAATTACTGTTTTTACTACTGTAAAACTGTACAACATATCTAATAAGCAAACTAAAAACTATCTAAATGATGTATCTACACAAGTTGTAACAAATGTTGATAATCAAATTAAGTTTATTTTATCTGATTTAAGGCTAATGGCAGATTTTATTAAACAATATGAAGGTGATAGTCGATATGATTACTTAGCAAAAAGAAAAACTAGTTATAAATATTCTGATATTGGAATAATAGATTTAAAAGGTAAAACAAAGTTTTTAAGTGGAAAAGAAGCGGATTTAAAGAATACTATTTCATATAAAAAGGGGATAGAGGGAAAGGAATACACAGAACTTATAGAGTCAATAGATGTTGTACTCTACAGTGTACCTATATTTGATTATAAACATGAGGTATCTAGTATTTTAGTAGGTGTTTCTCAAAAAGAAAGTGTGAATAATATTCTTGGTATTGACAGTTTTAACGGAGAAGGAACTATTGAAATTGTTAATACTAAGGGGAAACCTCTCTTTATAGGTAAAAATAGTGAGTTGATAAAGGACCTTAGTCATAAATATAAAGGTGCTACAAATGAGCATTGGGTTCCCAAAATAATGGATGACTTTAAGAATGAAGAATCAGGAGAAATTACAATAACTTCGTCAAAAAATGTAAAGTGTCTGCTAACGTATCATCCAGTAACAAAAGATTTAAATGATTGGTATTTCATTCTTATAGTGCCTGAAGAAGCTGTTTTAGGTGAATTGAATAAATTAAACATTTTTACAATAATAATGACCTTTATAATTATTTTTATTATTGGAATTATAACATGGATTTTATATACTATTAGAAGAAAATACATAAAACAAATTGAAGATATTGCTTATTTAGATAATATAACAAATGGTATTAATTCAACAAAATTTAGTATGTTAATAAAACCTTTAATTTCAAAATCTCCTGATAATACTTATATGATGATAGCAATAAATATAAAGGATTTTAAGCTAATAAATGACTGTTTTGGTAGTGAAAAAGGAAATAATACACTTAAATATATTTATAATGTTTTAGAAAAAAATATTGCTAATGATGAGGAGTTTGTATGTCGGCATGATGCAGACCTGTTCTATCTATTTATGAAGAATAGACCAGTATTAGAAGTTTTAGAATTACTGTATAAAATAGAAGATGAGATTAATTATTTTAACAAAGGAAAAGAAAACCCATACTTTTTAAGAATATCAGTAGGTATTTACGCAATTGAAAATCATGACGAAGATTTAATTACAATACAAGACCATGTGAATACAGCAAGAAAAAGTTTTAATAAAGCACATAAAAGTGATTTTAATTTTTATAGTGATATAGAAAAAAAACGATTGATATTTGAAAAGGAATTGTCAAATTTAATGGAAAAAGCTCTTGATGATAAAGAATTTTTTATATGCTTACAACCAAAGATTGATATAAAAACTGGAAAGGTTAGTGGTGCAGAATCTCTTGTTCGTTGGAATAGCCCAGAGAAGGGGATGATTTATCCTAGTGATTTTGTTCCCATTTTTGAAAAAAGTGGATTTATATGTGAGTTAGACCTATATGTTCTTGAAGAAACATGTAAATTGATTTCTAAATGGATAAAAGAATGTAAGGAGTTATTAATAATTTCTGTTAATGTATCAAGACAACATTTAAAGGATAAATCATTCTTAGAAAAATATGAGATGATATGTATTAAATATAATGTACCTACATCTTTAATAGACTTAGAACTTACAGAATCTATTTTTTTAGAAAATCCAGAAGCAATTTGTGTAATAGATGATATCCACAGTAAAGGCTTTAAATGTTCTATAGATGATTTTGGATTTGGATATTCATCATTAGGGATATTAAAGGAGTTTAAAGTCGATATAATTAAATTAGATCGTTCATTTTTTGTTAGTAAAAATAATATAGAACGTGGTAAAGTTGTTGTGGAATCTATTATTGAACTTAGCAGGAGACTTGGTATGAAAGTAATTGCTGAAGGTATTGAAGAAGTTGAACAAGTATATTTCTTAAAAAGTATTGGATGTGATTATATTCAAGGTTATGTTTTTTCTAAACCATTATCAATACATGAATTTGAAGAATTCGCATATAATGGTGATAAAGTAAAAAATTTAACAATACCTAATGATTAGGTTTATAAAATTAAATATTTAGGCAAGTTATATAATTTAAATATATAGCTTGCTTTTTTTATTTGTATGTTTAAATCTACAGATATAGTTTTACTTTTAAGTAAAACTTTTAACTATTTTGTTGTTACCCATATAGTTAAAGATATGTAGCAGTTATTAGTAAAGCGTTGAAAATACTATGTAATGTTAAAATATATTGTAATTAGTAGGTGATATAAAGTTTTAAATATAAATATTATATTTTTTAATAAAAATATGTCTACAGATTTTGTAAAAACAATTTTCAAATATTGTAAGTTGTAGTTAAAGCTTTATTGTATTATTCTGAATATAGAAAGATAGTTACTATTTTTAGACATAAAAAAACTTAAATATACAGAATAACATAAAATTTGCAGTATTAATAACTCTAATTATTTTGAAAGGAGGGAAAATATGATAAGTGGAAGAATGTTACTCATTATGAATTTTCTAAAAGGAAAAGAGAAGACAAGTTATAAGGAAATTAGCCAACAATTAAGTATAGAAGAAAGAAAAGTTAGATATGACATAAATAATTTAAATATAGTTTTACAGTCATTAAATAAACCATTAATACAAAAAATAAATAAAGGTGTACTAATTATTCCTAAGAATTTCCAAGTAGTATATATAGATAATAATGAATATGTATTTTCTTTAACTGAGAGAGTATCTATTATGAAGATTATATCAATGTTTAAAATAGATAAGCTAAATTTAGAAAAGTTGAGCAAAGAATTCCAGGTTTCTAGAAGTTCAATTAAAAACGACCTTAATGTTCTATCAAGTGAATTAGAAAGAAACCAAATAACTATTACATATGATAAGACTTTCAAAATAAGTGGAGATGAAAACACTATATATAAACAAAGACTAAGTATATTAAAATTATATTCTTACCTATTTGGTAAAGAAAAGTCTGATTTAAGTGTGTTTGAGCAGTACTTAGTGAAAATTATTGAACAAATATTCAAGGGGATTTCCTTGAATAATATATATAATTGGTCAATAGATTTACTTTCCAAAATGGATTGGATTTTAAATGATGAATCTTTCACATGGTATGTTTCAAATATTTTTCTTTTTACATGGTACATACATTCAGATGAAAAACATCCTTTGGAATCTTCCTCATTAAGTGAACCATATTTTGAAAATAAATTTGACCAAGAATTTGAACAAATCATTCAAAAGAAATTGACTAAAGAACAAATTTTATTGCTAAAAAGTTTTGTGTTTTTTACAAATAAATATGCAAGTTTAAATGAAGATATGGATTTGATTAGTACAGAAATAATAGTTCAAGATTTAATTTACAATATGTCAGAAATATTGAGTGTTGATTTTAAAGAAGATATGATTCTTTATAAAGGATTGCTTAATCATATTGCCCCATTAATAGAAAGAATCAAGCAAAACATACAGATTTATGAAGAACTATTTCATGTAATACCAGATAAGTATCAATATGTACTTGAAGCTACTAAGGTTTCTATACAAAAAAATAGGATGTTAAATCAAATAAAAAATGAAAATGAAATAATACTTTTAGCAATACACTTTTTAGGAAGTGTACAAAGAAATGAGAGAAATAATTATAAAAACATATTATTAGTTTGTGGATTTGGATATGGTGTAATTGCTATGTTAAAAGATACTCTAATAAATGATTATCAAATAAATATAGTGGATAGTATTCCAGCATATAAATTACAAGATTATAAGGAATGGGAAAATATAGATTTTATTATAACAACATCAAAGATAGTTGTAACTTTGCCTAAAGTAGTTATTGAGATTAATCCATTTTTGCAGGAAAACGATTATTTAAAACTCGAAGAAAAAGGAATAAAAAGAAAGAATGTCTTGACTAACTATATATCAATCAAAAAAAGGCTGGATTTCTTAGAAGAAGATGCTCAAAAAAGAGTATTGAGTATCATATGGCAGGAGCTTGGATATAGTGATGAGAGAATATTATCTAGACAGCTTAAATTAAGTGATTTAATAGGTGCTGATACTATTAGTATAATTGATAGAGAAGTTAAGTGGGAAGATGCTGTTAAAATTAGTTCAAATATACTTGCTAATTGTGATTTTGTATCAACACAATATGCTGAGAATATTATAGATATTTTAAATAATGTAGGTTTCTATGCTGTAAAAGATGAAGAGTTTGCTTTATTGCATGGAAATGACAGTTCATTAGTTAAAGTAAGTTCAATAAGTTTACTAATATGTAAAGAGCTAATTAGTTTTGGTGATAAAAAGGTTAAAGTTATATTTTGTTTAGCAAGTAGAGATAAGAAAGAGCAAATTCCAGCAATAATTAATTTAACTAAAATGGTTTATAAGACTAATTTTATTAGTATGTTAGAAAGTGCAAGGACAAAAGAAGAAGCAGAAGGTTTAATTCATAAATATGAGGAGGAGGTCACTGTATGAGTAAATTAGTCAATGTAAAATGCTCATTCAAAATGAAAGCAGATTCAAAAGAAGAAGCTATTACATCATTAGTGGATGTAGTATCAAAAGAGGGGTATTTAAGAGATAAAAATCAATTTTTAGAAGATGTTTTAAAGAGAGAGGAAACATTATCAACATATATTGGGCATGGTATAGGTCTACCTCATAGTCAAAGTATAGGTGTCAAAGATTCTTGTATTACAATTGGAAAGTTTGATGTTCCTATTGAATGGACAGAAGAAGGTGAAAAAGTAGACTTGATATTTTTAATATCAGTAACAAAAGATAATGAAAATAATCTTCATTTAAAGATTTTATCAAAACTGGCACGTTTATTGATGCATGAGAGTTTTAGAAATCAAATTAGAGGGGCAGATGAACAAACAGTTTATAATCTTATAAAAGAAAAGATAGGGGAGGAAGATTAAAATGAGGATTTTAAAGTTTTTACAAAAACATCTTATGACAGCAACATCATATATGATTCCATTTGTAGTTGCTGGGGGAATATTATTTGCTTTATCAGTAACATTAAGTGGACAAGCTGCTGTTCCTGAAACTGGATGGTTAGCTAAACTAAATCAAATTGGTGCTGCAGGTCTAGCTTTATTCATTCCAATATTAGGCGGATATATAGCATTTAGTATGGCAGATAAGCCAGGGCTAGCACCAGGTATGATAGGTGCATACTTAGCAAAAGAAGTAAATGCTGGTTTTATAGGTGGTATTATAGCAGGGTTCATAGCAGGATTTGTTGTATTACAACTGAAGAAAATAAAATTAGCTCCTACAATGAGAACTCTAGGTTCCATATTTATTTATCCTTTGCTTGGTACATTGATTACAGGTGGTATAATTGTATTTTTAATTGGAGAACCTATAGCTTCTTTTATGGCATGGATGACGAACTGGTTAAATGGAATGTCTGGTGTTTCAAAGATTCCTTTAGGGGGTATTTTGGGAGGAATGATAGCTTCTGATATGGGTGGTCCTATAAATAAAGTTGCTGCGACTTTTGCTCAAACACAAGTTGATACACTTCCATACTTAATGGGAGGGGTTGGAGTTGCGATTTGTATACCTCCAATTGGATTAGGGTTAGCAACATTATTATTCCCAAAAAAATTTAGTAAAGAAGAAAGAGATTCAGGAAAAGCATCACTTCTAATGGGATGTGTTGGAATCACGGAAGGAGCTATTCCATTTGCAACAGCGGACCCTGTTAGAGTAATTCCTTGTATTATGGCTGGTTCAATTATTGGAAATATTATGGCTTTTTTACTGGGATGTTTGAATCATGCTCCTTGGGGAGGATTGATAGTACTTCCAGTTGTTGATAACAGGTTGGGTTATATAGCATCTGTACTAACTGGAGCAGTTGTTGTCGCAATATTGATGAAATTAGTAAAGAAAGATGTAAAAGAAGATGAAGAAATTGAAGAAGATATAGATGATTCTATTGAACTAATATTTGAAGAATTATAGATATATAAAATAATAAATTAATTTATATAAAATTGTAAGAAAATTATATAGAACTATAAATTTAAAGGAGATAAAGATATGAAAATTGTAGCAGTAACATCTTGTCCTAGTGGAGTGGCCCATACTTATATGTCAGCTGAATCACTTGAATTATCAGCAAAAAAATTTGGTATAGAAATAAAGGTTGAAACTCAAGGAAGCTCTGGAATAGATAATGAGTTGTCAATTAAAGAAATTGAAGAAGCAACTTGTGTAATATTAACTAATGATGTTGAGATTAGAAATATGGAGCGTTTTAAAGGCAAGAAAGTAGTAAGAATGAGTGTGTCTGATATTATTAAAAAATCTGATGCATTAATTAAGAAAATAAAAGATACTTTTCAATAAAGTTTGATTTATTTTACATATAACATAAAGATGTTTTTATTGAAGATTTTATTAAAAGCATCTTTGAAAACATCTTAAAAAATAGAATAAAAGGAGATATAGTAATGAAAAAATTACCAATAAAAACTGTCGTACAACGATTACTAGACTTACAAAAAGAGGGGAAAAGTGCAACACTTTTAGGGATTGGTCCTATGTCACCTAATTTGTTACAAGCGAGTTTTGAATTAGCAAAGGATGATGATTTTCCTTTAATGTTTATTGCAAGTAGAAATCAAGTAGATGCAGATGAGCTAGGAGGAGGTTATGTAAATGGTTGGAATCAAGAAACATTTACAAGAGATATTAAGAAAATAGCTGATGAAGTGGGATTTGATGGTTTATATTACTTATGCAGAGACCATGGAGGACCATGGCAAAGAGATAAAGAGAGAAATGACCATTTACCTGTTGACAAAGCTATGGAATTAGGAAAAAAATCTTATTTAGCTGATATTGAGGCAGGTTTTGATTTATTAATGATTGACCCTACAAAAGACCCATTTGAAATGGGAAAAGTGATTCCATTGGATATAGTGTTAGAACGAACTGTAGAATTAATTGAATATTGCGAAAAAGAAAGAAAAAGACTTAATTTGCCAGAGATAGGATATGAAGTTGGGACAGAGGAAACAAATGGAGGCTTAACTTCAACTGAGACATATGAAACATTTATAACTAGATTAAAAGTTGAACTTGAAAAGAGAGATTTGCCAATGCCGACATTTATAGTTGGTCAGACAGGTACTCTAACTAGAAAAACAGAACAGGTAGGCACTTTTAACTTTAAGAATGCTTATGATTTAGCTCAAATGGCTAAAAAGTATGGAGTTGGGTTAAAGGAACATAATGGAGATTATTTGGATGATGTGACTTTATTAGAACATATACCATCTCAAATTATTGCGACAAATGTTGCTCCTCAATATGGTACTGAAGAGACTAGAGCATACTTAAAGCTAGCAGAAGTTGAAAGAAAACTAAAGGAAGAAGGATTAATTGAAAAGACTTCAAATATTAGACATGTTCTTCTTGTAGATGCTATTGAATGTGGACGTTGGAGAAAATGGGTGATAGGAGAACAGAAAAATCTAACTACTGAAGAAATCTTTAAGGATGAAGTTTTATCTAATGAAATATTAGATATTGCAGGTCACTATACATTCAATAATGATGATGTTAAAAGAGAGATAGAAATGCTTTATAGTAATTTAAGAAAAAATAACATCAATGGTCAAAGATTTGTTGTAGACCATATTAAGCGTCCTTTACGTGATTATGCAGAATGTTATAATCTAAAAGGTGTAACTACTAGAATTTTAAATAAATAATAGGACTTATAGTGGTAGGTATTGTTATACTAGGTATTTATAGTTATAATTATATTTACCACTATTAAATTTTGGAGGACTAATATTTTGATTAATTTAATTTTTGATGTAGATGATACTTTATACAATCAGTTAACACCTTTTTATATCGCATATGATAAAGTATTTTCTTCAATAAAGAATATTTCTGTTAAAGATTTATATATCAGTAGCAGAAAGTATAGTGATGAGGTATTTCATTTGACTGAGAGTGGAGAGATGCCAATTGAAAAAATGCATGTGTATAGAATAATGAAAGCTTTTGAAGAGTTAGGAAACCCCATTACAGAAAAAGATGCTCAAAATTTTCAAGATGAGTATATATATCAACAATCACAAATAACTCTAATACCAGAGATGGAGCAAGCTTTGAATTTTGCTAAAGAAAAAAATATTAATATTGGAATTATAACTAATGGACCATCTTCTCATCAAAGAATGAAATTAAAGCAATTAAATATTGAAAAGTGGGTTGATGAAGAGAATATTTTTATTTCTAGTGAAGTTGGCTTTTCTAAGCCAGACATTAATATTTTTAGATTAGCTGAGAAATTTATGGGTTTAGATAGGGCAAATACATATTATATAGGTGACTCTTATAAAAATGATGTAGTAGGTGCTAAAAAAGCTGGATGGAAGAGTATCTGGATGAATCATAGGGGGAATAGTTTAGAAGATTTGATTTATGAGCCTGATTTTGTAATTTTAGATTATCAAGAAATGAAATTGTTATATAAAAGATTATTTAAGGATGATTAACTATTGGCAAGATATGAATTTATTGATAAAATACAGAATTAAAAACGGCACTTTATATTTTTAAATTAACAACTATAAAATTATACACTAATGAAAAGGAAGATGATTTATAATAATTAACTTCCTTTTTTAGTATAGACTCTGATACAAGTATGTATAGAAATGAGTATCTTACTGAATTATAAATCTTATAATTTAAAAAATACTATGCAAGTTTACTTTAAAATTATATAAAATATATTTATTTATCAAAAAATAATAAATAAATGAAAAGTAATTTTATTAGGTATCAAAAAAAGCGAATAAAGTTCGATATGGGGCGAATAAAAAAAATACAAGTAATATTTTTTTTAAAAAATTTCAAAAAAGAGTTGATAATATATGTATATTAATATAAAATTTAAGGTGTATAATTCGTATAATGATACGAATGATTTAAAATGTAAAATAACTTATAAACGGAGAGGGGAAGTCTAATGAAAGTAGCAGTAGTTATGGGTTCAAAATCAGATTATCCAAAATTAGAAGAAGGGATAAAACTGCTTGAAAAATATGGAATAGAAGTTGTAGCAAGAGCATTATCTGCTCATAGAACACCAGAACAACTTTCAACATTCCTAAAAGAAATAGAAGATGATACAGATGTAATAATAGCAGCAGCAGGAAAAGCAGCACATCTACCAGGTGTAATAGCTTCACAAACTCTAATTCCAGTAATAGGATTGCCTATTAAATCATCAACTATGGATGGATTAGACTCACTTTTATCAATAGTTCAAATGCCAAAAGGAATACCAGTTGCAACAGTTACAATAGATTTAGGTTTAAATGCAGCTTTATTGGCATTACAAATAATGACTCTAAAATACCCAAAATTAAAAGAAGATTTGAAATCATATAGAGAAGAAATGGCACAAAAGGTGCTAGAAGACGACAAGAACTTAAGGGGGTAACAGAAATGTTATTATATGAAGGAAAAGCAAAACAAGTATATTCTACAGATAATGAAAACGAATATGTTGTTTATTATAAAGATGATGCAACAGCATTTAATGGAGAAAAAAAAGCAGAAA
This sequence comes from Clostridioides sp. ES-W-0016-02, assembly GCF_020641035.1. Lineage (NCBI taxonomy): Bacteria > Bacillati > Bacillota > Clostridia > Peptostreptococcales > Peptostreptococcaceae > Clostridioides > Clostridioides sp. ES-W-0016-02. Next base: position 291,540 of record NZ_CP061361.1, read on the forward strand.
TATCTTCAAAAGGTATACTAAATAATAAAATATCAACAATAATCTTTGAAATGTTAAAAGAAAATAATATAAATACACACTTTATAAAAAGTTTATCAGACAGAGAAATGCTAGTTAAGAAAGTAGAAATTTTACCATTAGAAGTGATAGTAAGAAATATTGCTGCTGGTTCTATCTGCAAAAGAGTTGGTCTTGAAGAAGGTGTAGTTTTCGATGAGCCAATCTTTGAAATAAGCTATAAAAACGATGATTATGGTGACCCAATGCTAAATGACGATTATGCAGTGGCAATGAAATTAGCAACTAGAGAAGAATTGAAATTCTTAAGAGAAGAAACTCTAAAAATAAATGAATTGCTAAAAACATTCTTCTTAAAATTAAACCTAAAGTTAGTTGACTTTAAAATAGAATTTGGTAAAGATTCAGAAGGAAACATAATATTGGCAGATGAAGTATCACCAGACACTTGTAGACTTTGGGATGTAAACACAAATGAAAAATTAGACAAAGACAGATTTAGAAGAGACCTTGGAGACCTTGTAGAAGGTTATATGGAAGTACTTTCGAGAATGAATAATAAATAGGAGGCAAATGTATGTGTGGAGTTTTAGGGATTTACTCTAATAAAGATGTAACTAAAGAACTATATTATTCTTTATATTCTATGCAACACAGAGGGCAGGAAAGCTGTGGTTTAGCTCTTTTAGATGATGGAGAAATTAAGTACAAAAAAGATATGGGATTAGTTGGAGATGTTTTTAAGGAAAGTGAATTATCTAAGTTAAAAGGAAATATAGGTATTGGACATGTTAGATATTCAACAGCTGGAGGAAGTCATGTTTCTAACTGTCAGCCTTTAGTTGGAAGTTGCAGAAAAAGACAATTAGCTATAGCTCATAATGGAAATCTAGTAAATGCAAATTATTTAAAAGATATGCTAGAAGAAGATGGATATATGTTCCAAACTAATTCAGATACAGAAGTAATTTTATATATACTTGCAAGATATTACAAAGGTGATATAGTAGAAAGTTTAAAAGTAACAATGGACTATATCAAAGGTGCATATGCCCTTGTAATAATGAGTCAAGATGAATTGGTTGCAGTTAGAGATCCACATGGATTCAGACCTCTTGTACTTGGTAAAAAGGGTGATGAATATATATTTGCATCAGAAAATTGTGCAATAGACATACTTGGCGGAGAAGTTATAAGAGATGTAGAGCCAGGAGAAATAATAGTAGTTAAAGATGGTGAATTAAAATCATATTTTTATTCAGAAAATTATAAACCAGTTAAGAAAAGTTGTATATTTGAACACATATACTTTGCAAGAAATGATGCAACTATAGATAATGTAAATGCATATGAGTTCAGAATTAAATGTGGGGAAAGATTAGCTCAAGATGAAAATGTAAAAGCAGATGTAGTAGTTCCAGTTCCTGATTCAGGTTGGCCAGGAGCTATTGGTTATGCAAATGCTAGTGGATTAAAAATAAGTGAAGGTCTAGTTAAAAATAGATATGTAGGAAGAACATTTATAAAACCTACACAAGAGGAAAGAGAAATAGCTGTAAAAATAAAATTAAATCCTCTTTCAACAGTAATAAAAGGAAAATCTATAATTTTAGTAGATGATTCAATAGTAAGAGGAACTACATCTAAACAGTTAGTAAAATCTTTAAGAGAAGCAGGAGCAAAAGAAATTCATCTTAGAATAACATCTCCTCCAGTAGCTTACTCTTGTTATTATGGAATAGATACTCCAAATCGCTCTAAGTTAATTGCATCAAGTAACAACGTAGAAGAAATGAGAGAATATATTGGATGTGATAGTTTAAAATTCCTAGATATAGAAGGAATGTTAGATGCAGCAGAACATAAGTCTACTTTCTGTAAAGCTTGTTTTGATGGAGAATACCCAGTTAAAAAAATTGATAAGGAGGAACTACTTTCATGTTAACATATAAAGAATCAGGTGTAGATATAGATGAAGGAAATAGAGCAGTAGACCTTATAAAAGGGAAAATTAAAGGAACTTATGATGGAAATGTAGTTGGAGATTTAGGAAACTTTAGTGGATTATACAGTTTAAAAGATTTTGTAGGAATGAAAGAACCAGTTTTGCTTGCATCTACAGATGGTGTTGGGACTAAGTTAAAAATAGCTCAAATGATGGACAAGCATGATACTGTTGGAATAGATTTAGTTGCAATGTGCGTAAATGATTTAATATGTCAAGGTGCTAAGCCATTATTTTTCCTTGATTATATAGCTCTTGGAAAATTAGTTCCTGAGCATATAGAAAAAGTAGTTGGCGGAATAGCAGATGGCTGTAAGATGTCTGGTTGTGCACTAATTGGTGGAGAAACTGCTGAAATGCCTGGAATGTATGGAGATGATGATTATGATTTAGCAGGATTCTCTGTAGGTATAGCAGACAAAGAAAAGATTGTTTCTGGAAATGATGTTAAATCAGGAGATGTATTAGTTGGAATATCTTCAAGTGGAGTACACAGTAATGGATTTTCTTTTATAAGAAAGATATTTTTAGAAACGTATGATTATAAGATGGAACAATATGTAGAAGAACTAGGAATGACAGTTGGGGAAGCACTTTTAACACCAACTAAAATATATGTTAAGTTAGCTTTAGATGTATTAGCTAAACATGATATAAAAGCTATAGCTCACATAACTGGTGGAGGGCTTATAGAAAATATAACAAGAGTTATACCTAAAGGATTAGGATTAGACATCAATAAAAAATCTTGGGAGAAGCCTCCTATATTTAAAATGATAGAAGGTTTTAATGCTGTAGATGAGAGAGAACTTCATAAGAGTTTTAACATGGGTATTGGACTAGTTTTAATAGTAGATAAAGAAAATGCCAATGATGTTGTAAACTTTATAAATAATAGAGAAAATGACAATGCTGCTTATGTAGATAAAAAGTATAGCGAATTATTAGAAGATAAAGCATATATAATTGGTGAAGTAGTAGATAGTCATGAAGGTGTAGAATTATGCTAAATATAGGAGTTTTGATATCTGGCGGAGGAACAAATTTACAAGCAGTTATAGATGGTACTGAGTCTGGAAAAATAAAAGGTCAGGTTAAAGTAGTTATCTCAAGTAAGCAAGATGCTTATGGTTTAGAGAGAGCTAAAAATCATAACATAAAGGCAATTTGTGAAACTAATGAAGACAAGATAATAGAAATTCTTAAAGAAAATAAAATAGATTTAGTAGTTTTGGCTGGTTATTTAAAAATAATCAGCCCAAAGCTGGTTAATGAGTTTAGAAACAAAATGATAAACATACATCCATCATTAATTCCTTCATTTTGTGGGGCTGGATTCTATGGAGAAAGAGTCCATCAGGGAGTAATAGATTATGGGGCTAAAGTAACTGGTGCTACAGTTCATTTTGTGGATGAAGGTGCTGATACTGGACCAATAATAATGCAAGATGTAGTTAAGGTAAATCAAGATGATGATGCAAAAACACTTGCAAAAAGAGTGTTAGAAGTTGAACATAGGATTTTGGAAGAGAGTTTAAGTCTTTTTTGTGAAAATAAATTAAAACTTCAAGGTAGGAGAGTGTTTATAAATGAGTAAGAGAGCTTTAATAAGTGTAACTGACAAAACAGGTGTAGTTGAATTTGCTAAAGAATTAAATAAGTTAGACTATGAAATTATATCTACAGGAAATACTTTTAAGACATTAAAAGAAAATGGAGTTAATGTAATGCAAGTTGAAGATGTTACAAACTTCCCAGAAATATTGGATGGAAGAGTAAAAACATTAAATCCATATATACATGGTGGAATACTTTATAAAAGAGACAAAGAATCTCATGTAGAAACTGTGAATGAACATAAAATACATTCAATAGATTTAGTAGCTGTAAATCTATACGATTTTGAAGGAACTTTAAAAGCTGGAAAAAGCCACGATGAAATGATAGAAAATATAGATATCGGTGGACCATCTATGATACGTTCTGCTGCTAAAAACTATAAAGATGTAATAGTAGTAGTAGATATAAAAGATTATGATTCTATAATAGAAAAATTAAAAACAGACACAATGACATTAGAAGATAGAAAAAAATTATCATATAAAGCTTTCTCAACTACAGGAAGATATGATGCTTTAATATCTAGCTATTTTGCTGGAGAAGTAGGAGATACATATCCTGACATATTAAATTTAACTTTCCAAAAAGAACAAACTTTAAGATATGGAGAAAATCCACATCAAAATGGTTTCTTATATTCACAATCAAATGCAAAAAATCCAATCTTAAATTATGAACAACTAGGTGGTAAAGAACTTTCTTTCAACAACTTAAATGATTTACATGGTTGCTTAGAAGTTATGAGAGAATTTAAAGACAGTGAAGAAGTAGTTTCAGTAGCTATAAAACATGCTAATTCATGTGGTGTAGGATTAGGAAAAGATGCTTTTGAAGCATATACAAAATGTTATGAAGCAGATAAAGTATCAATCTTTGGTGGAATAGTAGGAATAACTTCTACTGTAGACAAAGCTACAGCAGAGAAATTAAATGAAATATTCTTAGAAATAGTAGTAGCATACGATTTTGAACCAGAAGCATTAGAGATACTTAAACAAAAGAAAAATCTAAGAATCTTAAAATTAGCTAAGATAGAAAATAGTTTACAACCATATGAAATGAAATACTTAGATGGAAAATTATTGATACAAGATAGAAACAATACATTAGCAGAAAAAAGTGAAAATGTAACAAAAGCAAAACCAACAGATGAGCAACTTAAAGACATGGAATTTGGTATGAGAGTGGTAAAAAATATGAAGTCAAATGCAATTGCAATAGTAAAAAATGGTCAAACTCTAGCTCTAGGTTGTGGACAAACATCAAGAATTTGGGCATTAAAAAATGCTCTTGAAAATAATAAAGATAAAGATTTTACAGGAGCTGTTTTAGCATCAGATGCATTTTTCCCATTTGATGATTGTGTAACATTAGCTCATGAATATGGAATATCAGCAGTAGTTCAGCCAGGTGGTTCTATAAAAGATAAAGATTCAATAGAAGCTTGTGATAAGTATGATATGGTTATGGTATTTACAGGAATAAGACACTTCAAACACTAAGGAGGATATTATGAAGATATTGGTTGTAGGCGGTGGCGGAAGAGAACATGCTATATGCTGGAAATTAAGCAATGAAAAAAATGTAGAAAAAGTTTATTGTGCGCCAGGTAATGCAGGAATCGCAAATGTAGCAGAATGTGTAAATATAGGTGATACTGATGTAGAAGGGCTTTTAAAATTTGCCAAGGATAACAAAATAGGTCTAACAATAGTAGGTCCAGAAGTACCACTAGTTATGGGAATAGTAGATGAATTTGAAAAAGAAGGTTTAAGAGTATTTGGACCTAATAAAAAATGTGCTCAACTTGAAGGAAGTAAAGCTTTTTCAAAAGATTTTATGATAAAGCATAACATACCTACTGCAAAATATAAAGAATATACAAACTTAGAAGAAGCTATATCAGAAATAGATAGCTTTGGGTATCCAGTAGTAATAAAAGCGGACGGATTAGCTGCTGGAAAAGGTGTTGTAATACCTGAAAATAGAGAAGATGCTATAGCAACTTTAAAAGAAATGATGTCAGATAAGAAATTTGGAACTGCTGGAGATAAAATAGTAATTGAAGAATTTTTAAAAGGTATAGAAACTTCTATCTTGGCATTTGTAGACAATAATACAATAGTTCCTATGGCAAGTGCAAAAGACCATAAAAAGGTAAACAATTATGAACAAGGACCGAATACAGGTGGAATGGGAACTTTTTCACCTAGTGAAATCTATACAGAAGAATTAGCAAATAAAGTAAAAGAAACAGTACTAGAAAAAACATTAGAAGGATTCAAAAAAGATGGACTTAACTTTAAAGGTATTTTATTTGTTGGTCTTATGATAACTGATGATGGAGAGAAAGTACTTGAATATAATGTAAGATTTGGAGACCCTGAAACACAATCTGTTTTATTTAGATTAGAAACAGATTTACATGAAATAATGGAAGCTATACTTGACAATAAGTTAAAAGACATAGAAATAAATTATAGTGATGATGAAGCTGTATGTGTTATGCTTACATCAGGAGGGTATCCAGACAGTTATGAAAAAGGAAAAGTTATAACTGGTCTTGAAAATTTAGATGATGATATAGTAGTATTCCACAGTGGTACTAAGATTCTTGACGGCAATTTAGTTACTAATGGGGGAAGAGTAATTGGTATAACTACAAAATCAGATACAGTTAAAGATGCAGCAGAAAAAGTTTATGAAAATATAAAAAAAATAAATTTTGAAGGAATGCATTATAGAACAGACATAGGTAGATAATTTTTCTAAAATGGAGGATAAGGTATGTTGAATACTGGAAATAAAGACTCAATGGTTAGAAGAGTACTAGTTGAAAAAAGAGAAGGTTTTGACCTTGAGGCTAAAGCTTTAAAAAAGGATTTAGTGGAAAGTTTGCACATAAGTAGTATAGAAGATTTAAGAATATTAAATAGATATGATGTAGAAGGAATATCAGAAGATGTTTATGAAAATGCAGCAAAGACAATCTTTTCTGAGCCAAATCTAGATGTAGTATACTATGAGGAAATACCAGAATTAAATGGAGAAAAAGTATTTGCAATAGAGTTCCTACCTGGTCAATATGACCAAAGGGGTGACTGGGCAGCTCAATGTGTCCAAATAGTAAATCAAGGTATAAGACCTGCTATTAATACAGCAAAGGTTTATATATTATCAGGTAAAATAACTGATGAAGAATTTAGCAAAATAAAGGATTACTGCATAAATCCAGTGGATAGTAGAGAAGCATCTTTAGAAAAACCAGAAACATTAAAAATGGAAACTGAGATACCAACAGCAGTTGAAATATTAGATGGATTTATAGATTTAAATGAAGACGGATTAAAATCATTTGTAAGTGACAAAGGATTAGCAATGACTTTAGGAGACTTACAACATGTTCAAAAATATTTCAAAGATACAGAAAAGAGAAACCCAACTATAACAGAAATAAAAGTTCTAGATACTTATTGGTCTGATCATTGTAGACATACTACTTTTATGACTGAAATAGAAAATGTGAAAATAGAAGATGGTAAATTTAATGATATAGTAAAAGAAGCATATCAAATGTATCTTAACTCAAGAGACAATGTATATGTAAATAGACATAAAGATATATGCTTAATGGATATAGCTACAGTTGCAGTAAAAGAATTAAAGAAAAATGGTAAGTTAAATGACCTAGATGAAAGTGAAGAAATAAATGCATGTAGTATAAATGTGGATGTTGAAGTTGATGGAAAGATGGAAAAATATTTAGTAATGTTTAAAAATGAAACTCATAACCATCCAACTGAAATAGAGCCGTTTGGTGGAGCAGCTACTTGTTTAGGTGGAGCTATAAGAGACCCATTATCAGGAAGAAGTTATGTTTACCAAGCAATGCGTGTTACAGGAAGTGCTGACCCAAGAACCACTTTAGAGGACACTTTACCTGGAAAGCTTATGCAAAGAAAAATAACTACAGAAGCAGCTCATGGATATAGCTCATATGGGAACCAAATAGGTCTTACAACTGGACAAGTTGCAGAAGTATATGACGAAAACTTTGTTGCAAAAAGAATGGAAATAGGTGCAGTTATAGCAGCAGCACCAAAAGAAAATGTAGTAAGAGAAAGACCAGAAGCAGGAGATGTAATAGTTCTTCTTGGAGGAAAAACAGGAAGAGATGGTTGTGGAGGAGCAACTGGTTCATCTAAAGAACATAGTGAAGAATCAATATTAACTTGTAGTGCAGAAGTTCAAAAAGGAGATGCTCCTAACGAAAGAAAAATACAAAGATTCTTTAGAAATAAAGAAGTTGCTCAAATGATAAAAAGATGTAATGACTTTGGAGCAGGTGGAGTTTGTGTTGCTATAGGTGAGATTGCTGATAGTTTGGACATAAACTTAGATTTAGTGCCTAAAAAATACGATGGGCTTGATGGAACTGAACTTTCAATTTCAGAATCACAAGAGCGTATGGCAGTAGCTATAAAAAAAGAAAATAAAGATAAATTTATACAATTAGCAGTAGAAGAAAACTTAGAAGCTACACATGTAGCTACAGTAACTGATACAGGATATTTAAGAATGTTCTGGAATGGAAAAGCAATTGTAGATATAAATAGAGAGTTTTTAGATACAAATGGAGTGAAACAAACTACTGATGTCCATGTTACTAAAGTAGATGAAGAAAACACATTCTTTAGCTCTAATGAAATAGTAAAAGATGTTAAGTGTGCAAGTATGAAAGATAAATTTACAAAAGTATTATCTGACCTTAATGTTTGTTCTCAAAAAGGATTAGTAGAGATGTTTGATAATACAATTGGTGGAAATACAGTACTTATGCCATTTGGTGGAAAGTATCAAGCCACTCCAACTCAAGGTATGGTTGCTAAGATACCAGTTCTTGGTGGAGAAACTAATACTTCTACAATAATGACTTATGGATATAATCCAAAAGTAGGGAAATGGAGTCCATTCCATGGAGCTTTATATGCAGTAGTAGAATCTGTATGTAAATTAGTTGCTATTGGAGGAAATTACAGTACAACAAGACTTACATTCCAAGAGTACTTTGAAAAACTTGGTAACAATCCAGAAAAATGGGGCAAACCATTCTCAGCACTTTTAGGAGCATTTTATGCACAAAGTAAGTTTGAAATACCTGCTATAGGTGGAAAAGACAGTATGTCTGGTACATTTAAAGATATTGAAGTTCCACCAACATTAGTTTCATTTGCTGTTGATACAGTAGATGCTAGAAAAGTAGTATCTCCAGAATTTAAAAAAGCAGATTCAAAAGTAGTAATGTTATGTGTAAATAAAGCAGAAAATAATGTTATAGACTTTGAAGAACTAAAGAAAAACTTAGATAAAGTAAGAGAACTTATACATGAAAATAAAGTTTTATCAACATATGCATTGGGATTTGCAGGTGTAGGTGAAGCAATAAGTAAAATGGCTTTTGGTAACAAAATAGGATTTAAGTTTAATGAAGAAGCTGAAAAAGTATATACAGATGATAAATTATTTGAAGCTAGTTATGGAAATATAGTACTTGAATTAGCAAATGATGATTTAAGCATGTTAGATGGATATAATTACATAGTGCTTGGAAGTACAGTTAAAGATGCTAGTATATTCATTAAAGGTGAAGAACTTTCATTAGATGAATTATATAAAGCGCATTGTAGTACTTTAGAGCCTATATTCCCAACTAAAACAGAAGAAGTAAAATCAAAAATAGAGACTATAAGCTATATATCACAAGGAGAGGCTAAAAAATCATCATTAAGTATAGCTACTCCAAGAGTATTTATACCAGCATTCCCTGGAACAAACTGTGAATATGACTCTGCAAGAGCATTTGAAAGAGCAGGGGCTAATGCAAATATAAGAGTATTTAAGAATTTAACTTATAAAGACATAGAAGATTCTATAGATACAATAGTGAATGAAATAAAATCTTCTCAAATAATAATGTTACCAGGAGGATTTAGTGCTGGTGATGAGCCAGATGGTTCTGGTAAATTTATAGCTACTGTATTTAGAAACCCTAGAGTTCAAGAAGCTATAAATGAGTTTTTAACTCAAAAAGATGGTTTGATGTTAGGTATCTGTAATGGATTCCAAGTATTAATTAAGTTAGGTTTAGTTCCATATGGAGAAATAAGAGTTCCAAGTGAAAGTGCACCAACACTTACTTACAATAATATTGGACGTCATCAAGCTAAGATTGCTAGAACTAGAATTTCATCTAATAAATCTCCTTGGTTAGCTCAAACTAATGTTGGAGATATTCACAATATAGCTATTTCTCATGGAGAAGGTAAATTTGTTGCTAGTGAAGATGTTATGAGAGAATTAATTGCTAATGGACAAGTAGCAACTCAATATGTTGATTTTAATAATGAAGCTACTTATGATATTGAATTTAATCCAAATGGTTCATTCTATGCTGTTGAAGGTATAACTAGTGCTGATGGTAGAGTGTTTGGTAAAATGGGACATTCTGAGAGAATTGGTGAGGAAGTATTTAAGAATATCATAGGTGAAAAAGACCAAAAGATATTTGAATCTGGAGTTAAGTATTTTAGATAGGATTCTGGTAATTAATTGGTAATTACAATATATTTTATATATTTAGATTTAAAGGGATGTAATAATGTGATGATAATCATTTAATATTACATCTCTTTTTTATTTATATAAAAATAATATATTCTACTCAAGTCAAAATATAAGCTATGTTATAATTAATTATTAAGCAGAATTGAATATTTATTGGAGGGTAAAAACAATCAATGAAAATATTAATAACAAGGTATAGTAGTCAATTAAAAAAATAATTAGTAAATAATTTGAGTATAAATATTTTTTTTATTTATCCGATAATCATAATATGGCAAAATCAAATTTAAAGATTTAATAAATTTGAAAGGGATTATTTTAGTAAAATGGTTTATGATAAGACTATATTATATGACAAAATGTATATCAAAGTAAATATTTGCAATATATAATAAATTAATAATATATCATTCTATGTCGATTCTTATGTTGATAGGTATATACTTATAATATCTATAACAAAAGATTCTTTATAGAAAACTATAAGAAGGAGGATTTTACATATTATAGGAACTCAGGTACTTAGAGTTCTATGAGGGTTAACTTTAAAGTTTATAAAATTTTGAAAGGGGAGTCTTATATTGAATGAAATAGGTTCACTAATTAATATATTAGCATTGACGCAATTATCTGGCAGTAATTCTACAAATCAGTGTAATTGTGGATATAATAATTCATCTGGATTTGATATGATTATGATGACCTTATTAAAAGCATTATCACAAAACAATCAACAAACTTCTAATGGATATAATTTATCGTCTAATTCTGAACAACTATTTAATGAACTTGATAGTGTAGCAAATAATACAGTTGGTAAATTTATAGAAGTTGATACAAAAGATAAAAATGTAAAGTCAAGAATTGAAAATGCTGTAGAGCAAGCATCAAAACAATATAATGTAGATGCGAATCTTATAAAAGCAATAATTAAAGTTGAATCGGATTTTAATCCAAATACTGTATCTTCTGCTGGGGCTAAAGGCCTTATGCAACTTATGCCAGAAAATTGCAGAGATTTGGGTGTCGCAGACCCTTTTAATATAGAGCAGAATATAGATGCTGGAACTAGACACATTAAGGAATACATTGATATGTTTGGAGGGAGCATAGAAATGGGATTGATGGCATATAATGGTGGTCCTGGAAGGATGAAAAGTAGAGGGGTAGAATCAATTTCTGACTTGTATAAAATGCCAAAAGAAACACAAAATTATATTCCTAAGGTTATGAAATATTATAGAGGGTAGGCTTTATTATGGGTATAAATATAGATAAGCTAAACATAAGTCCAAGTAGAAATATAGAGGTGAAAAAAACAAAGGAAAATAATAAATTTTCTGACAGCTTAAACTCTGTAAAACAATCTTCTTCAATGGAAGATATAAAACGAAATCTGGAAAGTGTAAAAAAGGCAGGAGAGAGGCTTGTACTTACTCAAAACTATGGCGATATTAGTATATATAAAAATGCAGTAAAAGAATACCTAAAATCTGTTGTAGATAACATGTATTCACTTGATAAAAATAGTAGCTTTTGGGAGCATCAGTATTATAAGAATGTAAAGATTGTTGACAATAAACTTGAGGATATGACTAGTAAGTTACTTAGTGAAGAAAAAGAAAACATAGATATTGTTTCTACTGTTGATATGATACAAGGCTTGTTGATAGATATGTATAGATAAGGTTATACAAGGAGAAAAGTTTTATGAATAGCAAAAAAGAGGATATATATGAATTGAATTTTGGGCAACTAATAGAAGAAAAGACTGGTGTTATAGAAGAAAATCAAAATGTTTTTAATGCAAAAGTAAATGTAGCTGTTTCTATAGGAAACACAACAGAAACAATAAAAAATATATTAGATTTAAAAGAAGGCTCTATAATAAAACTAAATAAGAATGTGGATGAAAAATTAGATATATATGCAAATGATAGATTATTTGCTTATGGAGAAAGTATTATTACAAATGAGAAATTATCTGTAAGATTATCTAAAATAGAAGATTCAGATATAAATTAGCATTTTAAATAGTATCCCTTTAGGCTATTCCGTATGAGTTTAGCTAAGGGGATATTTTTATAAAAAATTTAAAATATGTTTGAATCATATAAATGTTTTTATTTTCTGAGCGATAACTAAATTATAAGTATGTAATTTTGGAGGTGAAACTATGGATATTAAAAATGTAAGTTCAAATATTGTAGTGAATAATTATTTAAAGAATACATCAGGTGTAAAAAAAGTGGAAGAAGTTCAAAAAACTAGTAAAACAGACAAGATAGAGCTATCTAAATTTGCAAAGGAAATGGCAAGTGTATCAAATATGAGTGATGAGACTATTAGAAATAAAAAAATCGATGAAATAAAAAATGCATTGGAAAGTGGAACTTACAAAATAAAACCAGAAGAAATTGCGAAAAAAATGATAGAGGATATGCGAGGATAAAGTCATGATTACAGACTTAAAAGTTATAATATATGAAGAAAAAAAGATACTTAGTAATATGATGGAATTATTAAAAGAACAATTTGATTATATAGTTGTAAAAGATATAGAAAATTTAAATGGATTAAATCCTAAATTAGAAGATATTAGTAGAGAACTTGCATCTATAGAGATAAAGAGAAGACAGCTTTTTAGTGGTGATATTTCAATGAGTGAAGTTGTTGAAAATAGTAATGATGAATATTTAAAAGAAATATATACAGACTTAAAGCACATTATTGCTTTAGCTAAAAATCAACAAGAATCAAATGATTCTCTAATAAAGAAAGAACTTATTTTTACGAAAAAAATGATTAATTTTATAAAACCAGCGGATAAACAAACTACAACTTATAATTCTTATGGAAATATTAGAAAATAGATATTGGGAGGAGAAATATGGCAGGATTATTTTCCATTTTAAATACAGCTAATTCAGGCATGAATGCACATCAAAAAGCAATACAGACAATTTCTCATAATATAAGTAATCTAGATACAGAAGGTTATTCTAGGCAGAGAACAGAATTTGCTACAAATAGCCCAATGTATATGCCTAGCTTAAACAATGCAATTGGAAGAGGTCAATTAGGAACTGGTGTACATGTAACAGATGTAACAAGAGCTAGAAATAGTTTTTATGATTACCAATTTAGAGCAGAGGCTCATAAATATGGTAATACAGTTTCAAAGTATGATTATTATAATACTATAGAAACTATAATAAATGAACCATCAGACTATGGTATATCTGCAGGGATAGATGATTTTTTCAAAGGATGGGAATCATTAGCAAAGGATATAAATAGTGATAGCAAAAAAAGTTTAGTAGTAGAAAATGCATCAAATTTAGCAACTCTAATAAGTGAGAGTTATAAGAAACTTGATAAGTTAAAAGGAGATATAGATGATAATATAGATTCTGAGATAAAACAGATAAATGACATGTTAAAGAGCCTTGAAGATTTGAATAAATCTATTGATGTTATATCTGGCTCTGGTTCGACGCCAAATGATTTACTTGACGAAAGAGATAGAATCTTAGATGATTTAAGTTTTAAGCTAGACCTTGAAAATGGCGATGTTAAAAATATGCTTGCAGATGGTAAATTAGAACTTAATGAACTAAAAAATCCAGATGGGACTTGGAAAACAGGTGTATCAGGAACTTTACAAGGGCTGTTTGAAATGCATGGTAAGATTGATACATATAAAAGCGATTTAAAAGACGTATCTGATGGATTAGCTAAACAGATAAATGATGTTTATAATACATCTGCTGGAATAACAGTAACAGATTTTTTTATAACTTCAAATGTAGATGGTGAAGATATCATAAAGGTAAATCCAGCTATAAAGAGTAATCCAAATGAATTAAAGCTTACTGCTGATGAGGCTTCGAAGATTGCTAAGCTAAAAGATGAAAAAATAGATATTGGAGCAGTTGGTGGAAAAGTAAGTACAATAAGTGACCACTATAAAGCTTTTGCAGAAGCAGTAGGTTTAGATTCTAAAAAGGTAAATCAAGATGAAGTGAATCAACGTAAAATTATAAATAATATTGATAGTTCACGAATGAGTGTTTCAGGTGTATCTTTAGATGAAGAAATGACAGAGCTTATAAAAGTACAACGTTCATATCAAGCCAGTGCAAAAGTTATGTCCACAGCTGTGCAACTATTGGATGTTGTAATAAATGGAATAATTTAACAGAAGGAGGAATTTATAATGAGAGTTAGTACAGGCATGATGTCTAGTAGTTATCTAAATTCATTGCAAGATAATCTACAAAGATTAGACAAGGTTAATAGACAAGTTAATACAACGAAAGAAATAAATAAATTATCTGATAATCCATATAAAGCAATAAAGATATTGAATTCAAAAAGTGAAATAAAAACTATGGAGACTTATATTGAAAACTGTAATGATACAGCAAATTGGTTAGAGACTACTGATACTTCATTAGATCAGCTTGGAAAGTTGTTGTCAGATATAAAGAAAAATTTAGTGGCAAGTGGTGATGGAGCATATTCAGAGGATGAGCTAAAGACTCTCAGCAACTCAACTAATGAAAAAATGAAAGAAATCGCAAATGCTTTAAATGCAACGCATGAAGGTAAGTATATATTTTCAGGTTCAAATACAGGTATACCACCTGTTGATTGTATAGAGAATGCTGATGGCTCAGTAAGCTTAAAGTTTAATTCTAGTTTAAATCTTAACAAATTAAAGGATTCTTTGAGTATGGATGTAGCTCAAGGAATAAGTGTAGATTATAATGTTAAGTTGAGTAGTCTTGGATTTGACCCAACAAAGACTGATTCATTTGAGGAGCTAAATAATATATCAAAGAAACTAGCAAATCCAACTGATGCGGCTATAAAAGAATTGACGACAACTTGCTTAGGAGATATGGATAAACTAATAGAAAATACAGTAAATGTTAGGTCTATATATGGGACAAAAGCAAATACAGTAGATGCTATGAAGGAAAAAAACGATGATAGTTTGATACAGTTAAAGGATGTTCTATCACAAAATGAAGAGATAGATTATGGAGAAAAACTTGTTCAATTAAAGGCTGCAGAATTAACTTATCAAGCTTCTCTACAAACAGGAGGAAAGTTATTTAATGTATCTATATTAGATTACATATAGTAAAATAACGCACATATTATGAAGGTTACATTGAAAAAAGGTATACTAGGATTTGAAAATCTAAGAGAATATGAACTTTTAGATATAGAAAATAATGATACTTTAAAAGAATTTAATTCTACTGAAGAGGATTGTATAGGATTTATTATTGTATCACCATTTGAGATAATTAAGGAATATGAAATTGTTCTGAATAAAGATATAATAGAAAATCTTGAAATAGAGTCTCCTAATGATATTATGATATTTAATATAATAACTCTTGGCCAAACTTTAGAAGAATCAACTGTAAACATGAAAGCTCCTATAGTAATAAATATAAAAAATAATTATGGAATGCAAATAATCTTACAAGAAGAAAAATACAGTATAAGACATCCATTATTGAGAGGTGATGATGGATGTTAGTTATTTCTAGAAAAAAGGGAGAGTCAATACTTATAGGAGAAAATATTGAAGTCAAGGTAGTAGGTGTTGATGGAAATAATGTTAAATTAGCTATGTCAGCTCCAAATAATATAGGAATATTAAGAAAAGAAATTTATGAAAAGATAAAAGAAGAAAATATAAAAGCAACAAATAAAAATATAGATATTTTGAGTAATTTAAAATAAAAGTGTATGGAGGAAACAATAGATGTATGGAGAAAATCCTTATAATTCTTATAAGCAAAATTCAGTATTTATGGCATCAAAAGAACAATTGTTATTAATGCTTGTAGATGGAGCAGTAAAATATACAAAGATAGCTAGATTATCTATTATAGATAAGAATATGCAAAGAGCACATAAAGAGCTTATAAGAGTACAAGATATATTTACAGAATTGATGGTCACATTGGATCAAAATGCAGGTCAATGGGCAAAAGATATGTATAGAGTTTATGATTTTGTGAGATATGAATTATCAAGAGCAAATATAAGAAAAGATGTACAAATAATAGATAATGTGTTACCTATAATAGAGCAAATTAAAGATACATGGCATGAAGCTGATAAAAAAAGTAAAGAAGAAAGAAATAGGGGATAAGCAATGAAATTAAATTTAGATGAATTAAATAAACTTTCTCAAGAGGAATTGTTGTTGGTACTTTTGGATGGAGCTGTAGAATCCACGAAGATATCAAAAATAGCAATCATAGATGGAGATATGCAAAAATCGCACAAAGAACTTATAAGAGTACAAGATATATTTACAGAATTAATGCTTACACTAGATCAAAATGCAGGTAAATGGGCAAAAGATATGTATAATGTCTATGATTTTATAAGATATGAATTATCAAAAGCAAATATAACAAATGATATAAAAATAATAGATGAAGTACTGCCAATAATACAACAAATTAGAACCGTGTGGTATGAAGCTAATAATAAATCAATAAATAACAGACAGGAGGAATGATTATGTCAAATATAAGTCCTATAAGAGTTACAGGTCTTTCAGGAAATTTTGATATGGAAGGGATAATAGAGGCTAGTATGACCAAAGACAAAGAAAAGGTCGACAAAGCTAAGCAAGCTCAACAAATAGTAAAATGGAAACAAGAAATATACAGAGATATTATTAAAGAATCAAAAGATATGTATGATAAATATTTTGGACTTGATTCTAAAAGCAATATAATAAGTAAAAATGCATATTCATCTTTAAATATAAAAAGTTCTGATGAGAGTGTTATAGTTGCAAGTGGATCAGCTGGTGCAAATAAAATAAACTATCAGTTTGCTGTATCACAAATGGCAGAACCAGCAAAAGTAACAATTAAGTTAAATGCAAGTACTCCTATTGTTAAACAATTTCCACCAAATGCTAGTGGTGCAAGTTCATTGACTATTGGTGATGTAAACATACCAATTTCTGAACAGGATACTACAAGTACTATTGTTAGTAAAATAAATGCTCTTTGTGAAGATAAGGATATAAGAGCTTCATATAGTGAGCTAACAGGTGAATTAATGATTTCTAGAAAGCAAACTGGAACATCATCAGAACTTAATTTAAAAGTAAGTGGTAATGATAATTTAGCTGCGCAAATTGCTAATGATAATGGCATTACATTTACAACTGATACTGCTGGTAATAAAGTTGCATCAACGCATGGGAAAAATTTAGAAGCTGATATAACTGATGAAAATGGAAGAACAGTACATATAAATAAAGAATCAAACTCGTTTGTAATAGATAATATTTCCTATAATGTTAATTCAAAGGGAACAGCTAAATTAGTTTCTGTCACTGATACCGAAGAAGCTACTAAAAATATGAAAGCATTTGTAGAGGATTATAATAAATTGATGGATAAAGTTTACGGATTAGTAACTACTAAAAAGCAAAAAGATTATCCACCTCTTACAGAAGCTCAAAAAGAAGATATGACAACTGAGGAAATAGAAAAATGGGATAAAAAAGCCAAAGAAGGTATACTTAGAAATGATGATGAATTAAGATCATTTGTTGAAGATATTCAATCTATGTTTTTTGGAGATGCAGAAAGTATTGAGACTTTAAAAAAGCTAGGTATTAATGAATCTGAGAATTATAATAAAAAAGGACAAATAGCATTTAAGGAAGATGTTTTTTCAAAGGCTATTATAGAAGATAGTGATAAAGTTTATAAAATTTTAGCTGGATATTCTTCAAATAGTGATGATAAAGGTATGCTTGAAAAACTAAAAGATATAATATATGAATATTCAGGGAGTTCAGGTTCTAAATTTGCAGAGAAGGCTGGTATAGAAAAAACAGCTTCTGCAAGTGAAAATATATATTCTAAACAAATTGCAGAGCAAGAAAAAAATATAAATAGATTGGTTGAAAAAATGAATGATAAAGAGAAAAGACTTTATGCAAAATATTCAGCTTTAGAATCTTTGTTAAATCAATATAGTTCTCAAATGAATTATTTTTCACAAGGTAACTAATAATGGGAATATTAGAAGATAAATTAGATTTATATAAAGAGATATCTCTACAGATTATAAACCTTATTGATAAAGAAGAGTATAAATACATAAGCGATAAGCTAGATGATAGACAAGAAATTATAAATAGCGTAGATGAAAAAGATAAAGAAAGTTTCATAAGTATTTATAGTGATATGAAGTTAATTGATATTGATAGTAAAATACAAAATACTTTACAAAAAAACTTATTAGAAGTTAAAAAAGAGCTACACGAATATAAGTTAACAAAACAAGTAAATACAATGTACTCTAAGTTAAATAGAGAAAAAGTAAATATTTTTAGTAAAAAAGTATAAAGTTATAGATTAACTTGTCCGATTATATAGATGAAGGATTAATATAAAAATTAAAAGTAGAAATGACAAGGATGTCAACCATACTAAGGAGGGTAAATTAATGAGAGTTAATACAAATGTAAGTGCTTTAATAGCAAATAATCAAATGGGAAGAAACGTAAGTGCTCAAAGTAAATCTATGGAGAAGTTATCTTCTGGGGTTAGAATAAAGAGAGCTGCTGATGATGCTGCTGGTCTTGCAATATCTGAAAAAATGAGAGCACAAATTAAAGGTTTAGACCAAGCTGGTAGAAACGTTCAAGATGGTATATCTGTTGTACAAACAGCAGAAGGTGCTCTAGAAGAAACTGGAAATATATTACAAAGAATGAGAACTTTATCAATACAATCTGCAAATGAAACTAACACTAATGAAGAAAGACAAAAGATAGCAGATGAGTTATCTCAATTAAAAGATGAGATTGAAAGAATTTCAAGTTCAACTGAGTTTAATGGAAAGAAATTATTAGATGGAAGTTCTTCAAACGTAAGATTACAAGTTGGAGCTAATTATGGAACAAATGTAGCTGGAACAAGTAACAATAACAATGAAATAACTGTAGAGTTAGTCAACACTTCTAATGTAATGAGTAAGGCAAATATAACAAGTACAACAATTGGCAACATGAAGACTGCTGGTTCATCAGGGACAGATGCAGCTAAACAAATGGCATCTAGTTTAGATGTAGCATTAAAAGAAGTAAATACATCAAGAGCAAAGTTAGGAGCACAACAAAATAGATTAGAATCAACTCAAAATAACTTAAATAATACTATAGAAAATGTCACAGCAGCAGAGTCAAGAATAAGAGATACAGATGTTGCTTCAGAAATGGTTACACTATCTAAAATGAATATATTGGTACAAGCATCACAATCAATGCTTGCTCAAGCTAATCAGCAACCACAAGGAGTATTACAATTATTAGGATAAAGTTTATAAATATTTTAATTATAAAGAGCAAAGCACTGCTTTGCTTTTTATAATTTTATAATAAAGGTATACTGAAAGGAAAATAATTATGTTGTTGAGTATAGTAATGATTGTCAAAAATGAAGAAAAGATATTAGTAAAGATGTTAGAATCTCTAAAAGTACTAATGGATTCAATAGATAGTGAACTTATAATAATAGATACTGGGTCAGCTGATAATACTATCAATATAGCAAAAAATTATACTAAAAATGTTTATTTTCACAAATGGGATGATGATTTTTCTAGTATGAGGAATAAGTCTATATCATATTCTAAAGGGGATTGGGTCTTTGTATTAGATGCTGATGAAATACTAACAGATTGTACAAAACTAATTGAGTTTTTTGATAGTGATTTACATAAAACTTTTAATTCAGCATCAATACAATTAAAAAATATATACTCTATAGAAAAAGATTCTTATGGATATGGATCTGTATTAAGGCTATTTAAAAATAATGGTTTTAAATTTATTGGTAAAGTTCATGAACAACCATTATATAAAGAACCTGTATTTCATAATGTAGCTCAATTTGATCACTATGGGTATATGTTTGAAGATGAAGAAGTTAGATTATATAAAGTTAAAAGAAATGAAAAACTTCTATTTCAACAATTAAGTGAAAATAATGAAAATCCATATACTAATTATCAGCTTGGTAAGAATTTTATTATATTGGAAAAGTATCAGGATGCATTATTTTATTTGGAAAAAAGTATTATTTTGTATAAAAAAATAGGATTAATGCCAGGTTATTTAATAACCAATTTGGCAAAAGTATATTTGTTTTTGGGAAAGAATAAAAAGTGTGAAAAATTATGTTTAAAATATATAGAGAAAGATTTAAATAATATAGATATATATTACTACTTAGCTCAAACCCAAGTTAGTTTAGGGAAGTATGAGTATGCTTTAGATTCATATAAAAGATATATTTACTTAATTGACAATTATGAAATGAGCACTCAAGCTAATAGTCTATTCTCAGATACAGATACTGTAAGTTTGAAAGATAGTGCAACTGTAACCCTAATAAAAATCTACTATAAGCTGGAGAAATATGATTTAGTTATAAAAGAGTTTGAAAATATTATAGATTACGAAAAAAGGAAAGATGTCTATTTTAGCTTGTTTATGTCATTGTATAAACTAAATAAATTTAGTTTAATAAATGAGTATCATGATAAGCTAAAAAAATCAGCAATTGAAAAAAATAGTTTTTATAATAGTTTAGAACTTTTTTTGAATAATATAAGAGAAGATGAAAAAAGTGATATTTATAAAATACTAAGTTCTATAAAAGGGGTATATGGAAGATTTAATAATATAAGATTATTAAATCAAATATCTTCAGATGAATGTAAAGATATTTTAAAAAAAGAAAAAAATGATATATATGCACCTATTATAAATATTGCATACTTAAATAATATAGATTTATTGGATATATTTTTGAATATGGATTACTCATGGATTGAGAGATATGTAAGATACTGTGTTATGTATGATAGAGAATTTAGTTTGAAATTATATAAGTATATTTTAAGACAAAAGAATACTTTTGAGATACATGAGGTAAAAGTATACAGAGTATTTACTAAAATAATTTTAGAAAATAACATTTTAAATGATGATAAATATAAAGAGTTGTTTTATATCTATATTATGTATTCTAGTATATATATAAAAAATATATATGCAAATTTGGACTATACAGATTTATTAACATATATGTCTAATGAAATGGATAAATTTGTTATAAAATTTAATAGTATTATGGACTATAAGGATAGCGATAAAATAATTTATTTAAGAAAGTTAAAAGAACTATTAAATGAATATCCATATTACCATAGAATTATAAAACTTATAATAAAAGATTTTGAATATGAATTGAATCAAAATATAGAACTTAATGTACTAAGAGTAAATTTTATAGATAGTATAAAGCAAGTTATAGAAAAAGGAAATATAAGTGATGCGAGAGATTTAATTGACAAGTATTTGAAGTCATTTAGAGAGGACTCTGAAATATTAAATATAAAGGGAATAATACATATAATGTCTGGAGAGTATGCAGAGGCAGATTTTTATTTGAAAAAAGCACTTTCATTAGATATAAGTAATGGTGATATTATGTATAATATAAAGTATTTAAAAGAAGTGAGTAGTTATGAAAAATAATATTTACATTATAAGTATTAAAAAATTTAATTGCACTTTCTAACTTTAATAAGGTTAATTATAAATTAATATATATAAAAATAGAAGCATATATTTTAGTGTATTTGGAGGGAATATGTATAGTTTATCTAAGATAAAAAAAATATTTTTCGTTCTTGAGCATTTAAGTGGCCAAGGAGGAGTTGAAACAGTAGTAACTAAAGTTGTGAATGAATTAGAAAAAAGAGGGTATATCGTAATAGTTTTGCTACCCAATAGAAGCGATGATTATACATGGGAACTTAATTTACATAATGTCTATTATTATAATAATTATGAAGACTGTAAGAGTATGAATGGCTTTGATTTAATATTGTCAAAAGTAAAAGGAATAAACAGAATCTTAATAGATTTAGGTAAACCAGATATAATAATAGGAACTCACATGCCAATAACTGTTTTATATTCTAGATTGACTGTTGGGTATGAAGATATAAAAGTAATTTCTTGGATGCATAGTTCCTTGGAATTGTTCGGAGATTCTTCTAAATATTTAAAGTATGCAGACATACATTGGTCTATTTCCACTAATTTAACATATGAATTAGAAAGACTAATTAACAAGAAAGATATTTATTCTATTCCAAATCCCATAGATATAAATGTAGATATGCTTGATATATCACTTGAAAATAATTTTGTGTATATCGGAAGGCTAGAAAATTATACAAAGAGATTTGACATACTATTTACTTCTCTTTCTAAATTAGGGGCTGAATGGACTTTAGATGTTTATGGAGATGGGCCAGATAAAAAATATATAGAATGTATAATAAACGAATTAAACCTTAATGATAAAGTGAAGATGAAAGGATATGTAAGAAATCCATGGAAGTATATAAATTATAAAAAAGCATTATTACTTAGTTCAGAATACGAGGCATTTCCAATGGTTATTTTAGAAGCATTAAGTAGAGGGATACCAGTTGTAGCCACTGATTGTGGAGGCATAGGAGAAATTATAGAATGTGGATGCAATGGATATTTAGCAAGGGAGTGTAACTCAGAGTCACTTTATAAAGAAATTACACAATTATTAAATTTATCTTATTATGAATTATGTGAAATGCAAAAGAATGCTATAAAATCAGTTTATTGCTATTCTACAAATATTATTTTGGATAAAATGGAAGAAACCTTTGACTTATAATTAACCTGATAAGGAGTACTAGAATATGATTATAGATATAGTTTTAGCTTATGCAAATGGAAGAGGTGGATTGGAAGAAGTTATAACATCTATCAGCAATGAGTTAATAAATAAGGGATATAGAGTAAGAGTGTTTCAAGCTTATGAACCCAAATATATAGAATGGAAAAAGACTATACCAGAAATGTATATTTATGGTATTAATAACAATATAGAAGAAGATGATGAATTTAGTTTAGCATTAGGGTATAGACGTATAATTGATAGTATAGGAATTCCTGATGTTATAATTGCAACTCATGCTCCAGTATTAAGTTTAATAAGTAATATAGCAGTAATGCATTTGGGAGATAGTAAACCATCTATTATATCTTGGATTCATGGGGCACCAGAATATTATGGTGGAGGAGAAAATCTTAATTATAGTAATGCTCATCTTGCCATTTCTGAATACATAGAAGAGAAAATAAAAAATTATGTTACAGGTCAAGTGTATTATGTAGGAAATCCAGTTAATATAGATACTTTTAATGTAATTAGCTCAAATAAAGAAAAATTAGAATTAGTGTATATAGGTAGGCTTGAAAATAATCAAAAAAGAATTGATATATTATTTAGGGCTCTTTCATTGTTAGACAAGTCATGGACGCTGAAAATTATAGGAAATGGACCAGATGAAAAGAAATTGAAACAGTTATGCAAAGATTTAAATATAGATGATTGTATAGAATGGTGCGGATGGTTAGATAAGCCTTGGGATTATATAGACTCAGTGACAGCATTGGTTTTAACATCAAATGAAGAAGGGTTTGGTTTAGTCTTAGTAGAGGCATTGGGAAGAGGCATACCTGTAATTTCTAGTAAATGTGATGGTCCAAAAGATATAATTAAAGATGGAATTAATGGATGGTTATTTGATAAAGATAATTATAGTGAACTATATAGTATATTGAATGACTTACAACAAGGAAGAATAAAGATACCATCAAAGGATGTATGTGTAAATTCAGTTAATAAGTTCAAAGTAAAAAATGTTGTTGATAAGTTTGAAAGTATTGTTCTAAAATTCTCTGATAAAAAAGGTGTAATAATGAAAAAAATAAAAAGTTTATTACATGAGGATAATATAGAACATGCACTTGAAGTTATTCAGTATTATGATGATAGATTTAAAAATGATATAGAATTTATAAATTTGAAATCAATTTTAGCTATTAAGATGAAAGAGTACGATATAGCAATAAGCAATTTGGAATATGCATTACAGATTTCTGATGAAGAAAGTTTAGATATATACTATAACTTAGTATATGTATATGAACAAGTTAATAGAATTGATAATGCTATAAAAATATATGAAAAAATCATACATCTTTCAAGTAATAGAGAAAAAGATGAATTGATAAATAAAATAAATCTATTATTAGAAAAAAATAATAATTCTGATGATGTTTTTATTGAAAGTGAACAATATCATCATTCATTAATTTCAGTAATAATACCAACTTACAATAGAGAACAAACAATTTATCGTTCTGTAAATAGTGTTTTGAATCAGACATATAAAAATATAGAAGTAATTATAGTTGATGATAATTCTTCGGACAATACACAAAAAATAATAGAATATATAGATGATAAAAGGATAAGATACATAAAACATAATAAAAATTTAGGCGCCAATATAGCTAGGAACACAGGTATTTCAAATAGTATGGGTAAATATATTGCATTCCAGGATAGTGATGACGAATGGATGCTGGATAAACTTGAAACACAAATTAAGTATCTAGAGAACTTAGGTGTGGATATAATAGGATGTTCTTCCTATATTGATAATAATGAGTTATCAGGCGTATTTCCTGGAAGAGATATAAATAAAGACATGATGTTATATGAACTTATGTGTGGTAATTTTATTGGCACATCTACAATATTTGGAAGAAGAGAGTGTTTTGAAAGACAAAAATTTGATGAACATTTGCCTAGATTTCAAGATTGGGATTTAATGATAAGAATGGCTATAAATTATAAAGTGTCATTTGTAGATAAAATTTTAGTTAAAACATATGTTCAAAATGACAGCATTTCAAAACAACCTCAAAAAGCTATACAAGCATTTATAATAATGACTAATAAATATGAGTATATAATAAAGGAAGATAAAAATATACTTTACAATTGGTATAGATTATTACTTTATCATTCCTTAGAGACATTACTTTAAATAGAATCTCTAAAAATATACATCTAATTTGGGAGATATAATAAAAATACTTGATTAAATTATAATGTTAGGAGAATTAAACTATATGGTTATAGATATAGTAATAGGAGAATTATCTAAAAATGATATTTTTAATGATATTGTAAAACAAATTAATAGAGATTTAAAAACAAGTGGTAATAATATTCGTATTTTACAAGTTTGTGATAATACAAGTTTGAGTTGTAAGGAAGAGTTTTTAGAAGCTGAGCATTATTTATTAAATAGCAAGCTTGATTTAATTAGAGAGTATAAAAACATAATAAATAGTATTGGGTTTGCAGATATTTTGTTCATAGTAAAAGACGAAAATTTAAAGGTGTTATCAAAACTACTAATTTCAGAGTTAGAAATAAAAAAAACTATAATTGTTTCTATATTTGAGAGGAGTCTTCAAAGTTATGATTATAATAGTACTTTGGAAGAAAAAATAAATAACTTTACATATGAGTATGGAGAAAATGAATTAACTATAAATATTATAAATAAATCAAAAATAGATATCGAAAATTTTATGCTTGACATTAGAAATATGTTAATAAAATATTCTAAGAGTGATGTAGATGTACTAAGTAGTATAGAGGAATTAATAGAAAATAATTCGCTGGAAGAAGCATTAGATTTACTATATTATTATAATGATAGATTTTGTAATAATATAGAGTTTATTAATATGAAGTCTATACTGGCTATGCAAATGAATGAATACAATATAGCTATAAATTTATTAGAATATGCAAAATCAATGGTAAAAGAAGATAATATAGACATATATTATAATTTAGCATATGCATATTATAAAAATCATGATTGGGACAAATCAATTGATGAGTACAATCATCTTTTGGACATTATTGATAGAGATGAAGAGTCACATATAAAAGATTTAATAACTGAAGTATATAATTCCAGAAATATAGAATTTGAAAAAAGCTATAAAAAAGATAACATATTTATTGAAGATAAATATGGAAAAGTAATATTGGATGATAATTTTCATAAAAAACTACCAAAAAAATTAGAAGATTTTGATAGTATGTATGAAGTTAGAGAAAATATAAACAAATTAAAGGAAGGAGATAACCCACTAGTAAGTATATGGGTATTGGGATATAATAATCTAGAAAAATATACTAAAAGATGTGTTGAAAGCATTTTGAAATATACTAATGATATAGATTATGAACTAATATTGTTTGATAATGGTTCTAGCGATGGAACATATGAATATTTTAAGTCAATAAATTATCCTAGAAAAAAAATAATTAAGGTCATTAAGAATTTTGGAGTTGGATATTCTTTTTCAACAGCATTTAGAGAGATGAATGGCAGATATATTGTTTTTGTGTGTAATGATGTAGTTGTCACAACAAATTGGCTTTCAAATATGATAAAATGTGCAGAATCGGATTCTAAAATAGGAATAGTTCATCCTGCTTGTAATCATGCACCTTTAGAGTATAAAATGGAAGTAGAGTATAAAGACTTGGATGATATGCAAAGTAAAGCAGAGTTATATAATATTTCTAATCCTAGGAAATGGTATGAAATATTTGATTTATATACAGTAGCAACATTATTTAAAAGAGAATGCTTGGATATTATTGGTATATATGATTATGGATATGTTCATCACACATCAGATGTTGATATTTCATTTAGGGCAAGAAGAGGTGGTTATAAAGTAATTGCTTGCACAGATACATTTGTATGCAATATTGGGGAAAAAGCAGATAAAGGTAGTGATTTTGATAATATATCTAGAATAAAAGGTCCAAAGTTTTTTAAGGAGAAATATCACATTGATATAGTAGATGCTATTAGCTTTGATTATGCAATGGTTTCAATGGTTAAATCAGATACAATAGTCAATAAAAAATATAGTGTTTTAGGGATAGATACGAGTTGTGGAGTAACTATATTACAAATAAAGAATAAATTATTGGAAAAAGGAGCTTCTAATGTAAGTCTAGCAGCTTTTTCAGAAGAGGCGAAGTATTGGCTAGATTTAAAAACTATATGTGAAAATGTAGTTGTTGATCGTATAGAATATTTTCATAAACACTATAGACGTAAAAATTTTGATTATATTGTAGTAGGAAAAGTATTAAACTCATACAAAGATATGTATGACTTGCTTAATAACCTGTATGAAGTATTAAATGATAAAGGAACGATTATTCTGAAGTTAAAGAATAATTGTGATATAAATGAATTTTTAAGAATTAAAAATGTCATTTCTAACTCATGGAATGAGGATATGAAAAATATTAATATAGAAATATTTAATAATAAATTAAATAATTGTGGTCTGTATATAGAAAGTATAAACTTTAACTCATATAATTTTAATAATGATATAGAAGAAAAAGTTAAAGAATTACTAGATGACAGTAATATCTCAACAGACCAAAGAGATAAACTATATATTAGTGAATATATATTAAAGATAAAAAAGATATCTAAATAAAATAATATTAAATAAAAATTTATACTTTATTTAACTTATTATTGATATTAATAAATTTGAAAAAGGATATAGTCAGTTATGAGCAACGAATTGAAGAAAATTTTTTTGACAGGTGCTAGTGGATATATTGGGTCCTGTCTAGCAAAAAAACTATATGAATTAGGGTATGATGTTCATGTTATAGTAAGAGTAGATTCTGATCTAAATTTGATAGATGAATTTAACGATTATATAAATATATATAGATTCAAGGGAGGAATATCCAATTTATCTGAAATTATAAATAATATAAAACCGGATATAGTTATACATCTAGCATCATTATTCTTAGGTGAGCACTTACCTTCACAATTAGATGAAATTATAAATAGTAATATTCTATTTTCCACTCAAGTATTGGATGTAGCTTCAAAAGCAAATGTGAAGTATTTTATAAACACAGGAACACACTGGCAAAATTATAATGGGGAAAATTATAATCCTGTAAATTTATATGCAGCAACTAAAGAAGCCTTTCAAGATATATGCAAGTATTATGCTGAGGCAACGAACATGAGTATTATAACAATAAAATTGATTGACACATATGGACCTTATGATCCAAGACCTAAAATTATGAATTTACTAAAGGATATATACTTCAATAACAAAACACTAGATATGTCTAATGGAGAGCAAGAATTGGGTTTACTTTACATAGAAGATGTTATAAAAGCATATCTAATTGCAATGGAAAAAATACAAAAGATGAGTCCCAAAGAATGTAGAACTTTTTTTGCACTACCAAAAGAGATATATTCATTAAGAGAAGTTGTGGACATATTTCAGTGTGTTGTGGGTGAAAAATTGGATATAAATTGGGGAAAAAGACCATATAGAAAACGAGAGATGATGAAAGTTCATATTAATGATGAAAATATTTTAGAAAATGAAGATATAATAGGATTATATGAAGGAATAAAGAGTATGTTAGAAGTAGAAAGAACTGATTATTAGGAGGTTTAATTATGTATAACATCATAAAAACTAAACTAAAGGATTGTGTTGAAATAGTACCAAATATATTTGAAGATAGTAGGGGGATAACAATAAAACCATATCATTATCCAACTTTTAAAAAACTAGGGATAGATGAATTCTTTAATGAAGATTTATTTGTAACATCCAAGAAAGGTACTATAAGAGGGTTACACTTTCAAAAAGAACCTTTTGTACAGAGCAAACTTATCTATTGTGTTTCAGGAAGTATCTTAGATGTAGCAGTTGATATCAGAAAAGATTCTCCTACCTATGGTGAACATGTTTGTTTTAATATAGATTCTAGAAAAAGAAATATAGCATATATACCTAATGGGTTTGCTCATGGATATCAAGCTCTAGAAGAGAATACAATAGTTATTTATAAATTATCATCTCCGTATTCTCCAAATAATGAAGGTGGAATAAAATGGGACTCTATGGATATAAATTGGAATAAAATTAGTCCAATTATATCCAGCAAAGATAATGAACTTCAAACATTTGATGAATATATTGCATTATCCAATTAATGAGTAATGTAATTTTATATGAATATGAAAAATAAGTATAAATAAGTATAATAATCTAGGTAGTATACAAAATTTTAGTGGGGTAAATTGTTATGAGATGTCCTATATGTGGATCAGAAAATATTAATATTTTTCTTAGTAGAAAAAATGTTCCTATACATCAAAATTTTATATTTAGTAACAGAGAAGTTGCTATAAATGATGTAAAGGGTGATTTAATAGTAGGTTTATGTAGTCATTGTGAGTTTATTTTTAATACTAGTTTTGACACAAGTAAAATACAATATGATGATTTTTATGATAATACACAGAATCATTCATTTAGATTTCAAAGTCATATTAATGAAATAATATCATATTTAATTAAAGAATATAATTTAAGTAAAAAAGTCGTTGTAGAAGTTGGATGTGGGAAAGGAGAGTTTCTCAAAACTTTCATACAAAGGTCCAAAGGAAAAGGATATGGATTTGACCCAAGTTATGTAGGAGAAACTGTCATGTTAGATGGAAGCTTACTATTTGAAAAAAAATACTATGATGATACATGTACAGATATATCTGCAGATTGCGTTTTTATAAGACATGTCATAGAGCATATGCAAAACCCTAAAGATATAATGAAATCAATAAAGAAGGCGCTAGTAAACTCTCCAAACTCTATACTTTATATTGAAACACCATGTGTAGAGTGGATACTAAAGAATAATATAATGTATGACTTTTTTTATGAGCATTGCTCATATTTTAATAAAAAGTCACTAAATTTGTTATTACAGGAATGTGGATTTGATATATTAGAGATAAACCATACCTTTAAAGGACAATATTTATATGCTATATGCAAGGTAAATGGCGAGAATATAAAAAAAAGTATTTTAAATATAGTTATTGATTATGCTGAAAATATAAGAATACAGGCAGAAAGATGGAAACATTACTTAGAATCAGAAAAGAGTAAGATAGCAATATGGGGTGCAGGAGCTAAGGGAGTTACATTTTTGAATAATATAGATCCACAACATAAATTTATTGATTGTGTGATTGATATAAATGAAAATAAACAAAATAAATTTATACCAGGAACTGGACATGAGATAGTTTCTTTTAAAGATATATGTATGAGAGGAATCGATAAGATTATAGTAATGAATTGGAACTATGAGGATGAAATAAAGGATTTGTTGGACAAACATAAGATTAAAGTAAGTCTAATAAATGGAGAACAAAAATACAAGTTTTAACATTATCATAGAGAAATTCTACTTATCTATGATATCTATCTTTGATAAAAAATTCTATTCTTAAATTTTTATATACTATAATTAAGTGAGGCATTTTAATATGAAAGTAGTGATTTTAGCAGGAGGATATGGAAGTAGACTTGGAGATATTACTAGTATAGTTCCCAAGCCTATGGTTGAAATAGGAGGGAAGCCAATATTATGGCATATAATGAAAATATATTCTTATTATGGAGTAAAAGAATTTATCATATGCCTTGGATACAAAGCAAATGTTATAAAAGATTATTTTCTGCATTATGATAGTAAAAATAATGATTTTACGATTAATATAGGAAGTAATTCAATAGAATTTCATAATAATCATGATGAAAGTGAATGGAAAGTAACATTAGTTGATACAGGTATAGAGTCTCAAAAAGGAGCGCGATTAAAGAAAATAGAGAAATATCTTGAAGAAGATATAAATTTATTAACATATGGAGACGGATTAGCAAATATAAATATAAATAAATTAATACACTTTCATAATAAAGTTGGTAAGTTACTTACAATATCTGGTGTAAGACCTCCTGCTAGATTTGGAGAACTTATTGCAGATGGTGAGGTACTTAAATCATTTGAAGAAAAATCACAAACATCAAAGGGGTTAATAAATGGTGGGTATATGGTATTTAATAAAAAACTATTAAGATATCTCACAGAAGATAATGAGTGTGATTTGGAATATGGTCTATTTGAAAATCTAGCTAAAAAAGGAGAAATAGCAGTATATAAGCATGAAGGTTTATGGGCATGTATGGACAATGAAAGAGATATGAACAATCTTAATTCTCTTTGGAAAGAAAATAAAGCTTTTTGGAAAATATGGTAAAATACATAGAAATAAGAGGGATATCAATATGAGTATATTGAGAGCTAAAACAATTGATTTAAAACAAACTAACTCTTTGACAGAGTTACAACAAAAGAATAGCAATTTGAATGAAAGTGAGTCATATAATCAGACTATCATTCTAGAAGCGAAACCCAGAAGATTAGTATTTGAACTTACGAATGCTTGCAATTTAAATTGCATTATGTGTGGAAGAAATTCAGCAGAATTCAAAGCAACAATTTTTGATTTTAAATGGACTGAAAAATTTGAGAATATATTAAATGAAGTAGAAGAAGTAACCTTAATGGGCTGGGGAGAACCAACAGTACATCCAAATTTTGTTGATTTCTTATATTGGGCAAAAAAAAATGGTCTTAGAAAATATTTTTGTACAAACGGTATGAAATTGGATAAATTATTTGATGATATCTTCAATACAGAAACTGACATTATAGCTATAAGTTTAGATGGGGCATCTAAAGAGATTAATGATAATATAAGATCAGGAGCTGATTTTAATCATATCATAAAAAACATTAAACATATAGCAGATGAAAAGAGTAAAAGAGGTATAAATTGGCCATATATGAATTTTGTTTTCACAGCAATGAAGTCTAATTTGTATGAGATACCAAAAATGGTTAGATTAGCTGAAAAAATAGGTTTACAAGAGCTTAAGGTAGTGTATCTAACTGTATTTGATGAAAATATGCATGATGAAAGTTTATATGATTGCCAAGATGAGGTTAAAAAAGTATTTGAGGAAGCAGAGGTTTTAGCAGATGAGTTAAATATTATTCTTAAGTTACCTCATATACAAGGTGAAGATAGTGCATGTGAAAAACTACATAAGGATTGTTTTACAGCATGGAGAGACTTTTTTTTAGGGTCAGATGGATTTGTACGTTCATGTATGTCTACACCTATAAAGTTGTTTCATATTGACAAATATAAAACTTTTGAAGAAATGTGGAATTCTTTGGAATATAAAAAGTTTAGAAAAAATATTAATACTGTAAATATGAATGATTCATGTAAGGTGTGCTATCAATCTTCATTTGCTAATTGGAATAAAAAGTCTTCTTTCATACAAATAGGAAATAAGTTTTCTCCTGAATGGGATAAAGAAGAATCTCATCTAGTTACATTATAGATATTTATATAAAAAATAAAAACAGCTTAGAATGAATATTTTAAGCTGTTTTATTTTTTGTAATAACAAATTCTTAATTTATGCTGGATATTTAGCTATAAATATCGAATATTAATTGAAATATTAAAAATATAAGTAAAAAATGTTTAAAAAAATTGTTATTTATTGTATACTTAAGTTAAAACTAAATAGGCAAAACTAGAGAAATCTAGCGACGCAAAGCTATAGGGGCTAAGGTTTGTATAACAAACTATGCTAGCCAGTTGCCAAAAAGAGTCCTAAGTATACTGTATGCGTAGGATTAGTCGAATTGACTGCCTTTTTGGCGGTCATTTTATTATGAAAATATTACTTTATTACAGTAGAAAGTATATATAATAACAAATTTTACCGATTTATAATTTAAAATAAAGATAAAGCGTATAAAAAAGTGACTATTTTACAAAAAAAGGCAACTTTGCGTAGAAAAAATTAAATATATATTAAATTTTTTTTTTATTTTCACTGGAGTTTACTGAGAAAAAATTTGTTTTCTTACTAAAATGATACATTATTATATTAATGTAATAGAAATGTAATTAATTTGAATAAATAAAGAAGTCATTTTTTGTAATATAGCAACTCTGTTTTTAATTAATAAATAGAGTAGATGAAAATATTTTAAGGAGGAGTGAGTATGAATACATATGACATTATAAAAATGGGATTAGATGCAACTAATTTAAGAAGTCAGACAATAGCAAATAATATAGCAAATATAAATACTGAGGGCTATAAGAAACACTATGTAACTTTTGAAGAAACATTAAATGATGCCATGCCTAAAATAGAAGAAAAAACAGACAATTCCAAGGGATTAAGAGTGGATGGTAATAATGTAGATATAGAAGAAGAAAAGGTAAATCAAGCAATGACAACGTTACAATACAATGCTTTGATAGGTTTTGCAAATGGTAAAATAGCAATGACTAAATCAATAATAAGTGGGAGGTAATTAGAAGATGAGTGTGTTCAGTGGAATGGAGATCTCTGCTAGTGGTTTAACAGCAGAAAGCTTGAAAATGGATATCATATCATCTAATGTAGCTAACATAAACGCTACAAGAGGTCCAAATGGAGAAGCATACAGAAGAAAAATTGTTTCCTTTGAAGAAAACTATGATAACAAATTAGGTATGCTAGGAGTAAAAGTCACATCTGTTGAAGATGATAAATCACCTCTTAAAGAAGTATATGACCCATCTCATCCAGATGCAAAGCCAAATGGATACGTAGAATATCCAAATGTAAATATATTGGTTGAAATGACAGATTTAATAACAGCTTCACGAGCATATGAGTCTAATATAGATACATTAAATGCTCAGAAGTCTATGATAGCAAAAGCACTGGAAATAGGAAAGTAGGGATAAATTATGCCAATTACACAAATTAACAATTTAATGCAAGGTGCAAAGTTAGATAATTTAATTGGAGAAACAAAACCATTAAATTTTAATAATAAAGAAGAAAAAAAGAATTTCGAAGATGTAATAATGGATACTATAGATAAAGTCAATTTTCAGCAAGTTACAGCAGATAATATGAAAGAAAAATTTATAAAAGGCGAAGATGTTTCTATGCATGAAGTTATGTTAAAAGGTCAAGAAGCACAACTATCTATGCAATATTTAATAGAAGTTAGAAATAAGATTCATGATGCATATCAAGAAATGAATAAAGTACAAATTTAGCCTTTTGAACAGGAGTAATAATCAATGATAGCCAGTTTTAAAAATAAGATTAAGGAGCAAGTTGCTAAATCTAGGACAAAAATAAGTTCTCTAAAAAAGGGAACTAAGATAGCATTAGGTATAGGGATTGTTGCTATATGTTTAGCGCTAGTATTTACAGCAATATCTGCAAGCAAAAATAAGTATGCAGTCTTATTTTCAGAACTAGATGTTCAAGATGCTGCAGATATATCAGCAGAATTAGAGTCTAGAAAGATAGATACCAAGGTAAAAGGAAGTACAATTTATGTTCCTAGAACAGAAGTTGATAAGTTGAGATTAGAGTTAGCTCCAAGTTTGACAAGTGGTTCTAAAGGATTTGCACTTATGGATGATAGTTCATCAATAGGTCTTACTGATGAAGAGTTTCAAATTAAGAAGCAACGAATGATACAAGGAGAAATAGAAAAAACAATCAAGAGTTTTCCTCAGGTGGAAGATACTAGAGTACATATAACATTTGGTGAGTCTTCTGTATTTGAGAAGGAAGCTGTTCCAGGAAGTGCAGCAGTTTATTTGATGCTAAAGCCAGGAACTACTTTAGAGAAAAATCAAATAAAATCTGTTATGGCACTTGTATCAGGAAGTGTTACAAATATACCAGAGAAAAATGTTCAAGTTATTGATAACAAAATGAACTTATTATCTGAAGGCATCTTAGATGATGAAGAAGTTGATGAAAACAATCAACCGATAAATGGTGCTATTAGTATTGATAAAAATAAGGCATCTGAGCAGGCGTTGAATAAACAATTAGAAAAATCTATTTTAGATATGTTAGAACCAATATTTGGTACAGGAAAAGTAAAAGCTACAGTAAATGCTGATTTGAGTTTTGATACAGCTGAAAAAACTGAAATAAAAATTGACCCTGATAAAGTTGCTATAAAGGAAACAAGGTCAAAAAATTCATCTAAATCTGCAACAAATAATGTCCAAGGTGTAGATGCTAATATGAATAACCAAGGAAATAAAAATGGTACTAATACAGAAGATAGTTTAGATGAGAGTTTTGAATATGAAACAGGTAAGATTGAAACTCACACTATAGTTGCGCCTGGAGAACTTAAAAGATTGACAGCTTCTGTTGCTATAGATGGAAAAATAGCTAAAGGTGTTCAAGCTGATGTGGAAGATATTGTTAATAATGCTATAGGCATGGATGGAGCTAGGGGAGATACTCTTAGCGTTGTTTCAATGGTATTTGACCCTAAAGGTAAGGCAGAAGCTAAACAAGAAATGGAAGATATTGAAAAAGAAGGATTCAAAAACAATATAATAAAAGCGGTTGTTGGAGTAGTAGCAGTTGTTGCAGTAGGTGTTATTGGATACTTAATATATAAAAAGAGAAGTGAACAAGAAGATATGGATTATGAAGATGAAGTTTATAGTACTAATTCTAATTCTATTGATAAGAAAGACAATCCTCTATTAGGGGATGACCCAGAATTGACATTAGAGGAAGCTGTTAAAATGTATGCAGAAGAAAAACCAGACCAAGTCACAGAGATAATAAAAACTTGGTTAAATGAGTAAGGGGGATAGAAAGTGTCCGCGGAAATTACAAATGTTAATGCGTTTGATTTAAGTGATATAAGTGAAAATGATAAGAAAGAGAAGGTAGAAGGTGAAGGTTTAAAAAAAGCCGCTGTACTGTTAATGACATTAGGTCCAACTGTGGCTAGTGATATAATAAAAAGTCTACCAGATAAACAAGTTCAAAAAATAGGTTTGGAAATTGCAAATATTTCTTCAATAGCTTCAAAAGAAAGAAGAGAAATATTAAAAGAGTTTGTAGAAATAAATAAAGCGAAAGATTATGTTATAGAAGGCGGGCTTGAATATGCCAAAGAATTGTTAAGTAATGCTCTGGGAAATGCCAAAGCAAGTAAATTACTTGAAGGTATATCAATAGATACAAGTACAAAACCTTTTAAACATATTATAAAACTAGATGTAAAGAAGATATTAGAAATACTTAGAAATGAAAGTGCACAGACTATAGCCATTTTACTTGCACATATGGAACCTGAAAATGGTGCAGAAGTTTTAGCTTATTTAGATTTTGATTTACAAAATGAAGTAGCTATGAGAATAAGTTCAATGGGTTCAATATCTCCAGATGTTATAAGTGTAATTGAAAGCTCATTAGAGGATAAATTGCATTCAATAAGTGGTGAAGATTTTAAAGACTATGGAGGAATAGCTACCTTAGTTCAAATATTACTTAATTCTGATAGAAAAACAGAAAAGAATATTTTGAATACTATTGAAGAAAAAGACCCAGCCTTAGCAGCTCAAATTAAATCTAATATATTTGTATTTGAAGATATTGTCAAGTTAGATGATATAAGCATACAGAAAGTACTGAAAGAAGTAACTATGAAGGATTTAGTATATGCTTTAAAAGGTGTGGATGATGAAATATCAGATGCTATATATAGAAACCAATCTTCTAGAGCAGCAGAAGCACTTAAAGAAGAAATGGAAATGGTTGGTGTCATAAAGGTTACTCAGGTTGAAGGTGCTCAACAAAAAATAGTAAGTATTGTAAGGAAACTTGAAAGAGAAGGTGCCATAACTATTGTAAGGAATTTTGGTGATGACTTTGTTGAATAATAAAATTATTAAAAGTAAAAAAGCATCATATAAAGGAGTTCTGGACTTATCTATAATAGATAAAGCTAGATTGGGAGAATCAAATATAAACGAGGATAATGATTGTAGATTTAGAGATGAAGTAATAAAAGAAGCTATAGAATCTGCTGAGATAAAAAAGAATGAGATATTGGAAGAAGCAAAAATAAACGCACAAAATATAGAAAAGCAAGCATATGAAAAAGGATATAGTCAAGGCCAGAAAAATGGATATGAGGATGGATATAAAGAGTCGTATAATGAGTATACCCAAAAAGCTAAAGATGAAGCAGATTCTATAAGAAATCAGGCAAATTTAATCTTATTACAAGCTAATGAGAAAATGACTGAGTACATAAAAGAAAAAAATAAAGAGATTATAAGACTTGCTATTAATATGGCTAGTTCTGTGCTAAAAAATCACTTTGAAGATGAAGACTCTATGAGCGATTTGTTAAAACAAATTATTCAAGATTATGAAGGAAGTAGTTCATTCATAGTAAGATGTAATTCTTTCTATAAAGACAATATAGAGAAAGAGTTTGAATTATTTAAAGAAGAAACATCATTAAAATCAAGTGTATTTGTTATCGCAGATGATAGTATAGATAAAGGAAATGCTATTATACAAAAGGAAAATGGAAGAATAATAGTTGGTATTGATTGTGCTATGGAAAAACTAAAAGAAGAATTGCTTGGTGAATAAAATATGTATAAAACTGATATCTCTATAGATTTTGACAAAATAAATAAGAAAATAGAAAATTTAGAACTCACTATATCAGAAGGTAGAGTTAAAAAGATAATAGGACTTACTGTAGAAGTTGAAGGAATAAAAGCTTTTGTTGGCGAGTTATGTGTTATATATAATCAAGTCAATAAGCCAGTGAATTGTGAGGTAGTAGGATTTAAAGATAAAGAAGTAATATTAATGGCATTAGGAGAGTTAACATTAATATCACCTGGTTGTAAAGTTATTTCTAAGGGGATACCTCTAAGTGTTATGTGTAGTGATAATTTACTAGGTAAAGTACTTGATGGTCTTGGAAATCCTATAGATAACTCAGAAATTGTTTTAGGAGATAGATACAACTTGAATAATGAACCTCCTGACCCAATGAAGAGAAAAAAGATACGAAATATAATGGAAACAGGTGTAAGAGCAATAGACGCATTTACTACTTGTGGTGAAGGACAGAGAATAGGAATATTTGCAGGAAGTGGAGTAGGTAAGAGTACAACGCTAGGTATGATTGCTAGAAATGCAAAAGCAGATGTAAATGTAATTGCCCTTGTTGGAGAAAGAGGAAGAGAAGTATTAGACTTTATTGATAAAGACTTAGGTGAAGAGGGAATGAAAAAATCTGTTGTTGTATGCGCAACATCAGATAAAGCACCATTAGTTAGACTTAAAGGTGCCCTTACAGCCACTGCAATAGCCGAATACTTTAGAGACCAAGGGAAAAAGGTAATACTTATGATGGATTCTGTGACTAGATTTGCTATGGCGCAAAGAGAAGTTGGAATAGCTATAGGAGAGCCACCAGCACAAAAAGGATACACACCATCTGTATTTGCAATTTTACCAAAACTCATGGAGAGAACAGGGACATCAGATAAAGGCTCTATAACCGCTTTTTATACAGTATTAGTTGATGGAGATGATTTTAATGAGCCAATAGCAGATACTACAAGAGGAATACTTGATGGTCATATAGTTCTATCTAGAGATTTAGCTAACAAGAATCATTATCCTTCTATAGATGTTTTAAATAGTTTAAGTAGACTTATGAATGAAATTGCTTCAAAAGAAGATATAAAAGTAGCATCTTTTGCAAGAGATATGCTCTCTGAATATAGGGAGGCAGAAGATTTGATAAATATAGGTGCATATGCTTCAGGGACCAATAAAAAAATAGATGAAGCAATCTATTATCATGAGCATATTATCAATTTTTTAAAACAAGGGATAAATGAAAAGAGTTCTTTTAACGAAACTATAAGTAGTTTGAAAAGAATATTTGAATAAATAATTAAAAAAATATTTGAATAGGTTGTGATAGAGTTGGATAAGAACTTTAAGTTTAGATTACAGAAGGTTTTAGACTTAAAAATGAAAGATGAAGAGAAGATAAAAATGGAATTTGCTAAGATTCAACAAAAAAAAATAGATATAGAAAATAATTTAGAAAACCTGGAAAGTAATTATAACAAGTATTCAATAAGTAAAAATAATGATAGTATTCAAAATCAAAAAATAACTATTAACTATTTGTTAGCTTTAAATAACTCTATAAAAGATTTATCAGAGGAATTGGACA
This sequence comes from Clostridioides sp. ES-W-0016-02, assembly GCF_020641035.1. NCBI lineage: Bacteria > Bacillati > Bacillota > Clostridia > Peptostreptococcales > Peptostreptococcaceae > Clostridioides > Clostridioides sp. ES-W-0016-02. The sequence goes on from NZ_CP061361.1 coordinate 330,897, forward strand.
AGTCAACAAATGAACTTGAAAAGGCTAGAAAACAACTCATAGATAAGCAGATAGAAAGAAAATCATTAGAAAAACTAAAAGAAAAAAAATATGGTCAATATTATAAAGAAGAAAATTTAAAAGAACAAAAAACTAATGATGAGTTTGCAAGCATGAGTTATTTGAGAAAAAGACAAGTTCTATAAGAAGAGTAGGAAGTGAGGATATTATTGTATGAAGATACAAGCAGATTCTTATAATGTTATTAAAGATATTGGGAATAAAAAGAGTTCATCTAAGAATAAAGATGTGAAAAATAATAAATTTGAGGATAATCTATATAAGGCAACAGATAATGGACAAGTTAAAGACAAAAAAGAAACAAGTGATCAAAATATCAGTTCAAATAAATCAGAAGATAGTGATAATGAGTGTCATTCAGATGTAGATAAAAGTAATCACTTAGAGGATGAAAGTACATATGAAAAAGATTGTAGTAAGAATAATGAGATTTTACAACAATTATTGAATCTTTTAAAAAATAATACTGAAAAAGATAAAGATATAAATTCTATATTGAATGGTATGGAAAAACTAAATATATCGGATGAGTTGAAACAAGAGCTTAAACTTAATAAAAATATATTGAATAATATTGTAAAGCAAAATGCAGAGTTAAATAAGGCTGACATGAATAACTCTAATGATATGCAAAATTTAGACATGATGAAGTTAAGAGAGTTTTTAGATAATAATGTTAATGAAAACTTTGAAGTAATTAGTAAAACTACAGAGGATGATAATAAAAGCATAGATTTATATAATTTTGATAGTAATAGAATGGATAACCTTAATTCAAATAAGAAAAGAGATGATAACTCTGATATTTTGGAAAAACTAGCAGGTATTAATGAAAATAAAAGTGGAAACTTTGGTCAAGTAATAAATAAAAGCATGGATATAAACAAAGTTAAAAATGATAATGTTGACTTAAAATATATAGAATCAAATGTTATGGACGATTCTATCAAAGCTATTAAACATATGAAAACAAATGACATCCAAGAATTAACAATTAGATTAAGGCCAAAAGAATTGGGAGATATGAACATACAATTATTGAAAGATAACGAAAGTATGAAAGCTGTTGTGACTGTTTTTAATAAAGATGTTTTTGACTCTATAAATAAAAATATAACAGATTTAAAGCAACATCTTGAACTTACAAATGTAAATATAAAAGATGTATCCGTGCAAATGCATAGTGATAATAGAAGTACATCAGATACTTTTGATAAAGCATTTGAACAACAAAATAGACAAAATAACCAAGAAAATATGAATAAGCAGGATACAAATAATAAGCGTAGCAATATGGTCATAGAAGATGAAATTAAAGAAAATATTGATGATGATAGAGTAGATTTATTAGCTTAATAAGGGGGAAATACTGTATGTATGGAGTGGCAACAGCTTTAGCAGGGGCTCAAGGAAACTATAGGTCAAATAACTTGAGCCAACTTGAAAGAAATATTAATGATATTGCTAATAAACAAGTTAGAAGTAAAGGAAATCAGACAGTAACAGATAATGGAACTCCAATTATAGGACAGGGTGATGATGCTGATAAAGACTTGTTTATGAAAATACTTGTAGCACAAATGGGTAATCAAGACCCAATGAATCCACAAGACCCAACAGAGTATGTATCACAATTAGCTCAGTTTGCAACTTTAGAAAAGATGTCAGCTATGAACGACAAGCTAGATATACTCTTAGCTTTAAGTAACTCTACTCTAATAAACTCTGCTTTGAGTATGGCAACGTCATTAATTGGTAAAGAAGTAGAAGTATCCGGAGAAGAGAAGGAAGATGAAAACATTGTAGGTGTAGTAAAGTCTACATATATAAAAGATGGAGAGGTACACTTAGAACTGAAAGTAGATGGTAGTGATAAAACTGTAGATGTTAAATATGAAAAATTACTTAAAATAGGAGAAGTAGATACAACTTCAGGAGAAGAAAATAACCCACCAGAGCAAGAATCTCCTGAACAAGAATAATATTAAATTAGAAAAGAGGTAAATTCATGATAAAAGCGATGTATTCAGGTGTAAGTGGAATGAAAGCAAATCAAACTAAACTAGATGTAATAGGTAACAATGTAGCAAATGCTGGGACTACTGCTTTTAAGAAAAGTTCAGCTAGAATAACAGATTCATTTTATCAAACTGTACTATATGCAAGTGCTCCAACAGCTGCATTAGGGGGAACAAACTTAGGACAAGTAGGTGTAGGTAGTAAGATATCAAGTATAAATAAAGATATGACACAAGGAAATGTACAGCCAACTAATAGACCATCAGATTTAATGATAGATGGAGATGGGTATCTTCCAGTAGTAAGGCAAGGTACAGTTATGTATACAAGAGATGGTTCTTTTAACTTAGATACAGGATTTAAAGCAACAGCTGGACCTCTGAACGGTGTCAAAGGTGGAAGACTTGTAAATGGAGATGGGTATATGTTACAAGGAGAGGTTTATAAGGGTACATATAATGCTACTACTGGTGAATTTACTAAAAATGCTACTGCAGAAGGAAAAGAACCTCTTGTAATACCTCTTCAAAGCGTAAGTCCTAAGGATGGAACTGTTCAAAATGTATTAGAATACAATATCTCTAAGGATGGAACAGTAGAATTTTTATTAAGTGATGGTCAAAGAACTCAGTTTGTATATCCTATACCTGATGGTAAAAAAGTAGGAGATGCATCTGGCTTAACTGATGCTGATGGAAGGATTCAAAAAGTACAAACATATGCATTTCAAAATCCAGCAGGACTAGATGCAGAAGGAGGAAACTTGTACAAGCCATCAGCAAACTCAGGAGACCCACAAATAGCAGGAGCTACAGGAACAATAATACAAGGAGCAATAGAAGCTTCCAATGTAGACATAGCAGAAGAATTTACAGAAATGATAATAGCAAGTAGGTCTTTCCAAGCAAACAGTAAAATAATATCTACATCAGATGAGATACTTCAAGAAATAATAAGTCTTAAGAGATAGTAGGTACATAGTATGATAAGAGTAACAGACTTAAACGGAAGAAGCTACATATTAAACTCAGACCTTATAGTAAGAATTGACTCCGTTCCAGAAAGTAGAATATTACTTACAACAGGAGAAAAAAATCTTGTAAAAGAGTCTGTAGATGAGATAGTAGATAAAGTGATAAAGTATAAAAGGAAAATAAATGTAGGTTATATTAGGAGCGAAAAGTAATGAAAAAAACAGATTCACTGACATTCATTGGACTAATATTATCTACAGTATTAGTTTTATTTGGAGCAGTAAAAGGAAGTAGTTCAGGATTAAAAAGTTTCTTTGATTTTTCATCAATATTAATAACAGTATTTGGGTCATTTGGAGCGTTGATGATTACATTTACTATTGATGACATGAAACTTATAAAAAATGCATTACAATACTCATTTAAAACAACGAGTATATCAAGATTAGACTTATTGAATCAATTTAAAGCACTTTCAAAAAAAGCAAGAAGAGAAGGTCTTTTGTCAATAGAAAGTGATGTAATGAAAATACAAGACCCATTTATGAAAAAAGGATTAGAGTTATGTATTGATGGTCTGGAAGTCAATGAAATAAGGTCTATATTAGAATTAGAGATAGATTCTGTTGAAGATACAAATAACAGATATTCAAAGATATTTAAAACTTGGGGAACATTCGCACCTGCATTTGGAATGTTGGGGACTCTAATCGGTCTTATACAAATGCTATCTGACCTTACATCACCAGATTTGATTGCTTCTGGTATGGGAAAGGCGTTAATTACAACATTTTATGGTTCTCTACTTGCAAATATTGCTTTAAATCCAATTGCATATAACATAGATGAAAAAACGGAAAAAGAAGTTTACATAAAAGAGATGATGCTGGAAGGTATAATAAGCATACAATCTGGTGAAAGCAGTATAGTAGTTGAGGAACGTTTAGCGACATACCTTTCAAAAACTGAAAAATTACAGTTTATGAAATCCAATAAAAATACAGAAAGAGCAATGAGTAATGGCGCGTAGAAAAAATAAAAAAAAAGATGAGATAAATCCAGATGCATGGTTGGCCACTTATGCAGACACAATAACTCTAATTCTTACATTTTTTGTACTTCTATATGCAACATCAGTTGTAGATATGGAAAAATTTAAAAATATATCAGATGCATTAAAAGGTCAGTTTTCTGGAGTAAGTATGTTTAACACAGGTTCAAGTACAAGTGCGAAGTCTCCAATAGATAGTGGTTTAGTGGATAAAAATGATAAGTCAGATTTAGAACAAGATTTAAAAGATAAGGTTAATAATTCTAACTTGCAAAATAGTGTAACAGTTAAGGATGATAGTAGAGGGATTTTATTAGAGTTAGATGACTCAATATTATTTGACTCTGGGAGTTCGGAGTTAAAAGTTGATAGTAAAGCTACTCTAAATAAAGTATATGACATGATAAAAATGATGAAAAATAAGATAGTTATAGAAGGTCATACTGATAATGTACCTGTAAAATCAAGTACACATGAGTCCAATTGGGATTTATCTTCTAGTAGAGCAGTAAGTGTTGTAAGATACTTTGTAGAAGAAAAGGGCATGGACCCTAAATTGTTTTCAGCAACAGGATGTGGAGAGTATCAACCTTTAGTTTCAAATGATACAGCAAAGGGAAGAGCTGAAAATAGAAGAGTTAATATACTTATAACTATCGACTAGGAGGAAGAGTTTTGTTCAAAAATAAAAAAATTATTCTAATTATTTTGATACTGATTGTTTTCTCAGCAGGAGCAGGGTTTTTTATATTAGGTAAAGGTGGAAGTGGACAAATTGATAAGATTATAGGTTTGTTTATTCCAACAGGAAAAGCTAAAGATGAAATAAAGACAGAAAATCTTGATTTAGAAGAAATGGTATTGAAGCTAGCTGATGAAGGTGTAAGATATTTAAAGGTGTCAATAACTGTATCTTATGATGCTTCATATAAAGATATAGAAAAAAATACACCTTTAATTAGAGATAATATTATAAATTGCCTTATGGCAAAAAGAGCAGATGATTTTTCTGCTGAAAATCTAAATAATATAAAAGATGAAATAAAAAATACTTTAAATACAAATTTAGGTGGGAATGTAATACAAAACATATATTTCACAAATATAGTAGTACAATAAAAGGATGGTAAGACATGATACTTTATTTATTAAAGATATTAATATGTATTCCAATAATTTTAATATTGATAGTCTTATCTTTAAAAATTAGCCAGGGAACTTTATTAAAAAAATACAATGACAAATATGTAAAAATACTAGACATTGTAAGTATAAATAAAAACAATAGCATAATAATTTTAAAAGTAGGTGAAGAAGGATGTATTATTGCATCTTCTTCAGCTAGTATGAATAAGATAAAAGATTTGACCAAAGAAGAAATATCAAAAATAGAAGATGACATTAAAGAGAGAAATTTTAAAATCCAAGATTTTAAAATGGAAAAAATCAAAGCAAAATATGATTTCAGTAGATATATTGGAAAATTTACAAAAAAGGAAGATAAGTAAATGGAACTATTATCAAAATTACCTTTGTCTGACGTACCATATACAAGTTCAATGCAATTGTTTTTATTTCTAACGGCATTAATGTTTTTGCCATTTGTAATGTTCATGATGACAAGCTTTGTTAGAATAGTCATAAGTTTATCATTTTTGAAATCAGCATTAGGAGCACAACAAGCAATTCCAAGTCAAGTTTTGGTAGGGCTTGCGATAGTATTGACAATATTTATAATGAGACCAGTATTAAATGAAATAAACGAAAAGGCATTACAACCATATATGAAAGAAGATATTACTATGGAAAAAGCCATGAAAGAAGCAGAAGTGCCTATTAAAGAGTTTTTACTAAAGCAAACTAGACAAACTGACTTAGATTTATTTGTAGAACAAGCAGGGTTAAAAGAAAAAAAATTAACTCGTGAAAATATACCCTTATCTGTTGTAGTTCCAGCTTTTGCGATAAGTGAACTAAAAACTGCTTTTCAAATAGGTTTTTTAATATACATACCATTTTTGATAATAGACCTTGTTGTAGCAAGTGTTTTAATGTCTATGGGAATGTTTATGTTACCTCCAGTTATGATATCATTACCATTTAAGTTGTTATTATTTGTAATGGTGGATGGATGGAACTTGATAGTAAAAACATTGATATTGGGATTTGGATAGGAGAAAAATAATATGAGTGAATTTATGATAATGAGTGTTCTTAAAAATGGTATGTTTACAGGAGCTATGATTGCAGCTCCAGTACTTATTGTTTCTCTTGTAGTTGGACTTTTAATAAGTGTATTTCAAGCTACAACTCAAATCCAAGAGCAAACTTTGACATTTGTACCAAAACTAATAGCAATTCTTTTGGTAGTAGCTATTGGTGGAAGCTGGATGTTACATACTCTTATTAGTTTTACTTCTGAGATATTCAATATGATGTCTCTTATAACTAAGTAAGTAGGATACATATGATTTTTGTATTTATTAGAATAGTAGCCTTCTTTGGAACATTGAGAATGCTATTTCCAGCTGGTACACCTGCTTTATTTAAGTCACTCTTTGCAATCATTATATCAATATTGATTTCAAGTACTATGCAAATTGAATATGTAACAAATATAGACAATATTGTAATGTTTACTTTATATGGTATAAATGAGACTATAACAGGGATTATTCTTGGATATATAACGAATCTATGTTTTTACAGTATCAGAATGGCAGGTTCTATGATGGACCAACAGATGGGATTATCAATGATTAATATGTTTGACCCAAATTCAATGACTCAAACAACTCTAATTGATAATCTTATGAACTGGACAGCAATTATGATATTTTTTAGCATGGATGGTCACCATATTTTAATTCGAGGTATAAGGTATAGTTTTGAGTTAATTCCAATAGGAAAATCATTTGTAGATAATAATATAGATTATATAATAAACATATTTGTGCAGTGCTTTATAACTGGGTTTAAAATAGCAATACCTATTGTACTTTGTCTGCTTATGGCAGATTTTATATTAGGTCTTATATCAAGAAGTGTACCTCAACTAAACGTAATGATAGTTGGTATGCCATTAAAAATATTGGTTGGTATAGCATTATTTATCATATCAATACCTTTAATTGTCAACCAAATAAGTCATTTATTGAGTCAAATACCAAAGATGTATGAGGGAACTTTTGCACTAGCCCCTATGTTTTTTATGGGTTCAACAGACAAAACAGAAGACGCTACTCCAAAGAAAAGGGGAGAACAAAGAAAAAAAGGTAATATAGCAAAAAGTAGAGAATTACCTGTTGCAATGACCTTATTTGCATTCACTTTGTTAGTCCCTACATTATTTTCATATGTAGTGGACACACTTAAATCTTCACTCAATCATTTTTTAAGCGTGAATTTTTATATGAACATAAATTATTCAAACCTAGAAAACTTAATTATAGTAGGATTAATGGATTTTTTCAAGATATTTTTGCCAATAGCTATTCCATTTTTGGTCTTAGGTGTAGTAGCTAACCTATTTCAAGTGGGAATATTATTTACTGGGGAAACTTTGAAACCAAATTTATCAAAATTAAATCCAATTAGTGGATTCAAAAACATGTTTTCTATGAGAAGTTTATCAACTTTAATAAAGGATACAGCAATTATATCTGTCTTAGCTTACATAGGATATAAATTTTTTCAAGATAATTATTTAGATATCTTAAAACTAGGGAATATATACTTACCAACTTTAATGTATACAGTTAAAGACTTAGTATATTCCATATTAAGTAAAATTTGTATAGCTATGATAGTTATAGCAGTTGCAGATTATTTTTATCAAAGGTATAGTCATAAAAAACAACTGAGAATGACAAAACAAGAAGTTAAAGATGAATATAAAAACTCAGAAGGAGACCCAGAAATAAAAGCTAAGATAAAACAAAAACAAAGACAAATCTCATCTCAAAGGACTATGCAAGCAGTACCAAGCGCTACTGTAATAGTAACCAATCCAACTCACTTATCTATAGCAGTGAGATATGAAAAAGGGAAGGACCAAGCTCCAGTAGTAGTGGCAAAAGGTGCAGATTATTTAGCTTTTAAAATAAGGGAAATCGCAAAGGGAAATGACATCCCAATAATAGAAAATAAACCCATTGCTAGGTTGTTATATAAGCAAGTAGAAATAGACCAAGAAATTCCAGAGGACATGTATCAAGCTTTTGCAGAGATCTTAGTAGCAGTATATAAAATCAAAAATAGATACAAAGTCCCAAAAAGGTAGGATAAGTAATGAATAAGTTTAATCTAAAAGAACATATGGACGTAATAGTGGCTTTTGGTGTTGTAGGAATTGTTCTTATGATGATAGTGCCATTACCTACATTTATATTAGATATTTTACTGGCAATTAACATAAGTTTATCTGTGCTAATTTTATTAATGACATTATTTACAACAAATGTACTTGATTTATCCATATTTCCAACAGTGTTACTTGTTACAACACTATTTAGATTGGGATTAAATCTTTCATCAACTAGATTGATTTTAACTCAAGGATATGCAGGTGAAGTTATAGAGGCATTTGGAAGTTTTGTTGTAGGTGGAAATTACGTAGTAGGGATAATTATATTCCTAATTATATTAATTGTTCAATTTGTCGTTATAACTAATGGTTCTGGAAGAGTATCTGAAGTAACAGCTAGATTTACGTTAGATGCCATGCCAGGGAAGCAGATGAGTATAGATGCAGATTTAAATGCAGGAGTTATAGATGACAAAACTGCTAGAAAAAGAAGAAAAGAACTCCAACAAGAAGCTGATTTTTATGGTTCTATGGATGGTGCAAATAAGTTTGTAAAAGGAGATGCTATAGCAGGTCTTATAGTAACAGCAATAAATATAATAGGAGGAATTGTAATAGGAGCTGTAATGCTAAACATGACTCTTATGGGTGCAGCTCAGACTTATGTAAGACTTACTATAGGTGATGGACTTGTAAGCCAGATACCAGCTCTACTAATATCCACATCAGCTGGTATAATCGTAACAAGAGCTTCGACTGATGAAAACTTTGGTGACTTAGTAGGTAAGCAATTAACAGCAATACCAAAAGCAGTAATGATGACTGGTTGTGTTTTAATTATACTTGGTATGATGCCTGGATTACCCAAGCCAGCGTTTTTTTCACTGGGAATAGGTGCAATAGCAGCAGGTTACTTCTTAGGAAGAGAAAAGAAGGATACCTTAGAAGATTTAGATTTTGAAAAACCTGATATGGTAAATCCAGACAAAAACGAAGTAGAAGATGTAACAAACTTAATAAATGTAGAAGCTATAGAAGTAGAAATTGGATATGGCTTAATATCTTTAGCTGATGAATCAGCAGGAGGAGATTTACTTCAGAGAATAGCATCAATAAGAAGACAATGTGCCATAGACATGGGTATAGTTGTACAACCTATAAGAATAAGAGATAATTTACAACTAAATCCAAACCAATATAACATAAAGATAAAAGGTAATGTAGTTGGTGGATATGAGATAATGCCTAATATGGTTTTATGTATGGACCCTATGAATCAAGGTTTTAATATATTTGGAATAAAGACAATTGAGCCTACTTTTGGAATAGAGGCACTTTGGATAGAAAGTGATAAGGTAGAAGATGCAGAGTTAAAAGGTTATACAGTTGTAGATTCATCCACAATACTTATAACCCATTTACTAGATATAATAAAATCCAATGCACATGAGTTACTGGGAAGACAAGAAGTTAAGACTATTATAGATGCAGCAAGAGAAAATTATAGTGCTGTAGTTGATGAGTTGATACCAGACTTAATGACACTTGGTGAAGTTCAAAAAGTACTTAAAAATCTGTTGAGAGAAAAAGTAAATATAAAGGATAGGGTTACAATCCTTGAAACACTTGCAGACCAGTCCAGGAACACAAAAGACATAGAGCTTCTTACTGAATATGTGAGAATAGCTTTAGCTAGAAGTATTTGTACGAATTTGGTGGATGAAGATAAGTCAATTGTAGTGGCTACATTATCTCCAGAAACCGAGGAATTGGTATCTAATAATTTACAAAGGTCTGTAAATGGAACTTATCCAGCTGTTGACCCAGAAAACACAAACAAAATATTTGAGAGTATACAAGATGTAATAGGTAATGTATATTTCAATCATAATATACCAGTAATAGTAGTATCACCAAAGATAAGAGCACCATTTAGAAAACTAGTTGAGATTGTATATCCTAATTTGACTGTACTATCATTAAATGAAATACCTAATGATGTTAAAATCAAAGCAGAAGGTGTGGTGAGCATATATGATGACGAAAAAGTATACAGCTAATACAATTCAGGATGCTATGAATCTAGCCAAAATGGAATTGGGTGACAATATTACATTAATAGATAAAAAAGAAGTAAGAAAATCTGGAATACGAGGTATTTTTTCAAAGAGAGATATCGAATTAACTGTCGGATGGGAAAAGAGAGATAATGTAGAACAAAATGACTTGAAACGAGAGGTAGAACAATTAAAGTCAATTATAAGTAATATGGGGTTTGATAATAAGAATGACAATGATATAGATAAAATATGTAAGAACCTACTAAATCTAGAGTTAAATGAAGAAATTGTAGAGTCCATAAGAACTGACTTACAAGAGATGAAGTTCAATGGAATTGATACAAGTAAAAATTTAGTGGAAAGTCTAAAGAAAAAGATTAAAATAGAAAATCCAACGATAAATGGGAAAATCGCTCTAGTTGGACCACCAGGAGTAGGTAAGACAACTACAATAGCAAAGTTAGCCGCAAAATTAGTATTTGAGGAAAATAAAAAAGTAGGTGTAATAACTATAGATACCTATAGAATTGGCGCTGTGGAGCAGTTAAAGATATATACTGACATAATGAATATTCCTTTTAAAGGAGTAATAAGCCCCGATGAGATGGAGTTGGCGCTTGATGAGATGAAAGATTGTGATGTTGTATTAATAGATACTACAGGTAGAGGATATAAAAATTCTATGCAAATACTAGAAATCAAAAATCTCATAGATAAAGCTGAAACTGATAATATACACTTAGTTTTGAATTGCACAACAAGAGAAAATGATACAAAAGCAATTATAGATTCATATAGAAATGTGAACTTTAAAAGCTTAATAATTACAAAGCTGGATGAAACAATCACATATGGTTCCATCTTTAACATAGTGAATTATGCACAAAAACCAATATCGTATATTACAATAGGGCAAAGTGTTCCTGATGACATTATAAAACCTAATGAAGATAAGATTATAAGATTACTATTAGGAGTTGAAAGTATATGATTGACCAAGCTCAAATCTTGAGAAAGATGGCAATAGAAAAAAGAGGACTTGATGAATTTATAGTGGAGAATGGGAATGCACCTAAGATAATTACAATAGCTTCTGGGAAAGGTGGTGTTGGAAAGAGTAATCTCGCTACAAATTTGTCTATCTGTTTGACTAGGCTTAATAAAAAAGTTCTTATATTAGATGCAGATATAGGAATGTCAAATATAGATATAATAATGGGTGTAAATGTAAAAGGTACGATAATTGATGTAATTAATGGAGAAAAAAATATAGAAGATATAATTTCACGTACTAAATATGGTGTGAATATAATTTCTGGAGGTTCTGCACTTAATCATATAGAAGATTTTACAGAAGCTCAAAGAAATAAGTTTATACATAGCATAGAACAGATTCATGATGTCGATTTTATAATAATTGACACAGGCGCTGGTATGAGTAAAAGTCTATTGTCATTTATATATTGTAGTACTGAATTTTTCTTAATAACAACTCCAGAACCAACATCATTAACTGATGCATATAGCTTACTAAAGGCCATAAGTAATTTTGGGATAAAGAGAAGTGCAAACATAATAATCAACAGGGTAATAAATTTAGAAGAAGCAAAATCTACATACAACAGAATAAAGATGGTTGTAGACAAATTTTTAAATCTTAATTTAGAGTTATATGGATATATAATAGATGATAAAAAAGTAGGAATATGTGTAAAAAAGCAGATACCATTTATTCTGGAATATCCTACAAGTAGCGCTTCAAAGTGTATTATATCTATAGCAAAGAGAATGGTAAGTCAGTCAAGAGAAGATATTGATGAGAATAAGGGTCTACTAAGAAAAATGTTTAGTATATTTAAAAGCTAAGGAGGCGTAGTTAATGAATAGAGAAGAATTAATAAAAGAGAATATGCCTCTTGTAAAGAGTATAGCAAGAAAATTTTTTATACCTGGGAAAGGCTTTGAATATCAAGATTTAGTAAATAGTGGAGTTATTGGATTGATTGATGCAATAAATAAGTTTGATGTTGAAAAAGGAGCAAAATTTTCTAGTTACTCTTATATAAAAATAAAATCAGCTATATTAGATGAAATTAGAAATCAAAGTCCAATCTCTAAGCATAATTTAACTAAAGTAAATAAATATAATAGAGTAGTAGAAAAATTGCAGGCTGAGTTATTAAGAGAGCCAACTTCATATGAAATTGCGAATGAATTAAATATTTCAGAAAAGGAACTTTATGATATCGAAAATAATATAGACATGCTAAATATTGTATCATTAAACCATGTAATCTTTGAAGATACAAATGAAACTGTACAAGATACAATAAGTGACAGAGATGAAGATATTCCAGCAAATGTAATAGAGGAAGAAGAAAAACTAGAAATTTTATCTCAAGCAATTTGTAATTTAAAGGAAAAGGAAAAATTAATACTTTCACTGTACTATTATGAAGATTTAAATCTAAAGGAAATAGGAAAAGTGCTAGGTGTTTCAGAATCAAGAGTTTCACAACTCCACAGAAAATCAATAAGAAACTTGAGAAGCAAAATAAAAGAACTTAAATATTCTATATAGATGGTGATTGATGTGATGATACAAATTATATTAATAGTAGTGTCTATTTTGATAATAGTAACTATAATAGCAAATTTACATAAGGAATCGAAAAACAAAGATAACAGGTACTTTGACAAAATATTTGAACAGGAATATGAGGCAAATGATAGATTGATAGTTGCAGAAAAAAGAAGATTCTTTTTAGATAAAGTACTTGCTGAAATAAGAAGTAATAATCATATAAAAGTTTATGAAAATTATAACTTAATAAAAACTAATGAAGAAAAAAAAGACAGTATCTTTATAGAATCAAGACAGGAAATAAAACAAGAAAATGAGCTATCTCTTAAAGTGAAACATCTTATAAATTCTGGTTATGATGATGTGGAAATATGCAAGATGCTACATATTGGAAAGGGTGAGCTGTCATTAATAAAGAGTTGTTACAAAATATAAGAATATTATTATTTGATAAAAAAGTACTTTTAGGAATAGGAATTGGTATATTAATATCGACTTTATGTATAATGCTTTTTAGTAATAATGATATGAGCAAAGCAGAGATAGAAAAAAAGGCCAGAGCATTAGGGATGAAATATTCAAGTGAGATGAAAGTTTTAGAATAAATAATCTTGTTAAACAATTTACGAAAAAGGAGGTCATAATGTGATAAGAGGATTATATACAGCAGTTTCGGCTATGATAACAAATCAGCAAAAGCAAAATGTTGTTGTCAATAACCTAGCCAATATGGACACTAATGGATATAAAAGTAAACAGCTTTTAACCAAGAGTTTTGATTCATTGAAATTAGAAGCTTACAATAACTACGCAAATGGAACTAAACAAAAGCAAGAGATAGGTGAAATAAGTCCAGGTATTTCCATGGATGAAACTATTACAAATTTTAACCAAGGTCCTATAAAGCAGACTGATAATAAAATGGATGTAGCTATTCAAGGTAAGGGGTTCTTTTTGGTTAGTGATGCAGCTGGGAATCAGTTTTATACTAGAAATGGTAATTTTAGGACAGATAATCAAGGAGACCTTATAACTAGTGAAGGATACTATGTTCTTGGAACAAATACTGTAACTGGTGCTGTGGGTCATATAAATGTAGGAAATAAGAAATTTGAAGTAGCAAATGATAATACAATATCACTGGACGGAAATGCTATGTACAAATTTAATATGGTAGATTTTAATGACTATAATAAGCTAAAAAAAGAAGGCGATAACCTGTATTCTGGAGAAGGAGCTATAAAAGCAAATAATGCATATACAATACAAAATGCTATAGAGTCATCTAATGTAGATATGGTATCTGAAATCAATAATATGATGACAATTTCAAGAGAATATGAAGCAAATCAAAAGATAATTCAAGCTATGGATTCTAAATTAGCAAAAATAGCAAGCGAGATTGGTTCAGTAAGATAGATAATAGGAGGTGAATTTTTATGTACACAATGTTTTATACTAGTAAAACAGCTTTATCAGCAAATCAAAGTAAACTAGATATAATATCTAATAATATAGCAAATACTGATTCCACAGGATATAAAAAGCTAAATATGGAATATTCTGATTTAGTAGATGAAGTACTAAATAGACCATCTTACCCGACAAATGGTAAAGATATATCAACTGGAACTGGCTCTAAAGCCTCAGCTCCTATGAGAAATTATGAACAAGGAGCATTAGCTCCAACAAATAGTAAAAGTGATTTGGCAATAGATGGAGAAGGATTCTTTAGAGTCATAAGAAATGATGGCACATATGCATATACAAGAAATGGTGGATTTAATGTAGATGCTTTAGGTAAGATTGTAGATGATAGTGGAAATATACTAGATGTCCAATTTGATGCAGGTTATAACTACAATAATACAAATATAACTGATACAAACTTAACCGTTTCAAGAAATGGAGATTTATTTGTAGATAATAAAAAAATAGGAACGATAAATTTGTATGAGCCTACAGGAACTCAAAATTTTATATCTGAAGGAGATAGCCTATTTGTTGCAACTGATGCAGGAGAAGTCAAACAAGTTGGAAAAGTTGATATAGTTCAAGGCTACAGAGAAAGGTCAAATGTTTCTTTACAAGAAGAATTTGTTGATTTAATAGCTACTCAAAGAGCATTTCAAATGAATTCAAAAGGAATAAAGACAGCTGATGAAATGTGGCAAATAGCTAATAATTTAAGAGCTAAATAATTATGTAAGGTGAGGAATATTCATGTATGATATGAAAGATTATGATTTCGGCAAACCTCAGAGTTATTCAAGAGAAAATTTAACTTGCTTAAATTTTTTATTAGCTGAATTCTGTAAAAAATATAAAAACTATATAGTTTATGAACTTAAGTGTAATTCTAGTATGGTGGTTGAGAATATAGACCAAGTAAATTATCAAACTTTTTTAGATAAAGTGACATCTTCATGTTTAGTAGTACAAAATTCGATGGAACCTATTATGAAAAACTTTTCTTTTAGAATAGATAGAAGTGTAGCTGATATGTGGATTGATATAACATCTGGAGGAAATGGAGTTACAATAGATACTAACAGAGAACTTACAGAACTTGATAAGAAATTACTTTTACATCTTATGGAGGATTTAGTAAGAAATATGCATTTATTTGAAGGCTTTGAAAACATACAAGTGTTAGATACACATACACATATTAATTTACCACAATTGTGTTCACCAACTGCACCTGTATGTGTTGTAGATTTAAAAGTGCTAAATGATAATAAGCATATTGGTAATGTTTCACTTTGTTTCCCATACAATGCTTTAGAGGCCGTTTTGGAAAATATTTCTGTAGTAGAATTTTTAGATATGGATGCAGGGGATAATTCAGAGGAATTCACTAAGAAAATCTATGATAGTGTATCTAATATAGAATTATCAGTTATTGCAGAGATAGGTAAAGTATCAATTAATGTTGAGGATTTACTTAAACTAGAAGTTGGAGATGTAATAGTAACAAATAAAAAGATAAATGATTATATAGATGTATATGTAGAAAATTCAAAATCATACACAGCAACACCAGGATTTATATCAAGTAAAAAGGGTGTGAAAATAAATGATGCTGTCAAAAAAGAGGTGTAGTTATGGATAATAGTAATCTTATTTCAGATGAAGAAGCAAAAATGTTACTGAATGATAAAATTGAAAAAGAAATTAGTGGAGATGATGAATTAGCTTTAGAAATTTCTGAAACTAATAGAAATAATATAGATAGAATACTTGACCTTAAGTTAGAGTTATCTGTAGTTATAGGAAGAACTAAGATGAGTTTGAGAGATATTTTAAATCTAAATAAAGGTTCTCTTATTGAACTTGATACTTTAGCAGACCAAGATGTAGAAATACTAATAGACAATAAAGTACTGGCTTATGGAAAAGTGGTAGTGGTAGACTTAAACTTTGGTGTAAAAGTAACAAGTATAGTAAGTGAAGAGGACATGGTAAAATCTCTTGTTTAGAAACAAAATCAATTAATACTTATGGCATGAGGTGGTATTTATTTTAAACTTAAATGATGTAAAGAAAGATATATTAAAACTCAATAAAAAAGACTCATGTGTTCTATATAATGAATCTATCGATAATATAAATAATAATTGTATATCAAGTGGATTAAACTTTTTAAAAGAAGCAAGAGATTTAAGCCCAAATGATGTAGATATTTTAAATCTTATAGGTCTTGTAAACCTACTAAAATGTAATTTTGATGAGGCTGTAGAAAGTTTCTATAAGAGTTCCCTTTGCGAAAAAACTGCTCTGTGTGAAAAGTATATAAATATGCTTACATCTGAGGAGTTTTTAATTTTCTTTGAAAAATATAATCAGCTTATAAGATTCATAAATAAAGGAATGTACAAAGAAGCTATACAAGGTTTTAAATTTATAACTGAGCAATATAGTGACTTAATAGAGCCTTATGAGTTACTTGCTTTGATTTATGATAAAGAAGAAGATTACATAAAATTTGATGAATGTTTAGAAGTTTTAAAAAGAATTGATAAAGAAAATCATTTATTAAAGCAAGAGAATAATATATTAGATACATATAATAAAAAAATTAAAAGTAATGCAGATGTAGATATTTATGAAAGTGAATTTTCACATAAAAATATTAAACGCTCTAAATTTGATGGAACTAAAGATGTTGTTAAGAAAGATAATATAACTGAAAAGCAGAAAAATTTAACTTCTAATGAGAAAAAAAGTATTAAAAAAAATAAATATCTACATTTAGCAATAATATTAGGTATATTATTAATAGGACAAAATATATATAGCTCTTATAAGATGAATAATTTAAAAAATCAGATGTCTGAAAACACTAGTGTTAAAAATGAAGAAAAACTAAATTCTAGCTTAAATGATAAAGAAAATAAGGATAAGACTTCTAATGCAAATAATAATGATAGAAGTGATGACAAAGAAGATGTAAATTCTGAAAAAAATACTGTAGACAATGAAAGTGATAAAAATACTGATTTATTTACAGAAGATGAATTGATGTCTAAAGCGAATAATTTAAAGAAGGAAAAGAAAACCAAGTCCTCTATACAATTATATAAAAAGGTAGTAGATACTGGTGAAAATAAAGGCAATACATCAGAGGCAACTTATCAAGTAGCTATTCTTAGTGAAAAATTAAAAGACTATAATACTGCTGAAGAATATTATAAAATGTATGTAGAAAATTACTCAGAAGAAGATGCCTATTTTGATGAATCGTATTATAATTTAGGTATGATGTATTATAATAAAGGTGATTTAAAAAACTCTAAATTGACATTAAAAAAACTAGTTAATAAGGTTCCTAATAGTATGTATAATAACTCAAAGGTAAAGGAAATTTTAAAAGAGGAATAAAAAAATAACTAAGAAAAATAAATTATTTTATTTTAAAATAATTTATTTATAATATATTGACATACTATTTTAAAAAATTTAAAATAGTAATTATAAAATGAGGAGGGATAAAAATGGAGTTTGAAAAAGGAAGTATTTCAATTCATACAGAAAATATTTTTCCTATAATTAAAAAATGGTTATATTCTGATAAGGACATATTTATAAGGGAGCTTATCAGTAATGCATGTGATGCAGTAAGTAAACACAAAAGACTTATATCATTAGGAGAAATATCAGAAAATAATCCATCAGATTATAAAATTACTGTATCTGTAAATAAAGGTGAGGGTACACTTAAATTTATTGATAATGGAATAGGTATGACTGAGGAAGAAATAAAAAAATACATAAACCAAGTTGCCTTTTCAGGTGCAGAAGATTTCTTTAATAAATATAAGGATAAAATGGAAGAGTCAAATGACATAATAGGTCATTTTGGGTTAGGATTTTATTCTGCATTTATGGTGTCTAAAAAAGTACAAATAGATACACTTTCATATATGGAAGGAGCAACTCCTGTAAGATGGATATCTGAAGGTGGTACAGAATATGAAATATCTGAATCAGATAGTAGACATGACAGAGGAACTATGATAACACTATTTATTGATGATGATAGTAAGGAATTTTTAGATGAATTTACTGTAAGAGGAATAATAAACAAATACTGTTCTTTCCTACCAGTAGAGATATATTTAGAAGATGTTGAAAGATTACAAAGAGAAGCTAAGGAAGCTGAAGAAAAAGCTAAAAAGCAAAAAGAAGATGGAAAAGAAGAAGAAGTTATAGATGCAAAGGTAATTGAACCATTAAATGATACTAATCCTTTATGGCTTAAATCTCCAAAGGATTGTACTGATGATGAGTATAAAGAGTTTTATAGAAAAGTATTCAATGTATTTGATGAACCTTTGTTTTGGATACATCTAAATGTTGATTATCCTTTCAATTTAAAGGGTATACTTTATTTCCCTAAATTAAAAAATGAATTTGAATTGACAGAAGGAAAAGTAAAATTATATAACAATCAGGTCTTTGTAGCGGACAACATAAAAGAAGTTATACCAGAGTTTTTACTTTTATTAAAAGGTGTAATAGATTGCCCAGATTTACCACTAAATGTATCAAGAAGCTTCTTACAAAATGATAGAGATGTAAGTAAAATTTCTAAACATATAATTAAAAAAGTAGCAGATAAGTTAAAATCTCTTTGTAAAAATCAAAGGGAAGAATACAACAAGTTCTGGGATGATATACAAATATTCATTAAATATGGTTGTTTAAAAGATGAGAGCTTCTATGAAAAAGTGAAAGAATGTATATTATTTAAAACTATTGATGATGAGTATATAACACTTCAAGATTATTTAGAAAAATGTAAAGAAAAACATGAAAATAAAGTATTCTATGTAAGTGATAAAGAGCAACAATCACAATATATAAAATTATTTAAGGAATATGACCTAAATGCTGTGGTATTAAATTCATCAATAGATACTCATTTTATTTCATTTATGGAATACAAAGAAAATGGTGTTAAATTCAACAGAATAGATGCAGACCTTTCTGATGTATTAAAAGACAAAAATGAAAATAAAGATAGTGAAGAAAATAAAGAAGAGATAGCTAAGATAGAAGGGTTATTTAAAGAAGCTGTCGGAGAAAGAGTGAAAAATTATTCTGTAGAGGGATTAAAAAACGAAGAAACTCCAGCTATGATTTTAGTATCTGAACAATCTATTAGAATGGCAGAAATGCAGTCAAGATTTGCTGGAATGGATTTAGGAATGAGCTTTGAGGAAGAAAAGACTCTTGTAATAAATGAAAACAGCCCGATTATCAAAAAATTAGTTTCTCTTAAAGATGATGAAGAAAAGAAAGATAAAGTAGCACTTATATGTAATCAAATAGCTGATTTAGCTTTACTTTCTAATAAAGAATTAAAGCCAGGAGAATTAGATTCATTTGTACAAAGAAGTAATAAACTTATGAATATGTTAATAGAGTTATAGACTTAAAATATAGGAAAATAAAGTTTAAAAAATTTGTATGATACAAAAATGAAAAGAGTTGTCTTAAGATGATTGAAATTATCTTTAGATAACTCTTTTTTATTTTTATAATTTTTAGTTAAGTTTTAATCATTTAACGGTACTTCAGCAAGAAATATATTTGATTAAATAGAGTTAACTTGATATGAAATAAAATAATACATATAATTAAGTAAAAGATTATTTTATAAATTATGTTTCAATACATAATTATACTTTTATTAAAAAATAAAGTTATTACTAAAGTAGAAAAATAGGAGGTTTTAGCATGAATTTTAATTATAGTTTGCCAGTAAATATTTTATTTGGAAGAGGAAGAATTAATGATGTAGGAATAGAAGTATCTAAATATGGTAAAAAAGTATTAATTGTAACTGGGAAAAACAGTACAAAGAAAACAGGGTTACTTGATAAGACAATAGATTTGCTAAAAGGTGCTAAAGTAGAATATGAAGTTTTTGATAGAGTAGAGCAAAATCCTCTTATAACTACTATATATGCAGGCGTAGAAGCTATAAAAGAAACTGGTTGTGATTGTGTTTTAGGTCTTGGTGGTGGAAGTATAATGGATGCAGCTAAAAGTATAGCTTTTTCTTATAAAAATCCAGGTGATTTAAATGATTACATATTTGGAATTAAACAAGGTGAAGAGGCTCTACCCATAGTTTTAGTTCCAACAACATCAGGCACAGGTAGTGAAGGGAATTGTTTTGCAGTGCTTACAAATTCAGATACTAAAGATAAAAAATCTATAAAAAAGAATAGCATGTATGCAAAAGCCTCAATAATTGACCCAGAGCTTATGGTAACAATGCCAAAACATATAATTGCATCCGTTGGATTTGATGCACTTGCTCACAACATAGAAGCATATCTTTCTAATGGAAGAAATCCTCTTGCAGATGTACAGGCTATCTATGGGATTGAACTTATATCAGAAAGCTTAGTAAATGTATACAATAATTCTGATGATTTAGAAGCTTGGGAGAAAATAACACTTGCAAGCACTATTGGTGGGATGACAATTGGTACAGCTGGAACAACTCTTCAACATGGAATGGAGCATCCTGTAAGTGGTCTTAGAGATGTAATGCATGGAAAAGGGCTTGCAGCTTTAACACCAACTATTGTAGAAAGTTCATGGGATAGTGATATTGAAAGGTTTGGAAATATATCAAAAATATTGGGTGGAACTTGTGCAGAAGATTGTTCAGGTGCAGTTAAAAATTTCCTTAAAAAGATAGATTTAGATATAAAGCTAAGTGACTTAGGTATTGTAAAATCAGATATTGATTGGTTAACTGATAACTGTATGAAAATATCTGCTGCAAATATTAAGAGACATCCAAAGACTTTTAATAAGGAACAAATAAGAGAAATATACTATAAATCTTTGTAAATTAAATTTATAAATTAAATTTTAGATAAAAATTGGTTGTGTTAGTTGTTATAAGTAAATAAACTTGTAATTAGTTAATGCAAAAAAATAAATTTATCTCAAATGTTTATTTTACTTTCTGATAAATAAAGAAACTTAAAAAGGGGAAGATTAACTAAGTAATATTTTATAAAAATCTTCATTTTAAAAACTTTAAGTAGAGGTGAAATAAATGTTTAATCCTAAAAGAATAATATTTGAAAAAGGTAGCTTAGATACTGATATTGGGAAAAACATATATGATAAATTTAAGGATAAAAAAGATGTAGAAATAATTAAGATATCATCAAATAGGATTAAGGAACATATCCCAGGAGAAAATCTATATGAACAATATAGAAATGGAAAACAAACCATGGTAGTTGGCACTAGGAAAAGCTTAAAATTTCAAACATGTAAACCTTCTGCCAACTATCAATTACCACTTGTCAGTGGATGTATGGGAAGATGTGAATATTGTTATTTAAACACACAACTAGGTGATAAACCCTTTATAAGGGTGTTTGTAAATATAGATGAGATACTTGAACAAACAAAGAAGTATATTGAAGATAGAAAACCACAAGTAACCATATTTGAAGGAGCAGCTACATCAGACCCTGTTCCAGTAGAGCCATATACCAATTCATTGAAAAAGACAATAGAGTTTTTTGGAAGAGAAGAAAAAGGAAGATTTAGATTTGTTACTAAATACAGTGATGTAGATAGCTTGTTGGATGCTGAGCATAATAACCATACAGAGATAAGATTTAGCATAAATACACCTAGAATTATAGATGGACATGAGCATTATACAGCTTCTGCAAAGAAAAGAATAGAATCAGCTGTAAAGCTTGCAAAAGTTGGATATCAGATTGGATTTATAATAGCTCCTGTGTTTTTATATGAAGGTTGGGAAGAGGAGTATAGAAGTCTGATTAGAAGTATAAAAGAAGCTCTTCCAAAAGATTTTGATAGAAAAATTATATTTGAAGTTATATCTCATAGATATACAACTAAAGCTAAAAATAGAATATTAGAAATTTATCCAGACACATTATTGCCAATGGAAAATGATGATAGAAAGTTTAAATATGGTCAATTTGGATATGGAAAATATGTATATACTAAAGAGCAGTTGGATGATATGAAGGAATTTTTTAGTAAAGAAATAAATACAGTGTTTAAAAACAATTTAATAAAATATATAATATAGCAAATCTTCAAATAAGATTTGCTATATTTTATTTTTACTGCAATACTTTATGTTTACAATAAAATATTGTAATTGTCATATAGCCTATTATTAATATTACAATATTTAACATAGAGTAGAGAACTAATAACCACTTATGATATTACTTAGAAGTGGGAGAATACTTGTCTAAAGACAAGTTAAATAAGTTTAAATAATCTTGTTGGTAAGTATTGTAAAGATTAAAAAAGGCACTGTATATCAAGAAGAATTTTTATGATTTTGATAATATAAATATAGAAGCTTAAGATAACTATAAGGAGGAATTATAATATGCATGCATGGGAATCCATTCAAACTACACTAGACTTGATAGAAGAAAGGTTATCAGAAGAAATATCTATTGATGATTTAGCAAATGCAGCTAATTTATCACCATTTTATTATCAACGATTATTTAAAAGGTTAGTTAATAAGACCGTAATGGAATATATAAAGCTTCGTCGCCTTGCAAAAGCTTCAGAATACTTAGCAGAAAATAAAAATCGTATACTTGATGTAGCTTTAAATTTTGGATTTGATAGCCATGAGACATTTACACGTGCTTTTAAAAAAGCATATGGATTAACTCCAGAGGAATATAGAGCAAATCCAGTAAAACTTAATCAATTTGTTAAGCCAGAATTAATTTTAAATTATGTTATGGTTGATGAAGGTGTGCCACTGATTGCCGATGATATAGTAATTGAAGTAACTCGCAGGAGATTGAGTAACCCAAGGACTTTTATTGGAATAGAAAAAGAAATACCTATTTGCCAGTTGATGGGTGGTGAGACAACTGGCATAGCGATAGCAAAGGAATTATGGATGAAACTTGGAAGTCAAAAACACAATATACCAAATAAAATCCCAGGTGGAAATGAATTTGCTGCTCTTTATATGGGAAGTGCAAAAGAAGGTAATTGTATGTATATGGCAGGTATAGAAGTGGAGCCAGGTACATTGGTGGAAGGATATAGTATTTTTGAGTTACCTGCTAAAGAATATTTAGTGTGTGGATTTGAAGCAGAAAATTTTAATGAGTTAGTTGATTCAGCTGTTTTTAAAGCGGATAAGTTTATGGAAAGATGGATGAAGAATCATAATTTAATAGCCACTGATTTTGCGATTGAAATGTATTATCCTACTACACCTGAAGTGGCATATATGGAACATTGGACTATTCCAGTGTCTATTGAACAATAGAAAGGGTGATGAATATGGATTGGCAAGATATGTTTTTTCAAGATAATAAACCAACACCTGAACAAATCAAAGCGTTTATAAATAGTCCATTATGGGACAATCTAAATAATGCTTTGACTTCAACTTATGATGTAGAGCCTAAGCTTGAATATAGCAAATGTTCAATGCAAAGAGGTTGGAATGTAAAATACAAAAAAAGAGGAAAGTCATTATGTACCTTATATCCTCAAGAAGGTTCCTTCAAAGCTTTAGTCATTGTAAATGAAAGTAATAGAGTTGAGGTTGACTTATTTATTAATACTTGTTGTGATTATATAAAGCAATTGTATAATGAGATAAAATTCTTTAATGGAAGTAAGTGGTTAATGATTCAAATAGATAGTATGTCAGCATTAAATGACACACTTGAGCTTATTAAATTTAGAGTTTAATATATAAAACAGGGTGACTTATATACTCATCCTGTTTTTATATATTAACTTTTAAAAAATATTTAAAATATAATATGGTAGATACACCATTTCAAATTCTTAATTATTTTTCTAAACAATATAGTTTTAATTTTATCATCTATTAATTGTAATATTGAAATTATTTAGTTTTTTATAAAATTATAATTTAAACTAAAAATTTTTGTAAACATACTATAAATGGCTCAATCGATATAAAAGTAATTTAGAACTTGAAAACATTAAATTAGCAGCTTTGATAACTAAGATATATGAAGAAAAGAATGGGGTTTTTGGCTCTTTAAGGATGACTCTGCAGTTAAACCGAGAGTATAAACTTATGTCAATCACAAGAGAGTGTACAGACTAATGAGAGCCGTAGGTCTAAGGTCTGTTTGTAGAAAAAAGAAATTCAGTTATGTTAAATGTATACTAGAAGTAATTGCTGGAAATGTATTAAGTAGAAAATTTAGTGCAGATAAAACCTCTTAAAAATGGTTAACAGATGTAACTGAATTTAAATTAACCAATGGGATGAAGGTCTATTTAAGTGCAATTCTAGATTTAGGCGATAGAAGTATAATTTCATATGTTATTGGAAAATCAAATAACAATAACTTGGTGTTCGAAACTTTTGATAAAGCAATAGAACTATATCCAAATGCAAAACCTATTTTTATATGGTTTAACTGTATAAAACAGTGGGTACAGTTCACGAAAGAGTAGCTTTAGTTTTGAACTAAAAGTTAAGTTCAAAAAAAATAATCAATAATTTCTGGACTATACTCTACAGCGATAAAGTATAGTCCTTCTTGCTTTTCATTACACCACAAAATGTGGATTTGATACAAATTTATATCTTTTTATTAATTCTTAGTATGTTTTTTTAAATGAATTAGTTTTTTAAGCATTGATATTGAATTTCCTTCATTGGTTGTTATATTAGATTTCTTGATTTTATTGTTATCTCCTATACTTATACTATTATCATATAGCTTAACTTGAATATATTGAATTATATTTTCTGGCTCTTTTCCATTTGTTTCTGATATATCAATATCGAGGTCATATAAATTTCCAAATTTTTTTTCAATAAGTAATAGTATATCTAAAATATTTACTTTTACTTTTGATATTATATCATTAACATCAGTTAAATCAATATTTACTGTAGCCTTTATATGTGTACCAGGTTTTTGTAATAAGTGATAATGTTCTGTATTTAGGAAGGCTATCGTCTTTATTGTATCCAGATAATTCTTTTGTTGCCCAGTTGATTGAGATTTCATCATTTGAGCAATGTAAAATAACGACTAGATTTTGAAGAACTACTTCTATATCCATATTTAAATTTATGAAGTCCTTTATTAGATTGATTTTTGCCAATTTAACTGTTCTATATAAATTAAACTAAGAAATTATTTTACTTAAAATAAAGTAAGATATGTATTATTTTTATTATACCATAAAACATAAAATGGATATTTTTAGATTGATATAAATATATAATAATCTGTTTTAGATAAGAATGAACTAAAAATTAAATGTAGAAATATTATTTTAAAAACCACTTTTTTACATCTAATGAAAAGTGGTTTTTAAAATGAGTAAATTATTAAAATTTACATAAAAAGTAATTTTATTTTACTTAATACCATAAGGACTATTCTTCTATATATTAAAACAGGTATTTTATCAATATTATGGACAAATATAAAAAGCCTCTATGTCTAGAGATTTATGTATTTATAGACTAGTTAGAACTTTCATCATAGTTATTAGTTTTGTACTCTCTAGTAAATAAGAATGGTAAAAACAATATAGCATCAACTAGAATACTCCATAATAGTGATTCTAATGTAAATATAGACTCAATACTTCCTCCAAGTATAATAGAAACAGTGTTATTTACTAAGTGGATTAATATTGGCGCCCAAAGGTTTTTGGTCTTCATATAGGTATATCCTAAAAATATTCCTATAAAGGTACAATATGCTATCTGAGAAATAACACAATAAAATGGGGTTTCGGGACTGTACAAAGTGACACAAAGAGGCAAATGCCAAATTCCCCATATAAAACCTAAAATTAATACACCAAATTTTTTGCCATAAATCTTTTGTAGTCTAGGTTGAAGAAAGTATCTCCATCCAAATTCTTCTCCAAAAAATAAATTAAAACCAAAACATAAATTTATAATTATATTTATAAATACTGTGACAAATTTATTTACAACATTAATTGATAAACTTTCTTTATCAATAATATTTCTAACTATAATTAATATCAAGAATATTAATAGAATGCCTAAAACTTTTTTGAAATTTTTACTTAAAGATAAATTTAAAACTTCAAATTGAAATTCATTGTAAAGAACAACTGCTAAAAGATAAAAAGATGTTAATGTATCTATTGTTGAAGAAATAATACTACTATGCATTAAAAATGTTTCAGCTATAGATATTACTATTCTCACAATTGTAGTTATAGCAAAAAACTTTAAAAATTTATCCACTGTTGAATCAAACTTGTAATTAGAAACTTTTTTTAGGACAACAATTGCTGAAAATGCAGGAATATACATAAATAATCCAGCGAAGCTTGATATAAGTTCACTGTTATTTGGTTTTGATATTGACAAAAATAAAAATATTGATGTAAAAGCAATCAGTAAAAAATTTATTAATAAGAAATAGTTTATTTCTTTTTTTATTATTTTAATATTATTTGACATATTAATTCCCCTTATCTTAAATTTTAAAATTATATATAATAACAAATTTTATATAGAAATAAATATATATAGCAAATATTGAAAACTAACAAAAATATTTTTATATATTATTAAAGAACTAAAAAAAAGTTTGTAATGATTGTATATTATATGATTAAGTTATTTTTCGACATTCCTTACAATTAAGTCCGCATGTGTTTTTCTCCTGCATATTAATAGCGCCCCAATTAGCAAACTGTCGCAAAATAGGTACAATACTTTTACCTTTATCTGTTAATGTATATTCAACTTTTGGAGGAATTTCATTGTATTGTTTACGATGAACAATACCATCAGACTCTAAATCTTTTAATGATTGAGCTAGCATAGTATTTGTAATTCCATCTAATTTTCTTTTTATACTACTATACCTAATTGGATTATCAACTGCTAACATACATATAATAGGCAATTTCCACTTTCCACCAACAATATCTAATGCGTAACGTATAGGGCAAGTTAATTCTTCAGCATTTTCAGTTATATTATTTTTATTATACAAACTCATTTTAATTCACTCCTCAATTCCAATAGTATCTTTTTTATACTTTATCAGAAAAAACTGCATACTTGTTTTTTTCTTATTTTATATTAAAATTATATCAAAGGATAATCCTTAATACAAGTATTTAAAAGGGGTGTAAAAATTATGAAAGTATTAGAATTTTTGAACAAAGCAGGAGTTTATTATTTAGCAACAGCTGATGAGAACAATCAAGCACATGTGCGTCCTCTAGGATTTGCTATGGAATATGATGGCAAACTTACATTTTGCACATCTAATCAAAAAGATATGTTTAAGCAACTTATTTTTAATCCAAAGGTTGAGCTTTGCTGTATAGACCAAAAACTTAATACTCTACGTATTTTGGGTGAAGCAGTATTCGTTACATCAAAAGAAACACAAGCTAAGGCACTTGAAATAATGCCAAGTTTAGGTCAGATGTACTCTGTAGGAGACGGTAAGTTTGAAATATTTTCTATTGATAAGGCAAAAGTTAGTTGTTGTTCAATGAGTGGTAAAAAGATTGATGTAGAGCTTTAATTATAATAGAATCTACATTCATATTGAAAATGAAGAAAACGCTATTACTGAAATGTCGATAAATTTAACTTAAATTCAATAAAAAAGATTTTTAAATAGTGAATGTATAAAAATATTTAGTTATTAGAGTTGTATTTCAACAATGACATATTGTCTTGAATAATTACATAATAAAAATAAGAACAATTAAAATTTGTTTTCTGATGAAGTAAACTTTCTTAAAAAAAATATTTTAACTATGAGTGACTTTTCTTAAATATGAAGAAAATATGATAATTATAAAAAATTGCTACTTATTATTTGTATATTTTTTCATATAAATAATAAGTAGCATAACTTTATAAATTAATAGTGATAGAATATAAACTAATAGATAAGATATAATTTTAAAAGGAGTGATATAAAATGAGCAAATATAGTTCTTTATGGGAATATGTCAAGAAAAATGGTAATCAATCATTTAAATTAACTTTTGAAGAAATAAAAGATATTGCAGGAATAGAGATAGACCATTCGTTTTTAAAATATAAAAAAGAATTAAATGAATATGGATATCAAGTAGGAAAAATCTCTTTAAAAGAGAAGTCTGTTATTTTTAATAAAATTGATTAATATATTAATAATTACATATAATAAAATAATTTGTATTGACTAACATTAAAATTAAAAATAAAGTAAATCTTATATAAGACTTACTTTATTTTTAGTTGATGCCTTTTTAAGTTTTATACTATAAGGTATATATAAAACTGCACCTATTAAAAATGTTATAATTTCTGTTACTGTCATAGACCATATTAGCCCATCAAGTCCATAAAAATAATTAAGCAATATTACTATAGGTATATACAATCCACCTTGGCTTATAGACATTATACCTGTTTCAATGCCTTTTCCTGATGCTTGATATATTGTCATAAATAAAGATGTAACTCCATTGAATAAGGCAGATACTAACATAGCTACCAATACATACGTTCCTATTTCAATAACTGACGTATCAACTGAGAATGTTTGTATTACTTGGGTTCTAAATATATAAACAACTCCTGAAAATACAACTGCGATTACAAATATGAATAAAGCAGAATACTTTATACTTTCCTTTAAACGAGGTATATTCTTATTAGAAAAATTATATGCTATAAGTGGCATTACACCTAAAACAATACCCATAACAAAGAATTCTGGAATTTGAGCAATTCTAAGTGCTATACCAAAACTAGCAACTATGTTATTTCCATATTGCATAGAGTAGTTATTGGATAATAATGTAGTCACAATTAAGAAAGAGCATTGGATTAATTGGGATACACCAACTTTATATATTTCAACTTGACTGTTTATGCTGATTTTTATGTAATGTAAAAACCCTCTAAGGTTCTCGCTTTTAACATTTAAATACCAAACATAATAAGCACTAGATGCAATGTTAGAAAGTATCATTGATAATGCAGCACCATACACATGCATATTAAGAACTAGTATAAATAAAACATCTAATATGATACTAACTATTACACTTACAAACATACCATACATAGATTCTTTTGATGCACCTTCAGACCTTACAATTTGTTCAAGAGAGAAGTTCAATATAATAGAAAATCCGCCAACAAATAGTGTAATTGCATATTGTTTTGTATATTCAAATGTAGTCATATCGGAACCTAATAATCTAATAATAGGATTCATTAGTAAGTAGCCAATTAGACCTATCAATAGACCTGTTATAATACTTGCATAAAAAGTATATCCAGCAATTTTCTTGGCTTCATCACTATTATTTTGTGCAATTAGCCTAGTTATGAATGTACTACCACCAACGCCAAACATATTTCCAAAAGCCATTAGAATTGTAAATATAGGGAGTCCCAATGTTATTGCACTAAGCATAGCTGTGTCATGAACTAAACCTATAAAGTAGGCATTAATTACATTATAGATAGTTCCAGCTGACATTCCTATCATCATAGGAATAGATAAATAAAGAATAGTTTTTTTTATTGGTTCTTCTTTTAAATATTTAATGTTTGATTTTTCATTTTCCATGTTATCCTCCTAAATAATATGATTTATAATGATAAGGCACCTTATGAAATATATTATACAGGTACCTTAATAATTTTGCAACATATTTATTAAGGTACCTGTATATTTATTTTATATTTAGACAACATATGGATTTAAAAATGAGGTTTTTGAAAATAGGAGTTATTTTAATGAATATGGAATGTAGGGTATTAAAGAGATGTATAAGACTTTAAAATAAATAAAAGAGTAAAGTGATAAGATAATAAATATCTAACCATTTACTCTTTTTGTTTTATTTATTTATTTAACTCTTTTTATTTTGAGTTTTAGAAGTGAATAAAATATACAATAACTATGGTTTCTTTTATATTTTATGACTACAATACATTTTATTCAAAGTAAAATAAATCTTCAAATTTTTTATCTAGAGCTATACATAAAATAAGTGCTAATTTTGCTGTTGGATTAAACTGACCTGTTTCTATTGAACTAATAGTGTTTCTTGACACGCCGACCATTTCAGCTAGCTGACTTTGAGATAATTTTTTCTCTGTTCTTGCTATTTTTAAGTGATTTTTTAATATTAATTCTTCATTCATATTGCTTACCTTAATGATGATAAAACAAAATTAGTTAATGAGAATATAGTTGTAATTAAGAAACCAATAGCCAAAATTAAATTCTTTTTTTCATGTGTGAATTGGTATTTTGCTATATTTTCAGCAAGACCAAATGTCCAAAATAAAGCAGATACTGCATCACTCTTTTGTCCAATAAAGGCGTTAAATATTACAATGAAAGCGAAGACACATATGAAAATTGAATATCCTATTTTTCTGCCTTTATTTTCAATATACTCTAAGCCTTCATCTTTAGTGGATTGACGACTCTTACTTAAAATTTCTTCTTTATTCATGTAAGATACCTCCTATTTGGATGCCAAGTTTACTTGGTACTTTTATTATACTTATGACAAGTTTACTTGTCAAGAACTTTGACAATAAAACTTGAAATGAGTATAATAAAAATCAATAAAAAAAGACAAACTTAATTAAATTAAAAATGTCTTTTTTATTGAAATACTATAATAATATTCTATTGAACTAATAACCAAATTTAAACTTAGAATCTAACATACAGTTTTTATTATCTTAGCAGGGATACCTGCAACCACAGTATTTGGAGGTACATCATTTGTGACTACTGCTCCTGCAGAAACAACAGTATTTTCACTTACTGTAATATCTGGCATAATCATTGCTCCTGCACTTAATCAAGCATTCCTCTTTATAACTATGGGTGTAGATACAGTGGAATGTCTTTCTGAGGGCTCTAAAGGAGGGTTTATTGTTATAAGATTTACCTTAAGGTCCAATCAGTACATCATCTGCAATCGTAATTCCACTTCTATCCATGAATGTACAAGCATGGTTAATAAATACATCCTTTCCAACTCTTATATTTTCTCCAAAATCTGTATAAAATGGTGGTATTAAATATAGGCTTTCATCAACATTAACACCTGTAAGTTTAGAAAACAATTCCCTTATTTCCTTTTTAGTATGATATGATTTATAAACTGTACAATATCTCTACATAAAACTCATTATGTTTTACTCAATTCTTAAATAGAGTATACTACTTGGAGTTAACTACAATACAAGCCTTTTTTATTATTTAAGAATAAATAATTAATTTTTATTAAAAAATCTATAATTAAATATTAATACTAGTATTGTTCATATAGAATGATTCATCATGTATGTAAACTAAAGTTTACATATTTCAAACTTTGCTTTGTAGAATCATTGAGTTTAATACTTTATAATTGAAATATAATTATTTTTACCTTGAAAGGAGTTTAATATATGAATTTAGAAGACAAGATTACAAAACTAAGAAAGAAATATAATTATTCTCAAGAATTGTTGGCTGAAAGACTAAATGTATCTAGACAAACTATTAGCAAGTGGGAATTAGGGCAAGCTAAGCCAGACTTAGAAAATATAAAAAATATATCAAAGCTGTTTAATATTACTTATGATTACTTAATCGATGAAAGTAATTTATGTTCTAAAGATGTAACTGATAATATTAGTAAGGATGTTGACTGGACAAAAGCATGGAGCTCTAAGTATCCTATTTTAGAAACATATGTTGACATAGAAGGGATAGAAAAGTATCAAATAGCTATTGAAGAATTATATTCAAGATTTGAAAAGGAATACAGGATGAGCAATGAGAATAATGTACTTATATTAAAAGATATTTTATACAAGACGTTTAAAAAACATGATAAATAAAAAATTATATAAATTGAATTTAAAAATATATTTAAGCAGGTATCTAAGATACCTGCTTATTTGTTTCTCTATGGTTGATTTTTTCATCAAAAGTCAACTTCAAATCGCTTGTTAGGTTTATGTATTTAAGGATATAATTATACAAAGGAGGCGTTGATATGAATGAATTAAACATTGCAAAAACACTAATTTTAAAGCGTAAAGAAAAAGGAATTACACAAGATGAACTTGCAAATTATATAGGTATCTCTAAAGCTTCTGTGTCTAAATGGGAAACTGGGCAAAGTTATCCTGATATCACTTTTTTACCACAACTCGCGACATATTTCAACATTACAGTTGATGAATTAATTTGCTACGAACCACAAATGATTAAGGAAGATATTAATAAACTATATCAGCGATTGTGTAAAGATTTTACTGTTAAACCATTTGATGAAGTTATGGATGAAATAAGAGAAACCATAAAAAAATATTATTCATGCTTTCCTTTGATTTATCAGATGGGTATTTTGATAATTAATCATTATGACCTTGTAGATGAAGAAAAACGTGAACTATTAATTAGTGAAGCATTAGAAATTTTTATTCGAATACGAGAAACAAGTGATGATATAGAAATTTGTCGTCAGTCAAAAGGTATGGAGGCAACTTGTTATATCTTGTTAAATCAACCTATAGAAGTTATTGATTTATTTCAAGATAGCAATTTTCCCATGGTAAATGAAAGCATACTTCTTGCACAGGGACAAATGATGAATGGTCAAACTAATGAAGCTAATGAAACGTTACAGATTGGAGCATATCAGAATCTTACATTATTAGTTCAAGATTTAGTGGGACTTCTGCAAAACTCAGATAAATCACAAATTGAAGAAATAGAAAGACGTATTTTAATAATTTCAGATACATTTGACCTTAATGAATTATCTCCTGGTGTTATGTTTTCTGTATATTTGACTCAGATACAAATGAATTTAATACATGGAAATACTAAAGGAGCTATTAAGTCGTTACAAAGATATGTAGATTTGGCAATAAGTGATATATATCCAATTATGCTACATAGTGATGACTTTTTTAATCATATTGATTGCTGGATTTCTGAGATTGGAACAGGTATCACACGTGATGATACAATTGTAAAGGCAGGTATTGTTGCTGCTATTAAGAATAATCCTATGTTCTCTGTATTAAATGAGAACAAGGAATACAGATTTCTTATAGAAAAATTATCTTTATTGGAGGAATAAGATTATGGAAAATTTAATGGAATATCTACCACTTTTACTTCCTGTTATTATTTTAAATTTAATACTTGTAATTACTGCACTTATTCATATAATAAAACATCCAAATTATAAAATTGGTAATAAGGCAATATGGATTATTTTAGTGCTATTTATAAGTATAATAGGTCCAATTTTATATTTCACTATAGGAAGAGGTGATGAATGATGAATATTGTTTCAATAAATGGGTTATCAAAAAGTTTTGGTAATCGAAAGATAATAGATAAGCTAAATCTTACTGTACCAGAAGGGTCAGTATTTGGATTTGTAGGTAAGAATGGTGCAGGCAAGACTACAACAATGAAAATGGTGCTTGGGTTACTTGAAGCAGATAGTGGAACTATAAATGTTTTTGGTGAGAAGGTGACTTATGGAAGAACAAGTTCTAATCGCCATGTAGGTTATCTACCTGATGTTCCAGAGTTTTATAACTATATGAGACCACTTGAATATCTTTCTCTTTGTGGAGAAATCACAGGGCTTTCAAAACAAGAAATAAAGTTAAGAAGTGAAGAGTTGTTGACACTTGTGGGACTTGGAAATGAAAAGAAACGAATAGGTGGATTTTCTCGTGGAATGAAGCAACGTCTTGGGATAGCTCAAGCATTGCTTTCACGTCCTAAATTACTTATTTGTGATGAACCAACAAGTGCACTTGACCCTGTTGGTAGAAAAGAAATATTAGATATTATGGTTAAAATCAAAGACTCAACAACCGTAATATTTTCAACACATATACTGTCAGATGTTGAAAGAATTTGTGACCATGTTGCTATATTAAATAATGGAAGCATCGCTCTGAGTGGTACACTTTCAGAAATAAAAAGTATGCACGGAAAAGATAGACTTTTATTGGAGTTTTCAAGTAATGATGAAATACAAGCATTTAAGTCTAGTAGTAGTATTAAATCCTTACTTAAAGATTCAGAAGAGACTAATATGGAAATTATTTTCCATGGTAAAGATATAAAATCAATACAACAAACAGTTATATCTACACTTGCAGAAATGAATCTTTGTCCAAGAAAGATGGAATTAATAGAATTGTCACTTGAAAATTTATTTTTGGAGGTAGTAAAGTGAGAGAATACATAGCATTTACAAAAAAAGAATTTGTAGAGAACGTAAGAAATTATAAATTATTTAGTCTAATTATTTTATTTTTGATATTTGGAATAATGAGTCCTCTTTCTGCTAAATTTATGCCAGACTTGATTGCTCATTTTGCCCCAACTTTAAAAGTTACTGCTCTACCAACTGCTTTAGATTCTTGGACACAGTTTTCTGGCAATATTTCTGGTCTTGGAATGAGTTTAACTCTAATTATTTTTTGTAATATTTTATCAAACGAATATTCTAAAGGGACACTTGTCATTATGTTGACTAAAGGATTGTCACGTTCGTCTGTAGTATTGTCTAAATTTTCTATTGCAGTAATTATTATGACCATTGGTTTCTGGTTGAGCTTTTTATGTACTTATGGTTATACAATGTATTTTTGGCCAACTGCAAATCTTAATCATGTTGTATTTTCAGCATTTAACTTATGGATAATTGGTATTATGTATATTACTATATTAATTCTTGGATGTGTACTATTTAGACCAGCATTTGCAAGTGTATTACTTGTATTAGTAGTAACTCTTGTTTTGAGTTTAATTTCTATTCCTGAACAGATTGCACCTTATACACCTAATTTCATAGTATCAAAAAATATAGATTTGATTTCAGGTAAAGTGACAGCTCCAGAATTTATTATTCCAATCATTGTAACAATTATTATTTCAATAGTGTGTCTGTTATCAGCTGTTATTTTATTTAATAAAAAACCAGTTTAATGATATCTTTATTATAATTGTAAATATCACTGTATTGTGTAAAAATATGCTTAGTAATATATAAGAATATATCTAAGTAAAAAAGACTTGAACTTAAGTTTCAAGTCTTTTTTTTGTTTTAGTCGTACTCATTATATTTTATAATAATTAAATTATTACCTTAAGGAACTGTTTAAAAATAAAAAAGGAGATAGATTATAATATAGTGATTATAGGTTATTTAAGATATGCTATAGTATATAGAGCCTAAACTAGTAAAGAATTAAAAAAATGTAGTAAGGAGTTAAAATAATATTGTTTTTATTAAATAAAGATAAGAATCTTTAATTGTGGTAAAATATACTAAAAAATTACTTTAAAAGTGATAAAATTAATTCAAGTAAATATTTTAAAGGGGTGTAGATATGGAAAAGTCAAAAGTATATTTTTGTGACTTATACTCAAATTCGCAAAATAAAAATGTGCCAAACAATGTAAGAAGATTATTTGATACAGCAGGATTCAAAGATTTAATAGAAAAGAATGACCAAGTAGCAATCAAACTTCACTTTGGAGAAAAAGGAAATACTACATATATGAGTCCTGTAGCAGTTAGACAAGTGGTTGATAAGATTAAAGATTGTGAAGGAAAGCCATTTTTAACAGATACAAATACATTATATACAGGGAGTAGAACAAATTCTGTAGACCATCTTACAACAGCTATAGAAAATGGTTTTGCCTATGCAGTGGTAAATGCACCAGTAATAATTGCAGATGGATTGTACAGTAGAAATTATGAAAATGTACAAATAGATAAAAAACATTTTGAAAGTGTGAAAATAGGTGGCGAAATTTATAATTCTTCTGCAATGATAGTAATGAGTCATTTTAAAGGTCATGAAGCAGCAGGTTTTGGAGGAGCATTAAAAAATTTAGCTATGGGGTGTGCAAGTGCAGCAGGAAAGCAAATGCAACATTCTGATGTTACACCAGTAGTAAAAGAGAAGAAGTGTGTAGGATGTGGAAAATGTGTTAATTCTTGTCCTACAAAAGCTATAAGTATAGTAGATAAGAAGGCGATTATAGATTCTGATGTGTGTTATGGATGTGGAGAATGTCCAACTGTCTGTCCAACTAGAGCAGTAACTATACAATGGGAAAGTGACTCAGATGTATTTGTTGAAAAGATGGCAGAATACGCTTATGGAGCAGTATCAAACAAAAAAGATAAGGTAGGATATATAACTTTTGTTATGAATGTGACTCCACTTTGTGATTGTGTGCCTTGGTCAGGTAGACCGATTGCACATGATATAGGAATATTAGCATCAACAGACCCAGTAGCAATTGAACAAGCATGCTATGATTTGGTTTGTAAGGAAATGGGTCATGATGTGTTTAAACATGAGCATCCTCATGTAAATGGAACTAGAATAATAGACTATGCGTGTGAAATGGGAATGGGAAATAAAGAATATGAATTAATAAAATTATAAGAATAGTAGGACTTAAATGCATATAATTATTGTAAGAGAAATTTAAAAGTATCAAAGGAGTATGCATTTATGAAAATTTACTATGAGAAAGAAAATAGCAAGAAAGCTAATGTAAACAATATTCCAAGTGTATTTGCATTTAATTTTCTAAGAAACTTTTTAACTAGCAAAGAGTATGAGGAAACTAGAAAAGAATATTTTATAAATAATCTAACAAAAAGTCAGGTTAATCAAGCTATGAAGGATTTAAAATGGCTATTTAGAGAGTATGAAGGATTAGAGGTTGTTACAATGGAAAGCTTGGATGGAGTTAAGACAAGAATAGTTTTATAAATTAATAAGAATGATTCTTTAATAAAAAATACTGTTTTAATAATGATACGTATAAGATATTATACAAATACTATTTTAGAACAGTATTTTTTTTTATAATAGTAAACCTATATATAAAATAAAGTTGACCAATAAATGTTGTCTATGTAATACTATATATAATAAGTAAACTATATAAAAAATATAAGTTGACAAATAGGAGGATATATGGAAAAATACATAGTCAAATTAAAAAATAAAATATTGAGTGGAAAAGAAATAAATTATGAAGAAGCTCTTAATTTAATAAGTATTGATACTAATAACAAAAACAATTTTGATATCTTATTAAAATCTGCAAATGAAATAAGAGAATATTTTATG
This sequence comes from Clostridioides sp. ES-W-0016-02, assembly GCF_020641035.1. Classification (NCBI taxonomy): domain Bacteria; kingdom Bacillati; phylum Bacillota; class Clostridia; order Peptostreptococcales; family Peptostreptococcaceae; genus Clostridioides; species Clostridioides sp. ES-W-0016-02. The sequence goes on from NZ_CP061361.1 coordinate 368,693, forward strand.
GGAAGAAAAGTAGATTTATGTACAATAATGAATGCTAAGTCTGGCAAATGTAGTGAAGACTGTAAATTTTGTGCACAATCATCTCATTATAAAACTGGGATAGAAGAATATTCATTACTAGATTATAATGAGATTTTAAAGAGAGCCAAAGAAATGGAAAGTAAAGGAGTACATAGATTCTCTTTAGTTACAAGTGGTAAAGGTATAACAGGAAAAGAGTTTAATGATATTTTAAATATCTATGAAGGATTAAGAGAAAATACTAATTTAAAATTATGTGCATCTCTAGGAATTATAGATTATGAGCAAGCTAAAAAGCTAAAACTAGTAGGTGTGACTACATATCATCATAATGTCGAGACATCTAAAGATAATTTTGATAATATATGTACAACACATACTTATCAAGACAGAATAAGAACAATTAAAGAAGCTAAAAGGGCTGGATTAGATGTATGTGTAGGTGGAATCATTGGGATGAATGAAAGTAAAGAACAAAGACTACAAATGGCTTTTGAAATACGAGAATTAAATACCAAATCAATTCCAATAAATATTTTAAACCCTATTAAGAATACTCCTATGGAAAATTATGATGTATTAGAGCCTATGGAAATATTAAAAACAACAGCAGTATTTAGATTTATAATTCCTAATGTATACATAAGATATGCTGGTGGAAGGCTATCTTTAAAAGGGTATGACAAAATTGGATTTAATGGTGGTGTAAATTCTGCAATTGTAGGTGATTATTTAACAACTGTAGGAAATGGAATTGAAAATGATAAAAAAATGATTATAGGACAAGGACTTGAACTTTAATAAAGATTACTTAAATTAATTAATGTACTTTTAAATAATTATAAAAGTATATTAATTTTTTTTTGTATATTAATATAAATATTAAATTTGAATTTATAAATTGCAATATTATGAAAAATAAGAAAAATATCAAAATTTGTATAAAGTAGTTGCAAAGCGAAAAAAGATATGATAGTATCTAGGTAACCGGTTAAGTAAAACGGTTTCCTAAATTGTGGGGGTGAACTTCTTGAGTATAACTATAAAAGAGATTGGCGAATTGGCTGGTGTTTCCAAAACAACTGTATCAAAAGTCATTAATAATAAAGATGAAAATATAAGTCAAGCAACAAGAGAAAAGATTTTAAAAATAATGAAGGAAAAAAATTATGTTCCAAATAAATTAGCACAAAGTTTAGTAACTAAAAGAACAAATACAATAGGACTTCTTATACCAGATATACGAAATCCATTTTTCACAGATGTATCAAGAGGTGTGGAAGATAAAGCTAATGAGGAAGGTTATAATATAATTTTATGTAATACAGATGAAGATGCCAAAAAGGAATATGAAGGGATAAGAACATTATCAGAAAGAATGATAGATGGAATTATATTTGCAGCATCATCAAATACAAACTGGAAAGAGGCAAATTACAAAGATATAAAAATACCAACAGTATTAATCGATAAGAAAATAAGTATGAATAAAGAAACCTTAAAAGGCATAGTTAAAATAAATAACTTTGAGGGTGCATATATAGCTACAAAACATTTATTAGATATTGGAAATAAGAAAATAATATACTTGAGTGGTCCACTTCAAAATGAAATAGCAATAGATAGATTAGAAGGATATAAAAAAGCTTTAACTGAGTGTAATTTAGATTACAATTCTAATTATGTATTTGAAGGAAAATATAAGATTGAATGGGGCCAAGAATTTATAAAAAAATTAGAAGTGATAGATTTTAATGCGATATTTTGTGCAAATGATTTAATTGCAATAGGTGTTATCAGAGGTCTTCAAGAAAGAGGATTAAATATACCAAACGATGTAAGCGTTGTGGGATTTGATGATATTCAAACTTCTAGTTTAATAAGTCCTCCACTTACAACAGTACGACAACCATCTTATGATATAGGATATAAAGCCAGTGAAATATTAATAAATTGTTTAAGAGGAGATAAGAAAGAATCCTTTGATGAATTAATTTTTAAGGCAGAACTAGTGATAAGAGCTTCAACTAAAGAAAGTAATTAACAGCATGAAAAGCATAAATAGATATGTAAAGGAGTAACGTAATGGGAAACATAGTTGTCATAGGAAGTGTAAATATGGACATGGTATGTTCTGTAGATAAAAGACCAGAAAAAGGAGAAACAATACTAGGTAATAGCTTTTTTACATCACCTGGGGGAAAAGGTGCTAACCAAGCAGTTTCAGCATCTAAGTTAGGTGCAAATGTAAAAATGATATCTTGTGTAGGGGAAGATAGCTTAGGCGAAGAATTGATACGAAATTTTAAAGAGAATAAAGTTGATTATAATTTGATAGCTAGAAATAATCAAAAAAGTTCTGGTGTTGCTGTCATAACACTATGTGAAAATGATAATAGTATTGTTGTTGTGCCAGGAACAAATGAACTAGTAGATATAAACTTAATTAAAAAGAATGAAGAAGAGATAAAGAATGCAGATATAGTATTACTACAGTTAGAGATTCCACTAGAAACAATAAAATATGTAGTAAATTTCTGTTTTGAAAATAATATAAAGGTTTTATTAAATCCAGCACCAGCAATAAGATTAGATGAAGATATAATAGAAAAAGTAACCTATTTAACACCAAATGAACATGAATATAAGATAGTTTTTGACACAGAGGAAAGTATAGAAGAAGTATTAAAAAAACATCCAAATAAACTTGTAGTAACAGAAGGAAAAAATGGAGCTAGATTTTATGATGGTAAAGAAGTAAAACATGTGTCTTGTATAAATGTTGATGTTCAAGATACTACAGGGGCAGGTGATACTTTTAATGGAGCATTGTCAGTAGCTATAACAGAAGGCAAAGACTTATATACAGCAGTAGGGTATGCTGTAGTAGTGTCAGGACTATCTGTAACAAAATTAGGTGCTCAATCTGGAATGCCTTATAGGGAAGATGTTGAAAAATATTTAGATATTAATAAATAAAAATTAAAATTGTTCAAATCTAAAACTATTAAAAATGGAGGGTAATTATGAGAAAAATTTTATCTTTAGGAATTGTTGCAACACTAGCAGTAGGAATGTTAACAGGATGTTCAATGGATGGACCAGGTAAATCAGAAAAGAAGGATAATTCAGCTAAGAAAGATTTAACTATAGGGGTATCTACAATAACTCTTCAACATCAATTTTTTATAGACATTGATGAAGGGATAAAAGAAAAAGCTAAAGAACTAGGTGTAAAAGTCATAGTAAATGACCCAGACCAAGATGTAGCTAAGCAAACATCAGCTATAGAAGATTTTATACAACAGGATGTAGATGGAATGATAGTACTTGGAACAGATAATTCAGCTATAGTACCAGCTGTAGAGGGAGCATTTGAAAAAATGCCTGTAGTTACAGTAGATGCTGTATTAAATACTGAAAATATTACAAGTTATGTTGGAACAGTTAGTTACGATGCTGGTAAAAAATTAGGCGAATACACTAAAAAGTATATAGATGAAAACTTAGGTGGAAAATCAGAAATTGCAATAGTAACAGATTTAAAATCTCAAATACAAATGCAAAGAATAGATGGGTTTAAAGAAGCATTAAAAGGTTCAGCTAATGTTAAAATATTAAACTCACAACCAGGATATGATAGAGAAGAATCTCTTAATACTGTAGAAAACTTAATTCAATCTAATCCAAATGTAGATATAATATATGCAACAGCTGAAAATAGTGTATTAGGAGCTAAAGCTGCACTTGAATCTGCAAAAAATAAGGATGTTAAGATTGTAGGATTTGATTTAACTGATGAAGCAGCAACTGGAATAACAGATGGAACTGTTCTTGCTATGATTCAGCAACAACCTAAAGAAATGGGACGTTTGGCAGTAGAAGCAGTAGTAAAGGCTATAAAAGGTGAAAAGGTAGAGAAAAATATACCAGTACCAGCCTTACTTTATGATAAAGAAAATATAAAAGACTTTAAGAATTAATAAAAAATAAGATTATTTAAAAGAAATCCTATCTAAAAAGGAGTGTCATTATGAGTAATATAATTCTAAAGTTAAGTAATATTGCTAAGGAATTTCCTGGAGTTAGGGCGTTGGATAATGTTAATTTTGAGTTATTTCATGGCGAAGTTCATGCACTACTGGGTGAAAATGGTGCTGGTAAATCAACAATGATAAAGATTTTAACTGGTGCACATGCAAAGACTGCTGGTAAATTTATTTTTGAAGGAAAAGAGATAGAAAATATATCACCAGATATTTCTAAAAAAATAGGTATAAATGCCATATATCAAGAATTAACAGTATTTGATGAATTGACAGTAGCACAAAATATTTTTATGGGAAAAGAAATAAATGGCAAGGTCTTAACTAATGATAAAAAAATGAATGAAGAATCTAAAAAGATTTTTGACAATATGGGAATAGATATAAATCCAAGTAGCTTAGTCAAAGAACTTAGTATAGCTCAAAAGCAAATGGTTGAAATAGCAAGAGTTTTATCATCAGAAACTAAGGTATTGATAATGGATGAGCCAACATCTTCAATAAGTAAAAAAGAAACTGAGATACTTTTTAGACTTATAAATGATTTAAAGAGTAGTGGAGTTAGTATAATATATATTTCTCATAGAATGGAAGAACTTTTTGAGATTTGTGACAGAATAACTATAATGCGAGATGGGAAAACGATTTCGACTTTGAATACCAAAGAAGTATCATCTGAGGAAGAATTAGTTAATTTAATGATAGATAGAAAATTAGACCAATTTTTCCCTAAAAGAAAGGTAGAAATCAAAGAAGAAATTATGAGGGTAGAAAATCTAACTAAAAACAATGTTTTTAATAATGTCAGCTTTAATATAAGAAAAGGAGAAATTTTAGGAATAGGTGGATTAGTTGGAAGCAAGAGAAGTGAAATCGTAGAGGCTATATTTGGACTTAGAACATATAGTTCTGGGAAAATATATTTAAATAATAAAGAAATTAAATTTAAAACACCATCGGATGCAATTGAAAATGGTTTAGGTTTGATAACAGAAGATAGAAAGGGCACTGGATTATTTTTACAGATGAGTGTCAAAGAAAATACAACTATGGCAGGATTAAAGAAAGTATCTAAATTTAAATCAGTTATAGATAGAAAAAAAGAAAAAGAAGTTTTAGAAAAATACATAGAAGCTTTAAAAATAAAGACTCCACATATGAATCAGGTTATACAGAGCTTAAGTGGTGGTAACCAACAAAAAGCTATAATAGCCAGATGGCTTTTATTACAACCAGACATATTAATTATGGATGAACCGACTAGAGGTATAGATGTAAATGCTAAAGCAGAAATATACAATCTAATGGGTGACTTGGTAGAGGATGGCGTAAGTATCATAATGATATCTTCAGAGATACCAGAGTTGATATCAATGAGTGACAGGATAATGGTTATGAGAGAGGGTCATATAAGTGGCTTTTTAGAAGGTGAAGAAATGGTTGAAAATAATGTATTAAAATTGGCTTTTGGAGGTAAAATTAATGAGTTCAATAACTAAGCATAAAGAAAATGCTTCATCTCCATTATTATCAAAATTAACAAGTGTATTTAAAGACCAGGGGAGTGCAGCTATAGGACTTGTAATAATTTTTATAATAATGAGTGTAGCTTCATCTAATTTTTTAACTTTAGATAATTTAATTAATGTTGGAAGACAAATATCAATAAATGCAATTCTTGCAGTAGGGATGACTTTTGTAATAATTACAGGAGGAATAGACTTAAGTGTAGGAGCAGTAATTGCTTTAGTAGGTACATTTTGGGCTACAACAGTAGTGAATTACAATGCACCTGTATGGGTGGGTATGTTACTGGCATTAGCAATTGGAACAATACTAGGTATCATAAAAGGTGCAATTATTTCAACACAAAAATTACCACCATTTATCGTAACTTTAGCTATGTTGACAATAATAAGTGGAGCAAGCTTTGTGTTTACAGGAGGGAGACCTATATCAGTAAACACAGATGCATTTAAGATGCTTGGTAGAGGATATGTTGGACCAATACCAATACCAGTTATAATTATGATTATAGTCGTAATAGCAGGACATTTTCTCTTAAAAAGAACTGATTTTGGACGCCATGTACATGCTGTAGGTGGGAATGAAGAAGCAGCTAGACTATGTGGAGTAAAAGTAAATAAAGTCATAGTTAAAGTATATGCCTTAGCTGGATTATTAACAGCTTTAGCTGGAATAATATTATCTTCACGTTTAGCATCAGGTTCACCAACTGTTGGAGATGGAGCCGAATTGGATGCTATAGCAGCAGTTGTGCTTGGAGGTACTAATATGATGGGTGGTTCTGGTTCTATAGTAGGTACATGTATAGGTGTTGGAATAATAGGAATATTAGGAAATGGATTAAACCTATTGAGTGTATCTTCATATAATCAGATGATTATAAAAGGTTTGGTAATGTTATTTGCTATATGGATAAATAACATAAAATTAAAAAAATCAGCTAAAGTAAAATAATAAATATTACTTAACTAGTAAGCTATAAGAATTATTAGTTTTGCATAGGTGCTAAATAAAAAGGATAGGTATTAAATAAAAAGAAAGATTGTAATTTAAGCAGAGGATATTAACTTTGAAATCTTAAATGTGAAAATAAATCTTGGGAGGAAATATGAAAAAAATTCTCTTAGATACATTAAATAGCAATAAAAAAGAATATATAGACTATTTAAAAGAGCTTGTAAGTATCAAAACCGAAGATGTAGGTCATGGAATACTAGGTGGATTTGAAAAGGAAGGTCAAGAATATATTGAAAAACTTGCAAATTCCATAGGTTTTAGTGTAAATAGGCAAGAAATGAGCGAAGATTTAATTAAAAAGGCAAAAGACATATATAAAGAAGGTAATCTAGGTCACAATTATGATGATAGATATAATTTAATATGTAAGTACAGTGATAATTTGCCTGGTAAGACAATAGTTTTTAATGGTCATGTAGATACTATGCCACCTGGTGATATAAAAAAATGGAGATATAATCCATATTGTGCTACAGAAGATAAAGGGAAGCTTTATGGACTTGGAACTGCAGATATGAAATCTGGTCTAATGGCTTCAATATTAGCTGTAAAACTTATAAAAGATAGTGGCTTAAATATACCTGGCAATATAAAGGTAATGTCGGTGGTAGATGAAGAAGGCGGAGGAAATGGAACTATAAATGCAGTTATGAATGGAATTGATGGAGATTACTGTGTAATTTGTGAACCATCAGAGAAGGACATAATAATTGCACATATGGGATTTGTATTCTTTGAGGTTGAAGTTAAAGGTGTATCTCTCCACTGTGGAAGTAAGTGGGAAGGTGTAAATGCTATAGAAAAGGCAATGTTATTACTCCAAGATATAAAAGAGTTAGAACATAATTGGCTTATGAGGTATAAACATGCTTTATTACCTCCACCTACAATAAATCTAGGCGTAATAAATGGTGGAACAGCAGGTTCTACTGTACCAGATAAATGTGTATTTAATTTATGTGTACATTTCTTGCCAAATACAATGAGTTATGAGCAAGTTGTGGAAGATATAACTAAGGTTATAATGACAAGAGCTGATGGAGATTTGTGGCTTAAAGATAATAAACCAGAGATAAATATATATCAATCAGGATTAGGTTTTGAGATGGACAAGCAATCTGAATTTATAGTTAATACTCAAAAGATATTAGAAGAAACCTTAGAAAGAAAGCTAAATATAAAGGGGTCAACGGCTGGAAATGATGCAAGACTGATGAAAAACTTAGCTAAAATCCCAACACTAATATTAGGGCCAGGTTCAATAGAACAATGTCATTCAATAGATGAGTATGTTGAAATTCAAGAGTATTTAGACAGTATACTTATGTATGCCAGTCTAATATTAAACTTATAAAAGTAGGAGGAATATATAGATGAAAAAAGTATTAATAGTAGGGGAATCGTGGGTAAAAAATATAACTCATATAAAGGGATTTGACACATTTGTTACAACACATTATGAAGAAGCAGTAAAATGGTTAAAAGAAGCAGTAGAGTCTGGAGGATATGAAGCAGTTCATATGCCTGCACATGTAGCAGCAGACAGTTTTCCATATAAATTGGAAGAGTTAAATGAGTATGATTGTATAATATTATCTGATATAGGTTCTAATACATTCTTATTATCTAATAGTACATTTATAGATTGTAATAGTAAACCAGATAGACTTGAGTTAGTTAAAGAGTATGTAAATAGCGGTGGAGCATTAATCATGGTAGGTGGATATATGTCATTTACAGGTATAGATGCAAAAGCTAGATTTGGAGAAACTGCTATCAAAGATGTATTGCCAATAACAATGATAGATAAAGATGATAGGGTTGAAAAACCAGCAGGAATAACTCCAGTCGTTGTTGATTCTGAACATCCAGTTTTAAAAGATATACCAAAGGAATGGCCACAGTTTTTAGGATATAATAAGACAATAGCTAAAGATAATTGTCCTGTGCTAGCGACTATTGGAGGAGACCCATTTGTAGCTGTTGGCGAATTTGGAAAAGGAAAATCTGCTATCTTTAGTTCTGATTGTGCACCTCATTGGGGTCCAAGAGAATTTACTGATTGGAAATATTATAATAAATTATGGGTTAATATGCTTGATTGGTTAACATGCTAAAAATTTTATAAATTTAAAAGACCTCTTACTTGATAAAGTGTAATTTACAAGTCAAGAGGTTTTCTTATATAAAATGATTATAATATAGAAGCTATTTAAAAAATAATTATTTTATATAATCAAATAATATAATTATTAGTCTTATGGAGGAGAATATGGTTAATATAAATGATTTAAATAAAAAATTTATAATGGATTATATAGATAAAATACAAGGAGAGTTAAGAGATATATCAGATAAAATATGGAAAAATCCAGAACTTCAATATAAAGAATATTATGCTTCAAACTTACAAAAAGAATATTTAAAAAAACATGATTTTAGTGTAGATGAATTAGAGGATATGGATACAGCATTTGTAGCTAGCTATGGAGAAAGTAAGCCAGTTATAGCAGTTTTAGGTGAATATGATGCATTAGATGGTTTGTCTCAAAAAGTATCCATTACAAAAGAACCTATTTCAGATGGTGGTGCGGGTCATGGTTGTGGACATAATTTACTTGGTACGGGTTCAATAGGAGTTGTAATTGCAATAAAGGAACTAATCAAACTAAAAAAATTGAAAGGAACTATAAAATATTATGGATGTCCAGCAGAAGAAGATTTGTCAGGAAAAGTATTAATGATAAAAAAAGGTTTCTTTAATGGAATTGATTGTGCATTTAGTTGGCATCCATTTGATATAAACACTCCAATAAGAATTCCAACTCTTGCTAATTATTCTGTAAAGTTTAGATACAAGGGTGTTAGTGCACATGCAGCACAAGCTCCTTATAACGGAAGAAGTGCACTTGATGCAGTGGAACTTATGAACATAGGCTGTAACTATTTAAGAGAGCATATATTTGATAGCTGTAGAGTTCATTATGTAACTACTAATGGTGGAAAAATGCCAAACATAGTTCCAGACTTTGCAGAAGTATGGTATTACATAAGAGGCGTTAAAATGGAGCATGTAAGAGATATATTTGACAGAATTGTTGATATAGCAAAAGGAGCAGCATTGATGACTGGTACTAGTATGGAATATAATATTGTAAGTGGAGTATATGACTATATTCCAAATACAATATTAACAGATGTTTTATCAAAAAACATGAAATTGATAGGAGTACAAAAGTATGATGAAGATGACTACTATTTTGCAAAAAAATTAGTTGAAACAGTTTCTATAGATAAAAGAATTAATGTGTCTAGTGTATTAAGTGGAAACAAGGAGATTACTAAGATGAATCTACATGATGAAGTTACAGATGATACCTTTACTCATAATAACTGTATATCACTATCATTAGATATTGGAGATGTTAGTTACATAACTCCCACAGCACAATGTTCTTGTTCAGTTTGGCCTATTGGTATTTCTGCTCATACATGGCAATCTTGCGCTAGTGCAGGTTCTGACATGGGATTTAAAGCGATGTTGTTAGCATCAAAATCTATAGCATGTTCAATAAATGATGTAATGCTTGATGAATCTATTGTAGATAAAGCAAAAAAGGAATTAAAAGATACTTTAGGCAGTTTTGAATATACTCCAATTATTTAAAAATTAACTTAATGTAAGTAAGATTGAATTGTATGAATTAGTATAAATATATATTGAGAGCCATAGGAACGACTAATTCTAAGACACAGACAAAAGTAAAAATAATTGATTATGGTGGATATACATATACTTTAAAAGAAATACAGGAAAGTTATTTACCAGAGTTGAAGGAAAAGAATTTAATTTCAGGCTCAATAAAAGGACTTATAATTTATAAGTCCTTTTATTATATTTATTCTTTGTTTGTAATTAATTTGATTATCTTAGGCTCAGTTAAATTATAGATTCCTCTGAGAAACAGCATGTCATCTATTATTAAAAATATGTAAGAATAGTTTATAAATATTTGGTTTTCAATATTATTTATTATATCCATTTTATTGATGGATGAGGAATGGCTCTGCCTTCCTTAATTACAGATGTTGTAGGGAAACCAATTGTACAGGCATCAAAGCCATATTCACCTGTTGGTACTCCTAAAATATCGCAAAAATCTTTATTATTACTTAATCTTCCTATTACACTAACAAGTTCAAAACCTAATCCTAAAGCAGTTGCTTTAAGCCACATATTCTGCATAACATGAGATAATGACTTTTGTTCTATGGCTGGTATTCCACGACGTTCTGCCACAATAATAAGATAAGGTGCTGACCCTACACCAAGAACCCCTTTTTTAACTTGCATCTTTAAAGAAGTAATGAAGGATTGTAGAGCTATGTCATTATCGGCCTTCTTCTCATGGGTTGATATTTGAGTTTTAATAACATCAATAAGAATAGTTTTTATTTTATCCATTTGTAAACTGTTATTTGAGATAACAAAGAAATGTCTGAAATCTGTTTGTTTTGCTACTGCAAGTATTGCATAAGGTGCAAGTCTTCCAGTTTCAATTATTTTTTCAACCAGTTCTTTTGAAGGTACTTCTTTTGTAAAACTTCTTATGGATCTTCGAGTTCTTAATAGCATATCCAAAACTTCATTAACATTGTTTTTATCTAAATTGTTCATTTTTATCCTCCATTAATACTTATTCTTAAGATATCCTATAATGTATTCATATAAAGGCGAAATTTTAGGTCATATTAAACATTTACTTCAAATCAATTCGCTATTTTTTATGAACACATTGTTGATTAATAATCTATATGTATATTATAATATGTATATTGATTTATGCAATGAACAATAATATTTAAATTGTTAAGTAATAAACATTTAATATAAAATTGTCAATTAAAATTAAAAAAATTTATATAGAGCGAGGAAATAATTCATGAAAAAAGTATCTGTTGATAGAAGAACAATACGTACTAAAAAAATGATTAGGTCTGCATTAGCAGAGTTAATAGATGAGAAAGGATTTAACAATATATCAGTTACTGACTTAACTCAAAGGGCAGATATAAATAGAGGAACCTTCTACCTGCATTATGTTGATAAGTATGACTTGTTAGAGAAAATTGAAAATGAAATAATACAGGAAATTGAAGAAGAGACTAAGCACCTTGATTCAGTCAACATGATGAACATGGATGCCTCAAATGAACCTCTTCCATTTATGGTAAAGCTTTTTGAATATTTTAGAAAAAATTCAGTAATTATTAAATCTATTTTAGGTCCAAAAGGTGACCCTACCTTTGAAAGAAAAATAAAAAAATTTATTGAAATCAATTTGTTTGAGAAACAAAAATTAAAAAATTTTAACATAGATGAGGCAATAATTTCGGAAGAATATTTTATACAATATATACTTTCAGCGGACTTAGGTGTAATTCAATATTGGCTTGAAAAAAACATGAAAGAATCTCCTGATGAAATGGCACTGATACTTGCTAGAATGTCGTTACTTGGTCCATTAAGAGCAGTAGGTATTCGTAAAGACTCATAAAAACCATCAGAAAAATAATTCTAAACAATGAATTATAATTTTATTAATGATATAATAATAATTAATAAAAAATAGAGAAATAATGACTTGTTCAAATGCAAAGGATATACTACTGTTAAATGATATAAGTAACTTAGAGATAACACATAGTAAGTCAAAAGGATATATAACATTAGTAAGTAAAAAAGAGTAAAAACTTACATAATGTACTATATAATAAATGATTTAGAAAATAAATATAATGAGTTTATAGATAACAAAGTAAATATTTATGTAAGTCACAATACTTTTTATAAACCATAAAGAAGTATTGAGAATATAAAAGAGTTAAATGTGATATTTATAGATATAGATTGTTACAATACAAATTATAATTTATTATATAAAAAGTAGTACAAGAAGGAGTATTTATGTTTGGATATGTTAAAATAAACAAAATGGATTTAACATTTAGAGAATATGACCATTACAAAGCTTATTATTGTGGGTTATGTAAATATCTAAAAAGAAATCATGGAGAAATCTCAAGGTTTTCTTTAAACTACGATATAACATTTCTAATTATCTTATTAACTTCAGTATATAAGCCAGAGTCTATAAGTACAGAAGAAGTGTGTGTAGTCAGTCCATTTAAGAAGAAAAAGATAATAACAAATGATATTACCGAATATGCAGCAAGTATGAATGTTCTTTTAACGTATTATAAATTGGAAGATAATTTAATGGATGATAAACGCATAAAAGATAAATTAGCATATTATATATATAAAAACAAATTAAACTTAGCCTATGAGAAATATCCTGAAAAAGCTGAGTATATAAAGCAACAATTAAATGAATTAAATAAGTTAGAAAAGGACAAAAATATAAATATAGATGAAGTGTCTAATGTCTTTGGAAATATAATGGGAGAAGTATTTGCATATAAAAAAGATGAAAATGAGAGAAATCTAAGAATGATAGGCTTTAATATAGGTAAATATATATATTTACTAGATGCATATGAAGATTTAGATGAAGATTTTAAGAAAGGAAGATATAATCCTTTTATAGAATATATAGATAAAAATGATGAGTTAAAAGAAAAAGTAAAAAAAATAATTGTAACATCATTAGGTTTTTTAGCTAGGGGAATTGATAATTTAAATCTAAATAAAAACGTTGGAATAATAGAAAATATAATTTATTCTGGAGTTTATTTAAGATACATGAATATATTAGAAAGTAGAGGTGGAAAGAATGTACAGTAATACTTATAATAATGAAAATTTTATGAGAGCAAGAGCTTTTATGGAAAATAGTGAATTTAAAAAAGCCTATGATTTTTTAAAAACATTAACTGACAAATGTGCAGAGTGGTATTATCTAACTGGTTTTTCTGCGATGAATATTGGATATTATGAAGAAGGAGAAGACTTCTTAAAGAGAGCAAAATTCATGGAGCCTGAAAATCAAGAATACAATGATGCACTTAGAAGTTATACACAATATAGAAATGAATATAACAATAGAGCTGATAATTATAATAGAAGAAGACGTAATGATTTAGATGGATGTTGTTGCTGTTGTTGTGATGACTGTTGTTGCTGTCTAGGTGATGATTGTTGTGAAAACTGCGCTAAACTTTGGTGTCTAGATTCCTGTTGTGAATGTTTTGGTGGAGATTTAATATCTTGTTGTTAGGATGATAAATATGAGTATAAAAGTTGCTTATGGAGGAGTTTTATTAGCATTAAATGTGATACTGTTAACTCTTACAAATATTATTCCTGTAAATACATTGTTTATTATGGGGTTAGCATCGCTTTTAGTATCAATTGTAATAATGGAATGGGGATTTAAAAGTGGAATTGCTTTTTATATAGGTTCTGTAGCATTAGGATTTATAGTAATGGCAAGTAAATCTCAATGGATTGTATATTCTCTTACTTTTGGGATATATGGTATTGTTAAATATTTTATAGAAAAAGATAGGTCAATATATATTGAGTATCTTATGAAAGTAGTATTTGCAAATATAATGATAGTTATATTGTACTTTATATTAAGGACAATAGTTTATATTCCAATAAATATTATTATAGTAGCTTCATTTGAGGTAGCCTTTATAATATATGATTATGTATATAGTTCTTTTATAGATTATTACAATAATAGACTAAGAAAGATGTTATTTAAAAATAACAACTGACTTAATGTTTTACTTTAGAATGGTTTTAATTTTTATATGAATAATACATTTGCAAAGGTACATTGAAATATAAAAATAAAATTAACATATGTATGAGTTTATTTAATAAAAAAGGCTTTGATTTTTATATCAGAGTCTTTTTATGTTGTTATACAAACTTTTAATGTTTTAGCAATAACAATTTTTATATTTGAAATAGATACTTACCATCTATGAACTAAAATATATAATATGAATAAAAATAAAGGATATCACTTCAATGATGACATCCTTTATTATAATAAGACTTTTGTTGTATAAGTCTTTAAAAGAGCTAATATAAATTAAATATCTACCATATTAACATCTGTAGATAAAGAATAGATAATGTCTTTTCTTTCTACTATTATTTCAACATTTTTAGAAATTTCCTTATTAAGTGATATTTGAGCCAAAAGTTCTTTTGTAGGATTTATTGCTATTGGATTTCCAACTCTTTTTAGCATATTTATATCGCCATTAGTATCTCCATAAGCGTACGAATTTGATAGGTCTAAATCATATTTTACAACAAAATCATTTATAGCGTTATTTTTACTTATAGAATCCCACATTGGTATGACTGTTCCTGTAAATATATCATCTTCAAATACATAATCACTTCCTAAGAAGTCAGTTACATTGTATTTTTTAGCCATTTTTTCAACCAAAAACCCAGGGCTGCCAGAAATAAAGATAACTATGTGACCTTGATTTAAATGCCAATCTATTCTTGAACGTGTGTATTTATAAACTCTATCTGCTTTTAATTTAATTACTTGGTCACTTGTAAAATTAATGCAAGTTTTGTCTAAGCCTTTTAAGGAGTCAACATAAAGATTACATATTTCTAGTAAGTAATCATCATAGTTGCCTTGTCTTTTATCCCAATCCATAAATGTATCTCTGGCGTGTTTATACCAATTTTTTTGGTCAATTATATCATATTTAATTAATTTCTTAAAATGTTCAACCATAAGAGAGTCCCTATAAAGAGTACCATCTATATCAAAAAAAGCTGCTATATTTTTCATAAAAACCACCTCAATTAATCATTTCCTTATATTATATTATAAATTATACCTAAGTTGTTAAAATATATGTATAATAATTTATATATTAAAAAACAAAGATTTTAAATTTTAAAGGACGTGATTGTATGAATTTTAATTTTGCAAAGGTTACAAATTCTAGACTTATGGGGAGCTTGGGTCTTATAATAAATTGGATAGACAATAAAAACAATCACTTTTGTCAATATTTTTTATTGGATGCAGAAGGATTAGGTCTGGCGGATTATGTGAGTTTAAAAAATCCAACACAAGAAGAAGCTTATAGGGAAGAAGAAAGATTAATGGGTGGATTTGGCTCAGATAGAATTGGATTAACAGAGGAGGAATCTCTGTTTTTAGTATCTTATTTTGGAAATAAGAATATTTGTTATAACAAGATATTGCCAGGAGATAAATGTGAATACATTGACATTATAAAAAATTATAAAACAGATTTAACTATAGAAAAATTATATAATAAAATATGTAAAAGAGTTGATGAGGAAGTTGAATTCATAAACTATATGACTATGAGGTTTATAGCATGGGATAGAGAAAGCTTAAGATACTTTTCAGGAAGTGAAGAGATTGCAAATATGCATATTACAAATATCAATGGTACATTACTTAAAAATACAGTAAGTAATAAAGGACAAGGTAGGTATATTAGTGAGGCTTTATATGAAGATAATGATGGGTATTATACATGTAAAATAGCCTTTTGTATAAGTAAATGTAATGATACTGGTTTTAAAATCAATTCTATGCTAGTAACAGATAAAGAGCCTATGTACGATTTTGAAGTTTTTGATGAAATTTCTAAGAGTGAATTTGTAAGTGTATATAGCGTAAGTTCACCTGAG
Source organism: Clostridioides sp. ES-W-0016-02 (assembly GCF_020641035.1). Taxonomy (NCBI): domain Bacteria; kingdom Bacillati; phylum Bacillota; class Clostridia; order Peptostreptococcales; family Peptostreptococcaceae; genus Clostridioides; species Clostridioides sp. ES-W-0016-02. The sequence continues at coordinate 384,986 of NZ_CP061361.1, forward strand.
GAATTTGCAAAAGTATTTTATGAAGAAAATCCGTTCTTATTAAAAAGTAATATGAATGAAGGTATATTTTTTACTAGATTTAATTTTAATAATGACCATGTTAAAGAAAATGTATATATAATAAATAATGATATGAAAGCTATATATTACTTAATGGGAAACAAGTTTTTTATAGGGACTTATAGTGATAATGATTGTAATTGTATTAATGAAATAAGTCAGTCTAATTATAGCAAATATATTAAATTTGAAGAGAAATTTTTCTTTGAGCAAAATGCTTTATACGATTTTGCAGAGTCAGATTCAATAGACTTTGATGATTTTTTGGAATAGTATATGATTTTTGACATTATTTAAGCGAGATTAACTGAATTTAATCTCGCTTAAATTTATTTCTATAATATTGGGGGAATATTATGAGGAATACATTTATTATTGTGGTCAATTATTAAAATTTTATACAATTTATATAAAAATATTTTATTTCTTTTTTTTATAATATTTGCCAATATTGGTTTTTAGCATACCGTATCTCAACATATTACTAGATATATAGGGAGTAAGATATATTTTATGATTGTTATATGATGAAGCAATGAAGTTTTATAATGAAAATAAAATAATCTTAAAGAGTCATGAATGATAGTTATAATAGAATTACTAGCTTTTATTTATTTGTAAATATATTAGAATCATACCAGTTCCAGAAAAGTAAAATACACATATTTTATTCAAAATAATGCCTACTATAAACAAGATAATGACTTGTTAGAGTCATTATAACATAGAGTTAGTAAACTTAAGTTGAGAAATGCCAAATAAATCCAAAAAATATGAGAAAGAGTGTAGACCATGTATCCTTGACAATCTAAAAGAGAAGAAAACGCCAGCATGTTTTTTTGTATAGTTAATGAAGATATAAGTGATGTAATTGACTACTCCATTCAAGGATTTGTGGGTTACTTCCATAAACATCAAACAAATAGTGATATGCAGGGATATTTTTTAAGTATTAAGTTAAATGTAAATAAAAAATCAGATAAAATTTTATTTTATCTGATTTTTTATTTACATTTATTTTATTAGATTATGTTAATATTTTTTGACTAAATAAAAGGATATTCAATCAAAATTTTATACCTATAATAATATTGGGGGAATATTATGAGGAATACATTTACTATTATGTTCAATTATTAAGGTCTTATACAATTTATTTAAAAAATAAAAATATTTTACATTTCTTCCTCATCAAACTCCTCAATATTAGTTTGTGGCATGCCTTGTATAGACATATTACTAGAACCATAAGGAGTCGGATACATGTTAGAAGGCATATTACTAGGCATAACTACAGGCATACCATTCATTGTATTATGACATATAACACCTGGTATCATCATAAGTACATTAGGAGGCATATTTTGATTACATGATAAGTTAGGAATACCCATGTTATTCATATTATATCCCATATTATTCATGTTGCCAGACATGTTATTCATATTATACCCCATATTATTCATGTTGCCAGACATATTGTTAGGCATACCCATATTGTTATTCATGTTACCAGACATGTTATTAGGCATACCCATATTATTATTCATATTACCAGACATGTTATTAGGCATACCCATATTATTATTCATGTTACTAGACATGCTGTTAGGCATACCCATATTATTATTCATGTTACCAGACATGTTGTTAGGCATACCCATATTGTTATTCATGTTACCAGACATATTAGTGGGTACACCCATATTGTTCATATTATTAGATGTATTATAGTTCATGTTGTTAGGCATATTGTTTGGAGTAGATGTGTTGTAGTTCATATTTCCAGATGTATTATTTGTGTTAGGCAAGTTGTTTGGAGAATTACTACTTTTAGGATAATTATTTACGCTATTAGGATAAATGTTACTTATATTCTGATTATTAGGTATTTTTGTATAACCACTAGGGATTTGTGGGTCATTTCTCAACTCATCTTGAGGAATTTCTTCATTAGTAATATAATCTGCATAATTAGCAGGGTCTAAGTAAGGCATGTAGCTAGTATCTAAGTTCTTTTTTTTCTTATTACTCATATTAAACTTGCACCTCCTAGAAAAACTATAAAAAAGTTTACAAAAACTTATTCTAATAATATATATATTAAAAAACTCCATAATATGTGCATTCTAATTATTATTAAATAAATAAAAAAATATTGTTGCGAAATTAGATATAATAGCATATAATGAACATATGAACAGTTATTCATATATTAAAATAATGGAGGATTATATAATGAGAGAAGAGATAAATGATTGTAGTTGTAATATAATACATGAGGAAATAGTAACAGAAGCTAAGTCAACTATGCCAGATGAAGAAATGTTATATGATTTAGCAGAATTATTTAAAGTATTTGGAGATACTACTAGAGTAAAGATATTATATGCATTATTTGCAAATGAAATGTGTGTATGTGATATAGCAAGTTTATTAAATATGACTCACTCTGCAATATCTCACCAACTTAGAGTATTAAAACAGGCTAGGTTAGTAAAATTTAGAAGAGAAGGAAAGACGGTATATTACTCATTAGATGATAGCCATATAAGTCAAATATTTGACTGTGGATTAAATCATATTAGAGAGACTTATAAATGATAAATGAGAGGAGTGAATATATATGGAAGCAAATAATATAATTAAAAAGGAATTTGTATTAGGAGGATTGAATTGTGCGCATTGTGCAGAAGAGATTAACAACAAAGTTTCTAAGCTACAAGAGGTTAAGTCTTCTAATCTAAATTTTATAAATAAAAAACTTACAGTAAATATAGAAAATAGTTTTGATGAAGAAAATACTATAGAAAAGATAATAGAGATAATAGATTCAACAGAACCAGGACTTAATATACAAATAAGCTCTAAAGACAATACAATAGCCAACAAAACATCAGCTAAAAAGGAGCTTATATTAGGAGGGTTAAATTGTGCACATTGTGCAGAAGAGATTAACAACAAAGTTTCTAAACTAAAAGAGGTTGAATCTTCTAATTTGAATTTTGTAAATAAAAAACTTACAGTAAACATAATAAGTACTTTTGAAGAAGATGCTGTTATAAATAAAATAAAAGAAATAATAGACTCAACAGAACCAGGGCTTGATATACAAGTAGAGTCTTCTGACAAAACAAAATCTAGAACGGTTGAAAAGTCAGAAACTGTGAGCGATGCAAATAAAAAAGAATTAATTCCACTTATAATAGGAGCTCTTGTATATATTTTTGGTATATATCAAACAGCAACAGGATTTGAAAGTCAATTTAGCAATATAGTATTTATAGTTGCTTATGTGATAGTAGGTGGAGATGTACTTTTAAGAGCAATAAGAAATATATCAAAAGGAAGAGTATTTGATGAAAACTTCTTAATGGCTCTAGCAACAGTAGGGGCATTATTAATAGGAGAACTATCAGAAGCAGTAGGAGTTATGCTTTTCTATAAGGTAGGAGAGTATTTACAAGGTGTTGCGGTTGGAAAGTCTAGAAAGTCTATAACTTCACTTATGCAAATAAGACCAGATTATGCAAACCTAAAAGTTAACTCTGAAGTGAAAGTAGTATCTCCAGAAGAAGTAAATATAGGTGATATAATAGTAGTAAAACCTGGTGAAAAAGTGCCATTGGATGGTGTAGTAGTAGATGGAGTATCTATGTTAGACACTTCTGCACTTACAGGTGAGTCTGTATTAAGGGAAGTTGAAAAAGGAGACGAAATTTTATCAGGTGTTATAAATAAGAATGCTTTACTTACTATTGAGGTTACAAAGAGCTTTGGAGAGTCAACAGTTTCAAAAATACTTGACCTTGTTGAAAATTCTAGCATTAAAAAATCAAAAACAGAAAATTTTATATCTAAATTTTCAAGATACTATACTCCAGTAGTAGTTATAGCTGCTTTATTGATAGCATTTGTACCACCACTTGTTATTTCAGGTGAAGTATTTAGTGATTGGCTATACAGAGGGTTGATATTCTTAGTTGTTTCTTGTCCTTGTGCATTAGTTTTATCAATACCACTTAGTTTCTTTAGTGGGATTGGATTTGCATCTAAAAATGGAATACTTATAAAGGGAAGTAATTACTTAGAGGCTTTAAGAAGTGTAGATACAGTAGTGTTTGACAAAACAGGAACTCTTACTAAAGGTGTGTTTAATGTAACTAAGTTAAATCCTGTGGGAATATCAGAAGAAGAATTATTGCAATATGCAGCTCTTGCAGAAGTAAATTCAAATCATCCAATAGCAAAGTCTATATTAAGCTACTATAGTAAAAAAATTGATTTAAATACAATAGATAGTTATGAGGAAATAGCAGCCTATGGAATCAGAGTAAAATACAATGGTCAACTTATATTGGCAGGTAATGAAAAACTTATGAAAAAGGAAAATATACTCTATTCACCAGCTAAAGAAGTAGGAACAGTAGTGTATATTGCTGTTGATAAAATGTATAGAGGTTATATAGTTATATCTGATGAGATAAAAGAAGATAGTAAAAATGCCATAAGAAGTTTAAAATCAATAGGAGTAAAAAAAGTTGTAATGTTAACTGGAGATAATGAAAAAGTAGCAAAAAACATTGCTAAAGAGTTGGAGTTAGATACAGTTTACTCTAATTTACTTCCTAATGAAAAGGTAGATAGACTAGAAGAGTTGTATGAAGGTAGAACAGAAAAAGAAAAAATAGCTTTTGTTGGTGATGGAATAAATGATGCACCAGTTTTAGCCAGAGCAGATGTTGGTATAGCAATGGGAGGTTTAGGTTCAGATGCAGCTATTGAAGCAGCAGATGTGGTACTTATGACAGATGAACCAAGTAAAATATCTAAAGCCATTGAAATAGCAAATAAGACTAATAAGATAGTATGGCAAAATATAATATTTGCTCTAGGTGTAAAAGTTATAGTTATGGCATTAGGAGCTGGAGGAATAGCTACTATGTGGGAGGCTATATTTGCTGATGTAGGGGTAGCACTTATTGCAGTACTAAATGCTATGAGAGCTATGAGATAATATGTAAGTTAAAAATGAATAGATTATAATATTAAAAGATAGATAATAAAAGAAGAAGTATTGATAAGTTTATTCTAACTGTATTAATACTTCTTCTTTTATTATTATATTTATTTACATTTATTTCTATATTCTTATTTATTGTCTGTATTTTCTACTGTATTTTTTCAATCTATATAGGGATAATTCTATTATAACTGTTGAATTTGTATATAGAAATATTTAAAATATTAATAGTTAAGATAAGCAAATGTGATTTTTTATAAAAAATTATAAATATATTAAAATTGATTGAGACTATGGTATTACTACATTATGATGGAATATATGACAATGGAAATTAAAAAAACTTAAAAAAAAATTTAAAAAGTGTTGACGAATTATTTTTAAGGTGATATAGTATTACTTGTCCTTAAGAAAAGGGCAAACATGAAAAATGAACTTTGAAAATTAAACAGTAGGTTAATTTATAAAAACAAGAAACAAACCATAAAGCCAGATATTTAGATAACAATAGTATCTGAGCCTGATAAACTTTTATTTGAGAGTTTGATCCTGGCTCAGGATGAACGCTGGCGGCGTGCCTAACACATGCAAGTTGAGCGATTTACTTCGGTAAAGAGCGGCGGACGGGTGAGTAACGCGTGGGTAACCTACCCTGTACACACGGATAACATACCGAAAGGTATGCTAATACGGGATAACATATTTGAGAGGCATCTCTTGAATATCAAAGGTGAGCCAGTACAGGATGGACCCGCGTCTGATTAGCTAGTTGGTAAGGTAGCGGCTTACCAAGGCGACGATCAGTAGCCGACCTGAGAGGGTGATCGGCCACATTGGAACTGAGACACGGTCCAAACTCCTACGGGAGGCAGCAGTGGGGAATATTGCACAATGGGCGAAAGCCTGATGCAGCAACGCCGCGTGAGTGATGAAGGCCTTCGGGTCGTAAAACTCTGTCCTCAAGGAAGATAATGACGGTACTTGAGGAGGAAGCCCCGGCTAACTACGTGCCAGCAGCCGCGGTAATACGTAGGGGGCTAGCGTTATCCGGATTTACTGGGCGTAAAGGGTGCGTAGGCGGTCTTTCAAGTCAGGAGTGAAAGGCTACGGCTCAACCGTAGTAAGCTCTTGAAACTGGGAGACTTGAGTGCAGGAGAGGAGAGTGGAATTCCTAGTGTAGCGGTGAAATGCGTAGATATTAGGAGGAACACCAGTTGCGAAGGCGGCTCTCTGGACTGTAACTGACGCTGAGGCACGAAAGCGTGGGGAGCAAACAGGATTAGATACCCTGGTAGTCCACGCTGTAAACGATGAGTACTAGGTGTCGGGGGTTACCCCCCTCGGTGCCGCAGCTAACGCATTAAGTACTCCGCCTGGGAAGTACGCTCGCAAGAGTGAAACTCAAAGGAATTGACGGGGACCCGCACAAGTAGCGGAGCATGTGGTTTAATTCGAAGCAACGCGAAGAACCTTACCTAAGCTTGACATCCCAATGACATCTCCTTAATCGGAGAGTTCCCTTCGGGGACATTGGTGACAGGTGGTGCATGGTTGTCGTCAGCTCGTGTCGTGAGATGTTGGGTTAAGTCCCGCAACGAGCGCAACCCTTGTCTTTAGTTGCCATCATTAAGTTGGGCACTCTAGAGAGACTGCCAGGGATAACCTGGAGGAAGGTGGGGATGACGTCAAATCATCATGCCCCTTATGCTTAGGGCTACACACGTGCTACAATGGGTAGTACAGAGGGTTGCCAAGCCGTAAGGTGGAGCTAATCCCTTAAAGCTACTCTCAGTTCGGATTGTAGGCTGAAACTCGCCTACATGAAGCTGGAGTTACTAGTAATCGCAGATCAGAATGCTGCGGTGAATGCGTTCCCGGGTCTTGTACACACCGCCCGTCACACCACGGGAGTTGGAGACGCCCGAAGCCGATTATCTAACCTTTTGGAAGAAGTCGTCGAAGGTGGAATCAATAACTGGGGTGAAGTCGTAACAAGGTAGCCGTATCGGAAGGTGCGGCTGGATCACCTCCTTTCTAAGGAGAATTGCCTACTGTTTAATTTTGAGGGTTCGTTTTTACGAATACTCAATTAGCACTTTGAGCAACGGAATTTATTCGTTGGCGACGTGCCTTAGCACTTTAAGCAACAGGATTTATCTGTTGGCGCTGTGCGTTAGCACTTTGAAAACTGCATATATATTTAGTGATATGACATCTAATTTGTAATATATAAAGCTGATAACTTTAAAAAATTATCGAAGTTGATAGCTTCTAATCTATCAAACCTTTTTAACTGGTCAAGTTATTAAGGGTGCAGGGCGGATGCCTTGGCACTAGGAGCCGATGAAGGACGTGATAAGCTGCGATAAGCTTCGGGGAGTTGCACGTAAACTTTGATCCGAAGATTTCCGAATGAGGAAACTCACTTAGAGTAATGTCTAAGTATCATTAAGTGAATACATAGCTTAATGAGGGGAACTCAGGGAACTGAAACATCTAAGTACCTGAAGGAAGAGAAAGAAATTCGATTCCGTAAGTAGCGGCGAGCGAACGCGGAATAGCCCAAACCAATAAAGTTTTCTTTATTGGGGTTGCGGACATATCTTAAACGAAGAGGTATCGTAATTGAAGAGGTTTGGAAAGACCCACCACAGAAGGTAATAGTCCTGTATGTCAAACGAGAAAACTTCAGATATGATCCAGAGTACCACGGGACACGTGAAACCCTGTGGGAAGCAGGAGGGACCACCCTCCAAGGCTAAATACTACCTAGTGACCGATAGCGTATAGTACCGTGAGGGAAAGGTGAAAAGAACCCCGGGAGGGGAGTGAAATAGAACCTGAAACCCTGCACTTACAAGCTGTGGAAGCACATTTCTTGTGTGACCGCGTACTTTTTGTAGAACGGGCCAACGAGTTACGTTAAGTAGCAAGGTTAAGCACTTAAGGTGTGGAGCCGTAGCGAAAGCGAGTTTTAACTGAGCGTTCAGTTACTTGACGTAGACCCGAAACCGGGCGACCTACCCATGAGCAGGATGAAGCGAAAGTAAAATTTCGTGGAGGTCCGAACCCACGAGCGTTGAAAAGCTCGGGGATGACTTGTGGGTAGCGGTGAAATTCCAATCGAGCCCGGAGATAGCTGGTTCTCCCCGAAATAGCTTTAGGGCTAGCCTCAAGGTGAGAGATACGGAGGTAGAGCACTGAATGTCCTAGGGGGTATTGCACCTACCGAAGACTATCAAACTCCGAATGCCGTCATCTTATACTTGGGAGTCAGACTGTGGGTGATAAGATTCATAGTCGAAAGGGCAACAGCCCAGATCGTCAGCTAAGGTCCCTAAATGTAAGTTAAGTGGTAAAGGATGTGGGATTGCACAGACAACCAGGATGTTGGCTTAGAAGCAGCCACTCATTCAAAGAGTGCGTAATAGCTCACTGGTCGAGTGATCCTGCGCCGAAGATTTCCGGGGCTAAAACTTACTACCGAAGCTACGGCATCAGTAATGATGGGTAGGGGAGCTTCCCATACGGGTTGAAGCATGACCGTAAGGACATGTGGACAGTATGGGAGTGAGAATGTTGGCATGAGTAGCGAGATGTGGGTGAGAATCCCACAGGCCGTAAACCCAAGGTTTCCAGGGGAAGGTTCGTCCGCCCTGGGTTAGTCGGGACCTAAGCTGAGGCCGAAAGGCGTAGGTGATGGACAACAGGTTGATATTCCTGTACTACCGATAACCGTTTGAGAGATGGGATGACACAGTAGGATAAGCTAAGCACACTGTTGGTTATGTGTGCCCAAGCATTGAGGCAGTCAGAGTAGGTAAATCCGCTTTGATAATGCTGGGATGTGATGGGGAGCGAAATTTAGTAGCGAAGTAGCTGATTTCACACTGTCAAGAAAAGTCTCTATCGAGGTTAAAGGTACCCGTACCGCAAACCGACACAGGTGGGTGAGGAGAGTATCCTAAGGCCCGCGAGAGAACTGTTGTTAAGGAACTCGGCAAAATGACCCCGTAACTTAGGGATAAGGGGTGCCACCATACGGTGGCCGCAGAGAATAGGCCCAAGCGACTGTTTACCAAAAACATAGGTTTCTGCTAAGTCGCAAGACGATGTATAGGAGCTGACGCCTGCCCGGTGCTGGAAGGTTAAGGGGATCTGTTAGAGTAATCGAAGCAGTGAACTTAAGCCCCAGTAAACGGCGGCCGTAACTATAACGGTCCTAAGGTAGCGAAATTCCTTGTCGGGTAAGTTCCGACCCGCACGAAAGGCGTAACGATTTGGGCACTGTCTCAACAACAGACTCGGTGAAATTGTAATTCCGGTGAAGATGCCGGATACCTGCGACAGGACGGAAAGACCCCATGGAGCTTTACTGTAGCTTGACATTGGGTCTTGGTACTACATGTACAGGATAGGTGGGAGGCTTTGAAACCAGGACGCCAGTTTTGGCGGAGCCATCCTTGGGATACCACCCTTGTAGTACTGGGACTCTAACCATAGGCCATGAATCTGGTCTTGGGACACTGTCAGGTGGGCAGTTTGACTGGGGCGGTCGCCTCCCAAAAGGTAACGGAGGCGCTCAAAGGTTCTCTCAGTACGGTCGGAAATCGTACGTAGAGTGTAAAGGCAAAAGAGAGCTTGATTGCAAGACATACAGGTCGAGCAAGGATGAAAATCGGACTTAGTGATCCGGTGGTTCTGCGTGGAAGGGCCATCGCTCAACGGATAAAAGCTACCCTGGGGATAACAGGCTTATCTCCCCCAAGAGTCCACATCGACGGGGAGGTTTGGCACCTCGATGTCGGCTCATCACATCCTGGGGCTGTAGTAGGTCCCAAGGGTTGGGCTGTTCGCCCATTAAAGTGGTACGCGAGCTGGGTTCAGAACGTCGTGAGACAGTTCGGTCCCTATCCGTCGCAGGCGTAGGAAATTTGAGGAGACCTGTCCTTAGTACGAGAGGACCGGGATGGACGTACCTCTGGTGTACCAGTTGTTCTGCCAAGGGCATGGCTGGGTAGCTATGTACGGAATGGATAAGCGCTGAAAGCATCTAAGCGCGAAGCCAACTTCAAGATAAGATTTCCCACCGCAAGGGTAAGACCCCAGAAAGACTATCTGGTTGATAGGTCGAAGGTGTAAGTGCAGCAATGTATTTAGCTTATCGATACTAATAGGTCGAGGACTTGACCAATATTTATTTGATGTTCATTAATTAAAATATATATGTAGTTTTTAGAGTGCTAACTCTAAAGAATCTAGTTTTACTAGTTTCAAAAACTTAATAGTAATATTAAGCATAAAGATTATGTGGTTACAATAGCAGAGAGGATACACCTGTTCCCATTCCGAACACAGAAGTTAAGCTCTCTAGCGCTGATGGTACTTGGTGGGAAACTGCCTGGGAGAGTAGGACGTAGCCACGTAATTTTTTTATTTTTTGTTGTAAAGTTTCTTATTTTCAAATTTCTTATTAAAAAAACATAAGTCTGTTATAAATGCTTTATATAAACACATATAATATTTTAAAGAGTTTTTTATAAATTAATTCTTATAATGTAGGATGTGAGGTTTTATAGGTATGTACTTTTAAATAAGAAAGGAGATAGATAAGTGGGTGTCTGTAATCAATAGTTTTATTTTACAATATGGATTAATATCTGTATTTGTATTAATTATGATTGAGTATGCTTGTTTTCCATTACCTAGTGAAGTAGTTTTGCCACTTTGTGGTGCTATTGCAGCAAGAAATCATTTTGGTTTTCTAACTATTTTAATTTTAAGTATAGTTGCAGGGATACTTGGTTCGATATTTTGTTATACAATAGGTAATTGGGGAGGAAAATCTATCATAAATAAGATAGTAGAGATATGTCCAAAGGCAAAAAAGGGAATTTTTACATCACAAGATTATTTTAACAAATACTCTTCTATTTCTGTTTGTGTATGTAGATTAATTCCTCTATGTAGAACATACATATCTTTTATAGCAGGTATTGCAGGTCAGAATATTATAACTTTTATTGTATCCTCTATTGTGGGTATCACCATATGGAATACTTCGTTAATTAGTATTGGGTATATTTTTTCAGAGAGTTGGGTAAAAATAATGTCACATTATAATGATTATAAATTTATGGTTCTAATTATACCAATATCTATAATTATTGTTGGTTTTGCTATTAAGTCACATATACATAAAAAACACAATAGAATAAGATTATAAAAATATATATGGACAGCCCTTTTTGTAGAATACAGAAAGGGCTGTTATTAATTTATAAAATTAATTTTAGGCTATATCCTTTTGTGCTAAAATGGTGTTAAGAAATAAAACAAATACTATTTTATATAAAAGGGGTAAGGATATGGATATAATAGATAACTTAAGGATACAAGGGGTAGATGAGAAACTTATTGAAGATGTATTGTATTTCAGAAATTATTATAGCTTAGAAAAAGATTTAGAATACAGAGTAACAAAATCTAAAACTTATTTTTATGGTAAAGAGATATTATCTATGTGTATAACAGCTATTTTAGAAGAAGAAAATATTTTATTGTCAGGGCCAAAGGCAACAGGGAAAAATTTACTTGCTGATAATTTAGGCGAGATATTTAATAGACCCCAATGGAATACCTCGTTTCATATAAATACAGATAGTTCAACACTTATAGGTACAGATACATTTATAGATAATGAAGTTAAACTTAGAAGGGGTTCAGTTTATGAGTGTGCTGTTAATGGAGGATTTGGAATATTTGATGAAATTAATATGGCAAAAAATGATGCCATAGTTGTAGTTCATTCAGCCTTAGATTATCGTCGAGTGATTGATGTACCAGGTTATGAGAGAGTTAATCTGCACCCAGCAACAAGATTTATTGGAACTATGAATTATGAGTATGCGGGAACAAAGGAACTTAATGAAGCTCTAGTTTCTAGGTTTATGGTAATAGATATTCCTCCTGTAGAAGAGGAGAAGTTAATGATGATTTTGAAAAATGAATTTTCAGATGCTGATGAAGAAAAATTAGCACAATTTGCAGGGATATTTTTAGATTTACAATTAAAATCTCAAAATGGTGAAATATCTAGTAAAGCTATTGATTTAAGAGGTCTTATGGCATCTCTTAAAACTATAAGAAGAGGATTAAAGCCAACTCTTGCAATTAATATGGGGCTTACAGGAAAGACTTTTGATATATATGAAAAAGAAATGGTTGGAGATGTAATTAAAACAAGAATACCTAATAAATGGGAGAGTGCAGATATATTTCCAATAAGTCATATTTAATATAGGTGAGATTATGAAATGGATATATGATGATTATGAATTTGAAAATAGAGCAAATAACTTATCTTGGACAATAGCTGGTGATTATAACGAAAGTATAGATATATCAGAAAAAGATTATTCTTCAAAGGAAATAGGTCTATACTTTGCAATAATTGCAGGAGCTAGAAGAAAATATGTAGACTGGGATATAGTTAAAAAATACCTCACAAATAGAATACGAAAAGGATATGATAAGGATGTTATATTAGGTCTAATTCAAGTTATACTAAATACAATTGTTGAAGAAAAAGCTATTAAAGATAGACCTGGAATAGAAGATATTAGAAAAAGAGCATATAAAGATATTGTTTCACGTTTTACCAAGATATACAATAACAATATGATGGACAAGATTAAATATGCATTTGTACTTTATAGCATGGATAAACATCCAGCATTAGATAGTATAACTAAAAGAATAGTAAATGATATAAGGCTTATAGATACAAATCAGGATATTATGGAGATTTTAAAGGTATTAGATGTTATATATTTAACTTATTTTGAATATATATTGAATAGTGAAGAAAATAATTCTACATATGATGAAAACAATGTAAAAAATGTTGAAGTAAACTTTGATACGTTTGCTGATTTTATGTATGAAGAACTATATAGCGATGAAGATGAAAATATCGTTGAAAGTGATATAGATTCAATCTCCTCATCAATGCTTATAGAGGGAGTAGGAGACTTTGACAATTCTCAAGCTAACAATTCAGCAGATAGAGTTATATATGTTGATGAAGAGACTGTAAATAAAATATACACTAAAATAGAACATTACTATGGGAAAACTTATTTAAGTAAGGGTGAAATTAAAAAGCTTGAAACACAAAATTGTAGAAACGTACATGAAGGATGTAGAATTCACTTCACAGATGGTGTTCTTAGAAGTGAATGTAATAATGTTTTTCAGCTAAAATATGTGACAAGACAAAAAGAAAATAATTTAGGCAAATTTAGAGAACATGCTAGGATGTATAGACAACAAATAAAGCGATTAAAAGAAAGCCTTTCTAGGATTTTAGTAGAAGAAAATGCTAAAAATAGAGTATATTCTGATTGTGGTACTATATTAGCAAATAGAGCCTGGAGAGTTGGAAGGAGTAATAATAATAAAATATTTTATAAAGATATAGAAAATGAAAAAGGAAAATATGTTATTGATATATTGTTGGATGCAAGTGGTTCTCAAAGTAGAAACCAAGGAAATGTAGCAATTCAAGCTTACATAATTGCAAATGCTTTGACGGAAGTTGGAATACCAAATAGAGTTATGGGTTTTTCTAGTTTCTTAGATTATACGATATTAAAAAGATTTAAGGATTATGATGACAGTATTAAAAATAGTGAAAACATCTTTGAATACTTCTGCGCTGGTAACAATAGAGATGGTTTAGCTATAAAATCTATATGTAGTGGTTTGATAAATAGAGATGAAGAAAATAAAATTTTGATAGTCCTTAGTGATGGAAGACCAAATGATGTAAAGATAGGAAAAAACAGTGAGAGAACTTTAAGAGGTGAAAAAGCTTATAGAGGTGTTGTTGGTTTAAGAGATACAGCTAATGAAGTAAGAAAAGCTAGGAAACAAAATATATTAGTATTAGGAGTATTTACAGGCAAAGAATCAGAACTTGAAGCTGAAAGATTAATCTATGGAAATGATTTTATATATTCAAGAGATATAACTAGATTTTCTGATGTAGTTTCAATGTATTTAAAGAAAATAATTAGGAATTAATAGATTTATAAAAAAGAATTTATATACATAAAAATATAAAAATGAATAAAATTTGTAAAAAATGTAGAAATTTTCACAGAAAAGGTATACAATGATTTATATAGAAAATGAATTAAAAATAAAGTAATATTAAAAATTAAATATATAATATTATAGGTTCTTTAAGCAAGATTAATAGGGAAGAAGGTTAAATTCCTTTACAGCCCCCGCTACTGTGATGCAGACGAAACTTTTGTTAGCCACTATGATAATATGTTTTTATATTTCATGGGAAGGAAGAGGAGTAGGATGAAGCTAAGTCAGGAGACCTGCCTAAAATATTAAAGTGATTTCTTCGGGGATGGAGAAAGTTTCTTATAATAATTATACAGATATGTTTATTTTATGTGTTTGTATTTAGATTGTCGAAAATTAGAAGCCTAGCCATCGAGTTAGGCTTTTTTATTTTGCTATAATGAAGGATACATGTATTATTCATATTTTAATTATTAGAAAGGGAGAGAGGGGATACTCAAATGAAACAAAATATCAAATTAGGGGTTATAGCTGCACTTATGTTAATAATTTTAACTCCAGTTACATCAAATGCAATGCATATAATGGAAGGTTACTTACCAGTAAAATGGTCTATAGCATGGGGAGTTATATTTATACCATTTTTCTTAGTGGGATTAAAATCAATAGGTAAAATAGTAAAGCAAGACCCTAAGAAGAAAGTTTTATTAGCTCTATGTGGAGCATTTGTCTTTGTATTATCAGCATTAAAAATACCTTCAGTAACAGGAAGTTGTTCACATCCTACTGGAGTAGGTCTTGGAGCAATAATGTTTGGACCAAGTGTAATGTTTGTTCTTGGAACTATAGTTTTAATATTCCAAGCATTATTACTAGCACATGGTGGAATAACTACTTTAGGAGCTAATGCTTTTTCAATGGCTATAATAGGGCCAATTATATCATTTTTAATATTTAAAGCATTAAAGAAAAAGGATGGAAATAATGCTATACCAGTATTTCTTGCAGCAGCAATAGGAGACTTAGCCACATATACAATAACTTCAATACAATTAGCACTGGCTTTTCCAGACCCATCTGGTGGAGTGATGGCTTCAGCAATTAAATTCTTAGGAATTTTCTTTATGACTCAAATACCAATAGCAATAGCAGAAGGTATCCTTACTGTAATTGTATATAATTTAATTACAGAAAATGGAGAAAAAAGCATACTAGAAAATAATGATAAAGGAGTTAAAGCTAATGAGTGCTAAAACAAAAACAAAAACTAACATATTATTACTTTTATTAGTAGTAGCTCTTATTATATTCCCATTACTTGTAAATTCAGGTGCTGAATATGGAGGAGCAGATGGTCAAGCTGAAAGTGAAATTACTAAGATAAATCCAAATTATGAGCCTTGGTTTAGTAGCCCATATGAGCCACCAAGTGGAGAAATAGAGAGTTTATTATTCTCTGCACAAGCAGCTTTAGGTGCAGGTGTAATAGGATACATATTAGGTATTCAAAAAGGAAAGAGAAGTTAATTATGCTTATAATTGATAAATATGCATATACAAATAGATTGAGTAAAGTAAATCCAAATAAAAAAGTAGCCATAGGAGCAATTTTTCTAATTGCTTCTATGGTAATAAAAAATGTATTTATCTTAAGTGGAATTATGATTTTAATGAGTATTTTAGTTGTTTGTGTAGCAGGGATAGATTTAAAAAATTATTTGAAATTACTTCAAATACCAATGTATTTTTTATTTCTTAGTATAGGTATAACTCTTGTAAATATATCTTTTAATAAAGTAGATTTACTATATAGTTTTCAATTTTTTAGTTTTTATATAGGAATATCAAAGGCATCTATTGACATGTCTATTCATGTGTTATTTAGAGCTATGTCTTGTTTAACTTGTGTGTATTTTTGTATACTTACAACACCTTTTAATCAGTTAATATTTTTCTTCAAAAAATTGCATTTACCAGACACCTTTGTTGAATTATCAATGTTAATATATAGATTTATATTTATATTTTTAGAAGAATTTTCAGAGATATATAAATCACAAGAACTAAGATTTGGGTACATAAATTTAAAAACTTCATATAAATCTTTAGGGATTCTTGGAAGTATGCTGTACAAAAGGCTTATGACAAGGTATGATGATATGTGTATATCATTAGACATAAAATTGTATGATGGTAAATTTCACATAGTAGGGGATAATGATGTTTAAAATAAATAATTTAACATATCAATATGAAAAAAATGCTAGTGCATTATTGAACATTAATATGGATTTCTCAAAGGGAAATGTTATAGGTATAATAGGCTCAAATGGTTCAGGAAAGTCAACTTTATTTATGAATTTAATGGGAATATTAAAGCCTACATCTGGAGAAATACTTTTCAAAGAAGAAAAGTTAAAGTATGATAAGAAGAGTTTGTATAATCTTAGAAAGAATGTAGGGATTGTTTTTCAAGACCCAGAAAAACAAATATTTTACTCAAAAGTATATGATGATATAGCATTTGCGATGAGAAACATTGGGATGGATGAAAAAATTATTAAAGAGAGAATAAACAAAGCTTTGATAGCTGTTAATGGAATAGATTTTATAGATAGGCCAGTACACTTCTTAAGTTATGGTCAGAAAAAAAGAGTAGCAATTGCATCAGTTATAGCAATGGAAAATGAAATTATATTGCTTGATGAACCTACAGCTGGATTAGACCCAGTAAGTACTAGGTCTATTGTAGATATAATAAAGGGATTAGATAAAAATAATATAAAAATAGTAATATCCAGTCATGATATGAATTTAATGTATGAAATATGCGATTATATATATGTACTGGATAAGGGAATTTTAATTGATGAAGGAAATGCAGAAAGTGTATTTGTAAATGAGAACAATATTATACAAGCTGGATTAGAATCTCCATGGTTAGTAAAGGTACATAAAAATATGAATTTACCTTTATTTAAGAAAGAAGAAGATTTGTATAAGTACTGGAAAGAAAGAGACTTAGTACAAATAAATAATTAAGCCCTAAACCTATTTTAAAAAAATAGATTTATATATAATAACCCTTAACCTAGACCCCTTAAAGGTGCCTTATGATTCCCCAAATCATAAGGTTATTTTTTTATAGATATAAAAATAAATTTTATAAGTAAGTGTTATCTAATTGTTAAAATTTGACAATAATCTATTAATATAATACATAATTATAATTTGAAGTAATTCATATTTTAGATTAAAATATATTTATGGCTGTTAACAGGAGGAGAAATATGAATTTAGATACATTAAATCCTGCTCAAAGAGAAGCAGTAGAAAAAACTGAGGGGCCAGTACTTATATTAGCTGGTGCTGGTTCAGGTAAAACTAAGGTACTAACAACAAGAATAGCATACCTTATGGAAGATAAAGGTGTACAAGCACCTAGTATATTAGCTATAACATTTACAAATAAAGCTGCAAATGAAATGAGAGAAAGAGTCGAACAAAATATAGGTTCGGAAACTAAGGAAATGTGGATAAGTACATTCCATTCTTGTTGTGTTCGTATACTTAGAAAAGATATAAATAAAATTGGTTACAATAGAAGTTTTGTAATTTATGATGCTGCAGACCAAGTAACCTTAGTCAAAGATTGCCTTAAAGAATTAAATTTAAGTGATAAAGTATTTGAACCAAAGGCCGTTATAAGTGCTATTTCAGGAGCAAAAGATAAGCTTTATACGCCAAAGCAGTTTAAAGATATGAATATGTCGGATAATAGAATGGTTAAAATTGCAGATATTTATGCATTATATCAAGACCGTTTAAAGAGAAATAGTGCACTTGATTTTGACGATTTAATACTTAAAACTGTAGAACTTTTTAAGGCTAATGATGAAGTATTAGCTTATTACAGAAGTAGATTTAGATACATAATGGTAGATGAGTATCAGGATACGAGTAAAGCTCAATATGAGCTAATAAAATTATTAGCTAGAGAACATCAAAATATCTGTGTTGTTGGAGATGATGACCAAAGTATTTATGGATGGAGAGGCGCAGATATAAGAAATATACTTGAATTTGAGAAAGATTATGATAATGTACATGTTGTGAAACTAGAACAAAATTATAGATCAACACAAGTAATATTAGATGCAGCTAACAAAGTTATATCAAATAACATAGAAAGAAAAAGAAAGAAACTTTGGAGTGAAAAGAAAGAAGGAGAACTTATAAAGATACAACTAACTGGTAGTGAAATAGAAGAAGCTGATTTTATAGCTGACTCAATTGCACAAATAGCTAGAAAAGAGAATAGACCATACAAAGATTTTGCAGTACTTTATAGAGCAAATGCACAAGCAAGACCTGTAGAAGACGCTTTAAACAGAAGTCAAATACCATATAATATATATGGTGGTACAAAGTTTTATGAGAGAAAAGAAATAAAGGACTTAGTAGCGTATTTAAGAGTTATTCAAAATCCACAGGATGACATATCTATAAAAAGAATTATAAACGTTCCTAGAAGAGGTATAGGGCTTAGAACTATAGAAAAAATTGAGGATAGAGCCAATCTGAAACAAGAGAGTATATATTCAGTTTTAATTGATATAGAAACAAACTCTGATATATCTACAAAAGCTAGAGCAAGTATAAGTGGATTTGTTGATATTATAGGTACACTTAGAACTATAAAAGAAGTCTATCCTGTTAGTAAGTTAATAGAAAAAGTTTTAGATACTACAGGATATATGGATGAACTTGTGGATATAAAAAATAAAAATGAAAAAGATTTAACTGGTAAAGGTGAAGAAGCTCAAGATAGAATTGATAATTTAAGAGAATTTATATCTATAGCACTAGAGTTTGAAAGTAGTAGTGATGACACTTATGAAAATAAAGATTTAGAGACATTTTTAACTAGTATAGCACTTACATCCGAATCTAATGATGAAGAGGACAATGATAGAGTTTCTCTTATGACAATTCATACATCTAAAGGATTGGAGTTTCCAGTTGTATTTTTAACAGGGATGGAAGAAGGACTATTTCCTATATCAAGAGCTATAAAGTCTCTGAGTGAATCTCAAATAGAAGAAGAAAGAAGGCTTTGTTATGTTGGTATAACTAGAGCTAAAGAAGAGTTATACATGTCACTAACTGAAAAAAGAACGCTATATGGTAAAACAAATGTTGCAATAGCTTCAAGATTTATGGAAGAGTTACCAGAAGAATGTATAGAAAGATTGTACAAAATGAAAAAAGAATTAAGTTATTCTAAAGCAAGTTATAATATGTTAGATAAATATACTAAAAAGTATATGAATACTATAAGTAAATCTAAAGTTGCAGATAATGTTAATGCTACAATAAAAGATTCAAATAAAGAGACTAATCCAGAAGACATAAAGCTTGGTTCTAAAGTACATCATCCTAAATTTGGGGTTGGAACAGTCGTGTCTATAACTGGAACAGATGTTACTATAGCCTTTGATAAGCAAGGAATTAAAAAAATAAATAAAGAATATACAACACTAGATATTTTATAATGGAGGAAAATTAGGAATGGATAGTATAAGCTTTGCTAAAAATTTAATAGATTTCATATACGATAGCCCATCATCTTTTCACGCAGTTGATAGTGCTAAAGAAGTTTTAGATAAAAATGGATTTGAAGAGTTAGCTTTAAATAAAAAATGGAATCTAAGAGTAGGTGGAAAATACTACGTGACTAAAAATTTATCTGCTATAGTAGCTTTTGTAGTTAACTCAGATAATATAGAAGAAGGTGGGTTTAGAATAATAGGTTCTCATTCAGATTCTCCTACATTTAGTATTAAGCCAAATGCAGAAATAGAAGCTGAGAAAGCTTATTTGAAGCTGAATACAGAATGTTATGGAGGAGCAATATTAAGTACATGGTTAGATAGACCACTTGGTATAGCTGGAAGAGTAGTCTTAAAAGGAGATAGTGTACTTAAGCCAAAGGAAAAACTTATCGACTTTAAAAAACCAATTTGTATAATACCAAATCTAGCTATACATTTGAATAGAAGCATAAATGATGGTCATTCATATAATAAGCAAAAAGATATGTTACCTCTAGTTGGATTATTAAACGATACATTAGAAAAAGATAACTTTCTTTTAAAACAAATATCATCTAATTTAAATGTAAAAGTGGAAGATATAATAGACTTTGATTTGTTCTTATATGAATTTGAAAAAGGAAGTTTAATAGGGGCTAATGAGGAATTTATATCTATTGGAAGACAAGATAATCTTGCAATGGTACATGCTAGTTTAAATGCTTTAGTTGATGCTAAAGGACAAAGTGGTGTAAATGTAATGGCTGTATTTGACAATGAAGAAGTTGGAAGTTCTACTAAACAAGGTGCAGATTCAAATATGCTATTAAATATATTGGAGAGAATATGTTTATCAATAGGGAAAGATAGAGAAGGATTTTTTGAGGCTATTTATTCGTCTTTCATGATATCATCAGATTTAGCTCATGCTATTCATCCAAATACTCCAGAAAAACATGACCCAACCAATAAACCAGTTATGGGAAAAGGGCCTGTTATAAAGATAAATGCAAGTCAAGCATATACAAGTGATGGATATTCTATAGCTGTTTACAAAAATATATGTAAAGAAGCTAATGTCGAGTATCAAGAATTTGTAAATAGGTCAGATGAGAGGGGTGGAAGTACTATAGGTCCAATATCCTCTACTCATGTAGATATACCATCTGTGGATGTAGGAAGTCCAATTTTAGCAATGCATTCTATAAGGGAATTAGGTAATGTTGAAGACCATTATAGTATATATAAAACATTTAGTAAGTTTTTTGAAATATAAATATAAGATAAACAATTTGGAGATGAAACTATGAAACTAGGACTATGCTTAGAAGGTGGAGGAGCAAAGGGAGCTTACCAAGCAGGGGTAGTTAACGCTTTGTATGATAATGGAATAAATCATTTTTATTCAATTTCAGGAACATCAATAGGAGCAATAAATGGATATTATTTATACACAGGTAATGTTGATAACTTGAAAAAAATGTGGACAAATATAAAAGATATCCAGAACGGAAATGTGAAAATAGTAAATAATACTGTGGATAATTCTCCAGCTATAGATAATCTGAGAGAACTAGATAGTAGTAAAATAGAGAAAATGAACTTCTATGTTAACTATGTAGAAGTTAATAATAAGGTAGTATCAGAAAAGGTTGTAAATGTGTCAAAAATGCCTAAAGACGAAGCAATTTTAAGCATTTCATATAGTGGATTGTTACCATCAAATCCAAATGCTACTCTTGGATTTAAAGAACAATTCATGAAGGATGTGCAAGATGGTATTTATGATGGTTTTAAATTGGATGGAGGTCTAATTAGGAGTGCGTTAATTGAGCCTTTAATTGTGGATAATGTGGATAAAATTATTCTGATATCCACAAAGTATAATTATGATTTACCAGATGACATCAAAAAAATATATAATGAAGATAAAATAATAGTAGTTAGACCTAACACTCAATTTGCACCTAAAGATACTCTTAACTTTGATGATGAGTTTTGTAAAACTATATATCAAGAAGGATATGAAATAGGAAAAAATATACTTGCTAGAGTTTAATTTAGAGTATAATATAATAAATGTAATTGTGTAATTTAATTAATAAAAAGGAAGGTAATAAGTCATGGAAAATAAAAATCCTATAGTAACTATAGTAATGGAAAATGGAAAAGAAATAAAAATTGAGTTGTACCCAAATATAGCACCAAATACAGTTAAAAATTTTGTATCATTAGTAGATGATGGATATTATAATGGAATAACATTTCATAGAGTAATACCAGGATTTATGATACAAGGTGGATGCCCAAATGGTACTGGAATGGGTGGTCCAGGACATTCTATAAAAGGTGAATTTAGTGGAAATGGATTCACTAACAATTTAAAGCATGAAAGAGGCGTTATATCAATGGCTAGAACTATGGCACCTAATTCAGCTGGTTCTCAATTTTTTATAATGCATAAAAATTCACCACATTTAGATGGTCAATATGCAGGTTTTGGTAGAGTTATAGAAGGTATGGATACAGTTGATGAAATAGCATCAGTTAGAACAGGAGCAGCGGACAAGCCACAGACTCCGCAAGTTATGAAAGCTGTAACTGTAGAAACTTTTGGAGTAGATTACTCAGACGTTGAAAAAAACTAGGACACAGATAAAAGAAAAAATATATACAACTTAAAGATAAAGTGAGATGTTATTATATTTTCTAGAGAATATAATAACATCTCACTTTTTAATTTATTCTATTATAATTTGTTTTACTGAAATTTAATTATCTATTAAATTTTTATTATACTAAATAACTCCAGTAATCTTATCAGAACATCATCTTAAAGTATTATAGAAAAATAATTATATTAAATTATTTATGATTAAGTTTTTAATATATAATATATTAAAATAAATATAGAAGATAGATGGAAAACATTTATTTTAACATTTTTTAAAGCTATTTTAGCGATTTTATTTAAGAAAAGAAAGTTATTTGTATATTTTTATTTAAGAAAAAACATTATAATGGTAATATATTCTATTTACAATTTCATAACTTTGGTTTACAATAATAGAGACAATAAATCCTAAAGAACATAATAAGAAAAAAGTGCTTAATATTTGAGAGAGACTGGTTTAGTTTACACCAGCTAAACCAGTCAAGGAATAATTTAAAGTGTAATATATAATAAGAAGAGAAAAATACACTATTAGAGTTTTCTAATAGTGTATTTTTTTATGGAATTTAATATTGTTATAAAAGAATTTCAAACAGTAAATTTTTAAGTGACATATTGTAACTAAGTATGTACTTTAACAAAGACATTAAATATATTGAAAGGTTTAATAAAAATATAAAAAACTGTTTCAAATTTAAATTTGAAACAGTTTTTGTGTTGTTTAAAGATTTTATATTATTTAAAATTTTTAATTGCAGTAGTTAAGTTAGGTACTAATTGTTTCTTTCTAGATACAACACCTGGAGCAAATGTTCCTTGAACTCCTTCAATACCAAATGCATCAGCAATCAATCTATCTTCTGCTTTGTAGATTAAATAAGAACCTTCTTTTATTATATCTGTAACTGCAAGAACTAATTTGTCATAATCAGTTGAATTTATATAAGATAAAAATTCATCCTTCTTAGCAAATATAGAGTCTGTGTCTAAAGTAAATACTTGTCCTATACCAACTCTATGTCCACTCATGTTAAACTCTTTAAAGTCCATATTTACTATTTGTTCTATAGTAAACTCATCTAAAGAAGTACCACATTTAAACATATCCATAGCATATTTTTCCATGTCTACTTTTGCTATTTTACTTAATTCTTCACAAGCTTTCTTATCCATATCAGTAGTTGTTGGAGATTTAAATAATAATGTATCAGATAATATAGCAGATAAAAGAAGACCAGCTATTTCATAAGGTATCTCAACATTATTTTCTTTATACATTTGATAAATTATAGTGCTATTGCATCCAACAGGCATAACTCTAAAATACATAGGAACATCAGTAGAAATACCACCAAGTTTATGATGGTCAACTATTTCAACTATATTTGCTTGTTCAATTCCATCAGCACTTTGAGCATATTCATTATGGTCAACTAAAACAACATTCTTTTTAGATGGATTTAATAGATGCCCTTTTGAAATTAATCCTAAAAACTTATTGTCATCATCTAATATAGGATAAGATCTAAAATTTGTTTCTAACATAATTTCTTTTATTTCATCCATATAGTCATCTTCTTTAAATGTAATCAAATTATCTGTGGCTTCTATAGAATCTAAGAAACTACATTGATTTATGACATTAGAAGTTTTGTAGTTGTCACTTTCAACAGAAACAACAGACACTCCATTTATTTTAGCAAGAGCTAGTAAGTCTTTTGAAATTTTTGTATGATTAGTAAGTATTAAAAGCTTAACTTTTGTATCAATTGCGTATTCAATACTATCATATCTATCACCAACAATAGCTATATCCCCTTCTTTTAAAGTCTCTATCAGGGTTTCCATACCAAATGATAAAGTAACAACTCTACCTTTTACATCTTCACCACAATCTACAAGGATATTACCATTAAGGTTTTTGCAGATATTTGATAGTGATGTGTGTATAGTTGTAAAATGTTGATGAAGAAGGTTTTTAGCTATTTCTTTCATGGTAATAATACCAGCAAAAGTTCCATCCTCATAAGTTACAGGTAATGTTTTAACATTTTTTTCATCCATAAGATTATAGGCTTCTAATATAGAAGAAGTTGGAGTTAAAGGTACTACCTTATCATAATTTAAATCTCTAACTTGTATTCTAACGTTATCTAAGATTTCAGGTGCATCTACCTTAAAGTAATCTAAGGCGTATTTAGCTTCCTTTCTGATGTCTCCTAAAGCATAAGCTGTTGCTTCTATCCCTAATTTGTTTTTTAAATGTGCTAATGAAATTGCAGAACATATTGAATCTGTATCTGGATTTTTATGTCCGAAAACTAATAAACTCATTTTAATACTCCTTTCAAAACCTGAATATAATAACTGATAAAAATATTATATCAAAAGGTAGTAAGTATTTGTTGTAAAAGAAAAAATTTAATGAAAAAATATTATAGGAAATTTTATCTCTTATATAAGTACTACAAATTTAATATAAAATTTTTTATGATATCTACTTTTACCCAATTAAATTAATTTTTATTCACAATTAATTGATTGGATATACCTGAGAAAAAATTAATTAATATGATAATAAACTAAGAATTTATAAATAATTTTGTGCTGTAAAATTTTTTGTATACATATTGTAAGTAAAAAA
Organism: Clostridioides sp. ES-W-0016-02; assembly: GCF_020641035.1. Taxonomy (NCBI): domain Bacteria; kingdom Bacillati; phylum Bacillota; class Clostridia; order Peptostreptococcales; family Peptostreptococcaceae; genus Clostridioides; species Clostridioides sp. ES-W-0016-02. The sequence goes on from NZ_CP061361.1 coordinate 410,083, forward strand.
TTAACGAGGTTGATATAAAAATTGTTTATCTACATGAAAAATATTATTTTAAGATATTGACTTAAAAATAACTTATAGAAACTAAAATGTTTTTAATTTATATATTTTTAAAAATTACATAGTCATTATCAAAAGAAAAAATGCATATAAATCAAAAATAAGTGTTATTTTATGAAAATATGACAAAAATATTATGTCTTACTTGTAAAAATAACATATAAAATTTAATAAATAAAAAAAGTGAAAGATATAAATTATCATTTTAGTAGTTTATTTAGTCAAAGTAAATTATTCAAATGAAATATATCTTATTTAAATAAAAAAATTTAATAAAAGTAAAAAAAATAATATATTTGTTAAAAAATAAATTGACAAAATATTCAGAAAAAAACTTCTTGACCTAAGGGCATAAAATAAATAAAATCTAAAGTATAGATATGAAATCTATAAAATTATTTTAAGTATAGGTTAAAAATATAATAGATGATGCATTTAAGATTTATAAAAATAGGAGATGCATAATTATTTAGGGAGGTTTTTAGTTATGGAGAAAAAAGAAAAGGTTGTAGAAACAGTAGCTGTTGAAGTATGTAGCCCTGAGATTGTCAATAGTGTTGAGACATTAAGAATGAGGCTAGAGGAAATTAGATTAGCACAAAAAGAATTTGCAACATTTACACAAGAGCAAGTAGATAAAATTTTCTTAGCTGCTTCAACTGCAGCAAATCAACAAAGAATTCCCCTAGCAAAAATGGCAGTTGAAGAGACTGGTATGGGTATTGTTGAAGATAAAGTTATAAAAAACCATTTCGCTTCAGAGTATATCTATAATGCTTATAAAGACACTAAAACTTGTGGTGTTATAGAAAAAGATGAGGCATTTGGATTTACAAAGATTGCTGAACCAGTAGGTGTATTATCAGCAGTTATACCAACAACTAACCCTACATCAACTGCAATATTCAAGTCCCTAATAGCACTAAAAACTAGAAATGGTATAATTTTCTCCCCTCATCCAAGAGCTAAAAACTGTACTATAGAAGCGGCTAGAGTTGTACATGATGCAGCAGTTAAGGCAGGAGCACCAAAAGGTCTTATAGGTTGGGTAGATGTGCCTTCAATTGAATTGACTAATGTTGTTATGGCAGAAGCAGACCTTATATTAGCTACTGGCGGACCTGGAATGGTTAAATCTGCATATTCTTCAGGTAAACCAGCTGTTGGAGTTGGACCTGGAAATGTACCAGCAATAATAGATGAGAGTGCAGATATAAAAATGGCTGTAAGTTCAATATTAGTATCAAAATCATTTGATAATGGTATGATATGTGCTTCTGAGCAAGCAGTAATAGTACCAGAAAAAATATATGAAGAAGTTAAAAAAGAATTTAAATATCGTGGAGCACATTTCTTAAATAAAGAAGAAACAGAAAAGGTAGGTAAAGTAGTAATAATTGATGGAACTTTAAATGCAAAAATAGTTGGACAACCAGCTCATGTAATAGCAAAAATGGCAGATGTAGAAGTGCCAAAAACAGCTAGGATAATAATTGGCGAAGTTGAATCTGTTGAAGTAGAGGAACCTTTTGCACATGAAAAACTTTCTCCTGTCCTTGCAATGTACAAGTCTAAGAGTTTTGAAGATGCAGTTGCTAAGGCTGAAAAATTAGTTGCTGATGGTGGGTATGGTCATACTTCATCATTGTATGCAGACTCTATCAATCAACCAGAGAGAGTAGAGAAGTTTGTAAATGCTATGAAGACTTGTAGAGTATTAGTTAATACTCCATCATCACAAGGTGGTATAGGTGATTTATATAACTTTAAATTAGCTCCATCTCTTACTCTTGGTTGCGGTTCTTGGGGTGGAAACTCAGTATCAGAAAACGTAGGAGTTAAGCATTTACTTAATATCAAGACAGTAGCTGAAAGGAGAGAGAATATGCTTTGGTTTAGAGCCCCACAAAAAGTTTATTTCAAAAAAGGATGTTTAGGTGTAGCAGCAAGAGAATTTAAAGATGTCATGAACAAGAAGAAAGCTTTTATAGTAACAGACTCTTTCCTTTACAATAATGGTTATACTAAAAAACTAACTGATTTATTGGATGAAATGGGAATTAAGCATACTACATTCTTTGATGTTGCTCCAGACCCAACACTAGCTTGTGCAAGAGAAGGGGCTAAGGCTATGTCCGATTTCCAACCAGACTTAATAATATCTGTAGGTGGAGGTAGTGCAATGGATGCTGGTAAGATAATGTGGGTAATGTATGAGCATCCAGAAGTAGATTTCCAAGATTTAGCAATGAGATTTATGGATATAAGAAAAAGAGTATATGCATTCCCTAAGATGGGTGAAAAAGCATACTTTGCAGCTATTCCTACTTCAGCAGGAACTGGTTCAGAAGTAACTCCATTTGCAGTTATAACTGACCAAGATTCAGGTGTAAAATATCCATTAGCAGATTATGAATTAATGCCAAATATGGCTATAATTGATGCAGATATGATGATGGAAATGCCACCAAGATTAACAGCAGCATCAGGTGTTGATGCATTAACACATGCACTAGAGGCATATGTATCTATGCTAAGAACTGAACCAGCTGATGGACTAGCACTTCAAGCAGGCAAAATAATATTTGAATATTTACCTCGTGCATATAAAAATGGAAAGACTGATAAAGTAGCAAGAGAAAAAATGGCAATGGCATCTACTATGGCTGGTATGGCTTTTGCAAATGCTTTCTTAGGAATTTGCCACTCTATGGCACATAAACTTGGTGCATTCCACCATGTTCAACACGGTGTTGCAAATGCATTGTTAATAAATGAAGTAATTAAGTTCAATTGTGCAGAGGCTCCAAATAAGATGGGCGCATTTTCACAATACAGATACCCTGATTGTATACAAAGATATGCTGAATTTGCTTCTTTCGCAGGAATTAAAGGAAATACAGACCAAGAAAAAGTGGATAATCTTATAAAAGCAATAGATGAATTAAAGGCAAGAGTGGGTCTTCCTAAGACTATAAAAGAGGCAGGAGTAGATGAAGCTAAATTCTTAGAGGGATTGGATGCTATGGTTGAACAAGCATTTGATGACCAATGTACAGGTGCAAATCCTAGATATCCATTGATGAGTGAATTAAAAGAGATATATTTAAAAGTTTATTATGGTAAATAATATTTCTTTTAGAATATTAATTCTATTAGACTTGAATATAAGTTATTAGACTTGTATATAAGTTATTAGACTTGTATATAAATTATTAGATTTGCATATAAATAGAGTTTTATTAGAGCTATATATAAATATTTGTTAATGATAGATTATAACTTAAAACCTAAATAAAAATGATAAAAGGTAAGAAAATTTATATTGATTTTGAATATGTATATTTAATCAATTAACTTTAAAATTAGTCACAAAATTTTTTTATTACATATAATTTTAAAGTATAATATATAAAAAACTTTATGAAAAAATTATAAAAATATTCAGAAAATTCTATTGACTAATCTATTTATCATGATATAATAGGTATAGAAAACAAAAAAACTGGGGCCTATTAAGGCCCCCTTATTACTTTTTGATAGATTTATTTAGAATAACTTTCTCATTTTGATTTTTTATATTTATGACAGAGTCGTTGTAATCTACCTCGAAGTTAGCAAAGGCAGAAAATAAATCTATATCTCTTAACAAATGAATTGTCATACATTGCTTGTTCTTATTTAATCTTAGAATTAATGCTCTTACAAATGGAAATTGGATTCTAGAATTAAATAAGTTAGAACCATCAGTATCTATATCTAAGCTACGATAACTAATATCTATAAATATATCTACATCATCATTTTCTTCTCTTATTATTCTGTAGTCAAAATCCAAGTCTAAATTTAAATTACCTAAAACTAATAACATTTAAATCCTCTTTTCTATAAATGATTTTAGAGTGTTAGTTTAACTAAGCTCTCCATCTATTATAGATATAATTCTATCTGCTTTTCTAGCAATATTTTCATTATGTGTTATTATTATAAGCGTTTGGTTATATTTTTTTATTGAACTTTTTAGTAAATCCATGACTTCTTCTGTAGTTTTGCTGTCCAAATTTCCTGTTGGTTCATCTGCTAGGATTATACTTGGTTTTGTAGATAAAGCACGTGCAATAGCAACTCTTTGTTGTTGACCACCAGATAATTGATTTGGAAGATGATTTTTCCTCTCATTAAGCCCCAATAAATTTATAAGGTCTTTGATGTATTCTTCATCGACTTTTTTATTGTCTAACTTTAGTGGTAATTCTATATTTTCTTTTACATTTAATACTGGAATTAGGTTATACTGTTGAAAGACAAATCCTACTTTTTGTCTTCTATATTTTGCTAGTTCTTTATCTGAAAGGCAACATATATCTTTACCATCGACTTTTATAGTTCCACTACTTGGTCTCTCAAGACCACCTACTAAATGTAGAAATGTGCTTTTCCCACTTCCACTTGGGCCAATTATTGCAACAAATTCACCCTTATTTATTTTTAAATTTGCATCCTTTAGTGCATGTACAGATGTTTCTTTTTTTCCATAAATCTTACCTAAGTTAAGAATCTCTAATATAGGCATAATTACTCCTCCTATTCTGTAATGTTTATAGCTTCGACTATACTAATTTTATTTATCTTCCTTGATGGAATATATGTAGCTAGAATACCTACAATTATGTTTGCTAAAACAACTAGGATATATATTTTGTAATCTATTGAAAATCCCAATCCATATGATACAAATCCCTGCAGGTAATACATTTTAAATTGTATTATAAGACCAGCCACAATGGTAATTATACTTGAGAGTGCTCCATATAATATTCCCTCATAGAGTATCATATTTTTAAATCCTTTCTCAGAGATACCAATAGCTCTTAACATTCCAAATTCGTTAGTTCTTGAGGTTAAGTTATAACTTATGTTATTTATTATATTAAATACACTAATTATGAACATCACTGCTACTATACCATAATTATAAATCATGGACCTAGATGTCATCTTATCAGAGTTTTCTTTTTCTACCATCATATCTACCGTTGTAGTTCCAGGAACTTCACTTCCAATTTTACCCAAAAGTTTATTTATTTTTTTCTTGTTTGCATTTTTATTAAGGTCTAGATAAACTAAGTTATACTTATCTACATCAGTTAATTTTTTTAGATATTCGCTACTCGTTATTACATCTACACCCTCATCTCCAGAGTACATACCATTATCTGCAAAAGGATAACTTACAATAGCTCCAACTTTAAAGTCATATTCTAGATATTCATAATTATCTTTTTGACTTTCATAAAGTCCTGTATCTATTCCAACTTTTGGATATTTGACCTTTATAGTATCGCCTACTTTTATATCTACAGCTGGTGTGCCTGTGCCAGGAGTAAAAGTCTTTGAATATTTCTGTGTTTTAGAAATTTCTGGTACATATACTATAGACAAGTTTTCTTTTTTCATTTTTTTCAAATTTATACTTCCACTTACCAAGTATTTTTCTAATGATTTTATCATCTCATCATCATAACCTCTTAACTTTTGTTTTAGTGTATATTTTCCGGTAGTCTTATTTTTTGTGAATAGAGGAAATTTCTTATAATAAGGAGCTGAATTTATAGCTTCGTAGTAATCTAATCTATTTATTGTATCTACCTCTATTCTCGTGTTCAATATGCTAGCAGTTTTGATTTTGTCAATTCCATCTATATTTTTTATTTTGTCTATCTGATTATCATTAAAACCCTTTATATCCTTGAAAGAAGTGCTGTTGCCAGTTTCATTTAGAAAAACATTTGATAGAATAAAATCTGCATTCATATATGTTTGCTCTTGACTACTTTTGTTTTGGACATCTAAAAAAGAAGATTTATAATTGTCTTTTATGATGATTATACCTCCTATGCTCATAGATAATATAATTACAATGAAGCCCTTTTTATTTCTAAAGATGTTTTTCGCAGATATAGATTTTGTTACTGATATATTTAAAGTTAATTTGGATATTAAAGAATTAACTTTGGTTACATTTTTATCAGTTCCAAAAGTTTTTCTGATAGCATCAATAGGGGAAATTCTTCTTATTTTTAAGTATGTAAAGAAACTTATAATCAGTATTGTTAGTATTGTACATGCAATTGATAAGAGGATTATTTTATCTGGAATAACAAAAGGTGTAACATTTATATTTCCTTCAAATTTAATATTTCCTGCAGACCTATTAAATATTTGTGCTCCCCCCATACCTGTACATATACCTATAGGCATTGCTATCAAAGCAAGTATGAAAAGTTCATAAAACATAAGTTTGAAAATCCTAAAATTAGTGGCTCCAATTGCTCTTAAGACACCATATTCCTGTACTCTTTGGTATATTGATATAACATAGATACTATATATTACAATACCAGCAAATAGACTCATAGCAATTGCAACGAATTTACTTGAATCATCTAAAATACCATTTTTCATAGTAGAGTCTATAAGCATTGAGTTTTTTCCTATACTATTCTCATCCAACATAGCATTTTTTGCTATATTGTCTATGTTTGTATTTATATCACTGCCCTCATTAAATTCAACATAAGCTGTAAACTTATCCAATTTTGATTGATTGAGATTCAAAAAAATTTCACATTTTCCCTTGCTTTTTTCTATATATCTATCTTCAAGTATTCCTACGACTTTAAAAGTCTCTGGATTTTCTTTTTGATATAATTTAAAAGTAAGGTCTTGATTTATCTCTGGTTTTAAACCCATACTATTTAAGACCCATTTCTCTACTACCACCTCATTGCTAGCTTTTGGAAAGCTACCTTTTATAAGTTTAGAATGGCTAGTCAAGTAATTTTTATTTGCATATTCTATGTTTATAGGTAATTTTTCATTAACATCTGTGGATGCATAGTAAGATGTTATACCCAAATTTTTAATATCTTTACTAGATTTTATGGATTCTAATTGATTTATCTTTATATCTTTAAAGTATGCATGGTCAGTTCCAAGTTCTCTTCTCAATCTATCTACATCTGCTTGCTGAGAACTTCTTGAGAGGGTACCAATACCGACAATGAGTGATGTGGCAAGAATTATACTCACAGCAATTGCTAAAGACCTAGCTTTATAACTTTTTATATACCTTAGTACTATTTTCAAATTATCTTTCATGTTTACCACCTTCCTTTCTTAACTAAATCAATTATATATTTATCTAAAATATATAGCAAAGTAAGTATTTTCAAATTTTAATCAGTTAATTGTACAAATTTATATGTGTTTTTACAAGTTTAGTTAATCTATATGTAAATTTTGACTTTTTACATAATTTTTTTAAAATGATATAATTTTCATATAAATTGTAGATGGGAGGGAAATTATGGAGAATAACTTTATATTTCCTATAGTAATACTAACCTTATTTATATTTAGTAACCTTATAATGAATAAGTACAGGTTTTATAAAGAATTAGACATATTAAAAAGAGGACTACTAACATTTTTTTTATCCTGTTTTGTATGGATTTTATTCATGGAGGGTATTCAATATATACAATTAAGTTTAGGATATAATTTTTTACTTGAAGGAGTATTAAATATTATACTTTTTTTAAGTTTAATTATTTTAAGTCTTTATATAGGATTTAAATTTATAAGATTGCTAGACAATAACAATAAACAAGAGTACAAGTTACAAAAACTAGATAGTAAAATAAATCATAAGGACAATATAATCGTGAAATTAAGAAGTCAAAAACATGACTATTTAAAACATTTACAAGTAGTATATTCTTTATTAAATACTGGCTTAGCTGAAGATGCTAAAGGATATATAATGAATATATCAAATAACTTTAAATCAAAAAACTCAAGGTATGGAAAAGTATCTTATTTAGATGCTATAGCTTCATTAAAATATGAGGAATGCCTTGAAAAGAATATATCTTTTGATGTCTATATTCAAGATTTTATGGATAATTTAGAGATTGAACCTAACGACATGAGTTCAGTACTATTAAATATAATAGACAATGCAATAGAGTCTTTGTCTGCTATAAAAAAGGAAAAGAAGTATATAAGATTGCATGCATATGAAGATGAATTTCAGTATATTGTAGCCATAAAAAATAATGGTCCTAAAATACATAATGTTGAAAGTATATTTTTGGATGGGTTTAGCACTAAAGAAGGACAAGATAGAGGTTTTGGGTTATATCTAGTTAAAAATATATTAGATAAGTATGATTATAGTATACTTGTAAATAGTGACGATTTTTTAACTGAATTTGTAATTTTAATACCAAAATATTATTAGTTAGGAGGAGAGAAGTCTGTGATAAAAGTTTTGATTTGTGATGATGATAAAATTGTAAGAGATGATATAGCAAATATAGTTAAAGAGTCTGGATATGTAGATTATGTTAAGAAAGTCAAGGATGGTATAGAAGCAATTGAATTTATAAAAAGTGAGAAAATAGACTTATTGATTATTGACATTGATATGCCATATAAAAATGGGATTGATTCTGCCAAAGAAATTCTTTCTATAGATAAAGATATACATATAGTTTTTGTAACAGGTTTTGCTGACTATAGTCTTGAGAGCTTTAAAGTACATCCTATAGATTTTATAGTTAAGCCGTTTAAAAAAGAAAAAATAATTGATTCAATTAATATAGCAATAGACCACATTAACTCTCATAAAATTGCAAAAAATAATTTTATAGAAGATACTCTTTTTGTATATAAAATAAGGAAACAGATACATATGATTAATTTTGATGATATAGTCATGTTTGAGAAAAATTCAAGAGCTATTAATTTATATACTAGAGATGAAGATACGATAAAATTTTATGAGAACTTTGATGATTTAAAAAAACGCCTACCTCCTAATTTCTTTATGACTCATAGACAATACATAGTAAATTTAAGACTTATACATAAGGTTATACCTATAAATAAGTCTTCTTTAGAGATAAAATTTATAAATTTTCAAGAAAGTGCTACTTTAAATAAATCTTTAGAAAAAGATTTTCTATACAGATTTTATAGGGTTAAAAGGTTCTAATGAAGAAAAAAATTTTCAGTGATATACAATATGTACGATGAAGATATCATATAAATTTGCTATAGTTATAAATTAATTCATATAAAATATAATATAAAAACATATTGGACTTTCATGGAAAATTAGAAAGCCCAATATGTTTTAGAGATAAATCTTATATTTATAAGTTGCTTAAAATACTAGGGTCTTTAATCTTATTATCTTCAGCAAGTAATAAGATTTTAGACAAAATCTCAGCAGTCTTAGGGTCTTCATCAGCAAAAGGAAGGAATATCTTTCCTCTACTTTGAGAATGTACAGGAAGTATATTTAAAGCACCCATTCCTTTTTTATGTACAATACCAGAACCCATATGTACAGAATACTCACCTAAATTGCCTGCTATAAGAGCATGAGACCCTTCAAAATTGACATTTTTAATCTTTAACAATAATAGCAATTCTTTAGCAATTGCTATACGCATCTCTACAGTAGAATGGCTTGTTTCAGGGTCAACACCACCAGCATGAGCGACACTTACAACGAGGTCTATATCACGCATAACTTCTGAAAATAAAATTGGAGGTATTGAAGCCAATTCTAAGCTTTTATAAGTTTTTCTATCAAAGAATTCTACTGTTTCAATAGTAGGTGGCTCAATGTCTGCTGGCGAAAACCAATCAGCAAGTGCAAACATTTTTGCTACTATATTTTCTTTATAAAACACTTTTTGTAAACCTTCTTCATAATCAACAGTCCAAAGCTGATTTCTAAGAAGTGCTACAGTTTTCTTTGGCTGGATTTGGTGTCCAGCATATCTACGAGATATAGTTTTTTCAGATAATTCATCACTATTTATTCTATAATACTCGCGAAATACTTGCTTAAATGGCTGAACAATTTGCTTATTAAATAAGTCATGTTGGAATTCACTCCATTTACCAGATTCAAAAAGATGAACCGGATGTGCAAGTTTTAATTTATTTTTTGCTGTTAATTTAGAAGTCTCGCCCTCTATATTGCAAATAAAGAACTTAGACTTATCATTATAAACATATCCAATATTATCATCGCACACCCACACTAGATTCTTAATCAAAGGACAAATAACTGGGTTTTTATAAATATTGGAGATTTCCTTAACTGTAAATACTGTTTCATTTTTCATAGCTTGCTCTAAACTTTGTTTTGCACGAGAATACTGACTTTTTAAATCTCTTTGTACTGATTTAAGTTCAAGTACATATGGATGTTTTGCAAGAGCTTTTGGTACACTTTTTAAAGTCTTATCACCTTTTTGGACTTTTATAGATGTTTTTCCTTTTTCATCAACATCTATCCAAAGTGAAGTTCCATCAATATTCTTTGGTTTAAATATATGAGCAACCTCATTTAGTTTTTCCGTTTCAAGAGCCCACATCATACGATTGATATCTTCAAAACCAGCACTTCTAGCTAAGTTTTCCATTGCTATTGCACAAGCCTTTGATTCACTTTCACGACGTTGTGCACCAAATTGTTTACTTTCTTTAGCAAACTTTTGAATAAATTCATAACGGAAAGTTGCTTCTTTAAGGTCTCCTTTTTTCATAGGAAGTAAAGAGAAACTTCTCAATTTATCTTGATTTCTATTTGTTTCAATTTCTTTCATCAGCATATCTTTATCAAGTTTTCCAAGTGTAGCATCAGCATAAAGTTGTGCACGTCTGTGAGAGTTTCCACCACTAGTTATGTATTTAGCTGATTTGTAAAGGAGATTGAATCTTTCTTCTCCAATAGTTTTATATGAATCTAAAAACCAATCCACATCAAATGCTCCATCCATGAAACTCTGTGGTGATATAGGAGAGAATAGAGCAACTTCTGATTCTTTTTGAGCAGAGAAGCCTTCATTTATATGTGCATGGAAATACCAAATTGTACTCTTTAAACCTTTCCAGTTTAAATATTTTTCAATTATATTTACCCATTGAGGAGCATACATAGCAGCTTCTATTAATCTTAATTCAGTAATATCAGTAGTTTTAAGTAATTTTTTTAATTCTTTAGAATTATCTTCTTTAGTAGGATAACAATTTTTAAGTAGAGAACTCAAAACATCTTTTTTTGAATAATTACTACCATATGAATATCCTCTTTGGAAAGTTTCTTTACCAAGAGCAACTAAGATATTTACGAAATAATTCATACCCTCAAAATGTTGTATATTATCAGCTAGATGAGAAACTTCTGTTGGCATATCACCTCTACGTGATTCGATTTCTATAATTCTATTTGTAACTGTTTTTATATTGTTTTCAAGCCATGGATGTTTTTCTAATGTATCACCACCCCATCTAGGGTTTGTCAAAATTCGTATTATATTTGTTGCATTGTATCCAGTTACAATTTCTCGATTGATTTGTTCCTCAGTCATTAATCCCAATTCATATGCACGAGCAAATATATCTATATTAGTATAAAATGGGAATTTATATTCTAAAAGTTGATAATTTGCAAATGTAGTATAGAAGAACTTAGTAAAAGAAATATCATCATAAATAAATGAATGTGCCTTTCCAAGCCAATAGTTTAAAATTGGTGCATCTAAAGCAGGGCAGTATTCATTTTGTCTATAGTAGTTTTTAGTAAACTCAACTCTTTGCTTTTTACATTGTTCAGTAGTTAATAGGTTTCTAAGTTTGTAGTATGTATCTAAACAGTATTCAAACATTTCTTTCTGGTCAAATTCATTTAGTAATACTGCAAGTATTTTTCTTGTAAGAACATCAAATTTTAATTTATCTAATTTTGTATATAATTTTTTTTGTTTTTTTTCATCAAGGACATTTGAGTATATAGATGAAAACCAACTTTTTTCTATTTCATGATAAGAGCATGAGCGTATGCTATAAAATAAAATATCAAGGATTATTTTATAATCTAAATTAAGTTTCTTACTAGTTTCTCTCCAAAGTTCAGCTAATGGATAATTATCAATAGTATCCTTATTATTTCCAGTTATATGTTTAATAGGAGTTAGATTATATGTAGAGTAACCTAAAAGTATTTTATCCATATTACCTGACCATCTCTCAACCTCATACTCATAATCTGCATTTTCAATAATAAGTTCATCAAATTTTTCATATACTTTTAATATTTTATTTATATCTACATCGAGAATCTTCTTAGCTTCTTTTTTAGTTGATATAGAAACAGAATCCTCATTAGAAGATAAGCTTAAATTGGAAATAATCTTATTAAGTTTTGATGGAGTAGAGGAATCGTATTTAAAATCAAATTGTTCAGGAATTTGAACCTTATTTTCAGGATTGTATATCCCAAATCCATTTTCTTTACAATAATCATTTTTTGCTTTACCTAATAAATTATCAATTAATATCTGAACTTGAGATGTATTCTTTTTAGACTTATCAACACTTTCCACTAATGAAATAAGTTTATTGTATAGTTCTTGTCTATCAGTATTGTCTTTTAATAAGTTTACAATTTCAAGTCCTCCAAGACATTTTTGCGAATTTGAAGATTTTATTAGAGAAGAAGCAATATTTTCTAGTTTTGAATCATCTTGTTCAAGTAAAATCTTTATTACTGTTTGTCTGATAGAGCTTGTTTTTAAAGTAAGTAAGTTGTTTATTCTGTCTAACTCTACATCTGATAAGTCAAGTTCTTTAAGTAGACTTAATACAATTTCTCTATTAGAAACACTCTTATCGCTCAAACATTCTAATAAGAAACTACGTTGTTTATCTGTTTTTGGCTCATTTATAAAATTAGCTATAAATGAAGCTCTTAAATCAGAACTCATAAGAAGATAGTTGTCCATTAGAACATCCATAAATTGAGTATTCATATCATATGCTGTTAATGTCATCATGCATCTAAGGATACTGTAAGAAGAAATTTCGACCCAAGACCATGGAAATACACTGCCAGAAAATTCCTTAGTTTTTGAATTTAAAAGTTCTAAAGTATGTTTTAGATTTTCAAATTGTTCCTTTCTAGCATCAAAGTCTTTATTAATAGGAGAATTTGATAAGTCAAAATCAACTTTTTGGTTTTGCCAATTATAGTAGTAACCAACAGAACTTTCTACATAGAAATTTCTAACTACCCATGCAAGTATCTCTAAATCGTCGCCTTTAATATTTTTAGATGCAACAGAGTGTTTAAAATATGTACTTTCTGTATTTGATAAGAAGTAAAGAGCTACAAGTTTTTTGTACTTTTCATCATATGAAAGCAATTTTTCAATAAGAGTGTATGAATCATAGATATTGTAAGTTGCAGCTGCCCATAAACTAAAATAAATTTCAAGGTTATCCTTACTGTTAATTGACTCTATACAAAACTCTTTATCAGTCAATGATTTATATGAAAGTTCTAAGCACTTACGAATTATTCCAGGTTTTTGGTCTGAAAAACCAAGCCCTGTCCATGTATCTAAAGCTCTTATAACAGAACTAAATCTTTCTAAATTGTTATCTAGGATAGTTTTTAACATATAGACAGATGCAGGAATTGTACCTTCGTCTAGGCTTTCTACAATTTGTTGTCTAAGACCTTCTTGTTGCTTAGCAGCCAAAAGAAGTTTAGAAAGCATTTCATAGCATTTTTCACTATGACTTTTCATAATACCAATTATCATTTGTCTAGTAAGTAGGGCAGTTTGATTTTCTCCAAAAATTACTTCTTCTAAAGCATTGATTACATCATCATTTCCATTATCTATTTCTAATGCGATTTTATCACTCATTATATAATCATATTGAAGAACTTTATCTGGAAGTGTAAGATAATCTAATACAGAAAAATCGTAATATATCAAACTCACATAATGTGAAATAAGCCTAATTATACTTCTAAAATAATCTTTAAGTTTATTTGAGCGATACCCTTTACGATAGTATCCTCCTGAATATGTATAATTCATTTTTCTTTTAATTAATTGACAAAGTTCTTCTACTTGCTCAGAAGTAAACATTAATTCTAAAGCATTTTTTAAAGGGCCAGAAAGTAATGTGTCTACACTTTCAATTTCATAGTAATAACAATTATAGTATTTTTTTATCATATCTAAGAATTTATTTTCATCTTTTACATCATAATAGTATGATTCGTCTTTTACACAATCCCAAAGAGCTTCAGTTAAATCGTAATATGGTTTTGAAGAAGATTTAGTAAGATTGTTTTTAAAATCTTCAATTATTTTAGGATTTTTTTCTAATCTAGTACGTTCTGACATTTATGTACCTCCAATTTATTTATTTTAAAACATCCTTCCAGCAAGTAGAGTGAGTCTTATAAAAGTGAATATATCACTATCTTTTAAATTTATAGGAGAATTGAGTTCTTCAATAACATCTTCGTTTATAAGAACTTTATAGATTCCATCTTCAAATGCTTGTAGTGCAACTTCTATAGCTTTTTCTATAGATTGTTTGTTTTCATTGTAGATAGAGCCGAATCCAACTTTTCCAATGGTAGCTTGAGACTCAATATCTTCACTAGTTAAAAAGCTTATTATTGATTTTTCTGGGGTCTTTTCATTATATTCAAGAACATTTTTAGATACAATTTCAGAGATAGCCTCTTTTAGGCAATTGATGTTGTCAGATAAATCAAAGGGGGTAAGTTCTAGCATAGGTCTACGTTTGCCAACAGCTTTAACTCTAAAATAAATTTGCATAAAATCACCTCGCAAAATATTAAGTATTAAGAAACTTAAAAAATTTATCTATTTGTTATATTATATCATTTTGTGAAATATTAGTGTGTATTATGGAATTATTTTACAAAAAATAGAAAAAAAGCTATCTTAAAGTCTAAAAAAGAGATAAAAGATAACTTTTAATTATGAAAGTATATAATAATAACTTGTAGTTATTAAAATTTAATTTAGATGTTTAGTTTTAATAACTATCTTTTTTTATTTATAAATTTTACTCCTAAGTATTTTTTGATATCTTCTTCAGGAGAAAAATCGTCAATAAGGATTTCTTTGCCAGTATCTTCAAATACTACTAGAACTTCACAGTCACCTTGTAAGAAAAATTTTCTGACAGTATCCTCTTTAACTTCTCTAACTTTTATTACATTCTTTTTTTCTTTTTCAAAGTCTTTTGTATAGTAACTTCCCATCATATTAATGATTTTTGTATATCTATTCATAAAATGCCTCCTCATGCGATTAAATTTAAAAAATATGTTATAATAATTGTTTGTATTAACTTAATAATTATAACAAGGAGTAATAATAATGACTAGTATAAAAAATAAAGATATTTTAAATTGTATAGATTATTCCACTAAAAATAAGCTCTTTAATAAATTAAATGATGTATATGAATCTTTACCAACTGGAAATTGTTCTGGTTGTGGTAATTGTTGTATGGAATCGGTAGGTATAAATTTAATTGAGTTTTTGAATATATTTTGTTATCTTGAAGATAGAGCGGATTTAAGAAGAAGATGTATAATTAAAATAGTAGACTATTATTTTGAAGAGTATTCTAAAAAAAATTCATGTCCATTCAAAGATGATAATAATAGGTGTTTAATATATGAAGTCAGACCACTAAATTGTAGATTATTTGGACATTGGAAAAAAGAGGACTATAACAAAAATCTAGATAATGTGACTAAGAAAAATAATGCTTATAAAGACTTGATGAAGAGACAACATGGATTTGAAATAAATGATGAAGTGGTAAATTATAGAATAGATTATTGTGAAAGCTTTATTCCAAGTAAAGATTATTTGAGTAAATCTGAGAGATTAAGCTTTTTTGATGAACTTATGATACTAGATTCAAAACTATATTCTAATAGCATTATAGATATCGATTTTAAGGATAGAGGCATAGTTGAATATCTTATAGAATCGCTATTTTACAGAGATTTAGCATATAATGTAAAAATAAGGATATCTAAAGAACCTAAAATAAAAAAAAGAACTATTAATAGAATAAAAAGACTTATTCTACTAGAGTCTTATATTAAATAAATAATAACTTGTAGTATAAATATTGTCAAAATGAGGTGAAGATGGTGAATCTAACAAAAGTAAAAGGAAATACTTTTTTTATAAAAGGTGGTACAAATACAGGAATATATGTGTTTGAGGATAATACAGCACTTATGATAGACCCAGGATTATGTGGTTCGAGGCCAAGAAGAGTAACCAAAGTATTAGATGAAAATAAAATACAAGTTAGATATATTATAAACACTCATGGTCATGATGACCACTATGGGGCATGTAATCAATTTAAAGAATACTATAAAGATGTGTGCGTAATGTCATCAAAATACGATAAGTTATATATAGAAAACCCAGAATTATTTTCAAAGTATATTGTTGGGGGGAAAAGCAATATATTTATGGATAGTATTTTAAAAAGTAAAATGTTAGATGATATAGAAATAGATAAAACTATAGATTCAGGTAGGCTGGAACTAAATAATGAAATGTTTGATATAATTGAATTTCAGGGACATACACCTGGAAGTATAGCTGTTTTAACTAAAGATAAGGTGATTTTTGTGGGAGACCTTTTGATAGGAGATGAAATTCTATCAAAATTCGATTTCTTATTTTTATATGATATACAAGAGCAAATGAACTCGTTAGAAAAGTTAAAAGGTATAGATTTTGAGTATTTGGTTTTGGGACATGGAAAACAAGTGATATCAAAAGAAGATGCTTATAAATTAATAGAAAAGCATTTGAATGCTTTAGAGAAATATTTATACCAAATAAGACAATTACTTGAAAAACCAAAATCTTTAGAAATTTTACTAAAAAATATTATAAATAACAATAATTTAAGCAATAATTATAAAGAGTATCATTTTTTTAAATCTTCATTGATATCTGTTATAAGTTACCTAATTGATTTAGACGAAATAGGGTATATCTTAGAAGATGGAGAATTGCTTTACTATACAAAAACAAAATAAATTATGATAAAATAAAGAAGGTCATAAAAAACAAATAAAGGGTGAGCAATATGGAATACGAAAAATGGAATGAAATACTAGCACCTTATGAACATGCAGTAGAAGAATTGAAAATAAAATTTAAAAATATAAGAAAAGAATATTTAGCAAAAGGCGAGTATTCTCCCATAGAATTTGTCACAGGAAGGACAAAAAAAATATCTTCCATAATATCTAAGTTAAAAAGGCTAAATGCGAAAGATATAGAAACTGAAATTGATGATATTGCTGGTATAAGAATAATGTGCCAGTTTGTTGAAGATATATATTATATAGTTGATTTGATAAAAGTAAGAAATGATATGACTATAATAGGAGAAAAAGATTATATTACAAACTACAAAGATAGTGGTTATAGAAGCTATCATGTTATAATAAAATATCCTATAAACTCAATTGCGGGCTCAAAAGAAATTATATGTGAAATACAAATAAGAACTCTTGCAATGAATTTCTGGGCTACAATAGAACATTCATTAAAATATAAATATGACCATTACATACCTGAGACTCTAGCAGAAAGACTTAGAAGAGCATCTGATGCTGCGTTTCTCTTAGACCAAGAAATGAGTGAAATAAGAGAGGATATAATGAAAGCTCAGGCTATGTATCAAATGAAGTCTATAGCAATTAGAGACACTCTAAATAGAATACAAGAGTTATATGACTTAGGTGATACACATAAAGCTATGCAGTATCAAAGAAAGTTGGATAGAACTGAAACAGACAAAAACATAACCGAAATTTTAGAATTAAAACAAGAAATAGATATGTTATTAGAGCAATATAAGGATAACAAGGTAGATGATAGAGTGGTTCAATAAAGCTACTTATAGAGAAAATTTACTAAATATTAATGGGGCTGCCTCTTAATGGAAAATAATTTCTAAGAAGAGACAGCCTATTTAGTTTAATCAAGGAAGGAATGATGTTATGAGTTTATATGCAATAGGTGATTTACATTTTTCAACATCAGTAAATAAGCCAATGAATATCTTTGGTAGTAATTGGGATGGTCATGAAAAAAAGATTATAGATAATTGGAAAGAGGTTGTTACAGAAGAAGATGTAGTATTAGTATTAGGAGATACATCTTGGGGAATTAATTTATCAGAAGCTAAAAAAGACTTAGATATAATAAATGAACTTCCAGGTAAAAAAATACTTATAAAGGGAAATCATGACTATTGGTGGACAACAGTTACAAGTTTGAATAAGCTATATGAAAATATGCGTTTTATTCAAACAAATTTCTATGAATATAGAGAGTATGCAATTTGTGGAGGTAGAGGTTGGATATGTCCCAATGATGTTAAATTTGATGAGACGGATGAAAAAGTTTATAGAAGAGAAGAAAATAGATTAAGGCTGTCATTAGAGTCTGCCCGTAAAAAAGGTTATTCCAAAATAATAGTAATCACTCATTATCCTCCTACAAATGATAGATTAGAGGAGTCTTTATTTACAAAATTATTTGAAGAATATAATGTTGAAAAGGTGATTTATGGTCACTTGCATGGTAAAGAGTCTTTTAAAATGGGTCTAAAAGGAATTAGAAATGGAGTTGAATATATATTAGCATCTTGTGATTATACAGAATTTAATTTAATAAAAGTTCACGATTAAAAAACATAAATTGGTAAATACTATAAGATACATGATTAAAAATAAATATTTGAGGGATTTCGGTTTTGAGAAAGGAGACACGATTTATGAGGTGGATATTAGTTTTTATATTTTTATATCTTATTCCTTTGATAGTGATATTCAGAAATTACAAGAATTTTAAGAGGTCTTGTATCTACAGTAGTATTTATGTAGTATTAGCTACAACAATAATGATAAGTAACATCTATATGAGTGGACTTAATAAGATAAAAGAATCTATGTATTATCATAATTATATTTCTGATGAGACATATGATGAGAAATATGTATCAAATTTTAATGAAAAAGAAGAAGAAGATTTAAAACAAGATAAAAAAAATAGCAAAGAATCAAACAACAAAAAAGTAGATAATAAGCAAGAGAAAAATACACAAAGTACAGAAAATAATAAAGAAGAAAATCAAAAAGATGTAACAAAGAATAATGATTTAGAAAGAAATACTTCAACAAATAGTGAATCAGAAAAACAAGTAAATACTGGAGAAAACAAAGATACTTATACAAGTAAAGAAAATGATAGTGAAGATATAAAAAAAATAGACCTAGAAAGTATAGGAATTTTCAAGAAAGAAATTTATAATATAGAAAGAGTAGCTTTAGTACCAATGAGAGAATGTATACCTTATACTAAGGATATTGCAAAAAATATAACTAAATTATCTAGTATAAAAAAAGATGTTACAAATGCTAGAAATAAGTGTAAAGAAGTTATAGAAGAATATGAGAATATGCAAATCCCAGAACTTTCTAAGGATGAATATACAAAGGTATTAAGTAGTGCTAGAGATGATGTAAAAAAGGCGTATGAACTTAGACAAAAGTCCATGGATAGTGCCTTAAAATTAATAAATACTAAAAGTCCTAAATATATAGGCAAGATAACTGAGTATCTTGATTTATCAGATAAGCAGATAGAAAGTTTTAAAAATAGATTGAATGATTTAAATGAAGAAATAGATGGGTCAAATACTATTGATTAAGAGTTAAAGAGATAAGTTAAAAGGGAGATTAGTATGAATAAGCAGAGTATAGGAAAACTAAATATGTTTTTTATGGGGATTACTCAGAGAAACCTTGAAAATGAAGATTTTTTTATTGAATTAGAAGTAGTTTTTAAATCAGGAAGAAAAGAATTTAAAGGAATTGCAATAGAAGAAGAAGGTAAGTACAAATTTAATTTTAAAGGCAAGTCAGAGTTACATACATTTAGTGAATTGTTAAAAAATATATCTAAAGAAGCGGAAAATTATGATGGGCTAGTATTTAGATATATTGAAAGAGGTACTATTGTCGTAATAGAAGGAGACAATAAAAAAGTAAATGTAAAGTATCTAGATAATAAAGAAGAAGTACCGAAAATAGATGAATTTACAGCATCTCAAATAAAAAACAGAGAGTACTATGTAAAAGTAGGACAAGCAAATGCACTTTTAAAAGAAATTGGAGTACTTACAAAAGATGGTAAAATAAAAAATGATAAAATAAGAAAGTATAATCAAATAGACCACTTTGTGGAGCTTATAGACAATATTTTAAAAGAAATAAAAGACAAAGACTGTATAACAATATTAGATTGTGCTTGTGGTAAATCATATCTAAGTTTTGTACTAAATTTCTATATAAAAGAAGTATTAAAGAAAAACTGTTATTTTATAGGAATAGATTATTCAGATGTAGTTATAGAAGCGTCAAAGAAGATGGCTAAAAACTTAGGCTATAAAAATATGTCATTTATAAAAGAGGATTTAACTAATTATACACCTAATAGAGATGTTGACCTTGTAATAAGCTTACATGCTTGTGATACAGCAACAGATATGGCTATAGGATTAGGAATTAGAGCAAAATCAGAAGCTATAGTAGTAGTACCATGCTGTCATAAGGAGTTATTAGGACAATATAAATATGAAGCTATGGAACCAATATTAAAACATGGAGTATTTAAAGCTAGATTTGCAGACTTAATAACTGATGGTTTAAGAACGTTATTGCTAGAAGGAAATGGATACGATACTTCTGTGGTAGAATACATATCCCCATTAGATACACCAAAAAATTTAATGATAAGAGCAATAAAAACTAAAACAAATAATGAAAAAGCATTAAATGAATATAGAGAACTAAAAACACAATTTGGAGTAGAACCAACTTTAGAAAAACTTATATATTAGTTGAAAATGTAAAATTTACAAAAAGCTTGCTTAAATATGCAAGCTTTTTGGTATTATATAGGTATAGTCATATATATGATTTTGATTTATAATTAAAGCTGTGCTATAATATTTGATTAATAAAATCAATAAATGTTACATGGAGGTAAAAATGAACAAATTAAATATATGTATTGATATAGATGGAACAATAACTAGCCCTTATCATTTTCTTCCATACCTAAATGATATATTCAATAAAAACATTACAGAGTCAGAGTGTATAACTCACAATTGGGAAGAATTATATGGTTCAGGAATAAGGGATGTATATGCAGAATTTAATGATAAGTATGTACATTCATATGATGAAGCAGAAATTGTAGAAGGAGCTATTGAAGTAATAGAGGAATTATCTAAGGGGCATAATTTATCTTTTGTAACAGCTAGACATGAGTGTTTAACTGATGTAACTAAAAACTGGTTAATTAGACAAGGAATTTTAGATATAGATGTTTACTTATTAGGAAGTGATTATAAAGTTGAAAAGGCAAGAGAACTGAGTTGTGATATATTTATAGAAGATAACCCTTTAAACTCAGTCCAATTGGCTGATGCAGGTGTTAAAGTAATACTTTTAGATACTAACTATAATAAAGATATTGAACATCAAAACATAATTAGAGTTAATAACTGGATAGATATTAAAAAGATTATAGAAGAAAGTAATTAAAAGACTTATAATTTGAAAGGGGGAGCATATGATAGATTTAAAACTAGAAAACAGAAAAGGAAAAATTCATGTAAAGAGTAGTGAGATAAAAGACATTTTAGAATTACGTCCAGACTTTGAATATGTACAAGATATATCAAATACTATAAATCAGGAGAATATATTGGTGTTTGATTGTCAATTGACAGGAAATTCTTTTGATATGGATGATTTAGATATAGAAGAAATATTAGAAGAATTGGGTGAGGAAATAGATGAGTCTTATTTCAATGTCTTATTTGAAGATGTAAGAGCATATTTAAAAGATGCTACTGATGAAATAGAAGCAGATTTGCAAGAAAATTACCTATTTGATAATTTGAGATGCTATTTTGATATATATAATATAAATCAAGAATTCACTGATTTTAAGTTTGTATTTTTAGTTTCTTTTAAGGATATAAAAATATCTTCATTAGCTAATCTAGCTAAGATTGTTTCCAAAAGACAACTGATAGGAGCATCTAAGTTTTATAGTTAAAATACAATTTTATGATAGCAAAAGCTAGTAGTCTTGTAAAAACATAGACTTCTAGCTTTTTTATTTGCTTATTTTTAAAGAAAACTTTAGAATAGTATTTACATTCTTAAAAAAGTATTATATATTAAACATAATGTACAGTATATTGTCTAGAATGTTTTAAAATAAGTTACTGTCTTTAGATAAAATAATTAAATATACTTATGATTATATAAGTATAGTCGAGGTGAATTTATGCAGAATTTAAATGAAATAATTGCTGAAAACTTAAAAAAAATAAGGAAAGAAAAACATCTTAGCTTAGATAAAATTTCTCAACTTAGTGGAGTAAGTAAGAGTATGTTGTCTCAAATTGAAAAATGTGAAGTGAATCCAACTATATCTACTATCAAGAAAATAACGAATGGATTAAAAATATCATTTACATCATTGATGGAAAGACAAGAAAGTGAGATAGAATTGGTTGATAAAAAGGATGTAGACCATTTTATTGAAGATGATGGAAAATATGTAAGTTATCCGATATTTCCATTTGATTCCAAGAGAAGATTTGAAATATTTATGATTGAGATAGAAGAGGGAGGAACGTTGGATTCAAATGCGGAACTTCCAGGAACTCAAGAGTTTATTACAGTTTTTAGTGGTGAAATAACTATTAAAATAAATGGAGAGGATTATATTGTATCTAGTGGTAATTCTATAAGATTTAAAGCTGATGTATCACATGTATATAGAAACTCAGGGAGAGGTGTAGCTAAAATAAGTATGGTAGTATATTATGTATAATAATTGAATGGAGTATATAGTAATATTTAGATGATTTTAAGTATGAGAGTATATAATATTTAAATAATAGGAGTGTGATTTATAGATGAATAACAAAAAAGCAGTTTTCTTCTTTTGTAATAGTTTAGATAAAGACCCAGTGGCTAAAAATGTAATTAACTGTTGTGAGGAAGTAATGGATTTAAAGCAGACTGATATTATTGTTGATGATAACTTTGTATTAGAATTTATAGATAAAAACAATAACCTATTCCAGTTTGTAAAAACGGAAAATGTAATAAGTCATGATTATAAATATTATCTGCCAATTTTAAATAAGTATTTCAAAGATTTTGATTTTGCAGGAGTTGTGAATTGGCATGAAGGAGAGAATGCTCCAGAAAATATTCTAACAGCTCATACTATTGGAGATGTACCAACAGGCGAGTTTGGAAATTCAAATCCAAAATATTTTAGAAACTTAATTAATGCAATTGAAGATATAAAAAATGAAAACTCCCTTGATGAATTCACTACATTAACAGAAGCAACTCACTGGTCTGGAACTACATATGGTGAAGTAGCTAAATTAATTACAGAATATTCTGTACCTATGTTAGATATTGAGATAGGAAGTAATAGTAATAGTAATAGTTTTAATAATAAGACAGCAATACAAGTATTATCGAAGTCTCTAATTAGAGTATTTGATAGTGATGAGCCTATAAAAACTTTACTGTGTGTAGGAGGAGTTCACTTTGAAAATTCTTTTTCAGACATTATAAAAAATGGAGAATACAATATATCAATTGGGCATGTATTACCAAATCAATGGATTGTAAGTGGAATGTATGATAATGAAGATGGATTTGAAAAATTAGAAAAGTGTGTAGACAGTATTGATGGTGAAATTGATGGTATAGTTTTTCATGATAAATTAAAAGGGACTTATAAAGAACAATGTCGTAAGTTAGGGGAAAAGCTTAAGGTACCTGTGTTTAAACATAAGATATTGAAAAACCCAAAAGATTTGCCTATATGGTAGATTTGATTTATAATAATGAGATTTAGTAAGTATATTCAGTAATTCAGATTAATTTTTAAGTGAGGTCAAAAATGATAATATCTTATTTTGCACTATTAATTAGAGTAGTGCTGTTAGCCTTTGAAAGAGTAGTTGTAAGATTATTAGGTGATGAAGAAGGCGATATTTATAAAAATATAGCTTCATCATTTTTATTTTTCTTTATAGGTGGAGTATGTTTACTACCATTTAGTATAATGAGTAAGGTTGGAGATTGGTCCTTTTTAATACCATGCTATATAAGTAGCTTAGTTTATTCGATTGGGTCAGTAGCATATGTAACATCTCTAGCAACTGGTGAAGTTTCACTTGTAACTCCAATAAACAGTTTAAACTCACTATTTCTATTGCTTTTATCAGTTGTATTTTTAGGCGAAAGTTTTAGTTTAGCAAAAGTTGCAGGAATTATAATTATGATAGGTGGAGTATTTATATTAAAAAATGTAAGTTCTTTATTAAAAAATGCATCTGCCATTCTAAATAATCTACCATGTAGATTGATGTTTTTGTACATATTTTTTCAATCAGTAGGAAGGGTATTAGATAAGGCATTTTATGTTCAAGTATCTCCTATACTATATTCAACGATACTTTACTTTTTTGTTGGATTAAATCTATTTGTCTTTTTAGCATTTAAAAAGAAACAAAGAGTAATCTATGAAATATTTAGTAATAAGAAGGGACTTTCAATTTTAAGTGGTGCTATTAATGGATATTCTTATCTAGCATTATTAATTGCTTTAAATAATTTAGAACTCAGTATAGCAGAACCATTTTCTCAAGTTTCTATGATAATAACCTTAATACTTGCTCACTTTATATTTAAAGAAAATATCAAGGAGAAAATACCAGGTTCAATTCTTATATTAATTGGTGGATGGTTGTTATTGCTTTAATTGATAAATCAGAGAGATGATGGAAGTCTATAAAGGGCTAGATAAACAGAAACATGATGGGGTAAAACATGTTATAGCTGGTGCAGAGAATTTGCACCAGCTCAGACTTTAGACAAACTATATATTAATATTTTCTGACTTTTCATTGTGCTTATTATTCAATGCTTCAGACTATAATTTCCATACCATCATAGGCAAAGGAAGTATTATCAAGTTTTTTCTCTAATTCACTACTTTATATTTTTTCTATTTTTTATGTATTTTCTTAAAAAGTTTTCTGGCCTTGTTAGACATAGTCATATTTCTTCTGACTTACATGTGGGTTATAGCAAAGAATGATTCTGTTATCAAGAAAGGTATTAAAAGTAATAAAACATTAACTAAATAGATAATATTTTATTACGTTATTTTAAAGACCCACCTATAGTTAACTATTTTCATATGTCAACTTTGTATTAAGGTTTTAAATACTAATTTATAATTGTTAGTTTTTATGTCTAACTCTAAGTGGTATATTAAGTTCTTTTGCTAATTGTTTAGATTCTTCTATTTCCTCTGGAGATATTTCATCTACTACTGAAAAGGCAACTTCTTTTATATATTCTTTGCAATCTTTTGCAAAATCTAACATGTAGTCAAATGATTTTTCTCCAAACTTTGGTTGAGTAACTCTATTATAAGCTTCTTTATTTGGAGCATTAAGACTTATTGATACTGCATCTATCACATCTTTTAACATAATAGCAGTTTTTTTATTGTGTATTAAATCACTTAGACCATTTGTATTTATTCTTGTTTTGATATTACTTTTCCCTTTTACAAATTTAGCAACTTCTATTAATTCATTTATTCTCATTAGTGGTTCACCATATCCACAAAATACAATTTCATCATATTCATCTAAATTATATTTGCCAAAGGCTTCTTTTACTTCATTAATACTTGGTTCGTGTTCTAACCATAAGCTACCACTATTTGCTACTTCATCTTTTTCATTTCTTATGCAAAACACACAGCTACATGGACATGTATTAGTTATATTTACATAGATACTGTTTTCAATTGTATATAAGATATTCATAATTTTCCCTCCATAAATTTAAGTTTTTAGTTAAAATAACGTCTTTTAAAATCAAGTTTATCAAGTGCTATCCCTAGAAGTACAAACACAATAAAGCTTCCTATTGGCTGTAACAAACCAAGTAAACTCATTACAAAAGCACTTGTAAAGCTTCCAATAATTATTCCCTCAGCAAACATATATAAAACTAGACCTACTATGCCTGCTACAAATGAAGCAATTATATTTCGTTTATTTATTATCTTGTCACTTTTAGAAGTGAAAAATAATACGAGTATTGGCTTTATAATTATAGTTGGTATTACCCATATTGCAGCTCCTGTAGATAAATCAGCTAGACCAGCGCCTATTGCAGAGGCTGCTATAGCATAGTTTGTTGGTAAAATAGTTGCAGCTAGATAAATAAAGGCATCTCCTATATGAACATATCCATTGTTTCCACCAACTGGAATATGTAATATATAAGCTATTGTCAAACATATTATAGACGCAAATAGCGCTGAAGTGACGATACAGGTCGTCTTTTTAGAAGTAGCTTTATTCATTTTTTCCAATATAATCCCTCCTCAAAAATCCCAAACTAGTATTCTTGTAATGTTTTCTTATAAATATATTAATATTAATCATACAATTTTCATAGTTTGTTTGGTATTTTTCTGGTAAAAAGTGAATTGTACCCATTCAAAGTCTTTTGATGGAAAAGTAGATTGTAATTAGGATAATTTAATAGGATAATTAGAAAGGTTGTTGTAAATTTGATATAAAATATAACAAATAGTAGGTGTATACAAATAATATAAAATAAGAAAAATAATATAAGAGAGTCATACTCAATGTATATTGAATAGACTCTCTTATATTTGGGAAATTAAAGGCTATTTTGTTAGATAATAGCTAATTAATGAAAAAATATATTTATAAAATACTAATTTACTCTATTAGCAGCAGTTCCTGTGCTTATAACATCTACAGCACTACTTAAACTAGAATAAACTATATTTTCTATCGCTGTACTAGTGAAGAATCCAAGGTGATGAGTAAATATAACTTGCTCCATAGAAAGAAGTTTGTTGATTTCTGGGTCAGTTAATTCACCTGGGTTCATTTTTTTATTTAAGAATAATCCTTCAGTTTCAAATGTATCAAGGGCAGCAGCTCTTATTTTTCCAGCTTCTAGTGCTTCTATTAAGTCCCCTGTCTTAATTAAACCACCACGACCAGTATTTACTATGTAAGCGCCATCCTTCATTATAGCTAAAGTATCTTTATTTATCATATGTTTTGTTCCTTCAAGTAAAGGAGTATGTAATGTTATAAGGTCAGCTTCTTTAAGAAGGTCTTCTAAAGAATCTTTATAAGTTAATATATCATTTAAATCTTTATTTGGATATTGGTCAAATGCAATTACATTAGCTCCTAAGCCTTTGAATAATTTGGCAGAAGTAGCACCTATTTTTCCTGTACCTATAACACCAACTGTGATAGATCTAACTTCTGTTCCAAGAAGTTCAGCTATCCAACGATAGTCACCTTCACAGACTTTTTTCTTTACTAAAGGAGTCTTTCTTAAAAGGTTCATAGCTTGAGTAACAGCTAATTCAGCTATTGCATTAGGTGAATAAGAAGGAACATTTGTAACAATAAGTCCATTTTCATTAACTAAACCAAAATGTATCATGTCCATCCCTGCAGTTCTTGAAGCTATAACCTTAACCCCAGCATCTTTTAAAGTTTCATAAATATAAGGGTTATCTATATAGTTAGTTTGTTGTATAGATATACCATCATATCCTTTAGCTTTTACTACATTTTCTTCAGTCATGTTTTCAGGATAAATATCCACTTGAACATCCTTATGTTCTTCAGACCATTGTTTTATTACTGGTTCTTCATAATCGCGTGCTCCAAATACTAGTATTTTCATATCAATACCCTCCTGTAATTATTAAATTATATGGTAATTTTTCATTTAGAAATAATATGTAGCAATATAAGGTTATATTTTTATACAAAATTTTTAAGGTTAAAAATTTAGTTTTGAAATTGTTTTCCCTGTGTTATTTTGATATTTAGTTATTTTTTATTTAAGATAATAATTGCTCTAAACATTTATCAAAGAAATTGTTATTTTTTAGATTAAATATTATTAAAAAATTATCTAAGTTTTAAATTAGTTAACTAATCAATTGATTAATTACAATGATAGCATGTGTTTTTGAGTTTAGCAATGAAAATTTTTTTTGAAAAGTCAAGCTTTTTCATAAAAAAATATATAAAAAAAACTTTTAAAGGCATAAAAAAAATGGCAAAATGCTATGGAGAGTTGCATGATGCCACGATATGAAATTAATAATGCAATTGTATATTGTTAAAAAACATTCAAATCAAGCGATATTTTGCTTAAATATAAAGTTGGCACGATAAATGCTTAACAATATAGGTGTAAGACAATAAAAAATATAAAAAATAATCATTTATAACTTTTAATAATTTTATAAGTTATCTCAATAAGATTAGGAACTTTGACATCAAATAGTTAATATCAGAAAAAAGTACTTTATATGTGATTTAATTGAATTTTTATAATTGATACTATTAAGGAGGAAAACGTTATGCTTTTAGAAGGAGTTAAGGTAGTAGAACTTTCAAGTTTCATCGCAGCACCATGTTGTGCAAAAATGTTAGGTGACTGGGGTGCAGATGTTATTAAAGTTGAGCCTATAGAAGGTGATGGAATAAGAGTTATGGGTGGAACATTTAAATCTCCAGCATCAGATGATGAAAACCCTATGTTTGAATTAGAAAATGGAAATAAGAAGGGTGTAAGTATTAATATAAAATCAAAAGAAGGAATAGAAATATTACATAAATTAATATCAGAAGCAGACATATTTGTAACTAATGTTAGAGTTCAAGCATTAGAAAAAATGGGTATAGCTTATGACCAAATAAAAGATAAGTATCCAGGACTAATATTTGCTCAAATATTAGGATATGGTGAAAAAGGACCTTTAAAAGATAAACCAGGATTTGACTATACTGCATACTTTGCAAGAGGAGGAGTTAGCCAATCTGTAATGGAAAAAGGAACATCTCCAGCAAATACAGCAGCAGGATTTGGTGACCACTATGCAGGTTTAGCATTAGCAGCAGGAAGTTTAGCAGCATTACATAAAAAAGGAAAAACTGGTGTAGGTGAAAGAGTAACAGTAAGTCTTTTCCATACAGCTATATATGGAATGGGAACAATGATAACAACAGCACAATATGGAAATGAAATGCCTTTATCAAGAGAAAATCCAAACAGCCCATTAATGACTACATATAAATGTAAAGATGGAAGATGGATTCAATTAGCTTTAATACAATACAATAAGTGGTTAGGCAAATTCTGTAAGGTTATAAATAGAGAATATATATTAGAAGATGATAGATACAACAACATAGATTCAATGGTTAATCACATTGAAGATTTAGTTAAGATAGTTGGAGAAGCTATGTTAGAAAAAACATTAGATGAGTGGTCAGTTTTATTAGAAGAAGCAGACTTACCATTTGAAAAAATCCAAAGCTGTGAAGATTTACTAGATGATGAACAAGCTTGGGCAAATGACTTCTTATTTAAGAAGACATATGATAGTGGAAATACAGGTGTTTTAGTTAATACTCCAGTTATGTTTAGAAATGAAGGAATAAAAGATTATACACCAGCACCAAAAGTAGGGGAACATACTATAGAAGTATTAAAAACTTTAGGATATGACGAATCAAAAATAAATAACTTAAAAGAAGATAAAGTTGTAAGATACTAATTAGTATTTCTAGATTTTGGGAAAGGAGAATACTAAAGATGTATACAATGGGATTAGATATAGGTTCAACTGCATCAAAGGGAGTAATTTTAAAAGATGGAGAGGATATTGTGGCTTCAGCTACGATATCTTCTGGTACTGGGACTACTGGACCATCAAGAGTTTTGGAAAAATTATACAGTGAGTCAGGTCTTGGAAGAGAAGACATTGAAAAAATAGTAGTTACAGGATATGGGAGAATGAAATATTCTGATGCTGACAAACAGATAAGTGAGTTAAGTTGTCATGCTAGAGGAGTAAACTTCATAATTCCAGAAACAAGAACCATTATTGATATAGGTGGTCAAGATGCTAAAGTACTAAAGCTAGATAAGAATGGAAGATTACTAAACTTTCTTATGAATGACAAATGTGCTGCAGGTACAGGAAGATTTTTAGATGTAATGGCAAAAATAATAGAGGTTGATGTATCTGAACTCGGAAGTATATCTATGAATTCTCAAAATGAAGTATCAATAAGTAGTACATGCACAGTGTTTGCAGAATCTGAAGTTATATCACACTTATCAGAAAATGCAAAAATTGAAGATATAGTAGCAGGTATTCACACTTCAGTAGCAAAGAGAGTTTCTAGCCTAGCAAAAAGAATAGGAGTACAAAGAAACGTAGTAATGGTTGGTGGAGTTGCCAGAAATAGTGGAATTGTAAGAGCTATGGCAAGAGAAATCAATACAGAAATTATTGTACCTGATATACCTCAATTAACTGGTGCTTTAGGAGCAGCATTATATGCTTTTGATGAAGCAAAAGAATCACAAAAAGAAGTGAAAAATATATAAAAAGAGGGATGACAATGTCTGAAAAAAAAGAAGCTAGAGTAGTAATAAACGATTTATTAGCTGAACAATATGCAAATGCATTTAAAGCTAAAGAAGAAGGAAGACCTGTAGGTTGGTCAACATCAGTATTTCCTCAAGAGTTAGCAGAAGTATTTGACTTAAATGTATTATATCCAGAAAATCAAGCAGCTGGGGTAGCGGCTAAAAAAGGTTCTTTAGAATTATGTGAAATGGCTGAATCTAAAGGATATTCTATCGACCTATGTGCATATGCAAGAACAAACTTTGGTCTTTTAGAAAATGGTGGATGTGAAGCTTTAGATATGCCAGCTCCAGATTTCCTACTTTGCTGTAATAATATATGTAATCAAGTTATAAAATGGTATGAAAATATTTCAAGAGAATTAGATATACCTTTAATAATGATTGATACAACTTTCAATAATGAAGATGAAGTAACTCAATCTAGAATAGACTATATAAAAGCTCAATTTGAAGAGGCTATAAAACAGTTAGAAATTATATCAGGAAAGAAATTTGACCCTAAGAAATTTGAAGAAGTAATGAAAGTATCAGCTGAGAACGGAAGACTATGGAAATATTCTATGAGTTTACCAGCAGATTCTTCTCCTTCACCAATGAATGGATTTGATTTATTTACTTATATGGCTGTAATAGTTTGTGCTAGAGGTAAAAAAGAAACTACAGAAGCATTTAAATTACTTATAGAAGAGTTAGAAGATAATATGAAAACTGGAAAATCTTCTTTCAGAGGAGAAGAAAAGTATAGAATAATGATGGAAGGTATACCTTGCTGGCCATATATTGGATATAAAATGAAAACATTAGCTAAATTTGGAGTTAATATGACAGGTAGTGTTTATCCACATGCTTGGGCATTACAATATGAAGTTAATGATTTAGATGGAATGGCAGTAGCATACAGTACTATGTTTAACAATGTAAACTTAGACCGTATGACAAAATATAGAGTTGATTCTTTAGTAGAGGGTAAATGTGATGGAGCATTCTATCATATGAACAGAAGCTGTAAACTTATGAGTTTAATACAATATGAAATGCAAAGAAGAGCAGCTGAAGAAACTGGATTACCATATGCTGGATTTGATGGTGACCAAGCTGACCCTAGAGCCTTTACTAATGCTCAATTTGAAACAAGAATTCAAGGTTTAGTTGAAGTAATGGAAGAAAGAAAAAAACTTAATAGAGGTGAGATATAATGGAAGCTATTTTATCTAAAATGAAAGAAGTAGTTGAAAATCCAAATAAGGCTGTAAAAGAATATAAAAATGCAACTGGTAAAAAAGCTATAGGTTGTTTCCCAGTTTATTGCCCAGAAGAAATTATACATGCAGCTGGAATGCTTCCAGTTGGTATATGGGGAGGACAAACAGAATTAGATTTAGCTAAACAATATTTCCCTGCATTTGCATGTTCAATAATGCAATCATGTCTAGAGTATGGATTAAAAGGTGCATATGATGAATTATCTGGAGTTATCATACCAGGTATGTGTGACACATTAATTTGTTTAGGACAAAACTGGAAATCAGCAGTACCTCACATAAAATATATATCATTAGTACACCCACAAAACAGAAAACTTGAAGCTGGTGTAAAATACCTAATCAGTGAATACAAAGGTGTAAAAAGAGAACTTGAAGAAATATGTGGTTATGAAATAGAAGAAGCAAAAATTCATGAAAGTATAGAAATTTACAATGAACATAGAAAAACTATGAGAGACTTTGTTGAAGTAGCTTATAAACATTCTAATACTATAAAACCATCAATAAGAAGCTTAGTAATTAAAAGTGGATTCTTTATGAGAAAAGAAGAACACACTAAATTAGTAAAAGATTTAATAGCAAAATTAAACACAATGCCAGAAGAAGTCTGTTCTGGAAAGAAAGTTTTATTGACAGGTATATTAGCAGATTCTAAAGATATATTAGATATTTTAGAAGACAATAATATAGCAGTAGTAGCTGATGATTTAGCTCAAGAAACAAGACAATTCAGAACAGATGTGCCTGCAGGTGATGATGCATTAGAAAGATTAGCAAGACAATGGTCAAACATAGAAGGTTGTTCATTAGCTTATGACCCTAAGAAAAAACGTGGGTCACTTATAGTAGATGAAGTTAAAAAGAAAGATGTAGATGGTGTTATCTTCTGTATGATGAAATTCTGTGACCCAGAAGAATACGATTATCCTTTAGTTAAGAAAGATATAGAAGATAGTGGAATACCTACTTTATATGTTGAAATCGACCAACAAACTCAGAATAATGAACAAGCAAGAACTCGTATTCAAACTTTTGCTGAGATGATGAGTTTAGCTTAAGTTCATTAAAATAAATTTACTATAAAATATGAAAATTGGAGGAAGCTATGTTATATAACAAAGAGCAAGAACTTTTAAGAAAAGCAGTAAGAGATTTTGTTAGTAAAGAATTAGATACTTTACCAGCAGAAATGGATAAAACAGGTGTAATGCCTAAGGAATTAATCAAAAAATTAGCTGAAACAAAATTTATAAGCAGTAATATCCCAGAAGAATATGGTGGTGGGGGAGCAGGATATGTTTCTTACGCTATCATAATGGAAGAAATAGCTAGAAGATGTGCTTCAACAGCTACTTTCGTTACAGCTGGTTCTTCTCTTGCTACATTACCAATACTTTACAATGGTACTGAAGAGCAAAAACAAAAATACTTAAGAGGTTTAGCAACAGGTGAGTTAATAGGAGCATTTGGTTTAACTGAGCCAGGAGCTGGTTCTGATGCTGGTGGACAACAAACTACAGCAGAATTAGTAGGAGACCACTACATATTAAATGGTAGAAAAACTTTCATAACTAATGGACCATTCTGCGATATAGCTATAGTAATAGCAGTTACAGATAGATCTAAAGGTCTTAGAGGAACATCAGCATTTATAGTAGAAAGCAAATGGGATGGTTTCTCAACAGGAGCTCATGAAGATAAGATGGGTATAAGAGGAACTGAAACTTCTGACTTAATATTTGAAAATGTTAAAGTTCCAAAAGAAAACCTTATAGGAAAAGAAGGTAATGGATTTAAAATAGCAATGGGGACTTTAGAAGTAGGTAGAATAGGTGTTGCTGCCTTAGCTCTAGGAATTGCTCAAGGTGCTTTAGATGAAGCTGTTAAATATACAAAACAAAGAGTTCAATTTGGTAAGCCTATAGCTAAATTCCAAAATACTCAATTTACTATAGCTGATATGGAAACAAAAGTTTGTGCAGCTAGAGGATTAGTTTATGATGCAGCACAAAAGAGAGATGCAGGAATGAGAGTTGCTCAAGAATCTGCAATGGCTAAATACTATGCAGCAGAAGTTGCAAATGAAGTTGCTTATAAAGCATTACAACTTCACGGTGGATATGGATTCATAAAAGATTATGAAATCGAAAGAATGTACAGAGATGCTAGAATCGTATCAATATACGAAGGAACATCAGAAGTTCAAAAAATGGTAATTTCATCAAACGTATTAAAATAATAAATAATCTAATGAAATTGGAGGTATAGACTTTGAAAATATTAGTTTGCGTAAAACAAGTTCCAGATACTAACGAAGTAAGAATAAATAAAGAAACAGGTACTCTTATAAGAGATGGAGTTCCAAGTATATTAAACCCAGATGATGCAAATGCATTAGAAGAAGCATTAAAAATTAAAGATGAGCATGATGATGTAACTATAACAGTTATAACAATGGGACCTCCTCAAGCAGATTTTATGCTAAGAGAGTGTTTAGCTATGGGGGCTGATGATGCAATATTATTAAGTGATAGAGCATTTGGAGGAGCTGATACTTGGGCTACATCAAATACTATCGCAGCAGGAATATCTAAAATAGGTGACTATGATATAATATTTGCAGGAAGACAAGCAATAGATGGAGATACTGCACAAGTTGGACCACAAATTGCAGAAAAATTAAACATTCCTCAAGTTACATATGTACAAGACTTCAAAATAGAAGGAAAAGACATAATAGTTCAAAGACAATTAGAAGATGGATATGAATTAATTAAAGTAAGTACACCTGTACTTTTAACAGCAGTAAAAGAATTAAATGCACCTAGATATATGTCTGTTGATAAAATAGTTAAAGCATATAAACATGATGTAAAAGTTTGGACAATTGATGATTTAGACGTAAATAAAGAAGAAGTTGGCTTAAAAGCATCACCAACTAAAGTATTTAGATCATTTACTCCTGAGCCAAGAGGAAAAGGAGAAATCTTAGAAGGTAAAGCTGACGAAATAGCTAACAAAATAATAATAGGTCTAAAACAAAAGCACATTATATAAGTTGGAGGAGTACAAACTATGAATGATATAAAAGATTTAAGTTCTTATAAAAACGTATGGATATTTGCAGAGCAAAGAGATGGAAAAATAACTCCAGTAGTTATCGAATTATTAGGAGAAGGAAGAAAATTAGCTAAAGAAGTAGATGCAGAACTTTGTGCAGTATTATTAGGAAAAGATGTTGATGGATTAGCTAAAGAATTAATTTCTTATGGAGCTGATAAAGTTTATGTTGCAGACGATGCTCTTTTAGAAAAATATACAACTGATGCATATACAAAAGTAATAAAAGATGCAATAGATGAAATAAAACCAGAAATAATGCTTTTCGGAGCAACTCATATAGGTAGAGACTTAGCA
This sequence comes from Clostridioides sp. ES-W-0016-02, assembly GCF_020641035.1. Classification (NCBI taxonomy): domain Bacteria; kingdom Bacillati; phylum Bacillota; class Clostridia; order Peptostreptococcales; family Peptostreptococcaceae; genus Clostridioides; species Clostridioides sp. ES-W-0016-02. Next base: position 445,459 of record NZ_CP061361.1, read on the forward strand.
CCTAGAATAGCTTCAAGAGTAGGAACTGGATTAACAGCAGACTGTACTAAACTAGAAATAGACCCAGAAGATAAGAAAATAAAACAAACTCGTCCAGCATTTGGTGGAAACATAATGGCTACAATCATTTGTCCAAACCATAGACCTCAAATGTCTACAGTTAGACCTGGAGTTATGGATAAAGCTGAAAAAGACGAAACAAGAACTGGTGAAGTTATAGCATTAGATTACAAAATAACTCAAGATGATATAAGAACTACTGTTTTAGAAACAGTTAAGAGTAAAAAAGATTTAGTATCTCTTACAGATGCAAATGTTATAGTATCAGGTGGTCTAGGATTAGGTGGACCTGAAGGATTTGAAATGCTTAAACAATTAGCTGACAAATTAGGTGGAGTAGTTGGTTCTTCTCGTGCAGCTGTAGATGCTGGATGGATAGACCATTCTCACCAAGTAGGTCAAACAGGAACTACTGTTAAACCAAACCTATACATAGCTTGTGGTATATCAGGAGCAATACAACATTTAGCAGGTATGCAATCATCAGATTTCATAATTGCTATAAACAAAAACCCAGCAGCTCCAATATTAGAAATTGCTGATTATGGAGTAGTTGGTGACTTACATGAAATAGTTCCAATGCTTATAGATAAATTAGATAGCGTTGATGATTTATTAGAAGCTATAAAAGCTTAATAGGTAACAAGTACCTAAATATTACTGATGAAATAAGCCTTATTAGTTAGTAACATAAATATTATTACATAATATGGTTATTACTAAATTGTATTTGTCAGTTATTAAAAAGTCTGTTTGAATAAAATTTTATAATACAAGATATCTAGATAATCCTTATATTTATATTACTTACAAAATGTGAGTCATATTCTATAAGGATTATCTTTATTTTCAAAAATAAGCACTATTTTTAATTAAATTGTGTTAAACAGACAAATAATTACCGAATATGTGATAAAATACAATTAAAAGCAAAATGAAATTTTTAACAAACTATGACCATTAAAATTATCTGTAAGTTGTATTTTAATGAAGCAAGATATTAAAAAAAGACAAATAAGGAGTTGGTTGTATGTGCTAATAGTATTTATTGTAAGCAAACAATAAATTTTGTATGTAGTTCAATAAATTACTTAATGAAAGGTGCGAATATTGATGGATAATAATTTGATAGGGCTTATAGAACATGTAGAAAATCCAGTTATTTTATGCAAAGAGTCAGGCGAAATAATATACTGTAATCATCTAATAGATAATATTTTTAGCTTTCTCGATATAAAAAGACCTAAAAATATAAATGAATTAGATTCAAATTTTGACAAAAAAGATATACTGGTGAATAATAAAAAGAAAATAGCTTTTAGAGAATTAAGAATGACTGCACATATTTATAATATGAAAGATAATGATAATGAAAATAACATAGTTTATTTATTTGAGAAGTCTGTAATATCTGACAAAATAGTTGAGGATATAATAGAACATATAGATGAAGTTGTCGTTGTATTTAACAAAGATGGGGTAATTGAAAAGATGAATACTGTCAGTGATGAGATTTTACCTTTTAAAAGAACTGAAGTACTTGGTAGAAATATAACAGATCTTGTCAGACAGGGGTTAGTTGAAGAACCAATAATATTAAATATGCTTAAGGTAAAGAAAAAGATTTATAGAAATATTGTTTATCCTGATGGAAAGCTTATCGCTTATACAGCCGTTCCAATATGGGACTCAAAAGGAAAACTTACAGGAGGAGTACTTACAGGAAGAGATATATCAAGGGTTATTAAACTTGAATCTCAGATAAGATATAGTGATGTATCAGAAGATACAGAGTATATAAGCCAAAGTAAGACTATGGACAATATAAAAAAAGTTGTCAAAAGAGCTGCAGCATCAGATTCTTCTATATTTATAAATGGAGAATCAGGCGTAGGAAAAGAAATTATAGCTAGGACAATATATAAGTATAGTTCAAGAAGGGAAAAGCCTTTTATAGCTATAAACTGTGGGGCTATACCAAATGAATTATTAGAATCAGAGTTTTTTGGATATGAAGAAGGTTCTTTTACTGGAGCTAAGAAAAAGGGTAAAAAAGGACTTTTTGAAGAAGCAAATGGTGGAACTATATTCTTGGATGAAATAGGTGAATTGCCAATGCAAATGCAAAAAAAATTACTTAGAGTTATACAAGAAAACACAATTACTAGAATTGGTGGGAGTAAACCTATAAAGATAGATGTTAGATATATAAGTGCCACTAATATTTCTCATGAGGACCTTAGAAACAACCTTAAATTTAGACAAGATTTATACTATAGATTGAGTGTTATTCCAGTAAAGATACCACCACTTAGAGAGAGAAAAGAAGATATAGTTCCATTAGTGGACTACTTCCTAAAACTTTATAATGATAAGTACAATAGAGAAGTAGAAGTTTCACCTAAGGTTATTGAATTATTGGAAGAATACTCTTGGCCAGGAAATATAAGAGAGTTAAAAAATATTATTGAAAGATTTGTAGTATTATCAGCCAAAAACGTAATTGGAGAAGATGAATTTAATATGCTTATAAATCTGGATATGATTGATAACGAATCAAATGATTTATCACCAATAGTGGTAAATGGAATTATGAATCTGAATGATGCATATAAAATGGTAGACCAAATAATGATAAGTAAGGCTATAAATAAATATGGTTCAATAACAAAGGCAGCCGAAGTGATAGGCATATATCCTTCTACAATACATAGAAAGATAAAAAGCGGATATATTCGTGTTTAGTAGATAATTATATGCTATATTAATTAATTTTATAAAAAAATATATTTTTAAATACATAACCTATATACAACTTAAAAGAGATGGCTTAGAAATAAATTTAATTACTCTAAGTCATCTCTTTTCTTTTATAAATATTTAAAAGTTATATTAGTTTATAGAGTTAGCAGAACCTAAAACATCATCTATTTTACTTTCAACTACAGCTTGTATAGCATCTCTACCAGCACCAATGTATTTTCTTGGGTCAAATTCTTTTGGATTTTCAGCTAAGAATTTTCTAACAGCAGCAGTCATAGCTAGTCTTAAGTCAGTATCCATGTTTATTTTACAAACAGCCATAGAAGATGCTTTTCTTAACATGTCTACAGGTACACCTTTAGCTCCAGCTATATTTCCACCAAATTCATTACATGTAGCAACAGCGTTTTGGTCAACAGCAGATGCACCATGAAGAACTATTGGGAAACCTGGTAATTTGCTTTGGATTTCTTCTAGTATATCGAATCTTAATTTAGCTTCTCCTTTGAATTTGAAAGCACCATGAGAAGTTCCTATAGCTATTGCTAATGAATCAACTCCTGTTCTTTCAACAAATTCAACTGCTTCAGCAGGTTGAGTATATTTATGAACATCAGAAGTAACATCATCTTCTGTTCCAGCTAAAACACCAAGTTCTGCTTCAACAACAACACCTTTAGAGTGTGCATATTCAACAGCTTCTTTAGTTATTTTAACATTTTCTTCAAAGTCAAAATGAGATCCATCTATCATAACTGAAGAGAAACCAGCATCAATACAAGTTTTAATAGCATCCATATTTGGACCATGATCTAAGTGAAGAGCTACATCTACACCTATTTCATCAGAAGCAGCTTTAACCATCTCAACTAAAGTATGAGGTCCAGCATATTTAACAGCTGACATAGAAGCTTGTATCATAACATAAGAATTTTTAGCTTTAGCAGCTTTTAAAACACCTTGTAATTGTTCTAAGTCACTTATGTTAAATGCACCTATAGCAAATCCACCTTCGTAAGCTTTTTTAAACATTTCTTTTGTATTAATTAATGCCATTTTAAACTCCTCCTATTAACTTTTAAAATTTACCCATCACTTATATTATAACGTTAAATCAAAAAAAGTACATAGTAAATTGTAATAACTATAAATTACAAGTATAATGTTAAATAGAAGATAATAGGATTAGGCAGAATAATAAAGAATAGCAACAATTTAGGAAGAATTAAAATAAAGAAGGGTTAAATAAAGGAGTCAATATGCCACAGATAAAGATAAGAGGAATTCATGAAAATGATATATGTAAAATAAGTGAAAAAATGATAGATGCTTTAGTTGAAGCTGTAAAATGTCCAAGAGATTACTTTGAGATAGAATGTATAAAATCAGTTGCAATAAGAGATGGTAAAATAGCAGAAGTGTATCCTTTTGTTGAGATAGCATGGTTTGATAGAGGACAAGAAGTACAAGATACAGTAGCAAGAATAATAACTGATAGTATAAGAAATAATTTAGATGTTGAAAGTATGGATTTAGCATTTACATTATTTGAAAAAGAAAAATATTATGAGAATGGAGAACATTTTTAATGGCTAAGAAGCAACGTATAGATAAAATTCTTTCAAACTTAGGTTATGGAAGTAGAAGTGAGATAAAGAAATATTGTAAGCAAGGTTCTGTAGTAGTAAATGGAAGTGAAGTTTCAAACCCAGGGACTCAAGTGGATACTGAAAACGATGAAATATTATTCAATGGAGAAGAAGTTTTCTATAGAGAATATATATATTTAATGATGAATAAACCAGATGGATATATATCAGCAACTACAGATAAATACGACCCAACAGTTTTAGATTTGATTGATGTATCATACTTAGCATTTGAGCCATTCCCTGTTGGAAGATTAGACAAAGACACAGAGGGATTGTTAGTTCTAACTAATGATGGGAAGCTTTCTCACAGAGTTTTATCGCCTAAGAAGCATGTGCCTAAGACTTATTATGCAAAAATTGATGGGATAGTGACTGAAAAAGATGTAGAAGCTTTTGCAGAAGGAGTAGTACTTGATGATGGGTACAAAACTATGGCATCTCAGTTAAAAATATTAAAGAGTGATGAGGAATCAGAGATAGAACTTACAATACATGAAGGTAAATTTCACCAAGTTAAAAGAATGTTTGAAAGCGTAGATAAAAAAGTAGTATACTTAAAAAGATTGTCTATGGGTAATTTAAAGTTGGATGAAAGTTTAGAGTTAGGCGAATATAGAGAGTTAACAGATGAAGAAGTAAAGTTGATTGAAGAAAGATAATAAAGATACTATAGTAAATTGGAGGAGAATTTGTGAAGAAAAAGGATATTATAGAATTTGAAGTAGATAAAATGGAGTTTGGAGGCACATCCTTAAGCCAAGTTGGAGATAGAGTTATCCATATGAAGGGCGGAATAAGTGGTCAAAAGGTAAAAGCTGCTGTTAAAAAAGTTAGAAGCAAAAAAGCAGAAGTTAAGATGATGGAGTTGCTTGAACATTCACCACTTGAAACTGAAATACCTTGTAAGCACTTTAGAGAGTGTGGAGGATGTACATTACTATCAGTGCCATATGAAAAGCAATTAGAAATAAAAGAAAAACAAGTTATGGATTTGTTTTTAAAGCAAGACTTATTTGGGTTTCAGTTTTTGGGAATAGAAGGAAGTCCTGAAAACAAGTACTATAGAAATAAAATGGAATATACTTTTGGAGATGAAGTAAAAAATGGACCTTTAACATTAGGACTTCATAAAAAAGGAAAGCATATAGATATACAAACTGTTGAAGAATGTATGTTAGTTGATGAAGACTTCTCAAAAGTATTAGTATCTAGTGTAGAATTTTTCAATGAAAAAAATCTTCCTTATTATAGAACAATGAATCACAAGGGATATTTAAGACATCTTGTAGTTAGAAAAGGGATTTATACTAATGAGATTATGGTTAATATAGTTACTTCTTCTCAGGAAGATTTTAATATGAATGAATTTAAGGACATGCTTTTAGAACTTAATTTAAAAGCTGAGTTGGTAGGTGTACTTCACACTATTAATGATGGTCTAGCAGATGCTGTTCAATGTGATGAGTTAAGAGTTTTATATGGAAGAGATTATATACAAGAGGAAATTTTAGGGCTTAAATTTAAGATTTCTCCATTTTCATTTTTCCAAACCAATACTAAAGGAGCAGAGGTTCTTTATAGTATTGCTAGAGATTTTATTGGAAATTACAATGATAAGGTTGTATTTGATTTATATAGTGGTACTGGGTCTATTGGACAGGTTATGGCTGGTGCAGCTAAGAAGGTGTATGGTATTGAAATAGTTGAGGAAGCTGTTGCTGCGGCTAATGAGAATGCCAAGTTAAATGGACTTACTAATTGTGAGTTTATTGCTGGAGATGTTGCTAAGGTTGTTAAAGATTTAAAGGATAAGCCTGATTTAATTATTGTTGACCCTCCTAGACCAGGGATTCATAAGGATGCTATTAGGGATATTTGTGGATTTGGTGCGGAGGAGATTGTTTATATTTCTTGTAATCCTAAGTCTTTGGTTGTTGATTTGGTTGATTTTAAGAGTTATGGTTATGAGATTAAATTGGTCAAGTGTATGGATATGTTCCCAAATACTCCACATTGCGAGACTGTAGTTAAACTTATTAGAGAATAACAGGGTTCTAGCTGTTTGAATGATGTTATAAAGGTGTATTTGCCACCGATTTGCCACCGTAATTATTTTTCGGTGGCAAATTTACTCTACAATGCTTTCAAAAATATTTACTGTTTGGTTTCTCATGTTGTTAGTTACATGTGAATATGTGTCCATAGTTGTTGATATTTTAGCATGCCCTAATCTATGCTGTATATCTTTTATATTAGCACCATTTTCTAATAACATAGTAGCATGTGTATGTCTTAAACTATGAAAATTAAAATCTATACCAAGTTCGTAATTCACGACTCTGCTCAAATATTTTAAACTGTTTGTTGTTACATGCTCACCCATTACTTCGCCACCACGCATTCCAGTATTAAATGCTATTTGTAAAGGAATGTAGAAACTAGAGCCTTGTGGGAATCTTTCTAAGATTTTATTAAAATCTTTTAAACTTATAATTTTTAAATCATTTTTTTTATTTTCTTGCATTTTAGGCATATGTACGTATTGCATAGGATTTTCTTTTATAAATTTAAATGGATATACGGCTGATTTTAGAGCTCCACTTAAAACAACATAAAAATTATTGATAGAATTTTTGCTAAGACCAAATTTTGACTTATCATTTAAAAATTTCTGCAATTTAGCAGGATTAAGATTTTTTAGTTTGTATTTTCCTAAATCCTGTTTTAAATGATTTTTTATAATTTTTCCATAGTTTTTTTGTGTACCATATTTACAATTTAATAAAACATATTCTTTGTACCAAAAATCTAAGAAGTCAGAGAAGCTCATTTCATTATCTGAAATAATTGACCTTCATTTTCAAACTCGCTTAGAGCATCTCTTAACGCTTTTTCGGCTTCTTTTTTAGTTTTGCCACCAACTCTTTCTATCTTTTTTCTTTTACCATTAATAGTCCCTAAGTCAAAGTAATAATACCATTTTTCACCACGTTTTCTTATTCCACCTTTCATAATTTTTTCTCCTCTCAAAATTAAATACTCTAACTATATTAGATCAATTAAATATATTCTAAAAAATATATATTTGAATTGTTCATTGTATTTTAACTAGCATAAATTTTTCTTATTTCTTTTCTCCATTTCTTTTTTACCATAAATATCACATAAGTAAGTAGTATATAGAGTCTATAAATCTAGCAACTAAAGAACTAGTAATAAAGATATGCCAGTCAATTTAAGCAATGAAGAACCAGTGATATTAAAAAAGGACTTAATTAAACCTAAGTCTTTTTTTTATATAAAAAATAAAGAGGCTTACATGAATGAAGAACTTTTCAACGCAGATTTAAAAAGACATGAAACAAGAATAAATAAACATGGTGAAGAAATAGACGAATTAAAGATAGCGAATATAGAATCTAAAGCAGAGTTAAAAGCATTGTGTGAGAACTTAAATTCACTTACAAGTATGTTAAAGTGGTTGATTGGGACAATGATTACAACACTTGTAGGGTTCTTTATATTTGCAATACAGAAAGGAATATCTTTAGGAGGAAAATAAATAATGAAAATATGTATTACAGTAGGACACAGTATTTTAAAAAGTGGCGCATGTACTTCTGCTGATGGAGTAGTTAACGAGTATCAATATAATAAATCTCTTGCACCAGTATTAGCAGATACATTCAGAAAAGAAGGACATAAGGTGGATGTAATAATCTGCCCCGAAAAGCAGTTTAAAACTAAAACAGAAGAAAAGTCGTATAAAATGGGGGATATGACTTACTCATAGAGTTACATCTAAATGCAAGTGATGGTCAAGGAAAAGGTTCAGAGGTGCTATATTATAGTAATAAAGGTCTAGAGTATGCAACTAGAATATGTAAGAAACTAGGCACAGTATTCAAAAATAGAGGTGCTAAATTAGACAAAGGATTATATATTTTAAATAGCTCCAAGCCTACAGCCATATTAATTGAAAGTTTCTTCTGTGACAATAAAGAGGATTATGAGAAGGCTAAGAAACTTGGGGATGAAGGAATGGCCAAATTAATTGTAGAAGGCGTATTGAATAAAACTATAAATAATGTAGAGGTGGGCAAAATGTATAAACACACAATAGTGTACAGTGGTGATGATAAGGTATCAGCAGACATCTTAGGACTATATTACAAGAGGTCAAAGGAAAGTATTTAGTAGTAGACATAAAAGACTATAAGCCGCATCAAACACAAAATTTGCATGTAATTGGTGGAGTAACTTGCAATAAGATGAAAGAAATGAGTAAGACCACAGGAGAAAAGTTTACTCAGATATATGACAATGATGTGTGGTCTACAATGGATAAGGCTAGAGAGTTTGTAAAAGAAATATTGTAAGTTTTAAATATTTATTTAAACATGTGTGAGGATAAAAAGAATGTATATCAAAGTTCTTTTTATCTGCTTTTATTATAAATGTATTTATTAAAATTATAAAAATATGTTTTTGGCTATTTATACGCTTTTAATGACCAGTTATGCAAAAAAATATTGAATATTTATAATATTTTGTATATTGTTGAAGGTAAATCTATATAAATAAATTTACATAGATTTATTTTTAAAAATAAAATTAAGAGGTGATTTTATGAATTTAGATTTTCATTATTATGGGACATATCTTGCAGCCAAGATAGCAGGTTATGATGATAATGAGTCAAAGACAATCGCTTATGCTGCACAATATGTAGATGAATCGAGTAAAAGTATGATTCTTGATGATGTAAACTTTACATTTCCTACAATACAGACTAATTCAGAATTTGAAAAATATTATGCAGATTTTACTTCATGGGGTTATAAATGGAATATTGACAGTTTGAATGAAATAAAGAGAGTGTGGATACCATTTCATTTTTTACCTGGGAATTTAAATGAACAATACAACTATAATGGTGTTAAGGAAAGCAAAGGTCTTACAACAAACTGGAAGTTTAAAGATGGAGATGAACAGAAATTTAGATTGATGTGTTTGCTAAATAGTGAAACTGTGTCAGCTATTATAAATGACCTAATCTATTTTCATAATACTGAAGAATATAAGTTACAATTTATTGGTATGAGAATGCATGTACTTGCTGATACATGGGCACATATGTATTTTATTGGTAAGCCAGAATGGTATATTAATGATGTTAAAGAATTTATTGCTGAAGAGAGCAAATACATAGAAGAAACTAAATGGACTAAAGCAGAAGAGTATCGTAATAATGGTTGGCATTCTATTAATTTCACAGGAACTCCTGATGTTGGTGGATATGAAGGAATTGCATATCTTGGGCATGGAAGAATGGGTTATATACCAGATTATGGATATCTTAATTACAGATATATTCCAAATTGGAGTTGTACTGATGATAAAGTGAAGATACAAAAAATAATCAAGATAATTTCTTTAAAGCATTTTGTCAAATGGTATATGCACTAAAGTGTATTAAGAATGGTACTGATTTTAGTCTAAATCAATATGAGAGTTTAACAGAAAATCAGAAAACAGAAGTTACAAAAGTAATAATAACTAGAAAAGATGACCAGTCAGATGCATGGGAAAAAGCAATAAAAGCTTTAGGATATAGTTATTTAGATAAATTTGATAAGAATAAATGGAAAAATGAATTTATAAAATCTTCTAATAAAGAAAAGACAGATTATTATTATTTTAATTTGGTTGCAAAAAAACATGTAGACTATGTAATTGACTTTTTAGAGGAAAAAGAAGTACTGTTAGAAGAAATGTGTAGTAAATATTGTGAATTTAAAACTTTTGATGATACCCAATTTGCTAAAAATAAAAATAGAGTAACAAAAATTATACTTAGAGGAGCTTATATAGCTGATTCTATACAATTTGTATATGATGGAAAATATAAGACGCCAGTACACGGAGAAGCATTAGGAGGAAATGAAACATCTATGGTTTTAGATGCTGATGACTATATAATTAAGACAAGTGGTTCAGTAGGATTATATGAAGGTGGAGAACCGTATCCTAATTCACCAACTAGAACAATCGGAAAAATAACTTTTTTAACCAAAAAAGGAAAAACGATAACAGCAGGGTGTGAAACTATGTTTAAATCATATGGGACTTTTACTCTAGAACCACTTGCAGGTAAACAAATTTTTGCGCTTCAAGGTTCATATTTAATACGTAAATTAGAATCAGAAACTAACAAGCGATATTTAGATTGTTTGGGAATTGCAAGTACAAAATAACTACAGATTAATTAACTGTTGTTATTTTATACTTAAGAAAATAACATAATATTTTACATTTATAATGAGAGTGTTTCCTATATGAGGGTAAATATAAAAATATTACATATATTAGAGTTCTTGTAAGTAATTCATCAAATAAAAAATATAAATATTTTTGTTGTTTTTTTATATAAATAGCATCTATTTGTCCACTTATGCCTTTTCAATGACTAGTTATACAAAAGTATTGAAAATTATGAATATTAATATTATTATGAATATAAGTCGAATATACATATTAGGAGGTTTTTTATGAATACTTTGTGTGGTGGATGGTCAGATTTTAAAGTAGTAGAAAAAGAAAATTTAGAAATATTTAACGAGGCTATAGGAATGTTAAAAGGTGTTGATTATGAACCGCTTATTGTTTCTACTCAAATTGTAGCTGGGATGAATTATAGCTTTATTTGTAATGCTACTTTAGTTACCAAAAATCCAAGAAGTTTTTTAGCAGAGATTGTTGTTTTTAAACCTCTATCTTGCGAAGAAAACAATAAAGCAATAATTACTCATATTAATGAGATACATAATTATACACATACACACAGATAATAAAAAATATTAATCTAGTGAGGAGTCACAAAATGAGACTAAATATAACTCAACAAAATACTATAGAGGTTGAAAATAGTAAAAAAGAAGATGTATATTTTGTAATAGTTGGCGAGGTTTTTTTTGAACGCCATGGTAATACATTCAATAATATCACAAACAACAATGTAGATAATTATGAAGTTGAAGTGTTGCCAACTGATAATATTAATTTAGAACTTAAAATAACATCCTCAAGAAATACAAATCGTGTTTATGTAATTGTTGAGGACAAGCAATACAATCATGGTGCAGTATTTTTAAATCCGACATTAAAAGAGGAAGATAAATAGATTAAATTAAAGTAACTGTGTCTGTAAAATGTAAATTTTATTAATACAGTTACTTTTATGTGATATAATAAAAAAATAGAAGTGTACTACCAATACACTTCTATAGCTGCAATTAAGCACTCTCATGTTGGGGAGTGCTTTTTTCATTTCTCCAAATAACCTTGTTTTTTTCATCAATAATTATCTTATATATACTAGCAATAAAAAAAGACCCTAAAAGAGTCTTTCCCGAAAAATCTATATATTATAATATAGTTATATTTTCTGCTTGAGGACCTCTAGCACCTTTAACTATATCAAAGCTTACTTGTTGACCTTCTTCTAATGATTTAAATCCTGAAGTTTGTATAGCTGAGAAATGAGCAAATACATCATCTCCACCTTCTATTGATATAAAACCAAATCCTTTTTCATTATTAAACCATTTCACTATTCCATTATTCATTAAAAATACTCCTATTAACCTATATCAAGATATACTTGATTTAATTGTGTATTAACACAAATACTATTGTATCATAGATTAATAGAAATGTCTACTTAATTATATTTTTTAGTTAACATTTTTGGTTATTCTTAATATTAAAAATATATTTGAGCGTTTTATATTGGTATATATTAATAGAAATGTAGATAAAACTAAAAAGGGTTCTCTAGAAAACAAAATCTATTTAATTATACTTACTTACCAATACCATCACTTGATGTAAGCAATTTTCTACTACATTTTCTCCATACTCTAATATAAAATCATCTAACTGTGTATCTATAAAATCACAATAATCATATGAACTACCAATATATGCAGTCAACATGTGTGTACATCTATCCATTTTATCTCTAAACATATATTATTATCCCCCTAAAAAACTTTCATAAAAACAAAAAGAACAATATCTTTTTGGCAACTGGCTGACATAACTTATAAGATATTTTACAAGTCTTAGCCCCTATAGCTTTGCGTCACTAAATTTCTCTAGTTTTGCCTATTTAGTTTTATTCTACAATTTAATAATACAATGTAATTAGTTATTATTCAACATATGTGTTTGAAAATTGAATAAGTTTATAAATATGAATAGTATTTTTTATATATAAAAACAAACTAAAATAGTAGAATATATGTAAAATTTTACCTGTAGTTTTTGTATTAAAAAGCTTCTATTATTAGTTTAAGTTAGACTGAACGAGGGAGCGACATTAAGATGGAAGAAGAAATGTTAATAGAAAAATTATTAAGAGCCGAACTAATAGTAATGGAGTATTTATGGAAAAAAGATTCTGAAATGTCTAAAAAAGAAATTGTAAAAGATATAAAACAGATGTATGTATGGCATAAAAGTACAATAAAAACACTACTAAAAAGATTGGTTGACAAAGGTTATTTGGTTAGAGATATTATAAAGTTTCAATCTCATTATAAAATAATAATAGATAACAAAGAATATTACGCTTTTAAGAAAAAAGTACTAAAATCTAGTAAAAGTAGAAAAATAATGCGTTCACTTACTACTACACATAAAACCGTAAGTAAAGAAAAGTTAGATTCACTAGAAGAGTATTATAAAAACTTAAAAGAATAATATGGTAAATTTTGGATGAGAGTATTTGGATAAATTCTCTTGTTTTGAAAACTTTATTGAGATAGAATTTATTTATACATAAGTTGGTAATGGAGGGGTATATAATATGAAAATTAGTAAATTACCAGAAGCAGAGTTAAAAGTTATGAGATATATTTGGGAATCAGATAGAATATTAACATCAAGAGAAATTGTTGAAGCTATGGAAGAAAAATATAAATGGAAAGATACTACTACATTTACAGTATTAAAAAGATTACAAAGAAGAGTTTAGAAACTTAAAAGATGAGGAATAAAAAATGGTGGCAAATTATGTTTTGCCACCATTTTGCCACCGTTTCAAAATAACTTGTTTTTTATTAAAAAGTTTAATATAGTATTATACAGTGCAGTAGTTTCAATTACTGTAAAAATAAGATAGGTTAGATAGTTTCAAGAAACTCTATATTGCGAGACTTTAGTATTGATACAACGAGTTGATATGTAGAAATTCTATGTTTTAGGCAATTTTGCAAGTATATCGTCTTCACAGGTGATGCTGATAAAATCAGAAATAAGGTCATTAAAAACTATATCAATGTTTCTGTGGTGTTGATATAGAGTGTGAGGATACAACGAAATAAAGATGGAGAATCAAAGGAGTACTGTGAAAATGGTACTCCTTTTCTCGGAGGATTTCAGAGCGCAGGGTACAAAAACTTTGTAAAGAAAATGAATACCAAGTATTATACATTTTAGTCGTATCTGGTGGATATAAAAAGAAGCAGAAAAACCGAAAGATAATCGTAAAAAGTTGTAGAGTTAGGAAATTCTTAATAATTTCTTATGCAGGAAATCATAAATAGTAAAGATTCTTTTGATACAATAATAAAATATCTTGTATATGCGCGAAAGGAGGAAAACAGTTATGAATGATAAAATTCTTGTAGTAGATGATGAACATGATATAGCGGACTTAATAGAGGTCTATCTGCAAAATGAAAACTATATCGTATTTAAGTATTATTCAGCTAAGGAAGCTCTTGCTTGTATAGAAAATACAGAGCTTGACCTTGCTATTTTGGATATTATGATGCCTGATGTAAATGGATTTGATATTTGTCGAAAAATACGTGAGAAGTACAATTTTCCAGTTATTATGCTAACTGCAAAAGATGAGGAAACTAACAAAATCACAGGATTAACTTTAGGAGCTGACGATTATGTCACAAAACCTTTTCGTCCCCTTGAATTAATTGCTAGAGTAAAGGCACAGCTGCGTAGATATAAAAAATACAATCCTATACAAGAAGAATCTGATACAAGTTCTGTTTTATGTTATTTAGGTTTAGAAATTAATACTAAGACATATGATTGTCTAATTGACGGAAATCCTATTTCACTTACACCAACGGAGTATTCCATACTTTGTATTTTGCTACAGAACAAGGGAACTGTTGTTAGTTCAGAGGAATTATTTTATAAAATATGGCAAGATGAGTATTATAGCAAAAGTAACAATACAATCACTGTTCATATACGACATTTGCGTGAAAAAATGGGTGATACTATTGAAAAACCTAAATATATTAAAACTATATGGGGAGTCGGTTATAAAATTTAACTACAACTCACTATGAGGAGAGGAAAAATTACGCTATGAATAAAAAAAAGAAACATTTAAAAATAATTAGTTGTGTATTATTCATACTTTATTTAATTTTATTAGTATGGATTATATTGTTTAAACTACAATTCAGAATAAGCGATATAGGTTACATAAGGAGTATCAACTTGACTCCATTTCATTACTCTACTTCTGTTGGAGAACAGTTTCATTTTGAGGAAGTGAGAGATAATATTTTAATTTTTATTCCTTTCGGAGTTTTACTTTCCATGTTGTCATCAAGAATGAAACTACAAAATAAAGTTCTTATTATTTTTGGAAGCAGTTTTATCCTTGAAATGATTCAGTATATTCTTGCTATCGGAAGTACAGATATTACAGACTTAATCACTAATATGTTTGGTGGAATAATTGGTATTGGTCTATATGCATTACTGCTGAAAATACTAAAAGATAAGCAAAAAACAGATATAGTAATTTCAACTCTAGCTGGAATCTTTGCAGTTCTTTTTTTAGCACTGATGACAGTTCTTCTGTTATCCAATTAATAAATGTATAGATATGGAGGTGATAGCAATGACAAATATTGGTACAGAAAAGAAATTACGTATGAAACTATTTATAAGCTTAATTATATATACCTTAGCTGGGTATATTTTGGTAATATTATTCGATTATGGATTCAGTAGATTTTCAAACACATTTTTTCCGTGGCTACATCTTAGAATTGACTTAATTTATTTTCTATATTTGATTATAGGTTTTTTCTGTACTTTTTATCATTACTGGAAAAAACCATGGGGATATTTGCAGGAAGTTATGAATGCCACTAAAGTAATATATCAACTAAATGACAGCACCATTGAATTATCTGAACCACTCAAAGATATGGAAAAGCAGATGAACCAAATAAAAATGGCTGTTCTACTTAGCCAGCAAGCTGTAAAAGAAGCTGAAAACAAAAAGAATGAATTAGTCATGTATTTAGCTCATGATATTCGCACACCTCTTACCTCTGTAATAGGTTATTTAAGTCTGCTGGATGAAGCACCTGACATGCCTATAGAACAGAAAGCAAAATATGTTGGAATTGCTTTGAAGAAGTCTATGCGTCTGGAAAAGCTCATTGATGAATTTTTTGAAATCACAAGGTACAATACACAGCAAATTCAACTAACAAAAACAAATGTAGATTTATACTATATGTTTGTGCAACTCATTGATGAGTTTTATCCTGTATTATCTGCTAAAGGAAATTCTGTTATACTCAACGCAAATGAGAATTTGATGGTTTATGCTGATTCTGAGAAACTAGCTAGAGTGTTTAACAACATGCTCAAAAATGCTGTTGCATACAGTTATCCTAATACAGAAATTCTTATTTACGTTCAAAAGGAACAGGATAAGATTAAAATTAAATTTGAAAACCAAGGACATACTATTTCACCAGAACAATTATCTACAATTTTTGAAAAATTTAACCGTTTAGATGATGCTCGTAAATCGGACAGTGGTGGTGCAGGTCTTGGGCTTTCTATTGCCAATGAAATTATTCTTTTACATGGCGGAGAAATTTTGGCTCAAAGTGAAAATGATAGGATTATTTTTATTGTATTACTTCCAATTCAATCTTAGGAAAACATTAATTAGATATTAGGATTTTCTTAGGAATTTATCCTGTTAATATTAAAGTTTAAAACGTCCTTGTTTAGTAAAATAAAACTGAACAAGGACGTTTGTCTTTGTATTATAAAAAAGGAGAAAAGACATGGAATTAACAATTACAAATCTTAAAAAAAATTTTAAGAATAAAACCGCAGTTGATGATGTTTGTTTAAATCTTACACCTGGTGTGTGTGGGCTTCTTGGAGCTAATGGTACTGGTAAGACTACGCTTATGAAAATGATTGCGAATATTCTAAAACCAACTAGTGGAAAAATTGTTTTTGATGGTAAGGATATTCATTCAATGGGAGAAGAATACAGAAATCTATTCGGTTTCTTGCCACAGGATTTTGGTTTCTTTCAAGATTTTACAGTAAAGGACTATTTGGAGTATGTGTCTGCATTAAAGGACGTTCCTGCTAGAGAAACAAGAAAAAAGATTGACAGTCTGCTGCATACACTTACCTTGACTGATGTCAAAAATAAAAAAATTATCAAGTTATCTGGTGGAATGAAACGTCGAGTGGGAATTGCACAAGCAATGTTAAATGACCCGAAACTTCTAATAATGGATGAACCAACAGCTGGACTTGACCCTGGAGAGCGAGTTCGTTTCCGAAACTTTATTTCAGAGTTCTCTCATGACAGGATTGTCCTTATTTCAACTCATATCGTATCTGATATTGAGTATATTGCTACTCAAAATGCCATTATGAAATCAGGAAGAATTCTTGATGTAGGGACAACAGATGAATTGGTCAAACAAGTTACAGGTAAAGTTTGGAATTGTATCATACCTGCTTAAAAGATGCCTATGTATGAAATGCAGCTTCGTATTATTAATCAACGTAGTGAAGGTAATAATCAGGTATCAGTTCGTTATTTGGCAGATGAAGCCAAAACAAGTGACTCAATAATGGCTTCGCCCCGTTTGGAGGACTTATATTTATGGTTATTTCCGCAAGAGGAAATAAGTGAGGAGGGAAAGTAAATTTATCGTCTTGAAATAAAACGTGTGTTGAAATCACGTCGTTCTATCATTTTATTACTTATTTAACTATTCATGTCTGTTGTGATGGCTTGGCTTCCGGTATTGTATGAGGACATCAATCAATATGATAAAAACGGCAACAAGGTAGCAGAATTAAATGGTCTGGAAGCAATTGCCTATAAAAAATCACTTCGCTCTGAAAATAATGGAGAAGTTACTATGGAAAAACTCAAAGAAGCTTTGAATATCTATCAAAGTGCAGTTTTGCCATATGGAGAAGACAGCCTTAGTAGTGGTGAATTCCCTACAGATATTTATATAAAAAAGGTATTTCCCATTCAATCTCTATTGGCAAGACTGCCAGAAGCCTATTCTAATCCAAAGACTGGTCAGGGAATAAGCTTAATGGATATTTCTCCTAATAAATTAGATGGTTTTTATGAGCAGACTACGCAACATCTTAAAGATATCATGCAGATGGAGCAAAAGAAATATCCAACCGCACAGAAACATGCGATACAAGAATATGTAGAAGTAAATACGCCTTTTCAGCTTTATACTGGATATTCAAGAGATGCATTTGATTATATTATTCTATTTATTTTTCTCCTAGTCATTCTTTGTACAGCGGCTGTGACCCCTACGTTTTCTAATGAATACCAAACGGGTTCAGATAGTATTTTGCGCTGTACAAAACATGGACATTCTCGATTGGCAATTGCAAAGATTATGGCTGCACTTACTATTTTTACTGTAGCATTTGTCATATGTATTTCAATTCATTTGACAATTTCAAATCTAGCATTTGGAACTGAGTGTATGAAAACATCTATGCAGATGCTATTTTCAGTTATCAGTCTGCCTGCACTTAATTTAGGGCAGCTTCAGATTACTTTGGCAATAGGAGGGCTTATTTCACTGCTGGCAACTGTCAGTTTCACACTGTTTTTATCAGCTAAATGCAAGGATTCACTCTCTGTTATCCTAATTGCTATTGTAACATGTTTACTTCCAATATTTACGTATTCGGCTGGAGCCAATTGGCTTACTTTTATCTTACCATCAGCAGGAATAGGTATGCAAAATAGTTTACTGTACCAATTGACTAGCTTTAATTATCTGCATATTGGACAGGCAAGCATCTGGTTACCCTATGTCATAATAGTGGCATCAATAATTGAAATTCCTGTATTTCTTCTTCTTGCTATATGGGCTTATAACAAACATCAGGTTATATAAATCAACATTCTGTGAACAACTGTTTAGTAGTTAAAAACCTTTGTTTAGGAATAGAAATGTTTCATCTTAAATATAGGTGTTAGTAAAATGGTGGATCTGAAATAAAATCAAAGTAGCCATTTTCTAATGTGTATTTAAAACATATTATCAATGATACAAAAATTAATCGAAAATGAATAGTTCCTCAATTGGTACATCTACTATTCTTGATATATCTATTGCTGATTTTAGATATGTATTAATTATTTTAATATAAATATTAATTATTTTAATGTATATATTGACTTTATTAATTTTTTGATTTATATTATAAACATTAGATAGAAAGAAGGTGATGTGATGTATCAAGTTATCAGCCGCTGTCCTGTCTGCGGAAGAAAACTTAAAGTTGTCAAGCTACAATGTGAAAACTGTGATACAGTGATTGAAAATGATTTCTGCCTCAGTGCATTTGACTATCTATCTGCAGATGATTTATTCTTTGCAGAAACATTTTTAAAATGTCGTGGTAATATAAAAGAAGTGGAAAAAGAACTAAAGATTTCTTATCCAACTGTTCGTTCTAGGTTAGATGATATTATCCAAAAACTAGACGGAAAATCTAATGTGACATCTTCTTCTGATTCACATAAAAAGGAGATTTTAGATGCACTGGAAAAAGGAGAAATCACTCCAGCAGAGGCATTAGAACAAATAAAAGAAAATAAATGAAGCTCTATCTCTATTTCTGACAGTAGTCAGGAGTAGTGACCAAAATATGAGGCTATTTCTGTTGGAATGGATACAGAAGAGCAGAAATGAGGAAAATAATATGGATGAAAAAATGAGGATTTTAACAATGGTAGAGGAGGGAAAGCTTTCTGCCAAAGAGGCAATTGACTTGATTGATGCATTAGATAAAACTACATCTCAAGAGGAGTATACGAATTATTCAGAAGACTTTGATAGTCAAGCTTTTACTAAACAAAGCAGTACTTCATATGAAAATAAGATGTTGAAGATTATTGTGGACACTCCAGATGGTGATAAAGTAAATGTGCAACTTCCTGTAAAGATTATACGTCAAGTGTTGAAAATGACAGGTAAGTTGCCAATTAAGAGTGAAGATTTGCAAGGTATAGACCTAGATGCTCTTACTACCTCTATTCTTGAATGTCTGGATAATGAAACACTTGGCAATATCATAGAGGTTGACTCTGCTGATGGCACTACAGTTAAAGTTTTTATAAAATAATACTAGGAGAATAGGTTTATGCGCATTATTGTCCGCTCAAAAGAAACAAATTTGTGGCTACCCATACCATTGTTTCTAGCAAATACTGCAGTTCTTTTGTTGCCAGAATCGGTTATTGAAGAGATTAAAAAATCACTTCCAGAGCCATATCAGGAAGTCATTAACAAAAAATTTCTACAGGAACTCGTTCGAGAATGTCAGTCTGTTCTTAAGCAGTACAAGGGACTTGAGATTGTTCATGTGGAAACTCAGGATGGCACTTTTGTATCCATTCGCTTATAAAGTAGTGTTTATTTTGTATATTACTATTATTTAGAGAACTTACATTTACTGAGAACACTTATATTTATTGACTTAAAAATGACGAAAACATGTCCGTTTTTTACAATATTTTTTTCTAGTACTAATGTTATAATCTATTTACTAATGTTGATGGAGGTAACTTATGAAATATGCAGGTTGTTTATTTGCAGTAAAAGATATTCAAATTGCTCGTAAATTCTATGAAGAATTATTTGATTTAAAAGTTATTGTTGACTATGGAAAAAACATTGTATTTGAGGGTGGATTGTCATTGCAACAAGATTTTGATTGGTTGACAGGAATCTCGAAAGAAGATATGAAAGACAAAGAGAATAATTGTGAAATATTCTTTGAAGCAGAGTCTTTTGAAGAGTTTCTATCAAAACTAAATGCAAGAAATGATGTTACCTTACTTCGTGATGTAGAAGAAGCACCATGGGGGCAAAAGGTAGTTCGAATTTATGACTTGGATAATCATTTAATTGAAATAGGTGAGTCTATGAAATCAGTAGTTAATAGATTCCAAGAACAAGGTATGAATCTTACTGAAATAGCTACAAGAATGGATATAACTATTGATGATGTTAATCAAATTTTACAAGGCTAAATTATGGCTGATTAAGTAAATCTCAATATCAAATTAAGTAAGTTTGAATATCAAACTAAGTAATTCTAAATATCAAAATATAAAACAGTAAATTCTCATGATTTGCTGTTTTTTATATGCATAATTAAAGAAATGATATGATAATCATTAAAAATACCTAAACTAGGAAAAAAGAAGGCTGCCAAATAATGCTTTATAATTGTTTATATTACAGTCAATTTTATTTTTAAGTAACGATTATATACAATCTAATATTAATTATAATACTTAATAAAATAATCTATGAATAGTAAAACAGAGCTTATTTGGACACTATATTTAGTAGTATATTAAAATAAGCTCTTTATAGTACATATTATAAATATTTAGTTCTCATAAGTCTTAACTATTAGACCTATAATTCTCACGAGTTTAACTATAAGACCTACAAATAGAAGTTTAATCACGCTGAAATAACTGAATAACTCCCTCTAAATGGTTATACATTGATGTATAACCCAAATTAGCATCTTTACTATCAAAAGCCATCATTATCTCATGGTGATGACTAATCATATCTTGTAGTGAATTTCTATATTTAAAGCCAAAGTGTTGATTAGAAGACACAGTTTTAGGTATTAGTTCATAATACTTTATAAAAATTGGATTATGAGAAGCTAAAATTATTTCTTTGTGAAATTGCAGGTCAGCGTCATAACATTCTTCTATTAAGCCTTGTGAAACTTTGTCTAGTTCTTCTACAGATTTCAAGTAAGCATATCTTATTCTCTGAAGTTCTTCAGAAGTAGCATTTAAAATGGCTAACTTAGTAGCTTCACTTTCTATAAGTTGTCTTGCTCTTAAAGATTCAACGTAAAATTCTTGTATATTATGATTTTTATAAACTTCATTATCAGAAAAAAGGTCAACTTTTTTAAATCCTTCAACTATGGGGCTTGAATAGGGAATAGACCTAAGTATTCCTTCTTTACAAAGTTTGTCTATAGCATTCCTTACAGGAATTCTACTTATATTAAATAGTTCAGCAATCTTTCTTTCACTTGGCAATTTACTATTAATTTTAAAATTTCCATTTAGAATATTTACTTTAATATAATCAATAATTTGTTCAGTGGCACTTAAATTTGTCATAAAAACTCCTAAACATATAATTTTTTATGAGTGTATTATATCACAATTAAGAGGTAAATTTAATTTTTTATAGTATGTATAAGATAATATGGAAGCAATTATAGCAATAAAAGCTAAAGTAAAATAACCATATTGTATTGAAATATAATCTGATATTTTACCCACTAGCATTGGAAATATAGACATTCCTATAGCATAAACTGCTTGAAAAAATCCCATTGCAGTAGATTTTTGATATTTTGGTATATTTTTCATAGACTCACTAGTAAGGTAAGAAAGAAGTATACCTGTAGATATTCCTGGTAACGATTGTAGCATAAATATTATATTAATACTTTTTACTGTTGGAACTAGAAAGCAATAAACTGAAATCAAAAAAAACACTGAGGGAATCCAAAATTTTGGTCCATGCTTTGTACAAAATTTAGTAGAAGCAAATCCAGAAGATACAACAGCACATACCATGTAAAATATAGAAGATAAGCCTATAATGGTAGAACTAGAGCCTAGTTGTTTAAGAATTTGAGTAGTAAATGACATTGTTGTAGACATTTGGATTCCTTGTTGAATCAATGCCATAAAAGAAAAAAATACAAGTCTTTTGTCTTTACATATAGATAAATAATTTTTAAGTGGGATTTTTTCGGTTATTTTTCCTGAGTGATGATTTTTTACATTTAAGGCTAGAAGTGTACCAATGATTGAAGATATTACACTCATAATACACAAATTTACCATTCCTAATTTTTCATAAAATAAGGTACTCATGACAAATCCAATTAACATTCCTAGGTTGTTTACCAAAATTATTGTACTTGTAGCTTTTTGTTGATGTTCTATGGAAAAAAAATCAGTGTAGTGAACCATGTAAGAAATCCAAGTTGATGATGCTATTCCAGATAAGATATTAGCTATAAGAAATCCTTCTCCTCCAGGAGAAATAACTCTTATAAGAGATGCCAAACCAGCAAATAAAATTCCACATAGTATAAATATTTTATGTTTGTTTATAGAATCTGCAAAAACCCCAATAGGAAGTCTTAGTAAGCATTGTGAGATTCCATATGAGCCTATTATTATACCAATCATGTTTGTAGATACGTGACATATACTTAAATATGGATTTTGAAAAGGTATGTATACGTATTGTGAAAACCAGAAAAATACAACAATAGAGAGTAAAAGTAATTTTTGATTAAATATTTTTTTCATATTATCCTCCAAATGGTATGTTTATAATGGAAATAATATACCATTTTGTTTAGTAAATCAAGTATTTTAAAATTTTAAAAATAAATTTCGATATAACAATAAGAATTATTTGTTGAAAAATTATATTTTATAGTTGAATTAAGAAAACGCTTATGTTACTATAAAGTTAACAAATTTGAATATTACAGTAGACGTGTTACTGGTGATGCAGGCAAGATCGAATCAATTTTTATAGGTTACCTATATAGTACTATGGGTATAATCTATTTATTTGGTTCGATTTTTTTGTTTAATTGGCCATAAAAACAAAAAGCCTATAATTAAAGATGGAGGATTTATATATGGATTATAAAAAAGTAGCTCAAGAAATTCTACAAAATGTAGGTGGAAAAGAGAATATAAATGAAGTTACTCACTGTATGACGAGACTTAGATTCAAAGTTAAAATTACCTCTAAGGTTAATAAGGATAAGTTAGCCAGAACTGAAGGAGTAATAACTGTTGTAGAGAGTATGGGTCAGATACAAGTTGTAATTGGTAATAAAGTAAAAAAAGTGTATGATGAGATTGTAAAAATGGTACCTCAATCAAGTGAAATAGATAATAAAAATGGAAATGAAGAAAAACAAGGTATCATGAACTCTATATTATCTGCTGTAGCTGGAATATTTACACCTACAATACCTGCTATAGCAGGGGTTGGTATGATTAAAGGTATTTTATCAGTTCTTGCTATGTACTATATGAATAAAAATGGTGTAGATATAAAAGAGACTCAAAGTTATATTATTCTAAATGCTATGGCTGATTCTATATTCTATTTTATGCCTATCATACTAGGATATACTGCGGCTAAAGTGTTTAATGCAAATAAAATAATATCTATGGTATTAGGGGCAACACTTTGTTATCCAGCCTTTACAGCTTTGATGGCAGGAGAAGAAACAGTTAGATTTTTAGGATTAGCAGTAACAAAGGCCACATATACATCATCTGTTATTCCAATAATTATTGCTATATGGGCTCTTTCATATGTTGAAAAAATACTGGAAAAGTATATACCTGAAGTAATTAAAATAATAATGGTTCCAACTTTATCATTAGTTATAATCTTACCTGCAACATTGTTTTTATTTGGACCAATTGGGATATATATAGGAAATGTTATAAACTTTGTTTACAAGTATATTTATGAACTAAGCCCTGCATTGTGTGGAGCATTCATAGGTGGATTATGGTGCGTATTAGTTATATTTGGTGCACATAGAGCACTACTACCAATAGGTATAAGTGATGTTGCTCAAACTGGAAGACAGAATTTATTGGCTTTTGCAGGAGCCGCAAACTTCTCGCAAGCAGGAGCTGCTCTAGGTGTATTCTTTAAAACTAAAAATCAAGGATTAAAGACAATCTCTATGTCTGCAACTATAACGGCACTATTTGGTATAACTGAGCCTGCAATATATGGAGCTAATCTTAGGTTAAAAAAACCAATGGTATGTGCTGTAATATGTGGTGCAATTGGAGGTGGCATAATGGGAATGGGTGGCTCTTATGGTAACGCATTCGCAAACCAAGGTGTTTTAACTATACCTGTATATGCTGAAGCAGGAACGTTAGGTTTTTTAAGTTATCTAGGAGGTTGTGCTATAGCATTTTTTGGTTCAGCTATTTTAACTTATCTGGTTGGGTTTGAAGATTTAGAAGAATCTTCTAAAGGAAATAGCTCTACTATAAAAGTAGAAACAAAAGAGGGCATTGTTGATATAACTTCACCTGTGGAAGGAGATTGTATAGAATTATCAGAAGTAAAAGATGATGTATTTGCATCAAAAGCTATGGGAGAAGGTATAGCTGTATTACCTACAAAAGGCGTAATAATAGCTCCTACTGATTGTGAAGTAGCTTCTTTATTTCCAACACTACATGCAATAGGATTAAAGCTAGATAATGGAGCAGAAATGTTGATACATGTTGGAATTAATACAGTAGAGTTAAATGGAAAACACTTTGTAAAACATGTTAATCAAGGAGATTTAGTGAAAAAAGGTTCTAAACTGATAACTTTCGATATAGATGAAATAAAAAAAGCTGGATATGATGTAACTACACCAGTTATAGTAAATAATACATTTGATTTTGCACAGGTGATTTCTTGTAAATCCAGTCATGTATCTACAAATGATAAAATAATTTCATTAGTTAATAATTAAATTGATTAGAACTATAAAAATTAGCTTAGTGCAATAAAGCAACAAATAAAACGATTAAAACATTAATATAAAAGGAGTGACACTTATGAATACAGGATTTCCAAAAGATTTTTTATGGGGAGCATCATCTTCAGCATTTCAAGTGGAAGGAGCTTGGGATAAAGATAATAAAGGAAAAACAGTGGCTGATTACAATTCTTTTAAAAAGTCTCACTTGCAAGCAGACACTAAAGTAGCATCAGATTTTTATCATAATTATGAAGAAGATATTGAACTGATGAAAGAATTAGGAATGAAAACTTATCGTTTCTCAATTTCATGGGCAAGGCTAATTCCAGATGGGGAAGGAGAAATAAACCAAAA
This sequence comes from Clostridioides sp. ES-W-0016-02, assembly GCF_020641035.1. Classification (NCBI taxonomy): domain Bacteria; kingdom Bacillati; phylum Bacillota; class Clostridia; order Peptostreptococcales; family Peptostreptococcaceae; genus Clostridioides; species Clostridioides sp. ES-W-0016-02. The sequence continues at coordinate 471,264 of NZ_CP061361.1, forward strand.
GGGAATAGATTTTTATAATAAAGTAATAGATAAATTAATAGAGTGTGACATTGAGCCATTTGTAACTTTATATCACTTTGACCTACCTTTTGCACTAGTGGAGAAGTATAATGGTTGGGAAGGTAGAGAGACTGTTTATGCCTTTGAAAGATTTGCCAAAGTATGCTTTGAGCATTTTGGAGATAGAGTGAAATATTGGCAACCTCATAATGAACAGAATTTAATAGTTAGAGTAGAAGAGAGAATTAATATATATAATGAAACAGACCCATGGAAGATAGATAAAATGCGTGCTCAAATGGATTATAATCTTTGTTTAGCCCATGCATTGGCAGTTAATGCATGCCATGAAATGATAGAAGGAAGCAAGATTGGAGCAGCAGTATCATCATCTGTAACATATCCTCTTACATCTAAACCAGAAGATGTATATGCAGCAAGAATGAATGACAACTTTAAAGTGTACTACATGCTTGATATGCATTATTATGGAGAGTATCCAGGGTATTATATGAATTATCTTGAGAAAAGAAATATAGTCCCTCATATGGAAAATGAAGATAAAGAAGTACTTAAAAAAGCTAAAATGGATTTCATAGCTGTAAATTATTATAGAACAAACTGTGCAGAGGCCTTACCTGAGGATTCACAACATCCATTTGGACTAAGAGAAGGAACCGTTGACTTTAGTATGTATGGATTATTTAAGATGTCAATGAATCCTAATCTAAAGGCTTCAGAGTATGGAGCATCAATAGATTCATCAGGACTTAGAGTTGCATTGAATGAATATTGGCAAAGGTATCACTTACCTGTTATAATAACGGAGAATGGTCTTGGAGCTAAAGATGTCCTTGAAGATGGTAAAATTCATGATGACTATCGTATAGATTATTTAAATACTCATATAAATGCATGTAAATTAGCTATTGAAGATGGTGTAGAAATGATGGGATATTGTCTATGGTCATTTACAGACCTTTTAAGTTCTTCACAAGGTTTCAACAAACGTTATGGGCTTGTTTACATAAACAGAACAGACCATGAAACCTTAGATTTAAAAAGAATAAAGAAAGATAGTTTTTATTGGTATAAAGAAGTCATAAAGAGTAATGGAATAACAAAATAAATATAATATATTGAGGTTTTTAGTATGTACATTACAAAGGTATTAAATAATTCGTTGCTACTTGCAAAGGATGATAATGACGAAGAAATAATATTGATGGGAAAAGGAATTGGTCATAATTATAAGATTGGGTCTGAGTTAAATAAAGAAGATATAGAAAAAACTTTCGTTCTTCATGATGAAAATATAAAAAAGAGCATTGTACAACTTGCATCAGAAATAGATGCAGAATACTTTGGTATAGCTCAAATGATAATCTCATATGGAATAGAAAAGTATAATTTAAAACTTATGAACCATATATACTTGGCTTTAACTGACCACATCGCCTTTGCAGTGAGACGCTTTAAAGAAGGTATAATGATTGAGAATTACTATTTGTTTGAAATTAAAGAATTTAATCCAAAAGAATATGATATAGGAAAATATGCGATTACTGTTTTTAAGGAGGTTCTTGGTCTAGACCTACCAGAAGAGGAAATTGGTAATATAGCAGGCCATTTTATAAATGCACAACAAGACAATCCTTATAGTGATAGAAACAAGAGAAGTGCTAAAATTGTGAATGCCATTTTACAAATAGTTCATTATCACTTTTCTATTGTATATAATAAAGAATCATTTTATTATATGAGATTTGTAATGCATCTAAAGGCTTTTTCTCAAAGATTTCTGGCTAATGAACCATCAAAAGAAAAGATAGATTTTATATATAATCAAGTGCGTAAAAATTGTAAGGAAGAATATGAATGTGTAAAGAAAATAGGAGCCTATATACACAAGGAATACTCTAGAAAATTACCTCGTCAGGAGGAATTATATTTAATGATTCATATTCATAAGATTCTAGGGGAGCTAGATGAAAACTGTTAAAATGTTTTAGTATATTAGTAACTTGATAATAAAAATAAGAATTAACCAAATTTAAATAATGGAATTATTTTAAGAGATAGCTATTAAACTATCTCTTAATTTTATGCAAAAAATGACTTTAAAAGTAGTAACCTAGAAAATATGTTTAATCCTAATGTTATTTATATATTAGAATAACTACAAGATTAATATTGATTTTCTTTATGCATTTCAAGGATGAAAACTAGTGATTTATAATAAGCAGTACTATTTCTTATTTGAGTTATTCATTATTTTCAATCCATTTGTATTTACTTAAAATAAGAGCACTGTGTGACAAGCATCATAATATTGGTTTTGTTATACTGTTAATATAAAGATGCAACTAAGAATAAAAACTACGAAACAGAGGCTAAGAAATAAAAATAAAGTAATGGAGGATATGAAATGGCTAGAATATCTAATATAACGATGGCTGAACAGCCTTCGTATTGCATTTTAACAATACGAAAAACTATTGACTTTATGGTAGAATTTTCAGAGTTTTCACAGCAAAGTTTTCGAAAAATTTCCAACTATCTGGAAGAAAAGGGAATATTGTCTGCAGGAGCACCAATTGTATGCTTTCATAACATGGACTTAGAAAAATTAGATGTTGAAGTAGGTTTTCCTGTAGCTAATCATTCTGTATTTAATAATATGGATACAGAAAATGAAATTTTGCAAAAGATTGTTCCAACACAGAAAATAATAACTGCAATTGATTTAGGACCATATGAACTGCAAGACCCTACACTTGAAGAATTATTTTTGTGGGCGAAGGATAGTGGATATGAACTTCATGGAGATATCTATTATCAGTACTTGAATGATTTAAATCGTCCTGAAAGTGAGTATCTCACTAAAATGATGTTACCTATTCTATAAATAACAAAACAGAATAGAAATTCTGTGGATACATAGGTTTAGCTGTAATAAAAAACAAGTTAACTACCATTTTACTATGAATGGTAGTCAACTTGTTTTTTATATGGATTGTTTATGATATGACAGATTGAATTGTTACTTGATGAGTGACTAATAGACGTTTTTATTGAAAGTTACTACCTGTTATGTGATAATAAGGACTTGTTAGGGTAATTATTATAGTTTTGGTTTAATGATTGAGATATTATCATAATATCTGCAAAATGATATAATCGAGAAGAAACAAGACAGATAAATAAAGGAGTAAATAATATGAAGATATATGATGTATTAACACGTTTTTATATTAAGGATATAGAAAATGCAATTCCTTTTTATGAAAATCTTTTAAAAGATAAATGTTCTTTACGTTTTTCTTATAAAGAAGTGGGGTTAGAGTTGGCTCAAGTAGGAAATGTTTTGCTGTTATCTGGTTCTGATACTGCTCTTAAGCCATTTACAGAAACGAAAGCTACTTTTATGGTTGATTCTGTGGATGAATGGAGAAGTCATCTGCTACAAAGTGGAGCAGTAGTAATAAGAGATAAGAAAAAAGTTCCTACAGGATATAATATGACAGTAAAACATCCAGATGGCACAATTATAGAGTATGTTCAGCATACAAAATAAAATTAGCTCAAAATATGGGATTAACTCAAACACAGGATTAACTTTAAAATAGAGTTATTAATAAATAGCTTAGGGTAATATATTATATACTCAAAAGTTTAATTTGTTAATCTTAACTCTGATATATTATAAATTAGATTAATATGTATTAAAATAAAAAAAGTTATTTACATAAAAGGTGAACTTTGGATAGAGTTCACCTTTCTATTTTTTTTGACCTACAAAAAATAATATACTGAGATGTCACAACAGAAACCCATCCTATGCCAGTAGCAAATGCAATTGTCTTTAAACCAAATTGTTGAATAAACAAATAAGAAATAATAACACGAATTGATATATGTAAGACGGTTCCAATTACAGGGATATTTACTTTTCCACTTCCTCTATACCATCCAACAAATGCACTTCCTATAAAACATAAAACATAGAAAATAGCGATAGTTTTCATGTACTCTATGCCATTTACCATAATTCTATCAGTGGCATTATTCATCATAAATTTAATACTAGCCTTAGCAGAAAAATATAAAACTCTCTTACAAGAAGCTAAGTATATAACTAAGATTGATAGAAGTAAAATTATAAATATATCCTCTATAGGAAGTGTTAACTCATACATACTTCCAGATGTATTTTCCTGTTTTATGAATACATATCCAGAGTATAATGTAAATTTTTATAACTATCATTCTTATGAAGCATATGATTATGTTTCCAAGGGGGAAGTTGATATAGCTCTTATTTCAGATGATATGTTTTTTAATGACATAGAAACAATACCAATATTTAAAGAAGCCATGTTACTGGTAACAAGTTATGGCTCAAAATACAATGGAGAATTGCATCCATCTGTTTTAGATGTTGCCGATGAAATAAGACTTCCATGGAATCCTGAATATGATTTGTGGCATAATTTTTGGTTTCGTTCAACTCTTCAACCTAAAGTATTTTTAGACCAAATGTCTCTTTTAGAGTATTTTATGAGACAAGAAAATGTATGGGCCATTGTGCCAGTATCAGTAGCATATCACCTTAAAGAAATATCTAATATCGAGATACATTACATAAAAGATGCTCCACCAGATAGGTTTATTTATTATTTAGTTAAAGAATCTAATAAACAGTAAATAATAGATAAATTTTTAGATTTATTAAACGAAAAACTATTGAAAATTAAAGGGTTGGAGTCTTTAATTAAATAATAGAAGATAGTAAATCTTAAAGTTAAAAGTTTATTTAGATTTAAATAAATTAAGTGTATATTTAAAAATAAAGAAATATTTATATAAAGAAGAGTATTTCAGGAGAATATTAAGAATCTTAAATGAAATACTCTATTTTTCTTTTTTAATGATTATATTATATGGAGAAATGGATATTATTAAATTAGAAATATTTAAGAAAATTGAAAAATAGGTTACAGGATGAGATAAACATATAAAAAATAATTTTCACATTATAAAAAAGAGCAAGATTTATTAAATATGACTAAGAAGTAATTGATATAATGTCTCATGGATAAAAGGAGGAGAGCTGCAATGTTTTATAAAGTAAATAATGTTATAACTGCTATTGATTATATAGAGGAGCATTTATCAGAAAAGCTGGATTTAGATATAGTTGCTAATGCTGTTCATTATTCAAAATATCATCTACATAGAACTTTTACAACTTCTGTTGGGTTGACAATGCATGATTATATAAAACGAAGAAAACTCACAGAGGCAGCAAAACTATTAGTATTTTCTAAAAAAACAATTATTGAAATTGCATTGATAGCTGGCTATGAAAGTCAACAAGCATTTACTTCTGTATTTAAAGATATGTATAAAAAATCTCCAAATAAATATCGAAAAGAACAAGAATTTTATCCTTTGCAGCTAAGATTTGTTTTGAAAAAAGAAAATCTATTTTCAAAAGATATATCAGAATTAGAAAAAGATATTACAATTGCTAAAATATCTGATATACCATCATGGATGAGTTTAGTGAGATTAGTCATAGATGGATTCCCAAATTTACAGGAGGAAGAATATATCTCTCAATTAAAACAATATATTTTGGAAGAAAGAGCCTTGATATTAAAATTTAATAACATTGCTATTGCAAATATGGTATTTAATAAAGAAACTGGAAGCATTGACTTTTTTGGAATACACCCTCAATATCGTAATTCAGATATTGCACAGGTGTTTCTAAAAAAGGTTATTGAGAATTTTTTGATAGATAAATCTATCTCAATCACAACTTTTAGAGAAGGAGATAAAGCTGATACAGGACATCGGAATATGATAAAGAAGTTAGGTTTTGCAGAAGCTGAATTATTGACTGAATTTGGGTATCCTACTCAAAAATTTATTCTGTCTTCTGAAAATGAAAAAGACACTGAATAGTACTAATAATCTATTGTATTAAATGTATTAAAAAATAATTTTACATTTTTAGGTGTATTTATTTTGCTGTCCATGTTTCTCTTAACTTTGATTATAAATATAAGAAAATGTATTTTTTATTTAAAAAGAAATACAAATTTTGAGGCTGAAATTTAAAACAAAAACTAAATTTGAATCAAAGAGCAAGAATGATTAAAAAATATAAAATTCAATTCAGTATAATGATTTAAGATAATACTTAATTGGCAAGGAGGATTCAAATGTCTAAAAATCAGCAATTAGAAAGTTGTAATTCTATTACATCCAATCCTAAACATAATATATCTGGACAAGAGATGGAGTTAACAACATCTTTTCCAGATGAGATTGCATATCTTATAGATATAAATAATAAGCTGGATAATGCTTTGGAGAATGCAGAAAATTCAGTTGATAAACTAGATAAAGATTACATGGATGCTAAATTATATATGGTAAAAAATCGTGGAGAAATAGACCCACATGAAATGTTCCAAAATGAACTGGCACTAAAGCAAATAGATAGTTATGGGGCTTTTATGGTAAAAGTTCGAGACAAGATTGCTAAAATGAAAGATTCGCCATATTTTGCTAGGATAGATTTTCAACTAAAAGATGAAGGTTATGATTCAAAGTATTATATTGGTCGATTTGCATTTGATTATGAAAATGAACTTCTAATACTAGATTGGCGTTCTCCAATGGCCAGTATGTTTTATGACTGTGAGATAGGACCAGCAGGGTATAATGCACCACTTGGATGGATAGATGGAGAAATAACACGTAAACGACAGTTTAAAATTAAAAATGGAACACTGGAGTATGTACTTGAAAGTTCTATGAATATACAAGATGATATTCTTCAAAAGGAACTTAGTAATACTTCAGATGAAAAGATGAAATCCATTATTTCAACAATACAAAAAGAGCAGAATCAAATTATTAGAAATGACAAGGCTGACACCCTCATTATTCAAGGAGTAGCTGGTTCTGGAAAAACATCTATAGCTTTACATAGAATTGCTTTTCTTCTTTATCGTTTTAAAGATAAGATATCAGCAAATAATGTAATTATTCTATCACCTAATAAAGTTTTTGGTGACTATATCTCTAATGTACTTCCTGAGCTAGGAGAAGAACCACTATGTGAATTAAGTTTTGAAGATATAGCAGAAGTTCAATTAGAAAGAATTATTAATTTTGAGGGAGAAAAAGATTCTCTGGAAGTAAATGATGCACAATGGGAAAAAAGAGTACGTTTCAAATCTACACTAGATTTTTTAAAGCTTATGGATAAATATATAAAGCAAATGCCAAATATGGTCTTTATTCCTAAAGATTACACTTTTGGAGGTTTTATAGCTAAAAGTGACTGGATACGAAAAAGATTTGATGCATACAATAAATATCCAGTTAAGCGAAGACTGGAGATGGTAGCAGAAGATATTCATTATAGATTTGAATCAGATAATATTATGGAAGATGACTTACCAAAAGTAAAAAATATACTGAAAAGTTTAAATAGAATGCTAACAATAAAAAATACTCTAGCACTATATAAGGACTTCTTCAAACAGATGAATATTCAAGATATGTTTGTAATGCCATCAAAGAATACTCTTGAGTGGGCAGATGTGTATCCATTTATATATCTTCATGCTGCATATGAGGGATTACAAGAAGACAAAGTGATAAGACACATTGTTATTGATGAAATGCAGGATTACACTCCTATTCAATATGCTGTAATAAACTTGCTTTTCAAATGTAAAAAAACTATTCTTGGAGATTTTGGACAACTAATCAACCCTAATCATTTACATACATTAGATGATATGGTACATATTTATGATGATGGAGAGCTAGTAATGTTAAACAAGAGTTATCGTTCTACTTTTGAGATTATTAATTTTGCCAAGAAAATTCAAAATATAACTTCGCTGGAGGCTATTGAAAGACATGGTGAGGAGCCTGTTGTGATTAAATGCAGTAACGAACCAGATGAGATAGATAAGATAAAAATGGAGATTGAGCAGTTTGAGGAAAGCAACAATGCTACCCTTGGTATTATACTAAAAACCAACAGCAAGGCTAAAGCAATATATGATGTTATTAAGCAAGAATATGATGTTAATTTAATATCTCCTGAAAGTTCTAGTTTTGTAAAAGGTGTATCAATTACTTCTATTAAGATGTCAAAGGGGCTAGAGTTTGATGAAGTTGTTATTCCTTCAGTAAATAATAAAACATATTACAATGATTACGACCGTAGTTTATTATATATTGCTTGTACACGGGCTATGCATAAACTTAAGCTTACATACACTGGAAATTTAACACAGTTGATAGAACTTAATTGAGATATATAGTTTACATTGTAAAGATTGATTTTTCTAACTTATTATGAGGTATAACATCTTGACACTCAATTACTTGAAAATCTGATTTCATGTGCTTTTCCGCTTGTACTCTTAATGGGGGAGCTTATTGACCTCATTGACAAATACAAAAACTTTGACACCATGACAACAACTATGCTTAATGAGTTTGTTGAAAAAATCCTTGTTGTGCATGAGCGTTACCGCAAGGGTAGCCAAGAAGGTAGTCCTCCGATCAGAGGATATGGCTGGCTAAGGGCGTATATGCCCTTACCAGAAGTTTATCAAGGCAAGAACCCGTGTCGCCATTATTTGAAAGAAACTGGGGTATCACTTACGATTCTCCAGTTTAATCAATTTATTTTATCGTGTTAATAAGTTTTTTCGTTGATATTATATCTGTTTGAATAATTTGTGCACTGTGCTTGACGTTGAAAATAATATATGCAGGCAAGTCTTGGGATTTCAAAATTTCTATTTGCTTTGAAGTACCTATATTGCTTTTTTCAAGATATTCTAATCGTTTTGTAAGAATATCAACTGATTCTTTTCTATCTAAGAATTTAATAAAAAAAATAGTAATCATAAAAGGAACAAGGTTATAATTAAAATTTTGAATAAATGATACAAGTGTACCTTTCAACTCAATATAATCTGTCATAGAAAGCAAATAAACGGTTTTGTTAGGTATATTTGCATTTTCTTTAGCCATATGAACTTCTTATAGTTCAGCAAACTTGCATTTCGATATGAAGCATTGTATCTTCTGAGTTACTTCCAAGACAAATTCATATGGATGTAAGCAATCATAGCTAAAATAACTTGGAGACCTAGAAGCACAATTGACTTTGCTTGTATTGGCTGGATAAGAAGGTCCATTGTGAATAGACCACCAATCGCATTGCACCACGCATGAAAACACACACAGATCATGACACTTCCAGTCAGCCTGTATAAGACTGCTAACATAAAAGACATCGCGATACACCAACACAAAAACGAGATGAAGTTCATGGAGGATTGGTTTGCGTTCTGTAGCAACCAGAGCGGAAGATGCCAAATGGCCCATATCACGCCTGTGAGAAGACATGCAGCAAAAAAAGGGAGTTTTTGCTCTAATGCTGGCTGCAAAAAACCGCGCCAGCCAAGTTCTTCCAATCCGCCTCCTATAATCATGAATGGAAACATAAGGAGTATCGTATACCAAGGCTTTCCCAGATATCGATTGCAAAGGATATTGATCACAATCTGGCTGGCAAAGAAAATAGCAACAATCAGGGCGCGAGAGCTGGATATATGATTGGTTCTGACGATACGTTCACAAAGTTCTTTAATCCCGTGAATCTGTCCGCTTTTTTTAAGAAGAATCGTAACAGCATAAGCTGGAGCAAATCCAATTGAGAAACTCACTAGTAAGTAGTATACGACAGTTCCAATCGGCCCTGCAAACCATTCAAGCCGTTCGCCTATTATGACGATTGTTGTAGCACTCCATGCAATTAAAAATACAAGCAATAAGTATTGTAGTATTGGTTTTTTCTCATAATAATTCCACATCAGCATAAACTCCTCATTGTAAATAAACTATGGACTCATTCTTGTTGTCCTTATTTTCAGACAGGCTGGTTACTGCTTCCCAACATGAAAAGGACAGATGTACACAGGCTGAACAGTAATCCATCCGTATTCAACTGAATATATTGCATAGCAGGGTAGCACCTTGTTAGAATCAAGTCCCTTTCGATTCCGCTGAGACATACTGTAATGAAAGAATATATTTCATCTAACGTCTGTTTAGGAGAGAAATAGCCTTTTTGTATTTGCTCTTCAATATATTGATATGCTTGCGTTTGTAAATAATCGCTATGGGATGCAACCTTCACATTTGCCCGAAACCTCTGATAATATTGCTGGTCGCTGGCAAGCGTAGAAAGCATTTCATTTAAAATCTTACCGTACCCAGTGATGCCAATCATAATCGCATCAAAATATAGCGAAAACAGCTGCTTTACAACATCTTCTGGAGAATGTCCTGAGTGCAGTATTTCATCAACTTTAGCAGACACGTCAATAATTGATGTGTCTCTGTTAATGAGGGCAAATAGGATATCCTCCAAATTAGTAAAATAACGATATACAAGCCCGTGACTAAAGCCTGTTTTCTCAATAATATCTTTCATTTTAACTGTATATACTGGCTTGGACATGCAAACATCAAATGCAGCATCCAGTATCTGATCCCGTTTTTCCTCCAAATACTGTTCATTTACTTTTGGCATTACATCAACCTCCCTTAAAATGACTTTATCGTCATTATTATATGATATACTATACTCTCTTTTCTATGTCATGTCAATGTTAAAATGACGAATGTGTCATTTTAATGTTGTGGATGTGGTCCAGTCAATCACAGGCAACATAGCTGTTAATAAAACTGTGGCTGGTATCAGGCAGAACGAAGTGGCAATAGGAACCGAAAACGATGTGAAGGCAGATGATTGTGTGGTAAAGTAAGTCGGAACATGAAGCTTAGCGCTAATTAAAGCAATGTATCCGCTACTATATCAAGGAGGAGGCACTTTAAACTACGCCAGCACTGGATAAAACGATTTTTCCCTTGTTGATTTCTGATAGGGGAAATACTGAGATTTTGTTAATCATTTTGTTAATTCTATAGATTAAAGTGTCTTCTATAAAATTAACAAAATATCAGAAGTACTATTTGAGGTAATTAGAACTGTACAAGCCATAAATAAAATATATAATTATGTGTATTCTTATTCCATACTTTAATAGATATTTTTTAAAATAAAAAGCATTTCTTCTGTAGTTTTATTTACACCATTGTTCTTATTTTTTTTATTGATTTTCTAAGAAAGTCTGATGTTATAGTATTACCTTTTTTTAACATTTCTGATGGAGTACCTTCAAATACCACCTGACCACCATTTTTACCACCATCAGGTCCAATATCTATCACCCAATCTGCTTGCTTTAAAACATCTAAATTATGTTCAATGATAATAATTGTATTACCTCTGTCTACTATTCTTTCAAAAATCAACATAAGCTTGTCAATGTCAGACATATGAAGACCAGTAGTTGGTTCATCTAGAATATATATAGTACCTTTTTTATTAAGATTTTTTGCTAGTTTAATTCTTTGACATTCTCCGCCAGATAGTGTACTAAGTGGCTGACCTAAAGTCATATAAGATAATCCAACATCTTTCATAGTTTGTAATATTTTACAAAGTTTCTTTTCCGTAAAGAATTCAAGTGATTCATCTACTGTCATGGAAAGAACTTCAACTATATTTTTACCCTTATACAATTTTGACAGGACTTCTTCATTATATCGAGTACCTCTACAAGCTTCACATATATTAACAACAGGGTCCATAAATACCAGTTCTGTAACAAGTATTCCTTTTCCATTACAAATAGGACAAGCCCCTTTAGAATTAAAGCTGAATAAACTTTCACCAACATTATTTTCTTTAGCAAAAAGTTTTCTTATTTCATCAAAAAAACCAAGAAATGTAGCTGGCATAGAGCGATTTGTAGTTGTGATAGGGTTTTGGTCAATTTTAATAACATCTTTTTCATATTTTTTTGCAAAAATATTAGAAATCAAAGTACTTTTTCCAGAACCAGCAACTCCAGTAACAACTGTCATGATTCCAACCGGTATATCTATATCAACATTTTTTAGATTATACAAACAAGCTCCTCTAATGGGAAGAAAGTTTTTTGGTTTACGAGTATTAGATTTTAGAGATAATGACAAATTCATAGCTTTTGAAGTAAGTGTATTTGCTAGAAGTAATTCATTATAGGTACCTTGAAATATAATATTTCCCCCATGTTTACCAGCATTTGGACCAATATCTATAATCTCATCTGCTATAGATATGACATCTTTATCATGCTCTACCACCAGAACTGTATTTCCTCTGTCTCTAAGTCTTTTTAATAATTGATTCATACGATGTACATCTCTTGGGTGCATTCCAGTGCTGGGTTCATCAAAAATATAGGTTAGACCTGTGAGGCTACTTCCCATATAGCGTACAAGTTTTAATCTCTGAGCTTCTCCTCCAGATAGAGAAGTCGATTCTCTATTTAGATGTAAATAAGGAAGTCCAATATCAATCATTCTTTTCAAGCCATCAGGAAGAGTATCTACAACAGTTTCAACTCTATCATCATTTATTTGAGAGAGTAAATTGTAAAGTTCAGTAAATTCCATATTACTCATATCTGCTATAGAATACCCTAAAATAGTGCAGTTAAGAGCATCTTTATTTAATCTTTTTCCATGACATTCAGGACATTCCTCATCAGTTATAAGTCTTTCTGACTTTTCTTTGGTGTGTTTGCTCATATTGCTAATATCTCGATTTAGATATGTTTGATTGTATTTATTAAAAATACCTTCAACTTTTGAATTTTCAGGCTTGCTTTTTCCATCTTTTGAGCCATATAGCAATAAATTATATTCCTCCATAGAATAATCCTTCAGAGGTTTATCTAAATCAAATAGTCCAGATTCAGTATACTGTTTCCAATACCATGAATTAGGTTTAAATAGAGAGTCATTTACACAACCTGCATTCCATGAATTTTCAGGATTTAGAATAGACTCAATATTAATCGCTTTGACTCTACCAATTCCAGAACAGTTTTTACACATACCATTTGGGTCATTAAACGAAAAATATGATGTTGTTCCTATATATGGTTTGCCAATTCTAGAAAATAATAATCTTAGTGAAGAATACAAATCGCTTATAGTTCCTACTGTAGAACGTGCATTGCCACCAAGAGGAGACTGGTCCACGATTACAGAAGCAGTTAAATTATCAATCAGTTCTACATGAGGTTTTTTGTATTTTGGAAGTCGACCTCTAATAAATGCTGAATATGTTTCATTCATTTGTCTTTGTGATTCTGCCGCAATTGTGTCAAATACAATACTTGATTTTCCAGAGCCAGAAACTCCAGTAAAGACAATGATTTTGTTTTTTGGAAGTTTAAGTGAGATGTTTTTTAAATTATTATGTGTAAGTCCCTTTATTATGATATCTGACATAAATACTAAGCCCTTTCTTTATATATTTTAGTAGCATAATTATATTATGTAGTTATATTATAATAAGATTAAAATTTATTTTCATGATATATTCTGCTATATTACAGATATTATTTTTAAATTTACTTACAGTGTAAACAGTATTAATTAGTATGCTACATATAAAAACAAAACTCCTATTATAAAACTTATTTAGAATTTAGTAAAAATAAGCTAGTTTAAAAGATTTAAATAACTTGACTTTTAAAACTTACTATTGTAATATTTTAAATATTACAATAGTAAGTTTTAAGTGTATACTCAGACATAATTTTACTACTTGAAAGGAGAGAACAATGTTACTGATAGTTATAATAGCTGTTTTTATAATAGCTTTAATCAACATAATTATATTAGGTAAAGAAAATATAAAAGGAATAATTATTCCTGTAGCTTTATTTCTTGTAAGTGACTTCTTATTTCTTTGTGGAAATATTATATTGAGAGGAGGAGTGATTTTACTATTCATAGGATTATTTGCAATACCATTAATGTTGATTGCTTTCATATGGATTTGTGTACATATTATTAAACTACATCTTAGAAAAGATTTAAATAAAAGAAAAGTAATCGGATGTATAGTTTGTACTTTTATAAGTATATCTACTATATTTCTTCCTGGACCAAGTGAAAGTTTTAGATTCCAACTTTACAAAAAGGATTATATAGAGGTTGTACAAGCAGTTTTAAAAGCATGTGATGAGAAAAAGTTAAATTCTGAATATAATCTAAATATTAAACTTGGCAAAAAGGAGTTAGAAAATATTTTTTCAGAAGAAGTAGTAAATAAAATAAATAAGTTAAATAGAAATGTAGATGTAACTAAGATAGTTGGTAATAAAAAATCAGTTTGTTTTTTCTTTGGAGCTGAATTACAATCTGTTGATGGGATTGTATTCTTTAAAGATTTAAAAGGAAATAAGCCAGAGTTAGATTTTATAAATAAACACATTCAAGCTCCACGTTTAGAGTATATGACAGATGATGTCTATTATTTTAAAGGAGGATTATAAATATACATATATAGGGAAGGAGTAAGATATGAAAAGAAAGACAAGTTTTATTTTAATAATTATTCTATTAATCATTGCATTTATAGCAAAACATTCAATGGAAAGTAATCAAAAGAGTAAAGAACAAAATATTAAGAGTAACAATACAAATTTTAAATCAAATGAATTGGATAGTAAAGATAGTACACAACAGAAAAAAGATAAAGTTAATGTAGTTGATTATAGTGATTGTTTCAAAGATATTAGTGGAGGGGCTGTTTTTTATAGTAGTAAAAATAAAGAATATAATATATACAATAAAGAGTTAATTGAAACAAGGGCTTCACCTTGTTCTACTTTTAAAATAATTTCAACATTAATTGGTTTAGAAAAAGGAATAGTAAATTCAAAAGAATCAGTTATGGGGTATAATGGCACAATTTATGAGATTGAAGATTGGAATAGAAATCTTAATTTAGAAGAAGCATTTAAAGTATCTTGTGTTTGGTATCATAGAAAACTGATGAATCAAGTTGATGCTAAATTTGTTCAAAATACACTAGATAATCTAAAATATGGGAATTGTGACATTAGTGAGTGGGAAGGAAATTTAAAAAATGGAAGTAAAGATTTAAATGGGTTCTGGTTAGAATCTTCATTAAAAATCTCTCCCAAAGAGCAAACACAAGTATTAACTAAAATTTTTGAGGGTGATACAAGTTTTAAAAAAGAGAATATTAATCTCTTGAAGGACATTATGAAAATAGATACAAATGATAAGAAAATAAATGTATATGGTAAAACTGGAACAGGATTTGATGAAAAGAAGCAATGTGTTGATGCATGGTTTGTTGGGATGGTAGAAAATGAAGATGATACATATTACTTTGCTATTAAATCAGATGATTCTAATAAAAAAATTGGAGGACCAAAAGTAAAAGAGATTGCAATTGATATAATTAATAACTATTACAGTACTATATAATAGACATAACTTTATACTAAAATATTAGGTAGATTTAAGTAACTATGCAATGAATTGATAAATATATTGCATAGTTTTTATTTTATTTATATTATTTTAAGTATATGTAAAAGGATATGAGCAAAATTTTAATAAAAAATAATCTTATATTGGTTAAAATTTATAAGGTGTTTATGTAAAGTATCATATTTAATTGAAAAAAGTATTTTGAGAGAGAGTCAACATTTAGTTTGAAGTGTCACTATAATGTCATTTTGGATTGCTAAACTTTAACTATAAAGGAGATGATTATATATGGAAATACTAAAATGTGAAAATTTAACAAAGACATATGGCTCAAATCAAACTATGGTGACGGCTCTTAATAATTTGAATTTATCAGTTCAAAAAGGTGATTTTGTATCCATAGTAGGAGCCTCTGGTTCTGGAAAATCTACATTACTCCATATGCTTGGAGGAGTAGATAGACCTACATCTGGAAAAATTTATATTGAAGATACTGAGATAGCAAGCTTAAAAGAAGAAGCATTGGCAATTTTTCGACGCAGAAAAGTAGGGCTTATATATCAGTTTTATAATCTTATACCTACTCTTGATGTTAGAAAAAATATATTATTACCAATGTTACTTGATAAGAGGAAAGTGGATGAAGATAGGTTTTCGGAAATTGTATCTACCTTGGGATTAACTGATAGGCTAAAACATCTTCCAGGTCAACTTTCAGGTGGGCAACAGCAAAGAGTAGCTATAGCTAGAAGTTTAATATATAGACCAGCTATTTTATTAGCAGATGAACCAACAGGTAATCTTGATAGAAAAAATTCTGAAGAAATTGTAGATTTACTAAACTTATCAAATAAACGATTTAATCAAACAATACTTCTTATTACTCATGATGAAAAAATAGCATTAGAAGCAAATCGCATTATAACTATGGAAGATGGTATGATAGTTTCTGAAAAGGTGGTGAAGAAATGAATATTCTTCAAGAATACACCTTAGATTTTGTACGTCGTAATAAGCGTAGTAGTATAGCTATAATGTTGGCTATATTACTTACTACAACTATGATGTCTTCTTTATGTGGATTATTATATACAATGTGGAGTGATTTTATAAGACTTTCAGTTGAGAAAGAAGGTAATTGGCATGGAGAATTATTTGATGAAACTCATGGAAGTGACTTATCATTAATTGAAAATTTCTCTTCAGTTGATGATGTGATGATTAAAGGACCATGGTATGTAGGTAAAATTAATGATGATAAAAGGGATTACATAATTTATAGAAATGCCACATCAGAATATTGGAATTCTATGCCAGAAAAAGACACTATACTAGAGGGGCGTCGACCAAATAATGCTAATGAAATTGCACTCTCAAAACAATATTTTGAAAGTAATCCAAATGTAAAAGTTGGTGATAAGATTACTATCCCAATAGGAGATAGGGTTTTAAATGAAAATTATATTGTACCTACAGCACCAACAGCAAAAGGTGAAAGTTTTAGAAAGATTTCAGAAACTGTGTTGACAATAGTAGGGAAAATAGATGTTACTACTTCATCAGTTGTACCTGCATATACAGCTCTTGGTTATCTTGATAGAGCAAGTATAAAGCCTAGTGATAATATTACTGTATATTTGCGATTTAAAAATATTAGAGATACATATAAAGAGCTTCCAAAGCTTGCTAAATCATTAGGATGGAAAATGAATGAATATGGAAAATACAATCTTAAGTATAATAGTAATTATCTTTTAAAGATGTTAGTCTTTTCTCCAGAACAGAAAGCATCTATGAACAGTATAGAAAAATTTTCAACACCTCTTATGTATTTAACAATAGCAATCTTTACAGTGGCTGTATTTGTAATGGTGATTTATAATGCTTTTGCATTATCAGCAAATGCTAGACTTACTCAATTGGGCATACTAGCTAGCATTGGAGCATCTCCAAAGCAGATTAAAAAGTCTGTAGTTTTTGAAGGTTTTTTATTGACAATTATCCCTTTACCTATAGGCTTATTTTTAGGGTGGGCATTGTGTAATGGTCTTGTAAGTTATATTAATTCAGTAAATATTAATATTGATAATCAACAGGTAATCTTTACTTATGGTATTCCTGCTTTCTTACCAGCTGTTTTACTTACAATAATAACAGTATGGGTTTCCGCACTGATACCAGCACGTAGAGTATCAAAACTAGCACCTATAGAAGCAATCAGACAAGGTGATAGTGTTAAAATTAAAAGTTCTAATAAATACTCATTAACAAGGTTATTTGGTATAGAAGGAGAACTTGCAGTAAATGCGCTTCGTGCCCGTAAAAAATCTTATCGTACTGCAACAATATCTTTAACACTTTCTTTTTTATTATTGACAAGCTTTCTAAATATAATTGCATGTCAAAAAGGTGCAGAGAGTGTTTATGGTAGTGATATTTATGCGAGTCAAAGGGATATATCATTGTATTTGGAAAATAGTGAACCTACAGAAAAACAGTTTTTAGAGCAATTAAACAATACACAAGGTGTAGAGAGTTCATTATATTATCTAAAAATGTCTGCAGCAACTTGGTTAACTGAAAAAGATGCTTCAAAAGAGCTTGCAAAGAGTGGAGGATTTAAAAATATAGTCTCAGCTAAAAAATATTCTCCTATAGAACGTGATGGTAAGTTTCGTATCACTTCAACTATGATTGGACTTGATGATGAGAGTTTTGCAAAATATTGCAAACAACTTTCTATAGACCCTAAACCATATTATGATACAAAAAATCCAATTTCAATTGTATATAATCGTGAGGAAGATGTTGAGCGTAGTACACGTAGGGATAAAGTATATATAGATTATTTAAATCTTTCTGTAGGAGATAACATTACATTGAATGAAAAAGTATATGATGAAGATGAGGGAAATTATACTTTTAACATGAAAGTAGGAGCTATTACAGATACACTTCCACAAATAGCAGAAAGGCTTGGTAGATACACACTAATTCAAGTAGTACCAATGTCTACAGTACAAGATATGTCTAAAAATTACCATGAAAATCGTAGATTAAAATCAAATAGGATAACAGGGCTATTTAAAATAGATAATCATGATAATATTTCTAAAGTAAGAAAAGAGTTTGAATCTATTTGCAACCAATATTATGGGTCAGGTGATTATAGGATTAATGATGTTGTAGAAAATGAAGAGTTAAGTGATAGTGGACAAATAACTATGAATTTAATAGTAGGATTTATTACAGCATTGTTAGCTGCAATTGGTTTATCAAATGTATGGGCGACTGTTTCAGGGAATCTTAGAAGTAGGCGACAAGAATTTGCTATGTTACGTTCTGCAGGATTGTCTCCAAATGGCATGAAAAAGATGATTATCTTAGAAGGATTATTTTTTGGTCTTACACCATTATTACTCAGTATTCCTGTGCAAATAGCTATATTGTATGCTTTCATCCATATAAATGAAATAAGTTTTATGGAGTACTTATTATTTGCACCAATATCCATAGTGACGAGCTTTACCATATTGATACTTATTGTAGTAATAGCATCGTATATTATGGGATATAAACAATTAAATAATGAAAACATAGTAGAATCTATAAAAAATGAGACAATATAAACAAGATTTATTTGAATATTTTTTAAAAGCAACTTTAAATAATATTGTGTGTAAGTTATAGATAATGTATAAATGATAAATAAGATATAATGTAACTGGATTATAGGTGTTTTCCTATAATCCAGTTTTTTATGTATAAAACTTAATTATGAATCTTGCACCACCATGATGACAATTTTCTGCATGTATAGTACCATTTTGATTTTCGATAATAGACTTTGATAGAGCAAGACCTATACCAATGCTGTATTTGCTAGCATTTTTACCACGATAAAATCGATTGAAAATATATGGCAGGTCTTCTTGAGCAAAACCTTTACCATTATCTTCTATAATAATTTCAATGTATAGAGGATTTTTACTATAATAAGCAACAATCTGTCTACCATCTTCTACATGTTCACTACAGTTTTTAAGAATATTTAAAAGAGCTTCCAAAGTCCAGTTAATATCAATGTTAAATTCTACAAACGAAGAGTCTTCAATAAGAAATGTCTGGTTTTTTTCTTTTAAAATTTCTTCTATAGGTTCAACTGCATGAGTAAGAAGAGAATGGACATCTATAAGCTTACTTTCAAATATTAAAGTACTTGCATCTAACTTTGATAAAGTAAGTAAGGATGACACCAATCTTTCTAATCTTAATATTTGATTTGTAAGTCTGTTGAGGTAATCTATTTCTTCCTCGGGACAACTTTCTGCAAGTAACTGTGCCATGAGCGACATAGAAGTAATTGGAGTTTTAAGTTGATGTGCGATATCTGCAAGATTATCTGAAAGAGTTTGTCTTTCTTTTAAAGCAAATTCTTTTGAGCAACGAAGTTCTCCCACAGTTTTGTATATCTCGTCTTCAAGATGTGAAAACTTATCTTCACAACGTAAAAGTACAGATTCTTTTCCTAAATTTACTTCTTCTAAATAGCTCGTAAGCATATTTATTCTATTCATATTTTTTCTTTTTTCTCTATACTGAATTATAAACATAACTATAGCCATTGTTGACACTATAATAAAGGACACTATCATGAAATAAAAAAAGTTTTTATACCAAAATGTATTTTTAGTATAACCATGTTTTAATAAAATCTCATTTCCCACATTAAAGTCATGAGAATCTGAATTTTTTAGTGATTCTAAAATATGTTCTGTAGATTTAGGATTAAGTTGATAGGATGTACCAATGGTTTTAGCTATCATATTATATTCTTCAGAAGAAGTTACAGTTGTTAGAATTATACTTAACAAAATAGTAATAACTAAACAGAATACTATAAAAATAACAGTATTATTGATATATTTTTTTATTTTCACTAGCTGTCCTCCATTCTGTATCCTATACCTCTCAAGGTTTTTATACAGGATGGATTTTTTAGTTTTTCTCTAAGTCGCTTTATTGTAACAGTAAGAGTATTATCATTTACAAAGTTGCCATCTATATCCCAGAGCATTTCTAATAGTTTTGCACGAGTAAGTGCTTTATTTTTATTCTCCATTAGACTTAGGAGTAGTTTGTATTCTCCTGCTGTCAAAGAGATTTCAATATTGTCCAAATATACTTTGACTTCATCTTTATTCAATCTTATATTTTCACATGTAAGAGTGCTAGTAGTGTTAGAATGAGTACGTCTAAGTACAGCATTAATTCTAGATTGAAGTACTGAAAGTAAGAATGGCTTAACCACATAGTCGTCTGCACCCATATCCAAACCTTGTACAATATCTTTTTCATCATCGCGCACTGTCAAAAATATCACTGGAATATCTCTTATATTTTTAACATATTTACAAAATTCATATCCAATCCCATCAGGTAAATTTAAATCAAGTAGAATTAAATTGATATCTTTGTCAAATTTTTTCTTAGCTTCAGTGATTGTACTATAACAACAAACTACATGGTTTTTCTTTTCTAGGGAAGCTTTTATCCCAAATGCAATTGTATCATCATCTTCTAAAAGAAGTATTTTTGCCATTTATTTTCAGTCCTTTCATTTAAAAGAAATTATAGTGTAAAAATATGGTTATCAGCATAAATAACTAACTGCTTGTGTGATATTGAATATTCAGTTACCAAACTGGAATTTGTTTTAATCTTTACTATTGCTCTTTTCTATAATAGTTCCAAGACCAGCTCCTACTATCATTCCAAATACTAATCCATAACACATAGATATTCCAGTTTTTCCTTGAGAGATACCAATCGCAAAACCGATAGCAATACCAATACCTGCACCTATAAACATAAATAAAGTAACATAACTATTTCTTTTATCTTTTTCTTCCATACACAGTCCTCCAACGTAAATTTCTATTTATACAGATATTATACAGATACACAAAATCATACACAATGGAAATCCTTGTTCTACAACAAAGTTATCATTTTATCCTCTAGATTATCCTGCACAGAAAATAAAATTCCTGTCAAAAAACTTATAAATTAAAACTACGCTTTAAGTGAATCTATCAAAAGACCAAGAGTGGTTTCAATAAATTTTTTTTCTTCTATATTAAAATTGTTGAGATACGATTTTCCTGTTATAGATAATAAATTAAAAAATCCTGTAAGTGTAAATATTGATGAATACATAAGAGTGGGTATCTCAATATCTGACCTAATACTTCCATCAACTTTTCCTATTTCAAATAGTTCTTGTATTTCTTCAAACATAAACTTATTGAAAGAAAAAAACTTTTCTTTAAAAGGTATCTCTAAGTCTGAGTTTTTAGATTGTACAAGTCCAATCATTCCCATTAAAGCTAGTAAAGAAGGCTCTTTACAGTAGAATTTATGAAATGCAGAATATGAAAATTTTAATCTTTCAAATCCATTTTTACCTTTTGAACTTTCTATTTTAACACTATCCCAAAGTCTTTTATACCCTCTTAGTACAACAGCAAAAAACAAATCTTCCTTGCATGAGAAATATTTATATATAGTACGTTTTGTATATTCTGTTTCCTTTGCTAGTTCATTCATAGAGGTGTTATCAAATCCATTAAGACAAAATAATTTTTCTGCTTTGACAACAATTTCATTTTCTCTTTGGATTTTTTCTTTATCTCTTTTTGATAATTCTGGCATATAAAACACTCCTTTTTACTGATTCCATTGATAAAATAGTATACTGATGGTATACTTATATAACAACGGTATACTATTGCGAATAAAATTAATGTAAAGCACTATAATTTATTATAACTTTACTAATTAATTATATAGGTAAAATATAAAAAAAGGGGGATTTATTTATGCAAATAAAAGAAAATATCTTGTTGTTAGATAGTACTCGTGGTGCAAATTGTTTTATTGTGTTTGATGAAGAGATTACATTGATAGATACAGGACTTCCTTTTATGGGGAATGGTATAATTAAAGAATTAAAAACACTTGGGATTCAACTAACTGATATTAAGCATATTTTACTGACTCATCATGATGTTGACCATATGTCTAATATTAAGTTATTGAAAGAATATACAGGAGCAAAAGTGTGGGCTCATATGGAAGATATCCCATTTATTATAGGAGAGAAGGATAGACCTGGATTCAAAAAATTTATTGGAAAGACAATTGCAAAAAGAATTATTAAAGATATAGAGCCTTATAGAGACAATATGCAAGTTGGAAATATAAAAATTATTCATACACCAGGACATACACCAGGACATGTTTGTATGCTTTTTGAAGATGTTTTATTTGCAGGAGACTTAGTTAAGAATAAGAACGGAAATATAATTCCATATCCTAATCTGTGGAACTGGGACTCTGAAAAAATGATGAAATCTGTAAATGAGTTAGAAAATTTAAAATACAACTGGATATGTATGTCTCATGGAAGCCCTTGTACTAAAGAATAAAAATAATAACTTATGATACATTATTTAAAATAATAACTATTGACTATATACAACGTTGGTGATAGTATAATATCCAAGATAGAGTATAAGGTGGTGAATTTTTCTGATACGTACTTTAATTTTATATTATTTAAATATTAAGCCAACACATGGATATGAAATTCAAAAATTTTTACAAGTTTCTGGTGCAGATAGGTGGACCAAAATACAATCTGGTTCAATCTACTATGCTTTGACAAAGTTAGAAAAAGATGGATTAGTTAGAGTTTTGAGAGAAGAAAAAAATGGTGCTAGAATTCGTAAGATTTATGATATTACACAAAGTGGTAAAGTGGAGCTAAGAGAAGAATTACAAAAAGAACTGCAAATGCCTATAGTTCCAATAGGTTCAAATAAGTTTTTGTTGTATAATATTTTAGATGTATTACCAAGAGATACTATACAAACCAATCTTGAAAAGCATATAAAGCATCTGATAGAGCAGAAAAAGTATTGGGAAAACTGGAAAGAAATTAAAAAGATTGATAAAAAAAGCCTTCCAACAGAAAGAATTGCCTTTGATATGACAATAGATAATTTGAATTATCAAATACTATGGCATGAGGAAATACTAAATAATATTGATAAGTACATATCTGTTGGTTATGAAACACAGAACGTCATTAAATCTATAGATTTTTCAAATATAGAAGAAGATTTTTTATTTGAAAATGAGGCAACAAGTGAACTATTAGAGGTTCAAAAACTCAGAGATGAAATAATTAATAATCCAGACAAAGTTATAGAAAATATAGATAAAATAATACTAAAATTACAAAATAAAAAATAAGTTTATTCATAATAACACGGGTCAAAGGCTCGTGTTTTAAAAAAACAATATATACAACATTGGATATATAATATTGGTTAAAATATTAGGAGGTTTTATAAATGGAAAATGTACTATTAGAGATTGAAAAGTTATCTAAAAGATATAAAAATAAGGAAGTTGTATCAAGGGAGAGTTTTAAAATACTAGAAGGGGATATTTTAGGTTTTATTGGGCCAAATGGAGCAGGAAAAAGCACCTCTATTAATATGTTTACTACAATTGTATCTCCAGATAGTGGAGATATATATTATAAAGGTAAAAGTATCAAAAATCAGCAAAATGTTTTTAAAAGTGCTATTGGTGTTGTGCCACAAGAGCTGGCAATATATGAAGATTTAAGTGCATATGATAATGTTAAATTCTTTTGTTCATTGTATGGTTTTAGAGGAAACGAACTCAAATCTCGAACTAAAGAGGCCTTAGAGTTTGTTGGACTTTGGGGTAGACACAAAGAACTTCCATCAAAATTTTCTGGAGGAATGAAACGCAGATTAAATATAGCTTGTTCAATCGCACATAGTCCTAAAATTCTCATTATGGATGAGCCAACAGTTGGAATTGACCCTCAATCGAGAAATAAAATTATGGAAGCAATTAAAACGATTAATAAGAATGGTACAACAATTATTTACACTAGTCACTATATGGAGGAAATAGAAGCTTTATGTAATAGGATTGTTTTAATTGACAAAGGAGTAATTTTAGAAGACTTAGATAAGAGCGTATATAAAGATAAGTATTTAAAACTTGGTTGCAAGACCTTGGAGGATATTTTTTTATATCTTACAGGTACAAATTTGAGAGATTTGGAGGAATAATATATGAGATATTTTTTACCATTGTTTAGATTAGGAATAAAGAGAAGAAGTAAAGATTTTTTTATTTTATTTTATAATATTGTTTTTCCATTAATAACCATAATGTTATTAGGATATTTAACATCAAAATCTTATGGAACAGAATTTACATCATATAACTATTATACTATTGTCACAATACCATTTTGTGTACTTATGGGAATTATTAGTGTTTCATATGCGTCACAAGATGAGAAAATTTCTAGTACATCATATCGTTATATGATTTCTCCTATTTCTATAACAGCACTAGTACTTTCAAAACTTTTTTCTTGTACAATTATACTTTCACTGTGCAATGTAATAACTTTAATGATAATAAAAAGTGTTTTTCAGATAAGTTTTGGTGGAAATTTTTTAGTTATTATTTTTCTTTTAGTGTGTGAATCAACTGTAGTATCAGCTATAGGTTTATTTTTAGGTCTTGCATGCAAAAACTTAGATATACTACGTAATATCATTAATATACCAATAGTGGTTTTTGGTTTCTTAGGAGGAGTATTTTTTCCAGTTAGTTCATTAAACCCAATTGTTTCATTAGCAATTAATATATCACCATTGACTTGGGTCAATAGGAGTATAGTTACTTGTATTTATGATAATAATTTTCAACCTATTTTTTATATATCATCTATATTTGTAATGATAAGTATTTTAATTACAGTACTTACAGTTAAATTTTTTAAAAAGGAGGCATTTATATAGTGAACTTAATAGGTATTTTTAATAATAATTTTAAAAGAAATATAAATAAAAAATCAGGATTTTTAGTAACACTCTTATTTCCAATAATTATAGTAATACTTGGAGTAATGGCAAACTACATAAGTAAACCATCTTTTAATATTGGTATTTTAAGTGAGTATAAAAATGAGCAAGTTTTAAATGAATCTGAAAAGAATATTTATACAGATATGGTTAAGGCATTAAAAAGTACTCAAGGAATTGATGTTGAAACTGCAGATTTTAAAACAGTTAAAACTGATATTATAACTGGAAAATATTCTGCTGTTATATATTTTAATAAGGGTAATTTCGAACTTTATTCTATAAAAGATAAAAGTACAAATAATATATTGGAGTATTTAATAGAATCATATAAAGAAGATTCAACAACTATAAATATAAGTAAACTACAAGAAAACACATTAGGGGTTTTGCAAAGAATAATTGCTTTTATTGTATTATTTTTAATGATAACATCTACTATTACAGCATCAATGATTATTAAAGATAAGAATTCAGGTACATTTACAAGAATATTATATTCACCACAAAATATAAGAGGATATGTGTTAGGGAATATGCTATATAACTTTGCAATCACATATTTTCAATATCTAGTTTCTATAACTATTATTAAATTATTTAATATTGATATTAGTATCAGTTATATAAATTTACTTTTAATGGGTGTATGGATATCGGCTTTGGCAACTTCTTTTGGAACATTTGTATCTTCCTTGTTTAATAAAGAGATGTATGCAAATTTATTTGCTACTGGTATATCTCTTATATTATCACTTGTTGGTGGTTCATTTATTCCAATTGATAAAATGCCTACTATGTTGCAAAATATGAGTATCATAAGTCCCATACGATGGTTTATAAGTATTTCCACTTACATGGAAGATGGGAAAGGATGGTTTTCTAATATGAACTATATTTATATTTTAACAGCAACAATAGTAGCTTTAATTTTGTTAACTGTGGGATGGACTAAAAGAGTAAAATATTTAAATAAAATTGAGAACTAAATAAAATTAAAGAAAAAATAAATAGTTATAATTAAAATAAGTAAACAATCACATTATCCCATTAGTGCAATGTGATTGTTTATCCTAGATTATAAATATTATAATACATGGTTATAATACAGATGTTTTTTAGAATAGCCATGTATCAGTATTAAAGCACATTTTTTGTATATCATCAATAAAACAACTTACATGGTATCCATCAGTAGCTGCATGATGTACTGTTATAGAAAGAGGGAGAAGTATTTTTTCATCTTTTTGATGATACTTACCTGATTCAACTGTAGGGAAAAAATAATTTTCAAGACCATGATTATGTACAGTAAAGCTTTTAAAACTAATCCATGGAAGACATGAAACAGTATAGCAATTTTTTGGAGGATTAGGTTTTGCTAAAAAACCATAATTTTTTCCATATTGTTCAACATCATTTAAGTAACTCTTATAGAATATTGAAAAATCTTTATTGTATTCTGTCCATATTGATGAAAAAGTTTTATTATCATCATGAAAAATTGCATAGAATGGAGTTAAAGTATCCCAATATCCTAGTTCATTTTCATCATATGCAATCTTTAGTTCTTTATATCGATTTAAACAAGTTGTTACTATATATAGATATGCTGGATAAAATTTGATATTTTTCTTTTTTGTTTCATCAAGTAAATGAGTAATATCTATTTCTATAGTTAAATCAAATCCTACATTTGTCATATTTGAAAAATAATAAAAATGTGTATATCGTTCCCAGTTTTGTAAGTCAATTTTATGGAATTGTTGTTTACTCATATAAAATCACCATATCCTTTATAAGATTTATTTGATTATCAATATCGTTATCTGTAAGTATTAAAACAGGTGCGGATGTCTTCATACTATCAAGCAAGAACATTATGTGTGTTGCAAGTATTGTAGAATTACATTTTTTAAATTCATTTTTAGATTGTCCATAATCTATTAACTTCGAAAGCATTGTAATAGCTGAGTTATATCTTTTGTTCATATAATCACGCTGGTCTTTTTCTACAAAAGCAAATTCATGGATTGCAAAATCTAGTCCAGAATATTCACTTTGTATTTCTGACTTTTGTTGATTAAGAAAATACTCTAACATTTGCCTAGCTGATATATTTTCTTTGATACTTTCATCTAATAAATTTTTAGCATTGTTTTTATGAGAATTTAGCATATCAATAAAAATTTCTTTTGTTGAATTAAAATGTCTGTATAGACCACCACGACTTAAATTACATGCTTCACAAACATCTTTCATAGTTACATTACTGTAGCCTTTTTCAGAAAATAACCTTATTGAAGTATCAATAATAAATTGTTTAGTTTGCATTCCTTTTGTTGCCATAGATTTTCCTCCTTTGAAACATGTATGTCGCTTTTGATTATAAGACACTTGTGTCGCTTTGTCAATTTAAATTTATATAGTATAAAACAGTTAGGTGTAAGATAACTTAATTTATTTTAAATTAAGAAAGAAATTTATTAAAGATAGTAATAATAATATTGACTTTTAAAACTTACATATGTAATATATAAATTACTATCAATTATAATATTTAAGATACATATTTTTTATGAGTATATTTAAAAACAATAGACCAATAAAAAAGTATATAATTGATATATTTATGGGCTTATTTTAAATTTAAAGCTTACATATGTAATGTATTGAAGAATAAGGGGGTTTGTATGAAAAAAAAGATAAAAACAAAGAAATTACTAATCCTTGGAGCTTTAATCTGTTTAGTTACAGTTATTATTGGTCTTACAATTAATTTTGTATTGAATGGATTTAATAAAATCAAACCAGATGAAGTATTAAAACAGTATATGTCTTTCGCAAATGAAAGACAATATGAAAAAATGTACAATCTATTAGATGAGAAAAGTAAACTAGAAAACAAAAAAGAAGATTTTATCTCTAGAAATAAAAAAATATACGAAGGAATTAGTGCACACAATATAAGTATTGATATTAAGGACATTAAAAAAGATGAAGATGAAGGTACAAAAATAAATTATGATTCTAAAATAAACACTTTAGCAGGAGAAATCTCATTTTCAAATGAAGTATTGTTGACTAAAGACAAGCAAAAAAACTATAAAATAAGATGGCAGTCAAAAGTTATATTTCCAGAACTTGAAAATGATAATAAGGTTCTAGTATCAACACTTAAAGCTAAAAGAGGAAATATTTTAGATAGAAATGGTGAAGTACTTGCTGGTCAAGGTCTTGCATCTGTTATAGGATTAGTGCCTGGAAAGATGAGTAATAATGTAGAAGACCTAAAAAAACTATCTGATTTACTAGATATACCAGTTGAGCAAATCCAAAAAAAATTAGATGCATCTTGGGTAAAAGAAAACTCAATGGTACCTATAAAAACTATTGAAAAAATAGAAGAAAATCCAGATGGATCTGTAAAAGAAAAAGATAAATCATTACAAGAATCATTACTTAGCATTTCAGGAGTTAAAATATCTAATACAGAGGTAAGAGCATATCCACTAGGTGAAAAAGCTGGTCATTTAACTGGGTATGTTCAAAATGTGAATGCAGAAATATTAAAAGAAAAAAAGGGAAAGAACTACAATGTTAATAGCATAATAGGTAAAATTGGTTTAGAAAGTTTATTGGAAGACAGAATACGTGGTATTGATGGATGTGAGATTATCATAGCTGATAGATATGGAGATAAAAAAGAAACTTTAGCAATTGTTCCAAAGCAAGATGGGGAAGATGTCAAACTGACCATTGATTCGAAGATACAGAGTAAATTATATGACCAGTTGAAAAATGATAAAGGTTGCGCAGTAGTTATGAATCCTAAAACAGGAGAGATTTTATCTCTTGTAAGTAGTCCATCATACAATCCAAATGAATTTATACTAGGTATGTCAGGGGATAGATGGAAGGAACTCAATGAAAATGAAAATAAACCAATGTATAATAGATTTAAAGCCAGACTATGCCCTGGGTCTTCTTTCAAACCAGTTACTGCTGGTATTGGTATAACAACAGGAAAGATTAATCCTAATGAAAATTTTGGACATAGTGGTCTTAGTTGGCAAAAAGATTCTAGTTGGGGAAGTTATAAGGTAACTACATTAAAGGATTATGGAAATACTGTAAATATGAAAAATGCATTGATTTACTCTGATAATATTTACTTTGCCAAAGCAGCATTAAAAATAGGTGAAAATGTATTATCAAAAGAATTATTAAAACTGGGATTTGAAGAAAGTATACCATTTGAATTTGGATTAGCTTCTTCAAAATTTGGTACTGACAATAAATTTGATACAGAAATACAATTAGCAGATAGTGGGTATGGTCAAGGTAAAGTACTTGTAAATCCAGTACATATGGCATCAATATATTCAACTTTTGTCAATGATGGAAGTATGATAAGGCCTTATCTTGAATTTAAAGAAAATCCACAGGCTGAATTCTGGAAAAAAGATGTGTTTTCTAAAGAGTCTGTGAAAATTATTCGTGATGATTTAATTCAAGTTATTGAAAATCCAAATGGAACAGGCCATAGTGCTAAAACTGAAGGAGTTACTATTGCTGGAAAAACTGGTACAGCAGAAATTAAAGCATCAAAAGATGATACTACTGGAACAGAGCTTGGATGGTTTAATGCTTTTACAGTTGATGAAAATAGTGACAAACAGTATTTAGCATTAGCTATGGTTGAAGATGTGAAACATCGTGGAGGAAGCCATTATGTTATACCTATTATAAAATCAGTATTTGAAGATTAATATGATGTATTAGAGATTATATTTTTGGCTTATTTTTAGATAAAAGTCAAACTAATAAGAGACTTCACTATATAGTGAAGTTTTTTATTAGTTCAAAAAATAAAATAGTGGCAACAATTGAGGATGTGAGGGAGAGTTGCCACTATTTGTATAGGGTATTATATTATGTTTTTAAGCTAGTTTTACTATCTTCTATGTTTATATAATAAACCTTGTATATGAATTTTATAGAGAATTAATTTGAATATTGTATGAAGTTTTTAAATCTTAAAGAAAAAGTATTAGGTTTTATGTAAATAAATAAAAACTTACATAAATATTTAAACTATTTATAAATAAAATCCCATATTTAGAGTATTTATATAGATATGTGTAAACAAATTACAACCATCAAATTTTTTTATTGTAATTTTAAAAGTATATTTGCATTAATTTGTCTTATATATTTTTTTATCATTTAAAATAGACAATGTTATTTTGGATGCTGTGATACCATTAGAATAATCTTTACTTTGAATGTTTGTTGCAAATAAATAAGTATTTCCATTTTTTTCTACATAGCCTATAAACCAACCATTTACATCTTTTCCATTTATATTAGCAGTACCAGTTTTTCCATAAAGCGATACTCCAGCTTCTTTAGATATCAATAATGAATCTTTTACAGTTTTTATATTGTCATCTTTAAATTCAAATTTATTTGTATAAAAATCTTTAAGTAAATTTACCTGTTCAATAGGTGAGATTTTCAAAGAAGATTCTAACCAATAGTTTGATATCCCAGATGAAACATCACAATTTCCATAGTTAATTTTTTTTAGATAAGTTTGTACGTTTTTCATACCATTTTTTTTGTCTAAATCTTGAAAATACCAGTTAACAGAGTTTTCCATAGCGGAAAATAAGTCATGGTCTTTATTCCAAGAATCATTAGTAGAATACTTCCCATCCCAATGAATGTATGAATTATCTCTTGTTATCACACCATTTTCTAATCCCAACAAAGCACTATAAATTTTATAAGTGGAGTCTGGTGAAATTCTCGTTTTACTTTTTTCTTCATTATAAATATGATACTGATTTGACTCTAAATCATACATTACAAAACTTCCATCAAAACCCTTGAAATACTGACTTAAATTTTCATATAAAGTTTGATTACTTGTAAGATTATATTTTTCATTGACATCTGCCATAATGGATAGTGTAGGGCTACTTCCAAATACAATTAAAGCTATTATTGTAAAAATTAAAATACTTTTAAGTTTTAAAGCTTTTGACTCAATTTGGAAATCTGTTATCTTTAATATACGTCTTTTTATTTGCTTTTTTGAACCACCAATATCTGAAGTAAGTGTGAGATTAGATGGTTTTGATAGATTGTCTATAAAATTTATTATGGTATGTCCATATTCTATGTAGCTATTCTCATCAAGTCTTTTTAAAACTGAAATATCACATGCAATCTCACGGTCTAATCTCATTTCTTTAAGTGCATACCAGATAAGAGGATTAAACCAATATAATATTTGGAAAAAACACATTAGATAATTTACTAAAATATCTTTGTTTTTAGAGTGTTGTAATTCATGAAGTAAAATATATCTTATGTCTTTTAAAGATAATTTAGATATAGATTCGCTTGGTAATATAATATGTGGCCTAAAGTATCCAAATGTAATAGGTGTATTTATAATAGATGATTTACATAGTATAAAATTCTTATCTAAACCTATATTTTCTTTACAGTGCTTAAAAAGTGAAAGTATCTCTTCATCTTCTAAAATTTGTACTGATTTTTTTATATTTCTTATTTTAAAATTACAATGAACTGTAATAATTATCATGGTTGTAATTCCAATTATCCATAATGTTAGCAATAAAATATTTAAATTATCGAAATTAGATTGACTCAAAGATACTGAAAAATCTTTTAATGCATTTGAATTATTAATTATACTGTCTGAAGAGTTTTTTACAATAGAAGTATTTGCTGTATTATTTTCAATCTGAGTAAAACTAGATATATAGCTAAATATATTTAAATGATTAATATATTTAAGCGGAATAAATGGGATTATTAACATTATAAGTATCATAAACCCGATATTGTATTGATACATTGCAGAAATATGTTTTTTTAATATTTTTTTAGCAAGCAAAATTATAATAATTAAAAAAGATAAGGTTATTGTGCTAAGCAAGAATCGAATAAAAAATGGAGCATACATACTTACTTATCCTCCTTAGTTTTCCTTTTATCTAAAATATGTCTTAATTCTTCTATATCATCTTCTGATAATTTATCATTCTCTAAAAAATTTAGTACCATAGAATTAAGTGTTCCATTATAAAAGCGATTTAAAAAAGAACTACTTTCTGTAGATACATACTCTTCTTCTTTAACAATTGGAGTATAAACAAAGACTCTGCTATTTTTTTCATATGCCAAAGCTCCCTTTTTAACCAAACGCAACAACATTGTCTGAATAGTCTTAGGACTCCACTTACTTGTTTTTACTAGCTTTTCAATCACTTCATTCGTACTAATAGGAGCATATTTCCAGATGATTTTCATTACTTGATATTCTGCTTCTGAAATCTGTGGTAGTTTTTTCATAAGATACCTCCTTATACTTACATTTGTAATATATAAAGTATATTATCATTAGTTTGCTTTGTCAATTTTTTTAAATAGTTCATTTTTAGTCATCTAGAAAGTACATGTATTTAAATATAAATAGTATTAATTAAGCTGTATATCTATGACTAATTAATCTGTATGTATGGTAAAAAATTAAATATAAGGATTATATTGACAGTTGAAAAAATGGTTGATATACTTATTGTTGATATAACAACTAAATTGGAGGTATAAATTATGATAATTACAGTTATAAATGGAAGCCCTAGAAAAAATGGGGCAACATCAAAGGTTTTGACTCAGTTATGCAAAGATATAAAAAAAATTAAACCAAATGTCAAAATCAATTTTTTTAATCTAAGTGAAGTCAATCCATCATATTGCATTGGTTGTTTAAATTGTTATAAAATAGGTAAGTGTATTAATCAAAATGATAAAGTAGAGTATATTCATGATATAATTACTAAGAGTGATGGCGTTATATTTGGTAGTCCAACTTATGGAAGTAGTGTAACTGGTCTTTTTAAGGTGTTTACAGATAGAGCTCATATGATGTTAGAGCGATTATTGTATCATAAACCATGTATAGCAGTTACAACATATGAAAATGCTCGTGGTTCAAAAGCTATTTCTTTTATGAAATCAATGGTTTCAGATTCAGGAGGTTATGTTTGTGGTCATTTATCTGTAAAGGTTGGATTTAATCAAAATCCTATAGTTGAAAGAGTAGAATCAAAGATACAAAAGGTATCTAAAAAATTTGTTTATTGTATAGAGGAAAAGAAAAATCCACCTGTGTTTTCTCAAATCTACGATTTTATTGCTATGAATATTATTTTAAAGCCAATGGCATTTAAAAATATTGAGCAATATAAAGGAATAATTGATAGATGGGAGGCGCAAGGTATTATTTAGATGGAGGTATTATGAGAGATTTTGAGAAATTATATGAAGTTACAAGTAAGTTAATAAGTACTTCATTGAAAGTAAAAGAAGATTTAAAAAAGATGTTTAAGCAAAATGGGTATGATATAACAACTGATCATTATGCTTTATTAAGATTTCTATGGGAACAAGATGGAATTTCTCAAATAGATTTGTGCG
Organism: Clostridioides sp. ES-W-0016-02; assembly: GCF_020641035.1. Lineage (NCBI taxonomy): Bacteria > Bacillati > Bacillota > Clostridia > Peptostreptococcales > Peptostreptococcaceae > Clostridioides > Clostridioides sp. ES-W-0016-02. The sequence goes on from NZ_CP061361.1 coordinate 505,256, forward strand.
AAAAATCATGTAAGGATAAATCTAATACAACAAGAATTTTAGATGTTATGAAAAATAAAGGCTTAATTGTTCGTAAAGTAGATGTTAAAGATAGACGAAAATTTCAAATATTTTTAACAGATGTAGGAAGAGAATTAGAAGAGCCATTAAATAAAATTGCAGATATATATGCAACAGAGACATTTAAAACTATTTCAGATGAGGAGCTGTCTTTATTTACTGAAGCTTTAGATAAACTCAGTAAATAAATATAAATTATGTTTTAAGAAGTCTTTTTAACTCATTGATGATACAAAACAATAGAAAGAGGGATAAGGATGAGTTCTAAGATTTATTATTTTTCTGGAACAGGAAACTCTTTAGTGGTTTCAAAGACTTTAAAAGAAATGTTAAATGAAAATGGGGAAGTAATACCTTTAGCTATACATAGAAAAGAAAGACATATAGACGTAAATGAAGATATATTGATAATTGTTTTTCCAGTTTATTTCTCTGATGTTCCTGATATAGTAAAGTTTTTTATAGATAAGTTGAATTTTAATAGTAATACTCATATATATGCTATTGCCACTTGCAATGGGGTGGCTGGACACAGTTTATTTACTATAGATAAATTACTTAAGAAAAAGGGTAAAAAATTATCTGCTGGTTTTTTAATTAATATGCCTGGAAATGCTTTGATAACACCTCCAGATGTTGAAGAGGAAAGATTGAGAAGTCAAACTAATAGAGTAGCTGAAGTTGCAAAATGTATCAATAACTTGGAATTTGGAAATATAGAGGGAAAAAACAATTTAAAGTCACATATAGATAGTGTTGTGCTTCGTCTAGTAGGTAAAAACATGCAGATTGCCACCACTAAATTTTTTGCCGAAGATAATTGTAATGGGTGTGGAACATGCAAAAGAGTTTGTCCATTAGAAAACATAAGTATAGTTGACAGAAAACCAAAGTGGGGTAATGAGTGTGAAAGATGTTTAGCCTGTTTTCATTGGTGTCCAAAAGAGGCTATTAATATAAAAAAATCGTTTTTGACAGATAGAAAGAAGTATCACCATCCAGATGTTACAGTAAAGGATATATTTTTAGAAAAATAGATAAGTTTGATTTGTTCAATGATGGACAATATTAAAGGTTAGTGATAAATAATATTAAATAAAAATTTAAATTTACTATAAAAAAAGTACTATAATTATAACTTATGATTTGAAAAGTAGAGTGCCTCAAAGCGTTTTTATGAGGCACTTTTCTATTATTTTATAAGTTCTATCATTTTTTGAATATCTTCTGAGGCCATTTCGAATTTTGATTTTTCAATCAATAAGTTTCCACCAGTCATAATATATGATGGGAATATTCGTAAATTGTCATAATAAAGTTCATTATTACGAAGTTTGTATGTTGAAATAGAAGGAACTGCATTCTTTTTTGTATGTTTTTTAGTAATCATATTAAAAGATTTTTTTGCTACATCTCCCATTAACATTATTACCTTTAGATTACTGAATAATTTAATTTCTTCTTCTAAAATAGGCATGTGCGATTGAATAGTGTCGCGAGTTATTGTATATTCTGATTTAGGTAATTTTACTGCATTGGTTATATATATGCCTAGATTTAAGATATCGTTTATGCTAGATACTTTTATACCTGCATTTTGGAATAAAGGGATTGTATTTTTTAAGTAGTCAGCATGCTCATCTAAACTATAAAAATCATCATTAGGATTACTTGGTACAACTTCGTTAATCATTATAGTTTTTATAGAGTCTGTATCTATTGTTATATTGGGAAGATATGATAAGACTTCATTATCCTCAAAAAGATTATTATTTTTAATAAATTCATTTAAAGTTGATTTTATATTTATCTTCATATGTTTAAGCTCCTTAATTTTAAGCCTTAAATACTATAAAAAGTAATTGTAAAGCAAAAGAATTTTAAAAACATAATAGCACAATAAACATGACAACATAATGTCATGTTTATTAATTAATAACTTATATAAAGAATATCCTTTGAAAAGTTCAATTCTATTTAAAAACATAAAAAAAGACCATAAATAAAGGCGATAGCAATATTTGTGGTCATAAAGATATATAATCAAAAAATCTATAGGATTATAGTTTTAAAAAGATAACTTATTATGTTTTATTTATAGATATTAATTTATTATTATCATTCTATAATATCTATACAATCAATAATATCCATTTTTTTAATTCTCCTTAAAGGAATAAGAGTGGCTATAATACATGCAACTATAGAAACAAGTGTAGCTTGTGAAATCGAAACAATTGGGATATTAGTAAAATCAATTTTTTCTATAGTAGCCATGTTTATTATAATAGCACTGGCATATCCTGCAATTGAACCAAATATAGAAGCAGAGATTCCATAATAACAACCTTCCCATAAAAACATTTTGTATAAACTACTGTTACTCATACCAATAGCTCTCTTAACTCCAATTTCATTAATTCTAGTATTAATGTTTGTATGAGTTGTGTTAATAATGTTTAAAGTACCAATCAAACCTACAAATAGTATAATAGTCCATGCTAAAAATTGTATTTGTTTGAAACTTTCTTTAAGTTGGTTGTCTGATTCAATATACGATATCCAACGAGAACCTGGATTGTTTTTGCAAATTTGTTCAATAGATAATTTTATTTCTTCTAAATTTGATTTATCTTTAGCATAAACATTTATCTGACTGAATCTATTTTTATTTGTTAGGGTGTCATATACAGTATCATATACAATAACATCAATACCATTTAACCAACCATTACCCTGCAAATTAATCATTTTATCTACAGTATTGTATACTTTTAATTGTTTTTTATTAATTGTAATATTATCCTTTGGTTTTAGATTTGTAGCCTTAAATTTTGTATCTGATGTAGAAATAGCAATTGGATTTTTTATAAGACATAGAGAGCCATTTTTGAAATCCTCCAATAAAGAATCTTTTACAGAAGGTATTAATTCTTTAAGAGTTTGTTCATCAACTCCAATAACTTTTAACATTTCAGAACCATTTTTAAAGTTAATATCTGTATTTATTTCCCCTTGTTTATATTCAGAGTATTTGATAAAAGAGGTACGATTGATATTTTTCATGTTAACTATTTTATCTAGCGTAGATTTATCAAAGCCAGGCACTTCATTTATTAAAGAAAAATCTCCTTTTTTTAAGTCACTAACCGATTTGGATACATCTAATACATTAGAAAATTCACTCAGTGCAACAAATACTGTTATACTCATAAATAATGATAGTATAGTTATTATAGTTCTACCTTTATTTCTTTTTAGATTTAGCCATGCTAGATGTCTTTCGAAGTTTTTGATTGGTTTTTCTCGTTTAATCTTAATTTTTCTTTTGATTTTGATAGTGCTACCAGCCATAGCAATTTTAGGAGAAACATGTGAAGCATATATTGCTGATGGTAAAGCCGCAACAAATGAAAATACTAGTGAAATACTAACACTTAATAATAGTGGAATTAAGTATGCTGTTGAATTTCTCTGTATAATCTCAGGCATTTGTTTACTGTCATTTACTAAAAATATATCTGGATTTAAAATATTCGTAACCATCTCAGTTATGCTTTCAGAAGAAACAATTCCAATTATAGCTCCAATAGGTATAGCGATAGCGCATAAAAATAAAATTTGTAAGATAATAATTTTATATAGTTGCCTTGGTTCAGCTCCAATTGCTCTTAAACATCCATACTCTTTGATTTTCTTTGTAACAGAAATTTTTAAAATATTATAGATTACAAGTCCAGAGGCCAGTAGTACTAAGAGTGCAACAAATAAAGATATTATTATAATTATAGACATGCTATCACTATTGGAACTGTTTTTATCTCCTTCAAAGTTAATTCCTAATGTATTTAAATAAACCCAGTTGTATTGAATTGAACTACGAGAAATATTGACTTTTTTGGCTAATTGATTTACAATTTCCTGAAATTTATTTTGTTGCTTTATTTTAAAATCCAATGATGATAAAGCATATCTTTTAGGTAATAGATTTTCTGATGTACCTTTACCTACAACACTATTTACTATTCCACTTGCATAGCCTGTGTAGTCATTTTCTAAAATACCACTTAGTTTAAAATTGGTTTTATAACCATAGGGTTGTTCTGTATCATTTAAGAGTGAGATATTTAAATCCATAGGAATAGTTATACCAAGTTTTGGTTTTATTCCCATAAGTTGTAAGGTGTTTTCATCTAAAGCAATCTCATTTTTATTTTTAGGAAGATTTCCAAACTTTAGTTTCATTAGTTTTGGATAGTTGGAAAGTCCTATTTTATCGTATTCTTTTACAAGTATAGAGATACCTGTATTCTTTATTTTACTAGTACCAAGTGTTGTTGAAAGACCAGCTTGGTAGATTCTATTATCTTTTTTTAGTTTATCAACTTGAGTTTTATTGAGTTGGTGAAAGGATACATGTCTATCACCATTAAAAGAGCGAGCTTGCTCTTTTCTTAAGTTTTGAAGTATGCCAATTGATTGACCTACTACAGTTGTCATTATAGTTGACATTATTATTGCAATAACAATTAATGTAGTCATAAGTTTTTGGTTTTTTAACTCTTTTATTGAAAGTGAAAGGTAATTCTTCATTACTATTTCACCTCCATAAGTACACCATCAATTATTGAAAGCTGTCTGTCAGCAAGCTTTGCAATCCTATCATCATGAGTTATTACTACTAGAGTCTTTTTAAATTGTTTTGATGTTTTAATAAGAAGATTCATAACTTCACTACCACTTTTGCTGTCTAAGTTTCCTGTAGGTTCATCTGCAAATATTACATTTGGCTTTGCAATTAATGCTCTAGCAATAGCAACTCTTTGTTGCTGACCTCCTGAGAGTTCATGTGGAAGATGATGCAATCTATCTGAGATTCCAAGCAATGATGAAATTTCATTTAAGTATTCTTTATCAGGTTGTCTTTTATCTAATAATACAGGCATTGAAATATTTTCTGAAGCTGTCAAAACTGGTAGTAGATTAAACTGTTGAAATACAAATCCAAAACATTTTCTTCTAAGAGTGGAAAGTTCCTTTTCACTATATTTATACATATCTTTCCCATCAAGTAATACCTGCCCAGATGTAGGACTATCTAATCCACTCAAGATATGTAAAAGTGTACTTTTTCCACTTCCAGAAGGTCCAATGATAGAAACAAATTCACCTGAGTTTATTTCTAAATCAATGTTGTTTAATGCAATAACTTTGTTGTTATTAGAACCATATATTTTTGATAGTTGTTTTGCTTTTATAATCATAAAAAACACACTCCTTTTTTGTATAAGAAGAGTGTAAGTCATAAAACTCAATTTTTTCTCAATTTTTATATAATTATATAAATAGAAGTAAATTCTAGACAAAAAGAATATAAATATATTTGAAATACTGTATTAAAAAATAAGATAGATAGACTTATGTATATCTATTATTTTGAATCTCAATAGAAATTATAATTTAATAAAGAAATAAGAATAAAAAATTAAAATGAAATTTCCTTAGAAAAGTTTAATTAGTTTAAAGAAAATATTTAAAGAAAATTTATTAAAACAAGGCAGATTTAAGGGTATTTGTTGAGTACAATTCAATTCGTAGGGGTATAAGGGTTAAATAGATGTAATTTACTATTAAAGAAAAATATTCCAAAATAAAGTAGGAGTTGCTATGAACATTTTTACTTAATATTTTTATTTGTTCATAGTGGTTGATATAGGAGGAGGATAACTACTAATAAAATTAACTGTAGCTTTGAAATATAAAGCTGTTATGGATTATTATTGTGATATAATAATTGTAAACATAAAATTAAACCAGATATTGGGAGGACTATAGAATATTGGGAAGACTATACAATATGAAGATAGTATTCGCAAAACTGCGAATAGGTGCAGTTCCACTTATCTTGAGCATTGCCCTAATTTTGACAGGTATATTGTCAGTTCGTTCTATCAACAACCTTGAGGGAGATGCACGTGTTATCAATTATACAGGTATTATCCGTGGTGCTACACAGAGACTGATAAAAAAAGAACTTGCTCATGTACAGGATGATAGTTTGATTGCACACCTAGATGATATACTAACAGGGCTTTCTAATGGAAGTGCTGAACTTAATTTAATAAGACTTGAAAGTGAAGAGTATCAATCATTATTAGTAGAAATGAAAAAGGATTGGTCAGATATTAAGGTAGAAATCATGAGTTATAGAGATGTAGGTTCTGGGGACAAACTGTTTGAGATGAGTGAAGATTACTTTAACTTAGCGGACCAGTTAGTAATGGCTGCAGAGGTATATACTGATAAAATCGTTCAAGATGCTCGAAATTTATTGTTTTATATTAATATAGTGTTTATATTGATGGCAGGGCTATGTACTGTTTTTGCTTTCTGCCAAGATAAACGTCGCAGAAGATTGATTGAAGCTGAAAATGAGAATAAACTAAAGAACGAACAGTTATCAAAAAGGTTGCAAGAATTGCTTGTTCCTATAAATGAAATAACAGAACTAATGTATATATCAGACATTGATACCTATGATTTGCTATTTGTCAATGAAGCTGGAAAGAAAACTTTCAATATCAATGACGAAGAGCATTTGAAGTGTTATAAAGTATTGCAGGGATTTGATTCTCCATGTTCATTCTGTCAGAATTCTATTCTAAAAAAGGATGAAAATTATACTTGGGAACATACAAACCCAATCACTAAACGCCACTACTTATTAAAAGATAGATTAATGGAGTGGGAGGGCCGCACAGCAAGAATGGAAATTGCATTTGATATTACTGAAGCAACTAATGAAAAAATTGAACTAGAGAGCCGTTTGAAGAGAGATAATGTTCTTGTTGAGTGTATTCGAGAACTTTATCGCAATCATGAAACGTTAGATGCTACTAATTATGTATTGGAACAGGTAGGAAATTTGTTTTTAGCTGAACGTGCCTACATTTTCTTATTTCATGGTGATAATCTATCTAATATTGCAGAATGGTGTAAAGAAGGTATAATTCCACAAATTGATAACCTACAGGATTTACCACAGTCAGATTTTTCAATGTGGCTCAATGTGTTTCAAAAGCGAGGCAATGTAGTTATTCATGATATAGAAGACTTAAAATTGACTATGGAATTTGAATATGAGATTCTTTTACAACAGAAAATTAAGCGTCTGGTCATGGTTCCATTAGAGCGTAATGGAAAATTAGATGGATGTATTGGACTGGATAACCCCTCTATAAACTTAACGGAAAATGCAGCTACATTTCTTGAAACTCTTAGTTATTTTATTATGATTGCAATGCATAGAAATGAAAATGAGGAAGTTCTTTATCGTTTAAGTTATTTAGACACTCTTACTTCTTTTTATAATAGAAACCGTTATATTCACGATATTGATAACCTTGTGGGCGAAAAAAATTCTATTGGCGTAGTATATTTAGATGTAAACGGACTCAAGGAAATCAATGATAATTTAGGACATGATTCTGGTGATGAGTTGCTTAAAGCATGTGCAAAAATCATTCAAAATAGCTTTGAAATAGGTTCCTACTATCGAATTGGTGGTGATGAATTTGTAATTATTTGCATAGATATAAGTGAGAATGAATTCAATGAAAAAGTTCAAAAATTAAGGAATAATTTTATGAATGATGAATGTAAAGCTGCCATTGGTTCAAAATGGGAAGAAAATTGTGAAAATATTCAATTCATTATAAAAACTGCAGACGAACTCATGTATGCTGATAAAAAAGAATTTTATCATAACCATCGTGCAACAGGACGCTATCGACATAATACTGATGTATTAGAAGATTCAGATAGATTGAAAGAAAAAAATATTTAATAAACAGTTTCAAGTTTATCTGTACATAAATTTATACATAAAGAGTAAAGAAGTTATTTAAGCAGAAGCATTAGTATGTTATTTGAATGATAATGGACTGAGTTAATTGACAGATAAATTTATTATTGTATTATAAAAATTAAATTTAATTAGCGAAATAGATTTTTATGTATTTGAAATGTGTTGTGTAAATCTATCTGATTTAAAAAAATCAGATAGATTATATTTATGTTTAAGGTTGCGTCTTTTTATTAGAATGTACGCTATAGGGTATATTTTAATAAAACTTAAAAGTTTATTATACTTTATACAAAGTTTATTATGTTTTATACAAGAAAATCTAGATTAAAAACTAAAGTACCTCTAGCCTTTTGTTGAGAACTTTGTTGTAATTTTAGCACCACCAATTGGATTGTTTTCAATAAAAATAGAACCACCATGTTTCTCACATAATACTTTAGATATATAAAGACCCATACCAAAATTTAAGTTGTTATTATTTAAAGTCTTATCTTTATAAAAAGGTTTTAATGCTGATTTTATAGATTCTTCACTAAATCCCACACCATCATCTTCAATTACGAAAGTAAGGAATTCTTGCTCAAGGTATATAAGTATAGATATTTTATTTTTTGCATATCTAAATGCATTTGATATTATATTTTCAATAACTCTATGAATAATATTTTCATCAAATAATACGTTTATATTATCCACTTTATTTGTAATTTTAAAAGATTTTCCAGCTTGTTTTGATAGAATAGAGATATTGCTATCTAAGTTTTCTACAAAAGCATTTATACTTGATGTAGATTTTGTAATAACTAGCTCTTCTAATCGTTGAGCATTACTCATACTATTTACATAGTATTCAATTCTGTTGATATGTTCAGACATAAGTTGTGCAGTTGATAAAATTTTTTTATCACTAAGTTTTCCTGTTGGCATGTATTTTATTAAATAATCTGAGTATCCCTTTAGAACAGTCAGAGGATTTCTTAAATCATGAGAAAAAGCAGCATTAAGCTGTTTTCTATCGTCTATCATAGTCCACATTTTTATATTATTTTTATTTAGTTGCAACCTCATTTTCTCAAAAGCACTACACAGATTACCTAATTCGTCATTACTCTTATATTCTAAGTAAAAATCTAAGTTATTATTGGATATTTCGTTTGCTCCTTTATTAAGTATTTCAATAGGTATCTTTAATTTTACCTTATAAAAAATTATATCAGCCAATAATAGAAGTCCTATAAAAAATACGAGTGGGAGTATAAGCTGAAGTGTGCTAATTATATTAATCAATACTTTATCAAAATCACTATATTGATTTAAATTATTTTGCACTATGGTTATAGTTTCTGTGTATAAAGGAGTTTGTAAATATTTGTCTTGTATAGAGTGATATATGTAATTAAGTAAAATGTATGAGACTGTTGTAAGTACTGATGCTATAATTAATGAAGATAGAGTGAGAAAGAAAAAAGATTTTTTTAATGACATATTCTTTATTTTATCCATTTGTAACCAGCTCCCCATACTGTTTCTATGTAATTTTCAAGAGTATATCTTGATAATTTAATTCGTATTTTTCTGATATGTTCCATTATAACATCACTATTTCCATTTTTATCATAGCCCCATATTCTATCATAAATTCTCTCTCTATCAAATACTTGACCAGGGTTCGTAGAGAGAAGTTCTACGATATCAAATTCTTTTTTTGAAAGTGAAACTTGGTTATTATCAATGGAAATTGACCTTTTTTCATAGTCTATTACTAAATCTTTATAAAAATTGACTTTAGTATGATTTGATTTTCTTTGTTCGCGTCTTAAGTGAGCAGAGACTCTTGCCCCAAGTTCCTCTAAATCAAAAGGTTTTACAATATAATCATCAGCACCAACACGAAAACCATTAATTTTATCATTGTTTTCAATTTTGGCTGTTAAAAATAAGACAGGACATGATATATAGTTTCTAATTCTACTGCAAAATTCAATTCCATCTATTTCAGGCATGTTTATATCAAGTAGAATAATGTCTGGATTTTTAGATATTTTTTCTAGTGCTTCTTTTCCATTTTGAGCAGTATAAACTTCATAATCATTTATTTCAAAATAATCCTTTAATAAAGTGGTGATTCCTTCCTCGTCATCTACAACAAGTATTTTACTGTTCATAAAAATTCTCCTTTCTAAATAAAACTTTTTAAACAACTTCTATTTTAGTATAAAAATCTCAAGAATTTCTCAAATTATTAAATTTACATAAAAATATAATAGTTTTAATGATTAAAATTAGTATATTTTTATATACTAAATAAATCAAGTGTCTAATTATTGGAAAATTTAAGCATGTAGTTAATAGTCTTTATTTGAGTATTCTAATTTTAATATATAAAGATGAATAATTTTCTAAAAGGGCATCTTGGGAGGAGTATTTTATGAAAGATAAAGTTATTTATTATTTTACATCAACTGGAAATAGCCTAAGTGTAGCAGAGAGTATATCGAATAAAATAAATGCAAATATAATTAGAATATGTGAAACAACTGATGTAGATTGTAATAGTGATATGATAGGATTTGTATTTCCATTATATTTTTGGGGGTTACCTAATCTTGTTTCTAAATTTATATCAAATCTAAATATTAAAAGTGATAAACCATATATTTTTGCTGTAGTAACTTGTGGAGGCATGATAGGTGGAAGTGCGCTTCATGATGTGGATGCTTTATTGAAAGAGAAGGGTCATGGACTAAATCTAGGTTCAAGGATACAGATGGTTTCCAATTACATTTGTGAGTTTAAAATAAAAGATGATAAAAAAATTGATAATTTACTTAGAAAAGCAGAAATCAAGGTTAATGAAGTGTCAGAAGATATTGTAAATAAGAAAAGTAATAAAATTGGCAAAACAAATTTTATATACAAGAAGTTTTATAAAAAATATATTTCATCTTGTACAAATCAAGATAGCCATTTTTCAGTTGAAGATACCTGTATAGAATGTGGTATTTGTTCAAAAGTATGTCCTGTAAATAATATAGACGTTGAAAAGGGGAGACCGAAGTTTTTACACAATTGTGAACATTGTTTAGCATGTGTACATTGGTGTCCTAAGCAAGCGATTCAATGGAAAGATGCAACTAAAAATAAAAAGAGATACCATAATCCAAATATAAAGTTGGAAGATATGATAAGTGAGAAAAGTAAAGATATTTAATAAAAAATGACTACTATTAATCAATTAGTAACTAAGAGTAGTTGGGATAATTACAATAATAAAAACCCCATAAATATTTTAAATAATTAATTTAGGGGGTTTTATAATTTTTTATTTTAAAATATTAAGTTCATATAAGTCTGTTCTTCTATGTTTAAGTAATGGTAATTGTTGTCTTATGTCAGGAATTAAATCTCTATCAATATCAGCATAGATAATGCATTCCTTTTCATCAGCCTGAGCTATAATTTTTCCCCAAGGGTCTGAAATTCTTGAATTACCAAAAGCTATGTAAGAAGCATCTTTATTTCGAGCAGGTGCAGCACCAACATAAAATATCTGATTATCTAAAGCACGCATTCTGATAGATAATTCCCAATGTGCAGGTCCAGTTGTCATATTGAATGCTGCTGGCAAGATAACGATTTCTGCACCTTCAAGAGCCATTAAACGTGATAATTCAGGGAAACGAATATCATAGCAAATAGCAATACCCATCTTTCCATATTCAGTATCTATTATAGTAACATCATTTCCAGCAGTAAGAGTATCAGATTCTTTAAAGCTAACTTTTCCTGTAACTTCAATGTCAAATAAGTGCATTTTGCGATGTTTTCCAATTAAAGTTCCATTTTTATCAAATACATAACAAGTATTATAGATTTTGCTATCTTCTAACTCTGGAATACTACCAGAAATTAGATAAATACCATGTTTTTCGGCTAGTTTACTCAATGTATTTGTTGTTTCACCTGGATATTCTTCTGCAAATTTAGGAAAGTATTTATTTTCATATGGACAATTAAACATTTCCGGTAAAACCACAATTTTAGCCCCATTATTGGCAGCTTCTGTTACCATTTCTACAGCATGATTAATATTTTCAATCTTGTTTTCTGTAGTAATCATCTGACACACTGCAATTTTGTAGGAATTCATAAAAATTACTCCTTTCGATATTTTTATGTTATTATAACATATTAAATAAAAATTAGATATAAATACAAAATATGTAAGTTGAATATGTTATATAACCAAAGAGTACAAATTACTATAGATATATATTTTAATTTATACTCTTATAATTTATATCATATCAATATATTGACTTTTTTTACCTATGTTGCTAGTATTATTTTAAAGACAATAAAATAATACTAGAGTTTTATAGGGTTCCGCAATTATTAATGATTGGTCTGGTCCAAGATAAAACCCACAACATAATTTTGTTGTGAACACGGAAGGATAAAAACCTGGGAGATATTTTATAATATTTCTCAGGTTATTTTATTGCTAAAAAAGAGATATATTATTTGAAAAGAGGGATGATTTATATGAAATGGTTATTTTTATTTATTGCAGGACTATTTGAAGTTTTTTGGGCATTTCAATTAAAAAATTCACATGGATTTTCTAAGTTGACTCCAAGTATACTTACTGTTGTTGGGATGATTGTTAGTTTTTATTTTTTATCATTGGCGCTTAAACATCTTCCGCTTGGAACGTCATATGCCATATGGACTGGAATTGGTACAGTTGGAACTGCTATTGTAGGAATTGCTCTTTTAAATGAACCAGTTAATATGGCTAGAATTTTATGTATAGGTCTTATTGTAGTGGGGATTGTAGGATTGAAATTATTATCTAGTAACTAATAAGTATGAATTAGGATAAATAGTAGGAGGTGATAGTTATAGAATATAGAAGCTAATTTATAGGAATTAAGTGCATCGGCAGAATAAAAGATGCTATAAAGTTAGAAATTATAAAATGTTGTAATAATACAATAAAAAAGCTATGAAATTAGAAATTATAAAATGTTTTAAAGTAATTGATATTTTATAGAATTTCTGATTCATAGCTTGTTTTTATTTATAAGTTTATTAGATTTGTATTTGAAAATTATATGTATATATTCTGTATAATTATTTTGCTAATAATAAAGCAGTTAAATCCATAGGGTCAACTATTACACCATCTTTATAAACACGCATATTTCCAGATGCTATCTCATCTATTAATATTACTTCATTATTGTAGAATCCAAATTCAAACTTAATATCATAAAGTTCAAGTCCTTTTTCAGCTATAGTATCACGAACTATGTTAGAAATTTTTTGAGTCATACTCTTCATTGAATCAAATTGAGCTTGAGTCATAATATTTAAAGCTTCTAAACCTTCAGATGTTATAAGTGGGTCACAACGGTCATCATCTTTTAAAGTTGCTTCTACATAACAGTCTAACTTAGCTCCTTCTTCAACACATGAACCATAACGACGTAAGAAACTACCAACAGCTCTATAACGACAAATAACTTCTAATCCATTACCAAAAACTTTTGCTGGTAACACTTCCATAGTTGCATCTTCTAAATTAGCACTTACATAATGAGTTTTAATTCCAGCATTGTTTAGAATTTCAAAGAACTTAACAGATGTTTCTAAATTAGCCTTACCAATTCCATCTATGCTTAGCCCTACAGTATTTTCACCTGGATCGAATACACCATCTTTGCCAGTTACATCATCCTTAAATTTAAGTAAGAAATTTCCATTATCTAATTCAAAAACATCTTTAGTCTTTCCTTGATACACTTTTTTCATAAACAACCTCCAAAATATTAAATTATTATATTGAATAAGGCATTAGTGTCAAAAAAGTTCTGGTATTCGTATAAAAATCTATATTGATGCCTTATATTTAATATTATATCACAAAAATAGAGAATTTTTCCGAACATTTTTATAAAAATAATAAAAAAAGTACATTTTATGAAAAAATTTAGAAAAGTACTCAGAAAGAAAGTGTCATTTGTATTAACACACATAAGTTTTTGTAGGAAAATTTTTTGACACACTTTGACACACATATAATAACAGTGTGATAAATGGCATGAAAACTATATTTACAAATGTTGGCATAAAAATTGCTCTATATATTTTACATAAAAAAGATGAGTATATATCTAAATAAAATAAACAATAGAGGTGGTTAATGTGAAGTCAGTTAAGTTCTATGGTGTAAGAGATACAAGAGTAGAGAATGCAGATATACCTAAAATATTAGAAAAAGATGATGTAATAGTTAAAGTAAAAGTTGCTGGTATATGTGGCTCTGATATATCAAAATACTCAAAGACAGGCCCTCATATGGTGGGAGAAATCTTAGGACATGAATTTTCAGGAGAAGTAGCAGAAGTTGGTATAGAAGTAAAAGATTTTAAAATAGGAGATAGAGTTGCTGTTTGTCCAGCTATGCCATGTTTTGAATGTGATGAATGTAAAAAAGGGTTGTATTCAAGATGTAATAATGTAGCAATAATAGGCAATAAAGAGCTTGGAGGATGTTTTGCTGAATATACAAAGGTAAAGGAAAGAAATTTGATAAAAATACCAGAAGAAATAAGTTATGAAACGGCTGCTGCTTTAGAACCAGTGTGTATAGCAGGGCATGGACTTTTTAGGTCAGAAACTAAGGTAGGAGATACTGTTGTAGTACTTGGAACAGGGCCAATAGGCTTATTTTCAATACAATGGGCAAAAATATTTGGTTCTACAAAAATAGTGGCTATAGATGTATTTGATGAGAAATTAGAATTAGCGAAGGAATTAGGAGCAGATATTTGTATAAATGCAAAAGAAAAAAATATTGTAGAAGAGATAAAAAAATTAACTAATGGAGCTGGAGCAGACATTGTTATTGAATCAGCAGGAACTCCAATGACATGTGGTCAGGTATTATTATTAGCCAAAAAAGGTGGGACAGTACTGTATGCAGGAGTACCATATGGAGATGTAGCTTTAAGCAGAGAACAATTTGAGAAGATAGTGAGAAGTGAGCTAACTGTGAAAGGAACTTGGTTTGGAAATTCATTTCCATTTCCAGGAAAAGAATGGAGTGCTGGCTTGTATCATATGCAAAAAGGTGACATGAATGTTGAGAAATTGGTGACACACAGAATAAACTTAGATGAAGTGCCAGATTATTTTGAAAAAATATACAAAAGAGACATTTTCTTTGGTAAGATAATGATTAATGTGGCTAATTAAGGTAGAGCAATAAAGATAGTAATTTATAATGTATATAAAAAAGTTAAGAGAGGTATGATTCATATGGCAGGAATAATTATAGCTGCACATGGGAATATGGCTAAAGCAATGTTAGAAAGTGCTGAATTAATAGTAGGGAAACAAGAAAAAGTAGAAACTTTAGGATTAAACCATGGTGACAGTATAGATGAGTTTAGTAGAAAATTAGAAAATGGAATTGAAAAATATAAAGATGAAGGTATTTTAGTATTACTTGATTTTTATGGAGGAACTCCTTTCAATACATCTGCTGTTATAATAAATAAATTTGCTAAGGAATGTGAATTAGAATGTTTAACAGGTGTAAATTTGCCTATGCTTTTAGAGCTGTTTTTAAACAGAGATACTATGAAATTAAAAGATTTAAAAAATTTATGTGAAGAAGTTGGAGTTTCAGGAATTAAAGATGTAAAAGCAGCTTTAAATATATAAAATAAATTAAAATTTTGGAGGAATTATTATGAGCAATATAGCATTAACAAGAATTGATGATAGATTAATACATGGGCAAGTTATAACTGCTTGGTGTAAGATTACATCAGCAAAGAGGATAGTAATAGTAGATGATTTAGTTGTAAAAGACCCTTTTATAGTTCAAGTATTACAAATGGCAGCACCTTCAACTGTTAAGGTTGAAGTGCATGATATAGAATCAGGTTCTGAAGTTTTAAAATCATATGATGGAGATGAAAATTTAATAGTATTAGTTAAATATCCTAAAACTGTTTTAGGTCTAGTAAATAATGGAGTAGATTTAAAAGAATTAAATGTTGGGGGTATGGGTGCTGGTCTTGGAAGAAAAAGTTTTTATAAGAATATATCAGTATCAGATGAAGAGAAAGAAATATTTAGGGAATTAATATCAAAGAATGTTAAGTGTTTTATACAAATAGTTCCAGATGCAAAGAAAATTGATGTAGGAACATTGTTGTAAGACCTATTTTGTAAATATTTAAAATTAAATAAGGAGGAAGAACATGCAAATTTCACTAATTCAAGCAGTTTTAATAGCAATTTTTTATTATCTTTCTTGGAGTCCATGGCTAACTTATGTTGGATTTTTTACATGGAATAGACCTTTATTAGCTGGATTTGTAACAGGAATTATACTAGGAGACCCAGTTCAAGGAGCAATTATAGGTGCAGGTATAAATATGATATATTTAGGATTCATATCAGCAGGAGGGGCTCAAATGGGAGACCCAGCTTTTGCAGGATATGTGGGGACTGCTTTAGCTATAGCATCTAATTTGGATGTAAGTACTGCAATGGCAATAGCTGTTCCATTAGGTACTGTTGCAACTGTACTTTGGATAGGTAAAATGACAGTCAATTCTTTTTTTGCACACTGGGCAGATAGAGAGGTTCAAAAAGGAAATATAGATAAAGTAGCATTTATAAATATAGTTCCACCTCAGATACTATTGTTTGTAATGAGTTTTATACCAGCATTATTAGTTGTTTATTTTGGGCCAAATGCAATAGATGGAATGTTAGAAGTAATGAATGATAATGTGTTACATGTATTCAATGTAATTGGAGCTATGTTACCAGCGTTAGGAATTGCTATGAACTTAAAATTAATTGGAAATAAGTTTACTATGCCATTTTTCATATTAGGTATATTAATGGCTGTTTATTTTAAAGTAGATATAATAGTAATATCTGTTATTGGAGTAATACTTGCTCTTACAATTACTTCAATTAAATATGGAAAAGATGGTGCGACATCTTAAATATATAAGAAAGGGGAAAAAATTATGTCAGATACAAAAAGTGAAGTAGCTAAGAAAACGTTAAGCAAAAAAGATGTGATAAAGTCATGGCTAAGATGGTTTTTCTTTGCACAATCTAACTACAATTATGAAAGATTACAATCAACAGCATTTTCACATTCAATGTTACCAGTACTTAAAAAGTTATATCCAGATAAAGAAGAGTTAAAGCAAGAAGTAGAAACTCACTTGGCATTTTTTAATACAGAGCCTATATGTGGATGTGTTATACATGGAATAACAATAGCTATGGAAGAAGAAAAAGCTAATGGTGCAGATGAAATAAGTGGTGATGGTATGAATGCCATAAAGACAGGTTTAATGGGACCATTGGCAGGTATTGGAGATACTTTAACTCAAGGAGTTATAACACCTATAGTATTAGCTGTTTGTATTGGTTTAACTGAGGGAGGAGCATCAATTGCAGGACCGATATTATTTGTATTGGCTCAATATATAATAATGACTTCAATTTCATTTGGAATGTGGACAAATGGATACAAGTATGGTAAAAAAGCTGTTGAAAGTATACTTCAGGGTGGAATAGTAAATAAAGTTATAGAAGGTGCTTCTATACTAGGGACTTTAGTTATGGGCGGACTAGTAGGTAGATTTATTAATTTATCTACACCAATAAGTTATACTAGTGGAGATTTTAAATTTAGTCTTCAGACAGATTTACTTGATAAGATATTTCCAGGGTTAATTCCTTTGGTACTTACTTTATTGGTACTCTTTGCTTTAAAGAAAGGTCTTTCTCCAATAAAAATAATGGGTATATTGATAGTGGTAGGTGCTATTACAGGTATATTAGGATTATTTTAAATAAATGCATATGATGTATTGATGAGGATTTTAGATAAATTGGCTATATCTATAAAATACAATAGCAATTAGGGTAAATTAGATTATTAATAGATTAAGATTTAAGCTTTAAGTTTTAAGCTTAGATAAGTAGTGTAGAATATATAATTTTGTAAAAGGTATCTCAAAATGATTTTTAAATCATAGGTGAGATACTTTTTTATTTATGTATAAAATCTTATGGGATTGGATAAAAATATTAATTTTATATAGAAGAGTTATTTTGTAGGTTTCTGCTTTATATTAATATTTAGAGAGTAACAATTATATTTAAAAATTTTGCAGAGTTAACTATGTGTTTAAATTTATAGATTTAGTATTAAAGCTTATCTGTACTCTATTTTATATTGGTATTTAGTAATAATTGTAAACTTCTTGTAACATATATTTTATATAATTGAAACAATGGATATAATATGAAATATAATAAATTTAGGGATGTGAATATATGAATGTATTAATTGCTGATGATGAAGTGAGTATGATTAAGATACTTTGTGCTTATTTTAAAAAAGAAGGCTTCAATGTATTTACTGCAAAAAATGGGGAAGAGGCTTTAGATGTTTTTTATGAAAATAAAATAGATTTAGCAATACTGGATTGGATGATGCCAGTAATTGATGGAATAGAGGTTTGTAAAGAGATAAAGGAAAATAGTAACACAAAGGTACTTATGTTGACAGCTAAAAGTCAAAGCGAAGATGAAATCGAGGCACTCAATATAGGTGCAGATGAATATGTTAAAAAGCCATTTGACCCTAGAGTCTTAATAATAAGGGCTAAGAAATTGGTAAATTATAAAGATACAATTAATATAAGAGATTTAAAAATAGATTTTGAGTCAAATAAAGTTTTTAAAGGTAATGATGAACTACTATTGACTAAAAAAGAATTGGAATTAATACATTGCTTAGTAAATAATAAAGGAATAGTTTTATCTAGGGAAAGACTTTTAGATTTAGTCTGGGGATTGGATTATGATGGAGATTTTAGAACAGTAGATACTCATATAAGAAGACTGAGAACAAAAGTAGGAGAAGATATAATAAAAACTTACAGAGGATTAGGGTATAGTCTGGAGGATTTTGATGACTAAACTAAATAAGAAGCTATCTATAAGTATATCAATAGTAGTTGTAGTTGTTTATATAATATCTATAGCTATAAATAGTATGTTTATTCATAGGTATTATTTACATGAAAAAAGAAATGTATTGAACAACATTGAAAATGAAATAAAACATAAGGATATGAATAAATTAAAGTCAAATATTGAATTAATTGAAGAAAAAAGTAATACAGCCATTGTATATGTAACATTAGATAAAAATTACAAAAATAAAAATAGTATGGATAAAATAAATCAAGATTTGCTAGACGCTTTTTGGAATAAAGGTTTGAGCTTAAATAAATTTTGGATTGAAGGAAGTGTTTTAAAAGATATTGACAATAAAAGTATTAATAAAATATATAATCAGGGAAAAACCAAATATAGTCTACTAGTAAAGTTTATGAAAAAGGATAATTATTTATTTGCTATATCTATACCAATAGAACATTCAGAAGAAACAATTGGTATAGTAAATAGATTTAATATAATAATGGGGATATTTTCAGTAATTATAATAACTATACTTACATTTATACTGTCAAACAGAATTATAAGACCTATGGAAAAGTTAAAGCTTTTATCGAAGGATATATCTGAGTTAAATTTTAGAACTGAGGCTATAAAAACGAATGATGAAATAGAGGAGTTAGCTTATAGCATAAATATAATGAGTGTGAAGCTTGAAAAGGCACACAATGAATTAAATAAAAGAAATGAAAATTTAAAATCTTTTATATCTGATGCATCTCATGAAATGAAAACTCCAATAGCACTTATAAAAGCATATGCTATAGGTATGAAAGATGGTTTGGATGATGGTACTTATACAGATACAATAATTGAACAGGCAGAAAATATGTCTAATACAATAAATACTCTTTTATATTGGGCTAAATATGAGAAAAAAGAAGTTAGTTTGTGTGAAGTAGATTTAAAGGAAAGACTGCTTAAGAATTTAAAAAATTATGAATTATTGATATCTAAGGATAATATAAGTGTTAAATGCGATATAGAAGATAAAAATCTTATAATAAAT
The DNA here is from genome assembly GCF_020641035.1 of Clostridioides sp. ES-W-0016-02. Classification (NCBI taxonomy): domain Bacteria; kingdom Bacillati; phylum Bacillota; class Clostridia; order Peptostreptococcales; family Peptostreptococcaceae; genus Clostridioides; species Clostridioides sp. ES-W-0016-02. The sequence continues at coordinate 525,271 of NZ_CP061361.1, forward strand.
TCTGATAAAGATAGTATAGACATGGTACTTAATAATTTGATTAGTAATGCAATAAAGTATACTAGTGATAATGAGATAGAGATTAATCTTTTTAGAGATAAGGATAAGATTATTTTATCTATAAAAAATGGAATAGATTATGATAGAGAAGATGATATTGATGATATATGGAAGCCTTTTTATGTCTTAGAGAAGTCAAGAAGTAAAGAACTTTCAGGTACTGGTCTTGGTCTTACAATAGTTAAGACTATACTTGAAGAAAATAATTTTAGATATAAGGTTGAAATTTGTGATGGAAAGATAGAATTTTATATTATCTTTATATAGTTGTGTATTATTTTATAAGAATACATTGAATTAATTTATTTCCCTGATGGATAAAGTTGTTGTTTGAAATATGATTACAGGTTTAAATTATATTCTAAATATTATCTTGATAAAAATAAAACTTCACATAATATTCACATGAATTCTCTATTAAATTCACACACAAGAGTTATTATATAAACATAGAAGATAGTAAAAACTAGCTTAAAAACATAATATAATACCCTATATAGATAGTGGCAACTCTCCCTCACATCCTCAATTGTTGCCACTATTTTAATTTTTTTGTAAAAACACAACAACAAAAAACCCCACCATACAGTGGAGCTCTTTCAACTTTCATTCAATCTCTTAACTTTTATCTAAGCACTAAGCCTTAAAACAAACAGAATTTTTACCTTCAAGCTCTCTATTTATCTTAGCAACCTTAATCTTAATCTTGTCCTTCAAAGGGATACACCCTATATTGCTTTCACTTTTCACATTAACACTTCCAACAAACTTACCAGAATCATTATAATACTTTGCAACACCAACAATATCTCCCTTATTGATAGGATAGCTCATGCTCTTAAACACTATCTTAGGATTGATATTCTCATTATCTGAAACAACACCATATAAATCTTTATCCACTTTAACCTTTATCTTAAAATCATCAATACCATCAACACAAGGAGTTTCTATAGTATCTCCTTTATGAGCTATCTTCTTAGAATGGAAATTATCTTTACCATATTTCAATAAACTAGCAGAAGAAGAAATTCTACTCTTCTTATTACCATCACCAAGCACAACACCTATTAATCTATGATTTCTTTCATTTTTAGCATCTTTAGGAACCATCATAGAAAATGCAAAACAATATCCAGCATTATCTGTATAACCTGTCTTTATTCCATCTACACCAGGAACTGAAACAAGTAGAGGATTTGTATTGTAGTGTGTAAAATCCTTTTTAGTATCATTATAAACTTGCATAGTAGTTATTCTAGTAACCTGACTTTCATAATGGTCATACATATACTTTCCAAGAGTAACTATATCATGAGCTGTTGATATGTTTTCTATAGGAGGCTCTTTACGTTCTGGGTCAGTATATCTAGGAAGACCATTTGGATTAAAATAATACGTATCATGCATTCCTATTTCTTCAGCTTTCTTATTCATCATATCTACAAAACTCTTTTCATCTTTACCAATGTATTTTGCTATGGCCATAGCTGCATCATTTCCAGAAACAAGCATAAGACCCTGCATAAGCTCTCCTAGAGGTATTTCATCTCCATCTTTAAGCTTACAAGTAGAACCTCCAACAGAAGCTGTAGACTTGTCTATTTTTACTATATCAGTTTCTTTAACTTGATTCTTATCTACTGCCTCTATTGCAAGTAAAAATGTCATCATCTTACTTAAGCTAGCTAGAGGCATTTTTTCGTCGCTATTTTTTTCAAATAATATTCTTCTAGTATCTTGGTCTATAAGCAATGCCGCCCTTGACGAATTTGGGACTGGTGGATTATCTGCAAATGAGAATCCAGGTGTTATAAATGTAAAAATTAATGCAAGTATTGCTAAGTGTTTTATTTTTCTTTTCAAAATTTCATCCTCCATTTCATATACTAATTATGTGCGCAAGATAGGAACTATCAGTTTTATTTATTTAGATATTCATTAATCATATCTATTATATAAGCAATTTCCTCATCTGGTATCGAAATATTAAAGTAAGCTTCAGTTGTTTTAAAAGCTTCTCGTATTAATTCATATAATTTATAATTTTTACCAATTAAATCAGTAATGTTATTATATGGAAAAGTTGTATTTTTAAAACATCTTTCTATCATAAAAGAGCAGTGTAATATATATCCAAGTTTAAATTTACTCTTAAGGTCTTCGTCTATTAACTCTATTATTGAAAATAATGATGAATTAACATAGTTGAATAATTTAACTGAGTCCAATAATTCTAAGTTCTGAGACATAAAGTTTATTATTAAGCTGTTATATGATAGATTTGTTTCCTTTATATTAGTGATAATGTTGGCATTGAATGTACCTTCTATTATCTTGTTTAACATATCAAGCCCATATCCATTTAGAAGTTCTTCTATGTGTATAAATGGAGTGTTAGCAACATTAAAGTCTACACTACCAACAACTGCTAAAATTTTAGTATTACTAAATTTATTCCTATACATTTTAAAACTCTCTATATTATGAGGAACTAAGTTAATATTGTATTTATTAATATTTTTAAGTGAAGAATTTATAAAGTCTGCAACTTTCATAGCTGAACCATAACCTGTTATACAAGTAGTTATTATAACATAATCTCTTGATTTTTCAGGGTAATCTATTTCTGATGAGTCAATTGCAGCTCGTCCAATATATGGATTTAAAGAGCTTAAAGAGTTAGCTAACTCATCTAAGGTCATTTCTGGTAGAGTACTTTTTCTTACTGCTTCCAAAACTATTGGAGTAGACACCATTTCAATAGAGCGTGTTTTAATCTTTGTCTTTTCTGAAATAAGTTCTCCAAAAGCTATAAGAGAACCCATATCTGTTAAAAGGAGTACTCCCTTACCTTTATCACATTCTTTTACCAATTCTATAGCTTTGTCAAGTATAGTACTTACTTTCACATCCAAAGGCATGTCAATTGCATTACAATGGTTTGTACCAAGTAGTGAATTGGCTACATCACACATACTGCTAGCTGTTGAATTTCCATGAGCAAGTATTATAACTCCAATACTTTCAGCGTGATTATTAGGCTCAAGGTATGTACTATTTAGAAACATAGATATAAATTTTACTTCATCTTTGGGTAAAGATATCTGTAGGTCATTTTCAATTATACTTAAAACTATTTTAGCTATATTTAAATCTTTCTCTAAGAAAATTTTATCATTATATAGATTGTACTTAGGATTATATGTATCCTGGTTTATATTTTCTATTAGAGCACTTATATGCATTGAAAGAGCAACATAAGTCTGTTTTGTATATTTATTTCTAGATATTTTTTCAGCTTCTTTTAAAGAGTGTTCAACAGCATAGTAAATCTTTGGGTTGATTACTTTAAAAATCTCATTACTTGTATAATCAGAATGAGTCACTGATGATACTGAAAGTAATTTTGTAGAGTATTTCTCCATATAATTTATAAACATACTCCTTATATCATTTTCTAGATAAGGAATCTCTGTAGAGTATCTAAATCCATTGTTTGATGTATCTATATTGTATTTAGATAGTTCTTTTGTATACTCAACTTCTAAGTTGTTACCATTGAATTCATAAAAAAGCATATAATCAAGTTCTGATAATTTGTTTAAATTACTGCGATTTTCATTCAACTTTAAAAGACCAGTGTAAATATAGTCAGGAACAAGAGACAAGTCTATTTCTATGTTATCTTTTAATTCAGTCTTATAATTTAAAAATGCTCTTGCACTCATAAGTTGTATATCAGACTTAAGTTGACCTATATTACCAAAACAGTCATAAAGTAGTAATGATTTAATTACATCTTTATGAACTCTTATAGTTGCATTAGTATATTTAGATTCTATAATGAAGAAATACTTAATGAGAGATAATCTTTCTTTTAAAGACCTATCCTGTAAAGCAGGTAGGTTAATTGTAACAGGAATTCTTCTTAGAAAAGTTCCAAGTAAGGAAGACTGTATATCTTCTGTTGTAGCACACACAATAAAGACTGTAGCTCTGTGTACGACATCAGATTCTCCTAATCGTCTGTATATACCTTTATCCATCAAAAGAAAAAGCATCTCTTGACCTTCTGGGGGTAATCTGTGTATTTCGTCTAAAAACAATATACCACCATTAGCCTGTGCAACTATCCCAAATTTATCCTTGTTAGCACCAGTAAAAGAACCTTTAACATAACCAAATAAATTACTAAGAAGTAAGTTAGCATTTTCTGCGTATTCAGAACAATTAAATACTACAAATTTACTTTCAGAAGAAAAGACTTTGCTTTCTATAGCATATTTGTACATTGTTTCAGCAAATGTACTTTTTCCAACACCAGTAGGCCCTATAAGTAATGTATTAAGACCTTTTGGAGGGTAAAGTATGGCAGATTTAGCTTTTTCTATAGCTAATTTAAGGCTAGAATCATATCCAAGTAATGTTGAGAAGATATCCTCTGAATCATTTTTAGTTGATTTAAATAGTTCATTACAATTGCTTATAGAATATTCTGAGCTATTTAAAGTACGACCAATCAAATTTTCAATAATACCAGCATGTAAAAATAAAATAGGTTTACCAGATATTTTTACAACTTTCTTTTCATTGTATAGATTATTTAATTCTTTACTAGTATTACTTCTATCAAGAGATGAATTGTTAGCAACTTCAAGAGTAGTAAATCCTGTTTTCTCTGATTGTAGGTCTTTTAAAGTTATATTATTACATAACTTATGTAGTGATAATAAAACTTTATCTTTTCTTAACATATAGTACTCCCTTTCTTTATATTTAAGTTATATAAAATATATTATAATATATATTTTATATTAAAATAAGGTTTATAGTGGATATTTTGTATTTTACTTTTTAATATGTTGTTTTGTGTAGTAGTTGGTGTTAAAATAATAGTTGCATTATATGAGATATGGATTTTTATGGATTTACATAAGGCATTATGTTGTTATATTAGATAAGTATAAACTTTGTAATGTATGTAGCACTTTTATTTAATGTTCATATAAATATAAAAACTAATTATTTAAATAAACATAAAAATTAATTATTATCTTATGAGCAATTTGCAAGTGTACAGATTTAAAATTATAGTTATTGTAAATCATAAATTATAGTAGATTTTAAAGTATTCAATGAAGAATTAATAAAATGAATACTAGGTGGAGAGATAATTTTTTATTGAAACAAAAATAATGAAAAGAAAAATAAGCTTATAAAATTTAAAGAGGTTATATATCAATGGTTGAAAGTGTCTATGAAATATTAATTCAGCCATTTTATGGTGTAAATAACTTTATAATTTATTTTTGACAAGCATAAAAAACAAATTTTTTCATAAAATCTAAATATTGGATATTAATTATTTAAACTAGTTTAAATAATTAATATATTGTAATAAAATATGAATAATATTATAAAAGAATGGGAGATATGTTTTGTGGATATAGATAGAATTTTAAATTTTTCCTCAAATGCAGGTAAAGCTATGTTGCAGAGTGGAGGAGAAACTTATAGAGTTGAAGAAACGATAAGTAGAATATGCCAATCTTTTGGTATAGAGCATGTAGATGTATTTGCAACTCCAACAGCTGTAATGGCATCTGTTTTTGTAGATGGAAAACTACACTCAGCAATTAAAAGAATAAGTTCAAGAAGGGTAGACCTAAACTTAGTTCATGAAGTTAACTCATTATCAAGAGCAATCAGTATAAATGATTTAGATATTGAGTTATGTGAGAGGATTTTAGATGAGATAAGTGAAGACAATTATTATTCAGATATAGTAACAATAATTTTTGCAGGTATTGCAGCAGCAACTTTTTCTATATTATTTGGAGGAGATTTAAAAGAATTTATAGCTGCGTTTATGGTGGGAATAATGACTAAATTTGTTATTATGTACTTAAATAAGTCTTCACTAAACGATTTTTTTGTAAATGCAATAGGAGCAGTTGTCATAGCTTTTTGTTCCATTGTGATTCTAAAGCTTGGATTTATAAAGACTATGGACCATTTAATAGCAGGAGCAATAATGCTTTTGGTTCCAGGGCTTGCTTTAACTAATGCGTTAAGAGACTTGTTAGATGGTCAATTGATATCTGGTCTTGCAAAGTTGGCAGAAGTATTTTTTGTAGGTGTATCCATAGCAGTAGGAATGTTTTTGGTACTAGGATTATACTTCAAGTTAGGGGGTATATAAATGAAATTGTTTATAGAAGTAGTAGCAGCTTTTTTTACAGCCTTAAGTTTTGGAATTCTATTTAATATGAAGGGAAAAAACTTGATAATATCAGGTGTCGGTGGAAGTATAGCATGGTTTTCATATAAGTTTTGTTTGAATATGGGTGTATCAGTAAATTTGTGCTTTTTTATAGCTACAGTATGTTTTGCAATATATTGTGAATTATGTGCTAGGATTTATATGACTCCATCGACAACTTTAAGTGTCTGTTGTCTTATAATTCTAGTACCAGGTTATGGAATATATAACACTATGTATTCTGTTTTAACTAATGACTATATTAAGGCAGTAGAGTATGGGGTAAGTACATTATCTTGTGCAAGTTCGATTGCATTGGGATTAGTATTTATAACCACAGTATTTAGGAAAGTTAATCTATATGGAATAGTTTCAAAGATAAAAGATAATGAAAAATATAAGAAGAGCATAAATAAAATTAAACCACAGAAATAGAAAAAATTGACTTTTATGCCAAAGGATGATAATATAATAACATAAAATAGAATAAGAATATCTTTTATTAAATTAGATATTCTTATTGTCATAATATTAGTCACGGTTTTTTATTTCAACAAACCGACAACTTGAATCACAGATGTAAGTTTTAGAACTTGTTTTGTATTAACAAATTTGTATTAATGTAGAAACCTTAATTCTAAATTAAAAGGGGGAAGATTCACAATGGAGAAGCTGTCAGAGAAGAGGAGAGTCAAGGCAGTAAGTATGGAAACCTTCGTATTTATTGTACTTTTGGCGGTAGGATTTGGCTATGTAGGCAGTATCATGGGTGCAGGAATGATGTTCAAAGTAATAATGAGTACAGCACATGCACTTTTACTAGAAACAGTATTTTTGATAATGGCAATGGCAGTCCTTGCAGGTGCACTTAGTGCATTACTTTCAGAATTTGGAGTAATATCTTTAGTAAATAAGATATTTAAGGGCCTTATGAGACCTATATGGGGGTTACCTGGTGCTAGTATAGCAGGAGTAGTGGCAACTTATTTATCTGATAACCCAGCTATTATACCATTCGCTAAAGACAAAACATTTACACAATACTTTAAAAAATACCAAATACCTGCTTTATGTAACTTAGGAACAGCTTTTGGTATGGGACTTATTGTAACAACTTTCATGATAGCTCAAGGTAAAGAATATGTATTACCAGCTATAATTGGTAACGTTGGAGCAATAATAGGTAGTATTATTAGTGTTAGAATTATGTTGACTTTTACTAAAAAGTATTATAATTATGACCCTAAAATTGATAATGACAAACAAGCAAATGGAAAAGGTGAAAAGATTGAAGAGTTTAGAGAAATAAGAGATGGTAATGTATTCCAAAGAGGATTGGATGCTATACTTGAAGGTGGTAAGCTAGGTGTTGAAATGGGTATGGCTATAATACCAGGAGTTTTAGTAGTTTGTACATTAGTTATGTTATTAACTTTTGGACCATCTACAGACCCTGCTACAGGTCAAGCTGTTTACACAGGAGCTGCATATGAAGGTATAAAATTATTACCTGCTATTGGTGACAAAATCAGTTTTATAATAGAACCATTATTTGGATTTACTTCACCAGAAGCAATAGCATTCCCTGTAACTGCATTAGGTGCTGTTGGGGCAGCAATATCTCTAGTGCCAGAATTTATAAAATCAGGTGCTGTAACTCCTAATGATATAGCAGTATTTACAGCAATGGGTATGTGTTGGAGTGGATATTTAAGTACACACATTGGTATGATGGATGCTTTAGATGCAAGACCATTAGCTGGTAAAGCGATTCTTTCGCATACAATAGGTGGTTTATGTGCAGGTGTATGTGCCCACTTTATATTTATGCTTGTTGGATAGGAATGTTTTAAAAATCAAATATTAAGATATTATAATTTATTAGATTGAATCAAATTAACAATTTAAATATGTAAAAATTAAATTAGTGATTTAAATATATAAAGGTGCTGTTTTGAAATAGAGATTTATTTTCATTTTAAGACAGCACCTTTTAGTAATTTGAAGGTATTAATTAAATGTATTGATTGAATTTATTATGATAAAATTGTATTATATACATTAGAGTCAATTTAAACAGTAACAGTAAGGAGGAATTGCAGTAAATGAAAAAAGAACGACTACATCATGAAGACTTAAAAGAGTATGATTATGATGAAGATGACTATCTCAGTAAGAAAATAATTATTAAGGACTTTATAAAAACTATATTGGTTATGATAATTGCTACTGGAATATCAGTAGCTTTTAAAAAAGTAGGTTTTAATGAATCTAATATTATTTTAGTGTATATATTAGGTGTATTATTTGCTACAAGTATAACACATGGGTATTTTTTTGGAATACTTTCTTCAGTAATAGGAGTGCTATCATTTAATTTTTTCTTTACACACCCATTATATACTTTTATAGCTTATAGAAAAGATTATCCAATGACCTTTTGTATTATGCTTTTGGCAGCAATTATAACAAGCACTTTAACTTCTAGAATAAAAAAAGAAGTAAGACTTTCTCATAAAAGAGAGAAAATGATAAGGTTGCTTTATGAAAATAATAAAACACTTCTTAAAGCAAAAAATAAAAATCAAATAATTGAATTTTGTGGGTCTAATTTGGTAAACATGTTAAATAGAACTGTTATAGTAACTATTGCAGATGGTGATAATAATCTAGGTAAGCCAAGTATTTATATTTGTAATAATGATGGAAGTGAGAATATATTCCACTCAGTATTAGAAAAGGAAGCTATAAAAGAGGCTTTTAGAACAGGTGAACCAGTTGGGATTGGAACAAAATATTGTAAAAATAGTAGTGCTTACTATTTTCCTATAAAAGGTCAAGAATCCAATGTTCTTGGTGTTATAGGTATTGCATGTTTTAAAATTGATATTATTACGGAAAATGAAAAGATATTGTTAGAAGCAGTTTCAACACAGGTTGCATTAGCAATTGATAGAGAAAACCTATTTGAAAAGAATAAAAAAGCTAATCTTGAAACAGAACGAGAGAGATTAAGAGGAAACTTACTTAGATCAATTTCTCATGATTTGAGAACTCCACTTACAAGTATACTAGGTTCTTCTTTAACTATACTTGAAAATGATGACATAATAGATAAAGAAACTAGAGTAGAGCTACTAAAAAATATATATGAAGATACAAGTTGGTTAACACACTCTGTTGAGAATATACTTAGCATGACCAGAATAGATGAAGGAAAATTGGATATTGAAAAACGTCCAGAGGTTGTAGATGAAATAATTGCGGAATCTATATTAAGAGTTAAAAAATTTGCCAATAGTAGAGAGATACAAACCAATATACCAGATGAAATAATAATAGTTCATGTGGATGTATTATTGATAGAGCAAGTTTTAGTAAACTTAATTGACAATGCTATAAGACATACACCTAAAAATTCTAAGATAGAATTAACTGTAAGCAAAGAAGCTGAAAATGTATTATTTGAAGTGGCAGACAACGGAAAAGGAATACCAAGTGAAGATATTAAGAATATATTCAATAGATTTTATACAAAGAATAAAGCAAGAAATCTTGAAAGAAGAGGGATTGGTCTTGGTTTAGAAATATGTAAGTCTATAGTACAAGCTCATGGTGGAGAAATTATTGCTTTCAATAATCCTTCTGGAGGAGCTACATTTAGATTCAGTATACCTTTAGATAAAGGGGAGGTGAAAGACGAATGGAAGTAAAGCCGTTGGTTTTAATTGTAGAAGACGATAGACCAATTTGTAAATTTATAAAAGTGTCTCTGGAAACTCAAAACTATAGATGTGTAGAAACTGACAATGGAGGCACAGCTATATCACTTATACATTCTCTTGACCCAGATTTAATAATTTTAGATTTAGGTTTACCAGATATTGATGGAATTGAGGTAATAGGTAGAGTTAGGGCTTGTGCTAAAAATAATAAAATAATTGTTGTTTCAGCAAGGGAGCATGAAAGAGATAAAGTTGAGGCTTTAGATGGCGGAGCAGATGATTATTTAACTAAACCTTTTAGTGTAACAGAACTTTTGGCTAGAGTGCGTGTGGCCCTTAGAAATAAAGTTCAACAAGGTAAGATAAATAGTGACGTTCCTACCACCTTTGAGGTTAAAAATCTAAAGATAGATTATGAAAAGCATCTTGTATCTATTAATGGTGAGGAGATACACTTAACTCCAATTGAATATAAACTTGTTGAATTAATGTCTAAGTATTCAGGAAGAGTTTTAACACATAAATTTATAATAGATAAGGTATGGGGTAATTACTATGAAAGTGAAAACCAATCCCTTAGAGTTTTTATGGCAAGTATAAGACGAAAAATTGAAAAAAATCCTGCTCAACCAGAGTATATTTTAACTGAAGTTGGAGTAGGATATCGCATGACAGATGAATAAGTATCAAATTAAAAGTATTAGTTAATCTAAACTAGTAATATTTTAACTAAATATAAATAGCCATGTATTTTATAATAAGTAGGAGGAAAGACAGCCTATTAATATTATATTTGCATGGCGATTTTTAATACAAAAACTATATTTTAATAAAGACTATATTTTTATTTGAATAAAATATATTTCAAATTGAGCTTTAGTTAATGTGATATTTCTTTTTGATAAATACTTTTTATATATAAAATATTTTACTTATTAATAAATATTTTTTAATATAAAAAAGTTACTATTTTTATCTTTTTATAATGGTCTTTATGATATTATTAATATAACTATAATAACAACACTGTAATTCATTGTAGAATGTACTTTTTTAGCAATGAGAACTTATGTCTTTTTAAATGGGTAAAGCAGTTTGATTTTTCATAATATAAATATTTATTTAATAGTTATGTAAATATTTATACTATATATTGAATGAAGATATGAGTATAAAATATAATTTTTATAATGTAAAACTTGCTTAGAACTAAGTTAAGGTATGAATAACAAGAATTATATGAAGATTAAAAAAATAGTATGTACAGCAAAAGATATTTATGATAATTTAAGTTTTAGAGAGTCTCAATGAGTAATATGATAATGAGCTCTATTTGTCAAAAAAGATGATGCTATTGTATTCTTTTTTTTTATAAAAAAGTACAATAGCATCATCAAAGGTACATCAAAACTTGACATAGTTTCAAGAATTTAAAAAATTGAATAAAAGGAGTTATACATAAATGAGTGTGAGAAACTTAGTAGATGAATTAGATGAAATTATATATGTTTCCTCCTTGGATACATATGAACTTTTATATATTAATAAAAATGGGAAAAGGCTATTAGGACTTGATGATATTTCTCATAGAAAATGTTATGAAGCATTACAAGGAAGAGATTCTCCTTGTGAATTTTGTACTAACTCTTTTTTGAAAGATGATGAATATTACATATGGGAAAATACAAACACTGAAATAGACAGACATTTTATATTAAAAGATAAATTAATTGAGTGGGAAGGCAGAGCTGCACGACTGGAAATAGCTCTTGATATTACTGATAAGGAAAATATAAGTAAGTCGATAGAAGAAAAATTAGAAATAAAAGAATTACTAGTTGGGTGTATTAAACATCTTATAACAGAAACTAATTTTTCAGATGCTATAAATCTTGTATTAGGCAGTATTGGGAAATTTCATAAGGCTGATAGAGCATATATTTTTGAAGTGTCAGCAGATGGTAAAAAGATAAATAATACATATGAATGGTGTAATCAAGGGGTTGAGGGACAAAAACAATTCCTTGAAGATATTGATATTGAATCACTAAAAAATTGGTTTTTATTATTTCATGAAAAAGGTTTTATAATAGTAGACAATATAGAAAGTTTAAAAGAAACACAACCAATTGAGTATGAAATTTTAAAACCTCAAAATATTGAAAGTTTAATAGCATCTTCATTAAAGCAAGATGATAAAATTATTGGATTTATTGGAGTTGACAATCCACAGAGAGCTGTTAAGGACACATCTCTTTTGACTTCTCTATCTTATTTTTTATTGACTGAAATGAAAAAGAGAGAAGTAGAAAATAAATTGAATCATATGAGCTACTATGACTTTTTGACTGGGGTTTACAATAGAAATAAATATATTAAATACATAGATAATTTTTACAGCAATAAAGCTAAATCTATGGGGGTTGTGTTTATAGATATAAATGGATTAAAAGATATCAATGATAACTTTGGACATGCTAGTGGCGATTCTGCTATTGTATCAACCTGTGTAATTATAAAAAAATACTTTCATTCCTATAATATTTATCGTATTGGTGGAGATGAGTTTGTTGTATTATGTGAGGAAATTTCAAAACAACTATTTGAAGAAAAGGTTACTTGGTTAAGTGAGGAGTTTAAAGATACTAGGGTATATAGTGTAGCAATAGGAAGCACTTGGAGTGAAGATAATATAAATATACATATGTTGACTAAAATTGCTGATGAGAGAATGTACCAAGATAAGCAAAGATATTATGAAAAAAATAAATTAAGGACCAATAAATTAGAGGAGATAAGCAATTTAAATGCTTCAGAAAAAAGAATTTTATCTACATATGAAGATTTAGAGTCTAAAGAATCTTTTGATAGTATAACAAGTGATGGATATTCCAAAACTTATGAAAAATTAGTTTATAATACATATGATATTATCTTAGATATTTGCTTAGAGAAAAACTTAATTACTCCAATCTATCAATCAGAAAACAATATTTTTAAAATTTCTGTAAAAGAGAATATACAAAAAACATTTTTATACATTAGAAACTATATAGTTCATCCTGATGATAGAGCTATATTTTACTCTAATCTTTATTCAAAGTTTCTTGATGATTCAAAAAATAACAAGCAAGAGGACTTAAAGTTGAGTTTTGAATGTAGATGTTTAGGAGAGGATAAAAGGTACTATTGGGCATCTATGTGTATCCTAAATGTCATCAGTAAAAATAAATTTGGTGAAAATCAGACACATATTTTGCTTTCTATTAAAAATATAGACCATATTATGCAAATACGTAAAAGGCAAAGAGATATATTGACAGGTCTATATAATTACGAAGGCTTCTGTGAACAAGCAAACTTATTACTCAAAAAACATCCTAATAAACATTATGTTGCTATAATGATGGATATAGATAAGTTCAAGGTAATTAATGATATTTATGGTATTCAAGAGGGAGATAGGGCATTAATATATATTGCAGAACTGATTAAAAAAAATATTACTTCTAAGGGAATCTGTTGTCGTATGTATGCAGATGTGTTTTGCATTTTTTATGAGTGTTATCATGATAAAGAGGTAGATAAATTAATTTATAAGATTACAAAAAGTTTAAGTATAAAGCAATTTGAATATATGTTAGTACCATGCTTTGGAATTTATAGGATTTTGGATAATAATATATCAGTTACAAATGCCTGTGAAATGGCAGGATATGCACATAAAAATGTAAAGAAGCAAAGTATAAGTCATCATATGCTTTATGATGAAGCTATGAGGAATGATGCAATTGAAGAAAAACAGATGGAAAGAGAAATGGAGTATGCATTGGAAAATGGACAGTTTCATGTATACTTACAACCTAAGTATAATCTTGAAATAAATGAAATTGTAGGAGCAGAGGCCTTGGTTAGATGGATACATCCAGAAAAAGGTATAATACCTCCAAATAAATTTATATCACTATTTGAGAAGAATGGGTTTATTATTAAACTAGACATGTATATATGGGAGCAAGTATGTACTTTGATAAGAAAATGGATAGACTTAGGTCAGAAGCCAATACCTATTTCTGTAAATGTATCAAGATTACATTTGTATAATCCTCAATTTAGATATATCGTTTTAGGTCTAATAAATAAATATAATATACCAAAATCATTTTTGGAATTAGAACTTACAGAAAGCTTATTTATTAAAAATATAAAGCTATTTGCCAAGATAATAGCAGAGCTTAGAACAGATGGTATTATATTAAATATGGATGACTTTGGCTCGGCATATTCTTCATTAAATATGCTAAAAAATATAAATATTGATACATTAAAGATAGATTGTGGATTTTTCAATGAAAAAGAAATTACAGAAAGAGAAAAAATTGTTTTAAAGCATACTATAGCCATGGCTAAGGACCTAGAAATGGATGTAGTTGCAGAAGGTGTAGAAACAAAAGAGCAAGCAGAATTTTTAGCTAGTTTGAATTGTGTTGTAATTCAGGGATATTACTATTGTAAGCCTATTCCAAGTCCAGATTTTGAAAGTTTACTTTATAATCATCAAGATAGTAAACTAATAACTACTTAAAATAATATACTTTATTTAAATGTAATATATTCTGTGATAGGTTGTCTAAATTAAATGTAAGATAGTCTGCATATATTCAGTCAATTAATAATTCAAGGTTGAAATATATACAGGCTTTATAGTATTTAAAATTTAATTTTTAGAGATTTTTATTCTAAACGCTTGTATAGAACTTCTTTACCGTAAATATAGAATGTGAGATAATAAATTAAATAAAAAATAAAAAGCAATGACATTATAATTTTTTAGTAAGTACAATATGGATGGATTAGGAGCGAAGTTTATGATAGTGGGTATTATAGGTCCTTCAGACTCTGGCTTTAAGATAAAGGAAGACTTAAAACAGATAGATAGCAATTTAGAAACTAAAATATATGTAAGAGAAAAAGTAGTAGATACGGTAGAAGTTATTTCAAAATGTGAAGATGAATGTGATGCTATTATATTTACAGGATGTGGAGTCTATGAGTTTATAAAATCTAAACATGAAATAAGTAAACCACATTCATTTGTTCCAAGAAGTGGGACAAGTATAATGAAAGCATTTTGGGCAATAAAGAGCGAAAATATAAAGCTAGATAAATTTAGTATAGATGTAGTTGATAGATATGTTGTAGAAGATGCACTTAAAGAGTTTGATATTGAAGCTACAAGTATATTTTGTAGGCCATTTTCTTTAGAAGTAGGAGAATCTGAACTTGCAAAGTGGCATATACAATTGTTTGAAGAAAATAAGACCGAGATAATGATAACTGGTTTTGGAGCAGTGTACAATGAGTTAAAGGAAAGAGGTTATCCTGTATTTCGGCTACAAGCAACTATACAATTAATCAAAGAAAGTTATGAGAAAGTGAAGAGTGAATATGCTCTAAGTAAGGCTAGATTTTCTCAAATTGCAGTAGAAATATTGAGTCTAATAGATTATAAAGAGAAGATAGAAAACTATTATTCTGATATGATAAAAAAATCAGATATGGATAAGCTTGTAGTAAACTATGCAAGAAGTATTCAAGGTTCTTTATTTTCGTTTGGAAGAAATGATTATGTGGTATTTGTTCATAAAGGTGTAGCTGATAATGAGTACAATTATGATAAATTATTTAAGTTAAAAAGAGATATAAAAGACATGGGATTTTCTCTTAGTATAGGTATTGGGACTGGAGTAACTGCATATCAAGCTGAAAATAATGCACATAAAGCATTGAGACATTCAATAGATTCAAAAGAAATTGGTATATATTTAGTAGATGAAGATGAAAATATAAGGGGTCCTTTAGCCTCAGAAAATGAATTAAATTACTCCTTAGTATTGTCTGATGAAAAAGTAATAGAAATATCTAAAAAAACTGGAATGAGTTGCGAATCAGTAGCAAAAATTATAGCTATAAGTGAAAATAGAAAAAGCAAGATTTACGATTCAAAAGAATTGGCAGAATATCTAAATGTAAGTGAAAGAAGTGCAAGGCGTATACTGAATAAAATAGTAAGTGCAAATCTAGGGAGAATATGTGCTAAAGAAACTAGTATTGGTGGAGGTAGACCAAAGAATATTACTGAGATATTGTTTTAAAATATTATATAAGATTGTATGAAGTGTCATATAAAATACTAAAACCTATGTAAATCAACTTTTTAAAATAGTACTTATAGAGTTGAAAATACATAGGTTTTTAATTATGAGATTTAAAAAGTAATATTGTATAAAAGTATTTATATGAGTGATAGTACTCTAATTTATCGTTAATTTTTTACAATTCATCATTTAACTTAATCATATGATAAACTATTTTAGCAGTATCATATAATTCATCTATATTTACATATTCATTAACTGTGTGTACGTCATACATCCCTAAACTTAATATAGCACAGTTATATCCAAGATTAGCTAGTATATTTGCATCACTACCACCACCAATTATCATTGGATTTGGAACAACACCAACTTGTCTTATTGCTTCCTCACTTAATTTAAAAACATGACTGTCTCTACTAAGTTCAAAACTTGGATAAGACATATTATGTTCAAAAGTGTAAGTAGTATTAAATTTAGATGCAGCATCTGAACAACATTTTTTCATATGATTAAGTTCATATTCTAAAGTTTCAGGGACATGAGACCTGATTTCAGCAGTCAATGTAACCTTATCAGTTACTATATTTGTAGCTCCACCACCTTCTATTTTACCTATATTTGAAGTTGTCAGAGAATCTATTCTACCTATATGCATATTACTTATAGCATGAGAGGCAACAAATATAGCATTTATACCTTTTTCAGGTTCTATACCAGCATGTGCTTTTTTACCATCAAAAGATATTTTTATAGATTCTTGTGCAGGAGCCTTATATGCTATAGAACCAATAGCTCCACCAGAATCTAAAATCACCATATCCTTGCAAGGTAAGTTATCAGGGTTAAAGTTTTTAACACCATGCATACCAGCTTCTTCACAAATTGTAAAACATAGATATATATCTCTATGTGGTATTTTTTCTGTAATAACATGTTCTAGAGCTTCTAGGATAGCAGCTATACCAGCTTTGTCATCTGCACCAAGTGTAGTAGTTCCATCACTTCTAACTACATTACCATCTAGTATTGGATTTACACCTAAACAAGGTTGAACTTGGTCCATATGAGCACATAAACAAAGAGGTCTACTTCCTTTTTCTCCTTTTATATATGCGATAACATTTCCCGTATTACCACCATATTTTTCACCAGCATCATCTATAATAGCGTCTATATTTCTTTCTTTTAGATAGTTTACTATCCACTTGGACATTTCTAATTCTTGATTAGATGGGCTGTCAATCCTAACCATATCCATAAAGTTATCTATAAGTCTATTTTTACTTAACATAAATCATTTCTCCTTTTAGAAAAATTTAAATAAATTACATACTATAAGAAGGGAATATTCCAGGTCCTAATGGAATATTAAACACCATAAATAGTATCAATAGTATAGTCCATACTATCAAGAATGATATAGAGTATGGTAGCATATTAGCTATTACAGTACCCATACCAGCATCCTTATCATACTTTCTTGTAAATGCTAGTATAATAGGGAAGTATGGGAATAAGGGGCTAAGTGGATTTGTTATACAGTCACCTATACGATAAGCCATTTGTGTAAGTGCTGGATTGTATCCGACCATCATAAACATTGGTACGAATATTGGTGCAAGTATAGCCCACTTTGCAGATGCACTTCCTATAAATAAATTTATAAAGCATGATAATATAATAAATCCTATCAATAATAAAGGACCATTTATTCCTGCTGATTTCAAAAACTCTCCACCTTTTACAGCGAGTATCAAACCTAAATTACTATTTGTAAATAATTGCAAAAACTGTGAAGCAGCAAATGCTAGTATTATATATCCGCCCATATCACTCATTGCACCAGCCATTATAGAGACAACATCTTTATCCTTTTTTATCTTACCTATAGTTTTTCCATATACAACACCAGGTATAAAAAAAGCTAAAGCTATTATAGGTACCATACCTTTCATAAGAGGAGCATTATTTGATAATAAATCTCCTGTTTCTGGGTCTGCTAAGAATGGTTTTTGACCAATTACACTAAGTGCTATCATAATTGCTGCATATATTAATATACTTATACCAGCTTTTTTAAGCCCTTTTTTTTCTACATCATTAAGGCTACCATCAACATCTAACTCTGCATTTCCTTCGTATTTACCAAATCTAGGAGCTACAATTTTTTCTGTTACCCAAGTTGCTAACAATATTAATACAAAAGTTGATGCTATCATAAAAAATAAGTTCATTGTTGCATTAGCTTCAAATCCAGAATCAATCATCTGAGCTGCTGGTACTGTAAAGCTTGCAGCAAGTATATCGTTAACACTTATCATGATGTTTGCTGCAAATCCTAGACAGACTGCGGCATATCCAGAAAATAAACCTATAAGTGGATGTCTTCCAACACCAAGATATACAAGTGCAGCCAATGGTGGGAATAGTATTGTACCTGCATCTGATGCAATATTTGCAAGCATACCTATAGTCATTACAACAAGAGTTACTTTTGTTTTAGGAATTTTGCTTACTGATGCCTTTATTGTTGCTGTCATAAGTCCAGTTTTATCACAAACACCAGCGCCTATCATAGTAACTAAAACTAGTCCTAAAGGTGCAAAGCCTTGAAAATTACTAACAATATTTCCTAATAAAATCTGAAGTTGTTCTACAGTTAATAAATTTACAGCAGTTATAGTTTCACCAGTACCAGGATGAACTACTGATATACCCATAGAACCGATTATGCTAGATAGTATAAGTAAAAGTACACATAATCCTAGAAATATTGTAACTGGGTCTGGTAGCTTATTACCAACAATTTCTATTCTGTTTAATGTTCTGTCAAAAAAGTTCTTCTTTTTAACTACGTTATCATTCATAATATCCTCCCTATGTTTTTAAAATATAATATTGAAAATAAGTATTGTGGTCAAATTTATAATATAAATTATGACTGTCAATTTAAGACGTGTCCACAATGTGTCCTAAAAAAAG
Organism: Clostridioides sp. ES-W-0016-02; assembly: GCF_020641035.1. NCBI lineage: Bacteria > Bacillati > Bacillota > Clostridia > Peptostreptococcales > Peptostreptococcaceae > Clostridioides > Clostridioides sp. ES-W-0016-02. The sequence goes on from NZ_CP061361.1 coordinate 544,464, forward strand.
TATAAAATAAACTTTTTCCTATGTCAATGTAATTTTCTGAATTTTCTGGATGAGTGATGTTAATTAAATATGCTTTAAGTAGATTAATGACGAATTATATCTAAGTTATTTGTATTATATATATACTTTAAAATTAATTTTAAAACAAAACTTTATAAAAATCTAGTGGAATATTAAGTTAGTAAAAGAATAAATTAATAAAATACAAAACTTTATAACAACTAAATAACAACTCAAGTGGAGTATTTAGGTTAGAATTAAAAAATAATATGTAAGAGGATAAATTGTCATAAGGTCATATGAAAAATATAAAAAGATGAAAGAATCGTAGAGAAATAGTAAAATACACAAGTTTATATTATGATGGATATAACCTATGTAGGAGCTCTTTTTAATGACTTTTGTATATGAGAATGATATAATATATTCTAATAATAAGTAAAGAAATATTAAAATAAAATTAAAAATATTAAGTTATTTATATGTTTTTGTAAACTAGATAGTAATATTATTATATTTTTATAAAAAATATATTGGAAATATAATCAATTTATATAATTGGAAATCATTGGGTTAATTTTAATAGAAAAATGAAAAAATATGAATAATAGCTCTATATGATAGTTAAATCACTCTTTAAATTAATAAATAATGTGAGAGTTCATTTATAAGTGTATCAACAGTAGTTGAACTATAGAAGTATTAAAATAATTCATGAACAAGAGTGTGGAATGTACAAGGGAGGTAGGATGTTAGAAATAATATTAAAGAATTTTAAAGCAAAGAAGATGAATTTGTATAAATCTGAAATTAGATTGAGAAATTATAGATGTTTCTGCGGTTTGTCATTATTAGGACTCACTATTTCAGCTATGGTGTTTGTATTTGGATTGATTTTATCAGAAGTTGTTACTTTTAATATAGAGTTTTTTATTATACTTGGATACTTTTTTATTCTTTATATTATTTCTAAATTTTACTTAAAAAAACACTTTCAGCATATAACGCTTATCTTTTATTTGGCATTAACTCCAGTTATGATAATGGGTATTTTGATGGGAACTTTTCTAGATAAAACAGAACCATCAATCACAATTATGGTCTTTATATGTGTACTTCCTCTATTCATATTGGATAAACCGTGGAGAATTACTCTCTACATAACAGGAACTGCTATAATCTATGGTATTTGTTGCTTTATAGCAAAGGATATAAATATGTTTATGGCGGATTTAGTTGATTTAGTTACTTTTTATTTTTTATCTGTGGGTGTTAACTTTTTTATTCTGAATGACCGTATCGAAAGTGTAGAAAACTACATTAAATATAGAACTAAATCAGAAATTGATTTATTGACAGGTATATATAATCGAGGTGCTGGTGTTGAAATGATTGAACATCTTATGGACGAAAAAAAGTATGGAGCTTTTATTCTTATCGATATAGATGATTTTAAATATATCAACGATTCCTATGGTCATATTGTAGGTGACCGTTATTTACAAGCTGTAGCTGATAATATAAAGAATATTTTCTATGATAGTGTAGTTTTAAGATTAGGTGGTGATGAATTTGCCATCTATGCTAAGGATTTAAAGAATGAGGAGAATTGTAAAATACGCTTTGAGAAATTATTTGATGCATTAGATAATATGGAAGATTTATCACAAAATGATTATGTATTTCATATTAGTTTAGGATGTTCAATTTGTGATAAAAACATTGCTAATTTTGAAGATTTATATAGTAAGGCAGATGAAGCTCTTTATGCAGCAAAGGAAGCAGGAAAAGGGTGTTATCGAATAAACTGATTTAATATTTTATCATGATTTTTATGTATATGTAATATATAATTTTTAAAAAGAAAAACGGTAGTTTCAGCTGGAATTTTGAAACTGCCATTTTTCTTTTCTGATTTTTTTGTAACTGGAAGCCAGACTTCATGTTCTGCATTTTGTAGGTATGAATTTAAGTAAACTTCTATATCTGAAATATTTTCTACATATTTATAACTAGAGTCAGGAAGCCACTCTGTTCAAATTCAACGTTCTAAATATTGTATGCTTTCTACAAAAATGGTAACCTTGTAAATAGTACAATAAGTAGCATCAGTAAATATCTATTATGTTTACCAATGCTATTTTTTGCAAATTTATAGTATAAAGTGCTAACTGTAATATCAAGTTTTTATTTTTCAAGGTATGCTTTTAAAGCAAGACCAATAAATTTTGATGCTCCATCTCCATATTTATTATCGTTAACCTCAATAAATACAGGGTTTGATATATAATTTTCAGACATAATAGGCCAATAATTATCTCCCATATCTATTCCATTATTAATTTTATTAGTAAAAGAAATCAGTTCTTTAACTAATTCTTGGACATCTAAAGATGCAACATCTTTACTTAGATTTTTTGTAAGTTTTCTTGTAATATCATCACCTTTTTTAATAAGGTTAAGTACTTCTGATTGAGAAATAGTAGTACTGTTAGATAAAAAATTTTGAAAGTTATTTTCCATAGCCTTTGTGTATTTTTCAAGACTTCCAAACTGCTTAATTGCCATATTTGCTATTTCATTTTCATATGATTTGATTTCTGAAGTTATTTTATCAAAATCTTCAATGCTTTCAGTTTGTGCGACAATCTCATCAGTGTGAGATTCTTTGAACTCAGTTAAAATATGAAAATACTCACTCATATTAAAATCTTTAAAATCCACACATTTATCTACTTTTATAAGTTTATTAAGTAATTCTAATAGAGCATTTAATCTATCTCGCTTTATTTGGATTAGTTCTCTTTGATTTTTAAATGCAGTTAGACAATCAAATTGAGGATTTTCCATGATTGCTTCAATTTCTTTTAATGTGAAATCAAGTTCTTTAAAAAATGTAACTTTTTGTAGAACTTCTAATGCGTTATCATCGTATAATCGTAATCCATCAGTAGTTATTTTTGTAGGTTTAAATAAACCAACTTCGTCATAAAACTGTAGAGTACGTATACTGACACCAGTTAATGAAGAAACTTGTTTTAATGTCATCATTTCAACTCACCTTCTTTCGTACCCTAATAATTGAGAGTTAGCTAATATTTTTTTATAAGAAATATACAGTATTTGTAAATGCTATCTCTAACTACTAATGTATGCTATTACTATACATGAGGATGAATATATTTGTTATATTTTTTCTAAATAAATATTGAGGACTTTACGAAGGAAAAGAAAAGATGGTATAGCTTTTAAAGCATATACCACCTTTGTATTATAAAAAGAATACTTAATAGACCTATAAAGTTTTGTCGTGTTTTTCTAAGAATGTTAAGTATTCTTCTTTAGTCATAACTGGTGTAAAGGCATCTAATATACCTTTAGTCTCTTTAGCATTATCAAAAAGAAGGTCTATAACTGTAAGTGCCATAGCCTTAGCAGGTACTATGTAAGCTAAGTCTTCATCAATTATTTCAAAATCTCTTGTATGAAGAGCACCTTTTACACCACCAATCATAGGGTGAAGGGTAGGCATTATATGAGATACATCTCCAAAATCAAATGAACCAGTGAAATCTCCACCATCAATAATTTTTCCTTTTAAACCTAAATCTTCAAGGTTATTTTTAAATAAGTTATCAAGGTTTTTGTATCTTAATATTGGTAGATACCCAGGAATTTCAGTTATTTCAACATCAGCTCCAACCGCCATTCCACCAGCCATCAATGCTTTATTTATTCTTTTATTAGCATCTATCATGCCGTTTATAGTTCTAGCTCTTACATATGATTCCATATGAACATCAGCAGGAACAACATTTACTATATCTCCACCTTTTGTGATGATAGGATGGAATCTAACTCTTTCAGATTCTTTAAAAGTCTCTCTAAGTGCATTTACATTATTTATAGCAAGCATTGCTGCATTTAAAGCATTTATTCCATCATGTGGAGCAGAACCAGCATGAGATTCTTTTCCTATAAATTTAACTTTTTTGCCGACAAAGCCATTACTTTCAGGACCAACTAGAGCCTTATCTTCTCCTAAATCTGAAGAGTGAAACATCATAGATATGTCTATATCATCAAAGTAACCTCTTTTTATTAGTTCTTGTTTTCCACCAAAGTAAGTTATTTTTCCTTCTTTTTTCAATTGTTCCCTGTATTCCAATTCAATAAATTCTTCAGCAGGAGTAGCCATAAATGATATTTTGCCATCTAAATGTTCTAAAACCCCACTTTTTACTAAACCAATAGCTGCACCTAACATTCCAGCTATTTGTATGTTATGTCCACAAGTATGAGATGCACCTATTTCATTAGAATCTTTGTGTTCTTTGCATGATATACCATCTAATTCTCCAAGTATAGATATATGAGGACCTTCTTTACTAGAATTTGCATCTGCCTTACATCCTGTAACAGCTATATTTTTTTCGACAGATAAGTTTAGTTCTTGTTCAAAAAAGTTTGAAACAGCTTCTGTAGTTTTATACTCTTTATATCCATATTCTGGGTTTTTGTAGATTCCATGACCTATTTCTAATATTTTTTCTTTATTTTCATCGATAGTCTTTATTACTAGAGATTTTAATTGTTCTTTATTCATAATAAGTTCCTCCTATATTTTACCTTGAATACTTAAAACTATATGAGCTATACTTGCACATGCAAAGAATATAGTTGTAAAGACAACAAGTGATATTATAACTATTTTCCATGACATTTCCTTTAAAGCTTCTATTTTGTTTCCAACAGAAATTCCTGCAAAAGCTAATAGAGGAGTTGTTATAGCCATAAAATTAATATTATTAGTGTTAGTTAAGAATACTTCAGATGTTGGGCTATATGGCATACTAAGTAAAAGACCTATTATAGTTGCAAATCCAAAAGCAGGAAATATTGATTTAGGAAATAAATCCTTTATAATCATAGCAGCCATAGCAGCTAATATTAACATTACCATTCCAGGAAAAGCTGTTACTATAGATGTACCAACACTAATTCTTTGTCCTATAAGAATTATAACTCCAATAATAGACATAACCAATAATTGATATGAACTTTTCTTTAAATCTAAATTAGCAAACATTTATTAGCACTCTCCTTTTGTAGTTTTTGTTTCGTCAGTTTTTTTACTTCTTGAAAATTTAGGTTCTAAAATTTTGTACATAAAATTAGTAAATGGTAAAGATACAAAGACCAAGAATATAATTCCTGTTATACTAGACATCATATTACTTGTTGCTGCATAGGCAAGTATTGTATCTGCCATTTCTGGAGGTACCATGGTAGAAAGTGAGCCAGCGGCAGCAGTCATCATACTTCCACTACCAACACCACAAGCCATTCCTAAAGCATATGGATGAAGGCCACTATAAATTGAGACTGAGCCTAATACGCTAAAATATATAGTACCAAGAACTGTACCCATTAAATATGTACCAAGCACGCCACTACCTTCTGGAGAATTTATCCCATATTTTTCAGATATAACTCCTAAAGAGGGTTCACGGCTTATACTTGCAGTAGCTCCAATAGCTTCTCTTTTCATACCAAATATTAATGCAAGAGGTAATGCAACTATTGGTGCAAGTATGTGACCAAATTCTTGAGCAAGAAATGCAGGTCCAGCTTGAATTATCTTATCGATGTTTGGGCCAACTGTAGTCCCATATTTTATACCAAGCATTACTAGCGCAATTCCAACAACTTCACCAGCAATATTGATTTCTTTTTCTCCAATAACTTTTTTAAGTGCTTTAATTTTTTTTCCTAATAAGTCAGGTGTTATTATAAGTCCGATTATAACTGCATAAAGCATTGGAAATAGTATTATAGAAGCTGAGCCAATAGCTAATGTTCTTTGTCCTATAAATTCACATACTACTACTAAGATTAAGCAAGTTAAAAAGACTTGAATAAAGTGTTTTTTATTAATTTCCATGATTGCCTCCCTAAAAAAATAAATATTGTACTTATTTGAATTTGAAATAGAAAATACGTTTTCTTGAATATAATACGTTTTCCTAAATTACATAAAATTATATAGTAAAATGGTTTTTCAAATAAGTTTAAGAACTGTCAATAACATGTCCTTAATTAAGGATAAATCAAAAATTTAACATTGTCAACGAAAAAATATGTAAAATATTACATAACTTCAAAATATTAACATATAAATTTATTTATTAAAAATTTACTTAAATATTGTATGAATAAAATATAAAAAGCTTTAAAATAAATAATATAACTATAGAAAATAAAGATAAATATAATAATTTTAGTGGGTGATAATAGATGAAAATAAATAGATTAACAGAAATAATAGTAATACTATTAAATAAAAAATTAGTTACTGCTAAAGCATTGGCTGAGAGGTTTGAAGTTTCTACAAGAACTATATATAGAGATATAGAAACTCTGTCTATGTCAGGAGTACCAGTATATATGACTAAAGGCAAAGGAGGAGGAATATCTTTAATAGAAGAATATTCTATAGACAAAACTATATTGTCAAAGGAAGATAAGGAGAGTTTAATAATAGCACTTCAAACATTACAAGCAACAAAGTATCCAGAAATAAATTCAGTAGTAGATAAAATTGGCTCAATATTTGGAGAAAGTAATTTTGCAAACTGGATTGAAATAGATTTTACTGAATGGGGAAGTAATTTTAATGAGGATGATAAATTTACAAAAATAAAAAATGCTATTTTAAGACGCAATACTATAAATTTTGATTATGTAAATAGTTTTTCAAGTCAGACAAATAGGACTGTTGAACCGATGAAGCTAATGTATAAAAGTAAGACTTGGTACTTGTATGGGTTTTGCAAATTAAAGGACGATTTTAGAATATTTAGAATCAGTAGAATGAAAAACTTAGTAGTAAAAGAAGACATATTTTCAAGAAAGATAATTGAAGAGGCATACTTAGATGACTCTAAAATAATTAAAGAAGATACAGTAACTCTGAGGCTAAGATTTAAGGAAAAGATGCTCTATAGAGTTTTTGATGATTTTAACAATGATTTAATAACTAAAAATGAAGATAATACATATGATGTAATTGCAGAATTCCCAATTGGAGAGTGGATTTATGGATATATCTTATCTTTTGGAGATAGTGTTGAAGTACTTGAACCTAAATTCATTAGAGATAATGTTATAAATAGATTGAAAGAGATGCTTAAGATGTATTCCTTATAAGTTACTATTACTAAATTTAATTATATTAAAATATATGACATATAGATGTCGTATTTTATAAATTATAATTAAATTAAAGAAACAGATAATCAAAAGCAATCAATAAAGCTAAAGTGAGGTATAAAGTATGGATTATGAAATAGTACATATAAGTGAAAAAATAGTTGTGGGTGTATCAAAAGAAACTACAAATAACAACGGACAAGCAGTAAAAGACATAGGTGAATTATGGAAAAGCTTTATGGGGAAGGGTATCTATAATGCTATAAAAGGTAAAAAAAATGATAAAACAATAGGTTTATATACAGACTATCAAGGTGATTTTACAAATCCATATAACTTTGTAGCATGTTGTGAAGTAAATAGTGAAGATGATAAGGACAACAACTTAAGTGAATTTAATGAAAAAGATATTTGTGGAGAGTTTGTTATAAGCAAAGTTATACCAGGTGGTAAATATGCAAAATTCACTATAACAGGAGATATACAAAAGTCAGTAGGAGAATTCTGGTTTGAGTTTTGGAAAATGGATTTTGATAGAACTTATATAAGTGATTTTGAAGAATATCAAAATAATACATATGATATGAATAAGCAAGAAGTTCATATTTACATTGGAATAAGATAAATTCATTGATAAATTTTAATATATAAAACTTATTATAGGAATAAACAAGTTGATAATCATGAGGGAGTGTACTATACACTCCCAATTTTTATTTTATCTTTAAAAGTGATAATATTGTGATTTATTTAAGTATACAATTTTTGAATAGTTCACAAAATTATCTATAATCGTTTATAATCAATATTTTGTTCATAATTTAAATCTTCCTTTAGCAATATGTAAGAATTTATTAATTAATAATAGGATATAAATTTAATTATAGTTCAGCCGATAATAGATGTATATTATATAAATATTTTCAATTTATTATATATCTATATAATTGGTTTTTGACAACTTTTTACGTTTTTGTGTTTTTTACGTTTTTATGTGATTATGTTTTTAATAACTCGTCAAAATGCAAAACATATATTACAATAGATATATAAGTTTTTTAATTTATAAACTGTATTAATAAAGTTGAATATAGTATAGCATGAATATGTACTTTTATTTATAGATGAAATGTATTTATTATGTAGGGAAAATAGTCAGTAAGTATAAACAATGACTGAAAAATAATAGCATTTATTGTTACAAGTATGGAGGAGTTAGTTTTATGGAAAATAAAATTTTAATAGTAGATGATGCTATTTTTATGAGAATGATGATTAAAGAAGCTCTGAGTAAAAGTGGCTACGAGAATTTAGTAGAAGCAAGTGATGGAGAAGAAGCTTATAATATGTTTAAAGATGAAATGCCTGATTTGACATTACTTGATATTACAATGCCTAAAAAAGATGGTCTAGAGGTATTAAAGGAAATAAAAATGTTGGATTCAAATGCTAAAGTGGTGATGTGTTCTGCAATAGGGCAAGAAAATATGATTGTGGAAGCTATAAAGCTTGGAGCACTAGATTTTATAGTAAAACCATTTAAAACAGAAACATTGGTTAAAGTTGTAAATAATGCCTTAAAATAAAGGCTGTAAATACACCTTTATATAGTAAAAATACATAAATGTAACAATAGAGGGAGGGGTTTATATTATAAATTATTCACAACTTGATAATATTCATATAGATGCTCTTAGAGAAATTGGTAATATAGGCTCTGGGAATGCAATTACTGCACTTGCATCCATGATAAATAGTAAGATAGAAGTATTAATACCCATGGTCAAGATACTTGAATATAATGAAGCTACAAATTTACTTGGAGGTCCAGAAAACAAGGTTGTATGTATTCTACTTGATATGAAAGGCGATATTAATGGGATGTTTATGTTTTTGTTGGATGAATCAATCACTAAACTTATGCTTAATTCTCTTTTTAATAAAGATGAAGCTTTCTTAGACGAAATTACAGGTATTGAAATTTCTGCAATCAAAGAAATAGGAAATATTATGGCAAGTTCTTATGTAAATGCTATTGCATCTATGCTAAACATGAACATAAGTATTTCGGTTCCAGATATGTGTATTGATATGGTCGGAGCTGTGTTGAATGTTCCTATGATAAGATTTTCTGATGTTGGGGACAAAATTTTATTTATAGAAAATAAATTTAAAAATAGCGATAATTATTTTATTAGCCACATATTGATGATTCCAGAAATGGACTCGCTTAAAGACATATTAGTAAGATTGGGATTATCAGTATGAGTAGAGAGATAGTAGTAAATATTGCAGACATGAAAATAGTGTATAAACCAAATGTTTTGGTTACTTATGCACTTGGTTCTTGTGTAGGAGTATGTTTAATAGATAAAACAGCAGGAATTGGTGGAATGTTACATGTTATGTTGCCATATAGTAAAGATGCTATTCACATTGAAAATAAATATAAATTTGCTGACACAGGAATAAAGGAACTTATTAAGTCTATGGAGCATATAGGTGCAAATAGGACATATATAAAAGCAAAAATAGCTGGAGGAGCCCAGATGTTTTTAGGAAATAGTAATTCATCAATTGCAAGCATAGGGTATAGGAATGTTGAAGCAGTAAAAAAAACTCTTTTAAGCTTAAAAATTCCAATAATAGCAGAAGATACAGGAATGAATTATGGAAGAACAATACGCTTTTATACTGAGACAGGCGATTTAATTGTAGACTCAATAAATAAAGGAAAGAAGAAAATATAGATTATTTTTATTTAGAAGATATTTAAGGGGGAGGTATTAAATGAGATTTCCAGATGACCCATATTTAGGTTATGAGTTAGTAGATGAGGGGATTAAGTACCTAAAATTTAAAATGGACGAACAGAACTTTGGTATTGAACTTGAAAAAGTCATAGAAATTGTTGGGAATCAGGAAATCATATTTATTCCAGAACTTCCAACCTATTCAAAAGGAATAATAAATTTGAGGGGAAAAATTATCCCGATAATAGATATGCATTTGAGACTGAGGAAAAATAATTTAAATACTACTGATTATGTATATATAGTAATAGCCGGATTGGAAAATTTAGTAGTGGGATTTATGGTTGATAAAGTTGAGGAGATAATAGATTTAGAAGAAAATCAGATATCACCTCCACCAAGGGTTACTCTTGAATATTCAGATTATTTTGTAAGTGGTATTGGAGAGATAGACAATCAAATAATTACCTTGTTAGATTTGAAGAAGCTTTTGACTGATGAAGAAGAACTTTTGATAGATGAATTGCTTTTTAAATACAATTAAACTATCATGTAACACAGATATATAATTTAGTGGCATTGTAATTATATTATAATGAGAACATTTAGAACTATAGTGGTATAATTATTAAGTGTAAGAATTTTAAATTATTAAAATTTGAATATATTATGTTTAAGAGAGGTTTGGATATGGAAAATAAGCAACAAGGAACAATTTTAGTTGTTGATGATAGTGTTCTAATGTGCGATTTAATAGATAAAACACTTACAAAAGATAATTTTAAAGTCATAAAAGCATTTAATGCAATAGAAGCAAAAGAGTGTATTAAAGAGTGTACACCAGACATTATTCTGCTTGATATAATTTTGCCAGACAATTCTGGATTTGAATTGTGTAGAGAACTCAAATCTAATATTCGTACAGAAGATATACCTATAATTTTTATAACTTCAAAAAATACAGATACAGATGTAGTAAAGGGTTTTGGAGTAGGAGCAATAGACTATATGGTAAAACCTTTTAGTATGACAGAATTAAAAGCTCGTGTTATGGCTCATATTGAAGTCAAAAAATCTCAAGATAAATTAAGAAAAATAAATAATGAACTGGAATCTTCTCTTGAAAAATTAAATAGATTAGTTGTAAGGGATTATCTAACAGGTCTTTACAATAGACGTCATATAATTAATCAGCTTATGGAACAAAGAAAAATTAATAGATATAGTCATGAAACAGTATCTCTTATTCTTGGAGATATTGACGATTTTAAAGTTATTAATGATACTTATGGTCATGAAGCAGGAGATTTTGTGCTAACAGTAATCTCAAGTATAATTAAAAAGAATTGTAGACAAATTGATACTGTATCAAGATGGGGTGGAGAAGAATTTTTGATAATGCTCACTAATACTTCAATAGAAGGGGCAAAAATACTTTCAGAGAGAATTCGCAAAGAAATAAAGGAATTTGAATTTAACTATAAAGGAAATGAAATAAAGTGTACTATTACATTAGGAGTAGTAGAGGTAAACTCAAACATATCATTAGAAGAAAATATATCCCTAGCAGATAAGGCAATGTACGAGGGAAAAAATCTAGGAAAAGATTGCAGTGTAGTAAGTACAATGAATGGACTAAAGAAGATATAGATTGATATCTTGATAAACTTACTTTATAAAGGAGTATAGATATGAAAAGAGAAGTAAAGCTTTCCAAATTGGCAATAGTATTGCTAATTATTATAGTACTAGCTGTTATGGCAGGCATTTTTTCTTCAATTTCATCTTATAAAGCATTTGAAAAAGTGGAAAAAAGTATCAATGACATGAACAATTTGAGAAATGAAAGTCAGTATATAAAAGACACAACAAGAGAAGTTTGTGACATGTTAAGAAGGTACGTTTTTACAGGTGAAAAAAAGGATAAAGATGTCTATGAAAAAGAGCTATATGGAAAAACAAGAGAATCTGCTTTAAATAAACTTGAAAAAATTGGTCTTACAAAGACTGAGTCAAATAAAATTTTGGAAGCTAAGGAGATATCTGATTCTTTGGTACCAAAAGAACAAAGTGCTATAAATGCAGTTGAAAGTAATGACAAGAGCTTAGCTCAAAGTATAATTTTTAGTAGCGAATATGTAGAATCTCAGGAAAAAATGGATTCTTTAATAGATGAATTTCAAGAGGATGTAGTTACTCGTTCAAATTCTGAAATTGTAGAAGTTAAAAAAGAATTACAAAGTTTGATACTAAGAACGATATTTATACTCTCACTATTAATCATATTAACAATAATAGAATATGCAGTAATAAAACTAAAGATAGTAATTCCTATTAATAAAGTAGAAAAACATTTTTCAAGAATTGCATCGGGTGATTTAAGAACAAGTATAGATGTTGAAGAAAGTAAATCTGAAATAGGAATGTTAGTAAGTTCTGTCAAAAAGATGCAAGATATGTTATTAAATTATATAGACCTTATAGACAGTACATTAACTAGCATTGCAAAAGGGGATTTAAGAATAGACATAGAACAAGAATTTATAGGAGATTTTAAATCAATCAAAACATCATTAGAAAGTATAATAAATTCTTTTAATGATGATTTCTATGAAATAAATCTGTCAGCTGAGCAAGTTGCAAGTGCATCAGAACAAGTAGCAGCAGGAGCACAAGCTCTTTCGCAGGGTGCTACTGAACAAGCTAGTTCAGTAGAAGAATTAGCCTCTACAATTAATGAGATATCTGATGGAATTAAGCAATGTGCAGATAGTGCTAGTCTTGCATGTGAAGTATCTGACCAATCAGCATTACAAGTTGGTTTTGGAAGTAGATGTATGGATGATATGATGACATCAATGGAGGCAATAAGTGAAAAATCAAATGAAATATCAAAGATAATCAAAACCATAGATGAGATAGCTTTTCAAACTAATATTCTTGCATTAAACGCAGCCGTTGAAGCAGCAAGAGCAGGCCAATATGGTAGAGGATTTGCAGTTGTTGCAGATGAAGTTAGGTCTTTGGCTGGAAAAAGTGCTAAAGCAGCTCAAAACACAGCAATTCTTATAGAAGAAGCTATTAAAACAGTGGAAAATGGTGTCAAAATTGCAAAAGAAACTGCAAAAGCATTAGACTTAGTTGTAAATGGTGTAGAAAAAACTACTGATTATATTAATGGAATTTCTTCATCTGTGCATAGTCAAGAGATAGCAATTACACAGATTTTATCTGGAATAGAGCAAATTTCAATAGTAGTTCAAATGAACTCTGCAACAGCAGAGGAAAGTGCTGCAGCTTCAGAAGAAATGTCTGCTCAAGCACAAATTTTAAAAGAATTAGTAGAAAAATTTCATCTAAAAGAAAGTGAGATAAGAAAATCATCGTGGATTTAGATTATAGAATATTATATATAAGAAAAAATAGAAATTTATTTGTCGACTGTAGGTGATAAATATGAATTACATTGAACCAAGTATGAGACCAATGTTAGATATGTTTATATTTGAGACAAGTCTATTACTTGAGCAATTAGATGAAATTATGATTCAGACAGAAAAAGAAAGAATATTTAGCGACAGTAATATTAATGAAACTTTTAGAATTATGCATACAATAAAAGGCTCAGCTTCTATGATGGGTCTAGATAATATGTCTGCTTTAGCACACAGTGTAGAAGACCTATTTTATATTATACGTGAAAGAAAAATAGAGATTATAGATAATGATTTATTGTTTGATTTAGTTTTTCAAGCATTAGATTTTATAAAATATGATATTGGTAAATTACAATCAGGAGATTGTACAACTTCTGATTGCTCTAGCTTTATAAAAGATATTGAAGATTATGTAAGTACTCTAGAACTATCAAGTTCTACAAAATTACAAGATAAGTTGAACTTAGAAGACACATACGAAAAAGAAATAAATAATTTAAATTTTTCATATAAGGAAGGTTCAGACATAGTCAAAATAGTTTTTGAACAAGATTGTATGATGGAAAATGTAAGAGCTTTTATGCTTACATTTGAATTGCAAGATTACTGTGAATTTCTAGCATTTTATCCTGAAGACATAGAAAAGAATACAGGTACAGCAGAATATATTAAAAAATATGGATTTTATATACAATTTATTGCTAAAGATGATAAAAACATAATTTATAAAACAATAAAAGATAATCTATATGTAAAAGAGTATTCAAATGTTGATAAAGATGATATATATACAAGTGAAAAACAGGATGATATGTTGGTGAAAAACCCAAAAACTAATTTGGAGACAAATTCTAAAGATGAAAATAATTTTGTAAAAGAAAAAAGTGCATTACAAGAAAGTGTCTTAAATGAGAAAATTGACTTAGAGCAAGATGTTTTAATTGAAGGAAATGAGCATCTTCCTATAAGTAAACAAAATATTATGACTGTAAATTTAGAAAAACTAGATTTACTTCAAAATATAGTTGGAGAAATTGTAATTATGGAATCAATGGTTGTAAATAGTGTAGATTCTAAAGGTGTTGATATAGATAATTTCAATAAAGCAACCAGACAATTACATAAGCTTACAGATGAATTGCAGGATATAGTAATGTCAATGCGTATGGTTAAAATTGCAGGTGTATTTCAAAAAATGCATAGAATTGTACGAGACATGAATAAAAAATTAGATAAAAATGTTGAACTAGTAACTATAGGAAATGAAACAGAAGTAGATAAAAATGTAATGGATAATTTAGCAGAACCATTTATGCATCTTATAAGAAATGCTATGGACCATGCAATAGAGCCTGCTGATGAACGCATATCTAAGGGTAAAAAAGAAATAGGAACTATAATTTTATCTGCTGAAAATTTAGGCGGAGAAGCTGTCATAAGTATTTCAGATGATGGCAGAGGTCTCATGAAAGATAAGATTTTGGAAAAAGCTAAAGAACAAGGTCTTCTTAAACATCAAATTAATGAATATACTGATGATGAAATTAACTCTTTAATTATGACTCCAGGATTTTCTACAAAGGAATCTATAACTGAATTTTCTGGTAGAGGAGTAGGGATGGATATTGTTCGTAAAAGTATTGAAAAAGTTGGTGGTTCAATTGGTGTAAAAAGTACAAAAGATGAAGGAACAACATTTACTATAAAAATACCACTGACACTTTCTATAGTAGAAGGTATGGAGTTCAAAGTTGGAAACTCGATGTTTACTTTGCCAATATCATCAATAAGAAGTACATTTAAACTTGCAGATTTAAGCCAAGTAATTAAAGATGGTAGTGGAACAGAATTAATTACAATATATGGAGCATGTATTCCTATTATAAGATTGCATAAAATATATGATATTCATACAGATATAACTGAATTAGTAAATGGAAATATGATAATCATAGAAAATGAGTATAAAGCAGTATGTATTTTTGTGGATGAAATAATAGGAACTCAACAGGTTGTAGTAAAGCCATTTCCAGTTTATTTTAACAGATTTAATATGAAAAACAATGGTTTTTCAGGATGCACAATACTTGGTGATGGAAGTATAAGTCTGATTATAGATGCAGATAACATTATGGAAATATATTAGGGGATTTAAAGTATGTCTACAAATGATATTATAAAACAAGTATTAACATTTTATGTTAATGATGTTATTTATGGAATAGAATTAGAAAATGTAATTGAGACTATAAGGTTTCAACCAATAACATATGTACCACGTCTTCCAAATTATATAAATGGAGTTATTAATTTGAGAGGAAGAATTATACCAGTTATTGATATGCATATTAGATACAATCTTCCTGAAGTTGATTATAATGAGAGAACATGCATAATAATTATAAAAATTGATGAGTATCAAGTTGGAATTATTGTAGATAAAGTTGTTGATGTCGTTCTTATAGATGACTTAAACTTACTAGAGACAACTATTTCTAACAACATAAATATAAATAAAGTTATAAAAGAGATTGTAAAAGTTGGAGATAAGTCTATACTAATTTTAGATATTCGAAAGTTTCTAATTGACAGCATGTAATTAGCTTTGATAAATTGGCAGGAGGAAGTTTTTTGTATGATAAAACTCACTGATGAAGAATTTAAAATTCTTGTAAACTATATAAAAAAAGAGTACGGAATTGATTTAAGCAAAAAAAGAGTATTAATTGAAGGACGACTATATAATACAATGCGAGAAAGAAAGTTTAGTTCTTTTAGTCAATATATGAACCTATTATTTAGAGATAAGACAGGAAATGAAGCTATAAATTTAATAAATAGGTTGAGCACAAATCATACATTTTTTATGAGAGAACATCAGCATTTTGAGTATATGTATAATAATATACTTCCTTTTTGGGAAGAAAATAATAAACTCAGAAACTTAAATATATGGAGTGCAGGTTGCTCTAGTGGAGAAGAAGCATATTCAATAGCTATGACTTTAGATGATTATTTTGGGAGTAGGAAAGACCTGTGGAATATTAAAATTATAGCCACAGATATTTCAATGAATTCACTTGAAAAAGCTAAAAGAGCTGTATACACAGAAGCAAATGTTGATAATGTTCCAAAATTATGGAAGAAAAAATATTTCATAGATAATAAAGATGGTACATTTAAAGTTTGTGATAAGATTAGAAAAAGTGTATTTTTTAAACCATTCAATTTAATTGAAGATTTCTCACATCAACTTTTTGATTTGATTTTTTGTAGAAATGTTATGATTTATTTCGATTTAAAAACAAAAGAAGAGCTTATAAATAAATTTTATGATGTAACTAAAAAAGATGGATTTTTATTTGTAGGTCATGCAGAGATAGTAAATAGAAGAAATACAAAATACGACTATGTAAAACCTGCTGTTTATAAAAAATAGAAGAATATTTTAGATATATGATTTTGTGGGGGCGGTAATGTGGAAAATATTAATAACAGGGTCATTGCTATAGGCGCATCTATAGGTGGAACAGAAGCAATACTTGAGATTATAAAAGACTTACCAAAATCTACACCAGGGGTTATTGTAGCTCAACATATGCCAGCTATATTTACTGAGATGTATGCACAACGACTTGATAAGCAGTGTATTATGAATGTAAGAGAAGCTAAAAATAATGATAGAGTAGAGCAAGGAAATGTACTTATTGCACCTGGTGGATATCAAATGAAATTACATTTAGATAAAGATGGGTATTATGTAACTTGTGAAGAAGGTGAAAGAATAAGTGGACATTGTCCATCTGTAGATGTTTTGTTTGATTCAGTAGCACAAGTAGCAGGTAAAAACTCAGTAGGAATAATACTTACAGGAATGGGTTCAGATGGAGCAACTGGACTTTTGAAAATGAGAGAGAAAGGTTCATTTACAATTGGGCAAGATAAAAATTCTTGCATTGTATATGGAATGCCAATGGTAGCATTTGATAGAGGTTCTGTTGTAATCCAATTACCACTTGATAAAATTTCAAGTTGTCTGATAAGTCATCTTAATATTTGAAAAGAAAAAGATTAATTTTTATAAATAAAAATTAATCTTTTATTAAATTATATGGATAAAAAACCCTAGAAACTCCAAATATAATAAGAGAGATTTATATTTAGGAGGAAAATAATAAGATGAAATTTTTTAAAGTAAATACGAAAGCTAGAGTTTTAAGATATGTGTTTGTTTTATCCTTGACTATAATAGCTATTTTAGCAATTAAACATGACTATAGATATAATAATTTGGGGAAAGATGCTTTACTTAATCTAAATAAAGACAAAGAAGCTGTAAGCGTTATGAGTAATCAATCATTGCCAAAAGATACTACAAATAGTAAACAAACTTTATCAGTAAGTACAATAGGAAGTAAGACAATAGTGAAAAATGATGAATATATAGAAAGTACTATAAATATGCCTATAATAACAAATTCAAATAAGATTGTTGAAAGGTCTACAAATGATAGAATAAAAAATGATATATTTGAATTTTATAACAAATCGTATAAAGAGGCAAAACAATACCTTAAAGATAATCCTGATGAAGAAAATAAATTTGTTGCAAATGTAGACTTTGAACTTAAAAAGAATACTGATTCTGCTCTTAGTATAAAGGTAAGATATTATACTTACAGTGGTGGAGCACATGGTTATTATCAAGATATAGCTTATAATGTAGATATGAGAACAGGGAAGTTTTTAGAATTAATGGACTTATTTAAAGATAATACTAAATATAAAGAAGTTATAGATGAGGAAATTAAACAACAAATAACTGATTTAGAAAAGAAAGATAAAGAAAATGTAGGAATATATAATTTTAAAGGGATAAAAGAAAATCAAAATTTTTATTTGCAAGATGATAACTTAGTTATATATTTTGATTTATACGATATAACTCCATATGCAGCAGGAATACCAGAATTTTCAATAAACAAAAAACTAATAAGCTATATGTTAAAATCGGAGTATGTAGATTTGTTTAATTTGAAATAGGATTATTTAATTTGAAATATATTTATTTAATATGAAATATATTTATTTAATATGAAATATATTTATTTAATATGAAATATATTTATTTAATATGAAATAGAATTTGTATTAAAATGTTATGTTATAATATCTAGCATAGAAACTTATTAAAATTGGGGGTATATAAAATGCTACTTTTAAAAAAAGACGACATAAAAAAAGTATTTACTATGAGAGATGCAATTGAGGCTGATAAAGAGGCTTTTAGAATTTATTGTGAAGGAAAAAGTGTAACTCCTTTGAGAACTAATATACCAGTTCCAAGTCAGGATGCTAGTATGTTATTTATGCCAGGATATGTAGAGGACTTAGGGTGTGCAGGAATAAAAATTGTATCTGTATTCCCTAAAAATGCTCAAAAAGGCAAACCAGTAATTCCAGCAACAGTATTATTATTAGATGGGGAGACTGGAGAAGTATGTGCTGCTTTAGATGGTACTTATATAACTCAAGTTCGTACTGGTGCAGCATCTGGTGCAGCTATAGATGTTTTAGCTAAAAAGGATTCTAAGATAGGGGCTTTAATAGGCTTGGGAGGACAAGGTGAGTCACAACTTGAAGCTATGTTAGAAGCTAGAAATTTAGATGAAGTAAGAGTTTTCAGTAGAAATAAAGAAAGTAGAGAAAAATTTGCAAAAGAGATGAACTTAAAGCTAAGTAAATATAATACTAAAATAGTTGCAGCTGAGTCATCTGATGAAGCCATAGATAATGCTGATGTAATAGTTTTAGCAACAACATCAAAAAAACCAGTATTTGATGGAAATTTGGTTAAAAAGGGAGCATTAGTGAGTGCTGTAGGTTCATACTTACCAGATATGCAAGAGATGTGTCCAACTTGTTTAACTAGAGCATCTAAGATATTTTTTGAATCAACAGATGCAGTTTTATCAGAATCAGGAGATATATTAATTCCTCTAGAAGAAGGTAAAATAAGCAAAGCTGATTTTAGTGGTGATTTGGGAAATGTTATAAATGGAACTATTTCCGGAAGAGAAAATGATGACGAAATAATTGTGTTTAAAAGTGTCGGAATAGGTGTACAAGATGTCGTAACAGCGAAAAGAATATATGATAAAGCAAAAGATAGAGGGATTGGAATAGATTGGGAATGGTAAAATTTTCAAAATAAACTTATAATTAGACAAAATTATGCTATAATATTAATAAATAAATTTTTTTATTCAATTAACTGAGGGAGGATATTTGTATGAAAATGGTAAAAAAATTAATCTTATCTTCTATTATGGCTTTAGTTTTAGTTCTAACTATAGGCTGTTCTAATGCAGAAGAAAAAGTAAAGTCGAATTTTGAAGCTAATTTAGCAGCACTAGAAATGTATAAATACGATGAAAAAGGCATTTCTGATGCTTTAACAGAAGCTGAATATAAACAAATTCAAACTTATAATAACACAGATAAAGTTTCAATGCTTGCTCAATTAACACCTCTTTATGGAAAAGAGAATGCTGAAAAGATATATGACACAATTGTTAAATTAATACAAGGTGTTGAAAAAACAGTAACAGTAGATTCTTCTAGTAAGGATAAGATAACTTTAAAAGTTGTAAGTAAAGCATTGGATACTAGTAAAGTAATGTCTGAGGCAAACGATTTAGTAAAATCATATGTAACTGATAAAAATAATTACAATAAAGCAGAAAAAGAAGTTCAAGATGATATGGCAAAAATGATTATAGACCTTTATAACAAAAAGCCAACGAAAGATGTTACAACTTCAATTACATATACAAAAAAAGATGGTAAATGGCAACCACCTAGCAATATACAAAAATTATGTGAAGGAATATATACAATTTAATTTATTTTAAAGACACTAAAACTATCTTTTAAACATATAATAAACTGTTTGAAAGATAGTTTATTTTATTATTTATTGAATACTATTTTTCAAATTTGTTTGATATACTTGGCAGTTTTGACTATATAAAACTTTCAATACAATTATGCTATATCTTGATAAAACATGGTGAATAATTGTGTGTTATATAGTCGAAAATATGATATATTAATATTATATTATATGATAAAAGTTTATTTATATGCTTTTAGGGAGATTTTTATATAAAATGAAAGGGGTGTTTTTTATGTTATCAAGGCAAGAATTAAAAAGAGTATCAAAAGCTCAGTTATCTGGAAACTGGGGAACATGTGCAATTAATATGGCAATATATATTGCGTTGATAGTAGCTATATCATTTATAGGATTGCCTTTTGAACCCTTAACTACTATCATAGTAGCGATAATAGGTTTTTTAGTTGCAGCAGGATTTACATGTATGTTTTTAAAGATTACTAAAGATAAAAAAGTCAAGATGGGAGATATCTTCGTAAATGGAAGAATTTATTTAAGAAGTTTTGGACTTTATATATTAGAATCAATTGCTGTTTATATTTATTCTTTTATAATCACAATTATCGGAGCATTTTTGTCATTTGGAGTTTTACTCACTAGTGGAGCAATTGAATACCTATCAAGTAATAATGTTGGAGTAGGAACTGTAATTTCTACTGCCATAACTCTAGTTATTATAGTAATTGTGTTGATGTTGCCAGTTTATATATTGTTATTATACATTTCTCAAGCTGCTTTTTTAATATGTGAAGATAAAGATAATCTTGGTGTATTTAAAGCAATGGGTGCTAGTTTAGATATGATGAAGGGTAATGTACTTAAACTATTTATATTAAATCTTAGCTTTATAGGATGGTATATATTGACTATATTCACTTTAGGAATAGGTTTGTTATGGTTAATTCCATATATAGGAGTTACTAATTGTAATTTCTATAGAGAATTATTAAAAGATAATCCAGATGTAGAAGATATATTATTAGATAAGGAAAAATCTTATTCTATGTATTAAGATGGTTTTATAGTTAAATAAAATAAAGCTTTATTTAGATATTAAAGTATAAAAATGACAAGACTGTCTTTTACAAGAACTATTTCTTTAAAGGACAGTTTTTGTTATTAAAAAAATAAATGGTTGACATCACATAGACTACTGTGATAGTTTTAAATTATAATATTGACTATTGTGATAACCATATTTGAGGAGCGATTTTATATGGAAATAAAATTATTTGATTCAGAACTTAAGGTTATGGAAGTTCTATGGGAGATAGGAGAAAGTAAGGCAGGGGAATTAGTAAAAGTTTTAAAGGAAGAAACAGGATGGAATAGAAACACTACGTATACAGTTATAAAAAAATTAGTATCAAAAGGTGCAATAGAAAGAATTGAACCAAACTTTGTTTGTAGACCTTTAATAAGCAAAGAAGAAGTTCAGAAGCATGAAACAGAAAGCTTAATTAATAAAATGTTTGGAGGGTCTTCAGAGAAATTTCTTTCAGCTTTTATTAATAAAGAAAATCTCTCAAGTGATGAGATTACAAAACTTAAACAAATTGTTGAGAAATTAAAGTGAGGTAAGATTAATGTTCACTAAATTGTTAGAAATGAGTGTTACTTCTGGGGTTTTAATTTTAATTGTTATTTTTATAAGAGCATGTTTGTTTAAAAAATTGCCTAAAAAAGTATTTGTATTATTATGGTTAGTTGTTTTGTTTAAACTTTTAGTACCAGTAAGTTTAAATTCTACTTTTAGTATTTATAGCATTATTGAGTCAAATTTTGATGCTCAATTGGGAAATGCATCCGCTGTGGATTATTCAATTAAGAAGAATAATAATTCTATCAGTAAGAATAATTTTGGAGATTCTAAGGCTTTATTCAATCTTGAGAATTTTACAGCATTGGAAATATCAAGTATTTTAACGTTTGGAATCTCTATTACTTTTATTATGTTTTTATGCTTTAAGTATACCAGGACGATTAATCTTTTTAAAACTTCGATACATATAAAAAATCATGAATTTATTAAAAAGTGGGCATATGATAATAGAGGTCTTAGAAAATTCTTTGTTTGTATTTCTGAATTTACTAAAACACCTCTTACAACTGGTATTTTAAAACCGAATATTATTTTGCCAAAACAAATGGACTATAGCAATAACCAAACTCTAAACTTTGTCTTAACTCATGAATTGGTTCATATCAATAGGTTTGACAATATATTGAAGTTGTTTATGATTGTAGCTCTTGCTGTCCATTGGTTCAATCCTTTAGTTTGGGTAATGCTTTTTTTATTGAATAAAGATATAGAATTTAGTTGTGATGAAAAGGTAATGAGTATAGTTGGTGAAGAATATAGAGCTGATTATGCAACTACGCTTATAAGTTTAGCAGAGGAACATAATACATTTCCAATGACACTTTATAACGGATTTGGAAAGACAAAGATAGAAGAAAGAATAGTTAATGTTATGAAGTTTAAAAAATCAACCTATATTACTTTTTTAGTTTCAGCTGTGTTAATTTGTGGGACTAGTGTTGTTTTTGCAACTGGAAATAAAGAAATTGATGAAGTTGAATCTTTTAATCTAATGGAAATTGAGCAAAGTAATAAAAACGACTTTTCAATAGGAGGTCAGCCATTAAAAATAGAATCTAAGATAAATAATACAAATATTTCTGTGGGATTATCAGCTAAAAGTGATGAAAGCATTGATTTAAGTACATCAGAAACATATAAAATGCAGAAAATTACTTCAAAGGTTGATGTAGAAGAAGTGTATTCTAATATGTCAAAGTATTCAGTTGTACCAACTGATAATATTTCTAAGAAGATATCTGTAACAAAAAGTATGAAGATTTTAACAAATAATAAATTGCAGTATAAAGATTCTGAAAGCAACTAGATATATGACAAATAAGGATGGGTTGAGAATTAGGAATACTATCTTAAAATAATTAAATTTATTTTGAGATAGTATTTTTTATTAAAAAATTTTATAGAAATACTTGACACAATTATGACTATTATGATAGTCTAAAGATGTAGTAAATAACTATTGCAATAGTCATAATGAACTACACTACCCAAATAAATCTCTAAGAAAGGAATATAAATTATGAAAATAAAAAAATCCCTTATAAGTGCAATGATGGTATCTGCTATGGTACTAGGAGGAACAGGAGCAGTATTTGCAAGTGGAAATGACGATGTATCTAATATTGAGTTATCTAAGTTTAAATCTCTAGTAGAATCAGGTGTAACTGATGCTGCTGACTTAGAAAAACATGGAGTTGAGTATTATACTTATGAAGAGTACGCTAAGCAGATTGAAGAGTTAAAAGCATATGCTAAAGACTCTTCAGCAGTTAAAGATGTAAGTTCAAAAGACCTTGAAGATACAATTAAGATTATGGAAAAAGATTTAGAAAAGATAAAAACTGAAGGCTTAAAGATAATGAAACCTATCGTAATAGATAATGAAGATGGAACTCAATTGGCAGTTTCTTTATCTAGAGCTGAATAATTAATATTAAATTTTTTAGATATAGGTGGAAAAAGTATTTAAAAAACTAAATAAGCGTAATTAAACATAGTAAACAAGAACAAAACAAGTAACAAATAAACGATAACAAAAGGCTTAAAGTCTATATGAAGATAGAGAAGTAAAAAATAAACAAATTAAATAGTATAAAAATAAATCTAGTCAAAGTAAAAGTATTAAACCCAGTTTGTAATGTTAACATTTTTTATATGTATTAAGAAATGTTAACATTACTTTTTTTATTCAAAATATGGATTTTTACTAAAAAACGTTGTAGAAATACTTGACATAAATATGACTATTATGATAGTCTAAAGGTGTAGTTAATAACTATTGCAATAGTCATTGTGAACTACACTACCCAAATAAATCTCTAAGAAAGGAATATGAGTTATGAAAATAAAAAAATCCCTTATAAGTACAATGATGGCATCTGCTATAGTATTAGGAGGAACAGGAGCAGTATTTGCAGATGGAAGTAGTGATGTATCTAATATTACGTTAGATAAATTTGATTCTCTAATAAAATCAGGAATAACTGAGCCTGCTGACTTAGAAAAATATGGAGTTGAGTATTACACTTATGAAGAATATGCTAAGCGTATTGAAGAATTAAAAGAGTATGCTAAAGACACTACACAAGTTAAAGACTTAAGTTCACAAGACCTTGAAAATACAATTAAGAGTATGGAAAAAGATTTAGAAAAGATAAAAAATGAAGGTTTAAAGATTATGAAACCTATTAGAATAGACAATGGAAATGGATTGATAGGTTTCTATGGTCGTTAAATAATTAAATGATACAAAAGTAAATCTAGACAAAGTAAGAGTACTAATTCAGCTTGTAATGTTAACATTTTTTAATGTATGTTAAGAAATGTTAACATTACTTTTTTTTTATTTAAAATAATATTGAAAATATTATGAAAATTCTAACGAAAATTAATTCTTAATTATTAGAGTCATTAAAATTTAAAGAAAAATGGCAATTTGGTATTTTAAAAGTGAGTTTTAAAAAAATTAAGGCTATTGGCATGGCAATTGCTTAGTAAATAAAATAAGAACAATATTATAAATTTATGGATTCATATTATTATTTGCTATCAATATTTAAATTGTATTGATAATAAATATATAGTTGATAGCTTCTAAAATGTATCGCTAACAAATACACTAAGTTATCAAAGAGGTATTATTTCTAAGGAGGGGGAAAGCATGAAACAATTGCTTACAGGAAATGAGGCAGTAGCACGTGGTGCTTACGAAGCAGGCATATCTTATGCAGCTGCTTATCCAGGAACACCAAGTACTGAAATATTGGAAAATATAGCACTATATAAAGATGACATAATTGCAGAGTGGGCACCAAATGAGAAAGTAGCAGTAGAGTCAGCAATAGGAGCCTCTATTGCAGGAGGTAGAGCCCTTGCAGCTATGAAGCATGTTGGAGTAAATGTTGCTGCAGACCCAATATTTACATATGCATATATGGGAGTAAATGGTGCGATGATTATTGTATCTGGAGATGACCCTGGCATGCACTCATCACAAAATGAACAAGATAATAGACATTATGCTAAATTTGCAAAGATAGCTATGATAGAACCAAGCAACAGCCAAGAATGTAAGGATATGCTAAAGGCTGCGGTTGAGATAAGTGAAAAATACGATACAACAGTTTTATTTAGAATGGTGACTAGAATATGTCATAGTAAAGGACTTGTTGAGTTAGGAGAAAAAGAAGAAACAATTGTAAAAAAATATGAAAGAAATCTTTCTAAGTTTGATGCTATTCCAGCAACTTCAAGAGGATTAAGAATTAAACTTGAAGATAGATTAAAAAAGCTTGAAGAGTTTTCTAATGAAACTGACTTAAACTTTATAGAATGGAATGATAAGAAAATAGGCGTGATAACTTCAGGAGCTTCTTATGAGTATGCTAAAGATGTGTTTGGAGATACTGTATCATATTTAAAATTAGGATTTACATATCCTCTTCCAACAAAGAAGATAAGAGGTTTTGCAGAACAAGTAGAAACTGTTTATGTAATCGAAGAATTAGAACCTTATATAGAAGAACATCTTAAAGAAAATAACATACCATGTATTGGAAAAGAAAAGATACCTAATATAGGTGAGTTAAATCCAGATATTATAGCTCAATCAATTTTGGGAGAAAAAAGAAAACTAATAGAGTATAGCCAAGAAAAAATAGTTGGCAGACCTCCAACTTTATGTGCAGGATGTCCACACAGAGGATTTTTCTATGAGCTAGGAAAGGTTAAAAATGTACTTATAAGTGGAGATATAGGATGTTATGGTCTAGGAGGAGCAGAGCCTTTAAATGCTAAAGATACTTGTATATGTATGGGAGGAGGGCCAGGTGTAGCTCATGGAGCACAAAAGATATTTACTAAAAATAATATTAACATGAGGACTATATCTACAATAGGAGATTCAACATTCTTTCATACAGGAATAAATGGTCTCATAGATATAATCTACAACAAAAGTAATACTGTAACATGTATTCTTGATAATAGAATTACTGGAATGACTGGTCATCAAGAAAATCCTGGAACTGGATTTTCATTGCAAGGTGATGTTACTGAAATGATGGACATTGAGACTATAGTAAAAGCTTTGGGTTGTAAAAATGTAAAGGTAGTTAATCCTAACATGTTGAATGAAGTTAAAGAAGCATTAAATTGGGCTTTATCAATTGATGAACCTTCAGTAATAATCACTAGATGGCCATGTGCATTAAAAAAATTTACAGAAGATGATAAAAAAAGATTCGACCTTACACCATCAATTTGTAGCGTAGATGATGAGAAATGTATTGGATGTAAGAAATGCCTTACAACAGGATGCCCTGCTTTGAGATTTGATAAATCTAAAAAGAAATCAAGTATAAATCAGGCTCAATGTGTAGGATGTACAGTATGTGCACAAGTATGTCCAGTAAATGCTATAAAAAAGGTTGGTGAAAAGTAATGAAAAAGGTTAAAAATGTATTGTTATCAGGAGTAGGAGGTCAGGGTACTGTTTTAGCAAGTAAAATACTTTCTGCTGGTCTTATAGATGCTGGATATGATGTTAAGATGTCAGAGGTTCATGGTATGGCTCAAAGGGGTGGAAGTGTAACAACACAAGTTAGATATGGAGAAAAAGTACACTCTCCTATACTTGGAAAAGGAGATGTTGACGTATTAGTTTCATTTGAGACTATGGAGGCTTTAAGATATCTTGATTTTCTTAAGCCTGAGGGTAAATTAGTAGTAAATGATTATGAAATGCCTTCTGCACCAATTTTAACAGGTAGAGTGGATTATCCTGAAAATATAATAGACGATATTAAAGAAAAAGTGGATGTAACAGTGATAAAGGCAGTTGATATTGCCAGAGGTTTTGGAAATGAGAAGGTTATGAATGTAGTACTTTTGGGAGCATTGATTAAGGCTTTACAGTTAGAAAATGATATAGATTGGGAAAAGATAGTATCACAACAGGTTAAACCTAAGTTTATAGAAATTAATATAAAAGCTTTAAGAGAAGGGATGAATATTTAGAAAATAAAAATTACAGATAAAAAACTATATAAAGAATCAGAAAAAATAATTATATATAATATACAAAGGGTTAGGAAAGATTAATTATAGATATAATACAAAAAGGGTTAGGAAAGATTAATTAAAAATATAATATATAAAGGGTTAAAAAATAATTGCAAAAAAAACTATATGTAATAGTTATTTAATGCAATAGCTATTTACTGAGATAGTTATTTAAAAATGAAATTTTATCAATTTAAACATGGAAAATGAATACCTAAGTAAGCAATATTTAATAAATATATTTATATAGAGATAACAATAAAATAAATACTTGAAAGGAAGGAGAACTATTTAGATTATTAAATAGTATTTATGATATGAAAAAAGGCGATTTTATATGGAGTGGAGTTCTTATTTGTCTTATTGCTATTTTAGTGATACCAAGTAGTAGAGCGGTATTTATGGAAGCAACAGGTGCACATCCATATATTGGAGGTTTTTTCAAGTTTGCTGTGTTAGCAACAATGGGAGACTTACTTGGTGCTAGAATTTTGCATAAAGACTGGAAAATACCAGTAGGAATCTTTTACAGAGCTGTAGTTTGGGGAATTATAGGTGTAGTTACAACATATGCTATGTCAATTTACTCAGCAGGTGTAGGGCAGGCACAAGTAGATGGTATGCTTCCATTTGAAGGAATAGCTTTTGCAAATGCTCTATTTAAGAGTGCAACTATGAATATATTAATGTCACCAACTGTATTTTTATTCCATAAGGTTATGGATTGCTTTATAGATAAAAAATATGAAGTTGGAAAGGGTGTTAAGGTAGTTCTTAAAGATGTAGTAAATGTTGTAGACTGGAATGCCTATCTTGGTTTTAGTGTTTTGAAAACTATACCATTTTTCTGGATACCATGTCATACAATTGTATTCTTGTTCCCTGCTGAATATAGAGTAATTGCCTCTGCTTTTGCATCTATAGCTCTAGGATTAATTTTAGCATTAGCCAATAAATCTAAAGCTACAAATTAAGATTATTAATAAAGTTAGAGTTATTAAGTTAGAATTATTGATTGCTGTTTTTAAGAAGCTTAAAATCCCCCATTTAAGAGTTTTAAGGTTCTAAAATAATAAGTTATAACTACAAAAAATGGCTGCTAAGACTATTATGATTATAGGTTAAAAAACTTATAACAGATAGTAGTTTATAACAGCCATTTTTTATGTTAAGCTAATAGGTTAGTTAAAATCTAAATTAGAGGATTTAAAGAAGCTATTCTAGTTGTAGCTACGTAAACCCTGGATATTTCATACCATGTCTTAAAGTCAACTACTCCAGTTTGAGGTAAACCAAAAATTCCTTGGAATATTTTTACAGAATTTTCTGTATCTGTACCATAGATTCCATCTTCCCTCACTTTTGGTATAGCTGGATAAGAATTAGATATAGCATTTAACTGGTTTTGTATAGTTCTAACGTATTGTCCAGAAGAACCAACTTGTAGTGTAGTTCCAGGAAATGATACTGGTACACCACTAACTACTGGAGCTTTTTCAAACACTATTTCGTCTCCATAGAAATATCTTAGTATTCTTTCATAATCGTATCCTTGGTCACCTAGGTCCTTACTACCCCATTGAGTCATTTGATTAGGACATTGAGATTTTTGACCATCACAATATTGAGCTAGTAGTGGCTGTCTTGATGTAGGAGGTCTTTTTATAAATGTATTAAATATAGCATCTACAACTACGTTAATTGGTTCAAATAAGTTTCTATTGTTTATAAATTTATGGTCATATGCTGTTGATGAGGTGATTGTAAAGTTATATCCTTTGTTTCTGTACCATTCAGTAAAGACTCTATTTAAAGTAAATGATATTATAGCTATTACATTTGCGTAGATTGTCTGCTCAGGCCAAGTTGAATATATTTCAGATGAGGCTATGTTTTTAATGTACTCTTTAAATGGAATCCAATAATTTGCCGCTGATGTATTTTCTGGCAAACCATCATGAACTACTATAAATTCAGGCACTACAGGGTTATCTAATACAACAAAACCAGTAGGTGGTGGTAATGGTTTTAGGTTACTTTCTGGAATTTTAGGAGGATAAGTACCATATAAAGTATGTTCTCCTATATCAAAAATCAATTCACTTTGTCTTGAGAAGGAACGTTTACTTCTTGTTCTAGGAAACATAGGTACTCCTTGTCTCGCCTCAATTGTAGCTAGTAACTGTGTCCCTTCTATGACAACTGTCTCATATCCATCTGCTATAGCTTCTACTATATACTGGCTGTAAGGTCTAACATCAGATGGTTGTAGAGAGTAATCTACATCTGGTGCTGGTAATACTAATCCAGTCACTTGACCAGATTCATTACTTATTAGGTTCTGGTATAAAGTTGATGAGCTTTGGCTACCATTAGACATTGAATATATGTTTACTGTTGCATTTTGAATGGGTCTATTGTTAGTAGCATCAATTATACTTACTGTTAAGAAACCATCTTGCATCAAATCACCCTTTCTTTAAATGAATTTAGTTCCCTTATATTTCAAGATATGAATATGGCTTGAGATTTGTTAAATAATATAGATATAAATTTAAATTTTTTTAAGTATTTTTAACCTATCAAATGATAAAGAGTTTAGTATATAAATTTGAGTGTAGAAAAATTTAAAATAAAAGCTGAAAGAAAATAAACTAAAAGTAAGTGTATATTTAAAACACAAATAAACTAAAAATAAGTAGTAATTATAAAACATGAATGAATTAAAAACTTTGAAAGGAAAATTACCTATGAAGCTGGATTTATTTTTATTAGCAGTAGTACCTATATTAATAGGTATGTTTTGGATAAGATCTAAAGATAAATATTGTAGAGAGCCACTAATCCATTTAATTAAATTTTTTATGATAGGTGCTTTTTTAAGTGTTATAATTATTCTTTTAGAAAATCTATTAATGAAGTTTAATGTATTTGAAGGATATTCAGAATTATTATATGTATCATTTATAGTTGCAGGTCTTGTGGAAGAAGGTGTAAAAGCTTTAATACTAATTCCTTCATTGATTAAAGAAAAGCATTTTACTGAAAAATTAGATGGTATTATTTATTCTGTATTTTTATCTTTAGGATTTGCAACAATTGAAAATATAGTTTATATTTTCTCTGAAAGTAGAAATTTAGCACTACAGGTTGGTATTAATAGAGCAGTTATCTCCATTCCAGCTCATGTAATGTTTGCTATTACTATGGGATATTATATTTCTAAGTATAAGTTTGAGGGGAATGAAATTAAAAAACGTGAATACTTATTTATGGCTGTATTAATTCCGATTTTATTACATGGAGTTTTTGATTTTATATTGATGATAGAATATAGATGGGCTATTATATTATTTATAGTTTATGTCATAATTTTGTGGAAAATAAATCTTGATAAACTTGAAAAATATATGAATAACTCTAAAAAAGTGTTTTTTGGAAACTTAAAGAAAAAGAAAAGAAAATAAATGACGAACAAGTAACGCAGATAAAAAGGGGGATTATAAATTTGGCAAATTTACCAAAAGAATTTTTAGAAGATATTAGAGAAATACTAGAAGATGAATATGATGATTTTATAAAAAGTTATAATGAAGAAAAGACTACTGGTCTTAGAATAAATACACTAAAAATTGATAAAGAAAAACTATTGAATTTAAATTTATTTGATTTATATCAGATACCGTGGGCAGATGAAGGTTTTTATTATGATGATAAAATTAATAGGCCTGGTAGAAATCCATTACATGAGGCTGGAGCATATTATTTACAAGAGCCTTCTGCAATGAGTGTAATACCAAAAGCAGATATTAAAGAAGGAGATAAAGTACTTGATATGTGTGCTGCACCTGGTGGCAAATCTACATATATATTATCTAGATTAAACAACACAGGTTTATTGGTTTCTAATGAGATTAATACAAGTAGAATTAAAGCTCTAGGAGAAAACTTAGAACGATTTGGGGCGAGAAATTGTATAATAACAAATACTGATTCTAATAGCTTAAGAAAGACATTTAATGGGTATTTTGATAAGGTGATTATAGATGCTCCTTGTTCTGGGCAAGGGATGTTTAGAAAAGATGAAGTGGCCATCTTAGATTGGAGTCAGGCAAAAGTAATTGAATGCCAATCTATTCAAAAAGAGATTATAAGAGATGGATATAAAATGTTAAAGAAAGATGGTATTTTAATTTACTCAACATGTACTTTTTCAAAAGAGGAGAATGAACATGTTATAAATGAGTTTATCAGTGAATATCCACATGCAGAACTTGTTGAGATGGAAAGGCTATGGCCTCATAAAATAAAGGGAGAAGGTCATTTTGTAGCTAAGATAAAAAAATTAGAAGAAGAAGAAAGTAATGTAAAAGAATTAAAAATAAAAAATTTAGATAAAGAAATAAAGGATTATAGGGAGTTTGAAAAGAAATTTTTAAAGACTGATTTTTATAGTAATAAAAAAAATAAATTTTATTTAAGAGGAGAAAATTTGTACCTACTTCCTGAAATATATCCAGATACAAAAAAACTAAAAGTATTGAGATACGGTTTGCATTTAGGGGTTTTAAAGAAGAATAGATTTGAGCCTTCTCATGCATTATCTCATTACTTAAAAGTTGAAGATGTAAAAAACGTTGAAAACTTTAGTGTACAAAGCGAATCAATTCTTAAATATTTAAAAGGGGATGTTATAAATTCTAATGAAAGTAGAGGATGGGTTTTGGTATCAGTTGAAGATATACCTTTAGGTTGGGGAAAAGAATCTGCTGGTACAATTAAGAATCATTACCCTAAAGGTCTTAGAAAAGTATTTTAAACTATTAGAAAAAAGAAGTATAATATTTATATTGTAAGTTTATGGTAGATTAGTTTTGCTGTAGATTGACTTAATATTGAACACAGAGGAGACGATTTTAGTGGGTGAAGCAGTTAAAAAAGAAGTTGTAGAGTGGATAAAAGTGATTGTCATAGCTCTTGTTTTGGCATTTGCAATAACGCGTTTTATAGTGCCAACAATAGTTAAAGGAGAATCAATGTATCCTACGCTTGTAGAACGTGATTATTTGATAGTCAATAGAATTGCGTACAAAGTAGGAGAGCCAAAATACAAAGATATAATAGTATTCAAAACCGACTTAACAGAAGAAAATGGAAAGAAAAAAGATTTAGTAAAAAGAGTTATCGGGGTTCCTGGTGACCATGTAAAGATAAAAGACTCCAAGGTATATGTAAATGATAAATTGTTAGATGAAGTTTCCTATATACATAATAATCGTACTGATGGAGATATTGATATAGTAGTTCCAGAAGGAAAATTATTTGCAATGGGAGACAATAGAGAAAGAAGTTTAGATAGTAGATACGATGAGGTTGGATTGGTCGACGAGCACACCGTTCTAGGAAAAGTTCTAGTCAGATTGTATCCATTTTCTAAGATAGGAACTATTGACTAAACATTATAAATATAAAATTTGGAGCAATCGCTGATTAACTGAAATCACCAGACCATGCACAATAGTTGTCTATATAAAAAAGACAACACCTTATTTAGTAGACTTATCTAAAAGATAGTGCTTAAAAGTAGCATTATCAATAAAGATAATATAACTATAAAGGAGAATTTGTGAATGAATGAAACTATTAAAGAAGAGATTGTAGAGTGGATAAAAATAATTATTACTGCACTTTTTTTGGCATTTATTATAACTCGCTTTATAAAACCAACATTAGTAAATGGAGAATCAATGTACCCAACACTTAAACCACACGATTACTTAGTGGCAAATAGAATAACATATAAATTATCAGAACCAAAATGTGGAGATATAATGATATTTAAGACTGACTTGTTGCAAGATAATGGGAGAAAAAAAGAGTTAGTAAAAAGGGTTATAGGTGTACCAGGAGACCATTTAAAAATTAAAGATTCTAAGGTTTATATAAATGGTAAGTTATTAAATGAAGTTTCATATATACATGATAATTATACTGAAGGCGAGATTGATATGGTGATTCCTCAAGGTAAAGTATTTGCTATGGGAGATAATAGAGAAGTAAGTTTAGATAGTAGGTATAAAGAAGTAGGATTAGTGGATGAACAAAATATTAAAGGAAAAGTTATTTTAAGAGTGTTTCCTTTTACACAAATAGGTATTTTTGAGTAGGTGATTTGTATGGCAGTTGGTGTGGCATCTTTGTTATTTAATATTGAGGGTGCTTTAAAACTTTGTGAAAGTACAAAGGAAATAACTCATTTGGAAATTGGTATTGATAATATATATGAATGTAGTGAGTTATGTAAATATAAGCAGAGAATTTCTAAACTAGGGTTGTCTATAGGGATACATTTACCTATGGAATTAAACACTTGTGAAAATATAGAATATATACGAGCTTCATGGATAAGTTTTATTGAGAAGATAGAATTAGAGCTAAAAGGATTTGATATAAGGTACTTTAATCTTCATTTGGGTTATGTTATGACAAATAGACTTAAAAATAATAGGGACAAGTATTTAGATAATAGTGTAGATTTTTTTAATAAAATAAATACAGATTCACATATTTGTATAGAGAATACTTATTCAAAAGGTGGGGATTTTTCAAATATTGGAAATATATCCTATGATTTTGAATATATATTTAAGAGGATTAAAAATTCTAAGATTTGTTTTTGTTACGATACTGGACACTGTTTAATTGATGAGGATGATTATTTAAATAACTTGAAAGATAAGATAAAATTGATACATTTAAGTGATAATGATGGTATCAATGATATACATGTTGGTATAGGAAGAGGTATTTTATCTGAAGAGAGTGTTAAAGAGGTTTTAAAATTAGATGCAGAATATTTAGTATTAGAAATAAATTACGAAGACATTGAAGATACTATAAGTAAATTGAATCATATTGTAGGAGAGGGTTAAATACCTCTCTTTATCTTGTTGATATGCCTCGTTGATTAAAATGTATATTCATCAAAAGGAAGGAGATGTTGAAGTGAAGAAAATAAATTTAAAAATAGACGGAAGAAGTAAGGAGTATTCATTAGACGAAAATTCTTTGGGAATTAGACTAGGAGATATAGCAAAAGAGTTTTGTGATGAACATAAAGGATATATAACACTTGCGGTTGTAGATAATAAATTGAAAGAGTTAAATTATAGAGTGAAAAAGGATTGTGAGATAGAGTTTTTGGATACGACAAATGAAGATGGAGAAAGAGTTTACTTTAGAGTCATGTCATTTGTGTTTGTGATGGCTTGTAGAGAGATATTTTGGGACAGCAGAGTTACAATAGAACATTCACTATCTGGTGGACTATATTGTGAAGTTCATATAGAGAGAAAACTTAAAGAAGTTGATGTTGAAAATATAAAAAATAAAATGAAAGAGATAATAAATAATGACTACACTATAGAAAAAATAGAAGTTACGAGGGATGAAGCTATTTCTATATTTGAAAATAATGAGATGTATGAAAAAGCAGAACTTTTGAAATACAAGGAATATGATAGTGCTAAAGTATATAAATGTAGAAACTATATAGACCATTTTTATGGATATATGTTGCCATCAACTGGTTATATAAAATCGTTTGATATCATACTTTACAATGGAGGTATTATAATTTTAGGGCCTAGTGAAGAAGATAAGACTCTACCTATGAAATTTATACCTCAACCTAAGCTATCAAACGTATATTATGAAGCAGAAGAATGGTCAAGACTAATGGGAATTGATAAGGTAGTATCACTTAACAGAATAATAGAAAATAATGAATATGGAGATATAATAAGAACATTTGAAGCATTACATGAAAAGAAACTATCTCAAATAGCAGATATGATAAAAGATAACAATAAGAGAGTAGTTTTAATAGCAGCACCATCATCATCTGGAAAAACAAGCTTTGCTCATAGACTATCAATACATCTTAGAGTAAATAACTTAAATCCGATTTCAATATCTTTAGATGATTATTTTATAGATAGAAAACATACTCCTTTAGATGAATATGGAAACTATGATTTTGAGTCAATTTATGCTATAGATTTAGAGAGATTCAACTTAGATTTAAATAAACTTTTAGCAGGTGAAGAAATTGAGGATATAAGGTTTAACTTTAAAGCTGGGGAAAGAGAATATACTGGTAAAAAGATAAAGATAGACTCAAATCAACCAATTATATTAGAAGGTATACATGGGCTAAACCCTATTTTAACAGCATCTATACCAGATGAAGATAAATTTAAGATATACATAAGTGCCCTTACTCAAATAAATTTAGATGACCATAATAGAATTCCTACTGCCGATTTGAGAATGATAAGAAGAATTGTTAGAGATTATAATTTTAGAGGATATAGCGCTGATAATACTATTTTGCAATGGGCATCAGTTAGAAGAGGAGAAAAGAAAAATATATTCCCTTATCAAGATGAAGCAGATGCTATATTTAATTCCGCTTGTGTGTATGAATTAGCGGTTTTAAAGCGATTTGCTAAGCCTCTATTGGAGGAAATAGATGAAGATAATCCTGCTTATATTGAAGCTACTAGATTATTAAAGTTTTTACAGTATTTTGTTGAACTAGATGATATTTCTGATATACCAGGAACTTCAATCCTTAGGGAATTTATTGGAGGAAGTAAAATAGTTGATTAGCATGTATTATTGATTATTTTATTGTACTCATATTGAACTAAATATTTTTTTAGAGATACTGAATAATCTATGGTTTATATTTTAAGTAATATTGCTGGAGTATTAAAGTGAAAATTCTATTTAGTTATCAAAAATTCTTTGTTTTGTGAGAATTAGTATAGATAATAAATACTATTTAACTTTAATACTCCTTTTATAATATTATGATATTTTTTATAATATGTTTGAAAAATAAAGTTAAGTCTGCAAAAAATAGTTTTAAAGTATAATTTCTTTTAACACTGTTTTATTATAGTATAAACTTGTGCTAAAATAGAGTATATAACATAAGATGATGAGGTGCATATGAATACGTTAGATGAGACATTATTAAAAGAAATTATAAGTTCTAATAAAAAATATACAAATTATGGACAAGTTGCTAGTTACATACCAGAATTAAAAAATGCTCGTAGAAATGATTTAGGAATTTGTATTATAGATAGTGAAAATAACATTTATAGTGCTGGAAATTGTAGCACAAAATTTACAATACAAAGCATTTCAAAACCAATTGTGCTTGCCATGGCACTTATGGACAATGACTGGGAAGACGTTTTTTCAAATGTTGGAATGGAGCCAAGTGGAGACCCATTTAATTCTATAATGAAACTTGAGATTAATGATACTAAAAAGCCCTGTAATCCAATGATAAATGCAGGAGCAATAGTTACCACTTCTCTTATAAATGGGAGCTGTTTGGAAGAAAAAGAAGAAAGAATGCTTAGCTTTTTTAGAAAATTGGCAAGAAATGATAACATAGGAATAAATTATGATGTCTATAAGTCTGAAAAAATGACTGGAGATAGAAATAGAGCTATGGCTTATCTGTTAAAAAGTGATGGATTTATCAGAGGTAATGTAGAAGATGTTTTAGACCTTTATTTTAAACAATGCTCAATTGAGGTGGATTCTATAGATTTAGCGAGAATTGGTATAAATCTTGCTAATTATGGAGTAGACATAGAAAATGGAGAGCATTTAATGAGTGAAATGGTATCTAGAATTGTCAAGACATTTATGATGACTTGTGGAATGTATGATGCTTCTGGGGAATTTGCTATTAAAGTTGGAATTCCTGCAAAATCTGGAGTTGGGGGTGGTATAATGGCTTCTGTGCCAGGACGTATGGGTATTGGTGTTTATGGACCTGCACTTGACAAAAAAGGTAACAGCGTCGCAGGAGTTAAAGTTTTAGAGGAGTTGTCAAATAAACTCAGATTAAATATTTTTTAAAATTTTAAGAAAGGATTTTTTTGACAACAACATATAATTTAATATATAATTAAATTGTAAAGAAATATGAATTAAATAAATTTTTTAGGAGGGGTCAATGAAAGAGGTATTGGTATTACGAGATTTGGAGTGCATAAAGGCTATTGCACATCCACGTAGAATAGATATTCTAAAAGCATTTGACAAATCGCCATTGTCAGCAAAACAATTATCTCAATTATTGGAAGAACCTCATGCAAAAATAAACTACCACATAAAAATGTTATACAAAGTTGGTATTTTAGAATTAGTTGAGGAAAAAATAAAGTCGGGGATTGTGGAAAAATATTATTATCCAAGTGCAAAAAATGTGGTTATAGGGAATAGGATACTTAATTTTTCTTTAGACAATGGGGAAGAAAAAGAAGAATTGTACATATCAAGATTTGAAAATATGAGTGAAGTTTTTTATAAAGCAGCAGAGGAAGATGTTTTAGAAAATGAAAATATAGTTGATTATCATGATATTTCTCTTACTCATGATGAATTAGTTGAACTTAATGATACTATGAAATCAAAGATAGATGAAATTTTAAATAAAAGACAAGACAGCGTTGAAGGTTCTAAGTATGATATAGCTATGGTTGTAGTTCCTACAGTTGAAGAAGAATGTCCTAATTAGAATCATTAATTATGTATTAGTTATAAAACATAAGATTAGAGATTGAACATCAGAATTTACTTAATAATCAAAAAATACTTTTGAGCATGAGTAAAATAATGATTTTTAATCTCTATTTTTTTGTTATTTGAATGACTAAATATACTCTTTGAAATTTATCAAAATGGGTATAATTAAACTATAAATATTAAAATTTAGAATTAATATATACGAAATTAATTATAGTTATACTAAAATTAAGACTTAAGTATCAAAAATTTATAAATTAAAATTATGTACAACCAAAAGGAGATTAATATGATTAAATTAGGAACACATATTTCAATAGCAAAAGGATTTGCAAAGGCAGCTGAAACAGCTGTATATATTGATGCAAATACATTTCAATTTTTTAGTAGAAACCCAAGAGGAGGAAATGCTAAAGAATTTGATGAGAAAGATATAGCTAAATTTCAAGAAATTAGAAAAGCAAACAATTTTGCACCATTACTTGCACATGCTCCATATACTATGAATCTAGGTGGAGTGAAGGATGATGTTTATGAATTCGCAACAAGAGTAATAGATGAAGATATAAGAAGAATGGATTCACTAGGTATAGAATACATGTGTTTTCACCCTGGAAGTCATGTAGGTGGTGGAGTAGACTTTGGTATAGATAGGATAGTAAAAGGGCTAAACAATGCTATTAAAGGAGATGAAAATATAACTATACTCCTTGAAACAATGTCAGGAAAAGGGACTGAAATAGGATTTAGTTTTGAGCAGTTAAAGAGCATAATAGACAATGTCGAACATAAAGAAAGAATAGGTGTGTGTCTTGATACATGTCATATTTTTTCAGCTGGTTATGATATAGTTAATGACTTGGATGGAGTTTTAGGAGAATTTGACAAGATTATAGGTATAGATAGATTAAAAACTATACATTTAAATGATAGTATGATGCCATTTGGGGATAAAAAAGATAGACATGCTCCTATAGGTGAAGGTAAGATAGGGCTAAAAGCTTTAACTGATTTTATGGAACATCCAAGCATTAAAGATTTGCCATTCTTCTTAGAAACACCTTTTGATGAAGAAGGTCATAAGAGAGAGATTAAGATGATTAAAGAAATTTTATCTAGTAAATAGTATTTTGATATGATGTAAATAATATTTTGATGCTATTTAAGTAGCATTTTGATTATATTTGGATTAAATTTAGATTATATGCTAGTGAAATATAGATTGGTATATTATGAAGCATATTAAATAAAATTTTGATGTAATATAAAAGAGCATATTATAAACTATATAAATAAACTTGATAAAATGTGTATATATTTTAAATAGTATATAAATAGATTGCAAAAATTCTCATAATTTGTTGTATAATTAAAAGTAACATGTTAATAATGTTTAAAATTAATTAAAAGTTAGGTGGGGA
The DNA here is from genome assembly GCF_020641035.1 of Clostridioides sp. ES-W-0016-02. Classification (NCBI taxonomy): domain Bacteria; kingdom Bacillati; phylum Bacillota; class Clostridia; order Peptostreptococcales; family Peptostreptococcaceae; genus Clostridioides; species Clostridioides sp. ES-W-0016-02. The sequence continues at coordinate 584,027 of NZ_CP061361.1, forward strand.
AAGCTATGAGAAATTTAGGCAAGACTAGTATGAAGATAAAAAGAGTCGGTTTTGGGGGAATTCCAATACAAAGAATTACACAAGAGGATACTAATTTAGTTATAAATGAGCTAGAAAAACAAGGAATAAACTTTATTGATAGCGCAAGGGGATACACAATAAGTGAAGAAGCTATTGGAATTGCTATAGAAGGAAAAAGAGATAAATTTTTCCTAGCTACTAAAAGTATGTCTAGGGATTATGATTCAATGAAGAGAGATGTGGAAATAAGTTTAAATAACTTTAAAACTGATTTTATAGATTTATATCAATTTCACAATGTTAAAGAAGAAGAGTATGACAATATTTTTAAAGATAAAATGGCTTATAGTGCCCTTTTAGAAGCAAAAGAACAAGGGAAGATAAAACATATTGGTATAACTAGCCATAACTTAAACACTATAGAAAGAGCTTTAGAAAGTGGCAAATTTGATACTATACAATTTCCTTACAATATAGTTGAAGGACAAGCAGATGAGGTATTTAAAAAAGCTCATGAAAAAGGAATTGGTATAATAGTAATGAAACCTTTAGCTGGTGGAGCTTTAGATAATGCTACATTGGCTATTAAGTATATATTGTCTAAGGATTATATAGATGTGGTTATACCAGGAATGGATAGTGTTGAACAAGTTAGACAAAATGTCGCTGTGCTTGAAAATCTTGTATTAGATGAGGATGATGAGAAAAAAATTGAAGAAATAAGAAATTCTCTAGGTAAAAAATTCTGTAGAAGATGTGAATATTGTATGCCTTGTGCTGTTGGAATAAATATACCTTTAAGCTTCTTATGCGAAGGATATTACACTAGATATGGATTAGAGGAGTGGGCTAAGGAAAAATATGAGGTTATGGATGTTAAACCTACTGAATGTATTGACTGTGGTCTTTGTGAAAGTCGATGTCCATATGAACTTCCTATAAGAGAAATGTTGAAGACTGTTGTTGAAAAGCTAGGATAGATTTTACTTATTGAAATCGGTGTAATAAATTTACGCCGATTTCTTTTTTTATGTAAGTATAATTATTATGATAAGATTGTGTTTATGAAAGTATTAAGTGTTATGTCTGTGCAATTATTAAGTGTTATGTTTATGCAAGTATTAATTATTATATAAATATTGTTTTTGCATCAATATAGATTTATATAGCATATACAGATTTTTATTTTTCAAAAATATTATAAGATATATCGTATTTAGATATTGGATAAAGTTCAATTTCAACTCTAGGATTGTCCTTATCTATAAAATCAAATAAAAGTACTGGCTTAAGCTGCTTATCATTTTTTATTATTCCACTTTTTTCAATACCATCACAAATGCTCTTTGGATAGTTATGTAAATCGCCCATTCTCTTGTTAGGGAAGAATAATTTTAACACTGTTATTAAATTTTCTTCAACAGTTTCTCCTTGATACTGTTGATTTATAAAACCTGCAATCATGTTCTCATATGCTAAATACTTAGAATATTTTCCCTTTGAAGGCATCCATGCTTGACCATTTATATTATGAAGTTTAAAATTAGATTTACTAATGGGTCTACCTGGTATTGTTATTTTAATCAATTTATTCACCATCCTTATACAGTATTTATTATAATCTGTGGATGATTTAAAAGCAAATTCTTATTTGTTGTAACTTTCTGAATAACAAAGTCTAATTGGATAAGATATGATTTTAATAGTGTAATATATATTAGATTGTTGTAGATATGAAAGATATATTATAGAAGAAATACAAGGTAGCAATAGAGGGAAGAGATATGAAAGTTAAATTATGATAATGTTGTAGAACAAAAAAAATATAGATAGTGAAAAATAAGTAGTGTTATAAGAGTAAAATAGCTAAAGATATAATATGGATGAAAGCTAAACTATACAAATAGTGAAGAATAACAAAATATAGATAGTGAAGAATAAGTAGTGTTATAAGAGTAAAATAGTTAAAAATTAAAAATAGATAGATGTTAAATTATACTAAGATAACAGCATATAAAAGTCAAATTATATAGTAAATAAATTATATAGACATGTGAATTTTAAAAATTAGACTATTTAGACTATATAAATGTTGTTATGTCTAAACAAAGAAACATATGTAGCATAATTGTGATTTTAGAATTTAAGTTGAAAAGGAATAATTTTATGGATAATAACAGATTAAAAGAATTTTGTAACCTCATAGGATTAAAGTGTGTAGGAATAGCTGGAGTAGATAAGTATGAAAATCTGAGAGAGATACTTGAAAATAGACAGAAAAAAGACTATTTAACAGGTATGGAAGAAACCATAATTGAAAATAGAATTAATCCTAGAAATATAATGGAAGATGCTAATTCTATAATAGTGTGTGCTTTTCCATACCATATAAATAGACAAGAAAAGAATAAAAATTCAAATTTATCAAAATATTGTCATGGAAAGGACTATCATATTGTAGTAAAAGATTTTTTACAACAAATTTGTGATTATATTTCCAAAAATGTAGAAGGTTTTAAATATAAGATATTTGCTGATAATGGACCATTAGTTGACAGATATTTAGCTTATTTATCAGGTATTGGATATTTTGGAATAAATAATAATATTATAACTGATGAATATGGTTCTTATATATTTATTGGATATATAGTAAATAATTATAAGTTTGAAGAAGATAAACCACTAGAAAAAAGCTGTTTTAAATGTGGAAAGTGTGTAAAATATTGTCCGGGAAATGCTATATTGGGAAATTATGATATGAATCCTAAAAAATGCTTATCATATATAACTCAAAAAAAGGGAGATTTGTCAGAGGAAGAAAAGTATGTTTTAAAGAAAAGTAAAAAGATATTTGGGTGCGATATTTGTCAAGAAGTATGTCCTCATAATATTGAAATACCAACAACTCACATCTTGGAATTTAAGGAAGATATAATAGACTATTTGGATTATGATGAGATACAAAATATATCAAATAAAGAATTTAAGAGGAGATATGGAGATAGAGCTTTTAGCTGGAGGGGTAAAAATATAATAAAGAGAAATATGGAAATAATTTTAGATAAGTATGATGACTAATAATAAGAGTCTATTTCATATACTTTAATGTGTATTTACTTTAACACTTATGGTGTAAAAGTCATATTATATCATTAAAGTTAAATATGAGGAGGTGGGGGAATATTGAAATATAATAATACATCTGAAATAAGTCCACTAGATAGTATATTGGGTCAAGAAAGAGCAGTAGAAGCTATGGAGTTAGGTTTAAAGATAAATAATCCAGCCTACAACATATACCTAGCTGGGGAATCTGGAACAGGTAAAAGTACTTATGCCTTAAAGGTTTTAAATGAATATGCATCTAAAAAAAGTACACATAAAGATTGGTGCTATATATATAATTTTGAAAACCCTAGAGAACCTATGATAGTTGAATTAGAAAAAGGGTTTGGAAGAGAACTTAAGAAAGATATGGAAAAGTTAGTAGAAAGTCTTTTAGAAGATTTTAAAAATGCATTTGAAAGTGAAGATTTTGAAATAGAGAAAAATAAACTTTTGGATGAATATGAAATAGAAAAAGATATGTTACTAAAGCAGATTAAAAAATATGGAGAAGAAAAAGGATTTAAACTAAAACAAAGTAAAATGGGAATAGTTTTCATACCTTTGAAGGAAGATGAAGAAGAAAGTGATATATCAGATGAAGAGTTTTATAAGGCTAAAAGAGAACTCGAAAACATGGCAATACAAGTTGTATATAAAATTAGAAACTTGGAAGAAAAAGCTGAAAAGGCTGTGTTAGAGCTTGAAGAAGAGATAGCTAAGCTTGTAGTAGAACCTCATATTAAAACGTTGTGCGAAAAATATGAATGTTATGAAAAAATTCAACTTTACTTAGAAAATATAAAAAAAGATATCATAGAATACATGTATTTATTTTACTTAGATGAAGAAGAATTGAAAGATAAGTATGATAAAGAACACTTTATAAAGTATAAAATTAATTTATTTGTAGATAATGGAGGTTCGAAAAAGAAGGAATCAGCACCTGTCATAGTAGAGATAAATCCAAGCCCATCAAACCTATTTGGAAAGGCAGAATATGATTATGCAAACGGAAATATAAAGACTGATTTTACAAAATTATTATCAGGAGCATTTCATAGAGCTAATGGCGGATATTTGGTGCTTTATGCAGACCAGTTATTAAAGTATACTATGTCTTGGGAAATTCTTAAAAAGACGTTGCAAACAAAAAAAGTGATTTTGGAAACACAGACAGCAATTAAACCAGAAAATATGCCCTTAGATGTCAAAGTGATATTGATAGGAAGTCATTATATATATGATATTTTATATAGATATGAAGAAGATTTTGGAAAATATTTTAAAATATTTGTAGATTTTGATAGCGAAATGGATAAGAATAAAAATAATGAAGATGGAATAGCTAGATTTATAGCATATCAATGCAATAAAAATGGCTTAAAACATTTTACAAAAGATGCAGTTGACGAAGTTGTTAAGTTTAGCACTAAATTGTCTGGTGATTTAGAGAAGCTATCAACTAAGTTTAATAAAATAATGGAAGTTATAATAGAAGGAAGTGCATATGCAGAATTTAGAAGTTCCAATTATACAGAGCGAGATGATATTAAAAAAGCAATAAGTGAAAAGAAAAAGCGTATTAATAGAGTAGAGACACACATGGATGAATCAATTGAAAATGGTTTTACTCTAATAGAAACAGAAGGGAAAAAAGTTGGAGTAATAAATGGGCTATCAGTTTTAAGTACAGGAGAATATTCTTTTGGTAGGGCTTCAAGGATTACAGCAACTACTAGTCCAGGAAGCAATGGTATAGTAAATATAGAAAGAGAAGTAAATATGAGTGGCTCAATACATAATAAAGGAGTGCTTATATTAGGGGGATATCTTTCTGAAAACTTTGCACAGGATTTATTGATGTCATTAAATGCATATATTTGTTTTGAGCAAAATTATGGAGGTATAGATGGGGATAGTGCATCTTCTGCGGAGTTATATGTATTGTTATCATCTCTTAGTGGTGTAGCAATTAAGCAAAATATTGCAGTTACAGGCTCTATAAATCAAAAGGGAGATATACAAGTAGTTGGTGGAATAAGTGAAAAAGTAGAAGGATTTTATTCTATATGTAAAACTAAAGGCTTAAACAATGAACAGGGTGTAATAATTCCTAAAAAAAATCAGAGAAATCTTGTTTTATCAGATGAAGTTAATGATGCTATAAAAGATGGAAAATTTAAAATATATACAGTTGAAAGAGTAGAAGAAGCTATAGAGATATTGACAGATGTCAAATTTGAAGAAATAAAAAAATTGGTCAAAGAAAAACTACTATCTTTTAGTAAGATACAAATTGAGGCAAAAGAATAAGTTTATAATAGAATTTAATGGGTATTTATATGTATAATAAAAAGCAGGAACTTTAATAAGTTTTTGCTTTTTTTGTGAAATATCTGTAGAGTAAGTTTTGTTTTGTATGTTGATGTTTATTTTTTGTTGATATGATTAAACTATATATAAATAATGTTTTATAAATTGGTATTTTAAGGGGGATAATTATGAAAAGTGTAAATAAGAAAGATATAAGTAAGAATGATGTAAATAAAATTGAAACTCAAAAAGAAGTAGATGAAATAATTGATGAAAAAGATATAGAAAATTTTGTAGATATTAAGGATAATAAAAAAAGTGCCAAGGTTAGCAAAAAAGATTCTCAAAAAAGTGAAAAAGATAGTAAATTAAAAGATAATAAATCTAGTAAAAATATACAAAAAGTGAGTAATAAGAAAGCTAAAAGTAAATCTGTGGATAAGAAAGAATCTGAAAACGAAAAAGATGTAAATAAAATTTTAGATGAATTAGAAAAATTGTATCCAGATGCTACATGTGAACTAAATTATGGGACAGCCTTTGAACTTTTAATAGCAACTATATTATCCGCTCAATGTACTGACGTAAGAGTAAATAAAGTTACAGCAGAATTGTTTAAGAAGTACAATACAGCAAGAGATTTTGCAGATTTAAGTATTGAAGAAATTAGTAAAGAGATAAAAAGTTGTGGTCTTTATAAAAGTAAGGCTCAAAAAATAAAAGCTACATCTGAACAGTTGTGTGAATTATATAATGGTGAGGTACCAGATACTTTAGAAAAGCTTGTAAAACTTCCTGGTGTTGGGAGAAAGACAGCAGGCGTTGTTCTTAGTAATGCCTTTAATCATCCAGCAATAGCAGTAGATACACATGTATTTAGAGTCAGTAATAGAATTGGAATAGTAGATGAGCCAAACCCTCAAAAAACAGAATTTGCACTTATGGAAGCCATACCAAAAGAAAGATGGTCACACTCACATCATGTATTAATTTTTCATGGAAGAAGAATGTGTAAAGCTAGAAATCCAGAGTGTGAAAACTGTCCAATAAAAGATGATTGTAATTATTATCAAGAACTTAAAGAAATGAAATAACTTTTCTAAAGTAAGTTGTACAAGAGTGATTTTCTGATATAATAATACTTATGAAAATGTTAGATAGAAAACTATTATATATAATAAAATAAAAATTATTATTAACATTATTATATATGATAGTATAATATTATTGTTATTCTGTTTATAAAATAAAGTTTAGTAAACAAGAACGATATTTAGGAGGATAAAAATGTCATTAAATATAGTATTAGTAGAACCAGAAATACCTCAAAATACAGGAAATATAATAAGAACTTGTGCAGCAACAGGTTCAACTTTGCATTTAGTAAAACCATTAGGTTTTTCATTGGATGATAAGCACTTAAAAAGATGTGGTCTTGACTATTGGGATATAGCTGATATACAATATTACGATAGCTTTGAAGAATTACAAGAAAAATATCCAAACAGTAGATACTTTTTTTCTACAACAAAGGCTAAACAATCGCATTCAGATGTAAAATATGAAGAAAATTGTTTTATAGTATTTGGGAAAGAAACAAAGGGATTACCAGAGTCTTTGTTGAAAGCAAATATGGATACTTGTATTAGAGTACCTATGTTAGATGTTGAAAAAGCTAGGTCATTAAATTTATCAAATTCAGTAGCTATAGTAGTATATGAGGCTTTAAGACAAATAGGATACCCTAATATGAGGTAGTTTAAATAATCCTAAATTAGAAAGGAGCATACTTAATGAAAAATCTAAAGATAATCTGTGACAGTTTATCGGACGTGCCAAAAGATTTGTTAGATAAATATGATATAGATATTGTTTCATTAACAGTTATATTAGAAGAAAAAGAATACAAGGATAGGATTGATATATCTGGAGATGAATTTTATAAAAAACTTAGAGAAGAAAATGCATATCCAAAAACTTCTCAAGCTACTTATGCCCAATTTAAGGAAGTTTTTGAAAAATACACGAGTGAAGGTAGAGCAATACTTTATATAGCTGGTTCGGCTACAGCTACAGGAACATATCAAAGTGCTGTAATGGCGAAGAATGATGTAGAAGGTGAAATATATACATATGATTCTAACTTACTTTGTATGGGAACTGGTCTGCTTGTAATAAAAGCAGGAGAGCTTGCAAGTGAAGGAAAATCTATTAATGAAATATTACCTGTTTTAGATGAATTAAAAGAAAAAGCTTTTGTTATATTTTCAGTGGATACATTGGAGTACTTACAAAAGGGAGGAAGAATATCATCTACTAAGGCGGCAATAGGAAGTATATTAAATATAAAACCTATTCTTGAAATAAAAGGAGGGTTAGTCTCACAATTATCTCAAGTAAGAGGTAAGAAGAATGTAATTTCTAAGATGATGGACTTGATAAAATCGAATTGTGGGGATGATTTATCAGACCAAGTTATATATATAGGATATAGTGATGACATTAAGGAAAAAGAACAATTGTCTAAAGTTATAGAGGATGAATTGAGACCTAAGGAAATTAAATTTTTCCAAATTGGTGTGTGTATAGGTGCACATGCTGGTCCTGGTGTAACTGGAATTATATGTCTAAAAAATAAATAACAATTTTTTATATTGGGATTATTTATTTTTTTATTAATTTATGATAAGATATGTTAAACATTGATACACTAGATATGATTTGTTTTAGATAGAATTAAGTGTTGATATATTAAGTTGAGTTTTTAGGGAAGTGTGTAAATAGATAGAAATCTATTACACACTTTTTTATGGTAAGTTTATTGAAAAAATTAAATAAATACTTGCAAATGAGGTATAACAAATCAGTAAATAGTATGTAAAAATGTCACAAAAATATAAGGAGTGGATTTTGATGCGTTTAAAAAAATTGTTGGTATTAATGTTAACTGTAGCAATGACTGCTGGAATGTTAGTTGGATGTAGCAGTAATTCAAGTAATAATTCTAGTTCTAATCAAGATAATAAAAATAAGCTAAGTAACAAAGAAAATTCAAAAAAATCTGTATCTATGATATTAGATATTGAAGGGTCAAATAATGGAGTCATGAATAATTCAGCTTTGTTAGCGTTAGATACTGCACAAAAAAATCTTAACATAGATACAAATAAAGTGGAATCAGAGGATTCATCAACTTTTTCTAATAGCATAGATATTTTATGTAATGATAATACTGACTTGATTATAGCTGTTGGTTCTAGATTTGCAAAGCCTCTAGAAAAGATAGCCAAGAAATACCCAAAGCAACAGTTTGCCATTGTAGATTATGAGTATGACAAACAACCATCTAATATAACTTCAATTTCTTTTGAGGATAATAAGACTGGATATTTGGCTGGATTAGTTGCTGGAAAGATGACAGAAACAGATAAGGTTGGTTTTATAGGTGGAGTAGAGGGTTCTAGTAGAAATAAATTTGAATCTGGCTTTAAAGAAGGTGTTAAATTTTCTAATAGCAATATAAAAGATATTTCAGTTGAGTATGTAGATATTTTTAAAGATAGTAAATCTGCTGAATCTGTTGCTAAAAAAATGATGGATAGTGGAGTAGATATTATTTTTTCTAATACTGAAGATGATTCAAAGAGTGTAATAAATATGGTTAGAGCAAAGAATAAAAAAGTGATAGCAATTAATAAAGATCAGCATGAGTTGGCTCCAGAAAATGTTATAAGTTCTATTGTAAAGGACTTTGAAAAGCCTACTTATGACTTAATACAAAGCTTTGTAAAAGGAGATTATAAGGGTGGTAAAGTTATAGAAAATACAATGAAGTCTGGAAGTACTGGACTTGCTCAAAATAGTTCTCAAAATATTCCTCCTGATGTGTTAGAATATGTAAATAAGAACAATAAATAATTTATAGAGACTTCATGTTCTATGTCAGGGAGTGAGTTTTGTGAAAATAAAAAGGATATTGATGTTTTGTTTTGTCATACTCTTTACAGTTTTTATACTATTTATCTGTAATTTTGATTTTGGATTTAATAGAGTAAATAATAATTCTAATATAAATAATAATAAGTCTAAACAAAGTGAATCTAAGAATGTGTCAACTTTGTCTGATAAAGATAAGTCAAATAGTGAAAGTAGCAATGATGAGGATGAATTGGAAGATGATTCTTATGTAAGAAAAACTGTTGGAGTATTGTTAGATACTGAAAATTTAGGTAATGAATCGTATAATAATAATGTACTGTCAGCTTTAAAAAGAGCTGATGAGGATTTTGATATTAGAGAGAAGATTGAAAGACCAAAGACTTTTAATGACTTTGCAAATAGCATAGAAAAATTATATAAATATGAACCAGACTTGATAATAGCAGTTGGAACTAGATTTGCAGAACCGATTAAACAAGCTGCTACAAAATATCCAAAACAGCAATTTGCAATAGTTGATTATAATTATAAGGTTCAACCAGCTAATGTAATTTCTGTATCATTTCAAGATAATTCCACTGGATATTTGGCAGGTCTTATTGCAGGAAAAATGACTGACACTGGTAAAGTAGGATTTATAGGAGGGGTTGAAGGCTCTAGTAGAGATAAATATGAATCTGGATTTAGAAAAGGTCTTAAAACTTCAAATAAAAATGCTGATTTATTGGTAAAGTATGCAAATGTATTTGAAAATCCTGAGTCAGCTAGAACTATTGCAAAAGAAATGAGAGATTCTGATAGAGATGTTGTATTTTCAGCCACAGAGGATGATGGGAAAAGAGCTATTCAGGTAGCTAGAGAAAATGGTGGTAAAGTTATAGCTATTAATAAAGACCAATATGATATGGCTCCAGATAATGTAATAAGTTCGATTGTAAAGGATGTAGAACAGCCTGTTTATGAATTGATACAGAATGTTGTAAAGGATGGTTTTAAGGGAAGTAAAGTCATGGAGTTTAAGATAAAAGATGGAGAAATTGGACTTACTCCAAATAGCAATAGAAACATACCACCAGATGTTTTGGAATATGTAAAAAAAGAGTACAATAAGGTGAAAAGTACATACTAATTATTGCTGAAGATATGTATAGTATTTGTGTGGAATGTTATAATTATCTATAGAGGAGTTGATACATATGGAAGACAAAATTTTGCAATTTCTAGACAAAATGCAAAACAGTATTAACGACAGATTTGATAAATTAGAAAACAGATTAGATAAGATGGATACAAGACTAGATAAAATGGATGCTAGATTTGATGAGGTAGACATAAGACTAGAGAAGATGGGTGCTAGATTTGATGAAGTAGACATAAGACTAGATAAAGTAGATGTTAGATTTAATGGAATAGACTCTAGATTAGATAAGATAGAAAATAATCTAGTAGAAATTAAAAAAGATTTAAAAGACACAAAGGTAGAATTAGAATATACAGAAAAACATGTTGTAGCTGTTAAAGGAGACACACAAGAGATAAAAAGAGACTTAAATAAAATTGAAATAGTAACAGCAAGCAATTGGAACGATATAGCTAAATTAAAATCAATTAGATGATAGAGTAGAGTTTTTATAAAAATTTATCAAAAAAAACATTAATTAATTTAGATTAATTACATAAAAGTCCAATAATAAGTGTGTAAGTAGAAAAAATCTACTGCACACTTTATTTATATTCAAATAAAAAATTTATCAAAAAAAATAAAAAGGAGTAAAAAATGGAATTTACAAGAGAGCCATTTATACTAGATGACGATTTGTGTCTAGCTTTGGTGGACAAAAGAATTAGTTATCTAATGGAAAATGAATTAAAATTAAGAAATATAGAAATAATAAAAACAATAGAATGTAAAGAATTATATGAAAGTATAAAATATCACCCAGATATATGTATTTGTAATTTAGGAAAAGGAGATATAATTGTTGCGCCGAATGTATATAATCAATACAAAGAGTTATTAAGTAAACATAAATTTAATATAATTAAGGGAGAAGCTAATTTATCAAATAAATATCCTTATGATATACCTTACAATATTGCTATAGTTGGTGATTATGCCATACACAATTTTAAGTACACTGACAGAGCGATATTAGATTATATTGAAAATAATAAACTTAAAAAGATAAATATAGAGCAGGGCTATTCTAAATGCTCAATCTGTATAGTAGATAGAACATCTATAATAACATCAGATAAAGGTATTTGGAAAAGCATGAAGAATACAGAAATAGAGTGTTTATTAATAGAAAAAGGTCATATAAATTTATTTGAGATGAATTATGGATTTATAGGTGGATGTACAGGGTTAATTTCTAAGGATAAACTAGCTTTTTGTGGAGATGTTAAAAAACATCCTGACTATGAACGTATAAAAAGTTTTATAGAAAGTAAAAACAAGGAGATAGTTACACTTAGTAGTGAAAATTTACTCGATATAGGTTCTATAGTTCCTCTCATGACGAGAAAGGAGCGATAACTTTGGTTGAGAAGGATAATATTTCTTCTATGAAATTTTTGAGGAATAATAATGTAAACGATAGATTAATATATACAAATGACATTGTAGAAGTCGTAATTGATTCTGCAAAGCAAGAAGTATTAAATAAGAAGATACTTAATGGTACTAAAACTGAACAAAGAGCTCTAAATATTGATGAAATATCTACAGAAATAACTAGTATGATAATAAGTATAATGAAAGAGAAACTTTTAAAAGAATACATTCTAAAATGCTATGGGCGTACATATCCTGAAGATAAAAATAATATATACATATATTCACTAAACATATTTGCTAAAAAAGAGATTTTTATGAGAGAAACAGTATTTACAAGGGTTAGGAACTATATAGAGGAAAATGATTTTATAAATGTCGAAGGTTTTATTAGATTTAGAATGAGAGAATTTATGAAATATATTTCTGCTATAGGTGATATTGCAGTTGAAGAGTATTTAATAAAAAGAGACCAAGATGAGTTTATAAGAGTTTTAAAATATTTTATAGATACTCAAGAAGAAAAGATAGATTTACTTAAAGTTCATATAATGGAAGATAATACATTTATTTTATACGATAAAAATGGAAATAAAATAGACAGTATAGATGATGAAGAAATTATAAATATGGTCATAAGAGAAAATTTAAATTATGAGGACTTTTTAATAAGTACCTTATTAACTTTATGCCCTAAGAAGATAGAAATATTAGATTTATTAAATAACAATTGCTCAAAGGAAATCATAGATACAGTAGAAGCAATTTTTGAAAATAAAGTTAGTATAATTATGGAAAATTAGAATTGAAAGATATAATTTAAGATTTGAAAAGATAGTTAAAAATAAAAATATACTCAAATTACAGATAAATCAGAGTTAAAAGATAGTAAAATACAACTAAAATAATAAAAATAAAAATTAGAAATCAAAAAATTCTTTTGAAATCGACACGAAAGACTTATAATTGTATATAAAGCTATAATATAACTAGAGTTATTAAAGATAAAATATAGCTAACAAATATACAATTGATAAGGAGAAGTTTTATAATGGATAATTTAATTAGGATACTAATATTAGCTGTTATTGGTGGATTTATAGGTTATGTCACAAATGTAGTTGCTATAAGACTGATATTTAGACCAATAGTATCTATTAAGATACCTATTTTAAATATAGAGATAGTAGGTCTTATACCAAAGAGAAGAGCAGAAATAGCAGCAAATGTAGGTGAAATAATTCAAAACGAATTTCTTTCAATGGACGAAATACTTGCAAATATCATTACTGACGAAGATAAGGAAGAAGTTGTAAGATACATAAAAGCAAGGGTGAAAATTATCATACATGAGAAAGTTTCATTTATACCAAGCAGTATAAAGAACATGATTCAGGACTATTTAGGAGATATAATTGAATCTGAAGTGAAACAGAGCATAGATGAATTGAGCAAAAATATAATAAATAAAGCAAATGAGCGTATAGATATACAAAAAATGGTCGAAGATAAGATTAATGAACTAGATTTATATGAACTAGAAGAAATAATCATAAGAATAGCTAAAAATGAATTAAAACATATAGAAATCTTAGGTCTTGTATTAGGTTTCTTAATAGGTATAGTTCAAGGATTAGTGACTATATTTATCTAGTTATATCTATCATGCATGTAGATATGCTTTAAAAATTTAAAATTAGTGAAAATATTATAATATTACTATAAATCAAAAGATTAAATTAATATAAAATATAAGAATATTAGTTTAAAATTGATTGAGATGAAAAATAATGGGTAATTAATATATTACATTAATGTTGATTGATGTATGACTATCTGTTATAATGAAAATATATCAAAAATTATAGTGTTGAAGAGGAAGAGTAGAGTGGAAACCATTCACAGAGAATCTGGGTCTATGGCTGAAAACCCATGTAATAGGTCTATTTGAAAACTACCTTGGAGCTGAGCTTATTAGCAATATTTGTTTTACACGATTTGTGAAAGTGCTCGGGTGACTACCTTATAGTCATCAAGAGGGTTGTATATATTTGTATACACCAACTTGGGTGGAACCGCGAATTAATATCGTCCCAAATATATTTGGGGCGATTTTTTATTACAAAAAAATTAAAAATTATCTCAATAAGGAGGAAAAAACAATGATTAAAGTTGCTTTAAAAGATGGTTCAATAAAAGAATTTGAAAATGCTCTTTCTGTTATGGATGTGGCTAAATCCATTAGTGAAGGATTAGCTAGAAATGTGGTAGCAGCATCTGTGAACGGAGAGGTTGTAGGTCTGGACCACATGATAGATAGTGATTGTGATTTAAACTTATTTAAATTTGAAGATAAAGAAGGAAAAGACGTTTTTAGACATACATCAGCACATATGTTAGCTCAAGCTATAAAGAGACTTTACCCAGAAGCAAAACTTGCTATAGGGCCAAGTATAGAGAATGGATTCTATTATGATATAGATTTAGAACATAGATTAGTTCCAGAAGACTTGGAAAAAATAGAAGCTGAAATGAAAAAAATAGCTAAAGAAGATTTAAAAATAGAAAGATTTGAACTTCCTAGAAATGAAGCTTTAGAACTTATGAAAGAACAAGGAGAAGATTATAAGGTAGAGCTTATATCTGATTTACCTGAAAGTGAAATAATATCTTTCTATAAACAAGGTGATTTTACTGATTTATGTAGAGGACCACATTTACCATCTACTAAAAAGGTTAAAGCTGTTAAATTACAAAGTGTAGCAGGTGCATACTGGCGTGGTGACGAAAAAAATAAAATGCTTCAAAGAATCTATGGAACTTCTTTTGAAAAAAATAAAGATTTAGAAGAGTACCTACACTTATTAGAAGAAGCTAAAAAAAGAGACCATAGAAAATTAGGTAAAGAATTAGGTTTATTTATGATACCTGATGAAGGTCCTGGATTCCCTATGTTCTTACCAAAAGGAATGGAACTTAAAAATGAATTATTAAAATTCTGGAGAGAAATACACAGAAAAGCTGGATATATTGAAATAGAATCTCCAATTATATTAAACAGAAAATTATGGGAGACTTCAGGTCACTGGTATCATTACAAAGAGAATATGTATACAGTTAAAATAGATGACGAGGATTATGCTATAAAACCTATGAACTGTCCTGGTGGATTAATTTACTACAATTCTCAATTACACTCATATAGAGATTTCCCAATGAGAGTTGCAGAACTTGGTAGAGTTCATAGACATGAGTTATCTGGAGCATTACAAGGATTAATGAGAGTTAGAGCATTTACTCAAGATGATTCACATATATTCATGTTACCAGAACAAATCAAAGATGAAATAAAAGGTGTAGCTAATCTAATAGATGGTATTTACAAGACTTTTGGATTTGAATACAATCTAGAATTATCTACAAGACCAGAAAATTCTATGGGAAGCGAAGAAGAGTGGGAAGCAGCTGAAAATGGATTAAGAGAAGCTTTAGAAGAGTTAGGTCTACCATATACTATAAATGAAGGTGATGGGGCATTCTATGGTCCTAAGATAGACTTCCATTTAAGAGACTGTTTAGGAAGAACTTGGCAATGTGGTACTATCCAATTAGATATGCAACTTCCAAGACAATTTGATAATACTTATATTGGACAAGATGGTGAGAAACATAGACCAGTTATGATTCATAGAGTTGCTTTTGGTAGTATAGAGAGATTTATAGGTATATTAATTGAACATTATGCTGGCAAATTCCCAGTTTGGTTATCTCCAACTCAAGTTAAGATACTTCCTATATCTGATAAGTTTATGGATTATGCTAATGAAGTTAAAAAAGTATTATTTGATAAAGGTATAAGAGTTGAATTAGATGATAGAGCTGAAAAAATTGGATTTAAAATAAGAGAAGCTCAACTTGAAAAAGTTCCTTATATGTTAGTAGTAGGTGAAAAAGAAGTAGCTGAAAATAATGTTTCTGTAAGATCAAGAGATAAAGGTGAAATAGGCAGTATTAAATTAGATGAGTTTATAGCTAGTATTTCAAAAGAAATTGAGTCAAGAGAAAGTGTTATTCAAAACTAATATATAAAATAAAGTTAATTGATATATAAAATGTTAACTTGTGTATAGATAGATATTTTCTGTATAGATAAGTATCTTGTGAATAAATAATTATAATTAGAGGCACATTTAGTCATATTTTTTATGATAATGTGCCTCTAATTTTTGCTTATAAGATATAAAGATTTATCTTCGTGTAATTTATATAACTTTTTAATGTATATTATCTTTATGTAGTTTATACAACGCTTTAATATCGCTATTTTTTGTTAGTTATTTTTTATAATATTTAAATCGGCACTTGTAGTATCCACATACATCTTTGCAGTCCCATTTTTATAAATATATGAATCGCCATCCTGAAGTAATTTAAAACTACTATTTAAATTACCAGAGACCTTACTAAAATCTAAGGTAAATCCTGAATTCTCAGGAATATACAAATCAATATCACCAGAAGTAGTATCACATTTGAAAGAAGACAACATTGCACTTGAATTAATTTTTATATCTCCACTAGTTGTCTCAGATTTGATATTGGAAAATTTACCCTCTATATTAACTTTACCAGAAGTTGATTCGCATATAAGATTCTTATTGTCCATATTTTCTAAATCTATATCTCCACTTGTTGTATTTATCTTCAAATCATCAGTTTTACCAGAAAGTTGAATTTTACCAGATACTGAATTACAGGTAACACTTTTACTATCAAGTTTTTTTATGTTGATATTGCTACTAGTTGTCTCTAAAGTCATTTTGTCAATCTTACCATACATTTCTATATTACCTGAAACTGATTCAATATACGCCATGTTACTTTTAAGATAAGTACTATATATATCTGCTGAAGTAGTAGATACATTTATATTGTTATATAATTTTTCAGGTAAATATAGTTCAAGTACTGTTGATTTTGGAAGTCCAATTCCAATGAAGAATTTTTTTGTAGAATTATCAATGATAGAAAGGGTATTACCATCAACCTTTATTTTTGCAATCTTTTTCCTTGAAAAATTAGAAGGAGCTTTTTGAATTAATTTGATTTTATTAGAATCACTCTTTAAAACTCTAATTTCACCTGAAATCCAGTCAACATCAATATTATTTATTTTATTTGAAAAACTCTCACTTTTAACAGTTATATACTTATCATAATTTTTATTAGAGGATAAAAAACTTTCATTTTTAACTGAACCTTTAATCAAATCTTTGACATCATATTTAGATGAAGTAATAGTATTTGTAAGGAAAATAATAAATATTATAGAAAATACTATAGCCACAATACTCCAAACAATAATTTTTATTTTTAAAAATTTTTTATTCATATTTATCATCATCCTCCGCGTCTTTTAATTGTAGTACACCTTCGACTATATGAATTCCCGCAGCACCTATTATGAATATTATCCATGAAAAGCTCCAAGCATCAAAACATATATTAACAATTAAAAAAATGCCAACTATTATCATCCAATATGCACTCATAAATGATTTATAAGCAAGATTTGTACTTTTAGTTTTTACTCTCCATTCTTTGAATTCTTCTACAATAGTATCATCAGATGGACTATAGTTTTGCTTTGTCATTCCATTGTATACTAATAGACCTGTTCCAACTGCTATTAATATAAACATTGGAAGACTAGCCAGAGTTGGTTGGATACCCAAGTTTACAATTAAAACAGCAGTTAAAAATGGACTTATTATAAAAAGAGCAATTGCTATTGATACTCTCAAAGCTCTTTTTTTTCTTTCTTCAATTAATTCAGAAGACATAAAATATGGTTCTTTAACACTTTCAATTAATTCAGATAAATCTCCAATCCCAGATATTACTGAATTATATGCTTCTTGCTTTGACTTACCATTTTGTATTTGGTCGCTGTATTTTTCTTTTAGATTTTCGAATAGTTCATCTTTAAGTTCTTTGACCTTTCTTGTTTCTTTAACTTCTGTAAAGCTTTGTTCAATATAATCATGTATTTTATCTAACATATTTTCACCTCCTAAATTAATGTGTCTATTAACAATTTTGTATTATCCCATTCTTCACGGCTTTTTTTATATTTTTCTCTACCTTCGCTTGTTATAGAATAATATTTTCTTCTAGCACCAGTAGCCTCATCACCCCAATAAGATGTTATTGCACCAGATTGTTCAAGTCTACGAAAGGCTGTGTATAAGGTTGCTTCTTTTAACTCATACAAGCCTTGTGTTTTTTCTAATATAGATTTATTAATCTCATAACCATAGCTATCTTTTTCAAGTAAATGCTTTAAGATAATTGTTTCTGTATGACCTCTTATCATATCAGATGCGATTTTCATAAATATCACCTCCGTTTAAGTATATAATACTTTTATATACCTCGCCTGTCAATGTATTTCGTGTGATAAAATTTATTTTATTATAATTCTTACAGTTTTATATCGTTTTAGGAGAGAATTACATACTAAATCATATGAAAAACGTACTTTTATAGTTATTTATAGAGAAATGATGTTGTTATTAAATTGGAAGAAGGAAGAATGCTTAAATATATTAGCATATGTAATGATATTATTAAAAAATAAAATAAAATTCAATTTATTTAGGATAATTCTATCAAGGTATTTACTACATGTGTAGAGTCGTATATAATTAAGTTATATGGAAAATTTTAAAAATTAAATTATTAATACACTAGGAGAAAATATTATGATAAAGTCAAATTTGTTTTGGAATATTTTCATTGCTATGTCTTTTATCATAGAATGGTTTGTTTGTAAAAAAATACTAGATTACACAAGTATACAAAAAATTTCCAATAAAAGAATAAATCTTTACATGATAGGTATTATTATTTTTGCTAATATATTTTATTTCTTTGACGTAATTCCAAATATAAGAGTAATTATATCTGTGATGATTATGATTGCATTTTACAAAATTTCATATAGAGTAAGGCTTACAAAAGCCATACTAATATCTTTAATGTATTGGATGTTGTTAATGGGTATAGATGCTTTGAGCATGTCTTTAACAATTTGGATTAATTCAATAGATGATATGAGCCAAATGTTAACAGAAAATATATATAGAATTGAGTCAATTGTATCTGGAAAGACAATTTTGCTTTTAATTTTATTTTTATATAAGACATTAAAAATAAAATTGAATATAGAAATAAATAAAAAGACATTAACATATGTAATTATACCTATAATTGCCAATATAGCGTCTTTCTTTGCTATTTTTGAATACATATTTAATCCTAAAACTAGTGGTAGTTTAATACATAATTATCAATTACTTATAATCTCTATCATGTTACTTCTATCGAGTATTATCTTGATTTTAGTTGCTAAAAAATTACAAGAATATAATGCATTAATAGCAGAAAATAATATGATTAAAAACGTTTTACACAATAAAAATGAATATTATGAGGATATAGAAAAGAAACATTTAAAAACTAGATTATTAAGTCATGATATGAAAAATCATATCTTATGTATAAAAACTATGGTTAAAAAAGGTATTGATGTTACTTCATATTTAGATGACTTACAGATGGAGATTCAAAGTAATAATATTTTATTTAATACTGGTAATTTTATCTTAGATGCTATATTGAGTGAGAAGAAAGAAGTTTGTGATAAAAATAATATAGAACTTAAAATAGGAATAAATTTTGGTCACTGTGAAGCTATTGAATTAATAGATGTATGTCATATATTTTCAAATATCTTAGATAATGCAATTGAAGCATGTAAAAAAATTGAGGAGGGGAGTAAAGTAATTTGTGTTAAAGGTGATGTTTTACAAAATTTTTATCTTATAAGAGTGGAAAACACTAAAGTAAATGAAATTATCACAAAGAACGGACAAATTGTAACAGATAAAAAAGATGCACTTCATGGTCTAGGAATAAAAAGTATAAAAAATTCTGTAAATAAATATGGAGGAAACGTTGTAATTGAATATGATGATAAAAAATTTGTAGTTAAGATTGCTATACCACTTAGGAATGTAAAAAAAGCAATTAATATATAATTTGATGTGTCATGAGTAAATAATATAATTTTATAAAGATAATAGACTTAATTATTACCTATAAGAATCTATTTAAATTAGTGTGTTATATAGTGAATCATACATATAGTGAGCTATGCATATAGTGAGTCGTACATAGAATGAGTTTTAAAATATAAAGTCTGAGATTTAGAGGTAATGTGGCTGGAAGTAAATAAAAGGGGTGGAATCAGTAGACAAAATAACATAAAAAAGAAGTTGCATCGAAAGGAGAAAAACTCTTTAGAGATGTAACTTCTATTGCAACTAAAGTTATGTTATATTGATAAAATCAACAAAACATTTGTATCAACGTAACTGCTTATTAGTGAAACTATTAAATTGATAAATACATAATCAGATACTCTATATAAATAAAGTTGTTTTAGTATTTAATTTGGTTTTATTATACTTACTTTATATGTATGATAGCCTATATTTCCATTTCTGGAATTAGGCTTCTCATAGCCTCTATAGTTGTTTGTATAAGTTTGTCAAGTTCCCAATCAAGCATTTCTGCACCACTTCTTATAACATCTCTAGAACAGCCAGCAGCAAAAGATTTATCTTTAAATTTCTTTTTAACAGACTTTAATTCTAAATCAGATACACTTTTTGAAGGACGCATTATTGCAGCAGCACCAATTAATCCAGTAAGTTCATCTACAGCAAATAAAACTTTTTCCATAAATTGCTCTGGTTTAACGTCTGAGCCAGTCAATCCATATCCATGACTTACAGTAGAATCAATTATTGATTTATCTAAATCAAGTTCAGTCATTAATTCTCTTTGCTTAACACAATGTTCTTCAGGATACATCTCAAAGTCTAAGTCATGTAAAAGTCCAACGATTTCCCAAAATTCTACTCTTTCAGGGTCGTATTCTTTTGCATAATATCTCATAACACCAGATACAATTTGAGCGTGTCTTATATGAAATTCTTCCTTATTGTATTTTTTTAAGATTTCCCATGCTTGCTCTAAATTTGGCATGTAACTCATTACTATCACTCCTCTAGCTGAATATTTTGAATTTTTATAAAGCTTATTTTTCATTGATTATATCAATCAATTTCCAATACGTCAACACACTAATGCATAATTTTGCATTTAAATTCAGAAATTAGTGAAAATTAAAATTTTATCAGTATATATGACACATTCATATATTATGCTACAGTCGTATAGTTTTGTATATTTTGTAAAATTAAGACTAAAATCAAACATCATAATGTATCTATGAATATAAATATTCTGCTTATATTATTTGTAAAAAATACAATTAGAATATAATAAAATCTCTATTTGTTGTACTTAGCACTTTTGTCTTTTAATATTACTTTTGAAATAATTGCTATAAAGAATGTAACTATACCAACTCCTATAATAATAATGTAAACTCTATCTGATAATAAATCAAAAAGTTTACCATATATGACCTGACCAAGAGGCATTGCGGCTGCTGTTCCTGCAAAAAGTATAGCCATTACTTTTCCTAACAGTTCATTTGGAGTTTCTAATTGAGTTATTGTTATGGCAAATATTGAAATAATTGTTGTCATGAAAAATATTAACATAGAGGATATTACAAGAATTAAAAATGGTGCTGCCAACCCTGTTTGTAATATAGATGGATATACCGAAAATGCCATTGGAATAAACATCAGTGCACATATACAAAGGTATATATATAAATTACTAATTTTTATATGTTTAGAGAACATGCCAATACTTATAGCAGCTACTAGTGAACTAAATGATATTGCTCCCTGTGCAGTACCATATAAGGTATCATTAGCACCCATTGTTATTTTTATTATATATGGTATACCTACAATTATCATTGAAGTTAAAAAGAGGTTTAATGCCATTGCTATAAATAATATTTTTAATAGAGTAGGATTTTCTTTACATATATGGACAACACCATCTTTTATATCATTAAAGATAGACTTTATGATATTATCAGACTGTTCTTGTTTAACAAAAGGCATCTGAATAAACATTTCCATAATAGCTGATAAAAAGAAGCTTATACAACTGATAATTACAATAGCATTAACTCCAAGAATTCCATATAAAACACCACCTAGTACAGGTCCAGCGATATTTGTAAGAGATGCAACTCCAGCTACGACACCATTTGCATTCATTAAATTTTTACTATCAACTAGGATAGGTGTACTCGACTGAACAGTGGGTTGATACATCGTACTTATTATTGAAAGTATAGTCATGATAATTCCTACAATCAGTATTGAACCTTTATTGTTAAATAAAAATAATGCTAAGACTAGAACAGTTAAACTACTTGAAAAATCAAAAATAACCATTAAATTTCTTTTATTAAATTTATCTGCAATAGCTCCACCAATAGGGGAACATATTATAATTGGAATTGAAGATACTGCAAGTATTGTAGCAAATATTCCTGCTTTTCCTGTCATATCAAGTATGTACAAGGATAAAGCGAATTTAAGTATTGAGGCACCAAACAGTGAAATTATTTGACCTAATACCATTAAGTTGAAGTTTTTGTTAAAAGTATTTAGTGATTTTGTCATATATACACCTACCTATCTAAGATTATT
The DNA here is from genome assembly GCF_020641035.1 of Clostridioides sp. ES-W-0016-02. NCBI lineage: Bacteria > Bacillati > Bacillota > Clostridia > Peptostreptococcales > Peptostreptococcaceae > Clostridioides > Clostridioides sp. ES-W-0016-02. Next base: position 606,680 of record NZ_CP061361.1, read on the forward strand.
AAAACATTTATAATAATTGTTATAACAGCAATTACTACTAGAAGTTTTCTTTTTATTTTAATTCCTAACACTATTAAAAATATAGCAAACATTATAGATAGAGTAGAGTAGAAAGGCATAAGTTCACTACTAGGGTCTACAAGTTTTGTATGTATGTTTAATTTTTCATTTATTTTATATATAATATCGTTTAGTTTTTGTATTAGTTCAATCATATGGACTCTCCCAAAAGAATTTTAAAGGAATTTTAGCAGAAAAACAAAATTTATTATTTTTGCTGTGTAATTCACTTAATTTGTCTATTTAATTTATTTTATAATTAACTATTCTACTAGTTACATATTCTACATAATCATTTATTTTACTTATATAATCTAGTAAAATTAGCACATCATATTATTCAAATATATCATCTACAAGATTCTCTATCATGAAATCGAATACTTCAAAATAGTTATATCCAATATCTTCTTTTAACAATAGACTTGATAATAGAGCATTACAAACACCAAAGGCTTTTTCTTTATCTATTTTTAGTTTAAAATCATACTTTTCAATTAAATCATAGAAGCTTTGTATATTGTTATGTTCGAGCTTTGAAACCATGTCTTTAGGTAATTTGTTTAAAAAAGCAATAGAATCATGATCTCTGGGAGCATATAAAAATGGATTTTTATCATATAAGCGATATAACATCTTTAAAGATGCTACAAATCCTTCTTTTGTAGGCATACTATTCAAGATTTCGTATAGTGATGATATAAGTCTATTTTGAATTCCATTTAATACTTCAAAAAATAACTTTTCTTTTGAATCAAAAAATGTGTAGAAAGAGCCTTTTGCAATTCCTGCCTTTGAACAAAGCTCATCAATATTAGTTTTTTTATATCCATATTTAGACCAGTGGTTTTCACATTCTAAAATTAATCTTTCTCTTATATTGTTTTTTTCAACTTCTGTAAAGCTTTTAGCCATATTTATCAATCCTTTCCATAAGCATGTATATGTATGACTTAAAATATTTTTTTAGTCATACATATATAGTATTGTCCATTTATGAATTTGTCAAGCATGATTTTGTTAACAAACAACGGTTTTTTGCTACAATCTGCAAGTAGTATTATAGTAGAGGCAGTTATATGAAAAGAGCCAATAGCCATAAGGAATGACCTTATAGGTTATTGGTTCTATGTATGTGCATTTGATAACTGGCATATTTAATTGTTTTACAGGGACATACTTTAGCACATAATCCGCAAGAAATACAATCATCCCAAACTGTAAAATATTTATCATTGCCTGGACAGTTCTTTATATAACGGTCCATTATTTTATGAAAAAGTGTGTTTACTAAAAAATTGGATTTTGGATAGCTTTTTATTTCTTTTCGTGATGTTTCTTTTTTAAAACAGAATAGTGTTCTGTTTAAATTATATCACATAGGTAGATTAGGGTCAATAATTAACAAAATAATGTTCTTTTAATTGTATAATATGTTCTATTATTGCTGACATTATGATATGTGTAATTATATCTTGTAAGAAACTTAAGTATGAAATGATGAGGAATTATTTAAAATAAAAATACATTAAAATAAGTACTTAAACTACAGAGACATATTAAAAAATAGGTATTTAAATTAAAAAGCTACTTCTAATTAAAACAGTATTTAAAATACAAAAAATAAGGATTACAAAATTTTTTTTAAAGGTAAACGTTTATGAGAAAAAGAAATGTTTACATAACAAATAAATGGCTATAATTTAAATACATAATGTTATATCAGAGAGAGGAATAAAAATATGTTTAATGAACTTAAAACCGAAGAAAATGTATATAAAAATTTAATAAATGGGAAATGGGTAGAATCCAATTCAAAAAAACCAATAGAAATTTACTCACCAATAGATAACTCACTTGTTGGAAAAGTACAATCTATGACAAAGCATGAAGTAGATGAAGCTATTAAAAATACAAAAGAAAGTATAAAGGTATGGGCTGATATGCCTGTATACAAGAGGGCTAATATATTTCATAAAGCAGCTGACTTATTGCTAGAAAATATGGATGAAATAGCTAATATATTGGTACTTGAAATAGCTAAAGATATAAAATCTGCAAGAGCAGAAGTTGAAAGAACAGCAGATTTTTTGAGATACACAGCAGATGTAGGAAAGAATATGGAAGGTGAGGCTATTAGTGGTGACAATTTCCCTGGTGGAACACGTAATAAGATGTCTTATGTTTCAAGAGTTCCGTTGGGTACTGTTTTAGCTATATCTCCATTTAATTATCCTGTAAATTTATCAATGTCAAAAATTGCACCAGCACTTATTGGTGGAAATGCAGTTGTCCTAAAACCTGCTACACAAGGAGCTATTAGTGCACTTCATTTAGTAGAAATTATGAGAAAGGCTGGTATACCAGATGGTGTACTCAACACAATTACAGGTAGAGGTAGTGAAATAGGAGATTATGTTGTAACTCATAAGGGAATCAACTTTATAAATTTCACTGGTAGTACTGAAGTTGGTCAACATATATCTAAAATATCTAAAATGGTTCCGTTATTATTGGAACTTGGTGGAAAAGATGCTGCTATTGTATTAGAAGATGCCGACTTGGATTTTGCAGCTAAAAACATAGTAGCTGGAGCTTACTCATATTCAGGTCAAAGATGTACGGCAGTAAAGAGAATTTTGGTTCAAGATAGTGTGGCTGATAAGCTAGTTGAAAAAATAAAACCGTTAGTAGAGAAGTTAACAGTTGGGAATCCAATGGATGAAGTAGTTATTACACCTCTTATAGATAACAAATCAACTGATTTTGTTCAAGGATTAGTGGATGATGCATTGCATAAAGGGGCTAAATTAATAACAGGTAATGTTAGAAAAAATAATTTATTTTATCCAACATTATTGGATAATGTAAGTGTTGATATGAAAATTGCTTGGGAGGAACCTTTTGGACCAGTACTTCCAATTATAAGAATTAAAGATATAAATGAAGCAATTGAAATTGCTAATCAATCAGAGTATGGGCTTCAATCATCAGTATTTACAAGTGATATTGATAAGGCTTTTTATATAGCTGATAAGCTTGAGGTTGGTACTGTTCAAATAAATAATAAGACTGAGAGGGGACCAGACCACTTCCCATTTTTAGGGGTAAAGGCATCTGGAATGGGAACTCAAGGCGTTAAGTATTCAATTGAGGCTATGACTAGACCTAAGGCAGTAGTAGTAAATGTTAAGGGTCTGTAGATTATACTAGTAATATAGGATAGAGTGGAGAAATTAATTTTTTCCACTTTATATTTTGATTTTTAAAGCTTTATATAGCTCTAGAAAATAATGAAGTTTTAATCAGGATATAGATTTTGTATAAATTATATAGATATAAAAAAGGTTCACTCTAATTAGGGTGAACCTTTTTTCTCCTCTTTTTAGAGAAAGAACTAAAACTAATCAAGATATTGCAGTAGGGCAATATTTAATATAAATATCATAATAATCTTCAATATGGATTTGCATGAAAAGAATAAGTATTATATGAATTATTAATGTCAAAATAATTATATTTGTTAGTATATTTCCATTTCTAACTTTTTTATTTAGCTTGAATTCATCAACTTTATTTTTCATAGATATCTGTGATAAATTTTGTCTATGAGATGTTAGAGTGTGGTTACACTTGGGGCATATAGTTGTAGTATCGTCAAACTCTAAATCACAGTTTTTGCAATACATAAGCTATGACTTCTCACCCATGTCCATATCTGAAGATTTTGCACACATATCATATGAATTTGCTGTTGTTGCTACAAAAAAAGTAGTTGCTAGTGTTAAACTTAATACCTTTGATTTAGTTTTTTTCATTTGTTTTCCCCCTCAAAATATATTTAATTAAAGTTATAAAATTCTTGAAATTATAACTTTAATTAAATGTTTTTATCTGTGATATTATGATTCGAATAAGAGTTATATAAAAAGATTAGATGATTAATTTAAGAGTGGTAATTTAATGAATTTTATTCTATATAAGTAGTATATCGGAAAAAATAAAACTATATCGCTGAAAAATAAAAAAATACATATAAATAATTTAATATAATGATTTCTTATTGTAGATATATCCATTTTATTTTCCTCCTCAATCTTTATTCTAAAATTTTAACAAATATACAGGTTACATACTATCAATCTCACTATGTTTTTTGTCAATGTTGAGTTGCATCCTTGTAACAGCAAGTATTTCATATAAGTTTTATTATTCAATAAAGTAACTTAAAGTTATGAATTTAAGAAAAATTTAATATCTAAGTATGGTGCAGAGTATAAAATTAAATGTAGGTCTAAATTAGATGATTCTATCTCTTTATTTTATATAGTTCGATTCCTAAAAGAATTATTTTAACATTGTTGAAATAGAAACAAAAGTTTAATATAATATTGTTAATGCACTAACGGGTGGGAGGATATATACCATGAATAAAGAAGAACAGGTCATGATGGGTTTTAGAGATTTACTAAATAAGACTGTTTGGCTTAATAAATTTAAGATGGAAGAGAGTCTCAAGGGTTATAAGTCTTCTGAAGTACATTGCATTGAATACATTGGAAGAAATGTAGACTGCAATGTGACAAAACTGGCAGAATACTTTTATATGACTAGAGGCGCCATAAGTAAAGTAACTAAAAAGCTAATAAAAAAAGGTGTTATTGAAAGTTACCAGAAGCCTGATAATAAAAAAGAAATCTATTTTAGACTTACTGAGCAAGGTAAAACAGTTTATAATATTCATGAGGAACTTCATAAAGAGTTTCAAGAACGTGATAAAGTTGTATTTGAGCAGGTAACTGATGAACAATTTGACAGTATGATTAGCTTTGTCGAAAATTATAACCGACATTTGGATGAAGAAATAAAAAAACAGGGGATAATATTAAAGTAGAATAAGTCAGAATAATGAAAATGAAATCATATACAGCCTAACTCTATTGAGAATAGGCTGTATTTTTATTGTTATCTATTTTGTTGACAAGGAAACAAAAAAATGATACTATAAATATGTTTCCAAGGAATCAAAAAACGAATATAGGAATATACCCCCAAATGAGGCGAAATGATAAAAGATGAACATGCTACTAGGGAAATAAAATAATGAAAAAAGTAAAGAGGTAAAGACGTAAAAAGGTAAAAAAGTAAAAAAGAAATAAATAAATATGTTTCTAAAGGAAACAAAATTATAATTTTTGAGAGGAGAATTTAAGTGTTTATATTTAAATCAAACAATGAACAGAATACAGAACAAATTGTAGATAAAAAGGCTTTGATATTTGGTCTTATATCTGCGTTTCTTTGCGGAATCGGATTCACTATCATAGCACCTGTCGTTCCATTCTTAGTGCAACCTTATACAAATAGTCCAGAAGAACAAGCTATAGTTGTTACAATGCTAACTTCTGTTTATGCAATCTGTGTGTTTTTTGCAGCTCCTGGGCTTGGAGCTTTGAGTGACCGATATGGACGTCGTCCATTACTCTTATTATGCCTTTTGGGTTCTGCAATAGGGTACTTAGTTTTTGGAATAGGAGGAGCTCTATGGGTATTATTTGTTGGACGTATAATAGAAGGTGTAACAGGTGGGAGCATAAGCACTATCTTCGCATATTTTGCAGATATTACTCCTAGAGAACATAGAAGTAAATACTTTGGATGGGTGAGTGCATTTTCAGGTGTAGGCTGTGTTATTGGTCCAACTGTAGGTGGATTACTTGCTAAGTTTGGTTATTCTGTACCCATGTATTTTGGAGCAATAATAACTTTACTTAATGTTATTTATGGATTTCTGTATATGCCTGAGAGCCTTGATAAGAAGAATAGATTAAAGTCGATTACACTTGCAAGGCTAAATCCATTTATACAGCTTGCAAATGTACTTTCTGTAAAAAACTTAAAAAGGCTACTTTTATCAGCATTCTTACTTTGGATACCAAATGGGTCTTTACAGTCAGTTTTTTCACAATTTACAATAGACACTTTCAATTGGAAACCCGCACTAATTGGACTTGTATTTTCAATTATGGGTATACAAGACATCATTTCACAAGGTTTTATAATGCCAAAGCTTTTGAAAAAACTTAGTGATGTACAGATAGCAATTCTTGGAATGGTTTCAGAGATTATAGGTTACAGTTTTATTGCAGCATCAGCCTTGTTTTCGTTCTATCCTATTTTTATTGTTGGAATGTTTATATTTGGTTTTGGCGATTCTATCTTTGGACCTTCATTCAATGGGATGCTATCCAAGTCTGTCGATTCTAGTGAGCAAGGGAGGATTCAAGGTGGTAGTCAATCCATTCAATCTTTAGCAAGAATAATTGGACCTATCATTGGAGGTCAAATCTATGTATTTCTTGGTCATGCGACACCTGCTTTTATGGGCATGATACTTATAGGAGTGGCAACATTAGTTTTGTATAAAGGGACACATGTAAATGTGTAAACTTTGTAAAATATAATAAGTAAAAATTCACTTTATGGAGCAGTTGATTTTAATAGATTGACTGTTTTTTTGTATTATATTATTTTTAATTAGATAAATTTGACTTTAAAAGTTTTTTATGATGACTATGTGTCCAGTTATGCACTTTTATCGACTAGTTACACAGTTTGTGTTGAATGTTTAGAAAATTCGTACTATTATATAAATAAATTTAAGCATATAAGGAGGTTTGTTATATGAATATTTATTGTGGAGGATGGTCAAAATTTAGACCAGTAGAAAAATAATAAGTAGAAATATTCAATTAAGCTGTAGGAATGTTAAAAGATGTTGATTATGAAACACTTATCGTTGCTACTTAAGTTGTAGCAGGTACAAATTTAAAATTTATTTGTAATGCTACTGCAATTACAAAGGCTCCTAAGGATTATTTAGCAGAAATTATGATTTTCAAAGCTCTTCTTTGTGAAGAAAAAAGTAGAACATGTAATTAGATATATAAAATAAAAAATATAATTAGATATATAAAATAAAATAACTGTGTTAGTAAAGGCTTTATTTTACAAGCACAGTTATTTTAATATTAAAAAATTTTATAAAAAAGGGAGAAAATACATGGGAGAAAAAAATAAGCTTTTAGAAGAAATCAAAATCCTACTAGATGAAGGAAAAGTAGCAATAGATAAAGCTATAAATAAGAATCTAATTTTGATTCTTGGAGGCACAGGTTGTGGGAAAAGTACAGCAATTAATTATCTTGCAGGATGTGAAATGAAGGAAGTAGAAGATGAAGATACTGGTATCTCCTATATTGAATGTGTAGACCCTGTTGCAGAAATTGGCTCAGGAGCTGTTTCACAAACTTTGTATCCAAATATTGTAGATATGAGAAGAGAAGTAGAAGGAATGGATGCAAAATTATGTGATACTGCAGGATTTAGTGATAACAGAGGAGTAGCACATGACATTAGTGCAGCAGTTTCGTTAGGAGAAGTGTTTAGAAATTCTGCATCTATATGTGGAGTAGTTGTACTAATACCAGAAGCAGATATATTAGAGGCTAGACTTACAAAAGTACTTGATTTATTTCAACAATTAAATATGTGTCTTCATAAAGAGAATTTTAGAGGAAGTATTACTTTCTTTATTTCTAAAAGCTTTTTAGGAAGAACAGAAAAACAAATATATAATGTGATTAGAAAAAAATACGAACAATTGTGTGAAAGTCCAGAAAATAATATAAAAGATAAAGCTTGGTTATTTGAAGAATTGCTAAAAGGAGAAGGAAAAAATATTCATCTTTGTAAACCACTTGAAGCAGAGCAAAGAGAAGGATTATTAAAAGAAGTAATAAAATTAGAAGAAGTAAAAGATAAAACATCAGCATTCCAATATCCAATCAGTGCAGATGCAAGATTAGTTTTAGATACATTAATAAAAGATATTCAAAGTAGTATAGTATCTAGACTAGAAGTTTATGTCAAGGAATATACAGAAGACTTTATTAAGAAGGTTGAAAGAGTAACAATGATTCAAGAAATGTCAAAATATGAAAGAGTAGTAGACATATTTAAAAACTGGTTAGAAAGTTCAGTTAATGCAGAGAGTATTACTTTAGATAAATTTATCAATTTATTGTCAAGAGAAAGTGGATTATTCTTGGAAGACACATGTATAAAATTACAAAATGAGATAAGAAGAAACTTAGATATAATTAAAGATTTAAATAAATATACAGACCATGGAAATGCTGAAATTTCACTATCTTCTGTATATATGGAATCTATTATAGAAAAAACAAGTAAAAGTATAATGGAACAAAAATTTATTATTATAAGAAAGAAAATAGAAGAGATTTTAGTTTCTTATGAGGTACAAAAACAGGTATGGACATTATCAAATAGAGATAAATTGATGGAAGTTGCAAATAAAACAGACTACATATATAGTAAACGTGATTTTGAGCCTATTTTAAAGAATCTTACAGATAGAAATAGTGAAGAATTAGAAGCAAATATAACAAGATTAAATGCATATGGAGAAAAAGGAAATGAAATAATTAGAAATCTTGTAAGTAAATATATTTTAAATCCATTTATAATAAAATCATTTATACTTAAAGAAAAGACGGTAATAGAAGTTAAAGCATTAATTAAAAACTTGGTAATTAGCAGTGTTTTAGAAGCTTTTAGAAATAGAAACGTGGGAGATGATGTCTCTACAATTATGTTTTTAGCTAAAGACACTATCTATATGGATATTAATCTTGGAATGGATTTTGCATCAGAAAAAAATATCATTATTTCTTGTGAGAATCTTGATGTAAGTAGTAATTCTAAGATTAATGTAAGTGGAAAGAGTGGAAATCTTATAGATAATTCTATATATGGAATCAATGGTGAAGATGGTAGAGATGCAGGAAATATTTATTTGTACATTAAAGAAGAAATTAGAAACTATCGCCTTACACTAATAGCAAATGGAGGAAATGGTTCAAGAGGAACAGATGGTAAAGATGGTGTGGCTGGAAGCACAGGTAGAAATGGAAGTGATGCAGGATATACAAGTTATTTCTATGGACAAATGTTTAAAGGTTATTTTGCAGAAGGAACAAGTGGTGCAAAAGGAGGAAAAGGAGAAAAAGGAGGAAATGCTGGAAGAGGTGGAAATGGAGGAAGTAAAGGAAATATTTACTTCTTGGCAGATTCAGATAAAAAGAGAGATAAGTTAATCAGTTGCTGTGATATAACAGTAAGAGATGGAGAAAGAGGTCCAGATGGAAGACCAGGATTTGGTGGAAGTGGAGGAAAAGGTGGTCATCATGGTTATAATACACTTTCATTCTCTCCAAGTGCTATAGATTCTACTGTATACTATACAGGATATTTTAAAAGTTGGGATTATAAACTAACTAGTATTACTAGTTATCGTATAACTCTTGAAGGTGGAAGTTGGGAAAAAGGAAAAGAAGGTCCATCAAGAGAGTATGCTGATTATGGAGATAGAGGAGAATCTGGAGGATATAATAATCCAAATTATAAAAAATCAACAGCAGTTTTAAAAGTTGAAGAAAGCTTTGTTAAAGAGAAATATCAAAACTATTGTGCTGAAGTATAGAAAGGGATGGATATATGTCAAATGAATTGTATAATGGAATCATAAATCTTTTGGAAAATGGAAGGAATGAACTGGAAAGATACAATTTAAAAGAAAAATCGATTTTGTTATTCCTGGGTGCTTCAGGGGTTGGAAAAAGCACTTGTATCAACTATTTAAAAGGTTGTGATATGGAAGAAAAAACAGATGCGGAAACTGGACAAGTGTACATCACAGCTAAAGATTCAGCAGTTGATATTGGTAATGGTGTATATTCTAAGACTTTATGCCCAGAAGTTGTAGATATTGAAAATAAAGCATTTTCTTTATGCGATTGTCCTGGATTTTTTGATAATCGTGGAGCAGAGTATATGATTGCAGGAGCAATGCTTGTAAGAGAAACTATATCTGCATCTTTAAAAGTAAAAGGTATAGTAGTCATTTTAGACTACCAGTCTTTACTGGACTCTAGACATACACTGTTAATTGATACAGCTAAAAACTTAAAAGATATGTTTAATGAATATACACAGTATAAGGAAAATTTTTTCTTTCTTATCAATAAAATACCTAAGCCACTTAGTGGTAACGTGACAAAAGAGAAAGTTAGAAATATACTGAAAAAAGTAAAAGAAGACCTAGATAGCCAAGAAAAATATTATGAAGGTTATAAGGAACTGGTATATCTGTTAAATGTGGTACTAGCAGATAATGTTTCTATAGAATTGTGTAATCCACTAGACACAAAGCCAGAAAATCTATTGAGAGAATTAGAAAAACTTCCAACTACTTTCAAGAAAACTGATATGGGATTAATGCTTACTGCTTCTTGTAAAATGGAGATACAAAAAGCTGTTGACACAACATATAAAGAACTAGAAAAACTTCTAGCTCCTTATATAGAAAGTGTAAAAAAGGCATTAGAAGATTCTATTTCCATTTTATCTTCTATAGAAAATCTAAAAGAAAAAAAATCTCAGTTGGAACAAATGTATCAGAGTTTATGTAAAACAAATAGTATTGAAGAACTTATGGAGTTTGTACAAGGGCTTTTCTATGGTGATGGAGTGCAAAAAGTAAATATATTAGAAAAAATACACCTTGTTCTAGAGCTAAATAGTTACTGCAAAGAAACTAATATTGTCGGTCTAAGTGAATTATTAAAGTCATTATTAAATACAACACTGGAAGATACATTAAAATGTATTAAATACTGGATAGCAGAGAAGGAATTGGAACAAGAAGAAGCTGAGAAGCTTCTAGATGCAGAATACAGAAGAGAAAAAATCCAAAATTGTACATATATAAAATCATATGAAAAAGATAAAGTGCTTTCTATATATATTCCTGTACCTAAAGTGAATTTATCAGATTTAACTAAAATAATATCTGGCTATAAACTTAATGAATTATCATATATATATATGTATGGAGAGTGTGAGCTAAAAATAGATTGTGATATGAAGAAGGATGTTTTCTCAGGTAAAAATATAGTTCTATTAGTTGAAAGATTATGTATACCAAAAGGTTCTTATTCAATTAATGTTTCTGGAAATGACGCAAAAAAATTGGATGGAGAAAGTTCTATTTATAACGGAATGAATGGAAGAGTCGGAAATAATGCAGGAACCTCAGGCGATATTTTAATATCTTTTAAACATATACAAAAAGAAGGCGAACTTAAGCTTTATGCTGACGGTGGACAAGGTGGAAATGGTCAAGATGGAAAAGTAGGAGAAACAGGAGCATCTGGAGTAGCTGGAGCAAATGCAAAACTAGGCTCTAAACCAGAGAAAAAAGAGTTTGCTGAGGAAAAAGGTGCAAAATACTATATAATAGAAGCAGAAAAAGGAAAACAAGGAAATACTGGAGGAACAGGTGGAGATGGTGGAAATGCTGGTCTTGGAAGTAAGGCTGGACAGATTTATCTCCTTGGAGAAGCAACAGTTCTAAAAAGTTCTATAAGCCAAATAGACGGAAGACATGGCTTAGCTGGAAAAGGCGGTTCTGGAGGAAAAGGTGGAGCTGGGGGTATTGGAGGAATCCGCGGAATTTTTGAAGAAGCAAGAATGTATACAGGAATTTCTGGTAAAACGGGTTATAGTGACATAAACTATTACTATTTTGATAGATATGTGATAGGGAGTGGTTCAGATAGTGAGGAAACAGCAGATGATGGAAAGGCATTAGATGATCTTTATACAAAACACAAGGACTGGACAATTAAAAAGCTTGCAGACTCAGGTCTAGATGGAGCACAGGGAAAAGAAGGAAATCCTGGAAAGTCATTAGTAGAAAACGAATTGTTAAAGCAAGAGTATTCTCTATCAATGGATACATTTTTCTATCAATTCTTTGAAAGATTTGGTTTTTCTGGAAGTAAAGGATATAGAAATCTTAAACTTTTATGTGCAGTAGGAATTTTAGAAGCTGATATTTTAGAAATTTCGCATATTTATGAGATTTTTAATGCAGTTGAGAAAGTGGAAATGCAGTTAAATAGAGAAATTCTTCAGAAGTATTATAAATTTGATAAGAAAAATAAAGAAGTAATTTCTTTAGATGATATGCATATTAAGAAAGCGTTTTACCAAGAAGCAAAAGAGATTTATGACTACCTTATAAATAAATTGATGCAGTCTAATAGAATAGAAGCTTTTGTAAAAGAAAATCAGAGTTTTAGTGAATGGAGTATGATTTTATTTGCATTAGAACAGAAGGCAGCATTTTACATGCAGATGATAGAGGAAGATGAAATTGGAGGAAATCGTGTTACAGATATTCGAACTCTGACAGATTATCTAGAGAAGACTTTAAAAGAATTGGAACAAGGAAAGAAAGATGAATTAAAAGAATCATATTTCAATACCTATAAGGAAAGTGTTCTAACTCAAATTAACTCAGGAAATCAACAGATAGAAGTTTTGAAAAAAGAGCTTGAAAATAAAATGCTTTCTGTTGGAGCAAAAATGAATCTTTTGATTCAAGAAATTCTAAAGATAAAAGAAGATGAAAAAGAAGATATAAAGAAACTAGAAGAAAAGAAGGAAAAACTTCAAGAACAGATGAAAATACAACTAATTCTTTCTGGAATACAGAGTGCGTTGAGTTTACTATCATCATTAAGTGGTATTGGTCAAGCGTGCTTAGGAGCTTTTGATAGTGCAAAATCTTTAAAAGAAAATCTTTCAGCTAAGGAAGAAGAGTATCAATGGACTAACAGAATGGTTAATTTTTCAGATTTCAAAATAGATTCTGAAGGTATGAGTTTTGTCCTTGGAACTCAGTTAAATGAAGATAGAAAGAATGCTTTAGGAGCAATGACAAATAAATTAGTCGGTGTTGATGATGGAAAGAGAGATAATTTTAATAAAATTAAAGAGATTATGACTAAGTCCTTAGATAATAATGACTACCAAGGGAAAGAAAATGACATTGCAGTAGCAAAAAATGGCTTGGATGAAGGCGAATATGAAAAAATATACACAAGCATTCAGAAAAAAGAAATGGGTATGTTGGAAGCAAATTATAGTAATAAACAACAAAAAGATAAATTGGTTGCACTAGAGAAGTGTAAAGCATCTATTGAAAGACAGCAAAAAACAGCAACTATTAAAAATGTATTAAGCATTGGTAGTGCAAGTTGTTCTTTTATTAATACAGCAATTAGTAGTGTTAATAATTGTCTAAATGTAAAAGCTAGCTTTGAAGATAAAATAAAAGTAGTTAAAGATGCGATTAAGTCAAAAGAGGATAATATTAAAAAACTAGATAATTTAAATATTCAGATGGAAGAGTTCAAAAATAAAACATTGAAAGAATCTATTATACCATTTGTAGACGGATTTGATACTACAGTTAAAAATCAGGATATTTTTGAAAATGAAATAAGCAGACTAAAAATGAAAGATGTCCTAACTGAATTAATTAAGAAGTTTGAAATCTTGAAAATGGAAAATTCAGAGGATATTTCTGGGATTTTCAAAAAAGTACAGGATATGATGGATGCTCAGATTATTATTACTGATAAGATTGACAAGAAAAAAGATAATCTTGCAATGGGAGAACTGATTTATCAAATGTCAGACAGTGGTAACCAGATGAATGAGTATCAGAAAAAGCTTATTCATCAAATTGAATTGAATCAGATTAGATATTTGTGCCAATTGGAGGCAGCAGCTTTTCAATTATGGACATTTCCATTTGGAAGCAATATAGTAAATATCTTAAATAGATGTCATGTAGGGATAACAGAAAATGAAGATGAGGTGTTAAAGCAGGCAAAGGAACAGAATAGACAAATTAAAGAGTTTTTAGTTCAAGATACTTATCAATGGCAAAAGACAGATAATCATATTTTGAAAATACCATTAGCAGGAAGTTTAGCAGGAAAATCACGTGTGGGATTTGAAAATACATTTTCTTTATATGATTGTAATGAAGAAGAAGTGAAAAAGCTTTTGACAGGAGAAGAAATTAGCTTTGAAATTCCACTAAATCAAAACTATGATGCAATGAAATATGTGACTATTTATGCAAATATACCTAATCTTAGACGAAATATTTTAGATGATAGTTTAAAAATAAATGTACATATGCATTTATATGATAAAGGATATTTTTCTCTATATGATGATAACAAAGATATGCACTATCAATATGTATTTCCACAAAATTATATCGATATTACACATGGCTTGGATGTTAAATATAAAAAAGATGATGATTCAGATTCAGTAAACTCTATCTGGTCTTCAATAGAAGATAAAGGAATAGAAAAGTTTAAAAATGCGGGATTAAACTCTGGTAGAAGCCCATATTCTATGGCTAAGCTTTCTTTGAAAGCACATTTTAATAAGAAGCTTTCTTATGACCTATTGACAAGTGAGCAGAATAAAAAGCTAGAGTCATATTTTGAGAAGAGTAGCAAAGATGCATGGAATCAGAGTATAGAGAGCTTTAAAAAACTTGGATACATTGATAAAAGAGGCGTTTTGTTAAAAAACTGGTCTGAAATTAAAAAGGATATGGATAACAATGGAGAAATTATGAAGTATTTCTCTATATTACAGGCTGATTTGTGGGAAAAAATTATATATGAGCAGATGAGTATACTGAAAGAGAATATACCAAATCTGACAATTGAGTTTATTGGTTGTGGTATCTATGTAGAGTCTGAATTTAACTATCTAAAACAAAATGAACTAAAATGCTATGAACAGAGATTAATTGAAATATAGCGGTTTTAAGTGAGGTTTAAGGAAGGGTGTTTTTAGTAGTTAAGTAGAAATATTATGGAAATTTAGTCAAAAAAGCACTTTTAAATATTACTGTTTAATTGTTTAAAAGTGCTTTTTTTAATATGAATTATAAATTTTTTATGTATAAATGTGTTATACAAGGGGGGTTAATTGTAGTTATAAGTATTAGGTTTATCTAATAAATTTGTCATACTGTTTAAACTTATTCCAACAGTAGAAGCATTATGCAAAAATGCGGATGTACTTGGTCTAATAAATCCACTTACACCAAGAAAAATCAAACCTAAGTTGAAAGCAATAATAAACTTAGAACTTAAACCAATTCTTTTCATAAGTTTATTGCTAATCTGTTTTAAAGTAATTAAATTATTCAAATTATCTGCTGATATAGTAATATCTGAAATTTCTCTTGCTATTTCAGCACCTTCACTCATTGCAATTCCAACATCTGACTCAGATATAGCAGGGGAATCATTGATTCCATCTCCAATCATAATAACTTTACGACCTTTTAGTTTTTCATCTTTAATAAAATTGGCTTTGTCTTCTGGTAGAACTTCTGAATAATACTCATCCACTCCAATTTTACTAGCTATAGACCTAGCTGTTTTTTCACTATCACCAGTCATCATTACAATTTTTTTGAGTCCATATTCTCTTAAGTTTGAAATTACATCTTTAGCTTCTTTTCGTAAAGGGTCATTAATACAAATAACAGCTGATAATTTTCCTGATATTGCCATAAATAGGTGAGAATATTCGTCTGAAAGATTATTATATTTATACTCCTCGCCATCTGGTATAATACATTTTTCATCTTCAAATACGAAGTGTTTACTACCTATTATAACCTTTTTATTATCGACTTTTGTTGAAATACCATGTGCAATAATATATTCTACTTCTGTATGCATTTCCTTATGACTGAGACCTTGTTTTTCAGCTTCATGAACTACTGCATTAGCTATAGAATGTGGGAAATGTTCCTCTAGACAAGCAGCTAGTCTTAACATATCTTTTTTATTATAATCTTGGAAGGTAATTATATCTGCAACTGTTGGTTGAGCTTTTGTCAATGTGCCTGTTTTATCAAATACAATAGTATCTGCATAGGCAACATTTTCAAGGAATTTCCCACCTTTTACAGCAATATTATAATTGTTACATTCTCTCATAGCTGATAATACAGAAATAGGAATAGATAGCTTTAATGCACAAGAAAAATCTACCATCAAAATAGAAAGTGCTTTTATAGGATTTCTAGTAACTGCATAAGTAAATAGCGTTCCTAAAAAACTATATGGAACCAAGGTATCTGCTAGATGTTCAAATTTTCCTTCTACAGAAGACTTAAGTTTCTCAGATTCTTCAATCATAGTTACAATTTTTTGAAATCTTGTAGTACCAGCTTTTTCTTTGACACACATTACAATATTACCTTGTTCTATTACAGTTCCAGCATAGATGTAAGAGCCTTCTTTCTTATTAACTGCAAGAGATTCACCTGTAAGAGAGGCCTGATTAATCATTGCTTCACCAGATTCAATAATTCCATCTAATGGAATCATATTTCCCATATTTACACTAACTAAATCGTTTTCTTTTATTTCTGAAATTGGGACTAAAATTTCATTATCATCCTTTTTTAACCATACTTTTTCAATATTTAATGACATGCTTTGAGCTAAATCATCTATAGATTTTTTTCTAGTCCATTCTTCTAGTAATTCGCCTATACCAAGAAGAAACATCACTGACCCAGCTGTATTTATGTCTTTCCTAAAAATGGAGATACCTATTGCAGTTGCATCCAAAACAGAAATTTCTATCTTTTTATTTAGTAAAGAAGATATACCTTTTTTGAAATATTTTATAGAGTGAAGTCCTATAAAAAAAAATCTTAAATATTTTGGGAAAAATATCTTAGATACACTCTTTATAAATAGCTTATTTACTAATTTATCTCTGTAGTAATTATTTAACTCTCTACCAGTGTGTTCAGGGACTAGTTTTTCTATTTCGCTATTGTTGAAACTGAACTTAGTGATTTCTTTTATTATATAGTCTCTTTCACCTGTGTAATAAATAACAGCGTCACCAGTTCTATCATAAACCTTTGCTTTGGTAACACCATTTATAGAAGTCAAATAATATAGTAGAGTATCTGCCTGTTTGTTATTCAATTTACCAAGTTGTAAATCAAAACGTATACGACCTCTGATTTCATGCTTTATATAAAGATTCAATTTACTTCCTCCTGATACTATTAATCATAATACTTGATATTATTAATCATAACACCTGATATTATTAACCATAATAATCGTTAAATTTATTCTGCTGTGCAAGTACTATTTTTTTCTACAGTAGTATTTTCCTTGATGTCTTCACATTTAATGCTATCAGAATCAGTATTTTTTTCTACAGTTTGTACATTTTCATCTTTAATAGTTTCTTGTACAACTTTAGTATCTTCCTGTACATTTTTTGTTTTAGATGAAGATAATTCTTCTAGTTCATTGATTTCTTTTGCCTCAGCTAAAATATCTTCCATATTTTCTTGGATTTTAGTAGTTGTTTCAAGAACAGAATCCTTAACTTTCAACGCTCCAGCAGTTGCTTTAGTACAAGACTTTTTTACACAATCACTTGAAAGTATTTTGACACCTACAGTACCTAAAAGTACTCCTCCTAAAAATATCCCTGTTTTTTTCATTTTTAAAATATTCATTTTATCATATCCTTTCATTAAGTTAAATTTTATTTATATATCTTATGTATAAAGTAATAAATGTTAAAAATAGAGCGCAATTTTACAAAAGTAGTATTATATAGTTCTATTATGTTTCGAGAGTCCTATACGCTTTTGTATAATCCTATATATTTTTGTATAGTTTTATGTGTTTTTTATATAGTCTATATAATTCTTTTACATTTTAATAATTCTCTTATATTTTAAAGAATTATCATGTATTTTAGAAAATTCTTGATATTTATTTCGAAAATTAAAAAGTTAATAATAATTGTTATTAATAGAATTGTAAAATCATATGACATTTATTACCATTTATGCAATTAAGTATAGCACGCATGAATGTAACTTTCAACAGAAAATGATAATTTATATCAATTAATTGGCTTATTTTATGAAAAATATTATTTTATCACTACTCAAGGCTCAATTATTGAAAGTTTTATTTGTAACACATTCCTATAAGTATTACATTGCTTAGAGAAACAAACTTATTCTTGTTTATAGTTGATTTTATTATATTAAATCTAATTTTTAAACAATATTTGATGATAGTAGGTAGATATGATGCTGAAAAGAAAAGGGAGTTATTAGAATAAAAACACAGGTAAAATATGGGAAAGTATATGTTATAATATTTATAGCAAGAAGATGTAACCTATAATTTAAGAGTGGAGTTCATACTAGGATAAAACCTACTTCCTAATGAAAGGAGGTGGGAAGTATGAATAACTTTTTACTTAATGTAATAGCTGGCGTTGTTGCTAGTTTAATATTTTACTTAATTTGTAAAGTATTTACGAAAGTAAAAAGCCACTCAACTCGTGGCAAGAGTAAAAGTGGCTGGGAATTTGATTTTAAAATCAAGTTCCATAAGTTCAAATAGCTTCATTTAATTATGAACTTCACTCTACGACGAAATAGATTGTAGTTCTTCTTGCTTTTATTATACCACAAATTGGTACAGATATTCAAAAACAATATTTTTACTCTTATAGAAATTTGTTAAGTATAGTTATCCTTTTATGAGTGCATTTTCGATTGCTTTTTTTATAACTTTACTTGAATTTGTTGCACCTGATACAGCATCTACATCTACTTTTTGCTTGTTAAGTACTTTATCAATAACTTTTTCTGTTTTTTTCCTCGTTCATTTTTATGTTCCAAAAGATTAATGTTTAAAATTTTACCACTTTTTACAGTGACTTCTACTTTAGCAGATATGATATTTATATTACATTCTCCAACATAGGTTCCATCAGCAATGTCAGAGATATTTACTTTTTTAAAGGTCATATTTTCCACTGTTTGTTTGTAATTGTATTTGGTAATTGTTTTGAATATCTTTTGTTTTAATTTAATTTCAGATATATTCAAATATATAAAGTAATAATGTCTATTATAAAAAATTGTATAGTTGTATATTTGTAGATTTATCTTATCTATTTGGAAATAGAGCGATAAAGCATATCAAATCCGTGTTTAAGAAATTCCTGTTTAGAAAGTTTTACTTCTTGTTTGATATAAGCTTCTTTATTTGGTGCTGTCTGTATAATGCCAGATAACATTCCCAACAGTGAAAATATAGTAGGCATAATTTCAATATCTTCTCTAAGCTCACCTGATAAGATACCAGTATTTAGTAACTGTTTTATTTTTTCATTGATTTCTTCACCAACACGGAAGGTTTCTTTTTCCCCAGGTGGGTAGTCTGTATTTTCAAAGTCAATGTTGATTTCATCGAGGGCTATTTTAAAACTTATTGCATAGAAAAACACCAGAGATATGACAATGTAGTGTTTATCATTTTCTGGTGCTATTTATATTAAATTATTTTAAAATTCTGACACTGTCGTTTTCAATTAATATTGCTTGATTATCATTAATAGCTTTTAATTCTAAAGTTTTAGAATACGCATTTACTATTTTTTCTACAGCTTTTCCAAATTCCCAATTTTGGAAATGTGGTACTACATAAAAATCAATTGAATTTAAGCTAGAATAGTCTTTTAAGTAGGGCGCTTTTTCTATATAGTCTATTTCAGATGAATATTTATTTTTTTATGATATTACAAATATCTGGAATATAAAGTGTTATATATAGTAGAGCAAATAAAGTTGTTAATAGGGGGTTAAGACCTAAAACTAAGCTGATTCCTATATCAATAAGCAATCCTATTGTAAATTTGATACCTTTATTAAGTTTCAATCAAATCACCATCCTTTTATTTTTTATTACCCAATTTAACTAAAAATAGTTGATTTTTATAAAAATTATTGATGTATAAAATTACTATCTTATAAGTTAATAGTATATTTAAACATTATACATGTCTATATTATTTTAAATATTATATATGTTTATATTATTTTTCTTATAAAACAATAAAAAAAGCAAAGACATTTTTAAAATTTACCTAAGAAATATATAAAAGAAATATATAATCTAAAAAATTATAAACTTGGAAAATAAAAATTTGATTTTAAAACATATGTAAAATACAAAATATTGAGCTAAATACTGAAGAAATAATGATAATTATGCTGTTGGAAAATTATGTAAAATAATGGTAAAATATAGTTTATAATAGAAAAATTGATTTATATTATAATTATATTTATTTTTTTGGATTTATGCACTTAGAGGATTCATAATTTATGCTGATTACTACTAAAAGTGCATATATAATATTATGTTATAAGCTTTCATGAACTTCTATTTGAAAGGGGAGATTACAAATGGATAAAAGATATTTGGAATCCAGTGTATTTGAAGCTTTTCAAGACAGACTTTCTTATGTTTTCAGTGAATTTGATTATATCTATGTATCTTTCAGTGGAGGAAAAGATAGTGGTCTATTATTGAATTTAGTTTTGGATTATAAAAGAAAATATAATATAAAATCCAAAATAGGAGTATTTCATCAAGATTTTGAGGCTCAATATAGTATGACAACAGAATATGTTGAAAAAATGTTTGAAGACAATCTTGAAGATATTGAACCATATTGGGTATGTCTGCCAATGGCTACGAGAACAGCTGTAGGTAATCATGAAATGTTTTGGTATCCATGGGATGATGAGAAAGAAGAATTATGGGTAAGAAAAATGCCAGACAAAGAATACGTAATAAATCAAGAAAATAATCTTTTTACCTACTATAAGTATAAGATGAAGCAGGAAAGTTTGGCAAAGCAATTTGGTAGGTGGATGAGAAACAAGCATAAGGGTGCAAAAGTTGCTTGTTTACTTGGAACAAGAGCTTCAGAATCCTTACAACGTTATTGTGCTATTGTGAATAAACAGCATGGATATAAAGGCAAGTGTTGGATAACAAAGGAGTTTAAAAATGTATGGACAGCATCTCCTTTATATGACTGGGGACTAGAAGATGTTTGGGTAGCCAATTATAAATTCGACTATGAGTACAATAAAATCTATGATTTGTTCTATAAAGCTGGATTGCCTCCAAGAAAAATGAGAGTAGCATCTCCTTTTAATGATTCAGCAAAAGAGAGTTTAAACTTATATAAGATATTGGACCCAGAAGTATGGGTGAAATTGGTTGCTAGAGTACAAGGGGCTAATTTTACTTCTATTTATGGAAAAACAAAAGCTATGGGGTATCGTAGTGTAAAGTTGCCAGAAGGACATACATGGAAAAGTTTCACTTATTTTCTGCTTGATACACTACCTGAAGATATAAGAAATAATTATATTAAAAAATTTTCAACATCTATCGACTTTTGGCATAAAAAGGGTGGTGGTTTGCCAGAAATCGCTATATGTGAGTTGATAAGAAAAGGGTATAATATAGAAATAAATGGAATTTCTAATCATACAAAAGATAAAAAAAGTAGAGTCGTATTCTTAGGAGATATACCTGATGACACAGATGATATTAAATTTACTAAAGATATACCAAGTTGGAAAAGAATGTGTTATTGTATTTTAAAAAATGACCATATGTGTAAGTTTATGGGATTTGGTCCTACAAAAGAGCAAAGAATGAAAACAGAATACATTAAGAAAAAGTATGAAAAATTTTCTAAGATAGGAGTTAAGATGCTATGAAGTATAAAAGTCCTGTATATGAAATCATCGCTGTCCCAATTGAAAAGATAGAATCTAACGACTATAATCCAAATGCAGTAGCTCCACCAGAAATGCAGTTGCTGTATAAAAGTATAAAAGAAGATGGATATACAATGCCGATTGTCTGTTATTATAATCCAGAAAATGACAAATATGTTATTGTAGATGGTTTTCATAGATATCGAATAATGCTTGAAAATAAGGATATATATGATAGAGAAGGTGGAGTACTTCCTGTTTCAGTAATTGATAAATCACTTGATGAGAGAATGGCAAGTACTATTCGTCACAATCGTGCAAGAGGTTCACATAATGTGGATTTAATGAGCAATATTATAAAGGAACTTTGTGATATTGGAAAATCTGATAAATGGATATCAAAGCACTTAGGGATGGATATTGAGGAGATTCTTAGATTAAAGCAAATAACTGGATTATCCTATTTATTTAAAGATAAAGAGTTTGGACGTGCATGGATTCCTTTTGATTCTGATACTAAACAAGATAATTAAAAAGATATGTTTTTAGTCTAAACACTATAGAAATACTATTAACCTTTTTGGAGCAGTGTTTTAAAGAACTATGAAGAAGTGTTTTAAAGAAATATGAGGCAGTATATTAAAGAAATATGAAGCAGTATATTAAAGAAAATATACTTGAGTTTAAAGCTTTTGAATAAATACAAGTATTGAGAATAGAGTAGTGTAAGATATAAATTACATAATATTAACAAAGAAAAAAGAGTAGGAGGATATCCTGCTCTTTTTCTTTGTTAGTACTGATTAACTTTTTTCATTTATGAATAAATAGTATATTTTAATAAAAAAATTATAAGTGTTATAAAATTGTTATTTTTTCATGTTAATCTTCTTATAGAAAATGAATTTAGATTATTACAAGAAAGGATGAATAGACATGAAAGACTTAATTCTTGAAACAAAAAATTTATCAAAAAGATATGGAGAGCAGATGGCAGCCAACCATATTTCACTTCAAATTGAACGTAATAGTATATATGGACTTCTTGGACCAAATGGTGCAGGTAAGTCAACAACACTTAAAATGATTGTTGGACTTCTTCATCCAACAGGAGGACATATTTTTTTTAATGGAAAGCCTTGGCAACGAGAATCTCTTACAAAAATCGGTTCTTTAATCGAATCACCTGCTTTATATGGAAATCTTACAGCAGAGGAAAATCTACTAGTTCACACAAGACTTCTAGGCATTCCACATGAAAAAATTCATGAAGTATTAGACACAGTTGATTTAAAAAATACTGGAAAAAAGAAAGCCTCACAATTTTCTATGGGAATGAAACAACGACTTGGAATCGCTATTGCACTTTTGAATAATCCAGAACTATTGATTTTAGATGAACCAACCAACGGGCTTGACCCATTTGGAATTCAAGAACTACGTGAGTTGATTGCATCTTTTCCTGAAAAGGGAATTACAGTAATTCTCTCAAGTCATATATTATCAGAGGTTGCTCAGGTAGTTGATAAAATAGGAATTATTAGTGGAGGAAGGCTATTATTTCAAGGTATACCAGATCCAAATGAAAATCTAGAGGAATTCTTCTCTGATGTAATCTTAAAAGGAGGAAAGTAAAATGAATGGACTTAAATCTGAACTTTTAAAATACAAAAGAACATTTATGGGGAAATTGATTGTTTTTATTCCAATATTCTTTGCATTATATGCAGGGATAACACAATCAACAATCATGAAAAACCCATTATCTCAAAGTAGCTCTTGGTCATGGGACAGCCTTCTAGCCTTGGTTTTTAATTCGTGGCCATTTGTATTTTTACCTCTTGGTATGGGATTGTTTGCTACTTTGGTAGCTAGTCAGGAAAGAAAAGCTGGGAATTATCGCACTTTGCGTGCATATAATGTTTCACCTATGATTCTTTGGACTGATAAGGTTATGGCTATGGCAGTTTACACTCTGCTATCAACACTAGTTTTGATAGTTTCAACAATTATGACTGGTTTGTTTTTATCAGAAGGAGCAATCCCATTTGGTAAGATTATTGCTGGAGGTTTTGTTTGTTGGCTTGTTTCTCTTTCACTTATCCCTATTCAGCTGTGGGCAGCTACATGGAAAGGAACATTCTTAAGTATGGGAATTGCACTTGTAGGTATGATGATAGGTGTTCTTACAGCAATAAAATCTTTATGGTTTGCAGTACCGTGGAGTTGGGCTATGAGACTGATGTGTCCTATTGCTGGTGTGCATCCAAATGGAGCTATTTTGGAGACTGGAAATCCACTTTTAGATTCATCTGTGATTCCTGTTGGGATTATCGTATCCTTGGTTATATTTGTTGTAATCACAGTAATTACAGGTATTTGGTTTAATAGGAGGGAAGTAAAATGATAGGAGTATTATCATCAGAGTGGCTAAAAACAAAACGTACAGCAATTCGTTGGCTTACATTCTTTATGCCTGTAGTCATTGCACTTTGTGTTGTTGCTTATCTGGCAATTAGGTCTGAAGTTACATATAAATTTGTTTTTGAAGGTTATTTTATAGTATGGACAGCAATTATCATTCCAGTAGGAATAAGTCTTCTGTCAAGCTTTATTATACATGAGGAGGAACTTGCTGGAGAGTTCAATGGTTTTTTAAATACAGGAGTCTCCCGAATTAAGTTATACTTAGGAAAATTTTTTATATTGATTTTTTGTATGGCAGTCAGCACTTTTATTTCATCACTTATAATATGTGTCGGAATGAATATTATAATACCTGATGGAGGTAGCATTTCTCTATTTATGATGGCATCCTTACTTGCAGTAATAGGGACACTTCCAATTCTATCTATTCACTTGTGGGTTAGTTTTTTATGGGGGATGGGAGTATCCATAGGAATAAGCATGGGTGGTATTTTAATGGCTGCTTTGATTGGAGGAACAAGTCTTGGGGGTAAAATCTGGGTGTTTGTTCCTTGGGCTTGGCCAGTAAAGATGTCAATGTTTCCATCTATTTATTTTCAGACTACCTTATCAACTGCAATTTCTTCAGGAGCAGAGTCACAGCTAATAAATGCACTTAATTTAACAGGAATTGGACTTATCATTTTTCTAGTTGGTGGAATTATATGGTTTAACAGATGGGAAGGTAGAGCATGCAATGAGTAATGACTATGGACATTTTTATAAACTTGACCAATGAGAAAAATTATCAGATAATATATGAGCAGGTCACAATACAGGCTTGTTAATAATGCATAAGTATTGGAGGATAATTAAAATTGAGCAAAATATTGATTGTTGATGATGAAAGAGAATTGGTGGCCTTATTAGAAAAAAAACTGAAGTCAAAAGGGCATGAAGTACTTATCGCATATAATGGAAATGATGGAATTGAATTAGCAAAGAAACAGCCAGACCTTATTATACTTGATATTATGATGCCTGGGGCTGATGGCTTTGAAGTTTGTAGTACCATACGAGATGATGTAGTGTGCCCTATCATTTTTCTAAGTGCAAAGCAATCAGAAGCAGATAAAATAAAGGGATTAACTCTTGGCGGAGATGACTATATAGTGAAACCTTTTGGGTTACGAGAATTGATGGCACGTATTGAAGCTAATCTACGCCGTGAAAAGAGGTCACAATATATCAATATGGAAAATAAACGTCCAAAAATGTATTTTGGAAAACTATGTTTAGATATACAAGAGCGTGCAGTCAAAATTGATGGCAAGGATGTTCACTTGACAAAGAGAGAATATGATATTGTAGAATTACTTGCATTGCATGCAGGACAGGTTTTTTCTAGAGAACAAATCTATGAAAAAGTCTGGGGATATGATTCAGAAGGTGAAGATTCAACAGTTGTTGAGCGTGTTAAGAAGATTCGTGCTAAATTTTCTGTGGTAACACCTAAAATTGAATATATTTCTACTGTTTGGGGGATTGGGTATAAATGGAACAAATTTTAGAGAAGGAGATTTTCATATAATGAAAAGCATAAAGAATCGGTCACTTTCAGCACAGTTTCGCAGAACACTTTTTTTAATTATAATCACCAGCATATTGGCGTCACTGATTACTTATGCTGGAGTAATTATGTTGTTTATTCGAGCTTTAAATAATAATGACATATATGGCGAAAATTATTATGAACAGCAGATACCAGAAATAGAAAAATACATTCATAAAAAAAATACAACTATTCTATCTCCTTCAAATGCAGAAGATTTGAACAATATGATTCATGGTGACGGATTATTCTATCAGGTTGTAGATAATGACAGTAACTTTTTATATGGTACATATAAGAAACAAATTTTTGAAACAAAGGAACAATTATTTAATAAACTAAATACTAAAATTATAGATTCGGGAAATTTTGTAAAGATTGTTCCTGTTATTGATGATAGTGGAAAAATCAAAGGGGCTGTCCTTCTTGCTTATCAGTTGAAACTTACTTATGCAAATGGAAATGAAAATGAGCTGTGGAGAGACGATAGGGTTATTATTCTTGTTTTGTTATCTCCTTTTATATATATTATAGGATTTACAATACTATTTTCTCGAATTCTTGCTAAAAATATCAATCGACCACTAAAACTACTGATGGATAGTTCACAGAAGATTAAAGAAAAGAACCTTGATTTTGAAATAGATTATTACGCGGATAATGAACTAGGAAATCTATGTAGTGCTTTTTCAGAAATGAAAGAAGAATTAAAAAAATCCTTATCTGCACAGTGGAAAATAGAACAGGAACGAGTAGAAATGGTAGAGGCATTGGCACATGACCTGAAATCACCATTATCTATTGTAAAGGTATATTCAGAAGCTCTGATTGATGATACTGAGATTAGTGAAGAACAACGTCAATATCTTGCAGTTATAGAAGCAAATGTAGATAAAAGTGTCTCACTAGTTCAGCAAATGCAATATACTTCTGAACTTGAAAAATCTTGTATTCAGTTACAGTTAGTTCCTATAAATCTGACTGAGTTTTTGGAGCAAAAAGTATACTACTATGAATTAGAGGCTAGGAAAAAAGAAATATCTATCACTTTAAACATTCAAAGTGATATAGAAGAATCTATTTTGATTGATATAGAGAAATTGGAAAGAATCTTTGATAATATCGTATCCAATAGTCTTCAATATACTCCAGAAGGCGGAAAAATCAAAATATCAGCAAAGGCAGAAAAAGAATATATCTCATATGAGGTTTGTGATTCTGGTACTGGATTTAGTGCTAAAGATATGCATAAAGTTTTTGAAAAATTTTATAGAGGTGATGAGGCTAGACAAACTAAGGATGGGCATTCTGGTTTGGGGTTGTACATTGTCAAGCAATTAGTTGAGATGCTTGGTGGTTCAATCAGAATAGAAAATGCGGAATGTGGTGGTGCATGTGTTATATTTCAGCATAAAATATTTAATCTCTAATCATTCATATTTAATTTTTTATTGTGTAGATATTGTAAATATATTAATAAGTGATTATGTTAAGCATATAAAAGAGGTATCAGCAATATGTTGATACCTCTTATTGTATTTGAGTATTGAAAAAATATCTTATAAGTTCTTAAATGAATATAGAAAGTTTCTACAATAAATAAAGAAACTTTCTACAAATAAAATCTGTTACCTTGATGTAATAAATATAGTATTATATAACTGTACCAATTAAAAGTAAATATATAACTTTAAGTTAGTTAAGGAGAATAATATGAAAAAATATTTACCTGTTTGTCCAGTAGAAATCACATTGTAAATGAGTTTATATGCGATTGTAATAATTTTTGATGGGTCTTAATAATGTGGCAAAAGGGATTTGGAGAGAAGAAGTTCCTTATGCTATGGATATGATAAATTATTATATCACTAGTCTTGTTTAACTATTTTATGTCTGATAAAAAATAATAGTATGAGGTTAATTTATGAAAAGTACTAATGAAGAGTTGATAAAGCGAGGTTTTATTACAGAAGAATATATCAATAAATTTCAATCTTATTCAGATGAAGAGTTATTGGAACTAGCAAGTTCATCAAAAGCAGTTGAAAGGTCAGTTTATATAAATTTGATGTCAAAAAGATATGGAGTCGAAAATAAAGAATTTGTAGAGTTTTTGTTAGGAAAGCTTTGCGTTGAAAAATCTCTATATACGAAGATTGAGCTTTGTAATGCCCTTGAAAATGGGAATACTTATACTGCAAAACAGATGATTAAATATCTTGGAACAATAGGAAATAATCAACATAAATATTTGCCAGACAGGGTTTCTAAAAAGAAGAGTTATCCATTAGCAAGGGATATAATTGCAAGAAGTTTAGCAAGGATGAATGTAGAGATTTTACCTGTATTGTTTGACGTTTTAGAGAGTGATGATAGGATTAAGATTTCTGAGGTAATTGATGCTATAGGATTTATGATATTTTATAATCAAGGTGTAGCTAGTGAATATTACTTTAAAAAGATTGTAAGTGTAATGGAAAAGTATTCGGAAGATGATTTAATTATTTGGAAATGCGTAATGTGCCTTTCTTCTTTTAAGACTCAAGAAAGTATAGATATTCTTGAGCAAGTTTTATATAGTGATAAAAATGATTTAATAAAAAATGAAGCTGAGTGTTCTCTAAGTAAGATTAAAAAAGAGATAAAGTTGTAGAAGGAAATAAAATCAAAAGCAATAAAATTGTATAAAGAACAATCAAATTTGCTAATCTAAAAGGGGGAAACTGGTTTATGAGAAAACAGCTGTCAGATATGACATTAGAAGAGTTATGGAAGCTATTTCCTATATTTTTAACTAATCATAGGGAATGTTGGAAAGATTGGTTTAAAGAAGAAGAATCTAGACTAACTGAACTACTTCCTATGCAAAAAATTGTGAGAATAAGTCATATTGGAAGTACTGCTGTGAATACAATTTATGCAAAACCGATTGTTGATATACTGATGGAGATAAAGCCTGAGTGTAATATGCAAGAGATTAAAGAGATAATTGAGTCAGATGACTATATTTGCATGTCTGAAAGTGGTGATAGGATTTCATTTAATAAAGGATATACAGTAGATGGGTTTGCAGAACGAGTTTTTCATTTACATATAAGATATGCAGGAGACAATGATGAATTATTTTTTAGAGATTATTTGATTGATAATCCAAGCGTTGCGAAGGAATATGAGAATCTTAAGTTGAAATTATGGAAGGAATATGAGCATAATCGTGATGCTTATACAGATAATAAATCAGATTTTATTAAAAAGGTAACTGAAAAATCTAGGAAATTGTATTCTAATAGATACAGTTAGGATGTTATTTACTATATTTAAGTTTAATACATTTAAATTTAAGTTTAATATATCAATGCTTACTAAAAATGAAATATTAAAATCACTTTGAGACAGTTGAAAAAGCTCACAATTTATATGTGTTTATATTATTATTAAAATATAAATTAAGGAAAGTCATTTCTGGCTTTCCTTTTTTGAGTTTTTTAAATATATTAAGATTCTCAGCTTAATACTAACACAACCTAATATAAAGAAATAAAGAAAAATCTGTATCAGTATAAGAAATATTCAACTCTCCACTATACTTATCAACAATTTCCTTGATATTTTCAACACCATATCCATGAGATTTACTATTATCTTTATCTGAAATAAATAAACCATGTTTTTTAATGATAGGATTTACCTTGTTATTTGTTAATAAATAGCTAAAATACTCATTTTCACAACGTGCTTTTAGCACCACTTTTCTATTTGATAAGTCAGAAATCTTTAAGGATGCTTCTATAGCATTATCCAAAGAGTTTGAAAAAATAGTACATAAATCCATTGGTTCTATACCAAAGTGATTGTCTATATCTATATTAAAATGAACATCAACACTATTTTCTTCCAATTCTGTATGACGAAGATTTAAAATTGAATTAAGGGCAGGGTTTTTACAAAATTGCTTACCACTTAAAGTCCCAAAACTAAGTTTTAATTGTGTAAAATAATCTTTAGCTCCATCAATATCTTCAACTTCTAAATAAGACTCAATCATTTGGAAGTGGTTATTTATATCATGTCGTATTTTGCGTATCTGAACCTGTTGATTCTCTAGTAAGTCGTAATATTCTTCTTTTATATGATTCGATTGATTTTCTAACTTCATCCTTACATTTTCAATTAATGGATTTAAAAGAAGTATCACACCAATATTAGCTATGATTGCAGATAAAATAATTAGATAAGTACCATAAGGTAAGTTACCTAAAATAATATTATAATCGCTACCCATAGGAATTAAATTAGTGGGTGGCAAAATAATGGCAATTAATATTGATAAAAATGAGGATATACATACTATATCAATAAAAATCCATATGCGATTTGTAAGGTACTGTTTTATATTAACTAATCTATTTTTTAAGAAAAAATGTATCAAAAACCATAAAAATACTTTAATTATGGCAGAAACTATCTTAAAGATTGAAAGTACTACAGTATACTCACTTGAGCTTACAAGTTCTCTATATAGAGGATTGTTTATAAAAAGAAAATTAACACCAACTATAATAGGATAGAGTATCATTATAACTGATATTATAGGAATCAACCTACTTTTACTACAGACTATAAGGAGTATAAAATATCCAAGTAGTGTAAAAAGTATATTTACAGGGTCAGAAAGCCATATTATCATTTGACCAATAATAGAATAACCCAAAATCAATATTATTTTAAAAATCCAATGTTTCCTAAAATCTATAAAATAAGATGTTAGCTTATAAAGAAAAAAGGCCATAAAAATGCTAAGTAAAACTGTAATATAAATTGTAGCTTTTGATATTATTGAATAAGTATCCATTTGAAAACCTTTCTAAAAATTAAGATTCTAGCATATGTCTTGTAAATTTTCCTACAACTTCTTGATATTTTTGACGACTTATAGGAATTTTTTCATTTTGTACTTTAGCATATGTTTGATTTATACTGTCTACATAGTTTAGATTGACAATATATCTTTGATGTGTACGTATAAAATTAGATGGAAGAATATCTTCCATATCATTTAGTTTTCCATAATACTCTAAAGATTTGTCAGGGGTTACTACAGTCAGCTTTCTTAATTCACTTTTAAAGTAGAAAATGTCTTTTGTATTGATTTTACAAAGGTTAGTTCCAATCTGAATCGTAATAAAGTGTTCTTTCCATTGTTCTAATTTTTTTAGTGCTTCTTTTAAGACTTCACATATTTTTTCACTTTTATAAGGTTTTAAGATATAGTTTAAAGCTCCTACATCATATCCATGAAATACATAGTCAGAAAAACCTGTGACAAAGATAATTATAGTATCTTTTGAGTATTTTCGAATGACTTTTGCTATATCAACTCCATTAATTTCTCCAAGTTCAATATCTAAAAAAATGATGTCCATATAATAATTTTCATGTTCTAGATTATATATTAGACTTTCTCCATTTGAGTATTCTTTTATCTGGCAGGGATAGCCCCATAAATCCATTTCTCTTGTGATGATTTTATTTAGCATACTTCTTTGTTGTTTTTCGTCATCACAAATACAAATTGAAATCAATGATTATTCTCCTTTCAAGTTTTATATTTATATAATTAAGTATATAATAAATTGAGCTACCTAGATACATAAAAGAGAAAATATGTCTAGGTAGCAAAGTAGAGTCTTAATTAAATAAGTTTTGACTAAAATCGTACAGATAAGAATTATATAGACTTACTCAGAGAAGTTTTATCTAAAATAATTCAAGCAAACTTATTTTGAAATTCCAACAATTTCTTTAAATTTTTTGTAAGTCAACAGATATATAAGGTACATATAAACCCCACAAACCACTAGTAAACCTAGATTTATCAGAAGAGCATTGACTTCACTATGAACAATTCTACCATCATTGTTTACCATAATCATAAAGTTAAAAAGATATATTACAAAACTTCCAGTAATAAGAGGGTATGAAAAGATTTTCTTTAATTGGTTGCGAATACAGAATTTTATATAGTCGTTGTTAGCACCTAATCGACTCAAATCTATAAAAATCTGTTTGTGATTTACTGCTATTGTAACACCTCTTGTATATGCAATGATTCCCACAGCCGTAAAGCAGATTATACCTACATAGATAAATAACATCAAGAATACTGCTGTATTTTTTATCATATCTTGACTCTGCAAAGTTTTAAAATTAGGATAGTACTTCCATTGGAGATATAATTGATTATTATCTGGAGTTAATTTTAAAGAACCTTCTCCACTTGGATATTCTTCATCCAAAAAATACTTTTGACCAGTTGATTCATTGCGTTTTTTCACATATTCATCATACATAGTGTATGTTCCCATTTCCTTAGGTGTTCTTTTTATAATCTCTGACTTTAAATCATTAGCAAAAGCATAGGTATCTGTAGCTTTATCTACATTAAATAGGACAGAATTATTGTAGTTATTTATAGATAAACCTTTAGTAAATGCATTATAATCGTCTTCACTAAGGACATAAGCAGTCATACGAGCATTTTGAAAGAAAGAACCATTAAATATTAGGTTTCCAGAATATTTAAAAGGAGTTTCTTTTTCTGTGGCTGGGCTTGATATAAATTTTGGAAAATCATAATCTCTATTATTATTTTCTTTACTTACAACAGCAAGATATTCACCATTTTTTATAGTGATAGGTTTATCAATTAATTTAGAGAAATCCTTAGAATTAAAGAACATGGCTAAAGAATGTTTTTTCATATATACATCATCAATAGTTCTATCTTTATTAAATATTGATTCTGTACCATCTACAATTAATTCAATAGAAGGAAGTTCCATATAGTTTTGGATTTTTACTTTATGCTTATCTGCCAACTGTTCAATTTCTTTTTTAGATATTTGATTCACTCTTTGGTTATAAGTGAATGTGTAATCTATAGGATTCTTTTTAGTATTTTCATTAATTCCTGCAATCACATTAGGTATATAGAATACAGCAAATAAGGCTCCTGCAATTAAAAATGCAACAACACACATATTTTTTACAGTTTGCTTGCCCATAAATCTCATCATACTAGTAGATATAATATTTTTGTAGTATTTTTCTGGATGTTTTCCTCTTTTTGCATGTACTACTACATATGTCATAATCATGTAAATTCCAATAGCAGAGAATACATACGTAATGTTCCATATAGATGGCATCATGTAATTAAGTTCACTTATGACTATTGAAGGTACTACATAACCTAGAAGAAGTCCTAATACCATAAAAAATGTTCCCAATATACCATACCAACTTTTTACCTCATGAACTGGTTCAGAGATTCTTTGGTCATTTAGTATATCAATTATATTTGTACGATTGATGAATTTTACTGAAAGTAAGAAAATACATAGAGTTACAAATATACAAAATATGAAACCATATATAAATCCTTGAGTTCCAAAGTGGTATGTCATTTCTCTTGTATCAATAATTACCAATTGGAATATCTTCCATATACCAAAAGATACAGGCATACTCAATAGAAGACCTAAAAGACAACAGACTATTGAAATAAGGAGTATTTCTGAAAATAGAATTTTTTTCAATTTTTTCTTATCTGTCCCTAGAGCCATAAAAATACCAATTTCTCTACTTTTAAATTTTAAAAATAGGGAAGAGGCATAAGTAGTAAAAACAGCACATCCTAATATAGCAACTGCAAATATCATTATGGCTTGTTTTCTACTATCTCCTCCAGTTGGAAGGATTGTTTGCACTGTAGGACTAAAATAAATTAAAGCATATGAAGTTACTAAGACTACAGAAAGTATTATACAAAAGAATAATGTTGTATAGTTTTTCCAATTGTAGGCTCGAAGTTTTCCATATAATTTATTAATTGTCATCTTGACCGCCTCCCATTTCTTTTAAAAGTTCCAATAATTCATCTAGGAATTCACGTCTTGAATTTGATTTTACGACTTCTTTGTAGACCATTCCATCTTTAAGGACAATGACACGGTCACAAAAACTTGCAGCAAAGCTATCATGTGTAACCATGAATATAGTGGCATCTAGCTCTTGTTTGGCTTTTAGGAATGAGTCAATTACTGTACGACAAGATTTGCTATCAAGATTACCAGTTGGCTCATCTGCTAATATCAAATCTGGATTATTCATAAGAGCTCTTGCTACTGCTGTACGCTGTTTTTCACCACCAGATATTTCAGCAGGGTATTTTTTGCGTATATGCTCAATACCAAATAATTTGCATAGGCTAGTAGCACGGTTTTCCATTTGTATAACTTTACTACCTTTGATAATTTGTGGAACACAGATATTTTCAAAGACACTAAGACCATCAAACAGCATAAAATCTTGGAATACAAAGCCCAACTGCTGATTTCTAACTTCGGAAAGTTCTTTTTCTTGTAGGTTTCTTATATTATTGTTTCCAAGAGTTATTTCACCTTCATCAATTGGTATAAAGCATGAAATGCAGTTTAAGAGAGTTGTCTTTCCACTTCCAGATGCACCCATGATTGCAACGAATTCTCCTTTATTGATTTCAAAAGAAATATTTTTTAATACAGGGTACGTTTTATTACCTGTCTTGTATGATTTACATAAATTGTTTACTTTAAGCATATATATCATCCTCGCTTTCATTTATCTTGTAAGTCAATGATAGCATTTGAAAGGTGTATGGGAATATAAGTCTCGTTGTAAGAATTGGGTGTTTTTTTGTAATGTTTGAGTTAGAAAAATTTTTGAAAAGGTATTGTTACGATTATTTAGATAAAAGATATGTTGATGTATAAATGGTAGTCTTTTTTGTAAAATAATTATATATTTTTATTTTATAATATAAAAACACTATTTTTTTACTAAAAAAGCTACCACAATCAATAACGAAAATACAATTGAAAGTATTGAAAAAGTAAAGTGAGAATTTGAGTCATTATTGCGATTATTAAGTTTTATCCAAAGTCCACATATAATTGTACATATCAATAAAACTGCTGATATTATCCCTATAAATGTAAAAAACATTAAAATTCCCCCTTTATTTAATGTAAGTATTTGAGTCCATGAGAATATCTTTAAGTTCTGTCAGAGTATGGCTGAGTTATGTATCAAAACTAAAAGACATATAATTAAACTGAAATAGTACTAAATAGATATATAGTTAAACTGAAATAGTATTAAATAGACATAATACTAAATAGATATAAATACTAAACTGAAATAGTACTACTTTATGGTGTCTATTAAAAATAACTCTAATTGAGAGTCAATTAAAGCACTTCTTTTCTCTGCATCCATAATATCAATACCACTGTATCTTAAAAAGGCATTAGAACGAAGAAGAACTAACTGTATAAATGAAGTTATTTGATATGCAATAACCTTGTAATCTTCTTCAGTTTTATTGTTGTCGTGATTTTTATAATGAGCTCTAATCAAAGGCAATATTTCAAATGGATAAATAATGTCTTCTTGAACTAATATGTAAGGTACAGAAATCTCTATAAATTGACTATATAAAATTATAACATCACAAAATGTCATTAACATTTCTTTTAACTCTTGCTTAGGTGTTAGATTTTGCTTATCATGTGTAGTTTTATATTCATCCATATGGCATTTTAAAATTCTCTTAATAGCAGTATTAATTAGTGCTTCTTTAGATTTAAAATAATAATTAATCATAGCCAAATTGACATTTGCTTTAGCTATGATTTCTCTAGCTGTGATACTTGAAATATCTCTGTTTGAAGTTAATAGCTGAACTGTTGTGTTAATTAGTTGCTCTTTTTTTGAATCTATTTTCATATTTTTCCCCTTAAGAATTCCTCATAAAAAAATTAAACGTGTTTAATACACGTTTAGATACTATCACGAAAGCTTTTATATGTCAATGGAGGGATAGTTTTTAAGGAGTATAGTAGGGGGAAGTTTTTTTATAATTGTCTTGTTAAATACATGATAAATAAGGTTATATGATACTAAGTTTAAGAGGTGTTCTATCAATCATGTATTAATATATATAATTATTAAAGATTGTATACTAATAAATAGAATTATGTTAAAATTTATATTATAATGAAATAAAAAATAAATAAAAAAAGTCATGAGTTCTTAAGTTTGGCGACTTACTCTTAGCTTTTTATACAGTCATTCTTGGTAAGAGAGTACTCTAGTTAGGGAGCTTTTTATATTGTTATCATCTTTTAATATTATCATAACAATCATAAAACATTAATAATTTCGATATTTAAAAAGTATACAAAATTATTAATGAGGCAATAAGCTTAAACCATATTAAGTATTGATTGTTATTAATAAATCTGTAAAATCTCCTTATCTTTAGTGCAAACATGCTAAAAATAGAGGAGAATTTTTTGTTGTAAATGACAAAGTTTTGTTACCATTTATATGATGTTAGACTCAGTATAATATCAAGAAAATAAAAATGTATGAAAACTATCATAGATACTGATTAAAAACATTCTATAAGTAATGAAAAAAGAAGCGTGAAAAGAAAAAATGAAAATGGAATTAATGAAGAGGGTAATAGAATAAAAAAGGAGATAGAGAATATAAAAAGTTAAAGGAATAAGGATTAAGCAAAAATAGGATAGCCAACTCTTTAAGTTTAGGAATAGTAAGGAGGTACTGTAGTTTATAAATGTGTAGCCTTAACTGTTTTTCTATCTAAGGGATAAGGGGGGATTTTTATGTATAGAATAGTTATTTGTGAGGATGATATTACACAAATGGTTTTCTTAAGAGAGTGTATACTAAAATCCTTAGAGGGAGTTTCTAGTCAAATTGAACTATTAGAGTTTAATTCAGGAGAAGAGTTATTGGAGTCTGCTTTAGAAGGAGTTGATATATATTTTTTAGATATTCAAATGCTTCAACTAACAGGGATGGATGTAGCTAAAATAATTAGAGAAACAAATGATACTTCTGAAATAATATTTATAACTTCAATAGTCGACTATATACAAGAAGGTTATAAGGTAAGGGCTTATAGATATTTATTAAAGCCTATAGATTTTGAGGATTTAAATGAAAATATTTTAAATTGTATATCAGATATTATTAAAAAAAGAGAAAACTTTATGCTGATAGAAAATAAAGGTATAATCAACAAAATTTTAATTAATAGTATTATGTATATAGAGGTCAGGAAAAAGGTTTTGACTATACATACTACAGATGGTATTTATAATACTAATAATAGTATGGATAAAATAGAGTTAGAATTAGAAAAATATAATTTTTTTAGATGTCATAAAAGCTATTTAATAAACATGGAATATATTCAACTTATATGCAAAAATACTGTAGTTATTAATAATGAAAATATTCCAGTCAGTAAATATAGAATATCTGATTTAAAGACAAAATTAACACATGTATTGGGAGATGTATTATGTTAGGGATAGATGTATGGGGGATTATTCTAACTTTATTTTCTACAATGATAGAATGGATTGTATTAAAATTTATATTAGATGAACTTAGTGAGCTAAGAAAGAGCAAGTCAGTTTTAAATAGTAGTCTACTAATTGCAATTATAATAATTACTACCTTGACTATAATTGAATTTGATATAAAGGTTAAGTTATTTATATGTATATTTATTACATATCTATTGTATAGAAGTAATTATGTGGTGGACCAATGGAAAAGTGTGTTTATAAGTTTATTATATTGGATGTTATTAATCGGATTTGATAGTACTGGATTAAGTATAGTAGGCACACTTAACTCTATACAAGAGATGAGTGATTTATTAAATAATAATTTATTAAAACTAGAATTAATAATTATATCTAAATCACTACTAATAGGATTAATACCATTACTTAAAGCTATTAGATTAAAAATAAAAATAAACAAGAAGGATTGTATCTATTTATTTTTCCCCTTAATAGCAAATATTGTTAGCATAATAGTTGTATTTGGATTTATTTTTAAAGATAAGAGTATTAATCCAACTGAAAGTTTGACAATACTTGTTATATCAATTGTATTTTTACTTTCAAATATTTCGTTAGTAAGTATTATAGGTAGAATAATAAAAGACAATAACCTAAAGATGGAACATGAAATTACAAAAGAAAAGATAAATATGCAATATAAATACTATTTAAATTTACAGGAATATCAGTCGAAAATAAGAAAACTATACCATGACATGAACAATCATATTATTTGTATTAAGAATATTTATGGTAAAAATGAGATTGCAGAGAAGTATATTAAAGATATAAATAAGCAAATAAATGAATGTAATACTATATTTAATACACAAAGTATGATTTTAGATGTTATTTTAAGTGAGAAAAAATCTATTTGTGATATAAATGGCATAGATTTTTTAGTAGATATTAATTTTTTAGAATGCAATTTTATAGAAATGGCGGATGTGTGTAGCATATTTTCAAATATGATAGATAATGCAATAGAAGCTTGTAATAAGATTTACGATACAAATATACAAAAAAAGATTAAATTAAGAGGAACTATTATAAATAGATTATTTGTAATTAAATGTGAAAATACAAAAATAAATGAGATTATATTAAAGAATAATAAAATTATTACAGATAAAAAAGACTCATTTTTACATGGAATAGGAATAAACAGTATAAAAAGCTCAGTAGAAAAATATAATGGAAATGTAGAAATATATTCAGATAAAAATAAGTTTACAACTACTATTTATATACCATTATCTAGAAAATAATTCCAGTTGGAAATTTAAAGTGCCTAGTTGGAGTAATAGTATTGAAAAATAATATAGAGGATGTTATCTGCTAAGCATAGAAAATTTGGAGTTAATAAAAATAATCGAATCTTGCGTTAATAAGATAACATCCTTTTTAATTTTAAATAAAATAATATAACAAAAATAATATGATTTATATTTATATATATTATTACAATATTAATATTTGGAATGATTCAGCAACAAAGAGGGAGTAAGAAATGAAAAAAATTCAAAATATAAGATTAATAAAACTTATATTGAGTAACATAAAAATAGTAAAGGAGTAATTGATAGATAGTGGCTTGATATTAGCAATAAATATTTATTAAAAAATATTGAAAGAAAACATTTTATTAACTTAAGGAGGTCTTAATTATGATAGATTCTTTAGACAAATGTAAATCAATAATTAATGTATTCTGATAAGTGTCTAAAAGCTACATAAATAGTTGTTATAAATAAAAAACAGAGTGACTAAGAGAAAAAAGCGATATATCTAATCGGTATTGGTATGTATAGCTTCTTTACATTTAGTAAGGTAGCTTGTGAGTTTAGAGAGAACTTCTTAAATAACATAATAGTGATAAGAAGTTTTATATGATATAGATAAGAATTATTGGATAAAAATAGCTAACAGAATCAATCTGTTAGCTATTTTTATTTGTGTATTTTTATTACAAATCTATTTAACTTTTATTACTGGTATCTGAATTTCTGTAAGATAGTTTTCAGGATTTTCCTCATTATGAACCCCTTTATGACCAATTTGCCTATTGATACCAGACATTTTATAATCACTATTTTTATCCAGCCAGTAAGCAAATGACTCATACCCACCAGCTATATTTTCATATGGGCCATATACCATACTACATGCCATCATATCAACTGCCTCTGTCTCACGATATATAAATCCAGATTTGTTTTTTCCTAATTTCTTTACAACCGTTCCAACCTCTATATCTACACCACAATCTTTCAGTTCTTCATCATGATAAAGTGCTATATTGTTGCTTGCTTGGTGGGATATTTCTATATGTTCTTCTTTAATAAATTCATATAATTTTTCCCACAGTATACCTTCATGGTGATAGTCTGGAATTATTTCTCTAAGCGAGATAATCTTATAACTGGGAATTTCCTTAAAGATAACATTGTAATGAATCTCATCTTTATTGTCATCTATAGCCTTAATCAATTTATTAATATTATTTATTCTTTGTTGTTCTTTTTTAACTTCATCTTGTATTTCAATTTTTTTTCGATTCAATTCTTTAATCACAAGTTCGTCGTTCCAATTATGAATAATATTTGATATCTCTGAAACAGTAAATTTTGAATCTCTTAGTAAAATAATTCTTTGTAAAGTTGAAATTTGGTCAGCAGAGTATAGGCGATAACCTGTGTATTTATCTATCTTTGCTGGTTTTAGAATACCAAGTTCATCATAATAACGTAACATTCGAATAGAGACTTGTGTTAGTTTTGAAAATTCTCCAATTTTAAACATGAAAATATGACCCCCTTCTCACTTATAATCAGTATATATTTTGTTTTTGTATACTTCAAGTGTTTAGGAAAATGCATTTAATTATCAGTTTAATCTATAATCAGCAGTCTAACTCAAATTCAAATTCGTCTGATTTTATCTTCTCAATTTCAGAATTAATTTTCTGTTTAAATTTAGTAGAAGAAATTATGTAAATAATTAATATGAGGCAAAATATTATTTTTACATATTGAGCCATTACGTAGGCTTCAATAGGGTAGTAAGAATATAGTTGAATGGTAAAGAAGTCACACATCATATGTACAAATCCACCTGCTAAAATACTTCTATGTGTATTAATATATACAAATGTAATAACAAAGTTTAGAAGTATAGTAGATGGTATAAATAAAAGTGCATCAAATAAAGAATATTGCAGTAGATTATATGGGATTTGACCAGGTGTAAGATACCATCCCAAATACCAAACTCCACAAATAGTACCTAAAATAATTGAAGCACCTGTAAATCCAAATCTGACTAATAATTTATCAAGAGAATACCCTATCCATCCAAATCCTTGGCTAAGTATACTTAGTATAAAGCTTATAAATAGCATAAGTGGTATTTTATAAGGTGTATAAATAGCTATGTGCATCCAATCCACATCATTAATTTCTAGATGAAAATATTTTCCTATTAGTAAAGAACAAATTACAATTAAAGCAAAAAAGAGTACTGTTAATAATGGCCATTTTACTCCTATTTCTTTGAAGCTAAAGCTCCTGTAAAGAAAATCTTTTCTTGCGCTATTTGGATATATTGTGAAAATAAAAAGTAGCCCTATGACAGAAGGGGCTGTATATGCGAAGTAAAAAAGAAGTTTTCCAAGCATGGTATTTGTAACTCCTAATAATACAGGTGTAAAGCTAAATAACCAAGTCCATAATAGAGTGCTTGTAAAGAAAAAAATTAAATTTTTATCTGAATTAAAATGGGGATTATATAATTGCATCTTATGTTCACTATCCTTTCATTTTGTTAATAGTGGTTTAATTTATATTTATTTTATTTTGACTATAAAGTTGATTAATAAGTAGATAATTAGTGATATTAATAAAATATTTTCGATTTTTATAATTTTTATTAAATATTTAGCTTATCTCTAATATTTTTTATGTAACGGCGATTTATAATAACTTTTTCATTATTTGATAAAGTAGCTTGCATGCGATTATGTGATATTACTTTTATACTTTCTAGGTAATCCATATTTAAAATCATAGATTTAGATATTCGTAAAAAAGATGTATTGTGTAATCGGTTTGATAATTCATATATTTTTAGGTCAACTTCAAATACATCATCTTTATAGTAAGCAAATGTCTTATTGCCAACTGTCTCAAAGTATAAAATATCGCAAATATTAAGCTTATAAATTTCTCCTGCTTTTTTACCATTTATATCTAGTAATGGTGTATTTAGTAGTGAAATTATTTTTTCAATATTATTGTCAATGGCAGAGCATTTTATAATTATTTCAATATCATCAAAATTAGTGGATTGTTCGACATGTATTTTCATTAATTATCACCTCATTTTATTACTGTCATTAGAATAGCATTATATTTTATTGAGTCCAACTAGATGAGTGCTAAATTTCAAATTAAGTACAGTTAAATTCAAATTTAAAATAGTAAAATTCAAATTTAAAGTGGTAAAATTCGAAAAAATACTACGACTATTTGGAAATGTTATCCAAATATCGTAGTACTTTTCATAGAATATCTCTAATTATTATACAAATAGACCTATCTTATGACTTACATATGTTGTCAAATTACTTCTCAAATGTCAAAATATTTTTAGATAGTACATCAATGCTGTTAGATAGTGTGTTCAATTTGCCCTCAATTCTAACCAATAAATACATGGATAGAGCTATAGGAAAACCAACATTAGTTATTAACAATTGTAAACTATCATCCATAAAATTACCTCCCATCCTAAACTAGGTCATAAGGAGTAGTATTAGTTTCTACAATCTTAGCTTCAACAGCAGAAGCAAGGTCAAATCCTCCAACTGAAAAAACATTTTTAGATACTATCAAATCCATAGCAGATTTTATATTTTCTTCAGTTAAGTCCTCCTTTGGATTTTCTATAGAAAAAGAAACTTGTTTATCCTTTGTATTCTTGAAACTCATGACTAATTTTTTCTTAATCTCCATACAGTTACCTCCACGATAATAATTTATTTTTTTAATTGCTTTAAGTATTTTAATTATTGTTAGGGTAGAAAATACTCTGGTATTGTTATACTTAAAGCAAAGCAGTATTTAAAATAACTAACATGTTTAATTTACGAACATATTTAAATTACTTAAGATATTAAACTGCTTAAAGTATCAATATATTAAGTGTATAATTTGTTAAATTTATATAATATCAAGTGTATTATATATTGAACATGATATATAAATAGTTGATGAATTTTAATGTAGACTATAATCATTAGTATAGACTATATTTGAAAGTTACTATTTAGATAGTGATGTGCTATCTAGTTTTAAAATATCTACAATAGGATTTTCTTGAAGATTTGCGATTGCTTCTGCAACTGCATAAACATCATCGTTTGATGCCTCTGCCTTTACATTTGCGAAAGATTTACTTTTAATAACTGCCTTACCCTTATCATCAAAACC
This sequence comes from Clostridioides sp. ES-W-0016-02, assembly GCF_020641035.1. Classification (NCBI taxonomy): domain Bacteria; kingdom Bacillati; phylum Bacillota; class Clostridia; order Peptostreptococcales; family Peptostreptococcaceae; genus Clostridioides; species Clostridioides sp. ES-W-0016-02. Next base: position 649,367 of record NZ_CP061361.1, read on the forward strand.
AGCATCCAATTTCAGTTTTATACTAGATAAATTTTTTGTTGAAACAACTGCCATAAAACTACCTCCTAAAAATTTAATTTCAAAGATTTGTCGACTTTCTTTGTTAAATCTATAGTATCATATAAGATAATATAGGAGTTAAACCGTAATTTCTTAAGATTTTTTGTTAAAATCTTATAGAAAACTTTATAAGTATATATATTTTAATGATTGATTGAATGTTTGTATGCTCTATGTGCAATAGTTTTTTATTGATTTTGCTTAGAATATTTTCTAGAGGGGATAAAATGTTTAATATGTTTGTTTAGAATGAACTATCTAGATGTATCCAGTATCTGTGTCCAGTAGCTAGATTGTAAGTATATACCTTTAATTATTTTAGCTAGTTCATCGTGATATAATATACTCCATATATTGAACAGGAACACGATATTGAACAACAATATGCTATACTAAATTTTGAGAGGAGGTTATATTGTGAGTGAAATTCTGTTGGAACAGTTTGACTCTGATTTGGGAGGGATTTTGATGCCAGAATATGTAATAGAAAAACCTGATTGTCATTTTCCTGAGACTATCGTATGTGAATTTTCAAAATCTATGATACAAACAATTGTTGAAAAGTATAATGGTAAAAAAATAGGTCGTTTAATTAATGTTGCTGGAGATATACCAATTTATGAAGTATTTTTCAAGAATGTAAGAATTGGAATTTGTCAGGTTATGGTAGGTGCAACAGCATGTGTAACCAACTTTGAAGAATTAGTTGAGTTAGGAGCAAAGAAGATATTTATCTGTGGAGAATGTGGTGTGTTAGACAATTCTATTGATGATGCGTATCTAATCATTCCAACATCAGCTATCCATGATGAGGGCACAAGTTATCATTATCAACCAGCCTCTGATGAAATTATACTTAACCCACATGGAGTTAAAGTTATTGAATCTGTATTTAAAAGAAAAGGATTATCATACATAAAAGGTAAAATATGGACTACTGATGCTCCATATCGTGAAACACCTAATAAAATACTTACACGGAAGACACAGGGGTGTATTGCAGTTGATATGGAATGTGCTGCTGTAGCTGTCGCAGCACAATTTAGAAATGTTATATTTTCACAGTTTGTTTATGCTTGTGATAATCTAAACTCAGATGTATGGGAACAACGAGGATTAACTATACATCCTATTTCACAAAAAGTACATACTTTTGAGCTTGCAATGGAGTGTGCTATCAAGTTGTAAATTTAAAGTGCTTTAACTTGTATTTTTTAATTTTAAATTACCAAAGCAGTAAATCGATTAAGGTTTACTGCTTTTTTTATTGTTGAATTTAAAAGTGATATATAGCTATATGCTCCTTCTGGAAAAATATTATTATATTAAAAATGCTTTAAAAGTGTTCGTTTTAGTCTAAGGTTTATGTTAAAAAAATTATTAAATTTAATCTGTAAATAAAAAAGTTAAAAGTCCAATATTAACATTTTACTCTTAAACCATTAAAATCTTTATTAAAGCTACTAAAGTTATTAAAAATATTTTAAAGGAGAGTGTAGTTTATGAAAGTAAAATTAGAAGATATACCAGTTCAGTTTCATGCAATGGTGGAAATAGTGGGTATTGATAAGTTTGTAGAGATTGCTAAATTGTATGGAGGTACAAACACTTATATACCTACATGTAAGGGGATTTTTAGATATGCAAGAAATAGGGAGATAGTGAGACAATTTAATGGGGTTAATTATGGGGAGCTCGCCATTAAACATAACATGTGTGTAAGCAATATTAAGCGAATAATAAATGAAAACAGTATATAAGTTGTTATACAAAATATTTTGTAAAGATTAAGTGTGAAGTAGGTAAAAGACATTTTATAAAGTTTTTTTTAGACAAAATTACTAAATTTATTGCCTATTAATTTAAATAGATTGTATATTCTATAAAATATTCTGTTAAATAATGGAGATATATTGAGAATTCAAAAAAAATAGTCGAAAATATTTGTTGGATAAAAAATAAACAAAATGATACAATTGCTTGTATAAAGGGGAAAAAACAATAAATAAGCTATATAAATAAAAAAATATAAATAAATATGACATAATATATTTGCATATTTAAGAATATAAATAGGGATTTTAAGGGATTAATAAGTATATTTAAAATATATTAAAATAAATATATATTTAAATTTAAACTTTATGTTATCTATATAAAGTAATAATTATTGAGAAATGATTACTTATTAGTAGAAAAGGGGTTAGTAGATATGAATAATGGATTTTATAAATTGAATTCAGTAGTATTAGGCTTTGATATAACAAATGATATTAATAAAATAAGATTTAATCATTATATAATGAGAAAAGAAAATATACAGAGATTGCAAGGTACTTTACCAAGAGGTCAATTTTATATGACAGTAAGAAGAACTGCTACAGATTTACAACTTTCTATTTCTACTATAAGTAGGCTTGTAAGAGAGTTTTCAGATTTAGGAGTAATAAGGCTTGTGTCTAAGGGAACAAGGGGGAAGATGCATTCTATATATAGCTATATCAGTTCAGAAATTAGTGAAGATTTATTTGATAGTACTAGTGAAAATTTACTTGATAGTGATGAAACTATAGATTTTAACTATAACAGTGTTGAGAACTATGAATTCAGTAATTTAGAGTATAATTATGGAAATATTGAAAATAAAGGTTGTATTGATGAAGATTGTATTTATGGTGGTGGAATGTCAAAGTACAATAGTGCTTATGATAATACAGAATGTAGTAACTGTGCTGACTGTAATATATTAAGTAGTAAGAATAATTCTGCTAATAAAAAAAGCAATGACTTAGCTTCTAGTGGAATAAAAAATTCTAGTAAAAATACTAGTTCTAATAATGAAAATATCAACAATGAAAATATCAACTCTGAAAAATCTGTTATTAATTTTACTAATGTAACTAATAAAATTAAAGATTATACCAAAAAAACACTTATTGGAGAAGAACTTAAAATCGAAAACTCTAATTTAAAATCGAGGTCTTCAAATGTTAGATTTAATGAAACATGTAATGACATAGATAAAATAACTAAAAATGACATAGAAGATAATCAAAGTAAAAATGCTATAAAATTAAGTAATAGTAAAGTATTTAGTAGCATGAATAGAGATGGTAAAAAGAGTGGTTTTGATAATATTCATGATACACAAAAAGAAGATAAGTTTGTAACAAATAAAAAAGAATCCTTAAATAAATTTAATAAAAAAAATATACAGCAAAGCATTATAAATATGCTAAATAAAAAAACAGGAAAAAATTTTAAAATCAATTCTCCAACGAGCATAAAACTTATCAACGAAAGACTAAAGGAAGGTTATGTCTTAGAAGATTTCTACAAAGTTATTGAGGTAAAAGTAGCTAAGTGGAAAGATACCATAATGGAAATGTATATAAGACCAGAGACCTTATTTAGCCATAAATTTGAATCCTATGTTAATGAAAACATATCTGTAAAAAATCAAAGTAATGTTTATCAGTGTAAAAAGAGCAACAATAATAGCAGTAATAATTATATGTATTCTGACTATACCACGTATGACGACAGCAATCGTGAAAGAAAAAAACATGAAAATGCAAGGTATTGGAATCCAATCTGTGAATTTTAATTAGTCTGATAATGCGTTTATAGGTGGAATGAATTTATATATTTTATAGATGATAATGTGTTTCTAGCTAACATGTATTTACACATTTTACAACTGACCATGCATTTATACCTTTTTATAGCTGATAATGCATTTCTAACTAGTAATATATTTATATCTTTTATAATTAAAAGTATATTTCTAACTGACAATATCGTTGCAATCTAATATAAAAATAAAAGACTTAATAATATTAAAATATAAAACTTAAGAGGAAAGCGAGATTAATTTATATGGTTAAATCAAAAGCTGTTGAAATAGAGCAGGCTATTTTAGGCACAATTATTTTAGACAATAAATTAAACTACAAACTAGATGACTTAAATGAAAATATGTTTATGAATTCTACATGCATTGAAATATTTAAAATCATGAAAGAACTTAGAAAAGAAAATATAATAATTGATGTAGCAACTGTAAAATCAAAGATAGATGAGAAATCTTTAGCAATTAAAATGAGTAGTTTAACTAGTGTAATTACATGGGGTCAAACTTTTGGTATTGATGGTTATATAAAAATTTTAAAAGAAAACTTAGCAAGAAGAAGCATAAATCAAAATTGTCAAAGACTCTTGGAAGGCATAAACTTTGGAGAAAATATTGATACTTGCATCTATAAATTTGAAAATAATATAAGAAAAATCTTGGATAAAGATACTTATGAAAATGATGATGTACATAGCATAGCAGAAAAAGTCCTTGATTTTTTAGAAAGTAAAAAGGATGTTGGATTTAAGTTTGGGATAAGTTTGCTTGATTCGACTATAGGAGGTATTTTTAAAGGAGAGCTAACGACAATAGCAGCTAAATCAGGGGTTGGAAAAACTGCTTTAGCTCTTCAAATAATGTTAAATTCGGCCAAGCAAGGGAAAAAGACTCTATTTATAAGTAGAGAAATGACAAGTGAGCAAGTGTTTATGAGAAATATATGCAAGATAACAGGAGTAAGTACAAGAAATATGAAATCTAAAGAGATAAGTGAAAGTGATTGGAAACTAATTGTAAATGCAATAGGGGATTTACGTGAGAATAACTTAATTTATATAAATGACAAGATAGACACAATCAGTGCAATTAGAAAGAGGATAAGGCAAATAAAGCCAGACTTATTAATTGTTGATTATGTGCAACTTCTTACATCTCAAAAAAGTATGGAAAAAAGAGAAAGAGAAGTAGCCACTTTTTCTAGAGAATTAAAAAGTATGACTTTGGATTTTGATATACCAATAATTCAGTTAAGTCAATTAAATGATGAAATGAAAGATTTTAGACCTTATGGAGATAGACCTATGAGGGATAGTAAAGCCATCTACCACGATAGCAACAATGTGGTTTATATACATCAATTAAAAGGGAGTGATTATGAAGAAGCAGTAAAAGATATAAGAGAAAGTGAGGAATTAGTTAGAGAAGCAGAGTACAGGGGAATTAAGATTGTTGATTTAATAGTTGCGAAGTGTAGGGATGGACAGACTAGGCATAAGCATTTTTGTTACTATGGGGATAGGTTGCATTTTCAAGAACTAAATTATTAGAGTAATGAGATAGCCATAACAAGCTTATTGAAAGTCGAAAAATAATATAAAATATGAGGTGAAAAGATGTTAGAATTAGAGGAAATCATAGAATTGCTTGAAGAACACAATATAGAAGTGAGTATTCCAAAGGAGTTACATAAGTATAATTTATTGGAGTATCTGAAATTGTGTCAACAAAGTGGGGGAACATATTTTTATATTAAGACAGTGGAGGGTGCTTTAAAAGAGGCTAGAAATGAGCTTATGATTAAATTGTTTAATGGAAAAAATTATATGGAATTAGCTAGAATGTTTGATATGAGTGTTATTAATGTCAGGTACATTGTTAGAAAAAAATAGATATATTGTGGATAAGGTAAGTGTGATGTGTATAAAGTTACGACTATAAATAAGTTTAAACTGTGAATAATAGAGTAAGACTGTGTATAAAGTTATGATTATTTGAACAACTCAATGTCGCTTATTTACTTAAAATCCTTCTACAATTAGAGTATAATTTCTAATCTCGATATCTTATGTGATTAAGTCACAGATAAAAAGTAAATATATTGTTATAATTCTTATAGATTAATAATACAGGGAGGTTATTATGTCTAATAAAAAAAAGAAGTATGCAAATATTTTAGAAAATGAGTGTGTAGCCTGTGGTAGCTGTATAAAAGTTTGTCCAAGGAGAGCTATCTCAGTACCATATGGTATTAGTGCAAAAATTGATAAAGACTTATGTGTTGGATGTGGTATTTGTAAGAAGGTATGTCCAGCATCTGTGATTGAGATTATAACAATATTAAAAGAGGAAGAAGGTAAGTGTCATGAATAATAAAAAACACTGGTATGACTATTTATGGATTTTTTCTTCTATATATTTGATATTGGGATTTGTAAATATTATTTTCGCTTGGATTGGGTTAATTTGTTTCTTTGTTCCATTACTTATTTCTATTATTAAAGGAAATAAAGCGTACTGCAATAAGTATTGTGGAAGAGGACAGCTGTTTAATTTGCTTGGAAATAAATTAAAGTTGTCAAGAAATAAAGATATTCCTAAATTTATTAGAAGTAAGTGGTTTAGATATGGTTTTTTGACGTTTTTTATGGTGATGTTCGCTAATATGCTTTTTTCAACTTATCTAGTGTTTGAGGGTAGTAGAAATTTTAAAGAGGTAGTGACTTTGCTTTGGACTATAAAGATGCCTTGGCAATGGGCATATCATGGGACTTTAGTTTCACCTTGGGTGGTACAGTTTGCGTTTGGTTTTTATAGTGTTATGCTTACATCGACTGTTCTTGGATTGATTACGATGATACTATTTAAGCCTCGTTCATGGTGTGTTTATTGTCCTATGGGTACTATGACTCAGATGATATGTAAGGCAAAGAGTAAGTCTATATAGATAGAGTTTATGTGAATATGTAAGGAGTATAGATAGAGTTTGTATAAAATAAACTTGTCTATGCTTCTTTTTTATGTGTAAGAGCATTAATTAAGTAGATAAATTAAAAAGAGTGGATACAAGGAATTTAGATAGCAATAATAATTAAATAATAAGATAGAATATAAAGCAATGAAAGAGGCAGAAAGGGAAAGAAAAAGAGGGTGAAGGAGATAGGAAAATAACTATATAATAGGTAAAATATGTAGGAATTATATGTTATAATAGTTTTAGCAAGAAGATGTAATCTACAATTTATAGAGTGGAGTTCATACAAAAGGTTATCCTCCCAACGTATAGAAGGGAGGTGAGTATGTGTGGATAATTTTTTACAAGGTGTACTAGCAAGTTTAGTTGCCAGTTTAATAGTTTACTTAACTGATAAATTGTTTAAAAAAGTAAAAAGCCACTCTGGCAGGAGTGACTTTAGTTTTGAACTAAAGATTAAGTTCAAAAAGAAACACTAATTTACGAACTCCACTCTACTGCAAATAGATTGTAGTTCTTCTTGCTTTTATTATATCACAAATTAGAAAAAATATGTAAAGTACTTGTTTTAATCGCAGGTACTTTTTTATGTAAAAATAAATTTGCATACAGCCTTTTTGGTATACAGAATTAGTAAGTTTGAAATAACATTCATATAAAAACTTTAGTTGACTTTAAAATCAATATATTGAAGGCATTTTAAAGTCAATTATTAATTTTTCATGATTTCTAAAGTATTTTATATCATCCATATCATGAGTAATTATTATAGCACTCTTATTTTCCATCTTTCTTATTACAAAATCCATAACCTTATACTTAGTTTCTGTATCCAGCCCTTTAAATGGCTCATCCATTATAAGCAAGTCAAAATCATATAATAAAGCTCTTAATATTGCAACCCTTCTTTTCATACCACCACTTAATTCCCTTACTCTTTTATTCATACAACCATTTAAGCCCAATACCTCTAAGGCACTTTCAATTTCTGAATTACCCAGATTTTCACATACCAACTTTATATTCAATGACACACTTAGATTTTCACACAAACTATCATCTTGGAATACTGCACTAATCTTTTTATTACTAATACCTACAATTTTTCCGCTATCTGCTTTCTCCAAACCCATTAATATTCTTATCAATGTTGTCTTACCAATACCAGAGGTTCCTGTTATAAATGAGATAGCATTATCTTTAAATACATTATTAAAATTATCTAAAACAACCTTATCATTATATTTTTTACTTAGATTCTCAATTACTATATCCATTTAGTTTATCTCCAATCTTTTTAATAAATAGTCTATTAATGATAAAAATCCCTTTTGAAAGCAAATACTTATTATAATGATAACTATAGTCCATGCAAATAAATCTGGTGTATTTAAGTATACTTTAGCTTTGTATAAGTTTTCACCTATAGAATTAGCAGGCATTCCTATTATCTCTGCTGCTATTCCAGATTTCCAACATAGACCTAAAGAAACACTACATGCTGCTCTTAGATATGGTGCTACCTCAGACAAATATATGTACCTTATTTTTTTTATCTTACTGACTTTAAATACTTTTGCCATATCATTTAACTCTCTAGATATACTATTTATTCCATCTAGGATATTTCTATATACTACTGGCAATACCATCAAGAAGGATATAAAAATAGACAGGTTCTTTGAAGATATCCATATTAGAGATAATATTATGAACGAAGCTACTGGTATAGATTGTATTGTAAGTATTAAGGGTTCAATAAGTATCCTAAAATTTTTTTTATTAGATGCTATTATGGCAGATATTATTCCAATGATAAAGGCTAATATAAATCCTGTTGTTATTTTCAGAAAAGAAAAGAGTATAGATTGCCAAAACTCAAACTTCATAGATAATTCGAATAACCTTTTCAAAGATGAAAAAGGAGATACTAAAAGTATCTCCTGACCAATTATCATACTACTTATTTGCCAAACGATAAGCCAAAAGATTATTGCTAGTATATGAGTTTTACTAATTTTCTTGTGTATAGTAGAAATCTTCACCTGGCATCTTTCCTCCTATTGACTTTGGATTAGCATCATAAAGTACTTGTAAGTATCCACTTAATTTATCTTTCATTGTATTACCTTCTATAAATGTTATATTACACTTTGGAATTGCTTTTTTTGCTATCTGTGCTGGAACTATTTCATTTTCCTCAATAAGTTTTGAAGCTTCTTCTATATTATTGTTTGTAAAATCAACTGATTCCTTATATTCTTCTAAGAAACTTTTAACCTTTTCTGGATATTTATCAACAAACTCTTTTCGTGCAACAACAACTCCTGTTACTAAAGCACTTTCAGTATTTTTATCTTTATTTAAAGTATCCCATTCTTTTGTCAAATCCAAAGCTACTCTTAAGTTATCACTCTTAGTCAATGCTGTTGTTACAAAAGGTTGGGGAAGTAGTGCTATTCCATTTTTATCGTTTAATAATGCCGCCAAACATTCTGTATGTTCTGATTTGTATTCTATGTTGACATCTTTAGTTGGGTCAATTCCATTTTCTTTCAATATGTAATTCAAAGCATACTCAGGAGTAGAGCCTTTACCACTAGAATAAATAGTTTTGCCTTTTAAATCATTTACATTGTTTATAGAATTTCCATTCTCAATTATGTATAAAACTCCTAAAGTATTAATGGCTAGTGTTTCTATTTCACCATTGCTATTATTATATAAAACAGATGATAGATTTGCGGGAATAGCAGCAATATCTAGTTCTTTATTCACAAGCTTAGGTGTAATTTCGTCAACAGAATTTGCTATTGAAAATTCATAATCTTTTTCTTTTTTATCCTTTTCATCGCCAATCATCTTAACCATTCCCATTCCTGTAGGACCTTTTAGTGCTGTCACCTTTGCAACTACTTTAGTTTCTTCTTTTGTTTGTTTTTCTGGTGGGTTTGATGCACAACCTACCAATGAAATTATTATTAATGATGCCAGTAATAATATTGATAATTTCTTTTTCATAAAACCTTCCTCCTAGTATTTAATTTTATATAGAATCTGTTATTTAAGTTTATATTTCATATAGAATTTGTGTTAACTTTTCTTTATTCAATATTTTTATACACTTTTTACCAAACTCTAAACAATTTTCATTTTGTAATGATTGTAATTCCCTATATAAAGATGCTCGACTTACACTAATCCTTTTACTTAACTCCTCCTTAGAACATTCTAATAGGATAGTGTCATTTTTACTAGTTTTTTCTAGTAAATATTCAATAACTTTCTTTTTACTAGACTGTATATTTAAAAACTCTATCTTTCTCAGTAAAAATTGTATTTTTCTATTACAATATCTTGAATACTCTAAAGCTACAGAAATGTCCAACTTCATCATATCTATAAAGCATTTTTTTGGATAAAAAACTACATAAACATCACTTTTGCATTTTAGTACAGTATCTAAGGATTCTTCATCAAATATATTAGAAATTCCAAAAACATCTCCTTCCTTTAGAATAGACATGTTAACTTCAGTTCCATCACTCGATATACAATAGATGGATACTTGTCCTGCTTTAACTACACCTACATAATATTCTTTATCAAAAAAATCACTTATAAATTGACCTTTTTTATAACTCTTTGCTTTTATCTTATCTTCTACAATGTATCTTTCAGAAAATAACTTACTATTTATTAGTACTTCCTTCTCATTCAAAGTCATCACCTTTTCTGATAAATATTCACTTTGATTGCAATAATATCACAGTATTTACCAAAATTCAATAATATTGATAATTATTTTCAATCAAGTTTATTTATTAATTGTCTCATCTGATACAATTTTTAGTAGTTTTTAATGCTATCATATCTCTTAACAAAATATGAAAGGAGACTTTACATAAGCCATGAAAACTATATTAATTTCTGGGTCATCCTCTGTAGGGAAGACCGCTTTAATAAAACATTTAATTCCATATCTTAAGTCTAATGGGCTTAACCCTTCAATATGTAAGATAGATTGTTTAGCTACTGATGATGATTTAATATATAAAAAATTGAATATACCTTATATTGTTGGACTTAGTAAAGACATATGTCCAGACCATTTTCTTATATCAAACATAAACGAACTTATACTTTGGGCTAAAAATAAAAGTAGCGATATTTTACTAATAGAAACTGCTGGGCTTTGCAATAGGTGTTCACCTGCAACAAATAAAACACTACACATATGTGTATGTGATTGTACATCTAGCTTTAAGACTCCTCAAAAACTAGGTCCTATGTTAAGTGAAAGTGATGCCATAGTTCTAAGTAAAATAGACATGGTATCACAAGCAGAAAGAGAGATAATATCATTCAATATAAAAAAAATAAATCCTAATTCTAATATATTCTTTATAGATGGATTAGTTGGTTTTGGTGTAGAGCTAATTTCAAACTATATAAACAATGCTAATATTCTAAACAATGACGAACATTTATTGAGACATACAATGCCAAGTGGGGTGTGTTCTTATTGTATTGGAGAATGTAGAATTGGTGATGAATTCCAACAAGGCATAGTTTCTAAAATGAATTTTAGAGGTGAATTTTAATGAAAAGTATAACCATATATCCTGGAAAAAACAAACTTGGTAATACAGAGAACTTTGAATCTCTAACTTTTTATAGAGGTCATATTTATTCCATTGTAGGTAATACTGGTTCTGGTAAAAGCAGGTTAATCAAAGATATAGAGCAGTTTGTCAATAAAGATTCTTTGACTAATCGAAAAGTAGTCATTGATAATATGGAAGTTGCTATTGAGGAAAGAAATAAATTTTCTACAAATCTCATTTCTCATCTTAGCCAAAATATGAGGTTTGTTCTTGATTCTACAGTCGAGGAATTTTTAGTTATACATAAAGAATGTAAAAACAATACTTCTGTCTCAATAAAAGAAGTATTAGATGTAGCAAATTCCATAACAGCAGAACCTATTTCCCTATCTCAAGACCTTACATCATTGAGTGGGGGACAGACACGTGCCTTAATGATTGCAGATGTTGCTCTCATTTCAAATAATCCTATTGTTTTGATAGATGAAATAGAGAATGCTGGAATAAATAAAAATGTTGCTTTAGACATCTTATTGAGAAGTGATAAACTGATTTTTATAGTTACTCATGACCCTCATACAGCACTTATAGCAGAGAAGCGTATAATAATGAAAAATGGTTCAATCTTCAAAGTAATCAATAAGACTAACGAAGAAAAAGAAATCTTAGGCAAACTTAAAGATATATATGAATTTCAACTAGAATGTCAATATAAATTAAGAAAAGGAGAGACTCTTCATGAAAAATGTTAGGTTGTATTGGAGCAATATTTGTATACTTCATAAATATGAGAAAAACTATTTAGATAATTTAATTATGTCTTTAAAAGAGAAGGATATTAATTTAGAGGTAACTTATTTTGGTATAGGTTATCCTTACAAACTTAATGAATATTTAAAAAAAACAGACGCTTTAATTCCAGATATTATAGTTTCTACAGATTTAGAAGTGTATGAAGACAAGAATATCTATTCAAAGTTTTCAAGTAACTTATATCCATTATCGAATTATTTCAATATTAAGAGTGAGATTAAATCATCATCTATATATTTTGATGAAAGATTACTTCCATTTTTAGTTATACCATTAGTATTTTCTTATAACCAGAATTACAAGGGTTTGATAGATTCTATAAAAAACGTAATTGACACTGATACAAAAACTGTCATTGGTGGTATAAATAACTCTGGTGCGAAATCTGTTGTTAAAGCCATTTGGAGTAGGTATGGAAAAGAGTATGTAGAGAGATTTTTGTCCAATTCAACTATACTAGATATGCCAATACAATCATTTAATGATGTAAAAAATGGTTCGGATAGATTAGCTATAACTCCTAGTATATATGCAAAGCGTGCTAATAATGAAGATTTATTTATGTCATATCCTGATGATGGGGCTATAGCATTGCCATCTTATATTACTGCAAGTAAATCATTAGACGAAAAGACTATGTTAGAGGTATTAAAATCTCTTGTATCTAAGGAGTTTTGTAATTCTTTTGTGAAGTCTGCATCATTACTATCTTGCATCTATGATACTATAGATGATAGTCTTATTAAAGATAATCAGTATAAGTTTTTATATCCTTCTAAAAAATGGTTAGATACAGTTACGACTGAAGAATTTTTTGAGGTTTATAATATGTATATATAATATATTTATTTTTACTTATTGTTTGTGACTAATAGTATTTTATATTTATGGATATATATAATTAGGCTAAGTAATCTTATTGAATCATCTTAGAGGAGAATTGTTTCAATGTCTAATGGTACTGTCGATTAATTATAATATTCATAGTCGATATAATTATAATGTGAGTTTTGTTTTTTAACAGAGCAATTATCATATAGATTAGGGGTTCTTAGGAACTCCTTTTCTGTTTTTATATAAAAAAAGAAGAAGATTCAAATTTTTATTTTGAGACATCACCTTTTATCATGGTAAAATGAGAGTATAAGATATTGATACAATACATATATATCGTTATGTGAATAATTTATCAGATATACTAAGTTTCAAGTCATTAAAAATTTACATCAATATAATGAAGCTTGTATTTGAAAGTGTTTTTGATTTAAAAATGATAAGAATCCAACTAAAGGAGTAGATTTAGTTAAATCAAAACAAATTTAAAATAAAAATTATGATGAAGAGTAAATAATAAAACTATTAGAAGTATGCAAAGATACTGAATTAGAACTTCACATAAACTTAAATATTAGTCTGGGTATGAGAACATCCAAAATATTACGTCCGTCATGGGAGAATGTAGATTTTGAAAGAAAAACAATTTCAATTGAGAAAATTACTGCAAAAGTAAATAGTAAAGTAATTCTGAGGTGAATATTTTTAAAATCCTGTGAGTAGAAAATTGAGTGTCACTCTGAAGACATTATTTTGTGTGAAAAAATAATATAAAAAATAGACTAACAAAAGGAGGTTTTATGATATGAAAAATGAGATAGTAGTCATTGCTCCCTCTAAGTTATTTTCAGATACTGTATATGAAGTACTTGAAGAATTACATATAAAAATTCCATCATACATTGCTACAGGTAAAGAAACTATAGAACTAGCAGATAACATAATTAACTTAGGCACTAAAGTAATAATTACTCGTGGACAAAATGTTGATTTATTGCGTAAACATGTCTCAATTCCTATAGTGGATGTTGGATACAAATACGAAGACATATTTTATTCATATAAAAAAGCACTTAAGTATTCTTCAAAAATAGGATTTATAGGTTTAGAATCATCATATAAAACTGCTAAACGATTTAAAGAAATCTCCAATTTTGATTTAGAAATACCTAAGTTAAATTCTCTTTCTGAATTTGAAGATACAATAAAAGAATTAATTGATAATGGCACTGAGATTTTCATAGGTGGTAAAACAACAAAAGAAATCACCTCTAAATACAATAAACTCTGTATAGAGACTGAAGTTGAAAAGTCTTCTATTCATGCGTCTATCAATGAAGCAATTCATCTATATAACATAGGAATTGAAAAGAGAATAAATAACTCTATTACAGAAGAAATTCTAGAATGTACACATAGTGGTATAATTGCCATTGATAAAAATCACTCACCACTTTTTATAAATAATCAAGCAAAAAGGTTACTATTTAACCAAGTTGATAAATTTATAAAAGATTATTTAACTTCTGGTGATATTTCAGATTCACTAAAAAATGGGCACTCTATATGTAACAATATAATTAATTTTAAAGGTTCTTCCCTTACATTTGATTGTTTCCCGATTATAATTGATAGTTTGCATTTTGGATGTGTTGCAACCATACAAGATATCGAAAATATTCAATCAACAGAAAAAGAAATAAGAGAGAGTTTAATTTCAAAATCTCATTGTGCAAAGAACAATTTTAACGATATATTGGGTTCAAGTGATGCATTAATGCACTCGGTAAACATGGCTAAGAAATTTGCTAAATCTAATTCTACAATCATAATTACTGGTGAATCTGGTACTGGAAAAGAAATATTTGCTCAAAGTATTCATAACTATAGCAATAGATTTAATGGACCTTTTGTGGCTATAAACTGTGCAGCTATACCTGAAAATATACTTGAAAGTGAATTATTCGGATATGTAAAGGGAGCTTTTACAGGTGCTAGAAATGAAGGGAAAGCAGGTGTCTTTGAATTGGCACATAATGGGACTATATTTTTAGATGAAATTGGAGAAATTTCTAAAGATGTTCAAGTCAAACTACTTCGAGTATTACAGGAGAGGGAAGTCACTAGAATAGGGGATACTAAAGTTGTACCTATTAATGTAAGAGTTATAACAGCTACTAATAAAGATTTAGTGGAGCAGATTGATAATAATAATTTTAGAGAAGATTTATTTTACAGACTTTGTGTGTTGAAGTTAGATTTACCTCCTCTTAGAGAGCGAAAAGAAGATATCGAACAACTTACATATGCTATTATATCTCATTATAACAAACCAGTGTCAATATCTGATTCTGCACTTAAAATTTTAAGTAGATATGACTTTCCTGGTAATATAAGACAATTAAAAAATATAGTAGAAAGACTAGTAGTTATGTGTGATGATAATTTTATAGATGAGTACTTAGTTTCTGAAATTTTAACTTCTGAGCCACATTTTCGAAAGGATATAAGTTTAACTCCTACAATAGATTATTCTCCTATTTTGGAAGAGAATAAAATCGTAGATTATGAAAAAAAATTAATTCTTGAGACGTTAGAGAAAAATAATGGAGTAAAATCTGTTACTGCAAGTCAGTTGGGTATCAGTACTACTACTCTTTGGCGTAAACTTAAAAAGTATCAACTTTCAGATTAAATATTTATTGAATAAAATAAAAGAGGCTGTTACATAACAATTTAGAATTGTTGTGTAACAGCACCTGTTATTTTAAAATTTTTATATATAAATATTTTATATACATAGAGTAGAAGTCATTTATTACTAAACTCTGTAAACATCATCTATAATTTGTACACCTTTTTTTTCTAATGTTTCATTTACCCATTCTCTATTTGCAGTTCCTTCAGAAGCCTTTACCACTTTAGCATGGTCTTGTTTAGCATTTGCTTCTGCTTTATCAATAAGGTCTACTGCATCATTTTTAGGGATTACGATTACACCATCTTTGTCTCCTAATATTATATCTCCTGGATTAACAGCAATTCCTCCTATAGATATAGGTACATTCACTTCACCAGGACCTTCTTTATATGGGCCACCTGGAGTAGTTCCTGTAGCATATATTGGACAACTAGACTTTGATATAACATCAATATCTCTTATTGGACCATCTATTACAATTCCTGATACTTTTTTGAAATCTGCAAGATATTTGTACATGATTTCTCCCATGATGGCTTGTGTTCTATCTCCATTATTAGATAGTATTATTACATCGCCTTCTTGAGCTATATTAAGAGCTTGATGAAGCATTAAATTATCTCCTGGTCTTGATTTTACTGTTAACGCAACTCCACACATTTTGTTTTTTGGTGAAGACATTAACTTTATTTCTGAACTTAATGCACTTGACCTATACATACAATCTCCTACATTAGCTGCTGGTAATACACTAAATCTTTTTACAAGTTCTTTATCTGGTAAATCTCTTTTTAAATATACTCTATTTCCTATTGTCATTTTAAGTTCCTCCTAATAAGTGTTTATTGTTTACTAATCATTGTATATCGTTGCATTGTCCCAATCTATTGATTTTACTGGCCAAGTAGGGTTTTTACCTTCAAATACCTCATTAACTCCAATTGCAGAGTGTAAAGAGGCTCTATTAGTAGCTTCTTTAGTTGCTGCTCCTATATGAGGAGATACCACAACATTATCTAAATACAATATAGGGTTTTTAGAATCTACTGGCTCTTGTTGTAATACATCTAAGCCAGCACCTGCTATAATATTATCTCTACATGCTTCATATAAAGCTTGTTCATCTACAACACTTCCTCTTGCTGCATTTATAAAAAATGCTGTTTCTTTCATCATACTAAACTGTTCTTTTCCTATAAAATGTTTAGTGACAGAAGTTGTTGGACAGTGAACAGAAACAAAATCACTTTCTTTATATATTTTGCTTATATCTCTAGTTACTTCTACACCTTGTGGGAAGTCTTTAGATGGTTTATATGGGTCATATGCAACCACTTTCATATTGAATCCATCCATACACATCTTAGCAACTCTTGAGCCTATGTTTCCACATCCAATAATTCCTACAGTTTTTCCATCAAGCTCACATTTAGGAGTTCTCAGCTTAGCTTTATAATAGTCCTCTATAAAACTTTTTCTTACTTTTGTATAATTTCTAGAGCAGTATAACATATACATTAGTGTTACTTCTGCAACAGAAGTACTATTTGCTACTGGACAATACAATACTTGAACACCAAATTCTTTTGCTGCATCTAAATCTACAGTATCAAATCCTGCTCCATGACGTACTATTACTTTTAAGTTATCAGCAGCTTCAAATACCTCTCTTGTTATTTTAGATAACCTAACTATAATTGCATCAATACCTTTTATATCATTTATTATATCTTTAGTCTCCATGCCTGAACCAGTTATCAGTTCATGTCCTCTACTTTCTAAGTAATCTCTTCCTTCTTGCATTATTTCTTGTGGTAATAATATTTTCCAACCCATTTTTTTCCTCCTAATTAATTTTCATATATGTAATCTGGGGCACAATATACTATAAATCCATTTTTAATTGTCATTTCTGTTTTTAATAATTTATCTGCCTCGAATTTACTACCTTTCCAATCTGTATAAGTTTGTTTAACATCCATAATGTCAAATATTGCTACATCTGCATTTGCACCTTCTGATAGACATCCTATCTGATTTTCCATTTTCATAAGTTTAGCTGGATTTTGTGTTGTCATTTTTACAACATCATATAGACTTATTCCCATACATATGTATCTAGACATAAGATTTGGTAGAGAGAATATAGGTCTTCTAAACATGCTTTCCAATACCAAATCTGTACTACAAATATCAGCTATAAATCCTTGTTCTTTTGCTTTTTGCATGACTTCAAAATCACCATGTTTTCTACCTTCTCCTGTATCAAATATGATTCCTCTTTCTCTTGCTTTCTTTACACATTCGTATAAATTGCCATTTGAGTCGAGGATAGTGTTTTGAACACCTTGATATACATGTTCAAATATATCTCCTGGTCTTAAGATATTTAACACATCCTCTGTAGGAACTGGTAAATTTGTACAATGCACCTCAACAGGGCATCCTATTTTTTCAGCTATTTTAATAGTCTCCTTTAATGGCTCTATTCCTAGACCTTCTACTAAATTTTCACTTAATCTTATTTTTAGACCTAATATATTATCTTTATTTTCATTGTATATTCGTTCTATTTTTTCATGATTGAAATACTTTGGGTCAATACATTCATGATAGCTAGTAGTTACTAATCCCGCTGAACAAACTTGTAAGAAACTTTTTATATTTACTTTACTTCTACCCACAATTGAAGATTTAAAGAGTTGGTAGTTTGCTACTCCTGCTGAACAATCAATTGCACTAGTAACGCCTGTTGGAAGATATGTGCTATCTGGATATATACCAATTTCAGTTCCATCTGCAAACATATGAGCATGTGCATCAATCAGCCCTGGAAAAACAAATTTACCTCTTGCATCTATTGTGTGTTTTGCCTTATCACCATGTTTATATTCAGTTACTTTTCCATTGTATATAGCAATTGTTTTATTGCCATTTACATTATTTTTAGGGTCTACTACATGTCCATTTACAATAAGTAAATCTAGCATAATTATTCATCTCCAATATATAAATTTAATGTGTACTTACCATAATCCAATTATTTTCCAGTAAGGTAATCCTATTACTAAGAATATTGCTAATGCAACCATTACCATGATAGTGCCTACTTTCCAGAAGTCTTTTTGAGATACATATCCTGATGCAAAGGCTATAAGACCAGCTCCATTTCCATAATGAGTCAATAAAGCTCCATAACTTGCAAAGAATGCTAGTAATAATGTAACTACCATCGGATTTGCCTTAGTAGATAAAACTATTGCAAATAGTACAGGATAAAAAGATGCTACAAATGCACTGTTTGATACAAAGAAGTATCTAACTGCCAAACTCACTAACAATAGTACTATTGTAACTAATAATCCATTTACATCTGATAGATTTAATACTGTACCTAATTTATCAGCTAACCAAGTGTAAAAACCTGCATCAGCTAATGAGCCAGCAATACCATAAAATGCACCATACCATATAAATATATTCCATGCTCCTTTAGCACCAATAACATCATCCCAATCTAAAATGCCTGCTATAAGAACTAATGCTAAGAATACAAATCCTACTACTTGCATATTTAAGTTTACAAAAGGTATTTTTTCACCAAACATCCATCCAAGAATAGCAAGAATAAAGAATACAACTAGTATCTTTTCATGTTTTGTAATAGTACCTAATGATTCCAAATCTTTTCTTATCTGTGGTTTAATATCTGTTAAATGAGTTAAACCTGGTTTGTATATCTTATATACTATAAGTGGTGCTACTAGTAAGAATAAACCTGCTGGTACGATTGATGCCATAAACCAAGTTCCCCAAGTTAAGTTAACACCTAACATACTTGCTGCCAAAGAAACTGTTATCGCATTGGTTGCCATACCTGTCAAAAATAATGCTGCTGTTCCTTGAGATACTACATATGTTAATACTGTTAAATATGCACCTAATTTTTTAGGCTCATCATCAGGTTTAGAACCTGCACCTTCTGCTATATTTCTAAATATAGGGTAGATAATAGTTGTTCTAGATGAATTTGAACCTGTAGCAGGGCTAAGTATTAAATCACTTATCATCATTAGGTATCCAAGTCCTAAGGTAGAATCTCCTGCTCTTAGCAAAAGGTTGTATGCCATACGTTTTCCTAATCCTGTCTTTACAAAAGCTGTACAGACAATAGTTACAACAACTAAAAACCAAGTCATCTTATCTGAATATCCATGAAGTAGTATTGACTCATCCATAAACATAAGTGCTACACCTACAATGATTAAAGTAATGATTGGTTCTTTAAATGGTTTAATAATAAGACCTGCTAGTAAACCTAGATATAAAGCAACAATATCCCAAGTTTCTTTTTTTAATCCTTGTGGTGCAGGTAAATTCCATATAATTATTGGTATAGCTGCAACAAGTAAGAATTTCATCAACTGTTTTTTATTCATTTTCTTCTCCTTATTTAATTTTAGATTTATACTAAATTATAAAAGCACGAAATATGCCAACTTTTTAGATTAATAATATTTTATTTGTTTTTTTATGTGATTTATTGTAATTTAACTGTTAATCAAATTACTTTGATACAATTTTATTAAAATATTTTTTTCTAGTTTGATAAAATAACATTATATTTCTTTATATTATATTTCAAATAGAAATATAATATTTCAATTTGAAATGCAATATTTCCGATTGAAATATAGTGTTTGAATTGTTAACATAACAATAAAAGATATATATTCTTATATTCTTGATGAAATGGATAGAGAAGTTTCAGGTAAAGTCGCAGGTAAGTTATACTAATCATAAGAGTAAACTTTAAAAAAAATTTAAACTTATTTCATATTACTACTTATTTCATATTACTAATAGAAGTAAAACTAAGCTATTTTATTAGCAAATAAAAGTTCAAATTAAATTTATGAGTATTTATAAAAGTGGAAGGCAATTATATGGAGAATAAGATTAAATTAATGAAGAATCGATAGAATAAAAAAGGGTACTTACATTATGAATAAAAGTGGAAATTTTAAAGAAGAAGTTGAAGAAAGAGATGAAAAGGAGATAAAAAGGAGATGATTCAAATTCTTATTTTGAAACATCTCCTTATAATGTTAAAGAACGAAGTCTATCTTTATCCAATACTTTTACACCACCACGAGATAGAGATACAAGACCTTCTCTAGCAAAATATTTCAACATTCTAGACACAACTTCTCTAGCACTTCCCATATACTTAGCAATTTGCTCATGAGTCATATTTATAGTAGTATTATTGTTTTTGGTTATTTCATCAACTAAAAAAGATGCCAAACGCTTATCAAAACTCATAAAAAGGATTTGTTGCATTGCCCACATAACATCAGAAAAACGTTCAGTGGCTAGCTTATATGAGAACAATTCTGCGTGAATATTTTCTGTAGACAATTTTGAGAAAACAGAAGAACTAATTTGTATAATATCGCAATCTGTCTCAGCATCCACATATACATCAAAAGTTATTGTGTTTAGAATGCATGATGCTGATAAGATACATACATCACCATTATCAAGACGGAAAAGTGTCACCTCACGCCCTTCATCTGAAAGTATGTATGTACGTATTGTTCCAGACTTTATAATCAAAATACCAATACAATCACTATCACCACAATGAATTGAGTTTCCTTTTTTAAAGTGGGATATATTGGCTGAAGAGATTAATAAGCTTTTTTGTGAGTTAGTGAGTTTATCCCAAAAAGATAAACTTTGTGTAAGTATATCAATATCGTTTTGTGAAAGCATATAGTGATTCCTTTCCTAAAATAATTATAATCCAATAATACAAGTGAATAGATAAAATAACAAGTAGTTTGTGAAAAAGGATTATTCAATTGTATATTAATAGTATGATTTGTGTAGAAAATATATGTTAATATATATTATTGCCTATTTGTAAGTAGATTAAGTCATATTAAGCATGTAAATTAATGAATTATAATATACATATCTTGTAAGCTGAAAGAGATGTTTGATAAAGAATTTATCATACAATTCTTTGAGCCTACAAAATGCATGAAATAATTTTATATCTTTTCTGATGGTAGATTTGTATAACTAATATATATATTAGATTTGTATAACTAGAACATATCTTGAAGTATATTTATTTAGAAGAAATAGAATTTATTTTTAAAATATGAAGCTCTTTATGTAGTTTTATTGCCATAAAACCTGCGATTATTGCAGCAGCAAAATCAGCTATTGGTTGTGCATATAAAATACCATTTAATCCCAAAAATATAGGAAAAATCAAGATTATAGGAATAAAACATATACCTTGTCTACACATACCCAGTAACCCACCTTCCTTTGCTTTTCCTAGTGCAAGGAACAATGTAGAATATACTGTATAAAAACCAAATAACATAAATGAAAATCCATTTGCTCTAAGAGCCTTACTACCATTTTCAATTAATAACACATCACCACTTGTAAATTGTGAAATTATAGCTGTGGGAAAAAACACCATTACAAGACCAAGTACTACACAAAATAGAGTAGTCCATGCTATAGATGTTTTTATTGCTTGGTGTAATCTATCATAGTTCTTTGAGCCAAAATTATAACCAGCAATTGGTTGGAAGCCTTTTATAAACCCAAATACGATAAGACTCCCCAAAGACATTATTCGTGTTACTGCACCCATTCCAGCTATCACAGAGTCACCATATTTTGTAGCTTCCATATTAGTTAATGTGATAGCGAGACTAGTCAATAACTGGAATATTAAAGTAGGTACACCAATCTTTAAAATTTCTGACATGATTTCATTTGAAAAACAACATTCTTTAATTCTAAAACTAAACATACTTTTCTTGCTAAAAATGTACCTGATATAAACAAGTGTTGAAATCATCTGAGAAAGAGCAGTTGCAATGGAAGCCCCTTTTACACCCATGCCAAAGGTATAAATGAATATTGGGTCTAAAACTATATTAAGCAATGCACCTAATAGCATAGCGCACATGGTTGTTTTAGCAGCTCCTTCACTTGTGACAATATTAGTCATAGTGACATTAAATACATTAAAAATAGATGATACGACATAGATACTAGCATAAGACATTGCATAAGGCATAATACTTTTTGTAGCTCCTAATAATTTTAAAACAGGATTGAGAAGAATCATAATGACAATAATAAATAATATACCAACTATTATACTGCTGTAAATAGCTGTACTAGCAACTTTGCCTGCTTTTTCCTTATCTCCATGACCTAGGAGTCTGGCAATGTAGGAAGCAGCTCCATTTCCAAATAATAATCCTAATCCCACAATAATCTGACCTAGTGGAAATGCAACGGATATAGCACCCATTTGACTTGTTCCAAGACCACCTACAAAGTATGCATCTACCAAATTGTACAATGCAGTTATCATCATACCTATCATAGTAGGTAATCCCATAGATAACAAGGCTTTTGGTATTGGGGCAGACCCTAATAATTCAATTTTTTTGTTGATTTCTTTCATGCTAAACACTCCCTTTCTATTGACATTAGCTCTAAAATATATTACTATAAATTATAGTAATAAAGAAAATGCTACTATAAATTATAGTATTTGTCAATAGAGAGAAAACGAGAGGAGAATTTTTATGGCAACAATAGATTTAATTGTACTGGGTATAGTAAAGCAACAGCCTCAGAGTGCTTATGATATTCAAAAAGTGGTGGAATATAGAAATATATCACGTTGGGTTAAAATCAGTACACCATCAATTTATAAGAAGGTAATTCAACTAGAAGAAAAAGGTTATATCCAAAGCACAATTGTAAGAGAGGGGAGAATGCCAGAAAAAGCAATTTACTCTTTAACAGAATTGGGTGAAAAACATTTTTTAGACTTAATGTTTGATACAGCTTCAAAGCCAGTAAATATTTTTCTGGATTTCAATGCTGTAATAGTAAATTTATACAGTCTTACACCAGAAAAGCAAAAGTTGTGTCTTAATAGTATTGAAGAAAATATACAAGTATTGAAGTCGTATATAGAGGAAAATATAAATACAAAATCGAATGTACCAGAAACAGGTAAGGCTATTTTAGACCAGCAATTGGTATTAGCTCAAACATTAGAAACATGGGTGAATTCTCTAAAGGTTATTCTAGATGTTGACAGTGAAAGAGATTAACCTCACTCATCTAAGAGAGATTGCAAAGTAATATAAAGGTCATCATGAATTAGCAATCTGAATTAGCAATCTCATTGTGGTAAAATGGATATTATGAAGCTAGGATTTTGACTAAAATGATTGATGACCTACTACAAGCAATTAAGAAACAAATTAGAAAATGGTCATCTGAATTTTATTCATTGGATATTTACGATTTATCCTGCCAAAACTTATTTGAAAATACTCCTTATGTACAGCCACTTATAACAAGATGGACAAAGTGTAATAGTATTTTCTTGAAAAGAGTAGGATTTGTATTGATTACAAGATATCCCAATGGATAACAAAAAATTATATGATGGAATTAGGGATAAGATAATGATTAAAAGCATACCAGCAAAACAAATTTTACAGAAAGTTAAATTTGACAACTCAAGATGGTTTGGGATTGATTATAATATGAATCTCTATCGTGGTTGTCCTCATGGTTGTATTTATTGTGACAGTCGTAGCACAGTATACAACATAGAAAATTTTGACCAAGTGAGATATAAGGAAAATGTGATAGAAACTCTAAAAAAGGAGCTACGTTCAAAGAGAAAAAAAGGAGTTGTTGGTATTGGAGCTATGTCTGACACATACAATCCTTTTGAAAAAGACCTTTGCATTACTCAACAAGCCTTGAATTTAATTTCAGAAAATCATTTTGGAGTATCTATTGATACAAAAAGTAGTTTGGTAGTTAGAGATATACCAATTTTGAAGGAAATAACAAGAAACAATTCTACTATTGTCAAAGTTACTATAACCACTGCAAATGATGAGTTAGCAAAGAAAATCGAGCCTAATGTGAGTCTAAGTTCTGAACGATTTGAAGCAGTAAAACAGCTCAATGATGCTGGAATATTTTGTGGTATATTATTGACACCTTTGATACCATTTTTGACTGACAATGAGAATGAAATAAGAGCAATTGTTGAAAAAGCACATAAGGCTAATGCAAAGTTTATCTATTGTATGTATGGAATGACAATGCGTAATGGTCAGAGAGAATTTTTTTATAAGCATTTAAAGAATATATCACCAAAACTAGTATTTCAGTATCAAAAAACGTATGGCTTAAATTATGTATGTCCTAGCTTGAATGGAAAGAGATGTGAACAAGTGCTAAAAAAAGAATGTGCTCGTTATGGTATTTTGACAGAGATGAAAGATATTATAGAAGCGTATAAGAAATCAGATATGCAATTAAAGTTTTTTTAAGCTATAAGTTGCAATTACTATTCATTCTTCTAAAAATTTATTCTATTATAAATTAAATAGCAAAAAGTAAAAAGTAAAAACTAAAAAACAATAAATACAATGAAATTAGATAGTAATAATTATTCAATGTTTCAATTGTATTATCATTTAGTGAAGTGTATCAAATATGTAAAGAATAGTGAAGTGTATTAAATACATAAAGGAAATATATGTTAAAAGGAAGGGGGATATATATGATAGAAATAAAAACTATAGATGAAAATAAAAAAGGTCATATTGACCTTTTGTTGCGAGCTGACCCATATGAGGTAATGATTGATAAGTATCTTGATAAAGGCATTATGTATGCTCTATATGATAATGATGAACTTACTTGTATAGCAGTTGTAATTGAAATTTCTAAAGAAACCTGTGAATTAAAAAATATTGCTACATATGAGTATTTTCAAAATAGGGGTTATGCATCAAAGATGATAAATCATATTTTAGATGTTTATAGTGAACAGTATTCATCAATGATTGTGGGTACAGCTGAAAGTGGAATCCCGTTTTATGAGAAATTTGGATTTGTTTATTCACATAAGATTAAAAACTTTTTTATAGATAATTATCCAGAGCCAATTTTTGAAGGGGAATCTCAGTGTGTGGATATGCTGTATTTAGAATATAAATTCTAGATGCTAATGAGAAGATAAAGTGTCATATATAAAATAAAGAATCGTGATAAAGTAGATAAAGTGTTGCAGAAAGCACGTCTGAAAAGATGTGCTTTTCTATTACTATAAAACAGTATATTAGAGAATAGTTTGTAAAAAACCTATTGTCAATCAAATGGTTATACACTTAATAAAATCATATTTTGATAAATATTACTTTCAAAATATAAAGGAAAGGATTTAGATTTCCATTGATGCTATAATACAAAAAGAGAGGCAAAAATTATTACAAAATCATGTTTTAGCAACAAATTACATGAGTGCAACTTAAAGTTGACAATGTGCATTTCTTAAAATATAGAATTTAACAGTATAGTTTGATAATATTTGGATATCAAATCACAGGAGGTAATAATATATGAATTTTGGTGAAAAATTATTTAAGTTAAGAAAAGAAAAAGGATTATCACAGGAAGCACTTGCAGAACAAGTTGGAACAACAAGACAGGCGGTTAGTAAGTGGGAAAACAATCAGGGATTTCCAGAAACAGAAAAACTTTTACTACTATCAAATATTTTTGAAGTATCAACTGATTTTTTATTAAAAGATGAGAAATCAATAAAAGGAGCAAATGAAAAGGGATATTATGTAAGCAAGGAAGTGGCAAGGGGTTATCTCATCAATGAGAAAAGAGAATGCAAATATTTGGGGTTAGGTTTTTTGTTTTGGGTATTAGCAGGTATTCCTTATGTAATGTTTCCAACTCATACAAGTTGGCGTATTTTAGGAATTGCAGTTTGTGTTGTTTTAGGTATTGGTGCTGTTATACTTGGAATGTTTGCAGAACAAGAAGATTATAAAATCTTGAGAAAAGAGCCACTGTTATTTGATTATGAGTTTTTGAAAGAATTATCAAAGGAATATATTTCAATCAAGAAAAAATATAAGTTAGTTGCTATCCCAAGTACATTTTTGTTTGTGGTTGGTATTCTTATTATCGCAGTAACAGTTAGAGGGTACATTGAATGGGCAGAATATCATTTACTTGTATTTTTGGGATTGGCAGTTGGTATTTTTGGTTTCGTACAATCCATTGGGATTATGGATGCATATGAGCTGTTGGTAAAAAACGAACAGTATTGTGACCGATTTATCTTTAAAGTAAAGAGAAAATTAAAGAATAAAATTGATAGGTTCTAAAAGTAAATTTTTAAAGGTAGGAGCTAGTTAGGGCAAGGTATTAATTGTGAAATTTACAGAGACAGGATAAAAGGTCACGATAAAACAGCAAAATGTATGATAAGTATGAGTAATTATTATGATACTTTATTTTAGTATTATTTTATAAAAGTTAGAAGAAAGAAAGAAAAAACATTAAAAGGTCAAATTGACCAAAAATATAATATATATAGTATAACTTAAGAAAAATGTGAATGATGGAACTTAAACGTAATACACATAGTATAATTTAAGAATCGTATGCATAATATAACTTAATCATAATACACATAGTATAAATTGAATGTTAATATAACTATAGAGAACTTAATATAGTTATATTAACATTAGTAGTGAATGAATATCATTCATTGACATAAAGAACTACCCATGATATACTGTGAACAATACAAGAAAGGAGGAGTTTAGATATGACAAATATAAAAGAAAAATCAAGAAAAACATTTAATAATCAAGCAGATACCTATGACCAAGATATAAAGGGACAACATGCAAGAAATCTTTATCCAGTTTTACTTAAAACACTTTCAGATATTTCATATGATACTATTTTAGATTTAGGGTGTGGAACAGGAGCAGTATTGCAAGCTATTTTAAATGAAGATTGTAGGAAGAAGGCTTATGGAATTGATATTTCTGAGAATATGCTAAATATAGCAAAAAATAAACTAAAAGGGAATGCTACCTTAGTTTTAGGAGATTCAGAGTATTTGCCATTTGAAAATGAATTTTTTGATGTTGTATATTGTAATGATTCTTTTCATCATTATCCTAAACCTAATAAGGTATTGTCAGAGGTATGTAGGGTATTAAAGCCAGAAGGAACCCTAATAATTTGTGACTGCTGGCAACCATTTTTATTTAGACATATAATGAATATTTTTATGAAGTACAATAAAGATGGAGATGTAAAAATGTACTCAGAAAAAGAAATATGTAAATTGTTAGCTGTAGATTTTAGAAACATTGTGTGGAAGAGCGTGAATCATACTTCATATATTGTGACTAGCATAAAATAAGAAAGTATAAAAGAAAAACACATAGAGAAAAACATATAAAGAAAATTACATAAAATAAAACATAAAACATAAAAAAATACATAAAAAATAAAAAATATGATACTTTATAATTTTGTAAATTTTTAACTCAAACCTGTTTAAATCTCAGGTATTTTTTAAAATTAATTAATGAATGAAATTCATTCATAAAGAGGAGGACACATGAGTACAAAAATGGATTTTATCACAGAGGATAAAAAAAATGTATAACAAAGATGTCTTTGCCATTAATAGTAGCTATGTTTTTAAACATGGCATATAATCTAGTAGACAGTATATGGATTGGTAATTTATTAGGAGAGACTGCTATGGCAGTACTTACAACTTCCACGCCAATTATTTTAACTCTGACATCTATAGCTATTGGGGCTACAAATGGTATATCTATTTTACTTTAGCAAGCAATTGGGGGCAAAAGAGCATAAAAAAGCAGAAAGTTTGATTTATACTTCGTTTTTGGTATCAATAATATTTTCATTGATTATTACTGGAGTTATTGAGCTATTGTTACCATCCATCTTAAAAATATTGGTCAAGTTATAATAGAAGATGGTTATGCTAAACCTGTTTAATTTATAAAACTATAAAGGTTAGATTAATATTTATATAAAAATTGAGATGATTTTAATATAAAAGATATATTTAAATAGAATATAAAATTATTTTTAACTAATACTTCCAAAAATGTCCAATTGAATATATAATGTAATTATAAAAGCAAGCTATTTTTATAGTAGTGGTTAATTCTCTAATAAGGAGGGTGTAAAATGGCTAGTATGATTATGGAAGTTGTAGGAGTATTGTTTATAGTAATTGGATTAATTTTGACATTTGTTGAGATAAAAGGAAACTTCCCTTCTTTTTATGGTTTTGGTCAGAATGCTATAGGTAAAAATGCTATAGGAATTATAGCAGCAGGAATAGCATTAGTTTTCTTTAGAAATGGTATAGACAGCATAGATTCTATAGCTACTTATGGTATATTTTTAGCGATAGAGCTTGTTGTAATCTCTGCATATTTCTTAATAAGAAGAAAGTTTTGTAGAGAAGATAAAAATTTAAGAGTTAACTAATAAAGTTGTCTACTATAAAATTAGAAAATTCAAAAAATAAATAAAATATTGCTTTTAAGTATTTAAAGTTCAAGAAACTATATTCTATATAAAAACAGAATGTGGTTTCTTTTTTTAGTGCAATAGCTTTAATAAAATTCTAATTGTAGAACAGGGTATAAAAGAAGGGGTCTTTCGTTATAAAAATGTGGCTTTAGATACTAAGTTCTTGGTGTTTGGTATTATTCATACTTTTAATGGGGCTATTTCCACATCATTCAAAGACAAATTATCTATAAATGATAATATTCTAAAAGGAAGTGTTGGAGTTGCACCAAATGTTACAGTTAAGCTGGAAAGTCGAAATGGAAATATAAAGGTTGATAAATAAAAATAGACAAAAGAATTATCAATTTTATAAAGTTCATAAAGTAGAGAATTATAAATTGAATAAATAAAACAATACTATAATAAATATTTTTTGTATACATAATTTTAATAATATGATGAAAAACTTTTAAATAACTTTATTTAAAAGTTTTTTTATTTCCACAAATAGAGATAGAATCCCAAAAATATATAAAAAAATCCATTATAACAAAAAATTAAACAAAAATAGTATTGACCTTTGTGTTGCACAAAGATATAGAATTCTAATCAAAGGAAAATGGTTTTTAATAGAAAAAGTTTTGACCAAAAACAAATCATACAAAGGAGAAATTATTATGAAAAATGAAAGTATAAGAGAAAATATGTCAGTATTTGGAGAGGTAATACAACCTTATGAAATTCAAGATTTCCTTAGGTTAATCAATTTAACAAAAACAGCATTTAGCCAAGAACTTAGCAAAATAGAAATAATGCCAGGCGGGCTTACAAATAAAAACTTTAAGCTTGAGATTGAAGATGGCACTCAAATAGCAATGCGTGTAGCAGGAGTAGGAACAGCAGGATATATAAATCGTCCAGCAGAAAAGCACAATGCTTCTTTAATGTCATGTCTTGGAATAGCTCCAGAAATATATTACTATGACCCAAAAACAGGTTCACAACTTTGTGAATTTATAAAATCAGATACAATGCATGCAGAGGATTTTATAAATAATTCAGATGTAGTCATGAAATCAGCAGAAATTATGAGAAAATACCATGATAGTGGAATGGAGTTTAAAAGTGTATTTAACCCAATAGCTAAGATGAAAGAGTACATACAAATACTTAAAGAAAATGGTTTTGATAAGAGATATGATGGATGGGATAGCATAACAGAAAAAGTAGATATAATAGAAGTTGCTTATCAAAATAATCCACAAAAATTAGTTCCTTGTCACAATGATACACTAGCAGAAAACTTTATGTATGATGGAAAAGTTATGCGTGTAATAGACTGGGAATACGGTGGAACAAATGATAGATTTTACGATATGGCATGTGTGTGTGTGGAAAATCCTCTTCCAAAAGATAAAGAGGAGCTTTATGTAAGAACATACTTTGGCGGAGAACCAACAGAAGAACAAAGAGCAAGATTGCTTACAAGTAAGTTTTTAGTTAATGCACACTGGTCTTTATGGTCATTAGTTCAAATAACATATGGTAAAGACCATGACTTCTATTGGGAATATGGAAGAACTCGTGCAGCTGATTGTATAGAGTTTATGAAGGATGAAAACTTTGAACATTACTTAGATATAATAAATGACCCTAACTTTACAGAATCTGTAGAACCACTAGCATAAGAAGTATTTATTATGAGAAATATTAAATAAAAATTAAGTAATAAAGAGCTGATTAATGTTTTTAGTACATAGGGGGTATACTGTATGGAATTATTAGGAGACTCAGTACTGTATATCATCATGGCTTGTTGTGTAGCTGGAGGTTTAGCAAAGATTTTCAAAGAAGAATCGGAGCTAGCTAAATCTTTTGATGAAGGCTTACATACTATGGCAACGATGTTTATACCAATAGTAGGTCTTATGGTATCTGTTCCGTATCTAAAGGTCGGGGTAGAGAAAATATTTGGAAAGTTGTTTAGTATGTTTGGCGCAGACCCAGTGGTAGCAGCAGCTATGATTATGCCACCAGATTGCGGTTCATATGCTTTAGCTATAGAAATTGGGAAAACAAGTGAAATATTAGTGATAGTATTAGCAGTTGGATTTATGTGTGCATCGACAGTGGCATTTAATATTCCAATAGGACTTTCAATTTTAGATAAAAAAGATTACAAGTACCTAGCTTTAGGAGCTATGTCTGGATTTTTATCAGTACCTTTTGGAGTATTCACGTCATATATGGTTGCATTACTTACAAATCCTACAATACGTACAACACTTTCTACAGTAGGAAATTCTAATTATACTTTAAATTTAAGTATGCTAATGATTTTCCAAAATCTAATTCCTATTGTTGTGGTGTGTGTGTTGCTTGCATTAGGGTTAAAATTGTTCCCTAATGGAATGATAAAAGGATTCATGTATTTTGGAAAAGGTCTTACAAGCATATTAATAATAGTCGTAGTATCATCTATTGTTGAACACTATACAGGTATTTTCACTAAAGTATTTGGAAGTTGGGGATTTGACCCAATGTTTGCAGATGAGAAAGAAATGTTTAGGTCTATTGAGCTTCTAGGGAGTATTGCAATGATGCTTTGTGGAGCATTCCCAATGGTTTACCTTATACGTAAGTATTTTAAAAAGCCACTGGAAAAGCTTGGTTCAATAGCTGGGCTAGATAGTGCTGGTAGTGCTGGATTAGTTGCATGTATGGCAAATGGTATCGCAATTTTTGGACTAGTCAAAGATATGAAACCAACAAGTAAAGTAATATCTATGTCGTTTTTAGTTTGTGCAGGATATTCTTTAGGAGATTTTATAGCTTTCAATGTCAATTTCCAACCAAACTTGGTTATTGCAATACTTGTTGGTCAAATAGTAGGTGGAGTAATAGGTATAATATTTGCAAAATTAATTGCAGTTCCATACGTTCTTAAGATGGAAAAAGAAGATGAGGTAGATGAAGCTTAGAGTAAAATTGATAAAAAAATAACAAAAACAAAGAAAATTAAGGGGAGTAGTTATGATTAAATATAAAACAATAAATTCTTTAAAATCACCTAGATTTGCAGGAATTAAAACATTCATGAGATTACAAAATGTAGTTACAACAGACGATGTAGATTTTGCTGTTGTTGGTATACCATTTGATTCATGTGCTACATTTAGAGTTGGTGCTAGATTTGGTCCATCATCAATAAGAGAAATGTCAGTTCTAGGTTGTAAACCATATAATCCAGTTCTTGATGTTGGTATATTTGACTATTGTTCTGGGGTAGACTATGGTGATTTAGGCTCTGTACCAGGATATGTAGAAGATACATTTGATGTAATTACAGAGGGGATGTTACCTATCTTTGAAAATGGTGTAGTTCCAATAGCTATGGGAGGAGACCATAGTGTAACATTACCAGAATTAAGAGCTTGTCATAAGGTTCATGGACCAGTTGCTTTAATACACTTTGACTCTCATTATGATACAATAGCAGAATATTTTGGAAAGCCTTATAGTCATGGAACACCTTTCTACCATGCTGCTAAAGAAAATCTTGTTGATACATCTAAATCAATTCAAGTTGGAATAAGAGAAGGTTATTATGGTGAAGAAGATAAGTACCACTCAACTGATTTAGGGTATGAAGTTTTAAAAGCTGTTGAATGTCATAAGATGACTACAGAAGAAATAATAGAAAGAATTAAACAACGTGTTGGTGATTCAAAAGCATTCCTTACATTTGATATAGATTTTGTTGACCCAGCATATGCACCAGGGACAGGAACTCCTGTTATAGGCGGATTCTCATCTGCCCAAACATTAGAAATAATAAGAGGATTAAAGGAGTTAAATATAGTAGGCTATGACCTTGTTGAAGTTGCGCCACAATATGATGCTGGAAATGTTACTTCACTTACAGCTGCGGGTATAATGTATGAATTTATATCTCATATAGCTTATAAGAAAAAGCATAACATAAAGTATTAATATACAAGATTCTTGACTTTACTAAAATCCAATATTTACTAAAATAATGTCATAACGAAATATTGAAAGCTTAATAAAAGCTCCATAGATTGTTCTGTGGGGCTTTTGCTTAACAATTGTTTAATTTTAAATAAGTTTTTATAAAAGAGGAGATTAGATTGAATAATTTTGAAATAAAAACCAAAGTAAAATTTGGAGTAGGTTCTTTAGAATATTTACAAGAGATAAAAGATAAAAAAGTGTTGGTTATAACAGACCCTTTTATGGTTAAATCAAAAACTATAGATAAAATCTTAGTAAATTTAAAACACAGTACATATGAAGTATTTAGTAATATAGTACCAGACCCACCTATAGATACAGTAGTACAAGGCATAGAAGTATTAAAAAATATAAAGCCAGATACAGTAATAGCTTTAGGTGGAGGTTCTGCAATAGATGCAGCCAAAGCTATAAAGGATTTTTCAAAGCAAATTTTAAGAACTAATGAAATCGAATTTATTGCTATCCCAACAACAAGTGGAACTGGCTCAGAAGTAACATCATTTTCTGTAATCACAGATAAGCAAAAAGGTGCAAAGTATCCTCTAGTGTCAGATGAATTAATTCCAGACATAGCAATACTAGACCCAGAGTTGGTTAAAACAGTGCCAGATTTTATAACAGCAGATACTGGAATGGATGTTTTGACACATGCATTAGAAGCATATGTATCAGTAAATTCTAATGATTTTTCTGATGCACTTGCTGAAAAGGCAATAAAACTAGTATTTGAATATTTATTGAAAGCATATAAGGATGGAAATGATTTAGAGGCTAGAGAAAAAATGCATAATGCATCTTGTCTAGCTGGAATGGCATTTAATCAAGCATCATTAGGAATAAATCACTCCATAGCACATGTTCTAGGTGGAAAGTTTCATATACCACATGGAAGAGCAAATTCAATATTATTGCCACATGTAATAGAATACAATGCTAATATCACAGGATATTTAAATACAGACTACTCATTATCAGCAAAAAAATATACACAAATATCAAAGTTAATAGGACTGAGTACCTCAAATACAAGAAGTGGTGTAAAGAGTTTAGTTAATGAAATAAAGAAATTACAAAAAGAACTAAACATGCCAACTAAATTGAGAGAATGCAATGTAAGTTTTGAAGAACTAAGTAATTTACAGAGTGAAATAGCAGTTTTGGCTATTCAAGATGGATGTACTAATGCAAATCCTAAAGTTCCCATAGAAGAAGACATAATAGAAATACTAAATAAAATTAAGTAAAAATGTGATAAAAATTAGGGGGCAAAATTGAACGAAGAAACTAAACAAAGAATTATACAAGAATATGTTCCAGGAAAGCAAGTAACACTTGCTCATATAATAGCTAATCCAAATGAGGATATATACAAAAAGTTAGGATTAATACTAGATAGAAAAGATGCAATAGGTATTCTTACAATAACACCGAGTGAAGCTTCAATAATAGCAGCAGATGTAGCAACAAAATCATCAGATATAACGCTTGGATTTATAGATAGATTTAGTGGGTCTTTAGTAATATCTGGAGATGTGAGTTCTGTAGAATCTGCATTAAATGAAGTATTAGAAGTGTTAGGTGAGATGTTGAATTTTTCATCAACTAAGATAACGAGGACATAAAATGAAAAATATAATTTTTATGGGAAAAACAAGTAGTGGAAAGACGACTCTTTGCCAAAAACTAGATGAGCTAGAGATTAAATATAAGAAAACACAGTCAATAGAAATTTATAAAAATGCAATAGATACACCAGGTGAATATATGGAAAATAGAGCATTGTATAATGCTTTAATAACTACAGCTGTAGATGCTAAAGTAGTGGCTATAGTTTATGATGCAACTCAAGAAGAAAATTATATGGCACCAGGTTTTGCAAGTATATTTTGTAAAGAAACTATAGGCATTATGACTAAGATAAATAAATTAGATAAAAATCAAATAGATTTAGGAATAGAAAGATTAACGTTAGCAGGAGTCAATAAAATATTTAAAGTAGACACAATAGATGATGTAGGTATAGATGAATTATTTGAATATTTAAATGAGATAAGCTCATTGGAAGAAAAATATTGATAGTCTATAGAACAATCTAACTTCTTTGTTTAAGAAATACTTTTAAATTATGAGGTGAGAAAATGAGAGAAGAGTTATTAAGTGTTGGGATAGATATTGGGACAAGTACTACTCAACTAATATTTTCTAAATTGATAGTTGAAAACACTGCATCTAGTTTTTCAGTACCTAGGATAAGTATAATAGACAAAGAAATTGTATATAAAAGTGAAATATACTTTACACCTCTTATCTCCAACAATGAGATAAATGGAAATGAAATAAAAAACATAGTTGATAGTGAATATAAAAAAGCAAATATATCTAAAGAAGACATACATACAGGTGCAGTTATTATAACTGGAGAAACTGCAAGAAAAGAAAATGCAAATTATGTACTTCATAATTTAAGTGGGTTTGCAGGAGACTTTGTGGTGGCAACAGCAGGACCAGATTTAGAAAGTATCATATCTGGCAAAGGAGCAGGGGCCCATATTTATTCTAAAAATCATTCAACTAATGTTGTAAATTTAGATGTAGGTGGAGGAACTAGCAATTTAGCTTTATTTAGAAGAGGTGAAGTATTAGATACTGGCTGTCTAGATATAGGTGGGAGACTTATAAAAATAGACAAGCATAGTAAAAAAATAACTTATATATCACCTAAGATAGAAAAAATCATAAAAGATTATAATTTAGGTCTTCAAATAGGAACTATAGCAACCATAGAAAACACAAAGCCAATAATAGATATAATGGTTGATTTAATATTACAAAGTATAGGAATAAAAAAGAAAACGAGTCTATTTGAGTTTATGGTAACTAATAAATCTATAAACTTAAGTGAAAAGATAGATAACATATCTTTTTCTGGTGGGGTCGCTGATTATATCTACTATGATAAAAAAATAGATGAATATTTTAAATATGGAGACTTAGGTATTTTATTAGGGCAAGCGATAAAAAATTGTGATGAACTAAAAAAAATAAATGTAATAACTCCATTAGAAACTATTAGAGCTACAGTAGTAGGTGCTGGTTCTCATACTACTGAAGTAAGTGGAAGTACTATAACTTATACAAGTGAAGATTTTCCACTTAAAAACTTACCTGTTTTAAAACTATCACGAGAAGAAGAAACTAGCAATGAAAAGGCATTAAGTGAAAGTATAAAAAATAAGTTAAATTGGTTTAAGTTAGAAAATGACTTACAAAAAATTGTTATCGCTATAGAAGGAAGTAAAAATCCAAGCTTTTTAGAAATTCAAGAGTATGCACGTGGATTAGTGAGTGGTATGGAAGAAATTATAGAAAATGACTTGCCATTTGTAGTAATTATAGAAAATGACATGGCAAAAGTATTAGGACAATCTATTTGTGCAGTTTTAGATTACAAAAAAGATATTATTTGTATAGATAGTATTAATGTTGAAAATGGAGACTACATAGATATTGGAAAGCCAATAGCTGAAGGTAAGGTGTTACCTGTAGTAATAAAGACATTAGTTTTTAATTAAAAAAGGGGGTAAGGAGATGATTTTAAAGACAAAATTATTTGGGCGTACTTATCAGTTCAAAGGATTATATGATGTAATGGCAAAAGCAAATGAAGAAAAGTCTGGTGATAAGTTAGCTGGTCTTGCAGCTCAAAGTGCCGAAGAAAGAGTGGCAGCAAAAGTAGTTTTATCTCATATAAAATTAGAGGATATAAGAAACAGTCCCGCAGTTCCTTATGATGAAGATGAGGTCACAAGAATAATTCAAGATGGAGTAAATGAAAAAGTTTATAGTGAAATAAAGGACTGGACTGTTTCAGAACTTAGAGAGTGGCTATTAGATAGTGAAACAAGTAGTTTAGATATAAAAAGAGTTTCAAGAGGATTAACTTCAGAAATGATAGCAGCAGTTGCAAAGCTAATGTCAAATATGGACTTAGTTTATGCAGCAAAAAAAATTAAAGTTACAGCTCATTGTAATACAACAATAGGCGAAGAAGGTACTTTATCAGTTAGACTTCAACCAAATCATCCAACAGATGACCCAGATGGAATACTTGCATCACTTCTAGAAGGATTAACTTTTGGAATAGGTGATGCAGTACTAGGATTAAACCCAGTTGATGATTCAGTTGAAAGTGTAACTAAAGTATTAAAGAGATTTGAGGAAGTAAAACAAAAATATAAAATACCTACTCAGACTTGTGTGTTGGCACACGTTACAACACAAATGGAAGCTATAAGAAATGGTGCTCCAACAGATTTAATATTCCAATCAATAGCTGGTTCTGAAAAAGGAAATGAAGCTTTTGGATTTAATTCAGAAACTATTGAAGAAGCAAGAAATTTAGCTTTAAAGCATGGAACAGCTACTGGTCCAAATGTAATGTACTTTGAAACAGGGCAAGGCTCAGAGCTTTCTTCAGAAGCACATCATGGGATAGACCAAGTTACTATGGAAGCTAGATGTTATGGATTTGCTAAAAAGTTTGAGCCGTTTTTAGTAAACACAGTAGTTGGATTTATAGGGCCAGAGTATCTATATGATGCAAAGGAAGTAATGAGGGCAGGACTAGAAGACCACTTTATGGGTAAATTACATGGATTACCAATGGGTGTTGATGTTTGCTATACAAACCATATGAAAGCAGACCAAAATGATATGGAAAATTTAGCGATATTATTAACTACAGCTGGATGTACATATTTTATGGGCATACCTCATGGAGATGATGTAATGCTTAACTACCAAACTACAGGATACCATGAGACAGCATCACTTAGAGAAATGTTTGGACTTACAGGAATAAAAGAGTTTGATGCTTGGATGGAACAAATGGGCTTCTCTAAAGATGGTAAATTAACAGAAAAAGCTGGAGATGCATCAATATTATTAGGGTAGGAGGTCTTAAGTATGAATGAAAAAGATTTAAAAGCATTAGTAGAGCAGTTAGTAAATCAAATGGCTGGTCAAATTGATTCTAGTGTTGTAAATGAAGTTGTTGAAAATACAGTAGACAAAGTAAATAAAAGTACAATAGACGATGATGCTTGCATAGAAGATATAACGGAAGTAGATTTAAAAAAGCAATTATTAGTAAAAAATCCTAAGGATGCAGAAGCCTATTTAGATATGAAATCTAAAACTCCTGCAAGAATAGGTATAGGTAGATGTGGAGCTAGATATAAAACAGAAACAGTTTTAAGATTTAGAGCAGACCATGCTGCTGCACAAGATGCTGTTTTCTCTTATGTAGATGAAGATTTTGTGGAAAATAGCAACTTAATAAAAATAGAAACTTTATGTAAGGATAAAGATGAATTTTTAACTAGACCAGACCTTGGAAGAAAGTTTTCAAGTGAAACTATAAATTTTATAAAAACACAAATAGGAACAAATCAGAAGGTATTAATAATGGCAGGAGATGGACTAAGTTCAGCTGCTATAGAAGCCAATTCAAATGACTGTATTATGGCTATAAAGCAAGGTTTAAAGATGTATGGAATTGAAGTAGGAGATATTGTATTTGTTAAACATTGTAGAGTTGGGGCTATGGACCATTTAGGTGAAGAGTTAGACTGTGAAGTTGTATGTGTGTTAATTGGAGAAAGACCAGGTCTTGTTACAGCAGAATCTATGTCAGCATATCTTACATATAAGCCTAAAGTTGGTATAGCAGAAGCCAAG
The DNA here is from genome assembly GCF_020641035.1 of Clostridioides sp. ES-W-0016-02. NCBI lineage: Bacteria > Bacillati > Bacillota > Clostridia > Peptostreptococcales > Peptostreptococcaceae > Clostridioides > Clostridioides sp. ES-W-0016-02. The sequence continues at coordinate 688,234 of NZ_CP061361.1, forward strand.
AGAACAGTGGTGTCAAACATCCATAAAGGTGGAACTACTGCTGTTGAAGCAGGTGCACATATAGCTGAACTTATAAAAACAATTTTAGATAAGAAAGCTTCTGGAATTGATTTAAAATAATAACTTAAAGGAGTACAAGTTATGAAAAATGATGTAATTCGTCCTAAAATACTGGGAATTAAAATGATTTCAAACATAAGTCCAGAAATGGCAAAAAAGTTAGAATTAAATTCTGACCATAAAAGTTTAGGGTTTATAACTGCTGATTGTGATGATGTGACATATACTGCCCTTGATGAAGCAACTAAAGCTTCAGAAGTTGATGTTGTATATGCAAAGTCAATGTATGCAGGTGCTACAAATGCTTCAACAAAACTTGCTGGTGAGGTATTAGGTATAATAGCAGGACCAAGCCCAGCTGAAGTAAGAAGTGGATTAAATGCAGTAGTTGATTTTATGGAATACGGAGCAACTTTTATAAGTGCAAATGATGATGATTCAATAGTATATTATGCTCACTGTGTATCTAGAACAGGAACATATCTTTCTAAAGTGGCAGGAATCAAAGAAGGAGAAGCCATAGCTTATTTAGTAGCACCACCTTTAGAAGCTATGTATGCACTAGATGCAGCATTAAAAGCAGCAGATGTAAGTCTATGTGAATTATTTGCACCTCCAACTGAAACAAACTTTGGTGGAGCATTACTTACAGGTTCTCAATCAGCTTGTAAAGCAGCTTGTGATGCTTTTGCTGAAGCTGTTAAATCTGTAGCTGATGACCCAACAAGGTTTTAAAGATAAATGAATGCTGTAGGTTTAATAGAAGTAATAGGATATGTTGCTGCAATAGAGGCATGTGATGCATGTGTAAAGTCTGCTAGTGTAAATATACTTAGCATTGAAAAAGTAGGAGCGGGAATAGTTACATTAACAATAGTTGGAGATGTAGGCGCAGTTAAATCAGCTATAGAAGCTGGAGAAGTAGCTGTAAACAAGGTTGGAGTATTAAGAGCAACTCATGTAATACCAAGGATACATAAAGAAGTAGCTGATAATTTATTTAAAAAAGAAGAAAGAATTACTCAGAAATATAATGAAGTTAGCGAAATACCAATCAAAGAAAATATGAAGATAGAAGAAAATGAAGATACAAATGTAGAAGCTTTAGAAGAAGATGTAAAAGTTGAAGAAAATGAAAATACAGAAACCTTAGAAGAAGACATAAAAATTGAAGAAAATGAAAATACAAATATAGAAACTTTAAATGAAGTAAAACCAGTAAAAGATGAGGTCACTAATAATAGAAATTTATTAAATATGAATATAAAAGAATTAAAAACTTTAGCTAGAGAATACGATTCTTCTTTGACTAATAAAGAATTAAATTCTTTGAGAAAAGAAGACCTAGTAGATTTAGTTTATAAATTGATTAGAGAGGATAAATAAAGATGGAAATTTTAGATAAAGATTTATTATCTATACAAGAAGTTAGAAATCTTGTAAAAAAAGCTAAAGAAGCTCAAGTTAAACTTTCCAGAATGAGCCAAGAACAAATAGATAAAATAGTTAAGTCAATGGCAGAGGCAGCATATGAAAATGCCGCTAAATTGGCTAAAATGGCCAATGAAGAAACTGGGTTTGGAAAATATGAAGATAAAATAGTTAAAAATACATTTGCATCTAAAATGTTATATGAAGCAATAAAAGATATGAAGACTATTGGGATAATAGGTGAAAATAAGGCAGAAAGAACGGTTGATATAGCTACACCAGTAGGAGTAGTAGCAGGGCTTATACCATCAACAAATCCAACATCAACAGTAATCTACAAAGCTATGATTTCTATAAAATCAGGAAATTCAATAATTTTCTCACCACATCCAAATGCAAAAAAATGTATACTTGAGACTATAAAAATAATAAGTGAGGCAGCTATAAAAGCAGGAAGTCCAGAGGATATTATATTAGGTATAACTAATCCCAGCCTTAAAGGTACTAATGAATTAATGAAGCATAAGGATACTAAACTTATTTTAGCAACTGGCGGAGAGGCTATGGTTAGAGCTGCTTATTCATCAGGAACACCTGCCATAGGAGTAGGACCAGGAAATGGACCAGCATTTATAGATAAGAGTGCAGATATTAAGTTAGCAGTTAAAAGAATATTAGATTCTAAAACTTTTGATAACGGTGTAATATGTGCATCTGAACAATCTATAATAGTAGAAAAATCTATGGAAGATATAATTGTTAATGAACTGAAAAATCAAGGGGCTTATTTCTTAAATGAAGAAGAAAGTGAAAAGCTGTCTAAATTTATATTAAGAGCAAATGGAACAATGAATCCTCAAATAGTTGGAAAGAGTGTAGAAACACTTGCTAAATTAGCTAATTTAAGTAATGTGCCAAGTTATGCTAAAGTACTTATAGCAAGAGAATCTAGAGTAGGAAATGATGTAGCTTATTCTAGAGAAAAACTGACTCCAATACTTGCATTTTATGTAGAGGAAAATATTGAATCTATTATGCAAAAATCTAGAGAGATACTTTTAAATGAAGGTGCTGGTCACACATTCTCAATGCATGCTAATGATGAGGAACTTGTAAAGAAATTTGCACTTAATATGCCAGTATCAAGAATAATAGTAAATGCACCATCTGCACTTGGAGGAATAGGTGGAGCAACAAACTTATCACCAGCTTTAACATTAGGGTGTGGAGCTATAGGTGGAAGTTCAACTTCAAATAATGTAGGACCATTAGACTTATTAAATATAAAGAAAATAGCCTATGGAGTTAAAGAAATAGAAGAACTTAGAGGTACAAATTCTAAAGTAGAAAAATCAATATTTGACTCTATGGATAGAGAAGAACTAATAAATGTATTAGTAAAAAAGATAGCTTTAGAGCTATGTTAGATTTTGAAAAACTAAAATAATTTTAAAAAATATTAATATAAAATTTTGGAGGTAAGCATTATGGCAAATGCAAACGCATTAGGGATGATAGAAACTAAAGGATTAGTAGGAGCAATAGAAGCAGCAGACGCAATGGTTAAGGCTGCCAATGTTCAATTAGTTGGAAAAGAGCAAGTAGGTGGAGGTTTAGTTACAGTAATGGTAAGAGGTGATGTTGGAGCTGTTAAAGCTGCTACAGATGCAGGTGCTTCTGCTGCGGAGAGAGTTGGAGATTTAGTATCTGTTCATGTTATACCAAGACCACACTTTGAAGTAGATGCTATATTACCAAAAGTAAATGTTGATTAATAAGTTTATATAGTAAATAAAATTTAAATTTGATAAAAAGGGGATGTCAATATATTTTGAGGGGTCCCCTTTTATACATCTAATAGGAGATGTGATAAGATGAGTGTTTTAACAGAAAATCAAATAAGAAAAGAAATGCGTGAAAATAAAGGGAATATAACTGAATATTACATTGAAAAAGGTCAAATTATAACTCCTTTAGCAAAGTCTTTTTTAGCCGAAAAAAAGATTGAAATAAAATATATTGATAATATTTCAAATGAAAATAATAAAAATAATAAGAATAAGAATAAGGAAGCTATAAAAGAAACAGTAAGAGAAGAATCTTATAAGTACAAAACTGTATTTGGAGCTAAGTTAAATGAAAAGCCAGAACATATGACTCATTTAAATGGAGATATATTAGTATTTAAAGACCATAAAAGGATAATTTTAAGGGGAAAGATAGACTCGTTAGAATCAAAAATACTAGAAGTTCAAGTTTTATGCAACAAAAAGAGTCTTGGAAAATTAGTAAATGAATTACAAGAAATATTAGAGTTTGTAAGGAAAATAATGAGATGTGAAGTGTTAGAAGAAAAATTAGATAGCTTTAAGCTTTTAGGTCTATCTGAAAAAGAGTTGAGAGAGCATTCTCATAATCCTAAAAAATATTTTGGTATAGGTCATGAATTTCCAACTTATAAAATGGGTGAAGAAGTAGTACTCATAAATAGTATAAGAACTAGTACTAGGGAAGCTGAACTCTGTGCATATGAAGCGTTTAAAGGTGAATATGGAGAAGTTGAGAGAGAAGATTTAATAAAAGCTCTTAATAGATTGTCATCAGTGTTCTGGATTATAATTTATAAAATAAGAACTGGACAATACCAGTAGTTGGGGGAAGTTTATGGAAAACCTATTAAATGAAATAGTAAAAGAAGTAGTAAGTAGAGTTAAAAAAGAAGTATTTATAGAAGTTGAAGCGTCAGGAAGACATGTACATTTAAGTGAAGAAGATGTAGAAAAATTATTTGGTAAAGGATATATATTAACAAAATTAAAAGATTTATCTCAACCAGGTCAATATGCTTGTAAAGAAAGAGTTACAATAATTGGACCAAAGGGTACATTAAAAAATGTTGTAGTTCTTGGACCTTGTAGAAAGAAAACACAAGTAGAAATATCACTAACAGATGGTTCCATATTAGGATTGAAGCCACCAATAAAGCAAAGTGGAGATTTAGAAGATACCTTAGGTATTAAAATAGCTACAGAAAAAGGAGAGATTGAACTTCAAAAAGGTCTTATGGTAGCAAAAAGACATATACACATGTCGATAGAAGATGCCAAAAAATTTAATGTGGGAGACAATGAGATAGTTGAAGTTAAAGTATTTGGTAAAAGACCTCTAATATTTGATGATGTAGTTGTTAGGGTTAGCGATAAGTTTAAAACTTATATGCACATAGATTACGATGAGGCAAATGCATGCGCATATTCAAAAGGAAGTATTGCAAGGATAATAAAGAGATAGCTATATATCTAGAAAGGAAAGCTTATGGATTACAACAATATTATAGAGATTATAGTAGAAGAACTTTACAAAAAAATAAATACTATGAATGCTGGATATATAGAAAATGAAAATAGAAAAAAAGTAATTATATTATATGAAAATGATAAAAGTAAATTTGACTTATTAAATGATAAGTTTAATATAGAAATGTTTGATAGTGCTACAAAAGATTGTGATGCAGTAATAGTATCAAAACTTTGTATGAGGGGTATTTGCAACTTAGCATTAGGAAATAGTTTTTCAAATGAAGAAAGATTTCTATTAAAAATGCTTATGAAAGGTAAGAAAGTATATGTGTTAGATGAAGGAATAGAATACAAACTCTATAAAGACACTGCACCTAAAGCACTATACAATAAATACAGAGCTTATGAAGAGGATATTTGTAGGTATGGAGTAAAGATTATAAAGAATTTAAATGAGATAACATTAAGTGAGGAAACGTTTAATAAAGAAATATTGAATAAAGAAATATTGAATGAAGAAATATTGAACGAAGAAAAAGTAAAAATAGATGATAATTTTAGCATAGATTTGACACAAAAAAGGCTTATATCTGAGTCTGATTTGAGAAAGCCTATGATAAGTGGAACTAAGGATATTATCGTAAGCAAAAATAGTATAATAACTCCATTAGCTATTGATTTTATAAGAATACATAATATAACAGTAAAAAGAATATAGTGGAGGAGACTTATGGAAATAGGAAAAATAGTTGGTAATGTATGGGCAACAAGAAAAGATGAAAAGTTAAATGGACAAAAATTCTTAGTTGTGAAACTATTAAATGCTAAAGATACATATAAAGAAGGTTTTTTAGTAGCAGCAGATAATGCAGGGGCAGGGAATGGAGATTTAGTTCTTATAACTAGAGGTTCTGCTGCTAGAACTTCAATAGAAAGACAGAGTGTTCCAATAGATGCAACTATAGTTGGTATAGTCGATTCTCTTGAATTTGCGGATGAATAACAAATGAGTAAAAGTATTGGTGATATAGAGATATAAGGTTAAGGAGGTAATAAGAGATGGATATAAGTACATTAAACAAAGATATGTTGGAAGTCTTAGTTAGACAAATAATAGAAGAAAATTTAAATGGTTCTAAAAATAATATAGATTTTAATAGACACAAAGATATAAGTGGAATAACTTCTATAAAATTACCAAGAGTAAAGGTAGATGAAAGTAATAGATTAGATACTGGTAATCCAAATGATATAGTTTATACAAAAGATTTAATTACTTTAGAAGAAAGTCCAAGACTAGGTTGTGGAATTATGGAAATGAAAGAAACAACTTTCGATTGGACCTTAAATTATGATGAAGTAGACTATATAATAGAAGGAACTTTAGACATATTAATCGATGGCAGAAAGATAACAGCATCTGAAGGGGAGCTAATACTCATACCAAAAGGAAGTAGTATAAAGTTTTCAGTACCTAATTATGCTAGGTTTATATATGTAACATACCCAGCAGATTGGGAATCACAAAAGTAATAAAAAGACTATGGAGAAAAGTAAGTAAAAAGGCTATGATAAGCTAACAATCATAGCCTTTATGTAATAGACTATATTTTTTTTACTGGAACTTGAATTTCCATAAGCGTTTCATTTAAGTAACTAGTAAGAGTCACATCTATTTTAAATATTTGATAAATATCGCCATTAAGGCATAGGTTGTGCTCACTCATATACTCTTTTATAAAATCAAAAGATGGATGGTATCTTTCAAGTTCATCACCATCATAATACATAGAAAGATATAACCCCCCTGGAACAAGTTTTTTTAAAGGGGACTGTATATCATCATCTTCTATGAATATAAATGGAGATAAAGGAATATAATCTTTAGATTCGTCTAAAATTAAATCATTACCATAAGCACCCACTCTATCACTTGCAACAATTGGAGCAATCTCATTTAAATGAGATTCCAATTCAGTTACAGCAAGAGCTAATTCATGAGGTCCACCAGTTGGTTTATCAAAGGTAATCATATATCTATCTGGAAGTGTAAGTTCTGTAATTGTATTTACTGGAGATAGAGAATCTAGTTGTTTTAAAAATTCAACCTTTTTATTTAATACCTTTTCAAGCTCTATTTTTTCTCTGATTTCTGAGTGAAGTGTTTCCTGGTATTTTTCAAAAATTTCAATAGATTTTTTGAAATTTCTGTCATTAAAATAACTTGTAATATCATTAATACACATTCCTAATTGTCTTAGTTCTTTTACAGTTCCTAACTCTTCATATTGAAGAATAGAGTAATATCTATATTTAGTATTAGGGTCTACATAGTTAGGTTTTATAAGATTTATTCTGTCGTAATATCTTAGTGTTTCACTTGTAAGGTTTCTAAGTTTTGCTAATTGGGTAATTGACAAAAGTTTATTATGCACAATATTTACCTCCTATTTTAAGCTAAAAATTTTTAAAAGGAAAGATAGGCTTTTAATAGACGTCATATAAGGTGTTTAAATAAACTTTTTAGGAAAATGTAAACTAATTTAATTTGATAATACTAAATTATATTAATTTTCTTAACATAATAATATCAAAAAATAGGCAAAAAGTGAAGTATAAAGAACTGATTTTCTATGACCATTTTTATGGGAAAGTAAATATTAATTGAAAGGTGAAGTGTTTGGTATCACTTAGGTTGTAACTAAGTAATTTATTTTATTAAAAAGCATACAATAATAATATTTTATATCAAAAAAGTAGGATTTAGTCAGCATTATTAATTTATATTAAAAAATATAAATTAAGTACTATGAAATTTCAATATTAGATGTAGCATAAAAATAATATTTAATATACAATAAAATATAAAAACACATATCCTAGAAAGAAGGTATAACATGGGAGAATTGAGAAAAATTCCTGGGGTAGGAAAGGAAACTGAAAAAGACCTAATAATGTTGGGATATACAACAATTGAATCCCTTAAAGATGCCAATCCAGAAGAGTTGTACCAAAAAGAATGCTTAATGAGTGGGCAACATATAGATAGATGTCAACTATATGTATACCGCTGTGCAATATATTTTGCATCAACAGAAAACCCAGACCCAGAAAAACTAAAGTGGTGGTATTGGAAAGACTAAAGAATAATTATGAAGGATTAAAGAATAATTATAAAAGACTAAAGAGTGATTATAAAAGAGTTAAATATCAGTTTTGAATAATAATTAAAACTATTATTTAGCTCCTTTATAATACCTCACTCATCATATGTATCTTAACATAATATGTATTTCAATCAATGAATTAAATTAATTAAGAGAATCATTTAAAGATTTTTCTTCAGATAGCCATTTTCTGCATTGTTCAATCTTTATTGTAGGGTCAAAACCTTGCTCTTTCCCCATATTTGAAAGCATATCACAAGGAAAAGTATCACATTCTCCACAATGATTAAGTTCTTTGCTTTCACAGCAAGTCTTAACCTTACATTCACCACCCCAAAATGGACCTTTCATTTGAGTACATCCTTTACAATTTACTTTCTCTTTTCTTGCACAACTGTTACAGAGTACACCACATCTTGATTCAAACATATAAACTCTCCTTTTCTAACACTTAAATATATTATAAAATTCTTTTAATTCTTCCTTTTCATCTGAAGATAATTGACTTTTTCTGATGCCTTGAATTGCACCTTCTAGTGAATATAGACGGTTAATACATGCAGAAGCATCAATAGATTTTATTTTTAACCATGCCTGCTTGCTACCTATTTCCTTTAACTGTTCATAGGTTGTGATTCCAACTTGGTTTAATTGACCTTCAACTACAGGACCTATATTTGGTAATTTAGAAAGTTCACCCATTATATCACTCCTTATATCTTAAATATTAAATAGAATTACCAATCATAGTTTATAACTACTGTTCAAAAAATTCCTTTGCATATTCTACAGTACCAGACACTTCTTTCAATCCATTGTCTAGTAGCTCTATAGCCATAAAATTTTCATCTGGCACTTCAAATGGAGCTTTTATATTAAACTTACTTGCTACTTGATAGCCAAACTTAGGATAATATTTGTCATGACCTAAAACTACACAACCTTTATATCCTTTTGACTTTGCAATTTTATGTCCTTCTTCAATTAACTTTGAACCTATTTTTTTGCCTTGGACACTTGGAAAAACTGCTACTGGTGCTAGTGCAAGTAGTACATCATTTTTAATCTTTATTTCTGTAAATAGAATATGCCCAACTATATCTCCATCATCTTCAGCAACAAGTGAAAGTTCTGGAACAAATCTAGTACTATTTCTTAATCGATTAACAAGGTTTTGTTCATCATGGTCAGAAGATTCTTCATTTGTAAATGCAGCTTTAATGACTTCATATACTTTATCTTTGTCACTGGCTTTTTCTTGTCTAATTATCATTTTAATTTATACTCCTGTGGATTAAATTTTTTTATCTGTTATATTAAAGCTAATTCTATTAAGGTTAATTCTAGAAAATGAAAATAGCAGTGTACTATAGCCTTATCAATAGTTTTATCACTTTTCATAATAAAATGCATTACACCAAGAATAGTTATATCCTCTAATTTTTAACCATTCAGGAAAGGAAATTTTTTTGCTACTTTCATCATATTGAAACCATAAGTAATATAATTCTTGATAGTATGTTTTTTCTTTTAAATATTCATCATAATAATCTAGGTTTCCTTTATATTTTGTAAGTAGTCTATCTAATTCTTCTAAATCTTCTTTAATATTTTTTTTAGGGTTTAGAATTACACTTTCTTGTATATGATGAGAAGCAAACCATAACTCATCTATATATTTATTTAATAATAGTTCGACAGATTTAATATCTGTGTCATCTAATTTTAAAGCATCTTTTAGCATATCCTCAGAAGAGTAGTATCTATATTTATCATAATTCTCTTTATTTAAAGAAATAAATAGATTTAATTGATATCCCCACCTAAGAAAAGGCATTTCTTTATTTAAAACAGCTTTTTCAACTATTGGAAAAATTAATTTGACCACTAAAGGTTGTTGAAATTCTTTTATGTTGTTTTTATCAAAACGCTCCTTACAAATATATGTAACAAAATGCTTTTGTTTATTTTCAGGTAATTTTAATATGTAGTCGATTAAAAAGTCTAGTTTTTTGTTTGCTAATTTCTTTAATCCTGTATTTCTTGTATTTGCATATTCATTCCAAAGTTCTGTTATTTTGCTATCTTCATAATCTATAGTGTTCATTTATTGCCTCCAAATTATATCAAAAATCTTTAAATAGAAGTATCAAGATTTAGTACATGTATAGATAGTTATACATTAATATTAATGTGTAAATATTCAGTTATATAAATATTATCGATAATTAAATACCAATATTGATATGTAAATATTAAGCTATTTAAACAGATATCAATTGAACAAAATTAAATTTACTTATATATCTTTTATATCTTTTTTATATAGATTAGATTTTTCATCATAACAAAATTGATTTGCTTCTAAAACTTTTATAGATGCTACATTCGTTCTTGTTTCCTCGATTATTGGGTCAGCTACAATACGAACGACGTTTTTATTTTCTTCAATAACTTTGTCAGAAATCAATTTTACCAACTGCTTTCCAATGCCTTTTCCCAACAGATTCTTTTCACCAATTAGATAGTCAATACCATACGTTCCATTGGGTTGTGGAATTTCTGAATCCTCAAGGGGACTTTGATTATAATTATAATATTGGCAAAAACCAATAGCTTTGTGTTCAGATTCAACAATGAAATGATGTATAAAGTTATATTCATTATTTCTACCTTTTATTTCATTTAACCAATCAGAAGCATCCCCAAACCATTTTACAATATATTCTTGATATAACCATGATTTAACCATCTCAATATCTTTTTCTTCTAATTTTCGTAATGAATAAATTACTCATTCACCTCACCAATTCTAATTTCTAATTGTATACTTTGCTAACATAATGCGGAAACTGTATAATGCTTTCCTTGACTTTAATATTTAAAAATTTATGTAATACTATATAAAGTAGAAGTTTATAGATTAAAGAACATCCAATATAATAACTCGTTGATTACAACTTTATCGGTTGTGATTTTTATATAATCTTACTACCATGTATCTGGAATAGAATTCCAAATTATGATTATAGTAGTAAGTAGAATTAATAAAGTAACTAAGGATGTAACTAATATTGGTTTATTTTTTTTAATAACACCTACAAGTATACCTGCTATGAGTATTAGTATTAATAAAAAGATTATTCCACTAAATGTAAGCATAGTTATATTTCCTCCTCATAAAATATAGGCAAGCTTTTTTATATTTTACCATACTACATCATGAAAGTCTTTTTTATTGATTAGATGGTCAAGAGGTGATTTGAATTATTTATCGTATATCCTTGATTTATTATAATACAATAGGATGACACCATCTTGTCATATATAATTTTATTGTAAGGCTAAGATATAACATCATTTTTTCTAAAGTTTCTCTTAGCGATTTCAGAAAATATTATAGTAGTGGCAAATGCAACACATATTGTAACTATAGTATCATTAACGTTTAAAGCAGATTGTTTTATAATACCCATAGCACTTCCTAACATAGAGTATGGGAAAAATATACCAATAGAAGGTTGTGCTATTAGTAAGCCCATTCCAAATAGAGAAAGGCAAAGACTGATACCAATAGGAGTAGCAAAACTTCTAATCTTTATAGATAGGTATAGTTGTATAGAAGCTATTGAAATGGAAATAATCCAACCCTTAACAATCCAGCCAGTGAGTTCATTAGGTACACTTTGGGAAAATCCAATCATATTTCCAGCAACTATGTAAAAAATAACGAAAGCAATTTTAGTGATAGCCGTAAGTATTGAAATAACTATAAGTTTAGATAAAAAAATGTTTTTTAAATTGATTGGAAGTGTCATTACATTATTCCAATTATGATTCATATGTTCAAGTCTGCAAACATAGGCACAAAAGATTGCTATTAATATAGGAAAGAAAAACTCACCATAAAATAGACTAACTTGAGTCCACAAGCTATACCATTCTTTCTTAAGGATATCTTGATTTAGATAAAAGTTTCCAGTACCAATTAGCACACTTAGAAGTGGTAAAGCCAATAATATATACCATATAAAAGAATTTTTTAACTTTAGGATTTCTCCCAAAACTGATTTTCTTAACATTTAAATCCCTCCTATATTTCCTTTTTTAATAAATGATTTTTTCCAATATAATAAATTAACATTCCAACAAAGAAGATTAAAACAGTCATTGAAAAATTCATATTTACTTTGTAAACTGATGAACCAAGGGCAGTGTCATAAGCATAATTTAGAGGCGTTAATTCTATGTAATAAGACCATATAAATAATCTACGAATACCTTGAAAAAATAGTCCTGATGTTAAACCTATAAAGCTACCTAACATACCAAGTGTAACAGCAAGCATTTGATTTTGGAATACAGTTGCAACCCATTGGTGCAGTGCTATTATAGCTATACTAACTAGTATCGTACCTAAGGTATATTTGATAATTAAGGACATAGAAAATGGTTCGATAAAGTCCTTAAAAGATGCAAAACCTAAAATAGCCAATATTTGTATAAGTATAGATAATGATATCAAAATAGTAGAGCATAAAAATTTAGAAAAATAAATACTATTTAAGGGTGTAGCAGAAGACTTTAAAAGTTTCCATGTATCTCCTTTATGCTCTATATCGCTTATTCGGGAAGTAATTATTGATATTAAGATAGGAAAAAATAATCCATTTAAACTTGTAAAACTCATAATCATGTATGAATATTCAAATCCACTTAGCATGTCTGGATTCTTTGTAAGAGCTCTACTTGAATTCATGATACACCATATTATTTCAACAGCTACAAATAAAAATGTCATCAAAATAATTTTCTTTCTTTTAATTTTATAAAATTCTAAACTAAGATATTTCATTATAAAGTCACCGCCTTGCCAGTAAGTTCAAGGAATATATCCTCTAAGCTCTTTTTATGTTCTTCTATTCTAAATACATCCATATTTGAATGTACAAGTATGTTATTTATTTTAGCTACATCTGTATCTTTTAAATTTTCAATAGTTAAATATCCATCTTGTATAAGTGACATATATCCTTGTGTATTTAAAAGTTTTTGAGCAGATATTGGATTTTGTGTTTTAATAGCAATATGACTTTGACCTTTATCATGAAGTTCTTTTATACTATCTTGAAAAACAAGTTCACCATGATTTATTATTCCTATTGATGTGGCGATTTGGTCAATTTCACTTAGAAGATGACTAGAAATAAGAACTGTCATGCCATATTTTTCTGGAAGAGATTTTATTAGTTCTCTAATTTCTTCAATTCCAGCTGGGTCAAGTCCATTTGTAGGTTCATCAAGTATCAATAGTTTTGGAAACTTCATTATTGCCATGGCAATGCCAAGGCGTTGTTTCATACCTAGTGAATATTGACTGACCTTCTTATTTTTCTGATTTTCTAGTCTTACTATTTTTAAGGCTTCATGTATATTTTTTTTAGGTAAATCTAATAGTCTTTGCATAATAGTCATATTTTCAAGCCCTGTCAAGTGTCCATAATATGATGGAGATTCTATCAATGAGCCAATATCATTTAAAATTGATATTCTGTTTTTATCATTTAACTCTTTACCTAAAATACTAATATTTCCTTGTGTAGGTTTTGCAAGTCCAAGTAGCATTTTAAGAGTAGTAGATTTACCAGCACCATTAGGGCCTAAAAAGCCATATACAGCTCCTTTTGGTACTCTAAGGTCTAAGTCTTTTACTCTAAATATTTTATTGTATTCTTTTGAAAGTCTGTTTGTTTTAACTATCATTTCCATATGTTTTATCCTCTTTTCTATAATTTAGTATGAATTTTTATGACTTACATATAGTAGTGTTTGTAGCTTATATTAATACAATAAAGTACTTACATTTCAGATAGCTGAAGTTTACCTTACGATAACCTTAAATAGTCTATTGGGGTAAAGTTATAAAAATGGGTATATGATATACTTATGGAGGGTGATAATTATGGAAACAATAAAGGATAAAAAAATACTTGTGGTTGATGACCATAAAGAATTATTAAAAATGATAGATGAAATCTTAAGAAAAGATGGATTTAATAGAATTTTTCTAGCCTCTAGTTATGAAGAAGCTGTGAAAGTATTTAAAAATATAAAACCAGACTGTGCAATTTTAGATGTAGTATTGCCAGATGGAGATGGATTTTCTATTATGAGAAAAATTAGAGAGACGTCTAAGATACCAGTTATTTTTCTTTCTGCAAGAGGAGAGGATGAAGATAGATTGATTGGTTTGGGTTTAGGAGCTGATGATTATATAGTAAAGCCATTTTTACCTAAAGAACTTACTTTAAGGTTAATAGGTATACTAAATCGTGTATATATTCCTATGAAGGAAGAGGAGTTGCCAGTATTTAAACTAGGAGATTTTGTTGTCGTAAATTTAAATACTGCATGTGTAAAAAAAGATGGACAAGAAATATCTTTAACTGCTAAAGAACATTCCCTGCTTTTAAAGTTGTATGAAAATAAAGGGCGAATTGTTACTAGTGATGCACTATGTCAAGCTATATGGGGAGATGACATGTATGGGTATGAAAATACTCTTATGGTACATGTTAGGAGAGTTAGAGAAAAGATAGAGGAAGCACCATCTTCTCCTAAGCATCTTCTTACAGTAAGAGGGCTTGGATATAAATTAATTGTTAATTGATTTATGCCATAGGAAGATTTCAAGAGGAGTGATTTAACTTTGGATAGTGTAAAATATATATTGAGGCGATTTATAGGTTCAAGCATCTTGATTTCATTATTTCTAATTATCTTAAACATAACAGGATTTTTGATATTTTCATACGTAACCTTTATATATCCATACTTGGGAGAATCGGATATAAGCACTAGCAGAGAGACTAAAGCAAATTTAATGATGCTTGAAGAAAAGTTAACCTCAAAAGATGGTAAATTTGTTTTGGATGAATCTAGCAAAGATGTGTTACATAAAAATCAAGCTTGGGCGATGTTAATTGATGATAATGGGGACAGAATATGGGAGTATGATTTACCCAAAGAAATACCAAAGCATTATACTTTAACGGATGTAGCTAAATTTTCAAAATTCTTTTTAAAAGACTATCCTGTGTATGTATGGGAGCATCCTGAGGGGCTTCTAGTTACAGGATATCCAAAAGACAAGTATACTAGGTTTAACCTTACTTATACCATTAGAGAAATAGAGCAATTTCCAAGGTTAATATTAGTTATGCTTTTGCTTAATGCAATAATTACTTTTTTAATAGCTTTGTTCATAGGATTAAAAATGGTAAAATCTATAAAGCCAATTATTACAGGGATGAAGCTTATTTCAAAGGGCGAGCCAGTATTTCTTCAAGAAAAGGGAATACTTAGTGATATTTCAAAATCTATTAACTCTGTATCTAGAGAATTACAGGAAAAAAATGCAAAGCTTAGAAAAAGAGAAGAAGCTAGGTCTAATTGGATTGCAGGAATATCTCATGATATAAGAACACCACTTTCAATGATAATAGGATATGCTGGAGAGCTTGAGGAAAGTAAAAATCTTTCTCAAAGAGAACATGAGCAAGTATCTATTATATGTAATCAAGGTATTAAGATTAGGGAATTAGTAAGCGACCTTAACTTAGTCTCTAAATTGGAATACAATATGCAACCATTGGATTGTGGTAAAATTAGAGTTTCTGTTTTCTTGAGAGAGGTTGTTTCTGATTTTATAAATAATAATTTGGATAATAACTTTTATATTGAGATTAATATATTGGATGAAGATATTATTATAGATGCAGATAAAAAGTTATTAAAAAGAGCTATTAGCAATTTGATACAAAATAGTATAACTCACAATCAACATGGGTGTAATATAAATGTAGTTTCAAGGTCTGATTTAGATTTTTGTTATATAACTATTGAAGATGATGGAAAAGGTATGAGCAAAGATAAAATTAGTTATTTATTGAATAATCAATATAATTTGAGTGATGCATATGCTAAAGGTCAGAATCATGGTCTGGGTCTTTTAATAGTAGCAGGTATTATAAACGCACATAAAGGTAAATTAAATATCACAAGTGATGATTGTCATGGTCTAAAAATAACTTTAAAATTACCACTAGCAAAGTAAAATTTTATGATAAAATAATAAATAAGCGTGAACAATGAAAATATTTTGAAAATAATTTTATTATTTATTGACAAAAATGTTCTATCGTAGTAGAATAAATATAAATTCTTTTCTTGTCAAGTTTTATTAAATAAAATAGTAACTTTTGCTTTATGCGCTTAGAGCTAAGTTACTCATGGTATCAAAATTTTCATAGGAATAATATATTTTGGAATTATTGTAAGACTGTTAAACTCTTTAAATAGTTCCCTTTTTTTTAATATTTTTCAATAATACTTAAAATATTATTGACAAAAATATTCTACTAAAATAGAATTATAATATAGTAGTTTTTAATTTTGAGAAGAAGATAACCAGATTTTAAGAGCAGATTTAATTAGAAGAACTTTTATGTAATTATTAGAGGAATATTTTATTAGAACCTTGTATTTAGAGCGAAAGAGCATCTTAAATAGACATTTTTTGACCATATAAACTCTACTAAAGTAGAGTTTTGGTGTCTGATTTTTAGTGATATAAAGTATAGATGTCTAGATATGTTGAATTAAATTAGAGCTATAAAGAGCTGTTGAGGAAAAGGTTTGGATTAAAAAAATCATAAATGAGAGATTCTTTTTTTAAAAGCTAGAGAAGCAATAAGTCAAAATTAAAAGAAGTAAGATTACTAAAATATAAATGCTTAAAACTAGAAAGAAAAATTTAAAAGAAGGGAGAGCTACTGAGACAAGTATCCAGAAGTATATAGCTGAGTACAAGATATTTCATAAAACTTAAGCAATATAAAGTAATTCTGACACTATTTACACATGTTTATTATGTACAAATAGCTAACTTTAGAATTTAAGATTGAGAAAATCTTATAAAATTACAGTAATTTAAATGAATATAACATCAATTAAATTGATGAAAGTTTTACTGTGAATATTGCTTGTCTGTATTCTGAGTAGCAAAGGTTTATTATGCCAATAAAAAAGTTGCCACAATCAGAATTGAAGATAATGAAATTTATATGGAAAGTAGATTCCAAAATAACATCAAAAGATATTATTTTAGCTATGGAGCAAAAATATCAATGGAAGCAAACGACAACTTTAACTATTTTATCTAGATTAGTAGTTAAAGGATTTTTAAGTTCTAAAAAGGTAAATAAACATACACAGTATGAGATTTTAATTAATAAAAAGGACTACTTGAATGTTGAAACGAGAGAATTTTTTAGTAATATTCATGATTCCTCTATAAAAAGCTTATTATTATCACTTCATGCAGATGATAATATAAGTGAAAAAGATATACTTTTTATTGAAGAGTGGTTAAGAAGTATTAAATAAAAATAAGAAAATAAGATTAAAGAAAAATAGTAGCTATTTGTAAAATAAAACATGATATCTAAAAATATGAAAACTTATTTTTAGAAATTTTGTGAGCTTGTATAATATAAGTAAAACATTAGATTGGTGATTTATGTAATTTAATAGATTATATGTAAATTAAATATTATAAAAATACAATCTTAAAGCAAAATTAAAGCAAAATTTTGTATAATATAAACATAAATCATATACAGTATATTTATGATATGTAGTATATCTGTATTTGAAAATTATAAATTATAAGTGGATTGTAATATGAACCAAAATAAAATTAAATATGAGTGTAAATTAATGATGGACAATTCTATTAATTCAATATAAAAAGCTACCTTTAGTTATCAATTAAATAACTATATTTTAGGGTAGCTTTTTGCATATGGATTGTAGTTGTGTAGAATACATAATTTCATAATTTTTATAAATATGACATATAGCTTTCAAGTTTAAATTGGTACAATAAAATAATAATAAAAATTAGGGGGGATATTTATGAAATATCAATGTTCATTATTGGCAGTAAATGATGTAGAAGTGTCAAAAAAGTTTTATGGAGAATTGTTTGACCAAAAAGTTGTGTTAGATTTAGGGAAAAATATAACTTTTAGTGGAGGATTTGCAATACAAGAGGATTTCGCATGGTTAACAGGACTAAATCCAGATACAGTTGTGAAAAAATCACACAATATGGAACTTTATTTTGAAGCTGATGATTTTGATAAATTTATTGAAAAACTTAAATCATATAAAGATGTAGAGTATGTTCACCAACCACTAAAATATGAATGGAAACAGAGAGTAGTGCGTATTTATGACCCTGATAAGCATATTATTGAGGTAGGAGAAGCTATGGAAGTTATAGCCAGAAGATACTTAGATGAAGGGTATTCTGTAGAAGAAGTTTCTAAGATTATTCAACATCCAATTGAATTTGTAGAGGAATGTAAAAGGAGTGAATAATTTTGTTACTAGTATTTTTAGATTAAAAATAAATCAAAAGTGGTGATTAAAATTGTATGAAAGAATGTTGAATAAAAGTGTCATGCCATCAGAAAAAGAGATTTCTGAGTATGTTGGCAAAAAACATTTTAATCTTATTTTGCATCTTGAGAATTTATTAGATAAAAAATATGATTTGCGTAAAGAATTAAGATTTCCTTTTGGAAATAATTATGGCTGGGGATATAAGTATTCACATAAAACAATGCATCTATTTTATGTGTTTTTTGAGAAAGATTGCTTTACGGCAACTATTCAAATTGGAAGTAATGATGTAGACAAGCTATTAGATATACTGGATAACTTATTGCCAAAGACAAATGAATTTTGGGATAAGCGATACCCTTGTGGAAGTGGAGGATGGATAAATTATAGAGTGGAGAATGAGAAAGAGCTTGATGATATTTTAAAGATTATTGAAGTTAAGAAAAAGCCTCTAAAAAATCTAATCATATAAAATAATCGTATTTGACAAGATTAATGATGTAAATTAAAATGAAAAGATATTTCTAGACAAGAGTATTGAGATAGAATGTATACTAGAAAAATAAACTATTCTTTAAAATAAGTGAATATTTATAGTGTTTTGAGATATAGTTGATTTTTAAAGTATAAGTATACTATAGAACTTTTGTATAAATAGATATTAGTTAAATATTATTGTAAAGGAGTGATTAGTATTAAAGCAAAAGAACTTTATAAAAAGTTAGACTTAGAATTTGATATTAAAAATATTGATGATGATTGGAGTTTTATGAATTTTGAAAATGATTTTATTACTCCAGAGTTTAAGAAAAAATACATAGGTTTAGTATTAGATAATGCTCAAGACATTAATAAAGTATATACAGTTACTTTTCCAGATAAAGAAATAATTCAGCAAATCATAGATAAAGATGAAAGAGATATATTACTTTTTTCACACCATGCAATGGGGTATATAGCATCTGATGAAGGTTTTCCATTTCATGATATTCCACTATCTTATATGGAAGAGATGAAAAAACGTAGAATTTCTTTTTATGTATTACATTCTCCATTAGACAATTATAGTGATTATTCAACTTCTGTTAGTTTTGCAAATGCTTTAGGTCTTGAAATTGTCAAACCATTCTGCAAATATGATGATAAAATCAAGGTAGGAGTTATATGTAAAACATCCTTAAAGTCAGTAGGAGAGATTAAGGAGCTTGTTAAAAAAGCAGTTGGAACTATATGATTATGGAAGCTCTGTTTTAAAAGATGGTTTAGTAGCTATTGCAGCAGGGGGAGGAAGTTACCCATTTGTAGCAAGTGAAGTTGATGAGCTTGGTATAAATTTATATATTACTGGATTTACCAAGCCTTTAAAACATTTTGAACCAGTATTAGAATTTCATAGAATTGCAAAAGAGAATTTAATTAATGTTATAGGTGCTACTCATTATTCTACAGAAAAATTTGCATGTATGTCTTTAGTTAATTACTTCAAAAATCTAGGGCTAGAATCAGAATTCTTGGAAGGAAAGTATTATTTAGAAGATTTATAATAGATATTAAACAAAAATAGGCAGTCAGTAAAAATTTGTGTTTACTGACTGCCTATTTTATTGTTTTTAGAATAATATCTTAATTAGCTTTATAATGTAGTATCGTAATACTCTCTGGAGAATTTAAAAAAATTGTCTTGGAGTTAGATTTTTTAGATATTCCAAAATCTATTCATATCTGCTTCTTTATTTGTTCATATTTTATAGCTAACATATATCAAGGTTATTTTTCCTATTTCACTATAGAATACTTATTTTTCGATGTTTTTTTATAGTATTATTATGATAAACTATATTTTATAAGTATTTATTTTAAATTATTATAAATATTAATTTTAAAATAATAGAATTATTATATTTATGAGAATAAATGGTATAATAAAAGGTAAAGTGTCAAATATCCGCTAAACTAAATAGATTAATTAGTATATACATTAAAATATAAACAATTTAAATAAATAATAATTTATAAGGAAAGGAAAGATAGAATGGTATTTACGAAAAGTAATAAGTATGACAAAGAGTTCCTCATGAAAAATATGATGGGACCTAATTGTATAAAAATACTAGAGGAACTGACAAATAAGATAAAATTAGAAAAGGGAATGCGTATTTTAGATTTAGGATGTGGAAGAGGTATATCTTCTATATTTTTAGCAAATGAATTTGATGCAACTGTATTTGCAACAGATTTGTGGATAGAACCAACTGAGAATTATGAAAGATTTAAGGACTTTAATTTAGATAATAAAATATTTCCAATACAAGCAGAGGCACATGAATTACCTTACGCAGAAGGTTTTTTTGATGCAGTAATAAGTGTTCATTCTTATCACTACTTTGGAAATAAAGAAGGTTTTTTAGAAAATCACATATCACCTCTTGTAAAAGAGGGTGGAATAATTGCAATGGCAATGCCAGGATTAAAACAAGATTTTGTAGATTGTATACCTGATGAACTTATTCCATTTTGGCAAGATAACATGAATTTTCATTCTCTTAAATGGTGGAATGAGCTTTGGTCAGAATCAGAGTCTGTGATTTTAGAGAAATGTGAAGCTTTAAGTTGTCATGAAGAAGCATGGCAAGATTGGCTAAACTGCGATAATTCTTATGCAAAAAATGATAAAAAAATGATGGAAGTAGAAGATGGTAAGTATTTTAATACAATTTCTCTAATAGCTAGAGTTAAATAAAAGTTGGAGTTAGATAAAGACTAGAGCTTGATAAAGATTTGAATTAGATAAAGATTAGAGTTAGATAAAAATTCAAATATAAAAATAATTATTCAAATACAAAGATAATTATTTAAATACAAAATGATTTTTTAGAGAATTTATACCCAATTGGACTATTTAGGTTGATTGGGTATTTTTATTTTGTAATAATATACTAAAAATAAAAATTTTATGTCACAAAGTACTTTTTAAATTGTCTAATTTAATATGGGGGTGAAATTATGAGTGAAAGTACACAAAATAATGTAAAAAAAGATGAAATAGAAAATTTGATAGATAGAGCTATTTTAGGAGACAAAAAATCTCTTGAAATTTTGTTATTGGATGTACAGGATTTAGTATTTAATTTATCCTTAAGAATGTTAGGTACTGTACAGGATGCAGAGGATGCCAGTCAAGAAATTATGATACGTGTAATTACTCATCTATCTACATTTAGAAAAGAAAGTTCTTTTTCTACATGGGTATTTAGAATAGCATACAATCATTTACAAAATTATAAAAAAAGTATGTTTTCTAAACAGCATTTAAGTTTTGAATATTATGGAGCTGATATCAAAAATGGCAAATCAAAAGATATACCTGATTTATCTCAAAATGTTGAAACTTCTATTATTGAAGAAGAACTAAAATATTCATGTACAAATGTAATGTTACAATGCTTGGATGTAGAGAGTAGATGCATTTTTATTTTAGGTACAATGTTTAAACTAAATAGTAAAGTTGCTGCTGATATTTTGGATATATCTTCTGAAGCATATAGACAGAGGCTATCACGAATTAGGAAGAAAATGGCCTCATTTTTAGATGAGTATTGTGGATTAAGTGGAAAAGGGGTATGTCAGTGCAAGAAGCGTATTAATTATGCAATAGTTAATCACCGTATAAATCCTAAAAACTTGGAGTATTCTAGTCTAGAAAAAGATGATGATAATACTATATTTAAATTTAAATCTGCTATGGAGGAAGCTGAAAATTTTTCAACAGTATTTTCAAGACTTCCATCATATTATTCTAGTGAAAAATTAAAAAAATTTCTAATAGATTTTTTACAGTCAGACTGCTACTCAATAATTAAAAATTTATAAATACTTAGAAAGTTTTTAAAATATGATGCAAAACTTTAATAAGTATTAAGTATGGATATTAGAAGTTATTTAGATATGTAATTTTAAAAATTAATTAATGAGTATTTTAAAATAGCTATATGGTATTTGAGTATCAATCAAGTATTTAAATAATTTTTAAAAATATTAATAAAATTAATATAAAAGGGAGAGAAAATTATGAAAAAAAATTGTATATTAGAGTTTTTAAATGCACTGAAAAACAATAATTCAAGAGAGTGGATGATGGAAAACAAAGAATGGAAAAAAGAAGCTACATTGCAATTTGAACAGTTGGTACAAGATATAATTAATACTTTAGCTTATCAAGATAAATCTATTGCACATCTAAATGCAAAAGATTTAATATTTAGGTTGAATAGAGATACTCGTTTTAGTAATGATAAATCACCTTATAACCCATCATTTAGAGCACATATTTCATCTGCTGGACGAGTACCAATTCCAGTAGGGTATTACATAGATATTTCTCCACAAAATATATTTTTAGGAGCAGGACTTTTTACACCACAGCTTTCAGATGCAACAACAAGAGTGAGGGATTATATACTTAAACATTCAGTTGAATTAGAATCTATTTTGTATAATCATAAATTTTCAGAGAATTTTACTTTAGATGGCGAAAAACTAAAAAATATTCCAAGAGGATATCCAAAAGATTTTACTAAAGGAGAGTATTTAAAACACAAAAGCTGGTATATTGAATATCACTTACAGGATAGTGACTTAGACAATTTATATGAATTTTGTAAAATGGTTACTGATAAATTCTTACTTATGAAACCTTTTAATGATTATATTAATAAAGCTTTAGAAGGCTACAAAATGCCTGAGAGAAAAGCTTAAACATAAGAAATATGAGTAGAGTATAATCGGGGCATAATATTAGTAAAAGTTTAAAATATAGTACAGTTAAAGTGTAATAAAGTGTTAAAATATTTGACAAATCGAAGGGTTGCTCTTATACTCAATACAAGTAAGGTACCTTTTTAAAGGACTTATTCGAAAAAAATCATATAATTAGTAAAATGTATGATTACAAAATTAATAATTAATTTAGGAGGTAAAAATCATGAATGAAACTCAAGATGAAAATTTATTAGAGCAATTTTTTAAAGTACAATCGTTACTACATAAATTTCACCTTCAAAATCATAAATCACATGGTTTTTTTAGAGGAACGCATAGAGGTCAAGGAAGAGTATTATCTATGCTAAAAATAAAACCAGAAATTACTCAAAAAGAACTATCTTATTTGCTTGATATGAGACCTCAATCTTTAGGCGAGTTGCTTTCAAAACTAGAAAATCAAGGATTTATTACTCGTACACCTTCAGAAAAAGACCGTAGAGTAATGGTAGTAAGACTGACATCAAAGGGTATGGATGAAATTAATAAAATTGAGCAGGAAGAAGACCCAACTAATAAAATATTCGATATTTTAGAAAAAGAAGAAAAAAGTATTCTAAGTGATATTCTTACTAAGATTACTAATGAGTTGGAGAGAACTATAAAAAATGATGATAATATTAATTTTGATGGGGCGCATATGGGAGCACACTCAAGACCATATCCTGGTCAACGCTTAAGTTTTAATGGAAGAGAAGGTTTTGGAATGGGGCATATGGGTTCACATCCAAATCCACATGAGGAACCACATCCAAGTTCTCAAGAAGAAAAAGAGTTTTACAATCCACATATGGAAGCATTTCAAGCTTTTTTTAATAGAGAAGAATTCTTTGAACAAATGACGAAACAGCATCCAGGATTTTTTGAACAGATAGCAAAAGAACATCCAGAGTTTTTCAAGAATAAGAAATTTGATGAGCAGAATGTATCTAAGGATGAAAAGTATAGCGAAAAGGATGTTAATGAAGATTAGAAACTATCTATCTTCCCACTATAATTATATCATAAATAAAAAGTTTTTTTAAGACTATGAATATATCCTCATTTCTATATAATTGATATAGCGGATTAAACGTTAATTTCAATTGAGGAGGATTATAATATGAATCTAAATGATTTTGAATTGAATCTTGAAAATGAATGGCTCCAAAAAGTTCTTAAAGAAGCTAACAAACAGCTTGAGGAAAAACGTAGAGAAAAGGATAAACTAAAAAAAGATGCTATAGAAACTCAAAGGGAATTATGGAGTGATTTGGGGGCTATTTCTATTGAAAATGGATTAGAACAACTTTCTGAGTTTATGTCATTTATGGATGTTATGAAGCATCAAAAAAGGAGCCATGAATTTACTGAAAAGCTCAAAGATAAATACGAAAAAATGATTGAATCTCCTTATTTCGGACGAATTGACTTTACTGAAGATAATGAAGTTGATACTCAAAAGTGTTATATTGGGCTATCAAATCTCATTGATGATGATTATGATTTTCTTGTATATGATTGGCGAGCTCCTATTTCAAGTATGTTTTACGACTATGAGATTGGACAAGCAAGTTATGATTGCCCAGAAGGATTAATCTCTGGAGAAATAACTAAGAAAAGACAATATAAAATAAAAGATAGAAAAATTGAGTATATGTTTGACAGCAATCTAAATATTGATGATGATGTCTTACAAGAACTTTTAGGCAAAAACTCTGATGAGAAAATGAAAACTATAGTTACAACTATTCAAAGAGAGCAGAATCAAGTGATTCGTAATGAAAATTATAAAAACTTAATTGTACAAGGGGCCGCTGGAAGTGGAAAAACATCTATAGCACTTCATAGAATTGCATATTTACTATATAGACATAAAGATAAAATAACATCTAAAAATATAATAATATTTTCTCCAAATAACATATTTAACGATTATATATCAAATGTATTACCACAACTTGGTGAAGATAATATTTGCCAGACCACATTTAAAGACTATATGCATCAAGAATTAGGAAATGATTTTAAAAAAGAAAGTCCATCAGAAATGATGGAGTATATATTTGATAATAATCAAAAAATAACATATAGAGATAGGATAGAAAATATAGAATTTAAAACATCTTCAGAGTTTGTGGATATATTAAAAAAATATATAACTCATCTAGAGACAGAGGATAGATGCTTTGAAGATATTATTGTGAGAGGCAAGTTGATAATTTCATCTAAGGATTTGCAAGATTTGTTTTCCAATGATTATTCAAATCTACCAATCAAGAGAAGATTAGAAAAGATAAAATCAAGAATAATGTTTCTAATTGAACCATATGAAAAAATTTGGGTTGATGAAATATTTAAAGAACTTGAAGAATCTGGAGATTATATAGAAAAAGAAGAAATGATAGAAAAAAGTACTCTTATTGTAAAAGAAAATTTGAAAGAAATCTATTCTAAAGTTTTAAAAATGACAGAGCTAGACTTGATAGACACTTATAAAAATCTATTTGAGAATTTGGAGCTGTTTTTAGATAAAACGAATATTGAGTATGATAAAAATCTTATAGATAATATAAGAACTTATACAATGGATAATTTGAGTGTAAAGAGCCTTTATTATGAGGACCAAGTTGCTCTTTTATATTTAAAAGGGGTTCTTGGAGGTATCCCAAATACATCACAAATTAAATATGTAATCATAGATGAAGCACAGGATTACAGTCCATTACAATATGAAATATTTTATAAACTCTTTAATTCTGCAAATATGACTATATTAGGAGATATCAACCAATCAATCAATCCATTTATGAATATTGGAGATTACAATAATATTCATGATATATTAAAGAATGATACTTGTATAATAAATCTAAGTAAAACCTATCGTTCAACAATGGAAATTACTAGATTTTCAAGAAAACTTCTTACTGAATATATAAATGATGAATATGTTGAAAGACATGGTGATGAGCCTAAGATAATCGGTTTTAAAGATAAAAATCAACTGAATAAAAAACTTATTGAAGATATAAAAAGTTATAAAAAGAAAAATTATAACTCTGTTGGTATCATAACAAAAACAGTTCGTGAAGCTAGAGAAGTATACGAGTTCTTAAAAGAGAATGATGTTGATGTACAGTGTATAACAAAAGATGATGATGAGTATATAAGTGGTGTGTTAATAATGCCCTCATACCTATCTAAAGGGCTTGAATTTGATGTGGTTATTATATATAATGCAAGCAATAAAAATTATAATAATGAAGATGAAAGGTTGCTCCTTTATACTTGTTGTACAAGAGCTCTTCATGTACTAAACATATATTATTTAGATGAGATAAGTTCTTTATTAAAACAATATTAAAGTAAGATTAAAGTAATATTAAAACGATATTAAAACAATATTAAAATAATATTAAAATAATATTAAAATAATGAAATTTTAATTCTTTTCTAATTTTTTAGGATTATTATATATTTATTATGTACTTGTAATGAATATTTATATGAGTATTTTATGATAAAGTTAAAGCCCTTAAAATTCAAAATAGATGGTTTTTAAGGGCTTTTTTAGTAGTATTATTTAGTTAGAATTTGTATAGCAGTTAAATAGTTAAAATCTGATATATAAATTCTAAAAAAAATATTAATATAAAATAGATGGTTATGTTTACTAATAAATAAATTAAAGTCACAAATAATAGACTCATAAATAATTCAATTGTTAGTTATGTTTTATATTACTTATCTTTATTTTGTATCTATTACTTCATGAGCCATCTCTACTAAATTATTCATAGATAAATCTGAGTCCTGAACTATAAATGAGTAATAAACTCCATTTTGTTTCCAGCTCAAATATTTATATTCATTAACTTCCACATCACCTGACCACTCACTAAATACATATTTACCTGATTTTTCATCAAGTTTATCCTGTTCTGTCATTTTATAACCTTCTGGTACATACTTTTGCTTGAATTCCTCATAAGAAATATTTACATCTTTGTATGTATCTACAACTTTTATATTCTCAGAATCTTTTCCAAGTACATTATTTGATGTTTTAAGAGATATTTCATCATTACCATTTTCATAGGTAAAATCAAGTGCTTTTAATTCGCCTAAAATGTTATCTTCCTTATCAAGTCCTTTTTCATTTATAGTATAAGCTCCTTTAAATTTATATCCATTACTAAATTCAGAAACTATATTAGGGGCAAATTTAAAGTCTTTTTTTACTTGTTCTGTAGTTGGGATAGATGTATAGGTAGCCCTAGTACTTGATTTTCCAATTATACTAGATATCTCTCCTGTAGCAAGAACTGTTGTACCCAAAAGTAGAGTAACAGCAAAAGTTGCAATTAATCCTTTTTTGAATGATAAATTAAATGGTAATTTATGTTTTTTATTATTAATCATTTTATAATTTTCCCCTCTTTCTGGTAGACTATTTAATGTTTTATTTAATCTATTATGAAAGCTTTCTGGAGCTTTCGGAAATGAATTATTTAATTTGTTTTTGTTCATACATTACCTCCACATTTTCTAATTTAGTTTTTAATAATTTTCTACCTCTTGATAATCTGCTTTTTACAGTTCCTTGAGGTATATCTAATATTTCTTTAATCTCATCTATTGAATATCCCTCGATATAATAAAGAACTATTGGAATCTTAATTTTTTTAGATAAACCTTGAATAGCAATATATAAATCACTGTAATCATCATCTTCTTCTACTTTTTTGTTCTTGAGAATTTCTTCAAAGGGTAGAAGGTTAAACTGTTTACGTCTTAATGAATTACATTCATTTATGACTATTCTAATCAACCAAGTCTTAAAATATTGTTGTTCTTTTAGTGAGTCTAATTTTTCATATGCCTTTAAAATAGCATTGTTGACAGCATCCTCACAATCTTGGTCATTTCCTAAAATAGACTTAGATATGCGATACAAAGTCTGTTCTGACTCAAGAATATTATTAATAAATGTAGTTTTATCCAATTGTACTCCTACCTTTCTATGCAAATCGTAGCGCTACTTTTTTGCCTTACACTTATTAGATAAAATTTTACTATAAATGGTTCACTTTTTTTAAATAATTATTTTATTAGTAGGAGTATCCCTAATTTTTTTCATTTTGAAAATAGAAAATAAAAGAAATTGAAGAAAATACAAAGGTACCTTAAAAATAGTGTTGACAAAATTATAAGGTACCTTTATAATTAAAAATAGATAAGGTACCTTAATAAAATTTAAAAAATAAATTAATAGAAAAAATCGAGTTAATTGGGAGGAGTTAATATGAATTATTACAAAGATAAAAGAGAAGGATTTAGAGGATATGGAGATTTTGAAATGAGAGGACATCATAAACACCAAGAACATCATGGAGAAGATAGTAAATATTCACAACATCATGCTCAAGTGGGATATGGAGGTCCTCATAGACATCCATGGAATCATGTATGTGAAGGGTGCAAAATATTTGAAATGATGTGTCATGAAGGCTTTGGACCAAGAGGATACAAGCAATTTCATGAACATGCAGGATGCAGAGGCAATGAAGGATTTGCACCAAGAGGATACGAAGGAGGTCATGGCAATAGAGAATATAGAGGTCATGAAGGATTTGCACCAAGTGGTCATGAAAGAACTTACAGAGAATTTAAAGAAAATGAAGAATTTGATGCTAAAAATTATCAAGAAAACAATGAATATCAGAAATGTGGAAGATTTGAAAACCAAAATGTAGATGAAAAAATAGTGTCTGAAAATAAATCAGATACTGAGAAAAATAATATAAAAGAATATGAAAAAATTTATGAATCTAAAACAGCAACTGATGAACAAGTAGAAGAGGTTAAGAAAAATAATACTAAAGAAGAAATTAAAGGTGAAAAAAAAGATACTGATAAAAAATAGGGTTAGAAATTCAATAAATAAACAATTAAATTAAAGGTTAAAAAATAAATATCAGAATACAAATAAAAACATATTATTGACTAAATCAAAAAGGTGATAGCTTTAAAAAGACTGTCACCTTTATTTTTTTATAGTTGTTTATTGGTGCAAGTATTTCAATAAATATGGGAGATAAAGATTAGTTTTATTAGGAATGATTAAAAACATATAAATTTGAGTAGATATAAGTTACAATTTACATTTTTATGATAACATTTTCTTTACAATTTTTTAGATATATGTTAATATTTAGAAAAATGCATATGTATTCATAAAATAGCCTAAAAATAGATAAAAAGGTTGTAAAAAAGAAAACGTATGCAATGACAAGTCAATAAAGTTAGATTATACTTTATAAATTTGGGAGGATATAATCATGGGAAAATATCAAGAATCAAAAAGAGTTGTAAGAAATTACTTTGAAGCATTAGAAAATGCCAATGGAGATGAAATTAAAAAAATTTTAAAACAGCACATGAAGTCAGATTATGACTGGAGAGGCGTATATCCATTTCGTGAACAAAAAGGAGTTGAAAATGTAGCAGATATATTTTGGAAGCCTTTAAAGCATTCATTGAGTAATATGCAAAGACGACAAGATATCTTCATTGCAGGTACTAATGAAATTGATAACAGTGAGTGGGTAATGAGTATGGGTCATTTTATGGGACTTTTTGATAATGATTGGCTTGGGATTAAGCATACTCGCAAGATGATTAGCTTAAGATATGCGGAATTTAACTGTGTGCAGGATGGTAGAATTTCCAAAACTGGATTATTTGTAGATATAATTGGATTTATGATTCAGGCAGGTGTCAATCCATTGCCACCACAAACAGGTTCATATTTTGTATATCCAGGACCAATTGACCATAATGGATTACTTTTTGAAGATGCAGATGAAGTAGAGGGGGTTAAGACTTTAGCATTAGTCAATAAAATGGTAGATGATTTGTCTGAACTAAATGACAGTGGTTCTATGGGATGCCCACCAGAGATACTTGAAAAATCATGGGCTAAAGATATGATTTGGTATGGACCAGGGGGGATTGGAGCTTCTTATACTATACCTAGATATCAAGAACAACATCAATTGCCATTTAGAAATAATTTAAAAGGAAAGACTTTTAATGGACATGTATGTAGATTCGCAGAAGGTAATTTTGCTTGTTTCTTTGGATGGCCTAACTTAAGCAATATCCCATGTGGAGGATTTTTAGGATTGCCAGGTGGAGAGGTTAAGGCAGATATGCAAGTCGTTGATGTTTACTATCGTAAAGGAGATAAACTTAAAGAAAATTGGGTGTTGATTGATATTCCATACTGGTTAAAACAACAAGGTCTTGATATTCTTGAAAGAACTAAAAGTATTTTTAATGTTTAATTTTTAATAATTAATTTTGAATACGTATTCAAGAAAGGAGATAATGTAAATTGAAGTATATTGATAAAAATGATGTAAGAGAACAAGATAAAGAAAAAGCAAAAGCAAAAGAAGTTGATATAAATGAGATTAAATTAAGTAATGTTGGAGTAAATAAAGCTAATAATGTTGAAGTAAATAAAGCTAATATAGATAAAATCAATGAGAATAATACTATTAAAAAAGCTGAAGAAATTACATTGAAGGGAGAAACAAATATGGAGTCTACAAAAATTTACTATGGAGATTCACTAGAAGTAACACCTGTTGGAGTAATGGATTATAATGATTTTTCAAATCAAACAAAAAGGGAGCAGAAGTTACCTGGATTTGATTCCAAATATAGAGATTTTGTAGACTATATTATGAAAATTACACATAATATTTGGGAAGAAAAAGGTATTGGAGTTATTTATGATACATATCACAATAATGTAACAATGCACTGTGGTTCTTCTAATTTAGTTGGTATAAAAGATGTTATCTCAAATACTCTTCAAACTTTACATGCGTTTCCAGATAGAAGGCTGATTGGTCAAAATGTAATATGGTCTAATTTTGGTGCTGATGGTTTTTTGTCTTCTCATCGTGTTTTGTCTACAGCAACTAATTTAGGTGACAGTAATTTTGCTCCAGCAACTGGAAAAAAGATAAATTTTAGAACTGTAATTGATTGTGCTACTACGAATAATAGAATCCATGAAGAATGGCTAGTTAGAGATAATCTATGGATTGTTACTCAGTTAGGGTTAAATCCTCAAGAAGTGGCAAAAAATATGGCAAAGGCAAGTGCATCTAAAGTATTGAGTTTACAATCAACTTATGGTATTTGTGAGTCTATGGATGGTCAATTTATGCCAGCAAAGTATCAAGCTAAAGATGATTCTGTTGGTGAAATGATGCTTGAGATGACAAGTCGTATTTACAATTATAAATATATAAATGAAGTTAAAAAGTACTATCACGATAATGCAGTAGTACATTTCATATGTGATAAAGATTTAAATGGGTATGATGAGATTCAAGGAATGATTGTAAGTTTACTTGCTTCAATTCCAAATGGCAGTTATGAAGTAGAAAGAGTAACTTGTAATCAAAAGGAAAAAAATGAAGGATATGATGTATCTGTGAGATGGAGACTACGTGGAATAAATGAAGGCATTGGATTTTTTGGACAACCTTCTGGTAAGCATGTAGAGGTAATGGGAATTAATCATTATCATGTACTACAAGGTAAGGTAAAGGAAGAATGGATGACTTTTGATGGTATGGATGTTTTGAAGCAGATGTACATGGGTGTAGAAGAGTAAGATAGTTTAGAGTATAAATATTTTTAGAAATTATATAATAAGTATTCTTGTTATATAATTTAAGCAAGAAATATGTATGAAAAGTAAAAATTTAAAGTTTTAGCAATAGTATGCTTAATAGTAAGGGAGGGGTAATTATGAATAATATGAAAACAACAGATGTGATAGAAAATGATATTATACTAGGAAAAGATTATTCAAATCTAAAAAGGGGAATTGCATTTTTTTCGATTGCTTTAATATACTTTTTCTATTGCTATAACTTTATGGTAGGTACCTTTATTAAACCAACAATGATTTATACTTTGGCAGAAGGTGGATTTGGGTTTTCATTAAAACAGACAGAAGAAATATTTGCTGTCATGTCCTTTGGTACAATTCCAGGTACATTCATTTTTGGAGTAATTTCTACAAAGCTTGGTAAAAAGAAAACTTTAATTAGTGTAGCTTTATTAATTGGGTTGACGACTTTTATTCCAATGTTATCTCCTACAAATATTATATTGTGGAAAATTGCACGTTTATGCACAGGGGTAGTATTGGGTGGTGTATTTGGAACAGCTATGCCTCTAGTTGCAGATATGTTTCCAAGCAAATATCGTGGTAAGTTAGCTGCTGTATTAACTGCATTATTTTCACTAGCTATGATTTTTGGTGGGAAAGTGTATGGATTTTTAGGTGATGCAAATTGGCAAATATTAATGTATACTGCGATTATACCACCTATAGTTGGAGCTATTTTGGCATTTTTCTTTGTACCAGATGATTCAGAGTATACAAGAGAATTAGTTAAAAAAGGAAAAGAAACAGGTGAAAAAATTAGCTATGTAAGTATGTATAAGGGGAAATATTTGTGGATTGGACTAGGAACAATTATTTTATCAGGTGCTAACTTCACAGCATACTCAGCATTTTCAAACAATGCAACTACATATTTGGTAACAGGGATAGGAATGACAGCAGCAGTAGCAGGTTCTATATATAGTTTACAAGGAATTGGGCAGTTAGTAGGATATTTATTTTGGGGTTCAATAGCAGATAAATTTGGAAGAAAAGTACCTTTTATAGGGATGGCATTAGCAGCAGTATTTGTATTTATATATACAAAACTAGGAGGAAATAATACAACAGCATTTTATATGATATCAGTATTATTAGGAATTGCTGTTGGGTATTCTGGAGCATGGGGAGCATACTATACAGAGTTATTCCCAAGTAAATATCGTTCATTGTCCTCTGGAATGTCATTTAATGGAGGAAGAATTATATCTACATTTGCAATTCCTGCAATAGCTGGTACAGCTTCTGGTGCTTTAGGTATGACAACTATTTTTTATATATCAACAGCAGTATTTGTAGCAGGTGCTATTGTATGGCTGTTCTTACCAGAAACATTAAACAAGAAAGAGTAGAATTCTAAGAACTATTTTGTTGGTTAGAAAGGGGTGGCTTATGATTTCAGTAATTGATGTGTGTATTATAGTAGGATATTTGCTGTTAATGTTGGTTATTGGTTATTATTCAGGAAAAGATAATAAAAATCAAGAAGATTATTTCTTAGCAGGTAGGTCAATGCCATGGATTCCAATCGCTTTGTCAGTTGCTGCTACTATGATTAGTGCTAATGGATTTATAGGGGGGCCTGGATGGGCATATATGGATGGAATGTATCCAGTAATGGTTAACATTACAGTCCCTTTAGCAATATTTTTTGCACTGAGCATTACCACCCCAGTTATTTATAGATTAAAAATAACATCTGTATATGAATATATGGGACTTCGTTTAGGCAATTATTCAAGGGGCTTAACTATTATTCAATTTTTTATCAATTCATTGATTCAAGCGAGTTCTATGGTGTATATACCAGTACTTATTATTCAAATAATCACTGGTTGGTCACTTTATATTTTGGTTCCAATAGTTGTATGTGTAGCAATTATATATACACTACTAGGGGGAATTAAAGCAGTTATATGGACTGATAGTATTCAAATGTTAGTAGTAATAGGTGCTGTATTTATAGTAAGTATGACAGCACTAAAAGGAATGAATCTTGGCTTTTTTGATACATTGCAAATTGCACAACAGAGTGGTAAATTAAATACATTTGATTTTAATATGGATGTTTCAATTACAAATACTTTTTGGGCTACTCTGATTGGCGGAACTGTAATGTGGATAAGATATTTTTGCTTTGACCAATCTCAAGTTCAAAGAGTTTTGACATCTAAATCTTTAAAAGGAGCCAAAAATTCTTTTGTAGTTAGTGCATTTGTTATGAATTTAGCTTACTATTTTATGTTATTAGTAGGAGTGATTTTATTTGTTTATTATAAGGGAAGAACATTTGAAACTTCAAATGAAATAATGATTACTTTTATTTTGAACGAACTTCCAGTAGGGGCAATTGGAATTATTATTGCTGGTGTATTTGCAGCGGCTATGTCTAGTATTGACTCTATATTAAATAGTATGACAACTGTTTTTACAAAGGATATTTATGAGTTTTATTTTAAAAAAGATAATGAGGAATCGTCATTAAAAGTCACGATGATTATAACAATGATTATAGGTATTGTTATGACATGTTTTATTATTATGGGATTTGGAGGAAGCATCAAATCAATTCTTGACCTTGTTGGTAACTATATTTCATATTTTGCTGGTCCAGCTACGGGTGCATTTATATTGGCTATGTTTACATACAAAACTCATGATAAAGGGGTATCTATTGGTTTTATCATAGGATTAGTTTTAGGATTTTTTATTTCTAATAAATATAATGTGAGTTGGTTGTGGAATCCAGCAATAGGTGCTACAATAACATTAATATTTGGATATATTTTTAGTATCATTTTAAAGAATAATCATAATATAGAAGATATTAAAAAATATACTGTATTTGGTATGAGAAAAGAACTTATTTCACAAGGAATAGATAAAGTAGATGGAGTGTCTGTATTGCCATTTTCTTTAGGTAAACAAGAGTTAATTGTGTTAGTTTTTTTCGTTGTCCAATATATAATCTTATTTTTAATACAATTTTAATGAGAAATGCAAGATGTTTAATAAGAAGTAAAGGGCGTTAAAAAGAAATGCAAGATGTTTAAAAAGAAATACAAGATGTTTAAGGAGAAATACTAAATGAATCAAAAGAAAGTTCATTATAATAAATCGGCTACTTCAAAAGATGTTGCAAAATTAGCAGGAGTATCGCAGTCATCAGTTTCAAGGGCATTTGGTAGTGCAAATGGAAAAGGTGTAAAACCTGAAGTAAGAGAAAAAATTTTCCGTGTAGCAGATGAAATTGGATATGTTCCTAATTTAGTTGCAAGAGGAATGATTAGTGGCAAAACAAATGTTATAGGATTGATAGTTGGTGATAATCTAGGTCCGTTTTACAACAGAATTATTAACTTATTCGTGGAAAAGATTCAAGAAATAGGTAAACAGTGTCTTGTTTTTAAGGTTCCTAGACAAGAAAGAATAGATAATATAATTTCAAGAGTAATTCAGTTTCAAGTGGAAGCTGTGATTATTACAGCTTCAGCTATGAATAAGGTAATGGCTGAGACATGTGAAGAAAATAATATTCCTGTGATTCTTTTTAATCGTTTTATACCAGGTATAAAAATAAGTACAGTTTATGTAGACCCAATTGAAGGTGGAGGAATGGCTGCTGAATACCTAATTGATAGGGGACATAAAAATATAGGATACATTCAATTTACAAGAGAAACAAGTGAGGAAATGGAAAAGAAAATTGGATTTTATTCTAAATTAAGACAAAACGGAATTCACAATCTTAAAGAAGAATCTGCAAATTATGATTATGATTCTGGATATGAAGCTGGAAAGAGAATGTTAGCATTATCAAGTCCTCCAACAGCAATTTTTTGTACAAGTGATTTGATAGCTATGGGTGTAATGGATGCTGCAAGATTTGAGTATAAATTGAAGATACCAGAGGATTTATCAGTAATGGGATATGATGATATTCAGATGGCTTCATGGAAAAGTTATAGTTTAACAACGATTAGACAACCATTAGACTTATTAATTGGAAAAACGATTAATATACTTAAAATCTTATTAGAAGAAGATGATTGTGAGCCAGTAGTTGAAATGCTTAAGCCTGAATTAATTAAAAGAGATTCTACCATTTAGGATAAAATTATATTAAAGATATACTAATAATACTGTATAAACAAGAAAAGTATTCTTCAAATTCAAAATGAAGAATACTTTCTTGAATACTTGTGATTAATTTAGTAAACCTATATTTATAGTATATTTTTTTATTTATATTATTTGTTTAATAAAAGTCTCAATTTATTAAGTACAGATAATTTTATGCCACCACCTACTTGATATACTTTTTCTGAGTTTTTTTTATCTAATATATTTTCTTGCTCTTTATTTAAACTACTTGTGGCTATTACAACTGGCATATTTTCCTTTGAGGCAAATGGACCTACTGATAAAGCATCAATCAGATTATTTTCCTTAGCTAATATCACCCCATTTATGCTATTATCTTTATAGAAACGTTCAATAACATGGGCATTAGTTTCTTGTCTGTCATTTCCAGCAATTCTATTTTTTGATACATCATTTGAAGTTACATTATTAATTTGTTCTATAGCTTTTTGAGAGATTTTAGTTTCCCCACCTATAAAGTAAGAAGTTTTTATTTTTTTAGATTTAATATAATCATATGTATCTTTATCTAAACCATCTTTTTGTGTAAGTATTATAGGAGAGTTATTTTTTCCTGCTACTGATGAAATAGAGAGTGCATCAGCTTCTCCATCTCCAGCACTTACATATATTGTATCAATATTGTTATTACCAGACATTTCTTTAGCTATATTTAAAGACGTTTCATATCTTGATTTCCCACCTATTCTTTTTACATTCATAGATTTATTAACACCTTTTAGTTGGTTAACAACTGAATTGGATATTGAAGCTTCACCACCTACAACTATTACATTAGATGCTTTTAATCTTTTAATTTCATCCATTGTTGATTTATCTACATTATTTCCATTAGAAAGTAACATTGGTGCATTTTTTGTATTTGCAAGTGGAGTAGACGATAATCCATCTACTAAGTGCTTATCAGTACCGTTTACAATTATTACAGTATTTGAAGTTTTCCAGCCTTCTTTAGATACTTTTACTGCTGTTTCGAATCTGTCATCTCCAGTCATTTTTTTAGATTTTACATTAGTGTCTAGATTATCCCATAAATTTACTCTATCCTCAGGAGCTACATACATACCATCATTCTTTGTTATATTATACGTTTTATAGAATTCTTCGAAATTTGATAAGACACGATTTACTCTTAAAGTATTTGGACTATGCTCATCTCCTGTAGAGTTCTTTGCATATTCTCTTGTGTATAATCTAATATATGACTTTGCATAACTCTTGAAGAACTTATCATAATTTGGATTTTCCATCTTTGATAAAATTCCCAAGGCTGCTCCTACACCACCTATATCTGCAATATTTTCACCTAAACTTATCTTACCATTTGCTTTTACACCTGGAGCTATTTCCCATCCATCATAGAAATTAACTACATCATTACAACGTTCTTGAAATTCTCTGTAATCATCCTTAGTCCACCAATCATGTTTTTTCCCACTTGAATCATATTTGGCTCCACTGTTGTCAAATGCATGAGAAATTTCATGACCTATTATTGCACCTATTGCACCTAGATTTTCTTCTCTTGATGCCTTTGGGTCATATAAAGGTGCTTGTAAAATACCTGCTGGGAAAGTCATTGCATTATCATACATTCCATACACTGCATTTACAGTAAATGTTGCTAAATTAAATCTATCTTTTGGTACTACCTTACCTGTATCTTCAGCATCCTTTTTTAGACGTGCAAGTTTAAAAGCAGTTATATTATCAAAATAATTTCCACCATTTTCTTTACTTTTAATGTCTACATTTTCTGTATCAGATTCCCATTTATCAGGATAGCCAACTACAAATGTCATTTTATCAAGTTTTTTTATAGCTTCTTTTTTGGTAGATTCACTCATCCAGTCAAGTTTTTTAATTCTTTCTTTATATAATTCTACAAAAGATTTAATCATATCTTCAATATCTTTCTTTGATTTTTCAGGAAAATATTTCTCTACAAATAATTTTCCAAGATATGAATTGAACCTTTCTGATGTTAATACTGATGCATCTTTTTCAGTTATTTTACTTTGTGAAGCATCTGCACCAGGATTAAAATTTTCAGCCCAAACATTTAGATATTTTTGGTCTAAAAATTGCGCATTTTCTTCAGAAAGTTTTATTTT
Organism: Clostridioides sp. ES-W-0016-02; assembly: GCF_020641035.1. Taxonomy (NCBI): domain Bacteria; kingdom Bacillati; phylum Bacillota; class Clostridia; order Peptostreptococcales; family Peptostreptococcaceae; genus Clostridioides; species Clostridioides sp. ES-W-0016-02. The sequence goes on from NZ_CP061361.1 coordinate 726,497, forward strand.
AAAAAGTGTTTTTAAAACTTCTAAATTATTATTAGTATATGCCTTATTAAATAGTTCTAAATCTTTTGGATTCATTAGCTTGATTTCTTTAGGAAGATTAGTATATCCAGCAGCAGTAAGCATTTTAGACAACTCTAAGTTTGGCATTTTTTCTTCCATCTCTTTTAAAGTCATCCTCTTATCAATATTTTCTTCACCTCCAGATACTTTTTTTACAAAGTTTATATACTCATCAACATGCTTACTAGCTTGTGCTTCACTTTCTCCACTTAAAATTAACAGTTTTTTAAAAAATGTTTTACTATTTTCTATTACTTCATCATTTGAATAGGAGCTAAATAAATGTGTATCAGCTATTGTTCCTATATATAAAGCATATTTTGCTTCACCTACATTGTCTTGCATTAAAGAAAGAGTAACCAAACCACCAGTTCCTATTTCTTCAAGTGATTTTTTTTGAATATCGCTAAGTTCTTTTACATTCTTTGCTTTATCTATAGCATCAAGATATTTTTTTATTGGTTTATTTCCAAGTTCATTTCTGCTTTTCATGTCTAGTATATTAAGATAGAAATCTTTAATCTTTTGCTCTTCACTACCTTTTTTATGATTCCCTTCTACTATCTTTTTAATAATAGCATTAATTTTTTTTGTGTTCTCATTTTCAATATCAACATAACCACCAGATACTGCTTCGTCACTTGGAAGCTTTGATTCTTCCAAAGACTTTTTATTTACAAAATTATAAAAATCATCTTTTGGATTGCTACCTTTAAATGCCCAGATACGTCTAACCATAGTATCAACTTCTCCTACAGTAATAACATCACTACCATGAAGTTTTTTGTCTTTAGTGTTAACCATAACTCCACCCTTTATTAAGTTATCTATATGAGACTTAGCAGAAACAGGGATATCTGTAAAACTTACATTTTTATCTGCCACTCTTTCATTTTGACCTTTTGGAGCTGATAAAGTTCCAAAAGCTCTACTTATCATGATAAGACCATCTAGTCTATTAACTTTTTGATTTTCTTTCTTTTCGTATCCAGACAGGATTTTCTTTTTATCTATATTAGAATTATATGATTTAGCTGATTGTAAAAGAAAATCAGCTAGTTGACTATATGTAGTACTACTAGTTTTAATTTCTTTTCTACTTTTAGATTGTGTTGTTTTTTCTGACTTTTCTATATTAGTATTACCTTGAGCAGTTTCTTGTGCCTGAGCAACTCCTGTAACTAGTGTAGTCATAACCATTCCTGTAGATATAATTCTTGCATTTAATTTTTTATTCATGATATTTCACCCTTTTTATATGTATTATTTATGTGTTTAACATTTAAAATTTACTTTTTATTAGTGTCTTATATATTAGTCTATTGGTATTTATATACAAAACAATATCATAGTAATGTTAATCTTATGTTTACAGGAAGATAGCATTTATTATTAATCATATAAATAAAAAGAGACAATCTCTAAATGATTCTTAAAATCAGATAAGAGATTGTCATGTTTACATTAAGAGATTATCATATTTACATAAGGATAAAGTTGTGTAGCTTTAATATACAAAAATCTAATTGCTATAGATGTAACTGATAAAGACAAATCACAAATATAGGATTTTGAAGAAAGAATAGAGTAGTCAGAGGCTATAAAATTAATGAAGAGGCTGTAGGTAAATTTGTTTTTACACAAATCTATCTACAGCCTCAAGACATATCATCTTAAAGTATTTTGGTACATTTTAAATATTTAAATTCTTTTTAAGATTAATTATTAATTTTAATGTAAGAATTATTTAAAATACTATCAAATTAATTTACAGCTTCTTTTCCTATTAAATCTTTTAATTCTTCATGAGTCATAGTTTCTTTTTCAAATAGGAATTTAGAAACAGAATGTAAATCTTCAAGATTATCCTTTAACATCTCTAAAGTTTCCTTATAACAACTTTCAACTATACGATTAGCTTCTTTTTGAATTTTATCACATAAGAAAGTCTTATCATTTCCATCAATAGTCATAAATCCTAAGTTACTCATACCATACTCACAAACCATTTGGTTAGCTATCTCAGTAACTTTCTTTAAGTCATCCTTTGCTCCCGTAGATTTATGATTAAATATTAATTCTTCTGATGCTTTTCCAGCAAGTAATATTTTTATTTTTCCAATCAGTTCATCTCTAGTATAAATATATCTATCTTCATCAGGTAATTGAAGAACATAACCTAATGCTTGTCCTCTAGGCACTATAGATATTTTTTGTATAGGACAAATTCCAACGATATCACTTACAAGAGCATGTCCAGCCTCATGATAAGCTACTATCTTTTTCTCTTTTTCAACTAATGAAGAGTTTTTAGATTCTAATCCTGCAATAACTCTTTCAAGTGCTTTGTCGAAGTGTTCTGCTGTAATATATTCACTGTCATCTCTAACTGCAAATATAGCTGCTTCATTTGCTATATTTGAAAGATGGGCTCCGTTGAAACCGTGAGTTTTTTTAGCTAAAAGTTCTAGATTTACAGATTTGTCTATAGGCTTGTCATCTGTATGTACCTTTAGAATTTCAAATCTAGTATGATAATTTGGTGCACCTATATGAATGTGTCTGTCAAATCTTCCTGGTCTAAGTAAAGCTTCATCTAATAAGTCAAGTCTATTGGTAGCACCTATTATTAATACATTGGAGTCTTTATTAAATCCATCCATTTCAACTAAAAGTTGGTTTAACGTTTGGTCTTTCTCATTGTTACTTTCAAGATGTCTTTTTGCTCCTACAGCATCTATTTCGTCTATAAATATTATACTTGGAGCTTCTTTTCTAGCTTTTTCAAATAGAGTTCTTACCCTTTTTGCTCCTACACCTACGTATTTTTCAACGAACTCAGAACCTGTAACATTGAAAAATGATGAGTTTGTTTCACCAGCTACAGCAGATGCAAGTAATGTTTTTCCTGTTCCTGGAGGACCATAAAATAATACCCCTTTAGGTATTTTTGCACCCATTTTTTGATACTTTTGTGGAGACTTCATAAAATCAACTATTTCAAATAGTTCTTCTTTTACTTCGTCTAATCCAGCTACATCTCTAAATGTAGTTTTTGGTTTTGTAGAAAGTGAATCATCTGTTTGATTTTCTCTTTCCATTTTTGTCTGTGCAAAGACAGGAACTGGATTGTTAATTTTTTTAAAAAAGTTGTTTAGCATTTTCATATTCACACCTCAGGTAATTAATTATTGTTAATCAATTTTATATTTTCCATATTTACTATTTTTTATTATTTATTTTTTATGGAAAAAATATACATGCAATCTAAATAAAAATAAATTCATAAATTTAACTGAAAAAAGTCATTTATAAATATGTGCAAATTAACTTTATATACTAAAAAAATACGACAAATCAAGATAAAATTGAAATGATGAAAAAACCATAATATAGATATTAAAGGATGTAAAGTAAAGTATTCAGTATAAAATTGGCTAAAGAAGTGTTTTTAGGTATTTACTATATAGAGTAGTAGGATAATAAAAGATTTTAAAGTTGAAGTTTGAATTTTTTTAATTAAATTTTGAAAAATAAGAGCAAAATAAATAGTACAAGCATATAATAAGTATTAGGAAGAAATAATTAAATGCAAATATTATGTACCTTATAATAAATATATGTAGGTTTAAATAAAAAAGCAGTTAATTTAGTAAAAATTTATTAAACTTAAAAAAATAGTTGCAAAAAATTTGATAAAATGATATAGTAGATAGGGTAAGAATAAAACAAAGAAGAAGTCCGCTTCTCACCTTACGCCGATGGTTAGTAAGGTAAATATAAGTTAAAGCTTAATAGTAATTTAAGCTTGTTTAAATTTGGTAACTTATATTGCGGATGATTATGTCATCCGCTTTTTATTTTATATTTTATAAAAATTTTGGAGGTGTCCTACAATTAGCAAAGAATTAGCAATCAATGAACAAATAAAAGACAAGGAAATAAGAGTCCTTTCACCTACAGGTGAACAACTTGGAGTAATGCCTACTAAAGAAGCTCAAGCAATGGCTACTAGTAAAAACTTAGATTTAGTTCAAATCTCGCCAAATGCAAATCCACCAGTGTGTAAGATAATGGATTATGGAAAGTTTAGATATGAGCAAGCGAGAAAAGATAAAGAAGCTAAGAAAAAACAAAAGACTATAGTTGTAAAAGAAGTAAGACTTAGACCAGGTATTGAACAAAATGATTTAAATACGAAAGCTAATAATGCTATAAAATTCCTTAAAAAAGGGGATAAAGTCAAAGTTGAACTTAGATTTAGAGGTAGAGAACTAGGACATAAAGATATAGGTAGAGAAGTTATGTTAAAGTTTTTAGAGATAATAAAAGAGTTTGGAGAACCAACAAAAGCCCCTGCATTTGAGGGTAATAATATGGTTGTAATTATAGATCCAAAAAAATAGATGATTAACTGAGAGGAGGAATTTGTCATGCCTAAAATGAAAACTCATAGAGGTGCAGCAAAGAGATTAAAGAAAACAGGAACAGGAAAGTTAAAGAGAGCTAAAGCTTATAAAAAACATATATTAACTAAAAAATCTGCAAAAACTAAGATGAACTTAAGAAAATCAACTCTAGTAAGTGATGGAGATGCTAAGAGAATAGCACAATTATTACCATACTAGGATAGGATACGGATTATAAACAATAACTATAGAAGAGGGATATAAAAGGAGGTCATAACGATGGCAAGAGTTAAAAAAGCTATGAACGCTCGTAAGAAGCATAAAAAAATATTAAAACTTGCAAAAGGATTCAGAGGATCTAGAAGCAAATTATATAGACCAGCAAATACATTCGTAATGAAGGCATTAAAAAATGCTTATATAGGAAGAAAGTTAAAGAAAAGAGACTTCAGAAAACTTTGGATACAAAGAATAAATGCAGCAGCTAGAATGAATGGAATATCTTATTCAAGATTAATGAATGGATTAAAATTATCTGGTATTGAAGTTAACAGAAAAATGTTATCTGAAATGGCTATACAAGATCCAGATGGATTTGCTAAATTAGCAGAAGTTGCTAAAGCAAAATTAGCTTAGTATTAAATCATGATAAAAAAAGCCCTTGAATTATTTACATAATTCAAGGGCTTTTTTTATTTTTTGAATATTATTTGTTTATATAAAATTTTTAATAAACTTGATTAAATATTATCAATATAATAATATTATCTTATTAATAATAATGAGGAGGTAGTATAATATGAATGATAAACTTATGGATTGCTTCATAAATCCAGTTAAATGCAAGTTGTTACTTGAGATTTATTCAAATAAGCAAACTACAGCAAAGCAATTAGCAGAGAAGTTTAAGGATATATCACAAGCTACACTTTATCGTTATCTTGATAAAATGTTAAAGGATAATATTCTAAAGGTAGTTGAAGAAAATAAAATACGAGGAACTGTTGAAAAGGTATATGCTGTTAAGTCAGATATTGATGATGATGCAAAAAAAATGATAAATGAAAACTCAGCAGAAGCATATGTACAGCTGTTTACTCAATATATGATGGCATTTATGAAGGAGTTTTATGATTATGCTAAAAGAGAAGAAAAAGATATTTTAAAAGATGGCTCTGTTTTTTCTGTCTGTCCAATATATGCGAATCTAGAAGAAATAACTGAAGTAGCTAGAAAGATTGGTGATATACTAGAACCTTTAAGAAATAACTCATCAGGAGAAGGACGCAAAATGCACTCTATAGGATTAATAATTGCACCTCCTAAAGAAGAATAAAGTAAAATTGTTGAAGTGCAGTGTAAACAATATATAAGCTAGTATGATTAAATAAAATATTGAGGGTAGTTTTAAAATAAAGATAGCAGTTTGATTTCTATATCAAATTGCTATCTTTATTTTAGCATGTTAAACTTTACATAAGTGATATTTTTATGTTAATTTATAAAATTTATATGATGAATTGATATAACGTGATATAGGTTATATTTAAGACTACAACAAAATATAAGTATTTTATTTTGATTTAATTTTGGTTGTTAGGCAAGTTATAACTATATTCCTAGTAAAAGACAACGTTGTACTTTAGATAATAAATAAAGCTATTTATAGTCCAAAAAATAAGTTTTGTTAGTATATATTGAAATGTATATCAAGCTGACATGTAAAGTGATATTATATATTTAAGGAAAAAATTACAATATCTATAGGCATATATTTAAAGCAAAGGGGTTGAAACATATGAGATTGATTACACGTTCTGATTTTGATGGATTAGTTTGTGGTGCATTATTAAAAGAAGCAGGTATTATTGATGATTGGAAATTTGCTCATCCTAAGGATTTACAAGATGGGTTGGTTGAGGTGACAGAAAATGATTGTCTTGCCAATGTACCATTTGTAGAAGGGTGTGGTCTTTGGTTTGACCATCATTCTAGTGAATTTGAGCGAAATGAGCTTAAAGGAAGGTATAGAGGCGAAAGTCGCATTGCTCCTTCTTGTGCAAGAATTATTTATGAGTATTATGGTGGAAATGAAAAATTTTCTCATTTTAATGAAATGTTAGAAGCAGTAGACAAAGTTGATTCTGGAAATCTTACTATAGAAGAGGTACAAAATCCAACTGGATGGATTTTAATTGGTTATCTTATGGACCCAAGAACAGGGTTGGGGCGTTGGAGAAACTTTACTATATCTAACTATCAATTGATGGAAAAGTTAATTGATGCATGTAGAACTTTAGATACAGAAGAAATTTTAAATCTGTCAGATGTAAAGGAACGTATAGAAGTTTATTTTGAGCAAACAGATAAATTTAAAGAAATGGTTGCTAAATACACACGTACAGAAGGAGATGTTATTATTTCTGATTTACGTGGAGTAGAGCCAATTTATACAGGTAATCGTTTCATGATTTACAGTATGTATCCAGAACAAAATATTTCTGCTTGGATTGTAAATGGAAAAGGTGGGAAAGGGTGTTCTGTAGCTGTAGGATATAGTATTTTAAATAGAACTTCAAATGTTGATGTTGGTAGTCTAATGCTTAAGTATGGCGGTGGAGGTCACAAAGCTGTTGGGACTTGCCAATTTAATGATGAACAAATAGACGAGTTACTTCCAATGTTGCTTGATGAACTTATAAATCCTAAGAAGTAATGCTCTAATTTATAAAGGATAGTATAAATAAAATAGAATTTCATTGTACCTTTTAACATAAGAAAGTGAAGTGGTACAATGAAGTTCCTATAAGCATGCATATTGAGGATGCTTACATATGCAACAATCATATCTGAGGATATAAAATTACTTTGTATTTCTATATTTTGAATATAAGATAAAATATACGTAATACAGTCAAAAATACACAAGTCCCTTTATCAATTTTACAACTATTCTGGTTACTTAACTGTTCAAATAATATTTTATACTCGATTTTCTCCATATATTTTAATATCGCTACAATCTCATCATAGCTATCTGTGTTAAATAAAAGTTTGTTATTTGAAGTATCTATTTAAAGTTTTCTAATAGTATATTTAAATATATTATTAAGTATGTTTAAATACCATGACATAAGAAATGAAATGTATATCTTTAAATTATAGATATATTTACAGGTAATAATCTACTAGTCCAATGAATGTTGCTCATAATCCTATAACCTGCTATAGTTTAAAATAAAGCATGATATTAAATTTTATTATAATCTAAAAATTTATGAGGGGGGCTTTTATGAAAATAAAATTTATTATAATGGTATTGATAGTGTTTTTAGTGGGATTGCTTGTGGCATGTCAAAGTACTAAAAATAAAGAAACTAAAATAGAAGATACAAAAGTTAATGTATCAGATACAGAAGTAAAAATATTAGGAACAGGTGATTTGCATTCAGTTGTGACAGATTCTCTAGTTTCATATGTAAATGAAGAAAGAGCAAAGAATGAAAATATACTTATGGTAGATGCAGGAGATTTTTTTGGTGAACAGAGTAAAGAAATGTGGGAATGGACCTCTGGCAAAAAACTAGTTAATATTAGAGAGAGTGGTACAGCAGAATATGAAGACATAGTTAAGAATAGTCAAGATGAAGTACCTATAGTTAAAGACATGATACCATTGAGATATGATGCTGTAGTACTTGGCGATAATGAATTTATTTCAAATGATAAGCAAGGTCTTGATAAATTAGTTTCTGATTTTAAAAATAATAATATACCAGTAGTATCAGCAAATATATATGAACAATCTGGAAAAAACTACATACAACCATATGTGATGAAAAATGTTAAGACAGATAAAGGTGATGTAAAAGTAGGAATACTAGGTCTTACTATAAAAGAAGTGGGGAAAAGTTCAGGATTTGAAGATATTGAAAAAGAAACTAAATCAAGAGAACTTGGAGAGCAAGCTGAGTATAAAGGTAAATTATATGCAAATGATTTAGTAGAAGATGCAAAGAAATGGATAAAAGTGATGAAGAAAGAAAATCCAGATATAGTAGTTGCAGTTGTACATTCTGGGGAAGAATCTAAGAGTTCTGATAATACAGGAAATAGAATAAAGGAACTAGCAACTACAGTAGATGGAATAGATGCAATAGTAGCAGGTCATACTCATAAGAAAATAAAGCAACATACATATAAAAATAAATCTGGGAAAGAAGTAATTGTTACACAACCAGGTTCGCATGCAGATAGTGTGTCAGAGATTAGCTTTAAATTAGATAAGAAGAATGGTAAATGGGGTATAAAGGAAAAAACTAGCAAATTAAAAATAGTTGATAAAGAAATAAATATAGTTGCTACTGCAGATTTACATTCACATTTTTCTGACAAATTATTAGTAAGCCTTGTTAATGAACGAAGTAAGCCAATTGAACCTGTTGTAGTAGATGCAGGAGACTTTTTAGACCCTCAAACAGATGAAATGATTGAATGGTATAAAGAGTGGAAGGCTATAAGGGATAATAATACTGATACAGTGATTAGTAGATGCCCAATGGCAATAGCTATGAATCAGGGCATGTATGATGCAGTAGTACTTGGCAATCATGAGTTTGTATCCGAGAAAGATGAATTTTGGGCAGATGAGCGTCTTTTAGATGCCGTTGTAGAGGATTTTGAACAGACAACAATTTCTGTATTATCAGCAAACATATATAAACAATCTGGACAAAACTATGTTAAACCATATGTCATACAAGATGTGGAGACAAATGAAGGAAATGTAAAAGTAGGAATATTGGGTCTTACGATAAAAGAGGTAGGTAAAGGTCTTAAAAATGTAAATTTACAAGAGCAATTTCAATATAAAGGTAAATTATATGCAAATGATTTAGTAGAAGATGCAAAGAAGTGGGTAAAAGTGATGAAAGAAGAAAATCCAGATATAATAGTTGCAGTTGTACATTCAGGAGAAGAGCCTAAAAATCCCAAGCATCCAGGAAATAGAGTAAAAGAACTAGCAACTACAGTAGATGGGATTGATGCTATTGTTGCTAGTCATACTCATGAAAAGATAGATGAACATGACTATAAGAATAAGTCTGGAGGTAAAGTTATAGTGACACAACCAGGTGAACATGGTAAATATTATTCTAAAATTACTTTTAAAGTGAAAAAAGAAAAGGGTTCATGGGTTATTAATGATAAATCTAGTAAAACAATTGAGGTTGAATAATTTTAGCATACTAGAGTAAGCCTTGTTTTATAACTGAAAAATATCAAGAACTATATGTAGATTTATTTAAAAAGGAATTTACATATAGTTTTTTTAGTATAATAAACAGTACAAACTTATATAGTAAAGATAAGGTATAAGAGTAAATTTTATTATCATCAAAAAAATTAAGGGGGAGGCTTTTATGAAAATAAAATTTATTATAGTTACATCAATAATATTTCTAATAATATTATTAGTGGGCTGTGAAAGTACTAAAGATATAGAAATCAATGTACTTGGTACAAGCGACTTACACTCAATAGTCCCAGAAAACCTAGTTTCTTATGTGCAAGAAGAGAGAAAATACGATGAAAACTTGCTAATGGTTGATGCAGGCGATTTTTTTGACATACAAAGTATTGATATGAATGGATGGTTTACTGGTCAAAAACTAGTACGATTTAATGATGGGATGCCGGAATTTAAAAAAATAGCTGAGCCACGTGAAGGAGAAGTTCCTATAGCTAAAGAAATGGCAAAATTAAAATATGATGCAGTTACATTTGGAAATCATGAGTTCGTTTCTAATGATAAGCAAGGTCTTGATAGGTTAGTTTCTGATTTTAAAAATAACAACATACCATTAGTGTCTGCAAATATATATGAACAATCTGGAAAAAACTATGTAAAACCGTACATAATGAAAGATGTCAAAACAGAAAAAGGGAATGTAAAGGTAGGAATACTAGGGCTTACTATAAAAGAAGTAGGAGAACGTTCAAGATTTAAAAGCTTTGAGCAAGATAAAAAAGCTAGAGCACTTGAAGAACAAGCACAATATAAAGGTAAATTATATGCAAATGATTTGGTGGAAGACGCCCAAAAATGGGTAAAAATCATGAAAAAAGAAAGTCCAGATATAATCGTTGCCATTGTACATTCAGGTGAAGAGCCTAAAAATCCTAAAAACCCAGGAAATAGAATAAAGGAGCTGGCAACAACAGTAGAAGGAATAGATGCTATTGTAGCTGGTCATACGCATGAAAAGATAGAGCAACATACATTTAAAAATAAATCTGGTGAAGAAGTGATAGTGACACAGCCTGGAGCTCATGGTGATAGTGTATCAAAGATTAATTTTAAGTTGGATAAGAAGAATGATAAGTGGTTTATAAAAGATAAGCATAGTGAATTAAAGGTATTTGGAAAAGAAGTAAATATAATTACGACATCTGGTTTACATTCAAATTTTTCAGATGAAATGGCAGTTAGTTTATTTAATGAAAGATATAGAGCTGTACAGCCAATCTTTATTGATACTGGAGACTTTTTTGATGCTAATACAAAAGAAATGACTAGATGGTCTAAAGAATGGCAGTATAATACAAAAAAAGGTATTCATAAAAGAATAAACGAATGGCCTATTGTTTATCTCGGCTATGATGCTGTAGTACTTGGTAGTCATGAACTTCTATCTGAAAAAAATGATTTTGAAGAAAAAAAGTCTACATTGGATTCTATTATAGAAAACTTTGAGGAAATGAAAATTCCTGTTTTATCAGCTAATATATATGATGAGTCTGGAGAAAATTATGTAAAACCTTATATAATGCATAAAGTTGAGACTAAGGAAGGTGATATAAAGGTTGGAATATTGGGGCTTACTATAGATAAAGATGAAAAAAATACCAATGATTCGAGTTCAGAAAAAAATTCTAAAAAAACAAATAGATTATATACTAATGACTTAGTGAAGGATGCAAATGAGTGGGTAAAGGTTATGCAAAAAGAAAATCCAGATGTAATTGTCACAGTTGTACATTCAGATAGTGATAATATAAATTTAAAAAATCCAAGTAGCGAGATAAAAAAACTTGCTACTACAGTAGATGGAATAGATGCTATTGTAGTTGGGCATACCAAAAATAAGATAAAAGAACGTACCTATAAGAATAAGTCTGGAAATAAAGTTATAGTGACACAATCTAGTGAAGATGGAGAGTATTATTCAAAAATAAGTCTTGAATTAAGAAAAGAAAATGGGACATGGAATATTATCAATAAATATAGTAAGGCGATAAAAATGAAGTAGAACAATAAATATTAAGTGAGACAATAAAGATGAATTAATACAATAAATAAGTAAATTGATAAAGCAGTAAATCAATAAAAACAAAGCAAATTTATACCATAATTATACAATTAGGTACAATGTAATATTAGATTTATTAGTAAGAATATATTTATATAAAAAATATATTTGAATATAGTTAAAACACTAAAAAATAGTATACTAAGATGAAAGAGAAGAACCTTTATATTTGATGTTCTTCTTTTTTTCTATTTAAACCCCTTTTTTCTATTTACAAACCAGTAAATTTATCTATAAAGAATCGAATATATTTTTCCTTTACATTTTTTGTTTATTATAGTCTTTATACAGAGGCATTTGAGTTGGAATAAAAATTATAGGTTATAAATTTTTATAGAATATATAAACAAAGCAAGACACTTTAATATAATATGAGTGCTTTGCTTTGTTATTTTATACATGTAATTGTCTGTTATTTTTTATAAGTTTTACTTTTAATATTTTTCTACATACTTTTATTATTATATATACTTATTAGATAAATTTAATTCCATATATTGGATATACAAGCTATTATTTAAACATACTTATTATATGATATAATATTATAAGTATAATTAAATTAAAATATCTTAATAAAGGAGGAGATTAAATATTTGGCATCTATACAACAGTCTATTAAAGATTATATGGAGAAGTATTTCAATAAAAAATTAAACTTACAAGAAAGACTTTTTTATCTTTTTTGTTTTGCTGGAGTTGTTTGTTCCTTTTTAGCCTTTGTTGCAGCTCTTTTTAGTAATCTTCCTAGTATATCTGTATGGGGGAGTTTTTCTTGTTTTTGTATCATGTCAATATTGGCAATCTATTCTCTTAAAACACAAGATATTGATAGAGGGTGCCTAGTAATTAATATAGGACTTAATATATTCTTATTTCCAGTACTCTTTTTTATAAGTGGTGGAGTGGATAGTGGTATGATGTTTTATTTCTTGTTGGGAATATGTGTTATATCATTGACTCTTAATGGTCTTAAGAGAATAGTTATAATATTTGTATCTACACTTGTGTATAGTATATGTATATTTTTGGCATTTAATTACCCAAACTTAATTGTGTCTATAGGTGAATCTCGTGCATCAGATACGATAAGTAATTTTATTATAGTTTCATTGTTTTTATGTATAGTAATGATTGTGGTTTTACAAGAGTATTCTCATGAGCGTGATAAAGTATATAAATTGAACCAAAGACTTGAAAAGCAGGCAATTATAGATGATTTGACAAAGTTATATAATAGAAGATATTTAATACAATATATGTCCGATATATTAAAAAAACCATTGGAAGAAAGAATTATGTCCATTGTGTTATTTGATATAGATGATTTTAAAAAAATAAATGATAAATATGGTCATCTATGTGGAAATAATGTATTAATTCGATTTAGTGAGATTTTAATTGAAGAGGTTGGAAATGATGGAATTGTTTCAAGATATGGAGGAGAAGAGTTTATAGTGGTAATGCCTAGCTTTACTAAATCTAAAGCGGTTGAGGTAGCAGAGCGTATTCGCATACATGTTTCTAGTGACAAAAAATTATTTGATTTAGTGGACAAAATTACAGTCAGCGGTGGTGTAGAGGAGTATGTTGAAAATATGACTATGGAGAAGATAGTAAAAGGAGCTGATACAAAACTTTACATAGCTAAAAATAATGGGAAAAATAGAATTGTAAGTTAGAGAACGTTTGGTTTAATAGTGTCATCATAGTAGATGCATTTGCCATGATGACACTATTATTTTAATCAATAATACTAAGTACTATTTGTATGTTTCCACTTCCTAATATTTCAGCAAGCTTACTGGTATCTTCAATATACCCCAGTTTAGTGTAGTTATATGAGGTTTGAAAATCTTTATAAAATAGAACCAAACAATCAGAGCCGTAGAGCATAAAATCACCAGTTTTAATATTTTTTACGGATTCTGCATTTGATGGCAAATCTTTTATAAAGTAATTGTATTTTTCGTTTTTATTTAAATCTTTCATATCTATTGTAAGTGGCATTTTTTTTATTAATGCCTGTACAGAGGAATTATTATAAAGTTTCAATACAAAGTCTTTATCTCCAATTTTAAGATTGGCAGTTATAATGTTATTTTTAATTGGTTTATTTTCAGTTGGTGTTATTACTTCTTTTTCTTTATAAGAAATAGGAGTTGCAGTCAAAGTATTATTTTTAGATTCTTGTTTTACTGTTTGTTTTGAGGCTGGAATACTTGTACAACCTAATAGTGCAAAGCTACAGAGTGCAGTTAACATGAGGGTTATAATCTTTTTTATATGATTACATTGCTTCATATGATTATACTACCTTTCCCATTTGATATGCTTTACTTAATAGATTAGGTAAAGCAGAGATAGAACCATATTCATCTGCACCTGTACCGCGCAAAACATCTTTAAGTGTTGCATTTTCAAAACAATCAATCCAGCCCTGCAATCCTTTCACTGCACCATCCATTGCATGTTCCTCTTTATCAGCAGCAGTTGCTAGAAGATAAATATCTCTAAAAGAATACTCTAAGGGAAATAGTGGATTAGAACGATCAAGTAATGTTTTCATCTGTCCACTCATTTCATAAAAATAGATTGGAGTTGAAAAAACAATTACATCAGCAGTCATCATCTTTTGTACAATCATATCGGCATCATCTTGCATTATACAATGTCCTGTTTTTGTATTCTGACAAGCAAGACATCCTTTACAAAAGTGAATAGTTTTATCATACAAACAGATTTTTTCAACAATATTTCCTGATTCTTTTGCTCCTTTTAAAAACATATCTGCTAACATTTCAGAATTTCCGTCTTTGCGAAAGCTTGTAGATATAATTAAGACTTTTTTGTTCATTTATTTATTCCTCCTCAATTTTTTTTATAAACTTTGCTGGTACACCTCCCACCAATGTATTAGGTGTCACATCTTTTGTTACAACAGCTCCAGCTGCTATAATTGCCCCATCTCCTACTATTACACCAGGAGTTATTGTGACATTAGCACCAACCCAGACACTTTTCCCTATTTTAATAGGTTTTGGGTGCATAGTGCTTCGTTTGCTTGGAGCAAAATCATGATTCAAAGTTGCCAATACTACATTATGACCAATTAACGAATTGTCTCCTATAGTAATACCACCTTGGTCTTGAAATCGACATCCTGAATTTATAAAAACATTTCTACCTATTGTTATATTTTTTCCACAGTCAGTATAAAATGGAGGGAACATGTTAAATGTTTCATCTACCTGTTTTCCAATTAACTCTGAAAATAATGTTCTAATTTCTTCCGGCTCATGATAATGATTGTTTAATTTAGATGTAATTTTCATGGCTTCATTGCTAAGTTCACTCATAAACTGATGTAACTTTGAACCTCCAACAACAGTAAGTCCTTGATTAAGGTGTTCTAAAAATGTATTTAAGTTCAAGTTCATTTTGCACATCCTTTCTGATTAACTGTAAGATTTTTTCAATACTTCTACACAATCCTCATGTGTCATTTCACAAGGATTTGCTGCAAATAAACCTCCCATTGTTTCTCGTGCACTTTTTGCTATTAGATTAAAATCTCCTGGTGTAATTCCATAATCGGACATTTTTAAATCTGCAACCCCACAAGCTTCTTGTAATTTGCTAAGAGCCGTAATAAAATCTTCTGCTTTGTTAGCATCTTTCATTCCCAATGCCTGTGCCATGCGTACAAAGCGTTCATCACAAGCATGTTTTTCTATAAAAAATCCAAAGAAAGCTTTAGAAATCATAATCAAACCTGCACCATGAGGAAGTCTTGGGTAATAACCAGACATAGCTTGTTCTAAAGAATGCTGTGCTGTAGTGACACTGATTGTCATGACAATTCCTGCAATTGTATTTGCAAAAGCCATGTGTTCTCTTGCTTTCATATCATTACCATTTTTTACTGCATGTGCAAGATAGTTGCCTACATTTTCGATAGCAGTTAAAGCATACATATCGCTCATAACACTGGAAAAAGAAGATATATAGCTTTCCACGGCATGGAATAAAGTATCAAATCCTTGATAAGCAGTAAATTCAGGTGGTACAGATTTCATTAATTCTGGGTCAATTATGGACAAAACAGGGAATAAAGAGTCATAACCACCAACACCAATTTTCTCATGGGTTTCTTCATTTGTAACAACTCCCCATTGGTCAGCTTCACTACCTGTTCCAGCAGTGGTTGTAATACAAACAACTGGTAGTGGTTCACTTTGTAATGGTTGAGCCTTTCCAGTACCTCCATTTACATAATCCCATAAGTCACCATCATTTGTCACCATCATTGCAATTGCCTTTGAAGCGTCCATGACACTTCCACCACCTAAGGCAATGATAAAATCGCATTCTGTTTTACGAGCACAGAAAGCCCCGTTCATGATAGAATTTTTATTAGGATTTGCGTCTATTTCATTGAATAACACAAATTCTACTCCTGCCATTTTTAACTGTTTTTCTGTTCGGGCAAGTGCACCATTTTCTTTAGTTGATTTTCCACTTGAAATAACAAGCAAGGCTTTCTTTCCAGGTAGTTTTTGTTGATGTAATTCATCTAAGCGTCCATTTCCAAAGATAAAACGAGTTGGTATATACATATTAAAATTCATATTTTTTTCTCCTTTTTATGTTATTGTTTTTATTAAAATTTATATCATAGTTTCTATACGTTTATTATATTAACGAAACAATATAATAGCAAATACTTATAAAGAATGCCTTCCCATAGTTGACAGGCATAGTAGGGAAAAGTACACTATAAATAGGAGGTATAGATAATGGAACTTAGAGTATTGAGATATTTCTTGGCAGTTGCAAAAGAGGAAAGTATTACAAGTGCAGCTCAATCACTTAATGTGACACAACCTACGCTTTCAAAACAACTTATGGAACTTGAAGATGAACTTGGGAAAAAGTTGTTTTTGCGTGGTAACAGAAAAATCACACTTACAGAGGATGGCTTATTTTTACGTAAACGTGCACAGGAAATAATTGACTTAACAGATAAAACTACTTCAGATTTTAACAATGATTGTGATGATATACGAGGAAATGTTTATATTGGTGGGGGAGAAACAGATGCTATGCGTTTTATTGCCAAAACTGCGAAAGAATTGAAGAAAGAATACCCTCATATCCGTTATCATCTATTTAGTGGAAATGCTGATGATGTAACGGAAAGACTAGATAAAGGGCTTTTAGATTTTGGAATTTTAATCGAACCTGCCAACATGGAAAAGTATGATTATATCAAACTTCCTGTTAATGATGTATGGGGATTGCTTATGAAAAAAGATTGTGAGCTTGCTCAAAAGAAAACGGTATGTCCAGATGATTTGAAGGAAATTCCTATCTTAACTTCACGTCAAACATTGGTTCAAAATGTAATTTCTGGTTGGTCTGGGCAAGATTTTCAAGCATTTAATATAGTGGCAACTTATAATCTTGTCTACAATGCTTCTCTTATGGTAGATGAAGGGGTTGGGTATGCTCTTTGCTTGGATAAGCTAATCAATACAACAGGTAATAGCAATCTTTGTTTTAGACCTTTAGAACCGAGATTAGAAGCACACTTAAATATTGTCTGGAAAAAGTATCAGGTTTTTTCTAAGGCAACTAAAATGTTCTTAAGTAAATTGCAAAGCGAAATTAATAATTTTGTATCAGAATAGAGAGACAGCTATTTAATTTATAATATTGTTTATATGAAGGTAGTGATTTTTATGAAGCGAGATTTATATGTAATGAGAGATAAAATAAAACTTTTTTATGCTGAAGATTATGATAGAAAACTAATATATGATATGGCATTTGAGGAAGATGAGATATGGAAGTCAATGTTTGACAATAAAGAGGATTTTGACTGGTCTGACATTCATGATGAAGAATCTTACTTTTTTAGTAGTAATCCTGGTATTAATAAATACTTGCTTATAGAATATGATAATCAAATTGTGGGTACCATTTCTCATGCATACAATGATGGTAAGATACCTAATATGGAGCTAGATATGTGGTTGCGTTCAATGAAATATACTGGGAAGGGGATTGGTTCAAAAGCTATGAAGTTGTTAATTGACAGCTTGACTAGAGACTATGAGGTAGGCACATTTATTATTCGACCATGGATTAAAAATTCTCGTGCTATAAAGGCCTATGAAAAATGTGGTTTTGTGGTAAGTGATTGTTTTAATCCTAAAGAGTATTATGGGAAATACTTCGATAAATGGGGTCAAGGTGATTATCCAGAAGGTGAGAATGTGAATATGATACTTTCAATAGAGTAGCTAACAATGCTATGAAAAAATATACTTTTGCTATTAGTAGTTCGATGTCTGGAAAATAAGAGATTAGAATAAAAATAAATATTATTCCCTAGGTTGTAAGTTTAGCAAAGGATATTTATACTCAGTAAAGAAATAAAATGTGAGGTCCAACAAGTTCCTATTAGTTAGGAAGCTTGTCAGACATTCTAGCAAAGTTTGAAAAACCTAAAGAATCTAAAGCCTATTGTAATTTATGGTTATAGCAATTTCTTAGTCATTAATTGGGATGTTTATTCAAAAGTAGTACTTAAAGTATGAATCTATGTTTAAAAGACTTATAAAAAAGTACAACAAGAGCTAGAATACAAATATTATATAAATAAAACATCATTGAAACTTATTTTTTCTAACTGGAAAGCATACTTCTGTTACCCAATTATCAGAATTACTGTCTTGACCAGGTCCTATATGATAAATATTAAACATAGGGCCGTCTACATCATAGTTATTGTCAGATATCCAATTACCAATAGCTTCACAAGCATCTGTAAGTTGATTGAAGTTTCCTTTTACAATAGCAGTTGCAGCAGTTACACTTGGAACAGTTCTAAACTTAACATTTTCAGTATCTTTATAATTTCCAGATACAGCAAGTTGTATTTCAACATCAACATAATTTTCTTTATACCCAACATCATAAAAGACTGCTTTAGAATAGTTAGGAACATCAACTTGTACATTATGCCCTTTTGTTTCTGAGAATAATTGATGCCATAGCATTCCTTCATCTTGATAAGTAGGTATAGTTTTTCTTAAAGTCATCATATATTTTGGAGCAAAGTCTTTTATAGTTACATCATAATTTTTCATAATATCAGTCCTTCCAATTCTCTCCATAGTAGTTTCTATTTTTAATAGTTTTTTTTGCGTGTCTTCTAGATGTTCTCTTACTTGAGAATAGTGAATATTTAAATACCTTATCAAGCTTTCTCTATCATTGTATTCCGTCAAAATTTCTTTGATAGAAGATAAGCTAAATCCCATATCTTTTAAGGCATGGATTCTATTTGTAGTGGAAAGTTGATTTGCACTGTAGTATCTATAACCATTAATTTTATTTATATGAGTTGGTGTTAAAAGTCCAATTTCATCATAGTGACGTAGCATGCGAATACTAATTTTACTAAGTTTTGAAAAATCGCCTATCTTAAACATATTTACATCTCCTTTATAAAGGTGTTATTTTTGAGCTCAATATCAATATAAACCATATCATAGTGGTAGAGTCAACTAAAAATTATATATTGACAAATAATAAAAAAATATTATACTGAACATGTTTAGAACGAAAAATGTAAATGTTTTGGAGGTAGGTTATGATAAGGTACTATCTTTTATATTGAATCAATGTATAATCAATGGAAATATGCAGGCACAACTTGCTATCATTTCTATGCTTCGTAATATATTTGGGGACGAAAAAGACGAAATGAGTTTAAGAACTATTGCCTTACAAATTATTTTACCTATACAAATGGCGGCTTTATCACCAGAATCATTTCAATTATATAGTGGTACAAATATAAAAGTTAAACATCAGAGAGATAAATTTATTGATATTTTAATAGAAAATATTATCAAATGAGATGATGTGAAATGAAACTTATAACTATTGGTGCAAGTGTTATTAAATATTAATCTAATCAGTCAAACATATGAAACCGCCAGAAGTAATAAAGGTAAAGGTTTATAAAATTTCTGACGGTTTTATTATATGTTACTAAGTATGGAAAATATTTACTAGATATAACATAAGTTAATAAGTATTAATAAGTACGTACTAGACATAACATGAGTTAATAAGTATTAATAAATATTTATTAGATATATCATAAGTTATTAAATACTAAGAAGCATTTTCTAGTTTGAGAGGGTTCTCTATACCAAAATAATCATATAAAGCTGAGCTTATTTCCTCTAAGTTTCCACTTTCAAAAGGAGATTGTAGATTAACTTTTTCTACTACATCTTTAAATCCTGCATCTGTATTTTGATTTAAAAAATCCATATATACATCAACAGCTTTTCTATAGTCACCTTGTGATAACTCCCATATTTGAAGAGATACATCAGATGCAAGACCATAACTTAAATAGTAAAAAGGAACTTGGAAATTATGAGATACAAGTATCCAAAATGGAGCATTTTTATCTTTAAGTATCTTATTAGATACTCCATATTCTTCTTCTAAATCAAAAAATAGTTTATTTATATCATTTAAGCTCATATATGGGTTTTTATATATAATTTCTTGAAACTCATCGTAAAGACAAGCATCAATAATTGTGTTTAAAACAATCGATAAGTGTTCTTTTTTTATTGCTTCAGATTGTTTTCCAAAGAATTCATCAAAATACTTGTAAAATAAAATTTCTAAAGATGTTGAATGAACTTCGCATATATCAATACTTGGCTGTATTGTATTATTTGAGTTAATACTGTTGTAGTAATTAAAAAAATGACCAAACTCATGAGCAAAGCTAGTAACACCTAAAAAAGAATTGTCCCATGTATTAAATAAAAAGGGTGCTTTGTACTTGGTTATATAAGTAGTATAACCTCCAGGTGATTTATTTTTCCCAGAGGAATAATCGTATAAGTCATACTTTTTCATGTAGTTAAAACACTCTTTTAATTTTGGAGATATATCTTCAAGTACTTTATCAAATTTTCTAAATGAACGATTCTTATATGCCTTAATATAAATAGAAGAGTCAGAAGGTTGTGATGTAACTTTCCTATATAATGGAACTATGTACTCTTTTACTTCACTTCTAAATTTTCTTGCATCCTCTTGGGAGTAATCTTTATTTAAATTTAAATAAGCATAATCTGTATAATTCTTAAAGCCTAGCTTAGTTGCTATTTCAGTTCTCGTCTGTACAAGTTCTAAAAAAATATTACCAAATATAGGGTTGTATTTTTTTAAGTAATCTGAATAGATTTTTACATATTCTTCATAAGTGAGATTGGGTTTTGACATGGCTTCTTCAAAGTCTATTTCCATTCCATCTACTGATACAGTAGACTTAGATAATAAGTCTTCATATTTAACAACTAAGTCTTGCTCTTTTTTAAGTAGGCTTTCTACTTCTTCTGAATTAAGCTTTCCAATGTTTTTTAAATAATTAAATCCATCTTTTCCAATTTCTTTTTTTAGTTCTTTAGAAAACTTAGAATTTACAAATGTATCCTGAAAATCTTTGTATGCCATATCGACATCCACAGATTTACTCATAAGGTATTTGTATTCTTTAGAGTAAAATTCATCTGATGAATCAATATTATTTCTAAGTTTTGCTATAGTAAGTGTACTATAAAAGTCTTGGTAAATCTTATCGACATTACTAAATACGTTCAATTGCTCTTTGGCATTTTTACATGTTAAAAGTTTATCGTTATATGTGTTAATATTTTCGCATACTGACTTTATGTCAGGACGCTTATATTCCATTTTTTCAAAAGGAATAGTTCCTCTAACTGAATCTTTTTTTGAATCATTAGTATAATTTTTTATGTATAATGCAAATATAATAAAAATTACAATTAAAATTAGAGAAATAAATAATCTTTTCTTGGATTTAATCATAGAAATCCTCCAATCATGGATATAGTTATTAGTTATTTTACTATATTAAATATAAAAAATGCATATTAAGAAAATTTAATATAAAAATATGGACAAGATTATAGATAATATAAAAATTTAACTTCAAGAAAATATATGAAAATTGTATTGGTAAAATGATAAATAAATTTTAAGTATAAAATACGAAAAACTATTCTACTATTAGACTTATTATATGCAAAAAATATAGAAATTTTTGATGTAATTGAAATTAAAAGACATATATAAAAATTTGCAATATTCTAAACAAAATTTATAAAAATTCATATCATTGTCTTTATACAATATTTATACTATAATAGAGTAATAATTTAGAGGAAAACTCTAAAAATAAACAAATTAAAGGTCTTAACAGTAATGATTTTATGTTAAGGAGGTATAAAGAAAGTTGAAAACAATAGTTAGAAGACTTATTCTCTACGCAGATGGAATGCGACCTACTCAAATAATAGTATCTGGGTTTGCAGCAACTATTTTAATTGGAGCAATATTGTTAACACTCCCGATATCGTCACAGAGTAGAGAGAGTATAGGTTTATTAAATGCTCTATTTACAGCTACTTCAGCGGTTTGTGTTACTGGTCTAGTTATGGTAGATACAGCAACTTATTGGAGTTTATTTGGACAGATAGTAATAATAACATTGATACAAATTGGTGGTCTTGGATTTATGACCGTAGCTACAATGTTTTCACTTATGGCACGAAAAAAAATACAACTAAGAGAAAGATTATTGATACAAGAATCATTAAACCAAGCAGACTTATCAGGGCTAGTAAAACTTACAAGGTTTGTATTAATAATAACTATAACCATAGAGGGAATAGGAGCACTAGTCTTATCAACTGTCTTTATTCCACAATTTGGTTTATCTAGAGGGATATGGTATAGCGTATTTCACGCAATATC
Source organism: Clostridioides sp. ES-W-0016-02 (assembly GCF_020641035.1). Taxonomy (NCBI): domain Bacteria; kingdom Bacillati; phylum Bacillota; class Clostridia; order Peptostreptococcales; family Peptostreptococcaceae; genus Clostridioides; species Clostridioides sp. ES-W-0016-02. The sequence continues at coordinate 749,223 of NZ_CP061361.1, forward strand.
AGGGTTTTGTAATGCCGGATTTGACTTAATGGGTAGTGTAAGTGGGCCATTTACATCGCTAAATTCTTATGTAAACAATTTTATAGTATCAATGACTATTTGTGCACTTATAGTGTTAGGTGGATTAGGATTTCCAGTTGTTCTTGATATTGTAAGAAAAAGAAGATTTTCAAAATTAAATGTGCATTCTAAAGTTGTTTTATTTTCAACTGCAATACTTATTTTAGTAGGTGCAATATTTATTTTTCTTATAGAGTTTAACCAAAAGGCCACTATGGCAGATTTACCTGTAAAAGGGAAAATATTATCAGCGATATTTCAATCAGTAACAGCAAGAACTGCTGGTTTTAATACACTTGATTTAGCTACTTTACAAGAAAGTAGTGTATTTATAATGATAATTTTGATGTTTATTGGAGCATCACCTGCATCTACTGGTGGAGGTATCAAAACAACAACATTAGCAGTTTTAATAATTACAGTTAGAAGTTTTTTATCAGGAAAATCTGATATAGAAACTTTTGAGAGAAGACTGGCTCCAACAACTATAAAAAAATCTCTAGGGATATTTGTAATTAGTATATCCGCAGTTATTTTTGGAACTTTGATTATTTCAATAACTCAACCTAAGTTTACACTAGTTCAATCAGCATTTGAGGTTACATCAGCACTAGCTACAGTTGGTTCAAGTTTAGCTGGAAGTGCAAATCTAAATGCTTTAGGTAAGGTTATAATAATAATCTTTATGTTTATGGGGAGAGTTGGTTCTCTTACTTTATTTATGGCTATACTTTCTGGAGGTAGAAGAAAGAGTCAGCCAGTTAGATACGCAGAAGGCAAGATTATGGTTGGTTAGAGTACCATTTATTAGATAAATCTATTAATAATGATATATAATCTAGGAAAATGAACTTAGATATAATCAATTAAATAAATCAATTAATGATAGAAATAATCTAGCAAATAAATTTAGCTATGATTAATAAAATAAAAATATTAAAATTAATTTATCTATATAAAAGTTAATTTAATAGATATTATACAAATTGTGTATTAGGGAGGAAGTTTCGAGATGAAGCAATATATAGTCATTGGATGTGGGAGATTCGGAAGTTCAGTTGCATCTACTATGCATCTTTTAGGACATCAAGTAATGGCAATAGACAAAAATGAAGATTCAGTTCAAAGTATATCTGATAAAGTAACTCATTCACTTATAGTGGATGTTACTGAGGAACAAGCATTAAGATCATTGGGTTTAGGTAACTTTGATGTAGCAGTAGTTGCAATAGGTTCTGATATAAGAGCATCTATAATGGCGACTCTTATAGCCAAAGAAATGGGTGTAGAGTTAATAATATGTAAGGCAAAAGATGAATTGCAAGCCAAAGTTCTTTATAAGATTGGTGCAGATAGAGTTGTATTTCCAGAAAGAGATATGGGAGTAAGAGTTGCACATAATTTAGTTTCTGACAATATATTAGACCATATTGAACTTGACCCAGAATATTCAATTGTTGAAATCGTAACTCCAAATGGTTGGGTTGGTAAAACACTTGTAGAACTTGAGCTTAGAGCTAGATATGAGATAACTGTGCTTGCCATCAAGACTGGTAAAAATATAAATGTGACACCTTCTCCTGATGAGGAACTTACAGCTGGAAGTATATTGGTTATAATTGGTCAAAACACTAGCATAACAGCTATTACATCTGGAAATAAGGGTATAATTAGAAGAAGATAGTTTATTATTTAAGATATATTTGATTGCAATGAAAGTAGATAGTATCATATAATTATGAATAGTTATATGATACTATTTTTATTTTAATCGAGAATAGAGTTTCAATCGAGAATAGAATTTTAATAGAAATAAAGATTTTAGAAGTAGGATAAAGAATGATAAGGAGGTTGTGCTAATATCAAGTTAGCATTTATATAAAATGATTACAACTATAAGCAGTAAGGATAATGAAAGATTAAAATATACTAAAGCATTATTAAAGTCAAAAAATAGAACAAAAGAATCAAAGTTCATAATAGAAGGGTACAGAATAGTAGTGCTTGCACTTGAATGTAATGCAAATCTTGATTATGTATTTATCAATGAGGATTTTGAAAATAAAAAGGAACACATGGAATTATTAGAAAACTTAGATAAAAAAAACACAAATATATATAAGACTACTAATAAAAACTTTAAGGAACTTGTAGACACAGAAAATACTCAAGGTATAATAGGTGTAGTTTCATTTAAGGAAAAAAATTTAAAAGAAAGTATAAATGAAAAAGATAAGTTTGTATTAATTTTAGACAGAATACAAGACCCGGGAAATATGGGAACAATAATAAGGACTGCTGACTCTGCTGGAGTAGATGCAATAATAGCACTAAAGGGATGCGTCGATATATACAATCCAAAAGTAATTAGGTCAACTATGGGCTCTATTTTCGATATGAATATAATCAATGCCATACAAGATGAAACTGTGGATATACTTAAATCACAAGGATTTAATATAGTTTCAAGTTATTTAAATACAGATAATTTTTATGACAAAATAGACTACGGTTCAAAAGTAGCTTTGGTGATAGGAAACGAAGCAAATGGGATAAATGAAGAGCTTGTATCAGAATCTGATATTTTGGTTAAAATACCTATATATGGCAAATCTGAGTCGTTAAATGCAGCAATAAGTTCTGCTATATTGATGTATGAAATAAAAAAATACTTAATTTAATGTATTGTAATAAATATAATGTCGTGTTATAATCTTGAATTAAATAGTAGAGTATCAAAAATAGTCAATATATTTTAAGCATGATTGATAAAAATATTATATGATTGTATTTTAAAATAGTCACAATAAAATAATCATATAGATAATCACAAAATGTAGATATAAATGATATAATACTAAAATAAACAATATAATATTGTAAATGCAATGAAAGAGGAAAGTATTTTGATTAAACTTAGTAAAGAGATAAACACCTAGGCTGGGAGTGTTTTCTAAGAGGTCAGGAGAAGTTCCCTCTAGAGTAACAAAGCTGAAATTTGATAGTAGGCTTTGACGTGAAAAACGCGTTAAGTTTGTTAGAGGTGGTTTGATGATTTTTAGATTGTTAAACTACTAGGGTGGTACCGCGAAACTATAGCCTTTCGTCCCTAGACAGGGATTGAGGGGCTTTTTTTATACAAAAAAACGAAAGGGTGATATGTGTGCAAGAAAAATTACTTGCTTTACGTGAAGCAGCTTTAGCTGAAATAAAAGAGGCACAAAGCATAGAAAATGTAGAAAGTTTAAGAGTTAAGTATTTAGGAAAAAAAGGTGAGATAACTGCCATACTTAAAGAGATGGGTAAATTATCTGCTGAAGAAAGACCAGTAGTTGGAAAAGTTGCCAATGATGTAAGAGAGAATATTGAACTTAGCATAAATTCTAAAAAAGAAGAAATAAATGCTATTGAAAAAGAAAGAAAGTTAAGAGAAGAAGTAATAGATGTTACTCAACCTGGAAAAGTATTGAAAGTTGGAAAGAAACATCCAATAACTCAAATTATAGATGAAGTAACAGATATATTTATCGGAATGGGATTCTCTATAGCAGAAGGTCCAGAAGTTGAAACAGTTGAAAATAACTTTGATGCATTAAATGCTCCTAAAGACCATCCATCAAGAGATATGAGTGATACATTCTATATCAATGATGGTGTATTACTTAGAACTCAAACGTCTCCAGTTCAAGTAAGATCTATGAGAAGCCAAGAGTTACCAATTAAAGTAATAGCACCAGGTAGATGCTTTAGATTTGATTCACCAGATGCGACACATTCACCAATGTTCCATCAAATAGAAGGACTTGTTGTTGGAAAAGATGTTACTATGGCAGAATTTAAAGGAACTATGGATATCTTCGTTGAAAAATTGTTTGGTTCTGATATCAAAACTAAGTTTAGACCTCATAACTTCCCATTTACAGAACCAAGTGCAGAGGTTGATGTTACTTGTTTCAAATGTGGTGGTAAAGGTTGCCCAATGTGTAAGTATGAAGGTTGGATAGAAATATTAGGTTCAGGTATGGTTCATCCAAATGTACTTAGAAATTGTGGAATAGACCCAGAAGTTTACAGTGGATTTGCATTTGGAGTTGGGGTTGAAAGACTTGCAATGCTTAAATATGAAATAGATGATATTAGATTATTATTCGAAAATGATATGAGATTCTTAAATCAATTTTAATTAGGAGGGTGTGTAGATGTTAGTATCTTTAAAATGGCTTAGAGACTATGTCGATATAGACATGGATGTAAAAGAGTTCGCTGATAAAATGACAATGACAGGAACTAAAGTTGAAACAATAGATTATTATGGTGAAGAAGTAGAAAATATATTAGTTGGAAAGATTTTAGAAATAAAACAACATCCAAATGCTGATAAGTTAGTTGTAACTAAAGTAGATGTTGGAGATAAAGTTGTTCAAATAGTTACAGGAGCTACAAATATATCAGAAGGAGATTATATTCCAGTAGCTGTAAATGGTTCTAAATTACCTGGAGGAGTTGAAATTAAACAGACTGACTTCAGAGGTGAATTATCAGATGGTATGATGTGTTCAGCAGCTGAATTAGGTATAGATGAACATTATATTGAAGAATACAAAAGAGGTGGTATATATATTTTAGACCACGAAGACTCTTATGAATTAGGAAAAGATGTAAAAGATGTTTTAGGATTAAATGATGCTTTAATAGATTTTGAATTAACTTCAAACAGACCTGACTGCAAATGTATGATGGGGATAGCTAGAGAAGCAGCTGCAACTATAGGAACAAAAGTAAAATATCCTGAAATAGAAGTAAAAGAAAGTGACGAGGAAATAGACTTCAAAGTTGAGATAGATAATCCAGATTTATGTAGAAGATATGTTGCTAGAATGGTAACTGATGTAAAAATAGAACCTTCTCCATACTGGATGCAAAGAAGACTTACAGAAGCAGGTGTAAGACCTATAAGTAACATAGTTGATATAACAAACTTTGTAATGTTAGAGCTTGGTCAACCACTTCATGCTTTTGATATAAATCAAGTAGAAACAGGAAGAATAGTAGTAAGAACTGCTAAAGATGGAGAAAAGCTTGTAACACTAGATGATGTTGAAAGAACATTAGACAAAGATATGTTAGTTATAACAAATGGAGAAAAATCACTTGGTCTAGCTGGTGTAATGGGTGGTGCAAACTCAGAAATAACTGACAAGACAAAGACTGTACTTTTCGAAAGTGCCAATTTCAAGCCAGAAAACATAAGAATGACAGCTAAAAAAGTGGGAATTAGGTCAGAAGCATCTTCAAGAAATGAAAAAGCCTTAGACCCTAATCTTGCAGAAATAGCAGCAAATAGAGCTGTACAACTTGTTGAAATGTTAGGTGCTGGAAAAGTATTAAAAGGAACTGTTGATGTATATCCAAATAAACCAGAACCTAAAAAATTAGTAGTAAATCCTCAAAGAATCAACCATCTTTTAGGTGTAGATGTACCAATGGAACAATTTGTAGGAATTTTAGAATCATTAGAATTTAAATGCAATTTAATTGCTGATGATAAGCTAGAAGTAGATGTACCAAGTTTCAGAACAGATATGGAGCAAGAAGCTGATGTATGGGAAGAAATAGCTAGAATTTATGGATTTGAAAATATACCTTCTGTACAATTAGAAGGAAATACAACAGCAGGGGTTAAAACTCCAAAACAAAAATTCATGGAAGCGCTAAAAAATAATTCAACTGCTGTAGGATTAAATGAAATATTAACATATTCATTTGTAAGCCCTAAGGGAGTTGACAAGATAAGAGTACCAGAAGGTAATATAAAGAGAAACTTTGTTAAGTTGATGAACCCATTAGGAGAAGAAACTTCTGTAATGAGAACTACTTTAATACCAAATATGTTAGATGTTTTATCAACTAATATATCTCATAAGATAGAAGAAGTATCAGCATTTGAGTGTGGACATATATTCACACCACAAGATTCAGAACTTCCTATGGAAGCAAATAGAATGTGTGTAGGTATGTATGGTAAAGATGTAGATTTCTTTGCATTAAAGGGAGCTATAGAAACTGTACTTGTAAATGTAGGATTTAAAGATTATGAAATTGAACCTCAAGATAATAATACTACCTTCCACCCTGGTAGATGTGCTAAAATAGTGTATAATAATAAATATGTAGGTACATTAGGTGAATTGCATCCAGATGTTATAGAAAACTACAATCTAGGGCAAAGAGTTTATGTTGCTGAAATAGATATTGATTTTGTATTTGATAATTCTGATAGAACAAAGAATTATGTACCATTACCAAAATATCCATCTACATCTAGAGATATAGCTCTTATTGTTAAGGATGATGTATTTGTAAAACAAATAGAAGATATAATAAAGGAAAATGGCCAAGGATTAGTAGAAAGCTACAAATTATTTGATGTTTACAAAGGTTCTCAAATAGAAGCTGGATATAAATCAATTGCATATTCAATAACTTATAGAAGTAAAGATAAAACTCTAACAGATGAAGAAGTAGCTAAGGTGCATGATAAGATATTAAGTGAATTAAGCAAAAAATTGAATGCTAACTTAAGATCAAATTAACAACTAATGTCGGGGAGGTTAGGATGAACAAAGTAATGGTAAAAATCCATGGCGCTGAGTATCCAATGGTTGGAGACAAGTCAGAGAAATTTATGATTAGTATTGCTGATTTTGTTGACAAAGAAATGGATAAGATAACACGTCAAAACCCGAAGCTAAGCTTATCAGTTGCTGCAATATTAACTGCATTAAATATATCAGACCTTTTATTTGAATGTTCAGATGAAAATGAGAGGTTGATTAAAGCTAATGAAGAATTGAGCAAGAAGGTTGGTTCATCCAACGAAGAACTTCAATTAGAAATCAAATCTTTAAAACTTACAATAGCAGAAAAAGAAGCAGAAAATCGTGAAACTGAAGCTAAAATGAAAGAGTTAATTGAGATTATAGAAAATAAAAAGCAAGAAATATTTGAACTTAGTAATACAACAGAAGGCTCTAAAGCCGAGTTAGATGCTTATAAAAACAAGATAGAAGAGTTAACTGCTCAGCTTGAAGAATCAAATGAAAGAGCTACTATAGCTGAAAATTTAGCTTCTGAGTTTCAAAACAAGGCTTATGATTTACAGCTAAAATGTACAGGGTTAAATAATGATGTAAAAAACGTGGAATAAATTAAAAGATTTGCTGTCTCTTGTTTTTTGAGACAGCTTCTTTTAATTTATAAATAATAAATATAAATAACATGTAATGTATACATATAACTAGTGTATAAATAATATGTAAATATAAAATTTTTTTAAAATATTAAAATAAAAAATAATATCTAAAAGAATTTTGATTTGGTATCTATCAATAGAAAGTGAGATGTTTATATATGACAAAACAGAGCCAGATGTCTGAATCATTCTTCTTATGCGCTTTATTGGCAATAACAGGAGGATTTTTAGATATTTATACTTATGTAGTAAGAGGAAAAGTATTTGCTAATGCACAGACTGGAAATATAGTTTTATTTGGTCTTAACATAGCAGAAGGTAATGTCAGGAAATCTTTTTATTATTTTATTCCTATTTTGGCTTTTATTTTAGGGGTGTTGATAGCAGAAAAAATAAGAAATCATTTTAAAAATAATAATAGAAAGATTCATTGGCGACAAGTTATCATTGGAATTGAAATGATTACTATACTTATTGTTTCTTTTATTCCTCAAGGAAAATTTAATATGTTTGTAAATGTTGCTATATCTTTCATTTGTTCAATGCAAGTTGAGAGTTTTAGAAAGGTAAATGGCAACACATTTGCAACAACAATGTGTACTGGTAATTTAAGAAGTGCTACAGAAACACTATTTCATTATGTGCAAACTAAAAATATTTTTATGATAAAGAAGAGTTTGCAGTATTATGCTATTATTATATTCTTTATTTTGGGAGCTATTTTGGGAACTGTTTTTACAAAGATTTTTGTGGAAAAATCTATATTAATATGTTTCCTTATTTTATCAGTAGTCTTTATAGTTATGTTTATCAATAAAGATGATTCTTTTAATTTAAATTAACAAAACAATAGAGTCATTATTTGATATACTTTAAATATAGTAAGTAGTATATAAATTTAGTGTAAATGTGTAAATTATAGACATGATAACATTAAGTTTAACAAGTATATATAGAGGAGAAAAATATGAAAAAAATAGAATTACTTGCACCAGTTGGCTCTTTTGATTCCTTGAAAGCAGCAGTACAAAATGGGGCAAATGCTGTGTACTTAGGTGGAAAAGACTTTAGTGCGAGAGCATCTGCAAATAACTTTGATAGAAATGAGTTGATTGAAGCTGTTAAATATTGTCATATAAGAGGAGTACAAGTATTTGTCACTGTAAATACATTGATAAAACAGTATGAGATAGAAGATTTTGTCGAGTATGTAAAATTTTTATATGATATAGATATTGATGCATTAATAGTTCAAGATATAGGTATGGCAAGGCTTATAAAAAAATTACTACCTGATTTTGAATTACATGCAAGTACTCAGATGGTAGCTCATTCGCTAGAAGATGTAAAATACCTTAAAAGCGTAGGATTTGATAGGGTAGTTTTGGCAAGAGAATTAAATGTTGATGAGATAAAATGGATTTGTGAAAATACAACTGTAGATGTAGAAGTATTTGTGCATGGGGCTTTATGTGTATGTTATTCAGGTCAATGTCTTATGAGTAGTATGATAGGAAACAGGTCTGGAAACAGAGGAAGATGTGCACAACCATGTAGACAAAAATATGAGTTAATAGATATAAATACAGGTGAAGTTGTAAATAGTAATGGAGATTACTTATTAAGCCCTAGAGATTTAAGTACTATAGAAGATTTAGACAAAATAATCGAAGCAGGGGTATTATCTCTAAAAATTGAAGGAAGAATGAAAAAGCCAGAATATGTAGCTACTGTAGTTTCAGGATATAGAGAAGCGATTAATGAGTTTATAAGTGAGAATAAAATAAATATTTCTGAGGAAATAATAAATAATTTGTATACTATCTTCAATAGAAAATTTACTAAAGGATATATATTAGGTGAAGTTGGTAAGGATATAATGAATTCTGATAGACCTAACAATCAAGGTCTATATGTTGGAAAAGTCTTAGACCATAATAGAAAAACAAAGAGACTTAGAGTGATACTAGAGAATACCCTTAAAAAAGGAGATGGAATCAACTTAGGTGGAGGAACTATTGGAAGAATTATAAAAGATGGAGAGATAACTACAATAGCACACAAAGGAGATTTAATCGAATTAGATTTTATTGGGGAAGCAAAGAGAAATCAACTTATATTCAAGACTTCAGACAGTGAATTAATGGACAAAGTACAGTCTACATTTCATCAAGATAAAGAACTTATAAAAACTAACATAAATGCAAAAGTAAGTATTAAATTGGGTGAAAAGCCAGTACTCTCTATAAGTGATTTTTGTGGTAATAAAGCAGTTGTAGAGGGTGAAAAGGTAGCTGAAAAAGCTATAAAAGTTGCTTTAAGTGAAGAAAAAATCGAAACACAGATTCAAAAACTTGGAAACACGCCTTATAAATTAAAAGATATAGACATTGATTTAGACGAAGGTGTAAGTATACCTATAAGTATATTAAATCAAATGAGAAGAGATTGTATTGAGCTTTTGGATGAGGAAAGAATAAGGATAAAAGAGAGAAGATTTAAGGAAAGTAAATTAAAATATAAACCAGCTAAAATAAATCGACATAAAGAATTTAATACAACTCCTAAACTTAGAGTTAAAGTTAAGAATTTAGAGCAATTAGAAGCAGTACTAAAATATAATGTAGATTTAATTTATTATGAAGATATAAATACGCTATTTGAAGCTTTGGAAATAGCTTCAAGTATTTCTAAAGAATCAGTTAATTTAAGTTCAAATATAGATAGTGTAAATTCTTCATTAAATATAGATGATGTAAATGTTTCAAGTGAAAGAACATCTAGCTTTGAAGATAGATTAATCTATTCAGCACCAAGAATTATTAGAAATAGAGAATACAAACAGTTTGAAGTATTAGATAATATAAAAGGGCTTAATAAAATTCAAATTGGTAATTGGGGTTCTATGGATTATTTTAAAGATAAAAATCTAAATATAGATTGCTATTTGAATACTTTTAATAGTGAAAGTATAAATCACTTTAGGGATACAGGAGCAAGTACGGTTTGTTTATCACAGGAGTTAAATTTAAGTGAAATTGAACAAACATTAAAATATACAGATGCAGAAATTGAAGCAGTGATATATGGATATACGCCTATGATGGTCACAGAATACTGCCCTATGGGGGTTGTTGTTAGAGATTGTAAAAAAGATAAGAGAGTAGCTAAATGTAAGGAGAGCAGTTATGCTCTAAGAGATTTTACAGATGCAAGTTATAGGATAACACAAGATATATTCTGTAGAAGCACTATTTACAATTCAAAGGTAACCTGTATGTTGGACAATCTTTATGAATTAGATGAGATTGGAGTAGATGTATTTAGAATAGATTTTACAGTGGAAAATAGTGAAATGGTAGAGAAAGTTATTGAAGCTCATATTGAGGTTTTAAACAATAATTATAAACTTGGAGAAAAAGCTACTAACTTATATAAGCAATTGGATGAAATTGGAACAGTTGCAGGACACTACTATAAAGGTGTAGAATAGATATAACATGAAAAATATACATAAATATATAAAAACTCTTGAATTTATGTGTATTAATATATAAAAATATCATATCTATGAAAAAACAGGGGGATTACTGAAAATGAGAGAAGAAGCTTTAGACATTTTATTTAAGTATTTAGAAACTGATAGAATGAGAAAACATTGTTATGCAGTTGAAGCAGTTATGAAAGATTTAGCCAAAAGACTAGAGCCAGAGAAAGAAGAAAAATGGGCGGTTGCAGGTCTTTTACATGATTTGGATTCAGATATAGTTGGAAGAAAGCCAGGAGAAATCTGTGAAGGTCATGCAACAACAACTGTAGAACTTCTTAAAAAAGAAAATTTTGGTGATGAAGAAATGTATAGAGCAATACTTGGTCATCATGATGGTATGGGGGTTACAAGAACTAGTTTAATGGAAAAAGCTATATATGCAGCAGACCCTATAACTGGATTTATAACTGCAATAGCTTTAGTTTATCCAGATAAAAAACTTATGAGTGTAAAGACAAAATCTGTAATTAAAAGAATGAAAGAAACAAGATTTGCTTCAAATGTAAATAGAGATGCAATGAGAAGTATAGAAGATATAGGGATTCCATTTGATGAATTTGCAGAGCTTTCTCTTAATGCAATGAAAAATATTAGTGATGTACTTGAAAACAATGAAAATGAGTAAATAAGGAAAATAACAATAAATTTAAAAATGTGAATTGATAAATAATTAGTTTAAATAAATGACTATAATTAATATAAACTTAAGGTCAACTTGTTAATAATTGACTGCAATGAGTAATTATAGTGATTCTTTGCATCAGTAGTTATAGTAATAAACTTAAATATATAAAATAAGTAAATGAAAAATAGAAAAGAGAAAGTAAGGCGAAGTATATGAAACTTACGACTATTTGTTATATAGAAAAAGATAGTAAGACTTTAATGTTGTATAGAAATAAGAAGAAAGATGATGTACATGAAGGTAAGTATGTAGGTGTTGGTGGAAAATTTGAGCAGGGAGAAACACCAGAAGAATGTATAGTTAGAGAAGTTAAAGAAGAAACAGGTCTTACTCTTAAGTCATTAACATACAAAGGATTGATAACTTTTCCAAAATTTAAAGATGAAGAAGATTGGTATATGTTTTTGTATTTTTCAGATGAATTTGAAGGAACTTTATCTAACAAAGATTTAGATAATTGTAAAGAAGGCAAGTTACTTTGGGTTGATAATGATAAAATATTTGACTTAAATATGTGGGAAGGCGACAGATTATTTTTAGATTGGGCTAAAAAAGGCAAAATTTTTAGTGCAAAGATAACATATGATAATGGTAAATTGAAAGATTACAGTGTAAATTTTTTAGATTAATTAAAAAATTAAAGCCTCTGTATTGTTAAAAAAATAAAAATTGACTAGGACAACTATTTGATTTATACTAGAGTAAAAATTTTAAAATGGAGGAATAATCTGGAATGATAGACATAAATTTAGACAAATGTGTAGGATGTGGTATGTGTGAGTCGGACTGCCTTGTAAATGCAATAAGGGTTAAAGAAGATAAAGCAAAGGTGAAAAATATTCTCTGTATTAATTGTGGTCACTGTATGGCTATATGTCCAACAGATGCAATAGAAATGCAGGGATTTGATAAAAATGAAGTATTAGAATTCAATCATGAAAATTTTGAACTAGAGCCTGAAAAATTACTAAACTTTATCAAATTTAGAAGAAGTATAAGAAGCTATAAAGACATAGAGGTAGAAGAAGAAAAAATAAAAAACATAGTAGAAGCAGGAAGATACACACCAACAGGTGGAAATAGACAACCGATAAGATACATATTAGTAAAAGAAAAACTAAAAGAAGTAAAAGAATTAGCAATAGAAGGGCTTTATAACTTGGCATTAAATACTGATGATGAAGACCCTGTACGTTCTATATATAAAAATACATTTAAGAGAATGTACAAAAGATATAAAGAAGAAGGATATGATTCTCTATTCTATGATGCACCATTACTTATGGTAGTTGTTGGTGATACTTCTTTAGGAGGAAGTGTATATGTAGATGGTGGATTAGCTGCGTCTAATATGGAGCTTATGGCTTATTCTCAAGGATTAGGAATGTGCTACAATGGATTCTTTGTTATGGCATCAAATGTAGAGCCAAAGTTAAAGGAATTATTGGGAATGAATGATAATGAAGCAGTTATAACTTCATTTATATTGGGATACCCAAGTGTAAAATATAAGAGAACTGTAAATAGAAATAGTGCTAAATTTGAAATAAGATAGAACTTAGAATGTATTATATACTTGAGATTAGCACAAGATAATGTATACATTTAATATAGTAAATTTGTTGTAATAATCAAATAAATCAGTTATAATCTAGGTATATTGTATATGGTGAGGATATTTAAATTTTTAAGTAAATTTTTATATCCTTTTTTATGCTAATCTACTTTTTCATATCTAAAAGTTTAAGTAGTAATTTGCATTGTAAATCTTAATTATATGGAGGATTAGTGTAGTGAATTCAAAAAAATTACTTTTATTAATTATTGTAATTGCATCCATATTCACTTCTTGCATATTTCCTTTTAATGTCAATGCTCTAGGTAGTGATAATCGTACTATTCGGGTTGCTTATCCTATTCAAAAAGGGTTAACTGAACTAGATAAACAAGGTAAGTACTCTGGATATACATACGAATATCTGTTAGAAATTGCACAATATACTGGATGGAATTATGAATTTGTTCAAGTATCTGGTGATGAAAATGAAGTTCTTACAAAACTAATGAACATGTTAGAAAAAGGTGAGATTGATATAATGGGAAGCATGTTATACAATGAGCAGATGGAAAAATTGTATAATTATGCAGGTAATAGTTATGGAGTAGTAAATACAGTATTACAAGTATTATATGAAAATACAGCTATTGATAGTATAAGGTTAGAAGCTATGAAAGAAATTCGTATTGCTGTAATAGAGAATTCTAATACTAGGCTTAAAGAATTAAATGAATATTGCAAGATGAATTTAATATCACCTAAATTGGTATATTGTAAGTCACAAGAAGAACAATTACAAGCACTAAAGGTTGGTGAAGCAGATGCACTGCTTAATGTGAGTGTGAGTCCAATGGAAGGTGTGCGTACTATAGCTAAATTCTCACCAAAGCCATTCTATTTTATTACACCTAAAGGAAGTACAGACTTAACTCAAAGACTCAATTCAGCAATTAATAATATCGAACAGACAGACCCATATTTTTCGACTGCTTTGTATGAAAAATATTTTACACCAGAAAATAGTAAGATGATTTTGTCTGATGATGAAACTACATATATTAAAGATATAGATACATTAAAAGTTGGAGTACTTTTAAATAAGCCACCATTTCAAAACATAGATAAAAAAACAGGAGAATTAAAGGGTATATCAATAGATTTATTAAATCACATATCTGATAAAACTAGATTGAAGTTTGAACTGGTGCCTGTAAAGTCACAAAAAGATTTGGATAAAATGACTAAAAATCATGAAATTGATATTGTAGCAGGAATGATTTATGATTATGAAGATTCTCGTAAACACAATGTGACTATGTCTCGACCATTTGTTTCCACCCAATATATTATGATGATTAATAACAAATTAAATGAAAATAGTTTAGATGGAAAACGTCTAGCTCTACCTAAAGGGACTGGTTATGATAATTATTTTAATGGGGATGTCATATGGTATGATACTTTGGAAGAGTGTATAGAAGCTGTTAACAAAGGGTTTGCAGATTATACTTATGGAGAAGGATATTCTATACAGTACTATATTAATCAACCTAAGTACAAAAACGTACGTTTAGTTCCACAGACTTATGAATCACAGAGTATTTGCTTTGGAATAGTTAAACCAAGTAAGCAGGAATTATTGGGTATATTTAATAAAGCTATTATAAGCATTCCATCAGAAAAGATGCAATCAATTATCTATCAAAACACTACATATAGACAAGACTTTTCACTACTTTATATTATGCAACAAAATCCAATTGAAACTATTTTAATAGTTGCTAGTTTATTACTTTGCATTATTGGAGGTATGGCATGGAGCCTGCATACACGTAAAAGTATGAATCAGAAAATATCTTTGGAACTTAAAAAGCATGCTGAAGTTTATGAAATGGCAAGTGAATACTTTTTTGAATATGATTATAAACGAGATAAATTGATAGTTTCTATGAAAGGGAAAGGAATTAGTACTTATTATGGTATAAGTAAGAGTGCTATGAGTGAGATTGAAATAGAACATAATAAAAAGTTTTTTGATGTAATCAAGTCACAGGAGAATGGGACGACTGAAATGTATTCTATATGCGCTGATGGTAGTTGTCACTGGATTAGAATTACTTCAAAAATAATTTATAATGAAAAAAGTGTACCAGTGTATGTAATTGGAAAAATATCTAATATTGATTCTGAAAAAGAGGAAAAAGATAAGTTACTGGATAAGGTTCAAAAAGATGGCTTAACAAATATTCTTAATTCAGCATATATTAGAAAGTTAACTACAGAAAGTTTATCTAATTTATCTCCTAACAAAAATGGAGCTTTGTTAATTTTAGATATTGATTATTTTAAGTCTATTAATGATACTTATGGGCATTTAATTGGAGATAAAATATTAATTGATGTTGCAAAAGTACTTGCTAGAAGTTTTGAAAAAAATGATATTGTTGGTCGATTGGGTGGAGACGAGTTTAGTATCTATATTAAAGATATAATAAATAAGGAAGAACTTGTCAATAAATGTAATGAAGTATATAAACAAATTCACCTCATAAAACTGCCAAGTGGAAAAAGCATATCTATAAGTATGGGTGTAGTAATAACAAAATATGGACAGAAATATGACGAATTATATCAAATGGCAGATGATGCTCTTTATGATTCTAAGAAGCAAGGAAGAAATAAATTTAAAATAGTAGGAGTATAATTTTTAGTAAGATTTACTATAAAAATTGTAAATAAGATACAATTGAACGAGTTTTGTATAATTGTACATAAAAGAGATGTATTAATTTATATAAGATTCAGTATAAAAATATAATAAATTTTTAAATAAAAAGTATCTAATAAATCTTTTTAAAGTAAAAATAATAAAGCCCAATGACGTATGTTATTATCATCATTAGGCTTTATTTCTATAAATTAACACTAAAATTAAACTTGATGCTAACATTAGTATTAATTTACAGGTTAATTTTATATAGATTTACTTAGAATTAAAATCTGCTTCTTAAAACTTAGTCTTAATATTGGTTCATAGATTTTAATATTTCAATAACATAATCCCAAACATTAGCAATAGAAGGTATACTAACGTGTTCTTTTGGAGTATGAACATCAAACATATCTGGTCCTATAGAGATAGCTTCAGCATGAGGAAGTTTATCAAGTAATAATCCACACTCAAGACCAGCATGTAGAGCCATAACAGTAGGAACTTTACCAGTTAATTTCTCATAAGTTTCACTACATATTTTTTCTAATTTAGAACCTTTTTTAAATTCCCAAGCTGGATATTGAGATGTAAGACCATAGTCAGCACCTAAAGCTTGAGCTAAAAGTCTTATTCTATCAGCTATCTCATCTCTAATAGACATAACAGAACTTCTAACAGAAGTTAAGAATTCAATAGTTGATTCTTTAGTTTCAATTATAGCAAAGTTAGTAGAACTTTCAACTAATCCTTCTATATCAAGACTTACAGATTGAACACCATGAGGAGTTAAGCTTGACATTTGAATAACTTTTTCTTTGCAGTCTTTAGTAAGAGCTTTAGTTGCAGAAGTTTCAACTACTGAATAAGCCATATCAGGGTCAGAAGTAGTAAACTCATGTTTAAATGCAGTTAAAATATCATTTATTTGTTTTTTAGCAGATTCAACATCAGCTTTATCAACAGCTATTATACATTTAGCTTCACGAGGTATAGCATTATGCTTAGTACCACCATCAACTGAAACTAATTCGTAATCAACATCTAGTACGCTTAATACTCTAGCTATTGCTTTGTTAGCATTTGCTCTTTGTAAAACAATTTCCATACCAGAATGTCCACCTAATAATCCAGTAACTTCAACTAATAAAGCTTGCTTGTCAGCTCCAACTTCTTTGTACTCAACAGGTAGACTAACAACACAAGTTTTACCACCAGCACAACTAACTAATAGATATCCTTCTTCCTCGGAGTCCATGTTTAGGATATATTGACCTTTGATTAAGCTTGGGTCTAATGCATCAGCACCATTCATACCATCTTCTTCATTAACAGTAACTAAAACTTCTAATGCTGGATGCTCTAAAGTATTATCTTCTAATATAGCCATACCCATAGCAACAGCGATACCATTGTCAGCTCCAAGAGTAGTTCCAGTAGCGTATATCATATCACCATTAATTCTTAATTTTATAGGGTCTTTAAGAAAATCATGTTCAACATTCTTTTCTTTTTCACAAACCATATCCATATGTCCTTGAAGAACTACTCCTGGACAATTTTCATATCCTTTTGTAGCAGGCTTTCTTATTATTATGTTTAAACTTTCATCCTGGATAGTTTCAAGCCCTAAATTTTTACCAAAGCTAAGTAAATAATCACTTATGCCTTTCTCGTTTCCAGAACCTCTAGGAATTTGAGATATTTTCTCAAAGTTTTTAAAAACATTTTCTGGCTTTAATCCTTCTAATACGTTTCCCATGACTTGTGTTCCTCCTTAATTTATCTATATAAGTAGCTATTTTTATAAAATAAGCTAAAATAAACTCCTTTAAAAAATATTAAAGAAGATTTTTTAACAGATTATATTACAAATAAAGCATGTTTATGTATAATATATAGATAGCTACATACATAGTATAATACAAAATATGTTTAAAATATATCTAAAAGAGAAAAAATATAATAAATTTAGAAATAAAAAAGAAATAAAACTTGCAGTTTTTATTGAAAATGCTTGGAAAGCATACATTTTAAATATTAAAGAAAAAAGTTAAAATATTGAGGATGGTGAATATAGAAAAATGAATGAGAAATCGTTAAGAGTTCTAGAATACAATAAAATAATAGATTTATTAAAGAAGAAAGCCTCATCTTCTTTAGGTCTAAAATATATAGAAAGTTTAGTTCCAAATACTGATTTTGTAGAAGTAAAGTCCATGCTAGAAGAAACTAGTGAAGCTCAATCAATTATTATAAAGAGAGGTTCAGTAGGTTTGGATGGTATTCATGATATAGAAGATAAGGTTAAAAGAGCCTATATAGGTGCATCTCTTGACCCAGGAAGTTTAATTATGATAGCGGATACTTTAAGAGTAGCTAGAAGATTAAAAAATAGTCTATCTAGCAGTGATGAAGAAGATTTTAATTATCCAATAATACAATCTCTATCAAATTCTCTATATGTATATAAAGATATAGAAGAACAGATATACAATGCGATAATAAGTGAAGTAGAAATATCTGACAATGCTTCAAGTACACTTAGAGATATCAGAAGAAGAATAGCTCAAAAAAATCAATCCATTAGGTCTAAATTAAATTCAATAATAAGTTCAACTACTTATCAAAAATACTTACAAGATGCCATAATTTCTCTAAGAGGTGATAGATTTGTAGTACCTGTAAAATCTGAATATAGGTCGCAAGTAGCTGGTATAGTACATGACCAGTCATCTTCTGGTGCGACACTTTTTATAGAGCCAATGACTATAGTAGAGATGAACAATGAGTTAAGACAGCTAAAATTAGGAGAGCAAGAAGAGATAGAGAGAATTTTATCAGAACTTTCTGCAATGGTTGGAGAAGTAAGTGAAGATTTGATATCCAATCAAGAGATACTTGGAAGATTAGACTTTGCATTTTCAAAAGGAAAACTTTCTATACAGATGAGAGGTATAGAGCCTACATTAAATGAGGATAAATATTTAAATATAAAAAATGGAAGACATCCACTATTAGATAAGAAAAAAGTAGTGGCAAATACTATTTATTTAGGAAGAGACTTCCACACATTGGTAATAACAGGTCCAAATACAGGTGGTAAAACAGTTACAATAAAAACTGTAGGTTTATTTGCACTTATGACACAAAGTGGACTTCACATACCTGCTGATTATGGAAGTAGTATGTGTGTATATGATAATGTATTTGCAGATATAGGAGATGAACAAAGTATTGAGCAAAGTTTATCTACATTTTCATCTCACATGACAAATATAGTATCAATACTAAAAACCGTAACAGCAGACTCTTTAGTTATATTTGACGAATTAGGAGCAGGAACAGACCCTGTTGAGGGAGCTGCACTTGCAATAGCAGTATTAGAAGATATAAACTCTGTAGGAGCGAAATGTATAGCAACTACTCACTATAGTGAGCTTAAAAATTATGCTCTTACTAAATCTGGTGTAGAAAATGCAGCAGTTGAATTTGATATAGAAACTTTAAGTCCAACATATAAGTTACTTATAGGTGTTCCTGGAAAATCAAATGCGTTTGAGATTTCCAGAAAACTTGGACTTAGTGACTATGTAATTTCACGTGCCAAAGAATATATAAACACAGATAACATAGCTTTAGAAGATGTATTACAAAATGTTGAAAAGAACAGAATCAAAGCTATTGAAGATAGAGAAGAAGCTGAGAGATTGAAGGAAGAGATAGAAAGACTAAAAGTAGAATACGACGAAAAACTTGAAAAATTAGTTACTCAAAGAGATAAGATGATTGAAAAGGCTAAATCAGAAGCATTTTCAATAACAAGACAAGCTAAGGAAGAAGTAGACCTTATAATAAAGGAACTTAGAAGTTTAGAACAAGAAAGAGCTTCTAAAGAAAAAAATCGTAAAATAGAAGAACTTAGAAAAGAATTGACTAGTTCTATGGGAAGTCTTCAACCAACAGTAAAAAGTATGATAGTTCCAAAAGTTTCAAGTAAAGAAATAAAAGACCTAAAACCAGGGGAAGAAGTTAGAGTAATAACTTTAAATCAAAATGGTAGTGTGGTTTCTGTAGACAAAAAGAGAAAAGAAGCAGTAGTGCAAATTGGTATAATGAAGATGACTCTACCTTTTAAATCTTTACAAAAATCTCACAAGGATGTTTCAAAACACGTTACTAAATCAACAAGAAATATCATAAGGGCAAAATCTGGAAATATAAAAAGTGAAGTTGACCTTAGAGGTTTAAATTTAGAAGAAGCTATAATGGAAGTCGAAAAATATCTAGATGATGCATATGTAGCAGGTCTAGAATCTGTAACAGTAATACATGGAATTGGTACAGGAGTGCTAAAATCAGGACTACAAGACATTTTAAGAAAAAATAGACATGTAAAATCACAAAGAGGTGGACAGTATGGAGAAGGTGGAGCAGGAGTAACAATTGTTAAACTAAAATAATTTGTATAGGAGCACATTTTTATGATATTAGTATCTGCATGTTTAATAGGAATAAATTGTAAATATAGTGGCGATAATAATGAAAATGAAGAAGTAAAAGAATACCTAAAAGGTAAAGATTTTACTCTTGTATGTCCAGAACAGTTAGGTGGTTTATCTACACCAAGACCTCCTGCTGAGATAGTTGATGGAAAAGTAATCACAAAAGAAGATAATAAAGATGTAACAGAAAACTTTGTAAGAGGGGCTGAAGAAACTCTAAAAATAGCAAGATTATATGTATGTAGCGAAGCAATACTAAAAGAGGGTAGCCCCTCTTGTGGATGTAATCTAGTGTATGATGGTAGTTTTTCAGGCAAAAAAATACCAGGGAAAGGTATCACAGCAAAGTTACTGGAAGAAGAAGGAATAAAAGTCAAGAGTGAAAAAGACTTATAGAAAAGCAATAATCGTATAGATAAAAACTGTAATTATAGTATTTTTAATATATACAGAAAACATAATTATTAAAGTGTTTTGCCCTGTAATGAAATACTTGAAAAAACACTAAATTTGATTTAACATAAAGAGATAAGCACAATATAAACCAGGAACAATGTAGAGAGGAGCAACAAGATGCAAGATTTCAAGGTAGCAATATCAAATTGCCTTAAAGAGAAAATAGAAGAACTGTCGATAGAAGAGATAGAGGCACTTATAGAAGTTCCACCAAACAAGGACATGGGTGACTATGCTTTTCCATGCTTTAAATTAGCTAAAGTATTTAGAAAAGCTCCAAACATGATAGCAAGTGAATTAGCAGAAAGTATAGAAGCTAGTGGAGAGATAACAAAAGTAATACAATTAGGCGGATATGTGAATTTCTTTGTAAACAAATCTCAATTAGCAGAAACTGTAATCAAAAAAGTATTAGATGAAAAAGAAAATTATGGTCGTAGTGATTTTGGAAAAGATAAAACTGTAATAGTTGAATACTCTTCTCCAAATATAGCAAAGCCTTTCCATATAGGGCATATAAGAACTACAGTAATAGGTAATGCTCTATATAAGATATATGAATCACAAGGATACAAAACTATAAGAATAAATCATTTAGGTGACTATGGAACTCAATTTGGTAAGTTAATAGTGGCCTTTAAAAAGTGGGGAGAAAAGGAAGTAGTAGAATCTAATCCAATCCCAGAATTATTAAAATTATATGTAAGATTCCATGAGGAAGCAGAACAACATCCAGAAATGGAAGATGAAGCAAGAGCATGGTTTACTAAATTAGAAAATGGTGACGAAGAAGCAAAAGAATTATGGCAATGGTTTAGAGATGAAAGTCTAAAAGAATTTAGTAGAGTATATAAACTTTTAGATATAGAATTTGATTCTTTAGCAGGTGAAAGTTTCTATTCTGATAAGATGGACAGAGTAATAGAGTTGTTAGAAGAGAAAAATCTTTTACAAGAGTCTAAAGGTGCAAGAATCGTTGATTTAGAAGAATATAAGATGCCACCAGCTCTTATTACTAAGAATGATGGCTCAACATTATATATGACAAGAGATTTAGCTGCAGCAATATATAGAAAAGAAACTTATGATTTTGATAAGTGTATATATGTAGTTGGTTCTCAACAAAACCTACATTTCCAACAATGGTTTAAAGTAATTGAACTTATGGGATATGAATGGGCAAAAGACTTAGTGCATGTTGGATTTGGTATGGTAGCTCTTGAAGAAGGGACTATGTCAACTAGAAAAGGAAGAGTTGTATTTTTAGAAGATGCATTAAATCAAGCTATAGATAAAACTAAGGATATTATACTAACTAAAAACCCAGATGCTAAAAATGTAGATGAAATATCTAAACAAGTAGGTGTTGGAGCTGTAGTATTCCAAGAACTATCTAATAGTAGAATAAAAGACTATACTTTCTCATGGGAAAGAACATTAAGCTTTGATGGAGAGACTGGGCCATATGTTCAATATACACATGCTAGATGTTGTGCAGTTTTAAGAAAAGCAAAAGAAGAAATCACTTCTGATATAGATTATAGTCTATTGGCTGATGAAGATAGTGCAGAAGTTCTTAGAGTTATAGAGTCATTTAATAAAAATATTTTACTTGCTCTAAAGAAGAATGAACCGCATATAGTTACAAGATTTATGCTAGATTTAGCTCAAGCGTTTAATAAATTTTATCATGACAATCCAATTTTAGTGGAAAATTTAGAGATTAGAAAATCGAGACTTGCTTTGGTACAAGCCACAAAACAAACTTTAGAAAATTCTCTGAAGCTGTTGGGAATGCACGCTCCAGAAAGAATGTAATACAACAAAATGTTGAAATAAAAAGAATAAAATTGAACTTAGTACGCAATTTGTATAACTGTAGAATATAGGGATGTCGAAAACTGATGCTTTACATATAAAAAAGTAGTATCGTATAATAATATATAGATAGTAGATTACAATGATTTTTGTACACTACTATCCCCCTATATATGACAGCTTCTTAACGGGCTGTCTCTTTTTTTTTAATAGCAGGATATTTAAATTAAGTTTTTGAGAAAGGATATATTTATGAATGACGTATTAATAAAAAAAGTCTACACATCTTCTTTTAATAATGGAAGTAAGACTCTTAAAGATTTAATTATAATAAATACAAAATCCTTAATAGATGATAAAACTCAAAGATGTGTATATATAGACGAAAAGAGATTGAAAGATGAACTTATTTACTTTAGATTTTATGGAGAAAAAATAGGTAATGTCAATTTTTTAAATATTTTATTACCATTAATTTTATCAAATACTAATATTCAAAAAAGTGAAGATGAGGTTGTTAAATTAATAAAAAAATATGTGAGTTACTTTAGAAAAGAGGAATTCTTATTTGATTATTTATTAAGTTCTGTAGCATATAATTCTGTTATGCACAATCTTATAAATAACAGTAAAATTGAATATGTCGAATTACTACAAAATATTAAAGACAAGATAATAGATTTTTCTATAGAATTAGACAAGTCTGATATTGTAAAGTTTCAGATGGCAAGGATAGGTACAATACAATTAATTGATAAATATATTGATTTAAAATATGAAGATTATGATGAAGAAAGTATTCTATCAAGTGTTTTAAATATTTTATATGATATTTATATAGAAGACAGAAATGTAGAAAATGAAGGAATTAAAAGCATGAAAAAATCTATATTATCTATTTTAGGTGAAGAGACTGAATTAAACGAAGATAATATAGATTTTATTCTTTCTATGTCAGAATATGTTGTTAAGTTGAGAAAATATAAAATTGGGGTTAAAATGTATAATAAAAAAATAGAACCAAGAAGTCTTATAAGCCTTGAAGAAGGCGATACTACAATAGACCCCATATTTAATCAAATAACAGTTATGTCGAAAACCTTTAGTGATAATATATTAAGCATAAAGATACATTCTAAATCAGGTATTTATATATTAAAGTTTAAAAAGGTTTAGGTTACTAGAGATTACTGTTTTTTTCTAAGTAATCCAAAAAATCTTTTTCTTTAGTGTCAGTTAAGAAACATAATTCTTTTACTATATTATTTCTAAGGTCGATAAAATCACTAATTTGGGTATTTTCATTAGTGTATTCAAGAGACTTTATAATAAGCAGTAAATCTCTTTTTGATAAAGAGTTGATAGATACTTTTTCAATTAATTCCATAAAAAACTTCCTTTCCTCACATTACTTGAAATTAATAATCTAATTATATAAATGTTATATAGACTTTACATATACTATTTTAACCTATAAGGGGTACAAAAAGCAGTATAATATTAAAAAGAGGTGAGAAATATTTGAAAATTTTATTAACAACGTTGAATTCTAAGTTTATTCATACAAATTTAGCTATAAGATACCTAAAAGAATTTGTAAGGAATTTGCTAGAAGTTGACATGAAAGAATATACGATAAACAATGACTTAGATTATATTTTAAAAGATATATACAAAAATGAATATGATATAATTTTATTCTCAACATATATCTGGAATATAGGAGATATAGTTAAACTTTGTGATAATCTAAAAAAAATTAGACCAAATACTAAAATAGCTTTGGGCGGGCCAGAAGTGAGTTATGATAGCTATGAGGCAATGAAGAAATACGATTTTGTAGATTATATACTTTATGGAGAAGGAGAATTAATCTTTAGAGAGTTAGTGCTTCATCTTAAAGGAAAAAAAGAAATAAAAAGTGTAGACGGATTGGTATATAGACAAGGATGCGAGATAATAGTAAATAAACCTATGGAACTTCTTCAAAATTTGGACGAGATTCCTAGTCCTTATGAAAATTTAAATCCAAAGGAATATGAAAATAGAATAGTATATTATGAGTCGTCAAGAGGTTGTCCATTTAACTGTCAATACTGCTTATCTTCTACCATTCCTGGTCTTAGATATTTCAGCTTAGATAGAATAAAAAGAGATTTAAAAGCTTTAATAGATGCAAGAGTCTCACAAATTAAATTTATTGATAGAACTTTTAATGCAAATAAAAAAGTAGCTATGGAAATTATGGATTTTCTTATGAAAAATGATAATGGATATACAACCTATCATTTTGAAGTTACAGCATATTTGATAGATGACAAGATGCTAGAGTTTTTGGCTGACTGTAAAGAAGGACTTTTCCAGTTTGAAATAGGAGTACAGTCGACAAATGAAAAAACACTTGATGCAGTAGGAAGAAGAGATGATTTCAAAAAGTTATCTCATGTTGTTCAGACAGTAGCATCTTATAGAAATATACATCAACATTTAGACTTAATTGCAGGACTTCCCTATGAGGATTATGAAAGCTTTGAGAACTCATTTAATGATGTATTTAATCTAGGGATAGAACACTTACAATTAGGTTTCTTAAAGATGATTAAGGGTACAGGTATGAGAAAGGTAGCAGATGAGCATGGATTTAAATATAAGGATTATGCTCCATATGAGTTTTTATACAATAATTATATAAGCTATGAAGAAACATTGAAATTAAAGGATATAGAAGATGTACTTGAAAGATACTACAATTCTAAAAACTTTGTGTTGTCCATGAGATATATTATAGGCAAATTTTATAAACAAAGTCCTTTTAAATTTTTTGAAACTTTTGCTAAGTACTTTGATGAAAATAGGTATTTTGACTTGGCACAGGGGAAAAATCAATTATACAAAATATTATTGGATTTCTATAATGAAAAAATAAATATAGACAATGATGTATTTAATGATATATTAAAGTATGACTACATTTCACTAGGTAAGACATCAAATATACCACAGTTTTTTAATAAGTTAGATGTGGATGACTTTAAGAATAGATGTCATGTATTTTTACAAGATAATGATAACTTATCAACATATCTACCTAATTTTGTTGATAAACCAGCAAAACATATAATAAAATATGTTCATTTTGAACCATTTAAATTTAATATTGTGGATTTAAAAAATAATATAAATACAGAAATAAGAGAAGAAGAAAATATAGTTTTATTTGAATATGATGATAAAAAAATATTTGAGAAATCTAAAACTCATAAAGTAGAAATTTAAGTATTTAGGAGGAAACAATGGATTTTAAAATAGAAAAGTATTTACTGAAGAAGGCAGAAGAACTAGCTTTTATAACTATAAAGCATGGTGGAGAATTTAAATTAAAGAGTTATGATGTGCCAAAAGGTGGGCTAGATGTACCTATAAAAAATGAGGTACTAGTAAAAGGTATAAAAGAAAAAACTGCTCAAGATAAGTTAAACTCAATGTCTATAGCAGATGCAATGATATATATAATTGGTATAGATAGTAAATTTAAAAATAATGGAGAATATGAAAAGTTTTTAGATGCTTTGTCTAAGGATATTAACTTAGATTTAAAAGCATATATGGGATACATGTCTAGAAAATACTTTGAGATTGGAGAGCATACAGATTCTTTAATATATATAAAAGCATTTATAACTATGTATCCAGATGATTTAGATGCAATGTATAATTATGCAATTGTGTGCCAAGAGATAGCAAAACAATATCAAAAAGACCTAGATGATAAGGCTATGAATGCATTTTTACTTGAGGCAATGAGCAAACTTGAAAAGATAATAGATATTGATAATGATTTTGCATTAGGTTATTATCATTTAGGTTATCATTATTATAATCAAGGTCAATATTTGAAGACTAAATTGACATGGGAAGATGCATTAAGATTAGGTTTAGATGCTGACTTAGTGGCTGAGATACAAGAAAATTTAGGAAAGATGGATTTTAAAGTACAGTATGAAGAAGGATATACACTTATATTCCATGGTAAGTTTAAAGAGGGATTAGAAAAATTACTGCCACTGGAAGAAGAACATATGGATTGGTGGAATTTGCTGTTTATGATAGGGCTAGGATATAAGGGTATGGGCGAAATAGAGCAGGCTAAGATGTATTTTGAGAAGATATTAGTAATAAAACCTAAGCAAGTAGATGCTATAGTTGAATTAGGGCTTTGTGAAGCTTCTAAATATAATTTAGATAAAGCAATAGAGTATTTTGAGCAAGCTGCTAAGATAAAAGAGGATCCAGAAATTCTTTGTAATTTAGGTATGGCTTACTTAAACAATGGTGAAATTGATGATGCAACTTACTATATAGAAAGAGCTTATGAATTAAATCCACAGGATGAGATTACGATTGCTTGTTTAAAAGAGCTTGGTATAAATAAGTAAGAATGTTATTAGATTGTATTAGATTCTATTAGGTTTTACTTTATTAGGTTGGACTTGATGCTAGCGAGTTTTATCTGATGCTATTAAATTTTATTAATTAAGAGTGGTAGAACATTTATTATGTTGTACCACTTTTTTTATTTACTTTGTCTAAGTATTTTTACTCTTATTTACTATTTGTAATATTATATTTCATAAGTATCTTGAATTTATAATAATTAAATATTAAAGCAGATTTTAGTTGTACAAATTTTTTGTAACATAAAAAATAAATTGATAAAAGACATATCAAATATGGTATTATTTAGTTAAATATATATAAGGGAGGGGTTACTTTTGATAAAGAAATTAGATGATATTTTAGAGCAGCTTAAAGGAGGAGAAAAAATAGTACTTTCTGTAGCAGCAGCTCACGATAAAGAAGTTTTAATGGCTATAAAGGATGCTGTAGAAAGAAATATAATTACTCCTATATTGGTTGGAAATGAAGGAAAGATAAGAGAAA
Organism: Clostridioides sp. ES-W-0016-02; assembly: GCF_020641035.1. Classification (NCBI taxonomy): domain Bacteria; kingdom Bacillati; phylum Bacillota; class Clostridia; order Peptostreptococcales; family Peptostreptococcaceae; genus Clostridioides; species Clostridioides sp. ES-W-0016-02. Next base: position 776,758 of record NZ_CP061361.1, read on the forward strand.
TATCAAAAGAAATAGAATTTGATTTGGGTGGAATTAAAATTATTGACAAGGATGATATTAAAGACTGTGCTGAAATAGCAGTTAAATTAGTATCAAGTAAAGAAGCTGATTTTGTAATGAAAGGTTTATTAGATACATCCGTTATCTTGAAAGAAGTGTTAAATAAAGATTATGGTCTTAGAACTGATAGTTTATTAAGTCATGTTATGGTATATGAGTTAGAAAGATACCATAAGCTATTGATAACTACAGATGGAGGAATGAATATAGCTCCTGACTATGAACAAAAGGCAAAGATATTAAAAAATTCTATAAAAGCAGCAAAAGCTTTAGGTATGGAAACTGTAAAAGTTGCATGCTTAGCAGCTAAGGAAAAAGTAAATCCTAAAATGCAAGCTACTGTAGATGCAGATATGCTAGCAAAAGCTTGTCAATCAGGAGAATTTGGAGATAATGTAATTGTAGAAGGTCCTTTAGCTTTTGACTTAGCAGTTTCAAAAGAAGCTAGTGAGATAAAAGGATTTAAAAGTGAAGTATCTGGAGATGTAGATATTATGTTGGTTCCAACAATAGAAGTTGGTAATGGCATAGGAAAAGCCTTTACATACATGGCAGATTCTAAATCAGCAGGTATAATTATGGGCGCAAAAGCTCCTATAGTTTTAGTATCAAGAGCTGATTCACATGAATCTAAATTGTACTCTATTGCGTATGGAGCTATTGTAGCTAAAAGTATGAAATAAAAACATTAAGTGTGTAAAATAAATGCGTTAAAAGATAAAATGTAGTCATAATATCTAAATTAATGCAATATTAAAAAAATTTTATATAAAAAATAATTATAGCTTCAAATGAATATATACAAATGTTCAATTTGAAGCTATAATTAATATTAAAGTAAGAAAAATAAAAAAATTTCAAAAAATTAGTCCAAAAAATGCTATTCTAAGAAGTTTTTACTAATTATGGTATAGGGAGTAAAAATCTGTAACAAGTCCAAAAAAGTAGTGAGAAATAATAAACACACAAATAAGATATAATATCAAAAAATTGACTAGAAATAATTCAAAATTGATTTAAAAAAATCAAAACATAATTTAATTAAACTAAAGTATCAAAAAAGTAGGCTCAAGTATTAAAAAATAGCCAAAAATGAGTAGTTAAATTAACTTAAATTAGGTATTAAAAATAAAATTTTTATGTATTATCTAATTTTGTTAAAAAAATATTTAAATCTAAAGCAAAGTGCTGAAAATTAGTATATAATCAACTTAGAAAGCATTTATTTTATTATTTTATGACATGAAGTCAGTCACCTGGGGGATTTTAAAAATCAAAAAAAGGGGATAGGAATATGGATGAAAAAATGTTAACAATTGATTTAAACAGCCAGAAGATGATAGCAAAAGCTAGAGAAGAAGGCGTAGAAACAATGTATGATAGAAAAGAAGGCTTTAAAGCACAATGTGGTTTTGGTCTTCAAGGGGTTTGCTGTAGAATATGTGGAATGGGACCATGTAGAATAAGTCCTAAAACTCCAAGAGGGTTATGTGGAGCAGACGAACACACTATAGTAGGTAGAAACTTTGCAAGAATGGTTGCTGGTGGGACAGCTGCCCATTCAGACCATGCTAGAGATATAGCACATACATTAGCATTAGCTGATCCAAATGGAAACTATAAAATAAGAGACGAAGCTAAATTAATTACTTTAGCTAAAGAATGGGATGTAGAAACAGAAGGTAGAGATATCTATGATGTAGCACATGAAGTGGCAGAAATTGCATTAATGGAATTTGGTAAACCTTTTGGGACATTAAGATTTATAAAAAATGCGCCAGAACCAAGACAAAAAATATGGAAAGAATATGCTATAGAACCAAGAGCTATAGATAGAGAAATTGCAACAATAATGCACTCTACTCATATAGGTTGTACTGGTGATATAGATAGTTTAATACACATGAGTCTAAGAACTTCTATGGCTGATGGTTGGGGTGGTTCTATGATAGGTACTCGTTTAAGCGATATCTTATTTGGAACTCCAGTACCAAGAAGAACAGAAGCTAACTTAGCAGTATTAGAAGAAAATAAAGTTAATATAATATTACATGGACATGAGCCAGCATTATCAGAAATGATAGTTTTAGCTGCAGAAGAACCAGACTTAATAGCTTTAGCTAAAGAAGTTGGAGCAGATGGAATAAACTTAGCTGGTATGTGTTGTACAGGTAATGAAATTACAATGAGACATGGTGTAAGAATAGCAGGAGACTTCCATCAACAAGAACTTGCAATAGTAACTGGAGCAGTTGAGGCTGTAATAGTTGACGTTCAATGTATATTCCCTGCACTAGCTAGAGTAGCAGATTGTTACCACACTAAATTTGTAACAACTTCTCCAAAAGCTAAAATAACAGGTTCAACTTATATTGAATTTAGAGAAGAACAAGCTCTTGATGATGCTAAATCAATAGTTAAAGAAGCTATCTTAAACTTTAAAAATAGAGATAAATCAAAAGTACTTATACCTGAATTAAAATCAGGGGCAACAGTTGGGTATAGTGTAGAAGCAGTAGTAAATCAATTAGACAGAGTTGTAAACTCTCATATAGATCCAGCAGGAACAGTTAAGCCATTAACAGACTGTTTAAAATCTGGAGTATTAAGAGGAGCAGCTGGTGTAGTTGGATGTAACAATGCTAAAGGAGTTTCAAATGAGGCTCACGTAACAATAATGAAAGAATTAATTAAAAACGACATAATAGTAGTTACTACAGGATGTGGTGCTTCAGCAGCAGCTAAATTTGGTTTAATGGAAACTGATGCAGCTGAAAAATATGCAGGTAAAGGTCTTGCAACTGTCTGTAAATTAGTAGGAATCCCACCAGTACTACATATGGGTTCTTGCGTTGATATAAGCCGTATATTAGATTTAGTTGGAGCAGCAGCTAATTACTTAGATATGGATATGTGTGACCTTCCAGTTGTAGGTATAGCTCCAGAGTGGATGTCAGAAAAAGCAGTTGCTATAGGATGCTATGTTGTAGCTTCTGGTATAGACACTTACTTAGGAATAATGCCTCCAATAGCTGGTTCTTCAAGAGCAGTAGATATATTAACTAGCGAATTAAAAGATAAAGTTGGTGCAACATTTACTGTAAATACAAATCCAAAAGAGTTAGCAGCTACAATAATAGAAGATATAGAAAAGAAACGTGTTCACTTCGAAGCATTAGTTGAAGAAAAAATGGGTGTTGAAGCAGAAGCTTAGAAAATGGCTAAAGCCTTAGAAAAAACGATTTTATATCTAAATAAAGGTTTTATAGTTGAATGAAGTCAAATATTAAAGAAAAGAACATCAAAATACAATGAATATACTGAATAAATAAAATATAAACAATATAATGAAGAATACTAAAACTATACATGCTGCTTTGAAAAGCTAGTAGGGTAAATGTAATTGGTTCCTGTAAGGACTAGCTGTAGTTTATTTTTAGTGTTTAAAAAATAGATAACTACACTAAAACATAAATAAAATAAAAAGCAAATAGTAATAAAGGTGGTAGGGATTATGAAGATAGCAATAACAGGTAAAGGTGGAGTAGGTAAAACGACTTTTTCTTCAATGCTCTCTAGGATGTTTGCTGAAGACGGATACAGAGTTGTTGCTGTTGATGCCGATCCTGATGCTAATTTAGCTTTAGCACTAGGTTTTCCAAAAGAAGTATATGAATCAATAGTACCTATATCAGAAATGAAAAAGTTAGTTTCAGATAGAACAGCTGCTTCTGTAGGTTCATTTGGAAAAATGTTTAAGATGAATCCTAAAGTAGACGATATACCTGAAAATTTCTGTAAAGAATACAACGGAGTGAGATTACTTACATTAGGAACAGTGGATTCTGGTGGCACTGGATGTGTATGTCCAGAGCACGTTCTTTTAAAAAGACTCTGTTCACACTTAATACTACAAAATAAAGATGTAGTTGTTATGGATATGGAAGCTGGAATTGAACACTTAGGAAGAGGAACAGCTCAAGGTGTAGATGCTTTTATAGTAGTTGTAGAGCCAGGAGAAAGAAGTCTCCAAACATATAGAAAAGTTAAAAAACTTGGTCATGATATAGGCGTAAATAAGGTATTTGTTGTAGGTAACAAAATCAGAAATAAAGAAGATGAAGAATTTATAATACAAAACTTAGAAGATGGGGAATCTTTAGGATTTATCTATTACAATCAAGATGTTATAGATTCTGATAGAGCTAATCAATCTCCATATGATTCTAGTGAAACAACAAAGGCACAAATTAAAGAAATAAAAGAGAAATTAATGTCACTTAAAGATAAATAGAAATTTTGATTTATAATTGGGTTGTTGGTTAAAGGCAATAAATAGGTATTAGATAGGTAATAAATGATTAATTAGATAAATGACTAGCTATTAAGTTAAAGATATTTTAATAGCTTAGTAGCTAGTTTTTAAGCAATTTTACATGTATAATTATCTTATAAAATATAATTTTTACATATTAATACAATTTATACAAAAATTATATTTTAAATCTATTTAGGTTGTGGGAGGAGATTCAGTTATGGGATTTAAATCTGACATTGAAATAGCTCAAGAAGCTAAACCTCAAGATATTAGAGAGGTTGCAAAAAAATTAGGACTAGGTGAAGAAGATGTAGAACTATATGGTAAATACAAAGCCAAAGTTGACTACAATCTACTAAAAAGAGAAACTGGGAAAAAAGCTAAGTTAATATTAACTACAGCTATAAACCCAACTCCAGCAGGTGAAGGAAAAACTACTACTACTATCGGTGTTGCTGATGCATTTGCAAAATTAGATAAAAATGTATTAGTTGCTCTAAGAGAACCATCTCTAGGACCAGTATTTGGTGTTAAAGGTGGGGCAGCTGGTGGAGGATATGCACAAGTTGTTCCTATGGAAGATATAAACTTACACTTCACAGGAGACTTTCATGCTATAGGAGCTGCTAATAACCTTTTAGCTGCTATGCTTGACAATCATATTCATCAAGGAAATGAACTTAGAATAGACCCTAAGAAAATAACTTGGAGAAGATGTGTAGACATGAACGATAGACAACTTAGAAATATCGTTGATGGTATGGGTAAAAAAGGCGATGGAGCAGTTAGACAAGATGGATTTGATATAACTGTTGCTTCTGAAATAATGGCAGCGTTCTGTTTGGCAAGTGATATAGCTGACTTAAAAGAAAGATTAGGAAACATAATAGTTGGATATAGCTACGAAGGTGCACCTGTAACAGCTAGACAATTAAAAGCTAATGGTGCTATGGCTGCATTATTAAAAGATGCTTTAAAACCAAACCTAGTTCAAACTCTTGAAGGAACACCATCATTTGTACATGGAGGACCATTTGCAAATATAGCTCATGGATGTAACTCTGTTATAGCTACAAGAATGGCTATGCACTTTGCAGATTATGTAATAACTGAGGCTGGTTTCGGTGCTGACCTTGGAGCAGAAAAATTCTTAGATATAAAATGTAGAATGGCAAACTTAAAACCAGATGCTGTTATAATAGTTGCTACTGTAAGAGCATTAAAATACAATGGTGGAGTTGCTAAAGCAGACTTAAACGAAGAAAATCTAGAAGCTCTTGAAAAAGGACTTCCAAACTTATTAAAACATGTTGAAAACATAACTCAAGTATATGGATTACCAGCAGTTGTTGCAATAAACAGATTCCCACTTGATACTGAAGCTGAACTTAAACTTGTTGAAGACAAGTGTAAAGAATTAGGCGTTAATGTTGCTCTTTCTGAAGTATGGGCAAAAGGTGGAGAAGGTGGAATTGCAGTAGCTAAAGAAGTTTTAAGATTATTAGATGAAGAAGAAAATAATTTTAGATTCTGCTATGAAGATGATTTATCTATAAAAGATAAGATAAATGCTATAGCTACTAAGATTTATGGAGCAGATGGTGTAGATTATACTCCAGAAGCTGATAAAGAAATAGCTAACTTAGAAAAACTTGGATTTACTAAAGTTCCAGTATGTATGGCTAAAACTCAATATTCTTTAACTGATGACCAAACTAAATTAGGTAGACCAACAGGATTTAGAATAACTGTAAGACAAGCATCAATTTCAGCAGGAGCTGGATTTATAGTTGCACTTACTGGAGAAATAATGAAAATGCCAGGATTACCAAAAGTTCCAGCAGCAGAAAAAATAGATGTTGATGAAAATGGAGTAATAGCTGGATTATTCTAAGTGTATTAATTTATAAATAAAGAGTAGGAAATATCTCTAAGATAATTTAGGATATTTTCCTACATCCTTTTAAGGAGGATTCTCATGAAAATAGCAGATAAAACTTGTGTTGATTTTGTAGAAGTACTATCTTCTAAAGAAGCAGTACCAGGTGGCGGGGGAGCTGCCGCACTAGTTGGTGCAATTGGTATGGCTTTAGGGAGTATGGTATGCAATCTTACAATAGGAAAGAAAAAGTATGCTGAGTATGAAGAAAGTGTAAAAGATATATTAAATAAAGCAGGAAAATTAGAAAAAGATTTATTAAAAATGATAGATGATGATGCAGAATGTTTCTTACCATTATCAAAAGCTTATGGGCTTCCTAAAGAAACAGAAGAGGAAAAAAGAATAAAAGCAGAAACAATGGAAAAAGCGCTAAAAGTTGCTTGTGAAGTACCATTAAATATAGTAAGAGTTTGTTATGAAGCTATTAAGTTACATGAAGATTTAGTTGATAAAGGTTCAAGACTTGCTATAAGCGACGTTGGTGTAGGGGTTCAATGTTTAAGAGCTGCTATACTTGGTGGACAATTAAATGTAGTTATAAATATAAATTCTATACAAGATCAAGAGTATGTTAGTAAAGTAAAAACAGAAGTAGATAAATTAGTTGAAGATGGCGTTAAAACTTGTGATGAAGTTTATGCTAAAGTTGAAAAAGCGCTTGGAAAATAATTTTTAAATGACGAAAGTAGATACTATGTTATTAATATGTGGTATATAGAATAAATTAATTTAAGTTTGCTTGTAGGGGAGTTGTGAATATATGGAAGTAATGTCAACTAAAGGACAGATTATAAAAGGAAAACCTGTAGCTGATAAGATTAGTGAAGACTTAATAAAAGAAGTCGAGTTACTAGTTAAAGAAGGTATAAATCCTAAGCTAACAATAGTTAGAGTTGGAGCAAGAAGCGATGATTTATCATATGAAAGAGGAGCACTAAAAAGATGTCAAAACATTGGTATAACAACTGAAGTGTTGGAATTAGCTGAAGATATAACTCAAGAAGAATATATTGATGTTTTAAAGAAAGTTAATGATGACAAGGATGTTAATGGTATATTATGTTTTAGACCACTTCCAAAACACTTAAATGAAGAAGTTATAAAATATGTCATTGCACCAGAAAAAGATGTAGATTGTTTTAGCCCAATAAACTCTGCTAAAGTCATGGAAGGAGATAAGAGTGGATTCCCACCATGTACTCCTACAGCAGTAGTAGAAATATTAAAACATTATAATGTTGATTTAAAAGGAAGTAAGGTAACAGTTCTTGGAAGATCAATGGTAGTTGGGAAGCCAGTATCAATGCTTTTATTAAGTGAACATGCAACTGTTACAATATGCCATTCAAAGACTAAAAACTTATCAGATGTAGCTGCAGAAGCGGACGTATTGATAGCAGCTATTGGTAGAGCTAAGATGGTAGATGAAAGTTTTGTGAAAGATGGAGCAGTAGTTATAGACGTTGGTATAAATGTTGATGAAGAAGGAAATTTATGTGGAGATGTTGATACAAATGCAGTTTTAAATAAAGTATCGATGATAACTCCAGTTCCAGCGGGGGTTGGTTCAGTTACAACATCTATACTTGCAAAACATGTAGTTAAAGCTTGTAAGTTGCAAAACAATAAATAGATAGATATTGTGGAAGGTTTAGGGGGGAAGTAGATATGATAATTTCTGAAAATAAACCATTGGAAGAAGTGCTAGGGTACTTAAAGAATTTTGACAAGCTAGTTTTAGTTGGTTGTAATCAATGTGCAGCGACTTGTAAGAGTGGTGGAGAAGAAGAAGTTCTAAAAATGAAGGAAACTCTTGAAGGTGAGGGCAAAAAAATCTTAGGATATGTAATGCTTGATCCTGCTTGTAACCTTTTAAAGTCTAAAAAGGACTTAAAGGCTCTAAAAGAAGAAACTAAAGAAGCTGATGCAGTTTTATCTTTAGCATGTGGAGATGGGACACAAACAATAGTTAAAAACCTAAAAAATAAACCAGTTTATCCAGCTAACAACACTTTGTTTATAGGGGAAGTACAAAGGGTTGGAGAATATGAGGAAGCCTGTAAGGCTTGTGGAGACTGTGAACTTGGTTGGACAGGTGGAATATGTCCAGTAACTATGTGTGCTAAAGGTCTTATGAATGGGGCTTGTGGTGGAGCTAAAAATGGTAAATGTGAAGTAAATCCAGAAAATGATTGTGCTTGGATAAAAATATATGAAAGATTGGAATCTATAGGGCAATTAGATAATTTAGCAGAAATAAGACCGCCAAAAGACTATTCTAAGCAAAATAATCCAAGAAGCTTAAGTGCAAAGAAAAAGAAAGAAGCAACAGCCAATTCATAAAAGTTTTTTTTAGAAGGTTAAAAGGGGGATTAGAGATGAGCTTATTAAGAGAAACATTAGAGAGTGGAAAATTTGCAGTTACTACTGAGATGGCTCCTCCAAAAGGGACTGACCTTTCACATTTAATTGAATGTGCAAAGCCGTTAGTTGGAAGAGTTCATGCAGCAAATGTGACAGACTTTCAATCAGCAGTTATGAGAGCAACTTCTCTTGCTACATGTAAATTACTAAAAGATGCTGGATTAGAGCCAGTGATTCAAATAACAGGGAGAGATAGAAATAGAATAGCTATACAAGGAGAAATGTTGTCAGCAGGTGTATTTGGGATAAACAACTTGTTGGCATTAACAGGAGACCATACTAGCGTAGGAGACCATCCACAAGCTAAAGGTGTATTTGATTTAGACTCTGTAGGGATACTTCAAACTGCTGAAACTCTAATGGCAGGTACGGATATGGCTGGTAATAAATTAAAAGGTTCTCCAGATTTTTATCTAGGAGCATCAGTAACTCCAGAATATTCTCCAATAGAAGTTCAATTATTAAAAATGCAAAAGAAAATAAAAGCTGGAGCTAAATTTTTCCAAACTCAAGCACTTTATGACATAAATACAATGAGAAAGTTTAGAGAACTAACAAGAGATATGGATTGCAAGGTATTGGCAGGGATAGTACCTTTAAAATCTCCAGGAATGGCTAAATTTATGACTGCAAATGTACCAGGAATATTTGTGCCAGATGAACAAATCGAAAGATTAAGAGCAGCTGGAAAAGAAAACTGGGTAAGTGAAGGAATAAAAATGGCAGGAGAACTTATCAAACAATTAAAAGAAGAAGATTTATGTGATGGTGTTCATATAATGGCAATTGGGGCAGAAGAAAATATACCTGCTATACTAGATGCCGCAGGTTTATAGTATTACAAGATTGTAGATTATAAGGTTTGGGGGAATTAAGGATGAAAATAGTAGTAGTAGGTGGTGGACCAGGAGGATATGTAGCAGCTATAAAAGCTTCTATGCTTGGTGCAGAGGTGACAGTTGTTGAAAAAAGAAGAGTTGGAGGAACTTGCTTAAATGCAGGATGTATACCAACTAAAGCACTTCTTGCTTCTTCAGGGGTATTAAATACTGTGAAGGAAGCAAAGGATTTTGGTATAGAGATAGATGGTACAGTTACACCAAATTTCACTGCCATAATGGAAAGAAAAAATAAAGTTGTAAATCAATTAATAAGTGGTATAGAATTCCTATTTGAGAAAAGAGGAGTAAAACTAGTTAATGGTTTTGGAAAATTAATTGATAAAAATACTATAGAAGTAACAAAAGATGATGGAACAGTAGAATCTATAAAAGCTGATAAGATAATACTAGCTAATGGTTCTGTTCCAGTTGTACCAAGAATGTTCCCATATGATGGAAAGATTGTAATAACTAGTGATGAAGTTCTTGGACTTGAAGATATACCTGAATCTATGTTAATAGTAGGTGGTGGAGTTATAGGATGTGAAATAGGGCAATTCTTTAGAGCCTTAGGAACAGAAGTAACTATAGTTGAAATGGTTGACCAGATACTATTAAATGAAGATAAAGATGTAGCAAAACAACTACTTAGACAATTTAAGAAAGATAAGATTAAAGTTATTACAGGTATTGGAGTACAAACTTGTGAAGTAGTTGATGGTAAAGCTGTTGCAACTCTTTCTAATGGAAAGGTTATAGAAGCACAATATGCATTAGTATGTGTTGGTAGAAGACCTAACCTTGATAATTCTGGAGTAGAAGATATAGGAATTGAAATGGAAAGAGGAAAAGTAGTAGTTAATGAGCATCTTGAAACTAATGTAGAAGGTATATATGCAATAGGTGATATAATAGATACTCCTTTCTTAGCACATGTTGCTTCTAAAGAAGGTATTGTTGCAGTTGAAAATGCTTTAGGAAAAACTAAAGTAGTAGATTATAGAGCAATTCCAAGATGTGTTTATACTGAACCTGAAGTTGCTGGTGTTGGTAAAACTGAAAAACAACTTGAAGCTGAAGGTGTAGAATACAATGTAGGTCAATTTGATTTTAGAGGACTTGGAAAAGCACAGGCTATAGGACATTTCCAAGGATTTGTAAAAATAATAGCTGATAAAGAAACAGATAAAATAATAGGTGCAGCAGTAGTAGGTCCTCATGCTACAGATTTATTAACAGAGTTATCACTTGCTGTTCATCTAGGATTAACTGTAGAACAAGTAGGGGATGCAATACATCCACATCCAAGTTTATCTGAAGGACTAATGGAAGCACTTCATGATGTACATGGAGAATGTGTTCATTCTGTACCTAAATTATAATAAGTAAACAGAGTACATAAGGCTCTGTGGCTAGATTTAAGGGGGAAGTCTTAAAATGGGATACAATATAGCTGTTGCAGGAAAAGGTGGAACTGGTAAAACAAGTCTCACAGGGCTTTTGATTGATTATTTGGTTAAGGACAATAAGGGACCAGTATTAGTTGTAGATGCTGATGCTAATGCTAACATAAATGAAGTATTAGGTATTGAAGTTGAAGCAACAATAGGAGAAATAAGAGAAGAAGTAAATCAAAGAGAAAAGTTAGGCAATGCATTCCCAGGTGGTATGACAAAAGCACAATATCTACAATTTAGATTAAATTCTATAATTGAAGAAGGAGAAGGATATGACTTGTTAGTAATGGGGAGATCAGAAGGGGAAGGATGTTACTGTTTTGTAAATGGGATACTTAGAGAACAAGTAAACAAAATATCTGGTCACTACAAATACTTAGTCATGGACAACGAAGCTGGTATGGAACATCTAAGCAGAAAAGTTACTAGACATGTTGATACACTTTTATTGGTTAGTGATTGCTCAAGACGTAGCATACAAGCTGTTGCTAGAATAAGAGATTTAGCTGAGGAACTAAAATTAAATGTTGGAAGAATACTTCTAATTGTAAATAAGGTTCCAAATGGGGTTATGAATGATGGTGTTAAAGAGGAAATAGAAAAACATAACCTAGAGCTAATTGGTGTTGTACCTATGGATGAATTGATATATGAATATGATTCTACAGGTATTCCTTTAGTTAATTTACCTGAAGATTCAAAATCTAAAGTGGCTATGAAAGAGATTTTTGCTAAATTAGAATTAAAATAGGCTTAAGGGGGAAAAAAATATGGCATTTAAAATGTCTACTCAAAAATATTCTGGAAAAATATCAGAAGTTGAAGTAGGAATAGGGGAAAAAGCAATTAAATTAGGTGGGGAAAATGTATTACCTTTTTATAGTTTTGATGGAGAAGTAGGGAATACTCCAAAAATAGGTATAGAAATATCAGACGTTTATCCTGAAAGCTGGACTGATTCATATAAAGAGTTATATAAAGATGTAGCTAATTGTCCAGTAGAATGGGCTAAATATGTTGAAGCTAATACACAAGCAGATTTTATTTGTTTAAAATTTGATGGTTCTGACCCAAATGGATTAGATAAATCAGTTGATGACTGTGCTGAAGTTGCTAAAGCAGTAGTTGAAGCAATAACATTGCCTTTAGTAGTAGCTGGTTCAGGAAATCATGAAAAAGATGGTAAACTGTTTGAAAAATTAGCTCAAGCGTTGGATGGGCATAACTGTCTATTTATGTCAGCAGTAGAAGATAACTACAAAGGAGTAGGAGCATCAGCTGGAATGGCTTATTCACACAAAGTTGGAGCAGAATCTTCTGTTGATATAAACCTAGCAAAACAATTAAACGTACTGTTAACTCAATTAGGCGTTAAAGGTGAAAATATAGTTATGAATGTTGGATGTTCAGCAGTTGGTTATGGATATGAATATGTTGCATCTACTATGGATAGAATTAGACTTGCAGCATTTGGTCAAAATGATAAGACATTACAAATGCCTATCATAACACCAGTAGCTTTCGAAGTAGGTCATGTTAAAGAAGCTATAGCTCCAGTAGAAGATGAGCCAGATTGGGGTTGTCCAGAAGAAAGAACTATAGCAATGGAAGTTTCAACTGCAGCAAGTGTTTTAGTAGGTGGTTCAAACGCAGTTATACTTCGTCATCCAAAATCAATAGAAACTATAAAAGAATTGGTTAACGCATTAGCTTAATTAAATTGTTAAGGTTAGGGGGAGAAAATAATGGCATTAAAAGCTTTAGATATATTTAAATTAACACCAAAGAAAAACTGTAAGGATTGTGGATTCCCAACTTGTATGGCTTTCTCTATGAAGGTTGCTTCAGGAGCTGTAGAAGTAGGCAAATGCCCACATATGTCTGATGACGCTATAGCAAAACTATCAGAAGCTACAGCACCTTTAATGAAAGCATTAAAAGTTGGTACTGGAGCATCTGAATATGAACTAGGCGGGGAAACAGTATTATTTAGACATGAAAAAACATTAGTAAGTAGAAATAGATATGCAGTTTCATTCTGTACTTGTATGAGTGATGAAGCAGTAGACGCTAAAATAGCTAACATGAAAAAAGTTGACTATATAAGAATTGGTGAACAAATGAAAGTTGAAATGGTTGTTTTAGAATACTGTGGAGACAAAGATGCATATTTAAAACTAATAGACAAAATAAAAGGTAGCGGATTAGAAGTAGCTTATATTTTAGCTTGTGATGATGCACAAGCAGTTAAAGAAGCTGTTGAAGTATTAAAAGATGCTAGACCAATGGTATATGGAGCAACTAAAGATAACTACAAAGATATGATAGAAGTAGTTAAAGGAGCAAACCTACCATTAGGAGTAAAAGCAGCTAGCTTAGAAGAATTATATGAAACAGTTGAATTAGTTCAATCTGCTGGATATAAAGAATTAGTATTAGATGTAACTGGAGAAAATATAAAAGATACTTACACTAATGCTGTGCAAGTTAGAAGAATAGCTTTAAAAGAACAAGATAGAACATTTGGATATCCTTCAATAGTATTTGCAAATAGATTATCTAACTCAAATCCTATGATGGAAATTGCTTTATCATCAATATTTACTATAAAATATGGTTCTATAATAGTAATAGATGATATTAGTTATGCTAAAGCATTACCATTATTTGCATTAAGACAAAATATATACACTGACCCACAAAGACCAATGAGAGTTGAACCAAAGATTTACCCAATTAATAACCCAGATGAAAATTCTCCAGTATTAGTTACTGTTGACTTTGCATTAACTTATTTCATAGTTGCTGGAGATATAGAAAGATCAAAAGTTCCAGTATGGTTAGTAATACCAGATGCAGGTGGATATTCAGTTCTTACATCTTGGGCTGCTGGTAAATTTGGTGGAAATTCAATCTCTGCTTTCATCAAAGAAAGTAAAGTAGAAGAAGTAACTAATTGTAAAGACATTATCATTCCAGGAAAAGTTGCAGTACTTAAAGGTGATATAGAAGATAACTTACCAGGATGGAATGTAGTTATAGGACCAGAAGAATCTATGGAATTACCTAAGTTCTTAAAAGGATACCAAGAAAAAGCATGCCAAACAAACTAATAAAATATTAACTAACTATTAATATTAAATTTAAAGGGGGACATTATAAATGGAAAAATTTATGATTATAGGTGAAAGAATACACTGTATCTCACCTTCAATAAGAAAGGCATTAGCAGAAAGAGATCCAGCTCCAATATTAAAAAGAGCAAAAGAACAATTAGAAGCAGGAGCACACTATATAGATTTCAATATAGGGCCTGCTGAAAGAGATGGCGAAGAGATAATGACATGGGGAGTTAAGCTACTTCAATCTGAATTTAACAATGTTCCTATAGCATTAGATACAGCTAATAAAAAAGCTATCGAAGCTGGACTTAAGGTTTATGATAGAACTAATGCAAAACCAATAATAAACTCTGCTGATGCTGGTTCAAGATTTGATTTAATAGATATAGCAGCTGAATATGAATCAATGGTTATAGGTTTATGTGCAAAAGAAGGTATCCCAAGAGATAATGATGAACGTATGGCTTACTGCCAAGAGATACTAGAAAAAGGCTTAATGCTAGGAATGGAGCCAACTGATATATTATTTGACCCATTATGCTTAGTTATAAAAGGTATGCAAGAAAAACAAGTAGAAGTTTTAGAAGCTATAAAGATGATGACTGAAATGGGACTTTTAACTACAGGAGGATTATCTAATGTATCTAATGGATGTCCTAAACATGTTAGACCTGTTTTAGATAGTGCATTCTTAGCAATGGCAATGGCTAATGGATTTAGTTCAGCTATAATGAATCCATGTGACCCAGAATTAATGAAAACTGTAAAATCTTGTGACATAATCAACGGGGCATCTTTATATGCAGACTCTTTCTTAGAGTTAAATGAAGGTGGATTTGCTTTCTAGGGTTTTTAGGGTATAGTTAATAAAAAATAGGTGTAAATATTAAAGGGGGAAATAGAATGAATCTATATAATATAATCTTTACAGGGTCAGAACAAGCTTTGGGTGCAGCTCAAGCTATGTTAAATGAAGCTATAGAAAAAAACGGAAAAGAACATAAAGTAGCTTTCCCTGATACAGCATATTCATTACCTTGTATATATGCTGCAACAGGACAAAAAATGAACACTTTAGGGGACTTAGAAGGTGCTTTAGAAGTAGTAAAATCTTTAATCAATAGAACTCATTTATTAGAACATGCTTTTAATGCTGGTTTAGCTACTGCTTTAGCTGCAGAAGTAATTGAAGCATTAAAATACTCAACTATGGATGCTCCATATAGTGAGCCATGTGCAGGTCATATAACTGACCCTATAATCAGATCACTTGGTGTACCACTAGTTACAGGAGATATACCTGGTGTTGCAGTTGTTCTTGGAGAATGTCCTGATGCTGAATCAGCAGCAAAAGTTATAAAAGACTACCAATCTAAAGGTTTATTAACTTTCTTAGTTGGTAAGGTTATAGACCAAGCTATAGAAGCTGGAGTAAAAATGGGTCTTGAACTAAGAGTTATACCTCTAGGATATGATGTAACTTCTGTTATCCACGTTGTATCTGTTGCAGTAAGAGCAGCATTAATATTCGGTGGATTAACTCCTGGTGATTTAAACGGATTATTAGAATACACAGCTAATAGAGTTCCTGCATTTGTTAATGCTTTTGGACCATTAAGTGAATTAGTTGTATCTGCAGGTGCTGGAGCAATAGCTTTAGGATTCCCAGTTGTAACTGACCAAACTGTTCTTGAAGTTCCAATGAATTTATTAACTCAAAAAGATTATGATAAGATAGTAGCTACTTCATTAGAAGCTAGAGGAATAAAAATAAAAGTTACTGAAATACCTATACCAGTTTCATTTGCAGCAGCATTTGAAGGTGAAAGAATTAGAAAGAGCGACATGTTTGCTGAATTTGGTGGAAATAAAACTGAAGCTTGGGAGCTTGTTGTTAAGAAAGAAGCTGCTGAAGTTGAAGACCATAAGATAGAAATAATAGGACCAAACATAGATGAAGTTGAAGCAGATGGTGTATTAAGATTACCACTTGCTGTAATAGTTAAAATAGCTGGTAAAAACATGCAAGAAGATTTCGAACCAGTTCTTGAAAGACGTTTCCACTACTTCTTAAACTATATAGAAGGTGTAATGCACGTTGGACAAAGAGATATGGCTTGGGTAAGAATCTCTAAAGATGCATTTGATAAAGGATTTAGACTTGAGCATATAGGAGAAGTTTTATATGCTAAGATGTTAGATGAATTTGAATCAGTTGTTGATAAGTGTGAAATAACTATAATTACAGATGCAGAAAAAGTTTCTGAATTAAAAGGTGAAGCAATAGCTAAATACAATGCTAGAGATGAGAGATTAGCTTCATTGGTTGATGAAAGTGTAGAGACTTTCTATTCTTGTAACTTATGTCAATCATTTGCACCAGCTCACGTTTGTGTTGTTACTCCTGAAAGACTTGGTCTTTGTGGAGCAGTTAGCTGGTTAGATGCTAAAGCTACTAAAGAATTAGACCCTACAGGTCCTTGTCAACCAATAGAAAAAGGTGAATGTTTAGACGATAGAACAGGTGTATGGAACTCTGTAAATGAAACTGTAAACCAAATATCTCAAGGTGCAGTTGAAGCTGTTACATTATACTCTATATTAGAAGACCCTATGACTTCTTGTGGATGCTTCGAGTGTATCTGTGGTATAATGCCAGAAGCAAATGGATTTGTTGTAGTTAACAGAGAATTCCCAAGCGTTACTCCAGTTGGTATGACTTTCGGAGAACTTGCTTCTATGACAGGTGGAGGAGTTCAAACTCCAGGATTCATGGGACACGGAAGACATTTCATATCTTCTAAAAAATTCGCTTATGCAGAAGGTGGACCAGAAAGAATAGTTTGGATGCCAAAAGAATTAAAAGATTATGTAGCTGATAAATTAAATGCTACAGTTAAAGAAATGACTGGAATAGAGAACTTCTGTGATATGATTTGTGATGAAACTATAGCTGACGATTCTGAAGGAGTATTAGCTTTCTTAGAAGAAAAAGGTCATCCAGCATTAGCTATGGAAAGTGTAATGTAATTGATGGAAAATTTAAAATAATGTGATATAATATTAATATGATTTAAATAAATTAATCAATAATATAATATTGGGGGTCTATCGAAATGAAATTATTACCAGAATTAAAATACTCTAAAGATCATGAATGGGTAAAAGTAATTGATGGAGATGTTGTATATATAGGTATAACAGATTATGCTCAAGATCAATTAGGAGAAATATTATTTGTTGAAACACCAGAAGTAGAAGATACTGTAACTAAGGGAGTAGATTTTGGAGTAGTTGAATCTTCTAAAGTAGCTTCTGATTTAATATCTCCTGTTAATGGTGAAGTATTAGAAGTTAATGAAAAATTAGAAGATGAACCAGAATGTATAAATGAAGACCCATACGAAAACTGGATATTAAAAGTAAAACTAGCTGATGTTGCTGAGCTTGATACATTATTAAGTGATAAAGAATACGAGGCTGGATTAGAATAATTAAAGACTAGGGATGTTATTATAATTGGGGAAAGTATAGTAAAATTTGAGTGCACGCAAATTTAGCTATACTTTCCTTTTATAATATATAGAACAAATTGGGAGGGATATCATGATAAAGGTAAATTTTATGCCAAACAATAAAGAAGTTTATTGTAATGAGGGGGATATATTGCTAGAAGTTGCAAGAAATGCTGATATATTTATAGATGCTCCTTGTAATGGAAATATGTCTTGTGGTAAATGTAAGGTAAAGTTGTTAAAAGGTAAGGTTGATACAGAAAAAACGAGACATATAACAGATGACGAATGGGAGCAAGGTTATATATTAGCTTGTTGTACAAAAGTAATCTCAGATATAGAAATTGAAGTTCCTTCTAAAGTATCATCTTCTATGTATGGTATGAAGATTGAAGGTAGCAATAAACAAAAAGATAGAGAAATTTTTGAGAGAGCTAAAAAAATAATAGAAAAGCATAACTTACAATTTAAGACAAATATAAAAAAGAAATACATAGAAATGGAAGAACCAAACTTAGATGACAATATAAGTGATGTAGATAGATTAGAAAGACATGTTAGAAATCATTTGGGGTACAATGAAATAGATTTTAGATTAGATATACTTAGAAAGATGCCAACGATATTTAGAAAGAGCGATTTCAAAGTTACAATAACATATGTTCAAAAACAAAAGAAACTTACAATCATAAATATAGAAGAAGGAAATAAGGAAAATTCTCTGTATGGAGTTGCAATAGATATTGGTACAACTTCGGTAGTTGTATGTTTAGTAGACTTATATTCAAAAGAAGTAGTAGATAAAGCATCATCTGGAAATGCTCAGATAAAATATGGAGCAGATGTTATAAATAGGATTATATATTCGACTAAGAAAAACGGATTAGAAACTTTACACAAAGCTATAGTTGATGAAACTATAAATCCTCTATTAAAAACATTATATGAAAGAAATGGCATAAATAAGGAGGATGTAGTCACTTTAGTAGCTGCTGGAAATACAACTATGACAAGTTTATTCTTAGGGGTGTATACAGACTTTTTAAGACAAGAACCTTATATACCACCATTTTTAAAATCTCCAAAACTTATGGGTGAAAATGTAGGTCTTTTTGTAAATGATAGTGCATATGTGTACTTAGCTCCATCTGTAGCAAGTTATGTAGGAGGAGATATAACAGCAGGGGTATTATCAGCTGGTATATGGTCAAGTGAAGAAAATGTTTTATTTATAGACTTAGGTACCAATGGAGAGATAGTATTTGGAAATCAAGACTATATGATGAGCTGTGCATGTTCAGCAGGTCCTGCATTTGAAGGTGGAGGCATAAGCTGTGGAATGAGAGCATCAGCAGGAGCAATAGAGAAGGTGGCTATTGATAAAGGAACTTTAGAGCCTACATTAAAAATAATAGATGAATGTGCACCAGTTGGTATATGTGGTTCTGGTATAATTGATTTAATTTGCCAAATGATTACTAAGGGTGTAATAGATAGAAGAGGTAAGATATATAGAGATTTAAATAATAAGAGAGTAAGATTTAATGAACATGAAATAGGAGAGTATGTATTAGCATTTAAAGAAGAATTTGATTTGGAAAATGATATAGTAGTAAATGAAGTGGACATAGATAATTTTATTAGAGCTAAAGGAGCTATATATTCAGGCGCATATACTCTTGTAGATAGCTTGGGTATGGATTTTAGTATATTAGATAGAGTTTATATAGCAGGTGGTATAGGAAATAACCTAGACATAGAAAATTCAATAATTATAGGATTACTTCCTGATATCGATAGAGAGAAATTTACTTATATAGGAAATAGTTCACTTGTAGGTTCTTACTTGGCTCTTATAAGTAAAGATGCCAAAAATAAACTTGAAGAAATAGGTAAACAAATAACTTATGTTGAACTTAGTGTTTATCCAAGTTACATGGACGAATTTATTTCTGCATGCTTCTTACCACATACAAATATAGAGCAGTTCCCAACTGCAAAGCAACTACTAGAAGAGTAAAATATCAAAATATAAATGCATAGGTAGAGCATAAAAACATAAATGTAGAGGATTAAATTATGTATAAGGATTTGTCTGAGAAAATGAGAACTGCGTTTGACATTAAATTAAGAAATTTCGGAACTGAGATAGAGTTTGCTTATCCGAATCAGACTCTAGCTCTTAGTACTACAAGTAATAAGTGTAGTCTTAAATGTGCTCATTGTAATGGTCATTATTTAGAAAATATGATACCAATTGAGGACTATAAAGAAAAAGTTAAATCAAGAAATATAACTAGTTTTTTATTAAGTGGTGGTTGTAGTTATGAAGGTGATGTCCCAATAAATACCCATATACAGACCATTAAAAAGTTAAAGGAACAAGGATACAGATTAAATGCTCATTTAGGGCTTATGGATAAAGAGAGTATTATAGAATTATGTAAGTATTTAGATATAGTTTCTTTCGACTTGGTATTCGATAAAGAAACTATAAAAGAAGTTTATAAAATGGATAAAAGCAAAGAAGATTATATTAAAGCTTACAATACAATAAGAGAAAATACAGAAGTAGCACCACATATATGTATTGGTTTAAAAGGAGGAAAAGTAAAAGGTGAGTATGAGATTATAGAATACTTACAAAAAAATCCTCCTAATAAACTGACATTTATAGTTCTTATTCCTACAAAAGGTACTGAATATGAAGATGTAGAACCTCCTAATTTGAAAGAAGTAACAGATGTTTTATGTGAAGCTAGAATTAGTTTACCAAATACCGAGATTAACCTAGGTTGTATGAGACCTAGAGGTGTGTATAGAAAAGAACTAGACCAATTAGCTATAATGTGTGGAATTAATAGAATAGTTCTTCCATCAAAATCTGCTAAGAATAAGGCTATAGATATGAATATGACAATAACTGAATGTAAGGAGTGTTGCGTTTTATGATTAGATTATCATCAGGGACAGCAATAGAACTTGGAATATTAAATAAAAAAAGCGATATACCTCCTACTACAGCATATATAATGATTGGGGAAAAATGCATAAACAAATGTAGTTTTTGTTCTCAATCAATAGAAAGCAGTACTAGAAAAGATAAATTATCAAGAGTAGTTTGGCCAGAGTATTCTAAAGAGGAAATATTGAATGCTTTGAGAGCATATAACGGGAAAAATATAAAGAGAATATGTATACAATCAATGGCAAGTGAAGAGGCACATAAATCTGTTTTAGATTTTATAAATTACATAAATGGTAAAATAGATATGCCTATTTCATTGTCTGCAAAATTAGAAAGTGATGAAGAAATAAACAAGTTTTTTTCTGCTGGAGTAGATAAAATAGGAATAGCGATAGATGCAGCAAGTAAAGACTTATATGAAAAAATAAAAGGATATAATTATGATGAAAAATTGAATTTTATAACAAAAATGTCAAAGTTATATCCTAATAAAATCAGCACACATATAATTGTTGGTATGGGAGAAAGTCATGAAGACATATACAACCTATATACTTATTTAAAGAAGAACAATATAACTATTAGTTTATTTGCGTTTACTCCAGTTAGAGGAACTAAAATGGAAAAAATAAGTCAACCAAATATAGAAAGTTACAGAAGAGTACAGCTAATGTCCTATATGATAAATAAAGGTTATTCACAAGAATACTTTGAATTCAAAAATGGATACTTGGAAAATATAAAACTAGATGATGAGACTGTATCAGATATAAACAGGGGTTACCCTTTTGAGATAAGAGGCTGTAAGGATTGTAATAGACCATATTATAATGAAAGACCAGGAAGTACTATATATAATTATTCAAGACCTTTAAATCAAGATGAGATAGATTTGGCTATAAGAGAACTAAATCTGTAAATGATTTCTTGAATATATTTATACTAAAGATTGGGGCGTAATAATCATGAATCAGTGGAGAGTTATACATAATAAATCATATGATGGTGCAATGAATATGGCAATTGATGAAGCTATATTTACTGCATATAAAAAAGGATGTGTGAAGCCAACACTTAGATTTTACACTTGGAAGCCAGCTTGCTTGAGTGTAGGATATTTTCAAAAACTTGAAGATGAGGTAGATTTAGATAAGTGTAAGTGCATGAATATAGACTATGTCAGAAGAATCACAGGAGGAAGAGCTGTATTACATGATAATGAGCTAACTTATAGTATAATTATAGGAGAAGATAATCCTTTAATTGATAAAAGTATAAATCTATCTTATAGATATATAAGTGAAGGTTTAGTTAGAGGATTGAATTTAAGTGGTATAGAAACAGATAACTTAAATAGTGGAGAGAGAATAGGTAGAGAAAATTTATCAGCTGCATGCTTTAATGCACATGCATCATATGAAGTTACTATTAATAATAAAAAGGTAATTGGAAGTGCTCAAAGTAGAAAAGATGGTGTTTTGTTACAGCACGGTTCAATAATAATGGATTTTGATGTAGAAAAATTGTTTAAATTAATAAAGGCTAAAACACCAGAACTAAAAGAAAGAGCAATGAAATTCACAGCTAAAAAGGCCAGTGGAATAGAGAATGAAATTGGTAAAAAAATAGACATAGATATTCTACAAGCTAATCTAATAAAAGGACTGGCTAGTCAATTTAATGTTGAGTTTGTAGAAGAAGACTTGACTGATTATGAAAAGCAATTAGCTGAAGAATTATATAAAAAATACAAGGATGAAGAGTATAATAAAAAGCGTTAACTTTAATTGACTTTAAGTAAATTAAAGTGATATACTTAAGGTATAATAATATACGAAAATTGAAATCATGAAGGTTTCTTTGGTGTATTGAAATACCTGAGGAAGTCTTTTTTTGATTTTTAATAAAAATCATATTAGGAGGAGATTTATATGTGTGAATCATCAGCTTTCATTTGTAAGAATAACAATGAATTAGAAAAGGTTATGGAGAATGTGGTTAATATAGACCCTTGTGATGGAAAGATTTATTTAACTGATTTATTAGGAGAACAAAAAATAATAGATGGAATAATTAAAGAAATAAGATTGATGGACCATAAGATAATAATACAAGAAAATTAATTAATAGGGGAATTTCATATGATAATAGCAGTGATAGATGGAATGGGTGGAGGTATAGGAGCCCAGATAGTTTCTTCTCTGAGAGAAGAATTACCTACATATGTAGAAATTTATGCACTAGGAACTAATTCTATAGCAACTAGTTCTATGATGAAGGCTCATGCTAATAAAGGAGCTACAGGGGAAAATGCTATAGTAGTATCAGCTAGAAAAGCCAATATAATAGTTGCACCTATTTCTGTAATAATACCTAATTCTATGATGGGGGAAGTCACTTGTAATATAAGTGAAGCTATTGCAGATAGTGAGGCACTTAAGATACTTTTACCTATTATGCCAGAAAATATAGAGTTAGTTGGATTAGAAGGTAAACCATTAGCACTACTTGTAAAAGATTCTGTTAATGTTATAAAAAAAGAATTTAATATAAAATAACAGGGGGAATAACTAATGATGTTTGATAGAGAGATTATAAGATACCACCATGGGCACCATGACCATGACGACCATTGCCATGAACATACTCATGGAGATATGTGCCATGAACATCCACACGACCATGCTCATGACCATGACCACGAACATAATCATGAAGAATCATCAGAGTCTAAAGATGAGAAAACTTTAAAAATACTTTTAGTACATTGGATAAATCACAATGAGACTCATGAAGAAGGATTTAGAGAATGGGTAGAAAAGGCTAGAGCTATTGGAAAAGAAGAAACTGCAAAGAGTATTGAAAAAGCTATAGAATGTATGGAAGAAGCAAATAAAATGTTATTAGAGGCTAAAAAACATATGTAAATATGATTGTTAAAATCGCTTATATATTTTGATATAGGCGATTTTTTATGCCTTATTTATATTTAATTATTGAAATTTCTAATGAGTATGTACTATACTTTAATGAGGAAATTTATTATAAAACTGAGTTATTTAATATATCTTCGGCTTCAAATATTACTGGAGATAGTTAAGGAGGAGTAGTTCAATTTAATAAAAGGAGAGAATTAGTTATGAAAGATGGTCATATACATTCACCTTATTGTCCTCATGGAAGTAAGGATGATTTTGAAAAATATATACAAAGGGCAATTGATGTTGGTCTAACAGAAATGACATTTACAGAGCATTTTCCATATCCAAATGGATTTCAAGACCCTGCACCTGAAAATGATAGTTGCATGAATCCTGAAAATTTATCAAATTACCTTAATGATGTTAAAAATTTCAAGCATAAATATGAGAGCGAAATTAAGATAAATGTAGGAGCGGAAGTAGATTTTCTTGAAGGTTATGAAGAAGGCATAAAAAACAATTTAGATAAATATGGTGATGAATTAGAGGATTCTCTATTATCAGTACATATAATTAAAATTGATGGTGCCTATTGTTGTGTGGACTATAGTGTAGAAGAGTTTCAAAATCTGATTGATAAGCTTGGAAGCATTGAAGCTGTTTATAATAAGTATTATGAAACATTAATAAAAGCTGTAAATGCTAATTTAGGTACATATAAACCAAAGAGAATAGGTCATTTAAATTTAGTTAGAAAGTTTAATCAAGTATTTCCATATAATTATGAAAGAAATAAAGTTCTTGAAGAATTAATAAAGTTAGTTAAAGAAAAAGGATATGAACTTGATTACAATGTTTCTGGAAACAGAAAAGAATATTGTAAAGAGCCTTATGTAGATGGATACTTATTAGAATTAGCAAAAAAATATGATATTCCATTAGTTCTTGGCTCAGATTCTCACTGTGCAGAGGAAATAAATAATTATGATATAGGATAAAGATGTATATATTATAATCCTAAAGTTATGATAATTTATATTTTTAAAGTATTTATTTAAAAGACTGTAAGTAGATTTATGTAAAATAAATCTACTTACAGTCTTTTTGTTAAATTAGAAAAATATTTATAGATTTGTTCAGTATGAAAGTTTTATAATTAATATTTTTTCATGGATATAGCCTATTTTTACTTATCTTAACAATCATAAAGTGCTTTTAGTGTTTAGAGATATTACTGCATAAGTTTATCATTTTCCATTATTATTGGGTCTAGTAATTCTACATTTCCTTCTGACATCTTTAATCTATTGAACATATAATTTTTCACATCTTTTTTACTTTTGAACTTAGTAACTTGGTAAGGTGATGTAGAACCATATTTTTCTATAAATAAGATATCTTTATCAGTTTTGATACATATACCTGTATGACCTATAAATACATTTTTAGTTTCTGGATAACGAAGAAAGCCACTTATAATAGACATATTTTTATTATCTTTAAAAGATATTTTTCTTTTTTTCCACTCTTTTTTTATTTGTTCTGCATTTTTATTTATATCATCTGTGTCTTGAGTTGGTATTGCAGAGAAAAAGTTAATAAATTTTTCTACATCCTTTGAGTTAAATTTTGCATCTCTATTATTCATTATAGTATCTAAATCAATACTTAAATCGATAGAATCTCCAGTAAACTTCTCTTTTGAGTTGATGAAATCTTTAAAAAGTCTAAATGCTGTTATTCTACAATTTACATCCATATAGTTAGGAAACTTTTCCATCCAGTTACTTTGTAATTTATCTAAATTGTATGGAACCTGTTTTGTGTTAATTGAACTATATCCAGACTTAGATATATTTACATTGTTTTGAAGTATTTTAATTTGAAGTTTGTTGTAGCTCCTAACTGATTTAATAAAAATATCAATATCTTTCTTATTTATTTTATTTTTTTCTAATACATTTTTCACTTGATTTTGTGTCTTTCTATCTATTATGTTAGAGTATACTAATCTGCTATTATCTTTAATAGTTGAATATGCAAAGATTGTAAGTATGCTTGATAACACTAAAATAGCAGACAATATTGCTATTAGTAAATTTTTTCTCACCTGTTTTTCTCCTTTATAAATTTATTTTGTCGACATATTTATAGTATATAGTACATTTAATTTTAGCTTCAATATGTTTTTAATTACAAAACTGTTGCAAAAAATATAACTTTATTTAAAACTTTTTTTTAATATATAAAAATATATACTAAATAGGGGTATATATTCTTTGAATTTTTAACTAATTTATTTGGAGATTGATTATAGAATTTTATAAGTAAAAAATGAGTAAGCTATCAATGAAATATATAGTGAGACTAGTTTTTTGGATGTAGTATTTTGGTAAATAAGTAGGTTTGATATATATGATAAATTTTACTTTATTAAAAATAAAATTTATTAAGTTCAATAAATATACTATTAGACTCATTAAAAGTTTAAAAATTTTATTTTTTTAATTCAACTATTCCCCAAAAAATTAGGTTTTAAGGAATAGTTAAATTAAAAAGTTTGGTTACATAATAGTAATTTTAGTTACAAGAATGAAACTGTAAAAATTAGATTTTTATTTATATAATTTCACTAAGAACATTTAATTTAGGAGGTAAAATATGAAGTTAAAAAAATTAAAAACTGGTATGGTCATGGCATTAACAATAATAACTATTGGGACGTCACTGATAAATGTATCAGCTATGGAATTAAACAGGAGTGAAGAATTTGAGACTAAGTACAGTGAAATGAAAAAAGAATTTCAAGAAGAGTATGGAAAGGAAGATAAATTCAAAGTCGTGCTAGATGATGAATTTACAAAAGAAGAAGTAAATGGAGCTAAAGGGATTATAAAGACAACTAATAAAATGAATAATGAGGTTGTAGTTTTAAATTATTTTGATGAAATGAAATCAGGAATTGAATTTGAATTAAAACCAAAAGCTGAAAAAAATGTAATTTTAAGAGCTGAGTTTCAGCAAGGATATGGAAATGAAGATAAATTTAAAGTTGTACTAGACGATGAATTCACAAAAGAAGAGGTAAATGGAGCTAAAGGGATTATAAAGACAACAGATAAAGAAACAGGTGAAGTTATTGTATATAATTACTTTGATGAGCTTGAAAAGTAATATTTAAAGCCTTTAATTAAAAAAAGAATCAGATTTAAAAGTATATAGTATCATGTATAGATTTTAAATTTATAACAATCTATACAGTTAAATAGCCGAATTGTATCAAAAATATAAAAGAATTAAATATAAAAAGAATTGTATAAAAATAAATTTTTCATATAGGGGTGAACTTTACATATTAGAGTTCACCCTTATAAAAAAATATAAAACAACATCTGGCTATATTTAATGTTCAAGTATATTTTTGAATATGTTCATATAGAGTGATTATTTATAGATAGCTGTTATTTACAGACCATAATCTAGTTTAACTTGAGATATTTATATAGTTTTTTTATTTATGGTCTTGAGATATTTATATGGCTTTTTTAACTTCTAGCTTTGATTTTAAAATATCAAGGAATTTATAACAATCGTCTGGATAAATTTCTCCCATATTTGCAACTTGGAACATATTATCATCTAGAAATTTGCCTTTTCCTGGATATACCACATAACCATTTTCTTCTTCTAGTTCTAATATAAATCTATTTATATCAATTTCTTTAGGAAGAAATACAGACGTAACAGTATTAGACATATATTTATCTGGAAGTAAAAATGTTAGACCTAGTTCCTCCATACCATTTCTTAAAATAGCAGAACATTCTTTATATCTTTCTATCTTACTGTCATCTTCTAAAAATTCAGTTAAAGCTTCATTAAGAGCAAATATTAAAGTGACATTAGGTGTATTTGGTGTTTGAGAAGATGATTTTGCAAGCTTATAATGTTTGTAAAGGCTAAGATACACATTTTTACATTGATCTTCTTTAATATTTTGTAAAACGCTTTCTTTAGCACAAAGATATGCAGAGCCTGGAAATGCCCCAAGGGCTTTACCACCAACACCTGTTATTATATCTATATTAAACTCATCAACATCAATGTATTCACCAGCAGATGCACTTATTGCATCAACAAAAAATATTTTGTTATATTTTTTTGCAAGTTTTCCTAATTCAGGTACAGGATTTATCATTCCTGAACTAGTCTCATGAAATACCATAGCAATTACTTTTATGTCAGGATTTTCAAGTAAGTATTTTTCTAAAATATCTAAGTCTGGATATTCAGCCCATTTAAAGTCTGGTTTGTAGGTCTTAACACTATAAGCAGATAATATTTCTTCTAGCCTTTCTCCAAATACACCATTACTAACTAATAAAGCAGCATCTTCTTTATCAAATATAGAAGATAATACACATTCATTTACAGATGTTCCAGAACCAGATACAACTAGAGAATAATAATCAGAAGTTGCATTATATAATTTACCGATTTTTTGTTGTGTATCTTTAAATAAATTCATGAATTCATTTCCTCTATGACATATATCATAGTGAAGAAGTGAATTTCTAACCCTATCTGTAACCATTACTGGTCCAGGACTAAATAGATATGTTTTTTTCATTGCAAATCCTCCTTAAAGTTTAATTTAAATTTTATGATGACTGTTTATGTGTATATATTAAAAGTTTATGTGTTAATTTAACTAGATTATAGAATAAAACTAATAATATTGCAATAATATTTTAATTAAAATACTTTAACAATCAAAAAAAGTAAAAATATACAAAAAATATTGTAATAAATATTGTATAAATCCCCAAGATGATATAGAATATAAATAAGTTGAATAGATTTTATATTCAAAAAATAATAAAAAATCTATTAATTCTGAAAATAAAGGGGGACGCTTAAAGTGAAATATGTATTAGCAATTGATCAAGGAACAACAGGAACAAGAGCAGTATTAATAAATGAAAAATCAGAGTTTGTTTTTAGTGATTATATGGAGCATACTCAAATCTATCCACAATCTGGATACGTCGAACATGACCCTATAGAAATTTGGAATAACACAAAAACTGTAAGTAATAATGTACTACAACAAGCTTTTAAAAGTGGAATAGATGAAAGTGATATAAAGGGAATAGGTATAGATAATCAAGGTGAAACAGTAATGCTATGGGATAAAAATACAGGTATGCCATTATACAATGCAATTGTATGGCAGTGCAGAAGAACCTATGATTATGTTGAAAATTTAAAGAATATACCAGGATTAGAAAATAAGATAATAGATAAAACAGGACTAATCATAGACCCTTATTTTTCAGGGACAAAAATTAAATGGATAATAGATAATGTAAAAGGTGTAAAAGAAAAAATCAAAAATGGAGAAGTACTTGCTGGAACATTAGATAGCTGGTTAATTTGGAAAATGACAGGAGGAAAGTCTTTTTTAACTGATGTTTCTACAGCAGCAAGAACCATGCTTTTTAATATAAGAGATATGAATTGGGATAGAGAATTACTTGATATTATAGGAGTTCCTAGAAGTATTTTAGCGGATATAATGCCTACAAGTGGTGATTTTGGGACTACAGACAAAGGGGCATTTTGTGGTGTATCAATAAAAATTACTGCTTCGATGGTTGACCAGCCAGCAGCTCTATTTGGAAATGGATGCTTTGAGCCAGGTATGGTTAAAAATACTTATGGAACAGGATGTTTCTTATATATGAATATAGGTGAAGAGTTGAAAATAGCGGGTAATGGTATATTAACAACTGTTGCTTGGAAAATAGGAGACAAAATTACATATGCTTATGATGGCGGAGTATATATAGCAGGTGCTGCAATACAGTGGCTTAGAGATGGAATTGGAGTTATAAAAAATTACTCAGAAACTGATGATATGGCTAACTCAATACCAAGTACTGGTGGTGTATATTTTGTTCCAGCGTTTGCAGGGATTGCAGCACCTTATTGGGACCAATATGCAAGAGGTACAATGGTTGGTATAACAGGCAGTACTAAGAAAGAGCATATAGTAAGAGCTACTCTTGAATCTGTTGCACTTCAGGTCAAAGATGTTGTTGACTCTATGAATTTAGCTTCAGGAAAGGATATAAAAATGCTAAGAGTGGATGGTGGAATTACAAAAAATAATTTTACAATGCAGTTTCAATCCGATATATTAGATATACCAATTGAAATTGCAGAAAATCCTGAGACAACAGTGCTTGGAGTAGGATATATGGCAGGTCTTTCCTGTGGTGTTTGGAATAGTATTGATGAAATTAGAAATGAGTTTACAATAAGTAAAGAATACACTCCAAATATGACAAAACAAAAAAGAGAAGAAATTTTGCTTGGGTGGAATCAAGCAGTAAAAAGAGCTATGAACTGGGAAAACGATACCAAAAAGATGTGTGCTAATTAAAGTACAACATAGTATTTACATGTATAGGAGGAATTAAATATGCCCTTTGATAAAGTTATATTATATATAATGGCTGTAGGGGTGCTTTTAGGAGCATTAGATAGGATAATTGGAAATAAATTTGGTCTTGGTGAACAATTCGAAGAAGGTTTTAATTCAATGGGTCCACTAGCTTTAGGGATGGTTGGTATAGTTTGTTTAGCTCCAGTTATCTCAAATGTATTAGGACCAGTAATAATACCAATATTCAATTTATGTGGAGCAGACCCATCTATGTTTGCAACCATATTAGCAAATGATATGGGAGGATATCCATTAGCGATGGAACTTGCACACAATAAAGAAGCAGGGATGCTTGCAGGATTAGTTGTATCATCAATGCTTGGGTGTACACTTGTATTTTCAATCCCAGTAGGATTAGGCCTTATAGAGTATGAAGACAGACCATTTTTTGCAAAAGGGTTATTAATAGGATTAATAACAATACCTTTTGGAGGGATTGTAGGAGGAATGATAGCAGGATTTAATTTATCAATGGTGATTATAAATATGGTGCCAGTAATAATATTAGCAGTAATATTAGCAATAGGTCTGAAAGTAAATTCAACACTTATGATAAATGGGTCTTTAGTTTTTGGAAAAATTATATCTATATTGATAACAATAGGATTAGGTGCAGCAGCATTTCAAGAAATAACAGGGGTAGTACTTATAAAAGGAATGACACCTATAAGAGAGGGTATTCAAGTAATTGGAAGTATTGCAATAGTATTATTGGGTACTTTTCCTATACTACATTTATTAGTTAAAGTTTTAAATAAACCACTTACAGCAATAGGTGGAAAATTAGGTATGGATGCAACAAGTGCAGCTGGATTAGTTTTCACTTTAGCTAATAGTATTCCAGTGTATAAAATGATGAAAGACATGAGCCCAAAGGGAAAAGTAGTAAATACAGCATGGTTAGTTTGTGCAACAGCAGCACTAGGTGATCACCTAGGATTTACAGCAGGAGTAGTGCCAGAGATGATTACACCTGTTGTAATTGGAAAGTTAGTTGGTGGAGTATTGGCGATTGCACTTGCTATGGTAATGACAAAAGATTTAACAGCAGAAGAAGAGCAAAGTAGTAAAATGAAAAAAGAGGTTGTATAAAAGAATTAATGTTAAAGTAAGCGTTAAGCTAAATTAAAAAATAGAGTTAAGTTAAAAAAATAAGGTAAATAAAAAAAGACATAGTGACATAGTAAAAACACTGTATAGTTTAGGTATAAATGGAGCTAAATAAATAATTATTTGGCTCCTTAACTTTAATCAATGATATTTTATAAGGAACTAAAAAGCAATCATATAAGCTAATTATCAGCTATGACTAAAGGTATTCCTTTTTGAGAAAATTCTATAATTATGTCGTGGTCTATACTAGCAGATGTAATAATAGTATCTATATGCTCTATAGGAGCAACAGAAGCAAATGAATTTATTCCAAACTTAGGTGGCTCAACAACTACTATTGACTTTCTAGACCTTTCAATCATTTTTTTTCGAACAAGTGATTCTTCTAAGTGATAGTCAGAAATACCATTTTCAAGTGTAATACCTCCAGCACCTAAAATTGCCTTATCAACATTAAATTGTTCAATGGCTGCTAATGTAAGTGGTCCAGAAAAAGAACCTTCAGTTTCTCTAAGATATCCACCAAGTACATATACTTTTATATTAGTATTCATAAGTTCATTTGCAACCAAAATTGAGTTAGTTATTACAGTTAAGTTTTTTTTGTCTTTTAAACTTTTTGCAACTTCAAGAACAGTAGTTCCAGTATCCATAAAAATAGTGTCATTTGTATTTATAAATTCACTACATTTAAGAGCAATTTGTTTTTTATCATTTGAATTTATTTTTTTTCTTTTAATATAGTTAAGTTCTACGCTACTTGCTATAACTGGTATAGCACCACCATAAACTCTTTTTAAAAGTCCAATACTTTCCATATGTGCTAGGTCTCTTCGTGCTGTTTCTATTGATATATCAAACATTTGGACTATGTCATTTATTTTAATTATATTATCTGATTCGAGAATACTTAAAATCTTCTCATATCTTTCCTGTGGTAACATGGAAAATCCTCCTTGGATTAATATTATTTTAGTTTTAAGCATAACTTATGATGAATTAAGGATTTATGTCTATATGTTAATGTGTGTATATTTAGTAAATAATATTATAAGCGTTATGCAAGATAATTTTACCATATTTCAAACTTACATTTAAGTAAAAAAGTGAAAATAGATATTTAATGACTTAAAATACCTTAAATTTCATAAATTAATTGACTAAAATATAATTTTATTATATAATTTAATTGCATAGAAATAAGGAGAAGTACTCAAGTGGCTCAAGAGGATCCCCTGCTAAGGGATTAGGCTGGGTAACCGGTGCGAGGGTTCGAATCCCTCCTTCTCCGCCAATTATCAAAGGCTATCCTTGTTGAAGGTAGTCTTTTTTGTAATGTCTATTAATAAAAACAACCTAGCAGACATAATTAAAGAAAGGAGGTAATATATGACAACTTTAATTTTCTTTATAGTGGGAATAGCATCTTTAGTGGTTGCTTTCGTTATTGATGGGGGACACATTGGAGCCTTATTTGTATTTTCATCAGCACTTGTTGTTTTTGGTGGAACTATAGGGGCTGTTGGTGCTTCAACACCATTTCCTGTATTCAAAAAGTCCATAAAGATAATGTTGTTAGCTTTTAAAAATAAAAAGCCTAACAATATAGAAAACATAGTTTATTTCAAAGAAATTGCAATCAAGGCCAGAAAAGAAGGTCTTCTTAGTATTGATAAAGAAATAAGCGAAAATGATGAATTGGACCCATTTATTAGAAAAGGTCTTGAACTTATGGTAGACGGCGTTGATGCAGCTACAATAAGAAATATATTAGAATCTCAAATACAAATAACATCAAAAAGACATAAAGAAGGAATAGCAATATTCGATTCAGCAGGAGGGTATGCACCTACACTGGGAATCATAGGTACAGTTATGGGATTAGTACATATTTTAGGAAATCTTTCGAGTAATCCAGATGCACTTGGACCTCAGATATCTGTAGCGTTTTTGGCTACTTTATACGGTGTTGGTTCAGCCAATTTAATTTGGTTACCAATAGCATCAAAGCTTAAAGCTATAAATCAGCAAGAAACTAATGAAAGACTTTTAGTGATAGAAGCGATACTATCTATACTTGAGGGAGATAATTCTAATTTAATGACAGAAAAATTAAAGATATTTTTAAATTCAAAAGAATTAATTGAACTTGGAGAAGCTGATGGTAGAATTGAATAATATAAAAGGATGGAATATTTATGTTACATGATGAAGACGAAAAAGAAGAAAATAATGAGCGATGGCTTTTAACTTATTCAGACCTCATAACATTACTTATGATTTTCTTTGTCATAATGTATTCTATGAGTAATGTTGATGCAGAGAAATATAAACAATTATCTCAATCTCTAAGTTCTGCATTTGGTGGTTCATCTGGAGTTATTGAAGGTGGACAAAATAAAATAGAACCAGTAGTTGACCAAAACAATAATAATCTAGATAGTTTACAAAATCCTGAGTTTAAAGAAGTTGGTGAAAATATTCAAAAGTATTTAAATGAAAGTGGATTGGCAAATTCGGTATCATTAAAAGCTCAAGATAGAGGACTAGTAATAAGCCTTAAAGATACTATATTATTTGATACTGGAAAAGCTGTTATAATAAATGATTCTAGAGATAAGATTATTCAAATAGGTAAGATGTTAAATGAAATGAATAGTTATATAAGAGTAGAAGGTCATACAGATAACCTATCTATAAAAAATTCTGAATTTAAATCTAATTGGGATTTATCAGTTATGAGAGCAACCAATGTTGTCCAACTTCTTATTGATAGTGCAGGTATTGCACCAAATAAGTTGTCTGCTGTAGGATATGGTGAATTTAGACCAATAGCTGACAATTCATCTCCAGATGGCAAATCAAAAAACAGAAGAGTTGATATAGTCTTGGTTGATAGTAAGTTCGATGATGTAGAAAATGTTGGAGAAAATAAATAGTTAAATAAGCTATCTCAATACAGAGTTATTTCTAATAAGGGATAGCTTTTTTATGCGAAAATTAAAAATAGATGATTAGTAAGTTACCTTTTTGTGATAAATATATGGTATCTTAAACATATAATATTTAAATTATGAAAGGACTCAATTTTAAAATTGATATCAAAGGTGAGTAAATAAATGGGTAATAAGAATAAAAACACAAAATATAAAGATAAAACAAGGGCAAGGTATAATAAAAAGGTTGAAACTTTAAATAAAGAGAAGTTAAAAGAATCTAATAAACAACATAAAAAAGAAGATAAGATTACTACTATTATTAATAAATCTAGTATTGTATTATGTGTTCTTTTAGTAATATTTTCTTTACTTTATCTGTTTAAGTTAGTTCAGCTTAATATAATAATGACACTTTTAGTAATTACAGTGGCTATTCAACAAGGTTTGGTATCATTTGGTGCATTTAGAGAGAAGAATTATGCTAAAGGTATATTTTCAATATTTGTAATCATTTGTTTTCTAGTTGCTTTTAAATATACTGTTAGTCCTATTTAAATATATCAGTAAATATTTTATAATTAATATAAGTAATTAAGTTACGGTTTTAATGCTATAATAAATTTTATACATTTGAAGGAGTCGATTTTATGAATAGGAGTGGATTTGTAAAATTAATTATCACATCAATGATTATTTTATTACTTACAGGGTGTGATTTGAAAAAGGAAGAGAGTTATAAACTAGATCCAGAAAATCCGACATCAATAGAAATTTGGCATTATTATAATGGACAGCAAAAAATGGCGTTTGATAAGCTAGTTAAGGAATTTAATGACACTGTAGGTGCTGAAAAAGGAATTATTGTTGAAGCGTTTAGTCAGGGAAATGTAGTTGATTTATCTGAAAAGGTGCTGGATTCTGCTAATAAAAAGGTTGGTTCTGAAGATGTTCCAAATATTTTTGCAGCGTACTCAGATACTGCATATGAAATGGATAAATTAAAACTACTAGTAGATATTGATAAGTACATAAGTAAGGATGAATTAAATGAGTATATAGAAGAATATGTAGATGAAGGTAGACTAAATTCTGATAACGAACTTAAGCTTTTTCCGATTGCAAAGTCTACTGAGATTTTGATGTTAAATAAGACAGATTGGGATAAGTTTGCCAAAGCAACAAATTCAAATATAAATGATATACAAACAATTGAAGGATTAGTAGAGACATCAAAGAAATACTATGAATGGACAGATAGTTTAACAAAAGAGCCTAATGATGGTAAAGCATTTTTTGGAAGAGATGCTCTAGCAAATTATATTATTATAGGAAGTAAGCAGTTAGGAGTAGAAATTTTTTCAGTTAAAGATGGAAAAGTTACACTGAATCTTGATGAAAAGGTTATGAAAAAATTATGGGATAATTTTTATGTCCCATATATAAATGGATATTTTGCATCTTATGGTAAGTTCCGTTCTGATGATGCAAAAACAGGAGATATACTAGCTCTTGTTGGCTCTAGTTCAGGAGCATCATATTTTCCAGATGAAGTAATGTTAAATGATAATGAGAGTTATAAAATTGAGACATCTGTCTTTCAAGCTCCACGTTTTAAAGATAAAGAAAAATATGCTGTACAACAAGGGGCAGGAATGGCTGTAACAAAATCTACTAAAGAAGAAGAGTATGCATCAGTAGAATTTTTAAAATGGTTTACAGATAAAGAGTCTAATGTAAAATTCTCTATTGCTTCTGGATATCTACCAGTAAAGAAAAAAACAAATAATTTGGATGTTATAAAGGATGTTATGAATAAAGACGATTTAAAGGTATCAAGTAAAGTGGAAAGTTCAATTGTTTCATCTATTGAACAGATTAATAGTTGTAAGTTGTACACTAATAAAGCATTTGATGGTGGGACAAAAGCCAGACAAATCCTTGAGTATTCAATGATTGATAAAGCTAAAGAAGATTTAAATAAAATAAATGAATTAATAAAAAATGGAACCTCTAAAGAGAATGCAGTAGCACAATTTAATAATAATGAAAATTTTTCAGCATGGTTTTTAAATTTTAAGACTGAGCTTGAAAATGCTGTAAAAGAGTAGGTGAATTGGCAACGTGTACCAAAATGCACAAAGGTATGGGTGGAATAAATATGGAAAATAATCTAAAAAAGAATAACTCAATAATGAAAAAGATGATATTTCCTCTAATTATTGTTATGCTAATTCAAACAAGTTTATTTTGTGCCACAATTTTATGGGGAGGAACTATTAAAAGACTAAATGATAATTCATTTGATATTTTAAATGAAAGAGTAATTAATCGTAAAAATTATATACAAAATGAGATGTTACAAAGATGGTCAAAGACAAGCGAGACAGAACTAGCTATTAACTCATCTGTAAAAAAGGTTTTAGATGAAAATAATGTCTCAATTAAAGATGTGGGTATAAACGAAGAAATTAATAAAGAAATTATAAAAAATATATCAAAAGATTTAATATATCTTTTGAGAAAAAATTCTGTTACAGGTTCTTTCATAATTTTAAATAACAAAGATATTGAATATGATTCAATAAATAGTAAAGATGAAATAAGTAAGACAGGATTGTATATAAGAGACCTAGACCCTAAATTTAACCCAAATGATAATTCTGATTTGCTAATTGAAAGAGGCTCCTCAGAGATAGCAAGAAGTTTTGGAATATCTATGGATAGTTATTGGGCTCCAAAGTTTTCCTTTAAAAGTGAAAATGAGGAAAAAGGAGATAATTTCTTTTATAAACCATTTAGAGCTGCAATTGATAATCCAAATACATCAAGTTCTAATTTAGGATACTGGGGAAGTCAGTTCTTATTAACAAATGAAGGCGATAGAGTTATAACATATTCAGTTCCTCTTATTTATGAAGATGGAACTGTATATGGAGTACTTGGAATAGATTTAGGTATAAATTATTTAAGAGAGTTGCTTCCATATGGGGAGATAAATGAAAATAAAAAAGGTAATTATATTTTAGGCGTAGATAGAAATGATGATTTGGCATTTGAAAATGTTGTTTCGAATGGTTATACATTTAAAGACAAATTTTGGGATGGTTTACATTCGAACCTTGAGCAAAAAGAATCTTATAAAAATGTATATAAAGTTAAAAATGAAGATGATGGTAAAATTAAAGAAAGTACTTATGCTAGTGTACAATATTTAGATTTATACAATTCCAATACTCCATTTGAAAATGAGCGTTGGGCTCTTTTGGGAATTATTGAAGAAAAAAGTTTATTGTGTTTTTCAAAAAGAGTGGAAACCTTGGTAATAGTGTCTGTTGCAGTTTCCTTAGTGATAGGGCTTATAGGTATTTATATTGCTTCGAGATTGTTTACAAAACCAATTGTTCTTTTGGTTAATAAAGTTAGAAATAGTAATCCATCAAAACCAGTAAATCTTGATAAAATAAACATATCTGAAATAGATGAATTATCTTCAGCCATAGAGCTACTTAGTGCAAATGTTGCAGATTCCTCATCAAAATTATCACAAATTATTGAAATTGCAGATATGCCAATTGGAGCTTTTGAATTATATAAAAATGGAGATAATGTTTTTTGTACAAAAGGATTTTTTAGTATATTTACTACGGATGATGAATTTCAAGAATATGGATATATATCAAAAAGTAAATTTATGAAAAAAATGAATGAAATGGATACATATTTACAGAAAAATTATAAGACAGAAAATATATACATATATAAATTTGAATCTAAAGATAAAACTTCTAAGTGGATAAGATTAAATATTGTTGAAGATGACTTAAAGATATTAGGTGTTGTTGTTGATGTTACAAAAGAGTTTATTGAGAAAATGAAAATTGAGTATGAAAGAGATTTTGATATTTTAACAAATCTTCTAAATAGGAGAGCTTTTTATTCACAAGTACGAGAAAAATTTGAAAATAAAGAAGAGATTAAAATAGCTGCATTTATAATGTGGGATTTAGATAATTTAAAATATATTAATGATACCTATGGTCATGATGCTGGTGATGAATATATTAGATGTGCAGCAGATATACTTAAAAAGTTTATATCATGGAATGGTATAGTTTCTAGACTTTCAGGGGATGAGTTTTATGTATTCATATATGGGTATGAAAGTAAAGATAGCATAAGAACTATTATTAACTCAGTTAAGACACAGATGAATAATACTTTATTAAAGCTTCATGATGGGACAGAATTTAAAATAAGAGCATCAGCAGGAATTTCTTGGTATCCTAGCGATTCAACTAACTATGATGAACTAATGAAATATGCAGATTTTGCTATGTATCAAATTAAAAATACAATTAAAGGTGAAGTAAGTGAATTTGATGTCAATATATATAATAAAGATTCATTCTTGTTGCATAATAGAGAAGAGTTAAATAAATTAATTGATGGTCAATTGGTTGAATATGCATTTCAGCCTATTGTGGATTGTAAAGGTGAAGTATTTGCATATGAAGCACTTATGAGACCCAAAATGGAAACTTTTAGTTCTCCAATGGATGTTATTAGATTGGCTCGTTCACAGTCTAAGTTATATCAAATCGAACGTATCACATGGTTCAAAGCACTTAAATCTTTTAAGAGATATAGGGAACAGTTTGGAGTGTGTAAATTGTTCTTAAACTCTATACCAAATAATAATTTATCAAAAGTTGATTTTGAAGAAATAGAAGATTTATATGGTAATTATCTAAATAGGGTAGTGCTAGAAATAACAGAGAATGATAAGATTAGTGAAGATTTTATTGACAAAAAGAAAGTGTATATAAATCAGTGGAATATAGAAATTGCTTTAGATGATTTTGGAACAGGTTACAATGGCGATGCTGTACTACTGTACATAATGCCAAATTATGTGAAGATTGATATGTCTATTGTAAGAGGTATTGACAAAGATGAAGATAGAAGAAAAATACTAAAAAACCTTATTTCATATTCTAAAGAAAGAAATATTAAAGTTATAGCAGAAGGTGTAGAAACCAAAAGTGAAATGGAAGCATTAGTAGCTATTGGAATAGATTATATTCAAGGATATTACATTGGTAAACCAGAATTTGTTCCTCAAGATATAAGTGATAAAATTAAACAGGAACTCAAGATATGTTATGAAAATAGAGATGATATAGTTTAATAGAAGAAAAATTAAATGTATTTTTAGGATACTTTTAGTTTATAATTAAAAAAGAAAATAGGATGATTATAAATTAAGGTGGTGGATGTAATAATCACAACAAATATAGATATAAGACAGTTAAATGAAAATCAACTAGAAGCAGTTGAACATATAGATGGGCCTTGCATGATACTTGCAGGGCCTGGTTCAGGTAAGACTAGGGTAATTACATATAGAATAGCTAATATGGTAGTAAACAAAAATATAGCACCAGCAAGAATATTGGCGATAAGTTTTACCAAAGCATCCTCAGTAGAAATGAAAAATAGAGCATTGAGTTTAAGTGATGATATAAGACTCAATAAGGTAACATATGGCACTTTTCATTCTGTGTTTTTTAAGATTTTGAGGTATTTTGAAAGGTACAATTTAGATAGCATATTTGATGAAAAGTCAAAGAGGATAACAATAAAGGCAATATTAAAAAGTCTAAATATAGAAAATGCAGATGATGATGAAAATATAGGTCAAGTTATAAATGAAATATCTTATGTAAAAAATGAACTTATGGATAAGAATGAATT
The DNA here is from genome assembly GCF_020641035.1 of Clostridioides sp. ES-W-0016-02. Taxonomy (NCBI): domain Bacteria; kingdom Bacillati; phylum Bacillota; class Clostridia; order Peptostreptococcales; family Peptostreptococcaceae; genus Clostridioides; species Clostridioides sp. ES-W-0016-02. The sequence continues at coordinate 816,683 of NZ_CP061361.1, forward strand.
TAGCTCAGAAGTGTTGACAAAAGATGAGTTTTTAAAAGTATATAATTTATATGAAGAGCAAAAATCAAAAGTTAATAAGATTGATTTTGATGATATGCTTATAAAGACTTATTATTTGCTTTTGAATAATAAATCAGCCTTAGAAATGGTTAGGAATGTATATAAATATATATTGATAGATGAATTCCAAGATATAAATAAAGTGCAATTTGAGGTTTTAAAGTTAATTTGTAATCCACTAAACAACATATTTGCGGTTGGAGACGAAGACCAAAGTATATATGGTTTTAGAGGAGCTAGACCAGATTTTTTGCTTGAATTTGAAAAATATTTTAATAATACTAAAAAAATAGTGCTGGATGTAAATTATAGGTCTAAAAGTGAAATAGTAAATACTGCAAACAGGCTTATAGAAAAAAATAGAAATAGATATGAAAAAGTTATTAAATGTAGTCAAGGTAAGGGAGGCATTGTGAGTTATATTTCTCCATATGATTCAGAGGAAGAAGCTTTACATATTGCCAAGGAAATAATTGACGAAATAAAAAAGGATTATGTAGAGTATTCAGATTTTGCAGTAATTTATAGAACTAATATACAGTCAAGAGCCTTAGTAGATGTATTTATGGATATGAGAATTCCATTTGTAGTAAAAGATTCAGTAATTACAATATATGACCATTGGGCAAGTCAGGATATACTAGCATATTTAAGAATAGGTATTAATCCAAAATCAAATAAAGATTGGTTAAGAATTATAAATAAGCCATTTAGATATATATCTAAAGATAATGTAAATATGGTTAAAGATGAAAAAGATTTTGTAACAGCACTAATAAACAAATGTAACCTTCATCCCAAACAAGTCAAAACAATAACAGATTTGGAGATAGACTTGAGCTATTTGAATACTTTAAATCCTAAAAATGCAATATCTTATATTAGAACTAGTCTTGATTATGATAGATATGTCTTGGATTACTGTAGCAATAGAAAGATAAAGACTAATGGGCTTGTAGAGATATTAAACGAACTTGAGAGTTCTGCTACAAATTTCAATACAGTGACAGAGTTTTTAGACCATATTGAGAGAGTAAAGATTGAGTTAATGGAAAATAACAAGAATAAACAGACTGATGGTGTTATATTTACAACTATGCATAGTGCAAAAGGATTAGAATTTAGGAATGTCTATATTATAGGTGCAAATGAAGGAACAATACCTCATGAAAAATCATATGATATTTGTAAGGAAGAAAAAAAAGAGGAACAATTAGAAGAAGAAAGAAGACTTATGTATGTAGCTATTACAAGAGCTGAAGAAAAACTATGTATAAGTTCTACTTTAAATAAATATGGTAAAAAAGTTGATAAATCATTGTTTATCAATGATATAAAATCTCCAACTAAAAAAGAAATTGATAGTATTGGTGTTGGTGATAAGGTATACCATAAAAAATTTCACGAAGGCGAAATAATCAAAAAAGATGGAAACATGTTTACGATAAAGTTTAAAGATAGAGAGCGAACTTTAGATTTGAAAACTTGTTTATTGAAGAATATAATCCATATTATTTAACTTAGTATATAAAATTTAATAAATATAAGATATATTATTTATAAGTATTTAAGCAATGAAAATGAAAGAGAAAAATATTATTTATAAGTATTTAAGTAATGAAAATGAAAGAGAAAAATATTATTTATAAGCATTTAAGAAATAGAAACAAATAAGAAGTATATTATTTGTAATTACCTAAAGAACAGAAATAAATAAGAAATACATTATTTATAAATATATGGATAATATTAACAAGCATGTAATACAATATCTAAATTTTAGAAAATAAAATTATTAAAAAAATAAAAAACTTATTGACAAAAATATTAGAAGGAAGTACAATTGTATTAACAATTTAAGGAAACAAATCCAGTGATAGAGAAAGTAGCATATATGGATTTACAGCGAGTTAGGGGTTGGTGTAAGCCTAGCAATGAAGTCTATGTGAAGAGAGCTCTGGAGGAAATTATCAGAAGTTTTAGTTAGTATGATAATTGGTTTGCCCGCCTTAAGGGATTGAGAGGATAAGTACTTACTTATCAAAAAGAGTGGTAACGCGGATATAATTCGTCTCTTAGCTGTAAAGCTAAGGGACTTTTTTGATTTTAAAATTAAAATATCCCTGTAGCTATAAAGGCTAAAATTCACAAATTTTGAAGGTTGTATAAGTATTTATCAATAAGAGTGGTAACGCGGTAAAGTCGTCTCTTAGTCATTAAAGACTGAGGGACTTTTTTTGTAACTCGAAACATTAAAGTATTAAAAATTTGAGGGAAAATTATAATTAAAAGAGAGGGGTAGTTAAAATGAAAGTATTTAAAAAATTATTAAGTTTAGGATTAGTATTAGGATTAACATTATCGCTAGTAGGATGTAGTGGTGGAGAAGAAAAAACAAAATTAGAGCAAATAAAAGAAAGTGGAAAATTAGTTGTCGGTACTAGTGCAGAATTCCCACCATTTGAATTTCATAAAGTAGTAGATGGTAAAGATTCAATAAAAGGATTCGATGTAATGTTGGCTGAAGAATTTGCAAAGGAACTTGGTGTAAAGGTTGAAATTAAAGATATGTCATTTGATGGATTAATAGGTGCTTTAAATGCAGACCAAGTTGATATGGTTCTTGCAGGGATGTCTCCAACACCAGAAAGAGAAAAGAGTGTTGATTTCTCAGAATTATATTATTTAAGTAGAAATGCAGTTATAGTTAAAGATGCAGATATAGACAAAGTAAAAACTGAAGACGATTTGAAAAAACTTAGAGTAGGGGTACAGGCAGGAAGCATTCAAGAAGAATATGTAGTTAACACTCTAAAAATGACAACTACAAAATCTTTAAAAGCAATACCTGATTTAATTACAGAATTAAAAAATGGAAACATAGATGCAGTTGTTACTAATGAGGCAGTTTCTTTAATAAATGTTAAAAAATATGATGGAATAAAAATGGCAAATACTGAAGTTGGTAAAGATGTAACAGAAGGTATGGCAGCAGCAATCAAAAAAGCTGATAACAACAAAGACTTTATAGAATTATTAAATAAAAAAATAAAAGAATTACAAGATGGTAAAAAAATAGAAGAATTTTTAAATGAAGCATCTACTGAAGCTGCTTCAAATTAGTAAGAAAGTTATGTGGGAGATGAAATTATGAGTTTAGATTTTAGTTTTTTAAGTAGATTTGGGACTTCTTTTTTGGAAGGAACAGGTGTGACAGTAGGAATTTCTCTTGTGGCATTATGCTTTGGATTTGTAATAGGTATAATTATCTGTATGGCAAAAATATCAAAGAGTAAAGTATTAAGAGTAATATCATCAATCTATATTGAGATTTTAAGAGGAACACCATTATTAGTACAGATATATATAGTATGGTTTGGATTACCTCAATTAGGAATAAGATTCCCTATGTTATTTGGTATACCAAGTGAATTTATAGCTAGTGCATTTGCATTGTCAGTAAACTCTGGTGCATATGTGGCAGAGATACTTAGATCAGGTATACAATCAGTTGATAATGGACAAATGGAAGCAAGTAGATCATTAGGATTAAATTACTGGTCAACTATGAGATATATAATAATACCTCAAGCTATAAAAAATATACTACCTTCATTAGCAAATGAGTTTATTACACTTGTAAAAGAATCTTCAATAATATCTGTAATAGGTGTTGTTGAGATAATGCGTACTGCTGATATAGTAAAAAATGCAGCATTCAGAGCATTAGAGCCATTAATAGTAGCAGCAGCAATTTATTTTGTTATAACATTTACTCTATCAAGATTAGTTGGATTATTAGAAAAGAAACTATCTGTGTCTAACTAGATGAGAGCATGTTTAGCATTTAGGGAAAACATAGAATAGTAAAAAGGAAAGTGATAATATGATTACAATAAAAAATTTAAGTAAATCTTTTGGAGATTTAAATGTATTAAAAAATATAGACTTAGAAATCGCTAAAGGCGAAATAATGGTTATAGTAGGTCCAAGTGGCTCTGGTAAAAGTACACTTCTTAGATGTATGAATTTATTAGAAATACCTACAGGTGGAGAGATAATATTTGAAGGAAAAAATTTAGTTGATAAAAAAACTAATATTGATGAAGTTAGACAAAATATAGGTATGGTGTTTCAGAACTTTAATTTATTCCCACATAAGACTATTTTAGATAATATAACATTGGCACCAATTAAATTAAAAAAAATGACTAAGGAAGAAGCAGAAAAAAAAGCAGAAGTTTTATTAAGTAGAGTTGGTCTTTTAGATAAAAAAGATTCATATCCATCACAATTATCTGGAGGGCAAAAGCAAAGAATAGCAATAGCGCGAGCTCTTGCTATGGAACCAGATATGATGTTATTTGATGAGCCAACATCTGCTCTTGACCCAGAAATGGTAAATGAAGTTTTGGATGTTATAAAAGAACTTGCTAAAGAAGGAATGACAATGGCAATTGTAACTCATGAAATGGGATTTGCTAAAGAAGTTGCAGATAGAGTTATCTTTATAGATGGAGGAAGTATTCTTGAGGAGGATTCTCCAGAAGAAGTCTTTGGAAATCCAAAACACGATAGAACAAAATCATTCTTAGCAAAAGTGTTATAATATATAAAAAAAGGATGTATTGATATTAGAAATTCAATACATCCTTTTTTAGTGATAATTAATATAATTTTTAAAACTAAAATTATACTGACATTAACTTTATCTTAGCTTAATATTATATTTTTGCAGAAAAAAAAAGAGCTCGGGGTAAGCTCTTTTTTTCCATCGAATTAGTTTCCGATATTAATTCGATTTTTAATAAATATAAAATATATCCTTATGAAAGGGTATTGGGAATAGATATATTAACTAACTAGGGTTACCAGGGGGATAACCTTAATTTATTATAACAAAATGCGACACAAAAATCAATATTTTTTTTGATATAAATTATAAAAGTTATTTTTATAACAAGTAAGCTTATAAAAATAGACTTTATAGCAAAAATAAGTATATGTATAATATAATATATTTATTTTATATAATATATTATTTTATCATATATTGTATGTTATCACGTATTTTTGTAGGGTATAGTATAAATATATTATATTTTAGCATAAAATTTTGTAGTTAAGTGAAAAAACTAGATTTTTATGAAAGAAGATTCTATAAACTTAAGATTATCTTTTTAATAAAGATTAACAAAAAAAATACTGTAATTAATGGTATAATAATTAGAGTTGAAGATTTTAAATAAAGGCAGGTGTAATTAAGTTGGAAATATACTTAGATAATAGTGCAACTACAAAACCTTATCCAGAAGTTATAGATAAAATGGTATATGCACTTAGTACGGATTATGGAAATCCTTCTTCTGTTCATAGAAAAGGTGTGGAAGTTGAAAAAGGTATAAAAGAAGTAAGACAGATTATAGCTAAATCTCTAGGCGCGAAAGATAAAGAGATTTATTTTACATCAGGTGGAACAGAATGTAATAATACTATAATAAGAGGTATTGCCAATCTAAATAAGAAGAGAAGAAATCATATAATATCTACAAATATAGAACATCCTTCTGTTTTAAACACACTAAAAGATTTAGAAGAAGATGGATTTGAAGTAACTTACTTAGAGGTCGGAAAAGATGGAAAGATAAATATAGAAGATTTGAAAAATGCTATAAAATCAGCTACATGTTTAGTAAGTATGATGCATGTTAACAATGAAATAGGAACTATACAGCCAATAGATGAAGTTGGAAAATATCTGAAGTCTTTAAAAGAGAAGATATATTTCCATGTAGACGCTATTCAATCATATGGAAAAATAAACTTTAGACCATCTAAATACAATATAGATTTTATGAGTGTAAGTGCACATAAATTTCATGGTCCAAAGGGAATTGGATTTATGTATATTAAGGAAAATAATCGCTTAAAGCCTATGCTAACAGGAGGAGGACAAGAAATTGGAATTAGGTCTGGAACAGAAAATGTACCTGGAATATATGGGCTTGGAGAAGCTGTAAATATATTAAGTAAAGATTTAGATGCTGTTATTTTGAAGATAAATAACTTAAAAAACATATTTAGAAATAAAATAGTTGAGAATATAGAAGGTATAAAAATTAATTCTCCAGAAGATGGCGTATGTCATATATTAAATGTATCATTTATAGGTACGAAGGGAGAAGTTTTACTTCATTACCTAGAGCAAAAAGGAATTTATGTGTCAACTGGATCTGCATGTTCTTCTAAGAAAAAAGGTAGTCATGTTTTGAATGCCATAGGTCTTACAAATGAAGAAATCAATGGAACAATAAGGTTTAGCCTATCTGATATGAATACAGAAGATGAGATATCTGAAGCTGTGAAAGTATTAAAAGAATCAATTTGTGATTTAAGGTCAATAATGAGAAAGAAATAAAGAATACTGTATAAATAATAAGAAGAAAGTAGTTTAAGAGGTGAAATGGTGTATAATATATTAATAGTAAAGTATGGAGAAATTGGAGTAAAAGGAAAAAATAGATATATATTTGAGAATAGACTTATAAGAAATATAAGAAATATGTTAAAGCCAATTGGCAAATTTAATGTATATAAAGAGTATGGAAGAATATATGTCGATTTAGAAGATTATGATTATGAAGAAGTTATTGAAGAAGTTAGAAAAGTATTTGGTATAGTAGGTGTGTGTCCTGGAGTAAGAGCTAAAAAAGATTATGATACATTAAAAGAAATAGCTTTAAAGATGCTAGAAGAAAAAATAGATGCTGGATATAAAACTTTTAAGGTAGAGTCAAGAAGAGGAGATAAATCTTTTAGATTAACTTCTCAAGAAATGAGTATGGATATAGGTGGGTACTTATTATCAAAGGTAGGAGATAGAATTGATGTTGATGTAAGAAATCCAGAAGTTAAAATAAAATGTGAATACAGAGAATTTCATACTATGGTTTATAGTGATACTATACCTGGATACGGTGGATTACCACTTGGAACTAATGGTAGAGCGATGTCTCTTTTGTCTGGTGGTATAGATAGTCCAGTAGCAACATGGATGGTCGCAAAAAGGGGTATGGAAGTAGAAGCAGTGCATTTTCACAGCTATCCATTCACAAGTGAAAGGTCACAAGAAAAAGTTAAAGATTTAGCTAAGATATTAGCTAAATCTTGTGGTAGAGTAAGGCTTCATAAAGTAAATATACTAGAAATACAAAAAGCAATTGGCGAGAATGGTAATGAAGAAGAAGCGACTATTCTTTCAAGAAGATTTATGATGAGAATAGCACAAAAACTTTCTGAAAAAAGACATTGTGATGCTTTGATTACAGGTGAAAGTATTGGTCAAGTTGCATCTCAAACTATACAAGGGCTTACTTGCACTAATGCTGTTGTAAATTTACCAGTATTTAGACCACTTATAGCTATGGACAAATCAGACATAGTTGATATAGCTAAGAAAATAGGGACTTTTGAAACATCTATAATACCTGAAGAAGATTGCTGTAGCGTATTTTCTCCTAGAAAACCTGTTACTAAACCTAGACTAGAAAAAATAGAAAAATCTGAGTTGTCACTTGATATTGAAAAATTAGTACAGGATGCAATTGACGGAATAGAGGTTGAAGACATAGAATTTTAATATGGAAGTGATTTAGTTATTTGGGGTAGGTGTTATATGTGATTCAAGTATTATATGTTGGTATTGGTGGATTTTTAGGAGCTATATTAAGATATTTAATATCTCTAAAGTTTGTAGGAACTAAGTTTCCATTTGGGACTTTGGTGGTCAATATTCTGGGTGGAATTTTAATTGGCTTTGTAATGGAAATGAGTATAAGGACAGATTCTATTTCTAATAATTTAAAATTGTTTTTGACAACTGGTTTAATGGGAGGACTAACTACATTTTCTACTTTTAGCTTCGAAACTGTAAAGTTTTTTGATAGTGGGAATTATATATTATTTGGACTAAACATATTTTTTAATTTGGCATTAAGTATTTTGGGAGTTTTTGTTGGAAGGACTTTATGTAGACACTTTATTACTGTATAGCAGATTAAATTAAACACTATAATTTTATTTAATGGGAATGATTATTATGAATAAAAAGGGTTTTACACTAATTGAATTATTGGTAGTTATATCTATAATAGGAATTTTGGTTATAGTTGCGTTACCAGCACTTTTTAAAAATATAGAGAAAAGTAAAGCAGTAACATGTCTTTCCAATAGAGAAAATATAAAGACTCAAATTGTTATTGCTGTGGCTGAGGAACCTAGCAAAGATAAAAAAGAAGTTATAAAAGATGTATTAAAAAATACGGATGGTAAGTATTTTGAAACAGAGCCAAAGTGTAAGTCAGGTGGAACATATTCAGCAGAGTTTGATGATGGTTATGATGGAATAACTGGAGAAGAAAGTATTGCAAGAGTTTATGTTACTTGTACAGAACATCCAGATGGTGTTGAGATGGCTAGAGATGTACACCAAAGTATGATGGACTTGATTGCATCATTTGCAGTAGACCCTTCTGTAATACCAGGGCCTTCAAAAGGGAATGATGCTTTTAGAAATTATTTACTAAATAATAAATATAAAAATGGGTGGCCTACAATTCCAGATGAATTTAAAAAGAAATATAATTTAAGTAAGGCAACATTATATATACAACCATATGCATATAACCCTACTGAATCTGATGCTACTGTAGTTGTATTTGCAAATGATAAGACTGGAGGTAATTGGTACACATCTTTAGTTTATGATTATGATGAAGGTAGATGGTATAAAGGTAACAATGGTATTTCTGTTGCAGGTAGGTCATGGAATGTTGATTCAGCTGATGGTAAGACTAAATCTGTAAAAACAGAGATTCATACAAAAGCTGGTTGGGGTCCTTTAAATTAATATAGCAAACTTTATCAACTTTACTGGTATTAATCGTTCTATAGAAAAATGATATTTTCTATAGAACGATTAATACCAGTTTTGTATTTAAGTTTATTTGTGGGGTAGATATATTGATGTTTTGATGTTATAAAAGCTTCACATATAAACTAAAAATAATTATAATTAAGAATATAAAGAAGTTTAATTATAAAAATTAATTTTCTAAAGATTTTGTATTTAAACTAACAAATACATAAAAAGGGGAATCGATATAATGAATAATTTACAAGATAATCAAACAATAAACTTGATAAAAGAACGTAGAAGTATACGAAAATTTACAACAGAGCAAATTACAGATGAACAATTAGATACATTATTACATTGTGCATTTGCAGCACCTTCAGGGTGTAATAAACAGCCATGGCACATAACTGTTGTACAAGACCAGAAATTTTTAAAAGAGATTAGTGATGATACTCTTTCTAGAGTTCATGAAGTTAGTAACGTTGAAATAAATAAAAATTTTAAATTATTTTATGGTGCACCAACTGTTTTATTTATTTCTTATGATGAAGAGAGTTCATGGGCTCCATATGATGTGGGAATACTTACAGGAAACATAACAACAGCTGCACAAGCTTTAGGGCTTGGGAGTTGCATAATAGGAATGGTTAGGGGTCTATTTACACCTGTTGAGCAAGGGGATATTGTAGGTCTTGTTAGTGTGTTGGATGACAATGATGTAAAAGAATCAGATTCAATAAAGATGAAGTTTGATACAAATAAAAAATATAGAGAATTACTAGATATACCAGAAGGATATTCTGTACCATTTGGTATTGCTGTTGGTGTCCCAGAAGGGAATTTACCACAAGCTAGAAATGTAGTTTATAAAGTCTCTAGAGTTTAGAATATTTGAGTAGGAGTAGTTATAATGTCTATATCTGTTAATACAAGAAGTACACATGTAAATCAGAGTAATTATAGCAATAAAAGTAATGACAAGTTAGAAAAGTTTGATGAGCAAATACAGAAGCTAGAAAGTTTTATCACAGATTTGAAAACTGATAAAAATATGGATTCTAAGATAAAAAATATGAAAATTGAAGCATTACAACAACAAATTAATGATTTGAAAAATCAAAAACAGGAATATTCAAGTCAATTAATCAAAGAGGGTACACTTAAAAAAGAATCTAAACAATCTGATATTAATCAAGAAAATTCTCAAGATAAATACGATTATGTAAAAGGATTAACTTACTATACCACAAAGACTTTAGTGTCATCTGATTGTGATATAAAAAATATTTCTAAAACTAATAGTATGAGAATTAGTTTATCTGATGATATTCGTACTAAGAATATGGAAATGAGTAGTCAAACTCGTCATTCACCTACCAAATTCGATTTATTTGAGAGTGGTAAATTAAGTAGCGGTTTAAGCAAGATTAATATGTCTTTTGGAGAAAAACTATATGCTAGTACAGATAAAATTAAAGATAATAATAAAATGAGTTTAATTAATTTAAGTATTATGTATAAAGAATATAAAGTCGAAAAAGATAAAAAAATAATAATAATATTTTGGGAAAAAGTTGTATAAGATTGAAATAAATAAAAAATCATGATACAATAAATGTAAAATAAAGGAAAAAGTGACCCTTAGTTATAAAAAAGTCACTATTTATATGATTAATAGTTTTTTTTACATTTATATACATTTTTTTTAAAAAATTATATATATATACTATTAAAATTATAATTATTTCTTTAGCTTACTAACAAACGTTCTATACTTTTACTGATAATCAATTATTAAAAGTGGGAAAAAATTTTGAAGGGCTTTGATAAACATTTTTTATAATATTCTTATAGTTTTTTTTACATAAAAAAAACCCTTTTATAACAAACGGAAACTATAATAACCATAATTAAAATAATTATTTTAATTGAAATAATTATTTTAATTAAAAAATTATTGATACTCTAAATACATATCATATTTATATCACAACTAATTTTTATGAAATTGAAAACAATTAAAGTTAATTACTTTAAGCAATATAAATATATAAAATATCTTACTTTATTGTTTTTTAGGTTGTTTAATGCTACAAAAATAAAATTAAAATATCGAGTCTATAGAGTATTAATATCTTTGTGTAAAAATTAAATATATTTTTTATTTAATAAAAAGGATTTCAAGTGAAAATTAAATAAACTATAAAAACTTCACTTTTAAGATAGACTTCATAATAGATTAATTAGACTTTAAATAAATAGTTTTGATAAAGACTATGCAAAATAAAGTATGAAAAATCTGTTTGAAATAAAAAATATTGGAGGGGGATTTTTAATGAAACACAGATTGAGTAAACTAACATCTTTTTTGGCAACCTTAGCTTTAGTTGTTGGCGTAGGAGTACCATCATATGGACAAACTTTACCAGATAAAGTTAATAATGAAGTACTACAAAATACAGAGCGAAGATATGATATTAATGGAAGATATCAAGTAGATTTTCGTGCAAATATGGGAAATGGATATGTAACATTTTTCTCGTTATTTGTTCCATGTGGTGGAAATTCAGTAAACGTAAGGTATGTATGGGGAACTGACCCAAAAGGAGGTTCTCAAGAAGGATGGGTATTACAAGTTAATGGGGAAAAAGTTTCAACTATTTATGGAACAAGTTATGGATTTCCTAATGGCATACCATCTGCAGGGATAACAGGAAGTCAAATGACAGGAATTTATTCTTTTGTTACAAATCGAGACATGTCTGGAGTAAATTGGAGCTATACATCACCTAATACAGGGAATGGAAACGCTACAAGAACATCATATGCATCTACTGAGATTTCAAATGCAAAACTTTCTATTAAGGTTAATTATAAAAATAAAGAAACAGGAGCTATAGTTGGGTCATATACAACTCAAGTTCCAGCTAAGTATGGAAATAGCACTGTTACACCTGACACTACACAAATTCCTGCTGGATATAAATTAGATCCGGCAAGTCAATCTAAAGTAGTAAATCTTGTTCAAAATGGAGTTAATCCAAATGTAGTTGATTTTACAGTTATTCCTGATAATGCAGGAGTTCCAGAAGAAGATCGTGTTCTTATAGTTGGATTTAAAGATAAAGATGGAAATAATGTTGGAAGTACTTATATAGAAGAAATTCCAGATATACTAGGCTCACATGATGTAACACCAAACACATCAAAAGTTCCTAATGGTTATAAGCTTGATCCTTCTAATCAAACTCAGACTGTTAATTTACAACCAACAGGTCTTGACAAGAGTATTGTTTACTTTACAGTAAGTCCTGATATTCCACTTGTAAATCGTATAGTTACAGTTAACTTTAAAGATAAAGATAGTGGAGCAATAATTGGAGACCCATATACAGTTACACTACCAGCTGAATATGGAAATCATAGAGTGGAATCTGATTCTACAAAGGTACCAAATGGATATGTACTTAATCCAGATAATCAATTTGAAATGGTAAATCTTAGTACCAGTGGTCTTGTACCAGATAGAGTTTACTTTACAGTAAGTAAGATGCCTTCAGAAGCAGAACGTACTTTAACAATTGGTTTTAAAGATAAATATGGTAATATAGTTGGAGATACATACACAGAGGTTGTTAATGCTGTACTTGGAAACCATACAATAACTCCAGATTCTACAAAGGTTCCTGCTGGATATAAATTAGACCCAGCAAGTCAGTCTCAGACAGTTACACTTAATTCTTCTGGAATTAATCCAAATACAATTTATTTTACTGTAGCCGAAAAAACTTATAGGGTAGCTTATGTATCAAACTTCCCTTCAGGAGTAGCTGTTTCTGGTTCAGTACCAAGTGATACAACAGAATATAAAAAAGGAGATACTGTGACTGTTTTAGGAAATACTAATGGGCTTGATGCCGATACTTATACATTTGTAGGTTGGAGTACAGTTAGAAATGACCCATCAACAATATTATCAGGAACAATCACTATGGGAGAAAGAAATATCATATTATATGCAGTGTGGCAAAAAAATTAATAATATAAGTTGTTTATTATTGTAATTTATAAGTTAGAATCTTCTTTAATATTTATATAAGAATAAGATTCTAATAGTTATAAGAAATTCTGATATAGATTTTATCAGTATTTCTTTATTTTACAAAATGAAAAAATAAAATTATTTTTTAAACAAATAAGGAGGGTTTTGATGAATCAAAAGTTAAAAAAATTAACTATATGTATACTTACATTTGCTATAATTCCTTTAAATTATTCAAATGTTTTTGCTGAGTATGATTTAAATAAGATATTTAATAAGCAGATTCAAGATAAAAACTTAAGGAGAGTTAATAATATTACAATAACTTATGATGGTAATGGGGCTACTGGAGGAACGATAAATGAAGCTATACTTAGTGGAGGAGCGTTTATTCCTGGACCAGTAATAACAGGTCCAAAAGTATATGACCTTGATGATTTTGATTCTTATTTAGCACTAAGTAGTAACCTTACAAGAGGAAACTATCATACTGATGCTTGGAGTGTCTCAAGGGACCATTTGGCAAGTGGTACTCAACCATATGCAGGTGGAGAAAATATAGTAGCAGTAGGTATAGACAGAGATATAACACTTTACGCCATTTGGATTCCAGACTTTTTACAAGTAAGATATAACGGAAATGGAAATACTTCAGGTAATGTTCCATCAGATTCAAATAAGTATCATCAGAATGATAATTTGCAAATTAAAGAAAATGAAGGTAACCTTAAAAAAACAAATTATAAACTTACAAAGTGGAATACAAAAGCTGATGGCACAGGAAAATCTTATAATTTAGGCTCAAGTTTTGAGGTATTATTAAAAAATTATGACAATTTTAACATAGACCTTTATGCACAATGGGAATATGATTTGCAACTGGATGGTAATGGAGGAACAGGTACACTTCCAGATTTGCCAAAACCAGGAGAGGCTGACAAATTCCCAGGGTCAGGTGGACTTATCAATGGTGATGAAGAATTCATAGGGTGGAATACAGAAGAAGATGGAAGTGGTACATCTTTTAAAGAAGGAGACCCTATTCCGCCAAATATCTCAGGAGATACAATATATGCACAATGGGGATATAAATTAGATTATAACTTAAATGGAGGAGCAGGAAGTATATCAGAAGAAAAACATAAAAAAGGCGCTGAAGTAACTGTTACAAGCCAGATACCATCTAAAGTTGGATCAATATTTATGGGATGGAATACAAAAAATAATGGTGAAGGGACTTCATACAGAGATGGTGATAAATTTAACCTTACGAAAAATACAACTTTATTTGCACAATGGAAAGAGGAATGTAGAATAACATATGATAAAAATGGAAGTACAGGTACAGCTCCAATAGATAATAATGTATATGGAAAAGGAGATGAAGTTACTGTACTTGGTGATAATGGTTTAGTAGCACCCTCTGGTAGAGGAGGAAATTTTTATTGGAGTACAAAAGCAGATGATACAGGCAGTAGATATAAATCAGGAGAAAAGTTTAACATAAAGGATATAAATACAACCCTTTATGCATTTTGGACAGATAAATACAGAGTTAAATATGAAAATAATGGTGGACAAGGAGATGTACCTGAAGATGAACTGCATGATGGAAATGCAAATACAAGTGTAAAAGCGAATACAGGAAATCTTACAAAAGAAGGATACAAATTTATTGGATGGAATACAAAACCAGATGGTAGTGGAACTCCATATAAAGGTGATGGAAGTGAGATAATTAATGTTGATGATAATATAACACTTTATGCTCAATGGGAAAAGATATCTGATAATTCAGGTGGAGATGATAATTCAGGTGGAAATAGTGGAGGAAGTAGTGGTGGAAGTAGTGGAGGCTCATCTACTAATACAACTAGCCCATCAGAAGAAAATTTGACAGGTGATGATAGATATGAAACTGCTATAAAAATAAGTAAAAGAGGTTTTGAATCAGCTGAAAATGTGATACTAGTAAATAGTACATCAATACCAGATGCCCTATCAGCAACTCCATTTTCATCTACTAAAAATGCACCTATTTTATTAACTGAAAAAAATAAATTAAATACAAATACAGAAGCAGAGATAAAAAGATTAAAAGCAAAAAATATTTATATAATAGGTGGAGAAAATACATTAAGTTCCGATTTAGAAAAAGAATTAAAATTAAAAGGGTTTACTATTGTAAGAATAGGTGGAGTGGATAGATATTCAACTTCTCTAAAACTTGCTAAAGAAATAGATAAAATAGTAGATGTAGAAAAAGTATCTGTAGTCAATGGACACGATGGATTAGCAGATGCAATAAGTGTTGGTGGTATTTCAGCACAAAATAAAACTCCAATAATTCTTACAAATATAAAAAATGAGATGATATCTATTAAAAAATTTATAGATGAAGAAGAAATATCAAAATCTTATATTATAGGAGGAGAAACTTCTTTGCCAAAATCTATAGAAAAACAATTTCCAAATCCAAAGAGAATAGGTGGAGAAGATAGAAATAAAACAAATTCAAAAGTAATAGAAGAGTTTTATAAGGATAAAGAATTAAGAAATCTTTATGTAACAAAAAATGGGACGCTAAGAGAAAATGATTTAATAGATGCTTTAACAGTAGGTGTTTTAGCAGGTAAAAATAAATCGCCAGTAATGATTGTAGAAAAATCACTTGATGAGTCTCAAAAAACTTTAGTTAAAAGTAAGAAATTTGACAAGATAACTAAGGTAGGAGGAAATGGAAATGAGGATGCATTTAATGAAATAAAAAAATTAGTAAAATAGTATAATCTAAATAAGAATATTTTGTTGATTAAACTACACTAATAGTAATAAATTATAACCCTGCTTTTATTTTTATTATAAGTAGGGTTATAATCTTACTATATTACTTATATTGTAGGGGGAAAAGATGAGAGAAGAACTAAACTCTTTAGATTTAAATCAGGTAGAAATTTTCTTTGAACTTTTATCTCAAAATACAGAAGATTATATTTTTTTTTGGGATATAAATAAGAATAATTTTAAAATATCCTCAACTGTTTTTGATGAATTTAATCTAAGTAAAGATATAGAATATGATTTAGTCAATTGTTGGAGCAAAATTATTTATCCAGATGATGTTCAAGTGTGGAAAGACGATATACAAGTCTTGCTAAATGGAGAAAAGGATGAACACAATTTAGAGTATAGATTAATAAACAAGCATGAAGAGATAGTATGGGTTTCTTGTAGAGGTAAAGCTTATGTATCAGATGATAAAAAAACTATAATTATGGTTGGTAGGATAAAGAATATAGGCGAAAAGAATAAATTTGATTCTATCACAGGGACATGGAATAGAGAACAATTTGAATACAGAATGAATTGTATTACAAAAGAGAAAATCTATACAAGTGGAGCTATGTTTATCATGGATATTGATAATTTTAAAAATATAAATGAGAAATATGGACACTCTTATGGTGACAAGGTTTTGCGTGCAATTGCTACAGAAGTTTTAGAATATTTACCTAAGGATGTTAGATTGTACAGATTAGATGGAGACGAATTTGCATTTTTTTACCCTATGTGCAATAAAGAAGCTATAGAAAATTTATATGAAAAAATACAATTGTATACAAATACTCAGCATGAAATCGAATCAAATAAATATTATTGTACAATAACTGCGGGGGTTGCTATGTATCCAGAAGATGGAGATAATTATTTGGACTTATTTAAACATGCTGATATTGCGTTAGATATCGCAAAAATTGGTGGTAAAAATAGAATGAAGTTTTTTTCAAAAGAACTCTATGAAAATAAGTTAAAAGTAATTTCAATGCAACAGAAGTTGAGAGAGTGTGTTGA
This sequence comes from Clostridioides sp. ES-W-0016-02, assembly GCF_020641035.1. Taxonomy (NCBI): domain Bacteria; kingdom Bacillati; phylum Bacillota; class Clostridia; order Peptostreptococcales; family Peptostreptococcaceae; genus Clostridioides; species Clostridioides sp. ES-W-0016-02. Next base: position 833,554 of record NZ_CP061361.1, read on the forward strand.
AAATGATTTTAATGACCTTGAATTATTTTTCCAGCCACAGGTAGATGCATTTAACAAAAATGTCATAGGAGCAGAGGCACTTTTGAGATGGCATTCAAATACTTATGGAGAAGTATCTCCTGTTGAATTTATACCAATACTAGAACAAAGTAATCTAATTATACCAGTAGGAAAGTGGATTATAAAAAAGGCTGTAAAACAGTGTAAAGAATGGCATAAAGTAAATCAAGATTTCAAGATATCTGTAAATGTATCATATATTCAACTAAAGGAAGATTTTTTTAGAGATTTTATAATAGAATGTTTGATAGAATATCAATTAAAACCTGAATTTTTAATTTTAGAATTAACAGAGAATTGTTGGGTACCAGATATAAATTTATTGAATGATAAGTTTATTAGTTTAAAAAGTATTGGAGTACATATTGCAATTGATGATTTTGGTACTGGATATTCATCTTTAAATTATCTTAAAGAGTTATCTGTTAATATAATAAAGATTGAAAGAAGTTTTGTTAAGAATATTACATATAATAGTTATGAACATACCTTCCTAGAATATATTATTAAATTAGCTCATATTATCAACTTAAAAGTTTGTGTTGAAGGTATTGAGTCCTATGAAGAATACAATATAGTGAAGAGTTTAGGTGTAGATATTATTCAAGGTTTTTTATTTGGTAGACCTGTAAGTGCATCTGAGTTTTATAGACTTCAATTATCAAATTGATGAGTGTAGATAAAGTATACTAAAAATAAGGTAAAATATAAGGTTTTTTAAATCTTATATTTTACCTTATTTTATTGTGATAACTATTAATCTCAAGTAGTATTAGCTATTATACACTTTTGCTCCAAACTTAGAGATTATTTCACTAGCTTTTTTAATATCTTCTTTGGTAGCATCAGGAACATCTTTTAATTCATAATCAATACCTAGATTTTCCCATTTGTGTATTCCCATAGAATGATATGGCAGTAATTCGAATCTCTCTACATTTTTTAATGTAGCAACGAATTTACCTAATTTTTCTAAGTTGTCTATATCATCAGTAATTCCAGGAACTAAAACATGTCTTATCCATACTGGAATATTTCTTGATTCTAAGTGTTTAGCAAGTTTTAAAGCTTTATCCATACCCACACCAGTCAAATCAATAGATTTTTCTTCAACCATATGTTTTAAATCAAGCAAAACTAAGTCAGTATTATCTAAAACTGAGTCTATAGTTTCTATATCTACAAATCCAGATGTATCTAGACAAGTGTGTATGTTATTTTCTTTAGCTTTTTTAAATAGCTCACTTAAAAACTCTGGTTGAAGAGTAGACTCGCCACCAGAAGCAGTAATACCTCCACCAGAAAACTTCATAAAAGAAGTATACTTAAGAGCATCAGTTATTATTTCATCAACTGTATATTCTTTTCCAGATTTGGTATCCCATGTATCTCTATTATGACAGTATTTGCATCTAAGAGGACATCCTTGAAAGAATAGTATGTATCTTATTCCTGGACCATCTACAGTACCAAATGTTTCTATAGAGTGTACTTTTCCCTTAATCATAGAGTTCACCTCACAATATATTTTGATAACTTTATTAATAGTTATAATATTTCTCTAAAAAAGGCCATCTTATACCAGAAATAATTCAAGTATAAGATAGCCATTTATTTTTATTTTCTACACAGTAGTAATCTTAGCTAAAGTATAAAAATTTAAAGACTAAGCCATTTTACCGTGGAATGTTCTGTTTATAACATCTAATTGTTGTTCTTTAGTTAATTTTATGAAGTTAACTGCATATCCAGAAACTCTTATAGTTAATTGTGGATATTCTTCTGGATGTTCCATAGCATCTTCTAAAGTAGCTCTATCAAATACATTAACATTTAAGTGATGAGCATTTTGAGCGAAGTAACCATCCATCATTGCAGAAAGATTATTTATTCTTTCATCCATATCTTTTCCTAAAGCACCAGGTACTATAGAGAAAGTATTAGATATACCATCTTGAGCATGCTCATATGGTAATTTAGCAACTGAAGATAATGAAGCTAAAGCACCATTAGTATCTCTACCATGCATTGGGTTTGCACCAGGAGCAAATGGAGCACCAGCTCTTCTACCATCTGGTGTATTACCAGTTTTCTTACCATAAACAACATTTGAAGTTATTGTAAGTATAGATTGAGTAGGATAAGAATTTCTATAAGTTTTATTTTTTCTTATCTTATTCATGAAGCTTTCAACTAGCTCTACAGCTATACTATCAACTCTATCATCGTTGTTTCCGTATTTTGGATAATCTCCTTCTATTTCGAAATCAACAGCTATTCCTTGTTCATTTCTGATAGTCTTAACTTTAGCATGTTTTATAGCAGATAATGAATCCGCACAAACTGATAATCCAGCCATACCACAAGCCATAGTTCTAAATATATCTCTATCATGTAATGCCATCTCTAATGCTTCATAAGAGTATTTATCATGCATATAATGTATTACATTTAAAGTATTTACATATAAGTTTGCTAACCAATCAGTAAATGGTTCAAATTTACTCATAACTTCATCAAAGTCTAAATACTCAGAAGTTATAGGCTCAAATCTTGGTCCAACTTGAGCACCAGATTTTTCATCAATACCACCATTTATAGCATATAATAAAGTTTTTGCTAAGTTAACTCTAGCTCCGAAGAACTGCATTTGTTTACCTATTTTCATTGCAGATACACAACAAGCTATACCGTAATCGTCTCCCCAGTATGGTCTCATTAAATCATCATTTTCATATTGAACTGAACTTGTATCTATAGATACCTTAGAACAGAAATCTTTGAATCCTTGAGGTAATCTAGTTGACCATAAAACTGTTAAGTTTGGTTCTGGTGATGGTCCTAATGTATATAGAGTATTTAACATTCTAAATGAGTTTTTAGTAACTAATGTTCTACCATCTACTCCCATACCTCCTATACACTCAGTTACCCAAGTTGGGTCTCCAGAGAATAAATTGTTGTAATCAGGAGTTCTTAAGAATTTAACCATTCTTAATTTCATAACAAAATGGTCCATATATTCTTGTAATTCTTCTTCTGTCACTGTTCCAGCTTTTAAATCTCTTTCAAAGTATATATCTAGGAAAGTAGATGTTCTACCTAAAGACATTGCAGCACCATTTTGGTCTTTAACAGCAGCTAAATAACCAAAGTATAACCATTGTACAGCTTCTTTTGAGTTAGTTGCTGGTTTTGATATATCAAAGCCATAAGATTCAGCCATCTTTTTAAGTTCATTTAAAGCTGATATTTGTTCAGTTATTTCTTCTCTTAGTCTTATAACTTCTTCATCCATGCAAGAAACTTCTAACGATTTCTTTTGTTCAATTTTATCTTCTATTAAGGCATCAACACCATATAAAGCAACTCTTCTATAGTCACCTATTATTCTACCTCTACCATAAGCATCTGGAAGACCTGTTATTATACCAGATTTTCTAGCAGCTCTCATTTCTGGAGTATATGCATCAAAGACTCCTTGGTTATGTGTTTTTCTATATTTAGTAAATATTTCTTTTATTTCAGGGTCTAATTCATATCCAAAAGCATCACATGAATTTTCAACCATTTTTATACCACCATATGGCATAACCGCTCTTTTTAAAGGGGCATCCGTTTGTAATCCAACTATTGTTTCTAATACTTTATCTAAATATCCTGGAGCATATGCAGCTATTCCAGAAATAGTTTTTGTATCTACATCTAAAGTACCACCATTTTCTCTTTCTTTTTTAAATAAGACCATTGCTTTGTCCCATAGTTTTTTAGTGTTTTCAGTAGCACCAGCTAAGAAAGAGTCATTTCCTTCATATGGAGAATAGTTTAATTGTATAAACTCTCTGACATTTACTTCTTTAGTCCATCTTCCTGTTTTAAATCCTTGCCATGCATTCATTAAGTATTTCCTCCTTAGATTTAAATGATAAATAATGTTGTTAAAATTAATTTTTATATACTTAATTTGTTTTATATATTTTTTTAAAAATATATTTTCTAATATAATAATAACATATTATGAGTATTCTGTATACAAGAAAAATAAAAAAATGTCGTTTTAAAGTATAAAACAAATTATATGTTAGTAATGTGATGAAATTATACCCATATATTAATAAAATGAAACAAATAAATATCTAAAATAATAAGGTAATATTTGAAAAAATTATAAATTAGAAATAAATAAATCTCAGTACAAAAAAGAAAAAGCATACATCTTGATAACTTGAATATTTATTTAATAGGGGGAGGTGATATATTGTTTATCACAGTGATATTATTTTTAGTAGGTTTCCTATTAATTACTAAAGGCGCAGATATCTTTATAAATTGTACTGTAGAGATAGGTAGAAAAACGAATATTTCAGAAATTATACTTGGAGCAACTATTGTTAGTTTTGCAACAACATTGCCTGAATTTACAGTGTCATTACTTGCTTCTATTGATGGTCACACTACAATGAGTTTAGGAAATGCAATTGGTTCTATAATATGTAATACAGGGTTAGCATTAGGTTTAGTTGTTTTTCTAAGTCCATTTAATGTAGATAAAAAAATGTTTTTTTCTAAGTCTTTACTACTAATAGTATCTGTTATAGTTTTAATTTTATTGGGGTTAGATGGAGTTATAACAAGAGGAGATTCATTATTACTTATAATAATATTGATTTTTTATATGGTTAATAACTATAAGAGTGTTGTAGGAAAATCGAATACTAAAAATAGAGGTATTCAAAAAGATACTATTAAAGAAATACCTATAAAGAAGAGTAAACAGTACAGAGGTTTTTCTATAGCAGAAATTATAAAAATACTAATACTTTTTGCTACAGGCTTAATAATGATGATAATAGGTTCTCAAATTCTTATAGAGAGTGGTGTAAGAATAGCTAGTTTTCTTAATATACCTCAAGGTATAGTGAGTTTGACTATAATAGCACTTGGAACTTCTTTACCAGAGATAGTGTCTTCAATTACTGCCATAAGAAAAAATCATCATGAAATATCTGTAGGAAATATTCTAGGTGCAAATATATTGAATATAGTATCAGTAATAGCTGTATCAGCAATACCAAATAACATACCAATATTATCTCAAAATAGAAAACTTGATATACCATTCATGATATTATTATTGTTATTAGTAATAGTACCAACTCTTAAATCAAATAGACTTAGTAGACTACAAGGTGTATTAATGTTATTTACATATTTTATATATATATCAATTTTGTATTTTATGTATATTATTTAATCATACTGTTAAAAATATTAATTGCAGAATATCCTAAAAAAGTATATAATGGATAGGTTAAGATTAATTGATAACGGAGAGGAATAATATATGAATATAACAAAGTTTGAAGATTTACCAATAAGTGAGGGAATAAAAAAAGCTATAGCTGAAATGGGGTTTGAAGAGCCATCTCCTATACAAGCACAGTCTATACCTGCAATTTTGTCAGGTAAAGACGTTATAGGACAAGCACAAACTGGTACGGGGAAAACAGCAGCTTTTAGTATACCTATACTAGAAACAATAGACCCAAATAATAGAAGTTTACAAGCTGTAGTACTTTGCCCAACAAGAGAGCTTGCAATACAAGTATCTACAGAAATAAGAAAACTAGCTAAATACTCGCACGGAATAAAGACATTACCTATATATGGTGGTCAACCAATAGATAGACAAATAAAATCTCTAAAGAGTGGTGTGCAAGTTGTAATAGGTACACCTGGACGTACAATAGACCATATTAATCGTAAAACATTAAAGATGGATAATGTAAAAATGATTATACTAGATGAAGCAGATGAAATGCTAGATATGGGATTTAGAGAAGACATAGAAATGATTTTAAGTAAGATTCCTGAAGAAAGACAAACAACTTTCTTTTCAGCAACTATGCCAAGAGGAATTTTAGATTTAACTAAGAGATATCAAAAAGACCCAGAACATATAAAAGTTGTTAGAAAAGAACTTACAGTCTCAAATACAAAACAATATTATATAGAAACTAGATCATCAAATAAATTGGAAGTATTATGTAGATTAGTTGATGTGTATGACCCTAAATTATCTGTTGTTTTCTGTAATACTAAAAGAAAAGCAGATGAGTTAGTAGGAGATTTACAAGCAAGAGGATATTTTGCAGATGCATTACATGGTGACTTAAAACAAACACAAAGAGATATAGTAATGGATAAGTTTAGAAATGGTACAATAGATATACTTGTTGCTACTGATGTTGCGGCTAGAGGTATAGATGTTGATGATGTTGAATGTGTATTTAACTATGATTTACCACAAGATGAAGAGTACTATGTTCATAGAATTGGTAGAACTGGTCGTGCTGGTAGAGAAGGTATGTCATTTACTTTTGTATTTGGAAAAGAAATGAGAAAGATGAAAGATATAGAAAGATATACTAAATCTAAATTAATCAAGCATAATATACCAACAATAACTGATGTTGAAGAGAAAAAAGTAGGCTCTTTCTTTGCACAAGTTAAACAAACTATAGAAGAAGGTCATTTAACTAAACAATTACAATGGTTAGAAAGTTTCTGTAATGATGAAGATTATGCAATGGTTGATATTGCTGCTGCACTTGTTAAGTTATCTCTAGGGGAAGAAATGAAAGAAGAAATAATAGAAGAAAAACCTAGAAGAGAACGTGGAGATAGAAAAGGTGCTACTGGAGCTAAAGATGGTATGATTAGATTGTTTATCAATATTGGTAGAAATCAAAGAATACAAGCTAAAGATATCGTTGGTGCTATAGCTGGAGAAGTTGGAATACCAGGTAAAATGGTAGGAACTATAGATATATATGATAAGTATACTTTTGTTGAAATACCTAAAAAAGATGCAAAAACAGTAATTGAAAAAATGAAAGATATTAAGATAAAAGGTAACAAAATTAATATAGAAAAAGCCAATAAAAAGAAAAAATAATATATAGTATATAAAAATATAATCGAAAGATATATAAAATAGTATATTGAATATTTAAAAAGCCTAATGTGTTTTCAAAACAGATGATAAATAATCTGTAAGAGTCAACAACATAAGGCTTTTATTGTTTTATATAATAGTATTATTAAAGACATTTTAAATTTTGTTTGTGCTTTATTTACATAAGTATAAAAAATATATTAGAAAATAAATAATCAAATAAAAATTAATATATGATTTTCATTTGATAATGGAAGTAAGAGATTGATTTATCACTTTATGATAGGCACATGTATAGAGAAAAACACCACTTACTAGAATATTTCATCGCCACTCTTAAAGCCAAAGGCTGGATGAAAATCAAATTTAACTGCACCCACAGCAACCTTAGGTCCAACAGCCTTTTTAATTCTATAAATACCCTCATTGCCGAAACCAGCACATAGCTCAATAGCTGTATATCCTTTTTCCTCATTTTCTTGTGATTCTAATGATAGCATAGTACTTTCTCAATTTAATTTGCTTAAAAGTAATTTTATATGAATATCATATTTATAAGGTATTTTTAAATTTATTTTGATAAAATATACTTATGTCTTAAACAGAGTATTTTAAGTATATGAAATTTAATGAAAATATAGTGAATATGTAACTTTTATAAGGAGATAAAGATATTTTATGGATACAATAAAGAAATTAAGTCATGGATGTACACTAGATTGCCATGATTGTTGTAAATTTAATGTTTATACTAAAGGAAATAATGTGATAAAAATTGAAGGAGATAGAAATCATCCTTATACAAAAGGATTTATATGTAAAAAGGGGTTTGCTCATTTAGATAGATTAAATCATAAAGATAGGATAGAGACTCCAATGTTAAAGGTAGATGGTCTATGGAAAAAGATTTCTTTTGATGAAGCATTAGAGATAATGGCAGATAAACTCCTATTTTATAAAGAACATTATACATCAAAGTCTATTATGCACTATGACCAATATGGAAGTGGGTCTATATTAAAATATATAGGAGATGTATTTTTTAATTTTTATGGAGGAGTTAGTAGGCATAAGGGTGGGCCATGTTGGAGTGCAGGAATGCATGCCCAAAAGTATGACTTTGGAGTAGCTAAGGGACATGCTATAGAAGATATGCTAAACAGCAAGAGTATATTTATATGGGGAAAAAATCCAGCATATACTACCATTCATACTATGCAAATAATTAAAAAAGCCAAAGAAAAAGGGATAAAAATAGTAGTCATTGACCCTATATATACAAAGACTGCTCAAATGGCAGATAAGTACATACAAGTGAACCCTGGAACAGATGGAGCATTAGCTATGGCTATGGCAAAAATTATAATAGAAGATAACCTGCAGGACGAAGAATATATAAATTCGTATGTTGTTGGTTTTGAGGAATATAAAAAATATTTGGATTCACTAGATTTAAACTTTTTATGTGATGAATGTGGTGTTAAAGAAAAGGATATAAGAGCATTAGTTGATTTATATGCTAATAAATATTCAAGTATAAATGTAGGTTATGGTCTTCAAAAGTATAAAAATGGAGGAAATACAATAAGAGCGATAGATGCATTAGGAGCTATAACAGGTCAAATAGGATTTAGTGGTGGTGGAGTGAATTATGCTAATAAGGTTTATCCAAATGTGATAGATGCTGACCCTTATAATAGCCAATCATATGGCGAAGATAGGGAGTTTTATGTAAGTAATATTAGCAAGTTTATAGAAGAGTCCTTAAAAGACAATATATCAGATGAAGTTAATAATACATTAGAGAAACCAAATAATACATTGAACAAGTTTGATAAGATGTCAAGTAAATCACTAAAAGGAAATATTCCTATAAAGATGGCAGTAATAACTAAAAGTAATATGTTAAATCAATTGCCAGATTTAGTAGAGTTAGAAAGAGTTTTTTCAAAGATTGAATTTAAAGTATGCTTTGATATGTTTATGACTGACACAGCTACTTTATGTGACTTATTTATACCTTGTACAAATACGCTTGAAAGTGAAGATATAATTTATAGTTCAATGACCAATCCATATATAACATACAATGAAAGAGCAGTAACACCAAAGCATGAATTGATGGATGAGTATTATTTTTTTATGGAGTTAGCTAAAAAGATGAAACTAGAAGGTTATCCTTTTGTAACAAAAAAAGAATACTTAGAAAAAGTAATTGAGCCACTTAAACGTTTTGAGAAAAGTCTAGATATAGAGAAACTTAAAAATAGTTATTTTACTATACATAATCCTATTGCTTGGGAAGATAAGAAGTTCGAAACTCCATCTGGAAAATATGAACTTTATTCAGAAAGGATAAGAGATTTAGGAATTAGTCCAATTCCAGTGTATATAAGTAATAAAACTAGAAACTTTGAAGATGAAAATAGGAAAAATATTTTTAGACTGCTAACTAATCACCATGCAGATACTTTGTTTAGTCAACACTTTATGGATAAGACATCTATAGCTCAAGCGTATATAAATCAAATTATGGCTAGAAAAATAGGTGTTAACAATAAGGATATTGTAACTTTAAAGTCAAAAAAAACAAAAATAGATGTACAGATAAATATAGATAGTGGAGTAAGTGATTATATAGTAAAAATGTATGTTGGATGGTGGAAGAAACATGGCAATCCTAATAGTTTAACAGATACTGGTATATCTGATATTGGTGGTCAAGTAACATATAATGAAACGATGGTAGAAATAATACGACAAAACTAGTTAAATTTCATTGAAGGAATAGAAATGCGATTATAGAATTGATTAAAAGTTACTATTTTTACAAAACTATTGAAGGAGGGATTTTGATGGTAAAATATTCCTTAGAACATAAGAATCTATACATAGAATTTATGTGCTCAGAACTAGACCACCATGTAGCTAATGAAATAAGGGAAGAAATAGATAACTTATTAAGTGTTAATCAAGTAAAAAATGTTGTATTTGATTTTGGAAATATTAATTTTATGGATTCTTCAGGTATAGGTGTCATCATAGGTAGATATAAAAAAATTTCTAATGAAGGGGGACGAGTTTCAGTAATTAATATAAGTTCACGAGTTAAGAAAATTTTTGATTTATCTGGGTTAAATAAAATTATTGGCATTTATGATACGTATGAAGAAGCTCTAAGTTCTTTGTAGGGAGGAGTATGTGATGAATAATATTATGGAAGTTAAATTTTCGGCACTATCAGAAAATGAAAGTTTAGCAAGAGTTATAGTAGCATCATTTGCAGCAAAATTAGACCCAACAGTAGATGAATTAGTTGATATAAAGACTGCTGTCTCTGAGGCTGTTACAAATGCTATAATACATGGATATGAAGAAGACAGTTCTAAGTTTGTTTTTTTGAAATGTGAGATAGAGGGAAATACTATAAAAATCGTAGTTGAAGATGAAGGGTATGGAATAGAAAATGTGGAGAAGGCAATGGAACCACTTTATACATCAAAACCAGAACTTGATAGATCAGGAATGGGATTCACAGTTATGAAAAGCTTTATGGACGATGTAGAGGTAAGTTCTAGAAAAGATAATGGCACTAGAATTGAAATGACTAAAAAAATAAATTTGCCTAAATAAAGTCCAAAAGTGAGGTTTTATTATGGAAGTAACTGTTGCCAGAGAAGAAAAAAAACCTCTTCTTAGTCATGAAGAGACTCTAGAACTTATTGATAAAGTTCAAAATGGAGATGAAGAGGCAAAAGAAATATTAATATCAAGTAATTTAGGTCTAGTTAGGAGCGTTGTATCTAGATTTTTAAATATAGGGTATGATAGAGAAGATTTATTTCAATTAGGTTCTATAGGTTTAATAAAATCAATATATAAATTTGACCCTAAATTTAATGTTAAATTCTCTACTTATGCAGTACCAATGATTCTAGGTGAAATAAAGAGATACTTAAGAGATGATGGTATGATAAAAGTATCAAGGTCATTGAAGCAAATAGCTGTAAAGGCCAAGATGGAAAGTGAAGCTTTAACTAAAAAGCTAGGCAGAGAACCAAGTATAGAAGAAATAGCTCAAGCATTAGATGTAGAAAAAGAAGATTTAGTAATGGCTATGGAAGCTAATTTTAATGTAGAGTATTTGCAAGGTGTTATTCATGAAGAAGAAGGTTCTCCAATATGCCTTATTGATAAGATAAGCATGAAAGGAGAAAGTGAGGAAGAAAAAGTTGTAGATAATATATTATTAAAGGATATACTTGGAAGACTGGATAAGAGAGAACGTCAAATAATAGTTCTCAGATATTTTGAAGATATGACTCAAAGTGAAATAGGAGAAATGCTCAATATATCACAGGTTCAAGTATCAAGAATAGAGAAAAAAGTATTATCTAAGTTAAAAGAATATATATCATGATAATACTTATGATATATTAAACTTTTTAGAATTTTTATATTAAGTTTTTAAGTTACTATTAAAAAATTATAAGTTCAAATAAAAAATATTAAAAAACAAGGTGTCTTTATGATAGAAAATAAATTATTTTCTTTATTAGGCATCTTTTTTATTTTTTGACAAAACTTTGAGTGTCTAAAATAAATAATAGGTTTATTTTTTTAAAATTAACAAATAATACTTTAGAGAGGTGTTTAGTATGGATAAAAATTATAAAAAATATGTAGACCAAATAAGCCCAAAACCTACATATTTAAAAAACTATACACTTGCATTTATTGTAGGTGGAATTATTTGTATGATAGGGCAAGCCATAAGTGATTTATACATGAAAGTTGGAGGTCTTGATAAATTAGGTGCTAGTTCCGCTACATCAATAACACTGATATTTATAGGGGCATTTCTAACTGGATTAGGAGTTTATGACCTAATCGGAAAAAGAGCAGGAGCTGGTTCTATAATACCAATAACAGGTTTTGCTAACTCAATAGTATCTCCTGCTATGGAGTATAAAAGAGAAGGATATGTATTAGGTGTAGGTGCAAACTTATTTAAAATTGCAGGGCCAGTTTTAGTTTATGGTATAGGTTCTTCTATTTTATGTGGAATTATTTATTATATTTTTAAGATGTTTTAGAGGATTTTTATTTAATTTAAATTTTATTAATTATGAAGAAGATATGAAATCTGAAAAATAGTTATGGAAGTAGTTAGTTAGGAAATAATCATGCAGATTTTAATTAATATTTTTAATTAATATTAAAAAATTAAATATTAAAATGCAAAATTAAAAAGGTGTGAAAATATGAAAAATAAAAGAATTGGAAAAAGAACAGTCAAGCTAGAGAATAAACCAACAATAATATCAGCTGGTACTATAGTAGGTTCTAAAGAAGGTGAAGGACCATTAAAAGATTATTTTGATATGATTATGACTGATGATTTATATGGTGAAAAAACTTGGGAATTGGCTGAAAGTAAAATGGTAGAGACTGCATCTCAGAAAGCCATACAGAAGGCAGGAAAAAAACTGTCAGATGTAAATTATATGCTAGGCGGGGATTTAATCAATCAAATAGTACCAGCATCTTTTGCTGCAAGAGAATTAGCAATTCCATTTTTGGGTATATATGGCGCTTGTTCTACAATGGCAGAAGGACTTTGCATAGGTTCTATGCTTGTAGATGGTGGTTTTGCAGATTTAGTGCTATCAGGAACATCAAGCCATTATTGTACAGCAGAAAGACAATTTAGATTTCCACTAGAATTAGGAAATCAAAAGCCAATGACAGCTCAATGGACAGTTACAGGAGCAGGAAGTGTTTTATTAGCTCCTAATGGAGAAGGTCCTAAAGTAAAATATGTTACAGTTGGAAAAGTAATAGATAAAGGTATTGATGATGGTAATAATATGGGACCAGCCATGGCTCCAGCAGCAATAGATACTATATATTCTTATTTTGAAGATACTAATGATGACCCAAATAGCTTTGACATAATTGCTACTGGCGATTTAGGTACACTTGGCAAACAAATAGCAGAAGACTTTTTGAAAGAGAAGGGTGTAGATATTTCAAAGTGTTATACTGATTGTGGTATAGAAATGTTTAACCTTAAAGAGCAAGATGTTCACTGTGGTGGGAGTGGATGTGGATGTTCAGCTACAGTATTTGCAGGATATATATATGAAAAATTAAGAAAAAAAGAATTTAACAAAGTAATGCTTGTATCAACAGGAGCACTATTATCACCAACAAGTACACTACAAAAGCAAACAATACCTTGTGTTGCACATGCAGTAGTAATAGTAAATGAGTAGGAAGTGATATATATGTTAATGGAATACGTAAGAGTATTTATTGTAGGTGGAATTATATGTTTAATAGCTCAAGTAATGATGGACTACTTTAAAATGCAAACTCCATATGTTATGGTGACATATGTAACAACTGGTGTAGTTTTAACTTTTCTAGGACTTTATGAACCATTAGTTAAGTTTGCAGCAGCAGGTGCAACAGTTCCTATAATAGGATTTGGATATTCACTTGCCAAAGGAGTAATAAAATCAATACAAAGTGATGGATTTTTAGGTATTTTCCTAGGTGGAACAACTGCTACAGCTGGTGGGATAGCCGCAGCTATATTTTTTGGATATATTATGTCGGTAGTATTTACACCAAAAGCAAAACCATAAAACCACTTAAATATATGATAATTTTTTGTATAAAGTAGGTAGATATCTTTTTAGATTCTACCTATTTTTTTATACTTACAAGCGTTTACATAATCAAGTTGACAATTATTTACAACATGGTGTAGTATTATATTAGCAAAAATAAAATGAAGTGAAGTAGGGGATAAAGATGGTAACTATTAAAGATATTGCAAGGAACCTAGGCATTAGCTATTCAACTGTTTCTAGGTGCTTAAACAATAATCCTAATGTATCTGAAAAAACAAAAAAGAAGGTAGTGGAAGAGGCTAACAGGCTAGGGTTTCATTTTAATGTAAATGCGAGAAATCTAGCAAAAAAAGAAACAAATAGAATAGGGGTAATCTTTTCAAATAATTTTAATCATCAAGACACTAGAAAATTTTTTAGTGATATAATGGACAGTTCTATAAATTCTATTGAGACTAATAAGTACGACTTTATAATACAGCCCAATAACAACATTAGTGGTGATAGTAATGTCTATAAAATGGTTAATGGACAAATGGTTGATGGATTAGTAATAGTGTCTCAATCAATAAAAAAAGAAGAGTATGAGTTTTTAAAAGACAATAATTTTCCACACGTATTCATATATTTTAAGCCATCTTTTGTAGGAGAGGTAGATAACTTCTTTTGGGACGATAACGTATATGGAGGCTATATAGCTACTAAACATTTAATCGACCATGGTCATAAAAATATAATAACAATAACTTCAGAAGATAAGAGTTCAAAAATGCATGAAGATAGAACCAAAGGGTATTTAAATGCTATGGAAGAAGCTAATTTAAAGACAGATGTAATTGAATCTAAAATGGATTTTGAATCTCAAGTTGAACTATTAAGAAATCATATTGATAAAATAAAAAAGGCTTCAGCTATATTTGTGCAACAAGATGTACCAGCTATTTCTATAATACAAGAATTAAAAACTACTTATGGTATAAATGTACCAGAAGACTTATCTGTAATAGGATATAATAATATTGAATTAATATCTTACTTTAGGTCACACTTATCGACAATAGATGACCCAAGAGAGCAAGTTATAAAAAATGGAGTAGATAGTTTAGTAAATACAATAAATAAAAAGAGCACAGAACATATCCCAAGAAAACTTTATCCAAGACTAATTATAAGAAACAGCGTTAATAGAATAAAAGACTAAAAGTAATCCAGTTGATTATAGAATTTAATATCAATAAAAACTTGAATAAATAAAAATACTGGAATGAAAGTTCATTCCAGTATAAAATCTAACTTTTGAGTCTCGGTACAACATTGAGATTTATTATTTTTTAAGTAGTTTCATTAAGATAGTTTTTTATAAAATCAATAAACATTCTTGTTGACTTGTTTAAAAATTTATTATCTGTCCAATATAGCTCAATAAATTGCTCACATCTTATATCATTAATAGGTAATAGTTTAATAGAAGATTCATAATCTATACACCATGATTTTTCAGGAATAAATCCAACTCCATGACCTTCTTTTATCAAATTATAAACGGTTGAAGGAGAATCACATTCAAAACCTACATTAGGTTCAAAGTCAGCATAGTTACAAAATCTATCTGTAATTTTTCTGAAATTTGTACCTTCATCTAAACATATAAAATTCTCATCTTGTACATCTTTAAAATACACACTATTAAGCTCTGATAGTGGATTGCTGTAAGGTACACCTATAAATATTTCTTCACTAGTTAATACTTCATAATTTGATGACTTAAATTCAAAGCAATATGAAGTAATACATATATCAAAATCGTAGTCAAATGTTGATTTTGGAATATGTTGCATTAATTTGAATGAAATATTTGGATGTAATTTTTTAAATTCACTAAGTACATCTAAAATTAACCCTGATGCAGTAAGTACGATTAATTTGATTTGGTCAAATTCACTACAAGCTAAATCTTTTATTTCTTTGGTTGATGTATCTAATAAATTAAGTATAGAATCAACTCTTTTAAGGAAAATATTTCCACGATAGTTTAATTTAATAGACCTTCCTTTCCTGTCAAATAATTTTACACCTAAATCCATTTCAAGTAGAGCTATACTTTTGCTAAGTGCTGACTGTGTTACATGTAATTGCTTAGCAGCATTAGTCATATTTTCAGTACAAGCTACAACTTGAAAATATTTTAATTGTAATAAATCCATGATGCTTAATCCTCCTTTTACTTTATGACTAAAAGCATATAAAAATAATGAAAAATTTATATTATACATTGTCTATGAGAGAATATATAATTAAATCACTAATACTTATATTGTAAGAAAATTATAAAAATTGCAAGGAGGTATAAAAATGAAAGGAATTAAAAATGCTCTGATAGCAGCCTGTATAATTACAGTATTGGCTGAATTAATTGGGCCTATTTCATTTAAAGTTATGGGTATTAATATAACTTTACTTAGTATACTATGGGCTATCTTTATAGGTATGGCTGTTTCACCTCATTTGTTAGGAAGGGTTATACCAGCTTTAAAAAAGTTTATAGGAGATAATGAAATAAATGTATCTCCATATCTTTTATCTTTAACTCTATATCCATTAGGAATAATGTTTGGAATTAATGCAGGTCCTAAAGTTGGTATATTACTTCAAGCAGGACCAGCACTTTTATTACAAGAGTTTGGTCATATGGGTACAATGTTGATAGCATTACCTGTTGGAGTAGCACTAGGTCTTGGAAGAAGTGCATTAGGAGGGACTTTTTCATTATGTCGTGACACAGCACTAGGAATTATTGGGGATAAGTATGGATTAAATTCACCAGAAGGTATAGGAACATTGGGAACTTATATAAGTGGTAGTATCTTTGGAACATTATTATTTTCATTTTTGGCACCATTGGGTGTTCTTATAGGCTTTCATCCATATGCTTTAGCAATGGCATCAGGAATGGGAAGTGGTTCTATGATGGGGGCTGCAACAGCATCATTGATGAATACTGTCCCAAATATGTCTGAACAGATTTTAGCTTATTCAGCTACCAGTGGATTGATTACAGCTGTTACTGGAATATACATAGAATTATTTTTATCATTACCAGTTGCTAATTATTATTATAGTAAAGTGGCTCCGATTATTGAGAAGTTTAGAAGTAGAAAAAAAACAAAAACAAGAGATGTCTTATAATGGAGGATGTATAGATGGAAAAGACTTTGAAGACTATTATGGAACAGATAAAAATAGTAATGTTCATATATATTATTATTTGCTTTGGACAGGCTATAGCACTTAAAACACAGGCTAAAGATTTGTTGATTGGAAGTGTATTTGGGTTTATATTAGTAATAATTGCTATTGTAATAAAGAATTTTGTTAAGAGACCAAATTTACCAGGTTTTGCATGGGCGACTTTAGTTGCGTTTGTATTATCACTTCCCATATCACCAGTTGGAGATTTTATAGCAAGTAATATAGGAAAAATCAATTTTATGTCTACAGTAACACCATTATTAGCTTTTGCAGGAATTTCTGTAGGTAACCAATTAGACATATTAAAGACTTTGAGTTGGAAGCTAGTAGTTATATCATTTATAGTTATGACATCTACTTATTTTGGTTCTGCTTTTATATCTCAAACAGTTCTAAAAATAAATGGAATGATTTAAGGAGGTAGTAAGTATGAAAGAATTAAAATTAAAAATCAAAGAAGATATAAAGCTGTTATCTGATGAGAAAAAAGCATCATTTGAAAAGGTATCCAAATCTTTATTTGAAAATCCAGAATTAGCATTTGAAGAATTTAAATCACAAAAAGCATTATGTAATTTATTAGAAGAAAATGGATTTGATGTGACAAAGGGTGTAGGAGGATTAGAAACATCTTTTGAGGCAGTATACTCAAATGGAACTGGTGGAAAGACAGTAGCTTTTCTAGCTGAATATGATGCACTTCCAGGTATGGGACATGCTTGTGGACATAATATAATAGGTACAAGTTCTGTTGGAGCGGGTATTATTTTAAAAGAAGTTATAAAAAAATATGATATAGAAGGAACTGTAAAAGTATTTGGAACACCTGCAGAAGAAAGAGTAGGTGGAAAAATAACTATGATTAGAGAAGGGGTATTTAAAGATGTAGATGCTGCATTAATTTTACATCCATGTGATGCTTCAATACCTGATGATATATCATTTGCTCAAGTTAACTTAAAATTTGATTTTAGTGGAAAAGCTTCTCATGCTGCTGCTTATCCTTGGGAAGGAAGAAGTGCATTAAGTGGAGTAATAGCATTATTCAATAGTGTAAATAGCATGAGATTACATCTTAAAGATTATGCAAGAGTACATGGAATTATAACTGATGGAGGTAGTATACACAACATAATTCCTGAAAAATCTATAGCTATATTTAATGTAAGAGCATTAAGTATAGAATACCTAAATGAAATTTGTGATATGCTTAAAGATTGTGCTAAGGGAACTGCAATTTCTACAGGAACTAGTGTAGAAGTAATTCAATTAGATGAGATATATAAAGAGATAAAAAATGATTCAAGATTGGTAAATATAGTTAGAGAAAATTTTGAAGTATTGGGCGAAGATTATATTGAAAGAGATTTAACTCAAGGTATTGGTTCAACTGATACTGGAAATTTAACTCATGAAATACCTGCAATACAAGCATATATAAAATTAAAAGAAAACACTGCAACTCATACAGAAGAATTTGCTGTAGCTGCTGGTGGCGAAGAAGGAAAAATAGCACTTATAAAAGCAATTAAAGTACTAGCAATGTGTGGTGTAGATGTTTTGTACAGTAAATAATGTATTACTAAAAAAATACATGAAGAAAGGAGACTAAATATGATATTAAAACAAGTATTAGAGGTTTATGACATTTTAGACAAATCAACTGCAAGTGGAGAAGAAGTGAAGACATACTTACAAAGCTATGGTGGAGAAAATATAATAGTAAAAAAGCTATCATCAAGTAAAGGTTCTACAGACTTAGTTAAGCTTACAATTGCTGGTAAGAATGGTAAATTAAACGGAGGAAATGCCCCTACTCTAGGTATTTTAGGCAGACTTGGAGGTATTGGAGCAAGACCAGATGTAATAGGTTTTGTTTCAGATGGTGATGGAGCATTAGTAGCAATTTCAGTAGCAGCGAAACTTTTAGATATGCAACGAAAAGGAGATGTGCTAGAAGGAGATATTATAATTTCTACTCATATTTGTCCAGATGCTCCAACTAAAGAGCATTATCCTACACCTTTTATGGATTCACCAATAGATATGACAACTATGAATGAAAATGAAGTTGACAGTAGTTGTGATGCAATACTTTCAATCGATACTACTAAAGGTAATAGAATAATCAATACTAGAGGATTTGCAATATCGCCAACTGTCAAAGAAGGGTACATATTGAAAACTAGTGATAATCTTTTAGATATTATACAGACTGTAACTGGAAAATCTCCATTTGTATTTCCTTTATCTATTCAAGATATAACACCATATGGAAATGACCTGTATCACTTGAATAGTATTTTACAGCCAGCAGTTGCTACAAATTCTCCAGTAGTTGGAGTAGCAATTACTACAGAAATGCCTGTTGCTGGATGTGCTACAGGTGCAACTCATTTTAGTGATTTAGAGTCAGCTGGTAGATTTGCAATTGAAGTTGGCAAATTATTTGGTGTAAATAAGTGTGATTTTTATGATAAGGAAGAATGGGATATACTTATCAAAAGATATGGGAAATTAAACGCATTCCAAACTTTTGGTATACAATAAGCAAAAAATATAAAGTTTATATAGTTTGTAATATATAAATATTATAACAATCGCCACATTAATTATAATTACTAAAAAAGGAGTGTCTCATCGAGGATTTCTAAAAATCACTTTGAGGCAACTCCTTATATTTTTGTTTGAATTTTAATTATTTATTAATAGTTAAATGTAATCTTTTATTAAACTATGGTGTTGTATTTCCACCACCATCAGGAGGGGTGACAGTACCACCACTGTTTCCACCATTGTCAGGAGGGTTAGTAGTACCATCACTGTTTCCACCATTGTCAGGAGGGTTAGTAGTACCGCCACTGTTTCCACCATTGTCAGGAGGAGGAGTAGTACCGCCACTATTTCCACCGTTATCAGGAGGAGTAGAGCCACCACCATTATTACCTGAATTATTGTTGTTATTATTGTTTTCTTCTTCTTGTTGATTATTATCTGGTTTCTTTGTATCTTCAGGAGATGGCTGAGAACTTACTCTAGAAGGAGCAGTACCTTCAATAAATGCTGCTTTAGAGCCAGAAGATTGCTTTCCTCCATCTTCTAAATTAATTTTTGTAAAATATACATTTTTAGGAACTTCAAATTCAGTAACTGTTAAATTTGCATGTATTTTTGCCATGATTTTTTGCCAAAGTTTTGCTGTACTAGTACTTCCATGTGGAACATCTCTACGTTTTATAGTGTTACCAGCATCATCTTTTCTACCAGCATCATCTCCAATGTATGTTGCTCCTACATAATAAGGTGTATAACCAACAAACCAAGCATCATATGCGCTATTTGTAGTACCTGTTTTACCTGCAACAGGCATTCCTTTAGGAAGTGATGCAATACCACCTGTACCTTCAGTAATTACACTTTCTAACATATCTGTAACAACATAAGCTACTTCTGGGTCTACAACTTTATGCTCTTCAGGAGCGTTTTTAACTAATAATTGCCCATCAAAAGTAGTTATAGTAGTGTAAATAGATGGTTCTACATAAACTCCTTGATTTGCTAATGTACCATAAGCAGCAGCCATCTGAAGTGGAGTAATACCACTTGCCATACCACCAAGTGTTAATGCTGGGAACTGTCTATCAGTTGCTCCTGTTTGGCTATTTTTAACAGTTGTTATACCAAAGTTCTTTAAGTAGTCCATCATTATATCTATACATTCATCATAAGAATCTCCAAGCATCTCAGCAGTTTTAACTGCTATTGTATTTGAAGATTTAGCAAGAGCTTTACGTAAACTCATAGAGCCATGACCACTAGTGGTAGTTCTTGGATTCCATTTAGTGTTTTCTTCAAATTTATATCCTCCTCTAACATCATTTAGAGCAGTTGATTGTGTAATCTTTAAAGTATCAATAGCTGGTGTATAAATTGCTAGAGGTTTTATAGAAGAACCTGGCTGATGAGGGCTAGTAGCACGATTTAAAGTTTTTCTGCCACTTATGTTTCGGCCTCCAGCTAGTGCTCTTATTTCACCATTTTTGTAATCTAAAATTACCATTGCAGACTGTGGCTGGCTAACGCCATCAGGTCCAACCATATGTCCTGGGAAATTGCTATTTTTATCAAATTCTTCTTCCAAAGCATCCTGCATTTTAGGGTCTATAGTTGTATTTACAATTAGACCACCATTGTAGAATAAGTTTTGAGCTTCATCATTTGTATGTCCTTGTTCCATTAGGGCATTTATAACTTCACTTTCAATAAGGTCTTCTACAGATGAAGAAACTTTATCTGCTGATTTAGGTAATTTTATTTCTATCTTAGCATTAATTGCTTCATCATATTCTTTTTGTTTTATATATCCTAGGTCTAGCATTTTCTTTAGAACAACTTCTTGTCTTTTCTTAGCCTCAGGGTTGTTTATAGCTTTTCTAACAACTAATGTACCTGCTTTTAGCTGTCTATAAGTATCACTAGATATAAGTTCCCAAGTTTTTAATTTCTCAATCATATCAAAGTCTACTTGAGTTGGGTCATCTAAATCATCATCAGTTGTATTAACAAAAAATAACAACTTATTCTCTAAGTCACTCTTAGTTTCATTTCCATCTAATTTAGAAGTTTTGTAAGCTGAAAACCTAGATGGATTTTTAGTTGAACCAGCAAGAAGTGCTGACTCAGCTATAGTAAGGTCAGATGCAGACTTATCAAAATAACCACGTGCACCAGCCTCAGCTCCTGCAAGACCCTTTCCAACGAAGAAGTTATTTAAATAAGTTTCTAGTATTTTGTCTTTACTTACTGTCTTACTCATCTCATATGCATAATAAATATCTTTTATTTTACGAGGTAGAGTTTGTTGCTCAGTAGTCAATAACATCTTAGATACCTGCATAGGAATAGTACTACCACCTTGCTTAGTACCAGTAAGAGTTTTTAATACTGATCTAAATAAACCTTTAATGTCAACACCCTTGTGTTCATAAAAACGTTCATCTTCTATTGCAATTACTGCATGTTGAAGATGAGTTGAAATTTTATCTAATGGAACGGGTGTCTTTTTATTTACACTTGGAGCAGTAGATAATGTTTTTCCATTAGCGTATTTAATTGTAGTTGTCTGGTTTGTTTGCTTGTCTAAAACAGCTTCTGTAACTGGAGAGACATCTCTTAATGATGCAAATACTAATCCAGCAGTACCTGCTGCACCAACAACTAATAAAACTAAAAATACTATACCAAATACTCTTAGTTTTTTAAATTTATCGCTTTTCTTAGATTTCTTCTTGCTTTTAGTTGAATGAGTTTTGTTAGCTGAATTTCTATTAACTGGTTTATTTGAGCTACTAGATGAACTAACCTTTTTTCTTCTTATTTTATTTCCATTTTTATCATTATCGTTATTCATAAGATTTTAACCTCCTTACTTAATGCAATATTATAACACAAATAGGAGTAATTTTGTAATTAATAGAAAAAATGAATTTGCTATAATATTCTGTACATTGTAGATATGTATAAACAAAATGTATTAATAAGTCTATATTTTTATTTATTTATTTTTGACAAATATTATAAAAATTATGCCAAAGTTACATATAAATAAATAGGAGGGGATAAATTTGAATAGGATAGTAGATAGAAAAAAGAAAAATGAATTTAGAAAAATTGTAGCTATTTTCTTGTTAATTCTTTTCTTGTCTGTATTTATAGGCAGTTTCATATATATAGATAAAAGTTTAAGACCAACAATTACAGTTTTAGCAGAAACAAAAGCTCTTGAATTGGCAAACAGGTCTATAAATAAAGCTGTTGCTGAAATGGTAGAAGGGAAAATAAATTATGAAGATTTAATGGATATACAGCTTGATAATAACGGAAAAATAACTATGATACAAGCAAATACTATTATGATGAATGAAATTGCATCTGCAATAGCTTTAGAAATACAAGATGAATTAAAAAAAGGTAAAACAGCAGATTCTTACATACCTATAGGAACAGCATTAGGAAGTCCTATATTAGCTAAATACGGCCCTAAACTTGAAGTATCTATTGAACCTATAGGAACAGTATCAGTAAACTTTAAAACGGAATTTGAGTCTTCAGGCATAAATCAAACAAGACATAGGATATATTTAGAAGCTCAAACTCAAGTGAAAGTAGTAATCCCACTTATAACTTCAACAAAACAAATTAAAGCTCAGATACCTATCTGTGAGACTATAATAGTAGGTGATGTTCCAGAAAGTTATGTAAATATACCTGAAAAGAACCTTGGCAATGTTTTACCTAACACTGGAAAAAATGCTAACAAATAATATTAATGATATTTATTTTTTAATAAATTTGAAATAATAGTTTATAAATAAAAATTATGTCAATAATAAGTAATAAATAAGAATCAATATAGTTGTAATAAAAATTAATATAATTGTAATAAAAATTTATGTTTTAAAGTATGTAAAATATTTAATATATTTGGTCTGTAGAGTGAAGAATTATGTCTTCAGACCAAATATATTATAAACATTTATTTAATGATGATTTAAGAGTTACAAATTACTTATATAATTTATTATCTAAAGCATCCATTTAATAAATACACCATAACCTACAGCTGGGTCATTTTCAATGGCATGAGAAACTGCTCCTATTATTTTATCATCTTGTACTATTGGAGTACCACTCATACCTTGTACAATACCACCAGTTTGAGCTAAAAGGTTTTTGTCAGTGATTTTAATTTTAAAACTTTTACTCTCAGGATGGTTTTGGTTTTCTATATCTATAATTTCAATATTATATTTTTTACATTCATTAGAGTTGTTTTGTAAAATTATTTGAGCTTTTCCCAGCTTAACTTCATTTAGTGAAGCTACCTTATATTTTTTTAAGCTAGAAATATCAAAGTTATTAATTTGACCTCTTATTCCAAAATCAGTGTTTTCTGTAAAACTACCAATAATATTTTCTCTTTTTGCATTTATACATCCAACACTACCTCGATAGGATTTTTCTATGTCGAGGTGCTTAGTTGTAGAAATTGAACCTGATTTTATAGGTATTTTTCTTGAATTACCAACACTTATTGGGTGACCTACGGCACCAAATTCTGAGGTTTCTGGATTGATATAAGTCAAAGTAGCAAATCCAGAAAGTAAGTTATTAAAACTAATTTTTTCTAATATGTGTTTAGTTGTTTTCATTGTTAAAAGTTGACCACCTCTATTTAATAAAATAGACACTGGTTTTTCTTCTGGTAAAGCGTTTAGTGTATTAGCAAAATCACTATATCCATCAACTTCTATATTATTTACTTTGATTATAGCATCACCTAATCTAAATGGAGATGCTTCACCAGGACTTCTAACGATGATATTTTTTAGTTCTGCATCAATTTGAAGAACATTTCCTATAGGTATTAAATATTGAGGTTCACTTTTTTGTAAATTTTGTGCATAAATTAAATTATTTGAGAAAAAATATAATAAAAATAAAAATGTTAAAACAATTGTAAATTTGGACTTAGCTAAGTTGTTTCTTTTACTTAAAGATTTATCTTTAAAATAAAAATTTTTAAATTGCATAGAACACCTCTTTCTTATTAAAATATTTTAATAATAAAATTGAAATTTTCTTGCTGCTTCAATATTATGTTGCTCAAGAATCAGTTTTTGATGCTTGGAAAACTGACGCAATAACTCCTTAGTTTTCATAAAAATAAATAAAATAAACAAGGTATATGATAAAATAGATACATATTCATATAAATTTAAAATAGATAATAGCTGTCTATCATTGAAAGGAGCAAAAGATGAAAAAATATAGATTGTTAGTTACTTGTATAATTGCCATGGGAATTATAATTATAGGTACATCAAATCCAGTTACCAATTTTTACAAGACAACAAATTTAATTAATTCAGGCACTACTAAAAATGAAAAAACAGATAAAGATGAAAATAAATCAAATTCAAAAAGCAAAAATGATAATAAGTCAGAGGATAATAAATCAGATAATAAAACAGAAACTCAAAAAAATAAAAAGTTTTTAATTTGTATAGACCCAGGGCATCAAGGAAAAGGGGATAGTAATTTAGAACCAGTAGCTCCAGGTTCTTCATCTCAAAAAGCAAGAGTATCTTCAGGAACAGAAGGTATAGCTACAAAGAAAGCAGAGTATGTTTTAAATCTTGAAGCATCTGTAGTTTTAAAAAATATATTAGAGTCTAAAGGTTACAATGTAATAATGACTAGAGAAACACATGATGTAAATATAAGTAACTCAGAAAGAGCAATACTTGCTAATGAGAAAAAAGCAGATATGGTTGTAAGAATACATGCAGATAGTTTAAATAATTCTTCAAAGACTGGTGCATCTATATTAGTTCCTGAGAAGGATGGAAAATATACAGCTCCTATATATGAAGATAGTAATAGATGTGCAGAATTCATCAAAACAAACATGGAACAAGCTGGGATACAGATAAATGGAATTGTTCAAAGAGGAGATTTGACTGGATTTAACTGGTCAAAAGTGCCAGCTGTATTAGTAGAGATGGGATTTATGAGCAACTATAATGAAGACCAAATGATGTCAAATCCAGAATATCAAAGAAAAATGATGCAATGTGTAGCGGATGGATTAGATGAATATTTTAAATAAAACATAAATAGAGAAAAAAATTGGGATGGTACTATTTTCCTAATTTTTATCTCTATTTTTTATTCAAATAATAGTGAAAAAGCAAATTACAAGGCTACATACCTGTTTGTATAAGAGACTACAAACCTACATTAAATGGAAAAATAGACATTTACATATATGACTATATTTTCATAATAAACCCTAACTATATAGTTTTGTAAAGTTAGATAATATTTAGGAAGAATTTAAAGCTGATATACTTTATTAAGAAAAGACCAAAAAAAGAAGAAAACAACAAAAAGAATTATGTGTATTATAGGAATAAAACTAAATAAAGAAAACTTTTTACTATCACGAGTTTTGATTAATGAAATAATATATGAGATAGGATATAAACCAGCAAGTAGCATAGTAATTAAAGCAATCACAGATTGTATAATCTCACTGAAAATCTTCCAGTTTACCATTCCTAAATCAGCAACAGAAATGATAGTTCCAATCCATGTTATTAGAGAAAATGGAATTGGCAATGCATAAATAATATAAATAATAATGAAGTATTTTTTCTGTTTAATAACTATTTTTCACCTCCGTTTAGATAAATAACCTGTAGCACCACTTATCGCCTAAGGCAAGCAAACGTAAATTGGTTTTATTCTATTCTAATAATTGTGTCTGTAAATATCAAATGATTTGCATTGTGTCAAAAACTTATATTAATGCTCATAAGAAATTTTGTTTATTTGAGAATCAATCAGAAACCATTTTATAATTTCAAGATTAAACAGGCTACAAAGAAATTATAGCATGCATGTATTTTTTAGTCGATAAAGAAGTTCTATCATTGATGAAAGTATCTATTTTTATTTTACATAATACAGCTATAAAGTTTATTCTCAGTTAAATTATTGTAAATATAACTAAAAATATTGGTAATACTTGATTTAAGTTTAAAAAGAATATATTATAGTATAGAATGTGTAAAATTTTTTTGAGAGGTGTTAGAATGCTAGTAGTAGAAAACGTAAGCCACGGATTTGGAGCAAGAACAATATTAGAAAATGTATCCTTTAGACTTAGAAAAGGTGAACATATTGCACTAGTTGGCGCTAATGGAGAAGGAAAATCGAGTTTTTTAAATATAATAACGAAAAAGCTTATGCCTGATGCTGGAAATATAAAATGGTCTTCAAGAGCTACAGTAGGTTACTTAGACCAACATACAGTATTAAGTAAAGGTAAAAGTATAAGAGAAGTGCTTAGAGAAGCTTTTAAGCATATGTTTGATTTAGAGCAAGAAATGATTGCTATGTATGACAAGATGGGAGAAGCTAGTGATGATGAGATGAGTAAGCTTCTTGAAGAAACAGCAGAAATACAAACTATACTTGAAAATAGTGGTTTTTATATGATAGATGCAAAGATACAAGAAGTTGCAAATGGTCTTGGTCTTGGAGAGATTGGTCTTGATAAGGATGTAACTGATTTAAGTGGAGGTCAAAGAACAAAAGTACTTCTGACTAAACTTTTACTTGAAAATCCAACTATTCTTATACTGGATGAGCCTACAAACTATTTAGATGAGGAACATATAACATGGCTTACTAGATATCTTCAGGAATATGAAAACAGTTTTGTTCTAGTATCACATGATATTGACTTTATAAATAATACTTGTAATGTAATATATCATATGGAAAATGGCGAGTTAAATAGATATAAAGGTAATTATGATGAATTTGTAAGACTGAATGATATAAAGAAACGTCAAGAAGAGCAAGCTTATGATAAACAAGTTGAAGAAAGAAAAAGGTTAGAAGATTTTGTAGCCAGAAATAAAGCTAGAGTTGCAACAAGAGGAATGGCTAATAGTAGACAAAAACAACTAGATAAGATGGAAATACTAGAAAGACCAAAGGAAAAGATAAAACCTACTTTTTCTTTTAAAGATGCCAGAGCAGCAAGCAAGATAATCTTTGAAACAGAAGACTTAGTTTTAGGTTATGATGAAGCGTTAACAAAACCACTTAACTTCCATTTAGAAAGAGGAAAGAAGGTTGCTTTAAAAGGGATGAATGGTATTGGTAAATCTACATTATTAAAAACATTACTTGGAATAATAAAACCATTTGGTGGAAATGTTAGATTGGGAGACTATTTAGAAGTTGGATATTTTGAGCAAGAGAGTTCAAGAGAAAATAATAATACACCTATGGATGAAGTTTGGAGTGAATTCCCTGGTCTTACGAATTTTGAAGTTAGACAAGTCCTTGCAAAATGCGGACTTACTAATGAGCATATAACTAGTCAAATGAGAGTATTAAGTGGAGGCGAAGCTGCCAAGGTTAGACTTTGTAAAGTTATGCTAAAAAATATAAACTTTTTAGTACTAGACGAGCCTACAAACCACTTAGATGT
Source organism: Clostridioides sp. ES-W-0016-02 (assembly GCF_020641035.1). Taxonomy (NCBI): domain Bacteria; kingdom Bacillati; phylum Bacillota; class Clostridia; order Peptostreptococcales; family Peptostreptococcaceae; genus Clostridioides; species Clostridioides sp. ES-W-0016-02. Next base: position 861,533 of record NZ_CP061361.1, read on the forward strand.
AGATGCAAAAGACGAATTAAAGAAAGCTATAAAAGAATTTAAAGGTACAGTTCTTTTAGTATGCCATGAGCCAGAATTCTATTCAGAAATTGTCGATGATGTATGGAATATAGAAGATTTCACGACTAAAATCGTTTAGGTAATTAATTTGTTACTGGGGGGATTTCATGAAAAAGTTTCTAAATATAATTTTTTCAGTGTGTATAAGTGTGGTTGTAATAGTAGGTGCTATTAATTTTACTGTTGGATTTAAGCAACTTTATTATTTTGATATTGATTATTTAAACATATCAGAGTTATCTGGTTTATCTAAAGATGATATAAAATTAAATTATGATTACTTAATAGATTACAACCTAAGTAAGGATGTATCTGAGTTTAAGTTACCAACATTAGAATCTTCTCCAGAAGGGAAAATACATTTTGAAGAAGTGAGAAATATATTTCAAAATATCAATAAATTAGCTAAGTTATTAATGATAATTTCTTTGGTGGGAATTATATTAAGTATAAAAAATAAAAATATAAAACTACTAAAAACTATATCAATGACATTGATAATAATGCCAGTAGTGTTGGCACTTCCTATTTTGTTGAATTTTGAAAAATCATTTATTATTTTTCATAAATTATTATTTAGAAATGATTATTGGATATTTAATCCTGATTTAGACCCAGTTATAAATATGCTTCCAGAAGAATTTTTCTTTCATGCTGGAATGATGATTTTAATATTGATTTTTGCAGTAAGCATGTTGATTTTTGCAATGTATAAATTATGTAAATTATTTAAAAGTAGAAAGATATAAGGTAGAGCGATATAAATTAAAACTTATATAATAAAAATAGCTATGTAATATTATTTAGACGAAAAGGAGTCAAAAAATATTTATGCATAGCTATTTTTAATAAAAAATTATTTTTTGCAAGTAATTTTAACTAAGTCTTGAAATTTTCCCATAATATAATTATAATTATCTTTTTTATGAGGTAGTATACAGCTACTGCAATCTTTAATGCCTTTCTCTGTGTACTTAAAGTTTCCTCCACAATTTTCTCCTAAAGCATATAAAGGACAATAGCAAAATAAACAGTTAAATTCTTCTGGTTTATCAGTTTTATGACAAGGGAAAAACTCACAATCTTTGTGATTAAAAAATTTATAATTTTCGCCCATATTTTCCTCCTAATTTAAATAAAATATGAAATCTTTTATAACTATATAAGATTTTGGTGATAATATAATTATACAATATTTTTATTAATAGTTGATAATATAGTACTCTTAATCATATTATTAATGGTATAATTAGTCAACAGAGAAATAATGTAAGTGTTTTTAATACAATTAGATTATGTTTTATAACAAAAAATGAGGTGATTAAGTGAAAGAAATTCAAGAAAGAGCACTTCTTGTAGGTCTGAATTTGACAACAATAGTTAAAAAAAGTGATGATATAGACACTAACGAATCCATGGAAGAACTAAAAGAATTAGCGAAGGCTGCTGGAGCAGAGGTTGTAGGTAGCTTAATTCAAAATAAGCAAGCTGTTGATGCAGCTTATTATATAGGAAAAGGTAAGGTAGAGGAAATAAGAGCATATAGTGAATCATTAGATGCTACTTTAGTAATTTTTAATGATGAATTATCTGGCGCTCAAATTAGGAATATTGAAAATGTTGTTGGAAAAAAAGTAATAGATAGAACTACCTTAATTTTAGATATATTTGCTCAAAGAGCACTTAGTAAAGAAGGTAAATTACAGGTCGAATTAGCACAATTAAAATACAGATTACCACGACTTTATGGAATGGGTGGTGAAATGAGTAGAACTGGTGCAGGAATTGGAACGAGAGGACCTGGTGAACAAAAGTTAGAAGTAGATAAAAGACATATACTTAATAAAGCAGCGGATATAAGACGTGAACTTAAAGAGGTAAAAAAGAATAGAGAGACACAAAGAGTTAAGCGTTTAAAATCAAATATACCAATTGTAGCACTTGTTGGATATACAAATGCAGGAAAATCGACCTTACTAAACGAATTAATAAAGACACACAAGGATTATGAACAAGAAAAAGAAGTTTTTGTAAAAGATATGCTTTTTGCAACTTTAGATGTAACTTTAAGAAAAGCCCTTTTGCCAAACAAGAAAGAATTTTTAGTAGTAGATACTGTTGGATTTGTTAGTAAACTTCCCCATGATTTAGTAGAGGCATTTAAGGCTACACTAGAAGAAGTACAATATGCAGATTTAATTTTACACGTAATTGACACAACGAACACTAGTTATGAATTGCAAAAAAGTACAACTGAAGGTGTATTAAAAGAACTTGGTGCAAATGATAAAAAACATATACTTGTATACAATAAAGTAGATAAGCTAGAGTTAGATATATATCCTAAGAGTCAAGAAGATATTGTGTATATATCTGCAAAACAAGGCATAAATATGGATAAACTATTAAATATGATAGAAATTGCTTTAATGGAAAATACTTATTCAGTAAGTTTGATGTTACCTTATGAAAGAGGTGATATATTTAGTAGAATAAAAGATAAATACAATGTGGAGAATTTTGAGTATGGGGAAAATGGTGTAACATTAGATGTAAATTTAGATGAAGAAGATTTTAATATCTATAGAGAGTACATATTAGAAAAATAGGTTTGATATGGATATAAATTGGGAAAATATAGATAATCTTGAAGATTATTTTATAACCTATCTTCTTTACAAAGAATCTAAAACAGTATCTCAAATTAGTAAAATTAGAAACATTTCAAATGTTGAAGCAAGTGAGCAACTTATACAAGCAAAGTTGAAGATAAAAGAAATGCAAAAAGATGATTTTGAGGCATCTAAGGACATTTTAGATAAATTTTTAGAATTAGATAAAATTAAGAGACTTGATTTTATGGATAGCTTAGATGACGAAAAAATGGTATACTTTAAGAGAAAGGTTTTCAAAAGAATCCTTGTAGAAAAAAATGCTGAAGATTTGATTGTTTTAATTTGGGCAACAGGTGAGCTAAAAGATGATAGATTTTTGAAGTTACTCCATCAGCTCACAAACCACAGACACTCAGATATTAGAAGAATAACTTATTCAGCAATAAGAAAGATTGAGTCACCAAGTAGTAGAGAAGTCTTACAAAAAGGTCTCTACGATAAAAATGCACAAACTAGACAATATTGTGCAAAAGCTCTTTCAAAATTAGGAGATGAAAACAGTTTAAAGATTTTACAGCAGTTAAAAGATAAGAATAAGAATTTTGAAAAAGAGTACGTGCTTAGAGCTTATGATGAAGCCATTGAAGCATTATCAAATTTGAAAAAGTAATTTTTTATTAAAGCAATTTGTTTACTTAATGATTTATTTATGGAGTTTAACAAGGTAATTAATAAATTAATGGGAGGGGTTTCAAATGATAGTAAGACGTTGTGCAGGTGGAGTAGTGTTTTATGCTAATAAAGTACTTATTGTAAAAAATGATAGAGGTGAATGGACACTTCCAAAAGGAAAGATACTTGGAGGAGGACTTCCATATGAAAGTGCTGTTGAAAGAGTTAAAGTAGAAACTGGCATAGACGCTAAAATGATAGATGTAGCTGGCGATACTATGTATGAATTTTTCTCAAGAAGTAGACAACAAGAAGTTTGCAATGCGATAATGTGGTATGTTATGGAAGCTTGTAATACTGAATGTGTACTTGCTCCTGAATTCCAAGAAGGTGGATTTTACAAGATAAAAGATGCTTTAGAAATGTTGTCACATCATAAAGAGCAAGCTTTAGTTGAAGTATCTTATAAAAAGTTTAAAGAATTAAAGAAATTAGTTTCAGAGGGCGACGATGTTCCAGCAAACTAGTAGTGAATTTATAGAGTTTTGAGGAAGGGATAGACCCTTCCTTTTTTAATTCCAAGTTTTAGAAATGTATACTTTATAGTTTATCTGATTTGTATTTTAATAAATTATATTGATTTATGTATCAATAAATTATATTAAAAATAAAAATTAAAAATCTTGTGATTTTATTATATAATTATCTTATAATGCTAACTAAATGAATACTAAAAATTCTATTTACATTTTAATTGGAGTAATTTTTATAAATAAAGATATATTTTAGCAAATGACAAAAATAGGAGGAGTTATAATGAGTAATTATAGGACATTACACGAATTTGGAACAGATGAAATAACAATTGAAAAATCTGTTTTTATTGGATATGCTAAGCCTATACAAAGTGAAGAAGAAGCAGTAGAATTTATAAATGAAATAAAGAAAAAACACAAAGATGCAAATCATAATGTGTGGGCTTATACAGTTGGACAAAATATGAATATACAAAGGTATAGTGATGATGGAGAGCCACAAGGAACAGCAGGGATACCAACATTAGAAGTCATAAAAAAAGAGGACTTGAGAGATGTAGTAGTAGTAGTCACTAGATATTTTGGTGGTATAAAATTAGGTGCAGGTGGTCTGGTTAGAGCTTATACAAAAGGTGCTAAATTAGGCTTAGAAGCTGGAAAAATAATTAGTAAGGTAATGTACCAAGAAGTTAAAGTTAAGATAGATTATACTCAACTTGGAAAGGTACAAAATGAACTGATGAATTTAGGGTACTTTATAAAAGATACCATATATGAGGATAATGTTGAGATAATAGTATATTCAAAGTTAGAAGATGTGGAAAAACTATCAGAGAAAATGATTGATATAACAAGTGGAACAGGAAAGATAGTTTTAGGAGAAGAATTTTATTTATCTGAACAGGATGGAGAAATTTTACTATAAAAATCTTACTGTAATTTAAGCTAAAAGTAAAAAAGTAGAGTAGCAATATAGAAGATAAAAGCATAAAAATAGAATAGTTATATAGAAAATAAAAGCCATTAATTTATATTAAAATAATTTAATGGCTTTTATCAGACTTTGCACAGAATCCTTTTTTAACTTCAAATAAACCAACTAAAAGTAAAAACACTCCAAATATTTTCTTCAATATATCAGACGATAAATAATTAGCTAATAGTGAGCCAAATATAGCTCCTAACACTCCAAATACAGCTATTGGAATAACTAATTTGAAAATTACGTTTTTATTTTTGATATGTATAGCTAATGCTATCAAAGTCATAGGTATGGAGGAAAGTAAGTTTACACTCTGTGCTATTTTAGTATCTATACCAGCAAGTAAAACGAGAGCAGGAATAAGAATAGTTCCACCGCCCATTCCCATTCCTCCAATAATTCCTGCAAAAAATCCAATTAAAGCAAATAACATTAAAACACCATCCTTAATGCTGCAATTATCATAATCAAGCCAAAAGAAATCCTAAGAAACTTTCCAGTAACTTTATTTAGTAATTTAGCCCCTATAATACCACCAACAATACTTCCTGCCGCAACTTTTATTGTTAAGTTAATGTCGTAAGTTCCTTTAGAAACATATAAAACAGAACTTGCTGTTGTCAAGAAAATGATTATAGAAAGAGCTGTTGCATGAGATTTATGTTCTTCTACCTTCACAATATCATTTAATATTGGGACTAAAAGAGTACCACCTCCAGAGCCAAATACTCCGTTTATAAATCCTGTAAATACTCCAATTATCGTATTTTTTATATTGAAATCAAAATATTTTTTCCTTAAGTTATTAGTATTTTTCATAAAAACCACCTTCTAAAATAGTTTTACCAAAATAGGCAAATTATATTTATATAAAATAATATTAAATATAATCTTTCATTTTTGCTTAAATTTGAATAAAAAAAAACATGTTAAAACAACATATTAATATATGGTATAATATATTAAAACAAAGTAGTAAATTGAGAGGAGATAACAATGTCGAATATAAAAATACAAATAGACAAAACTGTAGAATGGCTTAAAAATAAGGTTAATGAGGCAAATGCAAAAGGATTAATTGTTGGTGTATCTGGAGGAATTGATTCAGCAGTAGTTGCCAATTTAATTAAAAAAGCTTTTCCAGAAAACTCTATGGGAGTTATAATGAGCATAAAAAGTAATCCTCAAGATAGAGAAGATGCACTTAAGGTTATAGAAGGATGTGATATAGAATATCTTGATTTAGACCTTATAGAACCACAAAGTGCTATATTAGACATGGTGGTAGGAAATTTAAAAGAGAAACATTTATATAGAGAAGAATATTTAAAAATGACAGATGCAAATTTAAGAGCAAGAGTAAGAATGAGTACTATTTACACAATTGCTAATAACTTAGGATATTTAGTTGTTGGTACAGATAATGCTGCAGAAATACACACTGGATACTTTACTAAGTTTGGTGATGGTGGAGTTGACATTTTACCAATTGCAAATTTAACTAAAGCTGAAGTATACGAATGGGCAAAAGAACTTGGTGTTCATGAAGATTTAATAAATAAAGCTCCTTCAGCAGGTCTTTGGGAAGGACAAACAGATGAAAATGAAATGGGAACTACTTACAATATGATAGATGCTGTATTAGAAGGTAGATTAGATGAAGTTCCTCAAAGAGACCAAGAGATAATAGAAAGACTTCATAGAATAAGTGAACACAAGAGAAAAACGCCTGCACAACCTCCTAAGTTCTAATTTACTATTTTCAAGATTTGTGATAAAATTTACAAGTGATAAAAATTAGAATAATTAATTGTACGTATTAAGGAGTGGAAATATGGGACGTATAGGAAATATAATTAATAGAAAAGGTAAACAAGATGCTCAAAGAGCAAAAATATTTACTAAACATGCTAGAGCAATAGCCGTTGCAGCTAAAGAAGGTGGAGCAGACCCAGAATATAATGCAGCATTAAAAACAGCTATAGAAAAAGCTAAGGCAGATAATATGCCAAATGATAATATAGATAGAGCTGTTGCTAAAGGTGCAGGTGCAGGTGCTGGAGAAGACTATGAAACTATAGTTTATGAAGGATATGGACCTGGTGGGGTTGCTGTTATAGTAGAGACTTTAACTGACAATAAAAATAGAACTGCTGGTAATGTAAGATATTACTTTGATAAAAACGGAGGAAACCTAGGAACTACTGGATGTGTGTCTTTTATGTTTGATAACAAAGGACAAATATTAGTTGGTGCAGGAGATGGCGTTTCAGAGGAAGAATTAATGGATGTTGCATTAGAAGCAGGTGCTGAAGATTTTATAACAGAAGAAGATGGTTATGAAATAATAACTACACCAGAAGATTTTTCTAGTGTTCGTGATGAATTAAAAGCAAAAGGGTATGAATTTATATCTGCTGATGTAAAGATGATACCTCAAACTACAACTGTACTAACTGAAGAATCTCATTTAAAAATGATGAATAAATTAGTTGATATGCTTGAAGAAGATGATGATGTTCAAGATATATATCATAACTGGGAAATGGAAGAATAAATATTCTAATATCTTAGAAATATATACACCTCTGAGCCATGTTTGCATAATAATATGTTAATATGGTTCAGAGGTGTTTTTATGTCTATAAAAATTGTTCTATAAAAATATATCTTATAAAATATTGTAGATATTAAACATCCTATTATAGGAGATATGAGAGTCAATGGAAATCCAGTTAAGTTGATGACAACAAAAGCTCAAATTAATGTACCAGCGCCATCTTTAGGAGAAAATAATGAGGAGATTTATAGAAGTTGGCTTGGCTTTGATAGTGGTAAAATAAATGATTTAAAAGAAAATGGAGTTATCTAATTTTAGAGGAAAAGTATAAATATAATATTCATTATCTTCTAAAAATTGTAAATCAAATCTAAAATTATCAGAAGCATTTAAGATAGGAAAATCTATTTAGACACTAAGTCTTTTTGGATTTTCCTATTTTCGTTAAAAAATTTATAATATTGGAACAGATACATAGATATATTAAGCTAAAATATTAACTACTCAAATTAATAGAGAATAAACTATTTATATGTTGAATAAAGGCTTCTTTATTAGAGTTCAAATAAACTTGTGAATATATTACCTAAACTATTTTAGTGAAAATATCAAAAGTGAGACCGCATTCTCAAAAATGAGACTGTGTTTTTTAAGTATTTTCTCGAAAATGAGACAAAAATATTGTTTTATGGGTTTTGTTGGATAAAAATTCTTTCGTGAATTACAATCTAATCAATTCTAAAGTTAAAAATTATTAAAAATTCAGTGAAATTTATGTATATTTTGTTTATTTTATCAAAAAAAACAGTTTTTTAACAAAAATAGAGAAATTAAATATAAGTTGGCGTAGAACTTGCTACTATATATTAACAAGAAAGTGTAGAAAAAATAACAATGAATAATGGGGGGAATATGATGGGATTTGTAATGGACAATTTGAAAAATCTTAAGGTGGAAGTTAAGGATAAAGTCTGTGTTATTACTATAAATAGACCTAAAGCTTTAAATGCTCTTAACAATGACACTCTTAGAGAATTATCTCAAGTTATTGATGTAGTATCAGAAAAGGATGAAATATTAGGAGTTATTATTACTGGAGAAGGCAAAGTTTTTGTAGCTGGAGCTGACATACGTCAGATGCAAAACTATAAAAGTGAAGAAGGCAGAAAATATGCAGGTTATGCCCAAGGGATTTTCGATAAAATTGAAGCTCTTGAGAAAACAGTAATAGCAGCAGTTAATGGATATGCATTAGGTGGTGGATGTGAACTTGCTATGAGCTGTGACATTAGAATTGCATCAGAAAAGGCTATATTTGGGCAACCTGAAGTTAATTTAGGAGTCATTCCATGTTTTGGTGGAACTCAAAGATTATCAAGACTTGTTGGAACTGGGATAGCCAAGGAATTAATTTTTACAGGAAGGCAAGTAGATGCAGAAGAAGCTAAATCTATTGGTCTTATTAATAAAGTGGTTCCAAGTGATTTGCTTTTACAAGAGTCGATGAATATGATGAACCAAATAGTTGAAAAAGCACCAATAGCAATAAGATATGCAAAAGTTGTTATTAATAAGGGGATAGATATGGATTTAAAAAATGCTCTTGAATTAGAGAAAGATATTGCAGGTTTAACTTTTGCTACAAGAGATAAGCAAGAAGGAATGAATGCCTTTATAGAAAAGAGAAAACCGATTTTTGAAAATAAGTAGCTATTATAACTATTGAAACAAATATAGAACATATTTAAAATCTAAATTTCGTGAAAAAATACATATAGTTTTATAGTTTAATTTTAAAAGGAGTTAATTTATGAATACGGGAGTAATTATAAGTTTAGTAGGGATTATCATAGCCCTATCCCTTCTAGTTGTAATGGTTATGAAGGGCGTAAATATTTTTATAATAGCAATTGTATGTTCATTATTAGTTGCTATAACAGGAAATTTAAATGTGTATGATGCACTTAAGGTGGATTATATGACAGGATTTGTTGGATTTCTTCAGGCAAATTTCTTTATTTTCCTAACAGGTACCTTAATGGGAAAAATAATGGAGATTACTGGAGGAGCAAAATCTATTGCTAAGATGATTGTAAGATGGATTGGGAAGGATAAAGCATTACTTTCTATTCCAATAGCTTGTGGAATATTAGCCTATGGGGGAGTAAGCGTTTTTGTTGTAAGTTTTGCTGTGTTTCCGATAGCTTTAGAAATTTTTAAAGAAGCTGATTTGCCACGACGATTTATACCAGCAGCCTTGACTTTTGGATGTTCAACTTTTGCTATGGTTGCACCAGGGGCACCTCAGATTCATAATATTGTCCCAGCTTCAACATTAGGAACAGATATTATGGCTGGAGCAGTAAATGGATTTATATCATGTGCAGTAATGTTTATAGTTGGAAGCATTATTTTATACAAAATGGTTTCAAAAGAAAAGGCTAATGGTGGGCACTTTATAGCACATGAATCAGATACATTTGATGAAGTAGCAGCAACTAATTCCAAGAGAGAAAATGGTCCTAATGGTCTAATTGCATTAATTCCATTAATAGTATCAATCTTAATAATCAATGTGAAAATTAATGGAAAAGCAATAGTACCAATTGAGGTAGGAGTATTTATTGGAGCTTTATTAGTGTATTTATTGTTAAATAAATATCAAGATAATACCAAAATAGTTGGACATGTTGGTGATGCATGTAAAACTACAGTAGTAGCAATATGTAATACTTGTGCTGTAGTTGCATTTGGCTCAGTTGTAAAATCAGCAGTTGGTTTTGACTTCATAGTTAATGCTATGACTAATATTCCTGGACCTCCTATTGCAGGGGCTGCAGTTGGGACTACAGTTATTGCAGGTATCTGTGGGTCAGCTTCAGGTGGACTTGGAATTGCGGCTCCACTTCTTGGACCAGTATTTTTAGCTAAGGGTGTTTCTGCTGCTGCATTAACTAGAACTATGGCAATTTCGTCAGCAGCATTAGATTCACTTCCACACAATGGATATATCGTTACTGTAACAAATGGTCTATGTAATGAATCACATAAGGATGCTTATATGCCAATATTCTGGGTAACTGTTTTAACCCCGATTATTGGAACTGTAGTAGCAGTTCTTCTGTTTACGATGTTCCCAGGATTACCATAACAGAAAAGATAAAAAGTATAAATTATATTTTGATATTGTAGAATCAATTTTCAAAGTATGTATAATAAATTTTATGTTTTAATAACATAAATACCATATTTAAAATACCAAGTTGACAGTATAAGGAGGAATTGAAAGTGTTAAATAAACCATTAGAAGGAGTTAAGGTCATTGACTTAACATATTTTGTAGCAGGTCCAGGTACTTCTAAAATATTAGCTGACTGGGGTGCTGATGTTATTAAGGTAGAACCAAGCTTTGGAGACCCAGGAAGAAAGACAGGGGCAACAATGACAATGCCAATAGATGATTATAATAATCCTTTTTACAGCACATATAATTCAAATAAAAGAGGCTTGTCTATAAATCTTAAGAGTGAGGCTGGAATTGAAATTATGGATAAGCTTTTAAGTGAAGCAAACGTATTTGTTTCAAGCTATAGAACAGGAGCGCTAAAAAGACTAGGTCTTGACTATGAATCATTAAGTAAAAAGCATCCACATCTTATCTGGGGACAAATAAATGGGTTTGGTGATTTCGGACCTGCTAAGGATAATGCAGGTTTTGATACAGTTGCTTTTTGGGCAAGAAGTGGAGCTATGCTTGATATTGCAGAGAAGGATACAAGTCCAATAAACCCACCTATAGCCTTTGGAGATGCCACAACTTCTTGCAGTTTATCTGGAGGTATATGTGCAGCTTTATACCAACAATCTAAAACTGGAAAAGGACAAAAAGTAATGGCATCTTTATTTGGACAAGCAATATGGAATGCATCATCTTTATTAGCATCTACACAGTTTAGTGATGAGTATCCAAAAACTAGAAAAAATGCCATTTCTCCAGTAATAAACTCTTATCGTTGTAAGGATGGAAAGTGGATATTCTTAAGCATTCTAGAGCATGAAAGATATTTTGAGGCACTTTGCAGATTATTTGGAAGAGAAGATTTAATAAAAGAAGAGAAATTTGCATCTTCAGTAGAAAGTAAGAAAAATGCTACAGAACTTATTAATATTTTGGATGGTGAATTTGCAAAATTTACTCAAAATGAGATGGTTGAAAAGCTTACTACTGCGGATATAGCCCATGAGAGAATTCAACATGTTAATGATGTGGTAACTGATGAACAAGCTATTGCTAATAACTATATATATGAACATACAAGTAAAAATGGAAATAAGACAATGCTTGCATCCACTCCAGTTAAGTTTGGGAATATTGAAGTTAACATGACTTGTGATGCTCCACTTATAGGAGAACATTCAGATGAGATATTGAGAGAGCTTGGATACAGTGATTCTGATATAGAAGTTCTAATTGAGTCTGGAATTGTAGCAATGAATAAAGAAACATGTGAAGTACGTTAATGAATAGGAGGAAATTTTATGGATTTTAGATTAACAGAAGCACAACTAATGCTTCAAAGAGTAGCAAAAGAATTTGCAGAGAATGAAATAGCACCAATAGCTGCTGAAACAGATAGAACAGGTATTTTTCCAAGAGAGCTTTTTAGCAAAATGGCTAAAATAGGATTTAATGGTATTGGAACACCTGTAGAGTATGGCGGTTCTGGTGGAGCAGATATAGAAAAGGTAATTGTTGTTACTGAGGTTGCCAAAAAATGTGCAGCATCTGCAGCAATATTATCAATACACACAATATACGCTCAAGCTATTTTGAAATTTGGTACTGAGGAACAAAAGAAAAAATACCTTCCAATGATGGCTGAAGGTGGGTGTGTAGGTGCCTTTGCTTTAACTGAGCCTAATGCTGGTTCAGATGCTGCAAGAGCTGCAACAACTGCAATTATTGATGAAGCAACTGATGAATACGTCTTAAATGGGACTAAGTGTTTTATTTCTGGTGGAGGTCAAGCAGAATCATTAATAATATTTGCATTGACAGAGCCATCAAAGGGAATAAAGGGCATGTCTGCTATCATCGTTGACAAAGGTACGCCAGGTTTTTCAATAGGAAAAATTGAAGAAAAAATGGGTATCCATGGTTCAGAAACTGCAGAGTTAATATTTGATAATTGTAGAGTTCCAAAGTCTAATTTATTAGGAAAAGAAGGGAAAGGCTTTAACATAGCTATGACTTGTCTAGATGGAGCAAGAATTGGAGTTGGAGCTCAAGCTGTAGGAATTGCGGAAGGCGCTTTAGAAGAGAGTATCAAATATTCTAAAGAAAGAGTTCAGTTTGGCAAGCCAATTTCAGCTTTGCAAGGTATTCAATGGTATATAGCAGATATGGCGACTATGGTGGAATCAGCAAAGTTGTTAGTATATTATGCTGCAGACCTGAAAGCTAGAGGGGAAAGACACACTAAAGAAGCTGCTATGGCAAAATACAATGCGTCACGTACTGCAAGAGAGGTTACAAACCTAGCTCTTCAAATCCATGGAGGATATGGATATATGAAGGATTATCCATTAGAGAGAATGTACAGAGATGCCAAGATAACAGAAATTTACGAAGGTACTTCAGAAATACACAAGGTTGTTATTTCAAGAGCAGTACTAGGATAGGAGGAAGAGCATGAATATAGTTGTTTGTTTAAAACAAGTTCCAGATACTAACGAAGTTAAAATAAATAAAGAGACAGGTACTCTAATAAGAGATGGTGTACCAAGTATAATCAATCCAGATGATAGAAATGCTTTAGAAGAAGCTTTAAAAATAAAAGATGAACTAGGAGCAGTGATTAAGGTTGTAAGCATGGGACCCCCTCAAGCTAAAAGTGCTTTAAAAGAAGCTTTGGCAATGGGTGCTGACGAAGCATATTTAATTTCAGATAGAGCTTTTGGTGGTTCAGACACTTGGGCTACATCTACAATTATTGCTGCTGCTATAGAGAAGGTTGGAAAGTATGATGTAATATTCTGTGGAAGACAAGCTATAGATGGAGATACAGCTCAGGTTGGACCAGAGGTTGCAGAATTCTTAGGTGTCCCACAGGTTACATATGCAAAAGAAGTAAAGGTTCAAGATGATAAATTACTAGTAACTCGTTATACAGAGACAGGAGATTATTTAATAGAAGCAAAGATGCCAGTTTTATTAACTGCTATAAAAGAGTTAAATAATCCAAGATATCCAAGTGTCAAAGGAATCTTAGAAGCTTACAATAATGGAGATGCAAAGATTACTGTGTTAACACTTGAAGACTTAGCTGTTGATACAACTCAAATTGGATTAAAGGGTTCGCCTACAAATGTTTACAAGTCTTTTGTACCAGTTAAAGACAAGCATAATGAAATAATCGAAGGTATAAATAAAAAGGAAAAAGCTGAGAAACTAATAGAAATACTATTCGATTTGAAACTAGTATAGGAGTGTTAAGATGATGAGAGCAAAAGTTAATCAAGGTATAAATTTAAATGATTATAATGGTGTTTGGGTAATAGGAGAGCAAAGGGAAGGTAAAATAAATCCTGTTACTATAGAACTTATTGGTGAAGGAAGAAAGCTTGCTGACCAATTAGGAAAAGAGCTTGCAGTTGTAATAGCTGGATATGAAGTAGAGAAAGAAGTAAAGGAGTTACTTCACTATAGTGTTGATAAAGCTTATTATATCAACGACCCTCTTCTTAAAGATTTCACAACTGATGGATATGCAATTTCAATTGCAGGTTTAATTGAAGAGAAAAAGCCAGAGGTTGTACTAGTTGGAGCTACTTCTATAGGAAGAGATATCGCACCTAGAATTGCAGGTAAAGTTGGAACAGGTCTAACTGCTGACTGTACAAAACTTGAAATAGATTCAACAGATAATAAGTTATTACAAACAAGACCAGCCTTTGGTGGAAATTTAATGGCTACTATTGTTTGTCCAAAAAATAGACCACAGATGTCAACAGTTCGACCAGGTGTTATGGCAAAAGCTGTAAGAACTGAATCAAAGACTGGAGTTTTAGAGGTTGTTACTCCAGAACTTAATGAAAAAATGATTAGAACTAGATTAGTAGAAATTCTTCCAAAAGAAAAGAAATCTATAAATCTAACTGATGCTAGAATAATAGTATCAGCAGGAAGAGGATTAAAGAGGGCAGAAGGATTTGAACTAATAAAAGAATTAGCTGATAAATTGGGGGCAGAAATTGGTGCTTCAAGAGCGGCAGTAGATTCAGGGTGGATAGAACATTCTCATCAAGTGGGACAAACAGGAACTACTGTTAGACCAGAGTTATACATTGCGTGCGGGATATCTGGAGCAATACAGCATTTAGCAGGTATGAGTGATTCTAAATATATAGTTGCTATAAATAAAGATTCAAAGGCACCTATTTTCAGTATATGTGACTATGGAATTGTAGGGGATTTATATGAAATTCTACCTGAAATGATAGAATTATTAAATAGGTAACTTCTAGAAAACATTGAATATATAGAATGGTAAGTCTTATAATATTGTATTGTAAGACTTATTATTTTTGCTGAAGGTTATAGTGGAGGGATGAAACAATGAAAGAGCACTGGTATAAGGATATATTTGCAAGAGTATTATCCATGACTGATGATGGTTTTATTGTTGTAAATAAAGATGGAGTAATCATAGATATTAACGATAAATATTGTGACTTCTTAGGGAAAGAAAGAGACGATATAATAGGACACAATATACAAAGTATTATACCAAATACAAAAATGTTAGATATTATGAGAGATAAATATTGTGAAGAAGGAGCTATACACCATTACTCAGGTGGAAAAACAAAAGAAAAAAGTGTAATAGTAAGTAGGTCTTATGTGGAGAATGATAATGGAGAAGTAGTTGCAGGGGTAGCTCAAGTTAAATTTAGATTACAATCCTTTGATGTAGCTAAAAAGTTAATGTCAGAATATATGGAACTCCAATATTATAAAGAACAGTTCAAGGATAAATGTAGTTTTGACAAGCTCATAGGTGAAAATAGAGATTTCATAGAACTTAAGAAGACAGGTATGAAAGCTTCTAAAACGAACTTCTCAGTGCTTTTAACAGGTGAAACAGGTACAGGTAAAGAAGTCTTTGCTAGAGCAATTCACAATAATAGCAGTAGAGCAGACAAGCCTATGGTTAGTATAAACTGTGCTGCAATACCAGAAGAACTATTAGAATCAGAGCTATTTGGGTATGACGAAGGAGCTTTTACAGGAGCAAAAAAAGGAGGCAAAAAAGGTAAGTTTTTAGTTGCAAATAATGGCACAATCTTCTTAGATGAAATAGGTGACATGCCTTTGACCATGCAAGCAAAACTTTTAAGAGTTCTTCAGGAAAGTGAAATAGAACCAGTTGGAGGTCTTAAAACTATAAAAATAGATGTAAGAGTAATCTCTGCTACAAGAAAGAATTTAAGTAAAATGGTTGAAGAGGGATTATTTAGAGAAGATTTATACTATAGGTTAAATGTAATAAATATTCATATGATGGAATTAAAGGACAGACAAGATGATATTTTATTGTTAGCAAATTATATACTAAATAAATTAAATGTTGAATATAAGGAATTGAAGGTTTTAAGTGATAAAGTTAAAAATTGTTTTATTAACTATATTTGGCCAGGAAATATAAGAGAACTGCAAAATGTAATAAAAAGTGCTTATGCTGTAAGTGATGATATGGTCATTATGATGTGTGACCTTCCATCTAAAATGGATAATATAAGCAGAGTAGCTCAATGTAATGTGGATAGTAATTGCTCAATTCATGAAATGGTTGAAAATTATGAGAAGAGTTTAATTATTGATGTATTAAGGAAGTACAATTGGAAATGTTCCAAGGCAGCAGAGGTTATGGGAATACACAAAAGTCTTTTGTATAAGAAAATAAAAAAGTATGAAATTGAATTAAACAATTAAGATGACTTGAATTAAGATTAAGGCACACAAAAAATCACCCTTATACAGTGAACTATACCCACTGTTTTAACTGTATAAAACAGTGGGTATAGTTCAAAATTAGAGTGATTTTTACTTTATTTAATATTTATAAAAAATGTTTTAAAATATTTATCTTATTATTTAATCATAATTTTCCACTTCTTTATCAAGTTCTTTTCCACAAGAATCACATTTATATATAGCATTATATCCGTAATCATATTCATCAACTATTTTCTTTTGTCTAAATACACCACCACAATCACATAAAAAACCGTTTTTTATAAGAGTAACAATAAATTGTGATTTTATAAATTTTATATCATTACATTTATCATTAGTGTAAAAATTATAAATATAAGAGTTGTCACATTCATCTCTCAATTCAAATTTTTCAATATATGTGTTGTTTTTTAACTCCTCAAATTCTTCTTTAGTTAAGTATGACTTTTGTTGCAATTCGTGTAAGCGCTTAATTTGGTCCATAATTTATATCCTCCTAATAATTTTAGTATTTTAAGCTTAGATAAGGACTCTAAGTTTTATTAAATTTATCTCAAGGAATTATTTAAATTATATTTAGTTTTATTTAATCACAACATAAATAAATTAGCTATAAATAAAAACTAATTTTAAAAATAATTTCCTATGAAAATCTAAATTACTAACCCCTTACTAACCCGAAAAACTAAAAAAGAAAATAAAAAATATATCTAATCTAAATGATATATAAATAAAGATGATATATAAATAAAGGTGTTTTATATAAATTTAACTTTAAATATCTCAACTGTAATATATAAAAATATATTATAGTTAAAATATACCACATATTTTGGGTATTGTATACTGGAATTAAAGCAAATAATTTATTTTTTAACACACAAATGATTTTATAAAAAAAAACAAGACTGAAAAATTCTTATATTATTTGATAAAATAAAAATGATAGTAAATTTATTGAATTTTATAAAATTTATAAGGAGTGAACTTAAAATATGCAAGAGAATAAAAATGATATATTTGAATCAATAGATAATGATGACTTTGACAATAAAACAGAAGATGAGTATTTAGAAATAGTAAAGCAAAATGGATTAAATTTAATATACATAAAAAATCAAACAGAAAAGATATGTCTGGAGGCTGTTAAACAAAATTGTAATGCAATAAAGTGTGTTGATAATCAAACAGAAAAAATATGTATAGAAGCAGTCAAGCAAGATTGGAGAATGTTAGAATTTGTTGAAGATCCAACAGAAGAAATATGTATGTTAGCACTTAGTCAAGATGGAACAGCATTAAAATATATAGAAAATCAGACAGAAGAATTATGTTTAAGAGCTGTTGAAAAAAATGGTACAGCTTTAGCATTTGTAAAAGAGCAAACAGAAGAAATATGTATAGAAGCAGTTAGAAATAGTGAATTTGGATTAGCAAGGGTAAAAAATCAAACAGATAAAATATGTATGGAAGCAGTTAAACAATGTAGTTATAACCTAAAATGGGTGGAAAATCAGACAGAAGAAATATGTATGGAAGCAGTAAGACAAAATGGGCTTGATTTGAAGTTTGTAAAAAATCAGACAGAAACAATATGTCTAAGAGCTGTAAGACAAAACGGTATGGCTTTAGAATTTGTAAAGGAACAGACTGTTGGAATATGCTTGAAAGCAGTGAGACAATATGGAATGGCTCTAAAATTTGTGAAAGAACAAACAGAAGAAATTTGCACAGAGGCTGTTAAACAAGATAAAAGAGCTCTTAGTTTTGTCAAAGGAGATAAAGAAAAATATAAAGTTTTATGCGATGGCAATGAGCCATTTGCAAAAAGATACGTTAGAAATGTAATAGAAAAAGAAAATAGAGCTTTGATTAAAAAAGGAGAAGAAAATGCAAAAATCAAAATTGCAGGAAAACTTCATGATAGAGGCATGTCTTTTGAAGATATATCAGATATAGTTGAGATTGAAATAAATAAGTTAAAGGTGAGTTTGGGGATTTTTTAATATAAAATAGTTAATTAAATAATAATTGGATAGTTCTTTGTAGGATAGTAAAATAAGTGCTATAATTTGACATATAATAAATTATTTTTATTACACATTAAGGAGGGATTGAAATTGAAAATTACAATATTGTATCAAACAAGAAGTGGAAACACAGAAAGGGTAGCTAAGTTAATAGAAGATGGTGCTAAAAAGGTAGACGGAATAGAAGTTAGACTTATGAGATTAGATAGTATTGATACAGAGTATTTAAATGAAAGTAAAGCAGTAATATTTGGAACACCAACATATTTAGCTAATACAACTTGGGAAGTAAAAAAATGGTTTGATGAGGATTCAAAAAAGATAAACCTAGCTGGCAAGTTGGGAGCAGTTTTTGCTACATGTGACTATGTCTGTGGAGGTCCTGATGTAGCAATTCTTACTATAGTAGGGCATTTAATGGTTAAGGGAATGCTTGTGTACTCTGGAGGTGGCTCTTTAGGAAAACCATTTATACATTTAGGACATGTACATTCAATTGAAGGACCAGAAATACAAGACGAAAAAGCTGTAATATTTGGAGAAAGAATTGCTACAAAAGCAAAAGAATTATTTGCTTAATTTCTATATACATAACAATGCTTGAAATAAGTTTAATGTTTTAATGGGGATTTAAGGTAAAAATTGTATACAAATAAAAATTTTCCATAAAATTACTCAATATGCTATCAATATGAATTATAATATGATTGTAAACATATTATATTAAATAAAATAGATAAAATTAAACGATAATAGTGAGGTAAGTTTATGGTATGGCATATAGAATATGAAATTTTTTCTGCAATTATAGTTATTTTTTTGATGGTATACTTTTTTAAAAGTAAATTTATACCTACTTTACAAAATAAAATATATTGTGCACTTTTAATTTGTTCATTTTTATTCATAATTTCAAATGTTTTAGGCTCACTTTGTCTAAATAATATAGACAAACTTCCAATTTTTTTAACTGCTTCATTGAATCAAATATATTTATTTTTATTGCCAATACCAGCGGCTCTTGTATTATTTTATGTCATGGCTATTATTTATCAAGATATTAGATATATGAAAAAAAAGCTTTTATTTTTATCTATACCACTTATAATTTGTATGATTCTATCTATAACTAATCCTTTTACACACATTTTATTTGGACTGTCAAAAGAAACAGGTTATGTACGTGGTTATGGATATGCTGCAACTTTTTTATCATTTTTCTTTTATGCAATATATTCGGCATTTTTATCTTTTAAATACAAAAAAGCAATGCATGAATCTAAAATATGGGCTATTAGAGGTTTTCTCATAGTTTCAATTATAGCAATTATTTTGCAGGCAATTTTTTTACAGTATCTTCTTACAGGAACAGCATGTGCATGTAGTTTGCTCTTGACATATCTCTCCATGCAGAATAGAGGTCTTATCATTGATGACCTTACTGGTGTACTTAATAGACAATCCTTTATTCAAGAACTAGATTTAAATATAAATACTGAACAATCAGGATTTATCATTACAATTGCTCTTGATGATTTCAAATTTATGAATGAAACCTTTGGAACTAAAAATGGAGATATTGCATTAAAAGAGGTTGGTAAATATTTGATTCATATTCATGATGTAAATCATGTGTATAGAATAGGAGGAGATATATTTTCTATTGTTGTTAATAGCCAGTTAGGTATATCTCCAGAGAAAATTACTAAACAGATAGAAGAAAGATTTAAAAAAGCATGGCTAATAGAAGAGATAAGTTTTAACTTATCAACTAGTATTGCAGTTGTTTCTTTTCCAGAAAATGCTGAAACGACAGAAGATGTTATAGTTGCAATTGATTTCTCTATACATGAAGCAAAACGCTCTGAATCAAGACAAGTTATTTATGCAGATGCATCTATAAGTGAAAAGATAAAGAAAAAACATATAATAAAAAATTGTTTGAAAGAAGCTCTAGAAAATGATGGCTTTGATGTATATTATCAGCCTATATTTTCTACTAGTAAAGATAGATTTGCTTTAGCAGAGGCTTTGATTAGGCTAGAACATAAAGAGTTAGGGTTTATACCACCAGATGAATTTATACCAATTGCAGAGCAGACAGGTCTTATTAATTCAATTGGGTTAGTGGTTTTTGAGAAGGTATGTAAATTTATAGCTAGTGATGATTTTGAAGATTTAAAGTTAGATACCATAGCTGTCAATCTTTCTGTAGTACAATGCATGCAAAAGAATTTGGCTGATGATTTGTTTGATATTATGAAAAAATACAAAGTGTCACCAAATAAATTTAAACTTGAAATTACAGAAACTGTGGCATCAGGTTCATTTAATATAATTAGAGAGACAATGGAAAAATTAATTACTTTAGGGGTTAAATTTGCACTTGACGATTTTGGGATAGGTTATTCTGGAGTTACTAATATGCTTTCCTTACCATTTTCAGTAATTAAGTTAGATAAGAGTCTGATTTGGTCTATGAATGAAGATAGTAAGCATAAACTCACAGTTGAAACTATTATATCTCTTATAAATAAATTAAATATGAAAGCTGTAGCAGAAGGTGTTGAAACCATTGAATACGCTAAAGATTTAAAGTCTATGAATTGTGAATATTTACAAGGGTATTATTTTTCTAAACCTGTTCCAGAGGAAATTTTAAGGGATTTGTTGAGAGAAAATGCTTTTACAGTTTAATACCCTTTATTTTTTTAATTACAATTTTGTTCATTGACACTATTAGCTAAATATTATAAAATTAACACAATAATAAATATTAAAATTATTATATATATTATTAATATTTAATATTAATTCCTAGAGTAAAGATTTATTATATATTTTTATAGCTTAAAATATATATTTTACTTAATTATTCTAACGTAAGAAAGGAAGATGTGACATGAATAAAAAGAAAATATTAGTACCAATTGATGGAACAGAAAGAAGTATGCATTCTTTGGAATTTATACAAGGAATATTCAAAAAAGATGAAGTCGAAGTGGAAATAATGAATGTAAAAGAACTAGTATTTATTGATGGCATATCCCTAGCTGAAGAGATAAAGAATTCTGAGAACTTAGGAAGACGAATCCTGGACAGAGCAGCAGAGATAATGGGAGAGTATGATGTTAAAGTTCATTTTACTTTTGGTTATCCAGGAGATGAAATAATTAGAAAAGCAAAAGAAGATAATGTAGATATTATAGTTATGACAAAATCTACTAAAAAAGGTCTAACAAGAATGATAGGTTCAGTAACAGCAAGTGTAGTTAAACAAGCAAAGTGTATAGTAATGATTGTACCGGAGTAGAATTAGTGAGGTATCTGAAATATGAATAAAAAAATAGCAGCAGTTTGTGAAAGTGAAAAAAGTTCAAATTCTCTTAAAGAAGCTGCAAATATTTTAGGGTTTGACTTAGTTTATGAAATTCAAAACGATGGAAGTATAAAAAATGAACTTTCTATGTATGATATAGAAGATGCATCTATAGTGTTATTTGTTACAAGTGATTCTATAGAGGGTATAGAAAAGATTGATAGATTTATAGATAGGGAGTTTTATGAGGTCGAACCAAAATATATAATAAGTGATGCAAAATCTATAGTAAATGAAATTTTAATAGATTTAAATTAATCTTAAAAATATAGGAAAAGCTTCAAGTAAATAGTATTTACTTGAAGCTTTTTTAATATTGAGGATTAAATTATATTTGTTATTAGACAATATTTAGATGAAACACTCATTTACTGAAGTTAGAATTCCTATTGAAAAGGACAATCCTGCAATACTTAGGGATGAATATATGTTGAAGAAAAGATGGTTTCTGCTTTAAGAAAATTAGGGGCAGATTATGTATTTGATACTACATTTTCAGCTGATTTAACCATTATGGAAGAAGCATCTGAATTAATAGAGCTTATAACAAAGAATGATAAATCACTAAATTTACAAGTTGCTGTCCAGTTTGGGTTAAGTTTGTAGAAACATTTTATCCAGAACTGATACCAAATTTATATACAGAATATAACTCTAAAAATTATATGTTAAATAATATATTAGAAAATGAGAATATTTAAATAAAAAAAATAATATTATATATAGTTGACAAAATGTGGAAATTAATATACTATATAAATATAGAAATAGTAATCATTACTATTATTAAAAAGGGAGGAATTAATTATGAACTTAAAAGGAACTAAAACAGAAAAGAATTTAATGGCAGGATTTGCAGGGGAATCAGAAGCAAGAAATAAATATACATACTATGCATCAAAAGCTAAAAAAGAAGGTTACAATCAAATAGCTGCTATATTTGAGGAAACTGCTAACAATGAAAAAGAACATGCAAAACTATGGTTTAAACTTTTACATGATGGAATGCCTTCAACAGAAGAAAATTTAAAAGATGCAGCAGCAGGTGAAAATTATGAGTGGACTGACATGTATGCAACATTTGCTAAAGAAGCTAGAGAAGAAGGATTTGACAAAATAGCTTATTTATTTGAAGCTGTTGGAAGAATAGAAAAAGAACATGAAGAAAGATACTTAAAACTTTTAGAAAACCTAAATGAAGGAAAAATATTTAAAAGAGAAGAAGAAGTTGTTTGGCAATGTCAAAACTGTGGTCATGTGTATGTAGGTACTGAAGCACCAGAAAAATGCCCTGTATGTGACCATCCAAAAGCTTATTTCAATATAAAAGCTGAAAACTATTAAAAATTATTATAATTAAAAAGGAATGTTAACTATGAAATTTTCTAAACAAAGAGAACTGATTTTAAATGAAATATTAAATAATCCAGTTCATCCTACTGCTGATTGTTTGTATGAAAGTCTAAAAAAAGATAATCCGAGTTTAAGCTTAGGGACTGTGTATAGAAATTTAGCTCAGCTAACAGAACATGGTTTTATAAAAAAAGTTAGTATTCCAGGAAATCCAGATAGATTTGATGGTAGAATAGAAAATCACTATCATATTATATGTGAAGTATGTGGAGAGGTGTACGATTTAGAATCTGAAATTCTTAGCAATTTAAAAGAATCAATATCAGAAGAAACAGACATAAAAATAACATCTTATAACATAAGTTTTAAAGGGATTTGTAATAATTGTAGAAAGTGTAGTCAAGTAGGTTAACTTTTCAAATTCTAAAAATAATTAATGAGGTGAGTTTATGTGTAGTGAAAAAAGATTTTTTATATGTGAGACTTGTGGTAATCTTATAGGGATGATACACAGTGCAGGTGTTCCTGTTTTCTGTTGTGGAAAGCCTATGAAAGAGCTTGTTCCTAATACAACAGATGCAGCAGTTGAAAAACATGTGCCTGTGATTGAAGTAGATGGAAATAATGTTACTGTTAAAGTGAGTAGTGTTGCTCATCCAATGACTAAAGAACATCATATAGCATGGGTGTATCTTATGACTGAACAAGGTGGTCAACGTAAATGTCTAGCAGTAGATGGAGAACCTGTAGTTAAATTTGCTTTGAATGATGACGATAAAGTAATATCTGCATATGCTTATTGTAATTTACATGGATTATGGAAAGCTGAATTGTAATATTTAAATAAACTGAATTAAAAAGGAGGCTAAAAAATAGAAATTTATTTCTATAAAAATAGCCTCCTATAAATTTATATAATCTCAAATCTTAATTTATTTTGAGATTAATAGCGTATAAGGAGAAAATAATATGTCAATTTATAAATGTAGTGTTTGTGGATATATTTATGATGAATCTAAAAATGATAAAACATGGGATGAGTTAAGTGAAGACTGGACATGTCCTGTATGTACAAAGGGTCGTAGTTATTTTGGAAAAATAAGTACAGTGTATTTTGAAGGTGAAGAAAAGAAAGAAAATAAAATAGAAGCATCTGTTCAAGAAAAATCTGATGTGAGTAGTGAAAAAACAGGCGATTTAAATTATTTAAATACATATTTAAGAAGAGATGATGAAGTTGAACAACATATGGATATAATTCATGAAATGGCTGTTACAGGAAAGTCTATAATAGAGCCTATGAAAACTAAACTACCAGTAATTTCTTGGGATGATATTTTAATTATGGGAGCTCAATTAAATCCATTACCGCTAAATGAACATGATGAAGTAAATACAACAACGATAATAGGAAAAAAAGCAAAAAAGCCTATGGTAATAGAAAATCCAGTTTATATTTCTCACATGTCATTTGGTGCTTTGTCTAAAGAGTTAAAAATAGCTTTAGCAAAAGGTGCAGCTAAAAATAAAACAGCTATGTGTAGTGGTGAAGGTGGTATATTACCAGAAGAAAAGGAAGCTTCATATAAGTATATTTTTGAATATGTACCAAATAAATATAGTGTAACTGAAGAAAATCTTAAAAATTCTGATGCTATAGAGATAAAAATTGGTCAGGGAACAAAGCCTGGAATGGGAGGTCATCTTCCTGGTGAAAAAGTAACTGAAGAAATTGCAAAAGTTAGAAATAAACCTGTGGGGCAAGATGTTATAAGTCCATCTTGTTTTGAAGAAATACAATCAAAAGAAGACTTAAAGAAACTTGTAGATGAACTTAGAGAAGTTTCAGAAGGACGTCCAATTGGTATTAAAATTTCAGCAGGGCACATTGAGAGAGATATGGAATTTATAGCTTATGCTAAACCTGATTTTATGACTATTGATGGACGTGGTGGAGCTACTGGAGCAAGTCCAAAGTTACTTAAGGATGCAACTTCAGTTCCAACAATATTTGCTCTTTATCGTGCTAGAAAATACATAGATACACATGGATTAGATATAGATTTAGTTATAACAGGTGGGCTTCGTATATCTACTGACTTTGCTAAGGCTATAGCTATGGGAGCTGATGCAATTGCTATTGCTAGTTCTGCACTTATGGCAGCAGCGTGTCAACAATATCGTATATGTGGTTCTGGTAAGTGTCCTGTAGGAGTAGCTACTCAAGATGAGGAGTTAAGAAAAAGATTACATATAGAAAATAGTGCAAATAGAGTGGCAAATTTCTTAAATGTTAGTCTAGAAGAACTTAAGACTTTTGCTAGAATTTCTGGTCATAAAGATATACATGATTTGAGCGTTGATGATTTATATACAGTTAACTCTGAAATATCAAATTATACGAATATACAACATGTATAAATTTTATAAAGAAAAATATTTAAAAATATGAGTTTATAAAAGAAAATAGATTTTATAAAAAGAGAATTTTATATTATAGAATTCTCTTTTTTAATGTGAAAATTGGAGAGATTAAATTGTAAAATACCTTGTAATATCGTACTATTAAACTAAACAACAATTTAAGGAGTGATTAGTATGGAAAAAATGCAGATACAAGTTCTCGTTGATAATAATACATATATTGATAGATACTTTGTTGGAGAACCAGCAGTTAGTTACTATATTGAAATTGATGGAAATAGAATTTTATTTGATGCAGGATATTCAGAAATATTTATATCAAATGCTGAAAAAATGGATATAGATTTAGGTGACTTGACTCATATTATTTTTTCTCATGGACATAATGACCATACAAGGGGTATTCAATTTTTAGAAAATAAATATGATTTATCTAAAGTTAAACTTATAGCACACCCTAATTGTTTTGAACCTAAAAAATGTGGGGAGGATAATATAGGAGCACCATTTTCTATTGAGAAAGTTAGAAATACTTTTATGTATGAACCAACTAACAAACCTTTTAAGATAAGTGAAAATTGTATATTCTTAGGAGAGATTCCATCTGTAAATAATTTTGAAAAAAGAGCTAAAATAGGAAAATATAAATCAGAAGATTTATGGGAGGATGATTATGTTTTAGATGATTCAGCTATAGCATGTAAGACCGATAAAGGTGTTTTTATTGTTACAGGATGTTCTCATAGTGGAATTTGTAATATAGTGGAGTATGCCAAAAAATTATGTGGTGATGATAGAATTGCTGGAATCTTGGGTGGTTTTCATCTTTTTGAATTGGATGATAGACTAGATAGTACTATTCAATATTTAAAAAAAGAAGAAATAAAAATGTTGTATCCTTGTCACTGTGTTTCTTTTAAGGTAAAAGCCAAGATGAATGAAATGTTAAATGTAAATGAAGTTGGAGTAGGATTAACCATAAATATATAGTATATTAATAATGAGTTTGGAAAAATAAATTTTATTTAAAAAAATTAAGGGAATTAACAACAACTACAGGTGTATAAATTAAAAGCAAAAAGATACTTTCTAAAAGAAAGTATCTTTTTTATATTATGTATTTATTTTAAGATAAATAGAAATGTATAGTATTAATTTGTTGAAAGAAGAGTTATTTTTAATTATTTAGTATTTTCATTAGTAGATAATTATATCATGTATTAATAATAATGATATAAGAGAAATAAATTAAATTAGTTTATCTAAATACAATATTATTTTAAATATAAATTTATTTTTATATATAAATCTTAATGATTTCAATAAGAACGCAAATACAGTAATAAATAATTATGACCATTATAGGTATGTTAAGTATTTTCTAATTATAGAAATTGATTTGTAAAAAATTTAACACTGTAAAAACGATTTCATATAAAATAACAGGATATAAAAATATTATTAATTCATAATAATAAAATAAATATATAAAATTTACCTAATTAGAAATAAAAAAATTAAAATTGTAAATTTTTAGAAAAATTACGGTTGAATTAACTTGACAAAAATGTTATTCTTTTGTCAAATGTATGTTAAATTATAAATTTTTACTATTATTTCTAGAGGGGATGATTTTATGCAAAAAAATGTAAAAAAAGCAAAAGCAACAGGCTCTATTCTAGCTATATTTGGAGTTGCAAGTGTTCTTTTTAGTTCGCATGCAGGTGGAGGGTTTGCTACAGGTAATCAAGAAACACAGTATTATGTGCAATATGGATGGATTGCACCACTCATGGCAATTTTAGCAATGATTATACTTACTGCCACTATGAGAGAAGTTATTATAATGTATAATAATAATAATTGTAAGAATTATAAGGACTTATTTTGTGAACTTTGGAATCCATATCCAAAGCTTGAAATAATATGGGAGATATATTATTATTTAATGGTTTTAATAGCTGTAAGTGCTGTTATAGCAGGTGCAGCAGCAGTTTTCCAAAGTATAGGAATTAATTATTTTATAGCTGTCTTTATTATCGGAATTGTACTTCTTGTTTTTACTATATTTGGAGCTATGCTTGTATCTAAAGCAGCAACAGCAATGACAATAGCTATATTAGTATGTACTCTTACTATTTTCATAGTGGGTATAAAAGCTAAGGTACCAGAAATATCTGAAATATTTTCAAATAAAACGAGCTTCACACCTGGATACTTTAAGCCAATACTTAATACTCTTATTTATGCAGGATTCCAATCAGTTGTTATACCTACACTTGCAAGCTGTTCAAGACCACTTCTTAAAAATTCCAAAGAAGCTACTAAAGCAATGCTAGTTTCATTTGTTATGAATGCAGTTGCGTTGGGGCTTGCTGTAACTATGTTAATGGGATGGTATAGAGAATTTACTGCTGCTGGGCAAACAACTCTTCCTACTCTTTATGTTGCAGGTCAATCTGGAAATAACACTATATACATAATTTATAATGTAGCACTATTCCTTTGTTTGATGTCTACAGGAGTAACTACAATATTTGGTCTTGTAAATAGATTTGAAGACCATAAAGCACTTTCTTTCCTTTCTTCAAAAATGAAAAGAAGAGTATTTACAGCATGTGCAATAATGGTAGTATCAATGCTTATATCTTTGACAGGGTTAAGTAACATAGTTAAGTATGGATATGGGTATTGTGGCTATCTTGGTCTATTCACTATAGTTATACCTTTTCTAACATTAGGTCACTATAAGAATAAGAAATTTGCCAAAGAACATCCAGAGGCTAAGTGGCCAGCTGATTTAGATGAGAATGTTGAGAATTTATAGTATAAATTAGTAGTTTAAGTATAAAAAGATGGTCTAGAAAAGATTCATTAATGATGATTTAAGTGAAAAATTAATATAATATTAATAGCAGAAAAAATTTAAAATGATGTTAACAATATTATTAAAATGAAATGATATGAAAATAAAGTAAAATATAAAAATGTATGTGAATTTATATAGGATAAGTACGCATACATTTTTATTTATGACTTTATTCAATTTTTATTTATACTGTCTTTATTTATACAATAAATATTGAAAATATGTTTTATTATTTGATAGTTGCCTTATATATTATAATTCTATAATTCTTCTATTAATTTTAGATTCTATAGCTGTTTCAATTTCACTTAACATTCTCTCATTTTTAGGGTCAATAAAAGCACAAGTATAACCCTGTTCTCCAGCTCTACCAGTTCTACCAATACGATGAATATAGTCTTCAGGCGTTTCTGGTAAATCGTAATTATATATGTGACTTACTCCAGATATATCAAGACCTCGAGAAGCTACATCTGTGGCTATTAAATATTGTATTTCTAAATTTCTAAATGATTTCATTATTCTTTCTCGCTTTGATTGTGCAATATCACTATGCAACTTTTGACAATTATATCCTCGTATAGCAAGAGCCTCTTCAAGGTTGTCAACTCTTCTTTTAGTTCTACAGAATATTATAGCCATAAAAGGATTGTCTTCATTTAAAACACTGCATAAAGCATCTAATTTCTTTCTATCTGTAGTTTCTACTACTTCCTGCTTTATATTAGTAAGAGTAATTTCTTCTTTTTCAATAGAAACAACAACAGGATTTTTTGTATATCTATAAGCTAATTTTTTAACTTGAGAATCCATAGTTGCAGAAAAGCATAATGTCTGTTTTTTATTTGAAGTTTCTTTTAAAATAGCTTCAACTTCATTTTTAAATCCCATAAGCAACATTTGGTCTGCTTCATCTAAAACAAAAGTTTTTAATTTGCTAAGGTCAATTGTTTTTCTATTTAAGTGGTCTAGAAGTCTACCTGGTGTAGCTATAATCATATGAATATTTCCTTTTAGTTTTTTTATCTGAGAGCCAATGTCTTTTCCACCATAAGCTGCTAGAATATTTATATCCTTAGATTCTTTAAGTTTTATAGCTTCTTCTGTTATTTGAATAGCAAGTTCTCTAGTTGGAGACAGTACAAGTACTTGTATATCATCTACATCTAATGATATATTCTCAAATATCGGAAGCAGGAAAGCCAGTGTTTTACCTGTCCCAGTCTGCGCTTCGGCTATGACATCTTTTCCTGATTTTATTAAGGGGATACTTTCTTTTTGTATAGGTGTAGGTGTTGTTATTCCTGATGTTTTTATAATATTTATAGTATTTTCGCTAATTCCTAAGCTCTTAAAATCCATTATTATCTTACCTTTCATGAAAAATTTTCTATTTTATTAATCAATTAATAATATCATATTTGTAAGTATTTTTAGTAATTTTTTCGATTATTATTTATATAGTTTAAAAATATAGTGTATAACTCTTAAAATATAGTGTAGATTAAATTGGATTTTAGCTAGAATTTTAGAGGTTTATTTTAAAAGGTTTTTTGAAAATAAATCTATTTATAAATTAAATTAAAATGCAAGAAAAACATAATAACTTTCATTTTTAAGAAGTTTTCACAAAAAGGAAAAAATATAGTGCAATAATTAATATAAAGTAATATAATAGATTACAAGATATGAAAAGCTAAAAAAATAAATTGCAAATGAAATTAAAATGAATAAAAAATAAAAAAATAATCAAAAGTTAGAGACATCACTGAAAGATAAGACCTAATATTATTAAAACTAAATGTATACTAAGGGGGGCATTAATATGTGCATTATATCAAAAGATAGAGCAAAGGAAATCAAAATAGTAGATACTACTTTAAGAGATGGGGAACAAACAGCTGGGGTTGTATTTGCGAATAGAGAAAAAATAATGATTGCTGAAATGTTAAGTGATTTAGGTGTTGACCAAATTGAAGTTGGTATACCTACTATGGGTGGAGACGAAAAAAATGTAATAAAGCACATATGTAATAGAAATTTAAAAGCAGATATAATGGCTTGGAATAGAGCAGTGATAAAAGATGTTGAAGAATCTATTTCTTGTGGTGTTGATGCAGTAGCCATATCAATATCAGTATCTGATATTCATATAGAAAATAAACTTAGAACTTCTAGAGGTTGGGTTTTAGAGAATATGGCTAAGACAGTTGAATTTGCAAAGAAAAACGGATTATATGTTTCAGTAAATGGAGAAGATGCTTCAAGAGCGGATATCGACTTCTTAACTGAGTTTATAAATGTTGGAAAGCAAGCAGGAGCAGATAGATTTAGATATTGTGATACAGTAGGAGTTATGAATCCTTTTTCTATAAAAAATGCAATAGAAACTCTTTACGAAAGAACTAATTTTGACATAGAAATGCATACACATAATGATTTTGGTATGGCAACTGCAAATGCACTTGCAGGATTAGCAGCAGGAGCAAATTATGTTGGAGTTACAGTTAATGGCTTAGGCGAAAGAGCTGGAAATGCAGCATTAGAAGAAGTTTTAATGGCACTTAAATGCATCTATAAATGTGATTTAAATAACGTAGATACTAGAAAATTTAGAGGAATATGTGAATATGTGTCACAAGCATCAGGAAGAATACTTCCTACATGGAAACCAGTAGTTGGAGATAATATGTTTATACATGAATCTGGTATACATGCTGATGGAGCATTAAAAGACCCACATAACTATGAACCATTTGACCCAAGTGAAGTAAATCTTGAAAGAAAAATAGTAATAGGAAAGCATTCAGGAAGAGCAGCAGTAATAAATAAATTGAGTGAATATGAAATGTATATTTCTCCAGAAAACGCTACCAAATTATTAAATGCAATAAGAGCTACATCTATAAGATTGAAAAGAAGTTTGATGGATAAAGAGATTCTTCAATTATATTGTGATATACTAGCACATGAAAAAGGTACAACAGAAGAAGAAGCAGTTAGAGGTTCATATATTTAAGATATAATTGTTTAGGAGGAAAGTATGGGAGATAATATAGTTTATAAAATAATCAAAAAACATATAGTGGATGGAGAGGCTGTTGCTGGCAATTCAATTGGGATAAAAATAGACCAGACCTTAACACAAGATTCCACTGGAACAATGACATATCTTCAATTAGAAGCTATGGGCATAGATAAAGTAAAAACAAAAAGAAGTGTTGCATTTGTAGACCATAATATGTTACAACAAGGATTTGAAAATGCAGATGACCATAAATATATACAAACAGTAGCTGACAAATACGGTGTTTATTTTTCTAAACCAGGAAATGGTATCTGCCATCAAGTATTTTTAGAAAGATTTTCAACACCAGGAGATACACTTTTGGGTTCTGATAGTCACACGCCTACTGCTGGTGGTGTTGGTATGATGGCTATTGGTGCTGGGGGATTGGATGTTGCTCTAGCTATGGCAGGAGGAGCATACTATATAAAAGCACCAATCGTCTGTAAGGTAAACTTAGTTGGAAAATTAAATAATATGGTATCTTCAAAAGATATAATATTAGAAGTGTTGAGAAAACAAACTGTAAAAGGTGGCGTAGGTAAAGTCTACGAATATGGAGGAGAAGGAGTTAAAAATCTATCTGTTCCACAAAGAGCCACAATAACAAACATGGGAGCTGAACTTGGAGCAACTACTTCAATATTCCCAAGTGATGAAAAAACATTAGAGTTTTTTAAGAGTCAAGGAAGAGAAGATGCATGGATGGAACTAAAACCTGATTCAGATGCAGTTTATGATGAAGAGATTACTATAAACTTAGATGAATTAAAACCATTAGCTGCAAAGCCTCATAGTCCAGATAATGTAGATGAAGTTGAAAATATAGGAAAGATAAAAATAGACCAAGTTGCGATAGGAAGCTGTACAAATTCTTCTTATGAAGACTTAATGAAAGTAGCTCAAATCTTAAAAGGAAACAAAGTTCATAAGAATGTAAGTTTGGTAATAGCACCAGGCTCAAGACAGGTTATGGAAATGATAGCTAGAAATGGAGCTTTAGGAGATATAATAAGTGCTGGAGCTAGAATATTAGAAAACTCTTGTGGGCCATGTATAGGTATGGGGCAATCTCCAGGAACTGATTCTGTATCCTTAAGAACTTTCAATAGAAACTTCTATGGAAGAAGTGGAACTCTATCAGCACAAGTATATTTAGTGAGCCCAGAAGTAGCAGCAGTAAGTGCTATAAAAGGAGAACTTACAGACCCAAGAGAATTTGATGTTAAATTTGAAAACTTAGATGTAAGTGAATTTTTAATAGATGATAGTATGATAATAAAGCCTTCTGATGTAGGAAGTGATGTAGAAGTAGTTAGAGGTCCTAATATAAAACCTTTCCCTCTTAACACAGAACTAAGTGAGTCTATAAGTGGAAACGTAATATTAAAGACAGAAGATAATATAACTACTGACCATATAATGCCATCAAATGCCAAGTTACTTCCTTTTAGAAGTAACATACCATATCTTGCAAACTATTGTTTTAATACTGTGGATACAGAGTTTCCTCAAAGAGCAAAAGATAATAATGGTGGATTTATAATTGGTGGAGACAACTATGGACAAGGTTCAAGCAGAGAACACGCTGCTTTAGCACCATTATATCTTGGTGTTAAAGGAGTAATAGTAAAAAGTTTTGCAAGAATACACAAAGCCAATTTAATAAACAGTGGAATAATTCCAATGGAGTTTTGTGATGAAAAAGATTATGAAAATTTATCTCTTTTAGATAATCTGGAAATACCAAATATTTTAGATAATTTAGATAGCGGTGTTTTAGAGGTTAAGAATATAAGTAAAGGAACTTCTTTCAAAGTTAAAGTCGAATTATCAGCAAAAGAAGTTGATGTATTAAAAGCAGGTGGAAAATTAAATTACACTAAGAATCAAGCTAATTAATATGAAAAGAGGGAATATTGATGTATAAAGTGACACTTATACCAGGAGATGGAATAGGTCCAGAAGTTGCGAAAGCTATGAAAAAGGTTGTAGAAGCTACTGGAGTAGAGATAGAATGGGAAGAAGTTAATGCAGGAGAAGCAGTTATTGAGGAATATGGAACTCCACTTCCTCAATATATTATAGATAGTATAAAAAAGAACAAAATAGCTATAAAAGGTCCAATCACTACTCCTGTGGGGAAAGGGTTTAGAAGTGTAAATGTAACTTTGAGACAAGCATTAGATTTATATGTTAATTTAAGACCAATTAAGAGTTTTAAAGGTATAAAGTCAAGATATGAAGATGTTGATTTAGTTGTAGTAAGGGAAAATACAGAAGACTTATATGCTGGTATAGAGCATAAGATAGGTGATTATGCAGCTGAAAGTATAAAGATAATAACAAGAGGAGCAAGTGAGAGAATTGTTGACTTTGCATGTAACTATGTTAAAGATAACAAGAGAAAAAAAGTCACTGCTATACATAAAGCGAATATAATGAAAATGTCTGATGGTTTGTTTTTAGATGTATTTAGAGAAGTAGCATCAAAACATGGTGTTGAGTATGATGATTTAATTGTAGATGCAGCAGCTATGAACTTAGTTTTAAATCCAGAAAATTATGATGTAATGGTAATGCCAAATCTTTATGGAGATATACTATCTGATTTAGGAGCTGGTCTTGTTGGAGGCTTGGGTATAATTCCAAGTGCAAACATTGGTAAAGATTGTGCTATATTTGAAGCTGTTCATGGAAGTGCTCCACAAATAGCTGGGCAAAATAAGGCTAATCCAACAGCGCTTATTCAATCATCAGTAATGATGCTTAGATATTTAGGAGAATATGAAAATGCACAAAAGATAGAAACAGCTCTAGAAAAAGTATTTCTTGATGGAAGCAAATTAACTGTAGATTTAGGTGGTTCAGCTTCAACTACCGAATTTGCAGATGAGGTATGTAAGTATATTTAGTTGTTGTTTATAATAATATGATGTAAGTTTTAAAAAGAGCTGTTAATTGTATACGGGACAATTAACAGCTCTTAATTTAGTTTTGTAATGATATATTTGTAAACATCCAGTCAAAAACATAAATAAATGTAAAAAGATTGTTTTTTTAGTTGAGTATTCAACCAATATATGGTAATATACAAATATAGTTGAAAGTTCAACTAAAAATATTTTGAATTTAGAGATATTGATTGGAGGTGTATTTGATTAAAACTTTAGACAGTAATATATTAAGAGAAGTTGGTACTTTATCTAGAGCAGTAAATTCAATAAATGATATGAAGTACAAAGAATTAAAGTTACAAAAAGGGCAATTTACTTTTTTAACACGAATTTGTGAAAATCCTGGAATAAACCTTGTAGAATTATCAAATGTGTTAAAAGTAGATAAGGCCACTACAACTAAAGCTATACAGAAGTTAATAAAAGCTGGATATGTAGATAAAAAGCAAGATGAGTTTGACAAAAGAGGATACAATTTAACTCCTACCAATAAATCTTTAGAAGTATATGAGCTAATAATTGAAGAAGAAAATAGAAGTATAGAAATATGTTTTAATAATCTTACAGATGAAGAGAAGCAAACAGCAAATAATATACTAGAGAAAATGAGAAAAAATATAGAAGAAGAATGGTTTAGAGTAAAAAGATAATAAATTAATGGATGAATATAAGGAGATATTTTTATGATTAGAAAAGCAAATATAAGTGACTTAGATAGTATTATGGGAATTATAAAATCAACAGTTGAAGAAATGAAAGGCTATAATAATACACAGTGGGATGAAAATTATCCATCAGATAAAGACTTTATTTCTGACATTGAGAAACAAGATTTATATGTAGAAGAAGTAGATGGAAAAATAGCAGGATTTATATGTATTAATTATGATGAACCTAAAGAATATATAGATTTAAATTGGTCATCTAATGATAAGGCTATGGTAGTACATAGAATGGCAGTAAATCCAAGTTTTAGAAAGATGGGAATTGCATCTAGACTAGTTAATTTTGCTGAAGAATTAGCTAAAGAAAACGATGTATCATATTTAAAGAGTGATACATATTCAATAAACTCAAAGATGAATTCATTGCTTATAAAATGTGGCTTTATTAAAATTGGTGAAATGAGTTTCCTAGGAAAAGAGAAATCTTTCTATTGTTATGATAAAATATTATAAAAAGTATTTATCATACAAAGGCTAAAGGATACATTTTTAGTACTAGTAGGGGAATAATGTAAGCCAAATGTATGCTATTATGAAAGGGTTGATTTAGATGATTGAATTTCTAAAAAAAAGAAGAAGTATTAGAAAGTATAAAAATGTTGAAGTAGAAAAAGAGAAGTTAGATAAGATATTAAAAGCGGCTCTTTTAGCACCATCATCAAAGGGACTTAGAACATGGGAATTTATCGTGGTAGACGATAAAGAAACATTGACTAATTTATCTCAGTGTAGGACTAAAGGTGGTGGGTTTTTCCTAAAAAATGCACCTTTAGCTATTGTAGTTATTGGAGATAAAGAAAAAAATGATGTTTGGATAGAAGATGCAAGTATTGCTGCTTCATATATACAGCTTCAATCTCATGAGCTTGGATTAGGTTCTTGTTGGATACAGGTAAGAAATAGGATGCATGATGATAGTATAGATGCTGATAAATATATTAGAGATGAACTGAACATACCTGATAAGTACAGTGTAGAATGTATAATTTCTATAGGCTACCCTGATGAAGAAAAAAAATCATACTGTGACTCTGATTTGGATTATGAAAAAGTCCATTTTAATAAATTTTAATGTATAATATATTATATTAAGACAGTATGTTTTTTTGATATTGTTAATATATATTTAAAATTGTAAAAATATATCTGAATTTTACTAACTTATATAAGGGTTATGTACAAGGATTTTAAAGATAAGTATAGAAATTAATGTTTATAATCGATACATAACTATAGTAACAAAATTTAAGGAGGTTCAAATATGGGTATATTTAAAACAAAAATTGATGAGGATTGGAAAGTAAATTACATCAAAGAATTTAATGAAATGAGAGACTCTTATGAGAGTAAGCTCCAAAAAAAACAATTTGAAGTAGATAGTTTGAAATCAGAATTAGATAGACTTAGAAGTTATAAAAATAGTCTTAAGCCAAAGGAAAAGCAAATTACTGATGATGATATAAATAATATAAAAAACTTGAGAAGAGATGGTTTAAGCTATAAAGAAATTTCAAGTGAAACAAGTTGGAGTAAAGCAACTGTGAGTAGAGTACTAAATGGACTTTACGATTAGTATACACATGGGGTGATTTAAATTGGGGATGAAGTATAGTTATAAAAAATGTATAATAGATTCTATTTCATTGATGTTCATAGTTCAGATAGTAAGAATGATTTTAAATTATATACTTCTAAGTCAATTTGAATTTACTCTTGAAAATTTTAATATTGTAAATTTAATTTCTTTTACACTAGTTGGATTATCATTAATTTTATTTTTGAAAAATAGTTCTTTGTATAATAAAATGAGAAATAGAAAGATTACAGAAGCTTTCAAGGAAAATAAAGATAGTGTACTTA
Source organism: Clostridioides sp. ES-W-0016-02 (assembly GCF_020641035.1). Taxonomy (NCBI): domain Bacteria; kingdom Bacillati; phylum Bacillota; class Clostridia; order Peptostreptococcales; family Peptostreptococcaceae; genus Clostridioides; species Clostridioides sp. ES-W-0016-02. The sequence goes on from NZ_CP061361.1 coordinate 898,641, forward strand.
TAAAAAGGTGTAAGTTGATACTTTTTATAGTAGTCTTATCTCTAGTTGTAATCTCAATTTATTATAATAGAAGCTATATGTTTTTTAATGTAACTATGGTGACTTTATCTGTATTAATAATTCCAGTATTTGAAGAATTATTTTTTAGAGAGTACATCTGGAATTATTTAAACAATTTTATAAAATCAAAGAGTAAAGTTGTATGTATAACATCTATATTATCTGGTATTTATAATATAGGATATATAGATGTTATACGCAATTACATAATGTTATATAATAACTCTTACTATACATTTGAAGTTGTTATTTCAAAAATTATTATAGGTACTGTTTTTGGTATTATACTTGGTATTGTTAAGTCAAGATTTAAAGATGTAAGCTTTTGTATAATATTGAGAAGTCTGTTTACTATACTTACTAGACAGATAATATGATTATATCTACTTAAATAATTGTAATAAGTGTATGAAGAGAATAAATGATAGCTATATATATAAAATAAACTCTAATATCTGGAGTTTATTTTTTTGTATGAAGTTATTTTAATAAATTTATATAAGAACTGGATAAATTGCTACAATACAAATTGAATGTAAATATATTTTCTATCACAAGTAAGAAATAAATTGTATTACTTATACAATTTATTTTTTTAAATATTAAGAAGACTATTTGACAGGTTAGCCAATAATATGATATTTATATAAAATAAGATGAGTGTACAAACTAAAACTAATTATGAATGAGAGTGATTTACTTGAAGAAATTTTATGAAATATATTTAGATTTAGAGAAAGATATAAGAAATAATGTATATGAAGTAGGAGAGCTTTTACCAACAGAAGTAAAGCTTGCTCAAAAATATCGAGTATCAAGAGAAACTATTAGAAAAGCACAGTCGCTTTTACTAGAGAAGGGGTTTATACAAAAAAAACAAGGTAAAGGGGCTATTGTTTTAGATATAAATAAATTTGAAATAGAAGGGTCAGGGTTGATTAGTTTCAATGAATTACAAAAGAATAAAAATTTAGATACAGAAATAAGTGTACTAAAAAATAAAAAGGAGATTATGCCCTTAGAAATTTGTAAAAAACTAGATATAGATACAAAAACTAAGATTATAGCAGTTGAAAGACTTAGAAAAATTAATGGAGAAGCTGTTATTTTAGATAAAGATTACTTTATATCTGAAATAATACCAGAAATACCATTAACAGCGGTTCAAAGTTCAATATTTAATTATATAGAGAAAAATTTAGAACTAAAAATAGGTTATGCAAATAAAGAAGTAACAGTAGCTCCTGTTACAGAAGAAGATAAAATATTGCTAGATGTTGGAACAGACACACATGTTGTAGTGATACGAAGTGAAGTTTATTTAGAAGATACAAGATTATTTCAGTATCATGAATCTAGACATAGAGTTGATACATTTAGATTTGTAGATTTTGCAAGAAGAAGAAATCTTTAATTATATAAAAAGAGTGTCTTTTTTGTACTGTACCCTCAATTGTTAAATCAAAATTCTAATGATTGGGTTTCAGTATATTTAGACACTCTTTTTTTATTAGACCATATATTATTTAATTTTCTATAAATTCTTTATTAAAGTATTTGCTCTTTGAGAATATGTATGTAAGGATACAAGTAATGGCTATAGAAAGTCCCATTGCCAAGAAGTAAACACCCCATTGGTCTGTAAATATAGATAAAAACGCTGGTAACCCTGATATACCTATAGAACTTGCTTTAACATTAAAGTAAGATACAACCCCTCCAGCTATACCTGCACCTATCATAGATGCTATGAATGGGAAACGATAACGTAAGTTTATACCAAATATTGCAGGTTCAGTAATACCTAACCAAGCTGAAATTGAAGCTGTTAATGCAACACCCTTGATTTTTTTATTTTTTAATATAAAGAACATTGTCAAAGCTGCTGCACCTTGACCAAGGCTAGCCATAACTTGTATTGGCCATAATGTAGCAAATCCTAAAGTACCTATCATTTGTAAATTTATACCTAAGAATAAGTGATGCATTCCTGTTATAACCAATGGAGATAATATGAATCCAAAAAGTGCTCCTGCAAGGACTGCATTAATTTCAAATAATCCAAGAATTCCACTTGTAATTAAGTTTGCAAATGACATTGTTATAGGACCTATGATAGAGAATGTTAAGAAACCAGTTATTAATAATGTAAGAGGAGCAACAAAAATAAGTTGAACCATCTCAGGAATTTTTTTAGTTAAGAACTTTTCAATTGTTGCTAGAAGATAAGAAGAACATAAAACAGGGATTACTTGTCCTTGATAGCCTATTTTAGCAATATTAAAACCTAATATATTCCAGTAAGTAACAGCTTCAGGTGTTTTAGAGTATTGTGCACCAGGCATTAAATCTGGATTAATTAAAATAAGACCTAATACAATACCAAGTACAGGATTTCCTCCAAACTTTTTAACAGCTGACCAACCTATTAGTGCAGGTAAAAATGAAAAAGAAGTATTTGCTATAAGATTAATCATATTAGATATACCAGCCCAATTGCTATGAACTTCTAAAAAGGGTTGTTCATAGAAAATTCCTGGGTTAGCAAGTAGATTATTTATACCCATCAATAAACCAGAGGCAACTATAGCAGGTAATATAGGAATGAATATATCTGCCAACACCTTTATAGCTTTTTGAAGTGGATTTAATTTTTTATTAGAAATCTCTTTAACCTCAGATTTTGTTGCTTCCTTAAGCCCCGTAATTTCTATTAATGTAGCATAAACTTTATTCACAAGACCTGGACCTATAATAACTTGAAATTGACCATTTGAGGTAAAGCTTCCTTTCACTATATCTATTTGTTCTAATTGCTTTACATTAACTTTACTTTCTGAATTTAGAGCAAATCTTAATCTAGTAATACAGTGTGTTGCAGATATTATATTCTCTACTCCCCCAATTGCTTCAAGGATTTGTTCAACCTGCTCTTTATGATATGTATTTTCTTTTAATGTACTCATAAAATTACCTCCCCCTTAGAATGTGATGTTGTATAGACAAATCTTGAAAATAATATACCATAGAGAAATTTTTATGTCAACGTTATCCTAAATTTTTCTGAAATTTAATTACTAAAATATAAATTGTATATTATTGGAAAATCAGAAAAGTAAGAGAAAATTTGGAAGGAGTATAGGGAATATATTTTTTTATTTAGAGTAAATATTGATTTTAACAAAAAAAAGGTTTATTATAAAAATATAAAAATTGTCTAGACAAAAATGAAAGGAAAAATTTGCGTATGGATTTCAAGAAGAAAGTTATTTATCAAATATATCCAAAATCATTTAATGATTCTAATAATAATGGGATAGGAGATTTAAAAGGAATTATAGAGAAATTACCTTATTTATATAAATTAGGTGTAGATATAATTTGGATTAACCCATTTTTTGTTTCTCCACAAAGGGATAATGGATATGATATTGCTGACTATACATCAATAGATTCTATGTTTGGAACTATGGAGGATTTTGAAAAGTTAGTGGATGAAAGTAAAAAATATAATATAGAGTTGATGCTGGATATGGTGTTAAATCACACATCAACAGAACATAAATGGTTTAAAAAAGCTTTGGCAGGAGATAAAAAGTATCAAGATTTCTACTTCATTAGAGATGGCAAAGAAAATAATCAACTACCAACAAATTGGAAATCTAAATTTGGTGGAGATGCTTGGGGAAAATTTGGGGATACAGATAAGTACTACTTACACTTATATGATGTTACACAAGCCGACCTCAACTGGCGTAATCCTGAGGTTAGGGAAGAATTATATAAAGTTGTAAATTTTTGGATAGATAGAGGAGTTAAGGGGTTTAGGTTTGATGTAATAAATGTAATTGGCAAAGATGAAGAATTGAAAGACTCTACAAATAATATAGGAAAAGAAATGTATACAGATAAACCTATTGTCCATGAATTTATTAAAGAAATGAATAAAGAAACTTTTGGAAGAGTTGAGGGCATAACAACTGTTGGAGAAATGTCTTCAACAACTATTGAAAATTGTATCTTATATTCTTCTCCAAAAGAAAAAGAGCTTTCAATGACATTTAATTTTTATCATCTAAAAGTAGATTATGAAAATGGAGAAAAGTGGAGCGATATGCCTTTTGACTTTATGATGTTGAAAAAACTCTTAAATGAATGGCAAGAAAAGATTGAAAGTGGCGGTGGCTGGAATGCACTATTTTGGAATAATCATGACCAACCAAGAGCTATTAGTAGATTTTGTAATGAAGAATACAGAGTTGAAGCATCAAAAATGTTAGCTGCTACAATACATCTATTAAGAGGAACACCATATATATATCAAGGTGAAGAAATAGGTATGACAAATCCAAATTTTGAAAGAATAGATGATTATTTAGATGTTGAAACTCATAATGCGTATAGTGAATTTTTAAAAAATAAAATTGAAAAAGAAACAATAATGAATATTATAAAGTCCAAATCCAGAGATAATAGTCGTACACCTATGCAGTGGTCAGATAAATTAAATGCAGGTTTTACAAATGGGAAGCCATGGATTAAAATAGCTGAAAATTATAAAGAGATAAATGTTGAAAAGGAACTTAAAGAAGGGTCAATTTTTAACTTCTATCAAAAGTTAATATCTTTAAGAAAGCAATTAAATATTATATCTGAAGGTTCCTATAAGGGAATTTTACTAGATAATGATAAGGTTTATGCTTATGTTAGAGGCTTAGAAAATGAAAGATTAATAGTATTTAACAACTTCTATGATTGTGAAGTTGAAGTTGAGATTAGTGAGGAATTTTTAGGAAAATCATTTACATATTTGATAGGGAACTATGAAAAGCGAGATTTAGAACCTAAGTTAGAGTTAAGACCTTATGAAACAGTAGCATTTTATAGTAAGGATATAAAAAAATAATGGAAAGAGGTAGTATTAATGAAACCAAATATTTTACTTATGATTTCTCATGACAGTGGTAGAAAATTCAGTAACTATGGATATAATGTGGAAACTCCATGTATAAATAAATTAGCTCAAGAAGGAATTCAATTTGATAATTATTTTTGTGCAGCACCTCAATGCAGTCCAAGTAGAGGAAGTATACTAACTGGATTATACCCTCACAATAATGGGTTAATGGGACTTGCACATCTAGGATTTTGTATAGATTCTAAACATACAACACTTCCTATGGAGTTACAAAAAAACGGATATGAAACAACATTAATAGGACTAAGCCATGAAACAATAGATGAAGCACCACCAATAAAAGATAGAGTATTTTCTTCAACTTATGACTTAGGATATGATAATTTTATAGCGGTTCCAGGGGATAGAGCTCCTAAGGTTGCTAAAGAGGCAGTTAAATTTTTAGAGGAATATAAAGAAAATCAGGAAAAGCCATTTTATTTAAATATAGGATTTTTTGAAACACATAGAGATTTTGATGAATATAAACCTTATGCAGATAAATTGGATGAAGTAGAGGTATTTAAGTTTTTACCCGATACAGAAGATGTAAGAAAAGATATAGCTTTATATAATGGTTCAGCAAAAGTATTGGATGAGGCAATAGGCAAAATATATAATAAATTACAAGAAACAGGATTAGATAAAAATACAATTGTTATACTGACAACAGACCATGGAGTTGCTTTTCCAGGAGCTAAAGGAATGTTAAAAGAAGCAGGATTAGAGACAGCACTTATAATTTTATTACCTAATTCCTCTCAAAAAAATGTAAAAAAAGAAGCATTATTATGTAATGTTGATTTATTGCCAACGATACTAGATTTAATTGAAGCTGAAATTCCTAAAAATATAGATGGAGAAAGTTTTGCCAATTTATTAAAAACTAATGAAGATATAGGTAGAGACTCATTCTTTACAGAAATGACATGGCATGACCAATATAGACCAATGAGAGGCATAAGGACTAATGAATATAGCTATGTTAAAAATTTTGAAGATGGGCCTAAAATATATATTACAGTTGATTCACATTTGAGTTTATCAGGTAAAGCTGTTAGAGATAAATTTTATGTTCCTAATGATAAAGAAGAACTTTATGATTTAAGAAAGGACCCACTAGAAGAAAATAATCTAATAAATGATTCAGATTATCAAGATATAGCAGAGGAATTGAGAAAGAAAGTTGATAATTGGATGTTAGAAACGAATGACCCACTTTTAAAAGGACCTGTAAAAGGAACAGGCTCAAGTAGATGGAAAACAGAAATAGAAGAGGGTAGAGCTTATCCAGGAAGAGACGAATATTATAGACTATTATCTGATAAGTAGAAAATATTAAACAAGTAAAAAATATTTAATAAAGAAGGTCTTTTATAATGAAAAGTATATCAGTTTTAATTAAACCTGTTTCATCGTTATGTAATTTGAGATGTAGATATTGTTTTTATGGAAATGTGAGTGATTTAAGAGAAGTAAAATCCTATGGTATTATGCAGGAAGATACTATAAAAAACATAGTAAATAATACATTTGAAATTTTGGATAATGGAGATATAGTTACATTTGCTTTTCAAGGTGGAGAGCCTACTTTAGCTGGATTAAGATTTTTCCAATATTTTATTGAGTATGTTAGTAAAATAAAAAAAAATATAACAGTAAACTACTCTATTCAAACGAATGGAACTCTTATTGATAATCAATGGTGTGAGTTCTTAAAGAAAAATAATTTTTTAGTAGGATTATCATTAGATTTATTAGAAGACTTGCATGATAAAAATCGTGTATATTCAGATAATAAGGGAAGTTATATAGACGTAATAAGTACAAAAGGACTAATGGAAACACACAAAATAAACTTTAACATACTGTGTGTTTTGACAAAACAGATTGCACTTAATCCAAAAGAGGTTTTTAATTTTATAAAATTAAACAATGTGAAGTATATACAGTTTATCCCTTGTTTAGATGATTTAGACTTTAAAACTAAGTCAGAGTACTCTTTAGAACCTAAATATTTTGCATACTTTTATAAAATAATATTTAAGCTTTGGAAAAATGAGTTTAATAAAGGAAATTATATAAGTATTAATTTGTTCGATAATCTTATATCCGTTTTAATTACAGGAATTCCTAGTACCTGTGGGATAATTGGGAAATGCCAACCACAATTTGTAATAGAGGCTGATGGAAGTGTATATCCATGTGATTTTTATGTACTGGATAACTTTAATTTAGGTAATATAAAAGATAATACTTTATTGGATATTTTAAGAAAATCTAAAATGCAAGAATTTTTGCATAAAGATATAAACAAAGAAAGTATTTGTTTAAAGTGTAATTTTTACAAAATATGTGGTGGTGGATGCAAAAGAATGAAAAATTCTATGTATATTGATTCTAGTAATAATTACTGTGGATATAAAGAATTTTTAATGTCTACTTTTGGTGATTTAGAAAAAATATCAGTATTAGTATATAAAAATCAAATACCAAAATAATTTTAGTATTTAGCATTCTAAGTTAAAGTGATTAAAAATTATGTATAATTAAAGGGTTTTGAGCAGAGTAAATTTAGTTAGGATGGTTTTAAATGAATGTAATTTTATTTGCAATAGCTGTACTTTCAACAACTATAGGAGCTATAACAGGCATTGGTGGAGGTGTAATAATAAAGCCAGTACTAGATTTGATTGGAATATTTGATGTTTCAACTATAAGTGTGTTATCATCTTTTACTGTGTTATCGATGGCAATTGTTTCTGTATATAAACAAATTAAATCAAAACTTTTTAAAATAAACTTTAGACTTATTTTAATTGGTGTAGCATCAGTATTAGGAGGTACTATAGGTCAAAGGTTATTAGATTTATCTATTTCATATGTAAATAATCCTTCTATAATAAAAATAACTCAAAATATTATGATGATTATTTTGTTAGTAATGGTTTATTTATATAGAGATAAAAGTTTAAATGTTAAGTTTAATACTAACATTACATATTTTATTGTTGGCATTTTTTTAGGGGTTACATCTTCATTTTTAGGAATAGGTGGAGGTCCTATAAATGTGGCCGTGTTTACAATATTATTTGGATTATCAGCTAAAGAAGCTGCGTTTAATTCCATTATAACTATTTTATTTTCTAATATTTCAAAGTTAGTTACAGTTTTCATAAATACAGGGTTTGGTATATATGATTTATCTGGATTACCTTTTATGATAATAGGAGCAGTGTTGGGAGGAATTATAGGTTCCTCTATTAGTAAAAATATGGATGACAAAAGAGTTAAATATATGTTCTCGTATATGACTATAATTATTACTGGAATAAATATATATAGTATATTTCAGGTAATATATTTTATGAATTAAAGTGTATAATGTAGATAATACGAGAAGTTAATTTAAATTATTGGAATGAGGAGATTTAATATGTTCAAAAAGTTATTCTCAAAAAATAAAAATGAAGAAGTAAAAAGTAATTATATAAAAGGAATATTACAATCGCCACTTACAGGGAAAGTATTAAGTATAACTGATGTTCCTGATGATGCTTTTTCTAGTAAAATGCTAGGTGATGGGATTGCTATAGAGCCACAAGAAGGAGTCGTATCTTCTCCTGTTGATGGTGAGGTGATTCAAGTGTTTTTGCCATCTAAACATGCTATATGCATAAAGAGTGAAGATGGTTTGGAGATACTAATACATATCGGATTAGATACTGTAAAGATGAATGGAGATGGATTTGAAGTATTAGTAAATGCAGGAGATAAAGTTTACTGTGGGCAAAAACTTATAAGATTTAATTTAGAAAAAATTAAAAAAAGCGTTAAATCTGTTATAACTCCTATAGTTATAACCAATTCTTATGACATAGATAGAGTTGAAATTTTAAGAACTGGAGATATATGTATTGGAGAAGATTTAATGAAAGTTTATAAGTAAATAGGTTTTACCAAGAGGTTTTGTCTAAATAAAAAATATTATAACTATAAAATGGCTGTATATAATAATATTGAAAGAGTGTAGGTATGCTTATTTTATTAAGGATACCTTTTTTTTATTGTGTTTTATAGAAAATTTATCTGCATAAATAAAGTTTTTAAAACTCCATTCTTATAATTATTTTACTTTTACTAATTATATTACTTATAATAATTTCTGATATTTATGAATTGTTATACTTTTTAGAACTCTATTTTTAAATATATATTGACATATATATATTATCTATTACAATTGATATAAACTAATAAAAATAAAATATTATTAATCAAATTATTGAATGGAGGAATAGAAATGAAATTTGTAACTTTCTGTACTGGCAATGAAGAAAATATAGGTGTATTTAACTCAGAAGCAAATAGTATATATGAAATTAATAGTTTGGGATTAAGTAAATTATATACAGATATGAATGATTTTATTGAAAATGTATCTACAGGTGATTTAGAAAAAATAAAAAACAATTCATTTGAAAATGCAAAGTGTTATAAGTTAGAAGAAGTGAAATTATGTTCCCCAATTGTAAGACCTAAAAAAGATATTATATGTTTAGGTCTAAACTATAAAGACCATGTCAATGAAATTCCAGATGGTGTTATAAAAAATGTAGTTATGCCAGACTATCCAATTTATTTCTCTAAAAGAGCAGATAAGGCAATTGGAGTAGATGATAAGATAAGTTTGCATGGAGATTTAGTAGAAAAGCTGGATTATGAATCAGAGCTAGCAGTAATTATAGGAAAAGAAGGTATAAATATATCAAAAGAAGATGCCTATGAATATATATTTGGATATACAATAATGAATGATATAAGTGAAAGAGCACTTCAAGACAAACATGTGCAGTGGTATAGAGGAAAAAGTTTAGATACACATACCTCTATGGGGCCTTGCATAGTACATAAAGAAGAATTTGAGCATCCTTTAAAACTGGATATAAGTAGTGTGGTAAATGGAGAAGTAAGACAAGATTCTAATACAAAATATTTTATATTTGATATACCTACTGTAATAAGTGATTTATCAAGAGGAATGACTCTAAAACCAGGAGATATAATTTCAACTGGAACTCCAGCAGGTGTTGCTATGGGAATGAATCCTCAAGTATATTTAAAACATGGTGATGTGGTTGAATGTAAAGTCGAAGGAATAGGAGTTTTAAAAAATATAGTTGATTAATGGATAAATATGCCATATAATTTTATTAGTACGAATAATTTAATTAATATGGGATTAGTCAAATTTAAGATTAATTTACTATAGAGAGGGATGAGTATATGGCAAAAGAACTAGAACTAAAGTATGGCTGTAATCCAAACCAAAAACCATCAAAGATTTATATGAAAAATGGAGAACTTCCTATAGAAGTATTAAATGGAAAGCCTGGATACATAAATTTTTTGGATGCATTTAATAGTTGGCAACTTGTAAAAGAATTAAAAGAGGCTACTGGTCTTCCAGCAGCAACTTCATTTAAACATGTAAGTCCAGCAGGTGCAGCAGTAGGTATACCTTTATCAGATACTTTAAAGCAAATATACTTTGTTGATGATTTAGAGCTTTCTCCATTAGCTTGTGCTTATGCAATGGCAAGAGGGGCAGATAGAATGTCTTCTTATGGAGATTTTATAGCACTTTCAGATGTGTGTGATAAAGAAACTGCAACTATTATAGCGAGAGAGGTTTCTGATGGTGTAATAGCCCCAGGATATACAGATGAGGCTCTTGAAATATTAAAAGGAAAGCGTAAAGGTAATTACAGTATTGTAAAAATTGATGAAAATTATACTCCTGAACCTATTGAAACAAAGGATGTTTATGGAATTACTTTTGAACAAGGCAGAAATGAAATATTAATAAATGAAGACCTGTTAAAAGATATCCCAACTGATAATAAAATCTTTACAGATAACGCAAAGCGTGATTTAATTATAGCTCTTATCACATTAAAATATACACAATCAAACTCAGTTTGTTATGTTAAAGATGGACAAGTAATAGGAGTAGGTGCAGGACAACAATCACGTATTCACTGTACTAGACTTGCAGGTAATAAAGCTGATATTTGGTATCTTCGCCAACATCCTAAAGTATTAAATTTAAAATTTAAAAAAGATATAGGTCGTCCAGATAGAGACAATACTATTGATGTATATCTTTCTGATGATTATATGGATGTACTTGCTGATGGTATATGGCAAAATTTCTTTGAAGAAAAACCAGAGCCTCTTACTGGAGAAGGTAAAAGAGCATGGCTTAAAACTCTAACAGGAGTAGCTCTTGGTTCTGATGCATTTTTCCCATTTGGAGATAATATAGAACGTGCTAAAAGAAGTGGAGTAAGTTTTATAGCACAACCAGGTGGCTCTATTCGTGATGATAATGTTATATTAACTTGCAATAAGTACAATATAGTTATGGCATTTACTAAAAATAGATTGTTCCATCACTAAAGTGTAAAGAATATAAATTAAATACTGATTAAATTAAAAATCTACAACAAGTTTTGTTGTAGATTTTTTTATTTGCTGTATAATTTTAAATAGAACTTTATTTTTAGATATTCAATTTGGAGGATGATATGGCTTTAAATATAAGAGACTATAGCCTATTGTGTAGTCAGGGTACAGCTAAATTTAATGAAGATGTAGTTGGTATAAGCCCATTTGGTGCGTGGATTTTGGATGGTGCGACAGGGCTCAATGGAAAAAACTTAGTATCAAATGAAAGCGATGCAAGATGGTATGTTCAGTGGTGGAATAAGTATTTATATAAAAATATGAATAGAGAAGAATCATTAAAGAGTATTATAAGTAGTGGGATAAAAGAAGTTAAAAAAGAGTATGAGATGAAATTAAATGGAATAAAGGTCGAAAAATTAGATTTGCCATCAAGTTCTATAGTCATTGTTAAGTTTCATGAAAATAAAGTAGAGTATTTTTTATTAGGAGATTGTGCTTTGTTTATTAAAAATGGAGATTCTAAAGTCATAAAAGATAGAACTATCTGTAAATTTGATAATGCTGTGTTTGATGAAATGAGTAAGTTTTCTAATTTAAAAGAAATGACTTTTGATGAGATAAAGTCAAGTGTCATGGATACAATAGTAAGCAATAGATTGAAAAAGAATACCAAAGATGGATACTGGATATTGGATTTTGATGAGGATGCTGTGGAAAATTCAATATATGGATACTTAGAAATAAAAAAAGATTTTCAATTGATGTTAACAAGTGATGGCTTTACAAGTGCATGTGATAGGTATAACCTCATAAAAGAAGAAGAATTGATACATATAGCAGAAAAATTTGGTATAGGATATATACATAATAAAGTTAGAGACTTTGAGGATAACGACTATAAAGCAATTAAGGTTCCAAGATTTAAAGTAAAAGATGATTCATCCTGTTTGTATCTAGATATATATAATGATTAGATTATATGAAATTGTTTAATTTTAGAGGGGCGGTAAGTAAAAAAGTGAAAATTCTTCATATAATAACACAAAAACCAAATAGTACGGGTAGTGGAATATACATGTGCGGTATGATAAAAGGGTTTGAAAAAATAGGTCATGAGCAAGCTGTAATTGCAGGTATAGATGTTAATGACAATGTAAACTGTTTTTCAAGTGATATAAGTTTTTATCCAGTAAAGTATAATTGTGGAGAACTAAATTTTCCTGTTGTAGGAATGAGTGATTCTATGCCATATGAAAGTACTAGATATAGAGATTTAAATGTAGAAATGATAGATAGATTAAAACATCAATTTAAAATAAATATAGACAGAGCTATGGAAGATTTTAAGCCAGATATTATAATATGTCATCATTTATATCTTTTAACAGCATTTGTCAGAGAGATTGTGAAAGATATTAAAGTTATGTCTGTTTGTCATGGGACTTGTTTAAGACAGTTAAATACTATAGATTTAGAAAAAGAATATATAATATCAAATATAAAAAAATTGGATTTAATATTTGCTCTTCATAAAAAGCAAAAAGATGATATTGTAAAGACTTTTGGAGTAAGTGAAAGTAAAGTAGTTGTGATTGGCAGTGGATACAATGATAGTGTATTTTATGATAAAAATTATAAAATGCAAGGTGATAAGATAAGGATAGTGTTTGCAGGGAAGATATGTAAGTCAAAAGGGTTGATTCCATTTATAAAAGCTATATCTGGACTAATATATCGTAAAGATTTAATAGAAGTCAATTTTGCAGGGACAGGAAGTGATATTGAATCTTATAATGAGATTGTTAAGCTTGCAAATCAATCTCCATTTAAAATGAATTTCCTAGGAAAATTAGACCAAAGTGACTTAGCGGAGTTATTTAATAAGTCACATATATTTGTATTACCATCGTTTTATGAAGGGTTACCAGTTGTAGTTTTAGAGGCTTTATCATGTGGGTTAGATGTAATTACCACTGATATTCCTGGTGTTAGAGAGTGGATTGGTAGCCAAATTAATGATTCTGGCAAGATAGAATATGTAACTCTACCTTCTATGCATGGAGAAGGTATTCCAAATGAAGAAGAGTTATCTATATTTGAGAAGAATTTATATAATGCAATGGACTCTAAAATACAGTATCTATTATCCAATTTAGAGAAAAGGTCATTTGCAGATATGTCAAAAAAAACATGGGACGCTTTAGCTTATAGGATGAATGAAGTTATTTTAATGGATGAGATGTGTGTAATTTAGAGTGATTTAAATTATAAAAAAAGTGTAACTATTTCTACACTACTTTTAAGCAAATTTATATTATACTAATACTAAATATATTTATTTTGAGGGAGGTAATTTATGAAGTTTAGTAAAAGAATATTAGCATTAGGTATTTCAGCATTATTATTAAGTGTTAGTTTTCCAACATCAGCAAATGCACTAGATAAAATCGAAAATATCAAGGGAACGGATAAATATGAAACAGCTGGTATTATTTCTGATAAGCAAGATTATACAACAGCTGTACTTATCAACTCGGATTCTACGATGGTCGATGGTATTTCTGCTAGTGGTCTTGCAGGGGTAAATAATGCAGCAATTTTATTAACTAATAAGAATGATATACCAGAAGCCACTTTACAAAGGCTTAATAGAGTTACTAAGATATATATAATAGGTGGCGAAAATACTATAAGTAAAGATGTAGAAAAAATGCTACTTATGAGAAGAATGCAGGTTATAAGAATTGATGGAGTAGATAGAGTAGATACAAGTTATAAAATTGCAGCTGAAATAGAAAAGATAAAGAGTAGTGATAAGACGTTTTTAGTAAATGGATTTAAAGACGAGGCTGATGCAGTAAGTGTTGCGTCTGTTGCATACAGAGATGGTGCTCCTATTTTATTGACAAAGGATATAGCTTCAGCAGAAGAAGATACAGATTTAGACCCATGGTTTGGTGTTTCACCTGTTCCAGTATATGCTATTGGAGGAAAATCTACACTAAGTGATTATATAGTAAGTAGATATAGAGCAACTAGAATTGATGGTAGTGATAGATATGAAACTAATAAGAATGTAATTAAGAAGTTTTATAATGAAACAAAAGAGTTTTATGTAGCAAGTGGAGATGATTTAGTTTATGCTTTAGTTGCTTCACCAATGGCTAAAAACGCTCCTGTTGTTTTAGTTTCAGACAAAAGCGATAAGAGTATATTAAATAATGCTAATAAAGTTACTGCAATAGGTATAAATGATAATAAGGTTATAGAGCAATGTTTAGAAGCTACAAAATAATAAAATGTTGTTAGTAAAATGAATACATAATATATAGTAAAAGTCAGTATAATGCTTATATTTTAGTGATATATAATGTATAAATGTTAAACTATATGAATCTTCTAGTTGATTTTATGATAAAAATCAATTAGAAGGTTTTTTTATTAAAATTATGTATCAAAATTATATACTAAATTGAATTGTATATGTTAAAAAAGAGTACGTGAGCTATTCATATATACGAATCAATTATCCTCATAAGTGAAAAGGTGAATGGAGTCATACACAAAACTGTATGACAATTCCATCCTATCACGTTTACATCAAAAAAGAAGATATGATGCCTATTTTTTATAAAGAATAAATCTCATAAGAGTTATCTTCTTTTAGCTTTTCTAACCAAACCATTTCTAAAATATCTAATTCTTCTAAGTAGTCTTTTTTAGTTTTGTTATCATCGTGTTTTATAAGTTCTAAAATTTCAAATGTAAATGTTTTTTCTCCATATTTTTTCCAATCATTGTTTAAATCTCTTACCATACATGACCCAGCACCAAGTTGAAATTTGAGGGAGTTAAACTTGCTTTTTATGTCATTGCTCTTTCCAAGGTAAATCTTTTTAGTAGTATCATTTTTTATCATAAATACACCAATGTCAAATTTCATTTCCTTATATAGTTGTTTTAATTCACGTTTTCTATCCATTTTCTTAGTACCTCTCTTTATAATTAATATGTAATATGTAATATGTAAAATTATTTATATATTACATATTATTATAAAGAGATTAATTTCAAATGTAAATAGATTTTGATAAAATTAATTATAAGTTTACTATTACTTAGTATCAATATCTAGGCTAATTAGAGTTATTATATGACTTAATATTATATAAAATTAAAAGAAGAGTTGACATGATGAAAATTATAGAATAAACTAAAAATGTAATAGTTAATAAATATTAACTATTACATTCAAAGGAGGCTGTTATTATGAATAAAAATATAGAATTAATTGGAAACTTTGCAAGTGATTGGATTCGCTATAGTGATTATGAATATAAAATTACTGAAGAAGATGAACTGTATATAGTACCAACAGAAGATGCTGTATTTACTATGTACAATCCATTTGATGTTGCAGCTGAAATTATAGTAGATATAATTCGCATAGGACAAGAAGCATTACAAGAGATATCAAAAGAAACTAAAGAAATGAGATTAAAAAAAGAAGTACTTGAATTTGTAAAGAAATATGGGTTGTTAGGATTAATTTATTCAAGTGTATATAATAGAGATATTGTTGGTGAAGAAAGAGTACTGATGATTGAAAAGAATTATATTACAAAAGAGAATATATTGAATACTGATGAGTATGTAAATATGTTCATCCCATTTGCAAGTGATGAAGATGTATACTTTAAAAAATATAAACGAGGTATAGATGTATCAAAACGAGAGGAATCACCCAAGTTTTTTGGAAAAAGACCATTGATTTTAGATTTAGTATTTTCAAGGTTTTATACAGAACAATTGGATTGGATTGTAAATTTTGCTAAGGATATGTGTAGACATTTTAATCAAATTTGTGTCTATAAAAACATGTCTAACCTACTAACTGAAAGTGTGACTATTATGTCTGGAGGGTTTAACCCTCAAAAGATTGGATTTTCTATAAGTCAATTAGATAAACCCACAATTGCATGGGAATTTAATTCTTTAAAAACAGCTATTGAAACTATATATGCATTTGCAATTACAAGTGAACCTGCATCTTTAAATAAATGTAAGTATTGTGGAAAGATTTATATACCTACAAATTCTAAATCTCAATACTGTTCACCTTCCTGTAGAAATTGCTCAAATGTAAAGAAAAGCAGAAGTAGAGCTAAAAAAGATAAGTAAATTAATATATCATTCTTTAGATTTTAATTATAAATAACTATTAAATTGATGAATAGTTATAAAAAATATATCTGAGTAATGATATATTTTTTTTATTGAAAAATTTAATTAAAATAGTAATTTTGAGTTGACAAAAACTACTTATAATAATATTATTATAAGTAGTTCTATAAGTTAATAAATATACTAATTTAAATATAACATAAAATAAATTAAAAGTCAATAGAAAAAATAAAAAAGGAGAATTTTAAAATGATATCACCTATTATTTTGAGTTCTATGCATCAAAATTTAAAGGAAATAGAAAGAAATGAATTGCTTGAAACCAATAAAGAATCTAAGTGTTATGGTCTAGTACTTTCCGAAGCGGATGTAAAAGATATAATAACTTCAAGAAATGATACTTTAAAGGGATATGGAAGAATAGAATTAGATATAAAAGTTACAAAACAATTAATAGAAAACATATATACATCACAGTTTACGAATATGGATGATTATTTAGAAATTATTAATGATATGCAAGAAATCTTTTATTACTTAAAAAATGAAACAGATGATAAAATTTGTGATGATGAAATTATAGAAATACTTGATGAACTTTATGAAAAATTTACAGGGAATATGGATAATGTAAGGGGAGAAGCAGAGGAATTTGCAAAAAAGTTTAAATTTGGAGAAGTTTAATCTAATGAGAGGGGAAACTTACTATGTCAAATAATAATCTAACCAACATCAATATAAATGAAAATAATCTAATAAAAAATCAATATGCAATATCTCTACTTAAAGAATGTATGGATTGTAAAGTAATAAATGAGAGAGAAGTATATAACATACAACAGGAAATATCCTTAATTCTTATAGATTTAATTAAAAAATATACAAATGGTCAAAGTACATCAGTAAAGACTGAAGTTGCTGAAAAATTATTGCTTTCAATTTGGTATTCTATTGATGCATATGTAAGTAAACTTGAAAATATAGAAAAAAGAGTTGCAGAATTGACGTCTAAAAATATTAAGTATGTATACTTAGAAGGCATTAAAATTCTTGAATATGATTTACTTGAGTTAGAAAAATTTTATGAAGTAATG
Source organism: Clostridioides sp. ES-W-0016-02 (assembly GCF_020641035.1). Classification (NCBI taxonomy): domain Bacteria; kingdom Bacillati; phylum Bacillota; class Clostridia; order Peptostreptococcales; family Peptostreptococcaceae; genus Clostridioides; species Clostridioides sp. ES-W-0016-02. The sequence continues at coordinate 916,407 of NZ_CP061361.1, forward strand.
AAAATTAGAAAATTAGACACTAATTTAATGGCGTATAATGATACTTTAATGGAACTGTCTGGTTTCTTTAAAAACTATAGTATAAAATTTGAAGCATATGATATTCCAGTGAGTATAGATTATCCATTGGCATTAGATGATATGGATATTCAAGGAATTTATTATGTGAAAAATTATATTGAGAGTATGGATATAGAAAATAGATTTTGTAATTTATTTAGAAAGAAAGATAGAGAAAAATTGTTTTATGATTATGGAATAACTTATAAAATAGATTGTGATGTTATACTTATAAATTTATTTGAACTTATTATAAATAACTCTATTTTCTCTACAATTTTAGGTAATGAATCAACTAATTTGAAGATTTCAGAATATGAATATGAATTTTTAGAAAAACAATTTAAAAACATATACAATCATACTTTTGAAGATGAAATTAAGCAATATGAGGAAAATAATGTAGTTGAATTTATTGAAGAAAGTAATAGTTTTGATTTTAATAATTCTGAAGAGCTAAATAAAGAAAGTATAATAAATGAAAAAATAGTTTTATTGCTTGAAGAAGCAATTGATGTTTTGATAGAAAGATTAAATATAGAAGATGAAGCCATGATAAAATACATAAAAGCATATGAGAAGATATTTATTGAGTCTGTACTAAGTTCAATAAAAAGTGGCACTTTTAAAAGTATGATAACTGTAAGTAAGAATGAAAGTGAACCTTTAGAAAAGTATATTGTTGATGATGAAAATAAATTAGATGATGAGTCATTTAGAGCGATATTCAATGCTGTACTAGAGAGTACTTCTATAATTGAAAAAATAAAAATAATAAAGGAAAATATCAATGCAAAAAAAGACTTTATTGATATTCTTGAATCTGAGTGCTTATTTGGGGATGATTATCTAATGCTATTTGCTTCATTAAGTGAATTTGAATTGGAAATACTAGGAAGTGTAGTATTTTATGAAGATATGAGAATGGAAGAAATTAATTTATTAGAACTATTACTAAACAAAAATAATGAAACTACACTATGGAAAAGAGAGTACATTGAATTTATGAAGAAAAAAAATAAGGAAAAAATACATTGTATAGAAGAATATATAAATCAAATTAATTAACAAAAAATTGTGAATAAATAGAATGTTAGTATATAATATAATTTATAAAGCATATCAAAAATACATATCTGTGGAGGAGACTATGAAAGAGTATATTATAAATAACATTGAGGAAATAAGAGAAGAATTAATTGATTTATCTAAAAAAATATGGGAAAATCCAGAATTAGCTTTTGAAGAAAAGTATGCAAGCAGTATTCAAAAGGAATATCTAAAGTCAAAAGGATTTGAAATTGAAGAAGTAGACAATTTACCCACTGGATTTATAGCGAGTTTTGGAGAAGGTAAGCCCGTAATTGGAATACTTGGCGAATATGATGCTTTGCCAGAACTATCACAATCTGTGAGTACAGAAAAAAATCCATTGGTAGAGGGAGAATCTGGACATGGATGTGGTCATAATTTATTGGGTGTAGCAGGTGTAGGAGCAGTCGTTTCTATCAAAGAACTTATGGAAAAAAATAAATTTAATGGAACAATAAAATATTTTGGTTGTCCTGCTGAAGAAGAAGGTGGAGGAAAGACTGTAATGTGTGTAAATGGATGTTTTGATAATGTAGATTGCGCATTTACATGGCATCCTTTTGATATAAATGGCACATGGAGAGGTGGAAGTCTGGCAAATTTATCTGCTAGATTTAAGTTTAAGGGAATAACAGCACATGCAGCTCAAGCCCCTCATAATGGTAGAAGCGCATTAGATGCTGTTGAACTTATGAATGTAGGAGCAAATTATTTAAGAGAACATGTAATTGACTCTATAAGAATGCATTATGTTATAACTAATGGTGGAGGAAGACCTAATGTAGTTCCTGGTTTTGCAGAAAGTTGGTATTTTATAAGAGGTAAAAAAGCAAAGGATGCAGAGAATGTTCTTGATAGGCTAATAAAAGTGGCACAAGGAGCAGCTATGATGACAGAGACTGAAATGGAGTATGTAATTACTGATGGGATTTATGATTATATACCAAATCAGTGTTTAACTGATTTAGTATACGATAATATGATTCTTGTTGGAACTCCTAAAACTACTCCTGAAGAAGAAGAATTTGCAAAAAAATTATGTGCTACTCTTACTAAGGATGAGAGACTAGGTGTAGCTACAGCATTCCAAGACGATAAATCTATTGTGGACAGTTATATACATCATGGTATAGCTGATGGAGCAGAAGATAAGGGATTAGCTGGTTCTACTGATGTTGGAGATGTAAGTTATGTGATACCAGTAGCTCAATTTGCAATGGCAGCATGGCCTGTTGGTGTGGCAAGCCACACATGGCAGTCATGTGCATCAGCTGGTTCAAGTATAGGATTTTCAGCTATGATAAATTCAGCTAAGGTATTGGCTTGTAGTGCTTATGATGTATTTATGAATACTAAGATTATTGATGAGGCAAATATAGAGTTTGAAAAATCATTAGATGGACAAAAATTTAAACCATTGGTATAATCTTGGTAATAAAAATATTTCTGGGGGGAATAACTATGAGAGAACAAGTTGAAAAAGTACTTGAACAAAAGATAAAACCTGTATTACAAAGAGATGGTGGAGATGTAGAGCTTATAGATGTAAATGAGAATGGTGTAGTTTTAGTTAGATTACAAGGTGCTTGTAGTGGATGTCCAGGAGCAACTATGACAATAAAAGCTGTTATTGAAAATGTTTTGGTAAGCGAAGTTCCAGGAGTAACTCAAGTGTTAGGTGTTTAATAAATTTAAATTATACATAAGGATTTATTAAGCTGTGTAAAAGAGTAAGTAAAACATTATAGATATATATGAAAAAGTGTGTAAGTGTATATTCATTTTCTTACACACTTTTTTTTATTTATTATCCAGCCATACCAATAAACATACCTATAAAGTATGGAATTAACCAGATAGTCCATACAACTATACTAAACTTATGGAAGAATTTTTTCTTATCTTCATCGTCCTTATACAAAACAAAAGTAGCCCAGCCTGCATGAAAAAGCATAAGCACAATTGCTAGGAGACCAGTTATACTATGAAGATTTTGGGACAATACAGACTTCACTTCAAAAGCGTGGCTATTAGCTATATTACTCATTGTAAATGTTCCTAAAGTATCAAATATTAAACCAAGCCAAAATATAATTACATGTTTCTTTTTTAAAATTTTAGCTTTTCTTTCTCCAAATACACCTATAGTGTAAAAAATTAAAGCTGATGTTATAAACACTATTGCAAGTATTAATTTAGAACTCATAATTATCTCTCCTTTATTTTTGCTAATATATTTCTAAGATTTTTTACTAATTCATTTAATTCTTTTTCATCACAATTTTTAAAAATACCATCAAAGCTTTCTTGCATTTTACTTTTAAAATTTGTGGCGAATTCAAGTCCATCCTCTGTAAATTTAACATATGTATTTCTCTTATCATCATATTTTTTGAACTTTTCTACATATCCAAATTGTTCTAATCTACTGATTATACCTGATACCGTTCCTTTAGCTAAAGACATCTCATCGCATAGTTGTGAAATTGTTAGTTCTTGATTATGAGCTATTAGCTTTATAACTATAATCTGTTGATGTGTTAATCCATTTTCCTTAAAATTTTCCTCTACTGTGTACATTGTTTTAGAATAGAGTTCTTTTAGAAGCATAGCTATTCTAAAACAATCATAATTAGTTTTCAATAAAATCACCTCTTAGATAGTTTGCATAGAAACTAATATAATATAGTTTCAGTAAATAGTCAATATAAAATTTAATAATTATGTAATAAATAAGAGATTAGTAATATCATAAAAATTTAATTTTAGGTAAAAATAAAACAATTTGATGAAATTTTAACAATTTTTCAAAAGTTTGTTTACACACAACATAAATGATGCTAAAATTGGTTTATAGATAAATATTTAAAATTTAACTTTTATTTAATGATAATAAAACCACGAAGGTTTAAACGTCGATTGACGCTTGCTTTTGGTGGTTTTTTTTATTGCAACAAAAGGGGGAATAGGGGTTTGTTAAAGGATATAGTTAAAAAGTTGTTGCAGTTTATTTTAGTAATGTTTTTATTATCTTTTGTGGTTTTTTATATGGCAAGACTTGCTCCAGGAGACCCATTAATTTCTTACTATGGAGATGGTGTAGAAAGAATGAGTACTCAAGAAAAAGAAAATGCTATGAAAAAACTTGGTCTAAACGAACCAATATACAGTCAATATATAAAATGGATTTCAGATGCATCAAAAGGAGAATTTGGGATTTCATTTAAATATAAGCAAAATGTTACTTCTGTTATAAATGATGTTTATATAAATACTATCATATTAGGTGGTTCAGGATACATACTTACCTTTGTTCTAGCATTACTTTTAGGAATTTTTTGTACATTGCATGAAGATAAGCTTATAGATAGGGTTATATGTAAACTAGGTACGATAACCAATTGTATTCCATCATTCTGGGTTGCTTTAGTACTTATACTTATATTCAGTATAAATCTAAGTATACTTCCAAGTAGTGGAGCTTATTCAATGGGAGAGGAATATAGTATATCAAGTAGGATATCTCATTTAATATTACCTCTTACAGTACTTATATTGAGCCATTTATGGTATTACACATATATGATAAGAAATAAATTGCTAGAAGAAATAAGAGAAGATTATGTATTGCTATGTAAAGCAAAAGGTTTAAACAATAGAACCATTGTTTTTAAGCATTGCCTGAGAAATATAATGCCATCATATATAAGTATCATGGCTATTTCAATACCTCATATATTAGGAGGAACTTATGTAGTTGAAAAGGTTTTTTCTTATCCAGGGTTAGGAACTCTTTGTTTTGAGAGTGCAAAGTATCACGATTATAATATGTTATTAGTTTTATGTCTAATAACAGGAGCTTTAGTGGTATTTGGAAATATGCTAGCTCAAATTATAAACAATAAAATAGACCCTAGAATGAAGTACGATAGAGGTGATAACAATGAAGCCGCAATGTAGTGATTTTGAGATTGTAGGAGAAAATTATATTTCAGTAGTAAAAGATGAACAAATAGAAATAAAAAAAACTCTGTTTGAAAAATTTAAACAGTTACCATATATATCAATCATAATTTTATCCATTATAGTTATTGGAAGTGTATTTTCATCTTTGATAATGACACATGAGCCAACATATATGGATTTAGTAAGTTCTAATTTAGCTCCAAGTAAAGATTTTTTCTTTGGAACAGATTCAATGGGAAGAGATATATATTCTATGATATGGTATGGAGGAAAAATATCTTTATTTATAGGAATATTTTCGACAATAATATCAACTATTATAGGAATTGTTTATGGTAGCATAAGCGGTTCAGCATCTGAGCTTGTAGATGATGCAATGATGAGATTTACAGAAATCATACTTAGTATACCATCAATATTAATTATAATATTTGTACAAGCGATACTTGGGAATTCAAATCCAATATCTATGTCCATAGTAATAGGGATAACAAGTTGGATGAATATATCTAAGATTGTAAGGACTGAAGTTAGACAAATAAGAAATAGTGAGTACATACTAGCAGCTAAAAGTATGGGTGGAGGATTTTTATATATATTAAAACAGCACTTACTTCCAAACTTTGTCGCATCAATAATGTTTATGGTAGTAACAAATATAGGTGCAGCTATTGGAACTGAGTCAACACTAAGTTTTTTAGGAATTGGTTTGCCAATAGAAATTGTTTCTTGGGGAAGTATGCTATCTTTATCAGAAGAAGCACTTCTTTCAAATAGATGGTGGATTATCCTAATTCCAGGTATATTTTTAGTTACTACATTGGTCTGTATAACTAATATTGGTAATTATATAAGAAAGAGCAATAATAAAAAATCAAGTAATTTATAAATCAGCGTTTTAAGTGTTAAATAAGCAAATACTAAGGTATTTGAAATATCTATTTAAATAAATGGGGTCAAAGCTTTAAAAAATATTTATTATTAAAAGCAAAAGGGGGAGCATCATGAAATTAAAAAAATTAAAAGTTTTAAGTCTAGTAATGATACTTAGTCTAATGGCAGGCTGTTCGAGTGCAGGAAATGGGGACAAAAAAACAGATAAACCTAAAGATGGTAAAGTACTTGTTTATGGAAGTAATGACTATACAAGTATAAATCCAGCACTATATGAACATGGCGAAATAAATTCATTGATATTTAATGGATTAACAGCTCATGATGAAAATAATAAAGTAGTTCCTTGTCTAGCAAAAGATTGGAAATTTGATGAAGCAACAAATACATATACTTTTAATTTAAGAGATGATGTTAAGTGGCATGATGGAGAGAAATTTACAGCAAATGATGTTAAATTCACAATGGAAACTATAATGAATCCAGACAATGCTTCTGAAATAGCATCAAATTATGAAGATATAACAAAAATTGATGTAATTAATGATACTACTATAAAAATTGCTTTAAAAGCACCAAATACAGCAATGCTTGATTATTTAACAGTTGGAATATTACCAAAACATGCATTAGAAGGTAAAGATATAGCTACTGATGGATTTAATCAAAAACCAATAGGTACTGGACCATTCAAACTTGAAAAATGGGATAAAGGGCAAAGTATAACACTTGTTAAAAATAGTGATTATTTTGTAAAAGAGCCAGGACTGGATAAAGTAGTATTTAAGATTGTACCAGATGACAAAGCTAAAGCAATGCAATTAAAATCAGGTGAATTAGATTTAGCACAAGTAACTCCTAAAGATATGTCTAATTTTGAGAAAGACGAAAAGAATTTTAAAGTAAATATAATGAAAACTGCAGATTATAGAGGTATACTATATAACTTCAATTCTAAATTCTTTAAAGATGAAAAGACTAAAGGATTACCAAATGCTTTAAGTTATGCAATAGATAGAAAAGCAATAGTTGATAGTGTATTATTGGGTCATGGTGTAGCCGCATATTCACCTTTACAAATGGGACCATATAATAATCCTGATATAGAGAAATTTGAATATAATCCAGAAAAGGCTAAGCAAGAAATTGAAAAATTAGGTTGGAAGTTAGGTTCTGATGGAATATATGAAAAAGAAGGTACTAAATTAGCTTTTGAAATAACAGCTGGCGAAAGTGACCAAGTTAGAGTTGATATGGCTAAAATATGTGCACAACAGCTAAAAGAAATAGGTGTTGATGCTAAAGCTGTAGTTGTAACTGAAACAGATTGGGCTAATCAAGATGCGCACTTAATCGGTTGGGGAAGTCCATTTGACCCAGATGACCATACATATAAAGTATTTGGAACAGATAAAGGTGCAAACTACAGTGCTTATTCTAATCCTACTATAGACAAAATACTTCAACAAGCAAGAGAAACAGAAAATAAAGATGAAAAATTAAAGTTATATAAACAATTCCAAGTAGAGATGACTAAAGATATGCCATATACATTTATTGCTTATATAGATGCTATATATGTTGGAAAACCAAATATAAAAGGTTTAACACCTGATACAGTTTTAGGTCATCATGGTGTAGGGATATTCTGGAACATAGCTGATTGGACAATAGAATAATAGTTAGATTAATTAGAAACCTTAGGGATGAAATATATCCCTAAGGTTTGAATAGCATAGGGGTTGATGGTTTTTGGAACATTTATTGGAGGTTAATAATCTATCTGTAAGCTTTAAAATAGAAGAAGGCGAAGTACAGGCTGTGAGAGATGTGTCCTTTACCCTAAAAAGGGGTGAAACACTAGCTATAGTTGGAGAATCTGGTTGTGGAAAATCTGTATTATGCAAAAGTTTGATAAAGATACTTCCATATAATGGATATATCAAAAGTGGAGAGGTTCTATTTAAATCAAAGGACTTAGTTAAAAAATCTGAGAAAGAAATGGAAGATATTAGAGGAAGAGATATATCAATGATATTTCAAGACCCTATGACATCTTTGAATCCAACCATATCAATAGGAAAGCAAATAACTGAAGCTATAGTAATCCATCAAGGCATAAGTAAAAGTGAAGCTAAGAAAAGAGCTATAGAGCTTATTGAATTAGTTGGGATAGATAATCCTGAAAAAAGATTTAAACAATTTCCGCATCATTTTTCAGGAGGAATGAGGCAACGTATAGTAATTGCTATAGCACTAGCTTGTAATCCAGAAGTATTAATTGCTGATGAGCCTACAACAGCCTTGGATGTGACTATACAAGCTCAAATAATTGACTTAATAAAAGAACTACAAAATAAAATAGGCTTATCAATAATATTTATAACTCATGATTTAGGTGTAGTTGCAACTATGGCTGATAGGATAGCAGTTATGTATGCAGGTAAGATTGTAGAAATAGGAACAGTAGAAGATATATTTTATGACCCTAGACATCCATATACTTGGGGATTATTAGGTTCATTACCTACTTTAGATTCACAAGAAGATTATTTGTATAATATACCTGGAATGCCTCCAAATTTATTAAATCCTCCAAAGGGGGATGCATTTGCAGTAAGAAATAAAAATGCTCTTAGGATAGATTATGAAAAGGAGCCACCAATGTTTAAAATTAATGATACACACAGTGCAGCAACTTGGTTATTGCATCCAGATGCACCTAAAATAAATATACCAGTTAGGGTAAATGGTGGAAGGGTGATTTCTAATGAATAAAGAAAAAATACTAGAAATAAAAAATTTAAAACAATATTTTCATTTGGATAAAAGTACTATTGTAAAAGCAGTTGATGATATAAGTTTTGATATATATAAAGGAGAGATATTTGGTTTAGTAGGAGAATCTGGTTCAGGAAAATCTACAACTGGTAAAACTATAATAAAGTTACATGAGCCTACTGGTGGAGACGTAATTTATAAGGGAAATTGTATCTCAGATAAAAAATCATATAAATTTGTAAAAAAAGATGTAAATAAAAGTATGCAGATTATTTTTCAAGATTCTACTTCATCATTAAATCCTCGTATGACAATTGGAGATATAATTTCAGAGCCACTTAAAATTCAGGGTGTCTGTAAAAATAAAGCAGAAAGACTGGATAAAGTCTATGAGATGTTAAATTTAGTGGGACTTGATAGAAGCTATGCAAATAAATATCCTTCTGACTTTTCAGGTGGGCAAAGACAACGTATTGGTATAGCTCGAGCTCTTTCAGTAGACCCAGAGTTTATAATAGCTGATGAACCGATAGCCTCTTTAGATGTGTCTATACAAGCACAAATAGTAAATTTATTTAAAAAATTACAGAAAGAAAAGAATTTAACTTGTTTGTTTATAGCGCATGATTTATCTATGGTGAGACATATTAGTGACCGTATAGGAGTTATGCATAATGGAAAATTAGTAGAATTAGCGAATTCAGAAGAGTTGTATAATAATCCTATACATCCATATACAAAGTCTTTACTTTCTGCAATTCCTATTCCTGACCCAAGATATGCTAAGGTAAGAAATAGAGTGGAATATAATTATAGTATGTATAATTGTTCAAGTGATGAGTTATCAAGTTGGATTGAGGTTTCAGATGGTCATTTTGTATATGCTTCTAAATCAGATATAAATAAATACCAACAAAATTTAAAAGTTGTTTAGTGTAAAAACCATTCTAGGTAAGAGTTGCTTATTTAGAGTGGTTTTTATGTATGTAAATTTATGTGTAAAAGTGTAAGCTTTAGAACGTTCCCTTTAATTATTATCTTTAAAAATTTTATGATTAAAGTGTTAGCAAGTAGCATATTATTTTATAAAGGTTTATATAAAATACTTAAAATTGTTCTATATTTTGTCTTTAAATATATTAATATTAAAAAATTTACACTTTTAACAGGATTTATGTAAGTGTTTATAGAAATAAATAAGTATGTACATAATACATAATTATTTTTTATAATTCTAAAATAAAAGAATGGAGAGATAGCTATGAAGTGGAGAGATTATGCTGATGATGTAAACTTATTTGAGGATTTTGATAGAAGTATCAAACCTCTAACTGACGAACAAAGAAAGAAAAATATAAACACTTTAATTGCATATTTTTCAAAAGAAGTTCCTTCTAAAATATACAATTTATCAAATGATGAAATCAAGCCTAGAGATATACTTAGAGGACTTCTTAATGTATATCCACCAAAAGAAATTGCTCCAGAGATACTTAGTATGTTACATAACTTATTGTTAATTGAATGTGAAGAAAGAGAGTTAGTAGATGTAAATGATATAGAAGAAGTTGAGGAAGGCATTGCTATATGGAGAGGCAATATAACTAATTTAAAAGCAGATGCAATAGTAAATGCTGCAAACAATAAGCTATTAGGATGTTTACAACCATTACATTTATGTGTAGATAATGAGATACATTCATGCGCAGGTCCTAGACTTAGAGAAGATTGTGATAAAATAATAAAAAAACAAGGACATTTAGAATATACAGGAGATGCTAAAATAACTAGAGGTTATTGTCTACCTGCAAAATTTGTAGTACACACTGTTGGACCTATTGTATCTGGTGGTCAGCCAAGCAAAGAACAGGAAAAACAATTACTACATTGCTACAAATCATCTCTAAATACTATAAGAGAAATTGATGAAATAAAGAATATCGTTTTTTGTGGTATTTCTACAGGGGTATTTGGATATCCAAAAAAAGAAGCAGCTAATCTTGCTGTAAATAGAGTGAGATTATGGCTAAAAGAAAATCCTGAGAAAAATTTAAAAGTTGTATTTAATGTATTCACAGAAGAGGAAGAAGAAAAATATAGAAGAATATTTAGATAGCACTTGCCAATAAAGTATCTAGTAATATTTATTAGATAAGGCAATAGCTTATAAATATTAATGATTGATAAAATATAATTTGTAATTTTAGTAGATTAATAGGTATAATAGAAATCATAAGAGTAGTATAAGTAGCGATTGTATTACTTTTAAAAAACAAAATATAGGAAAATTAAATGGTAAATAAATATGAAAAATAGTTTTAAGAATTATATTAGTTTAAGAAATAAGGTAATAATTGTATCAGTTGTATTTCTGTTAATACCGTTAATCATATCGTATATATTTGGCAAATTGGTGTACGATAGTTCAGTTGGCTCAGAACAGTTAATAAAAAAAGAAGATGTATTAAAAGTATTTTCTAAGAGGAAAGATAAGCCCTTAGATAAATTGAAAAACTACAAGACAGATGAGCTGATGATACAAAGCTCTAATAATTACAAACTTGAAAGTCTTTTTATGAATTCAAATATAAAAACAAAAAATACTATTATAATTGTTCATGGAATGGGAAGTAATCACTATGAAATGCTAAAAATAGCATATGAATACTTAGATAAAGGTTATAATGTATTGATTTACAATCAAAGAAATACTGGTAATAGTGGAGGCGACAATTATACATTTGGTCTTTATGAGAGATATGATTTAGATAGTATAGTTAAGTTTGTAAAAAATAAATTCCCAGATGGTAAATTGGGAATCCATGGATTTTCTATGGGTGCAGGAACAGCTGCTATGCATACAGCTATAAACTCAGAAAGTCAAGAGGTCGATTTTTATATATTGGATTCTCCATATTCTGAAATGAAGGATGCCATTAGAATGGGAGTAATAGAAAAACATATACCAAATGTATTAGTAAATTATGTCGTAGCATGTGGGGATGTGTATAATAAATTTAAATCTGGATTTTGGTATAGTGATGTAGAACCATATAAGGCAATCGAAAAGAGTAATGTTCCTATACTATTTATACATGGAACAAAAGACACTGTTTGTAATTATCAAAATAGCCAAACCATGTATGACTTAGTCAAGCATAATAAAAAAGAGCTATGGCTCATAGAAGGTATTGAACATGTTGCTGGATATGACTCTGATAGTAGAGCATATTTCAATAGAATTTTTAGGTTTATAGATAGTAGTATTATCAATTAATAGAAATTAGTTGTATATTTTAATAGCTTATTTATTTTATTACAAAATAAATAAGCTATTTTTCATATTAAATACAAATATTTAATATGAATTAATTGATTATGAAAATGAAAATAACTACCAATTAAATTCACCTGTACCTCAAATAAAAGAGTTAGTATTATATACAATAAAATCTAACGAAAAGAGAGGTAGTATATATGAAAAACAAAAATAATAAAGAAAAAGGCATGTTGAATATGAGAGTATTAAGAGTTTTGGGATTACTATTAATATTTTTTGACTATACAGGAGATACTTTAAATTTTTATAACTTTTTTGCTAAACCCTTAGTATCAGGAAGTTTATATCAATCAGGAGGAGCTGATTATATAGTATTATTGTTATTTGTTACAGAATGTGTATACTTAGTTGGAAGATACATATTAAAAGTTAAAATAAATTGGAGTGAAGTTATTGAAAATGAAAAAGATAATTTTATTAATAATTTATTAGTTGAGAAGATACAAGAAGAAAGCAACTTTGTATATAACCTATTAAACTCATTTATTTTACCGCATGTATACAAGATAGGAAAATTATTCATATCAAAAACACATAATACGTTAATCTACATTAAGGAAAATTACTATTATGTAAATATATATTAATATATTTAACTATTTAGTATATTGAATTTTATATGTGGCTACCAAAATGAACAATATAGGTTTTTATGATAGACTGAATTTTTTGATGTACGTTTTTGGCATACATAAAAATCGCAATTTACTTTACAATTAATTTATAAGTCATGTAAAAATAGATTGCGATTTTTATTTTTAAACTTCTGCTATGATTTTGCCTGTGTCAATCAAATCATATCCACCAAGACCTTGAAGTTCGGCCTTAAATTCAGATGAATTAATTATACTAATTATAGTTTGGTAGACAGGGTTTTTCAAGTCTTCTTTTTTAATAACCAAATCATAACGTTCCTTGTGAAGAGGAATAAAGTCAATATTGTTTACTTGTAGAGCAGCTTTTTCATTGCCTAATCCAACATCAGCTATACCACGAGAAACCTTGCTTGCTACACCTAAATGCGATAATTCTTCATTATAATAACCATTTATATCAGTGCCATTAAAATTTAAAAGTCTAAGTTTGCCATCAAGCAAAACTCTAGTTCCAGCCCCTTTTTCTCGATTTACAAGTGTTATATTTGGTCTGGTTAAATCATTCCAACCTTTTATTTCCTTAGGATTTCCTTTAGCAACATAAAAACCTTGCATTCTATATGCTAGATTTATAAGTACACATGGGATTCCTGGCAATAGTTTTTTAACAAAAGTACTATTATATTCGTCTGTTTCAAAATCCCATAGATGGGATGATGCTATAGAAACCCTGCCATTATATAATTCATATAAAGCATTATAACTTCCTATATAAGAGCGAAATGTATTTACTCTATCTAATCTTTTTTCAACAGACCTAGCTAAAATGTCTAATATTACATCTTGACCAGAAATAATAATTTTACAATTATTATCAATATCTATATTTTTATTGTTAAAATGTGTATCTTTAATTTTACCAGTTTTTTGATTGTTGATATATTCTTCGACATCTTTAATATCAACTCTTATTTTTTTACCTACTTTGTAAGAAGGAAGTTCACCTCTTTTGATTAATTCATATACAGTATTTTTTGTTATCTTTAATAATTCAGCTACTTCAACAGGTGTCAAAGATGATAATGAGTCCATAATCCACCTCCATATAAGGTTATTTTAACATTAAAAAAAGAAAAATGTAGAAAAATATTTAAAAGTAATATAAATAATTTACTTGAAAATTTATTAGCAGGTATATATAATTAAGTTATACATAACAAAACGTGATAAAACATGATAAAACGAATTAAAATATGTATCAAATTTACAAAAAGGGAGAGTATTATGAAAAAAATATTGGGAATATTAGGATTAGTTGCATGTTTAACTTTGGGGACAGTTGGATGTAGTAGTAAAGAAAGTCCAAAAGATGATAGTAAAGAAGAAAAAACAAATAAAAGCAGTGAGACAGTAGAACTAAACATATCTGCTGCTGCAAGTTTAAAAGAAGCAATGGCAAAAATTGAAGAAGAATACAAAAAAGTTGATTCCAATGTAAAGCTTACAGTTAACTATGGAGCATCAGGTTCACTTCAACAGCAAATAGAACAAGGTGCACCATGTGATTTATTTATTTCAGCAGGTCAGAAACAAATGAAAGCTTTAGATGAAGAAAAGTTATTAGTTTCTGATACTATGAAAGATTTAGTTAAAAATGATTTAGTTCTTATTTCTTCAGCTGATAGTGATGTATCTAGTATGAAAGACTTAACTACAGATAAAGTAAAGAAAATTGCAGTTGGAGAAGCTGAAAGTGTTCCAGCAGGTAAATATGCAGATGAAGTATTAACTAATTTAAATTTAAAAGATACATTAAAAGATAAATTGGTGTTTGCGAAAGATGTAAAAGAGGTTTTAGCATGGGTGCAATCAGGTAATGCAGATGTTGGATTCGTTTATTTTAGTGACACTGTGAATAATGATAAAATAAAAGTAGTTGAGAAAACAGATGAAAAAACTCATTCACCTATTACATATCCAGTTGCAGTAATTGAAGCTAGTAAAAATGCAGATGCTGCTAAGAAATTTGAAGAATTCCTGTTGAGTGATGCAGGACAAAAGATTTTTGAGGAATTTGGATATAAAAAAGTAGAATAAGCTTACAAATAATTTATATGTAATTAAAAAGAAGTTGTATATAAATAAATGAAAATTGAAAATAATTGTATATTATAATAAAATGGAAATAGTGAAATTAATATATTTATTAATTTCACTATTTCCATTTAAATTAAGGAGGGAAAAAATGGGGACAGATTGGTCACCTTTATGGATATCACTTAAGACAGCTTTTTTGTCAACGATAATAACTTTTATAATAGGAATATTTGTGTCATATATTATGGCTAACTATAGAGGTAAGTGGAAAGGTATTATAGATGGTATCTTTACACTTCCATTAATTTTGCCACCCACAGTTGTTGGATTCTTTTTATTGTTGTTATGTGGGAAAAATGGCTTTGTAGGTAAATTTTTACTGAATTTTGATAAAACCTTAATATTTAGCTGGACAGCAACTGTAATCTCAGCAGTAGTAGTATCTTTTCCTATGATGTATAGAACTTCAAGGTCAGCTTTTGAACAAATTGATAGCAACATGTTGTCTGCTGCTAGAACCTTGGGTCTTAATGAATGGAAAGTTTTTTTAAAGATTGCAGTACCATTAGCTTGGCCTGGGATAATAGGTGGACTTGTGTTGTCGTTTGCTAGAGCACTTGGAGAATTTGGTGCTACACTTATGATAGCTGGAAATATACCTGGAAAAACTCAAACTATGCCAATCGCTATATTTTTTGCAGTTGAAGGTGGAGATATGAATAAAGCTATGATGTGGGTTATGATTATTGTAGCGATATCTATAGCAATGATTTTATTATTAAATTATTGGTCAGAATTCCAGCAGAAAATAATAGGAAAGAGGTGCAGATAGTTGAGTTTATATGTAGATATTGAAAAAGATTTATCCTCTTTTAAATTAAAAGTAAAAATTGAACAGGAAAAAGGAATTTTAGGATTTTTAGGTGAATCTGGTTCTGGAAAAAGTATGACATTAAAATGTATAGCAGGACTTGAAAAACCTACAAGAGGTAAGATTATATTAAATGAAAGAGTATTGTTTGATTCTGAAAAAAAGATAAATTTATCAACACAAGAAAGAAACATTGGTTTTTTATTTCAAAACTATGCATTATTTCCTCACATGACTGTAAGCCAAAATATCGAACTTGGTCTTTCAAAGTTAAGTAAAGATGAAAAAAAGGAAATAATAATGAAATATTTAGAAATACTTAAATTAAATGGATTTGAGGGTCGATACCCTTGGCAATTATCTGGTGGTCAGCAACAAAGAGTAGCACTAGCTAGAGCCTTAGCTACATCTCCAGATATACTACTTTTAGATGAACCTTTTTCTGCATTAGACCATCATTTGAGAAGTAATATGGAAAAAGAACTTATGAATATGTTAAAAGATTATAAGGGAGATATATTGTTTGTTACTCATGATATTGAAGAAGCTTACCGAGTTTGTGATGATATTATGGTTTATAATAAAGGAGAAGGTCTTCCAAAAAGACCTAAAAAAGAACTATTTGAGTCTCCAAAATATCTTATAGAAGCAAAAATAACAGGATGTAAAAATATATCTCGATTAAATAGAATAGATAACAATACTATTTATGCTACAGATTGGGGATGTAAGTTGACATTAACTGGAAACATAGGTGATAATATAGAATATGTGGGAATCAGAGAGCATCATATTAAGGTTTTAGATTCTAGTGAAAATTTAGATGGCAAGTTATGTTTTAGACTAATTAACATTATAGAAAATCCATTTACATACACTATATATGCTATAAACAATAATTTATCTAGCAAAAGTATGCCTATTCAGATAGAATTAGAAAAAAACAAAATGAAATTTGATAAGGGAGACAGCATTTATTTAGATTTTCCACAGGAATATTTATTTTGCTTTAAGTACAATTGCAAAGAAAAGGAGTAATTTATATGACTGAAAAAGAAAAAATGTTGTCAGGGAAAGGTTACTATGCAAATGATGAATTGCTAGTAAAAGAAAGAGAGTATTGTAAAAAATTAACTAGGTTGTTTAATAACTCTTTGGAAGATGAATATGAAAAAAGAGTGGATATTTTAAAAAAACTATTTGGTTCAGTTGGGAATCAAATAAATGTTGAACAAAATATAAGGTGTGACTATGGATATAATATACATGTAGGTGAAAATTTCTTTGCAAACTATGACTGTATTTTTTTAGATGTATGTAAAATTGAAATTGGTGATAATGTAATGTTAGCTCCAAATGTTCAAATTTATACAGCTTATCATCCAATTGAGGCACAGCTTAGAATTTCAGGAATAGAGTATGGTTCACCTGTAAAGATAGGAGATAATGCATGGATAGGTGGAGGCGTGATTATAACTCCAGGAGTTACTATAGGTGATAATGTGGTAATAGGTGCAGGAAGTGTAGTGACAAAAGATATACCATCAAATACTGTAGCCGTTGGAAATCCATGTAGAGTAATAAAACATATAGAAGAATAATTTTATTTATATAAATAAGTTAAGATTATTAATATATTATCTTTGGATAAGAAATATATCAATGTAAAATTGAATAGACAATATATTAAAATAAAAATATATGCCTGTTTTTATGTTTGGAAAGATTCATAGAAACAGGCATATTGATTGTATATAAAAATATCATTAAATTTTACTTTATTTTCACATTTTATATTAATTAGAGTGGTCAAATTATTTATTTTCAGTTTTAATATAAACTATGTTCTTGTCAGAAGGTTTATCTAGAGAAAGTGCCTTTAGAGTATCTTCATTAATAATTAAATTAGTTTCTTCTAAACTTGTTATAGGCATATCTGAAACTTTAGATTCTCCTTTTAGGACTTTAACAGCCATCTCACCAGTCTTATAACCTAATTTTTCATAATCTATACCTTGGCAAGCTAATGCTCCACCTTTTACCATACCTTCCTCTGCAGCTATTATAGGTATTTTATTTTTAGTAGCAAGTTGAGAAACGATAGGCATAGAAGATGCAAGTAAATTATCTGTAGGAGCATAAATAACATCTACGCTACCCATTAAACTAGAAGCAGCTTGATTTATTTCACTAGAAGAACTAATTCCTTTTTCAACAACTTTAAGACCTTTATCATTTGCATATTTCTTCAAGTTATCAACTTGAACTTTAGAATTTACCTCACTAGTATTATATATAACACCTATAGTCTTTGCTTGTGGGATTAGTATATCAAGAGCCTTTAAACTCTTATCAATAGGTGTAAAATTAGAAGTTCCAGAAACATTTTTACCTGGTTTATCTAAAGAATCTGCAAATCCAGCTGAAACAGGGTCAGTTACAGCAGTTATAAGTATAGGTATATCTTTAGTAGCATTGTATGATGCCTGAGCAGATGGAGTAGATATAGCAAATATCAAATCTTTTTTATCAGAAACAAATTTACTAGCTATAGTTTGTGTAGTAGGCATATCATTTTGAGCATTTTGATAATCTATTTCTATATTTTTACCATCTTTAAATCCATTATCTTCTAGAGCTTTAATGAATCCTTCTCTGGATGCATCTAAAGCTTGATGCTCAACTAACTGAGTAATACCAATTTTTTTAATTTCATTATTTTTATCAGATGATTTATTTGACTCACCTTCATTATTTTTAGAACAACCTGTAATGGTAGATACACTAAGAACACCAATTAAAATTAAATTTATCAACTTACTGGACTTCATTTTGACCACTCCCTCATAAAAATCTATTATATTTATTCTTGTTTAGTTTTTACATAAGAAATATTTTCATTAGAAGGTTTTTCCATACCTAAAGCTTTTAGTATATCTTCATTAACAATGATATCTGTATCATCTGATGTAGCTACAGGCATATCAGAAACTGATTCACCATTTAAAATTTTAACAGCCATTTCACCTGTTTTGTAACCAAGTTTTTCATAGTTTATACCTTGACAAGCAAGAGCACCTTTTTCAACTGGACCAGATTCAGCTGCTATAACTGGAATCTTATTTTCAGTAGCTATTTTAGAAACTATTGGCATAGAAGAAGCTACTAAGTTGTCAGTAGGAACATATAAAACATCTATCTTACCAACTAAGCTAGAAATTCCCTGATTGACTTCATTTGAAGTAGTTATTCCTTTTTCAACAACTTTAAAACCATTTTTAGAAGCATATTCTTTTAAAGCATCAACTTGAACTTTTGAATTAACTTCACTAGTATTGTACATAATTCCTATAGTCTTTGCTTTAGGAGCAAATATTTTAAGTAGTTCTAATCCTTTTTCTACAGAAACAAAGTCTGATGTTCCAGATACATTTCCACCTGGTTTTTCAATTGATTTAACTAAGCCAGCAGCGACAGGGTCACTGACAGCAGTTATAAGTATAGGTATATCCTTAGTTGCATTATAAGCTGCTTGAGCAGATGGAGTAGATATTGCAAATATTAAGTCCTTTTTATCAGATGCAAATTTACTTGCAATACTTTGTGTAGTAGGCATATCATTTTGAGCATTTTGGAAATCTATATCAATATTTTCTCCATCTTTAAATCCATTTTTTTCTAAGGCTTTTACAAATCCTGTTTTAGTAGCATCTAATGCTGGATGTTCAACCAATTGAGTTATACCAATTTTTTTAACTTCTTTGTCTTTAGAGTTATTTTCTTGTTTAGAATTGCTAGAGTCTCCACCTTGTGAACATCCTGTAAGCATAGATATTCCAAGAGCACCAGCTAAAATTAAACTTACCAATCTTTTTTTATTAATCATTTTTATATCCCCCTCGAAAATTTTATTATTATATATGTTCATATATTCATATAAATGGTCGTAGTATTGCTAAAAATATTATGACTTTAAAATTATTTTATAAATAAACTAATTTGTAACTAAGCTAAAATTAAATTATCATAATATATACTTTTAAACAGCATATTCAAATTTTTCTAAGATTTCTTCAACTGTTAATTCTTCTTTTTCTTTTCCCTTTACATCTAAGACAACTTCACCTTTATGGAGCATAATTAATCTATCTCCATATTGAAGAGCATGCTTTAAGTTGTGAGTTACCATAAGTGTAGTTATATTTTTTTCTCTTACAATTTTATCGGTTAATTCAATTACCTCATTTGATGTTTTTGGGTCAAGAGCTGCTGTATGCTCATCAAGTAATAAAACTGAAGGACTTGTTAAGCATGACATAATTAGTGAAAGTGATTGTCTTTGACCTCCTGATAAAAATTGTACTTGTACGTCTAGGTATTTTTTTAAATCTAGAGAAACTCCTTCTAATAAATTTTCTAGAAAATCTCTTTTATAACGAAGACATTTTTTTAGATTTAATAACTTACCTTTATTAAGAGCCAAAGATAAATTTTCTCTAACTGTCATAGAGGGACAAGTTCCTAAACTTGGGTCTTGAAAAACTCTACTTACTATTTGAGTTCTTCTATGTTCAGCCAAATTAGATAAATTGTGTTTATTTAATAATACTTGGCCAGAAGATTCTTTTATAAGACCCGATATTATATTTAATAAAGTGGATTTACCAGTTCCATTACTACCTATGATACTTACAAATTCACCGTCTTCTATGTCAATTGATAAATTTTCAAATATAGTATTAGGTTGACCGTATGGATTGGGGAAACTCTTTGAAAGATTTTTAATTTGTAACATCTATAACACCTCTTTTTTCAGATTTATTTTTGGTACTAGCCTTGCACTTGTTTTTTTTTAGTGAGATATTTAAGTTACCAGTAGCTAAGAAAGCTATTATAACTATGGCAGTTATCAGTTTTAAATCAGTTGATAACATACCTAAACTCATTGCAAAGTATATAGTGAATTGGTATATGAAAGAACCAACAATTATTGCAGTAGTATTTTTAATAAAAGTGAATTTCTTAAATAATGTAATACCAATTATGATAGAAGCAATTCCAAGTACTAAAGTTCCGATACCCATATTTACGTCTGAGAATCCTAAGAATTGAGCCATCAAACTACCAGATAAAGCTATAAGTCCATTTGAAATCATAAGCCCTAATATTTTTATAGAACCAATGTTTATACCCAAAGATTTAATCATTTGAGAGTTGTCACCAACACCTTTTAGAGTGTATCCAAGACCTGTCTTTAAGAATAAATCTAAAAGCACTTTACAGATAAGTACAAATGCTAGAGCTAAAACTATAGGAGATATTTCTCCATTGAATAAATGCTTAAAACTAAATAGTGGGATATTTGATTTTCCCATTATTCTTAGGTTGATAGAGTAGAGCATTCCCATAACTAAAATACCAGAAAGTAAGTTAGATATTTTAAATTTAATGTGAAGTATACCAGTTACAAGACCAGCAATACAACCACATAAAATAGCCATTAAAGTTGCTACTATAGGAGAAATCCCATTAGTAAGAGAAAATGCTACAATAGAAGCTCCCATTGTGTAGCTACCATCAGCAGACATATCGGGAAAATCTAAGATTTTGTAAGTTATATAAACCCCCAGTGCCATGATTGATAAAATTAAACTTTGCGTCATTACAGATATAATACCTGACATAAATAAAACACTCCTTTAAAAATATTTTTATAATTTTAATTATTTGTTAATTTTGTATATAAAAAAACCACATAGTATACACAACTATGTGGTAAAAACACGAATAAGCCACATAGTATAATCTATGTGGCTCTTATATAGTTAAATGAAAACTCTATAAACAATATAGCCTACATAGATACAATCCCAAAGTTTTGCTAGTCTTAAGGGGTCTGTATCTATGTTAAAACGTAGGTACAAACCCTAGAAATAGTGGCTATAGTAATAATAATATTTTTTATTGTTTAATAAAGTATTCATAATTATCTCTCCCTTTTAATATTTTAATTAGTCAGAAAATTATATGTATTCTTGACTTGTTATAAATTATAAATTATACAATAATAAAAGTCAACTGCTAAATTTAATTAAGATACTACATAGTGTATACTTGGAATTTTTAAAAGAGAATGTATCAATTGGAAAAAACGTTATCCTAAACTTATAAATTGAATGGGAATTTTGTGAAAAAATATTTAATTAAAGAAAAATGTGGAATGAAGATAAAGCTGTAGATATTAAAATTTATAAAAAAAAGCTGTCTAAGAAATTTAAATTTCTATTTAGACAGCTCAAATAATGATTAGAAAGTTATATAACTTTCATAATCTGTCGTCAAAATAGACGACTTTATGGAAAATGAATAACTTTATATGCAATAAATTGCTACAATAAGTACAATTTTCAAAGGGTTAGGGTGGATAAGAGTACTTACTATATAAAGTTTTCATATTACCTACTTTTTTGAATTTACTACATTTTACTCTGCAGATTTTGCATTTTTATCTGACTTTATATACTTTATATTATCTGCTGATAGCTTTTGCATGTCAAGTGCTTTTAGTGTATCTTCATTGATTATTATTTCAGTTTCATCTAACATAGCAACAGGTATATCACCAACAGGTTTACCCTCTAACACTTCAATAGCAAGTTCTCCAGCCTTGTAACCTAGTTTTTCATAGTCTATTCCACAACAAGCTAAAGCACCAGATGATACAGAGCCTTCTTCAGAAGCTATTATAGGTATTTTGTTTTCGTTAGCTACTTTAGAAACTATAGGCATAGAAGAAACTATTAAATTATCAGTAGGAACATATAAAACATCTATTTTGCCAACTAAACTAGAAATAGCTTGGTTAACTTCACTTGAAGAACTGATTCCTTTTTCAACAACTTCATAATTATTTTTCTTAGCATAATCATGTAGAGAATCAACTTGTATTTTTGAATTAACTTCACTAGTATTGTATATAACGCCTATTTTCTTTGCTTTTGGAGTTAAAGTTTTAACCAATTCAAGTGTTTTATCAATTGAAAGATAATCTGATGTACCTGAAACGTTTCCACCTGGTTTTTCAAGAGATTTAACCAAGCCAGCCTCTACAGGGTCTGTAACAGCAGTCATGATTATAGGTATATCTTTAGTAGCATTATAAGCTGCTTGAGCTGAAGGTGTAGATATAGCATATATCAAATCTTTTTTATCAGATACGAATTTACTTGCAATACTTTGTGTAGTAGGCATATCATTTTGTGCATTTTGGAAGTCTATTTTTATATTATCTCCATCCTTATAACCTTTATCTTCTAGTGCTTTTATGAATCCCTGTTTTGCCTTATCTAAAGATGGATGTTCTACTAATTGAGTGATTCCTATATTTTTTATTTCTTTCTTGTCTGTTTTTTCATTGTCTTTTGAAGCATCTGAGCCTCCATTTTGAGAACATCCAGTGAGCATAGATATTCCAAGAGTACCAGCTAAAATTAAACTTACCAATCTTTTTTTATTAATCATTTTTATATCCCCCTCAAAAATTTTATTGTTATATATGTTCATATATTCATATGAATGGTTGTAATATTGCTAAAAATATTATGACTTTAAAATTATTTTATAAATAAACTAATTTGTAACTAAGCTAAAATTAAATTATCATAATATATACTTTTAAACTGCATATTCAAATTTTTCTAAGATTTCTTCAACTGTTAATTCTTCTTTTTCTTTTCCCTTTACATCTAAGACAACTTCACCTTTATGGAGCATAATTAATCTATCTCCATATTGAAGAGCATGCTTTAAGTTATGAGTTACCATAAGTGTAGTTATATTTTTTTCTCTTATAATTTTATCAGTTAATTCAATTACTTCATTTGATGTCTTTGGGTCAAGTGCTGCTGTATGCTCATCTAATAATAGAACCTTAGGGCTTGCTAAACTAGACATAATTAGTGAAAGTGATTGTCTTTGACCTCCTGAAAGATATTGTACTTTGATATCTAAGTATTTTTTTAAATCTAGAGAAATTCCTTCAAGTAAGTGCTCTAAGTCATTTGTTTTATGACGGAGACATCTTTTTAAATTTAGCAATTTTCCCTTATTAAGAGCCAAAGATAAGTTTTCTCTAACTGTCATAGAAGGACAAGTTCCTAAGCTTGGGTCTTGAAAAACTCTACTTACTATTTGAGTTCTTTTGTGTTCAGCTAAATTTGTTATATTAGTATTATCTAGAGTGATTTCACCAGAGGATTCTTTTAATAATCCAGATATTATATTTAATAAAGTAGATTTACCAGTTCCATTACTACCTATGATACTTACAAATTCACCGTCTTCTATACTAAGGGATAAATTTTCAAATATAGTATTAGGTTGACCATATGGATTTGGGAAACTCTTTGAAATATTTTTAATTTGTAACATCTATAACACCTCTTTTTTCAGATTTATTTTTGGTACTAGCCTTGCACTTGTTTTTTTTTAGTGAGATATTTAAGTTAC
The DNA here is from genome assembly GCF_020641035.1 of Clostridioides sp. ES-W-0016-02. Classification (NCBI taxonomy): domain Bacteria; kingdom Bacillati; phylum Bacillota; class Clostridia; order Peptostreptococcales; family Peptostreptococcaceae; genus Clostridioides; species Clostridioides sp. ES-W-0016-02. Next base: position 940,612 of record NZ_CP061361.1, read on the forward strand.
CAGTAGCTAAGAAAGCTATTATAACTATGGCAGTTATTAGTTTTAAATCAGTTGATAACATACCTAAACTCATTGCAAAGTATATAGTGAATTGGTATATGAAAGAACCAACAATTATTGCAGTAGTATTTTTAATAAAAGTAAATTTCTTAAATAATGTAATACCAATTATGATAGAAGCAATTCCAAGTACTAAAGTTCCGATACCCATATTTACATCTGAGAATCCTAAGAATTGAGCCATCAAACTACCAGATAAAGCTATAAGTCCATTTGAAATCATAAGCCCTAATATTTTTATAGAACCGATGTTTATACCCAAAGATTTAATCATTTGAGAGTTGTCACCAACACCTTTTAGAGTGTATCCAAGACCTGTCTTTAAGAATAAATCCAAAAGTACTTTACAGATAAGTACAAATGCTAGAGCTAAAACTATAGGAGATATTTCTCCATTGAATAAATGCTTAAAACTAAATAGTGGGATATTTGATTTTCCCATTATTCTTAGGTTGATAGAGTAGAGCATTCCCATAACTAAAATACCAGAAAGTAAGTTAGATATTTTAAATTTAATGTGAAGTATACCAGTTACAAGACCAGCAATACAACCACATAAAATAGCCATTAAAGTTGCTACTATAGGAGAAATCCCATTAGTAAGAGAAAATGCTACAATAGAAGCTCCCATTGTGTAGCTACCATCAGCAGACATATCGGGAAAATCTAAGATTTTGTAAGTTATATAAACCCCCAGTGCCATGATTGATAAAATTAAACTTTGCGTCATTACAGATATAATACCTGACATAAATAAAACACCCCTTTGAAAATATTTTAAAATAATTTTTTAAATCTAATTGAAAATTAAATTTTGGATATAAAAAAACCACACAGTACATATAACTGTATGGCAAAAACACGAATGAGCCACACAGTATAATCCATGTGGCTCTCTATAATATGATGATAAAATAAAAACTTTAACAACAATCACTATAGCCAACATAGATACAATCCTTAAAAATGGTAATCCTAAGGGGTCTGTATCTATGTTATGACAATTTGTCTTAACTTAGCTACAAACCCTAACTAAATTGGCTACTAAAAAATCGTACTTGTTTGTTTAATAAAGTCTTCATATTTACCTCTCCTTTTAATTTAATAATTTTGAAAATTTTGTTTTATATTTTGTATAGTAATTAGTTTAATACAGTAAAAAATAAAAGTCAACAATAAATTTTGAAAAATTATTAAATTGTCAGAAAATTGAGTTCGAATAAAAAAAGTTTTATGTATAGGATTGGGTAGTTTTCTTAAATTTTAATTTATAAATAAAAATTAAAATTCATTTGGATTTTAGAAACAAATTGAGCAAAAGGTAAACTTTTTATAGAATTAATGAAAATAGATTTTGAAGTAATATAATGACCAAAATTATATGATATAATAAATTGAATGATTATTTCAATTCAGAATTTTTATTATTTTTTTAATTATTTTTAGGAATCTTATTTTTGATGTTTTTATTCAAGATGTTTACAAGATTAAAAAGACTTCAGTAGATATTTATATGTTTTTATTTAAATATTTTAGGAAGTATTTAATTTTATAGGAGTGATGATATGTGTTGATAGGTACAGCGAATTTAAGTAGAAGTGTTGATAATGCATGCGTAGAAGAATTGGGAATTCCAATGATTGTATTGATGGAAAATGCAGTAATATCTGCAATGAGAAACATGGATATAGATATATATAATGATTATACAATTGTATGTGGTGTTGGAAATAATGGTGGAGATGGTCTTGGAATAGCAAGACATTTAAAGCTAAAAGAAAAAAATGTAAATGTCTTTTTAATTGGTAATATCAAGAAACTAAGTGAATGTTCTAAAATCAATTATAATATACTTTTAAATATGGGGATTAATATTATAAATATTGATAAAAATGATTTAAGCGAGGAATATAATGACTATATAAATAAAAATAAAGTAGATAAAATTATTGAAACAGAAAAACAGAGTATAATTAAAAATAAAAATTTAACAATGTTTAAGGAAGCAGTATCTAAAAGTGATGTTGTAATAGATGCAATATTTGGAACAGGACTAAAGAGAGAAATAACTGGTATTTTTAAAGAAGTAATTGATATAGTAAATGATAACAGCAAAAATACATATTCTATAGATATACCATCTGGTATAGATAGTGACAAAGGAAGTATACTTGGAATTTGTATTAAAGCAAAAAAAACAATTAGTTTTGAGTTTTATAAAAGAGGTTTTTTAAATTATGATGTAAACTCACTTATTGGGGATGTAATTGTAGAAAAAATAGGTATTCCAGATTTTATTACAAGAAAATACCATAATGATGAATTCATAACTGATGAGAGTTTTGTAAAAAATAATATTAGAAGAAGAGATAAGAATGGATTTAAAAGTGATTTTGGAAAAGTATCTATAGTTGCAGGCTCAAAAGGATTTTATGGGGCTAGTTTCATAGCAACTGAATCTGCTGTTAAAAGTGGAAGTGGTCTTGTAACTTTGATTAGTAGTAAAGATGTACAAGAAAAAGTATCTATTAGACTCACTGAAGCAATGACTGTAAATTTTGAAGAAGAGAGAGTTGATAAACTATTGAGTTCTAGCAATGCAATTGGTTTTGGTCCAGGAATGGGAGATAATCACAAAACTTTTGAGAGATTACTTAGAGTAGTAGAAAACTCTAGTTGTCCAATAATATTGGATGCAGATGGATTAAATGTTATGAAGGATAGATGCTATAAGTTTTTAGAGTGGAAAAATAAGTTTGTAATTACTCCACATCTGGGAGAAATGGCCAGGTTGACAGGTGACTCAATTGGGTATATAAGAGAACATAGAGTAGATGTGGCAAAAGAATTTGCTCAAAAATACAATGTAGTTGTCCTTTTAAAAGGATATCAAACTATCATAACAGATGGTAAAGAAACATATATAAATCCTACAGGAAATAGTTGTATGGCAACTGGTGGAATGGGAGACTGTTTACTTGGTATGATTACTTCTTTTGTAGGTCAAGGTATGGATATACTTGAAGCTACAGTGAGTGGAGCATATGTACATGGTTATATAGGAGATAAGTTAGGAAAAAGTATGTATACAGTAAATGCAACAGATTTAATAAGTAACATTTCGTTAACAATGAACAAGTTTTTGATTATTTAATTACTAATATTTGATACTACTTTGTAACAACTTTAACAAAGTATGCTGATATAATACTATTAAATTAATCTCAAATTGACTTATTTTATTGGTTTTTGGTTGATTGTTTAAAATCATATTCAAATATATTGTATAAAGAATATGATTTATATAGTGTTTGATAATTCATATGAAAAGAGGGTAGATAGTATGAAGTTGATATGGTTAATAGTAGCAGTCTTATTTGGAATAGCAGAAATGTTGACTCCAAGCTTAACACTAATATGGTTTAGTGTGGGAGCAGTAATACTTATATTTTTAAGTACTTTTATAAAGAGTATATTTTTACAAGTTTTAATATTTGCTGTAATTTCTATAGCTATGTTAGTTGTAGCTACTAAGAAAATTGTAAAAAAAGATAAAACTTATAAATCTAATACCAATTTACAAGCAATGATATCTAAAAAAGGTGTTGTTACAGAGGAAATTTCTCCAAATCAAACTGGTTTAGTTGTAGTTGAACATGAAACATGGACTGCTATTTCTATAGATGATGAAAAGATTGATAAGGGCTCTACAGTAGAAGTATTAAAAATAGAAGGGGTAAAACTAGTTGTTAAAAAAGTAAATTCTGCAACTAGTGTGACGAATCAATAAAATAAAAGGAGGATATATTTATGGGCATGAAAGTTGTTTTAAGTATTGTATTAATAATAGTAGTAGTAGCAATAAGTTTAACTTGTATAAGAGTAATAAAACAATCTAAAGTAGGTATAATAATGCGACTTGGTAAGTTTCAAAAAGTGGCTGAAACAGGAGTACATTTCTTGATACCATTTTTAGATAAAATGGCATATGTGATTGACTTGAGAGAAATTGTAATAGATTTCCCACCTCAGCCAGTTATAACTAAAGATAATGTAACTATGCAGATTGATACAGTTGTATATTATAAAGTTACAGACCCAGTTAGATATGTATTTGAAATAGCAAATCCAATAGCTGCTATTGAAAATCTAACAGCTACAACTTTAAGAAATATAATTGGTGAACTTGATTTAGATGAAACACTAACATCAAGAGATATAATAAATGTAAAAATGAGAACAATCCTTGATGAAGCAACAGATAAATGGGGAATAAAAGTAAATAGAGTAGAGTTAAAGAACATAATGCCTCCTCATGATATTCAAGTTGCGATGGAAAAGCAAATGAGAGCGGAAAGAGAAAGAAGAGAAGCAATACTTCAAGCAGAAGGTAATAAGTCAGCTGCTATATTACAAGCAGAAGGAGAAAAACAATCTGCTATATTAACAGCAGAAGCAAGGAAAGAAGCTATGGTACGTGTAGCAGAAGGAGAAAAAGAGTCTGCTATATTGGTAGCAGAAGGTGAAGCTGAGGCTATAAGACAAACAGCTATTGCTAAAGCACAAGGTGAAGCTGAAATGATTAAAAGAACTCAAATGGCTACTGCAGAAGGTTTGAAATTAGTATTTTCAGCTATGAAAGAGTCTGACATTGACAATAATATCTTAGCATTAAAATCTATGGAAGCACTTGAAAAAATGGCTGAAGGTAAGTCAACAAAATTGGTTTTACCTTCAGAAGCAGTTAATTTCTTAGGAACATTCAAAGGAATAAAAGAAGTCATGAGTGATGATAAAAATGATATATTAGATGTAAAAGATGCATTTAGTGGAAATGATTCATTAAAAAAATAAAAGAGTTTTTTTATAGTAGGAAGGAAATGGAAATTAAATGTCGAATTAATTAAATATAGTATAGAATGCACATTGAAAAGAAGAAGACTTATAGTTTTTTAGGTCTTCTTCTTTGTTTTTATTTATAAAACGCGATTTTAAAAATAAATTAACAGAATTTTTATACAATTTACCCTTTACTAATGTAAAAAGTGTTATATAATATTAAATAAAACATATAGGAAAAGAAAGTAACTTTAATTTGGATATTTATATTGATAACATATATAGTTATAAAAATATCAAACATAATGAATATGTCTAACAATAGAACTAAAATTTTATAATTCACTGATTTAATCATAGATGAGCAAATAACAAAAAATAAAATTAGCTAGTAATTATTTAAAGATTTTTAGATAATCATGTCATATTATGTTCTATTATTATCAAATCAAAAAAGCATAAAAATTTAAGTATGTTTGTATGATATAAATTGATTTATAAAAAATATTTTTTATATCTATAAAATAAATGTTTATATTATTTTCTAACTAGGAATTGAATATTATAAGTACTATAGCACTTATGGAAAATAATGTATACTTCAATAAAGTAATTATGGGGTATACATTATAGAAATTGTATAGTTTATATTATTTTACTCTTATTACATTATCATTTGGGCAAAATTTATACACAACATTTATTGACTAAAAGTTTATAAAGGTAAAAATGCAATTATAAATATTAATTACTAGATGAGGGGAGTGTCATTAAATGAAAAAAGAGATGTTAGCTATGATTTTGGCAGGGGGGCAAGGTTCAAGACTTGGAGTTTTCACAAAGAGAATTGCAAAACCAGCTGTATCATTTGGAGGAAAGTACAGAATTATTGACTTTGTTTTAAGTAATTGTTCAAATTCTGGTATAGATACTGTAGGTGTTTTAACTCAATATAGACCACTGATATTAAATTCTCATATAGGTATGGGAAGTCATTGGGATTTAGACAGAATAAATGGTGGAGTATATGTATTACAACCATTTATGAATGAAAAAGAGGGAAATTGGTATAATGGTACAGCACATGCTATATATCAGAATATGGATTTTGTAGATACCTATAATCCAGAATATGTATTAATATTATCTGGTGACCATATATATAAGATGGATTATAGTAAAATGCTAAAATTTCATAAAGAAAAAGGCTCTAAGGCTACGATTGCAGTAATTGAAGTACCTTGGGATGAAGCTTCTAGATTTGGCATAATGAATACAAATGAAGATTCAAGTATTTATGAATTTGAAGAAAAGCCAGGTGAACCTAAAAGTAATTTGGCATCTATGGGAGTATACATATTTGATTGGAAAATGTTGAGAAGTTATTTTAAAGAAGCAGAAAAAAATTCAGATATAAATTATGATGATTTTGGAAAGAATTTAATACCTAAAATGTTAGAGGATAATGTTGGAATGTATGCATATCCATTTAAGGGGTATTGGAGAGACGTAGGAACTATACAAAGTTTATGGGATGCAAATATGGATATAATTAAATCTCCAGAAACACTGGATTTATCAGACCCTAAATGGAAGATATATACAAATACAATGGCAATGCCTCCTCAATATATAGGCAAAAGTGCAAATGTTCATAGATCAATGATAGCTGATGGTTGTAGAATTTTAGGAGAAGTAGGAAACTCTGTATTATCACATGGAGTTGTTGTTGGAAAAGGAAGTAAAGTAATTGATTCAGTAATCATGCCAAATGTTGTAATAGGAGAAAATGTAACTATAGAAAAAGCTATGATAGGTGAATGTGCAACTATAAATGACAATGTTCAGATAAAAAATGTAAATAATGAGATAAATGTAGTTTCTGAATATGAAAATATAGAGCCTAGATGCGTATTAATAGAAGGAGGTCTTTAAGATGAGAAATGAATGTTTAGGTATAATAAATTTAAACAAAAAAGGAGACCCTGCAATAAATAAACTTAATTATGGAAGACCGATAGCTTCTACACCAATAGCTGGAAGATATAGAATAATAGACTTTGCTCTATCTAATATGATAAATTCAGGAATCACAAAAGTTGGAATATTCGCAAAAGAAAAGTATAGATCATTGACAGACCATATAGGTAGTGGAAAAGATTGGGATTTAAGTAGAAAAAAGGGCGGTTTATCAATTTTTAGCCCAGAAAATACTAAGTATAGAAATACTTACTCACATAGAGAAGGAGATATATACACAATACTAGCTAATCTTGATTATATAGAGAAAAGTGAAGAAGAATACATTTTAATAGCTCCAAGTTATATGTTATGTAACCTAGATTACTCTCAGGCTTTGGAGTACCATAAAAAATCTCATAATGATATAACTATAATATATAAAAATGTAAACAATGCAAATAAAGATTTTGCTGGTAATCTAACCTTAAACTTAGATAGTAATAACAGAGTAATAAATGTAGGAAATAATTTAGGAAAATTCCCTAGAGCAAATATATGTATGGAAACATATATTATGAAACGTGAAGATTTTGTAGAATGTATATATAATATTGTAAATAAAGGGAATTATTGTTATTTAGAAGAGTTCATTGTTGAAGAAGCAGAAAATATGAAAATAGGAGCTTATGAGTATACAGGATATTTGAAATGTGTAAATTCTGTTGAATCATATTTTCAAATGAGCAAAGATTTATTAGAAATAGAAGTGGCTGATGAATTACTGTATTCTGAAAGAAAAATATTTACTAAAGAAAAGAATGAGTCACCTACAATTTACACAGATAGTGCAAAGGTAGAAAATAGTTTTATAGCATCAGGTTGCTTAATAGAAGGTACTGTAAAAGATAGCATTATATTTAGAAAAGTTAATGTTGAAAAAGGAACAGTTATAGAAAACTCAATAGTAATGCAAAATTGTGTAATAAAGTCAAATGCAAAACTATATAATGCAATACTAGATAAAAATACAAGTGTATCAAAAGGAAAAGAGTTAAAAGGAGATGAAAAATATCCTATTGTAGTAGAAAAAAATACGAATATATAAAAATATTTTTTAGAAGGGGGAATAGCTAGTGAAGGTTTTTTATGTAACAGCAGAGTGTTGGCCCTTTGCTAAAACTGGAGGATTAGGAGATGTATCTTATGCATTGCCTAAAGAATTAAAAAAAGAAGGTGTAGATGTAAGGGTAATAATGCCTAAATATTCAACTATACCAAGTTATTTAAAAGATCAATTAAAAGAAATAGCCGTTTTTAGTGTACGCGTTGGATGGAGAAATCAATATTGTGGTCTTTTAGAAATGGAACTAGATGGTGTTAAATTTTATTTTATAGACAATGAATTTTATTTTAGAAGAGAAGATGAGAGAAAGAGTATTTATGGGTATGGAGATGATGCAGAAAGATATACATTCTTTACAGATGCTGTATTAGAAGCTATAAGTAGAATTGACTTTTATCCAGATGTAATACATATAAATGATTGGCACACAGGTATGTTACCATTAATTTTAAAAGAGAGATATGCAACCCTTGAGGGGTATAAAAATATAAAAACTATGTATACTATACATAATCTACAATATCAAGGTGTATTTGATAAGTATGTCTTAAATGATATATTAGATTTACCTGAAAAATATTTTGATAATGGAGATATAGAGTATTATGGTTCAATAAATTTTATGAAAGCTGGAATAAATTTTGCAGATAAAGTTATAACTGTTAGTCCTACTTATGCAAATGAGATACAAACATCTTTTTATGGAGAACAATTAGATGGTTTACTTAGAAAGGAATCAGGCAAATTAAAAGGAATATTAAATGGCATAGATTATGACCTGAATAACCCTGAGAAAGATAAGGATATATTTGTCAATTACAATGTAAATTCTATTGAGAAAAAATTGGAAAATAAATTAAGATTACAAGATATATTAGGATTAAAAAAGGATTCATCTATTCCATTAATAGGGATAGTTTCAAGACTAGTTTCTCAAAAAGGATTTGATTTAATAGCCTATATGATGCCTGAGCTTATGAGGGAAGATTTACAAATTGTCATTTTAGGAACTGGGGAACATCAATATCAATCAATGTTTAATTATTATGATTCTAATTTTTCAGATAAAGTATCTGCTAGAATTACATTCAATGCATCGTTGGCTCAACAAATTTATGCTGCAAGTGATATATTCTTGATGCCATCACTATTTGAACCTTGTGGTATAGGTCAAATGCTAGCTATGAGATATGGTTCTTTACCAGTAGTTAGAGAAACTGGAGGACTTAAAGATACTGTAATACCTTACAATCAATTTACTGGAGAAGGTAATGGATTTAGTTTTAAAAATTACAATGCTCATGAGATGTTTTTCTGTTTGCAAAATGCAATTAAAGTTTTTAAAGATAAAGAAAAATGGATTAAAGTAGTTGAAAATGCAATGAATACTGATAATAGTTGGAAAAAATCAGCTAAGGAGTATATAGAAACATATAGAGACATATGTGATTAAAGGAGTGGTTTTTTTGGTAACAATAAGCAAAAAGAAATTCAAGCAAAAATTTGAAGTGAAAATGTATAGCTTATATGCACAGTCTATCAAGGAAGCTACTGATGAACAATTGTTAAATGTATTATGTAGTCTACTGAAAGATGAAATAGCAAAAAAATGGGTTGCTACGAAATTAGATAAGAAAAAAGAGGTTTATTATTTTAGTCTAGAGTTTTTAATAGGAAGACAATTAAAATCTAATTTACTAAATTTAAATATTGAAGAAGAAGTTAGAGAAGGATTACTAGAATTAGGAATTAACTTAGATGATTTAATCAAAGCTGAGGTAGACCCAGCCATAGGGAATGGTGGTCTTGGAAGATTAGCAGCATGTTTTTTAGATTCTATGGCATCTTTGAACATAAGTGGTCAAGGATATGGAATTAGATATAAATATGGTTTATTTGAACAAAAATTTGTAAATGGTTATCAGGTCGAAGTACCTGATAACTGGCTTACAGAAGGACGTTATGCATGGGAAACTGTAAGACCAAATGAAGCGACGATGGTAAAGTTTGGTGGAGAAGTAGAGTTGATTAAGGAGGGAAACCATTTAAAAGTAGTCCATAAAAACTATCTTCCTGTAATGGCAATGCCTTATGATATCCCAATAATCGGATACCAAAATCAGTGTATCAATACTTTAAGATTATTTAAAAGTGAGATACCAAAAAGAGACTTTGGAGAACTTACTTCAAATGCTCTAAATTATTCAGGAAGTTATGAAGAGGCCCTAAAACACAAGTACTATACTGAAGAAATTTCACAGGTGTTGTATCCTGATGATTCAAATTATGCAGGAAAATTATTGAGACTGAAGCAAGAGTATTTCTTTGTAAGTGCAGGTGTACAAGATATAATAAGGAAGTATAAAAAGAATAAACTAAACATCAGTAATTTATTTGATAAGGTGGCAATTCATATAAATGATACACATCCTACCTTGTGTATACCAGAACTTATGAGAATTTTACTTGATGAAGAAGGCTTATCTTGGGATGAAGCATGGCAGATAACTAAAAAAACAGTATCTTATACTAATCATACTATAATGTCAGAAGCAATGGAAAAGTGGCCTGTAAGTATGATAAAAGAGCTATTACCAAGAATTTATATGATAATAGAAGAAATAAACAGAAGGTATGTAGAAGAATTAAATAATAAAGGATATGACCAAGATAAAATAAAAAGAATGAGTATAATAGACTGGGACAACATAAATATGGCAAATTTATGTATTGTAACAAGTCACAGTGTAAATGGAGTTGCTAAGCTTCATACTCAAATTCTTGAAACAGAAGTTTTAAAAGATTTTTATCAAGACGAACCAAATAAATTTAACAATAAAACTAATGGAATTGCACATAGAAGATGGCTTATAAGTTCAAATCCGCAACTTAGCAATTTAATAACAGATTTAATTGGTGATTCATGGAAAACAGATACTTTACAGCTAAAGAATATTGAAAAATTTAAAAATGATTCTTCTGTTTTAAAAAGACTTGATGATATAAAATACAATAATAAAGTAAATTTAGCAAATTTTATAAATGATAAATACGATTTAAATATCGACCCTAATTCTATATTTGATGTTCAGGTTAAGAGGTTGCATGCTTATAAAAGGCAGCTATTGAATATTTTTAATGTACTCCATATGTATCATGAATTACTTGACAATCCTAATTTAAATATTGACCCAAGAACTTTTATATTTGGAGCAAAAGCTGCACCAGGATATTATTTAGCCAAGTGCATAATTAAATTTATAAATTCAGTTGCAAGTACTATAAATAATGATGTTAGAGTAAAGGACAAGTTAAAAGTCGTATTTATAGAGAATTATGGTGTATCATTAGCAGAGATAATAATACCAGCAGCAAATGTGAGTGAACAAATTTCAACGACAACAAAAGAAGCATCAGGAACAAGTAATATGAAGTTTATGATGAATGGTGCTATAACTTTAGCAACATTAGATGGTGCAAATGTAGAAATATGTGAACAAGTAGGAAAAGAAAATATGTTTTTATTTGGACTTAGTGCAGAGCAAGTACTTAATTATAATAAGTTTGGTGGATATTCTTCACTTGACTTGTATCATTCTAACATGGATATAAAAAGAGTAGTAGATGACTTAATAAATGGATTTATTCCTAACCTAGGTGAAGAAGGTAGAAGTATTTATAATTCACTTACCACTTACAATGATGAATACTTTGTATTGAGGGATTTTGAAAATTATGGGCAAGCTCAAGCAAATATAAACAAACTATATCGTGATAAAGAAAAATGGAATACAATGTCTTTGGTTAATATAGCTAATTCAGGATTTTTTTCTTCTGATAGAACAATTTCTGAATATGCAAAAGACATTTGGTTTAAAAGGGTGTGATTATAAATGCAAAACATAATAGAATATAACTCTTGGGATAAAAATTTTAAGGCTCCGTTTGGAGCTTTAAAATTTGATGAAGAATTGATGATTAATGTCAAAGTAAATGAAGGATATAATGTTGAGTCTATTTCCCTAGAAATAAACAAAGAAGATGAATCAAAAACAATAATTTTAAATGAAGAATTAAACAATAATACACTTAGAAAGTATTTTTATTGTAAGGTTGGAAAATTTGATACAACTGGTGTTTATTTTTATTATTTTAAAGTGATTGCTGAAATAAATGGTGAGAAAAAGACTGTATTCTATGGAAAGAATAGAGAAAATGGATACACTTGTGAATATAATTATAATGATATCAATAAATATCAAATTACTGTTTATAGAGACTTTAAAGTGCCAAACTGGTACAAAGAAGGAGTACTTTACCATATATTTGTAGATAGATTTAACAATGGAAATCGTAATGGGAAGGTTGATAATCCTAAAAAAAACAGCTTTATATATGGCAATTGGGACGATATACCTATGTACATAAAGGACAATAGAGGGGATATTATAAGATGGGATTTTCATGGTGGAAATTTAAGGGGAATAATTAATAAACTTGGGTATCTAAAAAAATTAGGAGTGAGTATATTATATCTGAGTCCTATATTTGAAGCTTCTAGTAATCACAAGTATGACACAGGAAATTATAAAAAGATTGACCCTATGTTTGGAGATGAAGATACATTTAAAGAATTAATTGATAAAGCAAAAGAAAAAGATATATCAATAGTACTTGATGGTGTTTTTAGTCACACTGGAGCAGATAGTAAGTATTTTAATATGTATGGAAATTATGATAGTTTAGGTGCATATCAATCAAAAGAATCACCATATTATTCATGGTATGTGTTTGAAGAATTTCCTCATAAATATAAAAGTTGGTGGGATATAAAGACCTTGCCAAATACAAATGAATTAGAAAAAAGCTATATGGATTATATAATATATGACAAGGATAGTGTCATAAACAAATGGATGAATATGGGGATTAAAGGATGGCGATTGGATGTTGCAGATGAACTGCCAACTGAGTTTATAAGAGAGCTGAGAAAGCAACTAAAAGAAGCTGATAATGACTCTATACTTATAGGGGAAGTATGGGAAGATGCCTCAAATAAGATTAGTTATGGTCAAAGGAGAAGCTATTTATTAGGTGAAGAATTAGATTCTGTTATGGGATATCCATTTAGAAATAATATGTTTTCATTTTTAAAAGGAGAAATTAATTCATATGAACTTAGCAATAAATATATGCAAATTAAAGAAAATTATCCAGAAGAATCATTTAAGTCTAATTTAAATTTAATTGGAACACATGATGTCACAAGAGCTAAAACTGAATTAAATAATGATATAGATTTGATGAAACTTGCTGTAGCTACGCAGATGACATTTGAAGGAGTACCATATATATACTATGGAGATGAGGCAGGTCTTTGTGGAGATGTAGACCCAGACAATAGAAGAACATATCCATGGAAAAATGAAGATGAAGATATGTTAAATTTTTATAAAAATATTATAAAAATCAGAAATAAAAATAAAATTTTAAGTTCTGGAGAAACAGAATTTATATATACTAAAAATGACAATGTGTTTGCATTTATAAGATTTAATGAATATAATGATAGGATACTGATTTTAATAAATAGAAGTAACAATCCTGAAAATATATCATTAAATATAGAAGGTAACTTTATAGAGGAAATACCTATAAAGTATAATCTTAAAAATATAAATAAAAATATACAGATAGAAAACAATGAATTAAAAATCCATATGGATTCTAAATCATTTATTATTTTTAGTGTATTTTAAGTATAATAATTTAAGTTAAAAATAAAAATGTAGCAAAAATTTTGATTTATCAAAGGTTTTGCTACATTTTTGTTTTAAATTATCATAAAAATTTTAGTATTTCAAAATATACAAAGAAGTGTAAAAAATATAGAAGTTATGATATTATATAGATAAGTAAGATAAAACAAAACCTCTCTACTGAAGTTGTAGGGAGATTTAACTTTTATAATCTTAATATGGAGGAGTGTCTTATGAAAGTAGATCCACTTACAACTCAAGTCTATGACTATATATCAAAAAAAATCCAAAATGGAGAGTATGAAGCTAATCAGAGAATTACTGAATCTGAAATTTGTAACTCTATTGGAGTTAGTAGAACACCAGCAAGGGAAGCACTAACGAGGTTGGCAGGTGAAAATTTACTAGAAAAGATACCTAATAAGGGATTTGTGGTAAAAGAGTTTCAGGAAAAGGAAAAACTAGACACATACTCTGTAATTGGTATGTTAGATGCGTTAGCAGGCTCTTCATCTTTAGAAAATTTAACTGAATCAGATTTAATAAAAATGGACGAGTTAACAGAAATGATGGCTATCTCTATAAAGTATAAAAATTACAATAACTACTTAAAACTAAGCAATGAATTTCACGATATATACATAGCAAAATCAGATAATCAGGTGTTAATAAATATGTTGAACTCTCTTAGATATAATTTTATGTCAAAGTCATATACTAGCGACAATGAAGAAGAATTGTATAAAATGCTAACTTACAGCAATAATCAACATATTGAGGCAGTGAAGTTTATGAGAGCAAAGGATTCAGAAAATGTTGAAGCAATTTTAAGAAAACATTGGAAAACGATACCTATAGCAGAGATGGAATAAGAGAAGCTTTTAAAAGCTTCTCTTATTTTTTTATAATTCTATCATTATTTTATTATTTTTAATATATAAATATCAATATAAAATTAATTAAAAATACAATTAATTTTATATTGATATTTATAGGTTAATGTAGTACTATTTTAATGCAAAATATAAAGGGAGGGGATAATATAAAAACATATTTTTCAATAGGAGAAGTGTCTAGACTTTTTGATTTATCAATAAAAACTCTAAGATACTACGATAAAGTAGGTATATTAAAACCAGCATATGTAAATCAAGAAAATAAATATAGGTATTATTCAAGAGAACAATTTATGAGTATAGATGTAATTAAGTACTGTAAGATTATGGGGATGGCTCTTGAAGATATAAAAAAATTAATTGATTCAGACAGTTCAATTGATTCTATGATGAATACAATTGATAGACAAAATAAAATGATAGAAAATAAAATAAAAGAACTATCAGATGTGAAAAATTATCTAAATGATATAGAATTTAAAGTAAATGAATTGTTAAAATATGATTTAAATAATGTATTTATAAAATACAATAAAGAAAGAAAAGTAAATGTATATAAATGTAATTCAAAGGATGAAGTGGAACTTGAGATGTATCTGAGACATATTATTTTACACATTCAAGATAAGTATAATGATGTATATCCTATAATCTCAGGTAGTATTTCATATGAGAAAGTAATCAAAGAAGGTAAAGCATTATTATATGATGATATAGTAGATTTTAAAGAAAGAGAAGAATATGAGAATGAGCATATTTTACCAGCAGGTGAATATTTAACAATTATATATGATGATAATTGGAATAATGCCTATGATTATTATCAAAAAATAATAGATTATGCAAAGAATAATAATATAGAACTTGTTGGAAATTTTAATGAAATATGGATGCTTTCCAGAGTAGATTCAGATACAAAAGAAAAGACATTGGTTCAATTAGAAATAAGAAAAAAATAGTATACAAAAAAACTTGACTCTACCCTCAGAGGATAGATTAGTATTTTATATAGTGAAATAATATTTATTATAATAATCTATGGGAGGGAGATTTTTAATGGCAAAAAAATTTTTAGAGTATGCTATACCATCAGCTCTTGCTATGTTTGTATCATCATTTAATACAATATTAGATGGAATATTTTTGGGAAAAGGACTAGGCGATTCAGCACTTACAGCTGTTAGTATAGTAATGCCTCTTGTAATGGTATTTTTAGGATTATCCAGTTTAATGGCAGTTGGAGGAGGAGTACTAGTCTCCAAAAAATTTGGTTCTAGAGATGATGAAAGGGCTGTAAATATATTTAGACAAGTGATAAAAATCTTAATAATAGGTAGTTTATCTCTTACAATAATTTGTATACTTTTTTCAGAGCATATAGTTAGAATTATGGGAGCAACAGAAAATTTAGTAGGATTATCTTCTGAATATTTAACATTTTATGCTATTTTCTGTCTACCAAATTTGCTAGGTCTTGTTTTTTGTAGTTTTTTAAGAAATGATGGAAGACCAAAACTTGCTATGATAGCTACTGTGTCAGGAACAATATTTCATATAACTTTAAATTATCTATTTATATTTAAGCTTGGATTTGGTGTAAAAAGTGCAGCAATTGCAAGTGGCTTAGGTCAACTATCTACACTTATAATAATGTTACCTCATTTTATGTTTAAAAAAGGTAAGTTATCTTTTGGTTCAGCAAAGATAGAAAAGGGTGTTTTAAAAGAATTATTTAATATAGGATTTCCCTCATTCTTTGCAGAGAGTGCTTTTTCAATAATTATACTTGCACATAATATAGTTTTGACAAGAGTTGTTGGAGATGTAGGTCTTTCTGCTTATGCTGTAGTAAACTATGTAACTACTAATATTTATAATCTCTTAATGGGTATAACTTTAGGTGTTCAACCACTTATAAGCTATAATTTTGGTTCTAAAGAAAGTAAAAAAATGTTAGGCTATTATAATATGGCAACAAAAATGAGTTTCTTTGTATCTATAATGTTTACAGTAATATGTTTTTTATTTGGAAAAGAAATTATAAAAATATTTACAAGTGATAGAGAAATTATTTTAATGGCCTATGTTGCACTTAATATGGCTAATTTAGCCTATCTTATGATTGGGAAGAATTTGACAACTATGATGTATTATCAGGCGATAGAAATGCCAGTACATTCTAATATTATAGGCGTTTTACGTTCAATCCTACTGTTGCCAATTATACTACTTGTTTTTTCTAAGTTATTTGGAGTAAATGGAATATGGGTAAGTATGGCTGTTTCAGAACTTTTAACAGTTATAATTATGAGTAAAGTAGCAAATATAAAGGAATGTACAAAAAATGCTATAAGTCTATAATGTTATGATACTATAAATCTAGAGTAGTGAATTTATTTACTACTCTATTTTTGTTTGTACAAATAGAATTTATTCTATAGTATTAGATTAAATTTTAATAATTTTTATAAAAAATTTAAATCTACAAATATGAAAATTATTTAGTTACACTAAACTATGGATTTTAATATATAAAATAAAAATAGTATAAAAGTTTAGTAATAGAATACATACTAATTAAAAATATTAAACTTAAAGCGTTAGTAAAACTTGAAAAAAATAAAAATAAAAAATTGACTAAAAATAAGAAAGTTTACAAATACTAATTTTAAAAAAAATTAATATAAACAATAAAAAATATAAAAGTTTATAAATATTGATAACACTAAGGTATAGGTTTTTGATATGAAATAAAAAAATACTTGTAAAAATACTCGTTTGTTAATATAATAAATATCATGAGTTTAATAAAAGTAAAAATAAAAAATAGAAATAATAAATAAAAACAATGAAAATATTAGAATATAGAGAGGGGATGAATTTAAAGTCATGGACAGTGAGTTCGCAAATGCAGTTGAATTGAACTATGAATGTGCTCCATTATTGGAATCATTAAAAGAATATTCAAAAAGAGATATAGCTTGCTTTGATGTACCTGGACATGTGAAAAATAGAGGTGTAGATATATTAAATAAATATCTAGGTGAAAATCTCATGAAAATGGATATAAACTCATCACCCACTATGGATAATGTATCTAATCCAACTGGAGTCATAAAAAATGCACAAGATTTATTAGCACAGGCTTATATGGCTGATGAAGCATTCTTTATAACTAATGGTACTACACAAGCAATACATGCAATGATTTTAAGTGTAATAAATCCAGGAGAAAAAGTATTGCTACCAAGAAATATTCATAAGTCAGTAATAAATGCTTTAATACTTTGTGGAGGAATACCAATATTTATACAACCAGAATTTGATGAGCAATTAGGTATAAGTTTAAATATTACTATTGATAAAGTTAAAGAGGAAATAGAAAAAAACTGCGATATAAAAGCTTTATTTTTACTTAATCCAACTTATTATGGTGCTTGTGCAGACCTTGAGAGCATCATAGAATTATGTCATAAAAATAATCTTTTAGTATTAGTAGATGAAGCTCATGGTGCTCATTTTCCATTTCATTTAGATTTACCTCCTTCTGCAATAAGTTTAGGAGCAGATATGGTGGCTGTAAGTATACATAAAACTGGAGGAGCATTGACACAATCTTCAGCACTTTTATTGAATAGAGAAAATATAAGAGTTGAAAAAGTACTTCAGTCAATCAACATGTTACAGTCTACATCTGCATCTTATTTACTTATGGCAAGTATAGATGGAGCAAGAGTTAACCTAGTTGAAAATGGAGAAGAACAATTATCAAAAGCATTAAATTTATCTAGATATGCAAAAGCTAGATTAAATAAAATAGATGGAATAGATGTTTTGTCTACCGAAATATTAAAAAGAAAAGGTGTTAAATTTATAGATGAAACTAAATTATGTATAAATGTAAAAGGGTTAAATTTAACTGGTTTTGAAGTGTATGATTTGTTGTATAAAAAGTTTTCAATTCAAGTAGAACTAGGCGATTTGTACAATATCTTGGCACTTGTGTCTATTGGAACCAACAAATCAGATATTGACAGATTGGTTAAGGCTCTTTCTATAATTGAAAAAAATTATAGAAAAGAAACCAAGTTAAATGAGTTTAATATGATTCAAATAAATCCAACTATTGAGCTTAATCCGCGAGAAGCTTTTTATGCATCTAAAGAAAGCATAGATATTAAGTCATGCATAGGTAGAATTTGTGGAGAATCAATAATGGCATACCCACCAGGCATACCAATTGTTACTCCAGGAGAATTAATAACAAAAGAAATTATGGAGTATATTGTTTTTTTAAAAAAGAG
This sequence comes from Clostridioides sp. ES-W-0016-02, assembly GCF_020641035.1. Lineage (NCBI taxonomy): Bacteria > Bacillati > Bacillota > Clostridia > Peptostreptococcales > Peptostreptococcaceae > Clostridioides > Clostridioides sp. ES-W-0016-02. The sequence goes on from NZ_CP061361.1 coordinate 959,555, forward strand.
TAATGCATATTTGACTGATATGCAAGATAAAAACTTAGATACAATACTCGTTATAAAATAAATTGTGTTATTGGATAAATACAATAGTACATATAAATATGTAAAAGGAGTTGGGATTGAAATGAAATTTGAAACACTAGGAAGACATATACTAGTAGAATACTATAACTGTGATGAGAGTATACTTAAAGACCCACATCTTATAGAAAATTTTATGAATGATTCAGCATTAAACGCAAAGGCTACAATTGTTGATTCTGTATTTCACCATTTTAATCCTTGGGGGGTTTCAGGTGCTGTAATAATTGCTGAATCTCATTTGACAATACATACTTGGCCTGAATATGGTTATGCAGCGGCGGATTTTTTCACTTGTGGTGATATAGACCCATGGAAAAGTTTTGAATTATTGGAACAGCTTCTAAAATCAGAAAGAAGTGAGTCCACAGAAATTCCAAGAGGATTGACAACAAAAATAAAAAAATATTCAAAAAAAGATTTAGGTAAAATCACTCATAAACCTGAAGCAGTATAAACGTAAAATAGATAAATGAAAGTGAGGATTATTATATGGAACTTTGGTATACAGAGGAATGGACAAAAAATGTAAGATTTTCTATAAAAGTAGATAGACATTTGTTTGAAGGAAAATCTGAATTTCAAAGAATAGATGTGTTTGATAGTGAGGAATTTGGTAAGTTTCTGACAATAGATGGTTTAATGATGGTGACATATAAAGATGAGTTTATATATCATGACATGATAACTCATGTTCCTATGGCTACAAATCTAAATATTAAAAAAGTCTTAGTTATAGGTGGTGGAGATGGCGGTACAGTAAGAGAGTTAAGTCGTTATCCTAAAATAGAAAAAATTGATATGGTTGAAATAGATAAAATGGTTGTGGATGTGTCTAAAGAGTATATAGATATATGTTCGTGTAAATTAGATGATGAAAGAGTAAATTTATATTTTGAAGATGGAGTTAAATTTGTTAAGGAAGCTTATGACAAATCTTATGACCTTATAATAGTAGATTCAACTGACCCAATAGGACCAGGAGAAGGACTTTTTTCAAATGATTTTTATAGAGATTGTTATAGAATACTAACTGATGATGGAATTTTGGTAAATCAAAGTGAAAGTCCTTATTTCGAGTTTAATGCTAAGGAAATGAAAAGAGCCAACGATAAGTTAAAAGGGATATTTCCAATAGCTAAAGTTTATCAAGCACATATACCAACATATCCATCTGGACATTGGTTATTTGGCTTTGCTTCAAAAAAACTAGACCCAATAAAGAATCAAGATAGAGATGGCTGGGAAAAATTAAATTTAAAAACGAAGTATTATAATAGTGATATCCATTTAGGTTCATTTATGTTACCTCAATATGTAAAGGAGATGCTAAATGAAGAGTAATTTCTATCATATAAATACATTTATGGGTATGGATAAAAGTTATGAAGAATCAAATCTGATAGTGTTTGGAGTAGGGTTTGATGGAACTACTTCAAATAGACCTGGAGCTAGATTTGCAAGTAGCTCAATGAGAAAAGAATTTTATGGTCTTGAGACATATAGTCCTTTTTTAGACTTGGATTTAGAAGATTATAATATATGTGATTATGGAGATTTGGAAATTAGTGTTGGAGATACAGAACAAGTTTTGAAAGAAATATATGATGAAACTGCTAGTATAGTTGAAGATTTAAAGATTCCATTTATGATTGGTGGAGAACATCTAGTTACTTTACCAGCCTTTAAAGCAGTTTATGAGAAGTATAATGATGTGTATGTAATTCATTTTGATGCTCACACAGATTTAAGAGAAGAATATAATAACAGTAAAAATTCTCATGCAACAGTAATTAAAAGAGTATGGGATATTGTTGGAGATGATAAAATATTTCAATTTGGAATAAGGTCTGGAACAAGAGAAGAATTTAAGTTTGCAATAGAACAAAAACATACCTATATGGAAGTCGGTGGAATAAATACATTTGAAAAGATAATTAATAAATTGAATGGGAAAAATGTTTATTTAACTATAGATTTAGATGTGTTGGATGCATCTGTATTTCCAGGAACAGGCACGCCAGAACCTGGTGGTATAAATTATAGAGAATTTCAAGATGTTTTTAAGATTATAAAAAAATCTAATATAAATATAGTTGGTTGTGATATTGTAGAGCTTAGCCCTGATTATGATACGACAGGAGTATCAACAGTTATAGCATGCAAAGTATTGAGAGAATTATGTTTAATAATATCAAGTAAATTTAGGTAGAGAAGTCTGTATAAATAATATACTATAAAATAAAGAAGTTACTTTAAATAAGTTGTTTTAAGCTTAGCACTTTTTTAAGGTAACTTCTTTATTTTTTAAACAATAAATTTAAACAATAAAAAAGAGCCTTATGTAGCTCCTTTTTCTAAAATATATATATTTAAATTAAATAATTATATTCTATTTACGTTTTCAGCTTGAGGTCCTCTATTACCTTGAGTTATATCAAAGCTAACCTTTTCGCCTTCTTCTAAAGTTTTGTATCCATCAGTTTGTATAGCTGAGAAATGTACAAAAACATCATCTTCTCCTTCTACTGATATGAATCCAAATCCTTTTTCACTATTAAACCATTTTACTATTCCGTTTTTCATTATAAAAAAACCTCCGCTTTATTAAAAAATACAAACTAAATAAATTAAGTCTGTTCTATTAATATAGCATAAATTTTAAAAAAAAGCAATTGAAATTTTAAAAAAAGTTAATCAATTTTATAATTTAAAAAAATTTATTAAAAAATATATTAATAATGAAAGAAAATAAAATAGAAATCTGAGAGAGTCTGGTAAATTTAATATCAAAAAATGTAATATATAAATTGAAAAATAAAAAATAAAATTTAAAAAAATAATAAAAAATATTATAAAATAGGTTAAAAATAAAATTTAAAAATAGTGAAATTTCAGAAATATCACTATTATTATATAATAAAATAAAAAAACAATATATGAATTCGATAAAATAAAAATTAAATATATAATATTTTACATATATATTAATAAAAGGAAATATTATGCTATAATAATACCGTATAAAATTATTTACGGGGGTGGTATTAACATGTTTCAATTTGAAACACAAATACACAAATTAAGACATGATGTTTTAACTGCAATAGCTAGGCTTGGAAAAGAAGATAACCTTACAAGAGAAGCAATGGATAATATTCAATATGAAATAATAAAAGGCGAGAAACCTACATACAGATGTTGTGTTTATAAAGAAAGAGCTATAATATCTGAAAGAGTAAATGTAAGTATGGGACTATTGCCAGGTCAAGATAAAATAGATTTAGATACAATGGATGTAGGAGAAGATGAACAAATAATATATATTTTAGAAGCAGCATGTGATAGTTGCCCAATAAATGAATTTACAGTAACTGATATCTGTAGAGGTTGTTTAGCACATAGATGTAAAGAAGCTTGTAAATTTGGGGCTATTACACATGTTGGAGGAATGGCTTATATAAATCATGAATTATGTAAGGCTTGTGGAATGTGTAAAAAAGCTTGTCAGTATGATGCCATCTCAGAGGTTGTAAGACCATGTAAGAGCGTATGTCCAACTAATGCTTTAGGGTTTGATAGAGAAAATATGAAAGCTATGATACATGAAGATAAATGTTTAAACTGTGGTGCTTGTATGTCAGCATGCCCATTTGGAGCGATATCTGATAAGAGTTTGATAGCTCCAGTAGCTAGAAAATTAGTACAAAAAGAAAAAATGTACGCAGTAGTAGCTCCAGCTATAACAGGTCAAGTTGAAGCAAATGTTACATATGGTCAAATAAAAAATGCTATAAAATCATTAGGTTTTGTCGATGTACTAGAGGCAGCTTGTGGAGCAGATGCAGTTACAGTTCATGAAAGTTTAGAGTTTGCTGAAAGAATGGAAAAAGGAGACACTTTTATGACAAACTCTTGTTGCCCAGGATTTGTTGGTTACATAGAAAAGACATTCCCAGACCTTGTAGGAAAAATATCTTCTACTGTATCTCCTATGATAGCTAGTGGAAGATTTATAAAAAATTATGAACCTGATGCAAAAGTAGTATTTATAGGTCCTTGTACAGCTAAAAAGAATGAAGCAGCTAAAAAGGAATTAAAAGGAGCTGTTGACTATGTACTAACTTTTGAAGAAATAATGGCACTATTTGAAGCCTTTGATATAGACTTAGCTAAGTGTTCAAATGAAGATATAGATGATGCATCAATATTTGGAAGAGGCTTTGGTGCTGCTGGTGGACTTACAAAAGCTATAGAAAATTATCTTGCTGAAAAAGGTATTGGAGTTAATTTCGAACCTGTAAAAATTTCTGGTTCAAGAGAGATTAAGAAGACAATTACTATGGCTAATTTAGGGAAATTAGAAGGAAACTTTATAGAAGGTATGATGTGCGAAGGTGGATGTATTAATGGTTCTGGTAAGTTCTTACTAGGAGCAAAAGCTAAAGCTACATTTGATAGAAAAAATTCTCAATCAACTAAGAAAAGTGTTTTAGCAAATACAAAAATAAAAGATTTTAGTGATATAAATCTAGAAAAATAAATCTATAGATAATCATAAAAAATATAGATGGAGAATAGAGTTGTTCTAAGTTGTAATTTAACATTAGGATAACTCTATTTTTATTTAGATTTATATCAAGATGTTTAAGTACTTAAAATAAAAATTAGATATATAATATTTTGTATATAACTTAACAAAAACTATGCCTGTGTTATAATAATTTATGGAAATAAATAAAAAATACAATATACATAATAGTATAAATATAGGTGAAATAGGTGATTTATAGGGAGGAGTACTTATGTTTGAGTTCGAAACACAGCTAAAAAGATTAAAACATGAAGTTTTAACAGTTGTAGCAAAGTTATCAATTGAAGAAAATTTAACAAAAGAAAATATAGAAAAAATTCCATATGAAATAATTAAAGGAGAGAAAGCAAGATATAGATGTTGCGTTTATAAAGAGAGAGAGGTAGTTCTTGAACGAGCACAGCTTGCACTGAGTTTGACACCAAATGCTAAATATGAAAATATAAATCCAGATTCAGTAAATTTAGGTTCTAATGAGCAAATTATGTATATAGTAGAAGCTGCATGTGATAGATGTCCAATAAATGAATTTACAGTAACAGAACTTTGTAGAGGGTGTTTGGCACATAGATGTAAAGAAGCTTGTAAGTTTGGAGCAATTTCTTATATAAATGGAAGAGCTTATATAAACCATGATTTATGCAAAGCTTGTGGAATGTGTAAAAGTTCATGTCAATATGATGCTATCTCAGAAGTTGTAAGACCATGTAAAAGTGTATGCCCAACTGGGGCGTTAGATTTTAACAGGGATACTATGAAGGCTATGATACATGAAGATAATTGTATAAATTGTGGTGCATGCATGTCAGCCTGTCCATTTGGAGCAATATGTGACAAGAGTTTGATAGCACCAGTTGCAAAAAAACTTGCAAGAAAAGAAAATATGTATGCTATAGTAGCTCCAGCAATAACAGGTCAAATTGATAGTAATATTACATATGGACAATTAAAAAATGCTGTAAAATCACTAGGATTTATAGATATGATAGAAGCTTCTTGTGGAGCAGATGCAGTTACAGTTCATGAAAGTAATGAATTTATTGAAAGAATAAAATCTGGAGATAAGTATATGACCAATTCATGTTGTCCTGGCTTCTTTAAGTATATAGAGAAGATGTTCCCAGATGAAGTTGATAAAATATCTTCTACAGTATCACCTATGGTAGCCACAGGAAGATTCGTAAAAAAATTTGATTCTGATGCTAAGGTAGTATTTATAGGTCCATGTACTGCAAAAAAGAGTGAGGCAACTGAGGAATGTTTAAAAGATGCAGTAGATTATGTACTTACTTTTGAAGAATTAATGGCATTATTTGAAGCTTTTAATGTAGATTTGTCAAAATGCTCAAATGATGATATAAATGATGGTTCAATTTTTGGAAGAGGATTTGGAGCATCTGGTGGGCTCACAAAATCAATACAAAATTATATTGCTGAAAAAGGTATCAGTTTTGATTTTGAGCCTATAAAAGTTTCTGGACCAAGACAAATTAAGAAAACAATGACAATGGCTAAATTAGGTAGATTAGAAGGTAATTTTATAGAAGGAATGATGTGCGAAGAAGGCTGTATTAATGGAGCTGGTAAGTTCTTATCAGGTGCAAAAGCTAAAAATACTTTTGATAGAAAAAATGGACAGTCAACTAAGAAGAGTGTTTTATCTAATGATAAAATAAAAGAGTTTGAAGATTTAAATTTAGAAAGATAGTATTAATTAATATTTTAAAAAATACTTAGTTACAATTATAAAACTAAACTATTTGTTATATTTAATGCCACAAATATGCCTAGAATTTGCCCTTTTTCTAGGTGTATTTTATTATGTCAGCATTGCTATACTATAAATATGTAATAAATAAAATTTATAGGAGCTTTTGGATGAAGAAAATAATATTAAAAGACATCATGTTTTTAATTACAACAGTATCTTTGATTGCAGTTCTATTGATTGTAGTAAATGTAACTGCTAATGGTAAGACAGAGTCAACAAGTAAATCTTATTTAGATAGTGAGAAAAATAGTATGAGTCAAAATAATATTCAAAATGATATAGGAAATACTGCATTTAAAACTACTATACTAAATACTGGAAAGTCAGATTGCATATTAATTGAGATAGGCAAAAAAGCCATAATGATTGATACAGGAGAAGATAAAGATGGTGAACAAATAGTTAATAAGTTAAAAGAAAAAGGAATAAATACACTTGATTATCTAATTTTAACTCATTTAGATAAAGACCATATAGGTGGAGTTGATAGTGTGTTGTCCAGTGTTAAAGTGAATAATTTAATACAAGCAAATTATAAAAAAGACAGTAAACAATATGATGAATATGTTAACTCACTTAAAAAAACTGGTATAGAGCCCATAATATTGAAAGAAAAAATGAATATTGTAGTTAATAATGCAAATATAAGCATACAACCAGCTTTAAAAAGTGAGTATGAGAGTTCAAACGATTACTCAATAATCACTAGTATAAATTATGGCACACACAATTTTTTATTTGCAGGAGATGCAGAAGAAGAACGTTTAGCTGAATTTATAAGTGAAAATACTTTAAAATACGATTTTGTGAAAATTCCTCATCATGGAAGGTATGATAAATTAAGTGAAGCATTTTTAAAATCTATTTCACCAAAATATGCTGCTATTACTTGCTCACAAAAAAAAGAACCTGATAAAGAAGTATTAGAAATATTAAAAAAATTAGATATAAAAACTTTTCTTACTTAATAATGGAGAGATAGTTATAGATAGTGATGGAAATAAATTAAGTGTAAGTCAATAGTGTTTTCTGAAAAATTGTATAAAAAAATTTAAAAAAATCATTAGCAAATATAAGACCTTAAACATAGTATATTTTAGGAGCTGAAACTCCACATACAAAATAACTAGGAGGTAACATATTATGTTGGATAGATTTTTTGGTGAAGGCGGATTTGGCGGATGTGCTTGGTGGATAATAATATTATTTTTCTTATTCTTAGCATTCCAAGACTGTTGGGCTGAGATGGACTTATGTGCATGGATACCTTTCTTAATATTATTATTAATACTTTGCGAATGTGGTGACGGTTTTGATGGAGGATGTGGATGCTAAAAAAATCAATTTAAATGATTTAAAAAAGCTTATGGTGGGTATAAACAAAATACCAAACCAATCACAATCTAGTGTTTGAAGGTAGTCGGAGATCCCCCGCTACCTTCTTTTTTTTATTATTTAAAATTTATTTATTCATCATTTTATTTACATACAATAATTTTTTCTATAAAGTTTGGTATAATTAAAAAGAAAATAAATTTTATTTATAGGAGATGTAAATATGGCTATAGTGGATAAGATTTTCAATGAGATAAAATTGATGGTTGCAAGATTCTTATTGGGGAAAAAATACAGTGAATATGAAGAGAAAGATTTAGTATATAATACTGAAGAAGAAGTTATATTAATAACCTTGAAAAGATTAGTTTTCCAGGGAAATGTGAATGAAGCAGAAGAAATTTTATTTGATAAAGCTAAAACTGTAAATAGTGAAAATATGCAGTATATAGCAATAGAATTTTATACTATGCTTATGGAAAAAACTGATGAAGAATTAGAGGCTATGAATTTTTCTAAACAAGAAGTTTATCAAGGGATAGAAGATATTAGGAAAGTTTTAAATTTAGAATAAAGCATGTATAAATATATTAAAATAAATTAATGTTAAGATGAGAATATTATATTTTATATATTTAAATATAATATTCTTATTTTATTAATAATATAAGTATATCTTATTTACCATAAAACTATCTTGAAAAAAATTAATCTTAAATGTATAATATTACTTTGAGTGAAAAAGTATTAACATTTTTTTATAAGATGTTTTACTAAAAAAATATATATAAATATACTGTTATCAAAAAGAAATTTAATTTAGTGAGGTGTTAAGATGAAAATAGGATTTGACCACAAAAAATATTTAGAAGAGCAGTCTAAATATATCTTAGAAAGAGTAAATAATTTTGACAAGCTTTATTTGGAGTTTGGAGGAAAATTAATGGGAGACCTTCATGCAAAAAGAGTACTTCCAGGGTTTGATGAAAATGCAAAGATAAAAGTATTACAACATATGAAAGAAAAAGTTGAAGTTGTAATTTGTGTGTATGCAGGAGATATAGAAAGAAATAAAATAAGAGGTGACTTTGGTATCACTTATGATATGGAAGTTTTAAGATTAATAGATGATTTAAGAGGTTATGAGCTAGATGTAAACAGTGTAGTAATCACTAGATTTGAGGGACAACCTGCAACGACTGTATTCATAAATAAGTTAGAGCGTAGAGGAATCAAAGTTTATAAACATTATCCAACAAAGGGATATCCTTCAGATGTTGAAACTATAGTTAGTGATGAAGGATATGGAGCAAATGATTATATAGAAACTACAAAGCCAATTGTAGTAGTAACAGCACCAGGACCTAATAGTGGAAAACTTGGTACTTGTTTAAGTCAGTTATACCATGAAAATAAAAGAGGAAATGTAGTTGGATATTCTAAATTTGAAACATTCCCAGTTTGGAATATACCTGTGAAACATCCTTTAAACATAGCTTATGAGGCAGCTACAGTAGATTTAAAAGACGTAAATATGATAGATTCATTCCATCTTGAAACGTATGGTGAAATGTCAGTAAACTATAATAGAGATTTAGAGTTATTCCCAGTGCTAAAAAAAATAATAGAAAAAATAACTGGAAAAGAATCAATTTTCCAATCTCCAACTGACATGGGTGTTAATAGAGTTGGTTTTGGAATAATAGATGATGAAGTAATAAGAAAAGCTTCTATAGAAGAAATTATAAGAAGATACTTTAAAACTGCTTGTGAGTATAAAAAGGGACAAGTTGATAAAGGTGCTTATGATAGAATGAAAATGATTATGGAAGAGCTTAATTTAAAGCCAGAAGATAGAAACGTTGTTTTACCTGCTAGAAATTACAGTAATAAGTTAAAAGAAAATGCTGATAAAAATGATACTTGTCCTGTAGTGGCACTAGAATTAGAAGATGGGACAATATTAACTGGTAAAGGTTCTGACTTAATGAATGGAACAGCAGCAGCAGTACTGAATGCAATTAAGCATTTAGCTAATATATCTGATGATATGCACTTAATATCACCTGTAATATTAGAGCCTATTATAAATTTAAAAACAAAAACTTTAGCAAGTAGAAATGTTTCACTTAGTTGTCAAGAGGTTTTAACTGCTCTTAGTATTTGTGCTGTAACTAATCCAACTGCACAATTTGCTATGGAAAAGTTAGCTTTATTAAAAGGGTGTCAAGCACATTCTACTACTATATTAAATAGAGATGATGAACAAACATTTAGAAAGCTTGGTATAGATGTAACTTGTGACCCAGAGTATCCTTCACAAAATCTTTACTATAGCTAAAAATATAATTATACAAAAAAATATGGGCTGTTTTAAAGTAATAGTTTGAGCAGTCCATTACAATTATAATAAAATCAGTAGACTGTCTTGTATAAGGCAGTCTTTTATTTTTAAAACATCCCATTTAAATTAATATATATACTGTTATCCATAAGGAATTTTAATTTAGTTCCTTGGAATACCTATTGTAAAGCTTTTACCTAGTTTTTGCAAGTGTTTTTTATGATTTTTTATAAATTGTATTGAATTAATTGATTATAAACTGTTTTAGTAAGAGAAAGTATTGACATATAAATAAAATAGATGAAAAAATAGCATAAAGAAACATAAGTTTGGTATAATTAAAACAGTGATGTAAATAAATTTAATCTAGTTATACTTTAAGGTGATAAGAATGGAATTTTATAGAAAAATAATTCATATAGATATGGATGCTTTTTATGCGTCTATAGAACAAAGAGACAATAAAAAATTAAAAGGTAGACCTGTGGTTGTTGGTGGAAATCCACAAAGCAGAGGAGTAGTTGCAACGTGTTCTTATGAGGCTAGAAAATTTGGCATACATTCAGCTATGCCATCCACTGTAGCTTACAATAGATGTCCATATGCAGTTTTTGTAAGACCTAGATTTGAGGTATATAAAAGTGTATCAAATCAAATAAGAAATATATTTTATAGATACACAGATTTAGTAGAGCCACTATCTTTAGATGAAGCATATTTAGATGTAACAAAAAATAAAAAGAATATTGATTCATCAATTGAAATAGCAAAGCAAATTAAAAGAGATATATTTAGGGAAGTTGGACTTACATCTTCAGCGGGTATCTCATATAATAAGTTTCTTGCTAAGATAGCATCAGACTTAAAAAAGCCTAATGGTTTGACTGTAATAAATGAAGAAAATGCTCAGGATTTTTTAGATAAATTGCCTGTAAATAAATTTTTTGGTGTTGGAAAAGTCACTTCAAATACTCTTAAAAATTTAGGGATAAAAACAGGATATGATTTAAGGTGTTTAGATTTATTTGAACTTGAGAACATATTTAAGAAAAAAGGATATGACTTATATAAATTTGCAAGGGGTATAGATGATAGACCAGTAGAGCCAAATAGAGTTAGAAAATCTGTTGGAGCAGAGACTACACTAAGTCATAACTTGGATATTGACGAAGAGGAAACACGTAATATCCTTGATGAACTTTGTGAGGAAGTGTGCCATAGATTAAAAAACTCTGAGAAATTTGGAAAGACGTTGACATTAAAAGTTAAGTATGAGGATTTTACACAGATAACTAGAAGTCTTAGTTTAGAACATTATATTGATGAATATAATGATATAAGAAATAGTGTTGACAATTTATTGAGAAATGTTGAAATGAATGGAAAACAAATTAGACTATTAGGAGTTACAATATCAAACTTAAGCGACAAAAAAGAAACTTACAAAGACATTACTTTATTTGAGTATATGGATAGTATTCAGTGATGACTATTTGTTTAAATGAATGAATTAACACTAGCCTTAATTATATATAATTAAGGCTAGTGTTGTATTGTTTTATTAAGATTTTTTTATTTTTTTTTATATCTTTTAAATTTGAGTATTGTATACAAATACTTGATATTTATAGTAATGTTTACTAATATGTATTAACCCAAAAGTCGTACTTTGTTTACATAAAGGGGATATTGTGATATAATTATAAAAACAACTTATTGCGTTGGCAAGGGTTGCTTGTCGAAAGAGGGGATGATAAATTATGATAGAGATAAGAAACGTAACCAAGAAAATGGGAAATAATGTAATATTAGATGATATTTCTCTAGCTGTCGAAACAGGCACATTGGTAGTTTTAATTGGCTCAAGTGGTTGTGGGAAAACTACTACTTTGAAGCTTATAAACAAATTAATAAAACCTACATCTGGTGAAATATATATTAATGGTAAACCAATTTCTCAAGAAAATGAAATAGAACTTAGAAGGAAAATAGGATATGTTATACAGAACACAGGTCTATTTCCTCATCTTACAATAAAAGAGAATATAGAGTTAATTCCACGTTTAAAAAAGGAAAAGTCAGTTGAAGAAATTGAGGCAAGAACTTTACAATTACTTGAAATGGTAGGTCTTGATAGTGATGATTTTTTAAATAAGTATCCTTCAGAGCTTAGTGGGGGTCAACAGCAAAGAATTGGTGTTGCAAGAGCCATTGCAACTGATGCTGAAATAATATTAATGGATGAGCCTTTTAGTGCTTTAGACCCAATAACAAGAACATCTTTACAAGAACAATTATTTTCTCTTCAAGATGAACTGAAAAAAACTATAATATTTGTAACTCATGATATGGATGAAGCTTTAAAGATAGCTGATAAGATTTGTATTATGAAAGATGGAAGAATAGCGCAGTATGATACTCCAGAGAACATACTTAGAAATCCAGCAAATGATTTTGTAAAAGACTTTATTGGAGAAGATAGAGTCTGGGATAATCCAGAATATATAAAAGCAAAAGATATTATGATAAAAAATCCTATTGCTGTTAATTCAACAAGAACTGTAACTCAAGGTATAGAAATTATGAGAACGAGTAAGGTTGATAGCTTACTAATCATAGATAGAGCTAGAACACTAAAAGGTATTGTCACTGTAAAAGATATGAAAGACCGTCATGATAAATCGACATTGCTTGGTGATATTATGTCAAGAGAGCCTTTGCATGTAAATGAAGGTGATAATTTAGTAGAAATACTAAATATAATGAACTGTAATTCAGTTGGATATATTCCAGTTGTTTCAAGTGAAAATAAATTAGTAGGACTGATTACTAGAAGTAGTTTACTTTCTGTTTTAAGTGAGCAATTCCTAGAGATGGAGGTGAGTGTTCTTGGATAATTTTTTTAATTTTATACTATTGCAAAAAGATAAGATTATAGAGCTTTTGATACAACATATGAGCTTAACTGTTACATCTATTTTGATAGCTATACTAGTGGGTGTTCCTCTAGGAATAATTATTTCAAGAATACCATCTCTTAGAAAAATTGTGCTTGGATTTGTAAACTTAGTTCAAGCAGTTCCATCAATGGCACTTTTGGGTCTTCTTGTACCAGTACTTGGTATAGGAAGCAAACCAGCAATATTTATGGTAGTAGTATATTCATTATTACCAATTGTAAAGAACACATATATAGGTATAACAAGTATTGACCCAGTAGTATTAGAATCGGCTAAAGGTATTGGTCTTACAAGAAATCAAACTTTATTTAAAATACAGTTTCCTTTAGCTTTGCCTATAATAATGGGTGGGGTTAGAATTTCTGCTGTTACAGCGGTTGGTCTTATGACTCTTGCAGCATTTATAGGTGCTGGTGGTCTGGGATATTTAGTATTTTCAGGTGTACAAACTGTAAATAACAATATGATTTTAGCAGGAGCAATTCCATCATGTATAATTGCATTGCTAGTTGATTATTTATTTAGTAAGATTGAAGTTGCAGTTACTCCAAAAGGCTTAAATCCAAAGGCTCCAAAGAAAAATTATATAGGGCTTAAAGTAGTATCTGCTATAATAATTATTGCAATGTTATTTGTTACTTTTGGTTCAAGTTTTTCAAGCAAAAAAGAGACAATAACTATAGGTTCAAAAGATTATACAGAACAACTTATTCTTGGTAATGTTTATGCTGAATTGATAGAGAAAAATACAGACCTTAATGTTAAAAAGAATTTAAATCTAGGTGGTTCATCTGTTGCATTTAATGCTATTAAATCTGGTGAACTTGATATGTATGTAGATTATACAGGTACACTTTTAGTAAATGTAATGAAGCATGCTCCAATTAAAGATGCTGATGAAGCATATAAAGTTGTTAAAGATACTATGGAAAAAGAGAATCAATTAACTTTACTTGACCCTATTGGATTTAACAATACTTATACATTAGCCATGATGCCTAAAACTGCTGAGAAATATGGAATAAACACTATTTCTGATTTAACTAAATATAGTAGTGACTTTACTTTCTCACCAACTTTAGAGTTTGAAAATAGAGAAGATGGTTTTGTAGGTATTTCTAGAGATTATGGTCTAAAATTCAAAGATATAAAAGCTATGAATGGAAGTTTAAGATATACAGCTTTAGATAATAATGAATCTCAAGTTGTAGATGCGTTTTTAACTGATGGTCTTATTAAGAAGTTTAATCTTAAGATATTAGAAGATGACAAAAACTTCTTTGTTCCATATTATGCGGCTCCATTAGTGAGACAAGATACTCTTAAGAAATATCCTGAGTTAGAAAAAGTGATGAATATGCTTTCAGGAAAAATAAATGAAGAAACTATGAGAGAACTTAACTATCAAGTTGATGAGCTTGGAAAATCACCAGAAGAGGTTGCTCATTCATTCTTAGTTAAAGAAGGTTTAGTATAGAAAATTAATAGTTTATATTATGAACTTAAGTTATAGATAGTATTTTAAATACTATTTATAACTTATTTTTTTGTATACAAAACCTATATTATGATTTTTAATTCATAATTAATTTTTAAATTGAATGAACAAGTACAACCAACTTTGAATATAAATATAGTAAGTGTGCATATATACAATTTGCTTTATCTAGTCAATTGATATTGATACATAGTCTTTTTTCGATTAAGTCGAAGGGAGGAGGTATACAGTTATGGATAATTATAAAAAAGTGAAGCAAGTGTTATGGATAATTTTATTTGCCAATTTTGCTGTAGCATTATTAAAAATAATTATTGGTAATAAAATTAAAAGTTATAGTATGACAGCAGATGGGTTTCATTCTCTGTCAGATGGAGCATCTAATATAGTAGGATTAATAGGTATTTTTTTTGCATCTAAACCAAAAGATAAAGATCATCCTTATGGGCATAAAAAATTTGAAATTATAACCAGTTTATTTATTAGTGGTATGCTATTTGTTATAGCAGTTAAGATAATTCTTAGTTCTATATCAAGACTGGCAAACCCAGTTACACCTTCTATAACTATAGAAAGTTTAATTGCTCTAGTCATTACTCTTTTTATAAATATTTTTGTCTGTATATATGAGTATAGAGTTGGAACTAAACTGAATAGTTATGTCTTAATTTCAGACTCATTGCATACAAGAAGTGATATATTTGTGTCTTTAGGAGTATTGGTTACTTTAGTTGGTGTTAAGTTAGGATTTCCAGTAATAATAGAATCTGTAGTTCCTATTATTATTTCTGGGTTTATAATTTATTCAGCTTATGGAATATTTAAACCGTCTATTGGAATTTTAGTTGATAGAGTAGCTGTAGATGAAGAGTATATAAGGGAAATTGTATTTGAATTTAATGAAGTGAGAGATGTTCATAATATTAGAAGTAGAGGTAGTAAGAGTGTTATTTATATTGATATGCATGTAATGGTAGACCCATTTATAAGTGTAGAGCAATCACATGACTTAACACATAAAATTGAGAAACAAATACAAGAAGAAATTAATGAAAATGCTCAGGTAATAGTGCATATTGAACCTTTTTATAGCTTTTAATTTGATTATAAAGACATAAGTATAAAAATTTATAATTCATAAAAAAAATATTATACCATAAATATTTTCAGAAAATATTTATGGTATAATATTTTTTATAGAGAAATTAAGTCTTAATATACCTAAGGAGGAATTTATTATGAGATACGTTGAATATGGAAAGACTGGGAAAATGGTTTCGGTAGTTGGATATGGAGGATTAAGATTTGATTTAGAAAAAAATGACCAAGAAAATGCAGATTTAATTAAATATGCATATGAAAAGGGCATTAATTATTTTGATACAGCACCAGGGTATTGTGATGACAGAAGCGAAGATATATTTGGACTAGCTTTTAGACAAATGATAAAAGAAGGTAAAACAGACTTTTACGTATCTACAAAAGGAAAGCCAAAAGTATACGACACAGCAGAAAAAGCAGTAGATGCTGTGAAAAAGTCAATAGAAAGATTGGGCGTATCTAAAATAAATTTCTATCATATATGGAATATTAGAAAGATGGAACATTATGAATTTGCAATGAGACCTGGAGGTCAGTATGAGGGTCTATTAAAATGTAAAGAAGAAGGATTGATAGACCACATAGTATTTTCATCTCATCAGCCAGGAGATGAAGTCATAAAGGTTCTTGATGAAAATAAGTTTGAAGGTGTTACTATGGGAATTAATATACTAAACTTTCCATATAGATTAAAAGGTGCTAAACATGCTATTGAAAATGGATATGGTGTTGTAGCTATGAATCCATTAAGTGGTGGAACTATTCCAAAGTACAATGAAGAGCTTTCTTTTCTAGCAAGAGAAGGTGAAAGTACTATAGAATCAGCCTTAAGATTTAACATAGGAATTCCACAAATAAATATATCGTTAATAGGAGTTAATAAAAAGCAGGATATAGATGATGCTTGTAAAATTGCAGATGAGCATAAAATATATTCAGATGAAGATATACATGATATTGAAACTAGATTAAGTAAAAATATGAATGAAATATGTACAGGTTGTGGATATTGTAAAGTATGTCCAAAAGATATAAACACTCCAGCATATATGCTTTTTTATAATGAAAAACAGATGTTTAAAAAGAGTGATGAAGAAATGACAAAATCGGTCTATGGGCTAGCACATTGGAATTATACAATGAATAGTAAAGCAAAAGCTAAAGAATGTATAGCTTGCGGAAAATGTGAAATTGAGTGTACTCAACATTTACCGATAATTGACAGATTAAGAGAAATTAAGCAATGGGAAGAACATGGAGTTAATAATGTCACAGTATAGTCAGTTTATATTGTACTTAAAATTTGTATAGTATTTAATAAGGTTTAATATATAAGGAGACAAATTATGATTTTGTCTCCTTATATATTATGCTTTAATTTATTATGGGTAAATTTTATCTATACTAACTGACAGTATCTATTTTCACATTGAATTATTCCAATATTTTACAATAAAATTACTTGCAAACTCTAATTTTATAAGCTTTCAATATATATTACACAAATAATTTTTATTTAATTATAGCTTTTAATAAAGTAAATATTGTGGTTGTAAATAAGGAATTATTCAATTACAATAAAACAAGTAAGGATATTATAAAAGTGATTATTATAATTAAAAGAATAAATTGTAGGTAGTAACAAATCCTATATAATGAATGGAGGGTGATATATATTGAAAAATAATATATTTAAATATAAAAATGAGATGTTTTTATTTATATTAGTCATAATAACTTATTTAATAATAACAATAGCATTCTTTTCTAAAACTACAATATTTTATGATTTGAACAACACTTATGATGTGTTATTAGATACAGATACAGGTGTACTATTCAATTTAAATGTATTTGCTATAAATCAAGACAATAGCAAGCACGTATTATTTTCAGCTATTATATCAATTTTTGCATATCCAATATATTTACTATGTACTTCGATAGCAAATCCAGGGACAACTGATTTTAATACTGCTTATGGATTTGGATTGATTTGTCTACAAATAGTAACTAGTGCTATATCTATAACTTTAGTTTTTAATCATATTAAAAAAATAAAAATGCAGAGGTTAACCTTAATTTTACTTACTATGATAATGATATTTTCTTTTCCACAACTATTTATGACCTTAAATGTAGAAAGATTTATATATAGTCAGTTTACATTAATATTTTTTATATTTATTGCAAATAAAATGAACGGAAAAAACTCTTATTTAGTAGAATTAGCAGCTATACCATTATTTGGAATAACTATTAGTAATATATATTTGTATTTGCTCAACATAATATTTGAATTTAAATTAAAAATAGGAAAAATATTAAAGCATTTAATTACATTTATTTTAATGGCATATATTTGTGTAGTTTCAACAAAATCTTATGAAAGTTTTATGAATCTTGGAAATGTAATACAATATGATACAAAGTTTATAAGTGGAGAGCCTATTTTAGAAAAAGTTGCAATGATTATAGAAAGATTATTGTATTCAGTTTTTTATTTTCCTGGAGCAGAGATTAAAAAAGGACTATTTTTACAAAATGGAGAAGTTGCAACGATACCAGTTATCCTTACTTTATTAGCATTTTGTTTTTGTGTTTTAGCTGTTATTGAGAACTCAGAAAAAAGAGTTCCTAAATTGTGTATGGGAATAATTTTATTTAATTTAGTTTTACATGGTATAATAGGGTACAATCTGACTAATTCAAGTATAATGACTATAAATTTTAGTTTTGCTGTTATAGTTTTGTTAGCTTACTTTACTAAAGCACTTAGAAAAAATGAAAAAAGTATGTACAATATATTTTTATCATTGTTGCTAGTCACTATAATAATTAGTAATATAAATGGATTTATAGAAATTTTAAATATTGGGATAAAATCATATCCTGTTTAAAAAATAATGTTGAAAGGGTAGTAAGTTTATGAAACAGACAAATACAATAATTAATCTTCTTACTAAAATTTCAGATTATATAAGATTAATGAGAATAAAGCAGTATATAAAGAATTTATTTATATTTGCTGCTATAATATTTTCAAACAATATACTAAATATAAGTCTATTGTTAAATACATTTATAGCTTTTGTGTGTTTTTGTTTGATATCATCATCAGCATATGCATTAAATGATGCTATAGATATGGATAAAGATAAAAGACATCCTAAAAAACGTAATAGACCAGTAGCAAGTGGAAGAATAAGTAAAAGAAGTGCGAATATATTATTTGTTGTTTTAGCTTTAATTTCAATTTGCTTGTCAACGGTTATTAATTTTAAATTAACTATAATTCTCATTTTATATTTGATAAATAATATATTATATTCTCTTAAGTTAAAGAATATAATTCTATTAGATGTGTTTTCTATATCTCTTGGTTTTATACTTAGAGTTTATGCAGGATGTGTAGCTATAGATGTTAGATTATCAAACTGGATAATATTATGTACATTTTTTTTATCTCTGTATTTAGCTCTTGGAAAGCGCAAAAAAGAAATCATAATTTTAAAAGATAATGCAGTTGAGCATAGAAAAATACTAGAAGATTATGATATAGAAAATTTAAATCAAATGATGATAGTTATACTAAGTTCTACAATTGTATGCTATGCATTATATTCTACAAGTAATCCAGAAAAACCAGATATGATATTTACAACAATATTTGTAGTTTATGGTGTACTTAGATATAATTATATAATTAACAAAACAAATGAAGGAAATCCTACTGACATTATACTAAAAGATAATGCTTTAAAAATAAACGTAATCTTATGGGTAATTACATGTTTAATAATATTAATTTTTTAGTGATAGGATGGGAAAATACTTATGAAAAAAAGTGTATTATTGCTCGATATAGATTATACTGTTATAAATACTGATAGTATGGTAGACTTTTTTATTTATTCTTTAAAAAATAAAACACTTAAGACTATTATAAAATTGCCATACATAATTTTTACTCTAATGATGTATTTGGTTAAAATAGTACCTTTGAAAAAAGCAAAAGAGGCAATCTTTTATCCAATAGTAGATTTTAGCGAAGACGAGTTAAAAGATTTTTTTGATAGTTGTATAATGAAAAAAATTAATGAGTCTATAAAAAAAGTAATTTATAAAAACAAAGAAGAGCATAATGTTGTAATTATGATAACTGCATCTCCATATGCATATATGAAGTACTTTAAGTATTATGATTTCGCAGATGAGGTTATAGGCACTGAGCTATTTTGTGAAAATTCAAGATACAAAAACCAATTCATTGGCGAAAACTGCAAGGGAATTGAAAAAATACAGAGAATAAATACTGTATTAGATAAGCTTGGAATTGAGATTGATTATGAAAATTCATATGCATATTCAGACTCTAAAAGTGATTTACCTATGCTTTCCTTAGCTAAAAATGCATTTTTGGTTAATAAGAAAAATGGTGAGGTTATAGAACAAATAAATTCATAGCTTTATATCACTTAGAATAGGAGGGGATAGTTTGGGATATTTGCACATATTAATTTTGTCTATGGTTCCTGTAACAGAGTTAAGAGGAGCCATTCCTATAGGTATTGCAATGGGCTTAAATCCTATATGGGTTTATGTATTTAGTGTGATTGGTTCTACATTAGTATCAATTCCTTTGATATTGACATTTAGACATATATTGCAATTTTTGAAAGGTAAAAAGTTATTTAAGGGACTTGCTAACACAATTGATAAAAAAATAAATTCAAGAATGAAGAAATTAAAAAGCGTTTCAATAATAGGTATAATACTATTTGTAGGCATACCACTTCCAACAACAGGAACATGGACTGCGTCTGCGATAGCCTCAATACTAAAAATGAGAATAAAAGATGCTTTTATAGGAGTATTTTTAGGAAATTTATTGTCTGGAGTCATAGTGTCAGCCCTTTCTCTACATATAATATAAAACTATCCAAATATACTATTGGATAGTTTTTTTATGAAAATATGTGAAAAATATTTTTTATTTAGACAAAATATTTAAATTCATTTGGTCTTAAAATGTTTACTATCATAAAAGAAATATAGTATAGTAGTATTTATGAGGAAATTAATTTAAACTTGCCTATCAATAAAATAAAGTTTTTATATAAAATGTATTTTTAATAGTAATAGATTTAAACATTAAATTATTAAGGAGGTTTTAAGATGGAAAATTCAAATACTGATTTAGGTCGTGAGAATGTAGGCAAATTGCTTTTTAAATTGGCTACACCAGCTATTATTGCACAAATTGTGAATGTTTTGTACAACATAGTAGATAGAATCTTTATTGGTAGAATGGAAAGTGGCGAAGTTGCTATGGCAGGTGTTGGAGTAGCATTTCCTATAATAATTATAATAACTTCATGTAGTTATTTAATTGGTATGGGGGGAGGACCTTTAGCTGCTATAAAAATGGGGGAACAAGATAATGATGGGGCAGAGAAAATAATGAGTAATAGTTTTTCTGTATTAGTTATTTTGGCGATACTATTGACTATAGGTTTTCAGATTGGAAAAGAACCCTTACTTTGGCTATTTGGAGCAAGCGAATCTACAATTGGATATTCAATGGATTATTTGAATATTTATTTAATAGGGACAGTATTTGTTCAAATTTCACTAGGTATGAATACCTTTATAAATACTCAAGGATTTGCGACAACTGGTATGATTACGGTTGCTATAGGAGCTTTGATAAACATAATACTAGACCCAATTTTTATATTTGGATTTGGTATGGGGGTAAAAGGAGCTGCATTAGCCACTATAATTGCACAAGGAGTTTCTGCTATTTGGGTATTGGTATTTCTATTTGGAAAGAAAAGTATACTTAAGATAAAAAAGAAATACATGATGCCTAAAGCAAGTATTATTTTGCCAGTATTAGGTCTGGGAATTTCTCCATTTATAATGCAATCTACAGAAAGTTTAGTGCTTATAGCCCTAAATAGCAAATTACAGATGTATGGAGGAGATTTAGCAGTAGGTTCAATGGCAATAATGAGTAGTATAATGCAAATTCTTATGCTTCCTAACATGGGATTTACACAAGGGGCACAACCAATAATAAGTTACAATTATGGTTCAGGACAGATTGACAGAGTAAAAAAGACTTTTAAGTTATGTTTATTGTCATGTTTTACATACTCTGCAATTTTGTGGATTTTACTTATGATATTCCCTACGTTCTTTGTAAGTATATTTAACAAAAACCCACAATTACTTAGTATGACTAGTTGGAGTATAAAAATATATTTTGCTGGCTCTTTTATGTTTGGAATACAATTAGCTTGCCAGCAGACATTTTTAGCGCTTGGAAAAGCAAAAATATCTTTAATTTTAGCTCTTCTTAGAAAAGTTGTACTTTTGATACCTTTAATATTTATACTTCCAATGTTTTTTGATGAAAAACTTTTTGCTGTACTTTTAGCAGAGCCAATTGCAGATATAACAGCAGCCACTATTACAGCAATTTGTTTCTTTGTGTTTTATAAATGTTCTCTATCAAAACCTAAAGTAATAGAGGAGTAAAATATAAATAGTAGAAAGTTTTTAGGAGCATATATTATTAGTTAAAAATTAAAATTTGTATTTTAATTTAAGAAGATATTTTTTATAATTTACAAAGATACAAACTAGAATTAAAATTTAAAATTATAGTAAGAAAAATGTAAGTATTTGCAATATTAATGGTATAATATTTACAGATATGATAATCAATAAGAGGAAAGGATGTTTATATAATGGAAAATGATTTAACAATGCAAGAGCTACTTGAGCAACAAGAGCAAGTGTTCAGCAAAGTGAAAGTTGGGGAATTGATAACTGGAAAAATAACTGCAGTGAGAAATGATGAAGTACAACTAGAATTAGGTTATGGGTTTGATGGAATAATACCTATAAGTGAATTAAACATAGAAAAAAATCAATCTATAGAAGAGTTATATCATATAAATGATGAAATAACTGCTATAATAACAAAAGTATCTCAAAAAGATGGAACAATAACTTTATCTAAGTTACAATTAGATAGAAAAAATGATTTTGCTGATTTACACAAAGCTTATGATGAACATAGAATAATAACTGTAAACGTTGAAAAAAATATAGAAAAAGGTGTATTTGCTAATTACAATACATATACATTTTTTATACCAATTTCTCAGCTTGACACAAAGTTTATTACAGATACGTCTAAATTTGTTGGTCGTAACTTAGAAGTATATATAAAAGAAATGGATGCTAGAAAAAATAGATTTGTAGCATCTCATAGAGACGTATTACAAGAACGTATAAATAAAGAGAGAGAAGAAAGAAGAGTTCAAATTAAGGCAGAAAAGGAAGCCGAAAGAGCTAGAATAAAACATGAAAGAGAAGAAGAAAAAGCTCGTATTAGATTAGCTAAAGAAGAATTGTTTAATTCCCTTGAAGTTGGTCAGAAAAGAGATGGTAAAGTAACAAAGATAATGTCTTATGGTGCATTCATAGATATTGGTGGAATTGAAGGATTAGCACATATAAATAACCTATCTTGGACAAGAGTTGAAAGTGTGGAAGATGTTGTCTCTGAAGGTCAAGAAGTGGAAGTTTATGTATTAGATGTAAATCAAGAAACTAAAAAAATTGCACTAGCATTAAAAGATATAAACAATGACCCATGGGATTTAATAGCAAAAGAATTACAAGTTGATGATGTTGTTAATGCTAAAGTTCTTAGAATTATAGAAAAGGGAGCTTTTGTTCAAATCGAAGAAGGTGTAGATGCTTATTTACCAATTTCTGAATTGAGTGATACTAGAGTAGCTAAAGTTACTAATGTTGTTAATATTGGAGACGAAATTAAAGTTAAAATTCTTGATTTTAAACCAAAAACTAAGAGAATGTTAGTTTCGATAAAAGAAGCAACTAGAGAGCCAGAAGAGGATATAACAGAGTTTTTAGA
Source organism: Clostridioides sp. ES-W-0016-02 (assembly GCF_020641035.1). Classification (NCBI taxonomy): domain Bacteria; kingdom Bacillati; phylum Bacillota; class Clostridia; order Peptostreptococcales; family Peptostreptococcaceae; genus Clostridioides; species Clostridioides sp. ES-W-0016-02. The sequence continues at coordinate 983,193 of NZ_CP061361.1, forward strand.
AGTAGAAGAATCTCTAGGAAGTATTGGAGAATTATTTAAAGATAAATTTAAAGACTTAGAAATATAAAATAATCAAAAAGGGGGGCTGTTTTAAAACATTACTCTGTCTATTTTGACAGCTTTAGTTTTAAAATAGCCCTTCAACTATCTATAAAAATTTATATACAGTATTAGGAGGAAAATTAATGAAAAAAGCTATTATAGATGTACATTGTCATACTTTAATAAGTGGACATGCACATAGTACTTTTAAAGAAAATGTTGAAGAAGCAATTCAAAAAAATATAAAATATTTAGGCATATCAGACCATGGTCCTAATATGCCAGGAGGACCACATCCATTTTACTTCTATAATTTACATCTACTTCCACGCCAAATACAAGATTTAAAAATTCTTAGAGGTATAGAAGGAAATATCATGGATTATGATGGAAACTTAGATGTTCCAGAAGACATGCTACAACATTTAGATTATATAATTGCAAGTTTGCATAGACCTTGTATAGCTTCAGGTACAAAAGAAGAAAATACAAATGCTATTTTAAAAGTGATGGATAAACCTAGAGTAAAGATAATTGGGCATCCAGATGATAGTAGATATCCTTTAGATTATGAGTCTATAGTAAAAAAAGCAAAGGATAAAAATATTCTTTTAGAAATAAATAACTCTTCATTAAGTTCAAATTCTCATAGAACTGGAACTTGGGAAAATGCAAGTGAAATGTTACTATTATGTAAACAATATGGTGTAAGAGTTATTCTTGGTACAGATTCGCATATATGTTACTCTATAGGTGAATTTGAAAGTGCAGAGAAAGTTTTAAAATCAGTGGATTTTCCAGAAGAACTAGTAATAAATTATCATGAAGATGAAATTGTAGAGTTTTTTAATATAAATTTTTAGAATTTTAGGAGTGAGAAAATTTGAGTAAAAATAAGTTTATCTACATGAATTATTATGACAATGGTTATTTCAAAAAGGGAATGGTTATAAATATGGTTTTAGCTCTTATAATTTTGGCCACAATTTTTATATACTCAACAACATTTTTATATCTTTTATGTATAATAACAGCGGTTTTTCTTTTTAAGCAAGGTCGTGATTTTTCAAATAGATATAAGGGAAAAGTATATCTTACTCTTGATAATCATTCAATATCAATAAATAATCAATGTATTTTCAGTATAAAAGCTAGAAAAAATCAAAAATTTAACTATAAAGTAATAGAAAAAATAGAAGTAACAAAAAATATATTAAATATATGTGCTGATAATTTTAATTACAAAATTAGATTAAATGCATTGAGTTTGGAAGATGAAAAAAAATTATTGAGTACAATAGATGAAAAGATAAAAAAATTTAAGGGGTAATACCATACTATTTTCAATAGTTAGCATGATTTAGAATATTACTTGACAAAAATAAATAATAAAAAAATACAGATAATTATTTTTTTATGTTGACAATACATTTTAATGTGTATATAATAACTATTAAATCAAAATATTTAGAAAATTTAAATGATTTTAAAAGCGATGAATAGAAGTAGTAAGAATCATGAAACTTCCAGAGAGCTAAAGTATGGTGTGATTTAGCAGTTGATAATTCTGAACTTGTCTAGGAGCTGTTTCCTGAGTTGTGTAACTTAGGATAACCGTATTTCCACGTTATAGGAAAAATAGCTATTATAATAATTAGTAGTAGCTATTACTAAGGGAGCTTTTTAAAAAGCTAAATAGAGTGGTACCGCGAGCAAAACCTCGTCTCTAGTTTTACTAGAGATGGGGTTATTTTTATTCTAATGATAAATCTAACATTTGTACTTATGAATTGAAAAGGGGTAGAATTGCGTCGATATAAGGTATACTGAATACAAAAAACAGAAAAGGGGGAAAATAACATGAAATATGGAAAATATAAAAAATATAATAGAATGAAAATGGTAAATCGTAAATGGCCAGATAACGAAATAACAAAAGCTCCAGTTTGGTGTAGTGTCGATTTAAGAGATGGAAATCAATCACTGCCAACACCTATGAATGTAGAAGAAAAAGTCAGAATGTTCCGAATGCTTTTGGATACAGGGTTTAAAGAAATAGAAGTAGGCTTTCCATCAGCATCAAATACAGAGTATACATTTTTAAGAAAGCTAATAGATGAAAATATGATTCCAGATGATGTAACTATACAAGTACTTACACAATCTAGAGCTCATCTTATAGAAAAAACATTTGAATCAGTAAAAGGATGTAAGAAAGCAATAATACATTTATATAATTCTACATCTGTCCTTCAAAGAGAAGTGGTTTTTAATATGAGTAAACAAGAAATCATAGATATAGCAGTTGAGGGAGCAAGATTATTCAATGAAGAAGCAAAGAAATATCCTGAAACAGAGTTTATTTTTGAATACTCACCTGAAAGTTTCACAGGTACAGAAATGGATTATGCACTTGAGATATGTGAGGCAGTTATAGATGTGTGGAAACCAACGCCACAAAAGAAAGTTATAATAAATCTTCCATCAACAGTAGAAATGGCAACACCAAATATATATGCAGACCAAATAGAATGGTTTTGTGAAAATATAAGCTGTAGAGATTCTATTATAATGAGTTTACACACTCATAATGATAGGGGAACTTGTACAGCAGCAAGTGAACTTGGATTATTAGCTGGAGCAGATAGACTTGAAGGTACATTATTTGGAAATGGTGAAAGAACTGGTAATATGGACATAGTAAATGTGGGTCTTAATCTTTATACACAAGGAATAAACCCAGAATTAGACTTTAGTAATATTGATAAAATGATAGAAATATATGAAGACTGTACAAAACTTACAGTACATGATAGACATCCATATGCAGGAAATCTTGTACATTGTGCCTTTTCAGGTTCTCACCAGGATGCTATTAGAAAAGGTATGATAGCAATTAGCAATAGAAATGATGGTTGTTGGGAAGTTCCATATTTACCAATAGACCCTCATGATATAGGAAGAGAATACAAAGAAATCATTAGAATAAACAGCCAATCTGGAAAAGGTGGAGCTGTTTATATAATGGAAACAGATTATGGTTTCATGATACCTAAAAATATGCATGCTGATTTTGGAAATGTGGTTAAAATGGAATCTGATAGAATAGGAGCGGAACTTAGCAGTGAGTCAATATTTAACTTATTCAAGAAGGAATATATTGATGTTGAGAGTCCATATAAAGTTAAGAAATATAAGATAAAATCAATGGATGAGATAAACTATGAAAGTGATGATTCTGATGATACTAATATGATTGAGATGACTGCAAGAGTAACTTATATGGGTAATGAACAAAGGATTGTTGGAATAGGAAATGGGCCAGTAGATTCATTTAATAATGCATTAAAACAATGTGGAATGAAAGATTATAAATTTAGATATTATTGGGAACATGCATTAGAGGAAGGTTCACATTCAAGAGGTGTGGCCTATGTGGGAATAGAACATAATGATAAAGTTTATTTTGGGGTAAGCATATCAGAAAATATAAATACAGCAGCTATTAATGCTCTTATGAATGCAATAAATAAAAGTTATATTGAGGAGGAAGCAGAAAATGGGGATGACTATGACGCAGAAAATCTTAGCGAAACATGCTAATTTAAATGAGGTTAAGAAAGGACAATTGATTGAAGCAAACTTAGATATAGTTTTAGGCAATGATATAACATCACCAGTAGCTATTAGAGAATTTGAAAAGTTAGGAATTGAGGATGTTTATGATAAATCTAAAGTGGCAATAGTTTTGGACCATTTTACACCTAATAAAGATATAAAGAGTGCAGAGCAGTGTAAGTTTACAAGAAGTTTTGCAAAATCCAAAGGAGTGGTCAATTTCTTTGATGTAGGGGATATGGGAATAGAACATGTTCTTCTTCCTGAAAAAGGTATAGTAACAGCAGGAGATGTAGTCATAGGTGCCGATTCTCATACTTGCACATATGGAGCATTAGGCGCTTTTTCCACTGGCGTAGGTTCAACTGATATGGGAGCTGGCATGGCTACAGGAAAATGTTGGTTTAAGGTACCTGGTGCAATAAAATTTGTCCTAAAGAATAAGCCAAATAAATGGATAACTGGAAAAGATGTGATACTTCATATAATAGGGAAGATAGGTGTTGATGGGGCACTTTACAAATCAATGGAATTTTGTGGAGATGGAGTAAGTAATCTATCTATGGATGATAGATTTACTATTTGTAATATGGCAATAGAAGCAGGGGCTAAAAATGGAATTTTTCCAGTAGATGATAAAACTATAGAATATATAAATTCACATAAATGTACAACAACAGAAAAAGTTGTAAATGTATACGAAGCAGATGAAGATGCAATTTATGATGAAGTATATGAAATTGACTTAGCTACATTAAAAGAAACAGTAGCTTTTCCACATCTTCCTGAAAATACTAAAACAGTAGATGAGATTGATAACGATATAAAGATAGACCAAGTTGTAATAGGCTCTTGTACAAATGGAAGAATATCAGACCTTGAAGTTGCAGCTGAAATCATGAAAGGTAAAAAAGTTGCAGATGGGGTTAGAGTGATGATATTTCCTGGAACTCAAAAAGTATATCTTGAAGCAATAGAAAAAGGATATATTACTATCTTTATAGAAGCAGGAGCAGCTGTTTCTACACCAACATGTGGACCATGTCTTGGAGGTCATATGGGTATACTTGCAGCAGGAGAAAGGTCAGTTTCAACAACAAATAGGAACTTTGTAGGAAGAATGGGTCATGTTGATTCAGAAGTCTATCTTGCCAGTCCAGCTGTAGCAGCAGCATCAGCTATAACTGGAAAAATATCAAAACCATCAGAAATAATTTAAGGGAGGTAAAGTTTATGATTGCTAATGGAAGAGTTTTTAAATTTGGTGATAATATAGATACAGATGTAATAATACCAGCTAGATATTTAAATATAGCTGATTATAAGGAACTATCAACACACTGTATGGAAGATATTGATGATAAGTTTGTATCTAAAGTAAAGGCAGGAGATATTATAGTTGCAACTAAAAATTTTGGATGTGGTTCATCAAGAGAACATGCTCCAATCGTAATAAAAGAAAGTGGAGTATCCTGTGTAATTGCATCAACTTTTGCTAGAATATTTTTTAGAAATTCTATAAATATAGGGCTTCCAATACTTGAATGTGAGGAAGCAGCTAATAGCATAGAAGAAGGTGATACTATAGAAGTGGATTTTTCAACAGGTGTAATAAAAAACATAACAAAAGGAACAAAATATAAGGCTGAACCATTTCCTGAGTTTATGCAAAATATCATAACAAATGAAGGTTTAATTAACTCAATAAAGGTAAACAGGGGGTAATGGTGTATGAATTGTAAAGTAGCAGTCATAAAAGGTGATGGTGTTGGGCCAGAAATTATAAAAGAAGGTATAAAGGTCTTAAATAAAATTTGTTATAAATTTAATCATAAATTTGATTGTGAATATGTATTGGCTGGAGGATGTGCAATTGATGAAACTGGAGAACCTCTACCTGATAAAACTGTTGAAATATGTCGAAAAAACGAGGCGGTATTACTTGGAGCTGTTGGGGGTCCAAAGTGGGATAAATGTAAAGGGGATGCAAGACCAGAAGCAGGTCTTTTGAAATTGAGAGAATCCTTAGGCTTATTTGCAAATTTGAGACCAGCAACTATATATGAAAGTATAAAGGAATCTTCGCCACTTAGAGCAGATATAGTAGAAAAAGGCATTGATTTTGTTGTTGTGAGGGAGTTAACAGGGGGCATTTATTTTGGAGAACGTGGAAGAAAGATTATTGATGGTGTTGAAGAGGCTTATGATGTAGAGGTATACAATGAAAATGAAATAAGAAGAATTGGAAGAAGGGCTTTTGAAATCGCTAGAGATAGAAAGAAGAAGCTTGTCAGTATAGATAAAGCAAATGTGCTTGAAAGTTCAAGACTTTGGAGAGGTATTATGGAGAACTTAGCTAAAGAATTTGATGATGTAGAGCTATCACATATGTATGTTGATAATGCTGCTATGCAAGTTGTGAAAGACCCTAGCCAATTTGATGTAATAGTGACTAATAACATCTTTGGAGATATAATATCTGACGAAGCATCCATGGTTACAGGTTCTATAGGTATGTTACCATCTGCATCACTTCGAGAAGATAGCTTTGGAATGTATGAACCAATACATGGGAGTGCTCCTGATATAGCTGGAAAAGATATTGTAAATCCAATTGCAACTATTTTATCTGTCGCAATGATGTTAAGACATAGCTTTAATCTAGAAGATGAAGCTAAATGCATTGAAGATGCAGTACAAAATGTACTTAGAAAAGGATACAGAACTAGTGATATATATAATAGTATAGGAACTGTTGTTGGTACAAAGAAAATGGGAGAATTAATAGTAAATGAAATTTAGAATTATAGTTTAATTTATATAATACGATTTGGTCATATAATGGGGGGCATTAGTAAAAAATTTATTGTGAAATAGTTTTATATTTGGGGTAGAAGAGATATTTTATTTTTAAAGCACAACATGATTTTAGGTAATTTTAATTACATAAAATCACGTTGTGCTTTTTTATAAAATAACACTTTGGATTAAGATTTTAATGCTGAAATAGCCTATTTTTGTTTATTAGAAATTTGCAGGGATTTAATTAATATTATATAATATATTTTAGTATTATGAATATTAAGTGACTGTCAATATTAGTTAGGAGATGGAGTTTTTGGGAAAATATAAGGTTTTAAAAAAGCAAAATAGTAGTAAATCTTGTTTAGTTTGTGGAACGCAAAATGAATTAGGATTAAAAGCAGATTTTTATGAACTTGAAAATGGAGAACTTGTATCAATTTGTAATACAAAAGATTGGCATCAGAGTTATCCAGGAAGAGTTCATGGAGGTATGTCTGCTGCAATATTAGATGAGACTATTGGAAGAGCTGTAAGTATAAATGATGACCAAATATGGGGGGTTACAGTATCTTTGGAATTGAAATATAAAAAGCCAGTACCAACAGATGCTACTATAAAAGTAGTTGGAAGGATAACTAAAGAAAATAGAAAATTATTTGAAGGTACAGGAGAAATAATTTTGCCAAATGGAGAGATAGCAGTAACAGCAACTGGAAAATATATGAAGATGCCTATTGGTCAAATAGCAGAAGGTGATTTTTCTGATGAAGAATGGTTCTTTGCTGAATCAGAAGAAAAAGTTGAATATATTGAGATTTAAGTGATTACATATTTGCTATGTAAAATGATGTGTAAAAAAATATAAAATTGAAAAACATAAGATAAAAATAACTTAGCTATACTTAAAAAAAATTCTTATAATAGCATTAAATTTACACGTTAAAAAAAATAATTTATATATTTAAAAAGTGTATTTTTTTTATAGGTAAAATTCAGAAAATTCAAACTAATGATGAGGTGTAAAATGGATGATTTCACAAAATATAGAAAATAAATTATATATAAAATATAATTTTTATGTTGACATACTTAATTTAGCTTGATATTATAGATATTAAAAATAAGGACAGTAAACACACTATCCATATTACAAACTAAAAAAGGAGGGAATTATAATGAGTAAGAAATTATTTATTCCTGGTCCTATTGATGTTAGAGCAGAAGTCTTGGAAAAGATGGCTACACCAATGATAGGACATAGAGGGAAAGATGCATCTATACTTCAAAAAAGTATAAGTGAAAAAATGCAAAAACTATTCTATACCAACAACACGATACTTTTATCCACGTCGTCCGGAACTGGTTTAATGGAAGGCTCCATTCGTTCCTGTACATCCAAAAAGGCAGCAGTATTTTCCTGTGGGTCCTTTGGTGATAGATGGTACAAAATGGCAGTGGCTAATAATGTCCCAGCGGATATATTTAAAGTTGAATTAGGAGAGGCAACAACACCAGAAATGGTTGATAAGGTGCTTTCTACCGGAGAATATGATTTAATAACCGTAACTCACAATGAAACTTCAACTGGAATAAGAAATCCAATAGAAGAAATTGGAGAAGTTGTTAAAAAATATAAAGATGTGGTCTACTGTGTAGACACTGTAAGTTCAGCCGGTGGAATAAAAGTCGAGGTTGATAAGATTGGAATAGATATTTGTATAACATCATTACAAAAAGCACTGGGATTACCACCAGGAATGTCTATTTGCACATTTTCTCAAAAAGCAATCGATAGAGCTAAGCAAGTACCTTTTAGAGGAGTTTATTTTGATTTGTTAGAAATGTATGAATACTTAATCAAGAAAAACTACCAATACCCTTCAACACCATCTCTTTCTCACATGTTCGCTTTAGATTTCCAATTAGATAATATATTAGATGAAGGCCTAGATAACAGATTCAAACGACATGAAGACATGGCAAACTTAGTTAGAATCTGGGCTAAAAAACACTTCCAAATTTTTACCAATGAAAATCACTTATCCAATACACTTACTGTTATAGAAAATACTCAAGGTATTAGTGTATCAAATTTAAATTCAAAATTACAAGAACGAGGATTCCAAATAGCAAATGGCTATGGCAATTTAAAAGAAAAAACTTTTAGAATTTCACATATGGGTGACTATACTGTCGAAGATGTACAAGAATTATTAGATAATATTGATGATATATTAGGTTTTAATAAGTAATATTACAAAATTATGTGTATTTTAAGTTAAATTTAAAATATATAAAATAAAATGTGTTTTATGAAAATTACATATTAAATTTTTAACAAACATTAATGAAATTTGATATGACTTTAATAAAAAATATTTTGAAAATTATATAAATAGAAAGTGTAATTTAAATAAAGTTTTTTAGTGATGAAAATACTTTAAAAAATAAAAATTGGAAAAATTAAGTGAATATAATTGGAGGAGTTTGTTATGTATAATATATTAATTACTGATGGAATAGAGAAAGATGCAGCGAGAAAATTGAGAGAGTTAGATTTTAATGTGATAGAAGAGTTTTATGAAAAAGATGTTTTAGGAGATAAACTTAAAGATGTTGATGTGCTTGTAGTACGTTCAGCTACTAAGGTTACTAAGGATGTAATAGACAAAGCATTAGAAGGTAAAAAGTTAAAATTGATAGTAAGAGGTGGGGTAGGATTAGACAATATAGATGTTAAATATGCAGAAGCTAATGGAATAAAAGTCATGAATACTCCAAATGCAAGCAGTATATCTGTTGCAGAACTTACAATAGGTCAATTATTTGTACTTGCAAGATTCATAAATACTGCAAATGTAACTATGAGAGATGGAAAATGGGAAAAGAAAAAATACAAAGGTACAGAAATTAATGGAAAAACATTAGGACTTATAGGTTTTGGAAGAATTGCAAAAGAAGTTGCAAAGAGGGCAGAACTATTAGGAATGAATGTCATATATACTGATATAATGGGTGAAGCACAAGGCTTTAACAAATATAGATTCTGTGATATGGAAGAAGTTTTACAAAAAGCAGATTTCTTATCTTTACACATACCTTTTGATAAGAATAAGGGGGCAGTAATAACTGAAAAAGAAATAAATAAGATGAAAAATGGAGCTTATTTAATAAACTGTGCAAGAGGCGGTTTGGTGGACGAAAAAGATTTACTAAAAGCATTAGATGAGGGTAAATTATCAGCAGCAGCTATAGATGTTTATGAGCAAGAACCTACATTAAATCTAGATTTAGTAAATCACCCAAGAGTTTCTCCTACACCTCATATTGGTGCATCTACAGTAGAGGCTCAAGAAAGAATTGGAGAAGAAATTGTAAATGTGATTCAAGACTACTTTCTTGACTTCAACAATCTAATAGGGGTAGCATTATAAAATATTTTATACAATTAGGAGGAATTTAGTAATGGCAACGATTAAACCATTTAAGGCGATTAGACCAAATAAATATATAGTAGATAAAGTAGCAGCACTTCCTTACGATGTTATGAATAGTGAAGAAGCTAGAGAAATTGCAAAAGGGAATCCATATTCATTTTTGCATATAGATAAATCAGAAATTGATTTAGATGAAAATATAAATTTATATGATGAAAAAGTTTATTTAAAAGCACGAGAAAATTTGGACGAATTTCGAAAACAAGAAATTCTAGTAAAAGAGGAAAAAGATTGTATATATATATACAAACAAGTTATGGATGGCAGAGCTCAAGTTGGTATAGTTGCATGTATTTCAGTTGATGAAAGCTTAGATGGAACAATAAAAAAACATGAGTACACTAGACCAGAAAAGGAAGTTGATAGAACTAATCATATAAAATACTGTGATGCTAATACGGGAACTATACTTGTAACTTACAAACATCAAAGATTAATAGATGATATGATAAATGATTTTATGGATAATCATGAGCCTTTATATGATTTTATAACAGATGACAAGATAGAGCATACAGTGTGGAAGATTGATAATGATGATATAATATGTAATTTAGTAAATGCATTTGGAAAATTAGATTATTTATATATTGCAGATGGTCATCATAGAACAGCTTCAGCAGAAAATGTAGCTAAAGAAATGAGAGTTAAAAATCCAAACTATACTGGAAAAGAAGAATTTAATTATTTTATAGCAATGATTGCACCAGATGAAAATCTAATGGTTTTAGATTATAATAGAGTTATCAAAGACTTAAATGGTTTAAATGAAGAAGAATTTATAAATAAAATAAAAGAAAATTTTGATGTAGAACAAATGAAAGGTAAAGAAAAATATAAACCTGACAAAAAAGGAACTTTCGGAATGTATCTGGGTGATAAATGGTACAAAATGAAGGCAAATAAGAATTTATTAGACATAGAAGACCCAGTTGACTCATTAGATATTTCTATACTACAAAATTATGTGATTGATGCTATTTTAGGAATTGAAAATCCTAGAGTAGATAAAAGAATTGATTTTATTGGTGGAATTAGAGGTATTGAGGAATTAGAAAGAAGAGTTAATGAAGATATGAAGGTAGCGTTTGCAATGTATCCTACTAGTATTGAGGATTTAATAAAAGTAGCAGATGCAGGCAAGATAATGCCAGCTAAGTCAACATGGTTTGAACCTAAGGTAAGATGTGGGCTATTCTTACACGAAATAAATGAATAATTAATAAAATTAAAGGCTAAAAAGTAAACTCTACTACTTTTTAGCCTTTAATTTTTAATTAAAAATAATAGTATAGTAATTTTAAATTATAAGAGATAGTTTTTCTAAAAAGCTATCTTTTTTTTAGATTTTTATATGGTAAAAATTTACATTTAACAGAAATAGAGTAATATTGTATGTTATAATTTAGAATGGAAATTTATATAAACAGTATTTATAATAAGCGTTAAAAGATATTTGTTATTATTATAGACTATATTGTTATATGAGCAAAATTAGAAAAATAAAAGGATATTAAAGTGACATGCTAGAATTATTATTCGGAAACTAAGTTTCAAGGATGAGTATGAAGCTTATAATTATTTTATAGTGTTGAAGCTTAAGAAAATGGTAATTCAATCTGGAAACAGGATTGATTATATAAAAAGTATAGTGATTAATTAGAAAAATAATGAATAATAATTAGTATATACTATGTTATTAAGCCTTATTAAAATCAAAAGAAAATTAAGTTATATTTTTAAAATATTCATTAAAATTAAAGTGTTGAAAATGAGGATATATTGAGTTTAATTTTATCTTTAAATTAAAGTGGGACAATGTTAAATAGTATCTTATCTAAGAGGAACTTAAAAAATTGATTGAGGTATTTATAAGCATGAAAAGAATTATAAGGAATTTATTAATATAAGTATTACAAAAGAGAATAATTTTTATACATCAATTAATATATAATTAAAAGAAGTGTAAAATGAAAATTTTATAGATAAATTTAACTATATGTTGTTTGATTCTAATATAGGAAGAAATAAAATATGTATAAAAATAGGAAGATATAATATAAACATATAATATATTATATGTAATGAGGATGTGAGTATGGTGAACAGACTAAAGCCAAAAATTTTAGGTATTAGTATCTTGTTTATTATTATAATTATTTTAACCTGTGGGGCTATTTTTAAGTTTAAGTTTAAATTGGATAATAAGTTGAAAGAGACCACGCATACATATTTGTCAGAATTTACGGAGCATAACATAATTAATCTTAAGACAAAACTTAGTGGTCAATTTGACATGCTTGAATCTATTGCTAGTTTTATGGGAAATTTAGATAATATAAATAATGATATGATGATTAATTTAATGGAGTCTGGAGTAAAGCGAAGTTCTTTAATTAGAATGTCTGTTTCTACACTGGATGGAAAAAGTTATTCTAATGATGGAATTATTACTAATTTAAAAGATAGAGATTATTTTAAAAAAGCTAAAAATGGAGAAAAAAACATATCAGAATCTTTAAAATCCATTATTGATAAGAAAGAAATAATAGTTTTAGCTACTCCTATCTATAAAGATGGAAAAGTAGCAGGTGTTTTAAGTGGAGCTTATGATTCAACTAAATTGAATGAATTATTAGGCTTATCTGCATTTGATAAAAAAGCACACGTTTATATTGCCAAAAAAAATGGAGATGTAATTGCTCAAAATACAAACGAAAATAGCAAAATGTTATCATGTGTATTTAAACTTTTTAATAAGGATAATTGTGAGGAAGTAAATTGTTTAAAAGTTATAAAAGAAAATATTAAAAATGATAAATCTGGATATTCTAACTATAATTTAGATAATAAGAAATTTATGTTAAATTATCAACCACTTGGAATTAATGATTGGTATATTTTTTCTGTTGTACCAAGTGAAGTAGTATATATTCAGTCAGATAATATTTCGTATGATGTATACATATTTGCATTAGAAATATTATTAGTTATATTAATTTTTGTTGTATATATAGCTTATATTATAAATAACAATACTAAGACTATTATAAATGAAAAAGAAAAATTTAAGGCACTTACTGATAATATATTAGGAGGTGTTAAAAACTGCTTAAAAGATAAATATATGACTATGACTTATGTAAGTCAGGGGTTTTTGGAACTTACAGGTTATTCTGAAGAGGATTTAGATGTAGTTTTTAAAAATAAATTTAAAAATATGATTTATAAAGAAGATGTAGACAAGGTTAATAGTATCGTTTTGAATCAATTAAAAAGACAAGATAAAATTGAAGTTGAATATAGAATTGTAAAAAAAGATGGAAGTATAATTTGGGTTTTAGATAGAAGTAAATCTATAAAAGATAGTAAAGGGAATGAGTATATACAGGGAGTTTTAACTGATATAACAGAACTCAAGAAAATACAAGAAGAATTAGACTCAAAAAGGTTTGAAATAGAGACTATCAATGATAGCATTGTTGGTGGAATAGTGATAACTGAGATAAATGATGATTTTGATAGTATATATTTAAATGAAGGTTATTTAAATATGATTGGATACACACGTAAACAGTTAGAAGATGAATTAGATAATAAATTAATCAAGCTGATTTTAAGAGATGATAGAGCTGGAATGATTGATGATATAAATAAGCAACTTAAAGTAAATGATACATTTGCATGCGAACGAAGAGTTGAAAAACGAGATGGTAGTATTATATGGATTTTATTAAAAGGAAGAAAAATAGTTGATGAAAATGGAAACTCAGTACTATGTAGTGTAATTGTCGATATTACTTCTGCTAAATTATTAGAGCAAGAGCTTAAAAAGAGTGAAGAACGTCATGAGATTATTATAAAGCAGACACAAAATATTATAGTTGAATGGAATATAGAAAAAGACCAAATGAGTATTTCTCCTAATTGGTATAATAAATTTGGTTATGACCCTATAACTGAAAATGCAACGAAAAATATAATTAAATCAGTTGATATATATCATGATGATATAGATAAGTTTATTTTATTAACTAAGCTCACTTCATCAGGAAGTGAGTATGAGGAGTGTGAGATTAGACTTAGAGTTAGAGATACCACTTATGCATGGTTTAGTATAAAAGCAACGACACTGTTTGATGATAATGGGATACCTTATAAAGTTGTAGGTAGTTTAACTGATATTGATGAATCAAAACGAGAAGCTGAAAAATTAAAAGAGAGAGCGGAAAAAGACCCACTAACAGGTTTATATAATAAAAAAGCATCACAAGCACTTATAGAAGAATATATAACATTGGATAAAAACAGACAAGGTACTTTAATGATTATTGATATTGATGACTTTAAAGGTATAAATGATAATTTAGGTCATTTATATGGTGATGCTGTATTAAGTGAAATTGCAAGTGATTTAATAAATTTATTTAGAGCATCTGATATAGTAGGAAGAATTGGTGGAGATGAGTTCATTGTTTTTATGAAAGATATTTCTGAAACAAAAGATATTATGAACAAAGCAGAGGAATTGGTCAAAACGTTTGAGAGGTCTTTTGTAGGTAAAGGATATAATTATAAAATATCTTTGAGTGTAGGGATTGCTAGATTTCCAAAAGATGGAACAGATTACATGCAGTTATTTAGAAATGCGGACATAGCTCTTTATTCAGCTAAGGGTAAAGGAAAGAATCGTTATGCCTTGTATGATAAAAAAATTGATAAAGTACAATATATAGCAAATACAAGAAATACAGATGAAAATACCAATGTAGCAAGGTCTTTTAAGGAACATATTACAAATTATATATTTGATATATTGTATGAATCAAATAATATAGAAATGGCTGTAAATTTGATTCTTGATATTGTGGGTAAACATTTTAATGTGAGTCGTGTCTATATATTTGAAAACTCAGATGATAACCTCTACTGTAAAAATACATTTGAATGGTGTAATGAAGGAATAACAGCAGAAATTGATAATCTTAAGAATATTTACTATGGTCATTTAGGCAATTATCTTTTAAATTTTAATGCAGATGGATTATTTTATTGTAATGATGTTGATAATCTCAATAGCGATTTAAAAAATTTGCTTAAAGCACAAGGGATATGTTCAATATTACAATGTAAAATTTTAGAAGGTAATGAATTTAGAGGATTTGTAGGATTTGATGAATGTTCATATAATCGTATGTGGACCAGTGATGAAGTGGATACACTGACATTTATTTCCAAGACGCTTAGTGTGTTTTTATTAAAAATGCGTATCCAAAGTAAGCTAGAAGAATCTTTAGAAGTTCAAAAGTCTGTAATGGATAACATGGACATATGGGCTTATGTTGTTGACAGAAACACATATGAACTGTTATTTATCAATAAAAAGATGCTTGAGTCAGCCCCAGATACACATGTAGGTGATTTATGTTATAAAGTATTATGGAACAATCAGAATAAACAATGTAGAAAATGCCCTATGAGTTGTTTAAAAGATGGAACTGATACTTGTAAATCATTTATGCGTAACAAAAAGTTTGGTGTAAATGTAAATATAACGGCAACAGCTTTAAAATGGTTTGATGGTAAAGATGCATGTTTAATATTTGGTAGTGAAGTAAATAGTGTTGAGTCTGAAGCAAATATTTAAATGAGCTTCTTGTAAAGATTTCCTAACTAATTGAATAAAACGTTTAAACTACTGTATTATAGATTTACTTAAAATCACAATTTTGATTTATTGAACCTAAAACGTTCATATAAATTATTTAAGTTGTGGTTTTAAGTATTTTTTGTGTTATAATTAAGCGTTAAGAACAAAATTAAAAGATACTTTTAATTTTAAGAAAGTATTTGTTAAATATACATTGAGCAGGTGATGATATGGAAAATAGGTTTTTACCAATAAGTAAACAAGATATGATAGATAGAGGATGGGAAGAGCTAGACTTTGTGTTGGTTACAGGTGATGCATATGTAGACCATCATAGTTTTGGTACAGCAATAATATCTAGAGTTTTAGAAAATGCTGGATATAAGGTAGGTATAATAGCACAACCAAATTGGAAGACGACAGATGATTTTATGAAATTAGGAAAGCCTAGACTTGGATTTTTGGTTAATGCAGGGAATATGGATTCAATGGTGAATCACTATTCAGTGAGTAAGAAGCATAGAGATAAGGATATGTATTCTCCTGGTGGAAAAATGGGTTATAGACCAGATAGAGCTACAATAGTCTATTGTAATAAAATAAGAGAAGCATATAGCGATGTTGCAATAGTAATAGGAGGAATTGAAGCTAGTTTAAGAAGATTTGCCCATTATGATTATTGGAGTGATAAGGTTAGAAAGTCAATGTTGATAGATAGTGGAGCAGATTTATTAGTTTATGGAATGAGTGAAAAGCAGATTGTGGATGTAGCTAATGCACTTAATGATGGATATGACCCCAAATATATTAGACATATTGATGGGACATGTTATGTTGCAGATACACTAGAAGAAATATACGATAACTATATATTGATTCCATCATATAAAGAAATATGTGAAGATAAAATGAAATATGTAGAGGCCTTTAAAATTCAATATGATGAACAAGACCCATTTAGAGGAAACATAATTGTTCAACCTCATGGAAGTAAGTATTTAGTTCAAAATAAGCCAGAGAAACCTCTAAATAGAGAAGAATTGGATGAAGTTTATGGATTACCATATCAAAAAACATATCATCCTGTATATGAGAAATCTGGTGGTATACCAGCTATAGAAGAAGTGAAATTTAGCATAGTAAGTTCAAGAGGGTGTTTTGGTAGTTGTTCATTTTGTGCAATAACCTTTCATCAGGGAAGAGCTGTTCAAAGTAGAAGTGAGAAATCAATTATTGATGAAGCAGTAGGAATAACAAAATTAAATGATTTTAAAGGATATATACATGATGTTGGAGGTCCAACAGCTAATTTTAGAAGACCAGCATGTAACAAACAAATTACTAAAGGTGCATGTAAAAATAGACAATGTTTATCACCATCACCATGTAAAAACTTAGATGCAGACCATAGTGAGTATCTACATTTACTTAGAGCTGTAAGAAAATTACCTAACATAAAAAAGGTTTTTGTACGCTCTGGTATTAGGTATGATTATGTAATGGCAGATAAAAATAATAAGTTTCTTAGAGAGCTAATAGAACATCATGTAAGTGGTCAACTGAAGGTGGCTCCAGAACATATATCAGAAGAAGTTTTAGAATATATGCAAAAGCCAGCAGGAAAAACTTATGATAAGTTTAGACAGAAATTTTTTGCTATAAATGAAGAATTAGGTAAAAAACAATATTTGATACCATATTTAATGTCTAGTCATCCAGGGTCTACACTAAATAGTGCCATAGAGTTAGCTGAATATTTGAGGGATACTCATTATCAACCAGAGCAAGTTCAAGATTTTTATCCAACTCCTGGGACACTGTCAACTACAATGTTTTATACAGGAATAGACCCACTTACAATGAAGCCAGTTTATGTCCCAAAATCAAAACGAGACAAAGCAATGCAAAGAGCTTTATTACAGTATAGAGCACCTAGAAACTATGACTTGGTATATTCTGCACTAGTTGAAGCTGGAAGAGAGGATTTGATAGGTTTTGGACATAGATGTCTAATAAAACCAAAGGATGAGAAACCTTATTTTAATAGAAATAATTCTAATAAAAATAAGTCTAAGTCTTCTACTGAAAATAAAAAATATAATGCAAATAATAGAAACAATAAAAAACAACAAAAAAGTCCAAGTAAGAGAAAGAAAAAATATTAAAATAGAGTGTAGGTAAATAGTAAATAAAATTATTTAAATAAGAAGGATTATTCGATAAATTAACAGAAATTAATATAAATAAATATAATTATTTTATAAAAAGTTAGTTTCGGGAGGAAGAGATGAAAAAGTATATTTATATAATGTTATCAGCAGCATTAAGTGTAATTTTTTTAGTGGGGTGTTCACAAGGACAAAATGAAAAGCCAAAAGAAGAACCAGCAGTTGTTAAAGAAGTAAAGGTAGCTGTTCCAGATGGATTGCCAGCGGTAGCAGTAGCGAAATTAGCAAATGAAAATCCAGCAATTAAAGATGGATATGAAACAATTTATAGCATTGAGAAAACACCAGAGGCAATTTCTACTAGAGTAATGAAAAAAGATGTAGATATAGCTATAGTTCCATCAAATATGGCTGCAATAGCATATAATAAAACTTCAAGTTATAATATAGTTGGTACTGTAGGTATGGGGTCTCTTTATTTAGTATCAACAGAGGATATAAAGGATTATTCTGATTTAATTGGGAAAGAAGTTGGATGTACAGGGAAAGGTCTTACTCCAGATATAACAATAAGAAGTCTTTTATCACAAAAGGATATAAATCCAGCAGATATAAATTTTAATTATGTAAACTCTGCAAGTGAATTAGTACCACTATTGGCTACAGGAAAAATTACAACAGGGATTGTTCCAGAACCTGCACTTAGTGCTTTAATGTCCAAAAATCCAAATATAAAAATTATAAAAAGTTTAAATGATTCATGGAAAGAAGTAAGTGGTTCAAAGGATGGATATCCTCAATCTACATTAATTATCAAATCTGATTTTTTAAGAGATAATAAAGAATTTGTAGATTCTTTCTTAGGACAATTATCAAATAGTGTGGATTGGGCAAATAAAAATCCTGAGGAATTAGGTAAATATTCTGAGAAGATAAAAATATCTACTGAACCTAAAATAATAGGCAAAGCTCTTGAAAGAGCTAATTTAAAGTATATTCCAGTTAAAGATATGATTAATGATTACAAAAACTACTATGAAAAATTAGCTAATTTTGATGATAAAACAGTAGGAGGCAAAGTGCCAGATGAAGCAATATACTTTGTTGAAAAATAAGAAAATTAAAGAACAATTTATAGACAAATTAGAGGTAACACTTTCTTGTGTTATCCTCTTATTTTTGTGGCAAATTATTGCTTTAAAAATTAACAATGATATATTCTTGCCAACTATAAATCAAGTCTCTAGTAGTATCAAAGAAATAGCATTGAATTCTAATTTCTATATAGACATACTTTACTCAATAGGTAGATGTTTTTTTAGTTTTTTATTTGCTTTGATTTTTGCTATCATATTGTCTATAGTAGCATACTTAAGCAGGATTTTTAGAAATTTATTAAAGCCAATTAATGCTCTAGCACGTTCAATACCAACGATGATATTAGTAGTACTTGCACTAATTTGGTTTAAAAAAGATACTACACCTTTTATAGTTGGGTTTACTATAGTTTTTCCAATCTTATACGAGAGTGTTTTAGGAGCAATATTGAATATTGATAAAAATTTATTAGAAATGGCAAGCGTGTATAAGATAAGGTTTATAGATAAGGTGTTGAAAATCTATTTACCAGCTATAAAATTTCAAATTATATCTATATTAGTATCGACATTTTCACTAAGCTTAAAAGTCGCTATAGCAGGAGAGGTATATAGTCAACCTACATATGGTATTGGAACTATGATACAAACTGAAAAAATTAATTTTAATACATCTGGGATATTTGCATGGATAATTATAATAGTTTTAATATCAGTCATTTTACAAGTATCTCAAAAATTTTTGTCAAGGAGAGCTTTTTTATGGAAAAGATAAGGTTAAGTATTGAGAATATAAATAAAAAATATGATAATCATATTATATTTAAAAATTTTAATATTGATTTTTATATAGATAATGTTAACTGTATACTTGGGAAATCTGGATGTGGAAAAACTACTCTCTTAAATATAATAAGTGGTATTATAGAAAATGATACTTGTAATTTAAATATTAAAGAAAGTTCAAATAAAATTGGGAGTAAGCTAGATGTAAGTTACATATTTCAAGAAGATAGGCTAATAGATTGGCTAACTGTAGAAGAAAATATAAAGATAGTTGTAAATAAATACTACAGTAAAACTCAATTAGATAAAATTTGTGATGAATATTTAGATTTGGTTGGAATTATTAAATATAAAAAATTTTATCCTCAGATGCTTAGTGGAGGACTTAGGCAAAGAGTGAATATTGCTAGAGCATTTATCTATCCATCAAAGACTATTATAATGGATGAACCTTTTAAATCTATTGATGCAAAGAATAAACAAATAATAATGGATAATTTTAAAGACATACTTAAAAAAGAAAAAAGAACTGTTTTATTTGTAACTCATGATATTGAAGAAGCATTATTTTTAGCAGATAATATCTTTATTTTAGGAGATTCTCCTGTGAGAATAAAAAAAGAACTAAAAAATTCTAGTGAATTGGAAAAAAATGAAGTTTTGAAGTTAATATAGAGTTATAATAATATTGTTGTTTTAAAATATAATTATTTTAACTATAATACTCTATTAAAATAGTACAGAATATTCGAAAATATGGATAATGTTCGTATTTTATAAAAAGGAAGTGAATGTATGATTAAAGTAAAAACTAATGCTATGAGAATTTTAGATTCAAACAAAATTGATTATAAGGTACTATCTTATGAAGTCAAAAGTGAACATGTAGATGGTGTAGAGGTAGCACATGATATAGGAAGAGATGTAAATGAAGTATATAAGACTCTAGTAACTCAAGGAGTTAGTAAGAGTATTTATGTATATGTAATACCAGTACATGAAAATTTAGACTTAAAAAAAGCTGCAAAAGTAGCTAAAGAAAAAAGTGTGGATATGATTCATGTAAAAGATATAAATAAGCTTACAGGATATATTAGAGGTGGTTGTTCTCCTGTAGGGATGAAGAAGCTTTATAAGACTTTTGTAAATGAAAGTGCAAAACAATTAGATACAATTATAGTAAGTGCTGGAAAAATAGGATACCAAATAGAATTATCACCACTTGATTTACAGAAACTTATAAAAGTAGAGTTTACAGATGTAATAAAAAAATAGATATTTCAGATAAAAAATTGATGACAAAAAATTATATGATTAATAAAATAAATAATGACTTAAAAATAAACATTTAACTACTATTATGTAATTGATATAAAAATATTGAGAAATTTTAAAAATGATGGTAAAGTGTAAATATGATTACGAATATTTTTTATAAAGTAATGGAGGGATGTTCGCTTGAGGAAGATAAAATCTGAACAAATTGTTGAACAAGTAAAAAAACTTTGCATAGAAGCTAGTTTATACTTAGGAGATGATGTCTTAAGCTGTATAAAAGAGAAAGCTAAAACTGAAAAAAGTGAAGTTGGAAAAAACATATTAAATATATTAGTTGAAAATGCTGAAATAGCAAAGGAAAAAAATATACCAATATGCCAAGATACTGGTATGGCTGTATTTTTTGTTGAAATAGGACAAGAGGTTTTAGTTGAAGGAGATACAATTACTGATGCTATAAATGAGGGAGTAAGACAAGGGTACGAGGAAGGATATTTGAGAAAATCTGTTGTAAGTCCAATTAGTAGAATAAATACAAAGGATAATACTCCTGCCATTATTCATTATGAAATGGTAAAAGGCGATGAAATTAAAATAGAGTTTGCTGCTAAGGGATTTGGAAGCGAAAATATGAGTAAAATGAAGATGTTAAAGCCATCAGATGGATTAGAAGGAATTAAAAAATTTATTATTGATACAGTTTCAGAAGCTGGACCTAATCCATGCCCTCCTATGGTAATTGGAGTTGGTATAGGTGGAACTGTAGATAAATGTGCTCAAATAGCTAAAAAAGCACTTTTTAGAGAACTAGGCGAATTTAATGAAGATGAAAATATTGCAAAATTAGAAAGTGAATTATTAGCCTCTATTAATAAATTGGGGATAGGACCTCAGGGGTTAGGAGGAACTACAACAGCTTTAGGTTTAAATATAGAGACTTTTCCTACACATATAGCAGGTATTCCTGTTGTTGTAAATATAAACTGCCATGCATCAAGACATAAAAAGGTAGTAATTTAGGAGGAAAAATAAAATGATAAAGATAACTACACCTGTAAGTGAGATTGATATAGCTAAGTTAAATTGTGGAGATACAATTAGTCTAAGTGGTATACTTTATACAGCAAGAGATGCAGCTCATAAAAGATTGATAGATTGTATAAATAAAGGTGAAGAGTTACCATTCGATGTAAATGGTCAAGGTATATACTATGTAGGTCCTACTCCAACAAAACCAGGAGAAGTTATAGGAGCAGCAGGTCCAACGACGAGCTATAGAATGGATGATTTGACGATACCTCTTTTAGAGAGAGGTCTTAGATTGATGATAGGTAAAGGAAAAAGAAGTGAAGAAGTTATACAAGGTATGGAGAAGTATGGAGCAGTTTACCTTGCAGCAATAGGAGGAGCTGGTGCATACATTTCAAATTCGATAAAATCATGTGAAATTATTGCATATGAAGACTTAGGACCTGAAGCTATAAGAAAGATTGTAGTAGAAGACCTTAAACTTACAGTAGCTATAGATAGTTATGGAAATAATATCTATGAACAAGGAAGAGCAATTTATGAATGTAAATAAATTTTGAAAATTTATATAAATACTAAATATACAAAACAATTTAATTGTAAACATTTTAAGGAGGAAGATTGATGTCTAAGGATTATGCAAAATTGGCATTAGAAATGCATGAAATTAATAAAGGGAAAATAAATGTAGAAAGTAAGGTAGAAGTTAAAACTAAGGATGATTTATCAACAGCATATACGCCAGGTGTTGCAGAGCCTTGTCTAAAAATACATGAAAATCAAGAGGATGTTTATAGATATACTTCTAAAGGTAATTTAGTAGCAGTAGTTAGTGATGGAAGTGCTGTACTTGGATTAGGCAATATTGGTGCTGAAGCAGCTATACCTGTTATGGAAGGTAAATCTATATTATTTAAGCAATTTGGAGATGTAGATGCCTTTCCAATATGTTTAAAGACTAATGATGTAGATGAAATAGTTAAGTCTGTGGAATTAATGGAACCAGTATTTGGTGGAATAAATTTAGAGGATATATCTTCTCCAAGATGTTTTGAAATAGAGGATAGATTAAAAAAATCTTTGAGTATACCTGTTTTTCATGATGACCAACACGGTACCGCAATAGTAGTGGCAGCAGCAATAATAAATGCAATAAAGTTAATTGAAAACAAAAAAATAGAAGATTTAGAAATAGTTATAAATGGAGCAGGTGCTGCAGGTATAGCAATAGCAAAAATATTACTTAAAATGAATGTTAAAAATATAGTATTATGTAATAGAAGTGGTGCACTGGAAGCCAACATGGAAAGATTAAATTTGGTTCAAAAAGAAATGTTAGATGTAACTAATATAAGAAATGAAAAAGGTTCTTTGAAAGATGTTATAAAAGGTAAAGATGTATTCATAGGTGTTTCAGGTCCAAAAACTGTAACAAAAGAAATGGTTGAAAGTATGTCTGAAAAACCAATAATATTAGCAATGGCAAATCCTACTCCAGAAATAATGCCAGAGGAAGCAAAACTAGGTGGAGCGTTTATAATGGGAACTGGTCGTTCAGATTTCCCTAATCAAGTTAATAATGTTTTAGCATTTCCAGGAATATTTAGAGGGGCACTTGATGTGAAAGCTAAAGAAATAAATGAAGAAATGAAAATAGCGGCTGCATATGCAATTGCTAATACAATAACTGATGAAGAAATATGTCCAGAGTATATATTACCAGATGTATTTAACAAAAATGTAGTAAAAAATGTTGCTGAAGCAGTTAAAGAAGCAGCAATAAAGACTAAAGTAAATAGAATATAATTTTTATTTAAGAATCCAAAACTTAAGTGAGTAAATAAAATATAGACTAATAGAATTTATATATTAATATATAATTTTATTAGTCTTTTTATTGTTAATATGACATAATCATGTCATATTAATATTGCTATAATTTAAATATGGTCAAGAGCCAAAGAAAAATATACAAGGAGTGATTATATATGGAAGAAACTAGATTTTGTCAATGTTGTGGCATGCCAATGGGATGTACTAATGAATTGTATGGAACAAATAAAGATGGAAGTAAAAGTGATGATTACTGTAGTTATTGTTTTAAAGATGGTGAATTTACTGCTGATATAAGTATGGAAGAGATGATAGAAATCTGTATACCTCCTATGGTTCAAAGTAATAAAGGTATGACTGAAGATGAAGCAAGGAGTATGATGAATAATTTCTTTCCAAAATTAAAACGCTGGAAATAAGCTTATACAAAATCAATAACTCATATAAACTTCATGAAAACTTAATACTATAAACACATTAACTCTATATACTAATATTATTATATTTTATTAAATAATGTATTGGAGGAGTTAAAATGAAAAATTTTATTGAGAAGTTGAAAAAAGCTTTTAGAGTTAAACAATTAAAAAAATATCAAAGGTTTCAATTACAATGTATTGTTTGTCTGTCATGTTGGTTATTTATGGTATATATGTATTTATAAATTGTACTGAATACATATATACTATGCTATCTACAAAACAGTTGGCATTCACAGGAAATGAATATACTATTATAAATTATTATATGAGTAACTTTAGTCAGTATATAATATTTGCTATTTTACTTGCATCAATGGGATTTGTGATACAAAAGCTAGGGAATATGAATTTCGATAAGATGGGACTTAGTGGTAACTATTCAACAAATATTAGAAATATAAGTGATATTTTTATAGATAATAGTAAAGATAGTGAAATGTTTGATAAAGTCAGTATTGAAAATAGTATTTTAAAAAATAAATAATACAAATAGATAAAATGTGATTAAGAAAAGCTTAGAATACTTAGTGTATTTTAAGCTTTTTTAATTATTAGGATTTCAAAGTATTGTATTTTTAAAAGAGTAAAAATATAATAAGTTAAGTATATAATAAATGAAAAATAAAAATAAATAAAATGGAAGTGATTGAGATGAGTAGTATATTGTTGGTTGAAGATGATTTAAGCTTGATATATGGATTAGAATTTTCCATACAAAAGAGTGGCTTTAGTGTTGATATAGCAAGAACAGTAAAAGAAGCATTGCAAATGTACAAAGAAAAAAATTATGATTTACTGATTTTGGATGTATCCTTACCTGATGGTAATGGTTTTGATATTTGTAAAAAGGTAAGAGAAGTTTCTAATGTGCCAATTATATTTTTAACTGCTTCTGATGAAGAAGTAAATGTAGTCATGGGGCTTGATATGGGTGGAGATGATTACATAACAAAACCTTTTAAATTAAATGAGTTAATTTCAAGAATAAAAGCTTTACTTAGGCGTTATAATTTTACAAATGAAAATGTAACTGAACTAAAGTCAAATAGTATTACTGTTAAATTACTTGAAAATCGTGTTTTTAAAAATGAAATTGAGCTGGAGCTTACTACAGCAGAATATAAATTATTGTGCCTATTTATGAAAAATAAAAATATCATACTTACAAGAAAAAATATATTGGACAAGTTATGGGATGGAAATGGTAGTTTTGTAGATGATAACACTCTGTCAGTATATGTGAGAAGGCTTAGAAATAAGATTGAAGATAATCCTGAAAATCCAAAATTTCTATTAACAGTTAGAAGAATGGGTTACAAATGGAATGTTATAAAGTGAGGGTGTTAATATGAAGATATTTTCTAATAAAGACATAAAAATATTTTTTTGGTTATTATATCCGTTTTATTGATGTTTATAGTAGTAGGTCAAATAGTAGTTGTAAATATAACCAATGATTATAAAAGAGCATTGGTAGAACATGATTATAATATAGCTGGATACTTACATAGTATGGGTGTTGATAAATCAAAAATACCAGTAGTATTCACTACTAATGAAGATAAATATATTGGAAATATTATAACATCTGAAAATACTTTTACAAATGTAACAGGTATGAAAGACTATGTAATAATTGATACTCAAGTTGATGAAGATGCTCCTGGAAATTTAATTCAAAATATAAGAAGTGTACTAGATGATAATTTAGAGGTTCGAGATAAGCGACAAGGTAACTTAGAAGCTAGAAATTCATTTTACACTATGGTAATTTTTGTATATGGGTTTGTATTTATAATTGCCATTATAAGTATGTTTAATATCATAAACAGTATGAATATAAGTGTTACAAGTAGAATAAATTACTATGGTATTATGCGTGCAATAGGCATGTCCAATAAGCAATTAAGAAAAATGGTAATAGTAGAGTCAAGTACATATGCTTTAAGTGGTTGTTTACTGGGGAGTGTACTTGGATTAATATTACATAGGTATATATTTGTATCTTTAGTAACATTAAAGTTTCATATAGAGTGGCAAATACCTTTTGATTTGCTGTTTATCATTGTGGTAACTATGATAATAATAACTTTACTTTCAGTAAGAAAACCAATTAAAAAGATTTGGGAACTAGACATAATAGATGTAGTAAATGCACAATAAATATAGGTAGTAACCTAAATAAAAAATCGAAGTAAATATGAAATAGAAAATATCTTTCATTTTTACTTCGATTTTTGTGTTATATAATTTATTTTAAATAAGTTCCATCTTCATCTTGATAAATTAAATCTTTCTTCATAAGTACTCCAAGAGCACGTTTGAAATTTTTCTTACTTGAATTAAATAAGATAGAAATATCTTTAGGGTCAGATTTATCATTAAATCTCATATATCCATCTGAACCTTCTAAATAGCTTAAAATTTTATTTTCTAAGGTATCAAGTTCATCTTTTCTGTTTCCTCTAGGAGAAAGCCCTAATTTACCATCATCATATATTTTTATAACATGTAAATTTTCAAGAACATCTCCAGCTTTTAATTCTGTAAAGTATTCATTATGAAGGATTACACCAGCATATTTATTGTCAACACATATCATAGCAGAGTTATTGGTTTGGAACCCATATACAACTCCATTTACCATATCTCCTACATTGTAAGTATGGTCTGTTTCTAAATATGAATCTATGTCTGTAGTAGCAGCGATTCTTCCGCTTTTATCCAAATATATATAAAATAAATATTTTTCATCTCTAAACAATGGATAGGTCTTAGATTTAAAAGGAACTAGTATGTCTTTTGTAAGCCCCATATCTATAAAAGTACCAATGTCAGTGTTATCAACCACTTTTAGATAAGCAACATCTCCAACTTTAGCTAAAGGAGGTATTAAAGTTGCAGCAGTTCTGTCATCAGAATCTTTAAATATGAAAGCATCTACTTCATCGCCTATATTTATTTCATTTTTTCCTATTAATCTATTGTGAAGAAGCACATCATCCTTGGTGTTATTAGTTTGTCCATCTAGGAAATATCCAAATTCTGTTTTTCTTTTTACTATAAGTTTATTAAAATCACCTATTTTTATCAAATTAAAATCATCCTCTCATTTTATATTTACAATTTAGTTATACTACTCTTATGTAGTAGTGTTTCACAGTATATATATTAGTATTAGTGAAATTTATAATAAATAATGTAATTATTCATGCATTTTCAATTATTTAGCTTCTTATATAGTATAAACTCCAATTTCTTTTTTGTCTTTAGATTTCCCTAAAATTTTTACAAAATAAGTTAAAAGTATTGAAATAAATTTTCTTTTAAAGTATAATTGGTATATACCAAAATTGGTATATACCATATTGAAAAGTGGTGATTTTATGAAAATAGTGGATAAATCTAGTAATATACCATTGCATACTCAACTAAGTGCCATAATAAGAGAGATGATAGAAACTGGTGAACTTAAAGAAGGTGATGCAATAATACCAGAAAGAGAACTTTGTAATATACAAAATGTAAGTCGCATGACAGTGAATAAAACTATTGTTGGCTTAGTTACAGAAGGTCTTCTTTATAGGGTACAAGGAAAGGGTACATTCGTCGCAAAGCAAAAAAAGAAGTATCAGTTTTCAAATGTAAAAGGTTTTACTGATGTAATGAAAGAAAAAGGAGTAAACATAAGAACTGATATATTATCCTTTGAGATGGAACTACCAGACGATTTAGTAAAAAGAAAGCTTGGAATAAGTGATAATACAACAAATATATATAAAATTATTAGACTTAGATATACAGATGGAGAGCCATTTGGATTAGAAATAGTGTATCTATCAGAAGAAATGTGTAAAGGTCTTACAAAAGGAATATTAGATAATTCTTCATTATATAGAGTTTTGAATGAGAAATATGGCTATAAGATACAAAAAGCTGAGCAAGTAATGGAGCCAATTATACTTTCAGATGAAGAAAGTAAGCTACTTGAAACAGAAGAAGGTTCTTTAGCCCTTAAACTTCATAGGAATTCTTATAATAAAGAAGGTAATCCTATAGAGTATACCATATCGATATTTAGAACAGATAAATATCAATATGAAATAGTATTGAGTGAGTAGGTGAATAAGGTGAAATGTTTAATTAATGGGAAAATAATATTAAAGAATCAAATTTTAGAAAACAAAGTACTAGTATTTGATGAAAAAATAATTGATATATCTGATGAGATACCAAATGATTGTGAAGTTATAGATGTTGGTGGTAAATATATCTCTCCAGGTCTTATTGATATTCATATACATGGAAACATGGGAAAAGACACAATGGATTCAACTGATGAATCTATAGAGACAATTTCAAAATCAATAATGAGACATGGTGTAACATCTTTTCTTCCAACTACAATGACAATGGATAAAGAGCATGTTTATGATGCACTTGAAGTTATCAAAAAAGCTAAAAGTAGAAAACTTGGAGGAGCTCAAGTATTAGGAGCACATTTAGAAGGACCTTTTATAAATGAAAATTATAAGGGGGCACAAAATGAAAAATTTATAATAAATTCAAAATATGAATTTATCAAAGAATACAAGAACGTTATCAAGGTAATAACTTATGCTCCAGAAAAGGATATAGACTTTGACTTTACTAGAGAAATCAAAAGATGTACAAATATAGTTTTATCTATAGGTCACAGTAATGCAAGTTATGAGCAAGCTAAAGAAGTTATAAACTTAGGTGTAACAAATATAACTCATATGTTTAATGCAATGACTGGATTAAACCATAGAGATCCTGGTGTTGTTGGTGCAGCACTTACAACTGATGTATATAGTGAATTAATAGCAGATACAATCCATATAAATAAAGATTTATTTCAATTTATATTGAACAACAAAGGTAGAGAAAAATTGATTTTAATAACGGATTCTATTGAAGCGGGTGGGCTTGAAGATGGAAATTATGCTCTTGGAGGTCAAAAAGTTATAGTAAAAGGCAATGAAGCAAGACTTGAAAATGGTGCATTAGCTGGTAGTGTATTATCTTTAAATAAAATGGTACTTAACTTTTTAAATAATACAAACCTTAGAGTAAATGAAGCAATTAATTTAGCATCCTTGAACCCAGCAACATCTTTAGGCATAAATGATAAAAAAGGAAGTCTAGATATAGGTAAAGATGCAGATATAGCTGTGTTTGATGAAAACTTGGACTGCAAGATGACTCTATGCTTGGGTGAAGTAGTATACAAAAATATGTAGAATGTAAAAAATAAGCTTTAAATAAAATAAAAGTTATATAAAAATAGTAATAAATTAAACTTATATCAATTAAAGTATTAGCTAAAATTTAGGAGGAACAAAATGAGAGTATTAGTATGTAAAGATTATGATGGAATGAGTAAAAAAGCAGCTGAAATGATAGCAGCTCAAATAGTTTTAAAGCCAAATTCAATATTAGGATTAGCTACGGGAAGTACACCAATAGGTATGTATAGAGATTTAGTTAAGAAATATAATGAAAATATAGTAGATTTTTCAGATGTAATAAGCTTTAATTTAGATGAATACTATAAGTTGCCAATATCTAATGACCAAAGTTATGATTATTTTATGAAAGAAAATCTGTTTAATCATGTAAACATTAAGTCAGAAAATACTCATTTACCAAATGGAATGGCTGATGATATTGAAAAAGAATGTATAAATTACGAAGCTTCTATTGATAGAGCAGGTGGTATAGATGTACAAGTACTTGGAATAGGTCGTAATGCTCATATAGGTTTTAATGAACCTGATAATAAATTTGCAAAAAGAACTCATGTAGTTGAATTAACAGAATCTACAATAGAAGCTAATGCAAGATTCTTTGAATCAAGAGAAGATGTTCCTAAAAAAGCTGTAAGTATGGGAATTGGTTCAATTTTAAAATCTAAAAAAATATTACTTTTAGCTTCAGGAGAAGAAAAAGCTGATGCAGTATATAAAACTGTTTATGGAGATATAACTCCAGAAGTTCCTGGTTCTATACTTCAACTTCACAAAGATACTATAGTTATAGTAGATGAAGCAGCAGCAAGTAAACTGAATCCAAAAGATTATAAATTAGTATAAGAATATAATTGGGTTTAAGTAAAAAATAGCTATCTTTAAATAATAAAATTTATTTAAAGATAGCTATTTTTATTTAAGTTATTTAGTTATTATTTTTTACGAAAACTCGTTATCAAGAAGTATCCAAATAATATATTAAAAATTATTATATTAAGTGGTATTCGGTCAAGCATAATAAAACTACCTATAATTGGAATTTTGCCAACTGGAAACATAAATATTAATACAGGCATTAATGTTAGTAAAAAAGATGGAAGACAGAGAAGGATTAATCTTGGAATATCAATATACCAATTGCCATTTTTTTTATACTCCTTAATAAATAATTCAGTTCCTAACAATAAACCAATGCCACCAGAGGAGATTAAATTAATAAAAATAAATTTTTTAAAGTCTTGCATAAAACCAGTGCCAAATTTACGATAGAAGTCAAAATTCAATTTAACAGCTAAAAAATACATACTTAATAGAATAATTAAAAATAAAAGATATCTAAGCGTTTTTTTCATTTTAAATTCTCCCTTCAGAGATACTTTACCTAGTTTTATTTTGTTGAAATATAATTTTGTCAGTGAGTTTAAGAAATCCATAAAATTAATTGAGAATGGAATAAGTATGATATATGAATAAATGTTTTTTATGCTTGAAGTAAACTGTATTACTTAATATAACTATAATATTAATTGTTTGAATATTCAATAAAAAGTCTGAGAAATATCAGTTTTGGTAGAAAATGAATAAATATAGTTAGAAGTTGGATTATTATTTTATAACATTTTGTATTGAGTCTGATAAATTCTATAATAATTTGTTTTTGCCTTAAAATTGCCTTAAAATCTAAACAATTTTAAAACTAATGTACCATAAAAAGCTGATATAATTTAAATATAGTAAAAAATATTATTTATCTTATAGATTGGGGTTTTATTGTTTAATCAATGTATTTATACTATTTAATTTAAATTAAGAGTTTATTAAGGAGTGAGTGTATGAATAAGTTAATTTATATAGCAGATGACGAAGATAATATAAGAAATTTGGTAAAGACATTCTTAAAAAATGAAGGCCATGATGTTATGGATTTTAAAACAGGTGACGAACTTTTAGAGCAATTTAATAAAAAAGAGTGTGACTTAGTAATCCTAGATATAATGATGCCTGGTTTAAGTGGTTTTGATGTATGTACGAAACTTCGTGAGAAGAGTACTGTTCCAATAATAATGCTTACTGCAAGAGATACAGATATAGATTATATTACAGGAATAACTTTGGGTAGTGATGATTATTTTACAAAGCCATTTAGCCCAATGTCTTTAGTTATGAGAGTAAAGTCGATATTTAGAAGGATAGAATTTGAAAAGAAACAAATTTATGATAAGTATGGTGATTCTGTAGA
The DNA here is from genome assembly GCF_020641035.1 of Clostridioides sp. ES-W-0016-02. Lineage (NCBI taxonomy): Bacteria > Bacillati > Bacillota > Clostridia > Peptostreptococcales > Peptostreptococcaceae > Clostridioides > Clostridioides sp. ES-W-0016-02. The sequence continues at coordinate 1,014,990 of NZ_CP061361.1, forward strand.
TATGGAATTGAAATTTGGTGATATAACAATAAATAAAAAAAATAAAATCGTTACAAATAAAAGTGACAATATAGACTTAACACCAAATGAATACAACTTATTAACTTATTTGTTTGAAAATAGAGACAGAGCAGTTTCTAGAGATGAATTATTAAATAAAATATGGGGATATGATATAGAAGTTGAGACAAGAGCTGCTGACGATACGGTAAAGAGACTACGTAAAAAAATTTTAGATACAAATATTTTGATAGAAACTGTCTGGGGTTTTGGGTTTAGATTAAAGGAGAAAAATTCAGATGGAAAATAAAAATGATAAAAAGAGAGGAAATAAGATTAAATCCATATTTAAATTAAAATTTTCAAAGAAAAATATAAGCATAAAAACTAGAATTTTATTGAGCATATTGTGTTTAATAATTGTAGTCTTTATGATAATATTAGTATCTTTTAATATATTGCTTGATACGTACATAAAAACGACTGCAAATGAAGAACTAACAAAATCTACAGAAATAGTAGAACATATGGATAGCAATTTTAGACCTATTAAGCCTCCTCAAGATGATGGAAAGCTTCCTCCAAAAGCATTATCTAATTTTATGAGAAATGTACAAGATAAAGTTAGGATGGCAGAAACACAATCAGATGCTGATGCTATGGTGGTTGATTCAAAGTATAACTTGATATTTCCAACAAGAGAGGATGATTTCTTAAAGAATATTGATGAGATGGAATCGATTAAAAAGTGTATCCAAAATGAAAAATTCGACTTAAACTCAGATGAAAACACACGTATATCCACTGGAAGTAAAGATTATTATATTTCGACTGTAAAAATTACTAGTATATATGGAGAACAAGATAAATATTTGATTCTTTTTATAGATATATCAAAGACTTTAAATCTAGTTCAAAAGATAAATATTGTATTGATATTTGTAATGTGTTTTGCTGGGATATTAGCAATATTTACAGCAGTAGTTTTATCTGAAAAAATTGCTAAGCCGATAAAAGAGTTATGTGGTTTTGCAAAAAAAATGGGTCAAGGAGATTTTAAAAGAACTTACTTTGACTTTTCAGATAAGGAATTAGTAGAACTTTCAAATATTATGAATAAGAGTGCTGAATATCTTGATAAGTATGATAATGAACAAAAAATATTTTTTCAAAATGCTTCTCATGAACTTAGGACTCCACTTATGTCCATTAAAGGTTATGCAGAAGCCATAAAGTATAATGTAATAGATAGCAAACATGCAAGTGATATAATACTTGAAGAAAGTGATAGGTTGAGTGATATGGTTGAAGATTTGTTATATATTTCTAAAATTGATAATATAACTAAAGATTATGACCTTGTAGAATGTGATTTAAGGGAAGTACTTTCAAACTGTGGTTCTAGACAAAATGTAAGAGCGGCAAATAAAGGTATAAAATTTATTTATGAGTTTGATGAAGAAATGGTTCTATTTGAATGTGATGAAAAAAATGTATCCAAAGCATTTATGAATCTTATAGAAAATGCTTTAAGGTATGCTAAGAGTGAAATTAAAATAGTATGTAAATATAATCAAAAAAATATAGTTGTTGTAGTTGAAGATGATGGGATTGGGATTAATAAAGAAGATTTACCTCATGTTTTTGAACGATTTTATAAGGGAGTTGGGGGAAATCATGGAATTGGATTATCAATAGTTAAATCTATTGTAAATAAACATGGTGGACGTATATATGCGGAAAATGGTAAAAAAGGAGCTAAGTTTACTATAGTATTTAAGTTATAAAGATAATATTGATATATATTAAAGAAATATGTCAATATTTGAAGTTGTTTTTTACATATATCTATTGTATACTGTTGAAAAAAGAACAATATTAAGCTGACATATATTATAATGGTTGACAATTAAAGTAGATGCTTAAATATACATGCAGAAAGGAAAAGTAAAATCTGAAGTGTATTTAGCTTAAGTAAGCTTCTTATTTTATAAAAAATATGTATGAAAGAACAACTGCTTTTTGATATTACAAATTTAGTAACAGTTATCTTTGAAGCTTTTGTTGTCCATATGTTTTTATCAGATTTTTTAGGTCAGAAAGAAGGATATACAAGAACTGTAAGATATGCTAGATTGGGTTTTATAATATGTTTAGGAGCCTGTAATTTAATAACTTTAAATCCTGTAATCACAACACCTTTAATTTTCATCCTTATTTTTTCATCATCATTTTTATATGAAGGAAATACAAAGACACGATTGTTTGCGACTGTTTTATTAAATGTATTCTTTATATTATCAGAAATTGTGGTAACAAGTATTTTTGTTTTATTTATAAAAGAAGGCTTCGAAATAATGTTTGAAAACAATACTATAAGAGTACCAGCCACAATTTTATCTAAGATAGTTTTTTTATTTATATGCAAGATAGTTTGTTTATTTAAAAAAGATGTACATTCAGATATGCCAATAAAGTATTGGGTTATTTTACTTGCAATACCTTTGTTCAGCTTATTTCTGACTATTTCTATCTTTGATGTAAATAATTTTTTTAGTTCTGAAAGTTTAAAATTTCTAAACTTAATATCAAGTGTTGGTATTTTATATATTAATTTTATCGTGTTTTATCTATTTAAATCTATTATAGATAAAACTAAATTATCTATGAAGTATGAAATACTTGAGCAAGAAATAATTCATAAGGAAGAATTAAGGCTCAGTAATGAACGTTATAAAATTATTGTTGAACAGACTGACTCTGTTGTCTTTGAATGGAATGCTAAAGAAAATAAATCATTTGTATCTCAAGCATGGAATGAAAAATTTGGATATAGTAGTAAATGTGACAATCTTTTAAAAGAGATTATGGATAAAGAATTAGTTCATCAGGAAGATTATAGTGGATTTGAAGAGTTTCTTAAGTGTATTAAAGAAAATAACAAACATAATCAGGTAATCTATCGTTTAAAAAAATCTAATGGCGAATACCTTTGGTGTAGAACATCAGTAACAAAGATTTTTAATGATGAAAATGAACTTTTGAAGGTTGTAGGCGTAATTGTAGATGTAGATAGTGATATAAAAAAATACGAAGAGTTGAAAACTAGAGCAGAAAGTGACTCATTGACAAATATATACAATAAAGGCACCTTTGAAAAATTAGTAGAAGAAGTTATATCTACAAATAAAAGTAATAAAAAAGATGCATTATTCATTATTGATTTGGACGATTTTAAGGAAATAAATGATAATTTTGGGCATCCATTTGGTGATTTTGTATTAAAAACGTTTGCTGAGAAGATACAAGATAGTTTTGGTAATGAAGATTTAGTTGGAAGAATTGGTGGAGATGAATTTGTAGTATATATGCAAGATTATCATTCAGAAGTAAATTTGCATAAAAAAGCTAAAGAATTAAATAGAGTACTTTATGAGAACTACAATGATTTAAGTTTTAGCTTTGAGGCTTCTGTTAGTATAGGTATTGCAAGACATCCTCAAAATGGAAATTCATTTTTAGAATTGTTTAAAAATGCAGATAGAGCTCTTTATAATGTAAAGGCTTCTGGAAAAAATTCTTACTGTTTATTTGAAGAAGAATTATATATACAGTGAATTTAGAAGATATAGTTTGAGTATATAGTTAAATTATTAAAAAAATTGACTCATGTAGTGAATTTGTAAGTATTTGTTAAAGGCTATGACCATAAAAAGCATAGCCTTATTTTCATGTCTAATTAAGCACTATGTATTTTAAAAGAATTCTATTTATTAAAACCAAATTGTCAATAAGTTTTATAGTTTAAAAATATGTAGGATTCATAAATGGTATTGTAAGTTCTGTGACTTCTCCACTTGGAAAATCTGTCTCTCCCACAATGAAGGGTTCAAGTTTGTCGCTTTTCTGAAACAAGTTTTGAAAGAATTCTACTGGATAATTTTCCTGATTTAAAAATTTTAGATTCTTTTCAAATGCTATTTGTGCAGGATGTTTAACTAGTTCTCTAATTTCTTTCCTTGTGTTTGTGTCAATAAAATATTTTCCACTTTTATCAGAGCGAAATTCTAGGTCTGTTCCTATAGGCATATAAAAAATATTCAAAGTAGTTGGTTCAATATTAACAAGAGTATTAAAATCTACAATTGTCATGTTTTTAGGATTATCAATATACTCTTGTGTATCTGTATCTCCAAAAGCAATTAGCATTTTCTTAACTCAAAATAATGTAATACATATTACCAAACCTATAGCGCTGATAGCCAAAAAAATCAATCCAACTCCAACTGATTTTTTTCTAGATTCAATTTCTTTACAATCTTCTTTAGACATATCTATAATAGGGTATTTTCGTCTACCTATTAAGTATATTATTAAACCACTCGAATTATTACCATTCATAGCAAACAATCCCCACAATTTAGGATGTTTTAATCCACGAGCTTTTGCATCAATCACAGTCATATGATAAATTTGATATACAACACCAACTGAACCCACAAGAGCTACAGCAAAACATATCAAAATAAGCATAGTTTTATTCACTTCCATAATGAGTACACCTCCTAAAATTTTCTTATAATTTGGTAGAACAATGCTGATGAACTTATTATTGCTGTACAAAATACACTAACCATAAAGTAGTAGTTGTCTGGTATAAAGCTATTAAATAGCACAAATAAAATAAGTAATATAATATTGATAATAATTGCAGTTATTAACTTTTTATTACTATTAACTAGATTTGTACTTTCTTTTAAATGTTCAATCATTTTATTATCTCCTTTCAATAATTCATCTAAGCTAATGGAATACAAATCACTTAGTTTGATGACGCTTGTAATATCTGGATAAGATTTCTCATTTTCCCAATTTGAAATTGTTTGTCGTGATACATTAATTTTTTCTGCAACTTTTTCCTGTGTCAATCCAGAATTTATACGAGCATTTTTCAGTTTCTTTCCAATTTCCATGTAGCTATCGCTCCTTTTATAATTATTTTGTCATATTGAGAGGGTAAAATCTATCAAATATCTTTTACAATAGTGATTTAAGTGTGTCAAAATATTTTTACATGCCTGTATATGTGTTGAAACAGGTCTTATTTCTTGAGTTAATTTCAATCATTTTTATAGAAATATAAATCTGAAGTATTTCATCAGCATAATCTAGTGTAATACCTGTAATTTCTTTTATTTTATTAATTCTATAAAACAGAGTATTTCTATGGATATTTAAAACTTCAGCTGCTTTGCTTGGTGAATTATTAAAGTAGATATATTGCTTTAAGGTCTCTAAAAAATTAGAACCATTTTTTTTATCTTCTTCAATTAGTTTGGTTACAGCAGGATGATTGAGGTCATATAAATCATAGTTGGTACTAAGTAGCTCGTAGAGGATATATGGTATGCTTTTTCCAAATGGAGAAAAGTTTATGTCATATTTTTGAGCAATTTCACTAGCTTTTTTGGCTTGAATATAATACTTCCAACTATCAGATAGCTTTGAAAATCTTGGGCTTATTCCAGCATAAAGTGAATTTAGTTTTAAGTAATTAATAAATTCTTTATTTTCATGCTCAATTAAATTATGAATTAAAGAATCATTAATAAAAACAACTAAAGTAGACTTGTATACTACACAATTATTAGATGGTATAAATGCACTTAAAGACTGCATAATAAAAGGAACTTTACTGTCAAAGTAATTATTATCTTTGTTTACTATTACCATTATGTTTAATGAATTTGACTTAGTCCAATTTAGATAATGAAATCTTCTGCTTATAGTATCATCATCTAGATACTTTTTTTCCAACAAATCAGAAAGTATATAATTAGGAATAAGTTTTTTATCTATATTAAACAGATTATTTTTTTGCAATTCTAGAGATAAAGCTTTATTAAGTGATTCTAATAATTTGAAGTGAAATTCATTAAATGGAATTTTCCATTCACAGATAGCTATATGAGCTATTTCAATTTCTTCTACACACACGGATGAGATTAATGTACCAAGCCAGCTGTCTGGTTTATTTTCTTCTTTAATAGATTTATTATAATGTATTTTTTTATGTATATTTTGATATTTTATGTAATTTATTGTTTCTTCGTCTAAATATTTATCTCCATTAGAATCTTCAGTAAGTTGCAATATATCACTAACATCATAAGAATGAGCTAAAACTTTGAAGGTAGAGTCACGAATTATCATGGGATAGCCAAATTCTTCATGTGCTATATCAATTAAATATTGTATGCCTTTATTCTCAGAAACCACATCAAAAAACCTTTGAGAACATAAACTAAGACGTATTTCTTGATTCATAATATTTAACAATTCACTAAAAAGGTCATATTTTTCTTTTTTTGATTTTATGATACAAATATCTGAGTTTAAATTATATCTTTCTAAATCAATGTTAACTTCATTTTGTATAAATATACCTAAAAAATTTATATTGTTCAAATCCACAGTAATATCTGATATATTTCCTAAATATAAACATCCAGTAGTAAATTCAGTTTGATTATTCTTATAAATATTCAAGCTAGTAATGTCTATATATTCATCTGGAAATGGCTTTAATACTGAGATATATTGAGATATATCTTTCATTAAATCTGTTAATTTCATGCTAAACCTCCTCTAATTATATTTGATTGTACTATAGCACAATCAATATAGTATATTTTACATTAAAGTTTAGATTATAACACATAGTTTAGGTAAATTAATTTATATATAATTAGTTATATAAATTAAGAAAATATCAAAGTAAGAAATTTTTAATTAAATAAGAATTAAATTTTTAATAAATAAAAATAAAGGGAGTGTGAAGTATGGCAATAACTAAAATTACTAATGTTAAAATATTTGATGGAGAAAAACTTTCAGAACAAAGGAGTGTTGTAATAGAAGATGGTGTGATATCATCAAAAACAATATCTGATATTACTATAGATGGAGAAGGATGCACTTTACTTCCAGGATTTATTGATTCTCATATACATTTGGATAGTTTAAAAAACTTGGAGGACGCAACTGATTGGGGTATAACTACTATGCTTGATATGGCAACTAATAGTAAAGATGTAGTAGAATCTTTAAGAAATTTAGACGGATTAACTGATATTCGTAGTGTATATGAACCTGTTGCACCAGAATCTCACCCTCATCTTATGGGAATGGGGTTTAAAGATAGTAAAATACACACTATTGAAGATGCTGAAAATTTTGCTAAGAAACAAATTAAACAAGGAGCAGATTTTGTAAAAATCATAATAGAAGACCCTAAAACATCTAAAACGGCTTTTGATTTTGAGACAATAAAAAGAGTAGTTGAAATATCTCATGAACATGGTAAAAAAGTATTTGCTCATGCACCTACAACTATAGCTTATGAATATGCAGAAAAAGCAAATGTTGATGTAATAAATCATATTCCTTTTATAGGTAAATTATCTGATGATGTAGCCAAAAGGATAAAAGAGAAAAATCTTATATCAATTCCAACTATAGTTATGATGGAAAGTATAGTATCAAATATAAAAAAAGCTACAGGAAGAGAAGATGTTAGGTTAGAAACAGCAATAGAAAATACAGCTACATTGAAAAAAGCTGGAGTGATGATATTAGCTGGAACTGATGCAAATAATGATGAAAATTCTATTAGTATAGTGAAACATGGGGAATCTCTTCATCGTGAATTTGAATTATTAGTTAAGGCAGGTCTTAATACAATTGAAGTACTTGAGAGTGCAACAAGTTTACCAGCAAAATTATTAGGTCTTAATGACCGTGGAGTAATAAAAGAGGGAAAAAGAGCTGATTTAGTAATGGTTGAAGGTGACCCAATTAAAGATATAGCAGCAACTAGAAATATAAAAGGTGTATGGATAAAGGGTAATAAAGTAAGATAATGAATTGAGTATTGTTAAAAATAAAAGAAGTTTATGTTAAAGGAGATTGAGAACATGTTATTAAGTAGACCAGAGAAGGTTGATAGACTTTATAAAGATGCAGAAAAATGGCTATTAGATAACTCTAGAAATTAGTTTAAATATAAATAAAGATGTAGGTGATTTTATATAAAATCACCTACATCTTTTTAAATAAACTTCTGTATGCTTTAGATAATACTATTATAAAATTTATTTAATTTGCTATACTCATTATTAATCTTTACATTCATTTTTGTATTCTTTAGTATCTCCTTTTACATTTTAACTTCTGCTGATATTTGAGTTAGATATTCATTAGAATCTCTTACACTTATATCATATAGGAGATATTCTTCATAAACAAAATCTCCCATATATAAATTATTTTGATTGAAAAATTCTAATAGTTTTTCATAAGTTTTATTAATAGTTTCATAACTTCCTTTATGATAAGCAGTTACATAAAGCCCTTTTGGTTTGATTGATGTAGGATATTTCTTATAGTCTTTATTAACTTTTGTAAATAAATATGAATATGACTCAAAATCTCTATTCATTATATCTTCGCCTTTAATGATTGAACCAATCATACCATCATCACCTAAATCATAGTTATCCATAAAGTTAATACATTCATATAAAAAGTTTTCATCATCATCTCCAAGAAAGGGTTCTTTATAAGTAAGAGGCGTTTTGACTAAATACTCTTCCTCATGTTCTTCTAAAGTAATCGTATTTGCATCTATATTACATGCTTTTTTAGTAAATGAAATAGTAGACTCCATTAAAGCCTTAATATTATTCAATTTTTCAATTTCATTGTTAATATCAAGAGTTTTCTTTTCTAAAAGTTCAATTAGTAAATTCGGAGTTCGTTTATCTATATAAGCTTTAATTTCTTTTAAAGGCATTTTAATTTCCTTAAGAGAAGAGATTATACCAAAAATACTGAGTTGATGGTATGAGTAGTATCTATATCCGTTTTCCTTCTTTAACTCTGGAGAGAAAAGACCTATATCATCATAATGAAAAAGCGTCTTTTTATTGACTCCACAAATCTTTGCAAATTCTCCAGTTGTGAAATAATTTTTCGAAATTTGACTCATAATTAAAATTCCTCCTTGACTATCCTGTTACAGTATAGTTTATCATAATATTCTATAAAGGAGTGTGATTGTATGAAAAAATTAATTCGTTTTTTAAAACCATATAGAGTTTTAATTGTTACAGTGCTGATGTTTACATTTTTACAAACTCTTGGAACTTTATATATACCAACACTTACAGCAAGTATAGTAAATAATGGTGTAGTAAAGGGGGATGTAGATTATATTGTAAAGACAGGTTTAATTATGTTGATAGCAGCAGGTATAACAGCTTTATCAGCTGTTTTAGTTTGCAAAGTATCATCAAATCTCTCATCTGGATTTTGTAGAGATATTAGAGAAGCAGTATTTATAAAATCACAAGATTTATCAATAAATGATTTTAATAAAATAGGAACAGCTTCAATGATTACTAGGAGTACTAGTGATATTACTTTAATAGGTCAATCTTTGTTTATGTTTATTCAGTTGGTATTACCAGCACCAATCATAACAGTTTGTGGTTTATTCTTAGCATATTCTATAGATAAAGTAATGACAATTATTATTGTTACAGTAATGTTTCTATTCATGTTATCTGCGTTTTTGGTTGGTAAAAAAGTTATCAGATTGTTTAAAATGATGCAAATAAAGATGGATAATATGAATAGAGTATTACGTGAAGTAGTAACTGGAGTAAGAGTTATAAGAGCTTTTGATAGAAGTCGTTTTGAAAAAAAGAGATTTGATAGAACTGCAATAGATTATTCTGAAACAGCAATTTCAATAAATAAAATATTTGCAGTACTTATGCCTGTTGTAATGTTAATAATGAACTTAGGTATAGTGAGTATAATTTGGTTTGGTGGTATGAGAGTAAGTAATGGAAATATGGAGATAGGTCATATAATGGCACTGGTTGAGTATTGTATCTTAATATTATTTTATTTAATTATGGGAGTAATGGTATTTATGTACATACCTAGAGCAGGAGCTTGTGCAGATAGAGTAAACCAAATCTTAGACATAGAACCTGAAATTGTAGATGGAAATGGATATAAAGATATTACTTCAAAAAGAGGCCATTTAGTATTTAAAAATGTAACTTTTTCATATTCACAGTCGGAGGAACCTGTTTTAAACAATATAACATTTGAAGCAAAATCTGGAGAAGTAACTGCAATTATAGGAAGCACTGGTTCTGGTAAATCTACTATTGCAAATATAATACCACGTTTTTTTGAAATTCAATCTGGAGAAATATCTATAAATGGTCAAGATATTAAGAACATGCCTCAAAAAGAGCTTAGAGACAAGATTGGATTTGTACCACAAAAAGCCTTTTTATTTAGTGGGACAATAGAAGAAAATATAAGATATGGAAAAGAAGATGCAAGTATTGAAGAAGTAAAATATGCTGCAAATGTAGCCCAAGCTGATGAATTTATTTCTGATATGGAAGATAAGTATGATTCGTTCGTAGCACAAGGAGGAAATAACTTATCTGGCGGCCAGAAACAGAGAATATCTATTGCAAGGGCATTAGTTAGAAAACCAGAAGTATATGTTTTTGATGATAGCTTTTCTGCATTAGATTTCAATACAGATAAAAGGCTTAGAAAAGCATTGAAGAATGAAATTAAAGATTCATCAGCCATAATTATAGCACAGCGTATAAGTACAATTATGGATGCTAATCAGATTATAGTTTTGAATGATGGAGAAATTGTAGGTATAGGAAAACATAAAGAGTTACTTGAAAATTGTGAAGTTTATAAGCAAATCGCAGATTCACAGCTTAGTAAAGAAGAACTTGCATAGAGTGAAGAATCAATCTGTGTATTTGGAGGTGTAATATGAGTGAAAAAATAACAGAAAAACAAGATGTAGATGTACTTAGTTTTGAGGATGGTATGTCAGCAGAAAAAGCTAAAAATGCAAAAAAGACTACTAAAAGATTATTGAAATATATGAAGAAACAAAAATTTAAGTTATTAATGATTTTTATTTCAGTATTAGTAAGTTCAGCTCTTACAGTTTTAGCACCAATGGTTATGGGAAAAGCTATTGACCAATTATTTAATGGGATTAAAACTGCAGTTCAAACAGGTACAAAGTTCAGTGTGAATTTTAGTACTATGGGAGGTATAATATCAATACTTCTAGGGTTATATTTGATTAGTGCAGTATTCATATATATACAACAATATATTATGTCAGGGGTTGCACAAAATTTAGTTCTTAACATGAGAAAAGATTTAAGTGATAAATTAAATAAGCTTCCTCTTAAGTACTATGATTCCCACAAAAAAGGGGAAACACTTAGTATCGTAACAAATGATTTAGAGAAGGTAGCAGATAGTTTACAAGAAGGGTTAATGCAACTTATTACGGCAGTGGTCACAGTGATTGGTTCTATTGTAATGATGATAAGCATAAGTATACCACTTACAATAGTATCAGCTGTAACATTGCTTGTTTCCTTAGGTATTACTGTTATAATTGCAAGAAAATCACAAAATAGATTTTCAGAAAATCAAAAAGCATTGGGAGAATTAAATAGCAATATAGAAGAGATGTTTACTGGTCAAATAGTAGTCAAGGCATTTAGTAAAGAAAAAGATACTATAAAAAACTTCAAAGAATTAAATCAAAATCTTTATAATGCTAGTAGAAAAGCTCAATTCTCATCATATGCTATATCTCCAATTATTAGATTTATAAATCAAATTGGGTATGTTATTATAGCAGTTGTGGGAGGTGTATTTGCATCAACTGGAGCAATGACTCTTGGTAGTATACAGGCGTTTATACAATATGTAAATCAAGCATCAGAGCCTACTACAGAGATATCTTATATTGTAAATATGCTTCAAGCTGCAATTGCATCTGCAGAGAGAGTTTTTAAAGTTATGGATGAAGTTGAAGAAATAAAGGACAAAGAAGATTCAAAAGTTATCAACATGCCTAAAGGTAAAGTGGAATTTGAACATGTTAAATTTGGATATAGTGATGATTCTATTCTTATGAAAGACATTAATATTAAATTGAATGCAGGAGATAAGATTGCAATTGTTGGACCTACAGGAGCTGGGAAGACAACTCTTGTAAATTTACTTATGAGGTTTTATGAGATACAAGGTGGAAGAATTACTATTGATGGAGTTAATATAAAAGACTTAAAACGTGGAGAACTTAGAACTATGTTTGGAATGGTTCTACAAGATACATGGCTATTTAATGGTAGTATAAAAGAAAATATTGCTTATAGTAAGTCAGATGCTACAATGGATGAGATTGTAAATGCAGCAAAATCAGCAAGAGTAGACCACTTTATAAGAACTTTACCTAAAGGTTATGATACCGTATTGACTGAGGATGCTTCTAATCTATCTCAAGGTCAGAAACAACTTTTAACAATTGCCAGGGCAATACTTTCAGACCCATCAGTGTTAATTCTTGATGAGGCAACCTCTAGCGTAGATACTAGAACAGAGGTTGAGATTCAAAAGGCAATGAATAACTTAATGAAGGGAAGAACTAGCTTCGTTATTGCACATAGATTATCCACTATTCGTGATGCGGATTTAATATTAGTAATGAAAGAAGGTACTATTATTGAACAAGGAAATCACAAAGAACTTATTGAAAATAAAGGATTTTATGAAGAACTTTATAATAGCCAATTTTCAAGTGAATATGACGAAGAAGTTGTGTAATTAAAATAATTAATATGATAAGAAATAGATAGACTTATTTTAAATAAGTCTATCTATTTTTCATTTGAAACAACTAAATCAATAAATAATTGCATAAGTGGACTAATCCACTTATTTTTATGATGGCCACATACTGCTACAATGCTTCTATCATCTAACTCTGTATCTATTGCACATAGTTCTCCTGTCTTCAAATCATCTTCTACTGCAAACGTAGGAAGGTATGACACTCCCATATCATTTTTTACTAAATTTTTAATAGTAGGTATACTCCAGAGTTCAATCGTATGGTCTAGAGTAATATTTTTTTCATTTAAATATGATTCAAACATTTGTCTAAAAATACATGCTGGCTCATCTATTATGAAAGGTATATCTAATTCTTGGTTTGGAGTAATAAAATCAGGGAATTGTTTTTTTACTTTTGGAGATGCAACTAGTGTCAAAGGTGATTCTCCAACAGTATAGGTAGAAATAGAATTTCCCAAGCCTCCAATATCTTTATAAAATATTCCTAAATCAATGCTTCCTGCAAGCAAAGAATTTCTAATATCATAGCAATTCATTGAGCGAAGAAATAGCCTTGCATTTGGTGCCATTTCATGAAAACGTTTTAAAATAGGAGGTATTTTATAACAAATAAGAGTTTCTCCCATTGCGATATGTAAATCACCACGTAACTCAGACAAGTCAGTACCAAAATTCTTCATTTTATCAACAGAACATAGAACGTCATCCACATAAGGTATTAGATTTTTGCCAGCTTTAGTTAGAACCATTTTTCTTCCTATCTTTTCAAATAAGTGTGTAGATAGCTCTTGTTCTAACTGTTGTACTTGGAATGTTATTGTTGATTGTGTGTAATTGAGTTTATTTGCTGCTTTAGAAAAACTACCTTCTTCTATTATGGTTTTAAAAGTTTGTAGGTATTTAAAATACATGCTCATCCTCATTTCATTCAATATAATTGAAGTATAGATTTAAATATTTCGATTTTTTTTATTGTTTGATTTATAGTATTATAATATAAAAGGAGAGTGATTACAAGTGTTGAGTGAAGTTTTATTGTCTTTTTTACCATACGCATTTGTTACAGGTTTTACACCAGGACCTAATAATATTCTTGCATTAAACACAATTAGTAATAATGGATGGAAAAAAGGAAAGTCAGTGGTTATAGGAATTAGTATGGGATTTATATGTATTATGTTTATATGTGCTCTTGGATGCCTTGAATTATCAAAGTTTATACCAATGATTACTGGTATTATGAAGTACATAGGAGCACTTTATATTATTTGGTTAGCAATACAAGTAGCTAAGAGCAAGCCAAACAATGATAGTGATGTGAAGAAAGAATCCTTTTGGACTGGATTTATTCTGCAGTTTGTCAATGTAAAAATTATAATATTTGCTATTACTGTATATACAGGGTATGTAATACCTGTGTCACAGTCAGTTGAATATTTATTATCAGCAGCAGTTTGTAATAGTATTGTAGGCATATCTGGGACTTTGACATGGGCTCTAGCAGGAGGTATTTTACAAAAATATATAAACAAGCATTATAAAGTAATTAATATTATTATGGCACTAGTACTTGTTTGGAGTGCAGTAAAACTAATTTTAACATAATTAAGCATATAAATTTAATTATTTAGTATTATAAATTTAGAAGATGGAATTATGGATTATATCATTTTGAATAAGAAACTTGATTTTTTATTTGAAATATTTAATTTATCTATAAATAACATCTTCTTTTTTTTACCTCTAAAACAACTATTCACTGACTATACAGAATCTAATACCATATAAAATTTAATAAATTTATAGAAATCTCATCAGCTTAATCTTGTTTGCCACATATATGCCATAAAGATGCACTTATTTTACGGAGATTTAACAAAGTCAAGTGAAGTATACTCTAAATATAAAATAAATCAAACATAGTTAAATGAATTGAGAGGTGATAATAATGGATAAGAAGTTAAACTATAGATTTGAGATGAAACACAAAATAACTGAAGCTGATGTCCTAGCTTTAAAATCAAGGCTTTATCCAATAATGAAAAAAGATAGAAATGCATCAAAAGATGGAAAGTATCTTATCAGAAGTTTATATTTTGACACTCCTGAAGATAAAGCACTTTTAGATAAGTTAAATGGAGTTGCAATGAGAGAAAAGTTTAGAATAAGATTTTATAATAATGACCTTTCTTATATAAAATTGGAGAAGAAAATAAAACATTATAATATGACATCAAAACTGTCAGCTAGTTTAACTAAAAAAGAAGTAGAGAAGATATTAAAAAATGACATTGAGTTTTTAAAAGAATCGACAAACTGCTTATTAAGAGAATTTTATTTAAAAATAAAATGTGAAAGATTGGAGGCAAAAAGTATAGTTGATTATGATAGAGAAGCTTTTGTCTATCCACTTGGAAATGTAAGAGTTACAATCGATAGCAATATTAAGACTTCTGTAAATTCAGTCAATTTATTCAATAAAGAATTGCCAACAGTATCAGTTATTGATGAAAATATGACTGTATTAGAAGTTAAATATGATGAGTTTATACCAGATTTTATAAAAGATTTGGTTCAGATTAATAAAACTACTTCTACAGCAGTTTCAAAGTATGCATCAAGTAGATTGTATATATAGGATTTAAATTCAAATTTTAGGTAAAGAGCGTCCAAATAAAATAAAAAAATTAAAAAATAGGAAGGATGATTTTAGTTATGACGTTTAACGATATTTTTAAATCAAGTTTTATAGAAAATGTATCAGGTTTTTCATTTGTAGATAGTGCTTTAGCTCTAGGTTCAGCATTTTTAGTAGGTTTGTTTATATATATGATTTACAAAAAAACCTATATGGGTATTATGTATTCTCGACCATTTAATGTGTCACTTGTAGCACTTACAATGCTTACAACTTTCGTAATATTGGCAGTTACATCAAATGTAGTTTTATCTCTAGGTATGGTTGGTGCTTTATCTATAGTAAGATTTAGAACAGCAATTAAAGACCCAATGGATTTGGTATTTCTATTTTGGTCATTAGGCTCAGGCATAGTTTTAGGTGCAGGTTTGATTCCATTAGCTGTTATGGGTTCAATAATCATGGGATTGATTCTAATATTCTTTTCAAACAAAACAATATCTGAAACACCATATATACTGATGGTAAATTGTAATAATGAGAATTCAGAAGATATTGCAACTGACAAAATTAAAAAAGTATTTTCTAAATATCAAATAAAATCAAAAAGTGTTACACCAGAAAAAGGTATAGAATTGGTATTTGAAGTAAGAATGAAAGACGGAGAAACAAGTCTTATAAATGACTTAAGCCAAGTCGATGGAGTTACTAATGCAGTTCTTGTAAGTTATAATGGTGACTATGTAGCATAGAGAGGAGTAATCTTTTATGAAAGATAAAAAATTTACCCTTCTTATCTCAATTATGGTTATATTTTTATGTGCAGTAGTTGGAGTTTACAGTACATATGGTAATAAAAATGTTGATTTATATAGCAATGTATATATTGAAAAATATTTTGACAGAGACAAGGTTATGGAAGTTAATATAGAAATAGATGAAAGTGACTTGGAAGATATGAATGAAAATGCTATAAAAGAAGAATTTAAAGTTGCAAAAGTAACTGTAAATGGAGACACATATGGAAACGTTGGTATAAGAACTAAAGGAAATTCAAGTCTTACATCTGTAGCAAATAGTGATAGTGATAGATATAGCTATAAGATTAATTTCGATAAATATAATACTAGTCAAAGTATGGAAGGTCTTACTCAATTAAACCTTAATAACTGTTATTCTGACCCATCTTATATGAGAGAATTTTTAACTTATAGTGTCTGTGAGGAGATGGGATTAGCTACTCCAGAATTTGCATATGCTAAAGTTTCTATAAATGGTGAATATCATGGATTATATTTGGCAGTAGAAGGGTTAAAAGAATCTTATCTTGAAAATAATTTTGGAGATGTAACTGGAGACTTATACAAATCAGATGAAGGAGCCTCATTACAATATGAGGGTGATGACCCAGATAGTTACTCAAATCTAATCGTTGAAAGTGACAAGAAAACTGCTGATTGGTCTAAAGTTACAAAACTACTAAAATCTTTAGATACAGGTGAGGATGTTGAAAAATATCTTGATGTAGATTCTGTCCTCAAAAATATAGCAATAAGTACAGCTTTATTAAATCTTGATAGTTATCAAGGTAGTTTCGCTCATAATTACTATTTATATGAACAAGATGGAGTGTTTTCTATGTTGCCATGGGACTTTAATATGTCATTTGGTGGATTTAGTGGTTTTGGTGGAGGTAGTCAATCTATAGCTATTGATGAACCTACAACAGGTAATTTGGAAGAGAGACCTTTAATATCTGCATTATTAAAAAATGATACATATAAAGCTAAGTATCATGAATATCTAGAAGAAATAGTAACCAAGTACTTGGATTCAGATTATCTGGAAAATATGACAACAAAATTACATGACTTGATAGCATCATATGTAAAAGAAGACCCAACAGCATTTTATACTTATGAAGAATTTGAAAAAAATATAACATCTTCAATTGAAGACTCTAGTGATAATAAGGGATTTGGTGATAAAGAATCTAATAATAAAGATTCTAACAATAAAAATAAGAGTTTTGAAAACAAAAGTAATGAAAAAGAAGTTAATGCTGAATTAACATTAAGCAAAGCCAAAACTAATACGGATAATGATACTCAAAATAACACTACAGATAATAGTGAAAATGAGAATAATACAAATACCAATAAAAGTGGTGATGATACTAATGAAAAGTCAGGAGGGCCTATGGGTAAAGGTGGAAAGTCAATACCAGGAGTTTTAGAAGTTGCAGAAAATATGAGTAAAACTATAAAAGCTCAATTAAGTGGAGAATCTTCTTCAACTAAGGAAACTTCTGATGATAATAGTTCAAGTGAAAGTAAAGACACAGAAAATTCTGATGATAAGATGAGTGGCATGCCAGAGCCACCTGAAGGCATGGATGGTAAAACACCACCAGGAATGGGAAATATGGATAAGGGTGATATGAATGGTAAAAATGGAGATATGAATATAGATAGAAGTCAAGGTAATCCAAAGGAAGCTGGGGGTTTTGGTAATAAAGGAGGCGACTCTATGAATAAAACAACAACATACTCTAAATTAATTTTAGGTGGAGTTTCAATGATAATCATGTCAGTTATGCTAGTAGGTGTATCAAAGATAAACCGAAGAAGATTTATAAAGTCAAAATAGATTTAGATACAAATAATATTGATACTGTTAAGTAAATATCTACTTAACAGTATTTTTTTTATTTTAATATCTTTGTTTTTAATAAAAAGTATTTTCTTATTAGTGTTAGATTAATAATCGTTGTAATTTCGTACATTTATAATTTTACAATGATATAGTAAAATTTAATTCTATTAAAAAAGTACATAGAAAAAAACGATTAGACAAAGTATGAAAAGTATAATACGATTATTTTGGGGTAAATGGAAAATAAATTTATATTTTGTAGAAATATCCATAAAAATGAATGTTTTAAATTTAACTTATATTAAAGTAAAGAGTGATGTGTAAGTTTAAAAATTATAAAACTAAATTATAGTATATAAATAAAGTTTAAATTCATGTAAATAAAAATATCATCAAGTAATGTACAAATATTTAGAAGAATAGTTATGCCACAGGCTATAAGAGTAGCTATACCTGCATTATCTAATCACTTTGTAGATTTAATTAAGGGTTCATCACTAGCTTTTACTATAGGGGTAATAGAAATAATGGCAACAGCAAATTATAATGGCGGTAGTAAATATAAATATCTAGAAGCTTTCTTAGTAGCAGGATTTGTGTATTGGTTCATATTATTTGTATTTGGATTTATTCAAAAGAAAATAGAAGAAAAACTAAATGCTGCATACTAACAATAATATTACCATAATAAAATAAAAGCTATTTAAATATAATAAAATATGTTTAAATAGCTTTTATTATTTAATTATAAATAAAATTGAAAATATAGTGTTTAATTGTAGAAAACATAAATTATTTCTTCAAAAAAATAATCTGAAAATTTGTAACCAAATTGTAATAAAATGGTAGTTATTTAGCATAAAATGATGTATCATAGAGTTAGATTATAAAATTTATAAGATAGGATTTTTGCACGAAAACTGCTGACTTTTGGTATTTAAGGTGAGTAGTTAAATTATGTTTAGGAGGGGTAGATTTTGTTACAAAAAGTATTATGGAAATTTTCAAAGCTGGTTTTAGGTCTATTTATATGTTCAATTGGTATAGTATTGACGATAAATTGTAACCTAGGTTTATCTCCTTGGGATGTGTTTCATCAAGGTCTTTCAAATCATGTAGGAATAACTATAGGGACTGCCTCTATAATTGTAGGCTCTATAGTAGTTATAGCTGATGTTATTCTAGGTGAAAATGTAGGATGGGGAACTGTATTCAATATGTTATTAATTGGCTTTTTTATGGACTTACTTCTATATACTAACTTAATTCCAAAGACGGATAGTGTATTAATAGGAATAATTATGTTAATTTTAGGTTTGGGGCTTGTAGCTCTTGGAATGGTATTTTACATGGGAAGTGGTCTAGGAAGTGGACCCAGAGATGGTTTGATGGTTGCTCTTCAAAAGAAAACAGGAAAATCACTTAACTTAATAAGAGGAACTATAGAAGTTGGTGCATTAATAGTTGGATTTTTCTTAGGTGGAAAAGTTGGCATAGGAACTATAATAAGTGCATTTGGTCTAGGATATCTTACACAAATATTATTCAATTTGTTTAAATTAGATTGTAGTAAAATCAAACATAGATTTATAATAGATGATATAAAATTTATAAAATTGTATGTGAGCGGAGATAAAAAACCTGCTACTCAAAATATGGCTAAATAGCTCTATAAAGAATTAATTAGAAGTATATAGTAATTATAAATAAAAATTTTCTTGTAAATATATAAAATTTCAAATATTAAAAGATATGGATTGCTAAAAAACTATAAAATATAGATTTTTAGCAATTTTTTATTTACTTAACATATTCTAAGACTTTAAAAGCTTTTATATATGTTATATGAATTGATTTATTTATAATTAGAGATACTAAACTTTATAGATATTAATATAAACACATTCAAATTGTGTATTTTCAAAGCCTTTAAAATACTTGTATTTATTCTAACTAAAAAAATAAAAAAATTAGCAAAAAAGTCTTGTATTATATCTAAATTTTATATATAATTACCTATGTTGTTTACAAATTTTAAACTCAATGTTTAGTAAACAAAATGTTTAGTAAAATAAAACAAAAATTAGGAGGTGCAACATGGATATAGGTGAAAAGATAAAAAGATTAAGAACAGAAAAACAACTGACCCAGGAAGAGTTAGCTAATAGATGTGAATTGTCAAAAGGATTTATTTCTCAACTAGAAAATAACTTAACATCACCATCCATAGCTACCCTTATAGATATACTTGAGATATTAGGTACAAATTTAAGGGAATTTTTTAATGAAATAGATGACGAAAGAATTAGTTTTACAAAAGAAGACATGTTTGAAACTGAAGATGAAGATTTAAAATATAAATTAAAGTGGTTAATTCCAAATTCACAAAAAAATGAAATGGAGCCAATAATAATAACATTGTATCCAGGTGGACAATATAAAGAAGAAAAGCCACATGAAGGTGAAGAATTTGGATATGTATTAGCAGGTTCAATATATGTTCATATAGGCGAAAAGAAAAATAAGGTAAAAAAAGGAGAAAGCTTTTACTTTAGACCAAGAGCAAATCACTATATATCAAACGAAGGTAAAACGACAGCAAAAGTGATTTGGGTAAGTACGCCACCATCATTTTAGAATAGAGGTGTTTAATAAGTGGTAGAAAATATAATAGAATTAAGAGATATATCTAAGCATTATGAGGAACTTACTGTTTTAGATAATTTCAATTTAGATATAAAGAAAAATGAGTTTTTAACTTTACTTGGACCAAGTGGATGTGGAAAAACTACTACATTAAAAATAATAGCAGGGTTTGAGTATGCTGATGATGGTAAAGTTTTATTTGAAAGTAAAGAGATAAATAATTTGCCACCGTATGAAAGACAAGTAAATACAGTGTTTCAAAAATATGCTTTATTTCCACATATGGATGTATATGAAAATGTAGCTTTTGGACTAAAAATTAAAAAGACTCCAAAAGATGTAATAGATGCTAAAGTGAAAGAGGTTTTAAAACTTGTTGCACTAGAAGGCTTTGAAAGACGACAAGTTGACTCATTAAGTGGAGGACAACAACAGAGGATTGCAATAGCAAGAGCTTTAGTTAATGAACCAAAAGTATTGTTACTAGACGAGCCACTTGGAGCATTAGATTTAAAATTAAGACAAGAAATGCAAATAGAATTAAAAAGAATTCAAAAAAAATTAGGAATAACATTTGTGTTTGTAACTCATGACCAAGAAGAGGCTCTTACTATGTCAGATACTATTGTTGTAATGTACAAAGGTAAAATACAACAAATGGGAACACCTCAAGATATATACAATGAACCTAAAAATTCATTTGTAGCAAAGTTTATAGGTGAAAGTAATATATTTGATGGAATTATGATGGAAGATTATAAAGTAAATTTCTGTAATAGAGAGTTTGAGTGCGTAGATAAAGGATTTGAAAAAAATGAAAATATAGAAGTAGTAATAAGACCAGAAGATATAAAAATGGTAAAGCCAGAAGAAGGAATGTTAAAGGGGAAAGTTACATCTACAGTATTTAAAGGAGTGCACTATGAAATAGAATTAAATGAAAATGGAAGATTGTGGATACTTCATAATACTAAAAATGCTGAAGTTGGAGTAGAACTAGGCATGGACATATATCCAGAAGACATCCATATAATGAGAAAAGAGAGTAACTAATATGAAGAAGAAATCTTTTTTAGCATATCCATATGTAGTTTGGAGTGCGATATTTGTAATAATTCCTTTAATACTAGTAGTATTTTTCAGTTTTACAAAAGACTCAAGTACAGGTTATGCATTTACACTTGAGAATTATAAAGAAGTAATAGACCCTATATATATTAAAGTATTTGCTCGTTCTATTCTTTTAGCAGGAGTAGCTACATTGATATGTCTTGTAGTTGGTTATCCAGTGGCATATATAATTTCAAAAGCTCATGTAAGTAGAAGAGGTTCATTAATACTGTTGTTTATTCTTCCTATGTGGATGAATTTTCTTTTAAGAACGTATGCATGGGTAGCTATATTAGGAAAAAATGGACTTTTAAATACGTTTTTAGGATGGTTTGGAATACAGCCATTAGCAATTTTGTATACTAATGTTGCTATACTTTTAGGTATGGTATATAACTTTTTACCATTTATGGTTCTTCCAATATATACAGCACTTTCAAAGATGGATAATGATTTAATAAATGCTGCTCATGATTTAGGTGCAAATAACATGACAGTATTTAGAAAAATTATATTTCCTTTGAGTTTGCCTGGAGTAATGTCTGGAATAACTATGGTATTTATGCCAGCAGTTACTACTTTTGCAATATCAAGACTGCTAGGTGGAGGTAAAATAATGTTAGTTGGAGATTTAATTGAACAACAATTCACAGTTGTTGGAGATTGGAACTTTGGCTCAGCTATATCGATATTTATGATGATAGTAATATTAATATCCATGTCGATAATGTCAAAATTTGGAGATGAATCTGACAAAGAAGGTGGTGGGTTACTATTTTAAAATTAAAGAAAATAACTTCTAATATATATTTAGCATTAGTATTCTTATTTTTGTATGCACCCATATTTGCATTGGTACTATTTTCTTTTAATGATTCAAAATCAATGGCAAGATGGAATGGATTTACGTGGAAATGGTATGGTCAATTACTTCAAAATGAAAGTATAATGAGTGCTTTATATTACACTGTTGTTATAGCTATATTAGCATCTGTAATATCAACAATAGTAGGAACTATAAGTGCTATAGGAATACATAAGATGAGAGGGAAGAGTAAAAAATTAATACTGAATGTAAACTACCTTCCTATTTTAAATACAGAAATAGTTACAGCAGTAGCCCTTATGAGTCTATTTGTATTTGTAAAAATGGAATTTGGTTTTACAACAATGTTATTAGCACATATAATGTTTTGTTTGCCATATGTTATACTTTCAGTTTTACCAAAAATGAAGCAATTACCTGATAATATAGAAGATGCAGCTATGGACTTAGGAGCAACACCTATGTATGCTCTTAGAAAAGTAATTTTACCACAAATAAAACCAGGTATAGTTTCTGGATTTTTGATTGCATTTACTATGTCAATAGACGACTTTATAATAAGTTTCTTTAATGCTGGAAATGGTGTAAGTAATCTTTCTATAGAAATCTATGGAATGGCTCGAAGAGGTATAAAGCCTGAAATAAATGCATTATCAACGATAATGTTTGCGGTGGTTTTAGGATTACTTCTATTGGCTAATAAAAAAGAATCTATAGTAAGGGGGACTAAATAATGATTAAGTTTAAGAAAATAATATCCCTTATAACTGTAGGTATGATTACAGCAACTTTATTTACAGGATGTAATAAGTCAACAGATTCTACAAAGGTTCTAAATGTATATAATGTTGGTGATTATATAGATGAATCTCTTATAGATAAGTTTGAAAAAGAAACAGGAATAGAAGTTCAGTATTCAACTTATGATACTAATGAAATGATGTATCAAAAGGTTAAGAGTGGTAGCACTCATTATGATTTAGTTTTTCCATCAGATTATATGGTAGAAAAAATGAAAAATGAAGGTCTTTTGGAAAAAATAGATTTTAAAAATATACCTAATATGAAGTATTTAGATAAGAGTTTTTTAAATCCTGTATATGATGAAACTAATGAATATAGTGTTGCATATATGTGGGGTACTCTTGGAATCTTATATAATAAAAAAGAAGTTAAAGAGCCTATAGATAGTTGGAATATACTTTGGAATCCAAAATATAAAGGAAACATGATGATGTTTGACTCTGTTAGAGATACTATAGGGATAACCCTTAAAAAATTAGGATACAGTATGAATAGTGTAAATCCAAAAGAAATAAATGAAGCAAAAAATCTTTTAATAAAGCAAAAGGATTTGGTCTTAGCATATGTAAACGATGAAGGAAAAGATAGATTATTAGGTGGAGAAGTTGCAATGGGCATGTTGTATTCTGGAGATGCAGTTACATTGATGGATCAAAATCCTGACCTTGATTATGCTATACCTAAAGAAGGTACAAACAAGTGGGTGGATGCTATGTGTGTACCTACAACAGCACAAAATAAAAAAGAAGCTGAGTTATTTATAAACTTCTTGCTAGACCCAGAAAATGCAAAAGTAAATGCTGAGTATATTGGATATTCAACACCTAATACAGGAGCACTAAAGTTATTGGACCCAGAAATAACTAGCAATCCTGTTGCATATCCATCTAAGGATGTACTTGCTAAATGTGAAACTTTTGAAGATATTGGTGAAAACATCAAGTTATATGATAAGGCTTGGATAGAGTTAAAATCAAAATAGAGTATTATTTATTTAATAATATTTACTTAATAAAACTGTTCTTATTTAGAAATTATTTTCTAATTATTGAACAGTTTTATTTTTTTGCTTATACATAAATATGTATATGTTATAGATATATATAATTTATTTACTATAAATACATACATGATAATTATTTTAAAGATAAGCAAATAGATAGCATTAATTTTAAATATTTGCTTGTTTTTTTATTATTTATTTATATATATATAATTTAATTTATTTTTATTAAGTTAAAAAATTATTTACATATTGATTTTAATAATAATTAGAAAAAATGGGCAACTTAATAAAATAATTGGAGGTGTAAATTTATAAAAAATGAATGGGACAAATAAAAAGATAGATTTATTAATGTTAAGTTTGTTTGTTTTTATATTTTTAATTGTTGGGATAGTAATACTATCTATTAGAACAGAAAATAAACTGAATGTATTTATAATGTTATCAGTTATTTTTTTTATAATAATGTTAACTTATTTATCAAACTCAGTAGTTGGTTTAATAACAAGTTCAATAACTATATTTATATATACATCCTATATTTTATATAACAATATTACTCACAATATAGATGTTGAGTTTATATCATATATATGGATAATAGCAATACCAATATCTTCAATTATAATGGGGAACATAAATAAAAACATAAATGAATTACAACTTACAAATATAAAATTAACTGAACAATATAAGGAACTAGTAACTATAGATAATGAAACTGGGCTTAGAAACTTAAAAATTTTTTATAATGATGTAGATATGGAAATAAGTAAGTCAGTCAGATATACTACTACTTTTTCTCTTATGATAGTAAAATTACCATATTATGAAAACCTACAGACTATATTTGGTGAAAGTAAAACTAACAAAATAGTAAAATATATTAGTTCAAATATTGTGGAATGTACAAGAAATGAAGATATAATATACAGTTTACAAAAAGATATGATAGGAATACTGATGCCAAACACAGCATTAGAAGGCTCAAAAGTTGTTAGAGATAGAATAAAGAAGAGGATAAAAGAGTTAAACTTAGATTTAAATAATAAAGGAAGATATGTAAATATAGATGTGAAAATTGCAATTTTAGAGTATAAAGATACTTTTGGAGACAGTATAAATTTTAAGAATATGGTTGAAGAGGAATTGCAGTATGATGTTTAAAACTTACAATAAAAATTTATCTAAAGTGTTAATTGCGCTTTTAATAGTATTGATAATGTCAAATTTTAATATATGCTCATATGCGGTAGAGACTTATTCTAATACAAATAAGGTACTGGTTATTTATGATTCTAAGAAAGAAACATCTTACAATCGAGATATCTTGAAAATTGTGAGGACTCTATTAGGTAGATTTAGCTCAAATATAGAGTTATTAAAATTAAGCAACTATGATAATGAGATAAATGAAACTTATTATAGTCATATATTTATTATAGGAATAAATGAAAATTCATATAGTAATGATGAAAAAACTAACACCTTAATTAATTCATTAGATTCCTATAAAGGAGTCATCTGCTGGTTAGGGCATGGTATAGAAAATCTGTTGGAATATAAGAAATATAACTTAGAATATGTAAAAAAAACAAATAATATAAACAGTGTAACCTATAAAGGTAAAGAGTATAACTTGGAGGAACACTATTTATTTAATATTGTAAAATCAACAGATAAAAACAATAAAATTATAGGAACTATTAGTGATACAGTAAATGAATATCCGTATATTGTAAATGATAAAAATCTTTTCTATGTGTCAAAGTTGGATTTAGATGGTGTTTTATTTTATATATTTTGTGATTCACTAAATGATGTGTTTAATGTTAAAACTTTCAATAAAGGTCGTATATTCGTAAGAATAGAAGATGTACATGCATTTAGAGAACCAAAAGAATTAATAAAAATAGCTGATTATTTAAGCAATAAGAATATACCATTTACAATTGCTTTGATACCAGCTTATGTAAATCCTAAAAATCATAAGATAACGACTTTATCAGAAAGCCCTGAGATTGTTAAAGCAGTAAAATATATGCAAGATAAGGGTGGTACAGTGATATTACATGGATACACACATAAATATAAAAATGAAGAAGTTTCTGGAGAAGGATATGAATTTTGGGATGGGGAAAAAGATGAGCCATTAAAAGAAAATATGACAATTTTTGTGAAAGATAGGGTTTTAAAAGGGCTTAGAATATGTATAGAAAATGGAATTTATCCTCTTGCATTTGAAGCTCCTCATTATGCAATAGAATCTGAAGGATATAAAGAATTAAAAAAATATTTTTCTACTTATGTAGGGCAACATCAAAATAATGATAAAAAATTTAGCACAAATACGTATCCATATGTAATTAGGGATACAGAAGAATTTAACATATTCATTCCTGAAAATTTGGGATATATAGACCCAGAAGATAAACTTACTTTTCAAAACATAAAAGAAAATTTAGATACACTATCTATTGTCAGAGGTTTTAGTGGTGGTTTTTTCTTTCATTCGTATTTAGATATAAAATATTTGAAAGATACAATAGAATACCTAGAAAAACAAAATATAGAGTTTTTGGATTTAAGAGATTTTGATAATTGGGTAAAGGTTGATGAGATACAAATAAGAAATAATGGTAATGAAATTAAAGTCAACTATGATAGAAATTTAGAAAAAAATAAAGAAGATGAAACTAGGTTTAAATCTATATCTAAAATCAGCAAAATTTTAATATCAATAGTATCTATAAGTGTTTTAGTTTTTGTAATTATATTTATATATTTTAAAAAAATAGATAAAAAGAAATTTTTAAAATAAAAAAGTTTAGATGAAGTGCTAATATTTAAAAAGATTTTAGGTGAATTTTATGAGAGGATTAAATGTATCAGAGTATCTATTTATATTTAGTTTATTTAGTATATGGTCTTTACTACTTATAAATATAGTTTTAGCTATGGGGGGATATCTATTTTATTTTAAGAACTTTGATAAAAAAATAAAAAAAATTGATAGATATCCAGTGGTATCAATACTTGTTCCTGCTCATAATGAAGCAAAGGTGATAGGTAGGACTGTGGAATCTTTATTACTACTTAATTATCCTAAAGATAAAATGGAACTTATTGTGATAAATGACAACTCTTCTGATAATAGTAGAGAAATTTTAGAAAGCATAAAGAGTAAATACAAAAACTATAATTTTACTATTATAAATACAGATAGCATGACTGGAGGTAAGGGAAAATCAAATGCATTAAATATTGGATATAAAATTTCAAAAGGAGAGTTTATAGCAGTATATGATGCAGATAATACCCCAGATAGAGATGCACTTAGGTATTTAATACAAACAATAGTTCTAGATGATGAATTAGGTGCTGTTATTGGAAAGTTTAGAACTAGAAATAAAAGTAAAAATCTATTGACGAAATTTATAAATATTGAAACCTTAAGCTTTCAATGGATGTCTCAAGCTGGTAGATGGCAATTATTTAATTTATGTACAATACCAGGAACTAACTTTATATTGAGAAAAAGTATTATAGAAGAAATTGGGGGATGGGATAGCAAAGCAATTGCAGAAGATACAGAAATTAGCTTTAGAATATATAAGTTAGGATATAAAATAAAGCTTGTGCCACAGTCGATAACATGGGAACAGGAACCAGAAACTATTAAAGTTTGGATAAAGCAAAGGACCAGATGGGCAAAAGGGAATATATACGTTTTAATGAAATATATAAAAAATATATTTAAACAAGGTAAAAATAAAATTGTATTTGATATAGCCTACTTTTTTTCTGTATATTTTCTATTTTTAACATCTGTTATTATCTCAGATATTTTATTTGTTTTAAGTGTATTTAAATTAATAGAGATTTCTATTCCAATCAACTTTATTATAATATGGATACTATCATACATTTTATTTATCATAGAAGTGAGTATAAGCTTAACTATAGAAAAAGGTGAGGCTACAATTGAGAATATATTTATAGTAGCACTTATGTATTTTACATATTCTCAACTATGGCTATTTGTTGCTATAAAAGGAATGGTAGAGTATTTAAAAGATATAATTTTCAAAAGAGAAGTTAAATGGTATAAAACGGAAAGATTTTAATTCATGTACAGGAGGTATTAACATGAAAAAATTTGTTGTATTAATTGTATCTTTAGTATTGTTTTTTTCAAATATCGCATTTGTAGATGAAGTAAAAGCTGATGAAACCAAAGTCAAAAATTATAAGTTTGAAAGAGATGTAACTATTGATGGAGTTATAGGTAGCAATAGTACTTTTTTTGAAGTAAACAAAAATTGGGATGTTGAGGAAGTATTATTTAATCTTAATTTTAGTAAGAGTCAAATATTAAATGGAGATGTTTCAAGTTTAACTATCTTAATAAATAATGTACCAATAAAATCGATTAAACTAAATGCCAAAAAAGATTATAAAGATACATTAAAAGTATCAATACCTAAAGATTATATAATACAAGGATATAATGAAATAAAAGTAAAAGCATATAAAACAATATCTGACAAAATATGTCAGGATGATTCTAACACTGGAAACTGGATGGTTATTCATAAGGAATCTTATACATCAATTAGATATAAGCAGAAAAAATTGGGCAATTCAATAAATGAGTATCCATATCCATATATAGAAATTGAAGAAAATTTTAAATTAGATACAACTTTAGTAGTTCCAGATAATATGAGTAGAGGTGAATCTACAGCTGTGTTTAATTTAGCATCAGAATTTGGAAAAATAACACAGAACGATAAGTTACAGTTTGACGTTAAATTATATTCAGAAATGAAGAACTGGTCAGATGATAACATTATATACATTGGTAAACCTGAAAATACAGCAGAAGAAATTTTGAATATTCTAAGTGCAAAGGAACAAACTTTATTATCTTCAAATTGTATAATTAAGCAGATAAATTCTCCGTATAACAATAATAAGAAGATGCTGGTGGTAATAGGTAGTAATGAAGAAGATTTAATAAAAGCATCTAAAGTATTGATAGACAATAGACTTTCTAATCAAATTCTATCATCATCAATACTTGTAAATAAAGATACTAATATAAAGATTGATGGTGAACAAGAATTAAATTTAGGACATATGACTTTAGAAGAATTAGGATATGCAGATATTTTATTGGAAGGTGCATTTAGTCAACAAGCTTTATTTGATGTTAGAATACCAAAAGGTAGAAAGTTAAATAATGGTTCAAAGATTGTTTTAAATTTAAGATATTCTGATAATTTGGATTTTGACAAGTCATTAGTTACAGTATATATAAATGATGTTGTTGTAGGAAGTAAAAAATTAGATAGAGCATATTCAGACAATGACAAGCTAGAATTAAAAATACCTAAAGATATAGATAATAAAAACTACTATCAAGTTAAGTTGGTGTTTAATTTAAATATAAAAAATTTAAATTGTGTTACAAGAGAAAGTAATAATCCTTGGGCATACGTGTCAAATAGTTCTTACTTGGAATTATCGACAAAAGAAAATCAGTCACTGAATTTTGAAAGTTATCCATATCCATTTGTTAAGAATGATAAGTTTAATGATTTAACTGTAATAATGCCAGATTATTCTGGGTCTCAAGCAATGACATGGATGTCCAGACTAGGTGTTAATTTAGGTGCAAATATTAGTTCGCATGAAGGAAATATAAATGTAATTAGAGGAAAAGAGTTTATCAATAAATATAAAGATACGAATATTATAGTTTTTGGAGTACCACTTAACAACTCTGTTATAAAGATGATAAATAGCAACTTAAATGTAAAGTTCAATAAAAACTATTCTAACTTTTTATCAAATGATAAGATAAGCTTTATTGACGATTATGGTAAAAACATTTCATCAATACAATTGATAAAATCACCTTACAATAATCAAAGAAATATTATGGTAATCAGCTCAATAGATGAAAAAAATTTATATTTAGGAATGGATTATTTATTAAATAAAAGTCAAGGCAATGATTTAAAAGGAGATACACTAACAATTGATGAATATGGAGAAGTAAAAGATTTAAATTACAATACAAAAATAAATAAAGAAATAAAAGATTCAAGTAGAGAATTGAATATAAGTAAAACAGCTAAAGTTTTTTTTGTTGTTTCTTTTATTGTTATAACTGTAGCTATAATTCTATCAATATTATTTATCAAGAAATATAAAAGAAGATAATACAGTAAACTTATTATTTTAAAATGAGGTATATGATTTGAATAAAAATATAAACAAATTTAAATTTAAGAAAAATATTTTAATCTTAGGAATTATTTTAACTTTTGTATTTATAATTTATTTTGTAAATATTGAATTAAAAAATAGAAGTTTAGTAAATAGCCAGTATGAGGGCAAGATTAAATCAGCCAATTTATCTATAGATTATGAAATAAATCAAGTTATGAAGGATATAGATAAGCTAGGATTGAATACAATAAATGTACCTATAGTTATAACTGTAGATGATATTAATTCTGATATCATGTCAATAGATAATAATAGCAAAAAAAAGGCAATCAAACTAATAAAAAAATTAAACAAGCAGGGTATTTCCACAATATTGGAAGCATATCCATGGATAAAAAATGGAGAGTTGTATGAGACAGATTGGAATCCTATGAATAAAAAAAGATTTTTTTATAACTGGCAAAATACTGTATTAAATGAACTTATAGAAGATGTAGCAAATCCATTGGATGTAAAGGTTTTAAATGTAGGCTCTAATTTTGTATACCTAGAAGAATATCAACAAAATTGGGGTGAAATAATAGATTTTGTACAATCAAAATTTGATGGGCTTGTAACATATAGAACTAATTGGTGGTATACAAGAAAAGGTGATTTAAATAGTAAATTATCTTATGAACAAAAACTAAATAATAATTTTTTTGATAAGTTAGACTTTATATCCATAGCAGCGTATTTTGAGTTAAGTGATAAATCTGTCAATACAGTTGATGAATTGGTTTCTGCTTTACATTCATCTACTGTGAATAATAGAGGACAAAATATAAAAGAAGAACTATATAATCTTTATAAGGTTCATCATAAACCGATATTTTTTGGAGAATTAGGCTTTTCAAATAGAGAAAATGCAAGTTCTCAACCATGGAATCATGTTCCTTCAGAAATTATAAATGATGAAGAACAAGCGAGATGCTTTGAAGCATATAGGAGAGTTTTTGAAAAAGAGGATTGGATAAATGGTTTTTCTGTGTTTTGTGTAGGTAAAATTGATGAAGAAAAAAACTTTTATCCATCAAAAGAGAGTATAAAGATTATTAAATCTTGGTATAAATAAATTTGTTATATAAATAGACAATTATAGTATATAAATAGTTGATTAGGAGAGATATAAATGGATGACATCAAGGTTATGACTGTATTTGGAACTAGACCTGAAGCTATCAAAGTAGCTCCTTTAATTAAGGAACTTGAAAAAAGAGAGCATATAAAAAGTATTGTGTGTGTGACAGCACAACATAGAGAAATGCTTGACCAGGTTATAGAAACTTTCAATATAAATGTAGACTATGATTTAGACATAATGAAAAAAGGGCAAAGTTTAAATGATATAACATGTAAAGTTTTAAATGAACTTCCCATGATTATAGATAAAGAAAAGCCAGACGTAATCTTAGTACATGGAGATACAACGACAACTCTAGCTACTAGTTTAACTGCATTTTATAGTAAAGTTCTAGTAGGTCATATAGAAGCAGGACTTAGAACTTATGATAAATATTCTCCATTTCCAGAAGAACTAAATAGACAACTTACAGGAATTATTGCTGATATACACTTTGCTCCTACTAATTTGGCAAAACAAAACCTAATTTCAGAAGGAAAGTCTGAAGACAATATATTTGTAACAGGCAATACTGCAATTGATGCATTAAAGATGACAATAAGAGAAAATTATACTCACCCTATAATGGATAAGCTTGGTGATGACAGAATGATTTTATTGACTTCTCATAGGAGGGAAAACTTAGGAGAACCTATGAGAAATATATTTAGAGCTGTAAAGCGAATAGTAGATGAATTTGAAGATGTACAGGTAGTATATCCTATACATTTAAATCCTGAAATACGTAGTATAGCCAGTGAAGTATTTGGGAAAAACACTAAAAAAATTCACATTATAGAGCCTTTGGAGGTAGTTGATTTTCACAATTTTTTAAACAAATCATATATGATAATGACTGATAGTGGTGGAATACAAGAAGAGGCTCCATCGCTAGGGAAACCAGTACTTGTGTTAAGAAAAAAGACAGAAAGAATAGAAGGAATTGAAGCAAAAACACTTAAATTAATAGGTACAAATGAAGAAAATATATATAATTCTGTAAAACAATTATTAACAAATAGAAATAATTATATTCAAATGAGTAAAGCTTCAAATCCATATGGGGATGGAAATGCAAGCAAGTATATAGTGGATATAATAGTAAAAAAATTTAATTGAAGATACTTAAATTAGCTTTTGTTAGCTTAATTTAAATTTTATATAAGACAGAATTAAAATATAACGACTTAATATAAAAATTATGATAAGATAAGGAATACAATTAGCAAGGGGGAATAATATGGCTAGAAAATGTATAAAAAATTTAGGCAAAAATAAAGCTGTAAGAAGGTTAAAGCTTGTATTTAAGAAGATACTTATTACTGTGTTTATAATAGCAAGTATAATAGCTGTTTTTAATATAACAAAATATTTTGAAGACTTATATAAGGTAAGAGATATAAAAACTACTAAAATTGAATACTATATGGATGTAGCTGATGAAGCAGGGGGCGGAAAAGTTCAATTAAGCTGGAAGGAGTTACTTGCTATAGATATGGTAATTTATGATGAAGATTTAAGTAATATAAAAAAGAAAGATACATTAAATGTTGGTGAAAAATTTATAGTAGAAGACAAAAATGATAAAGGAGAAAAAGTATACAAGGTAAAAAAGTTTAAGAAAGTATTGAATGAATTGAAATTTGACGCTTCTCAAAAAAGTAGAGCAAAAAAATACATGAAGGATTTAGAATACACATATCTTGGAAATAAGGAACTAAAAGATAGTGATGAAAAAATTAAGTTTATAAAGAAATTAGAAGACTCAGCTATAAGAGAGTATATCGATTATGGTATATTACCATCTATAACAATTGGACAAGCAATATTAGAATCTGGGTGGGGCAATTCTAAACTTACAAAGCAAAGTAATAATTTATTTGGTATAAAGGCAGATAAAGCGTGGAAGGGAAAAAGTGTAGCAATTTCAACTTCTGAACATTATAATGAAAAAATTGTAGCAAGTTTTAGGTCATATGGTTCATTAGAGGACTCTGTAAAAGACCATGGTTTATTTTTAGTAAATAATAAAAGGTATAGAAAAAATGGATTGTTTGAAGCAAAAGACTATATTAGTCAGGCACAAGCATTAGAAGATGCTGGATATAGTACAGCTGAAGATAAAAGTGGGAATCGTATATATGCAGAACTACTAATAGAGGTTATTAGAAGCTATAACTTACAATTAATAGATAATAAAGTGGAAACAAAATAAGGATTAATTCTACATGAAAGTGTAACAAGATAAATTTGTTTTATACAAAAGAATAGAAAAAATGTAAAAAAACATAAAAAAATGTATTGACTTGTTATTTGAAAGGTGATATTATTATTACTGTACTCGAAAGAGAACAAAATGAACTTTGAAAATTAAACAGTAGGTTAATTTATAAAACAAGAAACAAACCATAAAGCCAGATATTTAGATAATAATAGTATCTGAGCCTGATAAACTTTTATTTGAGAGTTTGATCCTGGCTCAGGATGAACGCTGGCGGCGTGCCTAACACATGCAAGTTGAGCGATTTACTTCGGTAAAGAGCGGCGGACGGGTGAGTAACGCGTGGGTAACCTACCCTGTACACACGGATAACATACCGAAAGGTATGCTAATACGGGATAACATATTTGAGAGGCATCTCTTGAATATCAAAGGTGAGCCAGTACAGGATGGACCCGCGTCTGATTAGCTAGTTGGTAAGGTAACGGCTTACCAAGGCGACGATCAGTAGCCGACCTGAGAGGGTGATCGGCCACATTGGAACTGAGACACGGTCCAAACTCCTACGGGAGGCAGCAGTGGGGAATATTGCACAATGGGCGAAAGCCTGATGCAGCAACGCCGCGTGAGTGATGAAGGCCTTCGGGTCGTAAAACTCTGTCCTCAAGGAAGATAATGACGGTACTTGAGGAGGAAGCCCCGGCTAACTACGTGCCAGCAGCCGCGGTAATACGTAGGGGGCTAGCGTTATCCGGATTTACTGGGCGTAAAGGGTGCGTAGGCGGTCTTTCAAGTCAGGAGTGAAAGGCTACGGCTCAACCGTAGTAAGCTCTTGAAACTGGGAGACTTGAGTGCAGGAGAGGAGAGTGGAATTCCTAGTGTAGCGGTGAAATGCGTAGATATTAGGAGGAACACCAGTTGCGAAGGCGGCTCTCTGGACTGTAACTGACGCTGAGGCACGAAAGCGTGGGGAGCAAACAGGATTAGATACCCTGGTAGTCCACGCTGTAAACGATGAGTACTAGGTGTCGGGGGTTACCCCCCTCGGTGCCGCAGCTAACGCATTAAGTACTCCGCCTGGGAAGTACGCTCGCAAGAGTGAAACTCAAAGGAATTGACGGGGACCCGCACAAGTAGCGGAGCATGTGGTTTAATTCGAAGCAACGCGAAGAACCTTACCTAAGCTTGACATCCCAATGACATCTCCTTAATCGGAGAGTTCCCTTCGGGGACATTGGTGACAGGTGGTGCATGGTTGTCGTCAGCTCGTGTCGTGAGATGTTGGGTTAAGTCCCGCAACGAGCGCAACCCTTGTCTTTAGTTGCCATCATTAAGTTGGGCACTCTAGAGAGACTGCCAGGGATAACCTGGAGGAAGGTGGGGATGACGTCAAATCATCATGCCCCTTATGCTTAGGGCTACACACGTGCTACAATGGGTAGTACAGAGGGTTGCCAAGCCGTAAGGTGGAGCTAATCCCTTAAAGCTACTCTCAGTTCGGATTGTAGGCTGAAACTCGCCTACATGAAGCTGGAGTTACTAGTAATCGCAGATCAGAATGCTGCGGTGAATGCGTTCCCGGGTCTTGTACACACCGCCCGTCACACCACGGGAGTTGGAGACGCCCGAAGCCGATTATCTAACCTTTTGGAAGAAGTCGTCGAAGGTGGAATCAATAACTGGGGTGAAGTCGTAACAAGGTAGCCGTATCGGAAGGTGCGGCTGGATCACCTCCTTTCTAAGGAGAATTGCCTACTGTTTAATTTTGAGGGTTCGTTTTTACGAATACTCAATTAGCACTTTGAGCAACGGAATTTATTCGTTGGCGACGTGCCTTAGCACTTTAAGCAACAGGATTTATCTGTTGGCGCTGTGCGTTAGCACTTTGAAAACTGCATATATATATTTAGTGATATGACATCTAATTTGTAATATATAAAGTTGATAACTTTTAAAAATTATCGAAGTTGATAGCTTCTAATCTATCAAACCTTTTTAACTGGTCAAGTTATTAAGGGTGCAGGGCGGATGCCTTGGCACTAGGAGCCGATGAAGGACGCGATAAGCTGCGATAAGCTTCGGGGAGTTGCACGTAAACTTTGATCCGAAGATTTCCGAATGAGGAAACTCACTTAGAGTAATGTCTAAGTATCATTAAGTGAATACATAGCTTAATGAGGGGAACTCAGGGAACTGAAACATCTAAGTACCTGAAGGAAGAGAAAGAAATTCGATTCCGTAAGTAGCGGCGAGCGAACGCGGAATAGCCCAAACCAATAAAGTTTTCTTTATTGGGGTTGCGGACATATCTTAAACGAAGAGGTATCGTAATTGAAGAGGTTTGGAAAGACCCACCACAGAAGGTAATAGTCCTGTATGTCAAACGAGAAAACTTCAGATATGATCCAGAGTACCACGGGACACGTGAAACCCTGTGGGAAGCAGGAGGGACCACCCTCCAAGGCTAAATACTACCTAGTGACCGATAGCGTATAGTACCGTGAGGGAAAGGTGAAAAGAACCCCGGGAGGGGAGTGAAATAGAACCTGAAACCCTGCACTTACAAGCTGTGGAAGCACATTTCTTGTGTGACCGCGTACTTTTTGTAGAACGGGCCAACGAGTTACGTTAAGTAGCAAGGTTAAGCACTTAAGGTGTGGAGCCGTAGCGAAAGCGAGTTTTAACTGAGCGTTCAGTTACTTGACGTAGACCCGAAACCGGGCGACCTACCCATGAGCAGGATGAAGCGAAAGTAAAATTTCGTGGAGGTCCGAACCCACGAGCGTTGAAAAGCTCGGGGATGACTTGTGGGTAGCGGTGAAATTCCAATCGAGCCCGGAGATAGCTGGTTCTCCCCGAAATAGCTTTAGGGCTAGCCTCAAGGTGAGAGATACGGAGGTAGAGCACTGAATGTCCTAGGGGGTATTGCACCTACCGAAGACTATCAAACTCCGAATGCCGTCATCTTATACTTGGGAGTCAGACTGTGGGTGATAAGATTCATAGTCGAAAGGGCAACAGCCCAGATCGTCAGCTAAGGTCCCTAAATGTAAGTTAAGTGGTAAAGGATGTGGGATTGCACAGACAACCAGGATGTTGGCTTAGAAGCAGCCACTCATTCAAAGAGTGCGTAATAGCTCACTGGTCGAGTGATCCTGCGCCGAAGATTTCCGGGGCTAAAACTTACTACCGAAGCTACGGCATCAGTAATGATGGGTAGGGGAGCTTCCCATACGGGTTGAAGCATGACCGTAAGGACATGTGGACAGTATGGGAGTGAGAATGTTGGCATGAGTAGCGAGATGTGGGTGAGAATCCCACAGGCCGTAAACCCAAGGTTTCCAGGGGAAGGTTCGTCCGCCCTGGGTTAGTCGGGACCTAAGCTGAGGCCGAAAGGCGTAGGTGATGGACAACAGGTTGATATTCCTGTACTACCGATAACCGTTTGAGAGATGGGATGACACAGTAGGATAAGCTAAGCACACTGTTGGTTATGTGTGCCCAAGCATTGAGGCAGTCAGAGTAGGTAAATCCGCTTTGATAATGCTGGGATGTGATGGGGAGCGAAATTTAGTAGCGAAGTAGCTGATTTCACACTGTCAAGAAAAGTCTCTATCGAGGTTAAAGGTACCCGTACCGCAAACCGACACAGGTGGGTGAGGAGAGTATCCTAAGGCCCGCGAGAGAACTGTTGTTAAGGAACTCGGCAAAATGACCCCGTAACTTAGGGATAAGGGGTGCCACCATACGGTGGCCGCAGAGAATAGGCCCAAGCGACTGTTTACCAAAAACATAGGTTTCTGCTAAGTCGCAAGACGATGTATAGGAGCTGACGCCTGCCCGGTGCTGGAAGGTTAAGGGGATCTGTTAGAGTAATCGAAGCAGTGAACTTAAGCCCCAGTAAACGGCGGCCGTAACTATAACGGTCCTAAGGTAGCGAAATTCCTTGTCGGGTAAGTTCCGACCCGCACGAAAGGCGTAACGATTTGGGCACTGTCTCAACAACAGACTCGGTGAAATTGTAATTCCGGTGAAGATGCCGGATACCTGCGACAGGACGGAAAGACCCCATGGAGCTTTACTGTAGCTTGACATTGGGTCTTGGTACTACATGTACAGGATAGGTGGGAGGCTTTGAAACCAGGACGCCAGTTTTGGCGGAGCCATCCTTGGGATACCACCCTTGTAGTACTGGGACTCTAACCATAGGCCATGAATCTGGTCTTGGGACACTGTCAGGTGGGCAGTTTGACTGGGGCGGTCGCCTCCCAAAAGGTAACGGAGGCGCTCAAAGGTTCTCTCAGTACGGTCGGAAATCGTACGTAGAGTGTAAAGGCAAAAGAGAGCTTGATTGCAAGACATACAGGTCGAGCAAGGATGAAAATCGGACTTAGTGATCCGGTGGTTCTGCGTGGAAGGGCCATCGCTCAACGGATAAAAGCTACCCTGGGGATAACAGGCTTATCTCCCCCAAGAGTCCACATCGACGGGGAGGTTTGGCACCTCGATGTCGGCTCATCACATCCTGGGGCTGTAGTAGGTCCCAAGGGTTGGGCTGTTCGCCCATTAAAGTGGTACGCGAGCTGGGTTCAGAACGTCGTGAGACAGTTCGGTCCCTATCCGTCGCAGGCGTAGGAAATTTGAGGAGACCTGTCCTTAGTACGAGAGGACCGGGATGGACGTACCTCTGGTGTACCAGTTGTTCTGCCAAGGGCATGGCTGGGTAGCTATGTACGGAATGGATAAGCGCTGAAAGCATCTAAGCGCGAAGCCAACTTCAAGATAAGATTTCCCACCGCAAGGGTAAGACCCCAGAAAGACTATCTGGTTGATAGGTCGAAGGTGTAAGTGCAGCAATGTATTTAGCTTATCGATACTAATAGGTCGAGGACTTGACCAATATTTATTTGATGTTCATTAATTAAAATATATATGTAGTTTTTAGAGTGTTAACTTTAAAAAACTAGTTTTACTAGCTATAAAAATTTAATGCGGGTGTAGCTCAATGGTAGAGTTCTGGCCTTCCAAGCCAGCTGTGAGGGTTCGATCCCCTTCACCCGCTCCAAAAGATTATGTGGTTACAATAGCAGAGAGGATACACCTGTTCCCATTCCGAACACAGAAGTTAAGCTCTCTAGCGCTGATGGTACTTGGTGGGAAACTGCCTGGGAGAGTAGGACGTAGCCACGTAATTTTTTTTTGCATAAAATTTTATAAAAATCTAATTATTATATGTTTTTATTTGTCTTTTATAGATTTTTTTGGCAATAAATGATATAGTGAATATAATTAAATATTTAAATATTTAATTTTTTTTGTTTTTTTGTAAGTTTATTTTTATAACTTTCTTTAAAATTTTTGGGAGATACACTTTGACATATGTTTTAAAAGTAATTTTAACAGTAAGTAGGATAAAAAATAAATAAAATAGAAATTTGTGTTAAATAAGGAGATTAATATGAAAAAAAATGCAAGATTGATAACAACAGGAATTCTTTCAATGGCAATTGTTGCACCTACAATGGCATTTGCTACTGAGTCTAATGCTATGGAAAATAATGCTAACTTAAATATAAATTTGGAGAAAAAAAGTATAGTTTTAGGAAGTACATCAAAAGTAAGTGTGAAGTTTAAAGAAAAGCCAGATGCTGATAGCATTACTTTAAAATATAAATGTTATGACATGCCACTAGATACAACTCTGAACTACAATCAATCAACTGGATTATATGAAGGAACAATCAACTACAATAAAGACCCAGAATATTTAAATGTATGGGAATTACAGGGTATAACAATAAATAGCACAACTAATCCTAAGACTTTAGATAAACAAGAATTAGAAGCTATGGGATTAAATTTAAAAGATTATGATGTAACACAGGAATGTATAATTGAAGATATAACTTCGAGAAAAGATGTAAATAAATATATGAGAAAAACTTCTGCTCCTATAACAGAACTTACAGGAAGTGATAGATATGAAACAGCAGTTAAGATAAGTAAAGAAGGCTGGAAAAATGGTTCAGATAAAGTAATTATAATAAGTGGAGATGTAAGCATCGACGGTATTATATCAACTCCACTAGCTACTACATATAATGCACCAATACTTTTAGTTGAAAAAAACAGTGTACCAGCCAGTGTAAAAGCAGAATTAAAGCGTCTAAATCCTAAAGATATAATTATAATTGGAGATGAGAATTCTATTTCTAAAACTACTGCTAATCAAATAAAATCAACTGTAAGTGCTAGTCAAACACGTTTGAATGGTTCTAATAGATATGAGACATCTTTATTGATAGCAAAAGAAATAGATAAAAATCATGATGTAGATAAAGTATATATAACAAATGCAAATGGTGGAGAAGTAGATGCACTTACTATTGCAGCAAAAGCAGGTCAAGATAAGCAACCAATTATATTAAGTGATAAAGACAGTCTTACAAACGATACATATAAGTGGCTACAAAGTGAGGATTTACAAAGTGCTTACTTTATAGGTGGTCCTCAAATGTTATCAACAAATGTTATCAATAAAATAAATGATATAACTAAAGATAGTGTTACTAAAAATAGAGTATATGGAGCAGATAGACATGAAACAAATGCAAATGTAATAAAAACATTCTATACAGAGGATGAATTAGAAGCTGTTTTAGTAGCTAAGTCAGATGTACTTGTTGATGCTTTAGCAGCAGGGCCATTGGCTGCTAGTTTAAAATCTCCAATACTTATAACACCAAAAACATATGTATCTGCATATCATAAGGATAATTTAGAATCTAAATCTGCTAATAAAGTGTATAAGATAGGAGGCGGATTAACTTCTAAGGTAATGAATTCTATAGCATCATCATTATCTAAGCATAATACAACACCGACAGACCCAGGAACTAGTAATGGAGCAAAGACAGTTATGATTGACCCAGGTCATGGTGGCTCGGATACTGGAACAACAGGTAAACCATTAGGTGGAATTAGAGAAAAAGATTATACTTTAAATACTTCACTTGCAACAACTGAGTATTTACGTTCAAAAGGAATAAATGTAATTATGACAAGAGATACAGATAAGACTTTATCACTTGGAAATAGAACTGCCCTATCTAACTCTTTAAGACCAGATTTATTTACAAGTATACACTATAATGCATCTGATACAACTGGAAATGGAGTAGAAGTATTTTATAAACTTGCAGACAAAAATGGTGGAACTACTAAAACTGTAGCTACAAACATATTAAATAGAATTTTAGAGAAGTTTAATCTTAAAAATAGAGGTATAAAAACAAGAACACTATCAACTGACCCTACAAAGGATTACTTGTATGTTTTAAGAACTAATGATATGCCAGCTGTGCTTGTAGAATGTGCATTTTTAGATAATGAGAAGGATATGAGTTTACTGAATTCATCATCAAAAGTAAAGGACATGGGTACACAAATAGGTAAAGGTATAGAAGAGTCATTAAAATAGTACATAATGAAAATACTTAAAAACTCAGCATAAATTAATTTATGACTTTAGATTTAGTTTAAATCCATAAAATAAAAATATAATTCTGTTAGTAATAAAGACTATGTATAAGTTGTTGCAGATATAAGTGCAAATAGTGTATACATGGTCTTTTTTGTGTTGAAGTTTTAGTTGCTAGGTTTTAGGTGTAATTATAGAGATGTATTTAACTTCTAGGTATTAATAGGTCGAGGACTTGAATAATATTTATATGATGTTTATTTATTAAAATATATATGTAACATTTAGAATGCAACTTTGAAAAATTAATTTTATTGACTTATAAAAATTTGATATAAAACTCTACAAAATATAATCATTATATGTTTTTATTTGTCATTTATAGATTTTTTTAGTAATAAATGATATAGTGGAAATGAGCAAATATATTTAATTATGTTTATTTTTTGTAATTGTTTATTTTTTGTAATTTAATTTTTAATAAATTTTTGCAAATTTAGATAAGCACACTTTGCTGTGTTTTAAAAAATTAAAAGATAAAAAAAGCAAGGTGAAAATCTATGTTAAGTAAGGAGATTAATATGAAAAAAAATACGAGATTAATAACAACAGGAGTTCTTTCAATGGCAATTGTTGCACCTACAATGGCATTTGCTACTGAGTCTAATGCTATGGAAAATAATGCTAACTTAAACATAAATTTGGAGAAAAAAAGTATAGTTTTAGGAAGTACATCAAAAGTAAGTATAAAATTTAAAGAAAAACCAGATGCTGATAGCATTACATTAAAATATAAATGTTATGATATGCCACTAGATACAACTCTGAACTACAATCAATCAACTGGGGTATATGAAGGAACTATAAATTATAATAAAGACCCAGAGTATCTAAATGTTTGGGAGTTACAAGGGATAACAATAAATAGCGCAACTAATCCTAAGACTTTAGACAAACAAGAATTAGAAGCTATGGGATTAAATCTAAAAGACTACAATGTAACACAGGAATGTATAATTGAAGA
Organism: Clostridioides sp. ES-W-0016-02; assembly: GCF_020641035.1. Classification (NCBI taxonomy): domain Bacteria; kingdom Bacillati; phylum Bacillota; class Clostridia; order Peptostreptococcales; family Peptostreptococcaceae; genus Clostridioides; species Clostridioides sp. ES-W-0016-02. The sequence goes on from NZ_CP061361.1 coordinate 1,057,579, forward strand.
TATAACTTCAAGAAAAGATGTAAATAAATATTTGAGAAAGACTTCTGCACCTATCACAGAACTTACAGGAAGTGATAGATATGAAACAGCTGTTAAAATAAGTAAAGAGGGATGGAAAAATGGTTCAGATAAAGTAGTTATAATAAATGGAGATGTAAGCATAGATGGTATTATATCAACTCCACTAGCAACTACATATAATGCACCAATACTTTTGGTTGAAAAAAATAATGTGTCTGATAGTGTAAAAGCAGAATTAAAGCGTCTAAATCCTAAAGATATAATTATAATTGGAGATGAGAATTCTATTTCTAAAACTACTGCTAATCAAATAAAATCAACTGTAAGTGCTAGTCAAACACGTTTGAATGGTTCTAATAGATATGAGACATCTTTATTGATAGCAAAAGAAATAGATAAAAATCATGATGTAGATAAAGTATATATAACAAATGCAAATGGTGGAGAAGTAGATGCACTTACTATTGCAGCAAAAGCAGGTCAAGATAAGCAACCAATTATATTAAGTGATAAAGACAGTCTTACAAACGATACGTATAAGTGGTTACAAAGTGAGGATTTACAAAATGCTTACTTTATAGGTGGTCCTCAAATGTTATCAACAAATGTTATCAATAAAATAAATGATATAACTAAAGATAGTGTTACTAAAAATAGAGTATATGGAGCAGATAGACATGAAACAAATGCAAATGTAATAAAAACATTCTATACAGAGGATGAATTAGAAGCTGTTCTAGTAGCTAAGTCAGATGTACTTGTTGATGCTTTAGCAGCAGGACCATTGGCTGCTAGTTTAAAATCTCCAATACTTATAACACCAAAAACATATGTATCTGCATATCATAAGGATAATTTAGAAGCTAAATCTGCTAATAAAGTGTATAAGATAGGAGGCGGATTAACTTCTAAGGTAATGAATTCTATAGCATCATCATTATCTAAGCATAATACAACACCGACAGACCCAGGAGCTAGTAATGGAGCAAAGACAGTTATGATTGACCCAGGACATGGTGGTTCAGCACCTGGAAATTCATTTGGAGGAATGATTGAAAAAGATTACAATTTAAATACTTCACTTGCAACTACTGAATATTTACGTTCAAAAGGTATAAATGTAATTATGACTAGAGATACAGATAAGACTTTATCACTTGGAAGTAGAACTGCTTTATCTAACTCACTTAAACCAGACTTATTTACAAGTATACATTACAATGGTGATAATAATAGAAAAGGTCATGGAGTAGAAGTGTTTTACAAGCTTAAAGATAAAAATGGAGGAACTTCCAAGACTGTGGCTACAAACATATTAAATCGAATTTTAGAGAAATTTAAACTTACAAATAGAGGTATAAAAACAAGAGTACTTACTAGTGACCCTACAAAAGATTATTTATACGTTTTAAGAACCAATGACATGCCAGCTGTACTTGTAGAATGTGCATTTTTGGATAATGAGAGTGATATGAAGTTAATAAATTCACCTGCAAAAGTAAAAGAAATGGGCACACAAATAGCTAAAGGAATAGAAGAATCATTAAAGTAATTAAAAATAGAGTGATTAAAGTTTAATATAAATTTATGATTGTGAGTTTATATTAAAGCTATAATTTGAAGTATGGGTGTGTAAATATATAAAGACTATATATACATTGTTGCATATACAAATGCATAACAGTGTATATATGGTCTTTTTTGTAGTTAAATGCAATAATTTGATTGTATTTTGAAAAATGCACAATATGATATAATTATATAATATACACTTAATTTAATTAAGGAAGGTGATTATGTGGAATATTTATTAAAAAAAAGCAGTCTAAAAAAAGATGAAAATGAATCCTTAGGTAAATATAAGGAATTATTGAATAGAACTGAAAATAACTCAAGAAGTATTATTTTATTAGTACCAAATAACAATACTAGAATAAGATATGAGAGGTCATTAGAATTAGATTATAGTGAAGAATTAAAAATAACAACATATATAGGATTTGTAAAAAAAGAATTATTAAAATATTGGGCACTTATAATAGAGAAATGTGAAGGAATAAATAAAAAATCTATATCTCCAACATTTATATCAAATAGTTTAAGTGAATATTTAATAATTAAAAAAGTTAAGGAAAAAAGAGTGAAAGAAGGATATTTCGAAGATATCACAGGAACGAATAAATCAATCGCAAAAAGTATAATTACAAATATAAGTAAGTCCGCATTTAATTTAATTGACTTTGATTTTATTGGAGAAAAAATATATTCATCAAAGAAAAATAGAAATAGTATATATAGATTTTCATATACTCAGATGGATGAAATTATATCATATTATATAAATACACTGCTTTCAAATTCAATGTTAGATAATGCACTGAGTGTATATCTATATAATAATTACCTTCTTAATGATGAGTTTTATTTAAAAAATTTACTTAAAGAATTGAGATATATAGTAGTTGATAGTCTTGAAAATTCAAGTAATGCAGAAGTAGATTTTATTGAAAAGGTGTCAAGCAATGCATTAGAAAGCCATATATTCTTTGATTTTAGTAAAGATTATTCTGTATTTAATAATATTGACATGGGTTATATAAATGAAAAGATAATATCTAAAATTAAATTTAAAGAAGAAATTAACTTTGAAAAAAGTAATATAAAAATAGAAGATTTATATTTATTACCCTCAAGTATAGAATTAAATCAATCAAGTCAACTATATAATGAAATGTTAGATTTAGTGAGCGAAAAGGTTGTAACACTTATAGAAAGTGGAGTATCTCCAAAAGATATAGCAATTATATCACCTATAAACAATACAATATTGGAGTATCAAATTAGAGATTCTTTGAAAGAAAAAAATATAGATGTTTTTAACACTAAAAAAGATAAAAAAGCTATAGATTACCCATATGGAAATGCTTTAGTGGTTGCAACTTGCATATTTTATGGATATTTAGACTTTATAAAAGATGAAGAATATATAAGTTTTTTAGAGACTCTTTTAGACATAAACAGAATAAAAGCATTTAAGATTTTTAAAGAAACAAGGTATTTAGAAGTTGATAAAATAGGAGGATATAATCAATATCGTGATATTTTACAGTATATTGAAGAAAAAAAGAAAAGTGATATAAAAATACATGAATTTTTAATTCAATTTTATATAGATAAAATGTTAAATTTAAAAGATGGTAAAAAGAATGTTGGTCTATGTAAACAGATAATAACTGAAAGTGAATCATTTAGTGAAAGTGCAAACCTACTTGGATTGAAAGAAGAAAAGATTTTTATAGAAGCTTTAAAGACGACAATAAATGATTATTATTCTGTTATTGATATAGAAGAGTTAAAAAGCAAAGATAAAATAGTAATAACAACTCCATATTCATATATATCATCAAATATAGATAGAAGTGTCCAGATATTGGTAGATATAGGAAGTAATTCTTGGAATATGAAAATAGAAAAAGATATAAGTAATTTAATTGTACTTAGAAAATCTTTTGAAGAGAAAAAAATTTATACAAATGAAATGGAAGAGTACTACAAGAAATATTATCTATATAATACAATATATAATTTATTGTTAAGTGCAAAGAAAGTTTATGCATATAAGAGTGAATACACAATTAATGGTTATATTCAAGAAAGTATGCTATATAGTATACTTTTGAAACTCTCACATAAAGGAGATAAAATTTATGATTAATATAAACTATAGAGAAGACCAAATACCAATAATAAATTATGAGGATGGAACTATGGCAGTTCCAGCAGTTCCTGGGGCTGGCAAGACATTTATAATAACCAATTTAGTAGCTAAACTACTCCTTGAACAGAAACATAAAGGTGGTAAAATATTAGTTCTTACATATATGAATAGTGCTGTAAATAATTTTAAAGGTAGAATAAAAAAAATACTTGAAGAAAACAAAATAGACGATATTAACTCATATGAAGTAATGACTATACATAGTCTAGCTGTAAAAATAATAAAGGAAAAACCCGAAATAGTAATGTTAAGTGAAGATTTTAATATAGCTGATGATTTACAAAAAAGTATTATATTAAATGAATGTATACATAAATTTAGATTTGATGGAGGAGAAAGAGCATTTAGGTGGTTTCTAAAGGAGCAAAAAGATGAGAGATGGAAAGAGATAACTCTTGAAGCTTGGGAGAGAGGTTTTTTTGAATTTGTAGGAAATGCTATAAGTGAACTTAAATACAAGGGAATTTCTCCAGATAAGCTTGAAGAGATACTATCAAGAGGGCACAAAGGCATGCTTAAAGTGATTTTGCCAATATACAAATTGTATGATAGAAAATTAAAGCAAAATGGCTTACTAGATTATGATGATATATTAATTCTAGCAGAAAAAACCTTATGCTTAGATGAAGGACTTAGAAAAAAATTCCAAACTAGATATAAATATATTTTTGAAGATGAATGTCAAGATTCAAATGAAATACAAGGGAATATAATAAAAATTATATCAAGTGAAAATAATAATTTAGTTAGAGTGGGAGATATAAATCAGAGTATAACAGGTACATTTTCATCATCAGACCCTAGGTTTTTTAAAGAATTTATAAAAAATGCAAAGTGTTGTTATAGGATGGATATGTCAAATAGAAGTTCAAAAGATATACTAGATTTAGCAAATTCACTTGTAGAATATGTCACAAAAGAATTTAAACAAGAGGAATGCAGATATGCTCTTGAGGATATGCAAATAAAAACTGTTCCAACTGGAGTTGGATATAAAGAAAACCCTAAGCCAGAGCATTATAATATAAATGTAAAATGGTATAATAGTTGGAAAAATGAAATAGAACAAACTGCTAAATATGTTAAAGGTATAAAAAAGAAATATCCAGATAAGAGTATAGGAATACTAGTTCCATTTAATGAACAAGTTACACAAGTTGCTAAGGAACTTAGAGAGTATAGTCTAACCTTTGAAGAATTGGGTCCAAATTCTTTAAGTAAAAGAAAGGTTATAAATAGCATAGCTTCTATTATAGATTTTATGCTAAACTGCGATGATATAGAAAAGTTAATAATCGTACTTGATAAGGTTTTTATAAACACAGACAATGAGATAGAAGAAAAGAATTTTTTAGACAGATTAAAAAAATATACAACAGAAGAAATTATATATGATTTGAAATTTAATAAAGATAAATTTGAATCACTAGAAATTAATGAAGAAAGCGATATATATACAAGTTTTAAATATGGTATAGATATTATAAAACAGATATTAGAATACCCAATAATAAGGTTAGACCTGCTGATACTGTTCATTGGTAAAAAGCTCAACTTAGAAAAAGAGGATAAAGCAGTATTAGATTATATATCTTTTTATATAAAGTATTTAGTTTCGGAAAATATATATATGGACTTAGAAGATGTTTACAATGTTCTATTTGATGTTAAAAATAAGGTGTTTAATCACATAATAGATGTAGTTTATGAGATAAATGGATATGAGCCAGAACCTGGTAGCATAACACTATGTAATTATCATAAATCAAAGGGGATGGAATGGGATTGTGTGTTTTTATTAGGTCTTGTTGAATATAATTTCCCTGACAATATTACTCAGAAATTTCAGAGTGATAAATGGTACTTAAAAGAAAAATACAAAAATCCAATGGCTATTATTAAGTCAGAAATTGAAGCTATATTAAAAGGTAGTATTTCAACTGATTACGCTTATCAAACTAAAATTGATTCTATAAATGAGAAGATTAGACTTTTATATGTAGGAATCACTAGGGCAAAGGAGATGTTAGTACTTTCAGGGAGTGCTTATAGAGATGAAAATGATATAGGTAATAAAAGAAAAGAACAGAATCCTTGTGTTTATTTAAGAAGGTTGAATCAATATATTATTGAGAAAAGGTCAAATTAACATATAGATGAGTTAAGTTGATATATTATTGAAAGAAATATAAGTTAATATATGATGAGTTTAGCTTATATACTGTTAAAAGAATGCCAAATTAATATATAATAAATAGTTATTAAAAAATAAAGTTAAGAGAGAAGTGATATGATTGAATGATAAATTAAAATATTTTTCTTATAGTCAAAATTCAATTAACACATATAAATCGTGCCCACTAAAATTTAAATATAAGTATATTGATAAAATAAATTGGAAAAATGATGATATAGGTAGTAGAGAATATTATGATAGTTTAAAAACTGGAAGAGACTTTCATTTAATTTGTGAAAGATACTTTAGTAATATACCACTTGGAATCTATTTTAATGAAGATGATAAAAATAGTAAAAGATTTTCAAAATGGATTGAGAATATAAAAAAAATTGTTCCTATCGAAAAAGAAAAAATGTATTTACCAGAATATGAAGTAAGGATGAATTTAAATGGGGACATATTACAAGCAAAGTATGATTTAATTGTAGTTGGAAAAGGCAATATAGAGATATGGGACTGGAAAACTGAGTCTAAAAAGATTAACTATAAAAATGTGGAAAGTAGGATTCAAACAATAGTTTATATGTTTTTGGCAAAAGAAGTTATACCAAAAGTTTTAAAAATAGAAGTAAATGTTAAAGATATAAGTATGAAATATTACCAACCTGAATTTGATGATTTGCCAATTAATATCTCATATGATGAAGAAAAACATGAAGCAAATAGAAATAAGATTCAAAACTATATAAACATGATAAAAAGTACTAATTATGAAGAACATACATACGAACACAATCTATACAATGATATAGAAAAGGTATATAATAAAGAAGAACGTATGTGCTATAGAAATAAAAGTCATTGTAAGTATTGTGAGTTTAATAAATTATGCAATGACAAAGAAATAGATTATAGTATTTTGGAGGCGGAAATTTATGGGACTTAGGTTTATATTAGGTAGATGTGGAAGTGGAAAATCTACATATATATTAGATGAAATTAAAAAAGAATCTCAAAAAAATGAAATGACATCTGTTATACTTTTAGTTCCAGAACAGTATACATTTGAAGCTGAAAATAGAGTAAGCAAACTATTTTTAGGAAGAGAAAAGGACAAGTACTTAAGAGTTAGAGTGCTTAGTTTTAAAACACTGAGTAACATAGTTTTTTCTCAAACAGGAGGATTAACAGATGTAAATATAAATTCTAGTGGAAAAGCAATGATGGTGTATCGAGCGATAGAAGATGTAAGTGAAGAGTTAAATGTATTTTCAAAATCAAAGTCGCAATCTGGTTTTGTAAGTTCAATTACAGATATGATATCAGAAATGAAACAGTACAATATAAGTCCTGAAATGTTAGAAAATATATCTGGAGAATTAGAAAATGAGACATTAAGTTTAAAGTTAAAAGATATAAGTAAGATATATAATTCTTTTGAAGGAAAATTACATGAAAATTATATAGATGCTCAAGATATGTTGACTTCATTATCAGGCAAAATAGAATTGAGTAACTATTTAGAAGGAGCTTATGTTTATATAGATGAGTTTACAGGTTTTACACCAAATCAATACAATGTTATAAAAAGTATATTAAATAAAGCTAAAGATGTTAATATATCTTTGACTGTAGATAATGTTAATTATATTGGATATAGCAAAGCAGATGTATTTTCTAGAACTAAGTTTACTTATTCAAAATTAACTCAATTATGTAATGAAGAAGGAGTAAAAATATTACCACAAGTAAATTTAAATACAGGCACTATAAAAAGATTTGAAGGAATTCAAGAGTTACAACATTTAGAAAAGTTTTATAATGCTTATCCATATAAAACATATATAAATCCAACTAAAAATATAAAAATAAAAGAATTTAATAATCTATATTCAGAGGTAGAAGAAATAGCTAAAGAAATTGTACATTTGGTTAGAGACAAAAATGTTAGATATAGAGATATAACTCTTGCTACAAGAGACTTAAATAGATATGATTTTTTGGTACATTCTATATTTAATGAGTATAACATACCTAACTTTATAGATAAAAAGAGAGAAGCAAAAAGTAATCCAATAGTTATATTAATTATTTCGGCTCTAGAAATGAAAAACAGACGATATGGATATGAAACTATGTTTAGGTATTTAAAGAGTGGTCTTATAGGAATTGATAATGATGATATAAATTTACTAGAAAATTATGTACTAGCCAATGGGATTAAAGGTAAGAAATGGTTTGATGAAAAGTGGGATTATAGAATAACACAAAGTCTTATTAATGAAGAAAGTGAATTTGAGGTAGAATTAAAAGATAAAATAAATAAAATAAAAAATAGAGTATTAGAGCCAATAATAAATTTACAAGAAAAATTAAAGGGAAAAAACAGAGTAAAAGAAATTTGCAAGTATATATATGAGTTTTTACTAGATATAAATATGCCAGAAACTATAGAGAGTTTAATAGTAAATTTTAAGGATAAAGGAGAACTCGATGTTGCTAATCAGTATTCACAAGTTTGGGATATAGTAGTAGATGTTTTAGACCAAATGGTGGAACTTATGGGTGAAGAAATAATATCCTTAGAAAAATTTATAAAATTAATAACTCTTGGTTTTGATGAGTATGAGTTAGGGCTAGTTCCTCCTAGTATAGACCAAGTACTTGTAAGTAGTGTGGACAGAATGAAAAATCCAAATACAAAATACTTATACTTAATAGGAACTACAGATGGTGTATTTCCTTTAATTACAAAAGATAGTGGAATATTAAGTGATAATGATAGGGAGAGTCTTGGAAATAAAGGTATTGAAGTTGACATAGATAGTAAAACTAGAAGTTTTGAAGAACAATTTTTAGTATATAAAGCCCTTACTTCAACATCTGAAAATCTAATTATAACATATCCTATATCTGACCATGAGGGTAAGACACTTAGACCTTCAATAATTATATCAAGATTGAAGAAAATATTCCCAAATGTAGAAAATAAAAGTTATTTGATAGAAGAAGATAAAAGAACTAATGAAGATATACTTAAAAAAATAACTGTAAAATCACCTACATTTAACGAGCTTATAAGTGTAATAAAAAACTACGATAGTGATGAGTATAGCAAAGAAGAAATGAATAGTATCTGGTTAGATATATATAGATACTATCTAAAGGATGAACTATATAGTTCTATAACAAAAAAAGTTATAAAAGGTCTTAGTTATACCAATCAAGTTCATAGGATTGAAGAGAAAAAAATAAGGTCATTATATAAAAGTAATTCTCTTAGTGTGTCTAGGCTTGAAAAATATGCAGAGTGTCCATTTGCTTATTTTATACAATATGGCCTTAAAGCCAGAAAGCGTAAAGAGTATTCATTTACACCACCAGATTTAGGAACCTTTGTTCATAATATTTTAGATAGATTTTCAAAAGAACTATCACAAGATAATTTATTGTGGAAAGATATTGATGAAGAATATATAGAATTAAAGGTAGGTATTATAGTTGATGAAATAATCTCAAAGATACCAGGATATATATTAAATAGTTCTGAAAGATATAAATATCTTGCGTATAGATTGAAGAATATGCTTACAACAGCTATAAATATAATTAGCCAACAGATAAAACAAGGTTCATTTGAACCTGTAGATTATGAAGTTAAATTTGGTAAAGACGGTAAATACCCTCCTATAAAAATAGTTTTGAATAATGGAGAAGAAGTAAATTTAATCGGTCAAATAGATAGAGTAGATGAGTTTGAAGAAGGTGAAAACAAATATATAAGAATAGTAGATTATAAATCAGGTAATAAAGCTATAAGTTTAACAGAGATATACTATGGCCTACAATTACAATTACTTGTATATCTTGATGCAATCCTTGAAAGTGTAAAAGAAGAAGAAGATATAAATTTAAATCCAGCAGCAATATTATATTGTAGAATAAATAACCCAATAGCAAAGTTTAATGAAGATAAAGATGACGCTGAAATACAAGAAGCAATATTAAAAGAGCTTAGAATGAAAGGGCTTGTGGTAAAAGATTCTCATATAATAAAAGAGATGGATAAGTCATTGATAGATGGAAAAAGAAAAAATTCATTAGTAATACCAGTAGGTCTTACAAAGGATGGAAATGTAGGTAAAAGCACATCTACAGTAAGTTATGAAGATTTTAGGTTACTTAGAAAATATGTAAAACATGCGATAAAGGATTTATGTGAAGAAATGTTGAGTGGTGAAATAAAGATATCTCCATATAAACATAAAGAGGGAACATCATGTGATTTTTGTGATTATTCAGCTATATGTCAATTTGATTCAACTATGAAAGATAATAAATATAAAATTTTAAATAATAAGAGCAATGAAGAGATAATAAAAATGATGGAAGGAGATGTTGATTGATGAGTTCTCCTAAATGGACAAAAGAGCAAACAGAAGTTATAGAAAGTAGAGACTGTAACTTACTTGTTGCAGCTGCTGCTGGGTCGGGAAAAACAGCAGTACTGGTTGAACGTATAATTCAAATGATAACAAGTAGAGAAAATCCAATTGATATAGATAAATTATTAGTAGTTACATTTACTAATGCGGCTGCATCAGAAATGAGAGAGAGAATAGGTGATGCTATAGGAAAAGCATTAGATGAAAATCCAGAAAATAAACATTTACAAAATCAACTTGTCTTATTAAATAAGTCAAGTATTACAACAATACACTCATTTTGTTTAGATGTTATAAAATCAAACTTCCATAGAATAAACCTAGACCCTAATTTTAGAATAGGAGACCAAACTGAATGCGCTATTTTGAAACAAGAGGCAATAGAAGAAGTATTTGAAAAATTATATGAAGAAAGAGAAGAGGGTTTTTTAAATTTAGTTGAAAGTTATGCAGAAAGAGGCGGAGATAAAGAGGTTCAGGATATTATTTTAGGAATATATTCATTTGCAATGGCTTCTCCTGAGCCTAAAAAATGGCTTGTTGATTCAGCAGAGAGATTTAACATTGATGAGGACTTTGATTTTTCAGAATCTATTTGGGCTAGAGCTATATTAGACACTGTAAAAATAGAAATTGATGGAATTTGCTCAAATATGGAAAAGGCCTTAAAAGAAGTTAAGTCAATAGAAGAGCTAGAAACTTTTACAGAGAAGCTTTCGATTGAGTATAAGAGAGTGGTCGATATTTCAGAAGCATGTAATAAATCATGGAATGAGGCACATAAGAAGATGTCAAGTATGTCTTTTGAAAACTATGTAAAAGGTATAAAAAGGATACCAAAAGATGCTCCTTCATATATAAAAGAATCAAAAGAAAAAGCAAAAGTAATAAGAGATAAAATTAAAAAATCTTTAGAAAGTATAATAAATGCTACATTTAATAAAGATAGCGAATCTATTAAAGACGAAATTAAGTATCTTTATAATATAGTTAAACCAATATCCAATATTGTTCTAAGATTTGAAGAAGAATACAGCAATAAAAAAAGTGAAAAAGGAATAATAGATTTTAATGATATAGAGCATTTTGCCTTAAATATACTTACGAATATAGATGAGAACGGAAATATCGTACCTTCTGATATAGCTATGGGGTATAGAGATAATTTCTATGAAATATTTATAGATGAATATCAAGATAGCAATCTTGTACAAGAAGTACTGCTCAAAACTGTAGCAAACATAGATACTCCAAATAGATTTATGGTTGGTGACGTAAAGCAGAGTATCTATAGATTTAGACAAGCAAAACCAGAGTTGTTTTTACAAAAGTACAATAGCTATAAAGATGAAAAAGGAAGTTCTCACAGAAAAATAATGCTTTATAAAAACTTTAGAAGTAGAGAAGAAGTTGTAGACTCTGTAAATTATATATTTGAAAATATAATGAATGAGAATATAGGAGAGATTGAATATACAGAAAAAGAAAGACTTAATTTGGGTGCAGATTTTAAATCAGATTTAGATGAGAACTCTATTGTTGGCGGAGCAACAGAAATACACCTTATACAAAAAAATACTAAACCTAGTAATGATATTATAAATAATAAAGATAATAATGTTAATAATGAAGAAAATGAAGTAGAAGAAGATGAAGAACTAGACAATATACAACTTGAAGCTAGAATGGTTGGAAAGATTATTAAGGATTTAATGAGAGCCAATGAAGATGGAAAGATTCAAAAAGTTTATGATAAAGGAATTGATGCCTATAGACCTGTGGAATTTAAGGATATAGTGATTCTTTTAAGAGCTACATCTGCATGGGCACCTGTGTTTGCAGATGAGTTGATGAATATGGATATACCTACTTATGCTGATGTTGGAGTTGGATATTTTGATACAATTGAAATAAAAACAATACTATCATTACTTCAGATAATAGATAATCCAATGCAAGATATACCACTTATAGCTGTGTTAAAGTCACCTATATTTGGATTTACACCAGAAGATTTAATTGATATTAGAATTCAAAATAAAGATAAAACTTTTTATGAAGTTTTAGAAAGTACATCAGAGTATGATGAATTTACAGAATCACAGAATGAAAATAAGTCGGATTTTGTACCAAGTGAAGAATGTATAAATAAAAGCAAAGACTTTCTGATTAAACTAAAAGAATTCAAAGAAAAATCAATGTACATGAGTACAGATGAATTTATATGGTATTTATATACAAAAACTGGATACTATGCTTATGTTGGAGCATTACCAGGTGGAAGTCAAAGACAAGCCAACTTGAAAGTACTTTTTGAGAGAGCAAAACAATTTGAAGAGACTAGCTTTAAGGGAATATTCAACTTTGTAAATTTTATAGAGAAATTAAAAAAATCTAGCTCTGATATGGGGAGTGCAAAAACACTTGGAGAAAATGCAAATGTTGTTAGAATAATGAGTATCCATAAGAGTAAAGGTCTAGAATTTCCAATAGTTATATGTTCTGCTATGGGAAAAAATTTCAATACTCAAGATTTTAAAAAGAGTATTTTATATCATCATAACTTAGGATATGGACCTCAGTTTGTGGATTATGAGAGACGAATTTCTTTTCCAAGTATAGCTAAAGAAGCACTAAAAAGCAAAATAAATATAGAAAATTTATCAGAAGAGATGAGAGTCTTATATGTTGCATTTACGAGGGCAAAAGAGAAACTGATTATAACAGGCTCTACTAGAAATGTACAAGATAGCATGAAAAAATGGTCCAATGGAATTGAAAATTTAGATACAATATCACAATATGAAATACTAAAAAGTAAGAATTTCTTAGATTGGATAATGCCTTGTGTATTAAAACATAAAGATTTATCTAATTTATTGGAAGATATGGGATTAGATGTGCCATTTAATGTTGAACATAATTCAAATTGGTATGGAAAGTTATGGAATAAGGATGATATTTTAATACAAAAGAAAAATGATGAAGAAAAAGAAAGTATTGAAGAAATTCTTGAAAAAATAGATGTAGATGAGCCTGATAGCGATTATTATGCTGAAATAGAAGAAAAGTTAAACTATATATATCCATATGAATTTAGTACAAAAAAACCTGCTAGTATATCAGTTACAGAAATAAATAAGATACAAAATAATTATGAAGAAGAGTTGATAAATACTATATTCGAACAAAAAATAACCTTAAAAAAACCTCTATTTATTCAAAATGATGAAGAAAAAGAAAAAATAAATGGAGCAGAAAGAGGTACAATAATTCACTTAGTTATGGAAGTTTTAGATTTAAAGAAGGTAAACAACATAAGTGATATAAAGATGCAAATAAAAAGTTTTATTTCAAAGGGTATAATAACAGAAAAGCAAGCTAGTATAGTAAATCCTTATAAAATATATAAATTTTTTACATCTAATATAGGAAAAAGGATGTTAAATGCTGAACTTATAAATAGAGAAAAGTCAATTTATGCACAAGTAAATATGAAAGATATATATCTTTATGAAGAATTGATAAAAAATGATGATAAGAAAATTTATGACAAAGAAAGTGTCATGTTAAGAGGTATAGTTGATGCTTATTTTGAAGAAGATAATCAGATAGTTTTAGTAGATTATAAAACAGATTTTGTAAATGAAGAAAATATAAATCAGATAATAGAGAAATATAAGAGACAATTAGATTTATATGCAGATGTTATTGAAACTTTAACTGGAAAATCAGTAAAAGAAAAATGTATATATTTATTTGGAATTGATGAGGCTGTTTGTTATTAATTATTTTGATATAAATTAGACATAAATATAAATGGGGAGGGAAAAAATGAGATTCATTCATACATCAGATTGGCATTTAGGGAAATACCTAGAAGGCCACTCTAGAATTGAAGAGCAGGCAAAATTTTGTGAGGACTTCATACAAATAGTAGAATCAAATGAAGTTGATATGGTAATAATTGCTGGTGATATATATGATAATTCTAATCCACCAGCTCAAGCAGAAAAACTGTTTTATAGAACTGTTTCAAGACTTGCTAATAATGGACAAAGATGTGTAATAATAATTTCTGGGAATCATGATAATCCAGAGAGACTTTCTGCAATAACACCTTTAGCACATGAACAGGGTATACTTATATTTGGTTATCCATCAAGTTCTACAGAAATAGCTAAGTATGAAAAGTTTGAAATAATAGAGGCTGTACAAGGATGCACAACACTAAATATAAATGGAGAAAGTATTGTAATTGCTACATTACCTTATCCAAGTGAAAAAAGATTAAATGAGGTTTTTTCAAGTGAAGATGATTTGGAAAAGCAAAAGACTTACTCTGAAAAAGTAGGTGATATATTTAGAAGTTTAGGAGAAAATTTTAGAAGCGATACTATAAATATAGCAGTATCACATATATTTGTAATAGGTGGAGAGAGTACAGAATCAGAGAGACCAATACAACTAGGGGGAAGCTTTCTGGTTGAAAAAAAAGACTTACCAGAAAAAGCTCAATATACTGCATTAGGACATTTGCACAAACAACAAAAAGCTTCTGAACGTTTAAATGCATATTATTCTGGTTCTCCGCTTCAATACAGCAAAGATGAAAGAGCATATACTAAAGGTGCGTATATAGTGGATATAAAAGCAGGAGAAAAACCAAATATCGAGGAAATTTATTTTAATAATTACAAGCCAATAGAAGTATTTAAATGTAATGGTATAGATGAAGCTTTAGATATATGTGAGAAAAATCAAGGTAGAGATATTTGGTCATACTTTGAAATAAATACTGATGAGATAATATCTCAAAGTGAAATTAAAAAAATGAAAGAATTATTAAAAGACATAATAGAGATAAAACCGATAATAACATCTTGTTATGAACAAGAAAGTGTAGATATAAAAGAAAAGTCTATGGCAGAATTATTCAAAGAATTTTATTCCTTTAGTAGAGGAGTAGAACCAAAAGGAGAACTTATGGATTTATTTCTAGATATAATAAGTGAAGAAGGTGAATCAACAGATGAGACCAATTAGATTAGAACTGACTGGACTTAATAGTTATATTGATAAACAAGTTATAGACTTTGAAAAGCTAATTGAAAGAGGTTTGTTTGGAATATTTGGGACTACTGGAAGTGGGAAATCTACAATTTTAGATGCCATAACCATTGCTATGTATGGAAATATATCTAGAAATACAAAAGAATATATAAACAGTGTATGTGACAAAGCAATTATATCATATGAATTTGAGATAGGAAGCAAAAATACAAGAAGAAGATACATTGTAGATAGAACTATTGTAAGAAGTAAAACAGGAACAAAAACTTCTGGCGCTAGATTAGTAGAGGTGTTAAATGATAATACAAAAAATGTTTTGGCTGATAAAGTTGTTGAAGTAAATGAAAAAGTGGCTCAAGTTGTAGGACTAACATCAAACGATTTTACGAGGTCAGTAGTTTTACCACAAGACAAATTCAATGAGTTTTTGAGATTATCACGTGCAGATAGAAGAGACATGTTAGAGAGAATTTTCAATCTTGAAAAGTATGGAAGAAGTCTTGGAGATAAGGTAAAAAAGAGAAAAAATTTACATTTGCAAAAGTTAAAAGACTTGAAATCAAAATTAAGTCAATACGATGGAATTACAGAAGAAGTGTATAATAATATCAATCAAGAACTAATAGAGTTAAAAAAACTAGAAAAAGATAAAAATAAAACTTTAGATTTAGCTCAAAAATCTTATGAAGAGAGTAAAGTAATATATGAGGAACAATTGAAACTAGAGAAAAATGAGCTTAGAAAAAATGAACTTAATCTAAAAAGCAATGAGATAAAAGAAAAAACTAATCTTGTAGAAAATGATAATAATGCAAGAAGAGTGGACCCATATATAGGCACAGTTCAAAATTTAGAAAAAAGAATAAAAGAGGACAGTTTCACAGTAGATAATTTAGATAAAAAATTAGTAATTTTAAATCAAGAACTTGAAGTTACAAAGCATAGATATGAAAAAATAAGTCGAATTAAAAATGAAGAAGTTCCTAAGTTAAGTGAGGAAAAAATAAAGTTACAACAAGCAATAAAACTAGAAGAAGAATTAGTTTTACTAGATAAGGAATTAAAAGAATTAAAAGAAAATGGCCTTGATTTAAGTAAAAACAAAATGGAGTTAGAAAAACTAAAAAAAGATTCTGAATCTAGAAAAGAAGCAGTTATTAAGTCTGTAAAAGAAGTTGAAGGAAAAATAGATAAAGTAAATATAAGTGCAGAATTAAAACAAAAAATATTTTTAGCATATGAATATGAGAAAGATTATAATAAAGTACTAGAAGAGAAAACTCAAAAAATAAATAAGCTAGGAGAAATATCTAAGGATACAGAAGATATAAATTTAAAAGTTAGATATATTGATAGAGATAAAAATGATATCAACCATAACCTAGAAAGTTTGTCTCTTCATTTAGATGTTCTTCTTAAGAAATGTCCTGGTAAAAGTGAAGATTTGCTTTTAAAATCTGAATATGTAACTGAATTAAGAAATAAGGCAAATAATACCAAAGAAAATGAAAGTAAGAAAAATAATATACAAGATGAATTAAAGGTAGTTTTAGAAAAGAAATTTAATATTGAGAGAGAGCTAAGTCTAGTAAATGAAAAGCTTGAGAATAATAGAAAAAATAGAGAAGACCTTGAAAAAGAGTTGGAAGAACTGAAATACTTGAATTTGGCTTCTGAACTTAGACGTGAATTAAAAGAAAATGTGCCATGCCCAGTTTGTGGTTCAAAGCACCATGAAAATCATAATATAACTAATTATGATGAAAATATAGTTTTTGTCAAAGACAAATTGGATAAATTGGAAAAAGAAAAAGTAAGCATAAGACACAATATTGAAGAATTAAATTCTAAAGTAAGTGGTTATGTGTCTGTAGAAAAAATGAAAACTAAAGAATTGGAAGATGTAAAAGGAAAGCTTGGGGAAATTCCATCAAGTCAATTATTTAAAAGACTTGATGATGAACAAAGAAAATTAGCTGTTCTTAAGTCTAATATTCAAGAGTGGGAAAAAGAGAAGGAAAGCACCGAAAATAAAATAACATTGGCAAAAGAAGAAAAAAATAGAATTGAAAAAGAAGAATTAAAGATAAATGAAAGTCTGAATAACTATAAGAAATTAATAAAAGACTTAAATATCGAAATTGAAAACCTGGAACATAAATGTAAGAAATTAAAACAAGAGTATTTAGGATTAAAAACAATTACTAAAGTTTCAAATCTATCATCAAAAGTAGAAGAAATAAGAGAAAATGAAAAAAAATTAGAATTATTAAATACTGGATACTCAAACTTATTAAAAAACAGAGATTTATTAGATATTAAAATAAGAGAACAAGAAAGTAAGTTACATGAAATAGAATTAGAGTTAATAAAAGCTAGAGAGTTATATGTAGAAAAAAAAGTGCATAGAGACAGTAAGTATAAAGAAGTAATTAACATAACAAAAGGTGATTTAGCTGAAAATCTTTTACATAGTGTTGAAGAACGTATATGCAAGATACTAGAACAAGAAGAGTCTAGTAAAGTAAAGCTAGAAGAACAAAGGTCAGAATATGAAAAAAATCTTGCTGAAAAGCACAATATAGATGGAAGACTTAAAACTGCTAAAGAACAATATAAAGAACAAAAAATAATATTAAATAAACTGCTAGCAGAAAATAAGTTTGAAAGTATATACGCAGTAAAAAGAGCGTTATTAGAAAGTGAAGAAGTAAAAAAATTGATTGAAGAAATATTAGAATATGAAGAAGAACAAAAGTTATTATCATTTAAAATAAAATCATCAAAAGAAAAATTAAATGGAAGAATTATTAAAAAAGAATACTTTGAACAATTAAAAGATAATATTTATAATATGAAAGTAGAAATAGGAAATATATCCAAAGACATTGGAGCTAATCAAAATAGGTTGCTAACATTAAAAGATTCTTTAGATAAGATAAATGATTTTAATAAGGAACTTAGATTGGTTGAACATAAAGTAGATTTGTTAGAAGAATTAGATAAATGTATACAAGGAAATAAATTTGTAGAATATGTCTCTACAAATCAACTAAAGTATATAGCTTTAGAAGCATCAAAAAGACTAGAAGGAATAACTAAAGGAAGATATGCACTTGAAATTGACTCAACACTCAATTTTGTAATGAGAGATAATTTTAATGGAGGAGAAAGAAGAAGTATTGATACTCTATCTGGAGGAGAGACATTTTTAACTTCACTATCATTAGCACTTGCTCTTTCATCTCAAATACAATTAAAAGGAAGTGCACCGCTTGAATTCTTCTTCTTAGATGAAGGATTTGGTTCATTGGACAGTGAACTTTTGGAGATTGTTATAGAATCATTGGAAAGATTGCATAGTAATAATCTAAGTGTGGGTATAATAAGTCATGTCGAAGAACTTAAAAATAGGGTTCCTGTTAAGTTATTGGTTTCATCAAGTGAAGCTGGTGTAGGTTCAAAAGTAAAAATTGAATACAGTTAGAAACAATATGTTAATTGAATATATTATCTAACATTTCCAAAAAATATATAATTGTGATATAATTAAAACTAATATTAAATTTATTTATAATTAATGTCAATATAAAAAAACAAGTAAGTAGGAGTGTGGTAAGTGTTGGAATCGCCCAATAGTTTGGTCCAGATTATAATTTTAGTAGTATTACTTATGGGGTCTGCATTTTTCTCAGCATCAGAGACAGCTTTAATGTCTTTAAGTAAAATCAGAATAAGATATATGCAAGATGAAGGAGTCAAAGGAGCTAAGTTAGTAAGTTCATTAATAGAAAGCCCAAATAAACTTTTAAGTTCTATATTAGTTGGAAATAATGTTGTAAATATAGCAGCAACATCCATATCAACGTCACTGTTTATAGGGTTGATGGGAGAAAAAGGAGTAGCAATTGCTACAGCTGTTATGACAGTACTAGTGTTAATATTTGGTGAAATTACTCCAAAGACTATAGCAGCAAGTAACTCAGAAAAGGTTTCTCTTTTGGTATCTAAGCCTATAAGAGTAATTATATTTGTATTAAGACCAGTAGTATGGGTATTTAATATAATTACGAATGTTATATTTAAATTGTTTGGTATAACACATAAAGGAGCCAAGTCATTTATAACTGAAGAGGAATTAAAAACTATGGTAAATGTAAGCCATGAAGAAGGCGTCCTTGAAATGGAAGAAAGAGAAATCATAAATAATGTATTTGAATTTGGAGATATGCAAGCTAAAAATGCAATGATACAGAGAATAGATATGGTAGCTATAGATATGGAAGATAGTTACGATGAAATCATACAAGTATTTAAAGAAGAAAAACTAAGTAGAATGCCTGTATATGAAGAAACTGTAGATGATATTATAGGAATACTTAATATAAAAGATATTATATTTTTATCAGATGAGGAAATAGAGTCATTTGATATTAAAAATTATATGAGAGAACCATTTTTCACATATGAGTTTAAAAAGATAACACAGCTTCTTGAAGAGATGAAACTTGAAAAAAGTCAAATGGCTATAGTCGTAGATGAATATGGTGGGACATCTGGGCTTTTGACTATAGAAGATTTAGTAGAAGTAATTGTTGGTGATATAGAAGATGAATATGATGAAGAAGAAGATGAAATACAAGTTATAAAAGAAGATGAGTATATTGTAGATGGAAGTACTAAAATTGGTGATGTCAATGAACTTATAGGTGTAAACTTAGAATCTGAAGAATTTGATTCTATAGGTGGGTTTATAATTGGACATTTAAGCAGACTGCCAGAAGAAAATGAAGTAATTGAAGTTGATAATATAAGATTTTGTATAGAAAGTATAGAAAAAAACAGAATAAAAAAAATAAGAATATATACATGATGTAATAATGTTCTTAAATTTATTATAAGTGCATTGAATGTAGAATTTAAATTCTATATTTAATGCACTTATTTTTATTTTATATTCAAATAAAACTAGTATTAAATGGACAAAATAGAAATATAAATTAGAAGGAAGGAGATTTTTAAGATGAATATATTAGAAAATGATTTTTTATACAAATTAAAAAATAACACTATCTTTTTTTGTATATACACATTGTTGTTTATTTTTATTTATAAAGCGTTTCCATACATAGCTCCATTTTTTTTAGGTGGAATAATAGCTCTTATGATTAATCCTATATCCCAAAAATTAGAAAATAAGTTTAGCATCAATAAGGGTGTATCTACATTAGTTTTGAGTTTTCTTGCAGTAGCAGTAGTAAGTACAGTTA
Organism: Clostridioides sp. ES-W-0016-02; assembly: GCF_020641035.1. Classification (NCBI taxonomy): domain Bacteria; kingdom Bacillati; phylum Bacillota; class Clostridia; order Peptostreptococcales; family Peptostreptococcaceae; genus Clostridioides; species Clostridioides sp. ES-W-0016-02. Next base: position 1,078,345 of record NZ_CP061361.1, read on the forward strand.
CTACAATAATAGCAATAAATTCAGTGAAAGAATTAATGAGATTCCTAAATAATATATCTGCTAACCCTGAAGATATAAGCAATACAATTATGTATTTTTTAAATAAAGTAAATAACTATATGAAATCATTTCAAGAAATAGCTAACTTTGATATAGAACAATTAGTAAGTAAGTTTAGTAATGAAGTAATGCATATTACAAAAAATCTCCTTACAAGTATAATTGGACTGGCTACTTCTATTCCATATATTATAATATTTATAATTACTTTGTTTATTGCTACATATTTTATAGCAAAAGATTTAGATAAAATTGAAAATAATTTTTATAATATGTTTACTAGTGATGTAAGAAAAAAGGTAAAGAATGTAAAGAAGGAAGCAGGTCTTTCTCTTGTAGGGTATATAAGAGCTTATACAATACTTATGGCTATAACTTTTTTTACTATATGGGGAAGTTTTGCTATATTTGGATTGAAATATGGTCTTATAGTAGCTTTTGTAGGAGCTTTAATGGACTTAATTCCATTTTTAGGAATAATAACAATATACCTTCCAATAATCGTGTACTATTTTCTTATAAAAAATTATTTTATAGCTGTAAGTATGACTATAATATTTTTTGTTTTGTCTCTGATAAGAGAAATACTTGAACCTAAATTAGTATCAGTAAATGTTGGGTTAAATCCATTAGCAACACTGGCTGCAATTTTTATTGGAATTCAGGTAAAGGGAATAATAGGAGTAATTTTTTGTTTGGGTTTGGTATGTATGCATGATATACTTAAGAAGGTGGATATCTTTTAACTATAAATAATTAATATATTTTTGTAGTAAAATTTTATTCACTAATAAATAAAAATTCCATTAATATTGTAAGAAAGAAGGTATATGCATGAAGCAAAAAGTAGTAGAAAGATTTTTAAAGTATGTATCATTTGATACAACATCGAATTCTCAATGTGAAAATTGTCCATCTTCAGAAGGTCAAAGAGTTTTAGCTGAATATATAGTTGAAGAGTTAAAATCAATTGGTATTGATGAAGTAAGTTTAGATGAAAACAGTTATGTAATGGCTACTTTAAAAGGAAATGTTGAAGGTGTAGATACTATAGGGTTTATATCACACTTGGATACAATTGAAGATATAAGTGGAAAAGATATTAAACCAAGAATAATAAAAAATTATGATGGAAAAGATATAGTTTTAAATGAAGAATTAAATGTTGTTACCTATATAAAAGATTCTCCAGAATTAGTAGAATTTAAAGGAGATGATTTAATAGTTACTGATGGAACAACTTTGCTTGGTTCTGATGATAAAGCTGGAATAGCCGAAATAGTAACTGCAATAGAATACTTAATCAATCATCCTGAAATTAAGCATGGAGATATAAAAATAGGATTTACACCTGATGAGGAAATTGGAAGAGGTGCAAATCTATTTGATGTTAAAAAATTTGGAGCAAAATATGCATATACTTTAGACGGAGGAGTAGTTGGAGAACTTGAATGTGAAAACTTCAATGCAGCAAATGCAACTATTACTATACATGGTAGAAACGTTCATCCAGGTTCAGCTAAGAATAAAATGGTCAATGCTATACATATAGCAGCTGAAATATCAGAAATGTTCCCAGCGGATGAAAGACCAGAAACAACAGAAGGTTATGAAGGCTTTTGGCATCTAAATACTATAAATGGAAATGTTGAAACTGTAAGCATGGCTTATATTATTAGAGACCATTGTAGAGAAAAATTTGAACAAAGAAAATCTATATTGATAGAAAATATAGAAAAAATAAATAAGAAATATGATAATAGAGTGGAACTAGACTTAAAAGATTCTTATTATAATATGAAAGAAAAGATTGAGCCAGTTATGTTCATCGTTGATATAGCCAAAGAGGCAATGGAAGAAGTAGGCATAAAGCCACGTTTAGTTCCTGTAAGAGGTGGTACTGATGGTGCAAGACTATCATTTGAAGGACTACCTTGTCCAAATATATTTACGGGAGGATTAAACTTCCATGGTAAAAATGAATGTATTCCAGTTAGTTCTATGGAGAAAGCTACTAAATTAATTATAAGAATAGCTGAAAAATATGCTGAAAGAGTTTAGTTAAAAAGTATTCAAAAATTAAGAGTTTAAAGTTATAATAGCTATATCATTCTTTATGAAACAAATGGATTATAAGTTTGTTTTGTATTTAAGATGATGTAGCTATTTTATAATTATCTTGATAAAAGGTAATTATATTTACTTTGGGGTATAAATAAGTATTGCAGAGTGTCTATAAGTATTAATATTTTAAATAAGGGGGAATTATATTGAAAATTAAATCTAAAAAAATAATGGTATTTGCACTTGTATTAGGGCTTGTAATGCCTAGCTGTGTATATGCAGATACAACTAGCAAGAATCAAAATTCGCAGGAAAATATGAATAGCTATATTCAAAACAGAAAATCTCCAAAGGGAGAAAAGTTAATTGGGGAAGATAGATTTGATACAGCTATAAAAATATCTCAAAGTGGATGGAATAATGGTTCAGAGAGGGTTTTTCTAGTAAATTCAAATTCATTACCAGATGCACTAGCTTCAACTCCTTTGGCAAGCAAATTGGATGCTCCAATACTACTTACTAATAAAAATAATGTACCAGAAAATGTAGCAGATGAGATAACAAGACTTAATCCTGAAGAAATTATTTTAATTGGAAGTGAAGGAGCAATTTCATCAAATGTAAAAAAATATCTTGAAGATATAGGTGTTTTAGTAAGCAGAATTGGAGGAGCAGATAGAGAAGAAACTTCTTTGCTTCTTACTAAACAATTGGATGATACAGGAGATTTAGGCGTTTCAAAAATAGCAGTAGTTAATGGCTATAATGGTCTAGCAGATGCAACTTCTATATCAAGTCCAGCTGCAAGTGATAATATGGCTATAATATATGCAAGTAAAGATAGTATACGAAGTGAGGCTAAAAGTTTTATAACACAAAATTCAAATGAGACATACATAATAGGCGGAGAATATAATATAAGCAAAAAACTTGAGGGACAACTAGTAAATTCAGAAAGACTAGCTGGAACAGATAGAAAAGACACAAATGCTAAAGTTTTAGAAAAATTTTATGGAAAATTAAGTAAGGTTAGTAATATGTATTTTGCAAAGGATGGAAGTGGTAGAGAAGCTGATTTAGTTGATGGGCTTGCTGCTGGAGTATTGGCAGCAAAAACAAAATCGCCTGTCATTCTTGCAAGTGGAAGTTTAAGTAATGGGCAACAAAGTTTTATAAAGAAAGTAAAAGCAAATAAGTTTGTACAAGTTGGTGGAGGAAAAAATAGTAATCCTTATACAGAAGCATTAGGATTACAGTAGTTTTATCAATTAGCAATATTATATAATAGAGACAAGTAAACTAAGTTATGTTTAATTAGAAGTTTGAATTAATGTATTTGAAATTCTAATTAAGTTGCAAATAGCCTAGTTTACTTGTTTTTGTGCAAATATACACTTTATAATATTGTAGGTTATACAGATGAAGTTATTTAAAACATAATTAGTAGAAATTTTGTGATACTTTACAATATCGTATGTTGTTATACAGTTTTATGATGATATAGAATAGAAAAGACACTTTAGTGTAAAGTGTCTTTTTATAATATATTTTACTTTTGTAATTAAATTTACTCTATATGTTTTAAGTATTAGCCTTTAACGTTTTTAATACATTCTTATGGAATACTACATTTAGTTAATGTTGATTATATTTCCAGTATTAATATCGATTAAATTGATATCAAGTTCAAGTTCATCTTCATCATCAGTTTTTATAATATCTATAATTGCTACAGAATGGCTTCCATCTTTGGGGATAGAAGTACTTCCAGGGTTTATAACTATTAAATTGTCATCCATATATAGTTTCTTTACATGAGTATGTCCTAAAACTAATATGTCAGCACCCATTTTCTTTGATTTATCAATAATTTCTTCTTCTGTTTCTGTATAACCATGATTTAATATAATCCTAATTTCTCCAAATTGGCTCATGACATAAGGACTTTGAATAGGATGTTCTATTACCATCTGGTCGACATCTGCATCACAGTTACCTTTAACAATTATAATATTTTCTAATTTGTTTAATACTTCAATAAATTTTTTAGGGTTATATCCTTCTGGAATATCATTTCTAGGACCATGATATAATACATCTCCTCCATGTAAAAGAATATCACAATCAGATAATACATTTAATGCTTTTTCAAAGTAAAGTAAACTACCATGAGTATCACTCATTATTCCTATTTTCATATTAAAATCCTCCTAAGTGCAGTCTATAAAAATTTTTCAGATACTCTATGCCAAAATTCGTAATTTGACATCCTAAGTAATTTTATTTTTGCATCAGACATGCTAACTTTTATATTTTCAATTTGTCTAAATCTGTGTTCAACACCATCAACAACAATCAATAATGAATCTTCAAATCTGTATTCTGGTGCAATTTTTATAACAGATTCATTTGAACATATTATACTTGATGTAAAACATCTATATGCATTAGTGTTTATTGGATGTAAAGGTGTAATCTGCATAAGTTCAAGTTTTATATCAACAATACTACCACCAGCAGAATAGTTGTAGGCGGTTGAACCTGTGGAAGTAGAAATAATCATACCATCTCCACTAAAATTTTGTATATGTTTATCATCAAGGCTTAGATTAAGATGTATAGTTCTAGACTTGTCTCCTCTTATAACAACTTCATTTACAGCAAGCATGTTAGAGCCACTAGTAGTTGTATATACTTCAGCATTAAGAAGTGACATTTCTTGAATAATATAATCCTTTTTTATATAAGCTTCAATAAAGCTATCAATCTTATCTGGTAAAATATCAGGAAAAAATCCCAGATGTCCCGTATTTATACCCATTATGGGAATTTCAGGAAAATCGAAATCTCTAACTGTTCTTAAAAAAGAGCCATCACCGCCAATTGATATAATAAGTTCTGTATCTGGATAAATATCTGAATACACCTCAAAGCCAGCGTTGACAAGTTTTCTAGTTAAGAGTTCTTTAGTCTCAAGGGACTTATTTAATTGGTTTGCATTTATAGTTATAATTCTTTTCATATATTCACCTCTTCATACTTTGTATTATAACATAGTTTTATAATTCTTAATTTATAAATTTATAAATGACCTAGCTTGTTGTGAATGTGTTAAAATATGTATAGGGGGTATAAAAAATTACATAAGAGGTGAAGACGTGTTTAAGGTAAAGAATATCACAAAAAAATTAGGTAAATTTAAATTAAATAATATAAACTTGGAATTAAAAGAAGGAGAGATTATTGGAGTTATAGGACCAAATGGTTCTGGAAAGACAACTTTAATAAAAATTATAATGGGGATTATTGATGCTGATGAAGGTGAAATTGAACTTTGTAATGAAACAATTGACAACTCTCCAGTAAGTTTTAAAAACAATATTGGTTTTGTATATGATTCTTTACAATTTTATCCGCATTTGAAGGTAAAAGAGTTTAGAAGAATAGTATCTTTATTTTATAGTAATTTTGATAGAGAAAGATTTGATGAATATCTTGAAAAATTTGAAATAGAAGAAAATATACATATTAAGAATTTATCCAAAGGACAATCTGAGAAGCTTATGCTAGCAAATGCACTTAGCCATAATGCAAAACTACTTATTTTGGATGAACCAACCGCTGGAATAGACCCAATTGTAAGAAAAGAAATAATGCAGTATCTAAAAGATTTTGTGAAAAATGGAAGTAGTAGTGTAATAATTTCAACTCACAATACTGATAATTTAATTAGGATTGCGGATTATCTTATTTTTGTAAATAAAGGAAATCAAATTTTTACAATAAAGAAAGATATGATAGAGCAGGAATATAAAATAATTAGGGCAAATAAAGCAGAATTAGACGAAATTAAAGAAAATATAGTGGGTGTAAAAGAGTATAAATATTATAGTGAAGCACTACTAAAAGTTGGAGATAGCTTAAAAGTAAAAAGCTTATTGATAGAAATTGATAAACATAAAGTTAAAAATCCTACTATAGAAGAACTAATGTATTATTATGTAAATGAGGTGAAATAATGTTCAATTTGATAAGAAAAGATTTAATAGTAGGAGTTAGTTCAGATGGGATTCGTAATTTGAAGTACATATTGCTATTTTTTATTTTTTATTTTTTCCTTAATTCAATTTCGTATTATACTGTAAGTGTTGTCATAAGTTATTTGATTTTTGTAAATACATTTGAATGTGATTATGAAAGTGATTCAAGAATATTTATAAGAAGTATGCCAGTTAGTATTGAAGATATAGTGTATTCAAAGTATTTATTAGGTGCGGGATTAATAATTTTTATAACAACAATTGCATCTTTAATAAGTAAATTGACATCATTAGTGTTTTTTAGAAGCATGGTTTTAAATGATGTGTTCTTTTCTATAAATATATTTTTAGCAATTTTATCAATAGTACTTCCTTTATTTTTTAAATTTGGATATGGCAAAATGAAAATTTGTGGATTAATAATAAGTATTTTAGTTTATTTTGTATATGGGAGTATTTTAAGAATGGTTAGTATGATAGTATATCAAGTAAAGCATGTTAATTATAGTAAGGTAGGAGGCGTATACCTTTCAAATTATATTACTGATATGACTAATACTAGATATATAAATCTATATAGTATTACATTTTTGACTATAATGATTTTTATAATATCTATGTATTTTTCTATTAAGATTTCAAAAAAAAATAAGTTTAATTATAAAAGTTTTTAATTAATATTATAGCGTAAAATATAAGGAGATTAGAAATGAATAAGTTTATAAAAGTTTCAATTTTTATTTTGGGAGTTTTTACACTATTCATAGCTATAAATAAATTAGCATATAGAGATATGGTAAGTGTCAAAGATTATGAAATAAATCATTTAGAGGAAATTGTTTTTGATTTTGATAGCAGAAGAAGTGAAGAAATTGGTACTGTTATAAGATTCAAAATAAGTAATAATAGTAAATACAGATATAGATTAAACAGTGCAAAAATGAGATTTGAGAATTGTATTGAGAGTAAAAAAGGAGAGAATAAATGCTCTTATTATGTAAATATAGATTTGTTTAATGAAAAAAATTCTATAACTGAAAAAACCTTAAACTATGGGATAAAGTCGAATAATCAAGGTTATGTCGATTTTGTGATTCCAAAGGGGTTAAACTTTGACTACAGGTATTTTAATGACTCTGGTATGAGTGTAGAATATAAGGGCGAATTTACTGTGGAAATGCCTATCGCAAAAGGTTTATATCTAGTAGTTAGAAAAAATAATGATGTATGGAATTCTAATGTTATGGAGTAATTTGAAAAAATTGAAAAATAAAGTTATTGCATATATAATTAAAATAGTATGAAATTTATAAATATTCAGGTTAGGAGGGTGTTCAATGTCAATAAGCAATGTAAGAGAGTATTTTAAAGAATTTGGAAGGGAAGATAGCATACTAGAGTTTGAACAATCTAGTGCTACTGTAGAACTTGCGGCAGAAGCAGCAGGAGTTATTCCAGCTAGAATCGCTAAGACTCTTTCATTTAAAATAGGAGAGGATGCAATTTTAATTGTTACAGCTGGAGATGCTAAGATTGATAATAAAAAATACAAGGATGAGTTTAGTTGTAAAGCTAAAATGTTAGCACCAGAAGAAGTTCTAGATTTTACTGGACATGCTATTGGTGGTGTTTGTCCATTTGGTTTAAAAAATCCTTTAAAAGTATATCTAGATGATTCAATGAAGAGATTTGATACAGTATTTCCTGCATGTGGTAGCAGTAATTCAGCAATAGAACTTACATGTGATGAAATGGAGAAATTTTCTAAGTGTGAGAAATGGGTAGATGTTTGTAAAAATTGGTAAAAAATATAATGAGAATTAGTAAAAAAATATCCCTGTATACTGTCTGTGTGGGGATATTTTTATGTGGAAAATATTTATAAATCTAAGAGAAAAATCTAATTTAAACTAATAATCCAAAAAAAAGTTAAAAAATTCTGATTTTTCTTCAAAATAATAAAAAAATGACAAAAAAATGGAAAAAATGTAGTAAATATTGTTAAAAAAATAATTAGAAATTATTGAAAAATTATCCTTTGAGTGATACTATTATAAATGTAAGATATTTAAAAAACAAAAATAATCACGAAAAAATATGATTATTTAGCTCTATTAAAATAATTTTGATATGATAGAAAAAATTTATATATGGGTTGAAATACTAATATACATAACATTTACTATTGATATACCCTAGAATGAACATCATAAACAAATTATTTTATCTATAACCATTGTGAGAGAAGTCTTATTCTAGCTTGAAATTTCACAAAATTCCAAAAAGCGAGATTTTTTTTAAGAACAGTTGACTTTAAATTAACAATTTATAATTAAATTAATGTCATAATCGGTTAATATAATTGCATATAAATATAGGGCGGACTTTAATTAAGGTTATAAATTTCTCGACGTATACTCAAATACTTTATTATAGATGTTGCCGAGATTTTAATTAATAAATGAAAATAAAATATTTATAAAATACTGAGGAGGCTATTATGGATTTAAATTCTAAAAAATATCAGATGCTTAAAGAGTTATATGTAAGCTTCGCTGAAAATGAAGTTAAACCTTTAGCAACAGAGCTTGATGAAGAAGAAAGATTTCCTTATGAAACAGTGGAAAAAATGGCAAAGGCAGGAATGATGGGTATACCGTATCCAAAAGAGTATGGTGGAGAAGGTGGAGACACTGTAGGTTATATAATGGCTGTTGAAGAATTGTCTAGAGTTTGTGGAACTACAGGAGTTATATTATCGGCTCATACATCTCTTGGTTCATGGCCTATATATCAATATGGTAATGAAGAACAAAAACAAAAATTCTTAAGACCATTAGCAAGTGGTGAAAAATTAGGAGCATTTGGTCTTACTGAACCTAATGCTGGTACAGATGCGTCTGGACAACAAACTACTGCTGTTTTAGATGGAGATGAATACATACTTAATGGCTCAAAAATATTTATAACAAATGCAATAGCTGGTGACATATATGTAGTAATGGCAATGACTGATAAATCTAAAGGTAATAGAGGAATTTCAGCATTTATAGTTGAAAAAGGAACTCCTGGATTTAGCTTTGGTGTTAAAGAAAAGAAAATGGGTATAAGAGGTTCAGCTACTAGTGAATTAATATTTGAAGATTGTAGAATACCTAAAGAAAATTTACTTGGAAAAGAAGGCCAAGGATTTAAGATAGCAATGTCTACTCTTGATGGTGGTAGAATTGGTATTGCAGCACAAGCTTTAGGTTTAGCACAAGGTGCTCTTGATGAAACAGTTAAATATGTAAAAGAAAGAGTACAGTTTGGTAGACCACTATCAAAATTCCAAAATACACAATTCCAATTAGCTGATATGGAAGTTAGAATACAAGCGGCTAGACATCTTGTATATCAAGCAGCTATAAATAAAGACTTAGGAAAACCTTATGGAGTAGAAGCAGCAATGGCAAAATTATTTGCAGCAGAAACAGCTATGGAAGTTACTACAAAAGCTGTACAACTTCATGGTGGATATGGATACACTCGTGATTATCCAGTAGAAAGAATGATGAGAGATGCTAAGATAACTGAAATATATGAAGGAACTAGTGAAGTTCAAAGAATGGTTATTTCAGGAAAATTATTAAAATAGAGATATTAAAATATACACAATAGGTCGATATTAAAATAGATATGGAGGAAGGATTTATGAAGATAGTCGTTTGTATAAAACAAGTTCCAGATACAACAGAAGTTAAACTAGATCCTAATACAGGTACTTTAATTAGAGATGGAGTACCAAGTATAATAAACCCTGATGATAAAGCAGGTTTAGAAGAAGCGATAAGATTAAAAGAAGAAATGGGAGCTCATGTAACTGTAATAACAATGGGACCTCCTCAAGCAGATATGGCTTTAAAAGAAGCTTTAGCAATGGGTGCAGATAGAGGAATATTATTAACAGATAGAGCCTTTGCAGGTGCTGATACTTGGGCAACTTCATCAGCATTAGCAGGAGCATTAAAAAATATAGATTTTGATATTATAATAGCTGGAAGACAGGCTATAGATGGTGATACTGCACAAGTTGGACCTCAAATAGCTGAACATTTAAAACTTCCATCAATAACATATGCTGAAGAAATAAAAACTGAAGGCGAATATGTTTTAGTAAAAAGACAATTTGAAGATTGTTGTCATGACTTAAAAGTTAAAATGCCATGCCTTATAACAACTCTTAAAGATATGAACACACCAAGATACATGAAGGTTGGAAGAATATATGATTCTTTTGAAAATGATGTAGTAGAAACTTGGACTGTAAAAGATATAGAAGTTGACCCTTCTAACTTAGGTCTAAAAGGTTCTCCAACTAGCGTATTTAAATCATTTACGAAATCAGTTAAACCAGCTGGTACAATATACAACGAAGATGCAAAAGCATCAGCTGGAATTATTATAGATAAATTAAAAGAAAAATATATCATATAATTAAGGGGGGATAAAGAATGGGTAATGTTTTAGTAGTAATAGAACAAAGAGAAAATGTAATTCAAACTGTTTCTTTAGAATTATTAGGAAAGGCAACAGAAATAGCCAAAGATTATGATACAAAAGTTTCTGCATTACTTTTAGGTAGTAAGGTAGAAGATTTAATAGATACATTAGCACATTATGGAGCTGATGAAGTAATAGTAGTAGATGATGAAGCTTTAGCAGTGTATACAACTGAACCATATACAAAGGCTGCATATGAAGCAATAAAAGCAGCGGACCCAATAGTTGTATTATTTGGAGCAACTTCAATAGGTAGAGATTTAGCACCTAGAGTATCTGCTAGAGTACATACAGGACTTACTGCTGACTGTACAGGACTTGCAGTAGCTGAAGATACAAAATTATTATTAATGACAAGACCTGCTTTTGGTGGAAATATAATGGCAACAATAGTTTGCAAAGATTTCAGACCTCAAATGTCTACAGTTAGACCAGGCGTTATGAAGAAAAATGAAGTTGATGAAACTAGAGAAGCTGTAATTAATCGTTTTAAAGTAGAATTTACTGAGGCTGACAAATTAGTTCAAGTTGTAGAAATAATAAAAGAAGCTAAAAAACAAGTTAAAATAGAAGATGCTAAAATATTAGTTTCTGCTGGTCGTGGAATGGGCGGAAAAGAAAATTTAGATATACTTTATGAATTAGCTGAAGTTATAGGTGGAGAAGTTTCTGGTTCTCGTGCAACTATAGATGCAGGATGGTTAGATAAAGCAAGACAAGTTGGTCAAACTGGTAAAACTGTAAGACCAGACCTTTATATAGCATGTGGTATATCTGGAGCAATACAACATATAGCTGGTATGGAAGATGCTGAGTTTATAGTTGCTATAAACAAAAATCCAGAAGCTCCAATATTTAAATATGCTGATGTTGGTATAGTTGGAGATGTTCACAAAGTACTTCCAGAACTTATAAGTCAATTAAGTGTTGCAAAAGAAAAAGGTGAAGTTTTAGCTAACTAATTTCTTGGGGAGGGTATTATGAGTACAAGCGATGTTAAAGTTTATGAGAATATAGCTGTTGAAGTAAATGAAAATATATGTACAGTGAAAATGAATAGACCTAAAGCCCTTAATGCAATAAATTCAAAAACTTTAGAAGAACTTTATGAAGTATTTGCTGATATTAATAATGATGAAACTATTGATGTAGTAATACTGACAGGGGAAGGAAAAGCATTTGTAGCTGGAGCAGATATTGCATATATGAAAGATTTAGATGCCGTAGCTGCTAAAGATTTTAGTCTTCTAGGAGCTAAAGCTTTTAGAGAAATAGAAGATAGTAAAAAAGTAATAATAGCAGCTGTAAATGGATTTGCTTTAGGTGGAGGATGCGAACTAGCAATGGCTTGTGATATAAGAATTGCATCTGCTAAAGCTAAATTTGGGCAACCAGAAGTAACTCTTGGAATAACTCCAGGGTATGGAGGAACTCAAAGACTTACAAGACTGGTTGGACTGGCAAAAGCAAAAGAATTAATCTTTACAGGTCAAGTTATAAAAGCTGATGAAGCTGAAAAAATAGGGCTAGTAAATAAAGTTGTCGAGCCAGAAGCTTTAATGGAAGAAGTTGAAAAACTAGCTAAAACAATAGCTAAAAATGCTCAACTTGCAGTTAGATACTCTAAAGAAGCTATACAACTTGGTGCTCAAACTGATATAGATACTGGAATAGATATAGAATCTAATTTCTTTGGACTTTGTTTTTCAACTAAAGACCAAAAAGAAGGAATGTCAGCTTTTATTGAAAAAAGAGAAGCTAACTTTATAAAAGGATAAACAAATCTAATTAAAAATATATTTGCTGTTAACTAGATTGAATAAATACTTTAATCTAGTTAACAGAATATAAATACTAAAATAACAGGAGGTTATAACTATGAAATTAGCTGTAATAGGTAGTGGAACTATGGGAAGTGGTATTGTACAAACTTTTGCAAGTTGTGGTCATGATGTATGTTTAAAGAGTAGAACTCAAGGTGCTATAGATAAATGTTTAGGCTTATTAGATAAAAATTTAACTAAATTGGTTACTAAAGGAAAAATGGACGAAGCTACAAAAGCAGAAATATTAAGTCATGTTAGTTCAACTACTAACTATGAAGATTTGAAAGACATGGACTTAATAATAGAAGCATCTGTAGAAGATATGAACATAAAGAAAGATGTTTTTAAATTATTAGATGAGTTATGTAAAGACGATACTATTTTAGCAACAAATACTTCATCATTATCTATAACAGAAATAGCTTCTTCTACTAATAGAGCAGATAAAGTTATAGGAATGCATTTCTTCAATCCAGTTCCTATGATGAAATTAGTTGAAGTTATAAGCGGTCAATTAACATCAAAAGTTACTTTTGATACAGTATTTGAATTATCTAAGAGTATCAATAAAGTACCAGTAGATGTATCTGAATCTCCTGGATTTGTAGTAAACAGAATACTTATACCTATGATAAATGAAGCTGTTGGTATATATGCAGATGGTGTTGCAAGTAAAGAAGAAATAGATGAGGCTATGAAACTAGGTGCAAACCATCCAATGGGACCTTTAGCATTAGGTGATTTAATAGGATTAGATGTTGTTTTAGCTATAATGAACGTTTTATACACTGAATTTGGAGACACTAAATATAGACCTCATCCACTTTTAGCTAAAATGGTTAGAGCTAATCAATTAGGAAGAAAAACTAAAATAGGATTCTATGATTATAATAAATAAGAACTGAAATCTAAAAAATTTAACTGATATTGTCTAAAAAAAAACAATCTCAAAAATCTGATAAAAATCTAATTTAATGGGGGTAATGAATATGAGAGAAGTAGTAATTGCCAGTGCAGCTAGAACAGCAGTAGGAAGTTTTGGAGGAGCATTTAAATCAGTTTCAGCAGTAGACTTAGGTATAACAGCAGCTAAAGAAGCTATAAAAAGAGCTAATATAACTCCAGATATGATAGATGAATCACTTTTAGGAGGAGTACTTACAGCAGGTCTTGGTCAAAATATAGCAAGACAAATAGCATTAGGTGCAGGAATACCAGTAGAAAAACCAGCTATGACTATAAATATAGTTTGTGGTTCTGGATTAAGATCTGTTTCAATGGCATCTCAACTTATAGCATTAGGGGACGCTGATATAATGCTAGTTGGTGGAGCTGAAAACATGAGTATGTCTCCTTATTTAGTACCAAGTGCTAGATATGGTGCAAGAATGGGTGATACTGCTTTTGTTGATTCAATGATAAAAGATGGATTATCAGACATATTCAATAACTATCACATGGGTATAACTGCTGAAAATATAGCAGAGCAATGGAATATAACTAGAGAAGAACAAGATGAATTAGCCCTTGCAAGTCAAAATAAAGCTGAAAAAGCTCAAGCTGAAGGAAAATTTGACGAAGAAATAGTTCCAGTGGTTATAAAAGGAAGAAAAGGTGACACTGTAGTAGACAAAGATGAGTATATTAAACCTGGTACTACAATAGAAAAACTTGCTAAATTAAGACCTGCATTTAAAAAAGATGGAACAGTTACTGCTGGTAATGCATCAGGAATCAATGATGGTGCTGCTATGTTAGTAGTAATGGCTAAAGAAAAAGCTGAAGAATTAGGAATAGAACCTCTTGCAACTATAGTTTCTTATGGAACAGCTGGTGTTGACCCTACAATAATGGGTTATGGACCAGTTCCAGCAACTAAAAAAGCTTTAGAAGCTGCTAATATGACTATTGAAGATATAGATTTAGTTGAAGCTAATGAAGCATTTGCTGCTCAATCTATAGCCGTAGTAAAAGATTTAAACATAGATATGGCTAAAGTTAATGTTAACGGTGGAGCAATAGCTATAGGACATCCAATAGGATGCTCAGGAGCAAGAATACTTACTACACTTTTATATGAAATGAAGAGAAGAGATGCTAAAACTGGTTTAGCTACACTTTGTATAGGTGGTGGAATGGGAACTACTTTAATAGTTAAAAGATAGTTTTAGATTATAATTTTTAAAAATTAAACATTTAACCATGAACTTAACCTGTAAGAGTAACTATTTGTTATTCTTACAGGTTTTTATGGTTAAAAAATAATTATTATCTATTAAACAAAAATAGTGTAAAATATATAATATCATGGTTTTGAAGATATAAAAGAAAGTAGGTAAAAGTTTGTTTAAAAAAGAAAATCAAAAATATAATCTTATATCCTATACAAATGAAGAAGAAATGACTCTAAAAGAAGTTTTGCTGGACAAGCTAAATTTTTCGGTTAGGTCACTATCAAAAATGAAAAGAGAAAAAAGTGTATTAGTAAATGGTGTATATAAAAAGCCAAGTTTAAAAGTGTCTCGTGGGGATTTAATAGAGGTAAAAATAGAAGAAGAAAAAGCAAATTTTGAGCCACAAGATTTAAATTTACAAATAATATATGATGATTTTGATATAATTATGGTAAATAAGCCACCATTTATGGTAGTTCATCCAACTAAAAGTCACTATGATAATACAATAGCAAATGGTATTAGTTATTATATAGAGAAGCATAAAGAAAATGTAAAAATACGATTTGTAAATAGACTTGATATGAACACTTCAGGACTTGTTATAGTAGCAAAAAATGCTTATGCACACCATACTTTGTCTACATCAATGAGTGAAAACAAAGTTGAAAAAACATATATAACAGTAGTGAATGGGATTATAGATGAAGATGAGGGAACTATAAATGAACCAATTTATAGACCTGAAGAGGATTCAATAAAGAGAGTAATAGATGAAAGAGGGCAAGCATCTGTTACTCATTATAAAGTAGTAGAAAGATTAAAAAATGCAACTGTACTAGAAGTAAAGCTAGAAACTGGTAGAACACATCAAATAAGGGTTCATATGGCTCATATAGGTCATGGAATAATAGGTGATGAGTTATATGGTTATATAGATGGAAATCTTATAAATAGGCAAGCTCTTCATGCATATAGCTTAGAGTTTGAACAACCAAGAACAAAAGAAATTTTAAAATTTAAAACAGATATACCAAAGGATATGCAAGAGTTAATATCGAAATTAAGATAGATGGGGTGATATATATGATAATACATAAATTTATAATACATGTTTTGGATAAGAATAGTGATGTTCCAATATTAAATGATTTTGAAGGTAAAGTTAATCAAGAAGTAGATGGATTTTTTCAAAAAGCAATAAAGAGAATTTCAAAGGATGAAGATTTAAGAAAAGGTATTTTTAAAGATTATAATGACAATTTAATTAAAAATTGTTGTGAACAAATAATATATGATGAAAGTTCATTTTTAAAAAACTCTAAAGAAATAGCATCTTATCTGTTTGATGTTATGAAGATTAATGCAGCATTAGAATCTTGTGATTTGGCAATTTGCTTGTATACTGTAAAAGATGAAAAGAGTGTTGCTATATTGAAATTAGATTATAAAAAATTGTATACTCATTCAATTGAGTTTGTAGATGATAAATTTAATATTCAAATGGTATCAAATGAAATTGGTATTCCAGAAACTTTAAGACAAAAACAAGGAGCTTTAATTGGATTAAGTGGAATGAATGATGAGTTTCATCTAAGACTCTTAGACAAAGATGCAGAAAAAGAGGGTTCAGAATCAAAGTTTGTAACAGAATTTTTGCATGCTAAAAAAATAGATGATGATAAGTATAAGACAAAAGTATTTAAAAATACAGCCGAAAATTGGATAACTAATGCTCTTAGTAATGATATAAAACAAGCAGAAGATGTAAGAAGTATATTAAATTATACATTAAAAGAAAAACATGAAATTGATATAAATGATTTTGTTGATAATTCAATTAAGGATGAAGAATTAAAAGGTAGTTTTAAAGAGCATATGGAAGAAAAAGGTCTTGATGAAGGTTTTAGCATAGATAAAAAATGGGTTGAGAAAAAGCTCAAAAAGAGAAGTATAAAAACTGATAATGGTTTTGATATAAAAGGGAACCTAACTGATTTTGAAGACCCAATGAAATATACTGTAAAGCAAAATCAAGATGGAACTATAGATATAGTAATAAAGAATGTAACATTTTATGAAGAAAAGTAATCTTAATTTGAGTAATTTATAGGATTGAATATAAATTAAGTTAGAAGAAATGTATAGTTAATATAGTTATAAATAAAATGTAGATTAGTCTGTGTAAACTTCTAATAGAAATATTAAGTAGAAGTAGACACAGACTATTTATATTTGTAGACAAAATGATGTTATTTATTTTCTTCGATATATTTACATATATCACCAATACATTTAAAGTTTTCAGCTTCCTCATCTGGTATTTCTATACCAAATTCATCTTCAAGAGCCATTATAATCTCAACAGCATCTAATGAATCAGCTTCTAAATCTTCCATTAAAGATGCTTCCATAGTTATTTCATCTAAATTGTCTAACCCTAATTGTTCTGCTATTATTTCTTTTATTTTTTCAAACATTTTAAGCCTCCTACAGCAGTTTTAATTAATTTTAATGTTAGTTTAATATAATATCAAAAATTTTTCAATATGCAATTAGTAAAAAAAAATAAAATTTTATAAAGGTAGTAATAAAGTCTTATTTGATGAATAAACTTTATTGATAACAAATATAACTTAGGAGGAAATGCTATGAAATATGTAGGCTTATTACTAACATCTGTAGGAATATTTTTACTTATAGCAGTAAATTTTTATTATAATTCAATAACTTTAGATATGCAACGAATAGAGGACTATGTAATGGAAACCAATTTAATTCTTGAAGATGTAGCAGAGAAGGAAAGCTATGTATCTAATGAAAAGGACGATTATATATCAAGATTAATGCATGTAAAGAAAGGCATAGAAAATTCAAAAACATCCTTCTTGATAGAAAGATATAAAGAATACAAAGTAAAATCAATAGAAAGTTTAATTTATACTATATCAGAAGAAAAAAAGGATTATTTAGATGAAGTTGATAGATACAATAAACTAGGAGAAAAAGAAATAAATAAATTAATCAATAAAAACTTTTTAGAAGTAACTTATCTGTCTATTACTACATATATTTAATTAAAGAGACAAAAGTTAGTCTCTTAATGATTCAAGGAGGATTAGTTATGACAAAATTAGAAGACAATATGGAACGTTTCTTTGGAGGATGCGAAGGATTTTTTAGTAATAAAATGTTGATAATAATAGTTATAGTATTCTTATTATTATGTACAGACATTTTAGAAGACTTATTATGCGATGACAATATATGGATATGGGTTATATTAATAGTATTGTTGTTATTTAACTTCGATGATGGTTGTTGTTGCTAAAAAATATTGATTATTAAATAGGCAGAGCCAGTAACTTATACAAGTTATGGTTTTGCCTTTTTTAGTTAAGATAAAAAAAATAAAAAAATAATAAAAATACATTAGCAAAATGGAAACCAAATGCATAGTATATGTTAGGAGCGAAAAGCTCAACAAAATATCAACAGGAGGTAACGTGGAATGTTAGATAGATTCTTTGGAGAAGATGGATGTTTTGGTGGAGGAGGATGGTGGATAATCGTACTATTCTTCCTATTTTTAGCTTTTGGAGAGAGCTGGGCAGAATTTGACATAATGGCATGGATTCCATTCTTAATAGTTTTATTAATACTTTGCTGCTGTAGTGGATGCTTAGAATAAGAGTAGTAATTATTAAAAAAGGAGGAGTTTATTATGTTAGATAGATTTTTTGGAAACGATGGATGTTTTGGTGGGGGAGGATGGTGGATAATCGTATTATTCTTCCTATTCTTAGCTTTTGAAGATTGTTGGAGAGATATCGATATAATGTCATGGATACCATTCTTAATACTATTATTAATAACTTGTTCATGTGGTGGATTCTTTGATGGTGATGATGGTTGTGGCTGCGGCTGCTAAAACTAAACTGTTAAAGTGAAAAAATGCTGGTATGTTTTATACCAGCATTTTTTTATTTTATTTTTTAATGTAATTTAAATTAAGAATGAATATTATTAAAATTGTTGAATATAGGGTATAATATAAAATATAATGTATTTAAATGTACTTGCTTTTATGGTAAAATAAGAACTTATATAAATATAGTTAAAATAAGAACCTGTATAAATTTGGTTCAGATTTAGATAAATTTAGCAAAATTAGGAGGATGAAAATGAAAAGTAATATAACGATAAAAGATGTTGCTAAACAAGCAGGCGTGTCAATATCTACAGTATCTAGAGTTATAAATGATTCAAAACCTGTGACTGATGAAGTCAAACAAAAAGTTTTAGAGGTTATAAAAGAAACTGGATATATTCCAAATCCACTTGCAAGAAGCTTAGTAACTAAAAAGAGTCAATTAATAGGGGTAATAGTTCCAGAAGTTTCAGATTCTTTTGTTAATGAGATATTAAATGGAATAGAAGAAGTTGCTAAAATGTATGATTATGATATTCTTTTAGCTAATACATACTCTGATAAAGAACAAGAGTTAAAGAGTATAAATCTATTAAGAGCAAAACAAGTAGAAGGTATAGTTATGATTTCATGGGTAGTTGAACAAGAGCATATCAACTATATACAAAATTGTGGTATACCAGCAACATATATAAGTAAAACTGCTAGAAATTATGATATATACACAGTGAGCACTAGTAATAAAGAAGCTACTTTTGATATGACAGAACATCTTATAAAGAAAGGTCATGAAAAGATAGCTTTTATAATGACAAGTAAAGATGATACTGTTTTAGAAATGGAAAGACTTTCAGGCTACGAAGAAGCACTTTCAAGTAATAATATAGAGTTGGACAAGAGTTTAATCAAATATGGTGGAACTGATTATGAAAGTGGATACCATAGTATGAAAGAATTATTGGATGAAGGAATAATACCTCATGCAGCCTTTGTTACGGGTGATGAGGCTGCTATAGGAGCTATAAATGCTATCTGTGATGCTGGATATAAGGTTCCAGAAGACATATCAGTTGCAGGATTTAATGATGTTAAGATAGCTAAGATGTATAGGCCTAAGCTTACTACAGTTTATCAGCCTTTATATGATATGGGAGCAGTAGCAATAAGAATGGTTATTAAATTAATCAATAAAGAATTAATTGAAAACAAGAAAATAGAATTACCTTATCAAATTGTTGATAGAGAAAGTGTTATAGAGAGAAAGAAATAAAGTTATTAAAGTCAATCAGGTAGTGTTTAAAACACTACCTGATTTTTAGTTTAAATAATATGCAATTAAAATATTTTAGTTAAAAATAATAACTTTAAACCTTAAAAGTAGTTTATTTTTGTTTATTCATGAGGGTTGGATTTTTTAGTTTTCTTAAATATACTCTTAGATTTTTTTTGTTGATTATTTGGTGTATTTTTTGGTGCAGGTGTATTTGATTTACCTTTAGTTGGTTGCTTAGTCTTTTTAGTTTTAGCAGGTTTAGTATCTCTTTGAGTCTCTGCATCTGATATTTTATCCATTATAGTATCTAATTTTTTACGTTGATTGTCATCTAAAAATGCTTTGAATTTTGATACTACTTCCTCTCTTCCATCTAGGTTCTTACCTATCTTTATAAGTTCCTCCATAAGTTCACTTTCTGATTTCCCTTTGTAATTATCAGCAATCTTTTCTATCTTATCCTTGTCAATATTTTTTTGCTTAGCCATCTTTTCTAATGAATCTGTATCTATTTTTTTCATAAAAAAACCCCTTTCTATAAATATATATTGAATTATATTCATACTATTTATATATAGAAATAATATTGAAGTGGTGAATTGTGAGTGATATATAATATAAATAAAAATTCTTATAGATAATATATATGCACTGAGCTTTAAAAATGGAACATTAAAATATGAAAAACATACTTTAATATAGGGCAATTATATAATATAAGGGGGAATTGTCTTGAATAACTTACTATTTTTGATTGGAGTGATTGCATTGAGTAATGGTAATATCTCTATATTTGATGATAAAGATAAATCAAAGAAAAATAATAGAGCCAGAAAAAACAAAAAAAATTCAAATGAGAAATTATCAAAAGCTATACATGAAACTTTAAGGTTTGATGCAAATGATATAAAAAGAGGTCTAAGACTTATGGATTTGAGTGAAGAAGACCTAGAAATGGGAATGGAAATAATAACAAGAACTAAAAAATACATGTCAAGAGATGAAAGGAAAATACTAGTAAAAATAGAAAGTATTTTAGACTTAGTTAGAGGCATAAAGAAACTTAACAATATAGATGTGGTAGATGTTGAAGAGGAAACAGATTTTTTTAGAAAAATGGATAGTGAAGACAAAAAAAATATGATGATAAAAGAAATTATAGATGTATTTCCAGAAAAGAGAAAAAATTCTGTTGAAAAGGCTATAGGAATGAAAAAAAAGATAGATTTATTTGCAGAATTGTTTTTACCTGATGATTTTGGTGAAGGTGGATTTAGTTTAAGTTCTTTGGCAAATATAAATAATCTAGGTAGTATGAATAATCTTAAACTGCTAGGAAATCTTTTAAGAGGTGATGATAGTAATAATGATGATGATGAATATGAAGATAATAATGAAGAAGATGAAGAATTAGATTATGAAGATGAGATAGATGATAATGAAGAAGAATTAACAGAAGATGAAGAAACAGACCATGAGTATGCAGAAAATGATGAAAATATAGTATATGATGAAGAATTATATGATGTTAATGAACAAAAGCATGAACATAATCGTAATGAAAAAAATACTAGAAGTAAAGCTAAGAGAAAGTAATAATTAACTAAATACATAAAGAGAAAAGGAAGAAAAAGTAATACTAGAATAAGATTATCTTAATTACTATATAAAACCACTTTAAAAAATTCAAAATTTATTATATAATAATAATATGAAATCCTGAAACATACGATAAGGCTTTTTTAAATTCAACCTACAAATGAAATACGGGAGACCGTGTCTAGTAAATTATAACATGCCTGTTTAGTTTGGACGTTAAAGGTTACTGGCAAGTCACCCACCTGGGAGTGCCTAGGGTGTGAATTTACTTAGCCACCGGTGTTTCGGGACAAAAAAAGTGCTACTATTTTAAATAGTAGTACTTTTTTTTATTAAAATGCATTTTTCTACCAAATATACCTAATTATTGAGAAATTTAAAAAGCTAAGTAACAATTAGGATTATAAGTGCATAGTATTAATTAGGCTATAAAAAGCCGAAGACTTAATAAGAATCGCTTACAGGGAGGGCAATGAAAAATGCAAGATTACAAAAAAAATAAAAGAAGAATGCTAAATCAGCCAATGTCTACAATGAATGAAGAAGAAGTGTATACAGATGAAATAAGTTCAGATGAGATGAGAGGATTCAAAAAATCACATCATCATAATGGATGTAACAATGATAATAATTGTGATTGTCATGATGATTGTAAACCTAATCCATGCAATCCATGTAAACCTAATCCATGCAAACCTAATCCATGTGATGACAATTGTGGATGCCATGATAATTGTAAATGTGATTGTGAACCATGCCAAATGGATTCAGATGAATGTTTTGAAAACAAATGTGGACCAAACTGCTGTAATCCTATATCTCCAAGAAACTTTTCTGTAGCAAATGCAGTTCCATTTGCAATAGAAGCTAATAGAATTTTTGATACTATGCAATTCCAAACATTTACAGATGCAACTGGACCAAATGGAGAACCATTAACTTTTGAAACAGAAGTAGTAGAAGTATTTGGTTCAGTTCCAAGTGCAGGTAGAGCAAGTGTAACTATAGATAAAATATGCTTAAGTAATGATGGAATAGTTATAGACACAGGAATGACAACTTTAGAAGATTTCGATTTAGATCCATTAGGAGATATAATAGGAAGAAACTGTGAAACAACTTTTGAATATGCAGTATGTGGAGAAAGAAACGCTGAATGTTGTAGACAAGGAAAAGGCAAATCAGTAGCTTATAAACAAAGAGGCTTAACTGTAGCAGTTCGTAATCTAGTATTAGAACTAAGAGGTAGATGTGGATGTACAGAATTCGTTGCATTAGCTTTCCCAGCAGTTAGAGCAGGAGGTGGATGTAAGAGAAGAGTTGATTTTGTAGAATTTACTTTTAACACACTTTCAGCACCAATATGCTTGCCAGCTGACGGAAGAGCTGTCACTTTAAGACAAGAATACCAAACTAACTTAACTGTAGATTGTATAGGAAAATCTATATTAAAATTAGAATGTAATGAATGTTGTGAACCTATGTATGAATTAATTATACCAAATGATATAGATTTAGTACTTTGCTTACAAGAAACAGTTAGCACATTAATAAGTGAACAAATAGTAGTTTTAGCATCACCAAACCCAATCCAACCAAGACTTGTTGATACTTTCTCTAAAGTATGTGATTTTTCGCAATGTGGACCTAATCATGGAAGTGGAAATTCAGGTTGCCACAGATAGATAGGTAGATATATAGACAGTTTAAATTATAAATAAAAATCATTTAAGGAAGGCTACCAATAGTAGATGATTTACATTGGTAGCCTTCACGTTATTTATAACTAATGTATAGATTTTATAGATTTAAAAAGTACTATAGTATGTAATAAACAAGTAAATATTGATACTATTGTCATTGTGTATATGTATGCATAAATATTAAGTCCTGGAATAGGAAGAAATACATATAGAGCTACTAGCTGAATTAACATACCAATGATAGTGTTTATACTTGAAGCTAATTCTTTTCTTATTGAATGTAAAATACCAGATAGCGTTTGATTTAGTGACATAAATAGTGGTACTAAAAACATAGCTTTTAAATATTCTCCAGCAAGTTTATTTTTAAATACTAGTATACATAAATCTTTTCCAAAGAAATAAAAAAACACTGATGATAGTATACCTACAAATAAAGTTAGGATTACAGAATACTTTATTTTTTTTAGGACACTTTTACGTTTTCTTAAGGCCATTTCTTGTGATATAGTAGGTATCAAATTTACAATAAGTGCTGAGCCAACAGTAAATGGTAAAAATATAAATGGCATTACCATCCCGCTGACGACACCATACATACTTAATGATTGTTGATAAGTCATGCCTGATAATGCTAATCTTGATGGTATCATCATAGAGCTAATAGATTGTAAAAGTATATTTGACATTCTATTGCAAGTTATAGGTATGGACATTTTCAATGTTTCCATAGAGGAATTATAAAAATCTTTTATACTTATAATATATTTATTGTCAAATGAAGAATCTCGACATAAACATATGAGCATAAATATGATATTACTCAATTCACCAATAGATATACCTAAAAGAGCAATATAACAATTCATAGACTTATCATTTACATACATAACGAGTAAAAAAACAAATAGAATTTTACCCATCTGTTCAATAATTTGTCCAATAGCAGGAACTTTTACGTTCTTTATGCCGTAGTAATACCCCCTAAGTACATTTGAAAGTGTTATTATAACTATGGCAGGACAAACTGCTAGTATAAATAAGTTCAATTTAGGGTCTTTTAGAAACTTAAGTGATAAAAAAGAACTATTGAAAGATGCAACTATAGATATAATTAATGCTACAAAAAATGATATGTATAAAGTTGATATAAACAAAGCATTAGTGTTGTGCTTATCATTTAAAGCTTTTCTTTTTGCAACTAGACAACTAAGTGCAGTAGGTATTCCAGTTGTTGTAACAGCTAAACAAATCATTAAAAAGTTAAAAATCATATGATATATACCTAGACCTGTTTCGCCTAAAGCTCTTGATAAGAATATTTTATATAAAAATCCAAATATTCTTACGACAAAGTTAGACATAAATAAAATAACTGTTGATAGTACTAAATAAGGTACTTTCAAAAAAAATCACCTCCTTATCTTTTAAATATATTCATAAGGGGGTGTAAAAATTTATAATTTTATAAATTCTGGTTTCATTTTATTAAATTTAGATACATACTTAAATCCCATGTTTTTTAGTAATGAATATATGTAATCAAATTCATATGCAACTTGACTTACATGATGTGAATCTGAGCCTGTAGTTATGATTTCTCCTCCTAAATCTTTATACATCTGAAGGATATATCTAGATGGAGTTAAATCTGGCAGGTTGTATCTGTAGCAAGATGTGTTTATTTCGATACCTTTACCATCATAGATAGCTTGCTTGAGAGTTTCTTCAATTATATCTGAAAATAGTCTGTCATCTAGGATGGTATCATAAGGTGCATATCTTTTAATTAAATCTAAATGACCTAAAACAGAGTAATCCTTGTAGTTTTTAACAATATTATACAAATAAAGGTAGTAGTTCTCATAGACCTCATGTTGAGTCTTACCTTCAAAATAGCTACCAAGGTATAAATCCATTTTATCTATAGCATGAATAGAGCATATTATAAAATCTAATGGATATTGATGAGCTTCTTTTCTATATGTATCTATTAATTGAGTTTGAACTCCAAATTCAATCCCTTTTTTTATTGATATTTTATCTTTATATCTATTTTTAAGAGTTTCTAGACTTTTAAAATAATCTTCGTAAACAATCGAAAAAGAATCATCCGCATAAACATCATAATCGACATGGTCTGTGAAACAAATTTCATTTATACCAAGGTCTATAGATTTTTTTATCATTTCTTCCATTGTAGATTTTCCATCAGTAGAGAAACTTGAGTGCATGTGATAGTCGTAAAACATAAATATTTCCCCTTTTTATAAAAATTTTGGTATTATATATACATACTAAATAATATCAAATATATGCTAAGGCATCAATAAAATATAAAAACAATAAGCGGTGATAAATATGGAAAAATACAAAATAGATTTAAGTGAAAGGAAGTCAACTAAATATATACAAATATTTAATCATATAAAACAGTTAATAATAAACAAAGAACTAGTTGAGCATGAAAAACTTCCACCAATAAGAAAGTTATCAGATTATTTACATGTAAATAATACTACTATAGTTAAAGTATATGAGCTTTTGGAAAATGAAGGATATGTATATAAAATTATAGGAAGTGGAACTTTTGTATCAAATTCAAATTCTTATAAAAATGGTATAGATAAAGGGAAAAACAAGAATATTAGACAAAGAGATGATTTAATTCATTTCGATAATGGAAATCCATCTAATGATATGTTTCCTATAGATTCATTTAAAAATGCTGTAAACATGGCATTATCTAAAGATGGAAGTTCAATATTTGATTACGATGAAGGGCTAGGCTCTGAGGAGTTAAGAGAAAAGATGGTAGAGTATTTAAGTGATGAAAATATAAATACTACTAAAGAAAACATTCAAATAATCTCAGGAGCACAGCAAGGTATAGATATAGTTTGTAAAGGGCTTATAAGTTATTCTGATGTTGTTTTTATGGAAGAACCCTCTTACAATGGAGCAATTGAAGTATTTAAAAGTAGAGGTGCAAAAATAATATCTATACCTATGTTAGATGATGGAATTGATATAGGTATTTTAAAATTAAAATTGGAAAAAATAAAACCAAGACTTATATATATTATGCCTAATTTTCAAAATCCAACAGGTATATCTTATTCTACATATAAAAAAAAGAAGCTAATAGAATTGGCAGAAGAGCATGATTTTTATATAATTGAAGATGATTTTATCAGTGATTTTATATTTGATTCAGAGGATAATAGGACAGTCAGGAGCTATGATGATAAAAATAGGGTAGTATATATAAAGAGTTTTTCAAAAATACTTATGCCAGGCTTAAGAATAGGAATTGTAGAAATGCCAAATGAATTATTAAAAAAAGTTTTGTGGGCTAAATATTCATCAGACATATCAACACCAGGTCTTATTCAAAAATCAATGTATTACTATATGGAGAATTTCAATTGGAAGAATTATCTAAGTCATATAGAGAAGATATATACTGATAAGTACAAGTTAGCAAAAAACTTGATTAATGATAAATTGAGTGGTAAATTAAAAGTTAGAAAATCTTGTGGAGGTATAAACTTTTTTTTAGAATTGCCAAGAGGGTATACATCACAAAGCTTTACAAGTTTTATGTTAAATAAAGGAGTATCCATGCTTCCAGGGACTTATTTTTTTGATAATCTAGTGGATGATAGATTTTTTAGAATAAATATAGCTCGTCCAAGTATGGAAGAGTTAGAAAAGGGAATATCTATAATAAGTGATAATATAGAAGAGTTTTTCTGTGAATATAAAAATAAGTTAGATATAAAAAGTAATAAATTATTTTATTAATAAATAGAAGTTTTTTAGGAGGAAAAAATGTTTGACAAGAAGAAATTAGATAGGATTAATGAATTAGCAAAGAAAAATAAAGAGGGAGCTCTTTCTGATGATGAAATCAAAGAAAGGGAGATTTTAAGAAAGGAATATTTAGAAAATTTTAGAGCTCATTTTAAATCAAGACTTGATAGTGTTAAAGTAGTCTCACCAGAAGAATATGAACAATATATGAAAAATAATAAAAATTAAAACTTAATAGGAGGAAAACATGGACTTAAAGCATAAATTTAAGAATGCATGGGAAATTGAAAAAAAAGAGAATGCTATTGAACAGGTTATGGAATATGCTCGCAATTATATGGATTTTTTAAGTAAATCAAAAACTGAAAGACTTTCAGTAAAAGAAATTATAAAATTGGCTAAAGAAAATGGTTATATTTCAATAGATGAAGCTATGGAAAATGGAAGTGTAAGTCATGGGGACAAGATTTATGCTATAAATAAAGAAAAAGCAGTGGCACTTTTTGTAATAGGTAAAAACTATATAGAAAAAGGTATGAAGATTATAGGTAGTCATATAGATTCTCCAAGATTAGATTTAAAACCAAACCCATTGTATCAAGAAGCTAATCTAGGTTTTTTTAAGACTCACTACTATGGAGGAATTAAAAAATATCAATGGACAGCTATTCCTCTTGCTTTACATGGAGTAGTTATATTAAATGATGGTACAAAGGTGGATGTATCTATTGGTGAAGAAGACAGTGACCCAGTGTTTTGTGTAACTGACCTATTAGTTCATTTAGCTGGAAACCAAATGCAAAAGAAATTGTCAGAAGGAATCAGTGGTGAAGCTTTAAATGTATTAATTGGAAATATGCCTTTGGATGGCGAAGAAAAAGAACCTATAACAGCAAATATATTAAAAATTTTAAATGAAAAATATAGTATAGTTGAAGAAGATTTATTAAGCGCTGAGATTGAAGTAGTTCCAGCTGGGAAGGCAAGAGATTTGGGGTTTGATAGGTCAATGGTATTAGGATATGGTCATGATGATAGAGTATGTTCATATGCTGCTGTAAAAGCTATACTAGAGACTAGACAACCAGAATTTACTTCAGTTACATTATGTGTAGACAAAGAAGAAGTTGGCTCCCAAGGAAATACAGGTATGCATTCAAAGTTTTTTGAAAATACTGTGGCTGAGTTAATAGCTTTAGAAGGCGATTACTGTGATATTAAGGTAAGAAGAGCTTTAGCAAATAGTAAAGTATTATCAGCTGATGTTGCAGCTGGATATGACCCAAATTTTGATGAGGCATATGAAAAAAGAAACTCTGCATATATGGGAAATGGAATAGTTTTAAATAAGTATACTGGTTCGAGAGGTAAGAGTGGATGTAATGATGCTAATGCTGAGTTTATATCAGAAGTAAAAAGAATTTTTAACGAGGGTAATGTAGTATGGCAAACTGCTGAACTTGGTAAAGTGGACCAAGGTGGAGGTGGAACAATAGCCTATATCTTAGCAAATCAAGGTGCAGAGGTTATAGATTGTGGTGTTGGTGTTTTAAATATGCATGCACCGCATGAGATTGTTTCTAAAGTAGATATATATGAAATGTACAAAGGATATAAATCGTTTTTTAATATAAATTTATAAGTTTAATATACAATAGTATAAGTAATAAGTAATAAGTAATAAGTAATAAGTAATAAGTAATAAGTAATAAGTAATAAGTAAATAGAGTAGTATTATACTATGCTCATTAATTAAATGAACATAGTATAATACTACTCTATTTATTATTTTATTATTTAACAGCTTATAATTTAAATTTGAGTGTCGTGTATTAAAATTATTATATTATGATTTCAAAGTACTCACATAGTCTGTTTAGAAATTTATCTTCCAATGGAGAAAAAGTTTTCTTTTTAGAATAAATAAAGAAAAATTTTCTTGTAAAATCAACATCTTTTACTTTGTAGCATTTTATTTTGCCTGCATTTAGATAATCAATAGCTGAAATATATGATATAAAAGATACACCAAGGCCTAATCTAACCATTTCTTTAATGGCTTCATTTGATTCTACATGAGCTATTACATTTAATTTGTTTACCGGAAAGTTATTTTTGCTAAGGGTGTTTAGTATTAAGTTTCTAGTACCAGAGCCTTCTTTTCTCATAATAAAATTGACAGAAGCCAATTCTTCTATATCAATGTAATTGTTATTGTTATCAATTTTAAAATCTGAAGGAGTAATAAGTACAAGTTCATCATCTAATAAGTCTAGATATTCGATTTGAGGATTGTTAATTTTAGAACCAACTAATCCAAAGCTTATCCGTTCATTTAAAATTTCTGATATAGCATATTGAGAATCATAATGGCTTATGGAAAATTTTACATCTGGATAACTCATAGAAAAATTCTTCATAAAATCAGGTAGAATATAAGTTTCAGGTATAGAACTACATGCTATATCTATAATACCTTCTATTTTACCTGAATATTCTTTTATATCATAAATTGCACGTTTGCAGTTATTTAATATATATATGGCATGCTCATAAAGAATTTCACCAGATTTTGTGAGTGTAATAACTTTGTTGCTTCTGTTTATAAGTACAGTTTCTAACTCTCTTTCTAAATTTTGTATGTGTGCACTTACAGTAGGTTGAGTTAAAAAAAGTTCTCTTGCAGCTTTTGAAAAACTTTGATGTTTTGCAACAGCAACAAATACTTCAAGTTGTTTAAAATCCATTATTTAATCCTCCTTAAATTATCTAAAACTATTATAACATATTTGATAAATTAATAGTTAAAGGTGATTTTTTGAAATAGAAAACCTTAAAATGTTTATGGAGTTTTTGATTGTTTAGGAATAATTTGGTATAATGTTATAAGGATATTTACCACAAGTATCTTGTAAATTGAATTTTCAAAATTCAACTTTAAAATGTGTTTTGTTACAAAAAAATTACAGATAGCTTCTTAATCTTATTAAATTTAAATAAATATTATATAATTATTTTATAAAATAATAAACGTAATTATTGAAAAAAAAGATAATCACACAATGAGATATAGATAAATATTATAAAATTTAAGAAAGGAGGATTGATTTATGAAGTTAAAAAGGTCATTAGTTTGTGTAACTATTTTAGGGATTGTACTTGTTGGATGTCATAAAGAAACTACTAAAGAGAAAAATCAAGTAGCAAGTAAAGCAACACAGCAAAAAACTATGACAAAAGTTCAAAATGATGTTAATGAAATGATGGATAAAGATTATAAATATGTTATAAAAAATATGGGAATACCTTATAACACAATTTATTATATAAAAAATAAGAATTTAAAAAAATCAAATACAATGCAAGATATAAATACATCAAGTTATATGACATTAGTTTACCCTAAATATACTGGAAACAATGAATTAGATGGAAGTGCTTTATACATTAACATTAATAAAAATAAAGTTGTTAATGTTGAAACAAATTCCTTTTCATCACAAAGTATAACAGCTATAGATGAAAGTTATGGTATTATGATTGAAACAAATGATAATGAAAAATCAGCTGTATCCTTGGAGGAATATAAAAACATTGACTTGGGAGAGTATATTGGAGTTGAAGAATCTAGGATAAATGAAATCGTGGGTAATGCCAATTATAATTTAACAGCATATAACCATGAAGGAAATAGGGTAGTGAAGAGTTATAGATTAAAAGAAGATAATAAATTATTAGACAAAGAAATACTTACAATAAGTATAGTAGATAATAAAATAAAGTCTATAAAAACTATTGAGAGTGATAAAGTTGTAAAAATAATAAAAGGAGCTTTATTAGAATAATGAATTTTAAAGCATACAAGTCTGTTTTAAGGTAGAAGTAAATTTCTAACTTGAAGCAGTTTTTTTTTATAAAATGTATAAAATTGAAATTAATACAATTAATGATAATTTTATAAGATTTATTAAATTTAAACTGCAATTATAGATAACAATTAGTTATAATTAAATATAAGCTAAAATGATTTATTGCAATTTACAATTATACTACATTAAGAATGTTTTTAAATAAAAAATATATTGGGGTGTATTTAAAATGATAGGATTAGCAGATGCCATAAAAATTATTGAAGAAAATGTTATACCAATAAGTAGGATTAAGAGAGTTAATCTTATAGAAGCAGTAAATAAAGTAGTTGCAGAAGATATATATTCAACAATTGATAGTCCTCCATTTGACAGGTCACCATATGATGGTTATGCATATGATGCAAATTCTGAAAATAAAAATTTAAAGGTTATAGGAACATTATATGCAGGAGAAGTGTTTGATGGTATATTAAATAAAAATGAAGCAGTGAAGATAATGACTGGTGGAAAAATTCCAAAGGGAGCAAACTGTGTAGTAAAGAAAGAAGATGTGACAACTAGAGAAGACATGATAACTTTAAATATAAAACTAAAGGAATATGACAATTATATATTTAAAGGTGAGGATATAAAAAAAGGTCAATTAATTATTAGTAAAAATCAAAATATAGGGTATGATGGTATAGGAGTATTAGCGAGTCTTGGAATATCTAAATTAACTGTATATGATGATTTAAAAGTTGGTATTTTAAATACAGGAACAGAATTACAAGATATAAATGAAACTTTGGAGGATGGCAAAATATATGATAGCAATAGATATACATTATATTCAAAGCTTTTAAAGCTTGGAATACAAGCAGATACAATATGTAATTGTACTGATGATATACAGGAGTTAGAAAAAAAAGTAAAGGATATGCTAGAAACTGTAGATTTTTTAATTACTACAGGTGGTGTATCTGTTGGAGATAAAGATTTAATACCAGATGTATTTAGAAACATAGGAGCAAAAGAATTGTTTTGGAAGATAAATATTAAACCTGGAGGAGCTTGTTATGTAGCTACATTGGGAGAAAAAATATTGTTTGGGCTTTCTGGCAATCCACATGCGGCAATTGTGGTATTTGATAATGTAGTTGTTCCTGTGATTGAGTATTTAACATATAAGGACAGCAATCATTATATAAAAGCTATATTTAAAGGAGAATTTAACAAAGTCTCAAATAACGATAGATTTGTAAGTGGAAAATTATATACAGATGAAGGTAAATTATATGTTACATTAAATGATAAAAAAGATGCCAAGGCTAGATTATCTGCAACATTGAGAAGCAATTGCATGATTAAGATAAAAAAGAGAGAAATAATAAAAGAAAATCAATTAGTAGATGTTGTTGTTATATAGTTTTATGAAGGGGATATGGTTTTATGTATAATGTATTATCAATTGTCTCTTATTCAGGAGTAGGTAAAACTACGTTGATTGAAGGTATAGTAAGAGAATTAAGTAAAGAAGGGTATAATGTTGGAGTTATCAAACACACATGCCATGATTTTGAGATAGATGAGGAAGGGAAAGATACTTATAAACATAGAAAATCAGGTGCGAGGAAAGTTTGTATAATATCAAATAAGAGGTTAGCATATATTGAAGAGTTAAAAGATAAAAATCCACTATATAAAATGATTAAGTTTTATGAAGATATGGACTTGATTATTATAGAAGGATATAAAAATTATAGATTTAAAAGATTAGAGGTAACTAGAAAGGATAAGTATAAGGATATTTTATCAAATAAATCTGATTTGATAGGTATTATAAGTGACATAGAATATGATTTAAATATTAAGCAGTTTAGTTTGAATGACTATAAAAATGTATCAAAGTACATAGAATATTGTATAAAAAATAATACTTTAAAATTAAATGATAGTGAAATAAAAAACATATTAAAAGAATAATTTTAAGATATTATTTTGATATAAAATGGTATAATTATTTATATATAAACAAAGATATGAGAAATTTATTTAATTATAAAAATCGTATTTTGAATTATAAAATATTATAGAAATCGTAGGAGGATAATATGAAAAAAATATTAGTAGCATGTGGAGCAGGAATTGCAACATCAACAGTAGTTTGCGACAAAGTAGAAAGATTGGTTAAAGAAAATAACATACAAGCAGAAGTTATACAATGTAAAATTGCTGAATGTGCAACAAAACAAGAAGGTGCTGATTTGATAGTATCTACTACTATATTGCCAACAACTTATGATATACCTGCAATAAAAGCAACAGCATACATAACAGGTATAAATACTGCTGCATTAGATAAGAAAATATTGGATGCTTTAAAATAAGTTTTTGAGTTTACAGTTATAAAAAATATTTAGTACTAAATATAGAGTTGTATCTTGTAAAATTTTATTTACATAGATATGGCTCTTTTTAGGTGTATTTTAAATATATGATTATATAAAATAAGTATTCAATTTTATGAAACATATTCTTTTGAATTGCAATTTTATAAAAGATTTAAAATTAGTGTTATGTTATACTAATTTAAGGGTATTTTTTAGACGTATTGATAAAGGAGGATTTAAAACTTATGATAAAACAATTTGTCAAATATTATAAACCATATAAGAAAATCTTTACATTAGACCTTATAGCTGCGTTCTTATTTTCTTTATGTGATTTAGTTTATCCTATGATAACTAGAAATATAATGGATGACATTGTTCCAAATAAAAATTTAAGAATGCTAGTAGTTTTTGCAGTTGTACTTATACTTATATTTATAGCAAAAGCAGGGCTTAATTATTTTATGCAATATTGGGGACATGTCATTGGTGTAGATATGCAAGCTGATATGAGAAATGAGGTATTTACACACTTACAGAGGCTTCCAAATACTTATTTTGATAATAATAAATCTGGTGTAACTATGTCTAGAATAGTAAATGACTTAATGGATATAACAGAACTTGCACATCATGGTCCTGAAGATTTATTCATTTCTATAGTAATGCTAGTTGGTTCATTCTTTATACTTATAGATATAAATATTCCTCTTACTCTTATAATTTTTGCTATATTGCCATTTATAATTTGGTTTGCTATAACAAAAAAAGATAAGATGAATATAGCCTTTATGAAAAGTAGAGTTACTATAGGTGATGTAAATGCAACTTTAGAAAATAGCATAGCTGGAATGAAAGTAACTAAGTCTTTTTGTACTGAAAAAGAAGAATTAAATAAGTTTGTAAGAAGTAATAAATTATTTAGGAGAGCACGACAAGATTCTTATAAAGTAATGGCAGAATATTATTCTGGTATGAATTTATATATGGATATTTTGGAATGGGTAGTTGTTATAGCTGGTGGATACTTTACTTATCTTGGGAAAATTACTTTAGGTGATTTTGCTGCATATATATTATATGTAAAGATGTTTATACAACCTATGAAGAAATTGATAAACTTTACAGAACAATATCAAAATGGTATGACAGGTTTTAAAAGATTCATAGAGATAATGGAACAGGACCATCAAAAAGAAGCTAAAAACCCTGTTGAACTTGAACATGTAAAAGGTAACATCGAGATAGAAAATATATCTTTTACATATGAAGATGATACCCAAGTATTAGATAATCTAAGTTTATCTATAGAAGCTGGTAAAACTATAGCTTTAGTAGGTCCTTCTGGTGGAGGAAAGACTACATTGTGTAATTTATTGCCAAGATTTTATGAGTTTGATAAAGGTGATATAAAAATTGATGGAAAAAGTATCAGGGATGTAAGTTTAAAATCTTTGAGAAAAAATATAGGTATAGTTCAACAAGATGTATTTTTATTTACAGGAACTATAAGAGATAATATTCTTTGTGGAAATCCTAGTGCTACAGATGAAGAGATGATTGAGGCTGCAAAAAAAGCTAGAATACACGATTTCGTAGAAACTTTGCCAGATGGATATGATACTTATATAGGAGAAAGAGGAGTAAAATTATCTGGGGGACAAAAACAAAGAATTTCAATCTCAAGAATCTTTTTAAAGAATCCTCCAATAATAATATTGGATGAAGCTACTTCCGCTTTAGATAATGTAACAGAAAGAGAAATTCAAGAGTCCTTAGAAGAGTTAAGTAAAGATAGAACAAATTTAGTTGTTGCACATAGGTTGACTACTATAAAAAATGCTGATGAAATCATAGTACTGACAGATAAAGGAATTGAAGAAAGAGGTACTCATGAAGAGTTAGTAAATAAGAATGGAGTATATAGTAGATTACACAATAACTAACATATACATTAAATTTATAAACATAGAATATATTAAGATTCATAAAGCAAATTCATTTTACATTAATGAGATGTTTTATGAAAAATGTATTCTATGTTTTATTTTTTGCAAATTATATTTAATTCTATTTATAAAAGTAGTGTTAAATAGACAATTTACAGGATAACGTTTTTACAAAAAGAATAATTTAGAAAACTAACTTTAATTTATAGAATTTATAGAATTTTATGAAAAAAATCGAATTTTGACTTGAAATGTTTTTCAAAAGTAGTAAAATAATGGATAACTATACATACATTGTATACAAATATATTTATTTATGAGGGGGGATTTTGTATGGAGGCAATAACAGCTTTTTGTCTAGTTTTAGTATCACTGACGATAGGAGATGTAGTTTCAGCAAAAACTAAAGCTTTTGTTCCATCAGTTTTTGTATCAGCAATTATATTTATAGTAGGATTTTGGACTTTTTTCCCAGAAAATATCGTGGATTTAGCAGCTTTGGGGACACCATTAGCACAATTAGGCATGCTTTTATTAATAACTCATATGGGAACTATGATGAGTATTAAAGAGCTAGCAGGTCAATGGAAAACAATTGTAATAGCGTTAGCAGGAATAGTAGGAATATGTGTAGGAGCTTTGGCATTAGGAACTCTAGTGTTTGGATGGGATACAGCTGTAATCGCTACACCTCCTCTTACAGGAGGATTAGTTGCATCTATAATGATGGCAGATGCGGCTACAGCAAAAGGTCTTGCGAGTTTGGCAGTTTTAGCGATTTTAATGTATGTGGCACAAGGATTTGCAGGTTATCCTATCACAGCATTGATGCTTAAAAAAGAAGGAAAAAGACTTTTATCAGATTTTAGAAGTGGAAAAGTAACTGTAACTAAAGTTGAAGAAGAAACTGAAAAAGTACCTGAACAAAAGAGTAAGTTTAAGATAATTCCAGATTTACCTGAAAAGTACGACACAACATATATGATAATACTTAGATTAGGACTTGTAGCATGGTTAGCAGTACAATTTACAAATCTTACAAATGAAGTTGTATCAAGATATGTTATCTGTTTAATATTTGGTGTAATAGCATCAGAACTTGGAATAGTTGACAGAAAGCCACTTAATAAATCTGGTTCATTTGGATGGTTAATGACATCATTGATGGCTTTTATATTTGCAGGATTAGCAAAAGCTACACCAGCAATGCTTGCTGAAATGGCTGTTCCTCTTGTAGGAATTATAATATTTGGTGTAATAGGTATGGGAATATTCTCTATTATAGTAGGTAAATTTTTGGGTGAAAGTAAGGAAATGGCGTTTTCAGTTTCACTTACAGCACTTTATGGTTTCCCACCAAATTATATATTAACTGAAGAAGCAGTAAAGGCTCTAGCTGAAACTCCAGAAGAAAAAGAATTTCTGATGGATAAAATGCTTCCAAAGATGCTTGTTGGTGGATTTACTACAGTAACAATAGCTTCTGTAGTAATAGCAGGTATTTTTGTAAATCTTATATAAACTTTAATTAATAAATAAGGCATTTAAAAAATAAGAAGAATATGTTACACTTGGAGGTCTGGAATGAATATTAAAGAAATAACAAATGGATATAAAGATTATGTAATCAAACTTAGAAGGGAATTTCATGAAAATCCTGAAAAAAGTATGGAAGAATTTAGAACATCAAAGAGAATTAAAGAAGAGCTTGATAAAATAGGAGTACCATATGTATCATCTGGAGGGACAGGTGTAGTCGCAACTATAAAAGGAAATAATCCAGGAAAAACTGTAGCACTTAGAGGAGATATGGATGCACTTCAAGTTGTTGAGTGTACAGAAGTAGAATACAAATCAAAAAATGAGGGGCTTATGCATGCTTGTGCACATGATGGTCACACATCAATGCTTTTAGGAGCAGCTAAGGTTTTGAATGATATTAAAGATGATATTAATGGAACTGTGAAATTATTTTTTCAACCAGGAGAAGAAGTAGGTAAAGGTGCAAGAGCTATGATTAAAGATGGTGCTATGGAAGGTGTAGATGGTGTATTTGGAATTCATCTTTGGAGTGATGTAGAGTGTGGGACTGTGTCAGTTGAAGAAGGTCCAAGAATGGCTTCTGCTGATTTCTTCAAAATTACTGTAAAAGGTAAGGGTGGTCATGGTTCACTTCCTCATCAAGGTGTTGATGCGGTACTTGCAAGTTCTGCATTAGTTATGAACTTACAATCCATGGTTAGTAGAGAAGTCAGTCCTTTAGAGCCGCTAGTTGTAAGTGTTGGAATTTTAAATTCTGGAACAAGATTTAATGTAATAGCAAGTGAAGCTGTTCTAGAAGGTACAATAAGATTATTTAATCCAGAACTTAGAAAACAAATTCCTACGATTTTAGAACGTATAGCAAAATCTACAGCAGAAGCATATAGAGCAGAGGCTGAGTTAGAGTATGGATATTTAACACCAGCTGTTATAAATGACAGGGAATGTTCAAAAATAGCTACAGAAGCAGTAATTAAGCTATTTGGAAAAGAAAGTATAGCACTATTTGAAAAAGTAACAGGAGCAGAGGATTTTGCTGAGTTTATGAATATTGCACCTGGTGCATTGGCATTTGTAGGGGCTAGAAATGAAGCTAAAGGAGCTTGTTATCCTCATCATCATGGGTGTTTTAATATAGATGAGGATGCTTTAGAGATTGGAATTGCCTTATATGTTCAATATGCAGTAGACTTTTTAAATAAATAAATTTAATATACTATAAAGAAAAAGCAGAGATTAAGTTTATACTCTGCTTTTTTATTGTCTATAATTACTATAAATATTGACTATAAAAAAAAGATATGATATTATAAAAGAAAATGATAATCAATATCAATTAATAAGAAGGTGATTTAATTGAGTAATATAATGTTTGCGTTTTTAATAACTTTGTTTGCAGGTTTGTCTACTGGAATAGGAAGTTGTATAGCGTTTTTTGCTAAAAAGACTAATACTAAATTTCTTTCTGTAAGTTTAGGATTTTCTGCTGGTGTTATGATTTATGTATCTATGGTAGAAATATTTCCTAAGGCACAAGAAGCTCTAACAAAGTCTATGGGAGAAAAATTAGGAAGCTGGTCAACTGTAATAGCTTTTTTTGCAGGAATGGCTATCATTGCAATTATTGATAAGTTAATTCCTCAAGAAGAAAATCCTCATGAGATAAAGAAAATGGAAAATTTGGATGAAAAAAATATACAAAAAAATAAATCTCTCTTAAGAACTGGGATATTTACAGCAATGGCTATAGCAATTCATAATTTTCCAGAAGGGTTAGCTACATTTATATCGGCGCTTGATGATGCTACAATAGCAATACCAATAGCTATAGCAATAGCTATACACAATATACCAGAAGGAATATCTGTATCTGTACCAGTGTATTACGCTACAGGAGATAAAAAGAAAGCTTTCTATTATTCTTTTTTATCTGGAATGTCAGAACCTTTAGGGGCTATTATTGGGTATGTACTTCTTAGAAATTTTCTAAATGACACTACACTTGGAATTGTGTTTGCTCTTGTGGGAGGTATTATGGTATTTATATCACTTGATGAACTATTACCATCAGCTAGAGAATATGGTGAGCATCATCTATCAATTTACGGATTAATTGCAGGAATGGTTGTTATGGCTATTAGTTTATTGCTATTTAAATAGATTTTTAGATATCCAATTGTAACCTAAAATTAATATCAAAATGATATAATTATTAAGACAGATTATCATATGTCAAAAATATCATTTTGGAGGTGAATTTTATGGAAAAGAAAATGAAGTTTAAATTTGATTGGTATAGTTCACCTGATAGGATAGAAGAATGGTTAGAAGATATGGAAGAACAAGGATATAACTTATATAAGATAA
This sequence comes from Clostridioides sp. ES-W-0016-02, assembly GCF_020641035.1. Classification (NCBI taxonomy): domain Bacteria; kingdom Bacillati; phylum Bacillota; class Clostridia; order Peptostreptococcales; family Peptostreptococcaceae; genus Clostridioides; species Clostridioides sp. ES-W-0016-02. The sequence continues at coordinate 1,117,475 of NZ_CP061361.1, forward strand.
GTAAATTTGGAGGAATATTTTATTTTTATAAAGGAACTCCAAGAAAAATAAAATATGCCATTGATTATTATTATGATGCTGAGGAAGATTATTTTAATAAACATAAGTATAGAGGGTGGAATCTTATATTTAGAAGCATTGGTAGTTTTATAGGTACATCTTCATGGTATGTATGGAGTAAAACATATGAAGATGTACCTCCTAAATTGTATAGTGATTTGGATAAAAAAGATAAAGTAAAATCAATTTTATTCATGAATGTATTTTTATTTACTATTTTAGTAGTTATTTTTATATATTTATTGTTCACTGAAATAAGAAATTTATTTAATGGTTATGGAGTAGATATTTGTACTATCGCATTGCAAATTATGTTATTAATTTTGTATTTGGTACAATTATATAGAAGAATAATGTATTACTTAAGGATTAAAAAATTAACTAAATAAAGATGGAGAGTGTCTCAAAATGACTTTGAGACACTTTTTTTATCAATAAATGTTATTCTTTATATATATTCGTATCAGTTATAACCTTTTAGATTTTATTTAAATCTTGAGTATTGATAAGAATAATTTAAAAATGTTATTCTAAGGTATCGGATATTTAAAATCACATTTAAATATATCAATTAAAAAAATTCAATAGTGTATAATAAGAAAGTGTATAAGGCGTTGTAATTAGAAAATAAAAATATATTTAAATATAATCAAATATAGTATAATACAATCACAGAAAAGTGTGATTGTATGAGTAAACACTATAAACATTTATACAAGGGTTTCAACTTCTAATTAAAAAGATGATTTAAAAATCAGGTTGAATTTCTCAGACAATAATGCTAGTGCTAAAGGAATGATAATAGATGATTAGTTGTCGCATATATGGATTAAGAAAATACAAGAAAAAGATTAGAGATAATGAGGAAGTTGAAAAGAAGTTAAAAAGAGAACTGATAAAACTTTCAAGGAAATATGAAAGTTTAAAAATAAGAAATAAAATAGAAGAAGGGAGAGCTACTAGTCAAAATATTCAAAAACAAGTAGTCAAAGTACAAAAACTTCATCAAAGATTAGCTAATATAAGAACTGATTATATAAATAAAACTATAAGCGAGATAGCGAAAAACAAGCCATCTTATATAGTAATTGAAGATTTAGTAGTTTCTAACTTGATGAAAAATAAGCATTTATCAAAAGCTATTGTGAGTCAAAAACTCTATGGATTTAGAACCAAACTAACATCTAAATGTAAGGATAATTGCATAGAACTTAGAGTTACAGATAGATTTTATCCATAATCAAAGACTTGTAGTAAGTGTGGAGAGATTAAAAGAAACTTAAAACTCAAAGATAGAGTTTACAAATGTGAATGTGGATTATCTATAGATAGGGATTTAAATGCAAGTATTAATCTTAAAAATACTAAAAAATATAAGCTAGCTTAAAATCAAATTGATTCGCACACACGTGGTTCAAGAGTGCTTATATATGTACGGAGAGCTAACTTCGGAATTTAAGCCTTTGGAGAACTATACAAAATCGTAGTCGCTTAGGTAAGGCGAGGTTCAGTGAAGAAGGAAAAATCTCTATATGGATATATTTGACCATATTTTGAGTAGCAGGAACTTATGATTAGGATAGCAATTTGTGAAGATGAAAAAGAAACACAATGTTTAATAGAAGAATATCTTTATAATATATTAAAAATTATTAATGTAGAATATGAAATACAAAAATATAGTTCTGGAGAAGATTTACTCAAAGTGAGTTTAAAAGATATAGATATACTTCTTCTTGATATACTAATGGAGCAAATGAATGGAATGGATACTGCAAGAAAGATTAGAGAAGTAGATAATAAAATGGAGATAATATTTATAACCTCTTTAATAGATTATGTGCAAGAAGGATATGAAGTAAGAGCTTATAGATATTTGTTAAAACCCATAGAATTAGAAGAATTAAAAAAACATATATTAACTTGTATTAAAGATATTGAAACAAATAAAAGTAATTACATTGTAATAAAGAACAAGTCTAATACATACAAGATTTATTTAAATGAAATAAAATATATAGAAATTCAAAAAAAAGATATGTTAATACACACAATAAATAAGGGTTTTGGAGTAAAGTATAGTCTAGGAAAAATAGAAAAAGATTTAAAACTAGATAAATTTGTAAGATGTCATAAAAGCTTTATAGTTAATCTAAGTTATGTAGAAAATATAAAGCCCAATATTGCTATTTTAGAAAGTGGAGAAGAAGTACCTATTAGTAGATATAGATATAAAGAGGTTAAGGAAAAATTTTTGAAATTTCTTGGTGATACAATATGTTAAATTTTATGTCTGATTTATTATTAATTGTATCTATATGTGTACGATTTATTATTCTGAAAAGGATATTAATTTATAAAGAAGATAATAAAAAAGACAAACAAATAGTATTTTATACTTTATTGGGATTAATTTATATTATAGTTAAAATAACTAGATTATTTAATATAGAAGAAAATTATATTAATAATATGTACTATTTGATTGATGTTGTAGTATTTATTGTATGGGCGATATATTATAATTATTTTTACAACATAGGATATCTTAAATTTATAATTTTCTTTTTCCTATTTAATATTTATTATGATTGTTTTAAAGATGTTGTAGATAGAATTTTATTTTTTGTAGTTACAGGTAATTTTGTTTCATCTAAAGAGTGGCTTTTGGCATCTGATTCTGATAATATAAAGGTTTACATATACAGTAACCTACTTATTATATTTGTATATATGATACTTAGTTTTCTGTATAATCGATTTAAATTGCTTAGCCAAGATAAAAGGAATTATGTATATTTGTTATTTGCTCTAATGGCTAACACCATGAATATAATTGGAGTCTATATATCAAGAATATTAGAACGGTTTAGATGGTTACATTCAGAACCATATTATTTTGAGAATTTTGTAAATCCAAAGATAATAGGAGCTAGCACCATTGTTCTTATATTATTGTTTAGGCAAATAATAAAAGATAATAAATTAAAATCTCAGAATGAATTAATAAAAAATAAGTTAGATATGCAATATGCTCATTATTTAAGTATTCAAGAATCTCATATGAGGGTTAAGAAGCTTTATCATGACATAAACAATCATATTTGCTGTATAGATAATCTTAAAAATGATGGCAAAGAAATTAATGAATATATAAATAATTTAAAAGATGAAATTAGAGAGTTCAAATCTATTTATAATACAGGAAACATGATATTAGACATTATAATCAATGAGAAGAGTGAAATATCTGCAAAAAAGGGAATTAAATTTATTTGTGACATAAACTTTTCAAAAGTTGATTTTATAAAACCCATAGATGTGTCAAGCATATTTGCCAATATTTTAGATAATGCAATAGAAGCATGTGAGAAAATATCAGATGAAAATATTGATAGATATATTAGAATTAAAGGAACTATAACAAAATCATTTTTTGTACTTAAATGTGAGAATAGTAAAGCAAATAATATTATTTCTAATAAAAATATACTGTTAACAGATAAGATGGATAAATTTGTACATGGAATAGGAATTCAAAGTATTAAATCATCTTTACAAGAGTATAATGGAGAATTATTATTTGAAAATCAGAAAGACAAATTTATACTAAATATATGCATACCATTGAATCAAGATGCTGACAGTTGGGTCGATTAAGTTACTAGTTGGGTCATCTATATTGATACTTAAAAATAAGGATGTTATCTTTTTAATAATAAAAGATAACATCCTTATTTTTAAGCATAAAGAAATTTATAATTTTACTAATCTTAATTATAAGAATTAGTTACAAAGAAAGGTGATATATATTGAAAAACTAACCATAAAAATAATAAAAATACAAGATATTGTAATACAGGATGTAATTAATAAAAACTTGAAAAGTAGAAATACAATGGAGGAAAATATATATGAAGGCGAAAAAATATATTTTAGCTATGATAGTAATTTTAAGTATAAGTTCAAGCTTAATGGTAGGATGCACAACAACTGTATCCAATGAAGATTTAAATAACTCAGAGCAAGCTAGTGAAAATTCATCAAACAACTCAATTGAAGCTAAAAAAAATGACTCTATTAAATTATTTGAGGATTACCCAAAAAAAGCTAGTACTGTAGAAGGATTGGAAGAAGTTAAAAAAGATTTATCTCAAAAATTTTCAAAGGCTATAATGGATAGTGGTTATAAGGTAGTTAATTCAAATTCAGATGGAAGTTTTGTAGTTTCTATAAATGGATTTGAAAAGCCACCTGAAAAAGATATTAGAAGTTTATTTTACTCTATGTCTGAAGATAACAAAAAAGGAAAATCAGTAGTAGATATTCTCTGTGCTAAAGAATATCCTGAGAATAAAAAGTTAGCTGAAAGTGATAAATATATTAAATTTATGTACAACATATTTAAGTCATTAACTAATACTGATTTAACTGAGAAAGATTTTTCAAATAAAGTTATAAAAATATTTAATGAAGGTGTAGGCTCTGTAGAACTTCCCTATATGAATGATATACATGTTGAAGTTAACAAAGTTAAAAAATCTACTAAAGTACTAAAATTGAGTTTAGAATATGAATTTGATATTTCAAGTCATTAATGTAATAAATAAATTATGACAGGTTAGAAATAAATTATAAAATAAAATTCATATTTATCTTTAGTAATGTTTTTTATTAAAAAATATATTATTTGTGGTTGCCATTTTATGTTAAAGGACAGTATAATATAATTAAAGTATGTTATAACATACAAAAGTTAATATATATTATCCAAAGGGGGATTTTAAATGAGTCAAACTGATAGAATAGAAGCATTTAGACAAGAATACGTTAATTCTAAACCTATGATATGTTGTGAAAGGGCTAGAATTTTTACAGAATCACATAAAAAGACTGAGGGAGAAGCCATATGTATAAGAAGAGCGAAAGCCTTTTTAGATGCATGCAAAGAACTTCCTATAAAAATATTTGAGAATGAATTAATTGTAGGTACAGCTGGTAAATTTAGAAGAACAGGTATATTAACACCAGAATTTTCTTGGCAATGGGTAGATAAGGAAATGGATACTTTTGATGAAAGAACTCAAGACCCATATGTCATATCAAAAGAGCAAATAGAATTTATAAGAAAAGAGATATTTCCATATTGGAAGGGTAAATCTTTGGAAGAAGTTTTTTTAGCAAGAATTCCAGAAGATACAGCTAAGATATTGGTAGATACAGGAATAATAGATAATGATTCTAAGTGGAGACAGGCAGTAGGGGAAGTAACTCCAGATTATCAAGATATACTATTTGTAAAAGGATATAAGGGGATAAAGAAAGAAGCAGATAAGAAGATAAAAGAATTAGATATATCAATTTCAGAAAATATTGAAAAAATAGATTTCTATAAGTCTATTTCTATTGTTGCAGATGGTATCATGACATTGGCAAATAGATATTCAAAACTTGCAAAAGAAATGAGTGAATCAGAGAAAGATTCAAAAAGAAAGTTAGAACTTATAAAAATATCAGAAGTATGTGAGAATGTACCAGCAAATCCTCCAACTAGTTTTTATGAAGCGATACAATTTGTATGGTTTGTGCAATTAGGTGGTGTTTTATCTGAAAATCCATTAGCATTGAACTTAGGTAGATTTGACCAATATATGTATCCATATTATGAAAAAGATACTAAAAAAGGAAATATAACTAAATCAGAGGCTCAAGAGTTGATAGAGGCTCTATGGATTAAGCTATCAGAGTGGGTATGGACAATATCAGCAAATACAGCAAATTATTTTGCAGGATACAACCAATTTCAAAACCTTACTGTTGGTGGCAAAAAGAGAAATGGAACTGATGGAACGAATGATATTTCATATATGTGTTTAAAGGCAACAGAAAGTGTAAAAACTCATCAACCAGGTTTAAGTGTTAGAATAAGTCAGGGAGCACCAGATGATTTTGTTATGGCAGTTGCGAAATTAGTAAAACAAGGTACTGGTTTTCCTGCTATACACAGTGATAGTGCAGGGGCACAAATGTTACTTCAAGATGGATATGATGCAGAAGATGCAAGAGATTGGAGCAATTGTGGTTGTGTAGTTCCTCACTTTAGAAAGACAGGTCAATGGACTTCAGCAGTAAATATTAATTTTGCAGCAGCACTAGAATATGCTATGAATGAAGGGAAGAGTAGATTAACTGGAGAAAAAATGGGGTTAGATGTAAAAAATATCAATGAATTTGCATCTTTTGAAGAAGTTAAAGAAGAGTTTTTAAAGCAACTAGCATATCTTATCAAGAATTCTGTTATAGGAACTACTGTTGCTCAACAAATTCATAAAGAAATAGTACCAAGACCATTTTTATCTACCTGTGTAGATGGTTGTTTGGATAAAGGTATTGATTTAAGTAAAGGTGGGGCAAAATACAATATAGGACCTGTTTTAACAGGCATAGGTCTAGGTGTAGTTTCAAACTCATTGGCAGCTATAAAAAAATTAGTATTTGAAGATAAGGTGACTACATTAGAAGAGTTAACAAAAGCATTAAATAATGACTGGGAAGGCCATGAAGAATTAAGAAAACTTGCCTTAGATGTTCCTAAATATGGAAATGACAATGATTATGTAGATTCATTGGCTATTGAAGTTTCTGATTTTTATTACAGTGAAACTAGAAAATATAAGGATATTTTTGGTTCTAAATTTAATAGTGCATTTATGGGTATATCAAACTATGTTCCAACTGGAAAAATAGTAGGTGCAACTCCATGTGGAAGAAAAGCTACAAAACCTTTGACAGAAGGAGTTTCTCCATTTGTTGGAACTGATACAACAAGTCCATTGGCAGCTATGAAATCTGCATCAAAAATAAATCATGATGTTCACACTGGAGGAACACTTCTAAATTTGAGATTTAATCAAGATTTGGTTGAAACAGAAAGAGGGCTTAGAAATCTAACTTCTATGGTAAAATCATATTTTGCACTAGGTGGATTCCACGTACAATTTAATACAATATCAAATGATGTCTTATTAAAAGCTCAAGAAAATCCAGAAGAATATAAAGATTTATTAGTTAGAGTTGCTGGATATAGTACTCAATTTGTTAATTTATCAAGAGAGATGCAAGATGCTATAATAGCCAGAAACTCACACAGTAAATTTTAATTATGAGGTAGATTATGAGTAAAAAAGGTAAAGTTGTAAAGGTACAACATTTTTCAGTAAATGATGGTGATGGAATAAGGACTACTATATTTTTAGAAGGATGCAAATTAAAATGTAAGTGGTGTTCTAATCCAGATTCATGGAGCAATATAGTAAAGCTAGGAGTCATGAAGGATAAGTGTATATCTTGTAATAGGTGTACAGATGTTTGTCCTCAAAATATAAGTTCATTATTTGACAGAAGTCAAATAAATGATAAGTGTGATTTGTGTGGAAAATGTGTTAAAACATGTCTTAATGATGCTATCTGTATAATGACTGAAGAAATGACTGTTGAAGAGATTGTAAAGGAAGTTGAAAAAGATTTTATATTTTTCTTTGAGTCTAACGGAGGAGTAACTTTTTCTGGAGGAGAACCCACACTTCAAATTGAATTTTTAAGAGAATTAGTTGATGCTTTTTATAATAAAGGTATAAACATAGCAATTGAGACTTGTGGATATTTTGAGTGGGATAAAGTGAAGGATGTCTTTGAAAAAATAGACCATATATTTGTAGATATAAAATCTATGGATGATAATGTTCACAGAGCATATACAGGAGTAAGTAACGAGATAATATTAGAAAATATATGTAGACTTTCAAAATTAAACAAATCTATGGTTATAAGAGTACCAATTATTTCTGGAGTGAATGATAGTGAAGAAAATATAAGAAACACTGCATTATTTGTAAAGCAAAATGTTTTAGGTGGAAAGATGGAATTACTTCCATATCATAAATTTGGACTTGATAAATATAAAGCATTAGGGCTTGAAGATTATATGTATGAATTTGATGAAATTTGCAATAGCCATATGTTAAAATTAAAAGAGATAGTAGAGCTTACAGGAGTAAAAATCATAGAATACAAATAGGCTATCAGGAGGATTTTAACATGGATAATAAATTTCCTAATGTAGGAGAAAACTTAAGGTTATTAAGACAAGATATGGGTATAAGTTTAGATAAAGCTTCAAAGATGACAGGAGTTAGTAAAGCAATGCTGGGGCAGATTGAAAGAGGTGAATCTAGCCCCACTGTATCTACCTTATGGAAAATTTCATCTGGATTCAAAATAAACTTTACGACACTGTTAAATGAAAATACAAACACTTATGAGGTTATAAAAAAAGAGGATGTAGAACCTATTATTGAACAACAAGGCAATATGAAGTTGTATCCTATATATCCTTTTAGCCCTCAAAGGAGGTTTGAACTTTTTATAATTGAGCTTGAAGCAAATTGTACTCATGTTTCATCTACACATAGTCATGTTCTGGAAGAGTATGTACTTGTAATAGAAGGTAAACTTGAACTTAATGTAGATGGAAAAACTTATATTTTAGAGTCTGGACATTCAATTAGATTTGATGGAACACTAGAACATTTATATAAAAATTTAAATAACGGAAGAACTGTATTTCATAATATAGAAGTTTATAGATAATTTTATAGTTATCTATTTTGGGAATAAATATTTATTACCAAAATGGATAACTTATTTTTATAATGTCGAAAAGATTTGTATGCATGTACTAACATTATTGTTTTAAAATAAACATAAAAGCATTATAATAATATTAATAAAATATAATAAAAAGGAAGAATATATGATTATGAAAGTTATATTGACAGTATTAGTATTAGCAATCTTATATATTCTGTATAAGTATGAGACTCAACATATAGAAACAACAGAATATACCATATTTAATGAAAAAATTCCAAAAGAATTTAATGATTTTAAAATAGTTCAAGTAAGTGATTTACATAATAAGGTATTTGATAAAAATAATAATAAAACATTGATAGATAAAATTGAATCCTTAAATCCAGATGTTATATTTATAACAGGAGACTTAGTTGATGGAGAAAATAAAAATTTTCAAATTGCATTAGATTTAATTGATAATTTAGTAAAAAAATATGAAGTGTACCATATAATTGGAAATCATGAACAAAAATCTTTAATAAAAAAATACAAACATCTATATAGGGATTATTTTAAGGAATTGTATTCAAAAAAAATAATAAATATGGAAAATGAATCTGTAAGAATATATAAAGGAGATAGTTATATTAATCTATATGGTTTAATCATACCATTGGAATGCTATCCATATTTTTTTGCTAATAATAAAAAGTTAGAATTGCGTGACAGTTTTGTACAAGATAAGTTAGGTAAAATAAACGAAAATGAGTATAATATACTTTTAGCTCATACACCATTTTTCTTTGAAAAATATGTAAAATGGGGAGCTGATTTAGTTCTGGCTGGTCATGTTCATGGTGGTATAATAAGAATACCTTTTATTGGAGGTGTACTATCTCCAAATAGAGAGTTTTTTCCTAAGTATGATTGGGGAAAATATGAAAAAGGTAGTAGCACTATGGTTTTAAATAAAGGTTTAGGAGGTTCAAAAGTTCTCATTAGACTTAATTGTAAACCAGAAGTAGTAAGAATTACATTAAAGTCTAATTAATAAGGTTTTTTGTGTATATAAACATCAATGACATATATATAAAATTGGTGTAAAACCCTATTAAATAGATACAATTATTAATTTTTAATAATTATTTAATTAATGTAAATAAATTGTTATTTTTAGCATGTAATATTTAAAATATAGGGGGTAGTTAAAAATCATGGGTGATATAATTAGATTTTATGAATCTGTAAAAAACAAATATCCGAAATTAAAAGATGGAACTAGAGTTCATATGTGGCCAAAAGAAAATATCATAATTGGACCTATTTATGATGAGGCAAATGGATATGAAAAAAGTATAGGAAGTGTGGATAGTTTAAGTTGGAAGCAAGTTGTTGTACTAGCAGAATGTGATGGGAAAAATACTACTAAAGATATATTAGATATATTATCCAACAGATATAGAAATATCCCTGACATGAGAGATAAGGTTATGGAATTTTTTATGTTTTATGATAATGAATATTTAACCTTTGAAGATGAGGAACAAACATTATCAAGTGTTTTTGAGATAACAGGAAATAAAGTATATCTTACACCTTTATACTTTACAATAGAGATAGATGGTAATGACAATAGGGTTCAATATTTTTCTGAAGTTATAAGTTTATTAAAGTGTATGTATGAAAAAGGGTGTAGGTTTATAGAAGTTATTGGTGAAGGTATTCTAAAAAACAAAGATATGAAAGAAGTATTTCAATATATGTTAGACCATTTTGATTTAATTATAGTAACTAAAGATAGTTTTACTATTGAAAGAAGTTTGATAAGAGAATTAGATGATTATCGTCATAAAGTAATATGGAATGTATATTCAGAGAATGATAACATACATGTTAAATTAAAAGAAGATATAAAAATAACTAGTTTGATAAAAAGAGGGCATACAGTAGTAAGGGGAGCTAGAGGAAGAGCAATAAAAATAGAAGATATGAGGTTTAAAGATATAAGAGAAAGATTTTCAAAATATGGTGCAGAATGGAGCCATGTATATATTTCTTCTGATGGCAGTGTAAAATCTTATTCCATTCAAAAAGAAAAAAGAGTCTATTTAGGCAATATATTTGACAATTCAGTTGAAGAAATTTTATTAGAAATGCAAAATAAGATTGATAATCAAGAGATTGTATATCAATAATTATCAAAATTAAGTTTTAGGAATAATTTATGATTGATTGTTTAGTTTTGTGTTAATAATCGTTAATGAGGTGATGTAACTTGTTAAGATTATTGAACAAATTTTTTTATGATGTTTTACTTAAATGTTGGATTTTTATGATGTTATGGATTTTTAGAGAACTTTTTACAGATACAAAATTAGTCAAAAAATTTAAACTTCATAAAATATTTATGTAAAAATCATATAAAATTCATATAACAGATGTATTATATAGAGTATAGAAAGACTAGCTTAAAAACCATAATATAATACCCTATTGTAATGATAACCCTCCCTCACATCCTCAAATAGAGTTATCATTACAAGAATTAATCCATAAATTTAAAATTTATGGTTTTTTTTTATTTAATTTGTTTTATTATCTAGGAATATGATTTATTATAGAATATATAATAAGTAATATAAAATACATTTGATTAAGTTTTTGACATGTTTTTAACTATACTAATAAGGAGGAGTATTTATGAATGTAAATAATCGCAAGTGCCCAGAGTGTGGTGAACATAGTAAAAAATTTGAAGTAATAGAAGAGTGTGAGGAGTGTGTGACATTTGAATGTTACACTTGTGGAACTATATCTATATTAAAGTATTGCGACAACTGTAAAGAATTTGTATTTGTAAATATTCCAAATAATGTAGAGACCTATGAGTATTGTTGCAGTAAATGTAATAATAAGATTTAATATAATTAAAATATATAATTTCATATGTTGTTTATACAAATATCATATAAAATTCATATATGTAATGTATTATAGAAATATAGAAAGAACTAGCTTAAAACATAATATAATTACCCTAAATTTATAATGGCAACTCTCCCTCACATCCTCAAATATAGTTGTCATTATAAAATACTTTGGCTGTTTCAAAAATGTAAAATCATTTTAGAAGCAGTCTATTTTTTTATAAAAAATAAAGAAGGCAACGGGAAGCCTTCTTTCGTGTAAAAAAAGTTTAATTTTTTGTTAAGATTTGTTTGTTTATTTTATATTATCTTTATAATATGTTTTTATTTGAAGGTTGGCAATGGATTTTGCACAACTGGTCATTATGAATGTAAAAGTGGAATATTATTAATAAATAATAATTACAAAATTGTAATTATTATTTATTAAGCAAATGCGTAAAATATCACATTAATGGGTATATAATTAATAATATACTAGTTTGGGGAGGATAAAATTATGAATTATAAAACAATCATATTAAATAGAAAGTCTGTTAGAGAATATAAAAAGACAGATATTAAAAAAGAGTATCTTAGTGAGATTAAGAAATACTCAGAATCTTGTAAGAAACTAGTTCCAGAGATAGACGTTGATATAAGAGTAATGAATAGAAGTGAAGTTTTTGACAATTTAGATAAAATAGCAGGATATAAAGGAAACATGATAGATGCTCCAAGTTATATTATAATATTATCTGAAGTAAAAGATAATTACATCGAAAATTCAGGATACATAGGAGAAAATATAATTTTTAAGGTAACAGACCTTGGAATAGGTTCTTGTTGGGTTACTTTTGAGGATAGTAAAAAGGTATTAGATAAACTTGGAATTGACTCAGACAAAGAGGTAACAGGAATTATTGCCATTGGATATGGAGAAAATGCAAGCAATACTAAAGTACTAAATGCTACAAAGACTGGTGATAATTATTCAAAATCTGATATGCAAGTTGTTTCAGACAATAGTTCTTCTCGTTTAGGTGTAGAAGAAGTAGTTTATATGGATGAGTGGGGAAATAATGCAAATACAAATATATTAGAAGAGAGAGCGCTTCTTGACGCATTCCATTATGCAAGATTAGCTCCATCTACATTAAATAGACAACCATGGAGATTTATAGTTGATGGAGGAGTTGTAGTTTTAGCAGTTAGAAAAGATGGTCATACTAATTTGTATGAAGAAAAAATAGATGTTGGTATAGTTATGCTTTATTTTGCAACAATAATAAGTGCAACTATGTTTGAGTTAAAATGGAATTTAGGTACTCCAGACAAAGATTATAAAATACCAGAAGACTATAAAATAGTTGGATATTGTAATATATAAAACAGTTTAATATTTAATTTAGTTTTACTTAAATTAATTTCTATAAAGAGTTCAATGCATTATATGGAATAATGTCATTGAACTCTTTTGTTGTATAGTTGTATAATCTAATTTCAGCATTATTAGTTGATAAATTTTATGTAAAAGAGGATTATTAATGTAAATTATTGGACTTGATATAAAGCCAATATAAAATTGATAGCTAAATGAGTAAATGTTATACTTTAAACTGAATCTGTATCTATTGTTGAAATAGTATTTTAAATCTTACAATTTTGTGCATAGATTGAGAGGTATATTATTTTATTAAACTGTATAATTTGCTTGGAGGGAATGTTAAATGGAATGGATAAATAAATTAAATCAAGCTATTACTTATATTGAAGACAATCTTGAAAGTGGAGTGGATTATGCAGAAGCAGCAAAAATTGCATGTTGTTCAACCTTCCATTTTCAAAGAATGTTCTCATATATTGCAGAAGTACCTTTGTCTGAATATATTAGACGTAGACGTATGACTAAGGCAGCATTTGAACTACAAAATAGTAATATTAAAATTTTAGAGCTGTCTGAGAAATATGGTTATGATTCACCTACATCTTTTAATAGGGCTTTTCAAAATATACATAGCATTTCCCCTTCTGCGGCTAGAGCAAAGGGAGTTGTTTTAAAAGCATATCCCAAGATGACATTAACTATTTATGTAAAAGGGAACTTAGAAATGCAGTATCGTATTGTAGAAAAGAAAGGATTCCGTATTGTTGGTATAAAAGAAAGTATGAATATGATTGTAGAAGAGTGTTTTGATAAAGTTCCTAAATTGTGGGATAAATCCATAAAAAATGGAACAATTGATAAGATTTCAGAGTTAATAAATAACGAACCTCATGGGTTGCTTGGAGTTAGTGTATGTACAGATAGTAAAGGCTTAGATTATTACATTGCTGTCTCAACGGATAATCCTATAGTAGAAAATACTTATGAATACTTTATACCATCAGGTACATGGGCAGTATTTGAATGTATTTCCCCAATGCCAAATGCTTTGGCAATACAAGAATTACAAAAAAGAATTATTACTGAATGGTTACCAAGCTCTGGATATGTATATGCTAATGTACCAGATATTGAACTTTATCCTAATGGTGATATTAATGCTCCTGATTATACAACAGAAGTTTGGATTCCAATTAAGAAACAATCCCAAAATTAACGAACAATATAAACCTTTAAAATTACAGACTGGAAATGGTCTGTTATTTTTTTTTGATAAATGGAAAGCATACTTTACATAAGATAGATATCGTTGTATAATTATGGAAAGTAGACTTTACATAAATGAGGTATTAAAGGAGAGCAAAGTGAAAAATAGATTAGAAGAAATAAGAAAAAAGAGAGGTATAAAACAAGAAGAACTTGCATCTGCTTTGCAAGTATCAAGGCAAACTATAGGTTCATTAGAAAATGGTAGATATAATCCTTCTATCATATTAGCTTTTAAGATAGCAAGATATTTTGATATGAATATTGAAGAAATATTTATTTATGAGGAGGAGTAAAAATGAAAAAGGACAGATTATATGTTGGAATTGGATATTTTATTTGTGGAATTTTACTTGTTTTATTGGCTACACTTACAGAGTTTTCATTTGAGGCTTTGATTTGGGGATTATCTGGAGCTACTTTGGGTCCTGGGGTATGTATGATTTTTCAATATATATATTGGAGTAAACCAGAAAGAGCTGTAGAATATAAAGAAAAGATAGAGAATCAAAGGATAGAGATGAATGATGAAAGAAGAATTATGTTACGTGACAAATCTGGACGTATTACTAATCAAATCATGTCTTATGTTTTCGTAATTCTTATACTTATTGTTTCTATATTGAGTGTGTTCTCTGTAATGCTGACAAGTAGGTGGGTTTTAATTGTTCTTGGATTACTTATTTTATTTCAATTTATTTGTGGTGCTGTTGTATATAATAAATTAGATAAAAAGTTGTAATGAATTATAACACTGAATATAAAATTATATAAAAGCAAATTAGTTTATAAATTGACAGTATAAGCTTAAACTATATGTATAAATTCTTAAAAGCCACAAGTATTATATATTGTGGCTTTTTTATATGGAATTCTATATGTTTTGAAGAGAAGTACTATAGTATTATCATTACTTATGAATGATTTTTATAGATTACAAAATAGGCTAGTCTTCATATAAATTACCACTATTTTTTTTATTAAGAGTTCCTTCTAATTCAATCATTAGAAATTTTGTAAGTTTTTTAACTACTGGTCTATGTATTGTATTTTGAGGTACAATGATAAATTCTCCTTCTTTAACTTCTGTTAATCCTTCTGGAGTTTCCAAATTAAATCCTCCCTCTATTACATAAAACAATTCATCTGATTTTTCATGAACATGAAAATCTAAGCTTCTATTTGCTACTTATACAACACTTAGTATATTATTGTTTATTTTTCCTAATTTTTTGTATACGTACAGTTGTTCAATATTATTTACTTCTTCAATTATATTAGTTTTTGATAACATTAGAATCTCCTTTAGATTTTATTTTTGTTTGACTTTTAGTATATCTGTATGTTAACATCAATCTAATTATTTGTGAAATAGATTGATTTGATTATATCAATCTGATATTTAGATGAAATGAGGTACATAGATATGGAATTAAAGCATTTAAATACATTTTTAACACTTAGTAAAATTAAAAATTTTACTAGAACTGCTGAACATTTGAACTATGCACAATCAAATATTACAGCTCATATACAACAATTAGAAAAGGAATTGGATGTACATCTCTTTGAACGTATAGGAAAAAGTGTAGAATTGACTAGAGAAGGTGAGAAGTTGGTTCCATATGCTGAAAAAATGCTTTTATTATCATCTGATATAAAAAAGATGTATAAAGAGAAAGATAATTATGGGCGTATTGTTATTGGAGCATCAGAATCTATTTGTATTTTTAAGTTACCTGAGATTATCAAAGTATATAAAGAGAAATATCCAGATGTTGACCTTTTTATAAAAACTCTAGATTCTTCTGATTTTGTTCCTTTACTTGCTGATAATACGATTGACATAGCATTTATACTTGATTTACCTATAAATGATAAATCTACTATTTCTGTATTAAAAAATGAGGAGCCAATCTGTATCTTATCAGTTCCAGAAACTAAGTTAGCCTTAAAAGAAAAGGTGTATATTCAGGATTTTAAAAATGTTCCATTTATTTTGACAGTAAAGAGTTGTTGTTATAGAAGTTTATTTGAGAAAGAGCTATCTGAATCATCTATAGTACCCAAAATAGTTCTTGAAACTGGAAGTATTCAGGTAATTAAACAAACAGTACTTAGTGGGCTTGGATTGTGCCTTCTTCCAGAGCTTGCAGTAGAAAAGGAATTAAAAAAACATGAATTGGTTAAGATTCCTTATACTACAGACTATAATATTTTTTCACAATTAATTTATCATAAGGATAAGTGGCTGTCTAAGAATTTTTGTGATTTTATCTCTATTGTAAAAAAGACGTATGGGATTATTTTTTAATTGTTTATGCTATGCTAATATAAGATATATATTGATATTTTTAAAAAGATAACATAGTGTAGAGAGGTTGTTTATAAGTTTATATGGTAGGTATATGCATTGTTAGATAAATAGTCTCTTTTCCGGTTTTGGTATAAAAAAGGGATGATTCAAATTTTTATTTTGAAATAATCCCTTAAAATTAATTTTAGTTAATATTTTTATATTATACTATTCCTTTATCTATCATCGCATCTATCATTGAATCAAACCCAGAGCTATTATACATAAACATTACAACATCGGCATTGCTTTCCTCAATCATATCTTTGTATGTTTTATCTATTGAATTTATATTTCTAGGGTCTACTATCTCTACTTCATTAAACATATCAGCAAATAAAAGTGTTGTAGGAGCCTGGTATGAATCTCTAAATATTAGTATTTTTTTATCTAATAATGCTTTAGGATTTTTTACAGTTAATATATTAGTTTGAGCTCCTCTAATGTATGCCCCACCATAATCCCACTTTTTATCACTTCTTTTAGTTGCATAGACCTGTCTTTCTTCTTTTTCTTTTCCATTTATATCAAAGCTATAATCTTGGTTATCTTTTGTCATATAAACTACATATTCATTTTCTTTAATTAGCATATCTATATTTTGATTATAACTTCCTACAAACTTTTTATCAGTAACTATAGACTTTTTGTAGCTATTAAAATGATTTCTTAAATCTTGCTTAGAAAGACCCAAGTCCATATTTGATGCCATCATTTTAAAGCCTTCAAATGCTCCATATCCAGTCCAATGATGGTCAGTTTTAAAATATAAATTTTCTCTTTCTTTATTTGAATAGTTGCTTAAAAAATACTCATCCATATCTATGTATTTAATTGAATCTTGATTTAATCTACTTTTAAAATTCTTTAAATTTATATCTATATTACTTATATTATCAACATACTTAGGATATAAATGTTTTAGCATATTAGATTTATGTGGCATCATTGTAAAATACACATCTTTTCCCATATCTTTACTTAGAAAAGATAAGTAATTAATAGACTTTTCGTATCTATTTAATTGGTTTTGGTTTAAAACTTTTGGAAACATACCTAATAACCAGTTATCTTTTCCTAAGTAATAGTTACCTACTTTAGTTTTATTTAAACTAGCTTGAGATTTTGTATTTATTGATATCATTTCATCTCTAAATGCAAAATGGTCATTAAAGTACTCTTCAAATTTATCTATGTAGTTACCTTTTTTAAAATTTTCTATAGTTGGGAATTTTGCAAGATTTCTATTTTCAGTTATACTTAATTTTTTCTTTGGAAGTGAGAAGTTTAGTATAAAAAATCCAAATACTATAATTAAAAATGAAATGGCAACAATCTTTGGTTTATTTTTATTCATGTCAATACCTCCAAAATTAGAATCTAAAGTATAAGAATGGATTATAAGTTGAGCTACTTAACATTACCATTACAATAAACATGCAAACAACTATGAAAGCCGCATTAGTAACTTGACACATTGTGCTATTTAGTGTATTTTTCTTCTTCTTAACTACTAATGACTTTATAACTTCTACAATAGGAGTTGATAGAATGATTGCTCCAACAATTATATACCAATATTCAATTATAAATACATTGAATGCATTACTGACAAGTGGATAATTGCCAGAACCAAACATAATACCTATAAACTTAATAGCTTTTGGTAAATCTTCTGCTCTAAAAAATACCCATCCAATCATGACTATAAAAAGTAAATACATGTGTCTTATGATTCTTGGCATTTTATATAACAACCTTTCTAAAAATACTTTTTCTATTGATATTAATATTCCAAAATATAGACCCCATATAATAAAAGTCCAATTAGCTCCATGCCACATGCCAGTTAAAAACCATACTATAAATAGATTTCTATATAGTTTTAATCTAGAAACTCTATTTCCACCTAATGGGAAATATACATAGTCTTTGAACCAAGTACTTAAAGATATATGCCACCTTCTCCAAAACTCAGATACTGTTTGAGAGATATATGGATAGTTGAAATTTTCTAAAAAATTAAATCCAAATATCTTACCTAAACCAATAGCCATATCACTATAACCACTAAAGTCATAGAATATTTGAAGTGTATAGCAAACTACACCTAGCCACACATCAAGTCTTGATAAATCTCCAGATGACTTATTAAATACATCATCTGCAATTATACCTAATTGATTTGCTAAAATTACCTTTTTTCCAAGACCAATAACGAATCTGTTTACGCCTTGAGTAAATTTATACCAATTATGTTCTCTATGTTCAATGGCATCTGCCACAGTCTGATATCTAACAATAGGACCTGCTACAAGCTGAGGGAATAAACTTATGTATAATGCTAGGTTAGTTAATTTTCTTTGAACTTTAGCATCATTTCTATATACATCTATTACATAGCTCATTATCTGAAATGTGAAAAATGAGATACCTAAAGGTAATTTAATTTTAGGTATAGTTATATTTGTGTTTAATAAAAAATTAATATTATCTACAAAGAAATTGCTATACTTGAATATCCCAAGAATGGATATATTGTAAATCACAGAAAGCACAACCCATATTTTCTTATCTTTACTGTAAGAAACTTTAATACCCAATATATAGTTTACTATTATTGATAGCATCATCAAAAAAATATATTTTGGTTCTCCCCATGCATAGAAGGCAATACTTGCTAGAAGTAACACAACATTTTTATACTTAGAATTTGCCAAGTAATAGCAAATGAGTGTGACTGGAAAGAATGAAAATAAAAATATTAAACTACTGAATATCATATTAGACTCCTTATCTTTTTATTATTTAATAAATGAATAATAAATAAAACAACTAAAATTAATAATATATATATTAAGAGTGAGGTCTTGATTTATTTCTGATTTTAAGCCCATACTATTTAACTACCACTGCTTGCTGAGCACTTCTTGAGAGTACCAATACCAACAATAAGTTGATGTAGCAAGAATTATACTCAGAGCAATTGTTAAAGATCTAGCTTTATAACTTTTTATGTATTTTAGTGTTATTTTTAAATTATCTTTTATATTTACAACTTCCTTTCTTAACTAAATAAATTATATATTTATCTAAAATATATAGCAAAGTAAGTATTTTCAAGTTTTAAGTACTTAATTGTACAAATTTAGCTGTGTTTTTACAAGTTTTATTAATATATATGTAAATTTTGACTTTTTATATAATTTTTTTAAAATGATGTAATGTTATAATGGATTAATAAAGCTATTATGATAAAATAATAAAGAAAAATCACGGACACATTGTTTAACTATATGTGTTTGCCTTTGGTTGTAGCTCTATACAGTCCATTAAGATAGATGTTGTTTATATCTATAATTGTAAAAAGAACTCTTTATTAAGTATTGGAGTCAGAATACTTTCAGATATGCTTTTATTACAAGTTTGTTTTAAATGACAAATACTTTAAAATAATATCGAATCGTTATACTGAATAATGATGATTGATTATAAATATTTTTAGAGAGGGAAAAGTTTTAGAGATTGGGAAAAAATCAATATGATAAGAAGTATGGATTTATTAAGTAAATACATAAAAAATCCTGCTTTGTTTAGATATGTTTTAGGAGTTCAAGAAGTCATGCCTATGGTATTTATACTTATACAAGGCTAGAAACAAAGATGAAAAAATATTACAATAAAAAAACTCTTTAGTCTAAACTAAAGAGTTTTAATTTATTGGTGCCGCTGATGGGACTCGAACCCATATGGTTTCCCGTACGATTTTGAGTCGTATGCGTCTGCCAGTTCCGCCACAGCGGCTTATATTTTAAATCCGAACTACTTGTATATCCTACCAGATTTTCCAAGAATATGCAAGAGGAATATTGAATACAAAGCACTCATCAAACTGTCAAAATATCATAAATACTAGCTTTTCCTCATGAAAATTTATGAATCAACACAGTTGATTTTGAGTTAATTGCATCTACCAATTCCACCACTCGGTCATGTCATGTTTATTATTATAGCAAAAAAATATATTGTTTGCAACATATTTAATTTTAATATACTATTATTATTATGGGAATATTAAATAATAGCATATTGGTATATAATATATATGTTACAAAAATAGAGAATCTTTAGGAGTGATATAATTTGGAAAAAAAATTAATTATAATAGATGGAAATTCAATAATAAATAGAGCATTTTACGCTTTGCCAGAAATGAATAATAAAGAAGGCTTAAAAACTAATGCTATATATGGATTTACGACAATGTTGTTTAAAATAATAGATATATATAAACCAACACATATAAGTGTAGCTTTTGATAGAAAAGCACCTACATTTAGACACTTAGAGTATAAAGATTATAAAGCAGGAAGAAAGGGAATGCCAGATGAATTAGCAGAGCAATTACAGCCACTAAAAGACCTTTTAGATAAATTTAAAATAAATAGATTAGAAATAGATGGTTATGAAGCAGATGATATTATAGGAACTGTTTCTAAAAAAGCAGAGGATAATGGATATAAAGTATACATAGTAACTGGAGACAAAGATGCCATTCAACTTGCTTCAGATAAGACGACTACTCTTATAACAAAAAAAGGTGTAGGAGAAGTTGAAGAATATGACTTTAACTCTGTAATTGAAAAATATGAAATGACTCCAACTCAGTTTATTGACTTAAAAGGACTTATGGGAGATAAATCAGACAACATACCAGGAGTACCTGGAATAGGGGAAAAAACAGGAATAAAACTTATAAAAGAGTTTTCTAGTATAGAGAATTTAATAGAAAATACAGATAAACTTAAAGGAAGCGTAAAAAAGAAGATAGAAGAAAATAAAGAAATAGCTATTCAAAGCAAAAGACTTGCAACAATTATAAGGGATGTACCAATTGAAGTAAATTTGGATAGTATGATTTTTGGCGATTATGATAAAGATGAACTTTTAGATAAGTTTAGATATTTTGGATTTACAAGCCTTTTATCAAGATTAGTTGACTTGGTTGACTCAGATGATACTGAACAAGTAGAAGAAAAAATAGAAATATTAAAATTAAAAGATATAGATAAATTTATAGATGAAGTAAATAAAAAAGGACAAGTTATTTTAAAAACTGTTAGAGGACAAGGTAATATACTTGAAAAAAATATAATATATATCTTTATAAGTGTAGATGGAGAAAAAATATATTATATAGATTCAGATGAAGTAACAAAATTAGATGGTATACTTTCAAATAAAGAAATCAAGAAGTTTGGATATAATTTAAAGGATGATTATATATCTTTAAAGCCATATAATATAAACTTAGAAAATATAAATTTTGATATAACAATAGCGGAGTATTTAATAGATTCTACCTCATCTACATCATATGACTGTAGTGCTATAGCTATGAAATACTTATCAAAAAAAGTTAAATCAAAAGAAGAATTACTAGGTAAAGGTGTTAAATCTAAGAACTACGAAGATTTAGAATTTGAAGATTTGGCAGAGTATATGGGGCAAATAATCTGCACAGTTAAAGAAACAATTCCTATGATGGAAAGAAGTTTAATCGATATGAGTATGGATGGTCTTTTTTACCATGTAGAGATGCCCTTGGTGGAAGTTTTAGGGCATATGGAATATGAAGGTATAAAAGTAGATAAGAGTATACTAGATGACCTAAGTATTGAGTTTAAAGAAATAATTTCTACACTAGAAAAGGAAATTTATGAATTATCAGGAGAGCCATTTAATATAAATTCACCAAAACAGTTAGGTGTTATATTGTTTGAAAAATTAGAACTTCCAATAATCAAAAAAACCAAGACTGGATACTCAACTAATGCAGATGTTTTAGAAAAATTAAGGGATAAACATCCAATAATAGACAAAATAACTGAGTATAGACAAATAGTAAAGCTGAATTCTACTTATGTTGAAGGTCTTCTAAACATAATAAATCCAGAAAGTAATAGAATTCATTCATCATTTAATCAAACTATAACAACTACTGGAAGGATTTCATCTACAGAACCAAATCTTCAAAATATACCTATAAAAATGGAAATGGGTAGAAAAATAAGAAAGGTGTTTATTGCAGATGAAAATTGTAAGCTAGTTGATGCCGATTACTCACAAGTAGAACTTAGAGTTCTTGCACATATGAGTCAAGATGAAAATATGATAGAAGCATTTAAACATAATGAAGATATTCATACTAAAACAGCTTCACAAGTTTTCAATGTTTCTATGGAAGATGTAACTAGTGAATTAAGAGGTGCAGCTAAGGCAGTAAACTTTGGTATTATATATGGTAAAAGTGATTTTGGATTGGCTGATGATTTAAATATACCTGTGCCAAAAGCAAAAGAGTATATAGAAAGTTATTTTGCTAAGTATCATAAGATAAAAGAGTTTATGGACACTACAGTAGAAAAGGCCAGTGAAGATGGTTATGCTGTGACTATCTTAAACAGAAGAAGATATATACCAGAAATAAAATCTAGCAATTTTATGGAGAGAAATAGAGGAAAGAGATTTGCAATGAATGCACCAATACAAGGAAGTGCAGCAGATATAATAAAGATTGCTATGATAAATGTTCACAAAAAGTTAGAAGAAAATGATTTGAAATCAAAGCTTATACTACAAGTTCATGATGAATTGATAGTTGAAGCAATTGACGATGAAATAGATATAGTTAAAAAGATTGTAAAAGATGAAATGGAAAATGCTGTAAATATGGATGTTCACTTAGATGTAGATTTAAATGTTGGTAGTTCTTGGTATGAGACAAAGTAGGTGATTTTATGTTGATATTAGGACTTACAGGAGGAATAGGCTGTGGAAAAAGCAGCCTATCGAATATATTTAGAAAATTTAACATTACTATAGTGGATGCAGATATTATATCTAGACAAATCTTTGAGGATGAGTTGTTATTAGAAAAAGTATTTAAACATTTTGGTCGAAATATAAAAAAGGATGATGGAACTTTAGATAGAAAAGCTCTTGGGAAAATAGTTTTTAATGATGAAGAAAAACTTAATGAGTTAAATAATCTGACACATCCAATAATAAGAGAAAAAATAATAAGTGATATAGAAGAAGCTAGAAAAAAAGACGAAAAGATAGTAATATTAGATGCAGCAATATTAGTAGAAAGTGGATTTTTGGAAATAGTAGATAAGCTATTAGTGGTTACTTGTAAACAAGAAGTACAAATTAGCCGAATACAAAAGAGAGATAATTGTAGTAAACAAGAAGCACTTAGCAGAATAAATTCACAAATGAGTCAGGAAGAAAAATCCAAATATGGTGATTATATAATAGATAATTCGGGAACAATAACTGAATTAGAGAATAAAGTATACAAATTTATTGAATACATGAAGGAGAATTGGCGTGAATAATAAGAAAGTATTGGTTCTATCTATTTTTATAATCTTATTTGGGGCACTATTAATGGAAAGCAAAATAATACATAAGTTTTTGTATCCTAAAAAATACTCAGAGTATGTAGAAAAATATTCTAAAGAATTTAATTTAGATGAAAATATAGTTTACAGTGTCATAAAAGCAGAAAGTAAGTTTAATAGCTCTGCTGTTTCAAAAAAAGAGGCCAAAGGGTTAATGCAAATATTAGACATAACTAGAGATTGGGGAGCGGAAGAACTGAATCTAGAAAATATTGATATTTTTGACCCAGAAACCAACATAAGAATTGGTTGTTGGTATTTAAATAAATTATATAAAGAATTTGGTTCATTGGATTTAGTAATAGCTGCATATAATGGTGGCTCAGGTAATGTAAAGAAATGGTTAGAAAATAATGAATATAGTAAAGATGGAAAGAATCTACATGATATACCCTTTGAACAAACTTCAAAGTATGTAGAAAAAGTAAAAAATAATTATAAAAATTATAATAAGATATATGGCGAGAAGGGGAAAAACTAATGAAGAAAATAAAAGTCTTAACAGTAATTTTAGCTATAACTCTTATGATAGTTGGTTGTAGTAATACTAAAACAAAAGAAAGTAGCAGTGAATCAGGTATTAAAAGTCAGAGCTCTATAGATGCCAAGTATATAAACTTAACGATGGTGACTCCTAAGACTATAAACCCTATAACAAATACTGATAAGTCTGTTGGCTACATAATGAACTTAATCTATGATGGCTTGTTTACAATAGATGAAAACTATAATGTAACTCCTCAATTAGTGAAGGAGTACAATATAGCTCAAGATGGAATGAGTATAGATATAAAATTAAACGATGCAAAATGGCATGATGGAAAAGAAGTTACTTCAAATGATGTAAATTATACAATTGGTTTAATTCAAAAAAGTGCAGAAAGTCCATATAATGAATTTACAAAAAATATAGCTTCTGTAAATATTAAATCAGATAAAGATTTTACAATAAAATTTAAAGCTAAGTATGCTTTTTCTATTGATAGTTTAATATTTCCAATAGTATCTCAAAATCATTTAGATTCAAAAGATGTAAATGACAAAAATAATAATATGATAGGAAATGGGAAATATAAAATAGAATCATATACAGAAAGAGAAGGAATGATTTTATCTGTGAATAAGGATTACTATGAAGAAGTTCCTAAAGCTATGAAAAATGTAAAAGTAGGAATGGTTCCTAACGAAGATGCTAGAACATCTATGGTTATGGCTCTTGATAGTGATATAACAAATGTTACGCTGAATGATTTGAGCAAATTTCAAGAAAAAGAGTTTAATATAACAAAATATCAAGGTAGAGATTATGAATGTGTATTATTTAATTACAATAATTCTTTTTTTAAGGATGTCAATTTTAGAAAAGCAATTGCACATTCTATAAATAAAAGTAGAATTATTAGTGAAGGTTATATGGATGATGCAACTCCTGTTAATTTTCCACTTAACTCAAAATCAAAATATTATAGCAGTGATGTGAAAGATTTAGAGTACAATAAAGATAAAGCGATTGAGTATCTTAATAAAGTAGAATATGCAAATATAAATGCAGTGAATCCAAAAAATGATAAGGTAGATAAAAAACAAAAAAAATCAACTAAAAAAAATACAAAGAAACTTACTGCAGAAGAACAAAAAAAGGCTGAACAAGAAGAAGCTGAGAGAGTAAAAAAAGAAGCTGAAGATAAAAAAAATAAAGAAAAAGAGGAAGTAAAGAAAAGACTTTCTGAAATGAATTTAAAAATAATAGTAAATAAAGATAATAGTGAGAGGTTAAAAACATCACATATAATAAGTGAAAACCTAAAAGCTATAGGAATAAACAATACGATAAATCAGTTATCCGACAAAGAAATGGAAAGTGCCCTTAATTCTAAAAATTACGATTTGGCATTGGTAGGATGGAAATTATCTATTGTACCAGATGTAAGTAGTATAATAGCAAGCAGCGGATATACTGATGATAAGTTAAATGGATACATGTCTGCACTGACAAGTTCTGCATCTGAAATTGAAACAAAGAAAGCTTATAAAGATGTACAAAAATATGTTGAGGATAATGCAACATTTATAAGTTTAGCTATTAGAAACAACTATATTGTAAGCAATAGTAGACTAAAAGGAAAGATTACTCCAAATGAATTTGATGTATATGAGGGAATCTCTAACTTAGATATAAGCTCAAATGAATCGAAATAAATTAAATGACTAATTTATATTTAAAAAATTTAAACTGTGTGATAAAATACCCTTATAGGGTATAAGGAGGTAATTGATATGAAAAAGAAACTATTAGTAGAAGGTATGAGTTGTGGACACTGTGTAAATCACCTTAAAACTGCATTAACAGAAGATATAGATGGTGTTGAAGTTTTAGATGTAGATTTGGAAAATAAATGTGCATCTGTAGATATGAAAGATGATGTATCAGTTGATAAGTTAAAAGAAGTAATAGCAGAGTTAGGTTTTGAATTAAAAGGAATTGAATAAAAAATAATAAAATAAAAAAAGACCTCTATTGGGGGAGTAATAGAGGTCTAAAAATGGGGGAGATTGAGTATGTTTGATTTTACATTACTATTATCTCCCCTTTTAAATTAATATATACATAAAAAGTAAAAAATTTCGAGAAAGATTCACATTTCGTAAACTTTTTGAATATACTATAAATAGCTAAGGGAGGGAGTATCATGGAGTCTAGAGGATATAAAGAAGATTTAAAAAAAATGATACTTGATATGGCCCACAAAGAACTTGAGAGTTATGTATCACAAAAAGGAGCAAAAAAATACTTTGAAGGTAATTTGGATAAAGTTATTAATAATAATATAAAAAAATTCAATCAAAGTATTGGTCTTAATAGAGTATATTTAAAAATGTTAAAAAAGTGTGCATATCAAGAAAGTGTAACTTCGATATCAAGAACTATCAAAAAAGAAACATTATTTAAATCAAAAAAAGAGCTATTTGCTTTTTCAGAGTACTTAAAGCTTAATGTTAATAAGCGACTTTCATATAATCAGATTTTAAGAAAAATATCAAGGTATATATACTATAATAGAAATTCATATGCTCAAAAATATGTTACTTTCAAAAGAGGAGATGAAGAATATCTTTTAGAACCTGAGAAAATAAAAGATGAACTGATATCAAGCTATAGGTCAAAAACTAGGGAAGATATGAAATCAATAGCAAAACTTTTAGATATAGAAATAGAGGATGATTATAGTGCTGAAGATATTAGAAAAAAAGTAATAAACTATATTATAAAAGAAAAAATTAAAAATTAAATATAAAAATTAAAAAAATAAGTTCTATTATTTTACACAATCAAGATAACTTGAGTACAATTTTTTCATGTGTTTAATAGAACTTATTCTTTTTTTGACATATTCTTTTAAATAATTTAATGCTACTTAAGTATTACGTAGTATTATTCAAATTTTTAACTTAATTTGATTTAAATAAAGTTATAATAATGATATAATATAAAAAAAGTAAAAATTGGAGAGTGATTTCAAAATGAAGTTTAGTTTTTGCCATAACAATTTTAATGTTACTAACTTAGAAAAAAGTTTGAATTTTTATGATAAAGCTTTAGGTCTAAAAGAAGTAAAGCGTAAAGAAGCAGAAGATGGAAGTTTTATACTAGTTTATTTAGGAGATGGGATTACTAGCCATACATTAGAGTTAACTTGGCTTAGAGATTGGGATAGACCATATAATTTAGGGGATAATGAGTTCCATTTGGCTTTAGAAGTTGAAGAGTTTGATGAGGCAAAAAAACTTCATAAAGACTTAGATTGTATATGTTTTGAAAATGAAAGTATGGGAATTTATTTTATAGCGGACCCAGATAATTATTGGATTGAAATACTTCCTAAGAATCATTAATTTTAATAATATAATTATAATTTCTTTACAATTAATAATAGAATAAGTTATCATTAAAATATAGTTGTTAAAAATGGATAATAGTGGTACAAATTTATGATTATAAAAATATGTTGGGGGGAGTGATAGTAGTGAAGAAAGCTATAACGGCTTTAGGGATTGGAGCAGTAGCAGTATCTGTTAGTTCCATACATGCAAGTGCTCTTGAAAAGGGAGTTGTGACAGCTAGTGCTTTAAATATAAGAAGCGGGCCAAGTGCTGATTGTGACAAAGTAGCAAAGTTATATAAGGGAAAAACTGTAGAAATTTTAGAAAAATCTAATGGTTGGTATAAAGTAAGAGTGTCAAGTTCTGTTGTTGGCTGGGGAAGTTCAAAATACATATCAACGAGTGGTTCATCTGGAAGTACTTCGAATCAAAATAATTCAACATCAAGTGGAACATCTATTAGTGGGAATGGAAAAGTAAATGTCAGTTCTAGATTAAATATAAGAAGTGGTGCAGGTACAAACTACTCATTAGTTGGTAAAGCAAATAATGGAGATGTAGTAAAGTTATTAGAACAAAGTAATGGATGGTATAAAATAAAGCTATCAAATGGAGTTACTGGATGGGCTAGTAGTCAGTATATCTCAAAAACATCAGAAGATGTTGGAACAAATGATTCTAATTCAAGTAATACTACTAATAATAACAACACTGATAAAAATCAATCTAGTGAAGTATTACTTGAAGGCAAGAAGGGAAAAGTAACATCTACTGTAAGTTTAAATGTAAGAAGTGGTCCTGGGACAAGCTATTCTGTAATCGGAAAATTAAATGGTGGAGATGTTGTTGAGTTAAAAGCTAAAAGTAATGGATGGTATAAAGTAAAATTATCAAATGGGACAACTGGATGGGTAAGTTCTAGTTATATTTCTGAGACTACTGAAGGATTAAAAGAAAACTCTAATTCATCATCTAATAATAATTCCCAATCTAATAGTAATTCAAATTCTTCATCTATTGGAAATTCAGATAAATCGACTGTAAATGGTTCAAAAGTAGTAGATTTTGCATATACACTTATTGGAATACCATATCAATGGGGAGCATCTGGTCCAGATAAGTTTGATTGTTCTGGATTTACACAGTATGTTTTTAAACACTCAGTTGGACTTTCTATACCAAGAGTTTCTAGAGAGCAAGCTCAATTTGGAAGTGCAGTTTCTATGGGTAACTATGCACCAGGAGATTTAGTTTACTTTGATACTGACGGAGATGGAGCAACGAACCATGTAGGTATATATGTAGGCAATAGTAAGTTTATACATTGTAGTGGAACTCAAACTAATCCTAATAAGGTTAAAGTAGACAATTTGACTACTTCATATTGGTCTAAAGCATTGCTTGGAGCAAGACGATTTGCTTAGTAGATATAATTTTTATTAAAAAATTAAAATAAATAAGTTTTCTATTCATAAATTGAGACTCTTAAAAATATACTTTATTAATAATATAATTTTGGGAGGGGACAAACTAATGAATAGAAGAAAGACGATATACAGAGGATTTAATAATAATAGACATAAGATAGATGTGCGTAAGTATATAATAACTATTGCTTGTTTATGTTTGATTGGCTATTATTCTTATACAAAAATAAAAGATAGCAAGATGTTAGAGTATATATCAGCTAAAATACCATTTCTAAATAGTTCATCAGATATAACTTATAAAGATATATCTGATGAACTAAATGCCATAAAAAATGGAAAAAAATCTAAATCACAAACCAATTCAAATAATAATCAAAATAATAATTCAGAAAAAGCAGTAAATAATACCAAGGAACCAGAAGAAGTAAAATTAGCTACTATTGAAGGATGGGATATATATACTATCCAAGTTGCTGCAATAGATAATGATGACGATTTGAAAAAAATACAAACATCATTAGTTAGTAGTGATATACCTTTTTCAGTTATGGAGAAGGATGGAGTAAAAAAAATACAAACATACTCTTCTTTTGATGAAAATGAAGTTAGAAAACATATGAGTTCTATAAGAAAAGTATTTCCAGATGCGTTTTTATCTCATTTAGATGCACCTATGCTATCTTTAGAATATACAAGTAATTATGCTTATATAGATAGTATATCCAAAGAATTAAATAAATTAATAACAAACTTTAAAGAAGAATCAAGTTTTTGGTCGAATGATGAAAATAATGTAGATATGGAAAAATATAATACTATTTTGACAAATAGAAAGGCAATATCACAAAATATATCAAAAGAAGCTGAAAAGATTGATTATTCTGAAATGAGTTTATTTAAAGATAATTTGATTGACTATGTAAAGAACATAAACGAAAAAATTGATACTGCCTCAAAAGCAGCAAATGAAGAAAAATATAGTGTAAGTAAAAGTCTACTTTTATCATCTATGCAAGAGTATTCTTTGTTCATAAATTCCATAAAATAAAATACAGAAAATTTAGACTTTAGAAAGCTATAGGAAAAGGATTGTTTAATAAGACAATCCTTTTCTTCGTTTTAACTTAATAAAGAGGCGTTGATTTATAAAATAAATTATAAAAATAGGGATATTTTTTTAACAATTGTTAAGATTTTTTAATATATATAGTATACTTATAGAAGGCAGAAAAAATGTTTTTTTATAGATAAGGGGGTAAAACAATGAAACTCTTAACTTTTAAGGGAGGGATACATCCTCCATATAGAAAAGAGTACTCTAACACAAAGGCACTTGAAAAAGCTCAAGCTCCAAAGATAGTTTACATTCCTCTTCAACAACATATAGGGGCACCAGCTAAACCTATTGTTGAAGTTGGTGATGAAGTAAAGTTTGGGCAAAAAATAGGTGAACAGCAAGGTTTCGTTTCATGTAACGTTCATTCTTCAGTATCAGGTAAAGTTATTGCTATTGAACAACATGAAGTACCAGGTGGTTCAGCTCAATGTGTAGTTATCGAAAATGACTTTAAGGAAGAATTACATGAAAGTGTTCAACCAAAAGGTCAGTTAGAGGATTTGAGCAAAGAAGATATAGTAGGTATCATAAAAGAGGCAGGAATAGTAGGTATGGGTGGAGCTACATTCCCTAACCATGTAAAAGTATCTCCTCCACCAGACAGTAAAGCAGAAGTAGTTATATTAAATGGGGCAGAATGTGAACCATATTTAACTGCAGACCACAGATTAATGGTGGAAAATCCAGAAGATGTTGTATTTGGTTTAAGAGCATTAATGAAAGTATTAGATGTTAAAAAAGGATTTATAGGAATTGAAACAAATAAACCAGATGCTATAGAAGCCATTCAAAATGTAGCTAAAGATTATAGTGAAATCGAAGTTGTTGGCCTTCAAGTGAAATATCCACAAGGAGCAGAAAAACAACTTATTTATGCGTGTACAGGTAAGGAAGTTCCATCAGGCGGATTGCCAATAGCAGCAGGTGCAGTTGTTGACAACGTTGCCACAGCAGCTCAAATAGCTAAATCTATTAAAACAGGTATGCCTTTGGTAGAAAGAATTACTACAATAACAGGTAGCTGTATCAAAGAACCTAAAAACCTAATAACAAAAGTTGGGACATTAGTCTCAGAAATAATAGACCAATGTGGTGGTTTTAAAGAAGATAAAAAAGTTGGTAAAGTGATAATGGGTGGACCTATGATGGGGATAGCTCAATATACTACTGAAATAGCAACTAATAAAGGTTCTTCAGGGATTTTATGTTTAGATGAAGAAGAATCACGTACACCAGATGTTCAAAATTGTTTAAGATGTGGAAGATGTACAGATGTATGTCCATCATTCTTACAACCACTTTTCATAAGTGCATATTCTTTGAAGGAAGATTATGACACAGCTGAATATCATAGAGCTATGGATTGTATAGAATGTGGGTCTTGTTCATTTATTTGTCCAGCAAGAAGACCATTACTTCAATCTATAAGATCAGCAAAAAGAGAAATAGGAGCAAAGAGAAGAAAGCAAGCTGCTCAGAAATAAAGAAAGTTAAGGGGGAAAAACGATGGAAAATAAGTTGATAGTATCATCTTCTCCTCATGTGAGAAGTAATGAAGATACTTCATATATAATGAAACAAGTTATTATAGCACTCCTTCCAGCAGCAGTAGCAGGAGTATACTTCTTTAGACTTAATGCATTGAGTGCTATGTTTTTTTGTATACTTGGTACAGTAGGTACTGAATTTTTATATCAAAAACTTATGAAGCATAAAAGTACTATAGGAGATTTTTCAGCTGTTGTAACAGGATTATTATTAGCATTTAACGTACCAGCATCACTTCCTTGGTGGATGTGTCTAGTAGGAGGAATATTTGCAATATTAGTAGTTAAAATGGTATTTGGTGGAATTGGATGTAACTTTGTCAATCCAGCACTTGCTGCAAGAGCATTTTTATTAGCATCATTTCCAGTAGCAATGACTGCTTGGACTCAACCAGGTGTTAACTGGATAGGTAAAAATTTAGATGCAGTTACTACTGCAACACCATTAAGCTTTTTGAAAAATGGAGCAGCAGGATTAGCAGACCTTTCTAGCAATGGAATTAGTCTCGCTGATATGATGATTGGTAATATTGGTGGATGTATAGGTGAGACATCAGCAATATTATTATTATTAGGTGGAGTATACCTAATGTATAAAGGCATAATAAATTATGTTATCCCAGTATTTTACATAGCAACTGTATTTATATTAACATTCCTTTTAGGTGGATTTAATATAAATTTTGCAATATATCAACTGTTTGCTGGAGGACTTATGTTAGGTGGATTCTTCATGCTTACGGATTATACAACTTCGCCTATGACTAAGAAAGGTCAAATAATATACGCTGTATTAGCAGGTCTTATAACAACTGTTATAAGAATGTATGGTGGATATCCAGAAGGTGTATCTTACTCAATACTACTAGTAAACTGTCTTGCACCACTTATAGATAAGTTTGTTAGAAACAGAGTGTTTGGGGAGGTGGCTAAATAATGAATAGTATGGTAAGACTAGGTGGAACTTTACTTGCTATAAGTGCAATAGCCTCATTAGCACTTGGAGCTACAAATCAAGTTACAGCTCCAGTAATAGAACAAAGAAATATACAAGCAAATAATGAACTTAGAAAAGCAGTACTTCCAGAAGCAAAAGAATTTAAAGAAATGAAGGAAAGTACTTATAAAGACCTTGGAGATGGTCTTATAGCTGAAGTATATGAAGGGCTAGATGGTTCTGAGGTAGTAGGATATACTTTAAAAGCTAAACCAAGTGGCTATGGTGGAGAAATTGAAGTTATGGTAGGTATATCAGCTGATGGCCAAGTTACAGGTGTTGATATTGGTAATATGTCAGAGACAGCAGGACTTGGAGCAAAAGCTAAAGATGATGCATTTAAAGGTCAATACAAAGGAAAAACTGCTGAACCTCTTGAAGTAGCAAAAGGAAGCACAACAGCAGAAAATCAAATATTAGCAATATCAGGTGCAACTATTACATCTACAGCAGTTACTACAGGAGTAAATGCTGCAATAGATGTCTTCAATAGTGCTCTTAATAAATAAGGAGGGTTAATTATGAATTTAGCTAAAGTATTTAAAAATGGGCTAATAGATGAGAACCCAACATTTGTGCAAGTTATAGGTATGTGTCCAACACTAGCCGTTACAACTTCAGCAATAAATGGAATCGGTATGGGTCTTTCAACAGCAGCAGTTTTAATATGTGCAAATTTAGTTATATCATTACTAAGAAAAATCACACCAGATAAGATAAGAATACCTATATTTGTAGTCATTATAGCTACATTTGTTACAATAGTAGGAATGGTTTTAAAAGCATATGTTCCTGCTCTTGATAAGGCTCTTGGTATATATATACCATTAATAGTTGTTAACTGTTTAATACTAGCTCGTGCAGAAAGTTTTGCTTTTAAAACTGGTCCACTAGCTTCAATTGTTGATGGTGTAGGTCAAGGTCTTGGATTTACTGTTGCTCTTACAGTAATAGGTGCAGTAAGAGAATTACTTGGAAATGGTAGTTTATTTGGAATGACACTATTTGGAGCATCTTTCCAACCAGTATTAATATTTATATTACCACCAGGTGCATTCTTAACATTAGGATTCTTATTTGCAGGATTTAATAAATTAAGAAGTAAAAAAGCGTAGTGGAGGTGTAATAAATGAATTTAATACTTTTATTTTTAAGTATCGTTCTTGTTAATAACGTTATAACATCTCAGTTCTTGGGTATATGTCCTTTCTTAGGAGTTTCTAAGAAAGTTGATACAGCAGTAGGGATGGGAGTTGCAGTTACATTCGTTCTAACTCTAGCTTCAATTATAACTTATTTTATACAAATTTTATTAGTAAAGACTGGAACTGAATTTTTACAAACAATAGCTTTTATATTGGTTATAGCTTCTATAGTTCAGTTCGTTGAAATGGTAATTCAAAAGATGAGTCCATCTTTATATCAAGCATTAGGAGTTTATCTACCTCTTATAACTACAAACTGTGCAGTTCTTGGTATAGCTCTAGTTAATGTTCAAAAAAGTTATAATTTAGTAGAAACAATAATAAACGGATTTGGAGCAGGAGCTGGATTTACTTTAGCAATAGTAATATTCGCAGGTATAAGAGAAAGACTAGAATTAGCTGATATACCAGAAGCGTTTAAAGGTTTCCCTATAACACTTATATCAGCAAGTTTAATGTCAATAGCTTTCTTAGGATTTACAGGACTTATAAAGCTATAAAAAAGAGGGGTGAAAATAGTGATACTTACAGCTGTATTAGTTTTAGGAGTTATGGGCTTAATCTTCGGGATAGTATTAGATTTTGCATCTAAAAAGTTTGCTGTAGAAGTAGACGAAAGAGTGGAAGCTATACTAGGAGTACTTCCAGGTGCTAACTGTGGTGGTTGTGGATTCCCAGGATGTGGAGGTCTTGCAAGTGCGATAGTTGAAGGAAAAGCACCAGTTAATGGTTGCCCTGTAGGTGGAGCAGATGTTGGTGCAAAAGTTGGAGAAATAATGGGCGTAAGTGCTGAAGCAGGTGAAAAACAAGTAGCAAAAGTTATTTGCAAAGGAACTTGCTCAAGTGCAAAAGATAAATATGAGTATGAAGGAATATCTGATTGTAGAGCAGCAAATGTTTTAAATTCAGGAGCTAAAATGTGTAAGTTTGGATGTTTAGGTCTTGGAACATGTAAGACTGTTTGTAAATTTGATGCTATTTCTATAGTTGATGGAGTAGCAGTAATAGATGAAGAAAAATGTGTTAACTGTGGAAAATGTAAAGAAGCATGCCCTAAGGGTATAATAATTACAAAACCAGAAAGCCAATCAATAGTTGTAGAATGTAATAGCAAAGAATTTGGTAAAGCTGTTAAAGAAAAATGTACTGCTGGATGTATTGGTTGTGGAATGTGTGTAAAAGCTTGTAAATTTGATGCAATAATATTTGAAAACAAAATAGCTAAAATAGACCCTAGTAAGTGTGTAGGTTGTATGCAATGTGTAGAAAAATGCCCTACAAAAGTAATATCAGGTGATATAGCTAAAAGAAAGAAAGTTACTATTGACCAAGAACTTTGTGTGGGATGTACAGTGTGCAAAAAACAATGTAAGTTTGATGCAATAGAAGGTGAATTAAAAGAAAAACATAAGGTAGATGCAGACAAATGTGTAGGATGCCATTTATGTATGGAAAAATGTCCAAAGAAAGCTATTAAAATTTTGTAATATGGACAAAATAAAGATATGGAATAATTTCCATATCTCTAATGAGTACATAAAACAGAGGTATGGAATAATTTCCATACCTCTATTTTATGTATATTTATTTTATTGGTAATAAATATAACAATAGTGTAACAAAAAAGGTTCGACATTTCTGTTGAATTTTTTACAATATAGTGATAGACTAAATAGGTACAAATTACGTACAAATGAGGTGAATAAATGAATATAATCTTGGCATCAGCCTCTCCAAGAAGGAAAGAAATTCTAGAGAATACAAATGTAAGATTTGATATAATTAAAAGTGAAATTGATGAGATTATATTGGAAGGTGAAGCACCAAAACATTTAGTTATGAGATTAGCTTTTGAAAAAAGTATGTTTGTAGCATCTAAACATAAGAAAGATGTTGTTATTGGAGCTGATACTGTTGTTGTTTTAGATAATGCTATTTTAGGAAAGCCTAAAGATGAGTCTTGTGCAAGAGACATGCTAAGTAGACTATCTGGAAGAGAGCATCAAGTCATAACAGGTATTAGCTTAATAAACTTGTGCAAAGATAAAAAAATAATTGACTATGTAATCAGCAATGTAAAATTTAAAACGTTATCAGAAAAAGATATTGAGGATTATCTGAAAACTAAAGAGTCATTTGACAAAGCAGGAGCTTATGGAATACAAGGATATGGAGCTTTGCTAGTTGAAGAGATTAGAGGCGATTATTTTAATATAGTTGGACTTCCAATTTCAAAGTTAGGTGACTTGTTAAAGGAACATTTTAATATAAATCTTTTTTATGGAGTGTGATTTATCTGAAAAAGTCATTTAATTCAACCATTAAGGTAAAAGAAATGGCACTAGAGGAAAGACCCAGAGAAAAGATGCTTGCTGAAGGAGTAGAAAGCTTATCAAATGCTGAATTGTTGGCTATACTTTTAAGAACTGGTAACAAACATAAAAATGCAATCGAGTTAGCCAACTATATAATAAATAAAGATATTCAGGGTATTAGACATTTAGAGGAAATGACAATAGAGGAGCTGTGTAATATAGATGGAATTGGATTGTCAAAATCAGCCCAAATTAAAGCAGCTTTAGAACTAGGCTTTAGAGTAGCTAGTTTTAAACCTATGAAGTATAAAATAAAAAATCCTTGGGATATACATAAATATTATATGAATAGTCTGAGGTATTTGAAAAAAGAGGTTTTTAAGGCAGTTCTTTTAAATACAAAAAATGAGATAATATCTGATGTAGATATATCTGTAGGGACTTTAAACTCATCATTAGTCCATCCTAGAGAAGTTTTTAAAGAAGCTATAAAGAGAAGTGCAAGTAAAATAATAGTGATGCATAATCACCCCTCAGGAAGTGTAGAACCATCAAAGGAAGATAAAAATATTACATCAAGACTTATTAAATGTGGAGAAATAATTGGGATTGAAATAATTGACCATATAATAATTGGAGATGGATTATACTTTAGCTTTAAAGAAAATATGATAATTTGACTTTATATGTGATAAAATAGTAGGAGAATGTTTTAAACATGATTCTTAATTAGTAGGAAGGAGTAAAATCATGGCTAAGGAAAAAAAGAAAGAAAAAAGAGGTTTTTTTAGTTTTAACAAGATGACAAAGGATATGGGAATAGATTTAGGGACTGCAAATACATTAGTTTACATAAAAGGACAAGGTATTGTTGTTAGAGAACCCTCAGTTGTTGCAATAAGAGATGACAGTAAAGAAGTTTTAGCAGTAGGTGAAGAAGCTAAAAAAATGATAGGTAGAACACCAGGAAATATAGTAGCTATAAGACCAATGAAAGATGGAGTAATAGCTGACTTTGATATAACTCAATCAATGATTAGTTACTTTATACAAAAAGCAGCTGATAAAAAAGGTGTTGTAAGTCCAAGAATAGCTATATGTGTTCCTTTTGGAGTTACAGAAGTTGAAAAGAGAGCTATAGAAGAGGCTGCAAGACAAGCTGGTGCTAAAGATGCATTTCTTATAGAGGAACCAATGGCAGCGGCTATAGGAGCTGGATTAAAGGTTGAAGAGCCAGAAGGTAATATGGTAGTTGATATCGGTGGAGGTACTTCAGAAATAGCTGTAATATCTCTAGGAGGAATTGTTACTGCTAAATCTATAAGAATTGGTGGAGACGAATTTGACGAGTCTATAGTTGCCTATGTAAAAAAAGAATATAATCTTATGATAGGTGAAAGAACTGCTGAAAATGTTAAAATTAGCATAGGTTCTACATTTAAAGATGATGAAGAAATAAATATGCAAATAAGAGGTAGAGATTTAATATCAGGGTTACCTAAAACAATAGAAATATGTTCTACAGAAGTTAGAGAAGCATTAAAAGAGCCTGTGAGTTCAATAGTAGATGCTATAAAATCTACATTAGAAAAGACTCCACCAGAATTAGCATCAGACATAATGGAAAACGGAATAATGCTAACAGGAGGAGGAGCTTTACTTAGAGGTCTTGATAAACTTATTACACAAGAAACAGGAATGTCTGTTCAAATAGCAGAAGCTCCTCTTGATTGTGTTGCACTTGGAACAGGAAAGTCTGTTGAAGACCAAGAAATTTTTGAAAAAGTATTAATGATGAATGCTAAAAATTAGAAGTTGGTGATGGCCTTGAGATTTGACAAGAATAAAAATGAGAAAAAAAGGATTAATGTTAAAGTGATAGCAACGGGCGTAGTTGCTATCACTTTAATTGGAATTGTGGGTATATCAATTGGTAAGTTTTCAAGTGGAAGCCCAGTAAACTTAGGTGTAGCATCAGATGCTATTACAAGTGTAGGAAAAGGAATAAATGATGGATTTTCATTTATAAAAAATGGTTTTAAAGATATCTTAAATTATAGAGATAACTCTGAAAAGGTAAAAAAATTAGAATCAGAAAATGAAAAGCTTAAAAAAGATGTTATAGCTTTAAATACCAAATTAGACAAGACAGAATCATTAGAAGAATTAAAGAAGACACTTAGCTTTGTAGAAGAAAAATATAAAGCAACAAGTATTTCTACAAGTGTTGTAGGTAAAAATGATGGAAACTGGTATGAGAGTTTTATAATAGGTGCGGGAAAAAATTCAGGTGTAAAAAAAGAAAGTATAGTTATGAATGGCAGTGGTCTAGTTGGTATAGTTTATGAAGTTTCCAACGATTATAGTAAGGCAATTTCACTATTAGATTCTAAATCATCTGTAAGTTTTAAATTAGCAAAAAATGCTAGTGCTAAAGGAGCAATTACTCAAAATACTACTTTAGACAATAAGGATAGTTATAATAGTAAAGGTTATTTACAAGGTTATATGTTTGACTCATCATATAATGTAATTCAAGGAGATATAATAACAACATCTGGTCTTGGATTTTTCCCAGAAGGCATACCAATTGGTGAGGTTGAAAAGGTAATTGATGATAAAGATAAATCACTAAAATATGTAGTTGTAAAACCTTATGTTGATTTTAAGAATATAGATGACGTTGTAGTCATAGAACCAAGAAATATAGGATAAAGGGGATAAAAAACAATGAAAAAAGTTTTACTTTGTCTATTGGGTATTGTGGTTATGACTATAGAAAATAGTATAACAAATTATATAAATATTTTTGGAATAAGCTTTAACTTAGTTCTTATATATGTAACTATAATTTCTCTTTATTTGGATGAATTAGAAGGTGGGATTATAGCAGCCATAATAGGGCTTATTAAGGACATAACCATTGGTGGAATTCTTGGTGTAAATGCATTAGTTTTGTTTGTTATTGCATATGCGATTGGACACATGAGGGATCAACTATATAAAGGTAGCTATATTATTACTTTCGTTTTGGTTTTAATAGGAAGTTTAATTGATTCAATTGTCAATATAGGTACATCTAGTATAATCTATCAAAGCTATAGCATATCAACACTTTTAGTAAAGGGTCTACTAGTAGCACCAATAGTGAATAGTTTAATTGGTTTAATAATATATCGCTTGTCTAAAAGAGCAGTTTTAAAACTTAAAGAAGATTAGTTGGTGATTTCATGGAAGAAAATAAACAAGTTGATAGATTTAAAATAATGAAAATAGTCATAAGCGTGATATTTTTAGCTATTTTAGTAAAAATAGTCTACATGACTACATTTAAATATGAATACTACAATGAGTTAGCTGAAAATAAAACATATAAAAAATTGGCAATAGAGGCTCCAAGAGGAGAAATAAAAGATAGATATGGAAGATTGCTAGCAGGAAATAAAAATTTATTTACTGTTCAAGTTTCAGGTAACGATATTAATAAAAAAGATGCTAATAAGCGTTCAAGAGCAAATGAAATATCATTGAAGCTTATAAATTTACTTGAGAAAAATGGTGAAGAATATGTAGATGAATTTCCTATATATGTAGAAAATGGAAAGTACTATTATACATATGACAGAGAGATTAGAGAATATAAATCAGAAAATGGAATACCAAGTGATTATAATGCTAAAGAGAGTTTTTATTACTTGGTAGATAAACTTATATCAGCAGGAATCTTGTCTCAAGAAGATAAAAGGTTAGATGCAACAAAATTACAAGCAAAACTAAATGAAAATGGATACTATCCTCCTATTTTAGTTAGTAAATGGATGTTTACAGCAGAGAGAGATAAGAGAGATTGGTTGGCCAGTTATAAAATAAAAGAGACTAATTTAAGTGCTGAAAAAGCGTTTGAAAAAGTAAGAAATAGCGATGCATTTAAGATTGATAAAAGTTTAAGTAATGAAGATGCAAGAAAAATAATGGTTGTAAGAGATTTAATAAAATCAAAAGGATA
The DNA here is from genome assembly GCF_020641035.1 of Clostridioides sp. ES-W-0016-02. Classification (NCBI taxonomy): domain Bacteria; kingdom Bacillati; phylum Bacillota; class Clostridia; order Peptostreptococcales; family Peptostreptococcaceae; genus Clostridioides; species Clostridioides sp. ES-W-0016-02. The sequence continues at coordinate 1,158,052 of NZ_CP061361.1, forward strand.
TTCTCAATATAATCCAGTAACAATTGCAAAAGATGTAGGAGAAACTACCATTGCACAGATTGAGGAAAGTGCTATGGACCTTGTTGGTGTTTCAGTAGCAGTTGAACCAGTGAGATATTATCCTAATGGAACTTTAGCTTCACATATGTTAGGATATGTAGGAAAAATGCCATCAACTCAAATAGAATCATATCTACAAAAAGGATATAAAACAGGAGATATGGTAGGTCTTGCAGGAGTAGAAAAAAGTAATGAAAGCAAGCTAAGAGGAACTGATGGTTATAAAATGGTTAAAGTTGATGCATTGGGTAGAATCAGTAAAGAAATTGAATCAAAAAAACCTAAATCAGGAGATACTGTATACCTTACATTAGATAAAGATTTACAAGAAGTTTCAGATAATGCATTAAAACAGATAATAGAAGTTGCTTCAAAAGGAGGTACTTTTAAAAGTAAGTTTGGGGATAAGCCAATTAGTGCATATGCAGGAAAGGCACAATCAGCAGCTCTTATAGCTATTGATGTTAAAAATGGAGAGGTTTTAGCTTCATCAAGTTATCCTGACTATGACCCAAATAAATTTGCAAAGGGTATTTCTACAGAAGACTATAAAGCACTACAACCAAAGAATCCAAATGACTTACTAGCAGGAAGTCCACTATTAAACTTAGTTACACAAGGGGAATTCCAGCCAGGTTCTTCATTTAAGATGGTAACCTCAATGGCAGCTTTAGAAAATGGTCTAAATCCAAATTTCACTATAAATGACCCTGGAGTTATTATGCTAGGGAAAAAATCATTTGGGGACTATGTGTGGAACCATGGTAGAGGAAATCATGGTATGACAAATTTATATAAAGCTATACAAGAGTCTTGTAACATATATATGGCAACTATTGGTACAGGTAAGACATGGCCAGATGGAAAAAGTATTGGTATAGATATGAATGCAAATAAGATACTTGAGTATGCAAAACTATTTGGATTAGATGAAAATACTGGGCTTGAAGACGAAGTAGAAGAAAGAGCAGGTAAGGTGCCTAGCACAGAGGATAAATTAAAATCAACACAAGCATTGTTAAAATCAGCTTTAGATAGAGAAATGGCCAATGACTTTGTTGATATAACTAGAGATAAAAATCCTAAAGAATACGAAAAAAGAATCGATGAAATTGTAAGTTGGGCAGCTGAAAAGAAAACTCCTGGTAGAGTAGAAACGATGAATAGATTGAAAAAATTGGATGTTAAAGAAAATAGAGTGGAAGATGTAGCGGATATGGCGGTATTTAGTTACTTTAACTTTGCAAAATGGAGTACTGCTGATACATTCAACTTAGCTATAGGGCAAGGTGAAAATGCCTATACACCAGCTCAAATATCAAGATACGTAGCTGCTATAGCAAATGGAGGTAATTTAGTAGAATTATCTGTAGTTGATAGAGCTGTTTCAAGTGACTATTCATCAGTAAAAATTAATGACCAAAAGAAAGTGGAAAAAATACCTTTCAAAAATCCAGACAATCTAAAGGAACTAACAAAAGGTATGAAATTGGTTGCTAGACAAGGTACAGCAAAAAGTGCTTTTGCTGATTTCCCAATAGATGTAGCAGCAAAGACTGGTACAGCTGAGAAAAGTGGTAAAATACCTACAGATAATGAATATGAATATTTAAAGAGTCATATGTCATCTTATAATGTTAATCTAAATGATGCAATTAAAATGGCTGATAAGATGAAGGCAGAAAAAGAAAAAGAACTTTCATTAGCTAAAGAAAAAGAAATAAAGAAAAAACTAGAAAATAAAGATTTAAAAGACGAAGAAAGAAAGAAATTAGAAGAAGAATTAGAAGATGGAGTAAAAGTTAAATTAGAGGATACTGATAAAGTGAATTCTTCATATTTAAGAAAAGCTATAAAAGAATTAAATCCAAAAATAACAGATGACCAAATAGATAAGTTTAAAGCAGATTATGGTTCTTTTACATGGACTGTTGCATTTGCACCAGCAGATGACCCAGAAATAGCTGTTGTATGTGTAATTCCTCAAGGTGATTCAAGTGTATTCTCACTTTTACCAACTAGAGAAGTTATTGGAACATATATGGGATTAGAGCCAACTAATGGCAAAAAAGACAACAAGACGGATGATGTTAATAATTCTTCTGACGAAAATATAAATTTCGAGTCACAAATCAATAGATAAGTTAAATCCATTTATAAACTTTAGCTTTATGTAGAAAAAATAAAAGGGTTTAAAGCGCATTTGAAGAATATAAATGATATATCACTCTGGAGGTTGTTATGTCTTTAAGAGAAATTTGTAGTCAAGAACTAGTAGAGTTCAAGGGTAATAAAAGAGGGATAATAGTAAATATAAAAAGAGAAGCTCCATTTGAAGAAATACAAGAAAATATAATAAACAAATTGGAAGCGTATGTTGGTTTTTTTAATGGTGCTAAAATTAGTAAAATTAACAGTGATTATTTAACTGACATGGAGATTCTAGAATTAAAAGAAGGAATTACTTCTAGATTTGATGTGGAATTTGTTGAAGATCAAAAAATTGAAGAAAATAATAATTTTCAAACAAAATATGTCAATACCCTAAGATCTGGCGAAAATATTGAATTTGAAGGTGATGTAGTCATATTAAATGATATGAGACCTGGTTCAAAGGTCATTTCAAAATCAAATACAGTTGTTATGGGAGATATAAATGCTGGCGCTAAGGTTGTAGCAGGAGGAAATGTTTTTGTAATGGGGAAAATAGAAGGTTTTGTGCATGCAGGTTCAGAGGGCAATGAGTTTGCCTATGTTGTTGCTGGAAATCTTAATCCAAAAATATTGCAAATAGCAGATAATATTGCAGAAGCTCCAGATGATGAAGAAAATTATGAAATTGAATCAGAAATTAGCCCAGAAATAGCCTTTGTGAGTAATGGAAGAATTGTAATCGAAAGCTATTTGTCAAAGTTGGACAAATAGAAAGAAAAATAGGGGGTAGTATTATGAGCGAAGTTATAGTTATAACATCCGGTAAAGGTGGAGTTGGAAAAACTACTACCGCAGCAAACTTAGGAACTGCGCTAAGCCTAGAAAATAAAAAAACTGTAGTTGTAGATGCAGATATTGGACTTAGAAATTTAGATGTAGTAATGGGTCTTGAAAATCGAATAGTTTATGACATAGTAGACGTTGTTGAAGGAACTTGTAGGCTTAAGCAAGCTCTAATAAAAGACAAAAGATTTGATAATCTATATTTATTACCAGCAGCACAAACTAGGGATAAAAACGCTGTATCAGTTGAGCAAATGGTTGACCTATGTGAAAAATTGAAAGAATCTTTCGAGTATGTAATAATAGACTGCCCAGCAGGTATTGAACAAGGATTTAAAAATGCAATAGCAGGTGCAGATAGAGCTATTGTGGTTACAAATCCAGAGATATCAGCAGTAAGAGATGCAGATAGAATAATAGGTCTATTAGAAGCAAATGAAATAAAAGAAATAAGATTAGTTATAAATAGAATTAGAAATGATATGGTTAAGCGTGGAGACATGATGGACAAACAAGATATAATAGAGATACTAGCAATAGATTTATTAGGTCTTGTTCCTGATGATGAAAGTATAATTATATCAACAAATAAAGGTGAACCAGCAATACTTGATTCAAAATCTCTTGCTGGTCAAGCATACAAAAATATCGCAAAAAGGATACTAAATGAAGAAGTTCCTCTACTTGAACTTGAAGTTGAAGATGGATTCTTTGGTAGACTAAAAAAAATGTTTAGCATGGCTAAGTAGCAAAGGAGGATACATCTGTGTTAGATTTATTTAGAGTTTTTTCTAACGAAGCTAAAACTAGTAAATCTGTTGCTAAAGAGAGGTTAAAACTAGTTTTAGTTCATGATAGAGTAGATTGTTCACCACAACTTTTAGAGATGATAAAAACAGATATTTTAAAAGTAATAGCCAACTATGCAGAAATAGAAGAAGATGGCCTTGAAATCAAAATGTCTAAATGCAGAGGTGAACATGATGACAAACCTGTATCTGCATTAGTTGCTAATATACCATTAAAGAATATTAAAGATAGATGTATGTAATTAGTGCTTAAAAGGGGGATATCCTTATTGGTATATGCCCCTTTTATTTAATTATATGTTTAAAGATAGAAAGACGGTGATTCTTTGAAAAAAATCAATATTAATTATAAGTCGACAATTAAGTTGATAAAACAGTTAGACTGGAAACTTATAGTTACAGTATTAGCTATCTTTATTTTTGGGCTTGTTATACTTAGTAGTGCAACACATGCTAATTCTACAGGTTCATATAATCAATTAGTTAAGCAAGGACTAGCTTTTGTGCTTGGAATAGGAATGATTATAGTAATACTATTTTTTGATTATAATCTTCTAGGAAGGTACTATAAGGCTCTTTATATAATAAGCCTTGTTTTATTAGCTGTAGTTTTATTACCTGGAATTGGTACTGAAAAAGGCGGTGCGAGGTCTTGGATTAACTTAGGTCCACTTGATTTGCAGACTTCTGAAATAGTAAAATTAACATTTATACTTAGTTATGCAAAGATACTTGAGACAAAGAAGGATAAATTAAATACATTAAAAGAGGTTATACCTGTTGTAGTTTATTCTCTCCCATTCATTGGATTACTACTTGCTCAACCAGACTTAGGAACAGGAATTGTATTTTGTTGTATGGTATTTGCAATGCTGTTTACAGCAGGTCTTAGTTCTAAGCTAATAAAAAGAGGAATAATAATACTCTTGGTATCAATGCCATTGATGTATTTAATGATGGCAGACCATCAAAAAGTAAGAATAGAAGCCTTCCTAAATCCAGAAGATGTAACCTTAAAAGGAAACTATCAGGTTATGCAATCTTTGATAGCAATAGGCTCTGGTGGTATGACTGGAAAAGGTCTGTATAATGGAAGTCAAAACCAAGAAGATTTCTTACCAGTACAAGATAGTGACTTTATATTTGCTGTTGTGGGTGAAGAACTTGGTGTAATAGGAATGACAGTGCTTATAATCTTATTTGCAATATTTTTATTACGGATTTTAGCAATTGCAAGAGATGCTAAGGATTTTTATGGGACCCTCATTGTAGTTGGTGTTATGGGTATGTTTGCTTACCAGATAATTCAAAATATTGCTATGACTGTTGCGTTAATTCCAGTAACAGGAGTAACATTACCTTTTGTAAGTTATGGAGGAAGTTCACTATTAACATCTTTAGCCAATCTAGGATTAGTACTAAATGTGTGTATGAGAAGAAAGAAAATAAATTTCTAAGTGTAAGAGTTCTAAACATAAATTGAGGAGATTGAGTATAATGAATATAGCATTAGTAGCACATGACCAAATGAAAAATACCATAGTAGGATTTTGTATAGGTTATGAATCAATTTTAAAAAAATATGGACTATATGCAACTGGAACTACAGGAAAAAGAATAATGGATGAAACTGAATTAAAGATTACTAGATTGGCATCTGGACCTTTAGGTGGAGACCAGCAAATAGGTTCTTTGATCGTAACACAAGAAATAGATTTAGTTATCTTTTTAAGAGACCCACTTACATCTCAACCTCATGAGACAGATATACAAGCTTTGATAAGACTTTGTGATGTGTACCATGTTCCAATAGCTACAAATCTAGCTTCTGCAGAAATATTTATAAAAGCTCTTGATAGGGGAGAACTATCATGGAGAGAAGTTAGGAAGAGCAAAAGTCAACGTGTTTAATAAAAGTAAATAATATATAAAATTAAGAGGTAGCTAAAATAGCTACCTCATTTTAATTTGTTCTATAAGATAAAAACTCTAATGTGAGTTTTTTTATATAATTTAAATGATGGAATATAGATATATGTCATTTAAATAAAAATAACTATTTAACTAATTTTGCAAATTCTGCACCAAACTCCATACATTCTTTTAATGTTTCCTCACTAGGGAAGAATTTTTTCTTAAGAGATTCTACAGGCATTTTGAATGTCATAGCTTTAAGTAAAGTTTCAGCCATAGTTATACCTTCACCACTCCAACCAAATGAACCAAATACTCCTGCTATCTTACCTTGGTTAGCCATTGGGTCTATAACAGAGAATAAATCCCACATAGGTTTAACCATTGTTTTATTTATAGTTGGAGAACCTAATAGTATTACTTTTGATACTACTAATGTATCATGCATTTCTGTTAATGTCATATTTTCTAAATCATATAATTCAGCTTTTGCACCTTCTTTATCAAGTCCCTCTTTTATCTTTTTAGCCATTTCTAAAGTATTGCTATAAGCTGATAAGTAGAATATAGAAACTTGATTTTGATTAGTTGTATTAATAGCTTCTGTAGACCACTCAACATATCTCTTTACAGCAGCCATTGGGTCTTTAGTAAGCATTGGACCATGAGAAGTTAATATAGTATCAAATTCTAAGTTTAGCCCTACAACCTTGTCTACAGCACTCAACACGTGCTTAGCAAATGGCTTAACTATGCAATCATAGTAATGTTTAGCTGATTTTAGATAATCTTCACTGTTTACTACTTCTGAATCAACACTTGCAAAATGACAACCAAATGCGTCACAAGTTAAAAGAGTCTTGTCCTCTTCAATGTAAGTAAACATTGTATCAACCCAATGTAAGAATGGAGCAGTTATAAATTTAAGATTTCTCTTACCGATATTTAAAACTTCACCATCTTTTATTACATGACAATTAAAAGGTCTATTTATTTGACCATCTAAGTATAATTTAGCAGCTTTAGTACAATAAACTTCTATATTAGGATTTAAATCTAATAAGTATTTTAAACTACCAGCATGGTCTGGCTCTGTGTGATGGACTACAACATAGTCAATTTTAGCTATATCAGTAACTTCTGATAAATTACTTAAAAATTCATCCTTAAAATTTGCTTTTACTGTATCAAATAAAACCGTTTTTTCGTCCTTTATTAAGTAAGAATTATAAGTTGTCCCAAACTCTGTTTCCATTATTATGTCGAATACTTTTAAACCTTCATCTACTACGCCAGTAAAGTAGATATCTTTTTTTACTTCGAAAACTTTACTCATTTTTAACCCTCCTAAAAATTATCATTATATAAATAACATACCCCATTTTGAGGTCAGTGAAACAAAAGATGTCATTATAAGTCATCAAAAACATAGTTTTATGTTTATAATATATCATATTTGGTAAAAAATCTGTATTTTAATAAAAATTTAATAGAAAATATTTTTAGATATACTATTTTGTGAATAATATAGATTTTAAATTCAATATTTTAGTTATATTTTTGATAGAAAATATTTTATCGTGTATAATATTACTTATAAATAAGAATAAAAATAAAGAACTTGTTTGGAGGAATTTTAATAAATGAATAAAGTAGACTTGAAAAAAATCTTAAAAAAAGTAGAAAAGCCTGCTAGATATCTTGGGAATGAAATAAATTCAATTCATAAAGATACTAGCAATAGTGAATTGATAAGATATGCACATTGTTTTCCAGACCTGTATGAAGTTGGGATGAGTCACTTAGGAAGTCATATATTATACGATGTAATAAACAAAGATGAAGATGTATTTTGTGAGAGAGTATACTCTCCTGCTGTTGACATGGAAAATATAATGAGAGAAAAAAATATACCATTATTTGCATTAGAGTCAAGAGAGCCTATAACAAACTTTGATTTTGTTACTTTTACACTTCAATATGAACTTTCATACACTAATATCTTAAATATATTAGATTTAGCCAATATACCAATATTAAAAGAAGAAAGAAAATTGGAAGACCCATTTATAATGGTTGGAGGTCCTTGTGCTTATAATTCGGAACCTTTAGCAGATTTTGTAGATATAGTAATATTAGGTGAAGGTGAAGAAGTTAACTTAGAAGTAGTAAATGAGTATAAAGAGTGGAAGAAAAATAAAACAACTAGAGGTGATTTTTTATACAGAATATCAAGTATAGAAGGAGTATACATACCAAGTTTTTATGATGTTAAATACAATGAAGATGGTACAGTTCAAAGTGTAACTCCTAATAGAGAAGGGGTTACTAAGAGTCCTACTAAGAGGATAATAAAAAATGTTGAAACTGTAGATTATCCAGAAAAATTAATAGTACCTTATATAGATACTGTTCATGATAGAATAGTGTTAGAATTGTTTAGAGGCTGTACAAGAGGATGCAGATTTTGTCAAGCTGGTATGATATACAGACCAATAAGAGAAAAGAGTGTTGAAAGACTTAAAGAGATACTTGACAAATTAGTTAAGAATACTGGATATGATGAAATATCATTATCATCACTTAGTACAAGTGACTATAGTAAGTTGTCTGAGCTTACTGATTATTTAGTAGATGAATATGCATCTAATAATATAGGAATTTCACTTCCATCGCTTAGACTAGACAATTTCTCAATGGAGATTGCTGATAAAATACAACAAGTAAGAAAATCTGGACTTACTTTTGCTCCAGAGGCAGGAACTCAGAGACTTAGAGACGTTATAAATAAAGGTGTTACAGAAGAAGACTTAGAAAATGCAACAAAAAGAGCTTTCGAAATGGGATGGAATAGTGTTAAACTATACTTTATGATTGGTTTGCCAACTGAAACTTATGATGATTTGGATGGAATAGCCAAATTAGCTTATAAAGTTATTGATATTTATAGAAAAGTAAATGGAGGTAAGCTAAAAAGAAGTTTTAGTGTTACAGTAAGTACATCTACATTTGTACCAAAACCATTTACACCGTTCCAATGGCATGGTCAAGATACAACAGAGGAAGTAGTTGATAAGCAAAGACATTTAGTCAATAAATTGAGAAATAACAACATAAAATATAACTATCACGATTCAAAGACTAGCTTGATGGAAGCTGTAGTAGCTAGAGGAGATAGAAAGATAGGAAAAGTTATATATGATGCATTTAAATTAGGTGCAAAATTTGATGGCTGGGCAGAACACTTCAGTTTAGATATATGGAAGGAAGCTATGGAAAAAAACAATCTTTCTATAGACTTCTATGCACATAGAAATAGAGGATATGAAGAGGTATTCCCTTGGGACCATATAGATGTAGGTGTAAGTAAAAAATTCTTGATTAGAGAAGATGAAAATGCTAAAAAAGAAAAAATCACTTCTGATTGCAGACATAATTGTAATGGTTGTGGAATAAATATACATGATATAGGAAGGGGGCTTTGTTAATATGAGTAAAATAATTAGAGTCAAATTTAAAAAAGAAGGTGATATGATATATATATCACATCTTGACCTTCAAAGATTATTACAAAGAGCATTTAGGAGAGCTGAAATAAATTTATCACATTCTCAAGGGTTTAACCCTCATCCTAAGATGAGTTATGGTAATGCTTTAGCATTAGGGACAGAAAGCCAAGGCGAGTATGTGGATATTGAGATAGAAGATGATTTATTGGTAGATGAGTTTTTAGATAAAGTGTCAGTTCAGCTTCCAGAGGGGATAGAATTTATTAAAGCAAAGGAAATTGATAGACAGACATCTTCTCTTTCTTCCGTAATAGATTATGGAGAGTATCTGTTTAATATAGATTTAAAAAGGCCTTTGACTAAAGAGTTTGTAAAAAGAAAAGTAATTGACTTTATGAATAATAAAGAGATAATCATAACAAAAAAGAATAAAAAAGGAAAATTGGTTGAAGTTGATATAAGACCCATGATAAGAACTTTTGATGTTTTAAATTTAGAAGATGAGCATATCACTCTTACTGCTACTATAGCTACAGGTTCAAAAACTAATTTAAATACTAATATACTTATTCCTAAAATGTTAGAGATGTTTGAACTGGATATTGACCCATTAGAAGTTGATATATTGAGAAGAGATTTATATGTATTAGAAGATGGGGAATTAGTGACTCCTATGTAAGTTCGTGAGAGGTGAAGTTGTGAAGAAGATAGTTATTGAGTCCTTAATAGGGTCTCAGAAAACAGCAGTGCTTGAAGAGGGAAAGTTAGTAGAACTTTTTGTTGAAGATAACTTAAATAAAAAAACTGTATCCAATATATATCGTGGAATTGTAAAAAAAGTTATACCAGGAATAGAAGCATGTTTTGTAGATATTGGATTTAAGAAACTTGCTTATTTACAGTTAAAAAAAGAAAGTACCATAAAATCTGGGCAAGAGATTTTGGTTCAAGTAAATAAAGAAGAAATTGGTACTAAGGGTGCAAAATTAAATACTGAAATTAGTATATCTGGAAGGTATATTGTCTATATACCTTCCAACGACAGAACTACTATATCAAATAAGATTACTGATGAAAGAGAAAGATTTAGATTAAAAAAAATCACAAAAGCAGTGAATAAAGAAAACTTGGGATTAATAATAAGAACTGAAGCTCAAGGCTGTACTCATGATGAAATAAAAAAAGATATAGAAGAGTTAAAATTAAAGTATGATAATATTTTAAAAGAATATAAACTTGGTATGGGACCAAAGCTATTATATAAGTCCTTAGATTTTGCAACTAAATATGTAAAAGATAATGTAAATGATGAGATTGAGTCTATAATTATCAATAATTATGATAAATATCATGAATTAAAACCTATTTTGAAGCTTATAAATAATGATTATATTGATAAATTATACCTTGAAGAAAATAAAGATGTATTTGATTTATATAGAATAGAATCTCAAATAGAAAAATTATTAAATGAAAAAGTATGGTTAAAGAGTGGTGGTTATTTAATAATAGAAAAAACAGAAGCTCTTACTGTTATAGATGTAAATACAGGTAAGTTTGTTGGAACTGGTAAACTTGATGAGACTGTTTATAAAACAAATATTGAAGCTGCAAAGGAAATTGTGAGACAGCTTAGAATTAGAGATATAGCTGGAATAATAATAATTGATTTTATTGATATGTATAAAAAGAAATATCAAAATGAGGTATTACACATACTAGAGGAAGAGTTTAGTAAAGATAAGAGAAAAGCTGAAGTGTTAGGAATGACAAAACTTGGCTTAGTAGAAGTTGCAAGACGAAGAGAAAAAGAGTCTATTGATAAGTATTATTTAATGGCTTGCCCATGCTGTGATGGAACGAAAACTATAAAATCTATACATCATATAGTGGATAGTGTCGAAAAAGAAATTATGAGAATAAGTGAGCATACAGTTTATAAAAACGTAATAATAGAATTCAATGATTTTGTTTTTAAACAAATAAAAGAAGATTATATGGATATAATTGATAAAATTGGTGAAAAATATAATATGAAAATTTCTTTAAACGCAAACTGCGCATTAAAACACAACAAAACAAATGTTATTTTTGATAAAATAGTTGACAATAAAATGTAAATATTTTATAATTAATAATTGTAATGCCGCACAGTAAAGGTCTAAATCTTCTAATGAAGTACCTTGTACTGGCGAGTTTGAGACCGAGGAGGTGTATTTAATGTACGCTATAGTAAAGACTGGTGGAAAGCAATATAAAGTTTCTGAAGGTGATGTATTATTCGTTGAAAAGTTAGAAGCTAACGCAGGTGATGTTGTTACTTTAAACGAAGTATTAGCTTGCTCTAAAGATGGAGAATTAAAATTAGGTTCTCCAGTAGTAGAAGGAGCATCTGTTCAAGCAAAAGTTGTTGAACAAGGTAAAGCTAAGAAAGTTATAGTTTTCAAGTATAAAGCAAAAAAAGATTACAGAAGAAAACAAGGACATCGTCAATCATATACTAAGATAGTTGTAGAGAAAATCAACGCTTAATTATTGGACTAGTTATGATAAAGGTTAAATATTATTATAATGATGATTTCTTGTTGCAAGGTTTTTGTTTAAAGGGACATGCTGATTTTGCTGAAATAGGCTATGATATAGTCTGTTCTGCAGTTACGTCTAATGCTATTGCAGTTATAAACTCTTTAGACAAGTTACAAAAGATTGAATTTGAAAAGGTAGTAGGAGAAGAAGGGCATATAGAATGTATAGTTAAAGATGCATATCTAAAAGATGCACAGTTATTACTAAATCACTTTCAATTAGCGGTTGAAGAAATTAAACGGGAATACCCAAAAAATATAAAAATTTTAAAAAAGTAGGGGGTGACTCCATATGTTAAACATGAATTTACAATTATTAGCATCTAAAAAAGGGGTAGGTTCTTCTAAAAATGGTAGAGATTCTATATCTAAAAGATTAGGTGTTAAGAGATTCGATGGGCAATTAGTAACTGCTGGAAGTATAATAGTTAGACAAAGAGGAACTAAAATACATCCAGGAACTAATGTTGGAAAAGGTAGCGATGATACTTTATTTGCATTAGTTGATGGTACTGTTAAATTCGAAAGAAAAGACAAGAAGAGAAAAAAAGTTAGTATATATCCAGTAGCAATAGCTGAGTAATATACATAAAAGGAGTGTTGATGCACTCCTTTTTCTTATAATACTGATGAATTTATAATAGTATTTTTGGTAAAGCTAATTAAAAGTTTTTAATTAAGTAGGTGAAGAATTTGTTTATAGATAAAGCGAGAATATTTGTAAAAGCTGGAAATGGTGGAAATGGTTCGGTAGCATTTAGAAAAGAAAAATATGTTCCAGCTGGTGGGCCAGATGGTGGAGATGGTGGTCGTGGAGCGAGCATCATATTTGAAGTTGATTTAGGTCTTAGAACATTAATGGACTTTAAATACCAGAAAAAATATCAAGCTCAACACGGTGGCGACGGTAGCAAAGGTAAAAGGGCTGGTAAAAATGGAGAAAGCTTAATATTAAAAGTACCAGCAGGTACAGTAATAAGAGATGAAGCTACAGGTCTTGTACTAGCAGATTTAAAGAAAGAAGGAGATACAGCAGTAGTTGCAAAAGGTGGTATAGGTGGTAAAGGTAATCAACACTTTGCAAATGCAGTAAGACAAGCTCCAGCTTTTGCAAAGTCTGGTACAGATGGAGAAGAAAGATGGATAACTCTTGAACTTAAAATGATAGCAGATGTAGGTCTTTTAGGATTTCCAAATGTAGGTAAGTCAACATTTTTATCAGTTGTAACCAAAGCTAAGCCCAAAATTGCAAACTATCATTTTACAACATTGACACCAAATTTAGGTGTTGTTCAAACTAAGTTTGGAGATAGTTTTGTACTTGCTGATATACCTGGAATTATAGAGGGTGCTTCTGAAGGTATAGGATTAGGTCATGAATTCTTAAGACATGTTGAGAGAACTAAGGTATTGATACATATTGTAGATATATCTGGACTGGAAGGTAGAGACCCAATTGAGGATTTTGACAAAATAAATGATGAACTTAAATTATATAATGAGAAGCTTTCAACAAGACCTCAGGTTGTAGTTGCAAATAAATTTGATATATTGGAAGATGAAAGCCAATTTGAAAAATTTAAGGACGAATTAGAAGGTAGAGGATATACAGTATTTAAGATGTCTGCAGCAACTCGTCAAGGAATAGATGATGTAATTGCCTACGTTTCTAAAATGTTAAAAGAAGTAGAAGATGTGGAATTAGTTTCAGAAGAAGAAATGTATAGACCAGAACTTGATATTGGAACAGAAGAAGGATTGAACATAGATGTTGAAGATGGTGTATATGTAGTTACAGGTAAGGCACTTAGAAGAATAATGTATTCTGTAAATTTTGATGATATGGAATCACTTCAATATTTCCAAAAAGCTATGGAAAGTCAAGGTGTATTTGATAGGCTTAGAGAGATGGGAATTGAAGATGGGGATGTAGTTAGAATTTACGAATTGGAATTTGAATTTTACAATTAATTTTGATATAGAATTATAGAGGTGATAATATGTTAAAAGGAAAGCAAAGAGCATATTTAAGATCTTTAGCAAATACTTTAAAGCCTACTACACAAATTGGTAAGGAAGGCGTTACAGAAAGCTTTTTAGAGCAATTAGAGGATATGCTAAGAGTTAGAGAACTAGTAAAGGTTACTATACTAGAAAATGCAGGTCTTGATGCTAAAGAAACTGCTAATGCAGTATGTGAAGCTTTAAGAGCAGAGTTTGTTCAAGCTATTGGTTTTAAGTTTACTATTTACAAGAGAAATATTGATGAGCCCAAGATACTTTTTCCAGGTCATGAACAGGCAAAAGCTAAGGTAAAAAATAACAATGTTACAAAAAAAGGTAAACCAACTAAAAGAGCAGTTAGATAATTAATTAGATTATTTTAGAAGAAATAAGTTAAAAAATATAGTGACAATTGGGAAAAATTGTATTATACTATTAACAATAAATTTAAATTAGCAATCTTATCAAGAGAGGCAGAGGGACTGGCCCTATGAAGCCCGGCAACCAGTATATTTTAATATACATTGGTGCTAAATCCTGCAGCAATTACGCTGAAAGATGAGTATAAACCCGTCATATGGCTTGAGTTTATACTCAAGCTTTTTTAATTGGCATATTTATATATATAAATAAATTAATATAATCAAAAGTGATGGGGGTATGTAACAGTGAAGATAGGAATACTAGGGTATGGAACAGTAGGAAGTGGATTAATAGATTTAATAGAGAATAATACTTTAAAAAGAGAAATAGAAATAGCTGGAATTTTAGTTAAAAATAAAGAGAAACATAAATCAAAGAGATATTTTGATAAGGTAACAACAGATATAGAAGATATATTTAACAAAGATGTTGATATATTAGTTGAAGTAATTGGAGGACTAAATCCAGCTCTTGATTATGTAACAAGAGCTCTAAATAAAAAAATACATGTAGTAACAGCAAATAAAGATTTATTAGCTGAAAGAGGTAGTGACCTTATAGAGCTGGCTAACTTAAATGATGTTAGCATTAAATTTGAAGCATCAGTAGCAGGTGGTATTCCAGTTTTAAAGCCATTAATAGAATCATTAGAAGGTAATAATATAAAAAGTATAAATGCTATTTTAAATGGAACATGCAACTTTATATTATCAAAGATGTATGATGAAAATTTACCATATGATGTAGCTTTAAAACAAGCACAAGAACTAGGATTTGCAGAAGTTAATCCAGATGCAGATGTATTAGGATATGATAGTGCTAGAAAACTATCTATATTATCTACTTTATCTTATGGGAAAATAGTGTATTGGAAAGATTTGTTATTAGAAGGAATAACTTCAATAGATGAAAAGGATATAGAATATGCTAAGAAATTAAATTGTAAGATAAAATTAGTTGCTAGAAGTAAATATGAATTGGGAGAAGTAAGTGGATTTGTTAGACCTGCATTGGTGGATAATGATAATATGCTGTCTAAAATAGATAATGAGTTTAATGTAGTAATTATAGTGGGAGATTCTGTAGGAGAACTTTCTTTTGTAGGTAAGGGTGCTGGAAGAGGTGCAACAGGAAGTGCTGTTTATGCTGATATCATAGATATAATAGATAATA
The DNA here is from genome assembly GCF_020641035.1 of Clostridioides sp. ES-W-0016-02. Lineage (NCBI taxonomy): Bacteria > Bacillati > Bacillota > Clostridia > Peptostreptococcales > Peptostreptococcaceae > Clostridioides > Clostridioides sp. ES-W-0016-02. Next base: position 1,173,526 of record NZ_CP061361.1, read on the forward strand.
GGAGTTCAAATATAAAGTCTTTTTCAAAAGGTAAATTGGATTTGAGTGGGCTTATAGAAGATGAATGTAGTGCAGTAGTTAGATTTAGTGAATATAATAAAGATGGAATTTTAAAATGTTTAGATAAATATGTAGATAGCTATAATATTATAGATGAAGAAGAATTTGCTATTTTTATAAATGCAAAATCAGAACATGAAATTGATAGGTTCTTAGAAGATGTAAAGAGAAATGAATATAGTAAGTCAGTTAAAAAACTATTAAAAGTAGATTAAAATATCTATGTAATGACTGTAAAAATTTAAAGGTGAAGAAAAACAAAAAGTTTATTTTGTTTTTCTTCACCTTTTTAACAGCTGGTGACTTAATAAGATAATAGAAAAATAGATAGATTATAACATTTTACTTATTCAATAAAAAAATTTTCACTCGCCTCGTTAATAGCTTGCTGAGTTACCCTTATATATCGCTGTGTAGTGGCTACAGAGCTATGGTTTAAGAGTTCCTTAACTAATTCTAAGTTATTGTTACTCTTTTCAAATTGAGTAGTAGCATAGAGCTTTCTAAAGCTATGTGTGCTTATGTTATACAAATTTAAGTATTTACAAATTATTCTCAATTGTTTCTGGATAGCTTTTGTCTTTATATTTACTAAGTAGTCATCTGATTTAAGATTATACTTTCTTGCATGTTCATTTATAGATTCAATTATATTTTTGTTAACAGGTCTATACTGTAGTTTACCTGTCTTTTTTTCATTTATTTCCAACATATTACCTTTAAAATTACCTATTTTTAATCTTAAAATATCTGATATTCTTAGACCTAAATTAGCTTCTAACATTAGTGCTAATGCAACCTTAGGATTCTTTCTAAATCTTTTTTCAACGCCATTTTCACTATAAATAAAGCCCGTATGTAGTAGTTCCATTATCTTTTTATATTCGTCTATTTCTATAGGTCTTGTTGCCATTTTCAACCACTCCTCTTAGTTTGATTTGATAAGTTTAGGTCGGTATTTATTATATAATATAAATGAAATATTATATATTGGAAAAATATACCAATTACTTTATATAAGTGTGCTATATGTGATTAAGGAGAATTTTTGAAAAATATTGTTATAAAAAATTATCAAAATTGTGATGAAATAACTATGCTGATAAAGTAATTAAAAAGGTTATTAAGATTATGACAAATATAATTAGAAAATGGAAGCATTTAGTTAATTTTTATACATTTTATTTTTTTCGAAATAAGTTTTTTATAAAAAAAGTATTTTTATATCTAATTAATTTTCCACTTGTAGATAAATTTCTCATGTGTTTTTTAGCAACAAATAAAGCTGAAATTAAGTAGATTATTATTACAATTTGAAGAATAGTGTCATAATAGCTAAGATAATAGAACCAAATTAAGTTATTATATATAACATTATATGTATCAGCAAAGCTAGAAACTAATACAGTAGAGTTTGCAATAGGATAAAGTATAAAAATAAATAAACCTGCTAAAAGTCCATGTGCAAACTTACTTAATATGTATAATTTTAAGTCTATATCTGTTTTTGATAAAAATGTACAACATTGAGCTAGTATGGACAATCCGCTAAATCCTATCAGAAAACTAGCCAAAGATGCTCTTAGGATTTCTGGGGCACTTGTTATACTAGATACCTTATTACAACCAATTGTGATTTCAAATAGACCGCTTACAAATGCTTGACAGAGCTCCTTATTGACACCTAAAAGTGAAAGTGGTAAATATATAACTGATGCTATTAAAGAGATTACATTAAATAGTGATAGTATTTTAAATACTACCGAAAAAACAATTACAAATCCACCAACTGTAAGTAATGTATTTACTCCATTAAAGACAGCATTTCCAAATAGAACAAAAAAACCATTACCACTAGAACTTCTAATATTAATTATGTTTTTTATGTTTGTTTTTAAATCTAATTTTGTCTTTGGAAGATTTTCATTTCCATAATTTCTGAAAAAAAGACCAACCAATATAGTTCCCAAGTAATGGCATAAAATCATCAAGTAACCTAAATTTGAATTTTGAAACATACCTGTACCAACTGAGCCTATTATAAATAAAGGTCCTGATGTAGAACAAAAAGATACCAGTCTTTGGGCTTCATGCTTAGAAATCTGTTTATTGCTTCTAAATTCAGAAGCTAGACTTGCTCCCACTGGATAACCAGATACTGCTGATATTGCAAAAGCTAAAGCACTTTTTCCTGATACATTAAACACAAGTCTAGTTATGGGATTAATAATAAACCCTATAATATCTACTATTTTTAAATCAACAATTAGGTTTGCACCAATTATAAAAGGGAGTAGCGATGGGACTAGAACATTAGACCATATGGAAAAACCCTCTCTTGCAGATTTTATAGCTTCATTTGGGTATAAGATAATGCCTAAAACTAGAACCCCAACTATGATAGCTGGAGCGAAAAAACCAATAATTTTATTTTTTTTCATAATATCACCTGTAAATTTGAGTTATAAGATATTATATTAAAAGTAACAAAAATATATGAATGTAATGGCTTAAGATATATAATAGATATATATTATAACAACGACTACTACATGGGAGGAAAAAATGTTTAATAGTATAGCTAGTAAAAAAGTTTATGAACAAGTAATTGAGCAAATTCAATATAAAATATTAAATGGAGAGTTAAAAAAGGGTGATAAACTACTATCTGAAAGAGAATTATCTGAACAAATGAATGTAAGTAGAACCTCTATTAGAGAAGCTATCAGGGTTTTAGAAACTATGGGTGTGATAGAAAGTAAACAAGGTGAGGGTAATTTTATATGCACAAATATAGAAAAAACTTTAATAGAACCTTTATCTATGATTTTTAAACTGAATAATGGTACACTTGAAGACATACTAGAGCTTAGAATAATTTTAGAAATTGAGATTGCAAAACTTGCTTCAAAGAGAATAACTTCTTCTGAATCTATAGAATTAAAAAGTATAATAGATGAAATGAGAATAGAAACCAATAAAAAAGATAATAATCAAATTTTGGTTTTATTAGATCAAAAATTTCACAGCAAATTGGCTACAATAAGTAAAAATTATTTAATTCAAAGTCTTTTTATAACAGCCTCAAAATTGTTTGATGGATTTATAGAGGATGCAAGAGAGAAGATAATTGCAGAACCTTTAAATGAAACTATCTTGCTTAAGCAACATGAAGCTATATATAAGGCAGTTATAGAAAACAATACTGAACTTGCACATGAAAAAGCGAAAGAGCATATGAGATTTATAAGTAAAAACTACAGAAAAAATGAAAATTAAAAATTTGTTATAAAATAAATTATTCTTGCAAATAGAAGATAATGGTACTATTATATAAATGTAAAACTGGTATGACCACATACCAATTTTATAGTTTATTATAATGGGAGATTAAAGATGGTAAAGTTAAAAGTACCTTATTCAAAGCAAGGAATGATTTTAGAAATACCTAACAAACGTTTTCTTGGTGTCTTGGAATCAAAATCGGATAATTATGTAGAACATAAGACACAAGAAGAAATAGTTGAAGAATCTATGAATAATCCAATAGGCTCTTTATCATTGGAAGAGTTAGTTAAAGGAAAAAAGAATGTAGTCATAATTACAAGTGACCATACAAGACCTGTTCCAAGTAAAGTAACTATGCCAATTCTTTTAAGAAGAATTAGGAAAGCTAATCCTAAAATTGATGTGAAGATTATAGTAGCAACTGGTTTTCATAGGCCAAGTACAAGAGAAGAATTAGTTTATAAGATGGGAGAAGAAATTGTAGATAATGAAGAAATAATCATGCATATATCTACTGATGATGAAGCTATGTGCAAGGTCGGTGTATTACCTTCAGGTGGGGATTTATATATAAATAAACTTGCATATGATGCAGAACTTTTAATCGCAGAAGGTTTTATAGAACCACACTTTTTTGCAGGTTTCTCAGGAGGAAGAAAAAGTGTACTTCCAGGAATAGCCTCTGCAAAGACTATAATGTATAACCATTGTAGTGATTTTATAGATAGTGACAATTCGAGAACTGGAAAATTAAAAAATAATCCTATTCATGAAGATATGGTATATGCAGCTAAGGTTGCTAAACTAGCATTTATATTGAATGTTGTAATAGATAAAGAGAAAAAAGTAATAGCATCATTTGCTGGTGATGTCGAAAAAGCACATACCCGAGGTTGTGAATTTGTAACAGAACTCTCAAAAGTAAATTCCATAAAGTCAGATATTGTAGTGAGTACAAATGGTGGATACCCATTAGACCAAAATATTTATCAATCAGTTAAGGGGATGACAGCAGCAGAGGCTACCTGTAAAGAAGGTGGAGTAATAATAATGATTGCAGCATGTAATGATGGTCATGGAGGTCAATCCTTTTATGAAAATGTAGCAAATGCAGATTCTCCAAAACAACTTTTAGAAAAAATTAGAAGTGTTGACAGATGTGATACAATTCCAGACCAATGGGAATTTCAAATATTAGCAAGAATACTATCTAAGTATACTGTAATAATGGTAACAGATAAGTGTAGTCCTGAAATGATAAATAAAATGCATATGAAACATGCATTTAATTTTAAGGATGCTTTAGAGATGGCTACTAATATAGTCGGTGAAGATAGTAAAGTTACAGTTATACCTGATGGAGTATCAGTGATAGTTAAATAAAAAAGGGGTGTAGTTTATGGAAATTTTGACATGTATTAAACAAGTACCTGGAACAACCACAGTAGAGGTTGATGAATCCACAGGTGTATTGAAAAGAGATGGAGTAGATTCAAAAATGAATCCTTATGATTTATATGCTTTAGAAACAGCACTTAGAATAAAAAACGACATAAAAGCTAATTTAAAAGTACTTACTATGGGTCCTCCGCAAGCAAAGAAGGTAATAGAAGAGAGTTTTATGATGGGGGCAGATGAAGGAGCTTTAATAAGCGATAGAAGATTTGGAGGGGCAGATGTCTTGGCAACTTCTTACACTATATCGCAAGGTATTAAAAAAATGGGTAGAGTAGACTTAATAATTTGTGGAAAACAAACTACTGATGGTGATACAGCGCAGGTTGGACCTGAAGTAGCCGAGTTTTTAGATATACCTCATGTAACTAATGTTACAAAATTAATTGAAATCAAAGAGAAAAGCATAGTTGTTGAAATAGATATGCCAAATGATTTACAAGTATGTGAAATTGAGTATCCTTGTTTGATAACAGTAGAAAAAGATATTTTTCAACCAAGATTGCCTTCATTTAAGTTAAAGTTAGAAACTAAAGAAAGAAAAATACCTGTGTACAGTTTAGATGATTTTGAAGATAAGGACGAAGATAATTATGGATTAAATGGTTCCCCTACTCAAGTTGTAAGAATATTTCCTCCTAAGCCAAATACAGATAAAAATATTATGAGAGGAAATCCAGAAGAGTTAAGTTCTGTGCTTATAAATAAATTAGAGGAATTAAAATTAGTCTAAGGGGGAAGAAGAAATGTCAAAAATAGTTGTAAATCAAGATAAAATAACTGATTTAAAAAGAGTACTAGAAATTTGTCCTTTTGGTGCTATAGAAGAAAAATCAGGTAAGGTAGAAATAAGTGCTGGCTGTAAGATGTGCAAATTGTGTGTCAAAAGTGGACCCAAAGGTGCATTTGAATTTATAGAAAGTAATAAAGCAAAAATAAATAAGGATGAATGGAAGGGAGTGGCAGTATATGTAGAACATCATAATGGAAATATACATCCTGTAACATATGAACTTATAGGAAAAGCTCGCAAAATGGCATCAAAAATAAAGCAACCTGTATATTGTGTATTTGTAGGAAAAGATATAAAAGATAAATGTAAGAATCTTATCTCCTATGGTATTGATGAAGTATTTGTATACGATGAAGATGAATTTAAAGAATTTAGGATAGAACCATATGCAAAGGCAATAGAAAACTTTATAAATAAAATAAAACCAACAATAATGTTGGTTGGTGGAACTACATTAGGTAGGTCATTAGCTCCAAGGCTTGCTGCTAGATTTAAAACAGGGCTTACAGCAGATTGTACAATACTTGATGTGCAATCAAACACTGATTTAGACCAGATAAGACCAGCATTTGGTGGAAATATAATGGCTCACATAAATACACCCAATAATAGACCTCAATTTGCCACTGTAAGATATAAAATATTTTCAGCTCCAGAAAAGGTAGAAAATGCTACAGGAAAAATAACTTTATGTGAAATAGAAAAAAAAGAATTAAAATCTAAGATTAAAGTACTGAGTGTAAAAGAAAAAAATAAAGAAGTTGGTCTTGAAGAAGCAGAAGTAATAGTAGTTGCAAGTAGAGCAATAAAGAAACAGGAAGATATGGATATGATATATAAATTAGCTGACAAGTTAAATGCTCAAGTAGCAGGAACAAGACCGATTATAGAAGCGGGTTGGATAGATGCTAAAAAACAAATAGGTCTTAGTGGTAGAACTGTCAAGCCTAAATTAATAATAACTTGTGGTGTATCTGGAGCTGTTCAATTTGTTGCAGGAATGCAAGGAGCTGATTATATAGTAGCTATAAATAAAGATGATAAGGCACCTATACTTGATGTAGCACACTTAGCTTTAATAGGAGATATTTATGATATTATTCCTAAATTGATAAAAAAAATAGAAAATAAAAAAAATGATAAGCAAATATATGTGGCATCAGCAGCTGAATAGGGGGATAGAGATGTATAAATCAATTGATAAAAAAGATATAGATTTTTTAATAGATATTTGTGGAGATGAAAATGTAGTAGTTGGAAGTGATATAAATGAAGATTTTTCACATGATGAACTTGGAGGAATAGAAAAATATCCTGAGGTTTTAGTAAATGTGATTGAAACCGAGCAAGTATCTAAAATAATGAAATATGCATATGAAAACAATATACCAGTTACGCCAAGAGGACAAGGAACTGGTCTTGTAGGAGCTGCTGTTGCCATAAATGGTGGAATAATGATTAATCTATGTAAAATGAATAAAATACTTGAGGTTGATTATGAAAATCTAACATTGACAGTAGAACCAGGAGTTTTGCTTATGACAATAGGTCAATATGTTCAAGAGAGAGACTTATTTTATCCACCTGACCCAGGTGAGAAGAGTGCTACAATAGCAGGTAATATAAATACTAATGCAGGTGGAATGAGAGCAGTAAAATATGGTGTTACAAGAGATTATGTTAGAGGTCTTGAAGTAGTATTACCAAATGGAGAAGTTATAAATATAGGGGGAAAAGTAGTTAAAAATAGTTCTGGATATAGTATAAAAGATTTATTAATAGGTTCAGAAGGAACTTTAGGAATAGTTACAAAAGCGATATTAAAATTGCTTCCTTTACCAAAGAAAAGTGTAAGTTTACTTATACCTTTTCCTAATTTATCAATGGCAATAGAGACTGTTCCTAAAATAATAAAATCGAAATCAATACCAACAGCCATAGAATTTATGGAGAGAGATGTAATATTGGCTGCGGAAGAATTTTTAGGTAAAAAGTTTCCAGATAATACATCAGATGCTTATCTTCTACTTACGTTTGATGGAAATAGTATTGAAGAAATTGAAAAAGAATATGAAAAAGTTGCTAATCTGTGTTTAGAAAATGGAGCATTAGATGTATTTATATCAGATACGCAAGAAAGAAATGATTCTATATGGTCAGCCAGAGGCGCTTTCTTAGAAGCTATAAAGGCATCTACAACAGAAATGGATGAATGTGATGTCGTTGTACCAAGAGACAAGGTAGCAGAGTTTATAAGATATACTCATGAGCTTCAAGATGAGTTAAAAATAAGAATAAAAAGTTTTGGTCATGCAGGTGATGGAAATCTACACATATATATATTAAAAGATAGTATGGATGAACATACTTGGAAAGTAAGATTAAAAGAAGCTTTTGACTGTATGTATAAAAAATCTAGAGAACTTAATGGTCAAGTCTCAGGTGAACATGGTATAGGATATGCAAAAAAAGAGTATTTACATGAATCAAAATCAGATGCCTATATGATGTTAATTAAAAATATAAAAATAGCTTTTGACCCTAAAAATATTTTAAATCCAGGAAAAATATATTAAATATATAAATGTTATTTTTAAACATAAAAGTTATAAAAAACAGGTTTAAATTTAATAACTTAAATTTACTTTTTAATGTTAATAGTATTTGTAAATATTAATATTATTTATAAAGATTTTAGGATGGCAATGTTTATTTAACTTTAGAAATATGAAATATTATTTAAGTTAAGTTGGTGTTACCATCCTAAAAATATGAATACACATGTGAAGCGTATTTTATTTATAAAAAATATTTGTAATTATAAATACATCTTATTAATTTAATGAGGTTATTTAAAATTGATAAGGTTATTTAAAAAACTTATTTTACATATATTGGACGAGTGTAAAAGTCCATAGGACCTTTTACTAAACCTTGATTATTTCTATAATATACTGAGTTGTATATATTTGTAGATTTTATATCATAACTTATAAGTGTTTTAAAAATAGCATCATCTAATGAAAATGATATATTTGAAAATTTATTTATTATGTCTATGTTAGATTTATTTTTTATCTCTTTTAGAACTTCTCTACCTTTGTCATTAAAAGCAAGTATTCTTATATAAGGAACAATATCTATATCTTTTACAAGGTGAATATCGCTTTTTTTTATGCCTAACAATATATTATTTAAAGTTCTCTTGATTTTAGTTAAAGTATATCTCTTAGATTTAATTGATAATTGTAATTCGTATAAAGAATTAGATGTAAAAATATCTTTGTAAATTTTATTTTCTATACCTTCATTTACTTCAAAATAATCCTTTAAATTGGATATGTCCCTAAGTATGATTGTCTTTAAAGTATCAAAAAATAATTCATCAAACATAGGAAAAAATTTATTATCTATTTTTTCGTTTAATATACTATAAGTTTTTTCTGGAATAACTTTTTTTAATTGAGAGATATTACAATTTTCCTTAAGTGAAGTTCTTATAGCAGTAGCAGAGCAAATACTATTATTAATTTCTTTAGAGTTGTACTCTGACTGAACTCTGGAAATAGTAAATGGCTTTATATTGCTGTTTAAATTGATAAGATTTTTTATATATTCTATACCAAGTATATTATTTGATGAATTTAATATTTTTAATAATTGTTCTTTTGTAGTTTTTTGAGATAAGTCGTTGTTTTCATATTGGTGTATATAATCAAAAAGTGAATTAGCTCTAGCCACTGGAAATAACATACCATCATCTAAATATTTTTTTAAAAGTAATTTAAATTCTTTTGGCTCATTTGCTAAAATCTCTGCAATACTATAAAGAATATCTGTGTTTCCCTCTTCACTACCAAAACATACAGAACTTATGCAGTTTAGAGAATTTAAAATTGTGATGGCACCATGAGAAAAAATTTCGGCACTTTGGCAAGCAAACATAGTTGGTAATTCTATAACTAAGTCTACACCATTTTCGACAGCAATTTTTGCTCTAGTATATTTATCAAATAAAGCGGGCTCACCTCTTTGAAGAAAGTTTCCACTCATGATTGCCACTGTATGTGTTGCATTTGTTTTTTCTATAGATTTAGATAAATGATAGATATGTCCATTATGAAATGGGTTATATTCAACTATTAATCCAAGTATATTCATAAAATGCTCCTTTTTCCTTTGTTTATTTTATCTATATTGTAATTTATTATAATATGTATAAAATTTAAATTTTTAATTACCTAGCTAAAAAACATAAAAAAATTTGTTAAAATGTAGAAATACTACATAATAAGAAATCAGTTAAGTGTTATTAAAATAACTTTATTAAGCCTTTATATTATATTATTATAGCAAATGGGAAAGAATAATCTACATTAAGTTAATTTGTTAATAAATTGTTATTAAAACACACAATTTGCCGTAGTAGAAATATGATATAATATAAAAAAAAGTATATACTTTTATATTAAAAGGTGATATATTATTTATGAAAATCGTTTAATGTATACAATAATATATCTATGACAAAATAATAAAATATAAGTTTTTAGACATTTATTATGAATCAAAATTGATTACATATCATTTATAAAAATCTAAGGAGGAAATAATAATGAAAATATTAGTATTAAACTGTGGGAGTTCTTCATTAAAATATCAATTAATAGATATGAGTAATGAAGAAGTTTTATGTATAGGATTAGTTGAAAGAATAGGAATCGAAGGTTCTATACTTAAACATGAAAAAGCAGGAAGAGATGATAAATACATTGTTGAACAACCAATGAAAGACCATAAAGATGCAATAGCATTAGTATTAGAAGCTGTTGCTCACCCAGAATTTGGTGCAGTTAAAGAAATGAAAGAAATAGATGCAGTAGGGCATAGAGTTGTTCATGCTGGAGAAAAATTTGCAACTTCAGTAGTAATAACTCCAGAAGTAGAAGAAGCTTTAAAAGAATGTATAGATTTAGCTCCACTTCATAATCCAGCAAACATAATGGGAATTGATGCTTGTAAGGCTATACTTCCAGGTGTACCAATGGTAGGAGTATTTGATACTGCTTTCCATCAAACAATGCCTAAATCTTCATACTTATATGGTTTACCTCATGAATTATATACTAAATATGGAGTAAGAAGATATGGGTTCCATGGAACTTCTCATAACTATGTATCTCAAAAAGCAGCAGAGATGTTAGGAAAAGATATAAAAGACTTAAAAATAGTAACTTGTCACTTAGGAAATGGTGCTTCTATAGCTGCTGTTGATGGTGGAAGATGTATAGATACATCTATGGGATTCACTCCATTAGAAGGATTAATAATGGGAACTAGATGTGGAGATATAGACCCTGCTATACTACCTTTCTTAATGAGAAAAGAAGGTTTAGATGCTGATGGATTAGATAAATTAATGAACAAGGAATCTGGAGTATATGGAATGACTGGAATTTCTAGTGATTTCAGAGATATAGAAGATGCAGCTAAAAATGGAGATGAAAGAGCTCAAGCAACATTAGAAGCTTATGTTAAAAAAGTACAAAAGTATATAGGTGCTTATGCTGCTGAAATGAATGGATTAGATGTTGTAGTATTTACTGCTGGTGTAGGTGAAAATGGAAAGGCTATAAGAGCAGACATAGCTTCTAATATGGAGTTCTTAGGAATGAAACTAGATAAGGAAGCTAATGATGTTAGAGGAAAAGAAACAGTAATATCTACTGATGACTCTAAAGTAAAAATGCTTTTAATACCAACTAACGAAGAATTAATGATAGCTAGAGATACATTAAGATTAGTAAAATAATTTAATTAAACTTATGCCTATCAAGTAAAAATACTTGACAAACAAATGCTAGATTTGTATAATAAATTTGGTGATATGTTGAGGTGAACTTAATGAAAGTTAGCATAGAAAAAATAAATAGAAAAGAAACTGACAAAATAGACTTGAATTTTTGTGAAAAAATTGATACTATTAGTTATTGTGATGAGATTTACAAATTAGTATCACCTGTAAATTTAAAAGGTAAAGTATCAAAGACTAATAAAGGTTTGTATCTAGATATAGATGTTAATTTTACAATTGTTGACAATTGTTCAAGATGTCTTAAAGAAGTAGAAATACCATTAGAGTATTCTATACAAGGTTTTTTAGTAAAAGAAGAAGATTATGATGAAGATGAATTTGAGGAGTTTGATCCTTTTATATTCGATGGTGAAGAAATCGACCTTATTGATATAATAGAACAGACATTAGATTTTAATGTGCCTCATAAAGTTCTTTGTAGTGAAAACTGTAAAGGTCTTTGTCAAGGATGCGGAGCAAACTTAAATAAAGAAGAATGTTCTTGCAGTGAAATTACAAACGATGAGGAATACATAGATCCTCGTTTTGCTAAATTAAAAGATTTATTTAATTAAATTTTGACTAAGGAGGTGGCGTAAATGGCAGTACCAAAGCGTAAAACGTCTAAATCAAACACAAAAATGAGAAGAGCAGCTAACTCAAAGATGGAAGCAACAGGATTTGTAAGTTGCCCACAATGTCATGAGCCAAAATTACCACATAGAGTGTGTCCAGACTGTGGATATTATAAAGGTAAAGAAGTTGTATCTAAGTAATAGCTTCTAAAAAACATGTAGAGTGTACTCTACATGTTTTTTTGTACATATAAAAAAGATGATTTACTAGAGAAATAAATGGATTTTATGCATATTAAAAATTAGAAAAATAATAATATAAGTATTGAAAATTTTTGTGTGTTACTATATACTACTATTAGTAGCTGGTACTAATTACAGCTATAAAATTTGGAGGGAACATGAAAAAGAAGAGTAAAGCCCAAAGACAACAAGAGCTTATAGATATGCTAAAGACTGATCCTTTTTATACTGATGAAGAATTATCAAGTTTGTTTAATGTTAGTATACAGACAATAAGATTAGATAGAATGAGTCTAAACATACCAGAGCTAAGAGAAAGAGTCAAATCAATAGCAGAAACTCAGAGTTCAAAAGTAAAGACTTTAGGAGTAAAGGAAATTACAGGCGAAATCATTGATTTATCTGTAGGGCAATTAGGTATATCTATGTTAGAAGTTACAGAGGACATGATTTACTCTAAAACTAATACTTTGAAAGATACGTATATATTTTCTCTAGCAGATTCATTAGCAATGGCTATAATAGATGCACCTAAAGTTATTATGAGAGTTGCAAATGTAAAATGTTTTAAGTTGATAGAACAACAAGACAGACTTATAGCAAAAGCAGAAGTGTATAGAAATATAGACAAAAAGCATTATGTAAAAGTTGTTATCAACAATAAAGCCCAAGAGCAAATATTTAGAGGGAAGTTTATCTTTGAAGAGTTAGATTAGGAGGAAAATCATGAAAATAGTAATAGATGGAATGGGTGGAGATAATGCACCAAAATCTAATGTAGAAGGCGCAGTAAATGCTATAAAAGAATATCAAGTAGATTTAATAATCACAGGAGATAAAGATTTATTAGAAAAGGAATTTTCAAATTATGAATTTGATAAAAATAAACTAGAAATAGTTCATACTACTGAGATTATAGGAAATGAAGATAAACCAGTTAAGGCTATAAGAAGCAAAAAAGATTCATCTATGGTAGTAGCATTAAACCTCGTAAAAGAAGGTAAGGCAGATGCTATAATATCAGCTGGAAACACAGGAGCTTTACTTGCTGGTGGATTATTTGTAGTCGGTAGAATAAAAGGAATTGATAGACCTTGCTTATGCTCAGCAATACCAAATGTAAAGCGAGGAATGACACTTATAGCAGACTGTGGTGCGAATGCAGATTGTAAATCTAAGAATCTAGTTGAATTTGCAGCTATGAGTAATATTTACTCAAGAAAAGTGTTGGGACTTGAAAATCCTAAAGTGGCACTAGCAAATGTTGGACTAGAAGAAGGTAAAGGCAATGATTTAGTTAAAAAATCATATGAGGAAATTAAAAAATTAGATTTAAATTTTATAGGGAATGTAGAAGCTAGAGAGGTTATAAATGCATATACAGATATAATTATTTGTGATGGATTTACAGGTAATATATTACTTAAATCTGCTGAAGGGGTAGCCCTTTCAGTTATGAGTCTTATAAAGGAAACTTTTATGGCTAGTACAAAAAGCAAAATAGGAGCATTACTTATAAAAGATGATTTAAAAAAATTAAAGAGTTTTATAGATTATTCTGAGTATGGTGGAGCTCCACTTCTAGGATTAAATGGAGGAGTTATAAAGGCTCATGGTAGCTCTGATGCTAAAGCTATAAAAAATGCTATAAATCAAGGTATAAAATTTACAAAAGGAAAAGTTGTTGAGGATATCAATCAATTTATAAGTAAATATAATGAAGAAAATAAAAATAACGAAGATGAATAAACTCGTTTTGGAGGTTTAATATATAATGAATACAAAGGCTGGAATATTAGGTGTGGGAAGTTATCTACCTGAGAAATCATATGATAATTTTCACTTCGAAAAAATAATGGATACATCAGATGAGTGGATAAGCACTAGAACTGGTATTAAGGAAAGAAGATTTGTAGAAGATAATGAAGCGACTTCTGACCTAGCATCTAAGGCTGCTTTAAAAGCTATAGAGTGTGCAAAGTTAAATGTAGAGGACATAGAGTTGATTATTTTGGCAACAATTACTCCTGATATGTCTTTGCCTTCAACTGCATGTATAGTACAAGAAGCAATAGGAGCAGTGAATGCTACTGCATTTGATATATCAGCAGCTTGTTCTGGATTTGTATATGGAGTAACTATTGCAAAGCAATTTGTGGAAACTGGTTGTTATAAAAATGTACTTGTAATAGGAGCAGAAACTTGCTCAAAGTTTCTAAACTACAATGATAGGTCAACAGCAGTATTATTTGGAGATGGTGCTGGAGCAGCTGTTATTGGACCTGTAAGTGAAGGCGGAATCCTATCTACACATATGGGTTCTGATGGTAGGGGAAAAGATTGTTTAAAGATACCTGCTGGAGGTTCAAGACTTAGAGCAAGTAAAGATACTGTAGAAGCTAATCTACATACAATAGAGATGGCAGGTAGCGATGTATTTAAGTTTGCAGTTAGAAAGATGGCAGAAACATCTTTAACAGCTCTTGAAAAAGCAAATTTAAATACAACTGATATAGACTATCTAATACCACATCAAGCTAATATAAGAATAATACAAGCTTCTTCTAAGAGATTAGGGCTTGATATGAATAAGGTTTATGTAAATATAAATAAGTATGGAAATATGTCTGCTGCATCTATACCTGTTGCGCTAGATGAAGCATATAAAGAAGGAAAAATCAAAAAAGGTGATAATGTAGTTTTAGTTGGCTTTGGTGGAGGTTTAACTTGGGGAGCTTCAGTTGTTAAGTGGACTTTATAGTACAAAACATCTAAAATTCTTTAATTAACAAAATTAGCTTTATCTAAAAATTAAAGTTAATTTACAATAAAAAGTTTACTTTTGATTTTAAGTGAAGGAGAATGATATGAATAAAATTTGCAAACTGTTAAATATAAAATACCCAGTTATCCAAGGGGGAATGGCATGGGTAGCTACTGCATCATTAGCAAGTGCTGTATCTAATGCAGGTGGACTTGGAATAATAGCAGCAGGAAATGCACCAAAAGAAGCTATAAAGGAAGAAATTGTTAAATGTAAAGAATTAACAGATAAACCTTTTGGTGTAAATGTAATGCTTATGTCACCATTTGTAGATGATATAATAGATTTAATTATAGAAGAGAAGGTTCAAGTTATTACTACTGGTGCTGGAAATCCTGCAAAGTATATGGACAGATTAAAAGAAGCTGGAACAAAAGTTATACCTGTAGTACCAACAATAGCTTTAGCGCAAAGAATGGAAAAGTTAGGAGCTACAGCAGTAATTGCTGAAGGGACAGAAGGTGGAGGACACATAGGAGAACTTACTACTATGGTTTTAGTTCCACAAGTTGCTGATGCTGTTAATATACCTGTAATAGCAGCAGGAGGTATTGTAGATGGTAGAGGTATTGTTGCTTCATTTGCACTGGGTGCGAATGCAGTTCAAGTAGGAACTAGATTTATTTGTAGTGAAGAGTGTTCTGTACATTTAAACTACAAAGAATTAGTGTTAAAAGCAAAAGATAGAGATGCAATTGTTACAGGAAGAAGCACAGGTCATCCAGTAAGAACATTAAAAAATAAATTATCAAAAGAATTCTTAAAGATGGAACAAAATGGAGCTACTCCTGAAGAATTAGACCAAAAAGGTACAGGTGCTTTAAGATTTGCAACAGTAGATGGAGATATAGAAAAAGGTTCATTTATGGCAGGTCAAAGTGCTGCTATGGTAAAAAAAATAACACCTTGTAAAGAAATTATAGAAACTATGGTAAATCAAGCAAAAGAGATTATGCCAGGCATAGAACTGTAAATCAGGAGGAGCATGATGGGAAAAGTTGCACTAGTATTTCCTGGTCAAGGAGCCCAGTATGTAGGGATGGCTAAGGATTTATATGAAAATAACGAGGTTGCCAAAAATGTGATAGACGAGGCTTGTAGTGCCTTAAATATAGATTTAAAAAAGCTTATGTTTGAGGGTAGTGAAGAAGAACTTTCTAAAACTGAAAATACTCAACCAGCTATGGTTACACATAGTGTAGCTGTACTAAAAGCGATACAATCAAAAATAGATTTAAAATATGATGCATGTTTAGGTTTATCTTTAGGAGAATATAGTGCATTAGTTGCAGCAGATGCAATTGATTTTAAAGATGCTGTATGCCTAGTTAAAAAAAGAGGTAAATTTATGCAGGAAACAGTCCCAACAGGGGTTGGAGCCATGGCAGCGATTTTAGGTTTAGATAGAGAAATATTAGGAAGTGTTGTAAAAGACATACAAGGAGGGATTGTAGAAGTAGCAAATTACAATTCTCCTGGTCAGATAGTTATATCTGGTGAAAATGAAAAGATAGAAGAAGCAATGGTAAAATGTAAAGAGGCAGGAGCAAAAAGAGCTGTTAAATTAAATGTAAGTGGGCCTTTCCACTCATCAATGTTAAGAGAAGCTGGAGTAAAACTAGCTAGTGAATTAGACAAAGTTAATATAACTAAGCCTAAAGTTGATGTAGTAGCAAATGTAAATGCAGATTACTATGAAAATGAAGGTAAAGACTTGCTTATAAAACAAGTAAGTTCTTCTGTACTTTGGGAAGATTCTATAGAAAGATTATTAAATGATGGGTATGATACTTTTATAGAAATGGGACCAGGAAAAACTTTAAAAGCATTTATTAAGAAGATAGCCTCTAATAAAAAAGCAAGTGTGAATATTTACAATATAGATGGTATAGATTCTTTAAATGAATTTGTACAAGATTATGGAAATGGAGAGATATAATGATAAATCTTACAGGACAAGTAGCAATTGTTACTGGTGGCTCTAGAGGTATAGGGAGAGAAATAGCAAAGAAACTAGCATCTCTTGGAGCTGATATAGTAATCAATTATACTTCTAAAGAGGATGAAGCCCTAAAAACTAAAAGTGAAATAGAAGGTATGGGTGTAAAATGTACTTCTATAAAATGTGATGTATCTAAATCTGATGAAGTAAATCAAATGATGGACTCTATTATAAAAGAGTTTGGAAAAATTGATATATTAGTTAATAATGCAGGTATAACTAAAGATGCATTACTTATGAGAATGAAAGAAGAAGATTTTGATAGAGTTATAGATATAAATTTAAAAGGTGTATTTAATTGTACAAAAGCAGTTATTAAACCTATGATGAAAAAGAAATATGGTAGAATAATAAATATGACTTCAGTAGTTGGAATCATGGGAAATGCAGGTCAAACTAATTACTGTGCATCAAAAGCTGGCGTGATTGGATTTACAAAATCTTCTGCAAGAGAATTAGCATCAAGAAATATAAATATAAATGCAGTGGCACCAGGATTTATAGAAACAGATATGACTAAAGTACTAAGTGATGAGGTAAAAGAATCAACACTATCAAATATACCAAAAAAATCTTATGGTAAACCAGAAGATGTAGCCAATGCTGTAGCATTTTTAGTTAGTGATATGTCAAGTTATATAACAGGACAAGTGTTAAATGTAGATGGTGGAATGGTAATGCAATAATAAAAAATAATACTTTAAAAAGTAGAGAAATCTATTTAAAATAAAAATTAAAATAAAAAATCTTAGGAGGAACACAATGTTTAATAAAGTTGTAGAAATAATAATAGAACAATTAGGAGTAGAAGATAAAGAAATAACTATGGAAACATCATTAATGAAAGATTTAGAAGCAGATTCATTAGATGCAGTAGAAATAATAATGGCACTTGAAGATGAATTTGGTATAGAAATACCAGATACAGAAGCAGAAAACTTCAAATCTATAGGGGACATAGTTAACTATATAGAAGCTAACAAATAGTCGAGCTTTAAAAAAGTGGAGGTATCAGATGAATAAAAGAGTAGTAATAACGGGACTTGGATGTGTTACACCATTGGGAACAGGAAAAGAAGAGTTCTGGAACAATATAAAATCTGGAGTATCTGGTATAGATAAAATAACTAATTTTGATGCTAGCACATATCAAACTCAAATAGCAGGAGAAGTTAAGAATTTTCATCCAGAGGAATATATAAGCAAAAAAGAATTAAAGAGATTAGATAAATTTGCTCAATTTGCAATAGTTTCTGCAAAATTAGCAGTTGAAGATGCAAATCTTGATTTAGATAAAGTTGATAGAGAACGTGTTGGAGTTATAATAGGCTCTGGTATAGGTGGGGTTGAAGCAATAGAAACTCAACATAAAATTCTTTTAGAAAAAGGAAACAAAAGAGTAAGTTCACTATTTGTACCTATGATGATAGGAAACATGGCAGCAGGTCAAGTTTCAATATTTTTAGGAGCAAAAGGACCTAATACTAATGTATGTACAGCTTGTGCATCAGGAACTCATTCAATAGGTGATGCCTTTAAGGTTATACAAAGAGGAGATGCAGATATTATGGTAGCAGGAGGCTCTGAAGCTGCTGTAACAGGACTTGCATTTGCTGGATTCTGTAATATGAAGGCTATGTCAACTAGAAATGATGACCCTAAAACTGCATCACGCCCATTTGACAAGGACAGAGATGGATTTGTAATGGGAGAAGGAGCAGGTATTGTTATATTAGAAGACTTAGAACATGCTTTAGCAAGGGGTGCAAAAATATATGCAGAAGTAGTAGGATATGGTTTAACTGCTGATGCATATCATATGACAACTCCAGCTGAAAATGGAGAAGGAGCAGCTAGGTCTATGAATATGGCTTTAAAAGATGGAAATGTTCCACTAGAAGAAGTAGATTATATAAATGCTCATGGAACTTCAACTTATTATAATGACCTATATGAAACTATGGCTATAAAAACTGTATTTGGAGAAAATGCATATAATTTATGTGTATCATCGACAAAATCTATGACTGGTCATTTATTAGGAGCATCAGGTGCAATAGAAGCAGTTGTTTGTGCAATGAGTATAGAAGATAATTTTGTACCTCCAACTATAAATATACAAGAAGTTGGCGAAGATTTAGATTTAGATTATGTTCCAAATAAAGGTAAAGAAAAAGATATTAGATATGCACTATCAAATTCTTTAGGTTTTGGTGGGCATAATGCTACAATTGTACTAAAAAAATATGTATAAATAAATGACAAATATTAAAAATAACATTAAAAAACAAGCACTTGTTTTTGACCTTATAAATTTATATTAACTAAATTAAAAGTCCCCTAAATTAGAATAAATGTCTAATTTAGGGGACTTTTTTATTAAATTTTAATTCTAGCACATGTTGTAAATCATTTTGATATATTGTATCATAAATTATTGAGAGGTTATATATATGCAATTTTTCATTCTACAATATACAGAAGGAGGGCTAAAATTTTGAATTTTAGACTACCAAAGAAAAGTTTACCCAAAAAGATAATTTTTATAGCTATAATACTTATTAGTATTATTTTGTTTATAGGGTATGATCAAAATGGACTTAAAGAAAGAGAAATTATAAATAAGGGAAAATATATGTCTGAAAGTCTTGTGTCGGATAAGAAGTATGATGAAGCAAAAAAAATGGTCAAAACTTCTTTTGAATCTATCCCAGAAAAAAAATACAATAAAGTATATAATGAAGTTTGGGATATGTTAAAGACTATTTCATATGTCCCAGATGGAACGAAGATAATTATTGATTCGTTAGAAAAGATGAGAACATCAGATGTAAAATTATCTGATGAATGTAGATTTGGTATAGAGAAAAGACTAGCATCAGTGTACATAATGGATAATAATTATTCTAGCGCAGTAGATTTAACTGTAAAGTCTATAAAATTAGCTGAGAAATTAGGGGATAATTATGAAAAAGCAAGACTAGATGTTGATTTGGCGAGCATACTTTTAAAGGTAGGTGGATATGAAACAGGAGAAAAATTAATAAAGGATTCTTTTAAGATAGATGTTGATGAAGATGAAAAAAATGGAATGGTTAGATTATATGCTCTTATAAATTTAGCAGAAATATATGTAGAGTTGGGAGAATATGATAAAGCCATTGAAACATGTAGCAATGTAAAAGACTATAAAAAGTTTGTAAACATAGATGATTACAATGATTTTGAAATAATGGCTTCTATAATGCAGGCAAATGCACATGTAGGAAAAAATGAGATATCAAAGGCAAAGACTCTTTTAGAAAGAGCTGATTATCTTATAAAATATGATAAATCAATTCATATATTAGATAAAGGTATGTATTACTATATGGCAATGGGAAATTTGGAATATAAAAGTAAAAACTATGATTCTGCAATAGATAACTATAAAAAAAGCCTAGAGATATCTACTAAAAGAAAGTTAACTCAAGAGAAAATAAAAACCTTAAATGAAATATTGAATATATATGAGAAACAAGGGAATGTAAACTCTGTAAATAAGTACCAGAAGATATTAATAAATGAATATAAAGAGAGCAAAAGTATAAGAGATTCGGAAATTAGTTTTTATATAATTGATAAGGTATCACGTGAAAGTGAGTTTTTTGAAAAAAGTAAAAAAGAAATTAAGTCTTATAAAATATTATTTAGTGTAATTTTAATTATTACATTAGGTTCTACTTTTTTATATAATAGATTGAAGTACTTTAAAGCACAAAATTTACATGATGGACTTACAAATGTTTATAATAGGAAAAGTTTTGATATTATGTATAATAAGTACAGAGAAAAAGATGATAACTTTGCACTTGTAATGATAGATATAGATAATTTTAAACTTATAAATGATAATTATGGACATAAATTTGGAGACGTTGTCATAAAGGGTATAGTAAATACTATTTGTGTTATGCTTGAGCAAGAAGATAAAGTATTTAGATATGGTGGAGAAGAGTTTTCTGTATTGATAAGAGATAAATCTGGTGAAGAAGTGTTTGATATAATTGACAATATAAGAAATGCAATTGAAAATAAAAAATGGGGTGAAGATGTGACTGTAACTATAAGTGCAGGTATAGCCCATGTCTCTGATAGTAAAAATATATTAGAAGAAGCTGATAAAAATCTATATAAAGCAAAACAGCTTGGAAGAAATAAAGTAGTGTACAAATAATTGTATATTATATAGATATGAGGTATAAATATGAAGCAGTCAATAGCTATAGTAACAGATAAGATAACTAAACTATCATCTTTCTTGGAAGAAAATATACGATTAGTTTTAGAAAATTATCTTGATATAAATCATTATTATTTAGAAAATTTAAAAGATGATGATAAAATACAAGGTGATTTTGTTTTAGTAATGAATGATGACAGATTAAATAGCATGAGAAAGCATTTAGTACAAGATAGTAAAATTATAGTTGTGAGAAGAACTCTTAAAGAAAAAGAAATATATGGATTGTTTTCAATACCATATGGAACAGAAGTATTAGTTGTAAATGACACAAAAGAAACTACTTTAGAAACAATAAGTCTGTTTTATAAGATAGGAGTAAAAAATTTAAAGCTTACTCCATATATTGAAGGACAAACCTATGAAAATATAGATATAGCCATAACACCTGGAGTAACCCAAAAAGTACCAAATTATATAAATAAGGTAATTGATTTAGGAAATAGATACATTGATATATCTACTTTTATAGAGATAATAAATGGGCTTAAAATTGATGTGAAGGAAATAAGAAAAAATCTGATGGTATATTCTGAACGTCTAATAAGCTTAGATAATGGTGTCAAAGACAATTATAGACAATTATTTCTAAAAATAGAAGAACAAGATGTTATATTAAATTTGTCAAAGGATGGAATAATATTTACTTCAATAGATGGTGTTGTAAATACATTTAATAAAGAAGTATTAAAAATTTTAGGTATAGACAGAAATATACGAGGAAAAAACATAAAAGATATTATCTCTAAAGATTTGGATATTTTACTTGAAGATAAAGAAATTGCTGATGAAGTTGTATTTACAAATAAGAAATATATAAATGTAAATAAAAAAAATATATTTTCTATGGGTAATAAAGCTGGTATATACTACAATTTACAAGAAATAACCTATATAAAAAAATTAGAACAAAATCTTACCAATAAATTAAGAGAGCAAGGTCAAATAGCAAAGTACACATTCAAAGATATAAAAACTAAGAATAAGAGGATGACAAAGTGTATAGAGTTAGCTAAAAAAATATCTAAATCAGACCTTTCTGTTTTAATAATAGGAGAGAGTGGAACTGGTAAAGAATTATTATCCCAATCAATTCACAATAACTCTAATAGAAGTAATCAGCCTTTTATAGCAGTTAATTGCGCTGCAGTTCCAGATAGCTTATTAGAAAGTCAGTTATTTGGCTATGAAAAAGGCTCTTTTACAGGAGCATTAAGAGAAGGGAAAAAAGGTCTATTTGAACTTGCAAACAATGGAACTATATTTTTAGATGAGATTGGAGATATGCCTCCATTATTACAGACAAAATTACTTAGAGTACTTCAAGAAAAACAAGTTATGCCTATAGGCTCCCACAATGTTATAAATATAGATGTTAGAATTATAGCTGCGACAAATAAAAATTTACCTAAAATGATTAGAGAAGGTAAATTTAGAGAAGATTTGTATTATAGATTGAATGTACTACCAATAGACATACCATCATTGAGGGAGAGAAAAGAAGATATAATAACTCTCATGAATTTCTTTTTGGAAAAGGACATAAAAATTTCTCCTGAAGTTGAGGTTATTTTAGAAAAATACAATTGGCCAGGAAATATAAGAGAGTTGCAAAATGTTGCTTCTTATGTAAGTTTAATGTGTGAAAGTATGGTTTTTAAAGATGACCTTCCACCTTATATAAAGACAGAATATATTAGTAGCTTTGATGATGGGGTTAGTTATACAAAAAAAGAATTTGAGTATATACTTAGAATACTATATGAAAGAAAAGATTTAACTTCTGGAGTTGGAAGAGGTTTTATAATAGAAAAACTTACAGAGGAGGGTATTGAAATATCTGAAAGTAAAGTAAGAAAAGTATTGTCTTATTTGAGTGAGTGTGGATACATATCATCTAAATCTGGAAGATGTGGAAGTCAAATAACACAAGAAGGTATAAAGTTTTACAATAATATGAATTAGGTATATTAAAGTAAAAGATTCTAAATAGAAATATCTTAGAACTTGGAAAGATATATATAAAAGTTAAACCATCTTATGCTCAAATTAACATTTAATACTATATATTAAAAGCATATAAAAATAAATTAAATATAAATAGGTTTAGACAATAGGTTTAGATAGGTAATAGGTTATAAGTAAATAACCCATTACCTATTTTTATTTGCAAAAAAATTTGTATTTATATCTAAAAATAAAAAAATATTTGATGGAAGCATTGTGAATACTTGATAAATAATAAATAAACGTAAAGTATAAATTTTGGCATATATATTGCTAACTATATAGATAAGACAACAAAATAATTGGGAGGTTTAATTATGAAATACAAAACAACAGGGACTTGTGCTACAGAAATTGAATTTGAGGTAAAAGATGACAAAGTTACAAATGTAAATTTTGTTGGTGGATGTGATGGAAATTTAAAAGGATTAAAAGTATTGGTTGAAGGTATGAATATAGAAAATGTAATTCAAAAACTAAAAGGAATAGAGTGTAAAACAAAACCAACATCTTGTCCAGACCAACTTTCTCTAGCATTAGAGAATTATATAAATAAAAAATAAGTACATAAAACAATCAACTAGTTAGGAGTTTAATTATGAAACCAATAATAGGTATTTTAGGAAATCTGATAATAATGGAAAATGGAATGTTTCCTGGGCTTGAAAGATCCTATGTAAATAATGATTATATAAACGCAGTATTGAAGGGAGGAGGTAGCCCAGTTATTATTCCAGTAAATACAGATAGAGAAGTTATAAAGAGACAGATTGAGATGGTTGATGGAGTTTTAATATCTGGAGGATGGGATGTTAATCCTCAATTATATGGTGAAGAAACAAGAGAAGAAACAACGTTTATATATCCCGAAGTAGATGAATTTGATTTAATTGCTATAAGTATAGCTTTAGAACTTAAAAAGCCAATACTAGGTATATGCAGAGGGCTACAAATATTAAATGTAAGCCTAGGTGGAACTTTATATCAAGATAATAGTCTTGTTAAAGGAAGTTACATAAAACATACACAATCTTCTAAAAGACATGTAGCTACTCATAAGGTAGATGTTCAAGACGGGAGTATTTTAGAAGGTATTTTAGGAAAACAATTACTTACAAATAGTTATCATCATCAAAGTATTAAACAACTTGGTGAAGGATTAAAAGCCATAGCATACTCAAAAGATGGTATAATAGAAGCTATTGAAAAAGAGGATGAAAATTTTGTAGTAGGAATACAGTGGCATCCAGAAATGATGGTAGATTATTGTAATAAAATGGAAAAGTTATTTAAATATTTCGTAAATATTTGTTCAACTTTATAATATACCTTGGGGGGATTAAACATGAACGAAAAAAATAAAATGGGATTAATAAGTATTATACTTTTAGGTATTAATGCGGTTGTAGGAGCAGGAGTTTTCCTATTACCAGGAAACGCAATGAAGGCATTTGGTGTTGCGAGTATATTTGTATATATGTTTGATATGCTATTAGTTTTATCTATGGCGTTTTGTTTTGCTGAAGTGGCAGGTAAATTTAATAAAAATGGTGCTGCATATGTGTACACCAAAGAAGCATTTGGAGATTTTTTTGGATTTGAAGTAGGTCTTATGAAATGGGTAATAGGATGTATTTCTTGGGGAGCGTTAATAGTAGGTTTTCCTACATCTTTATCAGCAGTATGGGCTCCTGCAGGTGACCCACATATACAAAAAATTATAATAGTAGCTATGATAGTTGGACTTACAATTATAAATTTATTAGGAGTATCTTTATCAAAAATTGTACAAAATGTTATAACAGTAGGTAAGCTAATTCCATTAGTATTATTTATAGTAATAGGTGTATTTTTTATAAAAGGAGCTAATTTTACTAATTCAACGATGGTACCACCAGGAGCAGGAGTTACAGAATTTGGAGCAGCAGCACTTTTAATGTTTTATTCATTTACAGGGTTTGAATCTATAGCAGTAGCAGCAGAAGATATGGAGAATCCTCAAAAAAATATACCTATAGCAATTATAAGTGTAATAGTAATTGCATCAATAATATATATATTAAATCAAGTTGTGTGTGTTGGTATTTTAGGAGATAAATTATCCAGTACAGCTACTCCTGTTGCAGATGCGGCGAGAATATGTTTTGGAAATATGGGTGCAGGATTAGTTACTTTTGGGACATTAGTTTCTGTTGGTGGAATTTGTATGTGTGGTGCTTTTGTAAATCCAAGAAGCTGTGTAGCTTTAGCTGATGACAAAATGTTACCAAGAATGTTTGCAAGGAAAGATAAAAATGGTACACCATATGTAGCAATAATAGCAACTATGATAATTACTATACCAATAGCTTTGTCTGGAAGTTTTGCTGAATTAGCAGCAATAAGTGCAGTTGCTAGATTTATACAATATATACCTACTTCTCTATCAGTGTTAGTATTTAGAAAGAAAAGACCAGAATTAGTAGGGACTTTTAGAACTCCATTTGGAGCAGTAATTCCTTTAATTGCAGTGTGTGTTGGTACATGGTTATTATTCCAGGCGTCTATGCACCAATTAGTTATGGGATTAGGAGCATTAGCAGTTGGAGTACCACTATACTTTATAATGAAGTCTTATAACAGAAAAGTTTATGGAGAAGATTTAAAGAAAGTTGTTTAAATTATATTGTAAATACTATTTAACTAGCAGAGGAATATTATCAAAAAATTGAATATAAATAAATATATATAAGGTTATATTAAAATATTATTAAATTTTTATTTTAGTATAACCTTATATTGTTATTAATACATGAAAAATATTGTAATAGATGTAAAATAATAGTATTATGTTTATTAGATAAAAAACTTGTTAGGAGGTAAATTTATGTCAGAAATAACTTTAAAGAATGGTATAGAAGTATCTATTAGAGAAGGCGTAAAAGAAGATGCCCAAGCTATTATAGATTTTTATAATGAAGTAGGTGGGGAAACTCATTTTCTTTCATTTGGGAAAGATGAATATAAAATATCTTTAGAAGACCAAGAAAATTCTATAGAGTCAGCAAAAGCATCTGATAACTCAATAAAATTAATTGCATTTATAGATAGAGAGATAGCTGGTATTGCTACAATTGATTCCAATCAAAAAGCAAAAGGAAAGCATGTTGGAGTTTTAGGAATTGTTGTTAAAGAAAAATACTGGGGAGCTGGATTAGGTAAAAGACTTATGTTAGACCTTATAGAATGGTGTAAATCAAATGGAATAACTAAGAAAATAACTCTTGTTACTAATGAAGAAAATCATAATGCTATAGAATTATACAAAAGAGTCGGATTTGAAGTAGAAAGTATATTAAAGAAAGAATGTTATTACAATGGTGTTTATACTGATTTGATAGGGATGTCACTTTTATTAGGAATATAATTAGTGTACATTTTATCTCGAAAAAATCATATTAAGTATGGTATAATTAAAAAAAGAATATAACTTAATATAATTTTGGAGGACGAATTATGAAAAATCTGTGTAAAATATCAGATGAATATTTAAATAGTAAACTTAAATATTTAAAGTTATTATCAAAACAATATCCAAGCATATCGAAAGCAAGTACAGAAATAATAAATTTAGAGGCTATATTAAATCTTCCAAAGGGAACTGAACATTTTATAACAGATGTACATGGCGAATATGAGCCATTTGTACATGTTTTAAAAAATGGTTCTGGTGTAATAAAGAGAAAAATAGAAGAATTATTTTCAAATACAATAAGAGATAGTGAAAAAAAGATGCTAGCAACTCTTGTATACTATCCTGAACAAAAACTAGACTTAATAATTAAACAAGAGGAAAATATAGATGATTTTTATAGAATAAATATCTATAGACTTATAGAACTTTGTAAGTATGCTTCCAGCAAATACACTAGGTCAAAAGTTAGAAAACTTTTACCAGAAAATTTTAAATACATAATAGAAGAACTTTTACATGAACATATTAAAAGTGAACATAAAGAAGAATACTATAAAAGTATAGTTGAGACAATAGTTGATATAGGTATAGCTAAAGAGTTTATAATTGCAATTTCCACGGTTATACAAAAGTTAGTTGTTGACAGACTACATGTAATAGGTGATATTTATGATAGAGGTCCAAGACCAGATATAATTGTAGATAAGCTTATTGAACATCATTGTGTAGATATTCAATGGGGAAATCATGACATACTATGGATGGGTGCAGCATCAGGTGAAAAAACTTGTATAGCAAATGCACTTAGAATTTCGGCTAGATATGCAAACCTAGATATCGTAGAAGATATATATGGGATAAATCTATTACCTTTAGCTACTTTTGCAATAGAAATGTATAAAGATGACCCATGTAAAGAATTTATTCCTAAGATTAATGACCAAAGTGTGACAACAACAGAAAAGTCTTTAATGGCAAAAATGCATAAGGCAATAAGTATAATTCAATTTAAACTTGAAGGTGAAGTGATAAAGAGAAGACCTGAGTTTGAAATGGAGCATAGGCTTTTGCTTAACATGATAAATTATGAAGAAGGAATAATTACTTTAAAAGGAAAAACATATAAACTAAAAGATACTTATTTGCCTACAATAGACAAAAAAGACCCATATAAATTGAGTATTGAAGAAAAAAATGTTATTGAAAAATTAGTGTCTTCATTTAGAGGTAGCGAAAAATTACAAAAGCATGTTTCATTTTTATTTTCTAAAGGAAGTATATATTTAAAGGCAAACTCAAATTTATTAATTCATGGATGTGTCCCATTGAATGAAGATGGAAGCTTTATGTCTATGAATATAATGGGAAAAGAGTATAAAGGTAAAATCCTTATGGATAAGATGGAATCTCTAGCAAGAGAAGGTTTTTTCTTTAAAGATAAAGCAGAAGAAAAATTATATGGTATGGATATTATGTGGTATTTGTGGACTGGAAAATGTTCATCATTATTTGGAAAAGACGATATGACTACATTTGAAAGATATTTTATAGCAGAAAAAGAGACTCATAAAGAAAATAAGAATCCATATTTTAAGCTTAGAGAAAGTGATGTTGCTTGTGAAAGAATATTTGAAGAATTTGATTTAGAACTTGATGAATCACATATAATAAATGGGCATGTTCCTGTAGAAAGTAAAAATGGAGAGAGTCCAATAAAAGCTAATGGAAAAATTCTTGTTATAGATGGTGGTTTTTCTAGAGCCTATCAAAAAACTACTGGTATAGCTGGATACACTTTGATATATAATTCAAGAACTTTACAACTAGTATCACATGAACCCTTTAATTCTGCTGAAGAGGCTATTGCAAATGAAAGCGATATCTTATCGACAACTGTTGTAGTAGAGCATAAGGCAAAGAGAAAAATGGTGAGAGATACTGATGAGGGTGTAAAAATACAAGAAGAAATAGAAGACTTAAAATTGCTTTTAATGGCCTATAAAAAAGGGCTAATAAAAGAAATGTAGATAATAAAAAACTAAGATAACTCTATACTTGAGAGTGGTCTTAGTTTTTATTTTTATAATAATTTACTTATTAAGTGAATCCTAAACAATAGGATTCATTTTTTTATAGATAAATATTATTAAAAAAATTATATAGGTTTTGGTAATATTCCTTGTCCTTTATAAATAGAATTATATAAACAAAGGAGGAGGACAAGAAATGAATAAACTTTCAGATGAAATAATAAACTCTCTTTCTACAAACATAAGAGAGAAGGTAGAAAAAATCTCAGACAATAATCTAAACATAGAAGAAATTAGATTACGTTCACAAAAACCATTGATACTAAATGCAAACTCTAAAGATTATTTTTATAATCAAAAAACTATGGAACTTGATTTAAATCAGCACAATTCATATATAGTGACAAGGGAAGATATAGAGCAAACTTTTCAAATAATATGTAAATACTCAATACATTCATTTATGGATGATATAAAAAAAGGGTTTATAACTTTGAGAGGAGGCCATAGAGTAGGGTTAGTTGGAAAAGTAATAGTAGAAGATGGACAAGTCAAAAATATAAAACACATATCATCTTTAAATATAAGAGTATCAAGAGAAGTCATAGGATGTTCAAATAAGATTTTAAGTCATATCATAAAAGGTAAAAATCAAATTAATAATACTTTGATAATATCGCCACCTCAATGTGGAAAGACAACTTTAATTAGAGATATAGTAAGAAATTTAAGTAATGGTAATGAAGAATATGGATTTAAAGGATTGAAGGTAGCACTAGTAGATGAACGTAATGAGATAGCAGGAGCTTACTTAGGTGCTCCACAGATGGATGTTGGAATAAGGACTGATATAATAGAAACTTGCCCAAAAGAGTTGGGTATTACAATGCTTTTAAGGTCAATGTCGCCAAATGTTATTGTGACAGATGAAATTGGAAGTGAGAAAGAAATAAAGGCATTATATACAGCATTAAATGGAGGTATTGGATTAATAACTACTGTACATGGAGATTCAATGGAAGATATACAAAATAGAAAAGAGTTAAACAGACTCTTAGACAAAGAATTGTTTAAAAAAGTTATAATTCTTTCTGCTAAGAAAGGTGCAGGGACAATTGAAAAAATTTATGATTTAGAAGAAAAGAGATGGTACTTTGCAAATTAAGATAATTATTATAGCACTCCTAATAGGAAGTAGTTATTTGATAGGTGAACATATATACAAAACCTATACACGAAGACACAAACAACTAAATGATTTAATAAGAGTTTTAGAAATATTAAGGATGGATTTATCTTTTGGGCTTTATACATTAGAAGAAATTTTTAGAAGGATAGGATGCAATAAAGACTTTTGTTTTTGGAATTTTTTCTATCAAATTTCAGAAGAACTTCACAATGAACAAAGCAAAACTTTAGAAGAAATAATATCAGAGAATACTGAAATTTTAGTTAAAGAAACTTATCTTGGAAGTAAAGAAATTGAGGAATTAAAAAATCTAATTCTTACATTGGGAAAAAGTGATATAGAGTCCCAACAAAGAATGATAGATTTATCTATAGAAAATCTGAAAAAACAAACCTATGAAACAAAAGAAGACATAAGTAAAAAAGGGTTGCTATATAAAAAATTAGTAACCTTTATAGGCATAGGTATATGTATTATATTGATTTAATATGGGGAGGTTTATTATGGAGATATCATTGATATTAAAGGTTGCAGGTGTAGGTATTCTAATATCAGTATTAAATATGATATTGGAAAAAACAGACAGAAAAGATTGGGCAGGGCTTACTACTTTGGCAGGTGTAATAATCGTGTTGGGGATGGTAATAACAGAAATAAGTGATTTATTCAATACTGTAAGAACAATGTTTCAACTTTACTAAAGAGGAGGGAGTAATTTGGAAATAATGCAATTAATAGGAATTGCAATCATTTCAACTACACTCTGTTTAGTAATAAAAAAAGATAGACCAGAAATAGCAAATTTCATAGCAATAATAACTGGAGTAACAATATTATTATCAGTTATGTTTAAGCTAAATTTTATAATAGATAGTATACAAGATTTAGCTAATAAAGCTAATATTCCAACTATGTATATATCTTTAATAATAAAATTAATAGGAATAGCATATTTAATGGAATTTGCAATACAACTTTGTAAAGATTGTGGGGAAGGAAACATTGCTTCAAAACTAGAGTTTGGAGGAAAAATAATAGTTATGTCAATGTCTTTCCCTATACTTTTATCCATTGTAGAAATGGTGGTGAATATAATTCCATAGTTATTTATATTAAGGTAGATAGCTATAGATATATTAGTTGTTATTTAAAGGATATTTTGTTGTATTGAGGTTTATAGAGTGAAGAGAGGCATGGTTGCTTATGAAAAAAAGATTTTTACCAATGATTATGGGATTTGTATTGACTTTCTTTTTTGTAAATATCTTTGCCATTATAATATTTGCTAATGAGGTTCCAAGTAGCGAAGATAAAGAATATGGTGAAGCTAAGAGTAGCATAGATAAATATATTGATGGTCAGTTAGACAAGTTAGATATAAATGAAATTCAAGATTATATAAATAAAGAAATAGTTATTAATGATGTTAATTTAAAATCGTTTGTAAAAGACCTAATTAGTGGAGAAAAAAATATTTTAGATTTATTTAATAAAGATGGACTGAAGATATTGATGTTTGATGAGTTTAAAGCAAGTTTAAAGGTAGTAGCAGTAATTTTAGTATTAGCTTTATTGTCATCTATTTTAAAAAGTTTAGAGAATTCTTTTTCATCAGGTGCAGTTAGTCAAATAGCAACGTATATAATATTTATTACAATGGTATCGCTCACTTTAATTGGATTTAAAGATGTACTACAAATTTGTTATGATGCAATAGACCATACTGTAGGTCTTATGCAAGTTATAATGCCAATACTAATAACATTTTTACTTTTAATTGGATTTCCAATAACATCTACTACTTTGAATCCTATTTTTATAGGAGGAGTGACATTTATAAATGTATTTTTCAAGAAATTTTTATTTGTATCAGTAACTGTTGCATTTGGAATTCTAATAATAAACAATTTATCAAAAAACATAAGGCTAAAAAGATTTTTTTCTTTTGTCAAACAAATAAATTATGTTTCTATTGGGGCTATGTTTACTGTATATTTAGGACTTGTATCTATACAAGGCTTATATGTAACTAGTTTTGATAAATTCAGTGTAAAAACTGCGAAGTTTGCTATAGGTAACTTTATACCAGTTGTTGGTGGATTTGTATCAGATTCTGTGGATATTTTACTATCTTCATCTCAACTTATAAAAAATATATTTGGTGGAATAGGGCTTATCTTACTCATTGGGATTTGTTTGCTTCCAGTGATAAAAATTTTATCCGTCATAGTGGTATATAAATTGGCAGCAATAATTGTAGAGCCTGTTGGAGAAGATGGAATATCAAATTTTTTAAATGAAGTTGCAAATCTAATGATAATAATGTTAGCATCAGTAATTGCTATAACAATAATGTTCTTTGTGACTGTAGCTATTTTGACCTCGATAAGTGTTGTAAGTCAAGGATAATGTATAGATTAATAAAGAGTAATTACTTTTAATCTAAATATTTTAGAGAGGAGGATGCTATGTTAGAGGGCATAAAGGCATGGATAGTTAGTATTTTAATAGGAGCATTTATAGTAAATATAGTTGATATGATTTTACCTAGTTCCAAGATAAAGCCGTATGTGAACTTGGTGTTAAATTTTATATTCGTATTTATTGTAATAACTCCAGTGGTAGGATTTTTTTCAAAAGACATGAGCTTAGAAGATAGAATTTTAAAATCTATGGGAAATTACAATAAGGAATATGTAGATAGTACAAATGCTTTAGCAGAAGAGACTGGAAATACTAGCTTATCTAAGGGCTATGAAGATGGTTTGAAAGAAGTGCTTAAGCTAAAGCTTGATGAATATGGTTATGATTTAGAAGATATAGAGCTTAATGGTGCAAATATAAATAATATAAAAATAAAAGAAAAAAATAATATGTCAAAGAGCAATAGTGATGAAGAAAATGAAAATAATAGTACTAAAGGAGATGAAGATAGCATAAACTCTAATGACAAAGAAAATTCTAAACAAGTTTTTAAAAAAGGTACAGAGTATGGACTGAATCTAAATGAAGACAAACTAAAAAATGACCTAATAAAAGTGCTTGATGTTTCTATAGAAACTATACAAATTGATAAATAGGAGTTGGAAGAATGTTTAAAAACTTAAACGACAAAGATAAGAGAAAGGTATATTCACTAATAACTATAGCTGGAATATGTGTGGTATCATTAGTACTATTATCTTGTTTTCCAAGTAGCAAAACTGATGAAAAAGTTGGAAAAACAGATGCTGACAAAAAGACTGAAAAACAAGTTGCTAAGGAACATGAAAAAGACGATTTAGAATCAAAATTAACAACAATACTATCTAAAATTGATGGAGCAGGAGATGTTGATGTAATGATTACATTTGAGTCAAGTGAAGAAATACAACCTGCTTTTAACTCAAACCAAACAACAGAAACAACAGAGGAGAAAGATGCACAAGGTGGAGAAAGAACAGTTACAACTTCAAGTGAAAATAAAACAATGATAACTTCAAATTCAAGTGACCCTGTAGTTATAAAAACTACAGAGCCAAAGATAAAAGGAGTGATAGTAGTAGCAAGTGGAGCTAGTAATCCAAATGTCAAAGAAACACTTTATAGTGCAGTTCAAACATCATTACAAGTAGCAGGTCATCAAGTAGAAATATATTCTAAATAAATACATATAACCGGGGGGATAAATGAATGAAGTTTAATTATAAGGGAAGAGGATTTGTAATAATAACTTTAACTGCAATGTTAGTAATAGTAGGAACAGTAAATTATCAACTTAGTAAGAAATCTTTACTAGAAACATCAAAAGAATTTAAAGCATATGAAGAAGCTCAATTACAGAAGAATACTACTGATGATAGTGATAGTAGCAATAAAGAAGACTCAGATGCTACAGATAAACAAAATAGCAAAGAGAGTGCTGACATTGATATAGTTGATAGTAAGGCTAGTAAGGTTAAGGAAAAAGTAACTGAAACAAGTAAAGAAATAAAAGCTCAATTATCATCTGAAAAGAATATGAAAAAAGCATCTTATATTTTAGATATGAAAATGAACAGAGAAAAACAAAGAAATGAATTAGTTCAGGATTTAAATGAAATGATAAATAATCCATCTACAACAGAGGAATCTAGAAAAGAAGCTTCTAATATGAAATTAAATATAGTTAAAACTCAAGAAAAGGAGCTTCAAATAGAAAATCTTTTGAGTACAAAGGGATATGAAGAAGCATTAGTTTATATAAGTGATAGCAAAGTCAATGTTGTTGTAAATGAAGCTAAATTAGATAAGAAAGATGCAGCAAAAATATTTGATTTGGTTGCAGAACAGGCTAATGTAAAGTATGAAAATATTAAACTTACAAATAATAATACTAAGTAAAATATAAACCTCAGAATTAACTGAGGTTATTTTCTTGCAAAGTAGAGTTGTATTTGGTATTATTATACTTATAAAAATAGTTCCTTAAAATCAGGAGGTAAGTTTTAATATGGAAGATAATAAATTTGGACAAGTAAAAATATCTAATGATGTAATAGCTACAATAGCTGGTTTAGCAGCATTAGAAGTTGAGGGCATAGAAACTACAGCAACATTAACAGATAAGTTGTTAAAAAATAATGGAGTAAAGATACAAATAGAAGAAGAGGATGTTAATTTAGACGTAATGGTTATGATAAAATATGGCATGTCAATACCAGATACAGCTTTTAAAGTTCAAGAAAATGTAAAAAATACTGTTGAGACAATGACAGGACTGAAGGTTTCTCAAGTAAATATACACATTCAAGGAATCAGCTTTAAGAAAGATAAAGTTGATAAAGAAGAAGTAAAAGCAACTAAGAAAAATTAATATTAGCCCTCTGAAAAGTCAGAGGGTTTTTTGTTGGCATTTGATTTTATATAGATAATTAAACTTAAAGGAGAATTTTAATTGATGAAAAAAGATAGGGCACAAAAAAGTACAACAAGGGAATATATAATGAAACTTATATACCAAATAAATATTAATAAAGAGGAGTTTGAAGGTTTAGACTATAAAGTGGATTCTTTCTTAAAAGATAATTCAGAACATATTATAAATAGATATGAAGAACTTACACTTAAGTACTCAAATAATGCAAAATTAAAATTAGAAGATACTAAACTTGAAGATATAGTAGATAGAGAATATATAAATACAGTATGTAAAGCACTAAGAGAGAATCATGATGAGATAGATGAATTAATAAATAAGCATGCTAAAAATTGGACAGTAGATAGAATGCCAAAGGTAGATGTGTCTATACTTAGATTATCCGTGTGTGAAATAGTTTATTTAGAGACTCCTAATAAAGTATCAATAAATGAAGCTGTGGAACTTGCAAAGATATATTGTGATGATAAATCTCCTAAATTTATAAATGGAATATTAGGAAGTGTTGTTGATGAAATTGAACAATAATATAATAATTGGAATTGATACTAGCTGCTATACTACTTCTATAGCAGCTATCTCTTTAGATAAAAAAGTTATTTTTAATGAAAAAATAATGCTAGAAGTAAAGGAAAATTCAAAAGGATTGAGACAAAGTGAAGCTGTGTTTCAACACATAAATAATTTAGGATTACTTAGTGATAGGATAAAATCATTTGGGGACAAATTTGTCATAGAGGGAGTTTGTTCATCTATTAAGCCTAGACCAGTTGAAAATTCATACATGCCTGTATTTAATGTTGGGTACAATTTTGGAAAGTTATTATCAAGTATACATGGATGTAAATTTTATGAAACGACTCATCAGGAAAATCATATTGAGGCTAGTTTATTAAATAGTAAATTAAAAAATAATAACAAATTTATTTCTGTTCATATGTCAGGTGGCACTACAGAGATACTTTTAATAACTAAGCATGATAATAATTATGATGCAAATAACAAAGATTTAGATGTAATAACTAAAATAAGCAATAAAAAAAACTTAGATGCAATAGCTAAAATAAATACTAAAAAAGATGATAAAAGTAAGTTATACAATAATTTTGGATATAATATAGATATAATTGGAGGAAGTAAAGATATTAGCTTTGGGCAACTTATAGATAGAATAGGTGTCAAGCTAGGATATAAATTTCCTTCAGGAAAATATCTAGATGAAAATGCTTTAAATTGTAATCTTAAAATAGAAAGTGGTCTAAAAACTTCTGTAAGAGAGGGATATATGAATTTATCTGGATTAGAAAATCAGGTGAATAAAATTATAGATGACAATAGAGATAATATTAGTAAAAATAAAAAAGAATATATATCTAAATTAGTACTGGATTCAGTAGTTAGAAACATGTTTAAATCTTTAATATATTTATGTGAAGCTTACAATGTAGAAGAAGTAGTTTTTGCAGGTGGAGTTTCTGCAAGTAAGTATATCCTCAAAGAATTAAGTTTAAAACTAAGTAAAAATTGTATAAAAGCTCATTTTACAGAGCCACAATATTCAACTGATAATGCTGTTGGGTGTGCTATAATAGGATTGAATAACTTTTTAGGAGAAAAAATATGAAACTAAGAGCTTTAGATATAAGTGAAGCAAATTCATATATTAAAAGAATTTTAATAAATGACCCAATACTTTCTAATCTTAAAGTTAAGGGAGAAATTTCTAATTTTAAAATACATAGCAGTGGAAATGTTTATTTATCGTTAAAGGATGAAACTTCAAAGCTAAACTGTGTAATTTTTAAAAGTAATTTTAATCGTAATCTAAAATTAGACAATGGAGTAAAGGTTGTAGCTAGTGGATATATATCAGTTTATGAAAGAGATGGTGCATATCAATTATATATTAATGAAATTGAAATAGAGGGAATTGGGAATTTACACATAGAATTTAACAAATTAAAAGAAAAACTTAATAAAGAAGGTTTGTTTGATTCCAAATACAAAATATCTATCCCTAGAATGCCAAATTCAATTGGAGTTATAACATCTCCAACAGGAGCTGTTATAAGAGATATAATAAATGTAATAAAAAGAAGATATCCAAAGGTCAATATAAAGCTTTATCCAGTAACTGTTCAAGGAGATAGGTCAGCAGAAGAAATATGTGAAGCAATTAGATTTTTTAATCATATGAAGAATGTGGATACAATTATAGTTGGTAGAGGTGGGGGTTCAATAGAAGAACTTTGGTCTTTTAATGATGAAATGGTAGCAAGAGAAGTTTTTAACTCTCAAATTCCAATAATATCAGCAGTTGGTCATGAAACTGATTTTACTATTTGTGATTTTGTGTCTGATATGAGAGCACCAACACCATCAGCAGCAGCTGAGATTGCAACTCCATCATTAGATGACATAAAATATAAACTTGGGAATATAAAAAGCAGACTTAACAAGTCTCTTATAAACCAAGTTGAATTAGACCAATACAAGTTAGAATCAGTGTTTAATAAAATAAATAACTATTTAGATTCTTACATAATAAAAGATAAAGTTATACAATTGGATAAAATATATGATAAAATAATTTTTGGAATAGAAAATAATTTAAAATTAGAAGATGAAAAATTAATAAAGGTTGGAGCATTACTTCATAACCTAAGTCCATTAGCCACTATGGACAGAGGTTATAGTATAGTTCAAAAAAACGGAAAAGTAATAAATAGTATAAAAAGATTGAAAACTGAAGATAACATAGATATAGTATTAAAAGATGGAAATTTAGAATGTATAATAGATAAAATTGAAAATAAAGAGGTATAATATGAACTTAACCTATGAAGAAGCTTACAAAAGATTGGAGAGCATTTTAAATGAGTTAGAATCTAAAAATGCTAGCTTAGATGAATCTTTAAGCTTATATGAAGAAGGAATTAGTCTTTATAAACATTGTAATAAGCTTTTGGATGATGCAAAATTAAAAATAAGTAAATTTAATCAATTAGGAATAGAAGAGGATTTTAGAATAGAGGAGGAATAAAAGTGGAATTTAAACAACATTTAAAAGAAAAAGCAAGTTTTATAGAAGATATACTTAAAGAATATATGCCAAAAGAAGAAGGTTATCAAAAAACTGTTATTGAGGCTATGAACTACAGCTTGAGCGCTGGAGGTAAGAGATTAAGACCAATACTTACACTAGAAGCCTGTAAGGTAGTTGGAGGAAATGAAGAAGAAGCTATACCTTTTGCTATTGCAATTGAAATGATACATACATACTCACTTATACATGATGACTTACCAGCTCTTGACAATGATGATTTAAGAAGAGGAAGACCAACAAACCATAAAGTATATGGAGAGGCAATGGGAATTTTAGCAGGAGATGCTTTACTGAACTATGCTTTTGAAGTTATGCTTGCAGGTTCAATAAATAAAGAAAATCCAGAAAAATATCTAAAAGCTATAAATGAAATTGCTAAAGGTGCTGGAATATATGGAATGATAGGTGGGCAAGTGGTAGATGTAGAAAGTGAAAATAAACAAATTGAAAAAGAAAAATTAGATTATATACATATGAATAAAACTGCTGCAATGATGGTTGGATGTATGAGAGCAGGAGCAACTATAGGTGGAGCAAATTCAGAACAAATGGAAGAAATAACTAAATATGCAAAAAATATCGGATTATCATTCCAGATAGTAGATGATATACTAGATATAGTGGGAGATGAAATAAAATTAGGGAAAAAAGTTGGCAGTGATATAGAGAATCATAAATCAACATATCCATCTCTTTTAGGATTAGATAAATCTAAAGAAATTGCACATAATTTAATAGATGAGGCAAAGAAGAGTATAGAAAAATTATCTGACAATGTAGATTTTTTAAAGGGATTGGCTGAATATATAATAGATAGAGAATATTAAAATATACAGCTAAAATCGAGGAGGGAAAAATGAACTTTTTTTCGGAGATTTTTAACAATGGGGCTTTGGGAATAAGTCTTATTGCTTGTTTCTTAGCACAATTTATAAAGATATTTACTGGGAAGGGAAAGAGAATTGAGTTTTCAAGAATACTCATTTCAGGAGGTATGCCTAGTTCTCATAGTTCTTTTGTTACAAGTTTAGCTACAGTGGTAGGCATTGAAAAAGGGTTTAATTCTACTGATTTTGCTATAATTACTGTGCTTGCACTGATTATAATGTATGATGCAGCAGGTGTTAGACGTGCTGTTGGGAAACAAGCTACTATATTGAATCAGATGGTAGCAGACCTTCAACATGGAAAGCATATAGAGCAGAAGAAATTAAAAGAATTAATAGGTCACACACCACTAGAGGTTTGGTTTGGAGCTTTACTTGGTATAGTAACAGCTTTAATATTGATGTAAATTTAAAATTTACAAAATAAAAGGTGAGGATAATATGTATAAATATTTAGATAAAGTAAATTCTCCAAAAGATATAAAAAATATGAGCATAGAAGAAATGGATTTACTTGCAAAGGATATAAGAAAGTTTTTAGTAAAATCTGTTTCCAAGACAGGAGGACACTTAGCTTCTAACTTAGGTGTAGTTGAGTTAACATTAGCACTTCATAAAGTGTTTGACAGCCCTAAAGATAAATTTGTATGGGATGTAGGACATCAGTCTTATGTTCACAAAATGGTTACTGGAAGAAAAGATTGTTTTGTATCTTTAAGACAATTCAACGGACTAAGTGGTTTTCCAAAGGAGAGTGAAAGTCCTCATGATATTTTCGACACAGGACATAGCAGTACATCTATTTCTGTGGCAACAGGTATTGCCTGTGCTAGAGATATAAAAAAAGAAAGCTATAGTGTTATATCTGTAATTGGAGATGGTTCTATAACTGGAGGTATGGCACTTGAAGCTTTAAATCAATTGGGATATATAAATACTAATATGATAGTAATTCTTAATGATAAT
This sequence comes from Clostridioides sp. ES-W-0016-02, assembly GCF_020641035.1. Classification (NCBI taxonomy): domain Bacteria; kingdom Bacillati; phylum Bacillota; class Clostridia; order Peptostreptococcales; family Peptostreptococcaceae; genus Clostridioides; species Clostridioides sp. ES-W-0016-02. Next base: position 1,213,438 of record NZ_CP061361.1, read on the forward strand.
GAGATGTCTATAGATAAAAATGTTGGCGGAATGTCTAAATATCTATCAAGTATTATAAGAAATTCAACAGTTGTTAAAATGACAGATGAAGTTGATAAGATTTTAAATGTTACATCAACAGGTGAAATTTTATCTAAGACTGCACATAGATTTAAGGACAAATTAATATATAGTTTTTCTCCTCAAGATTGTTCATTTTTTGATTCATTAGGTATAAAATATTATGGTCCTATAGATGGTCATAATACTAAAGAATTAATAGAAACACTTAGAAAAGCTAAACATAAAAAAGGCCCTGTGCTTTTACATGTTATTACAAAAAAAGGAAAAGGATATAAATTTGCAGAGGAACAACCTGATAAATATCATGGAGTATCAAAGTTTGATATAAAGACAGGTGTAACATCTTCTAAAGTTAAGTCTATGTCGGTTAGTGTTGGTGAAAAATTGGTTGAGATGGCTAGCAAAAACGAAGAAATAGTAGCTATAACAGCTGCAATGCCATCTGGAACAGGATTAAACTTATTTGAAAGTGCTTACCCAAAAAGATATTATGATGTTGGTATAGCTGAACAACATGCAACAGGGTTTGCGGCAGGTCTTGCAAAAAATGGTATGAAGCCTTATTTTGCTGTATATTCATCATTTTTACAAAGAGCATATGACCAAGTTATTCATGATGTATGTATAACAAAAAAACCAGTTACTTTTCTTATAGATAGAGCTGGTCTAGTTGGAAATGATGGTGAAACTCATCATGGTATGTTTGATTTAAGTTACTTAAATTCTATTCCAAATATTGTAGTGATGGCTCCAAAAGATACAAGAGAAATGGAACTTATGATGGATTTATCATTAAAATTGGATTCTCCATTGGCAATTAGATATCCAAGAGGAAATAGTTATTACCTAAATAAAGGAGAATACAAAGAAATTAAGTTAGGAAAATATGAGATATTAGATGATGGACAAGATACAGTCATACTTTCTATTGGGAATATGGTGAAACATGCTCTAGAAGCTAAAGAAATATTGTTAGAAGAAGGTATAAATCCAACAATAGTTAATGCTAGATTTTTAAAGCCTATGGATGAAGATATGTTGCATACTTTATTTAAGAATCATAAAAATGTAGTTACAGTAGAAGATAATGTTATTACTGGCGGATTTGGAAGTAGAATAAGTAAATTTATTATAGATAATGGATATAAAGTAAATATACTTAATATAGCAATACCAGAAGAGTTTATAAAACATGGCAATGCAGATGAACTATATAATTTTGTAGGATTATCGCCAAAGTGCATTGCTGATAAAGTAAGAGAGTTAATATAAATAATATGGATTAGATTTAATATAAAATTTAAAATTTGTCACTTAGAATAAATATCGAGTGTGTTACTTCAAGCTACTTTAGTCAATATTAAAGTAGCTTTTAACAGAAAGGTAATTTTATGAAGAAAAGAATAGATTTATTGTTAGTAGAGCAAGGGCATTTTGAAAGTAGAGAAAGAGCTAAAAAAGCAATAATGGCTGGATTAGTTTTTGTTGATAATCAAAGATGTGATAAGGCAGGTACAGAAGTAAAAGAGGATTGTGCTATAGAAGTAAAAGGAAACCCAATACCATATGTTAGTAGGGGTGGATTAAAGCTTGAAAAAGCAATGAAGAACTTCGACTTAACTATTGATGGAAAAGTATGTATGGATATAGGAGCATCTACGGGTGGTTTTACAGACTGTATGCTAAAAAATGGAGCTATAAAAGTATTTTCCATAGATGTTGGTTATGGTCAGCTTGCGTGGAAATTGAGACAAGATGATAGAGTTGTGTGTATGGAAAGAACAAACATAAGGAATGTAACAATAGAAGATACAAAGCAATTTGCAGATTTTGCATCAATTGATGTATCTTTTATATCATTGAAACTAGTACTTCCAAAAGCAAAAGAATTAGTTATTAATAATGGAGAAATTGTAGCCTTGATAAAACCTCAATTTGAAGCAGGAAGAGAAAAGGTAGGTAAAAAAGGTGTAGTTAGAGAAAAATCTACACATATAGAAGTTATAAAAATGATTTCTGATTTTTCAGTGCAAAATGGATTTGAAATTTTAGGATTAGATTTTTCTCCAATTAAGGGTCCAGAAGGAAATATAGAATATCTAATTCATTTAAAGAATGGAAATGAAGGATATGAATTTGATAGTGATATGTATGACAAAAAAATAGTGGAAGTCGTTGAGGCTTCTCATAATTTAGATAAATAGAATAAAAGGGGGCTTAGACTTGATCCTCGAATTATATATGAAAAATTGTGCCTTAGTTGAAGAACTAAGGCTGGGTATTGATAAAAACTTAAATATACTTACGGGAGAAACTGGTTCAGGAAAATCTATAATAATAGATGCGCTTGGACTTTGTCTAGGTGAGAAATATGACAGGTCTTTTCTAAGAAAAGGTACAGATAAGGGACTTGTTGAAGCTATATTTTTCTCAGATAACGTGTATCTAAAAAAGATATTAGATGAAAATGATATAAGTATAGAAGATGATAATTTATTGGTTATAACTAGATTGATATATTCAGATGGGAAAAGTACTGCTAGAGTAAATGGAAGGACTGTTAAAGTATCTTTTCTAAAGGAAATTGCATCTACACTTATAGATATACATGGTCAACATCAAAATCAAGCTTTATTCAATAAGGATACACACTTAAAATTTTTAGACTTATTTGGAGAAAATGAACTAGATAAGTTTAAAGATGATTATAGAAAAATTTATTACAAATACAGCGAAGTAAAGAGAGCTTTGAACTCTTTAACAGAAAATAAAGATGATATGCAGATTCAACGAGAAATAGATTTATTAAGGTTTCAAATAAATGAAATTGAGGCTGCAAATTTAAATAAAAATGAATATGAAGATTTATTAAAACAAAGAGATGTCTATAGAAATAGTGAAAAGATATATAATAATTTAAACTTAAGTTACAGTAAATTACATAATGGTGAATATAATGTTATTGACTTGATAGGTATTGCATCTAAAGAGCTTAATGATATATCTAAATATGACAGTGTTTTAAGTGAATATAGTGAAACTATAGAAAGAATAATGTATGAACTACAAGATATATCTAGTGATATAAGAAATTACAAAGATAATATAGATTTTGAACCTTATGAATTAGAACAGATTGAACTTAGAATTGATGAGATTAATAACTTAAGAAGAAAATATGGAGATAGTATAGAAGCTATATTTGAATATTATGAAAAGACAAAAGATAGACTAGATGAGATATTAAATAGAGATGAAAGAGTTGAACAATTAAAAAATCAATTAATAAAAATAGAAGAAGAGCTAAAAGTAAAAGCTAGCAAACTGACTAAAGCAAGAAATAAAGTGGCAATTCAATTAGAGGAAGTACTTCTTGATGAATTAAAGAGTCTAAATATGAAAAATGTAATGTTCAAAGTCAATTTTGAAGAAAGTTCATTTACTTTAAATGGAATAGATGATATTGAATTTATGATATCTTTTAATTTAGGAGAAGATATCAAACCTATATATAAAGTTGCATCAGGTGGTGAAATGTCTAGATTTATGTTGGCATTTAAGACTATATTAGCTGATATAGATGATATAGATACTTTAGTATTTGATGAAATAGATACAGGGATAAGTGGCATAGCTGCACAAATTGTTGGTGAGAAATTGAGTGATATAGCAAAGAAAAAACAAATAATATGTATAACTCATTTACCTCAAATTGCTGCAAATGCAGATACCCATTATTGTATAGAAAAAGATACTTCAAATAATAGAACATTTACAAATGTTAAGAAATTAAATCAATCTCAAAGAAAAAATGAAATTGCAAGACTTATAGCAGGTAATAATATAACAGAAAAAACTATAGAACATGCAAGCGAAATTATTGAAATGGCTAAAAAGTGTTAGTGAAAGAGCTTATTTTAAATAGATGTAGAGAATATTTAATCTAGATACTTTACATCTATTTTTTATGATGAAAATATTTTAAAATATTTTATCTGGATATCAAAAATAAATAAAAATTATAATTTAAATAAATCTTGTATAGACTTGTAACTGTAAAAAATTTAAGTTTTTGAGTATAATATTATGTATTAAAGTAGTAGTGGGGGGGTATTAAATGAATAAAAAAAATACTATGCACTTAATTTTTATAATCATAGTTATTATAGTATTAGGGTATATTTTATTAACTATTAATAGTATCAAGAATAATCTTGACACTTCTAATGATAAATTAGATTATTTATCACAAGAAATTATGAATACTAAGTCAGATATTAGCAATATAATTAATGAAGAAATGTCAAAAAGTTATATAACAAAAAGTATTGATTTAAAAGTTAAAAAATTAGAAAAAGACGAATGTGTAATTGATGTAGATACACAATTGAGCAAACTTGGCAAGGATGGAAAAGTAATCTTTATGTATAAAGCAGATAGTGATAAATGGAATGAGACTGAGATGACAAAGCATGGGGAATTATCATATACTTGTGAAATAAAAATAACTACAGGTAGTGAATATGATTATAAAGTAGTTACAAGTGGTACAATATCTGAAAGTTCAGATGTTCAAAAATTGACTAAGTCTGATTATATGCCTGAACCACCTGTATTTAATTATGGAATAAGGGACAATAAGGAATACTTTATTGAAATATTGGAAAACAGCAATTTATTTAATCATGAAAGTGAAAAATCAAAAAATAAAGTTTATGATGATATAAAGTTAGAAAATGTAGATATTATTGTAAATGAAGGTAAAGGTGATACTGTATATAAAGCTAAGTCTGCTAAATTATCAAATGGTAGTAAAGATGATAATATAGATAGAGAGCAAGTAAATTATGAGGCTAATTTTCCTAAAAAGGATATTAATGATATAATTTATATCAAAGCAAAGCTTACATACAATAATGGAATAGAATATATAAAAGATATAACTGAAGATATAAGTGTTGGTTTGGAAGATTTAGAGAAATAAATATATTTAAAATAATTTAATCAATAAAATAGAGTATAAATAAAACATCTATAATTTTATTTATACTCTATTTTTTTATTTATAATTTTAGCTCCATATATCTAGCCCCTTCAATTGGATTATAAGTATAAGGATTTATATCATAAAAACCAATTTTTTCGTATAAACCTTGAGCGCTTTTCATGCTTGGAAGAGTATCTAGTCTCATATATGTATATCCAATCTTTTTGGCTTCTTTTACGATTTCTTCTAATAATATTTTTCCTATTTTAAGTCCTCTAAATTTATCTCTTACATATAACCTTTTTAATTCACATACATCATCTTCAAGTTTTTTTAATGCAACACAACCTGCTAAATTTTCATCAACAAATGCTAGTATTAATGAGCCTGAAGGTTTTTTATACTTTCCTGGAAGTGTTTTTAATTCATTATTAAAGTCCTGGAAACATAAATCTATATTCAATGAATTTGAGTATTCAGTGAATAAAATCTTTACATTTTCAAGATTTTCTAAATCATTTGCTTCAACAAATTTTAAAATTACATTTTGAGTCATTTTATTTATCATTATATAAATATATTTATATAATGATTTCACCTCCTTGATAGATATATATTTTTATTAATATCAATTAGATTTTAATACCATGACCTTTTCTCCACCATAGTCAAGTTCTCCATTAAACTCAAATCCAAAGCTTTTGTAAAGTCCAATAGCCATTTTGTTGTTATCGAATATACTAAGGTATAACTCATTGCAATTATATTCATTTTTAAGATGATTTATAAGGAAATCTAAGGATGCTTTTCCATATCCTTTACCTTGATACTTTGAGTCAATCATGAATCTATCAAGCCAAACTCTGTCATCTTCTAGGCGACCGTACATAGCAAATCCTATCAGTATATTGTCATCATATATTCCAACAGGTATCCAAGCTGTTATAAACTTAGACTCAGCAATAGAAAGTGCATTGCTTTCTATATAATCTAATTGATTTTTATCTACAGACAAATTAACTAAATCATGCCAATTATTTATATCTGCAATTCTTACATTTAATTTCAAAATATTACCGCCCTTCAAACTTTTTACCACAATATAATACTACCATATTATAGGATAAAAAGCACTTAGTAAGATATACAACGAGGTTTTTAAATGAATAAATTTTTACGAAAAAGGAATTATAAATACATAATAATACAGCATAGGAGTAGATGAATATATGAACAAAATAAATAAGAATTTCAAAAATATTTGGATAATATTAGGAGCTGTATCGATTTTTATGATGGTTATAATTTTTCAAAATAAAAATTGTAATATGAATAAGGAGACCCCAATAGAAACTTTTACAATTAAGAATCATGATAAAAAATATGTATATCCACTTGGAAATATAATTGGAGTGAAAGCAAATACAGATGGTGTATTGGTTTTAGGATATGAGGAAGAGGATGTAGATTATATTGGAGGCATACAGATTGGCGACAATATAGTAAAAATAGATAATAAAAAAATAAAAGATAGTCAGGATGTATCAAAAATTTTAAATGAAGCTAAAAAAAGTAAAGTAGAAGTGACTTTTGAAAGAAAAAATAAATATAAAACAGAGACAATAGAAACTAAAAAAGAAAATGGTAATTATAAACTTGGATTATGGGTGAGAGATAAGATATCTGGAATTGGAACTATGACTTTTTATGACCCTAATATGGAAAAATTTAAAGCAATTGGTCATGCTATAAAAGATTCGGACACTAATGAACTATTAAAGATTAAGCAAGGGTATATATATAAACCAGAAAAACTAAAAATATTAAAAGCTAGTAATGAAAAAGTAGGCAGAATAAAAGGTGATTTTAATGATAGTAATCTGATGGGAAATTTTTCGAATAACTCAAAATTAGGTATAAGTGGTAATATTACAGAAAAACAAAATAAAGAATTTAATTTAGCAAATAAAGAATTACAATTAATCGAAGTTGGAAGACCTCAAGATGTAAAAATAGGGGATGCAATAATTCTTTTTGAAGACAAAAACAAAAATATAACAAGCTATGATATAAAAATAGAAAGTATAGTATATGATAAAGGAAATTATAGAGATATGGTAATAAAAGTTGTAGATGATAAGTTATTGGAATACACAGGGGGGATTGTACAAGGGATGAGTGGGGCTCCAATAATACAAAATAATAAAATTATTGGTGCAATAACTCATGTTTTTAGAGATAATCCGAAAAAAGGATATGGTATTTTTATAGATGAAATGATAAAATTGTAGGTGAGGCATTAAAAAAATTTATTATTTTATCACTTATCTAGGAGGAATATAATTTTGAAGTGTCGAATATGCTTTAGAGTAGATAATTAGGAACAATTTGTGTAAAAAGTTTAGTTTTCTGTAATAAGAAGATGTTTTTTAATGGGGGGATTTTTAGTGGAAAAAATCAAAATAGTTTTAGCAGATGACAATAAGGATTTTTGTCAGGTATTAAAAGAGTATTTGTCTAATGAGGATGATATCGATATATTAGGCATAGCTAAAGATGGGATTGAAGCATTAGATTTAGTAAAAAAGACACAACCAGATTTATTAATATTAGACGTAATAATGCCACATCTGGATGGATTAGGTGTAATTGAAAAATTAAATACTATGGATATACCTAAAATGCCAAAAATAATAGTACTATCAGCAGTAGGTCAAGATAAGATAACTCAAAGCGCAATAAATCTAGGAGCAGATTACTACATAGTAAAGCCGTTTGATTTTGTTGTGTTTATAAACAGAATTAGAGAACTAGTTTCTAATAGAGTTACTCAAGTAGAGCCAAAGCCTAGACCAGTTCAAGAAACTCAAATGACAAGAAGTGATTTCGTTAAAAATGTAGGTAATATAGAAACAGAAATCACAAATATAATACACGAAATAGGAGTACCAGCTCATATAAAAGGGTATTTATATCTAAGAGAAGCTATAAAAATGGTCATTGATAATGTTGAACTTTTAGGTGCAGTAACAAAAGAGTTATATCCAAGTATAGCTAAAAAATTCAATACAACACCAAGTAGAGTTGAGAGAGCAATAAGACATGCCATAGAAGTTGCATGGAGTAGAGGCAAAGTTGACACAATAAATCAATTATTTGGATATACGGTACACAATACTAAAGGAAAACCAACTAATTCAGAATTTATAGCAATGATTGCTGATAAATTAAGATTAGAACATAGTATGGTTAAATAAATAGACAGAAAAAGTAAGACCTTTTAATGAAGGTATTGGCAATAAATATGCATTACAAACAGCAAAACGGTATAACCAATAGGGTTATACCGTTTTGCTGTTTTAATATATAATAAAAGCTTTATTTTTTCTTTATTATTTATTTAATATAATTTTATTATAATATGGCCATATTATGTACCTTTGTCAGTTGTAGATTAATGTTGATTTGTTTTTTAATATAAAAATATACTTTAACAAGTCGAAACATTAATTTTTAAAGTATATTACAAAAAGTATTAAATAAAAAAATCATAAAATATAGTGTTATAATGATTAAAGATGTAAGACCAACTTAAAACATTTATTTTATTCTTAAGTAATGCTATAATATAATGTGATTTTAATAATGATAGTGGAGGTTTAAAAATGAGAGTCGAGGCCCCTATAAAAGTAGATCGAAAAACTAAAAAGCTTGCTAAAAGAGTTGAAAGTGGGGAAATAGCAGTTATAAATCATATAGACATAGATGAAGTTGCTGCAAACTCTTTGGTAGAAGCCAAAATAAAACTTGTCATAAATGCGGCTCCTTCTATAAGTGGTAGATATCCTAATAAAGGTCCAGGAATATTGACTGAGAATAATATCTTGATAATTGATAATATTGGAGAAGAATTATTTGAAGAATTAAAAGAAGGACAGACTATAGAAGTTATAGATGGAAAGATATATAGAGAAGGAGAATTTTTAGGTGCAGGTGAAGTTTTAGATAAGTATGAAGTTTCATATCAAATAAAGGCTGCTTATGAAAACTTAGCCGTAGAATTAGATAGATTTATAGACAATACTATAGATTATGCTAAAAAAGAAAAAGGATTTATACTTGGTGAAGTAGAAATTCCAAAAGTACAAACTAATTATGCAAATAAGCATGTATTAATAGTTGTAAGAGGTCAGGACTATAAAGAGGATTTAAGTACAATGCTTTCATACATAGAAGAGGTAAAACCTGTTCTAGTTGGTGTTGATGGAGGCGCAGATGCTTTAATTGAGTTTGGATATACTCCAGATGTAATTGTGGGAGATATGGATAGTGTAAGCGATGAAGCTTTAAAAAAAGCTAGTGAAATAGTAGTACATGCTTATACAGATGGTAGAGCACCAGGTCTTAAGAGAGTTCAAGAACTAGGTTTGGATGCAGTTGTATTTCCTGCACCAGGAACTAGTGAAGATATAGCTATGCTTATTGCGTATGAGTATAAAGCAGAGTTAATAGTAGCAGTGGGGACACATTCAAATATGATTGATTTCCTTGAAAAAGGAAGAAAGGGAATGGCAAGTACTTTTTTAGTTAGACTAAAGATAGGTTCTAAGCTTATAGATGCTAAAGGAGTTAACTTGTTATATAGAAGTAAGCTAAAGATAAAGTACATATGGGCGTTAATAGCAACAGCATTATTTCCTGTGTTGGTAGTTGCATCATTGTCACCAGGAGTTCAACAATTTATACAGTTAATGCAATTGAAATTTAAGGTATTATTACAGATGTAAATTTTAGGAGGATAAATATGCATATTAATATGAAATATTATATAGTCACTATTGGGGCTATATTTATAGCTTTGGGTATAGGCATGTTAGTAGGATTTAATTTAAATAATAATCAACAATTAAGCGAGCAGCAAGCAAATATAATAAATGACTTGGATGATAAATTTAATATTTTAAAAGAAAAAAATGATAAACTTGATGTAGATTTAGCAAAGGTAAATAAAGATTATGAAGAAGCAATTAATTTTATAAATAAAAATGTGGACAAGGTTTTAATTGGTTCATTAAGTGGAAAAAGTATAGGAATAATATCAGCTAATGAAAATGATGATTATACAAAAAATATAGAAGATATAATAAACAAATCTAATGGTAGTGTTGCATTTAACATAGTGTTAAAAGAAAATATAACAAATCCAGAAAAATTAAAAGAAATCTCAAGTAAATTAGGTACAGAAATTAAAAATACAAATGATGCAGTTAATTATATAATTGATACCTTGAAAAAGGAAGATGCAAGTGACATTTTGACATATCTTCAAGAACTAGATGTAATAAAATTTAACTCTATTGGTGACACATATCTAAAATATGAATCTGTTGTAATAGCTGGTGGAAATGATGCAAAAGATAATACAAAACAATTTGACAAAATAGAAAAATTTGTAGTTTCAAAAATAAAATCAGAAAATAAATATTTAGTAGAAGTTCAAAATACAGGAGTTAAAACTTCTTATGTAGAATTATATTCTAAAAATAAAGTTGCAACTATAGATAATATTGATGAAGGTGTAGGAAGTGTATCTCTAGCTATGCTTTTACAACAAGGTAATATAGTTGGTAATTTTGGTAGATTAGATACTGCAACTTCATTGTTGCCATCTATAAAATAGAAATAATTTTAAGGAGAGAAAAAATGGATTCTTATATAAGTATAATAATACCAGCTTATAATGAAGAAAGTAGAATAAACTATACATTAGAAAGTATAGTTGGAATTAAAGAAATAAATGAAATAGTAGTTGTAGATGATGGTTCAACAGATAATACTGCTAAGGTTGTATCTGAATTAAAGAATGAAAAAATTAAATTTTTTAAGTTAGATAAAAACAGAGGTAAAGGATATGCTTTAAACTATGGGCTTAAAGTATCAATGAAAAGCGCAAATATTATAGGATTTTTGGATGGAGATCTAGGTAGTTCGGCTAAAGAAATTGAAAAATTAATTGTACCAATATTAAATGGTGAAGCTGATGTTACTATAGCAAAGTTTCCTCCTGCAAAGAAAAAAGGAGGTCTGGGATTTGTAAAAGGTTTAGCTAAAAATTCTGTTTTTGAGATGACAGGAGTTGAACTAGATGCAACTCTGTCAGGTCAAAGAATATTTAAAAGAGAAGTTTTAGAAAAATTTGATGAAATACCTTTTGGATATGGTGTTGAAGTTGGAATGACGATTGATATACTAAAGTATGGTTTTAAAATTAAAGAAGTATTAGTAAACATGACTCATAATGAAACTGGCAGAAATTTAAAAGGATTTATTCATAGAGGCAAGCAGTATTATCATATAAAAAAGGTTTTAGGACAAAAAAAGAAAGAATGGAGGTAGTATCTTAGTGAAAGATTATATACTTTATACCATTTTATTATTAACAGGATTATTTGGAACCTATGCTGCAATACCACTATTTAAAAATTTATTGATAAATGGAAATATACTTAGACCAAACTACAAAAAAGATATGATACCAGTAAGTATGGGAATTGTATTTTTACCTATGCTTGTGATTAATGGAATAATACTTGCATTTTTTACTACAGAATATAGAGATTTAGCATATATATTTATGTTTATGTTTGGTATGATATCCATGTTTTTTGCAGGAATACTAGACGATATTATTGGAAATAGAAATGTAAGTGGTCTAAAAGGTCACTTTAAAAGTTTATTTAAAGGAAGTCTTACAACTGGAGGCTTTAAGGCGTTGTTTGGTGGATTTGTAGGACTTATAGTTTCTGTGTCTATATCAAAAGACATAATAGATATAATAGTAAATACATTAATAATAGCTCTATCAACCAATTTAATGAATCTTTTAGATTTAAGACCAGGAAGAGCAATAAAAGCATATTTATTTATAATGGTGATTGTATTTTTAACATTGACAGGATTTGTTCAAGTTCTTCCACTGCTTATAGTTCCAAATGTACTTGCATACTTTAATTATGATTTAAAGGCAAGAGCAATGATGGGAGATACTGGTTCAAATGTTCTTGGAATGTCTATTGGAATTCTAATTTCTTTTGGATATCCATTTAATATCAGACTGGGATGGTTAATATTTGTAGTTATTATGCATATATTTACCGAAAAATACTCATTGACTAAAATAATAGAAAAAAATAAATTATTAAATTTTATAGATAAGTTGGGAAGGTAGCATTATGATAAGCAAAAGAGTGGGGATTGTTGAGTCAATTGTAAGTCAAACTGAAACGTTGGATGATATAAGAGTAAATATAAATGGAGAAATACAAAGAGCATACAATTATCCAAAACTGTCTGGAGTAGTAGATATAGGGGATGAAGTAGTTTTAAATACAACAGCAGTAGAACTAAGTCTAGGAACTGGTGGATACCATTTTGTAATAACTAATTTAAATAATTTGGAATCTAGTTTAATTGAAGGTGGTCATATAATGAAACTTAGATATACACCACTTCAAATAAAGGTAGACGCTGTTGAGGAACAAGAAAGCATTTATCATGATAAATTTGATGATTTTACAGAGTTAGAAGGCCTTCCTGTTGTAGTAGGAACTCTTCATAGTATGTTAACTCCATTTGTAGCTTCATTTAAAAGAAATAACCCTAATAAGAAACTAGTATATATAATGACTGATGGAGCATCTCTTCCAATTTATTTAAGTAAAAATGTAGATACTTTAAAAGAAAAAAAATTAATAGATAGTACAATAACTATAGGAAATGCATTTGGGGGAGACTATGAGTGTATAAATATATACACTGCATTGATTACAGCAAAAGAAATATTAAAAGCCGATGTAGTATTTGTAAGTATGGGACCAGGAATTGCTGGTACAGGTACTAAATATGGATTTACAGGAATTGAACAAGGTCCAATTCTTGATGCTGTAATAAAGCTTGGAGGACAAGCAATAGCAATTCCAAGAATTAGTTTTGCTGACAAACGAGAAAGGCATCAAGGTATTTCACATCACAGTATGACTGTATTTGAAGAAATTGTAAATGTAAATATAGATATACCAATAACTATATATGATGATGAAAAATTAAAATTTATAAAAGAACAAGTTAAAACTAGTGGTTTAGATAAAAAGCATAATATAATTTATATAGATAATAATAAAACGAAAGAGGATTTAGACTATTTTAATCTAAAAGTAAAAAGTATGGGAAGAAATTATGAGCAAGATGAGGCATTTTTCAAAGCTGCAAGTACAGCAGCATATTACTTAATGGAGGTTTAAGATGGTATTAGAAGAAAAAACTATTAGTAGTGATAGAGTTTATACAGGTAAGGTAATTACTTTAAAGGTCGATACTGTTGAAATTCCAGGACAAGGATATCAAAAGAGGGAATTAGTAGAAGTTGGTGGTGCAGTAGGAATAGTTGCAATTACAGATGATAATAAAGTTGTATTAGTGAAGCAATTTAGAAAACCTATAGAAAAACCAATTTTTGAAATTCCAGCTGGTAAGCTAGAAAAAAATGAAAGTCCTAAAGAATGTGCTGAGAGGGAGCTAAAAGAAGAAACTGGTTATAGTGCAAAAAATATTAAGCTAATACATAAATTTTTCACTTCAGCAGGTTTTTCTAATGAGATAATGTTTGTATATTTGGCAACAGGTCTTACTCCAGGAGAAAATAATCTAGATGCAGATGAATTTTTAGATGTTTACGAAGTTGAACTTGAAGAAGCCTATAATATGGTATTAAAAAATGATGTTGAAGATGCAAAAACTTCTATTGGATTATTATTAGTAAAAGATATGTTTAAAAATTAATATTTATAAAAATGAATAACCCCTTGTCCTACAGCATATTATTTTATAAAGGACAAGGGGGAATAAAATTGAGAAAAACATATAGAAAAAATGATTTTAGAGAATTAAATAGACAAATAATTATTATAGGATTGTTGTTTATGATGTCTATTGTTATTGGGTCCTATATAAATAAAATATTACCAGGTTCTAATGATAATATATTAAACAATATAAATCCTGCTGTAGAGTATTATAATCTGAATATAAATGTAAAAGATACCGTTCTACAAAATTTAAAGTCAGATACAATCTTTATGGGCTCGATAGCTCTATTAAGTCTATTTGTAGTAACAATTCCAGCAGTATTAGTAATTTTTGTATTAAAGGGAATGTCAATTGGATATACAATAAATAGTTTTATATTGGCATTAAAATTTAAGAGTGCAAAAATGATTTTGATAATATTATTTAAAAATTTGATTATTATTCCATGTGCAATCATATTAACATTAATTAGTTTAAGCTATTTTAAAGAGATGGTTTATGAATTTAAAAAGAAAAATAGAAGAAATATGCAGTTTTTAATTAAGAGGTACATACTAAATATTATAATTATAATAGCACTATCATTGGGGTTGCAATTAATATTAAATACTGTAAGTATTGGTATTATTAAGTTCCTAGTTAAATAAAGGAGTTTATAATGGATATTATAGAGGGATATATAGATTACATAAAAGATAAAAAAAAATTATCAGAGAACACAGTGGCATCATACTTTATGGATATAAAAAAATATATGGAATATATAAATCAAAAAAGCATTAAACTAGTAGATATAGTAGAAAATGATATTATAAGTTATTTAATAAAGTTGGAAAAAGATAATGTATCAATAGCTACAATAGCAAGGATGATATCATCTATAAAATCTTTTCATGATTATTTATTTTTAAATCATGTATGTACAAATAATCCTGCAAAGGATATAAAAAAACCTAAGGTAAAAAAAGAAAATATAAATATACTTACAGAAGAAGAAATTGAAAGATTATTAAATTTTCCTAAGTTAACAACACCTAAATTAATTAGGGACAAGGCTATTTTTGAAGTATTATATGGTACAGGTATAAAAGTATCAGAGCTAGTAGATATGAATGTAGACGATGTTGACTTGGATATTGACTATATATATTGTAGTTCATGCTGTAAAAGCCAAAGAGTGATACCTCTTTGTGATATTACAAAACTTTATTTAGAGAAATATTTAAAAGAAGCAAGACCTAAAATAGCTGTAGAAGGTGAAAAGTCATTATTTGTAAGTTCATTAGGACAAAGATTCACACGACAAGGTCTTTGGAAAGTTATAAAAAAATATTCTAATTTAGCTAATATAGATAAAAACATAAATCCTACAATGCTTAGACATTCATTTGCTATTCATCTTTTGAATGAAGGTGCTAACATTGCTGTTGTAAGTAAAATCTTAGGAAATGTTAATTTGTCTAGTTTACAAGTATATTTAAACCACATAGATAAAAACGTGAGAAGAGAAATAAAAGAAAAACATCCTAGAAATGATATTGATATAGAGTTACAAAAAGTAGAAGCTAAATAGACTATATAGCAAATTTTATAATTTAAAAGGAGCATATTTATATGAGCAGAGTAATTTGGATTGTAATTGATAGTGTTGGAATAGGAGCATTACCTGATGCTGAAAATTTTGGAGACAGTAAGGATGTAAGTACTCTTGGAAATATATTTAAAGAATATCCAGAAATACAAATTCCTAATATGAGAAAATTAGGTATAGGAAATATAGATGGTGTAGATTTTTTTGAAGATGAAAAAGAGCCAATAGGATGCTTTGGAAAATGTAAAGAAATGTCTCAAGGAAAAGATACTACTACTGGTCACTGGGAAATGACTGGGATAATAGTTGATAAACCTTTTAAAACATTTGAACATGGATTTTCAAAAGAAATTATAGAAGAGTTTGAGAAAAAAACTGGAAGAAAAGTAGTAGGAAATAAGCCAGCTTCAGGGACTGTGATAATTGATGAATATGGAGAACATCAAATAAAAACTGGAGATGTAATAGTATATACTTCAGCTGATAGTGTATTTCAAATAGCAGCTAATGAAGAGGTGATTCCACTAGAAGAGTTGTATAGTATGTGTAAAATAGCTAGAGAAATAATGATGGGTGATAATGCAGTGGCTAGAGTAATTGCCAGACCATTTATAGGTAAAAAAACAGGTGAATTTGTTAGAACTTCAAATAGAAGAGATTATTCACTGGACCCATTTGAACCAACTGTACTTGATAATATAAAAGAATCAGGTCTTGAAGTATTAGCTGTTGGAAAAATAGAAGATATTTTTAATGGTAAAGGAATTACAGAAGCTATTCATACTAAAAGTAATATGGATGGAGTAGATGAAACTTTAAAATATATGAAACAAGATAATAAAGGCTTGATATATTCAAACCTTGTTGATTTTGATTCAAAATATGGTCATAGAAGAGACCCAGAAGGATATAAGAAAGCACTTGAAGAGTTTGATAATAGGCTTCCTGAGATAATGAGCAATATGAGGGAAGATGATATTCTTATAATTAATGCAGACCATGGAAATGACCCAACATATAAAGGTACAGACCATACAAGAGAATATATTCCAGTAATGATTTATGGTAGTAAGATTAAAAAAGGATTTAATTTAGGAATAAAAGATACTTTTGCTGATATTGGAGCAACTGTTGCAGATATATTGGATGTAAAACTGCCTAAACATGGAACGAGTTTTAAAAAAGATTTATTTTAAATATTAAATAGAAGATAAATATATAAGCTAATAAAAATTATCTTAATAGAATGAATGGAGGGATTGGAATGTTTGAAAAGATAGAACAAAGTAGTAAATTTATAAATTCTAAAATTAATATAAAGCCTAAAGTTGGTCTAATATTAGGTTCTGGGCTTGGTGATTTAGCAAATGATATAGAAGATTCTGTCATAATTAAATATAGCGAAATTCCAAATTTCCCTGTTTCAACAGTAGAAGGACATGCTGGGCAACTTGTTATTGGAAAGCTTGCAGGAAAAGAAGTAATTGCTATGCAAGGAAGATTTCATTACTATGAAGGTTATTCTCAAAAAGAAGCCACTTTTCCAGTTAGAGTTATGAAAGCTCTTGGAGTCGAAATTATTGTAGTAACTAATGCTGCTGGTGGTGTAAATAAGCAATTTAAACCAGGGGATTTGATGATTATAAGAGACCATATAAATTTTAGTGGTAGTAATCCATTAGTAGGAAAAAATGATGATAGACTTGGAGATAGATTTCCAGATATGTCAGATGCATATTCATGTAAATATATAGATATAGTTAAAGAGTGTGCTAAAGAATACAATATAGATGTAAAAGAAGGTGTATATATGTTCTTTAGTGGACCCAATTATGAAACACCAGCAGAAGTAAGAATGGCTCAAATATTGGGGGCTGATGCAGTTGGAATGTCAACAGTTCCAGAAGTTATAGTAGCAGCACATTCTAATATTGATGTTATTGGTATATCTTGTA
The DNA here is from genome assembly GCF_020641035.1 of Clostridioides sp. ES-W-0016-02. NCBI lineage: Bacteria > Bacillati > Bacillota > Clostridia > Peptostreptococcales > Peptostreptococcaceae > Clostridioides > Clostridioides sp. ES-W-0016-02. Next base: position 1,230,899 of record NZ_CP061361.1, read on the forward strand.
TAACTAATATGGCTGCTGGTATCTTAAATCAACCATTAAGTCATGAAGAAGTTATACAAACTACTCAAAAAGTCAAATCAGAGTTTTTGAACTTAGTTAAGAGTACAGTTAAGAATTTATAGAGGATTTAAGTAAATTTATTATAAAATAGATAATGTACAATTTGAAAATAATTAATAAGGAGCTGTCTTGATATAGAAAAGTATTTCTAATAAGAGACAGTTTTTTATAATATTATAATATATAAATATGTTTATAAATTTATTTACATTATTACAGGTTAGAATGGAGATTTCAAGTATGAGAATGTATGATATTATAAAAAAAAAGAGAGATAATTTAGAACTTAGCAAAGAAGAGATAAATTACTTTATAGAAAACTATTCTAAAGGAGATATACCTGACTATCAAGCTTCTGCACTATTAATGTCTATTTATTTAAATAAGATGAATAGACAAGAAACTGTATATCTTACAGAGGCAATGATGCACTCTGGTGATATGATAGAGCTTTCAGATATCGAGGGTATAAAAGTAGATAAACACAGTACAGGTGGTGTCGGAGATAAGACTACAATAGCTCTTATTCCTTTAGTTGCTTCATGTGGAGCACCAGTTGCAAAAATGTCTGGAAGAGGTCTCGGACATACTGGAGGAACTATTGATAAATTGGAAGCTATACCAGGTTTTTCTACAGAAATGGATATAAATAAATTTATTGATTCTGTAAACAAGCATAAAATAGCAGTTTGTGGTCAAAGTGCAAAGGTAGCAATTGCAGATAAAAAAATCTATGCTCTTAGGGATGTTACAGCAACTGTAGACAATATATCATTGATAGCATCTAGTGTAATGTCTAAAAAGCTAGCTTCCGGAGCTGATGCAATCGTATTAGATGTGAAAACTGGAAATGGGGCATTTATGAAGACTTTAGAGGAGTCTTTTGAATTGGCAAAAGCTATGGTTGATATAGGTGTTGGTATGAATAAAGATACCATAGGAATTGTGACAGATATGGATGAACCTCTAGGCTTTGCTGTTGGGAACTCTTTAGAGGTTATAGAAGCAATTGAAACCTTAAAAGGAAATGGACCAAAAGACCTTGTTGAATTATGTGAAGTTTTAGGAGCATATATGCTGGTTTTAGCAAAAGTTGCATGTAACTTTAATGATGGTATTGAAAAGATACAAGAATCAATAAAATCTGGTAGAGCTATAGATAAACTTAAAGAGTTCATAGAAAATCAAGGTGGAAATAAAGATATAGTTGATGATTATTCTCTATTTAAAGAATCAAAGTATAAGTATCCAATCAAATCAGATAAATCTGGGTATATAAGTAAGATTAAGGCAGAAGATATAGGCATATCAGCTATGATTCTTGGAGCTGGTAGAGAAACTAAAGATGATATTTTAGATTTATCAGCAGGAATAATTTTAGAAAAAAAAGTTGGAGATTATGTAAAAAAGGGTGAAGTTTTAGCACATATGCACTATGATGATGAGAAAAAACTTACATTAGCAAAGGATAGATTCGTCAATTCATATTCTATTGTAGATGAAGAAATAGAAAAAAATAAATTAGTATATGGTATTGTAACTAAAGATGAAATTAAAAAATTTTAGAAAAAGTGATTATAAAAAGCCTAACATGTTAAAAATAGTGTTAGGTTTTTTATTTTTTTGAAAAGTTTGAGAAGTATTAAATATATAATAATAAAAATATATTTTAAAGTATTTTTTTATAATATAAATAAGTTTATTCGACAAGATGATTGAAAATTACAGTGCTTAGTTTTATAATAGAAAATGGACAAATATACATAAGGAGTAGATTATATTATGAATTTTAAAAAAAATAGATTGAAAATAGTAGCATTAATAGTTGTTATTTTAATTGTTGTGGTAGGTATATTTGTGTCTATGCAAATAGGTCCTTATGACAAAAATAACAAAGAAGATGTAATTATTGACATTCCAAGTGGAGCATCAGTTGGAAAAATATCTGACACACTATATGAAAATAAATTAATAAAAAATGAATTATTGTTTAAATTGATAGTAAAAATAAGTAATAAGGCACCATCTATAAAATCAGGAACATATTTACTTAATCAATCGTATTCAAATAATGATATAATAAGCCTTTTAGCTTCAGGAAAAATATATCATGATGGTGTAAAAGTAACTATTCCAGAAGGGTCTACATCTAAAGAAATTATATCAATATTAGTAAATAAAAACTTAGGAGATAAAACTACCTTTGAAAATCTAATAAAAAAACCTCAAGAGTTTTATGACAAGTTTACATTCTTAAAAGAAGATGGAATAACTTCTTTAGAGGGATTTTTGTATCCAGAAACATATTATTTTAATTCAAAGAAACAATCAGAGGAAGATATTTTAAATGAAATGTTAAACGTATTTGATAGTAAATATACAGACAAATTTAAAAAGAAACAAAAAGAATCAAAGATGACTCTTCAAGAAGTAATGGAGATGGCTTCAATAATTGAAAAAGAAGCTGTACTTGATAAAGATAGACCAATAATTGCAAGTGTATTTTACAATAGACTTAAAGTAGGTATGCCTCTTCAATCAGATGCAACAATACAATATATATTTGAAGAAAGAAAGAAAATTGTAACTTATAATGATTTAAAAATTGATTCACCATATAATAGTTACAAAAATAAAGGATTACCTCCTACACCAATATCAAATCCTGGTATAAAATCTATTGAGGCAGCACTTTATCCAGATAAAACAGATTACTTGTATTTTGTAGCAAAGATTGATGGAGGAAATAACTATAGTACAAACTATCAAGACCATTTAAAATATGTTAAAGAGTACAAGGAAGCGAGAGATAAACAAGGTAAAGATACAAAAACAACAAATAATGAAAATACCACAAAATAAACAATGATTATAAAAAGTCTAACAGGGTAAGAATAATGTTGGGCTTTTTTATTGAAAATTGTTATTCTTAGATTTATAATAAAGAAAGTGTAAATATACAGAGCAATATGAATTTAAAAAATAATAAATTAAGACAAAATTTTGATGTTTATTATTTTAGGGAGTGTTTTTATGAGTAATATAGTTAATGACTTGGTTGAAGATTATATAAGAGTAACATTAAAAGAAAAAGAAGGACTTTTAAAAGATTTGGAAATTTATGCTGAAGAAAATAGTGTTCCTATAATACACAAAGAAGTTTCAGACTTGTTAAAAGTTTTATTAAAGATTCAAAAGCCGAAAAGAGTTTTAGAAGTAGGATGTGCAATTGGTTATTCTTCTATTTTCTTTGCAACAATCATAGGAAAAGGTGCAGATATAATAACTGTTGAAAGAAGCGAAAAAATGATAGAAAAAGCAAAAGAAAATATAAAATTAGCTGGATTTGAAAATAACATAACTATACTAGAAGGAGATGCAGAAGAAAAATTGAGTCAAATCCAAGGTGAATTTGACCTTATATTTATAGATGCAGCAAAAGGTCAATACAAGCTATTTTTTGATTTAGTTATAGATAAGCTAAAAGATGGTGGACTATTAGTTTCTGATAATATTTTATATAAAGGAATGGTTGCACATGATGATTTTGTTGTAAGAAGAAAGAAAACCATAGTAAAAAGAATGAGAAATTATTTAGATTATATATGTAATTGTGATTATTTGAGTACATCATTGATACCAATCGGAGATGGTGTGGCATTAAGTTATAAAGAAAGTAAAAGAGGTGACGTAGATGGAATTAAATAAAGTTGAACTTTTAGCTCCAGCAGGTGATTTGGAGAGATTAAAAATAGCTATAACATATGGAGCAGACGCTGTCTATATAGGTGGAGAAATCTTTGGAATGAGGTCTGCTGCAAAAAACTTTAGTAAAGAAGATATGGCAGAAGGTGTAGCTTTTGCACATGAGAGAGGGAAGAAAGTCTTTGTAACAGTAAATATAATACCTCACAATGAAGATTTCCTACAATTAGAAGCTTATTTATTGGAGTTAGAAGAGATAGGAATAGATGCAGTTATAATAGCTGACCCAGGTGTTCTTAGTGTAATTAAAAAAGTAATTCCAAATATGGAAATACATTTAAGTACACAAGCAAATACAACTAATTATCTTAGTGCCAATTTTTGGTATGAACATGGAATAAAAAGAGTTGTAGTGGCAAGAGAATTATCATTTGATGAAATATCTGAAATAAGAGCTAAAACACCTTTAGATATGGATATAGAAGCTTTTATGCATGGAGCTATGTGTATCTCTTACTCAGGAAGATGTTTGATAAGTAATTATATGACTGGAAGAGATGCAAACAAAGGTTCTTGTGCTCAATCTTGCAGATGGCAATATCATTTAGTTGAAGAAAAAAGACCTGGTGAATATTTCCCTATATATGAGGATGAAAGAGGTACATTCTTTTTTAACTCAAAAGATTTGTGTATGATAGAATACATACCAGAATTAATTAAATCTGGTATAACAAGCTTAAAAATAGAAGGAAGAATGAAGACATCGTATTACGTAGCAACAGTTGTAAGAGCATATAGAATGGCAATAGATGAATTTTATAAGGACCCTGAGAACTGGAAATTTAATCCTATGTGGATGGAAGAGTTGAAGAAAGGGAGTCATAGACATTTCACATCAGGTTTTTACTTGAATAAGCCAACAACAGAAGACCAAAATTATCAATCAGCATCATATGTTAGAAACTATGATTTTATAGGTATAGTTAGAGAGACAGAGGATGAAAATGGGCTTATTGTAGTTGAACAGAGAAATAAAATGTGTGTTGGTGATGAAATAGAAGTTATGGGACCTTATAAAGAAACTATGTTTACTAAAATAGAAAAAATGTACAACGAAGAAGGAGAGCCTATAGAATCAGCTCCTCACCCTAGACAGATAGTTAAGTTAAAACTATCTGTAAAAGTTGAGAAAGATTATATGCTTAGAAAAGTTATAGAAGAAAAAGTTGAAGAGTAATAAAAATTTAATAAAAATAGTATTAGCCCCTTAGAAATTGTCAATAATGAAATTATCTAAGGGGTGATTTCATGTCAAAAAAAAAGACTCCATTTTTTAAAAAAGTGGGAAAGAGAAGCTGGTATATATTTACTATAATTTTAATAATTTATAGTGGTTTAATATATAGGCTAGTTGATATACAGGTATTAAAAGGTGATAAGTACAAAAAAAATGTTGAATCTCAGAGTGTTGAGAAAGTAGAGTTAAATAGTGGACGAGGCATAATTTATGATAGAAATAATAAGAAACTTACAGATACAAGTAAAGTTCAGATTTTAGTTGTTGAGAAAGAAAAATTAAATAACAACTATAAAATACTGGAACTTGTTAAGAAGGCTACGAAGATGGATGATTTGGAAATATATAAAATTATACAAGAACAATTGGCACATCCTATAATACAAATTCAGACCGAAAATATTGATAAGAGCATGAAAAAACAACTTGAGAAGAATGGTATAATGTTAGAAGAAAAGACTATGCGATATTCACAGGATGGTTTATTATCACATACAATAGGTTATATAAAAGATGATGATAAATCAGGTCAATTGGGGATAGAAAAAAGTATGGATAGTGTGCTTAGAAACTCAAATGAAAAATATATAAGTGCCTTTAAAGCAGGAGATGCGGGAAACGAAAAATCTCTAAATATTTTAAAGGGAAGTGTAAAAACAATTGATGAAAAAGATAAAGATAAACATTTAAAAACTACTATTGATTATGATATTCAAAAAAATTTAGAGCAAATACTAAATAAAGAAGAAAATCCAACAGCAGCAGTGATTTCAGACGTATCTACAGGTGAAATTCTTGCTATGTGTTCTAGACCTAATTTTGACCAAAATAACATAGCAAAGAGTTTAAAGAGTAAAAATGGAGAATTTGAGAATAGAGTCATAAAATCGACATATCCGCCAGGTTCTGTGTTTAAGATGGTAGTGCTATTTTCTGCGCTTGAAAATGGAGTTGTAGATGAGAATTATACCTATAATTGCAAAGGTAAAACTAAAGTTGGAAATAGTAATGAAATATTGCGATGCAATAAACTAGATGGACATGGTCTTCAATCCTTACAGCAAACTTTTTCTAATTCATGTAATCCAGCATTTTTAGATATAGCAATGAAAGTTGGTAAAGAGAAGATATTAAAATCTGCTGAAAAATTACATTTATTTGAAAAGGTTGATATTGGTCTTGATGAAGAACGAATTAGAGAAGCTCCAAAAAATATATCAATACGTAATTTAGCTATAGGTCAAGAAAATATAGAATTTACACCACTCCAAATAAATCAAATGACCCAGATAATAGCTAATAATGGAACATTTGAACCATTATATTTATATAAAAGTCTTGTAAATAATGATATGGAGACAGTAAAAACCTATAAGTCTTCAAAAAAAGAAGAAATTATTTCTCCTTATGTATGCACACAAGTAAAAGAAATTATGAAATCTGTTTCTAAAGTTGGAACAGCTAAAGTCCTAAAGGATTTAGAAGGAGGATGTGGGGTAAAAACTGGTACAGCTCAAAGTAGTCTGAATAAAAAGCCAATAGATCATGGTTGGATAACTGGATTTTATCCAGAGAAAAGACCTAAGTATGTAATAACTGTGCTAGTAGAAGGAACTCAAAAGGAAAGTAAATCAGCAATACCTATATTTAAAGAAATATGTGAAAGTATAAAATAAAGTCATGTATTATAAAATTTAAGGATATATCGTAATTTTAATTTTTAGGCAAGTTGTTTTGTCTAATGTTATACGATATATCCTTCTAAAAATATAATATTAATTTTCTTGAACAAGCTCTTTTTCTAGTTTTTTAAGAGCTTTTTTTTCGATTCTGGACACATATGATCTAGAGATATCAAGTCTTTGTGCTATTTCTCTTTGAGTTTTATACCCATAAGGAGTTAACCCGTATCTTAACTGGACAATTTCTCTTTCTCTAGGAGTAAGGATTTTGTTAAGTTGTTCATATAGTTTTCCAACTTGAACTTTTAACTCAACTTCGTCAAGAACATAGTTGACATCTGTACCAAGTATATCCAAAAGACTTATTTCATTACATACTACTCTTTATATGTTATTGGTATTACTGGTCTTCATGTAATTTCAAATGAACCATTAATTCAAAAGAATCTAGTTTTTGTTCTTTAGATTTGTAATAAACTGCTTTATCAATTACAGATTTTAGGAGTTTATTTTTTCCAAGTAAATCTGAATCGTGGTAAAGTGATAGTACAGTTTTAATATCTTCTATCATTTTAGCATTATCTTTTTTAACAGTATTTAATTTATTTTTTACTGTCTTGATTGAATCTTTAATTTCCTCAGTTCTTGAACTTATATTATTAGACCTTTCAATAAATGTATCTTCATCATATATTCCTCGCTCCAATAAATCATATAACTTATTTTTTTGCTTACTCAATTCTTTTAATTCAGTTTCTAAGCTTTTTAATACTCGCTTTTGAAATTCTATATTGCTGTCTTTATTATTTTTATCTAAGTCTATATCAGATGCTTTTAATTGATATTTTTTTACAGTGTCTTCCAAAGATTTTAAAATGGCAGCTTCAATAAATTCAAAGCGAGAACTTTTATTACAACCAGGATGATAACAAATTATATAGTCGTGGTCTGCATATGGTCTATGTACTAATGGTCTACCACAGTTTTTGCAAATTATTATTCCTGCAAGTGGATTTTTTATTTGATTACCATAGCTGATGTGACCATTTTTTTTGAGTATAGTTTGAGCCTTTTTCCATGTTAATTCACTTATTAAAGGTTCATGCTTTCCTTTTGCCTCAATCCATTCATCTTTAGGTCTTAGCTTAACTGTTTTTATTTTGTTTGGATTTTTAGATTTTTTATAGTCCTTTTTTTGCCATTGAATATATCCACAATAAACTTTATTTTTTATTATATTTGTGATTGCAGAGTTATACCAGTTAGCACCTGTAGCAGTTTTAATGCCCAAGTTATTTAGATATTTTGATATTTTACTACAACCCATATCCTCATTAATATATAAGTCAAAGATAGTCCTAACTACATCAGCATCATTATTTGGTATAAGTATTCTTTCTTTTCTGCCTGTTGTTACAGCATCATATCCAAATGGAGCAGAAGTTCCTATGAAATTACCTTCTTCAACTGATTTTATTCTTCCTCTTTGCATACGTCTAGATATAAGTTTTAGCTCTTTTCTTGCCATAAAGGCTTCAAATTCTGAATATTCTTCATCAAATTCATCTGTTAGGTCATATGTTTTTCTAGGTGTTATAATTTTGGTTTTACTTTCTTTAAAAGTTTCTAATATTATACCTTGGTCTTTCATATCCCCACGACCAAGTCTGTCTAAGTCCATAACTAAGACGGAATCGTATTTATTTTCTTCAACTTCCTTTAGGAGTTCAATCATTTTAGGTCTATGTATTATACTTTCACCAGAAACTAGCTCTTCTTTTATCTCAGATACATCCAAGTTTTGTTCTTTTGCTAGTTTTAGTAGGGTTGATTTATGTCTACTTAAAGTTTCAAATTCTCCTTGTTTTTCTGCCTCTTCATCAGCACGAGATTTTCTTAAGTATATAGCAACACTCATATAAATAATCACACTCCTTGAATATATTATATATTATATTAAGTATATAAGGGTATAATTTATGATAATTAAAACTTGATATAATTGTAAAAATAGTATGAAAATTTCGCATGAATCGACAGCATTCAGTAGGTAAATATAGTATAATTCAATTGAAAACAATTTTTAAGGGGGAATTATATGTGTAATTTCAAAAAAATACTAGGCTTGTTTATGATAATTATGTTATCAGTTTCTGTGGTAGCATGCTCTAGTGGGGGAGATTCAAAAGATGAAAGCAAAGGTAAGGACAAGCAATTTATCGAGGATTTAGGAAAAGGTTTAAAAAAAAGATGGGATTTGGCATCTAAAGAAGAAGCTGGAACATTAAACTTAGAGCAGAATGAAGCTTATGAAAAATTTGTAGAAGCAGAAATGGATGCTGTATCAAAATATAAAGATGCTGAGTTTGACAGCCCAGAACTTGGTAAATTGGCAAAAGATTATATAAAAGCTCTTGAAGATTCAAAGGAAGCCATAAAATATTATTCAAACGACCCATTGAAGTTTTCAGAACTTTGGGAAAAGCCTTATAATGAGAGAAGTACAATATTGTTGACTTTAGTTGACAAGTTTGGTTTGAAAGTAGATGAAAAAGAGTTTAAGGTATTAAAAGACAATGCACAAGTTGTAAATGAAGAAAACGATTCAAAAGAAAAAATTGATGCTATGGTAAAAGGTATAAAATTTGAAAAAGTAAAAGATGAATATGATTGGAAGACTTATCAAGCTACTGTAGAAAATACAGGTGATTTAGATCTTCAAGACTTTTACTTAGATATAAATTTAATAGACAAAGATGGTGTAATAATTGAGACACAAACATCAACATCAGTAAATGGAACTTGGAAGAAAGGTCAAAAAGTTAGACTTGAGTTTAATACAGATAAGGATTTTGAAAAAATAGAGTGGACGCCTCATTATTCTGCAAACAATTATAGTATAACTGAATAGATAATTTATATCTAAAAATATATAGAAAGTATTAGCTAATTTAAGAGGATAGATTTTTAGTCTATTTTTAGTAAGACTATATAACTATTTTATATTAATTCAGCTACATGAAAAGGATGTATAATAATCAATGTTAATTTAGTTAATATTTATATTAAGTAATAATTTTCCTAATTTATGACAACTTTTTTCTATAAAGTGTTATATAATTTAAGTGAAAATATTTAGGAGGGGAAGATATTATGAAAATTAAAAAATTATTAACAATAGGGTTATCTTTATCTATGTTTATTGCTAGTTGCCCTATATCTGCAAATGCACTTGATAAGATTGATACAATTAAAGGTGTAGATAAATATGAAACTGCTGGACTTATCGCAGATAAGCAAAACTATACAACAGCTATACTGATTAATGCAGATAGTACAATGGCAGATGGATTATCTGCAAGTGGGCTTGCAGGTAGTACAAATGCACCTATTCTTTTAACTAAGAAAAATAGTATACCAAATGCTACACTTAAAAGAGTAGAAAAGGCAAAAAAAGTATATATAATCGGAGGAGAAAACTCTATTGATAAAGCAACAGAAACTGTTCTAAAAGATAAAGGGATAGAGATTAAAAGACTTCAAGGTAGTGATAGAATTAAGACAAGCTATGATGTTGCAAAAGAAATAAATTCAATTAACAAAGTAAATAAAGTAATATTGACTAATGCTTTTAAAGGAGAACCTGATGCAATGAGTGCTGCACCTGTAGCTGTTAGAGATAAAGCAGCTATAGTATTAACTGATGGAAAAAGTGTATCATTTAATACAACTGGTGTGGAAAGTTATGTAATAGGTGGCAATTCATCAATGAATGACAAACTAGTTAATGATACTAATTCAACTAGATTGGGCGGGACTGATAGATATGATACTAATGAAAAAATAATAAATAAATTTTATAGTGGAGTAAAAGAATTTTATATAGCAAGTGGTACTGATTTAGTGTATGCGCTTGTTGGCTCTACTATTGCTAAAAATAATGCTATTGTGTTAGTTGATAATGATAGTAATAAAAGTGTATTGAAAAGTACAACTAAATTAACTGCTATAGGAAATTTGAGTGATAGTATATTACAACAGTGTTTAAATGTGACAAAAAATATAGGAGATTCTAATACTGGAAGACAATATAAAGTAGAAGATGCTGCTAATGCAGTAAAAAAATTGTTAGGTGTAAATAAGTTTTACTATGAACCTAATTATTCAGAAGATGAAGATTTAATATTTATACTAGATAAAAACTTTGCTTTTTCAGGAAAAGAGTACTATGCATTTGCTTATATCAAACAAGGCGCAGAGGGTGATGTTAGATATTGTGTAGAAAAAAATGATATGAGTAAAGTTTATACATATGATGTTAATGGTAATATGAAAGTATGTAATCCTGATGATTATAAAAATAAAGAAAGTATAACAGAGGAACAAGCAAAACAGATAGCATTAAAAGAATGTGCGAAGAGACATAAAATCAATATCAATAACTTAATAGTTGATATGATAGATTTTAGAGATGATATATATAGTGGTAATGTTTATGCTGTTAAAATCAATTCAAAAAATAGCAATGGAACTTTTGGCTGGTTTTTTATAGATATAAAAACTGGAAAAATTTATAACTAAAATTAGAATATCTAAGTGTACATTTTTTATTAGATAGATTACCAAATTATGTTATAATATTTTTAGCAAGAAGATGTAATCTACAATTTATAGAGTGGAGTTCATACAAACAAAAGATTATCCTCCCAACAAAAATGGAGGGAGGTGATTATGTATGGATAATTTTTTACTGAGCATATTAGCTAGTATTCTAGCTAGCTATATAGTTTACTTAATAAGTAAGTTATTTAGAAAATGTAAAAAACCACTCAAAGCTGGCACTAAGAGTGGTTGGGAGTTTGATTTAAAAATCAAATTCCATAAATTCAAATAATATCATTTATGATGAACTCCACTCTACTGCTAAATAGATTGTAGTTCTTCTTGCTTTTATTATATCACAAGTTGGTATAAATATTCAAAAATAATAATTTTATATTTATTAATTAGAGAAGGATAGAGTAGGTTAAACTACTCTATTTTTATTTATGAACTACACTTTACATTGATTTTATTATATTCAATTTTTTAATATAGAATTTTAAAATTAAATACATCTTAAAATATTAAGTATAAGACAAGTTTATAGCCTCATATTTTATAATAAGGGGTGATATTGTGAAAATACTACAACAATTTAAACCATTTAAATATGATGCTGAAAAAGATATAGAATATGATGAGAAAATCATAGCTAATCAAAATACAGAAGTTTATATAATATATCCACGTATCTCTGATGAAGAAAACAAAAGAAGATGGAATGAACTTGATGCTGTAGCTAAAGAAATAGCTATTAATATAGCAATGAAAAAAGCTGAGACAGTTGAAAGTTAAAAAAATAGAGAAGTTGCTAATACTTAGCACTTCGCTGTAAAGAAATTGGACAAGTATTTTCATAGAGTTTTGATAACATTTTTGTAAAGTATATAATACCTAATAATTAGAGCCTTAGTTATTCAGTTAAAAAATAGTTCATTGGAGTTCAAGGTTTTAGAAGTTAGGTAGCAATAATATTTATGTAACATCATCAATAAATTATGAAAAAGAGTGTAAGAAAACAAAAAAGATAAATCATATCTATGAAGATTCACCTTTTTATATGAGAAAATCATCATCCTAATTTTGAATCAATATCTTTAAACTGGATAGTAATTTATTATCACTGTTTTCAATGTTTTTTTTCCTTGATTATGGTATGTATGTGTTGATTCGGCTGAAAAACAGATAGAGTCATTTTCTTTAAGTTGATAAACAGAATCATTTACTTCTAATCCTAACTGACCTTCTAGAATCATAATATATTCTTGAGATTTTTCAGAATGACCAATAGATGTATAACTGTGACCTTCCTCTAATTCCATTTGAAATAATTCAAAATTTCTAGTTGGTGTATTAGGATAATAACAATAAAGACGATAGTCTTCACTTTCTGAAATTTGAACATCTATGTCAGATTTTGAAACAATAAAAGTTTTATCTTGTGGTTGGTCAAGTATTGCAGTGTATGGTACATTTAGTCCATTTGCAATCTTCCAAATTGTGTTTACTGTAGGATTAGAATCACCCTTTTCAATTTGTGATAGCATTACTTTACTTACACCAGATAATTCAGCAAGTTGACCTAAACTTAAATTACGTTCATTACGTAATCGATTTAAATTTTTTGCAATAATAGTATTAATACTCATATGTACTCCTTAAATTGTAAATTATTGACAAATATAATTTACGAATGTATAATTTATTTAACATTATTTCTAATTTATGAATGCATAATAGATTAAATGTTAAATATACTGTACATCCGTAATATACATTATAATGTATAAATAATTGTTTTTCAACAGATGATAGTTAATCGATTAAGGGGGAATTGTGATGCATGTACTTAATAATGTTACAGAAGCAATAGGAAATACTCCAATGTTACACTTATCTAAAATAGTGAAGGAATTTGGAGTAGATGGTAATATTTATGCAAAGATGGAGTATTTAAATCCAGGATTTAGTAAAAAGGACCGTGTAGCATTACAAATGATTACAGAAGCAGAAAATGCAGGGCTATTAGTTCATGGACAAGCAGTTGTAGAATTGACAAGTGGAAATACAGGTACAGGATTGGCAATAGCTTGTGCATGTAAGGGTTATAAGTTTATTGCATGCATGTCAAAAGGAAATTCTATGGAAAGAGCAAGAATGATGAAAGCTTTAGGAGCAGAAGTAGTTCTTGTAGACCAAATGCCTAATTCAGTTCATGGACAAGTTTCTGGAGAAGATTTAGCACTTGTAGAAGTTGAGGCTCAAAAAATTGCAAAAGAAAGAAATGCATTTAGAGCAGATCAATTTAATTTAGAAGCTTGTAATCATGCACATGAATATTATACAGCAGAAGAAATGTGGAAACAATTAGATGGGAATATTGATGTATTTGTAGATTTCCTTGGAAGTGGTAGTACTTTTGCTGGTTGTTCGAAAACACTTAAAAAGCACAATTCTTCTATTAAATGCTATGTGGTTGAACCTTCAACAGCAGCAATTTATTCAGGCAAAGAAATAACTGATCAAGGGCATAAAATACAAGGTGGAGGTTATTCTATGGATTTACCATTAGTAGATAAAAAGTTTATTGATGGTTATATTCAGGTAACAGATGATGAAGCAACTAATGTAGCTAGAAAATTGGCTAAATTAGAAGGCGTATTTGCAGGTTTTTCTTCTGGAGCAAATGTATGCGCAGCAATTAAATTATTAGAGAGTTCAGAAAAAGGTAAAAATATAGTTCTTACTCTTAATGATAGTGGCTTAAAATACTTGAGTACTGATTTATATGAAGAATTATAATGACATTAAAATATTAATGTACCAACTTTTAAATTAAAAATATATATTAAAATTCATCAGTTATGTTTTAAAAAAAATCATAATTTAACTACAAAAAAGTATCTCTTTAAACCTGAGATACTTTTTTCATATTTTTTATATCTATAATACTTATTTATCAATAACTTGTATCTAGATAACAGATCTTAATTCATACACTTAGTTTTTTAAAAAGCTTTATACTAATTTTTTAATAATTCTTTATTTATATGATATTTTATGGATTTATTGTAGAATCTAAAATTCTCATGTGCATAGTTTAGAACCATATTTGACATTCAAAAGAGGTGAAAATACTACTTTGTAACCAAAGCCTAAGATAGGTGAAAACAAAATAATAGATAATAAAAAATTACATATAAAGAATAGTGTTTATTTCATTACCTTCTTTATCTGTTCCGATAGGGTCTTGTAGAGATACTTGTGATTTGTTTTTTTTGTTAGATCTGATATTCATTAAAATTTCATTTTCAATACATCTAGAAGCGTATGTTGCCAATCGAGTTCCTTTATCTATATTATAAGTTTCTATAGCTTTTATTAATCCTATTGTACCTATAGATATTAAATCATCTTGATCTTCTGTCGAATTGTTATATTTTTTTGCGATATAAGCTACTAATCTCATGTTTCTTTCAATCAATATATCTTTTGCACTTTTATCATTTTCTATTTTAAATTTAGTTAAATACTCAATCTCTTCTTCAGGGGTTAAGGGTTTTTCAAAAGATTTAAGCGCTGCCAATAAGTCACCCCCCTTTTTAACGGTCACTTTAAATTATATGAAGGAGACTTATCCAAGTTGACTGTTATTCAATAAAATAATATGTATACTGTTAGAATTTAAAACATATATTTACAAACTTTTGGCTGTAATATAACATTAAAAAGAAGAATTTAAGTTTGATTTTTTGTTGAATATATAAAAAATAAGACGGATAAATTATTAGTTTATTTGGTATAAATTGAATTTTAGATGTCAATAAATAAAAGGGAGAAAGATATGATTATAAATAGCGAAACAAAGCTTATATGTCTTTTAGGACATCCAGTGAAACAAAGTTTTTCACCAATCATGCATAATTACTTATTTGAAAAATACAAACAAAATAATGTTTATGTATGCTTTGATGTAGAGTCAAAAGACTTATGGAAAACAGTAGAGTCCATAAAAAGTATGGGTGTAGAGGGTTGTAATGTGACAATACCTCATAAGGTAAATATAATTAAATACTTGGATTATATTGATTACAAAGCAAAATTAGTTGGAGCAGTTAATACGATTAAGAATGAAGGAGGTAGATTAAAAGGATATAATACTGATGGAGTTGGATTTGTAAAAGCTGTAATTGAAAATGGGTTTGACCTAAAAGACAAAAAGGTCATGATATTAGGTTGTGGAGGTTCGTGTAGAAGTATTGCTATTGAACTTGCATTTAACAATGTAAAATCTATAGAAATAAGAAATAGAAGTATAGATAAAGCAAGGGAAATATCAAATATAATAAAATCCAGTTTTAAATTAGATGTAGTCTATAGCACTAAAGAAGTTGATAAAAATGATTTAAGCAAAATTGATATACTTATAAATACTACACCAATAGGTATGGGGAATAACTTATGTCCAATAGATGAATCATTGATTCCAAGCAAAAAAATACTAGTATGTGATATAGTATACAAGCCTCATGAAACAAGCCTTATAAAATGGGCGAGAAAATACAATTTAGATGTTATATTTGGAATTGATATGTTAATAAATCAAGGTCTAAGTGCATTTTGTATATGGACTGGAATAAAGTTAGATAGTAATGAAAATAGTTGTATAAAAGAGCTTTATGAAAAGAATTTATAACTAAATCCTTAAGATTTAATCTATAGAATAAAAATGTTAATGAGAGGTTTTTTATTATTGAAAACGAAAAAGAGTGGTTTTATATCAATTGAATGTATAATGAGTATCGCCATATTATATGTAGCTGTGTATTTGGTATCTACATCTTTATATAACTGCTATAGTTTTATTAGTAAAAATGTATCCAATAGAGAAATGTTAAATATTGCAAAGAAATACTTGGAAGATGAGAAATATAAAATAAAAAATAATGAATATCAATTGACTGAGGATGAAATAAATAAAAACTACATAAAAGGTTATGAGATAAATAGCACAGTGAAACAAATTTTAAACTATTATCAATGTTATGAGATAAATATGGAAATTAAGAGTGATTTAAAACAATTAAGATTTAAGAGTTATGTTACGAAATAATAAAGGTTCTATATTAATAATAACATTGATAATATTTTCTATTATAAGCACTGTATGTATTATGTGTATAGGTTTAATTTATAGTAATGATAACTTATTTGAATTAGAATATAAAGATGCTAAGCTAAGGGAAGTTTCTTTAAGTGGTATAGAAATATCAATAAGTAATGTCCTTTGCTGTGTGGAAGAAGCTATTAATATATCTAATAATGAAGAAGAATTTAGAGACTATTTCTTAGGAAATAATATGATTGATTGTATAAAAAAAATAAAAGATATATCTTATAGTAATTTAGAAGAAGTTCATTTAAAAATAGAAAACAATACTATATATGACAAAGGAGATTTTTTTGAGTTTGATATAACAAGTACAGCTAGAGAGAAAGACTTTTTAAAAGTAATAAAAGTGAGCGTGAAAATTAAAAATCCATGGGTAGGAGTTGATATTAAAGATTATACAGAGGCTGATTATAGTGATAAAGATTCTATTGAAACATCTGATGAGTCTAAATCGTTTGACCAAATAGAACTTTCAACTATATTTGAGACTGACAGTAAAGATTTTGATAATCAAAACACTAATGGAGAAGAAGAAATCGACCAAGAGATAATAGAAAATATAAAAAAGAACTTTAATGAAAAAAACTTAGTATATATATATAAGTATAGGGGTGTATAACTTTGAAAAAAGAAGGAATGTGACTGTAATAGAATTAGTAGTATCCATAAGTATAATACTATTGATAACTACAATATGTTTTCCAAAAGATAATCTTGAAAATCATAAAATAAATTTATTTGCACGTCAACTTTGTTCAGATATAAGGTATGTTAGACGAATTAATATGTTTAGCAACTACAATACATATATATACTATATAAAGCAAAAGGAACAAGAAGGATATGTATTGAGAAAAGATGGCAAAGATGTTAAATCCATAGTATTGCCTAGAAATGTAAGAATCGCAAGAAGTATTGAAACTATAAAATTTAAATCTGATGGCTCACCTCAAAGAGCAACTACAATAGAGATATATAATGGTAGATTAAATAAAACTATAACAATAACACCTGTAAGTGGAAGAGTACTTTTGAAAGAGGGAAAATATGAAACGTAAATGTGGATATTTACTTTTAGAAAGTGCAGTATCTTTAACTGTAATTGTAGTACTGGTGATAACTTTATATTCTATATTTATACTTACAATGAATTTAAAAGTTAAAATAGAAGATAAAATAGAGTTACAACAACAAAGTATTGAAATTACAAAATCTATAGAAGGAATCATTGGTAATTCTAAGGGGATAATAAACTTATCTTCTAATGATGAAGGTTTAAAAAAAATGACATCCATAAAATGTAGATATATAGATGAAAATACAACTTATAATGAAGAATATACAAGCAACAAAGAAATTATATTAAATGAGAGACGAAATAAGTTGTTTGTAAATTCTTTAAATGGTGAAAGTAGTCAAGCTGGTGGATATGAAATTGGTGATTATGTAGATGAAATGTATGTCTCAATGTCTAATAATGGAGAATATATTAATATAATCTTGAAATTATCAAAACGTAATCAAAGATATGAAACTGAGTTTAAAGTAAAAATATGGAATTTTATTAAAAATGTATAATTTTAAGTAACAGTATAATTTTTAAGTAACAGTATTATTAATGAAGAAAAATGTTTTAAATTTTCATAAAAGTTATTCTGTAAAAATCTAAAAAATTATGTTTATCCATTGTTTTTAAATAAAAAGTAATGAGTAATAGTGGAAAGTATAGTTGTAGAGATAAATAATATCAACATATAAAATGTATAAAGTGTGATTATAGATGTAAATAATAAAAATATAGGATAAGTAATCTGCCAAATACTTGTTTATATTGTATAACTTATGATATTATGATATTAGTAAAAATTTGTAATCCTGACTTGACAGAATTCAAGTAAGAGATATAATTTTAAAGGCATAGTAATGTAAAATTTACTAAAAAATAAGAAATTTATTTTAATATGGAGGAACAAAAAATGGTATCAGCAGGTGATTTTAGAAAAGGTGTTACATTTGAAAAAGATGGACAACCATGTTTAGTAGTTGATTTTCAACACGTTAAGCCAGGTAAAGGAGCTGCTTTCGTTAGAACTAAATACAGAAATTTAAAAACAGGAGCTATAAGAGAAGAAAGTTTTAATCCAAGTGAAAAATTCCCTAAAGCTGTAATAGATACAAGACAAATGCAATATCTATACAATGATGGTGAGTTATATTATTTTATGGACCAAGAAAATTTTGAACAAATACCATTAAACTATGATCAAGTTGAAGATGCAATTAAATTCTTAAAAGAAAATGAAGTTGCTACAATAAGATTTTATCAAGGACAACCATTCCAAGTGGAAGCTCCAAACTTTGCAGAGCTAGAAGTTGTAGATACAGAGCCAGGAATAAAGGGTGATACAGCAAGTAATGTAACTAAAGCAGCTACAGTTGAAACTGGTGCAGTTGTTCAAGTTCCATTATTTATAAATACTGGAGATAAAGTAAAGATAGATACTAGAACAGGTGAATATTTATCAAGAGTATAAAAATTTATGTATATAAAAGCTTATATGTCTTAATAATATAAGATATATGAGCTTTTAGTTTATATATTAAAAAGAAAGCGAGGGGTGTTACATGAAACATTTATATGAAGAAGTTGCATACTTAAAAGGTTTAGCAGAAGGTTTAGAAATAAGCACTGAAAGTAAAGAAGGGAAAATGATACATAAAATAGTTGATGCATTAGAAGTATTTGCAGAAGCTATTGTAACATTGGATGAAGAACAGGAAGAACTTCAAGATTTTGTTGAATCTATAGACGAAGATTTAGCAGATTTAGAAGAAGATATTGCTGACATGGAAGATGACCTTTACGAAGAAGATGAAGAAAATGATGACGATGAGGACTTCAGCTATATAGAAATGGAATGCCCAAATTGTGGAGAATTAGTAGAAATAGACGAAGATTTATTATATGATGATGACGTAGATGTTGTTTGTCCTGATTGTAAGGCTGTAATATTATCATCAGAAGATGATTATGATGATGATGATTGTACATGTGGTGGTTGTTCGAATTGTGATGATAGAGAATAAAAATTCATAAGAAATAAAACTGCCTATGATGCCTATGAGATATTTTGTTTCATAGGTAGTTTTATTTTTATGAGGACAAGTATTTTAGATTTTGGTTTTGCAATAGTTGCACAAAAATAGTACACTAGAATTTATAGAATAGGATTTTGGAGGGATGTAATAATGAAGATAAGTAAAAAATTACTAGATAATATACAAAGATTTGAAGATGTTATAAATTATAAATTTAAAAATAAAGAATATATACTAGAAGCTCTTACACATAGTTCATATTCTAATGAAAATAAGAGATATAATTTTAATGAAAGATTAGAATTTTTAGGAGATTCAGTTTTAGGCATAGTAATAAGTGATTATTTATTTAATGAAGAATCTAATCTGCCCGAAGGGGAATTGACTAAGCTTAGAGCAAATATAGTTTGTGAGGATTCATTAAGTGAAGTTGCAAATGATATAAATTTAGGGGTTCATATGTTACTGGGTAGAGGTGAAGAAGCTACTGGAGGTAGACATAGAACTTCAATATTAGCAGATGCATTTGAGGCTGTAATAGCAGCAATATATCTTGATGGAGGATTTGAAAGTGCAAGACAATTTATATTACACCATATGGAAAATATAATTTACGATTCAAGAAAGGGAAATATATTTAGAGACTATAAAACACATCTTCAAGAAGTATTACAAGGAAATGGAGAAAATAATATTTGGTATAGGCTTATAGAAGAAAAAGGACCAGACCATAATAAAAGGTTTGTTATGGAAGTGGGAATTAATGAAGGTGTTTTGGGGATAGGAGAAGGTAAAAGTAAAAAAGAAGCAGAACAATTGGCTGCTAAAGTAGCTTTAAAGAAAAAATTATGGGAAAAATAAATATAATATGTAAAAATATAAAAAGAAATATTTAGATTAGAAGGATGTTGTAGATGAAAAAGAGAATTATACCTATATTTGTTCCTCACAAAGGTTGTCCTCATGATTGTATATTTTGTAATCAAAAAAAAATAACAGGTGTGAGTACTGATGTTACTAGTGAAGATGCAAGAAATATAATTGAAGAATGTCTAAAGACTATAGATAAGGATGCTGATGTAGAAATAGCATTTTTTGGTGGAAGTTTTACTGCTATAGATGTAGATATACAAAAAAGTTTATTAGCTGTTGCCAAAGAATATGTAGAAAAAGGTTTTATAAAAGATATTAGAATGTCCACAAGGCCAGATTGTATTAGTGAAGAAATATTGGAAATGTTAAAAGAATATAAGACAAGTATAATAGAGCTTGGAGTACAATCCTTAGATGAAAAAGTATTGTTAGATAGTATTAGAGGTCATCAGTCAGAAATTGTATATAAGAGTTCAAAGTTGATAAAAAATAGTGGAATTAAACTTGGTTTACAAATGATGGTTGGGCTTCCAGCTGATACAGAAGAAAAATGCATATTTACAGCCAAAAAATTTGTAGAGCTTAGACCAGATTGTGTAAGAATTTATCCAACTTTAGTGGTAAAAGAGACTGGTCTGGAAAAATTGATGGAGCAAAACGAATATAAGCCATTTACACTTGACGAGAGTATAAGAATAGTAAAAAAAGTACTTGTATTATTTTATGTTAATGATATAAATGTAATAAGAGTCGGGCTTCAAGCTACTGATGATATACAAATGGGAAAAGCTGTCTTAGCGGGTCCATATCACCCTGCTTTTAGAGAATTAGTAGAAGCTGAGATGATAAAAGATTATTTAGAATTTCTTATTTTACAAAATAAAAATATAAATAACGTGTTGGTGAAGTCTAATAAAAAGAATATTTCTAAAATAATAGGAAATAAAAAAACAAATATTAAATATATGAAAGAAAATTTTGGTGTGATTTTAAAAACACAAGAATCAGATTTAGATATAAATCAATTAGAAATTGTGTTAGATGGGAAAAGTTTAATTATTGCTAATATGAGAGACATCCATAGAAAATTGTATGACATTTATAACCTTTAGTTTTAACAATGAAGGGAGAGAAACGATTTGTATTTAAAGAGACTAGAGTTAAAGGGATTTAAATCCTTTCCAGTAAAGACAGATATTATTTTTAAAGAAGGAATAACAGCGATAGTAGGACCAAATGGAAGTGGAAAAAGTAACATATCTGATGCCGTAAGATGGGTATTAGGAGAACAAAGTATCAAAAGTCTTAGAGGAGACAAACTTGAAGATGTAATATTTGCAGGTACAGATACAAAAAAACCCATGAATTACTGTGAAGTAGCTCTTACTATTGACAATTCTGAGAATCAATTAGAATTAGACTTTACAGAAGTGACTATAAGAAGAAGAGCCTATAGAAATGGAGAAAGTGAATTTTTTCTAAATAATAAGAGTTGCAGATTAAAGGATATAAAAGAAGTCTTTTTAGATACTGGTATTGGAAAAGATGGTTATTCAATCATAGAGCAAGGAAAAGTAGATGAAATATTGAGTAATAATCCTTTAAGTAGAAGAAAAGTTTTTGATGAAGCTTGTGGTATATCAAAATATAGATATAAAAAACAGGAAGCAGAAAGAAATTTAAGTAATACAAAAGAAAATTTAGAAAGAATAGATGATATATATATAGAAATTGAAAATCAATTAAAACCTCTTTTTAATCAACAAACAAAAGCAAAAAAGTATTTAGAAATAAGTGAAAAATTAAAAATATTAGAAGTCAATAATTTTATAAGAGAAATTGAAGGAATAGAAAAAGAACTGAGTGAAGTTGATGAGCATAGTAAAGTTCTTGAAAAAGAACTTAAAGAAAAAGAAGAACAAAAAAATGTTGTAGAGAAAAAACAAGAAGATGTTGATAAGGAGATAGAGGTACTACAAGATGTAATTGAAAAATCTGTAGATTATATAAATTCAATTAAAGGTGTTATATCAAAAAAAGAGTCACAGATAAATTTAATTAAAGAAAGAATAAAAAACTTTACAAATGAAATTCATAGAAAAAATTCTGAAATAAACAATATAAAAGAAAAGCTAAATGAAAATAAGGTATACATAAAAGAATTAGAAAGTAATAAGTCTTCAAATAGCGAAGAGTTATCGATATTACAAGAGAATATAAAAAAGTTAGAATCTAGTAAAGAAAATCAAAGGATGAAGTTGGAATCTTTAAATAATGATATAGAATTATTTAAAGAAAATATAATAGATATATTAAATAAGAAGCAAGAATTTAGTAATAAGTTATCTGCTTTAAATGCAAATAAAGAAAATATGAATATCAGAGATGAAAACATAAACTCAGAAATAGCAGAGTTAAACCAAAATGTCCAAACAAAATCTTCTGAATTAGATAGTATAAATAAAGACTTTAATATGAAAAAAGAAACTTTAAACAATGTGAATAACAGAAATAAAAAATTAACTGCTGATTTACAACATTCTATTAATGAACTCAATAAGGTAGAAGATGAAATACAGAAAAGTAAATACAATCTAAATGGATATAACTCAAAGTTAAATGTTTATATAGATATGGAAAATCATTATGAGGGATTTAATAGAGGTGTAAAAGAAGTATTAAAAAATAAGGATTTAAGAGGTATTCATGGAGCGCTAGGACAGATTATAAATGTTCCTGAAAAATATGAGAAATCCGTAGAAGCAGCACTTGGTGCTTATATGCAAAATATAATAACTGACGATGAGTTTAGTGCTAAATCTGCAATAAACTATTTAAAGAAGAATAATTTAGGAAGAGTAACATTTCTGCCATTAAATATAATTAAATCAAATAAAATAAGTTTGGGAAATTTAAAAGCAAATACTAAATTTATAGGAATAGCAAGTGATTTAATTACGTTTGATGAAAAATATAGAAATATAATTGAAAATATACTTGGAAGAACGATATTTATAAATAATATAGATGAAGGGATAAAATTTGCAAAAGAAACTGGTCATAGATTTAAAATAGTAACTTTAGATGGTGAAATCTTAAATCCAGGAGGTTCTTTAACAGGAGGTAGTTTAAAAACTAACGGAAATATATTATCAAGAAAAAGATTTATTAACGAATATACAGAAAAAATAAATGATGTTAAGGTTGAGATTTCAGGTCTAGAAATTACAAAAGAATCTCTAAATAAAAATATAAAAAATATAAAAAGTGAAATTGACTTAGTTGAAAATGAAGTAAAAGATTTAGAAAAAAGCATTATAATAAAGAGTACAAGTATAGAAAATATCGAATCTGAGATTGAATCTTTAAAATCTAGTATTACTAGACTAGATAATGAGAAAAGTGATTTGGGTTCTAACTTGAATTATACTCTCGAAAAAAGTGACATTGTTAAAAAAGAGATGGAAGCATTAGAAAATACATACAATCAAAATAAAGAAAAAATTGACATATTAAGTAATGAAATAAAAAAATATAATGATTTGTATGATAAAGAAAAATCTGAATTTGATGAATTAAACCTAACTTTAGTAAAGAAAACAGAAGCTTATAATAGTATAGTTAGAGATATAAAAAGAATATCTGGTGAAAATTGTGAGTTAGAAGAAAAAACCAAACAATTAGATGAATCATTAAATTATGAAGAACAAGAAATAGTTAAGTTACAAGACTCTATATCTATTGAAGAAAAAGAAAAAGAAAACTTAATTAAGCAATTAGGGGACAGCAATAGAAATCTTGAAACTAGAAAAATAGCTAAAGATGACTTGAAAAATAACTTTGATGAAATTGGTAAAGAGTTAAAAATTATAGATAGACAACATATAGAACTTAAAGAAAGTTTATTTAAGGTTGGTGGAAGATTAGAAAGATTAAAAACTAGTCAAGACACATATATAAATAAGTTATTTGAACAATATGAAATGACTTTAGTACAAGCATTGGAAATCAAAGATGAAAATCTAGAGATAGATAGAAAATTCTTAGAAAATTTAAAGAGAGAAATAAGAAGTCTTGGGAATATAAATATAGATTCTATCAAAGAATATGAAGAAATAAAAGAAAGATATGATTTTTATAGTGAACAAAAACAAGATTTAGAAGAATCTATGGAGGAAATAGAAAAACTTATACATACATTAGAAGAAAATATGAAATCTGAATTTGAGGTTAAATTTGAAGAAATAAGTAAAAACTTTAAGTATGTGTACAAAAGACTTTTTGGTGGTGGATGTGGAGAATTAACTATTTTAGATAAAGAAAATTTATTAGAAAGTGATATACTAATAACAGCTCAACCACCTGGTAAAAAAATGAAGAATTTAAATCTACTGTCTGGTGGAGAAAAAGCTCTAACTGCAATAAGTATATTATTTGCAATATTAATTACAAAACCAACACCATTTTGCATATTAGATGAAATTGAGGCTCCACTTGATGATGCAAATATATTCAGATTTGGAGAATTTTTAAAAGATTTATCTAAAGAGACACAATTTATATCAGTAACTCATAGGAGAGGAACTATGGAAGCTGCTGATTATATATATGGGGTTACAATGCAAGAAAAAGCTATTTCAAAAGTTATTAGTTTAAAACTAAAAGAAGCTCAAGAGATAACTGATATTATATAACTTAGATTGACATAGGAGGAAGAATAGTGTTAAAAAAATTATTTGGTTTTGGCAAAGACAAGGATAAGGAATTAGAAAAAAAAGATGTTGGCTCAGAAGAAGAAATAGAAACTGGTGCTGACAACTTAGAAAATGTAGAAGAAACAATTTTTTCAGGGTTTGAGGAGGAAGTTGTAGATAAAGTAGAAGATATTCCAGAAAAAACTGAAGAAGAAGTTGTTGATGAAAGTGCTGAAGAAGATAGAGAGATAGAAGATAAGATAGATACTAATGAACAAGATGTAGAAGAGATAATAAATAATGATTCTCTAGATAGTGAAATAGAAGCATTAAACAATGATAATAATGATGAAGAAACTGAACATGAAGATTATGAAAATAAAGAAGAGAAATATGAAGAAAAGAAAGTTAATTTGTTTGAAAGATTAAAACAAGGATTAACAAAGGCAAAACAAGGAATAACTGATAGAATAGATGAGGTTTTAAAATCATATACAAAAATAGATGAAGAATTGCTTGAGGATTTAGAGGAAATTTTAATAACAGCAGATGTTGGTGTAAATACAACTATGGACATAATTGAGAAACTAAGAGATAAGATAAAGCAAAAGGGAATTACTGAACCAATAAAGGTAAGAGAAGAACTTAAATCTATAGTTGAAGATATCCTTACAAATGAAAACTCTACATTAGACATAGAACCAGCTCCATGTATAATTCTAATGGTAGGTGTAAATGGAGTGGGCAAAACTACTACAATAGGAAAATTGGCAAATAGATATAAAAAAGATGGGAAAAAAGTTTTATTAGCAGCAGCAGATACATTTAGAGCAGCAGCAACAGAGCAATTAGAAATCTGGGCAAATAGAACTAATGTAGACATAATAAAGCATCAAGAAGGAGCAGATCCAGGAGCAGTAGTGTTTGATGCCATAAAGGCAGCAAAAGCTAGAAAGACAGATTTATTGATATGTGATACAGCTGGAAGGTTACACAACAAAGCTAATCTTATGAATGAACTTGGAAAAGTATTTAAAATAGTAGATAGAGAATTTCCAGAAGCAAAGCGTGAGGTACTTCTTGTGGTAGATGCCACAACAGGTCAAAATGCAGTTGTTCAAGCTAAAACATTTAAAGAAGTTGCAGATATAACAGGTATAGTACTTACAAAACTTGATGGAACAGCAAAAGGTGGAGTAGTGCTTGCAGTAAAGTCAGAAGTAGATGTACCTGTAAAACTTATTGGAGTTGGAGAAAGAGTAGAAGACTTACAGGATTTTGATGCAAAATCATTTTCAGATGCATTATTTGGTAACTAGCATTCTTTTAAAAATAATGGTTGACAAGAGTGTTTATATGATATAAAATACAATAGTGTAAAGTAAATAACCTTTACAGTATACTGCTAGGAAGTGTAAGATATGAATATAGAAAAAATGGTCGAAATTGGATTGTTATTTGAACAGTATAAAGAATTACTAACTGATAAGCAAAAAGAGATAGTAGCTCTATACTATGAAGAGGATTACTCTTTAGGTGAAATCAGTGAGAATTTAAGTGTATCAAGACAAGGTGTATATGATACATTGAAACGTTCAGAAAAGATACTAAGAGATTATGAAGAAAAGCTACATTTAGTATCTAAGCTTCAAGAACAGGAAAAAAATATTAAATTTATAAGAAATAAAATTATTGACATTAAAGAAGATTTATTGCACAATAGAGATTGTGCTAATTTAATCCCTAAGCTAGAAAATATAGAAGATGTATGTAGGGAGATGATAAAATGATATTTGAAGGATTGTCGGATAAACTACAAGGGGCATTCAGTAAGTTAAAGTCAAAAGGAAAACTTACAGAAGCAGATGTAAAAAATGCTATGAGAGAAGTTAAACTTGCTCTTCTTGAAGCAGATGTTAACTTTAAAGTAGTTAAAGATTTTATAAAAAAAGTTCAAGAGAGATGTGTTGGACAAGAGGTTATGCAAAGTTTGACACCAGCTCAACATGTAATAAAAATTGTAAATGAAGAACTTACAAGTTTAATGGGGGATGTACAAAGTAAAGTAATGATTTCCTCAAAACCTCCTACAATCTTAATGATGGTTGGATTGCAAGGTGCAGGTAAAACTACGACAGCAGGAAAACTTGGAGGATATTTTAAAAAGCAAGGCAAGAAGCCTCTATTGGTGGCTTGTGATATTTATAGACCAGCAGCTATAAAGCAACTTCAAGTTGTTGGTGAAAAATTGGATATACCTGTATTCAATATGGGAGATAAAGAAAGTCCAGTAAATATTGCCAAGGCAGGTTTAAGTCATGCAATTAAAAATGCTAACGATTTGGTTATTATAGATACTGCTGGTAGACTTCATATAGATGAAGTGCTTATGGATGAGTTAAAGTCAATTAAGTCAGAAGTTAAGCCACATGAAATACTTTTAGTTGTAGACTCTATGACAGGGCAAGATGCAGTAAATGTTGCAGAAAGCTTCAATGAAGCACTTGGTGTTGATGGAGTAGTATTAACTAAATTAGATGGAGATACTAGAGGTGGAGCTGCACTTTCAATAAGAGCAGTAACACAAAAACCTATAAAGTTTATGGGTATGGGAGAGAAACTAGATGATATAGAACCTTTCCACCCAGACAGAATGGCATCAAGGATATTAGGTATGGGAGATGTATTAAGCCTAATAGAAAAAGCACAAGAAAGTATGGACTTAGAAAAAGCTAAGGAATTAGAACAAAAAATCAAAAAACAAGAACTAGATTTTGAAGATTTTTTACAACAAATGGAACAAATACAAAATATGGGACCTCTAGACAAGATACTTGGTATGATGCCTGGTATGGGAAATATAAAAGACCAACTTGGAGATGTAGACTTGAATGGTAAAGAAATGAATAGAACTAAAGCCATAATTCAGTCAATGACTACATATGAGAGACGTAACCCAGGAATATTAAATGCTTCTAGGAAAAAAAGAATAGCTAGAGGTAGTGGAACTACTGTTCAAGATGTAAATAGACTTATAAAACAACTTAATGAAATGAAAAAAATGATGAAGATGTTTGCTGGTTCACAAAAAAGTATGAAGAAAAGGGGCGGCTTAGGCGGTTTACCTTTTTTTAAATAAAATATAAAAAATAGTAAAAATTATTCGGAGGTGACTGTAATGGCAGTTAAAATAAGATTAAAAAGAATGGGAGCTAATAAAAAACCTTTCTACAGAATAGTAGTAGCTGATTCAAGAGCTCCAAGAGATGGAAAATTCATAGAAGAAATAGGATACTATAATCCAATTTCTGAACCTAAACAAGTAAGAATAAATGATGAAAAAGCAATAAAATGGTTAGCTACTGGTGCTCAACCAA
Source organism: Clostridioides sp. ES-W-0016-02 (assembly GCF_020641035.1). Classification (NCBI taxonomy): domain Bacteria; kingdom Bacillati; phylum Bacillota; class Clostridia; order Peptostreptococcales; family Peptostreptococcaceae; genus Clostridioides; species Clostridioides sp. ES-W-0016-02. The sequence goes on from NZ_CP061361.1 coordinate 1,259,461, forward strand.
CAGAAGTAGTTAAAAAATTACTTGTAAAAAATGGAGTAATAGAAAAATTCGAAGCTTCTAAACAAGCAAAATAATTTTCTCTTAGCAATTAGTATAAGTAAATACTTATTGTTGAGGTTACTTTAGGAGATGAAATATATGAAAGAGCTAGTTGTAGATATAGCTAAGGCTCTAGTTGATAATCCTGACTCAGTTGTTGTTGAGGAATTTAAAGACAATGACGGTATCGTCTTAAAGCTTACAGTTGCTCAAGATGACATGGGTAAGGTTATTGGGAAGCAGGGAAGAATAGCTAAAGCTATAAGAACTGTCGTAAGATCTGTTGCAAATAGAGAAAACATAAAAGTTTCTCTTGAGATAGTGTAAAGAGGAGGATTAGGTATAGTGCCTAGTCCTTTTTGTATAACTGTGTACAGTTTTGAGAATTTATGATGATATGGTAACATAAGATTAAATTTTTTTGAGAAGGTGATAACATGAAAGAAAAATTAACTCATTTTAAGGTAGGGCAAATAGTAAACACACAAGGTCTAAAAGGTGAGGTAAGAGTTTATCCACTTACTGATGATATAGATAGATTTGATGAATTGAAAGATTTTTATTTAGGAAAAGATTTAAACAACAAGTGGACTGTAGAAAATGTAAGATATAAAGGTTCTATGGTTATAATGAAGATAAAAGATATAGACACTATAGAAAAAGCAGAAAAGCTAAAAAATAAATTTATGTATGTGTCTAGAGAAGAGAGTAGAGACCTTGAAGAAGGCGAGTTTTTTATAGCAGACATGATTGGTTTGGAAGTTTTAACTATAGAAGGAAAGTATGTAGGAGTCTTAGAGGATGTACTTCAATATTCTGCAAATGATGTCTATGTAATAAAAGGTGAAGAAGATAAAGAATTTATGATACCAGCTATAAAAAAATTTGTACCTACTATAGATATGGATGAAAGAAAAATGATTATAGACCCTATTAAGGGTATGATAGATTAGGTGGTAATATGAGATTTCATATAATGACGCTTTTTCCAGAAATATTTAATTCATACATGAATGAAAGTATAATGAAAAGAGCAGTTGAAAAAGGCATAATTGATGTGCATATATATAATATAAGAGATTTTTCTAATAATAAACATAAAAAAGTAGATGATTATCCATTTGGAGGAGGAGCTGGTATGGTGATGACTCCTCAACCTATATATGACACATATAAGCATATAATAAAAACTCATAATATAAACAATCCAAGAGTAATTTATTTAACTCCCAAAGGTAAAGTATACAATCAATCTATAGTCAAAGAGATGTCTATCCAAGAGGATATAATACTTCTATGTGGTCACTATGAAGGAATAGATGAGAGAATTATTGATTTAATAGTAACTGATGAAATTTCAATTGGAGATTATGTACTAACTGGAGGAGAACTGCCTGCACTTATAATGATAGATTCTATATCAAGATTAATTCCAGGAGTATTAAATCAGGACGAATCATTTGAAGAGGAGTCATTTAAAGATAATCTATTGGAGTATCCTCATTACACAAGACCTAGAGAGTTTGAAGAGTTAAAAGTACCAGAAGTGCTTTTATCAGGAAATCATAAAAAGATAGATGAGTGGAGACGAGAAGAATCTATAAGAATAACTAAGGAAAGACGATTAGACTTATATAAAAAATCTCAAGAAAAATAAAAACATATACAATAAAAATTTAATATACATGTATACAATAAAGTGGCTATAAATGGAATTAAAAATATAAAAATGCTTGTAATAACTATAGAAGTATAGTATAATATAAAATGTTGGAAATACGGGCGTTCCTCTGTTTACACTGGTCGGGTAGTTAAGAACGTCTATGATATTTAGGAGGAAGAAAGATGAATGAAATGTTAAGAGCAATTGAGCAAGAACAATTAAAAAATGAAGTTCCTAATTTTGGACCTGGGGACACAGTTAAAGTACACGTTAGAATTATAGAAGGTAAAAGAGAAAGAATACAAATATTCGAAGGTGTAGTATTAAAGAGACAAGGTGGAGGAGCAAGAGAGACTTTTACAGTTAGAAAAATGTCTTTCAATGTTGGTGTAGAAAGAACTTTCCCAGTTCACTCTCCAAAAATAGAAAAAATAGAAGTAACTAGAAAAGGTAAAGTAAGAAGAGCTAAACTAAACTACTTAAGAGGTAGAGTAGGTAAAGCTGCTAAGATAAAAGAAGCTAGAAATAGATAATTAAAAACTTTACTTATAAATGGGGGGCTGATTTATCAGTCCTCTTTCTATTTTAACTAAAATCATAACAAATAATTAAATTGTAAGCGCATATGATTATTTGTTGAAAATATACTATTTATTGATAGATTTAGGAATTTTAAAATTGAAAATAAAATCAATAAATATTGGATTATATTTTGAAATAATACTAAAAATAAGAAAATAATATTATGTAAAGTATGATGTTAAAAGGGTGACAATGTAGGATTTTAAGTAGATATATTTTTAAGTAAAATTAGGTAATAATAACATACTATTTTAAAGGAGTGATATACGTGTCAAATGAATATGAAGAGTATCTTATGGATAATAATCTACATATAAACTGGTATCCAGGTCATATGAAGAAAACCAAAGAATTAGTAAAAAATAACTTAAAACTAATTGATGTAGTGGTTGAACTTTTAGATGCTAGAATACCATTTAGTAGCAAAAATCCAGATATAGATATGCTTGTAGGAGATAAGCCTAGGGTAGTTGTATTAAATAAAAGCGATATGGCAGATAGAGATAAGTTAAATCAATGGATTGAGTACTATAAAAAGAATAATATAAAAGCTATACCAGTAGATACACTAAAAGGTGTAGGTGTAAATAAGATAGTAGAAGAATGTAAGAATGTAACTAGAGAAAAAATGAGTTCTTTAAAAGATAAAGGAAGAAAAGAAAGAGCTATAAGAATAATGATAGTTGGTGTACCAAATGTAGGAAAATCATCTCTTATAAACAAATTAACAGGTAGAAAAAGTACTCAAACGGGAGATAAGCCAGGAGTAACTAAAGGTAAGCAATGGGTTAGGTTAAAGGGAAATCTTGAACTTTTAGATACACCTGGAATACTTTGGCCAAAGTTTGAAGACCAAGAAGTTGCTTTAAACTTAGCATTTAGTAGAGCTATAAAAGATGAGATTTTAGACGTTGAGACCTTAGCTTTAAGACTTATAGAAAAACTTATGATAATAGAGCCAGAAAAGTTGAAAGCTAGATATAAATTAGATTCTTTAGGAGAAACTCCAATTGAAACAATGGATATGATTGGTCATAAAAGAGGATTCATAACAGGTGGGAAAGAACTTGATTATACACGCATAGCTGTAACTGTCTTAAATGAATTTAGAGATGGAAAGATAGGCAATATAACACTAGAAGTACCAGAGAGTGTTAAAAGATAGATTTTAAAGCTGACTTAAAAAATTAATATTATAAGTAAAAAAAAACCTTTTTTTAAAAGGTTTTTTTTATTTTCTGAAATATAGACAAAAATTGTCACATAAAAGTATAAATTAGATTAGAAAACTTTCAAAAATATTAATTTAAGACAAATATACCTAATTTTTTGAAAATTAAAATCAGTATGATAATTTGTAATTTTGGCATATTGACTTGCTTGTTTCATATAATATATAATAAGCACAAATAAATACAATATATTAAAAATTTAATTTATTTAATTTTATTAATTTAATAATAGGTTCTTATTGTTTTAGTTAATTTATTTATGCAAACGTGAACAATTGAGAAATTTTGTTAATTTAATAAGGTTAAAAAGGGGGATTTTATAATGGGTAAGACCAAAGATGTAATAGTATTTGGATTTGCATTATTCGCAATGTTCTTTGGAGCAGGTAACTTAATATTTCCACCATACTTGGGAATAATTACAGGTCCAGAATGGTTAATTGCCTTCTTAGGATTTACATTTGCTGATGCTGGTTTGGCACTTCTAGCAGTAATGGCTACAGCTAAATTCGATGGAAACGTAGTAGAAATGTTTAAAAGATGTGGTATGAAATTGGGAATTCTTATAGGTTGTGTAGATATTTTATGTATAGGGCCATTCTTAGCTATACCAAGAACAGGTGCAACAACTTATGAGATGGGTATAATGCCTTTGTTTGGAAGTTCAATTCCAGTGTTATTATTCTGTATAGTTTATTTTGCGATATCATATGTATTAACAATAAGACCATCTAAGGTCGTAGATATAGTTGGACAATTTTTAACTCCAGCTCTTCTAATAGCTTTAGCATTTATAATTATAAAAGGTGTTATATCTCCTCTTGGAGAGGTAATAGATAAACCTATGATACCTAATGTATTTGCAGAAGGTATTGGTCAAGGTTACCAGACAATGGATGCATTTGCAGCAATAGCGCTTGCATCAGTACTGATAGTATCTCTAAATGAAAAAGGATATACTAGTATTAGTGAAAAGTTAAAGATGATTGGTAAAGCAGGTGTTCTTGCTTGTGGAGGATTGGCACTAGTTTATGGTGGATTATGTTTCCTTGGTGCAACTGTATCTACAATGTATGGAACAGATGCAGTACAATCACAAGTAATAGTAAATATAACACAAGGATTGCTTGGAAATGTTGGGAAAGCGATTTTAGCGGTAGTAGTATCTCTAGCATGTTTAACTACATCTATAGGTCTTACATCTGCAACAGGGCAATATTTTTCTAGACTTACAAAAGGTAAGTTAAGTTACGAAAAAATAGTATTAGCCGTATCTGTATTCAGTGCAGTAGTAGCATCTTTTGGTGTTGGAACTATAATAAAGATAGCATCTCCTATACTAAGTATAGTTTATCCACCATCAATTGTTTTAATAATATTGGCTTTCTTTAATGAAAAAATTAAGAATGATAATGTATACAAAGGAGCAGTATATATGTCATTGCTTGTAAGTATATTAACAGTTATATCTAGTTATGGAGTAAGCGTTCCAGTAGTAAATTCTTTACCTCTTCATTCATTAGGATTTAACTGGGTAGTTCCAGTTATAATAGCTGGAATAATTGGTAATTTTATACCATCAAAGAGTCAATCTAATACACTTGGTACAAATTAAAACTTATTTAATTGAAATATAAGCATCTGAAAATAAAAGAGTTATCTATAATAAATGAAACTATTTATATAGATAACTCTTTTTATTTTTGAGTATATACTAATTATTTGCATTTAATATAGTAAAAATTAGCTAGAAGTATTAAAAAAAAATAATGTTTATTTTTTAACAATAATGAGTATTTATAAAAGCTATTTAAAGGAATATTAGAAGTTCAGATATGTGTATTAGTTGACTTTTACAAAAATATTATATAAATAAAATTGTGACAATAATAAAATAATAAAATAAAATTTAAGGCATTTGAACATATAAATAACTTATGTAAATTACTAAATTGTTTTTTAATTGGATTATATTAAGATTATTTAGTAAATTCTAAAAAATAAGTAAACTAAGATGAATACTAGCAACTGCAAAGTTTTAACAAGTTGGAACTTATAATATAGTTTCTATGAAGAAAAATAAATCAACAAATCATAATAAAAAATTTTCAGAAAAAATGATTTGGAAGCACTCTAGCAAGTAAAAAGTCTATAAGCGTAGAATTGGAATTACGTAAAATTAATAGTGAATTTAGCAAAATAAATACAAAATACTACAAGAATTAACGTAAATAGAAGTTATGACAAAAGGAAAACGATTTTCTGAGTATCATAATTTTGAAAATTAAAAAAATTAAAAATCATATTGACTGCTTTTTTTTCAGATTATATAATAAACACAAAATATTTAAAATTTAAATTGAAATTAAAAGATTATACAAAACAAAAAGGAGAGTGATGTATACATTAATATTGTCTATAAAGCAATATAAATTGGAAATAATGCAAATAATTGAAAAAGTCGCACAATTAAGATGATTTAAAAGTTTTAATTTTGTCAAGAAAAATTAAATAAAAATAAAAAAAGCATATATGTTTAAAGTATACATGTTAATTTTATTTAATTAAGAAAGTTGTACTAAATATTGCGAAGATTTTATAAATTATGAAACATAATTGACAAGTTTAAGTCAAAAATGTATAATTAAATAAAATCTCGTCAAAAGGTTTTCATTTAAGAAGAGATTGGACTTATTTTTTGGTAAAATGTAATAAAAAGTAGTAAAATTCAAATGGGGGTGCTTTAAATGGGTGAGAAACAAATCAAGTTTAAAGATGTAATTGTAATTGGATTTGCACTATTTGCAATGTTTTTTGGTGCTGGGAACTTAATATTCCCTCCATATCTAGGAGTTTTATCCGGAGGTAGCTGGCTAGTAGCTTTCATAGGATTCCTTTTCGCAGATGGTGGTTTGGCATTATTAGCAGTTATAGCAGCAACTAAGTTCAATGGAGACACATCAAAAATGTTTTCAAGAGCTGGTAAAGGATTAAGTGTTGTATTAGGATGTGCAATGGTAATCTGTATAGGGCCACTTTTGGCAATACCTAGAACAGCAGCAACAACTTATGAAATGGGTATATTACCTACAATAGGTTCAGGAATAAGCCCAGTAATATTCTCTATAGTATTCTTTGCTATAGTATTGGTTTTAACAATAAGACCATCAAAAGTTGTAGATATAGTTGGATCAATTTTAACTCCAGCTTTACTTATAGCTTTAGCAGTATTAATAGTTAAAGGTATTGTATCTCCACTAGGAGACATAAGAGATACTTCTTTAATACAAAATGTATTTGCAGAAGGTATAACTCAAGGATATCAAACAATGGATGCATTGGCAGCTAGTGTATTTGCATCAATTATAATCATGTCAGTAATAGCTAAAGGTTATACAGGTGAAAAAGAAAAGATGAAAGCTACAGTAAGTGCAGGTGTTATAGCGGTAATAGGTATGGCACTAGTTTATGGTGGACTATGTTACCTTGGAGCAACTGTATCTAAGATATATGGACAAGATGTTCAACAAACAGCTTTAATAGTTTCAATAACAGCATCATTACTTGGAAATACAGGTAAAATTCTATTGGCTATTATAGTTGCATTAGCATGTTTAACAACAGCTATAGGTCTTTCTTCAGCAGCAGGTCAATATTTCTCAACACTTACAGATGGAAAATTAAAATATGAGCATATAGTTATAGTAGTTTGTGTATTTAGTGCAATCATATCAAACTTTGGAGTAAGTACAATAATAAAATTCTCTTCTCCTATATTAAGTATGGTATATCCAGCAACTATAACTCTAGTTATACTAGCATTATTTAGTAATAAAATTAAAAATGATAACGTATTTAAATGCGCTGCATATATGGCATTGTTAGTAAGTGTATTAACAGTTGCAACAAGCTTTGGTATAAATATACCTTTAGTTAATAGCTTACCACTAGCTTCATTAGGATTTAACTGGGTAGTTCCAGTTGTAATAGCAGGGATAATAGGAAACTTTATTCCATCTCAAAGTAGTAAAGCTGTACAATAATAAAGAATAATTCATACATATAGGAATTGCCTTAAAGTGATTAAAATCATTTAGGAGGCAATTCCTTTTTGATATGTAAAACTTTATATGTATTTATATGTAAATGGATATTAAATTAAGTAGATTAAAGATAGATTATTGTTAGGTTGAATTTTGTTATATATATTTACAAATAATATTTATGGGATGTAGCATATTTGTATGGAAAATATAAAGAATTTATTAATAATTTCAATGGAAAATAATGGAACAATAAGGATAAAATTTATAAAAAAATAAAGTATATAAGAGTATAATTACACTTTTATATACTTTTTTATGTTATTTTTAAGTTTTTAATAGAAGATATTTAGAATATAAAAAATTCATTTACTTAATTGAGAAAACTATAAAGCGTGTTATATTGAATATAAAATAGTATAATATATATTGTGTAAGATAATTAATATGAAAACATGCAAATATAGAAAAAAGTTTGTTTAGAATTACAACTAATAGGTGTATTAATGTAATACTAATTTATTGGAGGTCTAAAAATGAAGTACATAATAAAAAGAGATGGGACAAAAGAACTTTTTAGTAAAAGTAAGATTGAAGATGCTGTCTATAAAGCTAGTATAAATAGTGAAGGTGGAGTAGATAGAGATTTAGCATATGATATATCAAGAAAAATTGCTAATGATTATAATTCTATGGAAAAATGTTTATCTGTAGAAGAAATCCAAGATATAGTTGAAGTATTACTTATGGAATCAAATAGAAAAGATATAGCAAAACACTACATATTATATAGAGAAAGACGTTCAGAAATAAGACATAAGGCTTGGGAGTTTGATGAATTACAAAAATCAATATGGAAAAATAAGTATAGACACGATGGAGAAAGTTTTGATGAATGGATAAAGAGAATTTCAAATAATAGTCCAAGAATATCAAAGTTAATAAGACAAAAGAGATTTTTATTTGCAGGTAGAATTTTAGCAAATAGAGGTTTACATAAAGAAGGTAAAAAAGTAACTTACTCTAATTGTTATGTAATAGAGCCACCAAAAGACAGTATAGAAGATATTTTTGACACTGCAAAAAAACTTGCTAGAACTTTTAGTTATGGTGGAGGGGTTGGAATTGATATTTCAAAATTAAGACCCAAAGGTGCAAAAGTAAATAATGCTGCAAAATATACAACTGGAGCAGTGTCTTTTATGGAACTTTATAGCATGACGACAGGTTTGATTGGTCAAAGAGGTAGAAGAGGAGCTCTTATGATTTCTATGGATGTAAATCATCCAGAAATAGAGGAATTTATAGATATAAAAACTGATTTGGAGAAGGTTACTAAAGCAAATATTTCTGTAAGAGTAACAGATGAGTTTATGCAAGCTGTAAAGGAAAAAAAGCTGTATAATTGTACTTTTGAAGTTGAAACTACTGGAGAAAAAATAGTCAAAATAGTAAATGCATATGATTTGTTTAATAAGTTTGTTAAAAATAACTGGGATTATGCAGAACCAGGAATATTATTTTGGGACAAAATAAAAACATATAACCTTATGAGTGAAGATAAGTCTTTTTGTTTTTCAGGTGTAAATCCTTGTGCAGAAGAGCCACTTCCAAGTGGAGGAAGCTGTTTGCTTGGCTCAATAAACTTATCAGAGTTTGTAATACAACCATTTGGGGAACATGCTACCTTTGATATTAATAAGTTAAAATCTTGTGTTAGAGAAGCTGTGGTAGCTTTAAATGATGTATTAGATGAGGGATTAAATTTACATCCATTACAAGAACAAAGGGATAGTGTCTATAAATATAGACAAATAGGATTAGGTGTAATGGGTATTGCTGACATGCTTATAAAGATGGGGATAAGATATGGTTCTGATAAATCTTTAGAATTGTGTGATTTAATTGGTAAGACTATGCTTAACGAAGCTGTAAAACAATCAGCTTTGATTGCTAAAGAATATGGCACATTTAGTGAGTATAAATATGAAAATATTTCTAAATCTAGATTCTTTATAGAAAACCTAAATGATGATATTAAAGAGATGGTTGAAAAGTATGGGCTTAGAAACTCACAACTTTTAACTATACCTCCTACAGGTTCTATATCTACAATGATAGGTATTAGTGGAGGAATAGAACCTATATTTAATCTTTCATATATAAGAAAAACTGAAAGTTTGCATGATGAAGATGTGTATTATAAAGTATATACTCCAATAGTTAAAGAATATATGGATAAAAAAGGCATTACAGATGAAGAATGTTTACCAAATTTTTTTGTTACTGCTATGAATATAGGATATGAAGAAAGAATAAATATGCAAAAAGTATGGCAAAAGTATATTGATGCTTCTATATCATCTACAATAAATATACCTTTTGAAACTACAATTGAAGATGTTTTCAACATATATGTTAAGGCATGGGAAGCTGGTCTTAAGGGAGTGACAATATTTAGAGATGGATGCAAAAGGAGTGGAATCTTAATAAATGAAAAAAAAGAAGATAATAAAAAAGAAAATAACAAAAAAGAAGATAATAAAAAAGAATCTCATAAAGATAATAAAGAAGAAAAAGATAATAAAGAAGAAAAAGCCAAAGAATTAAAAAGTAAAAATTTTGAAGAAGATGAAAAGTTTGTATGCCCTGAGTGTGGTAGTGAAGGAATAGCACATACAGGTGGATGTAGTATATGTTTAAAATGTGGATATAGTGGATGCAATTAAATTCTAAGTTAGTGAGTTTTTAATATATTTAAGAGAAGAATATTTTTACAGGTGAAAGATGAGGGGATAGCATGCAGAACAAGAGTGTGAGGGAGATTAAAGAAATAATTGAGGCTTTAGAAGTTGAAAAGTATATGGAATATATAGAAATATTAAGAGTGGACGAAAGAAAATCTGTTCAAAGTTTGGCTATAAAACTTGCTAAGAAACTAGATAATATTAGAAAAGAAGCAGAAAGATTAGAAACTATAAATACGTTTGAAAATGAAGGATATAGTAAAGGATATTTATATATTGGAGGAATTGATGAAGCTGGAAGAGGACCACTTGCAGGTCCTGTTGTAGCTTCTGTTGTAGTGTTTAAGAAAAATACAAAAATAGAAGGCGTAAATGATTCTAAGAAACTAAGTGAAGCAAAAAGAGATGAGCTTTTTGAAGTAATAAAAAAAGAAGCATTAGATTATGGAATAGGGATAGTAAATAACGAAGAAATAGATGAATTTAACATATTAAATGCCACGTATATGGCAATGAAAAAAGCAATAAATTGTTTAAAACAAACACCAGATTACTTACTTGTTGATGCAGCGACAATACCAGGAATTGATATAGTTCAAAATCCAATTATAAAAGGAGATTCAAAATCTATATCAATAGCAGCAGCAAGTATATTAGCGAAAGTTACTAGGGATAGTATAATGTATCAATATGATAGAGTATATCCAGAATATGGATTTAAATCTCATAAGGGATATGGAACAAAAGAACACTATGAAGCTATTGAAAAACATGGGATAACTCCTATACATAGAAAAAGCTTCTTGAAAAATATACTATAAACATAATATGATATAATATATATTATATAAATTACTATAATTAATGGGGGATTAGAGATGGATTATAATGAACTATTAAAAAATGCTAGAGAAAATTTAAATGGAAGTTGTAAAGTTTGTAAAGTTTGTAATGGAGTTGTCTGTGCAGGTGAAGTACCTGGTATGGGAGGTAAAGGAAGTGGTTCTTCTTTTATAGAAAATAGCAAGAGTTTAGAAAAAGTAAAAGTAAATATGAGAGTAATACATGATGTTTCAAATCCTGATACATCTATAGAAATGTTCGGAAAAAAAATGAGTGCTCCTATATTTGCAGCTCCAGTAACAGGAACTACTTTAAATATGGGTGGAAAAATAAATGAAAGAGATTACATAGAACCAGTAGTTGCAGGATGTGTCAATAGTGGTATCTATGCAATGGTTGGAGATACAGCAGTAGATGCATTTTTAATGGAAAATTTAGATGTAGTTAAAAAGTATAATGGTGCTGGAATTGTATTTATTAAACCTTGGGACAATGAAAATATTATAAAAAAAATAAGATTGGCTGAAGAAGCTGGAGCGTTTGCAGTTGGAGTTGATATAGATGCTTGTGGTTTAGTAACTTTATCACTACATGGAAAACCGGTACTTCCTAAAAATGTTGACCAAATAAAAGAATTAGTTAAATCTACTAAATTACCATTTATATTAAAGGGAATAATGACTGTAGAAGATGCGTTAATGGCAGTTGAAGCAGGTGTAGATGCAATTGTTGTATCAAATCATGGAGGAAGAGTACTTGACTGTACTCCAGGAGCATGTGAAGTTTTACCAAAGATTGCTGAGGCTGTTAAAGGTAAAGTTACAATACTTGCAGATGGTGGAGTTAGAACAGGGTTGGACGTATTAAAAATGATAGGTCTAGGGGCAGATGCAGTATTAATAGGAAGACCTTTTGTAACAGCTTCATTTGGTGGAGCAACTGATGGTGTAGAAACTTATGTAAATAAACTTCAATCAGAATTAAGTGGTTCTATGATATTAACTGGATGTCAAACTATAAAAGATATTGATGGAAAAGTTATATACAAATAAATTTTTATACAAAAAAGAGGAAAAATTATTTTAATGTAGAACAATTATACAAAGGGGGAATTTATATGAGTAAAAAAGCTTATGAAGAAGCCTTAGTAGAATTGGAAAAATTTATTGATGAGAGAAAGCAAATAGTTAAAAGTGCGGAGGAATGTATCGATAAGTACATAGTTGACAGAACGCTACCTTTTGATTACAAAGATAAATGTGTGGAATGGCAACAAGAGTTACTTGACATTGCAGAAGCACAGATTTTAGAAGCAAATGAATTGAATGTATTATTGGAAGAAAAAAAGGAACTTGAGGAAGATTAGATTTTGTTGACCAAGTGTAAATCATATTACTGACTTACACTTGGTTTTTTGTTGTATAAAATATATTCTAATTAAGATGGCTTTATAAACACTAGATTAGGAACACTAGATTATGAAATCTAAAGTAAAATATGGTAGTAAATATGATTAATCTAAAAAATAAAACCAGTCTTAAAGACTGGTTTAATTATTATTTTTCGGATTTAGAATATGTTTTTTCATTTCTTCTAATACGATTGTATAGGATTTACATTGAGCAGCAGCTAATTCCGACAAAGCAAATCTCTGAGCTTTATTTAAAAAGTCCTTATCTGTACTACATAATTGTTTTGAACAATCTTGTATCATAAGCATCTTAATTAATTTTACAATCTCAAAGATATCTCCTGAATGAAATTTATCATGGTATAATTTAAGCCGCTTCTTTCTATCAAAAATCCATATAGCATCTGTTTTGTTAATAGATTGGATAAAATTATCAATTTCATTTTCGTTCATAATTGGACGGACACCAATCTTGTCAGCATTCAGAACAGGAATAGAAATTTTAAGAGTACTATTGAAAATGACAGTTAATTCGTAGTATTTCTGCATATGTTTATTTATTTCCTTGGTTACAATATCACTTACATAACAGGCTCCCTCTTTTGGATACATCACACTTTCACCGATATTATACATATGTTAGTTATACCTCCAAACTGAATTTTAGATATTGCAATTTGGGTACAATGCTTTAATTATCTAATAATTAATATTATATCATAAAACTATTGACAAGTCAAAAATATTAATATATAATACTAAGTTTAGCATCAAAAGTGGTTAAAACCAACTATAAAACTAACTATAAAAATATAATATAAAATAATTTAACATCTTGAAATATTATGTTAGTATTGTATAAAATTATATACTAACTATATTTAGTAATCATTAGTTTTTTGCAAAATCTCTTAATTTAAAACTTCCAGCTGTTACAAATACTATTCCAATAAGTATTAGAACGATTACATTTATTAAAATGCTATCATTGCTTTTAATAGCGTTTATAGTCCAGTAAAAAGGTGTAAGCTTTGATAGATTAGCCATAAATGATAATTCACTCATTGATGGTATCAGACTAGATATAGATATAGCTAAACCTATTAAAGAATAAAATGTAGTTACAAGGCTTATAGAGTTTTCATTTTTGAATACTCTAGCTATACAAAATACAAATCCAGTGGAAACAAAACTATTTGCTAGTACAATCATTAATACATTTAGAGTTAATTTAAAATCTCCAACAAATGTAAGGCATCCAAGTATTAAAGTGTATACAATTGCTTGAATAAAAAATAAACCTAAGAGTATGCTAAAAATTATTTTTATATCTTTATGTTTTGTAGAAATAAGCCTTCTTAAAACATTTGATTTTTTTAATGAAAATAAGTCAGAAGCAAGATGCGCTGCGTTAATATACATAAAATAACATATTAAGAAAACTGGTAAAAATAAATTTGTGTTTTTATCAGGTTTGCTATCAACTATAGTTGTTTTAGTTAATTTTTCATCCAGATTTCTATCTATTTTTGATTTTAAAGAATTATTGATAAAAGATTCTATTTCTGATTCTGCCCAAAGACTACCACCACCATTTTCAGTTTTAAAACATTTAACAGCAGGTCTTTTTAAGTTATCTATATCAGTTGAAAAATTTTTGTCTAAAACAAATACTGCAGAAACTTTATTATTTTTTAGTAAGTTCATAGCTTTATCTTCTTCATTTAATCTAAATGTGTTTTCCTTTAACTTTGAATTATTTATCAATTTATGTTCATATTTTCCTGAAGAGTTAGATACAACTGCTACTGGAGGAAAGTACATAGATTGATTGTCTGATTTACTAGAAAAAAGGTTAAGAGAAACAACTAATATAATAGGAATCATAACCATACTAGCTAAAAGAGAAGGATTTTTTATATATCTTTTTATATTTGCAAGAATTAATCTAATCATTATTAAATCTCCCTCCATTTATATTTTTCTTTTACAATAGAGAATATAATCAATATTGTAGAGGCAACTAAGCATGTTACAATTAAATTACTTATTGAACTTAAAGTATTGAAGCTTTCATAGTCACTATATAGAGCTCCTATCAAATAAGTTGGAGATAAACTAGTAAACTTAGTAAAAGTTTCACTTATCATGTTAAAAATACCTCCAAAAATTGTCTGTAAGAAAAGTAACATATAAACTATGAATGTACCATATTTTTTACTAAAAAAACTAGTTACAAAAGTAGATATCGAAGTCATAAAATATGATGATAAAGCACATAGTAAGGTCAATATGGCAAGATTACCTTTAAATGCTATTCCTAGTATTCTAAAAAATAAAACATATAATAATAGAAATATAAATGAGTAAATCCATAAACCTACAAAGTCGTAAATTAAATACTGCACTCTAGTTATAGGCATAGAATAAAGTCTTTTTGAAAGCCCTTTTGATTCACTTATATAATTTGACAAAATATTATTCATTATGAAAATTATTACAAGGAATCCCAATGAAACTAAAGCAAAGTATTCATATGAGTTTTGTTCGATATCGCTTTTTATTATAGAAGTAGCAATAGAACTTTTATTAAACAACTTAGAAAAATCTTCTGAACTTAGTTTTTGAGAATTATTTAAATATAATTTTTCATGATAAGTATCTAATATGTTTTGAAGTAGTATTGCTAAGTCATCATTAGTTCCAAGTTTTTCTATATTTAAAGTATTTGATTTTTCATTTAGAATATTGTTTTCGTATCCCTTAGGTATTGTAAGTTTTAAATCTGCATCAGAATCATCTTTGTTTATTTTTAGTACAGAAGATAAATCAACTTTTAAAAAGTTTGTCAAATTACTTGATAACTTGGAACTATCTTTGTCATATACAACGATTGATATAGGTTCTGTTTTTATAGGATTTTGAAACATATCTCCTGTTACCATTCCAAGGAACCAAGCTAAAAGTAAAGGAAGAGCCAAGAAATATAGCAAACTAATCATGAAGGAACTTTTCAGACCTTTTAACATAGTTTTTACACTTATATATAATTTCATAAAATCACCCCCATTAGTCTCTTAAATTTTTACCTGTTAGATTTAAGAATACATCTTCTAAACTAGGTTCTTCATAAGATATACGTACTACTTTTGAATTGTTTTTATCAACAGCAGAAAGTGCATCTGTTAGCAGAAAGTTTTTATCTACATCTAATGCTATTACTGAAGTATTTTCTAAAACAGATATAACTCCTTTAGTATTTTTTAAATCAAATATAAGTTGAGCATTTATATTTTTTATTTCCATAATTAATTTTGTACTTGTAGATACTATTGATTTTAGATAATTATTATCCCCAAAAGCAACTTCTTTACCTTCATCCATAATAAAGATTTTAGAACAAAGATGTTCAACTTCTTCCATATAATGAGATGTATATATAATAGTAGTTTTTTGTTTTTCAGATATATCTTTTATAAAATTAAAAATGTGATTTCTTGATTGAGGGTCAACACCTACAGTTGGTTCATCTAATATTAATATTTTAGGGTGGTTTAAAAGTGCTATCCCAATATTTAATCTTCTTTGCATACCACCAGATAATTTTTTTACTTTTTTCTTTTTAACTTCAGCTAGACCTGTAACTTCCAAGGCCTCATTGATTCTATCTTGAAGTAACTTGCCCTTCAATCCATAGAAAGCTCCAAAGTATTCTAAGTTATCAAAAGGAGTTAGTGTTTCCATAATTGCTAATTCCTGTGGAACTAATCCTATTATAGATTTTGCACTCATAGGATCTGCCGACAAATCTATACCATTTATTTGAATATTACCACTATTTGGTAAAGTAAGATTGGTAATTATACTTATAAGTGTAGATTTACCAGCACCATTTGGACCAATAAGTCCAAATATTTCCCCTTCTTTAACAGAAAAGCTAATGTTATCAAGTGCTAACTTATCATTAAATCTTTTTGTTATATTATTTACTTTAACTATATCCATAAAAATCCCTCCCAAAATATTTTTGTGTAATTTAAAAATCTATAATATTATAATAAAGAATTAATAGGTGTATTTCTATTACTATAAGTCACTAAAAAAAGTGACTTAAGTCACTTTATAGTTTTATATTTATTATAAGTTAAGTTTTTTAAAATTTTGTTTATAGTTTAGCTTTTTTATTGACATATTATATTACAATTTTATTTTTGAAAGCAAATATAGCCAATTGAGTCCTATCTCTAAGTTCCAATTTACCTAAAATATTAGTTATATTATTTTTTATGGTACCCTCAGATAAAAATAATTCTTGACTTATTTCTTTATTACTAAGCCCATCTGCAATTAACTTAATTATGGATATTTCTTTTTCAGTTAAATTATATATATTAGAAATATGTTCGTGTTCGACAGTTTTTTCAACTGACATAATTTTTTCAATTACATTTTTGTCAAGTACAACATTGCCAAAAAATGAAGAGCGTATTCCCTCATGTAACACTTCATCAGAGCTGTCTTTTAAAAGGTAACCTGAAGCTCCAAATTTCATTGCATCCTTTATATATTCATCATCATTAAATGTAGTTAAAATTAATAGTGCTATTGACTCATCATATTCTTTTATAAGTCTTGTACCTAAAACACCATCACAAATATTCATTCTAATATCCATAAGAACAACATCTACCTCATTTGACTTACAAAATTCTAAAGCCTCATATCCATTAGAGGCATCTCCAATTATCTCCAAATCATCATAAGATGACAATATAATCTTAAGACCTTTCCTAATTAGTTTTTCATCATCAACTATAAGAACTTTGATTTTACTCAAAAAAATCACCCCCTAAAAATTTGGGAAAAGAAGCTCTAATTGTAAATCCATCATTGTGATTATCAAATTCAACTTTTCCATTTAGTTCATATATTCTTTCGCTAATACTGTTAATTCCATTTCCTTTTTTTATATTTTCACATCCTATACCATTATCACTAATCGTAACTATAAGATTTGAAGGATTAAATGTTATAAAAATTTTGATTTTACTTGCTTTTCCATGTCTTGATGCATTGGAAAGCGATTCTTGAATAAGTCTATATAAAGCTATAGACTGAGCTCTAGATAGGTTCCAAGTGTTTTTTGATATAGTTAGTCTTACATTAATATTTGTAAGCTTAATAAAGCTTTTAATTAGTTCTTTAATTTTAAATAAATTTTGATAATTTTCATATTCAATAGGTTTTAACTCAGATATAGCCCTTCTAACATCTTGAAAACTTTCATTTACGAATTCTCTGAGTTCATGTACTAAATCAGATACTTCTGGCTTATCAGTTAAGAGCTTTTCTATAGCACTTAGCTGTATTATTGTTGTAGAAAGAGAATGTCCAACACTATCATGTATTTCTCTAGATATTCGGTTTCTCTCTTTTAAAATGGCTAGTTCTTCTATAGAACTTGCATAAATTTCTAAATCAGAATTAGATTTTTTTAATTTATCTTTAGAAATTCTAAGTTTATCATAAAGGTTTTGATTGTATAATTTAGATATATTTTCACTTTCTATATATATAGAAAGTATAGATATAATCAATAATATTGAACTTGATTCCAACGCTAGATACAAGTTTTTGTCTAAACTAATAATAAAAGAAGATACTATAATGAAAAATAATAATATGTATTTGTATTTTTCATTTATAAAAAATGATATGTCCAAAATTAAAGGAACAAAGTAAACTGAATTAAAAGTCTTTGTACAATTATATAATATGAAAATTAAAGCAAATTCTAAAAAATAAGAAATAAGTACAAGTCTACTATTATTTGATAAAGAAAAAAATCTGACTTGATTATTTATTATAATTAGAAATAATATTATTATGGTTATAACTGGATACAATATATTTTCAGTAGTGTTTAAAGAACTTACAAGTACTATAAATAGGGACAAATATCGTATAAAAGTAACTAATTTTTTTCTATTCATTAAAAGGACTCCTCCATAAAAATAAACTTTCCTTATGAAAACTAGGATAATATCATAAAAGAATAAAGTCAATAGAAGTATCTATTAATATTAATAGAAATAAAATCAATCTAAAAAATTTGAATAGTTAAATCGTATACTGACCATAATCAAAAAGTAAAAATTTAATGTATTGGAGTAAAAAATGAATAACAAAGAAAAAGGTGATTTTGGAGAAGAAGTAGCAATTAATTATTTATTGTCAAAAGGCGCAAAACTATTAGAAAAAAACTACAGATTAAAGATTGGAGAGGTCGATATAATAGTAAGGATAGATGATGAGATTGTATTTGTAGAAGTAAAATCAAGGTCTAGTTTAAGGTATGGTTATCCTTGTGAATCTGTAAATTTCAAGAAGAGAAAAAAGATAGTTGAGATTGCTAAATACTATATCACAAAAAATAATTTACATAATATTCCCATAAGATTTGATATTGTAGAAGTTTATTTATCAGAAAAAAGAGTAAATCACATAATGAATGCTTTTTAAGAAAGATAAAGGTTTGGAAAGGATTATTATATGTTAAGTATTATTAACTCAAGTAATTTAATAGGAATTGAAAGTTTTCTAGTAAAGGTTGAGGTGGATACAAGTAATGGTATACCTAGCTTTAATATTGTCGGTCTTCCAAGTAAGGAAATTAAAGAGGCGAGAGAGAGAGTTAAATCAGCTATTATAAATAGTGGATATAAATTTCCAAATACAAGAATTGTTGTAAATTTATCACCAGCAGATATAAAAAAAGAAGGTGCTTTTTTAGATTTATCAATAAGTATAGGTCTTTTAAGAGGGTTAATAGAAAAAGATGAAAATTATATAAGAGAAAGTATGTTTATAGGAGAATTATCACTAGATGGAAAAATAAGAAAAGTAAGAGGGATATTACCAATAATTATAGGTGCAAAAACCCAAAATATAAAGCGTATTTTTATACCAGTTGACAATATAAGAGAAAGTTTATTTATAGAAGAAATTGATATAATACCTATTAAAAGTTTAAAAGAATGTATAGGGTTTTTAAATGGAGAAATAAAAGTCGATAAAGAAAAAATAATGTCTTTTTTAAATGAAGAAATAGAAACAAATGGGAATTATACATATTGTAAATATCCTGAGTTTTATGATACAAAAGAAAGCAAACATGATGAAGATTTTAAGGATGTTAGAGGAAATTATTTTATAAAGAGAAGCGCAGAGATAGCCGCTGCTGGAAATCATAATATGCTTATGATTGGGCCTCCAGGTTCAGGTAAAACAATGATTGCAAAACGAGTAATAACAATTTTGCCAGATATAAGTATAGAAGAGATGATAGAAGTAAGTAAGGTTTATAGTGTATTGGGTATGATAGATGAAAATAAAGGCATAATCGATAAGAGACCTTTTAGAGCGCCTCATCATACAACTACAAAGCAGTCTTTAATTGGTGGAGGAACAGATGCAAGACCTGGAGAAGTAGCACTAGCACATAGGGGGATTTTGTTTTTAGATGAAATCGCTGAATTTGATAGGAAAATACTTGAGACTTTGAGACAACCTATAGAAGATGGGTATGTAAATATATCTAGAGTAAAGTACAGTACAAAATATCCCTGTAGAGTATTACTAATTGCAGCTATGAATCCATGTCCATGTGGTTATTATATGTCAAATACAGAGTGTAGATGTAGGAGCAATGAAATTAATAAATACATAAATAAAATATCAGGACCATTATTAGATAGGTTTGATATTTTTGTAGAAGTAAATACTGTAAAATATGATGATTTAAATTCATCAAAACAAGAAGAAAGTTCTCAAAAAATAAAGACGAGAGTAGAAAATGCTAGAAAAATACAAATAAATAGATTTAAAGAAGATAATATAAAAAATAATAGTGAAATTAAGGCTTCTAATTTATTAAAATATTGTAAATTAGAAAAAGAAGCTTCAAAAATGGCTAAAGTAATATTTAATAAATATAACTTAAGTAGTAGAAGTTATACAAAACTTTTAAAGATGGCAAGAACAATAGCTGATTTAGAAGGAATAGAGTTGATAAATTCACAGTGTATTATAGAAGCTTTTTCATTTAGAAGAGCTTATTATAGCTATTTTAAATAAGTTTTTGAGGTGTATTTTATGGAGAAAAAAGATATCTATTTATGGTTAAAATCAATTAGTGGAATAACAACAAAAACAATTGAAATAATAGAAAATAATATAGTAAATATTGAAGATATATTTGATTTTTCTGAAAAAGAAATATATAATTTAAAAAATATAAGCTTGAATATTAGAAAAAATATAGTAAAATATAGAGGTCACGCTTATTTAGAAAATATAAAAGAACTACTTTACAAAAAAACAATTAAATATATTTGCCAATATGACGAAGAATATCCTGAAAATTTGAAGAATATATACAATGCTCCAAAGTTATTATTTTACAAAGGTGACATAAGTTTAGTTAATAATAATTTCAATATAGCTATAGTAGGTTCAAGAAAGCCTACAGCTTATGGAATTAATTGTGCAAAAACAATGAGTTGTCAATTGTCTCAATATGGAGTTAATATAGTAAGTGGATTAGCCATAGGAATAGATGCATATTCACATATAGGTTGTATGAATGGAAAATCTAAGACTATAGCGGTTCTTGGTTCAGGAGTAGACAACCCTCTTCCAAAACAAAATTTACATTTATCAAATAAAATATTAGAAAATGGGGGACTATTATTATCAGAGTATAATATTAACTCAACAGTAGCTCCATATCATTTTTCTAATAGAAATAGAATTATTAGTGGATTAAGTGATGGAGTAGTGGTTGTAGAAGCAGCAATACGAAGTGGTGCATTAATAACAGTAGAGTTTGCTCTTGAACATGGAAAAAATGTTTTTGCAGTACCTGGTAATATAAATTCTCAAATGAGTAGAGGATGTCATAAAATTATAAAAGAAGGTGCGAAATTAATTGAAAATATAGATGATATTTTGAATGAGTATAACATATTTAATATTATCAATAAAAAAATAAATCAAAAATATGATAATATAAGTTTAAATGCCAAGTCTAAGCAAATAATTGAAGCTATAAAAAGAGAAGGAAGCTTGCATATAGATAGTATTTGTGATTATACTGGTATAGAAATAAAGTATGTAAATTCAATAATCAATGAATTAGTACTAAATGAGTTAGTAATAGAGATGAATAATAAAACGTACAGTTTAAATGTATAAATTAAGATTAGGTAGTGGGGGTGTGTGGTTTTATGGCCAAAACATTAGTCATCGTAGAATCGCCTGCAAAAGCTAAGACCATAGAAAAATTTTTAGGTAAAAGTCATTATACAGTAAAAGCATCAGTTGGTCATGTTAGAGATTTACCTAAAAGTAAATTAGGTGTAGATATAGAAAACAATTTTGAACCTCAATATATAAATATACGAGGAAAAGGCGATGTAATAAAGGAATTAAAAAAAGAAGCTAAAAAATCTAAACAAGTGTATCTAGCAACTGACCCTGATAGAGAAGGTGAAGCTATATCATGGCATTTAGCTCATATACTAAATTTAGATGAATCTGATGATTGTAGAATTGAGTTTAATGAAATAACTAAAGATGCAATTAAAAAAGCAATTAAGCATCCTAGAAATATTGATATAAACTTAGTAGATGCACAACAAGCTAGAAGAGTATTGGATAGACTTTTAGGATATCAAATAAGCCCTATATTATGGCAAAAGGTTAGAAAAGGGCTTAGTGCAGGTAGAGTACAATCAGTAACAACAAAATTAATTTGCGATAGAGAAAAAGAGATAAAAGCGTTTATTCCAAAAGAATATTGGACAATAGATGTTGAAGCAAAGACAGCAAAAGATAAAGATATAACTTTAAAATTTTATGGAAAGAACGATGAAAAAATTGAATTAGAAAATGAAGATGCTGTTAATGTAATACTAAAAGAAATGGAAGGAAAGGATTTAAAAGTTGAAAAGATAGAATCTAAATCAAGACGTAAATCAGCTCCAAAACCATTTACAACAAGTATGCTTCAACAAGAAGGTGCAAATAAGTTGTTTTTTACTACTAAAAAAACAATGATGATAGCCCAAGAACTATATGAAGGTATAGATATAGAGGGTGAAGGCACTGTTGGTCTTATATCATATATAAGAACTGATTCTAAGAGAATATCTGATGAAGCAAAAGAAAAAGCTAAGAATTATATAATAAGTGACTTAGGTGAAAATTATTATAAAAACCCTGTAGAAAAAAAAGAAAAACCAGACACTAAAAAGGTTCAAGATGCACATGAGGCAATAAGACCAACTTCCGTTGATAGAACTCCTGATAGCATAAAAGCTTCATTGAGTAAAGACCAATATAAGCTGTATAATTTAATTTGGAGAAGATTTATAGCAAGTCAAATGGAGGATTCAGTATTCGATATACTAAATGTAGAATGTAAGGCTGGAGATATTGTATTTAAAGCCACTGGTTCAAAAATGAAATTTGATGGATATACTAAGGTATACAATTTTTCAGAAAGAGAAGATAAGATTCTACCAAGTATAGAAAAAGGAGATATATTAAGTATAGAAAATATATTGCCAGACCAACATTTTACACAACCACCAGCAAGATATACAGAAGCCAGTTTGGTAAAAACATTGGAAGAACTGGGAATTGGTAGACCAAGTACGTATGCTCCAACAATAGCTACTATATTAAATAGAGAATATGTTGAAAAGCAAGGCACAAGTCTATGTCCAACAGAACTTGGAATAATAGTTACTGATATTTTAGAAAATAATTTTCATAAATTTATAGATGTAGATTTTACTGCTGATATGGAAAGTAAGCTTGATGTCATAGAAGAGGGAAATACAGATTGGAAAGAAATTGTATCTGAAGCATATGCACCACTTAAAGAAGCCATTGAAGAAGCACTTGAGAATATAGAAAAAATAAATATGGATGAAGAAACTGATGAAATCTGTGAAAACTGTGGCTCTAATATGGTTATAAAATATGGTAGGTTTGGAAAGTTTATGGCTTGTAAAAACTATCCTGATTGCAAAACGACTAGACCAATTATGAATAAAATTGGTGTTAAATGTCCAAAATGTGAAGAAGGAGAAATTATCCTTAGAAAATCCAAAAGAGGGAAAGCTTTTTATGGATGTTCTAATTATCCAAACTGTGACTTTGTAGCTTGGAATAAGCCAACAGGAGAGTTTTGTGAAAAGTGTGGTTCATATATGGTTGAAAAAGTTACTAAATCTGAAACGAAAACAGTATGCTCCAATAAAGAATGTAACAAAGAGTCAAAAGAGCATAATGACGGAAAAGAGTGAAAATTGAAAAAAATCACATAATTATCTTGAAAAAGGTTCCAAACTATGATAATCTTTCAAGTGTGAACAACTAATATAAAAATAAATTTTCATTAAAAGTGAGAATAATATTAGAAAATATAAAGGTTATTAAAAGGCCTAAATTTCATGAGGAGATGATTAAATGGCAAGTGAAGTATTACAAAAAACAAGAAAAATAAATAAAACATTACAAACAAGTGGTGGAAGCAGTGTCTCTTTTGATTTACTGGCCGGAGCATTAGGAGATGTATTAAATTCTAATGTTTATGTAGTAAGTGCAAAAGGTAAAGTTCTAGGGCTTCATTTAAATGATATTGAAGATAGCTCAGTTATAGAAGACGAATATACTAAGCAAAAAAAATTCTCAGAAGAATATACTCAAAACTTATTAAAAATTGATGAGACACTAGAAAACTTAAATGGTGAGAAGATATTAGAGATTTTCCCTGAAGAACAAGGAAGATTACAAAAATATACTACTGTAGTACCAATATTAGGAAGTGGACAAAGACTTGGAACATTAGTACTTTCAAGATATTCAATGTCATTTAATGATGATGATTTAGTGATAGCTGAATACAGTGCAACTGTTGTTGGTCTTGAGATATTAAGAGCAATAGGTGAAGAATTAGAAGAAGAAATGAGAAAAAAAGCTGTAGTTCAAATGGCAATAGGCACTCTGTCCTACTCTGAGCTTGAAGCAGTTGAACATATTTTTGCTGAATTAGACGGTAAAGAAGGCTTACTTGTAGCAAGTAAAATAGCTGATAGAGTTGGTATAACTAGGTCAGTTATAGTAAATGCACTTAGAAAATTTGAAAGTGCAGGTGTGATAGAATCAAGATCATTAGGTATGAAAGGAACTCATATAAGAATACTTAATGATAAACTTACAGATGAATTAAAAAAATTAAAAAACAATCAATAATCTAAATTTTATAGATTGTGATTAGAAAAGGTATCTATTTCAAATAGATACCTTTTTTAGACGGATTATTGGGATAATAATCATGAAATATTTTTTTTGAATAGGAGTGGGAATATGCCTTTAGCAGATAAAATAAGACCAAAAACAATGAATGATGTAATAGGTCAAAGTCATATAATTGGTAATGGAAAAATACTGTCTAAGATATTACAGATTAATTTTTTGCCAAATATGATATTTTTTGGTCCACCAGGTGTTGGAAAAACTACTGTAGCAGAAATTGTCGCAGAAAAAAGCAATAAAAATTTTTATAAAATAAATGCCACTAATTCATCACTAGAAGATATAAAAAAAGTAATAGCAGAACTTGGAAGTATAAGTAATATAAATGGGGTTTTACTATATATAGATGAGATACAAAGTTTTAATAAAAAACAACAGCAGTCGATATTAGAATTTATGGAAAATGGTAGTATAACTTTGATTGCTAGTACTACAGAAAATCCATATCATTATGTATATAAAGCTCTTCTAAGTAGAGCGACTATATTTGAATTTAAGCCTTTAGAAAAATTAGATATAGAAAAAGGCTTAAGAAGGGCAATTGAAGTTTTAAATGAAGATAGTTATATGGATATTGAATGTAATAATGATGCTATTGAGGATATAGCTATTATCTCTGATGGAGATATGAGAAGGGCTTTAAATGCTTTAGAATTAGTAGTTTATTCAACTAAACCAAATATAGATAACATAATCTATATAGATTCAGATGTAGTAAAAAAATCTACATTTAATAAAATTATAAACTATGATAAAAATGGTGATAGTCATTATGATATTTTAAGTGCATTTCAAAAATCTATAAGGGGAAGTGACCCGCAGGCATCCATACACTATTTAGCAAGACTTATAAAAGGTGGAGATTTAATAAGTATCTGTAGGAGACTTTTAGTAATAGCTAGTGAAGATATAGGTTTAGCTTATCCAAATGCAGTTGTTATTGTAAAAGCCTGTGTAGATTCAGCTATGCAACTTGGATTTCCTGAAGCAAAAATACCATTAGCAGAAGCTACTGTTCTTTTAGCTACATCGCCAAAATCTAATTCTGCATGTATGGCAATAATGAAAGCATTAGATGAATTAGATAGAGAATTTGTTAAAGACATACCAAACAGTATAAAAGATGCTCATTATTCTGGTTCTAAAGATATAGGTAGAGGATGTGGATATAAATATCCTCATAACTTTAAAAATCATTATGTAAAACAACAGTATTTACCAGATAGCATAAAAGATAGTATTTACTACATACCACAAGAAAACAAAACTGAGAAAAATATAAAGAAATATCTAGAATATTTGGATAGCGATTTTTAAGTTGAATTTTATGTATCGGGGGTAGATATTATGATTATAAAGGTTAACTCAAGTTATCATAGTAGAGTTATGAAATATTTAAAAAAAGAACCTGAGTACAATTTATTTATAATAGGGGATATTGAAAGATATGGATATGGAAATAACTTTTTAAATTTATGGGCAGATATAGGTTTAAATGGTGAAATCAGAGCAGTACTACTTAAATATTTTGAATTTATGATGTTTTATTCAGATGGAGAGTATGATGTTGAAGGCTTTTATGAATTGCTTTGTGACACTGATTACGAAGAAATTTCTGGAAAAATAAGTGCTGTAGATGCTTTAGCAAAGCGATTAGGACTTAATAATCTAAAAATAGTTGATTTTTGTAAGCTTCGAACTAAAAAATTTTTAGTTGACAATCATTGTAATGAAAAGGTCAAGAGAATTAGACTTGGAAATCTAAAGAAAACAGTTAGGCTTTATGATTTGATAGATGAATTCCACAGTACAACTTTAGATAGTTTAAAAAATGGTTTAAGAACAGGTAGAGGATATTGTATAGAGATTAACAAAGAAGTAGTATCAATGGCAAAGAGTACATCAGAAAACAGGACTCATGCAATGATAATTGGAGTAGGTACACATCCTAAATATAGAGCTAGAGGGCTTGCTACAAAATGTTTAATTAAACTATGTTCAGAACTTTTAAGAGAGAATAAAATGCCTTGTTTGTTTTATGATAATGAAGAAGCTGGAAAGATATATAAAAAATTAGGATTTGAAAACATTGGAAAATGGGGGATTTATTCAAAATAAAAAAATTAAAATTAATCTTGACAAAATTAGTAGGGTATAATAAAATTATGTTGAAAGTAATTCCTACTAAAACAGTATGAATTAGATTTCTATATAGAGGTGATAATGTATGAAGTTGTCTACTAAAGGTAGATATGGACTAAAGGCAATGTTTGAATTAGCACTAAATCAAGATAATGGACCAGTGTCATTAAAATTTATTGCTAAAAAGCAAAAAATATCGGACCAGTACTTAGAACAAATATTTTCATCTTTAAAAAAATCGGGTCTAGTAAAAAGTGTAAGAGGTGCTCAAGGAGGATATTTGCTTTCAAAGAATGCTGAAGACATAACAGTAGGAGATATACTTGTAGTATTGGAAGGTCCAGTTGCATTATCTGACTGTGTACTAGATGAAGATGTCTGTGAAAACTCAAACATGTGTGTAACAAAAATAGTTTGGGAAAAGATGAAAAAGGGTATAGAAGATGTTATAGATTCAATTACTCTTAAAGATATGATAAATGACTATAACAAAAATAAATTAGAAAATGATATAACAAATATAACTAAAAAATAGATTTGGAGATGAATGTAATGGAAAAAAGAAGATTGTATATGGATTATTCTGCAACAACACCTGTTAAAAAAGAAGTATTAGATGCAATGATGCCATACCTAACAGATTATTTTGGCAATGCATCTAGTTTTCACACATTCGGAAGAGAAGCAAAAGATGCTTTAGATAAAGCAAGAGAACAAGTAGCAGCCCTTATAAATGCTGAACCTAATGAAATATATTTTACAGCAGGTGGTTCAGAAAGTGACAACTGGACATTAGAAGGTGTAGCTTATGCTAATAAAAATAAAGGTAATCATATAATAACTTCAAAAATAGAACACCATGCAATACTTCATACATGTGAATACTTAGAAAAACATCATGGATTTGAAATAACTTATTTAGATGTTGATAGCGAAGGAAAAATTGATTTAAAACAATTAGAAGATTCAATAAAAGATACTACTATACTAATAAGTATAATGTTTGCAAATAATGAAATAGGAACTATACAACCTATTAAAGAAATATCTGAAATAGCTAAAAAACACAGTATATTATTCCATACTGATGCAGTACAAGCTTCAGGTAATATTCCAGTAGATGTTAAAGAATTAGGAATAGATTTAATGAGTATGTCTTCACATAAAATATATGGACCAAAAGGTGTTGGAGCTTTATACATAAGAAAAGGTGTAAGACTTCATAACTTTGTCCATGGTGGAGCACAAGAAAAAAGTAAAAGAGCAGGTACAGAAAATATACCTGCAATAGTTGGATATGGAAAAGCAGCAGAATTAGCTAAAGCAAATATGCAAAACCATGTTGAGACTTTAACTCGTCTTAGAAATAAGTTAATAGATGGTGTTTTAGAAAGAATACCTTATACAAGAATAAATGGTAGTTTAGAAAATAGATTACCAGGAAATGCAAACTTTGCATTCCAATTTATAGAAGGTGAAGGAATACTTTTACTATTAGATATGTTAGGAATTGCTGGTTCAAGTGGTTCTGCATGTACTTCTGGTTCATTAGACCCTTCACATGTATTACTTGCAATAGGTTTACCACATGAAATAGCACATGGTTCATTGAGACTTACAGTTGGAGATTTTACAACGGATGATGATATAGATTATATATTAGAAAATTTACCAAAAGTTATAGAAAGACTTAGAAGTATGTCACCACTTTACGATGATGCAAAGAAACAAGGATTAGTAAAATAGACAAAATAGATAAGACATAAAAAATAGGCATAAATTAATGTAGGAGGAAAAAATAATGCAATATAGTGATAAAGTTATGGAACATTTTATGAACCCAAGAAATATGGGAGAAATTGAAGGTGCAAGTGGTGTAGGTGAAGTTGGAAATCCTACATGTGGAGATATAATGAAGATATTTTTAGACATAGAAGGAGACATAATAAAAGATGTTAAGTTTAAAACATTTGGCTGTGGTTCAGCTATAGCAAGTTCTTCTATGGCAACTGAAATGATAAAAGGAAAGACTATAAAAGATGCATTAGACCTTACAAATAAAGCTGTTGCTGAAGCTTTGGATGGTTTACCACCAGTAAAAATGCACTGTTCAGTTTTAGCAGAACAAGCTGTAAAAGCAGCACTTATAGACTATGCTAAAAAGAATAATATCCATATACCAGAATTAGATGGATATGTTATAGATGATGCTCATGACCA
The DNA here is from genome assembly GCF_020641035.1 of Clostridioides sp. ES-W-0016-02. Lineage (NCBI taxonomy): Bacteria > Bacillati > Bacillota > Clostridia > Peptostreptococcales > Peptostreptococcaceae > Clostridioides > Clostridioides sp. ES-W-0016-02. The sequence continues at coordinate 1,288,770 of NZ_CP061361.1, forward strand.
TGATATTGAGGAAGAAGAATAAAATAAGGAATAATTTTCCAAAAAAAGTTTAAAATCATTTTAAAAAAGTGTATAATGGTATAGTAAGATGAAAAATAGCCGTTTTAAAGAAAACGGCTATTTTTTATTGTTAAAACTGCCATTCTAGCCCGTTTTGGAAATTAATGAAATAATAAAAAAATATACACATCCATAATATTTAAACATTAAAAAATATAAAAAATCTCAGCAAATCAATCGTTTACGAGGATTTCATATAAAAATATATTTTCAGAAATTTTTACTTAAAAATGCTATTTTCTTTAAAAAGGCACATTTCAACTAAATACAATATTAGGGGGAACAGTTATGAAAATACCAAAGAGGATAGCAGCAATACTTACTATATCATTAGTAGCTAGTAGTGCGACAGCAGGCATATCAAGTGCTCAAACAAACAGTGATACACTTAAAGGTTCAGGTAGATGGGAAACTGCCATACAAATAAGTAAAAAAGGATGGGATACATCTAAAAATGTGATATTAGTTAATGATAATACTATAGTAGACGCATTGACTGCAACTCCTTTTGCTGGTTCTAAGAATGCACCAATTCTTTTGACACAAAACAATAAATTAGATGATAGAGCTAAAGCAGAAATAATAAGGTTAAAAGCAGAAAAAGTATATTTAATAGGCGGGACAAAAACTTTAGGTTCAGAGGTAGAGACACAATTAAAATCATTAAAAATTGATACAGAAAGAATCTCAGGAAATGATAGATATCAAACTTCTTTAGAAATAGCTAAAAAATTAGATGAGTCTCTTGGAAGAAAAACAAGTAGTAATATTTCAGAGATAGTTGTAGTTAATGGAGAAAAAGGTCTTGCTGACGCAGTAAGTGTAGGAGCTGCGGCTGCTCAAAATAAAATGCCAATAATTCTTTCTAGTCCAGAAGATGGAATAAAACAATCAAATCAATTTATAAAAGATAAAGGTATAAAAACATCTTATGTAATAGGAGGAGTGCAGTCGATTTCAGAAGCTACAAAAAGCACTTTACCTAGTCCTAAAAGATTATCAGGAAAAGATAGAAATGAAACTAATGCGGCTGTTATAAGTGGATTATATGGTTCAAAAGAGTTGAAAAATGCATATATAACAAAAGATGGTATGAATAAACAAGGAGATCTTATAGATTCATTAGCAGTAGGTTCATTGGCAGCAAAAAATAATTCACCAGTAGTTTTAGTTGGAAATAAATTAAATAAAGAACAAGAAAAAGTATTAAATACTAAAAGCTTAAAAACAGTTACACAGGTTGGTGGTTCAGGCAATGAGAATGCTTTTTCTGAGATAAAAAAATCACAATCTACAACAACATATGAAGTTAAAAATATAGAAGAGTTAAAAATAGCTTTAGATAAAGCTGATGCAAATGATATTATAAATATTAAGCCATCAGGAACTATGTCAAATGATTTATCATTGAGTACTAATAATTCAATTTCTGTAAATTTAAATGGTACATATACAGGTACGATAGTAGTAACTGCTCCAAATGCAGATATAGTAAATAAAGGTACAATAAATAAAGTTTTGGTTAAGGATAGTAAAGGTGGAACAATAATAAATGAAAGTGGAGCAAAAATAGAAAAAGTAGAAATACAAAATAATTCTAGCAATGTTGTAGTTAAAAACAACGGAAAAATAACAAACATAAAAAATGATGCTACAGGAACAAATATAAAAAATGAAGGAACAATAACTGACAAAGTAGAAGGTTCTCAGACTCCAAGTGTAGATGGCACTAAACCAGGTGGAAGTTCATCTGGAGGCTCTTCATCAAGTGGAGGAAGTTCAAGTGGTGGTTCATCTGTAAAAGATAAATTGATAACATCAATAACAGCACTTGATAATTCAATAAAAGTACAAAATGTAGAAAATGGAACAGAATTAAGTAAGTTAAACTTACCAAAAGAGTTATCAGCAACTGTGTCTGGAGTGGCTAATACAAAAGTAGGTGTAACTTGGAAAAGTACACCAGAATATGCTAGCCAAGTAGCAGGAAAGTATATATTTAGTGCAAGTCTATCAAGTGGATATAAGCTATCAGAAGGAGTATCACTTCCAACTATTACAGTAACGGTAGCTGAACCTGCTAAAGTGGAGACAATAAAGATTACTGATACTGATACATTAGAAGAAGCACTTGCTTTACAAGAAGATGGTCAAGTGTGGGAAATAAGTGGACAAATAGATGTTAAAAAGCCAGTTGTTATAGATAAAAAAATAGTTATAAATGGTATTAATAATGCTGAATTGAAAAAAGCTGTAGAATTTACTGATACTAAACCAGGGTACGAAAATATAGTAACAATAGACAGAAAAGATGGTGTAAAAATAAACAATCTAAAAGTAACAGGTTTAGATTCAGACAAATTAAATAAATCAGGAATGCATGTTTATTTATCACAAAATGTTGAATTAAACAATGTAACTTTAAATAATAATAAAGGGGCAGGTTTAATAGTAAATGGTTCATCAGTAATAGCTTCAAATCTTGTAACAAGTGGAAACGGATGGTATGGAGTTAATGTAGAATATGTAAAAGATGATGGAATTGTAAATGAAACTAATGCAAGTCTAGATTTAATAGGTGATTGTAAGATAAGTGAATATACTCCAATAAAAACTGATAACTATGATAAAGATAAAGTGATTGTTAATGGATATGGAGATTGTATATTATTACAAGATTCAAAAACTGCTACTTGGGGTAAAGCTTCTATAACTATAAATGAAAATAATGATATAGCTAATATAACGGAAGAGAATAAAATAGATGAGGATGAAAATGGCAGTATACCTAAGTTTGAAAGTGTAGATGGTAGAACTCCTGTAAAGATTACACTAAATAAAGGCAAAAATGATTATAATAATGTAAGAGTTCAAATAAGACCAGAAGAAGGTTCAGCAGAGTTAGGTGGAATACAACTAATTGCTAAGGATAGCAATGGAAACTGGTTTAACATAGTAAAAACAGGATGGGGACCAATGGAAGGTTTTCCATTACAAGGTGCAACAACAGAAGTTTATCTAGTTGGAAATAAAGAAGGTACTTATAAGGTGAAAATAGAACTAGTTGATGTTAGTAATTCTAAGAATATAATAACAGAAACAACAGCGTCAGTAGTGGTAGTTAATAAATAAAAAATTACCCTTAAATCTTTTAAAATTACCTAATAATATTATTTTTTTTAGAAAATAGAGCAAGCTATATTTTAAATAAATACAATGCTTGCTCTATATGGTATAATAATAAGTAATGCAAAAGATGAGGTGAAATTTGTTTATGAATAAAAAAGTAATGATAGGTATGAGTGGAGGAGTAGATAGTTCTGTAGCTGCATATCTTTTAAAACAGCAAGGATACGACGTCATTGGTGTTACTATGAAATTATGGCAAGACGATGACGAAGTTGAAAATGAAGGTGGTTGTTGCTCTTTATCAGCAGTTGAAGATGCTAGAAGAGTAGCAAATAAAATAGGAATACCATTTTATGTTCTTAATTTTAGAGAAGTATTTAAAGAAAAAGTAATAGATTATTTTATAGATGAATACTTAGAAGGAAAAACTCCTAATCCTTGTATAGCTTGTAATAAACATATAAAATTTGACGATTTTTATAAAAGAGCTAGACAAATAGGATGTGATTATGTGGCTACAGGTCACTATGCAAAAATAGAAAAAGATGAAGATACAGGAAGATATTTATTAAAAAAATCTGTTACAGATAAAAAAGACCAGACTTATGCACTTTATAATCTTACACAAGAACAATTAAAACATACACTACTACCAATAGGTGATTATGAAAAGGATAGAGTAAGAGAAATTGCTAAAGAAATGGGAATGGCAGTCCATAATAAACCCGATAGTCAAGAAATTTGTTTTGTTAAAGATAATGACTATGCAAATTATGTAAAAAAACATTCTGAAAAGCGTATTGAAGAAGGTTTTTTTGTAGATACTAAAGGAAATGTACTTGGAAAACATAAAGGGATACTATACTATACAATAGGACAAAGAAAAGGTCTTGGAATTACTTTTGGCAAACCAATGTTTGTAGTAGATATAAATCCAATAAATAATACTATTGTCCTTGGAGACAACGAAGAATTATTTAAAAAAGAACTTATTGCAAAAGATGTTAACTTTATATCAATAGACAAACTAGAAGAGCCATTAAGAGTTCAAGCAAAAATAAGATACTCTGCAAAACCATCACCAGCTACTATTTATAATGTTGGAGAAAATACTATTAAAATAGTATTTGATGAAGCTCAAAGAGCTATTACAAAAGGTCAATCTGTTGTAATGTACGATGGAGATATTGTAGTAGGCGGAGGAATAATAGAGAAAAGTTTATAAAAATATCCAAGAAACTTATAAAATAAGTAATATAGTCTATAAATCTAAAACAAAGTTTATAAAATAAATTTATTGTATATGAAAATATAGTATTGATTAATTTTGTAAAATTTAGTAATATAATTATTATATTAATTAAAAACAAATACAGTGATAAGGAATAGTAAAGTATTTGATGTCTTACAGAGAGAGGGAACATGCTGAAAGCCCTTAGAATAAAATATTTGAAGCAGCCTTTTAGTAGCAATTTTGAACAATGTACTTTGAATTAACAAGGTAGATTTAAGTAGAGATTGACGGTAGTTACGTTATAGCTAAGGTTTTCCGAAGATATCATAATTTTTTATGATAATTAGGGTGGTACCGCGATTGTCCTCGCCCCTATAAATTTATTTATAGGGACGAGGTTTTTTATTTAAACGAAAAAATATAATTTATTAGGAGGAACATAATATGGAAAAGATGGGACTAAACGAGATAAGAAGTAAGTTTTTAGAATTTTTTGAGTCAAAAGGTCACTATGTAGCAGATAGCTATTCTTTAGTACCAAACAATGACAAGAGTTTATTGCTTATAAACTCAGGTATGGCACCTTTAAAAAATTATTTTTCAGGTGTAGAAGTACCTCCAAGTTTAAGAATGTGTACATCTCAAAAATGTATAAGAACTGGAGATATAGAAAATGTAGGTATAACTGCAAGACATGCCACTTTTTTTGAAATGATGGGTAACTTCTCATTTGGAGATTACTTTAAAAGAGAATCAATTAAATGGGGATGGGAATTTGTCACAGAATGGCTAAGTATCCCAGAAGATAAAATATGGGTAACTGTATATGAAGAAGATGACGATTCTTATGATATATGGGCAAAAGAAATGAATTTTCCAGAAGAAAGAATGGTTAGACTTGGTAAAGATGATAACTTCTGGGAGATAGGTACAGGTCCTTGTGGTCCTTGTTCAGAAATATATTTTGATAGAGGAGAAGAATATGGATGTGATAATCCAGACTGTAAACCAGGTTGTGATTGTGACAGATACCTAGAATTCTGGAACCATGTATTTACTCAGTTTGATAGAGATGAAGAAGGAAACTATAGTTTATTAGAAAGTAAAAATATAGATACAGGTATGGGCCTTGAAAGAATGGGATGTATCATGCAAGGTGTGGACACTATCTTTGAAGTAGATACTATTAAGTCTATATTGGAAGCAGTTGAAAAGTTAACAGGAGTAAAATATGGAGTAAATCCAAAAAATGATATATCAATAAGAATAATAACTGACCATATAAGAGCTGTGACATTCTTAGTTAGTGATGGAGTACTTCCATCAAATGAGGGAAGAGGCTATGTTCTTAGAAGACTTCTTAGACGTGCTGCTCGTCATGGTAAACTATTAGGTGTAAAAGAATTATTCTTACAAAAACTGATATATGAAGTTATAAAGGTAAATGATAAAGCATATCCAGTTTTAGTTGAAAAAGAAAGTTATATTAAAAAAGTTGTTGGAATAGAAGAAGAAAAATTCAATGAAACTATAGACCAAGGAACAGAAATATTGAACTCATATATAGAAGTATTAAAGAATGAAGGGAAAACTGTTTTAAGTGGTCAAGAAGCCTTTAAACTGTATGATACTTATGGATTCCCTATAGACTTAACTAAAGAAATTTTGGAAGAAGAACATTTATCTGTAGATGAAGAGTCTTTCAATGAAGAAATGGAAAAACAAAAAGAAAGAGCTAGAAATGCTAGAGGAAATATGGATGGAGAAAGTTGGAAGGAAGACCCTCTATCAAAATTAGAGTCTACTATAGATAGTATGTTTAATGGATATAGTGAATTATATGGTGAAGGAATTATTGAAGCTATAGTTAAAGAGGATGAATTAGTTCAAAATGCAAAAGAAGGTGATAAAGTATCTATAGTACTAGACAATACTACTTTCTATCCTGAAGGTGGAGGACAAGTTGGTGATTGTGGATTAATAACCAACGAAAATTTAGTAGTGGAAGTATTAAATACTAAAAAAGGTGCTAATAATAGTATAAAACATATAGGTATAATAAAATCAGGAAAAATAAGTAATGGAGATAAAGTAAAGACATTAGTAGATAGAGATGTTAGAATGTCTGCTGCAAGAAACCATAGTGCTACACATTTACTTCATAAAGCACTAAAAGAAGTATTAGGAGAGCATGTTAATCAAGCTGGTTCTTTAGTTACTCCAGATAGATTAAGATTTGATATTACTCACTTTGAAGCTATATCAAATGAAGAATTAAAAGTTATAGAAGAAAAAGTAAATAATGTTATTTTATCATCTTTAGACATAAAATGTGATATTATGAATATAAAAGAAGCAAAAGAAAAAGGAGCTACAGCACTATTTGGTGAAAAATATGGTGATGAAGTAAGAGTAGTTTCTATGGGAGATTATTCTACAGAACTTTGTGGAGGAACTCACTTGACAAATACTTCTCAGATAGGAATGTTTAAAATATTGTCTGAAGGTGGAGTAGCAGCAGGAGTAAGAAGAATAGAAGCAATAACAGGAAAAGCTGTTTATGAATACTTAAAAGAAAAAGAAGGAATTATATCTGAAGTTTGTGTAAATTTAAAATCTAAAGAAGATAATTTAATTCAAAGAATAAGTTCTTTATTAGAAGAAAATAAAAATTTATCTAAAGAATTACATGATATAAAGACTAAAATGAGTTTACAATCAGCTGATTCTATTTTTGATTCTAAGCTTGAAGTAAATGGAGTTAACTTAATAACTAATAAATTTGAAGGTATGGATATGGATACACTAAGAGAAACAGCAGATAATTTAAGAGATAAGCTTGGCTCTGGTGTAGTAGTATTGGCAAATGTAGTAGATGATAAAGTTAACTTTGTAGTTACTGCTACTAAAGATGTGTTAGATAAAGGAATACATTCAGGGAATATAGTTAGAGAAGTTGCAAAAATAGCTGGAGGAAAAGGTGGAGGAAGACCTAATATGGCACAAGCAGGAGCTAGTGACATATCTAAGGTTGACCAAGCTCTAAGCTATGCAAGTGAGGTTATTAAGACACAAGTTAAATAACATTCACTTAAGGAGGTTTTTAGTTTGGAAAAAGATTTAGACTACACTATGAAATTTGAAGGAATACCAGAAGATAGAATGAGTGTGGGAGATACGATAGATTTTGTATATAAAGCACTAGTTGAAAAAGGATATAACCCTATAAATCAAATTATAGGGTATCTCCTTTCTGGCGATTCTAGTTATATAACTAGTCATAAAAATGCAAGAGCTATAATTAAAAAATTTGAAAGAGATGAGATACTTGAAGAAGTAATCACGCACTATCTGAATAGAAAGTAGGTCAAATAAATGAGAAAAAAGATTATGTCATTGTTGGCAGTAGTTATTATGATTTTTGTATCAACTGCTAGCTACAGTTCTGCTGAAGAAAAGGGCAAAGTCATATTTATTGATATGAATAGGACCAATCTTGGAAGTATGTTGAAGGTTCCAATCTTAAAGAGTGAGCTAGAAAAGAGAGGTCATATAGCTCTTATGAATATAAGAGGGGATCAAGGTACTGATGATAGAAGGTCTTATGCTAGTATGGGTGCAGGAGTAAGAGCTGATGTAACTACTGAAGACTATATCAATTTTCAAAAAGTAGACCAAGATACTGCTAAAACTTTTGAAGTTGCAACAGGTCAAAAAGCTAAAGAGATAAATAATTTAAGTATTAATAGGTCAATAAATGAAAATCTAGAGTATGGAGAATATGGAGCAACCTTAGGTTCATTGGGAAAAACTTTATCAGAAAATGGACTAAAAACATCCGTAATTGGAAATGCTGATATAATTGAAAATAACCAATTGGTTAAAAATAGAAATTTATGTTTAGTTGCTATGGATCAATATGGAAGAATTGATTCTGGGAATATTGATGATATTAACAAAAAAGATTCTAAGATGCCGTTTGGAATAGTTACAGACTACGATAAGTTATTAGATGAAACTAAAAAGTCTTATAAAAATAGTGATGCTATATTTATAGAACTTGGAGATACATATAGATTAGATATGTATAGATTGAGTTTAAATGATAATACTTATGCTGCAATGAAGAAAAATATTGTAAAAAATATAGATAAATACCTTAAAGAAGTATTTTCTATGGTTGGAGAAAATGATACTGTTTATGTATCAAGTGCTTTTCCAAGTGATTTAGATTATAAAAATAAGAGAAGACTTTCTCCAATAATAAAATTTAGTGGAGAAGGAAAGGGTCTATTGGAATCTGCTACAACAAGAAAAGCTGGTATTGTTGCAAACTTAGATGTTGGAGTGGACATATTAAATGAGTTTGGTCTTAAAAATGATGAAATGGTGGGTAGAAGTTATACTTTGGTTGACAAAGAAGATAATGCTAGTTACCTAAAATCACTTTATAAAAAGATAGTATCTATATCATCTATAAGGTCAAGTATCATAAATGGATTTGTAGGTGTAATATCTGCCTCTTGGGTGATTGCAATGTTTGCAATATTCTTTAGAAATTACATGCCACATAAAGAGCGTGTATTCAAAGTACTTAAGGAGTTTATAAAATTGGGTATAATAATGCCTCTGTCATTTATGTTGGCTCCTTTGATGAATTTTAAGACCCCAATTACAATATCTTTGGGAATATTTGTAACTACACTAGTGTTATACTTATTAGGTCGAAAGTTATTTAAAGACAATGATATAAAACATATGGGATTTTTTGCAACACTGACTATTTTAATAATAGTCATAGATTCTGTATTTGGAACATACTTAATGCAAAATAATATAATGAGTTATGATGCTGTTATTGGTGCCAGATACTATGGTGTAGGAAATGAGTATGAAGGTGTAACCATAGCAAGTGCAGTATTTGGTTTAGCAGTTTTATTACATTACAAGAAGGTTTCTAAGCCACTTGTTGTAATATTTTCATTAATAATACTTATAACTAGCGCATATCCTTCTATGGGGGCAAATGTTGGTGGAGCAATATCAGAATGTGTAGCATATTTGTTGTTTATAATGCTTATATATGATGCTAAACTAGATATTAAAAAAGTTGCACTATTAGCTATTTCAGCTGTGGTTGTTGTTTGTGCATTTGCAGCTCTAGATATAATCTCAGGTAGTGAATCTCACTTAGGAATGTTTGTACAAAGAATTTTCTTAAATGGACCAGGAGAGATATTGCAGACATTTGGAAGAAAAATTCAAATGAATATGCAATTAGCACAGACAAGTGTATGGGTAAATATTTTACTTGTGGGAATTGCTGTGATTGCAGTACTTATATTTAAACCATCTAGACACTTTAGAAAGATAATGAATAATTTTCCAATTTTGTTTAAAGGATTCATTGCATCTATGGTTGGTTGTATAATTACTCTTTTAGTTAATGACTCTGGTATAGTTGCTGCATCTACAGCATCTATATATATACTTATACCACTTATAATAATAAGCATAAACATGATAATATTTGAAAAAAATAACTAAAAATTTTTTAATGTATATATGCTTTGAATAAAAAGTTGCAATATGATTATTAATGTAAACCAAACAGCTTACATCAAAAATTCATATTGCAATTTTTGTAATTAATGAAATGTATATGTTTTATAAAATAAGGTAAATAAAAGGAGAAAATATGTTAGATGGAAGAATAATGGGTCTTGATGTTGGAGATAAAACTATTGGAGTTGCTGTAAGTGATTTAATGGGATTAACTGCACAAGGGATAAAAACGGTAAGAAGAGTTGGCAAGAAGAAGGATATTGAAGAATTAAAAGCTATAATAAAAGAAAAACAAGTAAATAAAATTGTGTCAGGATTACCAAAAAATATGAATGGTACTTTAGGACCACAAGGAGAAAAGGTAATTAAGTTTTGTGAATTATTAAAAGAAGAAACAGGAATTGATGTAGAGTTTTGGGATGAGAGACTTTCTACAGTAGCGGCAGAGAGATCTTTGTTAGAAGCGGATGTTAGTAGACAAAAAAGAAAAAAGGTTATAGATATGTTGGCAGCAGTAATAATTTTACAAGGATATTTAGATTTTAAAATAAATTCATAAAAGAACTATAAAATTGAATACTTATGATATATAATATAAATAATAAAAATAAAAATAAATTTGAGGTGAATGACATTATGGAAGAAAATATAATAAATTTAATTGATGAAAATGGTGTAGAAAGCCAATTTGAAATAATATTAACATTAGAAGCAGAAGGAAAAGAATATGCAATATTAATGCCTTTAGATGATGAAGAGGCTGAAGAAGCTTTAATATTTAGAATTGATGAAGATGAAGAAGGAGAAATACTAATACCTTTAGAAAGTGATGAAGAGTATGAAACTGTTGTAGCTGTATATACTGCTATAATGGAAGAAGAAGGTTTAAATTACGACGAAGATGAATCAAATGGACTTAACTAGGTAAATAATTAAGTTTGTATATAAAAAATCAGGTATTTTACTGTATTTACTTTAATTAAGAATTATTAATTGTAAAAAGTATTTATAGTATATATCTGTTTTTTTGTTTTTTATTAAAAAATTTATAGATTTTGGTGAATAATATATCTTTTATGGGTATATATTTATATTATGAGAAGAAATTAAATTTTTTCAAATGTCTTGACAAAAAAAGAATTATCAATTACAATATTATTTAATAAAGATTATCAATTGAAAATAGTAAGGGTGATGTTATGGCAAACACAATGGATTTATTAAAAGACAAGTTAAAAGAAACTGGTTTTAAGATTACGCCACAAAGAAGAGCAATAGTTGAGATATTGCTTCAACATGACCATTCACATTTAAGTAGTGAAGAAATCTATGATTTAGTTAGGGTTGACTGTCCTGAAATAGGTCTAGCTACTGTATACAGAACAATGCAGTTATTAGACGAAATAGGATTAATATCAAAACTAAACTTAGATGATGGGTGTATAAGATATGAGATTAGTCTACATAAAGAAGACTGTCATAATCATCATCATCTTATTTGTAAAAATTGTGGAAAGATAATGGAAGCTAAAGAAGACCTTTTAGACAATATAGAAAAAGAAATACAATCATTGTACAAATTTAAAATACTTGATCATGATGTTAAATTTTATGGATTATGTGATGAGTGCAATAAAATAAGTGATTCAGAAGAATAATTCTTCTGTAATTTAATGTTGATGGAAGAATAGTATAGAACTTTTATATTCTATGCTATTCTTCCATTTTTTATTATAAATTTAAATATATAGTATAAATATAAATAGCTTTAAAGCTTTTTATAATTTTAATATTGAAAATATAATTAATCCTATAAGTATGAAAATAAATGATTTTTCTATAAAATTACTAAATGGTCCTCCAACTGTTAAAAATCCTAAGGAAATCTTTTTTTCACTTAGTGGATAAAAAAGTGGTATTCCTTGTTTTGTAAATAAATCCCCTAAAAACATATGGCTTGCATAGCCAAGTGTTCCATAAAAAGATAAATTATTAATACTAGTGATTAATTCTATTTGTTTTAGTAAAAAATATATTATGATGGTTGCAAATATACTATGAGAAAAGCTTCTGTGCTTTAGCCAGGGAAAAATTGACAACATTAGACAAAAAATTATAAAATATATTTCAACTTCTACGATGTATAAGCATATAGCTAATAGTATAAATATTAATGATAGAAAGATTTTTCTCAGAAATGTATGGGTTAGTTTTGCCTCAATAATTATAATTGCAACAAATGTAATTATTGCACTTAAATAAAAATTATCATTTATATTTATTGAAATAAAGAAAATAATAATATTAATAGCGTATATAAAAATTCTATATATGTATTTGGATATATTGTTTTTTAGAATGAAATTTGAGACCATAGAATTAGATTTATCCAAATCGGGCAGTACTGCAAAAGTAGCTGAAACTAAAATATCTACTAGAGATATAGGAATTTTAAAAATTAAAGATGTCTGGATAGCTGTTAAAATTCCTATTGCACAATGAGTTTTACCACGCATAAATCCTCCTAAAATATCAGATATTAAATCATATAATATTTAGAGGATATCAAAATAAAATAGGTTTGTCAAAATAATACGTTAAATGTATTTTAAATATAGCTTAAAATATGATACGAATTATGGTACAATAAGAATAACTGGTAGCGAGTGCGTGATTTGATATTATTTAAGATTGTAGAACGTGTTAAAAAATTAAATAGACAGAAGGAGATGATGCAATTGTTCAAAAAGAACACCAACAAGATAAAGGTAATGGCTTTAGGTGGACTTAACGAAGTTGGAAAAAATATGACTGTTGTTGAGTATAAAGATGAAATAATTGTTATAGATGCTGGACTTAGTTTTCCAGAAGATGAAATGTTAGGAGTAGATATAGTTATACCAGACATAACTTATTTAGTCAAAAACAGGGATAAAATAAAGGGTATATTTATTACACATGGACATGAAGACCATATAGGAGCTCTTCCATATATACTAAAAAAGATAAATGTTCCTGTATATGGAGCGAGACTTAGTATAGGTCTTATACAAGTAAAATTGAAAGAACATAAGATGAATAATGTTAAGTTAAATGTCATAACTCCAAGACAAGTTATAAAGCTTGATAATATGGAAGTAGAGTTTTTGAAAAATAACCATAGTATACCAGATGCTTACTCTATTGCAGTACACACAGACCAAGGGATAATATACCATACAGGAGACTTTAAGATTGACTTAACTCCAATTGATGGTGATGTTATGGATATGCATAGAATCTGTGAGTTGAGCAAAAAAGGAGTTCTTTTAATGTTGGCAGATAGTACTAATGCAGAAAAACCAGGATTTACTATGTCTGAAAAAACTGTTGGAGTAGGTCTTGATGAGTTATTTGCAAAGGGAAATGGTAGAAGAATTATAGTTGCTACGTTTGCATCTAACATACACAGATTACAACAAATAATAAATACAGCTGAAAAGTTTAATAGGAAGGTTGCTATATCAGGTCGTTCAATGGTAAATGTAGTTGGAGTTGCCAAGGAATTAGGATATTTAGATATTTCTGACGATATGCTAATAGATTTAAATGATATATACAAGCATGAAGATGGCGAGTTAGTGATAATAACGACTGGTTCACAAGGTGAGCCTATGTCAGCTCTTGCTAGAATGGCTTTTTCAGAACACAAAAAAGTAGAAATAAAGAGTGGCGATTTAGTTATAATATCTGCTCATCCAATACCAGGAAATGAAAAATTAATATCAAGAGTAATAAACTTCTTATTTGAAAAAGGAGCAGAAGTAGTATATAGTGATATAGCGGATATACACGTTTCTGGACATGCCTGTCAAGAAGAATTAAAGCTTATACATGCATTAGTTAGACCAAAGTTTTTTATGCCAGCTCATGGTGAATATAGAATGTTAAAAAGACATGCTGAAATAGCTGAACAACTTGGAATGGACAAGGAAAATATTTTTGTCATGCAAACAGGAGATGTTTTAGAGTTAGATAAAAACTCTGCTAAAGTAGCAAATCGTATACAAACAGGAAATATACTAGTTGATGGATTAGGTGTAGGAGATGTAGGTAATATAGTCTTAAGAGATAGAAAGCATTTATCAGAAGATGGTCTTATGATAGTTGTAGTAACTATTTCTAAAGATGAAGGCAAAGTTTTAGCAGGTCCAGATATAATATCTAGAGGCTTTGTGTATGTAAGAGAGTCTGAAGATTTAATGGATGGAGCAAAGGATATAATTAAAAACGTTCTAAACGAGTGTGAAGAGAAAAATATTAAAGAATGGGCTTATTTAAAGAATAATATTAAAGAAAACCTAAAAGAGTATTTATATCAAAAAACTAAGCGAAATCCAATGATACTTCCTATAATAATGGAAGTATAGGATATAAAGTTTATAAAATTGAAAAGTAGACCTCTTGTAATTTTTAAAATGATATCAAAAGATTAAATTGATATCATTTTAAGAATTACAAGAGGTCTTTTTAATATTGAAAAATTTAGATATTACATAAAATACCAATTATAACAATCTTTTATTAGTAAAAACTACTTATATATAAATTTTATTAATAGGAGGATATTTATGGATAATATTTCAAAACAAAATGCTAGAAAAGCTTTAAAACAAACTAAGATGGAAATAGCAGGAGAATATGGAATGAATTATGAAGATGCCTTTGAAATAATAGAAAATGCATCAAATAAAGGTGTTTTAGAAGGTTATTTTAAAAAGCTTGAAAAGAAAAAAAATTTAGGTCAAGGTATATCTAGGCATTTAGAATAAAAAAAGTTAATTGTGAGAAAATAAGTTTAAATAAACTTTAAGAGGTGACATCTATGAAAAAATTAGCTAGTACTGCTTTGGCTATATTACTTGCATTTACTCCTTTGAGTTTTTCTTTTGCAAATAGTAAGGACAATGCTGATGCCAACCAACTAAATATATCTTCAAAATCGGCAATTTTGATGGATGTTGGTAGTGGACAAATTTTATATGAAAAGGATGCTCATAAGAAGCTTCCTCCTGCCAGTGTAACAAAGGTAATGACAATGTTACTTATTGTAGAAGCTTTGGATTCAGGTGATATTAAACTTGATGATGAAGTACAAGTGAGTGAAACTGCATCTAGTATGGGTGGTAGTCAAATATTTTTAGAACCAGGAGAAACTCAAAAGGTTGATACTTTATTAAAAGGTATAGCTGTTGCGTCTGCAAATGATGCTTGTGTAGCTATGGCTGAACACTTGGCTGGAAGTGTTGAAGGGTTTGTTGATAGGATGAATTCTAAAGCAAAGGAGCTAAATATGAATGATACTCATTTTGCAAATACAAATGGACTTCCAGTAGCAAATCACTATACATCTGCTCATGATATAGCTTTAATGTCTAGAGAATTATTAAAACATGAAATGATAAGTAAATACTTAACTACATGGATGGATAAGGTTGTAGTAGGTAAAAAACAAGTTACAGTAGGTCTTGCAAATACTAATAAGCTTATAAAGCATTATCAAGGAGCTACTGGTGTTAAAACTGGATTTACTCAAGAAGCTAAATATTGTCTATCAGCATCAGCAAAAAGAGGTAATACTCATTTAGTTGCGGCGACTTTGGGTGCAGAAACTTCTCCTGAAAGATTTAATGATGCATCTAGTCTTTTAAATTATGGATTTGCAAATTATGAAAGCGTTAAGCTGTGTAGTAAGGGAGATAATATCGCTACACTTACATTAGATAAAGCTGATGAAAATAAAGTCAAATTAGTTGCTAAAGAAGACTTAAATGCTCTTATTAAAAAAGGAAGTTCTAAAAAGTTTGAAAAGAAAATAGAAATAGTAAAAAATCCTAAAATGCCAATTAAAAAAGGTACTGTTTTAGGAAAGATAAAGATATGTAAAGATAAAAAAGTAATAGGTGAAGTAGAATTAATAAATAATAAAGATATAAATAAGGCAAGTTACCTACAAATGCTTCAAAGAATAATTGATAATATGATATAATAACTTGCGATAAGATACAGCTATAATTCACATAAAAAATGCCCGTATAGAAGTACTATATGGGTATTTTTATTTAATATATTAAAGATTGTTATAAGCATATGCTTACAATGATTATCTAAGTAAAGGCATACTGCCTGTAAGTTTATTTACTTGCTTTTTATTTCCATATATTCCTATACCAAAATACTGTAGTTCATCTTCTTGGACAGTGGCAATTTTTTGTGTGAATTCCTCATAAATATTACAACCTTGTGCAACATCTGAAAAATCTACAACAGTTAATCCTTCAAATTCAGGAGTGTATAATTTTTTACGTAAATTCTTTATAATTTCTTTGTTTCCTTTTAAGATAGGAACAGGTATAGCAACAATTCCTAAATGATTATTACCTGTTTTGTCAACTACATCTGGACCTACTATTTCTGGAGTATATTTACCTAGTGTAACTCCCATTACTGCTGCTGTATTTGATATAATTCCCATTGGTAAATTTTCATCTATTACCATAACACATTTTACATTTTTATTTTCCATTTTTCAATTCTCCTTTTTATCCTCTTTAAAATTATTTTTATCATTGTTTATAAATATATTTTGATATTGTTTAGGTGTAAGACCAATAAAGTTTTTAAAGAAATTTGTAAAGTGACTTTGGTCCACAAAGCCTGTTTGTATAGCAGCATCTATAGGTTCTATTCCATTTTCTAAAAGTTTCTTAGCTTTATTTACTCTTATATTTTCAAGGTATCTATAGGGTGTAATACCTTTTAATTTTGTAAAATTACGAAGTAATGAGTACTTATTCATTTTTGCTAGATAACTTAATTCATCAAGTGCTATGCGTTCAGCATAATTATTTTCTAAATAATCACAGACTATTTGAATTTCTGTATTTATTTTTTCTGAGTTAGATTGTAAAACTGGCTCTGTATATTCATTGATTATTTGTTCAATTAGGAAAAAGAATATTTCTTCTTTTTTAAAATCTAATTGTTCTTCCATAATTATATGATGTAGTTCTTGTAGTAAAGGTACTAATTCACTACGAAATATTACCTGCTGATTGAATTGAGGTAAATAATTTTTCCCTGTAATTTCTAATATAGCTTTTTGCATTATTTCTGGTTTAATATTAATACATCTATAATCAAGAACTTCATTATCTATTTGTTCACAAGTATGACTATCAAAAGGATTAAAAAGTAATAAATCTCCTGTGCTTGTGGTATACTTTTTGTTTTTGCATGATAAATATCTTTGACCTTTTTCTATAAAACCAATCACATAGTGTTCATGAAAATGGTTTGGAAAATTTTGCATAATACCTTTGAATCTATATGCTTCAATTTCTAATTCACTATCAAAACATACTGTGCGTTCTTCTTGTTTCAACTGGACAACCTCCTTTCATAATGTATAAAGTGTAACATATATTTTTTTGTAGTTCTTGTATGATATTGACTAAAAATTAAGAACAACTAAAAAAATGACAACTTAATTTTTTTAGTTGTCAAATTAAATAATATTTATATGTAATTTATTTTGCTAACCAATTAAAACTTCTGCCTTTTTCTTTACAAATAGTTAATGATTAAGTATTTTTTCAGTTACAATAACTTCGTCTAACATGTTTTCATAAGAAGCAAGTTCTTTTATAAATTTTAATAAAAGGTTTGTATCTGATTCAACTGTGTATCTAAATTTTAGTTCATTATTTTCTACAGTACTATTCATTTTGTTGTTACCTTCATTTGTAATACACCAATAAGATAACAACAATGTCAGTTTATGTCAATATAATATTATACTACCAATAAGTGTAATTATTATATTTTTACAGCTAATATGATATAATAATAAAAGTTATAAAGTAAAAAATGAATTTTAATTTTATGCTTATACACACAATTATTATAATATAAAATAATTTTGATTATAAGTTATTTAATTGTTATAATAGTATTAAAAATTTAATTTAGGAGATGTACATTAATGTTAAGTATGAATATAGGAGAAATCGTAGCAAGTTTGGTTGGTATAGCCATGGCAATATCAATACATGAGTTTGGTCATGCATACTCGGCACATTTATTAGGTGATGATACAGCTAAGGCTTATGGAAGAATGACATTAAATCCTGTAAGACATGTCGACCCAATTGGTCTTTTGGCTATGTTTATTCTTAGAATAGGATGGGCAAAGCCAGTCCCAGTAAATCCTAATAATTTTAAAAATTACAAGATAGGCAATTTGATAGTTTCACTTGCAGGTGTTTTCTGTAATGTTCTGACCGCTATAGTCTGTGTCATTATAAATAAATATGTGCACATGTATGCGATAAATACAATAGCTGAATATGTATTCTTATATAGTATGGGATTTGCAGCTTTTAATTTACTGCCTATACCTCCACTTGATGGATGGGGAGTTATATCTACACTTGTTCCATATAAATGGAATGAATATGTATATAAATTTGAAAATATGAGTTATATAATTTTGTTGATTGCTTTATTTACAGGGATATATCAAATAATATTAACACCAATATATACAGTATTACTAAGAATAGTATATTTATTTGTTTAATAAAATAAATAACTTAAAGAGGGATTAATATGAAGTATAATATACAATTACAAGTTTATGAGGGACCATTAGATTTGCTGTATGACTTGATAACTAAACATAAGATAGATATAAAAGATATATCAATTATAGATATAACTAAGCAATATCTTAATTATCTAAAAATGTTAGACAAAATGGATTTAGAGATAACTAGCGAATTTATAACTATGGCATCTAAGCTTTTAGAGATAAAATCTAAATACTTACTTTACAAACAAAAGGATGAAGAAGAAGACCCAAGAATAGAACTTATGGAGAAATTAGAAGAATACAGAAAATTTAAAATAGCATCACAAGATATAAAGGAAAATATAACTTATATTAATGAAAGATTTTATAGAACTAAAGAAGAAATAGTTATTGATGATAATGTAGATTTAGAAGATATATCAATAGAGGCAATAAAAAATATACTTCCATATATATTTAAGGTTAAAACATCACAAATTGAAAATACTAATGATGAAAAATTGGATAAAATAGTGAGAAAAAAGATAATATCTGTGGAAGAAAAAATAGTGTATATAAGAAATGTCATAAAAGAGAAAATAGAAGTTACTTTTACAAATATCATAAAATCATATGAAAATGATGAAATAATTGCTACTTTTTTATCTATATTGGAGCTTATAAAAGAAAAAGAGATAGTAGTGGTACAAGATATATTTTTTGATGATATTTTAATTAGAAAAAGTTCGGAGTGTTAAAATGAAAAGAGAAGATATAAAGTGTATTATAGAATCTATTATGTTTGCATATGGTGACCCAATAAGTATAAAAGAATTAAATTATATAATAAATAAAGAACTTTCATCAAAAGAGATAGAGATTATGTTAAATTTACTTATTGATGAATATAGAGAAAAAAATAGAGGTATTCAAATAATCAAATTGGAAAACAAATATCAAATGTGTACAAATGAAGATTATGCAGAATATATAAAAAAAATTATTGAACCAAAGAAAAAGAAAAGTTTGAGTCAAGCTACACTAGAGACTCTTACTATAATTGCATATAAACAACCAATAACGAAGGTAGAGATAGAAGATATAAGGGGAGTAAAATGTGATAAGGTGCTACAAACTCTATTTGAAAATCAACTTATAAGAGAGGCTGGTAGACTTAATAAAATAGGAAAACCTATAATTTATAAGACAACAGATGAATTTTTAAAGTTGCTAAATATAGAAAGTCTTGAAGAGTTGCCTGCTATAGAAACTTATCAAGAAGCATTAACAAATGAATAAAATGTTATACAAAGAGAATATTAATTTTACAATAGAAATGTTAATTTTAAAATAAAAATATGGAGAACACAGTAATTTAGTTTATATTTTTAAATTTTTTAGAAGGTTTAAAATACTCTAAGTTATTGTGTTTTTTTGTTTGAATATAAAAAAGTGCTTTTGGTAAAATAAATATGGTTAATTAAGTATAAATAGTAATTTTTTGATGATAATATAGACATGGAGATTAATGAATTACTTAATTTTAAATACTTAATAATAGCAATAATTTTTATAATAAGTATAATTGTATTGTTTTTAATGTCTCATATAAATATCTTATTAATAGCAGATATAAACAATAAAGATGTTTGCTTAAAACTTAATATAAAATACATGTTTGATTTAATAAATATAAATAGACAACTATATCCAGCTGAAAATAGTAACAATAATGATAAAAAAGAGGGGATGAAGAATAATATAGACTCTAGTATATTATTAGCTGATGACCTTTTAAGTATTTATAGACTATTAAAAAAGATAAAAATACATGAATTTTATTCAAACATTGATTTTGGAACTAAAAATGTAAGTTTGACATCTTCTGTGTATGTATTAATAAATACTCTATATGGAAATTTATTTAATATAATTGATGCAGAAAAAATATATCTAAATGTAAATCCAAATTTTACAAAAGATTACTTTTTGGGAAATGTAAGGATACATATAAGGTCAAGAATAAAAGATTTATTTCATTTTATAATAATGGTTAATAAGGTTATGAATAAAAATAAAGGAAATTATAAGGGAGGTGATAGTAATGAGAGCAACAGGTTCGATACAAAGTCTTATGGAAACAACTCTTGAAACTATTAAAGGTTCTATAGATGCAAATACTATTATAGGAGACCCTATAAAAACAGATACTACAGTAGTTGTTCCTATATCAAAAGTAACAATTGGATTTGGTATAGGTGGAGGAGAATATTCAAAAGGATATGATGAGAAAGATAAAAATATTGAAATAAAAAGTGAAAAAGCAGATACAAATTTTGCAGGAGGTAGTGCAGGAGCTATATCTGTACAACCAGTAGCATTTGTAGTAGTTGAAAGTGGAGAAACTAGAATAATGAGTTTAGATAGTAATATTAATCTAGTAGATAATATCTTGTCTATAACTCCTAGAGTATTAGAAAAAATTCAGAATATATCTCAAAATAATAAAAATACAGACAAGAATAATATGTAGTATAAGATTAGAATACTTTTGAAAATAAAATATATCCTTAAGTAAAATAGTGAGATTGATATAAGTCTCACTATTTTATAATGTAATTTAAATGTTTTTTACTTTATACCTAATAATATTTTAGTTTAAAACAATTTAAATGGATAATAAAGTTTATCTATAGTATAATTATAAAAAGAAAAGAAGTATTATATTAGAGATATATAAACATATTGGGGGGATAAGAGGGAGTCCCAATTATTAATTTTGAGGTGAATTTTATGAGTGATAAAGAGTTATCTATTTTGTTGTTGGAAAGTATGAATAACTTTCATAATTTAATAAAGATTATTAATAATGAAAGATATAAAAAAGGTAAAGTACTTACAGAAAGGCAATTTTTTGCTTTAGTAAGTATAAGAAAGCATAATAAAATGGAACTTAAAAATTTAAGTAGAGACTTACATGTATCTACTTCTAGTTTGTGTATATTGCTTAATAAGCTAGTTGAGCAAGACTATGTATATAGAGAAGAAGATAGTAGAGATAGACGAAATACTTTTTATGGAATAACTGAAAGTGGAGAAAAAATATTAGATGATGAAATATTAAAATTTATATCTATAATAAGTGATAAAATGAACTGTTTAGATGTAAAAAACAAAGATAAATTATTTGATTCTTTGGAAGACTCTAGAAATATAATTGAGCAATTATTTTAAAAAGGAGAATTTGATATGCAGATAAAATGTTCTAAAGAAATATTAAAAAGCTTGGATGATGCTATAACTGTAGTTACTGTGTTTGAAGATGAGAATGTTTCTACAATGTTTGATAAATTAAATATTGTAAGTAAAAACTTCAGTGCTAAAGAAAATAACATAGAGATTGTGACATTGCTCGAAAATGAAAATCTAATAGACATTTGTCTAGTTGGTCTTGGTAAGAAAGAATCTTTAGATAAGGAAAAACTTAGAATCATAGGGGGCAATTTATGTAAAAAAATAAAAAGTATATTGAGAAATAAAGTATGTAAAAATAATGATATTAACATAATAAATATTAATTTAGATATAGAAGAGATAGGTGCTTTTTCAGAAGGAATATTGCTTGGAAACTATAAATTTGATAAATATAAGACAAAAAGTAAAGAATTTGAAGAAAGAGAAATAGAGAATATAATTATATTCACTGAAAAAGAAGCAGATTGTCAAATAGAAAAAGCTAGAATACTATCTAATTCAACTATAATAGCTAGAAATCTAGTTAACGAACCATCAAATATAATATACCCAAAGACATTGGCAATAGAGGCAGTTAGACTTGGGGCAGAGTATGGATTTAATGTTGAGATTTATGAAGAAGAAAAAATAAAAGCATTGGGTATGGAAGCTTTTTTTGCTGTATCAAGAGGTTCAGTTAATAAACCAAGATTTATAGTAATGAGATATTTTGGAGATGAAGAGAATTCAGATATACTAGGTCTAGTGGGCAAAGGATTGACTTATGATACTGGTGGATATTCTTTAAAATCAAATGCATCTATGCTAGATATGAAAACAGACATGGCTGGAGCTGCAAGTGTAATAGGAGCTATGTGTGCCATATCTCAGAGTAAATTAAAGAAAAATGTTATAGCAGTAGTAGCTGCATGTGAAAATGCTTTATCGGGAGGTTCATATAAGCCAGGAGATATAATTAACTCTATGGCAAGAAAAACTATCGAAGTTTTAAATACAGATGCAGAAGGTAGACTTACATTAGCCGATGCAATATATTACATTATTAATAATGAAAAAGTAACAAAAGTTGTTGATGTAGCAACATTGACTGGTGCAGCTTTAACATTATTAGGTAATGTTGCAACTCCTGTAGTAACAAATAATGATGATTTTTATTGTGAATTGGAAAAAGCATCTACTTTATCTGGAGAAAGAGTTTGGAAGATGCCTCTTTATGATGAGTTTAAAAATATGGTAAAGGGAGAAGAAGCAGACCTTAAAAATACTGGAGGTAAAAATGCTGGATGCATAACAGCAGGAGCCTTTATTGGAGAATTTGTTGGCAGTACTCCATGGATACATATGGATATAGCAGGTACAAGTACATCATCAAAATCAAAGGGATATAAATCAAAAGGAGCGACAGGAGAGCCTGTTAGGACATTGTATTATTTAGCAGAGGTATAAAATTATATATTACAAAAACTATAGTTTAATGTGTAAAGCCACTTGGATATTTTTAAAACTTAAAAAATATCTAAGTGGCTTTATTTATAAATTTAAACAAATTATTTACTCTTTTTCTTTTTTTCAAGGATAAAGGTATCTATATTGGATAAAAGAGGAAGTATGTACACAATGCTAGTAGCAAAAATAAATATGAAAATGGTAGTTGTATTGTAACTTAAAAAGCTATAGTAATATTGTGAATCAGTAAATGTATTTAGTAAAAATATAAATGAAAAATAAATAAGACAAATTCCAAAATTATCTCTAAATGCATGTCTGTTAACTTTAAATTTTCTTACATCAACCATATAAATATTTGCATATATTATCAAACATTTAGAGAAGATAAATAGAAAATATATGAAGCTAGGAAATTCGTATCCTAAGTTTTTAGAAAAAATAAGTTCTCCAACAGAACAAACTAAACTCCAAGAAAAAAATATGTTAAAAAAATGATACTGTTTAAAAACTAATATAGCTATACATATGTAGATACAAATATGGCTAATTCCAATTGGTAAGGAATTCAAGGTGCTATAATTCCCTGAAGAAATAATTAAAATTTGTTCTAAAGCAACGACTATTACCATTAAGGTACAAAGTATTTTTTCAACTGTGTAACTATAGGGTAAAATATTTTTTGTTAGCTTTGGACAATGATATAGAAATAATCCGAATATAAAAAGACTTACAAACTGTTCACTAGAAAAAAGAAAAATTTTAAACATAGAGCATTCTCTCCTATAATAAATTAATATGTACCTATATAAATATATTCATCCTCTGTCAATTTAATATATAAAAAATTTAATAAAGTTAAGATTTTATATAGAAAATTTAAAGAGATAAAAGTTTTTAAATTTCGTAGTCATAGTGGCCATATTAGAATCGTGTCAAAAAATAAAAATATTTTTATTTATTAAAGTTTTTGGGAATAATAATAACAAATATTAGAACTAATTAACAGTTTTTGTAAGTATTTGACAATAGAGAGGGTGTAACAAATGGGAATAATAGAATCAGCATCAAAGTTAGCTGAGATAGTTCATTTATTAGCAATTGAAAAAGGGATAACAGATATAGAAGCATGGGATGAAGCGATAGAAGAATATAGTAAAATTTATGAAAATAAGAGAGAACAATATAGAAGTTAAAAATAAAATTTTGCTGACAAAAACTCATTATACTGGATAAAATTTAATTGTTTATGAAAATATTAAATAATATACACAAATAAAATAAAAAATGGTATCTCAATTACAATTTAAAAAATCATTTTGAGATACCATTTAATAGCAAATTTACATAGAAATTAAACATTTCAGACTTTAAATTTATTTTAATAAATATTTAGAGATAGAATGTTTACTTATCTAGGTTTTTTATGTAGCCTCTTTTTTCTAGTTTTTTTATATGTTCTTTGCGTATTTCATCAAGATTAATACCATATTGTTCTTCTAGTTTAAACATCATAGTTACACATGTTTGAGCCACGTCCATCAATTCTTTAGCAGTTTTCTTTATAATATCAACTTCATCTAAGTCATTATTTTCTCCACTTAGATTTCTGAATTTGCCTATACATTCAGCTAGTTCGCCTTGCTCTTCACCCATTTTGATAAATGTAGATTCCAGTGTTGGGTCTAAATTATTAAGTTCTGGTAAAGATATAGTTTTTAGTTTCATAAAAAGCTCCTTTCAAATTATATATTTATACTAAAATACTATAACAAAAATAATAATAAAAAGAAACTTTAAATTCAACATAAAAACTCATATATATAATAAAAATATTGAAATAAATCTATATTTGTCTTAATACAGCTTCATATAGAACTTCTCCAATAGGTCTATTAATTACAAGAGATGCAGATTTATCATAAACTGTGTTTGCCTTATTAATAAGAGCAATATATTTACCTTTGTAATAATCTATAAAACTAGCTGCTGGATATACAGCCAATGATGTACCTCCTATAATCAGTAAATCAGCATTACTTATAGCAGAAATTGTCTTAGTAATAACATCACCATCAAGAGCTTCTTCATAAAGCACTACATCAGGTTTTACTATAGAGCCACAATCATCACAATGAGGAATATTACCTCCTAGATTTAGCATAGCTTCTAAATCAAAAAATTTACCACAGTTAGTACAGTAATTTCTATGTACAGAACCATGAAGTTCTAAAACATTCTTACTTCCAGCCATTTGATGAAGTCCATCAATATTTTGAGTTATAACAGCTTTAAGTTTGCCCATTTCTTCTAGCTTTGCCAAAGCTATATGGGCATTATTAGGTCTTGCATTAGGATATATCAGTTTATCTTTGTAGAATTCAAAGAACTCTTCTGGATATTTAACAAAAAAAGTATGTGAAACTAATTGCTCAGCAGTAAATTGTTTATTGAGTTTTTGACTAAAAAGTCCAGTAGAGCTTCTGAAATCTGGTATATTAGATTCAGTTGAAACACCTGCTCCACCAAAAAATACTATATTATTATGATTAGATATTAAGTCTTTTAGGTTATTTGCATCCATAGTTTACACCTCCAAAATTATTATATATAGATTGTACTACATATTATAAAGTTTATGTTACTTTATTAGATTCTGAGTATCTTCTTAATGTTTTACAAATCAATTTAAAGAGTGGGCATAAATAAAATTATATGAGCTAAAAGAGTTTATATTTTTCAATATATAAATAGATAAATTAAAATCAGAAATGAAAATAAAGAAAGTATAAATAAAATGTATACATAATATAAATAGACAATATTTACTAAAATCATAAGTTGTCGTATAATTATATTAAAATTGTTTTAGTGTTAAAAGAAGGGCGGGGGAAGTAAGTGAAGAAAAAAGCAGCTTTAGCAACATTAGCTGTATTGCCATTAACTATGGTAAATGCACATGCTGATGGAGAAATAGGTATAGTGACTATAAATTATTTAAATGTAAGAAATGAACCAACTGCCGAAAGTAGTATATCTTTTGTTGCTAAAAAAGATGATAAAGTTTTAATAAAAGACTCTTCTAATGGATGGTATAAAATAAAAGCTGAATCTGGACAAGAAGGTTGGGCTTCATCAAAATATATAGCAAAATCTAATGGTGACTTTTTAAGAACATCTACAAATAAAGAAAAACAGGTTACCTCAAATAGTTTAAATATGAGAAATGGAGCAGGAACAAGCTATAGAGTTATAACTGTATTAAAAAAGGGACAAAAAGTAGAAGTAATATCAGAAAGCAATGGCTGGTCAAAAATCAAATATGATGGAAGACTAGGTTATGTATCGAGTTCTTATCTAGGAGATGTATCAAGTTCAACTAATAAATCAAAAACTAAGCAGGTAAATACAACTTCACTAAATGTAAGAAGTGGCCCAAATACAAGCTATGGTGTATTAGGTAAGTTACAAAAAGGAAGTAAGGTAGAAGTAATATCAGAATCTAATGGATGGTCAAAAATAAAGTATAATGGAAAAGATGGATATGTATCTAGTATGTATTTATCAGATGCAGGTCAGAGTGATACAAATAATTCTAGCCAAGATACTGATAAAAAAAATACTAATAAATTTGTAAATACAGCCTCTTTAAATGTAAGAAGTGGTCCAGGCTCTACATATAGTAAATTAGGAAAAGTCTATAAGGGAAGCAAAGTAACTGTGATGTCAGAAAGTAGTGGATGGGCTAAAATTAATTTTAACAATAAAGAAGCATTTGTTGTGGGGAATTATCTAGCTGATTCGACAGATACATCAGATGATAATACAAATAATAATAACTCAAATAACAATTCCAATAATAATGGAAATAATGATTCTACAACGTCAGGACAAGTAAATGGTATGGCAAATATAAGTGGAGCTAAGATTGATTACAAATCTTTAAACTATACACTAGCTTCTCATGTAAGTAAACAAGTTGAGAAAGCAACAGCAGGAGGGAATGTAATAGCTCCAGGTAATAGAAAAAGTACCCCAAGTCCTGAATTTAGTACATTTTCAGCACAAAGAACAAGTTCATTTGTAAATGCTAGTTCAAGTGACATAGAATATTATTTAAATCCTAAAAACTTTACAAATACTACAAAAGGTATGATGCAATTCTTAAAAATTAATAGCTATAGAAGTGGTATATCAGAGTCAAGCTTAAATTCATACCTTAATGGATTATCTTCTAGTGTATTTAAGAATCAAGGAGCCGCATTTATAAACGCTGCTAAGAAGTATAATATAGATGTAGTATATCTAGTATCTCATGCTATGTGGGAAACTGCTTATGGTAAATCTACACTTGCACAAGGTCAGACATTGACTTCTTATAAAGGCCAAGCTCTTAGCAAACCAGTTAAAGTGTATAATTTTTTTGGAATAGGAGCAATAGATAAAAGTGCCAATGTTTCAGGAGCAGAGGCAGCATATTCTAATGGATGGACTAGTATTGAAGCTACGATAGATGGTTCTGCAAAATGGATATCTCAAAACTATGTAAATAGTTCTAAGTATAATCAAAATACTATTTACAAGATGAAGTGGAATTATGATTATACATGGCACCAATATGCAACTGATGTAAATTGGGCTAATGGAATTTCTGGAATTATGGAAAATTTAATTGGCCTTTATAGTGGTGGAAGTAGTTTAGTCTTTGAGGTACCACAATATAAGTAATACATAAGTAAAAAATATAGACTATGGGTAGTTTTTCATTTTGTTTAAATTATCTGTAGTCTTTTTGTATATAATTTACAAGATATAAATCTTAATATTAGCAAAATTTTTATGCTATAATATTAATTCTAAGTAAATATAAATGAGTAATAGATAGAAATAGAGAAAAAGTGGTAATAATATATATATAATGTTAGGAAAGGAGGATATAAATGGAAAGTGTTAAGGAATATTTAGATAAATTAGAAATTAATAACAGCGGTCTTGGAAAGCAACTTAAAGAAGTTTACATAAGTAGAGTAGTTTATTTTAAAGAAAATAAAATTGTTTATTTTTACCTGACATCTAAAGATATTGTTTCACATGAACTTTTAGATAAATTTAGAGAAGAATTGATGTATAAGCTTGATTATTTTAAAGATATAAAGATGAAAATAAGATTTACTGGGTTTGAAAGAAAATCTAACAAAGATGTTATAAAAAAATATTGGAATAATATCTTGTATATATTAAAGTACCTGTGTCCATCCATTGCAGGATGGTATAAGCAAGTTGAATTTCTTTGTTTAGATGAAGAATTAAAAATAAAACTCCCAAAGGGTATATTTTATGAGAGATTAATAAAAAAAAATGTAGTTCATGTACTTAAAACTGTTCTTAGTGAAGAATTGGGATTGGATTTAGATATAACTATTGAAAAAGCTGTTGATGAAAAGGTAAATGTAGAAAGACTTATAAGAATAAATGATAGAGAAATGGAAGAAAAAATTAGAGCATTGGAAATTGGACAAATTAATAAGTGTGAAGAAAATGAAGAAGAAGGCTATGTTATTAAATCAGAAGTTGACGAAAATTTAGTCTATGGAGATAATGCAAATTCTATGATTGAAAATATATCTGGCTTAAATGCCTCTTCTGGAACAGTTGCAGTTGTTGGAGATATATTTGATGTTGAGACTAAAGAACTTAAAAATGGAAAAATACTTATGATAGCATCAATTACAGATTATACTAGTTCAATAAGTTGTAAGCTATTTTTAACAGATACCAATAAAGATGGAGTACTTGAAAATGTTAAAAAAGGAGCTTATTTAAAACTTAAAGGTGACATAGTTTATGATACATATCAAAGAGAAATTAGTATGATGATTAGTGGAATTAGACAAGAAGCTAGACCAGAGAGAAAAGATACTTCAGAAGAAAAAAGGGTGGAGCTTCATGCACATACTCAGATGTCTTCTATGGATGCTATTTGTTCTGTTAAAAAACTTGTAGAACGTGCAGCAAAATGGGGACATCCAGCGGTTGCTATAACAGACCATGGTGTTGTACAGGGATTCCCAGATGCTATGAATGCTGGTAAGGCAAACAACATAAAAATACTTTATGGAGTAGAAGGGTATTTAGTTGAAGATGATTCTCTTATTATAGAAGATGCAAATGATAAAGAACTTTCTCAGACGTTTGTTGTATTTGATATAGAGACTACTGGATTTTCTAATACAAATGATAAAATAACTGAAATTGGTGCTGTAAAAATAGAAAATTTTAAAATTGTAGATAGATTTAGTGAATTAATAAATCCTGAAAAAGATATTTCGTATAAGATACAAGAATTAACAGGAATAACTAATGAATTGATTAAAGATAAGCCAACTATTGAAGAAGTTCTTCCAAGATTTATGGAGTTTGTTGGAGATAGTGTACTAGTTGCACATAATGCGGAGTTTGATACTGGATTTATATCACAAAAGTGTAGAGAACAGGGGATAATGTATAATCACAAAAAAGTAGATACACTTATGTTAGCCAGAGTAATGCTTCCCAAGTTAAAAAGACATAGATTAAATGTTGTTGCTAAAGAGCTTGGCATACCTCTTTTAAACCACCATAGAGCAGTTGATGATGCGGAAGCAACTGCACTTATATTTAATAAATTTTTACAGATGCTTACAGAAAAAGGTGCCAAAACTTTAAGTGATGTGAATAATATTCTTGGAAAAATCGATTATACAAAGCTTAGTACAAATCATATAACCTTGATAGCAAAAAATTCTATAGGTATAAAAAACTTATATAAAATAATTTCAGATGCACATGTAAATCATTTTTTTAGAGCCCCAAGAATCCTTAGAAGTATTTTAAATGAGTATAAGGAGGGTCTCATAATTGGTTCCGCTTGTGAAGCAGGGGTTGTTTTTCAAGCTGTAAAGAAAAATGTATCTGATGAAGAAATGAAAAAAATAATAGATTTATATGATTATATAGAAGTAATGCCTATAGATAACAATAGGTTTATGATTGATAAAGGAGAAGTAAAGGATGAAGAAGAGCTGAGAGAATTAAATAGAAAATTAATTGATACAGCTAAGAGGTTTAATAAAATTCCAGTAGCTACTGGAGATGTGCATTTTTTAGATAAACATGAGGCTGTTTTAAGAAAAGTTCTAAAGTATTCTCAAGGATTTAAGGTAGATGAAGAAGAGACTTATTTACATTTTAGGACAACAGATGAAATGTTGGAGGAGTTTAGTTATCTTGGAGAAGAATTAGCATATGAAGTTGTGGTTGAAAATAGTAATTTGATTGCTGATATGGTTGAAAATATAAAACCTATACCAGATGATACATATCCACCAATTATAGAAGGTTCAGATGTAGAATTAAGGGAAATGTGCTATGAAAAAGCTAAACGGATTTATGGAGAGCCAATACCAGAAATAGTTCAAAAAAGATTGGATAGAGAATTAAATTCAATAATAAGTAATGGATATGCAGTTATGTATATTATAGCTCAAAAACTAGTTGCAAAATCTCTTTCAGATGGGTATTTGGTTGGTTCAAGAGGTTCTGTTGGTTCATCATTTGCAGCTACTATGAGTGATATAACAGAAGTTAATCCTCTACCAGCTCACTATATTTGTGAAAATGAAGATTGTAAATATTCCTTTTTTTATGAAATAGGTGAATGGGGGTCAGGTGTTGACTTGCCAGATAAGGATTGTCCAAAATGTGGAAGAAAACTTGCTAAAAATGGTCATGACATTCCGTTTGAGGTTTTCTTAGGTTTTGAAGGAGATAAAGAACCAGATATAGACCTAAATTTCTCAGGAAATTATCAGCCAACAATCCACAAATACACCGAAGAATTATTTGGAGAGGGATATGTATATAGAGCAGGAACTATAGGTACAGTAGCAGAAAAAACAGCTTTTGGATATGCAAGAAAATATGTAGAAGAAAATAATATAAGTGTACCAAATGCGGAGGTACTTAGACTTTCAAATGGGTGTACTGGCGTAAAAAGAACCTCAGGACAGCATCCTGGTGGAGTTATGGTTATACCAGACTATAAAGATGTATATGATTTTACACCTATACAATATCCAGCAAATGATACTTCTTGTGGCGTTATAACTACTCACTTTGATTATCATTCAATAAGTGGTAGGATACTTAAACTTGATATACTTGGACACGACGGTCCTACTATCATAAGAATGCTTGAAGATATTACTGGAATAAATATAACTGAAATTCCTCTAGATGATGAAGAGACTATGTCTTTATTTACATCTACAGAAGCGTTAGGAGTTACACCAGAAGAGATAAATTGTCCTATAGGATGTCTTGCTGTACCTGAATTTGGAACTAAGTTTGTACGACAAATGCTCCTTGATACAAAACCTACTACGTTTGCAGAGCTCGTACGTATATCTGGTCTTTCTCATGGTACAGATGTTTGGGTAAATAACGCACAAGATTTAGTTAGAGAAGATATAGTGGGATTAAAAGATGTTATATCTACACGAGATGACATAATGAACTACTTAATATTTAAAGGCTTACCTCCTAAGATGAGTTTTACAATAATGGAGAGTGTAAGAAAAGGGAAAGGTTTAAAACCAGAACATATTGAAGAAATGAAGAAAAATAATGTTCCAGAATGGTATATAGGTTCGTGTAAAAAGATTAAATATATGTTCCCTAAAGCACATGCTGTTGCTTATGTTATGACCTCATTTAGAATTGCATATTGTAAAGTACATTACCCAGAAGCCTTTTATGCAACTTACTTTACTACAAAGGTGGAAGATTTTGATGCAGATTTAATTGTTAAAGGTTTGGATACTATAAAATCAAAAATAAATGAGATTGAAGCATTGGGAAATGATGCAACTACAAAGGAAAAAGGTATGTTGACCGTATTAGAAGTTGCACTTGAAATGTATGCAAGGGGGATAAGGCTGTTACCAGTTGATATATATAAATCGGATGCAAGTGACTTTATAGTTGTTGGAGAAAAAACATTACTTCCACCAATGGCAGCAATACAAGGTCTTGGAGGAAATGCAGCTTTAAATATTCAAAATGAAAGAAAAAATGGTGAGTTTATATCAAAAGAAGATTTAAGAAAGAGAGCAAAAGTATCAAAAACAGTAATAGAAACACTTACTAATCATGGCTCACTTGAAAATATGAGTGATGAAAACCAATTGTCACTGTTTTAGGTTAGTTCAAAAAGTTGCAAATAAAAGAATTTTATGATATCATAGTATAGAAAATAGTATACTTTGCAGAAACTAAGAGTGAGACAGCTGTTCTCACTCTTTTATTTTAAATATATTATTAAGAACTAGTTTAAATTTATTAAATACATTTAATTTAAAAATTATTTAATAAATTTAAAATAGTCATTTACAATTGAATAGGAGGTAATTTAATGAAAAAAGATTTAGAAGTAGCAATTGAAGAAATTGTAACTAAAATAACGGATGAACATGGATTTGAAATGGTTGATGTTGAATATGTAAAAGAAGCGGGAGAATACTACTTAAGAGTATACATAGATAAAGAAGAAGGAATATCTTTAAACGAATGTGAATTAGTTAGTAGAGAACTAAGCCCAATATTAGACGAAAAAGACCCTATAAAAGAAAATTATTTCTTAGAAGTATCTTCTCCAGGGCTTGATAAAGCACTAAAAAAAGACAGAGATTTTGCTAGATACCAAGGTAGAGATGTAGATTTAAAATTATATAAACCATTAAATGGATGTAAACAATTTGAAGGTGAACTTGTAGGATTAACAGAAGACAATAATATAAAAATCATTATAAATGGTGAAGAAATGGAATTTAATAGAAAAGATGTTGCTATTGTTAGATTAGCAATAAAGTTTTAGTGGTATATTAAATAGGGAGGAAATAAAAAATGAATCATGAATTTATGGAAGCACTAAATGAATTAGTAGTTGATAGAGGTATAGATAAAGAAATACTTATAGATACTATAGAGCAAGCTCTTTTAACTGCATACAAAAAAAACTTTGGTTCAGCACAAAATGTTAGAGTTGAGTTTGATAGAGACAAAGGCGATATAAAGGTGTTTTCTCAAAGAGTAGTTGTCGATGAATCAGACTTGTATGATACTTTCTTAGAAATAGAGTTAGCAGATGCTAGAGAAATAAACCCTAATTATGAACTGGGTGATATTATAGAGCATGAAGTTACACCTAAAAACTTTGGGAGAATTGCAGCTCAGACAGCAAAACAAGTAGTTGTTCAAAGAATAAGAGAAGCTGAGAGAGAAATAGTGTATAATGAATTTATAGAAAAAGAAAATGAAATAGTTACAGGAGAGGTTGCTAGAGCAAATAAAAATATTGTTTATGTAAATCTTGGAAGAATAGAAGGGATAATGACTCAAAGTGAACAAATCCCATTTGAAAATTATAAAGCAGGTCAAAAAATAAAATTCTATATACTTGAAGTTAAAAAGACTAACAAAGGACCTCAAATAGTTGTATCAAGAAGTCATCCAGGTCTAGTAAAGAGATTATTTGAAGAAGAAGTTCCTGAAATATATGAGGGTATAGTTCAAATAAAATCAGTAGCAAGAGAAGCTGGGTCAAGAACTAAAATGGCAGTAAGATCTATAGATGAAAAAATAGACCCAATTGGAGCTTGTGTAGGTCCAAAAGGACTTAGAGTAAAAAATATAGTGGATGAACTTGGTGATGAAAAAATAGATATAATAAAATATAGTGAAAATCCAGCAGAGTTTATATCAGCAGCACTTAGCCCATCAAAAGTTGTTAAAGTAGATATAAATGAAGATGAAAAATCTGCCTTA
This sequence comes from Clostridioides sp. ES-W-0016-02, assembly GCF_020641035.1. NCBI lineage: Bacteria > Bacillati > Bacillota > Clostridia > Peptostreptococcales > Peptostreptococcaceae > Clostridioides > Clostridioides sp. ES-W-0016-02. The sequence continues at coordinate 1,322,933 of NZ_CP061361.1, forward strand.
GTTATTGTTCCAGATTATCAGCTATCACTTGCTATAGGTAAAGAAGGCCAAAATGCAAGACTTGCAGCAAAATTGACAAACTGGAAGATAGATATTAAGAGCGAATCTCAAGCAGAACAAGAAATGATAAATCTTGAAAATTCCAAAGAAATAGAAGATGAGGGTATTAAAGCTGAATTTATCAATCAAGATGAGTTAGATATCTCAGACGATAATTTCAAAGAAGAAGAGTAAGGAGGGATGGCTTTGAAAAAAGTAAAAAAAGTGCCTCAAAGAAAATGCATAGCGTGTCAAGATAGAGACTCTAAAAAAGAGCTTATAAGAATAGTTAAAAATAAAGAAGGAAAAATATTTTTAGACCCAACAGGAAGAGCTAATGGAAGAGGAGCATATGTGTGCAAAAGCTCTGAATGTCTAAAAAAAGCTATAAAAAGCAAAGCATTAAATAAAGCTTTTAAAATTGATGTTCCTGATGAAGTCTATGATAATCTACTTATGGAGTTAGAAGAATATGAAAAATAATAAAGAAAAGATACACTCGTTCTTAGGACTCGCAACTCGTGCAGGGAAAATAGTGTCTGGTGATGATTCAACTTTGCTTGACTTAAAAAAAGGAAAAGTAAAATTAATTTTAATTGCAGAAGATGCATCAAATAACACAAAAAAACTTTTTAAAGATAAATCAACTTTTAGAAATATTCCATATCTATTTTTTTCAACAAAAGATGAAATAGGATTTGCAATAGGAAAATCTCCAAGAGCAGTCGTAGGAATAAAAGATGAAAATTTTGCTAAAAAGATAATTGAACTAATAGAAATTTAAAATAAAATAGGGGGTGATCTTGTGTCAAAAACAAGAGTATACCAAATAGCAGAAAAATTAAATATATCAAATGAAGAGCTTATAAATAAGTTAGCTGAATTAGATATTAATGTAACTGACAAAGATTCAGTATTAGAAGGTGAAGCGTTAGAATTAGCACTTGAAGTGTTAAGTGAAGATTCATCTCAAGAAAATGGAAATATTATAGAAATAGATGGACAGTTGACAGTACAAGTATTGGCAACTAAATTAGATAAATCTCCATCAGAAATAATTATGAAGCTTATGAAAATGGGAACTATGGCAACAATAAATCAAGAGATAAATTTTGAGATTGCTGCTTTAGCTGCCAAAGACTATGGATTTGAATTAACAGTAGCAGAAAGTGATGATACAGAAGCTTTAGAAATAGAAGCTTTAATGGAAATTGAAGAAGATAATGAAGAGGATTTAAAACCTAGACCACCAGTTGTTACAGTTATGGGACATGTTGACCATGGTAAAACATCTTTACTAGATGCAATAAGAAAAACTGATGTAATTTCAGGTGAAGCTGGAGGAATAACTCAGCATATAGGTGCTTCAGAAGTTAAAATTAATGGACAAAAAATAGTCTTTTTAGATACACCAGGGCATGAGGCTTTCACATCAATGAGAGCAAGAGGAGCACAAGTTACAGATATAGCAATATTAGTTGTTGCAGCAGATGATGGTATAATGCCTCAAACAGTAGAAGCAATAAACCATGTTAAAGCAGCAGGAGTACCTTTAATAGTTGCTATAAATAAAATAGATAAACCAGGTGCAAACCCAGATAAAGTTAAACAAGAATTAGCAGACCAGGGATTATTAGTTGAAGACTGGGGTGGAGAAGTAATAGCAGTTCCAGTATCAGCTAAGAAAAAAGAAGGAATAGATACACTTTTAGAAATGGTATTGTTGGTTGCTGAAATAGAAGAATTAAGAGCCAATCCAAATAAAAGAGCAGTAGGAACTGTTATAGAAGCTGAGCTTGATAAGGGAAGAGGTCCAGTTGCAACAGTACTTGTTCAGGGTGGTACTCTAACAGTAGGTGATCCAATTGTTGCAGGTGTTGCATGTGGTAAAGTTAGAGCAATGATAAATGCAAAAGGAAAAAGAGTAAAAACAGCAGGTCCATCTACAGCAGTGGAAATATTAGGGCTATCAGAAGTTCCACAAGGTGGAGACCAATTTGTTGAGGTTCCAACAGATAAAATTGCTAGAAGTGTAGCAGCAAGAAGACAACAATTATTTAGAGATGAGATGTTAAAATCAACTCAAAGATTATCACTAGATGCTTTATTTAGTCAAATGAGTGAAGGTGCTATAAAAGACCTTAACATAGTTATAAAAGCAGATGTACAAGGTTCAGTACAAGCAGTTAAACAATCTTTAGAAAAATTATCAAATGAAGAAGTACAGGTTAAAGTAATACATGGAGGTGTTGGAGCTGTAACAGAATCAGATATATTACTTGCAGCAGCCTCTAATGCAATAATAATAGGATTCAATGTAAGACCAGTTCCAGGTGCAGAATCTCTAGGAGAGAAGGAAAATGTTGATATAAGAACATATACTATAATATACAAAGCTATAGAAGATATACAAGCTGCTATGACTGGTATGTTAGACCCTGAATATGTTGATGAAGAAACAGGAAAAGCTGAAATAAGAGAAATATATAAAATATCTGGTATTGGAACAGTAGCTGGATGTTATGTAACTAATGGTAAAATATTTAGAAACTGTAAAATAAGATTAGTTAGAGATAGTATAATAATACATGAAGGTGAACTGGCAGCACTTAAGAGATTTAAAGATGATGTAAAAGAAGTTAATTCTGGATACGAATGTGGTATGAGTTTTGTAAATTATAATGACATAAAAGAAGGCGACATAGTAGAAGCTTATATAACTAAAGAAGTAGAAAGAAAATTATAAATTCGTATCAAAGAAAATCAGTTAGTAAAGAAGGTCGATGGTATGGCATCATATAATAGAACAAGAAGAATTGCAGAAGAAATAAGAAAAGTAGTAAGCACTATGCTTATAAATGGAGTAAAAGACCCTAGAATAACATCTTTGGTAAGTGTAACTGATGTAGAAGTTACAAATGACCTAAGATATGCTTATGTATATGTAAGTATTCTAGGTGGAGATGAAGAATCCACATTAGCAGGACTTAAGAGTGCTGGAGGGTATATAAGAAGAGAAGTAGGAAAAAATATAAAGCTTAGATATATTCCTGAGATAATATTTAAACTTGATGATTCAATAGAAAAAGGAATGTATATGGATAGCCTTATAAAGAGAGTAAATGAAAAAAATACTCAAAAAAATGAGGATGAAAATTATGATGAATAATATTGATAGTATTATAAATTATATATATGAAGGTGACTATTTTATAGTTACCTCTCATATTAGTCCAGATGGAGATAATATTGGTTCCACACTTTCAATGTATTATACACTAAAAAATTTAGGGAAAAATGTATATTATGTACTTGATGATGAAGCTCCATTGAATTTAAAGTTTTTAGTTGAAGGTATAGAAATTTATAAGTCTCATGAATTTGATATAAATAAGTATTCTCTAATTGCACTTGACTGTGGAGATAAGATGAGAATATGTGTAAGTGATGAAATCAAAAATAATGCATCAAAAGTAATCTGTATTGACCATCATGCGAGTAATGATTCATATGGAGACTTAAACTATGTAGATATTGATGCATCTTCTACTTGTGAACTAGTGTATAATTTATTGGTTAGATTTCAAGAAATAAAAGACATTAAGATTATAAATAAAGACATAGCAACATGTTTATACACAGGTCTTGTAACTGATACCGGAAATTTTTCCTATTCAAATGTGCATGCAAGTAGTTTTGAAATGGCAAAGGATTTACTTATTTTGGGTGCAGAAAAAAATACTATAATACAAAATATATATCAAAGTAATTCTTCTGATTATTATAAATTATTAGGTGAAGCTTTGAAATCTTTGGAGATATTTGATTCAAAGGTATCTAGTATAATTTTAACTCAGGATATGATGAATAGGAATAACATGAGTTTCAATGATGTTGATGGTATAACAACATATACTAGAGATATAAAGGATATTGAAGTTGGAATTTTATTTAAAGAAAAAAAACAAGATGAAATTAAAGTGAGTTTTAGGTCAAAAAATTATGTTGATGTAAGTGAAATAGCTAAGGTATTTGGTGGCGGTGGTCACATAAGAGCTGCTGGATGCACTATCAAAGATAGTATTGATAATGCTAAAAAAATGGTATTAGAGGCAGTGTTAAAATCAATTTAAGGTGACAATAAAATGAATAAGATTATAAATATATTGAAGCCTACAGGTATGACGTCTCATGATGTTGTAAGTAGGGTAAGAAAGATTTTAAATATGAAAAAAGTTGGGCATACAGGTACTCTTGACCCAGATGCATCAGGTGTTTTACCAATATGTATAGGAAAAGCTACAAAAGTATGTGAACTTATTTTAAACAAAGATAAATCGTATATATGTGAACTTACTTTAGGTATAAGTACAGATACCTATGATTCATCTGGCGAAATTATAAAAAAAGTTGATGATTTTAAGTTAAGTAATGAAGATATAGAAAGAGCTTTTGATATGCAAAAAGGTGAAATAGATCAACTTCCTCCAATTTACTCAGCTTTAAAAGTAAATGGAAAGAGAATGTGTGATTTAGTAAGAAGTGGTAGAGGCTCTGAGATTACTTTAAAAACTAGAAGAATAAACATAAAAGATATAAAAATCCTTAGTATAAAAGGTAATAAAGTAATGTTTTATGTTGAGTGTTCTAAAGGGACTTATGTGAGAAGCATTTGCCATGATATAGGAGAATATCTAGGGTGTGGAGGACATATGTCGTTTTTAAATAGAACATCTTCTGGCAAATTTAACTTGGAAAATTCGATAACGCTGGAAGAATTAGAATTATTTTATGCAAATGAAACTCTGGATAAACATTTATATGATATAGATTATGTATTGGATTCGTTTAATTATATTGTATTAAACCCTAATGCTATAAAATATTATAGTAATGGTGGTTCAATAGATGATAAGAGATTTTTAAAGAACAATCTCAGTAAAGATGATGAATTTGTAAGAGTATACAGTAAAGATAACTTCTTAGGATTAGGAAAATTATCAAAACATAATAATACAATAAGTGTTAAAAGTGATAAGATGTTTGTATAATCAATGTATTTGAAAAAACACCAAAAGAGATAGTACTATAATAACTTCTATAGTCTATCTCTTTTACTTATGCTATAATAGTTTGTGAATAAGTTAAGAGTAAATTATAATTTTAGCGGGGAAAATTTATTATGGTGATTATAAAATCTATAGCAGAAATAGCAAACATAAAAGAAAGTGTCATTACCATAGGGAATTTTGATGGCATACACAAAGGACATCAAGTTCTTATAAAAAAAGCAGTTGAATATGCAAAAAAAGAAAATATACAGAGTATTGTATTTACATTTGCAAATCATCCTGTAAACTACTTTAGACCAAACTCAACAAAAAATATTATAAGCAATGAGGACAAAATAAGATTATTGGAAGAATTGGGAATAGATATAGTTGTAATCATACCATTTGATGAGTATATGACCAAAATACCTGCAAAGGATTTTGTAGAGGAGATACTAGTAAAAAAATTAAAAGCTAAAAAAATAGTAATTGGACATGACTTTACGTTTGCCAGAGCGAAGGAAGGTAATGTCAATCTATTAAAAAGCTTAGAAGATGAATTTGGTTTTGAGGTGGAAGTAATAAAACCAATCAAAATAAATGATGTAAGAGTGAGTAGTACTTATATTAGAAGTTTAGTATCCCAAGGTGATATGACTAATGTCAAAGAGTATTTAGGTCGTAATTACAAGTTGGAAGGCTGTGTTATACATTCTAAACACCTTGGAAGAACTATTGGATTCCCAACAGCAAATATTGACCTTAAGAATAATATGCTCATTCCAAAGAGAGGTATCTATGCTTCTATTGTACATATTGGAGATGAGGTTTATTTTGGTGCTACAAATGTAGGTTACAACCCAACAGTTAATGGAAAATCTTTGTCTATTGAAACAAATATTTTAGAATTTGACAGAGATATTTATGGTGAAAATATAATTGTTGAATTTTTGGAAAGAATAAGGGATGAGAGAAAATTTAATTCAATAGATGACTTAAAAAATCAATTGTCTAATGACATAAACTATGTATATGAAAACTATGTTTGCAAAAACAGGTAATGTATGATAAAATGATTAAGGAAAATAACCATTACTCAGCTTTTGAATACTCCAATCAATGCTTAGTAATAGGCGTTTCTAAAAAAATACGGAGGTAATCTAAATGATAAACAAAACAGAAATAATCAAAGAATATGGAAGAGTTGAAGGAGATACTGGTTCTCCAGAAGTACAAATAGCTTTATTAACAGCTAGAATAAATGATCTAAATGGACATTTAAAAACTCATAAGAAAGACCACCATTCAAGAAGAGGACTATTAAAAATGGTTGGTAGAAGAAGAAACTTATTAGCTTACTTAAAAGAAAAAGATCTTGAAGGATATAGAGCATTAATAGCTAAATTAGGATTAAGAAAGTAATTTCATTCTTTATAAAAAAGCAGGTATAGTGTATACCTGCTTTTTTATAGTTAATTTATTATAGAGTAAAATAGTTAATAATAAAAGTAATTTATACATTATAAAAAATTATAAAATGAATAATATTGGGTAAGAATATAAGGTAATATATAAATACATAAGCAATTAAAAAGGAAAGACAAGATAAATATAGAAACTTTATACTATAATATTTAGTTAGAATAAGGAGGAAATTATTTTGAAAATAAAGTTAGTATGTGATAGTTTGTGCGATATTCCAGATGAAATATCAAAGAAAGATTATATAGAAATAGTTCCACTTACAGTTATTTTTAATGATAGAGAATACATAGAAGGAGTGGATATAGATAAAGAAGAGTTTTACAAGAAAGTAAAAGAAATAAAACAAATACCTAAGACTTCACAAGCTACATATATGGAGTTTAAAGAAGTATTTGATAAGTTTATAGAAGAGGGATATCATATAATCTGTTTAACAGGTGCATCAAATGCCTCAGGAACTTTTCAAAGTGCTGTAATAGCTAAGAATGATATGAATGAAAAAGAAAAAATACATATATTTGATACTCGAAACTTATCACTTGGTAGTGGGCAATATGTTATAAAAGCCTGTGAACTTGTTGAAGAAGGTTTGGGGTTTGAAGAAATAATAAATGAGTTAGAAAACATTCGTAGCAGTATAAGATTACTTTTTGCTCCATATACCCTTGATTTCTTAAAACAAAGTGGAAGGGTTCCAGTAGCAACTGCTTTAATAGGAAATATGTTGAATATAAAACCTATATTTTTCTTTGATAATGGGGAAGCTAAGTTGGTAAACAAGGTCAGAGGAGTAAAAAATATAGCAAGTAAACTAGTAGATATAATTTTAGAAATGAATGAAGGGTCTTTAGAAGGGAAAATAGTAACAATAGGCTGTGGAGATAATCTACATGATTGTAAAATATTAAAAGAAGAAGTAAATAAAAGAATAAAAGCAAGAAGAGTCTTGTTTACTAGAGGTGGAGTTTCTATTTGCTCTCATACAGGGCCAGATATATTAGCTATAAGTTGTTCTAATTAGCAGGAATATAAGCTTCTTGCATATATAGGCAAAGATAATTTTTATATTGTTAATTTATAGTATTTTTGATAATATAGTAAATAGAGTGATATACGTGTTTTTAATAAGAGGAGGACAAGCATTAATGTTTGAACATAAAATATTTAAAATGGATTTCGCAGGGAGAGAACTTTCTGTAGAAATAGGAAAAATTTGTGAAATGACTAACGGTAGCTGTATAGTTAGATACAGCGACAGTATGGTAATGGTAAATACAACTAAGTCAGCTAAGCCTAGAGACGGAATAGACTTTTTCCCTTTAAGTGTAGATTATGAAGAAAAATTATACTCTGTAGGTAAAATACCTGGAGGTTTTTTAAAGAGAGAAGGTAAGCCTTCAGAAAAAGCGATACTTACATCAAGATTGATAGATAGACCAATAAGACCATTATTTCCAAAAGGATTTAGAAATGATGTTCAGGTAGTTGCAACAGTTTTATCAGTAGATCAAGATTGCACACCAGATATAGTAGCAATGATAGGTTCATCTATAGCACTTTCTATATCAGATATACCATTTAATGGTCCAACAGGTTCAGTATGTGTTGGTCTTGTAGATGGTGCATTTGTTGTAAATCCAAATGCAGAGCAAAGAGAGAAAAGTTCAATGCATCTAGTTGTTTCAGGTACAAAAGAAGCAATAATGATGGTTGAAGCTGGAGCAGATGAAGTTCCAGATGATATAATGCTTGATGCTATTTTATTCGCTCATCAAGAAATAAAAAAAGTGGTTGAATTTATAGATGGTATAGTTGCAGAAGTTGGAAAAGAAAAAATTGTTGTTGAATTATACCATGCAGGAGAAGAAATAACTCAATTGGTTCGTGAATTTGCAACTGCTAAGATGAAGGACGCAGTTCAAACTTTTGAAAAACTAGAAAGAATGGAAAAGATGGATAGAGTTAAAGAAGAAACTCTAGCTCATTTTGAAGAAACTATTGAAAATTTTGAAGAACTTATTGGTGATATAGAGGAAGTATTACAAGATATAATAAAAGAAGAAGTAAGAAAACTTATAGTGCATGAAAATGTAAGACCAGATAATAGAAAATTAGAAGAAATCAGACCTATATGGTGTGAAACTGGTATGATACCTAGAGCTCATGGTTCAGCTATATTTACTAGAGGACAAACTCAAGTACTTAATGTAGCTACTTTAGGTGCTTTAGGAGATGTTCAAAAGTTAGATGGATTAGATGAAGAAGAAAACAAGAGATATATGCATCACTACAATTTCCCATCATATAGTGTTGGAGAAGCTAGACCATCAAGAGGTCCAGGTAGAAGAGAAATAGGGCATGGTGCTTTAGCTGAGAGAGCTTTACTACCAGTGATACCATCTCAAGAAGACTTCCCTTATGCTATTAGATTAGTTTCTGAAGTATTGAGTTCAAATGGTTCTACATCTCAAGCGAGTGTATGTGGCTCAACATTATCTCTGCTTGATGCAGGTGTACCTATAAGAGACATGGTTGCAGGTATAGCAATGGGACTTATAAAGCATGATGGTAAAGTAGCAGTGCTTTCAGATATACAAGGTATGGAAGACCACTTAGGAGACATGGACTTTAAAGTGGCTGGAACAGAGCATGGTATAACTGCGATACAAATGGATATAAAAATAGATGGTATAGATAAAGAAGTTCTACAACGTGCTTTAAAACAAGCTAAGGAAGGTAGAATCCATATACTAGGAGAAATGAGAAAAACTATATCTCAACCAAAACCAGAGCTTTCACCATATGCACCTAAGATTGTTAAAATGCAAATAAATCCTGACAAAATAAAAGATGTAATAGGACCTGGTGGAAAAATAATAACTAAGATAATAGATGAAACTGGAGTTAAGATAGATATTGAACAAACTGGAGAAGTATTCATATCAGGTATTGAAATTGATATGATTAATAGAGCTCAAGAACTTATAAATAATATAGTTATTGAACCAGAAGTAGGAAAAACTTATAAAGGTAAAGTAAGTAGAATAATGAATTTTGGAGCATTTATTGAAATACTTCCAGGAAAAGAAGGATTACTTCATATATCTCATATAGCTCATGAAAGAGTTGCTAAGGTTGAAGATGTATTAAATATAGGAGATGAAGTTGAAGTTAAAGTTACAGAAATAGATGAAAAAGGAAGAGTTAACTTATCCAGAAAAGTTCTTTTACCAAAACCAGAGCATAAAAATAAATAATATATTAAATAATTAAAGGCAAAATCCTAGGGTTTTGCTTTTTTTTATTGCTAATATGATAATGACTATTAAATATCGTGTTAATATTGATTTTATTTACAACATATGGTAAATTACTAATAGTATTAGCAATCAAGGAGGTGATAATGTGGACTATATGAAATTAGCACTTGAACTTGGAAAGGTTAAGACGTTGATGGTAAAAATACCGCATAAAGATAAAATTGCAGATATACAAAGTGGTGAAAAATTTGTATTGGGTTATTTATCTAAAAATAATAAAAAAGTAAATCCAAAAGAAATAAGTAGTACTATGAATGTTAGTACTGCTAGAATGTCTGCTATTCTTAATCAATTAGAATCAAAGGAAATGATTGAACGCTGTGTTGACCCACAAAATGGTAGACAGACACTAGTTCAATTAATGCCTAAGGGAATACAACAGCAGAAAATAAATGAAAAAGAATTTTTAGAGTATACAGTTGAATTTTTAAAAGCACTAGGTCCAGAAGATGCTATTGCTTACATACGTATTCAAAAAAAGATTATAAAGTTTTTTGAAGATAAAAAATAGAGATATTTCTTAAGTGTTGCTAATAAAAACAGAAAGAAGGTAAAGACATGAGTTTAAATAAGCAATCTAGAAATATGATTTTTGCTGTACTATTGATTGGTTCTATAGTTGGCTCATTACTTCAGACATCTCTTACTACTGCATTGCCAGTTATGATGGGGGATTTAAATATATCAGCCACAACAGCTCAATGGCTTACTAGTGCATATACGCTTGCTATGGGAATTATGGTTCCTGCCACTGCATTTTTGATTAGGAGATTTCCAACAAAACCACTTTTCATTAGTGCTATGAGTCTTTTTGCTGTAGGATTGTTGCTTTCTGCTAGTGCATCTTCATTTACACCCCTTTTGTTTGGGCGTATATTGCAAGCAATGGGGAATGGAGTGTTGCTATCCATGACACAAGTAATAATTTTAACAATTTATCCTGCAGAGCAAATGGGCTCTATAATGGGTATATATGGTTTGGCTGCTGGTGCTGCTCCAATATTTGCTCCAACTCTAGCAGGAATTGTCATTGATATTTTTAATTGGCAAGCTATTTTTTGGTTTTCTTTAGTTATAAGTATTATTGATATTATTATAGCATCTAGAGTGTTACAAAATGTAATAGAGACAAAAAAACAATCATTTGATACGTTTTCTATGATTTTATGTGCAGTAGGATTTAGTGGTCTTTTACTTGGGCTTGGGAATATTGGGACAACTGAGTTTTTTAGTATAAATATTGCTTTACCATTATTTGTAGGGATAGTATCAATTATAGTATTTTCTTTACGTCAGATTCACTCAAAAGAGCCATTTCTAGAACTTCGTATTCTTAAAAATAAAAGTTATAGGCTTGCTGTAATTATAAGTATGCTTTTATATGTTGTAATGATGGCAGGATCCACTTTAATTCCAATATATATCCAGACAGTAAGAGGATTTTCAGCAACTAAGTGTGGTCTCATTATGATGCCAGGTTCTCTTGTAATGGCACTTATAAGTCCTTTTGCAGGTAGATTTTATGATAGGTTTGGAATACGAAAGCTAGTTGTATGTGGAAGTATATTCTTGGCAATAAGTTGTCTTGGTGTATCTTTTGTAGGAGAAGATACTTCAGTATTGTATATCTCTGCTTTTTATATTATACGTCTGATAGCTATTGGATTAATTATGATGCCTATTGTTACCTGGGGAATGAGTGTGCTTGGTGAAAAAAATATTGCTCACGGAACAGCATTACTTACTTCATTGCGTACAATAGCTGGTGCTATTGGCTCAGCAGTTTTTGTTGCAGTAATGACAACTGCTACAGTAACATCACGAGGTATGACAAATGCTACAGCAAATGTATTTGGAATGGATGTTGCATTTATTTGTATTTCAATTGTTGCAGTAGTTCAGCTTTTAGTGGCTTTCTTTTTTATAGAAAGAAAAAGTTTAAAGAAATCAACAAACTAAAGCTGATTTGTAGATTTTAAAAGCACAATTACATAAACATGTTCTAGTTATTATAATAAATTTTCAAGTATGAAATTAAACTTTTGAATATGAAATTAAAAGCCTATGTTACTTTTGCTAACAGAGGCTTTTTATATAAAATGTATTATGTCCTCTTATATTAAAGGTAATGGAAGGAAGTACTATAGGAAATTCTAAAATAATAGGAAAAATAAATAGCTAATTTAAAATTTTTTTAATAATAGAGGTTTAGTTAAGAGATTTTTAAGATAATTTTTTATTGATATACAGAGAAAGGTTTATGTTATATTTAGTGCATAAATAGAGCTTTCCTTTAATAGTATTAAATAAGAAACAATTTGTACATAATTAGGGGGAGTTTTAATGATAATGATGGTACTTAATAAGAGTAAGCTCAAAAAAATTATAATACTAATTTTAGTGATATTATTAGGATTGTCAGGAGGGGTAATGGTATTAAAATTGTTTAACAATAAGCCCGTTTTCAACTTATTTAATGGAGTAGATTTACCATATGAGAGAGGCACAAAAGATAAAAGTGGCTACGTTGCATTAACATGCAACGTAGACCTTGGATGGGAAACAGAGTACATAGAATCTATTTTGGAAACTCTCAAAAAAGAGAATGTAAAAATTACTTTTAATGTAACTGGGAAGTGGGCAGAAAAAAACAAAGATGAACTATTGAAGATAAAGAAACAAGGACATGAAATAGGAAATCATGGATACAAACACTTAGATTATTCGACACTATCATATGAAGATAACTATAAACAAATAGAAACCTCTAAAAAGATAATTGAAGAAATTATAAATGAAAAGACTAAGTTTTTTCAAGCTCCAGCAGGTTCTTTTGGAGCAGAAACAGTGAAGGCAGCTAAAGAATTAGGATATACTTCAATTAAATGGGATGCTGATACTATAGACTGGAAATATAAAGATCAACCAGAAGTAATTATAGATAGAATGAAGAAAAAAGATATTAAAGATAGTAGTATAATCTTAATGCATCCAACTGATGCAACGACAAAATGTATTGATGATATTATAGCAATTGTAAGAGAAAAAGGATTAAAACCAGGTAAACTTAGTGATGTATTTAAGTAGACAAAGTATAAAAATTTGATTAAGATTGTATAAGTTGTAGTTGAATTAATTAAAAGACTGACTTATAATGTAATACATATAAAAATAAATAGAATTAGAACATAGTGTTTTCAATAATCCAATGTAAAATAAAGAATAAATTTTTAGGAGAATGTAATGTATAAGACAAAAATACTGGAAAATGGGCTTACAATAATTGGTGAAGAAATACCATATCTAAAGTCAATAACATTAGGTATTTGGATAAATGCAGGGTCTAGAATAGAAGAAGAAGAGGTAAGTGGAACTTCTCATTTTATAGAACATATGATGTTTAAAGGAACCAAAAATAGAACCTCAAAAGAGATTGCTAGCACAATTGACAATTTAGGTGGGCAAATCAATGCATTTACAAGTAAAGAATGTACATGTTATTATGTAAAATTAATAGATGAGCATATAGATACAGGAATAGATGTATTAAGTGATATGATACTAAATTCTAGATTTGATAAAAATGATATAGATAAGGAAAGACTTATAATACTGGAGGAACTTAAGATGTATGAAGATTCTCCAGACGATTTATCTTATGATTTATTAGTCGAAAATATATATGCTAATGATGGTTTAGGGATGAATATAATTGGGACAAAAGATTCTCTATACAATATAACTAAGGAATCTATGTTAGAGTACTTAAACAAATATTATATTCCAAATAATGCAGTCATTTCTATAGTTGGAAACTTTGACTTTGATGATATGGTAGATAAACTTGAATCTAAATTTGGAAACTGGAAAAAGAGAAATTTAAATATAGACGTAACTGAGGCTACGTTTAATCCTTGTTTTATATCAAAAAATAAAGATACTGAACAGGTAAATTTGGCTATGTGTTTAAAAGGTATTCCATTTGAAAATGATGATGAAGTTTATTCAATGGCAGTGGTAAACAATATTTTTGGTGGAAGTATAAGCTCAAGACTTTTTCAGAAGATAAGGGAGGAAAAAGGGTTAGTATATTCAATATATTCATCACAAACACTATACAGAAAATGTGGTGAATTGGGTATATTTGCAAGTATGAGTACAGAAAATTTACAAGATGTTTATAATTTAATAAAAGAAGAAATTGAAAATATAAGAAAAAATTATCTTACAGAAAAAGAAATATTTGAAAGTAAGGAGCAACTAAAAGGTAATTATATATTGGATTTAGAAAGTACTAGCAGTAGAATGATGTCTACTGGTAAATCTATGTTATTGAGTAAAAAAGTAAAAACTACAGATGAAATACTTGAATGTATAAATAATGTTGATATTAATTCAGTAAAAAAAGTTGTTGATAAGGTATTCAATATAGAAAATATTGGTACATGTATAGTGGGAAGAGATGTAGAAGATATTCTGCACTTGGATTAATATCTTAAAAAGTAAATCTCTGGAGGTATAAAATATGAATTTATCTGAAATAGCAGGTAAGGAAATAGTTAACTTAGTCACAGGAGAAAGATTAGGAGTTATTGGAGAGTGTGACCTTATACTAGATGAAACTACAGGCGGGATATTGGCGCTTTTAATTCCAAAAGAAAAAGGCTTTTTTGCCAGAAGAAAAGATAAGTCATTTTTAGAAGTTCCATGGAGAAATGTAAAAAAAATAGGCAATGATATGATAATTATAGAATATGAGGGATATATTTAGGAGGAAAAAATGAGTATTTTAGTGCAAAAGTTTGGTGGGACATCAGTAGAATCATATGAAAAAATGAATGAAGTATGTAAAATAGTAAAAGCATACAGAGATAATGATGAAGAGTTACAATTAGTATTAGTAGTTTCAGCAATGGGTAGAAAGGGAGCTCCATATGCCACAGATACACTTATAAATCTATGTAATTCAGTAAATGACGAACCAAATAAAAGAGAACTTGATTTAATAATGTCTTGTGGTGAAATAATATCAGGGACAGTTCTTGCTAATTTATTAAATGCAAAAGGTATAGAATCTGTTTTCTTTACTGGTCAACAAGCAGGTATAATTACAAGTGATGAGTATTCTAATGCAAAAATAAAATATATAAACCCTAAAAAGGTAAAAAGAGCATTAGATGATGGTAAAGTTGTTGTTATAGCTGGATTTCAAGGTGTAACAGATGATGGTGAAGTAACGACTCTTGGAAGAGGTGGAAGTGATACATCAGCAGTTGCTATTGGTAAATCTTTAGAATGTGAGACAGTTGAAATTTACACTGATGTAGATGGTATAATGACTGCAGACCCTAGAGTAGAACCAAATGCTAAAGTATTGAGTTTTATAGATTATGAAGAAGTATTTCAAATGGCAGATAAAGGAGCTAAGGTAATACATCCAAGAGCAGTACAGTTGGCTAAAAGTGGAAATATAACTCTAGCAATAAAAAATACAATGAATCCAACTTTTGAAGGTACAAAAATAGGTTCTTTATGTAAGCATTTAGAACAAAATATAGAATATGAACAAGAAAAAGACCTTAAAGTTGCTGTTGCAAATAAAGATAGTGTTGCTCAAGTTAAGATTAAATCAGCAGAAGAAGTGTTTACAGAAGTATTAAATGAAATAGAAAAGAAACTTATAAATATAGATATGATAAATTTCTTTATATCAGAAAAAGCCTTTGTTATTGAAGATGCTGATATAAAAGAATTAAAAGAAATACTAGATAAATTTGAATTAGATTATGAAGTAAATAGAGATTGTGCTAAAGTAACATTGATATGTTCAAGAATAGCTGATGAAATGTCTGGTATCATGTCAAAAGTAGTTAGAGGGTTATCAAAAGCAGGAGTATCTCTTTTACAAACATCAGATTCAAATATGACTATATCTTGTTTAGTTAGTGAAGAAGATATGCATACAGCAGTACATGCAATACACCAACAATTTTATGTAAAATAAGAATCGTAATACAATTACTTTTATTCAAAATTTAATAATTTTGCTTATATCTTAATATATTTGATTTATTTGGTAAAACTAAGTTAAATATATTTTGATAGGAGTTTTTTTATGAAAGATTATAAAGATGATAATGAAACATTTGATAAAGATAATTGTAGAAGAGATTCTAGCTGTGAGGAAAGAGAATGTATAAAACAATTTGGCACTAGTGAGATGCCTCCTCAGCCTCCTAAAGATACCCAATGTATAACTATAATTGGAGAAATTGAAGGTCATTTTATAGGAAATCCTCAGAAAAAAGCTACGAAGTATGAACATATAATTCCAATGCTTTATTCAATTGAAGAAAGTAATGATGTTAAAGGAGTACTAGTTGTTTTAAATACTGTTGGAGGAGATATTGAGGCAGGTCTAGCTATTGCAGAACTTTTAAATAGTACATCCAAAAAAGTAGTTACTCTTGTATTAGGGGGAAGTCATAGTATAGGTGTTCCTCTTGCTACTGCTGGTGATTACTCATTTATAGCTCCAACTGCAACAATGATTATACATCCTGTAAGAACAACTGGACTTGTAATAGGTATAAATGAAACTTTCGAGTATTTTAAAAAGATGCAAGAGAGAATAATTCAATTTATCATAAGAACATCTAATATCGAAAGAGATATACTTGATAAACTTATGCATGAGAAAGATGAGCTTATAAGTGATGTGGGTAGTGTTCTAATAGGAAAAGAAGCTGTAGATTATGGGCTTATAGATGAAGTTGGTGGATTAAAAGATGCTATTAAAAAATTAAAAGAGCTTATAAAAGAGTCAGAGGAAGAAAAAAATAATGATTAAAATTTGTTTAAATAATAAAATTTATGATATAATGATGTAATAAAGTAGGAGTGTTAGTGTTAAGGCATTAGCACTTTTTGCTATGAAGGGGTAAAACTTGCTAAAAATAAGGAGTGATATTAATGGCCACGAAAAAGAAGAAAAAAAAGAAGGTAAATACCTTAAGCTTTAATGCAGAATATCATAATTTGATAACCATATTTATAGGTGTATTTTTATTATATAGTTTAAATTCTAATTCTATGGGATGGATACCTGTGATAATGCAAAATCTCTTTAAAGGATTATTTGGAGGACTTTCCATAGCAATACCATTTATAGTAATTATAACAGGACTTCTAGGATTTTTTGATGGAAATGAATATATATATAGACTGAGAAAGACTAAATTATACTACATAATTATTTTATTTATTTTTGTATTTTATGGATTGTTAAATGCAGGAACTCTTCCTGTAGATAGCCCACTAAAAGGTAATATGTTTGATGATGTTATGAAATTGGGTGTAAGTGGACAAGGTAGTGGTTTAATAGCAACAACCATTGCGTATTATATGAGTAAAATATTTGGTATAGCAGGTGGATGGCTAATAAGTATATTTGCTCTTATACTTTCTATAATGTTTATATTTAATATTTCTATAAAAGACTTGGTATCAAATGCAAAGTCAAAATCTAAAACATCAAAAGACAGTAATTTAACTTTTAAAGATAAAATTTCAAATATGAAAAAATCTGCAATAGATATGATAACTGATGAAGTGGATGATACTACTGTAAACAAGAAGCCTGGATTTTTTAAAGGGCTAATGTCAAAAGGTCGTGACAATGAAGATGAAGAAGATGAATATTTAGAAGAAGAAAATGGTGATGGTGTAGACGATAAAACTATTAAAATAGTTGGTTTTAACAAGGCAGAAGATGAATATTTAGAAATATTAGAAGGAACTCAAAGTATGCCAGAACTAGATGTTTTAAAAGAGTTACAGAAAGCTACAAATGAAAATTCAGTTGTAGAGACTAAACCAGAAAAGAAAGTTGATATAAGCAAATCTAATTTAGCTGTAGAAAAAACTCAACCAATAAGCATTGTATCAGAGTCAAATAATGAAGACTATTCAAATTATAAAAAACCTGGTGTTGAACTTTTAAATAAAGTAAATAAAAAATCTGATGAAAATGGCAAAAAGAAGGTTTTAAAAAATGCCTCTCTTTTAGAAAAGACACTTTCAGATTTTGGAGTGGAAGCAAAGATTAATCAAGTTACAGTTGGTCCGACTATAACAAGATATGAGATACAACCAAGTCCAGGGGTTAAAGTAAGTAAAATTGTAAACTTAACTGATGATATAGCTTTGAGTTTAGCAGCTAAAAGTATAAGAATTGAAGCACCAATCCCTGGGAAAAGTGCAATTGGAATAGAGGTTCCAAATGAGGAAGCTCAAATGGTTGGAGTAAGAGAAGTTCTAGAAAGTGAAGAGTTTAATAATTTTGATTCACCTCTTGCAATGGGACTTGGAAAAGATGTAGCAGGTAAAATTATAATTGGAGATATAGGTAAGATGCCACATTTACTTATAGCTGGTTCTACAGGTTCAGGAAAGAGTGTCTGTGTAAACACTTTGATAAGTAGTATATTATATAAGGCAAACCCTGATGAAGTAAAATTACTTTTAATAGACCCAAAGGTAGTTGAACTTGCAAATTATAATGGAATACCACATCTTCTGATACCTGTAGTTACAGACCCTAAAAAAGCTGCTAATGCTTTAAACTGGGCAGTGACAGAAATGAATAGAAGATATAAATTATTTGCAGATGCTCAAGTAAAAGATGTAACAAGTTATAATGAAAAATCAGAGGAAAAATTACCTAAAATAGTAATAATAATAGATGAGTTAGCAGATTTAATGATGGCAAGCGCAAATGATGTAGAGGATTATATTTGTAGACTAGCTCAGATGGCCAGAGCTGCTGGAATGCACTTGATTGTAGCTACACAAAGACCATCTGTTGATGTCATAACGGGTGTTATAAAAGCTAATATACCATCTAGAATAGCATTTGCAGTGTCATCTCAAACTGATTCAAGAACAATACTTGATATGGGTGGAGCAGAGAAACTTTTAGGTAAAGGTGATATGCTATTTTACCCACTTGGAGCGGCAAAACCAGTTAGACTTCAAGGTGCATTTATATCAGAAAGTGAGTCAGAAAGAGTAATTGATTTTGTAAAAGACCAAGTTAAGGATGGAATAAAGTATGAGGAAGATATAATTGAAACTATATCTAAAGTTAACACATCAAAATCTAGTGATGAGGATGAATTTTTAAGTGAGGCAATAGAATTTGTTGTAGATAGTGGTCAAGCATCTGCTTCTATGTTGCAAAGAAGATTTAAAATAGGATTTAATAGAGCGGCTAGACTTATTGACTCTATGGAAGAAAGAGGTATAATTGGAGCTAGCGAGGGAAGCAAACCGAGAAAGGTACTAATAAGCAAACAAGATTTGCAGAATTTAGAAGGTGAATAGAATTGTCAGTTATAGAAATAGAAAAAGCACTTAAGCTAGAAAAAGTAGTTTTTGTAGATGTAAGAACAGAAGGGGAATATGAAGAAGACCATATATTAAATGCTTTTAATATGCCTCTTTTTAAAAACAATGAGCATAATGAAGTCGGAACTATTTATAAGATGCAGGGAAAACATGAAGCAATACAAAAAGGATTTGATTATGTATCATATAAGCTAAAGGATATATATTTACAGGCAGCAGAGCTTGCAGCAAATTATGATAATATCGTCATATATTGTGCAAGAGGCGGAATGAGAAGTGGAAGTATAGTAAATGTATTGTCATCATTAGGTGTAAATGTTTATCAACTTGAAGGTGGATATAAGGCTTACAGAAACTTTGTATTGGATTACTTAAGAAATATAATGAATACAAAGAACTTTATATCTGTGCATGGATTAACTGGTTCAGGAAAGACTGATTTATTGCATTTATTGAAGAAAAAAGAAATAGATGTATTAGATTTAGAAGGTATAGCTAAAAATAGTGGTTCAACCTTTGGTTTTATAACATTTGATGAGAAGCCACCATCTCAAAAGAACTTTGAAACTAATTTATTTGAAAGTATATTTTTCTCAAAGAAGGATTATATATTTGTTGAAAGTGAAAGTAAGCGAGTTGGAAGTGTCATAGTTCCTAATGAAATCTTCGATGCAATGATACGAGATGGGTATCATATACTACTGGAATGTGATATTGATAATAGAGTCAATAGGCTTTGTAGAGATTATATTTATGGTAAAGGTGAAGATAATATATTGGTTTTAAAAGAGTGTATAAATAAATTCAGAAAAAGATTGGGTCATAAAGAAGTAGATGGATATATTGATTTATTAGAATCAGGTAAATATGAAGAGCTTGTAAAAAAATATCTTATAGAATATTACGACCCACTTTATATGCATTCAGTGGAAAAATATAAGTACAATAAAATTGTAAATTTTGATGACACACAAAAAGCCCTAGAAGATGTTATAGGCTTATATGAGAGCATATTGGAAGGAGAGAAAAAATGTTAAAGATAGCATTAGAATCATTAGGATGCTCAAAAAATTTGGTGGATGCAGAAATAATGATGGGAATTTTAAATAAAAAGGGTTATAAATTAATAGGAGATTTTGAAGAAGCTGATGTAATTATAGTAAATACTTGTGGGTTTATAGAGTCAGCTAAGCAGGAATCAATTGATACGATAATAGAATTTGCAGAATTAAAACAGACTGGTAATCTAAAGCTATTGATAGTAACAGGATGTCTAGCTCAAAGATACTCTGAGGAATTAAAAACTGAAATTCCAGAAATAGATGCAATAGTTGGTACAGGAAGCTACCAAAATATAGATGACATACTTAAAGATTTGAGTGAGAAACATCAAATTGTAAGCCTTGATGATATAGAGTTTGTATTTAATGAGGACTTACCAAGATATCTATCTACACCTAGCTATATGGCATACTTAAAAATTGGAGAGGGATGTTCCAATAATTGTACTTATTGTATAATACCTAAGCTTAGAGGTAAATATAGAAGTAGAAAATTTGAAGATATAATTAAAGAAGCGAATAAATTGTCTGAATCTGGAGTAAAAGAACTCGTAGTTATAGCTCAAGATACTACAAAGTATGGTTTTGATTTATATGGTAAAGAAAGATTACCAGAACTTTTAGAAGAGCTTGCAAAGATAAATGGGTTTAAATGGATAAGAGTCATGTACTCATATCCAGAATCAATAACAGAAGAACTGATTAAAGTTATAAAAGAACATGATAATATATGTAGCTATTTTGATATGCCAATACAACATGCAAGTAACAGTATTTTAAAGTTAATGAATAGAAAAACTAGTAAAGAGGATATATTAAATAAAATTAAACTTATAAGAAAGAATATACCAGATGCTATACTTAGAACTACGATAATAGTAGGTTTTCCTGGTGAAACAGAAGAAGATTTTAAACAGCTTGTAGATTTTGTCAAAGAAGTTAAATTTGATAGGCTAGGTGCATTTGCATATTCAAGAGAAGAAGATACACCAGCAGATAAATTACCAAATCACATAGATGAAGAAGTAAAAATACAAAGAAGAGATACTTTAATGATGATTCAACAAAAAATATCTGAAGAACTTAATGATAAAAAAATAGGAAAAACATATGAAGTCCTTATAGAAGAGCAAATAGAAAATAATGTATATACAGGAAGAACACAGGGTGATGCAGAAGAAATTGATAGTATAGTATATGTAAAAAGTGTAGATAATCTTGAAGTAGGAGAATTCGTAAGTGTTCAAATAAATGATGCAATGGAATACGATTTAATGGGAGATGTTGTATATGAACTTGCCTAACAAATTAACTTTGTTTAGAATATTTTTAATTCCAGTATTTGTTTTAATAATGTTATTTAATGTACCGAACAAGTTTTTATTAGCTTGTATTATTTTTATAGTAGCTTCAATTACTGATGCACTAGATGGAAAGATAGCTAGAAAGTATAACTTAGTTACTGATTTTGGGAAGTTTATGGACCCATTAGCAGATAAGTTATTAGTAATCTCAGCACTTACATGTATGATAGAAGATGGTCTTGTAAGTAGTTGGATGGTAATTATAATAGTAGCTAGAGAACTTACAGTTAGCATATTGAGGGCTATAGCAGCTGCTGATGGAAAAGTAATAGCAGCTGGTGGCAGTGGAAAGCTTAAAACGATAACTCAAATGATATCAGTAGTAATTTTATTGTTAGGGGCTCAGTTTGAAAATGAATTAATACTAAATATAGGTGGAATTCTTATACTTATAGCAACACTGCTTACTTTATATTCTGGATGGGAATACCTATATAAAAATAAAGAACTTTTCATGTCTTCTAAATAGAATCTTATCATTTAATAATCATAAATTGATTGATTAATAAATAAAAAATAGCAACTTAAAATTTTAAAAATGTAAAAAAGGGTATACTATAATAGTATATCTCTTTTCTTTTTTAGGAATATTTTCTTTTGTGTATATAATTATTGATAATGGTTTATAAATAAAATGTAGCAAATAAAAATATAATCATTAGGAGCGTTTTTAAATTGACTAGGTTTGATTTATGTTATATAATTAATATATAACAAGAGAACAAATGTTTGTAGATAAATGAAGGGATGGTATAGAGATGAGTGTAGATCAAGAAAAATTAAAAGCGTTGAATGAAGCTTTAGGTAAAATTGAAAAAGATTTTGGTAAAGGTTCAGTAATGAAATTGGGAGAAGCAACGTCTATGTCTATAGATGTTATATCAACAGGAGCAATTGGTTTAGATATAGCTATTGGTATAGGAGGTCTACCTAGAGGGAGAATAGTTGAAATATATGGTCCTGAATCTTCTGGTAAGACGACTGTTGCACTTAGTTGTGTAGCATCAGCTCAAAAAAATGGAGGAATAGCTGCATTTATAGATGCTGAACATGCGCTTGACCCAGTATATGCAAAAGCATTGGGTGTGGATGTTGATAATCTAATCATATCTCAACCAGATACAGGAGAGCAAGCCTTAGAAATAGCAGAGGCATTAATAAGAAGTGGTGCAATTGATATAATAGTAATAGATTCAGTTGCAGCATTGGTTCCAAAAGCAGAAATAGACGGAGATATGGGTGATTCTCATGTAGGTTTACAAGCTAGACTTATGTCTCAAGCACTTAGAAAATTAACTGGTTCGATTAAAAAATCAAATTGTGTTGCTATATTTATAAACCAATTAAGAGAGAAAGTAGGAATAATGTTTGGAAATCCAGAAACGACTACTGGAGGACGTGCATTAAAGTTCTATTCATCTGTTAGATTGGATGTTAGAAAAATAGACACAATAAAACAAGGTGACAAGGTTATAGGAAGCAGAACAAGAGTTAAGGTTGTTAAAAACAAAGTAGCACCACCATTTAAACAATCTGAATTTGATATAATGTATGGAGAAGGTATATCAAAAATTGGAGATCTTTTAGATATAGCTGCTGACATAGATATAGTTAAAAAATCAGGCTCATGGTATAGTTACAATGACACTAAACTTGGACAAGGAAGAGAAAATGTAAAAAAATTCCTAGAGGATAATATGGATTTAACTAATGAAATAGATGAAAAAGTTAGAACATTTTACAATTTAAATGAGGTTAGTGAAGAAGCCGGTACTTTGGTATCAGAAGAAGTTGTTGAAAAATAAGTGAAAATATAAAAAAATAACTATTAAATAAGGACATACCACGCTCCCTATTAGCTTGACACAATGTTGAAAAAATTATAAAATTAAGTGAGGATAAAATATCTAAATTTAATTTTAATTATTAGGAATATTTTTTAATCATAGTGATGACATTTTGGGATTATTAACGAAGGAGGTGGATGTCATAGATAGTGTAGTAATGATTGTAATAGGTGCAGCTGTTGGTATTATAGCTGGATATTTTGTTAGAAAAAATATATCTGAAGCAAAAATTGGACAAGCTGAAAACTTGGCCAAAGAAATAATAGATAAAGCACACCACGACTCAGAAACAGTACAGAAAGAAAAGTTATTAGAAGCTAAAGAAGAGATCCATAAATGGAGAACAGAAGCTGAAAGAGAAAACAAAGAAAGAAGAACAGAAGTACAAAAGTATGAAAAAAGAGTAGTACAAAAAGAAGAAGTCTTAGATAGAAAATTACAAAATTTAGAATCTAAAGAAGTAAATTTAAGTGAAAAATTAAAGACAGTTGAAAAGAAAGAAGAAGAAGTTGAAGTAATAAAAACTCAACAATTGGAAAAATTAGAAAGCATATCAGGAATTACATCTGATAAGGCTAAAGAAATTATTTTAACAAATGCTGAGAGAGATGTAAGACGTGAAATGTCTATAATGATAAAAGAGATAGAAGGTCAAGCTAAAGAAGAAGCTGATAAGAAATCAAGAGAAATTATAGGATATGCAATTCAAAAATGTGCAGCAGATCACGTAGCTGAAACTACTGTTACAGTAGTAAGCTTACCTAATGATGAAATGAAGGGTAGAATAATAGGTAGAGAAGGTAGAAATATAAGGACTCTAGAAACTTTAACAGGGATAGACCTTATAATAGATGACACTCCAGAAGCAGTAATTTTATCAGGATTTGATCCAATAAGAAGAGAAATTGCAAGAATTGCT
Source organism: Clostridioides sp. ES-W-0016-02 (assembly GCF_020641035.1). Classification (NCBI taxonomy): domain Bacteria; kingdom Bacillati; phylum Bacillota; class Clostridia; order Peptostreptococcales; family Peptostreptococcaceae; genus Clostridioides; species Clostridioides sp. ES-W-0016-02. Next base: position 1,347,427 of record NZ_CP061361.1, read on the forward strand.
CTAGAGAAGTTAATAGCAGATGGAAGAATACATCCAGCTAGAATTGAAGAAATGGTTGAAAAAGCGAGAAAAGAAGTTGACAATATTATAAAAGAATATGGTGAACAAGCTGCATTTGAAACTAGTGTACATGGAATTCATCCAGAATTAATAAGATTATTAGGTAGACTTAATTATAGAACTAGTTATGGACAAAATGTTCTTAAACATTCTATAGAAGTTGCTCATATAGCTGGTATAATGGCTGCTGAGATAGGTGCAGATATTAGATTAGCTAAGAGAGCTGGTTTGTTACATGATATAGGTAAGGCTGTAGACCATGAAATGGAAGGTACACATGTTGAAATAGGTATGGATTTACTTAGACGTTATAAGGAATCTAAAGAAGTTATACATGCTATGAGTACACATCATGGAGATTATGAACCTCAAACAGTAGAAGCTGTATTAGTTACAGCAGCAGATGCAATATCAGCTGCTAGACCTGGTGCTAGAAGAGAGACTTTAGAAGCTTATATTAAGAGACTTGAAAAACTAGAAGAAATAGCTAATTCATACGAAGGTGTAGAAAAATCATTTGCTATACAAGCTGGTAGAGAAATTAGAATAATGGTAAAACCAGAAGCTATAAATGATGAAGAAATACACTTATTAGCTAGAGATATGACTAAGAAAATAGAGGATGAACTTGAATATCCTGGACAAATAAAAGTAAGTATAATAAGAGAAACAAGAGCTATAGAATATGCAAAATAAAATATAAATATCTAAATGATAATAAAAATATTTTTAAAAATTTAGATTTGCCACAGGATTTAATAATTTATCCTGTGGCTTTTTAATTTTCAAGGTATAAAATGATATAATTTGAAATAATTATAAGGCTGATAAATATTAATTATAAAGAATTAATAAAATTAATCCTTATATACACATTGTTTGTATAATTATTTAAGTTTGTTTGATATAATGAAGTGATAAAATAATCTATTATATCTAAATAAATATTTTTAGGTTATATAATTTTTTTATATATTCAAATATATAAAAGATATACATATATTTTATGGAGGAAACTATTGTGGAAAAGAAAACATCTAGATGGTATATGTATTATTTACCAGTATTACTAACTTTATCAGTAATACTGTTGTTTGTTTGTGCTTTTAAATCAGATAAACATTCAAATCCTCGAAGCAATCTTATTCCAGTTTCATTTATTGGAGAATTTAGAACATCTAATTCTGAAAATCTTCAGCCGTTTATCAATGTTGACTCATTGAATGATATAAGAAAAGGGTCTATTTATTTGCGTGGACATTTTAGCAGAAATATTCCAGCTGGAGAGACACTTTTGCTACATATCAGCCATCTAAAAGTTGATATTCGTGTATCTAATAAAGAGGTATTTTCCATACAAGAAGGTAGAGAAAATGCACTAACAAAGTCTACAGGTCATCTTTGGACAGGTTTTAAATCTGATGGAATATCGGTTGACGATTTAGTTGAGATAAATATACAACGAGTGTACCCTAGTGGGCGAGCATTACAATTAGTATGTTTTTTTGATGAAATGCAGATTGGCTCCAAGGGCGATTTAATTGTTAGTATACTCCACGAAAACAGGATTGGTCTTATATTTACTATGTTAACAATATCTTTTGGCTTATTTGGTCTAATTGCAAGTATCATTTTGTTTTTTTTGAAAAGTGAGCTAACACGTCAGATTTTTTTGTTATCATGTTTTGCTATATTTGGAGGAATTTGGTGTTTAGCAGATTTTAATATACTTACTCTTATTATCCAATCTCCAACTCTTGTCAGTATTTTGGAATTACTGTCGCAGTTTTTACTTCCAACTTTTTGTATACTTTATTTGTCTACTTACTTAACTGAGTGGAGATTGAACGTTATAAATTTATGTGTGTATTTAATTATGACTATCATACTACTTTGTGTTATTCTCCAAATACTTCATATTTATGATTTGCATGAGTTTCTGATTTTACAAAATAGCATCTGTATTCTAATTGTATTACTTGGTATGGGGTTCTTGGTTATTGAAATTATTATATACAGAGAATCTGATGCTAAGATTGCTTTGTTTGCTTATCTACCAGCAACTATAGGTGGTATTGCAGAAATAGCAAATTATTATACTATATACATTAGAAGTCTACCATTTTTTTGTATAGGTTTTCTAACCACTATTGTATTACAGATTGGGCATATGATGCTATCTATCAAAAGAAAGGAAAAGTTTCAACAGAGATTAGAGGGAGAATTGATGGAAAATCGTATTTCTATAATGCTTAGTCAAATACAGCCTCATTTTTTATATAATGCACTTAACACTATCCAATATTTGTGTAAACATGATTCTAACATGGCAGTTCATGCAGTAGAAAAATTTTCTTCTTATCTTCGTGGAAATATGGATTCTCTTACACAAAAAAAGCTAATTCCATTTGAAAAAGAATTAGCTCATTTAAAAAATTATTTGTACATAGAGTTATTACGCTTTGGAGAGCGTATAAAAATACATTATGAGCTTACAATTACTGATTTTTTTATTCCTGTTCTCACTATACAACCAATTGTTGAAAATGCGATACGACATGGTGTTACAAAACAAAAAGAAGGGGGAACAATTATAGTATCAACATCCAAGGATGAAAATAACATTTATATTGTTATAAAAGATGATGGAGTAGGTTTCCAACCCTTTGAAAGAGTTAATGATGGAAAAAGCCATGTTGGTATTCAAAATGTAAAAAGACGATTAGAGACACAATGTAATGGAATTCTAAATATAGAAAGTGGTATAGGAAAAGGTACAATAGCAACAATAATCATTCCTATTAGAAAGGGGTAAAATTATGAATATAATTGTCGTAGATGACGAGCAAATTGCTCTTAAAAATTTGAATGAAAAATTAACATATATTTCTGGTATTGAAAAAGTTACTCTTTTTGATGAACCTAAGTTGGCGCTAGAGTATTTAAAAAGAAATTTTGTAGATATTGCATTTCTTGACATTGAGATGTACGGTATGAATGGACTAGAGTTTGCATGTCTAGCAAAAGAAATTTTACCAAACATAAATATTATTTTTGTAACTGGTTATTCAGAATATGCGTTAGATGCATTTTCAATGCATGCCAGTGGATATCTTCTAAAGCCTGTTACAATAGAAGGAATTCAGAAAGAAATAGAAAATTTACGTTCTCCTGTTGTTTTGAACCATAAGAGCCATATATTTATTCATACATTTGGTAACTTTGAGGTATTTGTAGATGAAAAGCCATTAACTTTTAGTAGAGCAAAATCAAAAGAATTACTTGCTTATTTAGTAGATAGGAAAGGAGCAAGTGTGACTATTGCTGAAATTGCAGCAGTACTTTGGGAAGACAAAGAATACAATCGTTCTTTGCAAAATCAAACGCAAACTGTTATATCACATCTGATGAAAACCATAAAGGATGCAAAAATTGAATATATAGTTATTAAAAAATGGAATAGCCTTGCAGTAGATATTACAAAATTTGATTGTGATTATTATAATATGTTAAGGTGGGATATGATGGCAATTAACACATATGCTGGAGAATACATGACAAATTACAGTTGGGCAGAATTAACTACAGGTATGCTGTATCAAAAAACTTTTAATTATAATTGTTAAAGATAGATAATATGTTTTTATACAGCAGAAGTTCTTAAGTTTTTTGTTTTGTTGATGTGCTTTGGATGTGCATTATCGATTATATTAATATATTATAGGAATATTAAAAATATATAATAATAAATAAAAATTATATAATAGATTTATATTATTAAAAATGATTTAGATGAGCAATTTATATGTTTTTACATGTAATATCTATGCATTAATGTTGATTTATGAAATTTAATATTTGAAATAAAATTAAGTTTTTGAGATAGTTTGCTGATTAAAATTAATTATATTGTAAGCACTAAAAAGTTGAGAATACAATGAGCCAAAGTGATGATGAAAGAGAGGATACATGATGAAAAAAAATACACTTTTACATACAAATGTTATTGTTTGCGTTATTATTACTATTGGTTTTATAGCTACATCTGTGATTGGGTACCAATCTAATACTAATATTTTTAAAAATGATATTGAACACGTATCTACATTGGCTGCTGAAGGTATTTATTATCAGATAGATAAACTTCTTTCACATCCTATAAATGTATCACTTACCATGGCCAATGATAGTCTATTAAAAAATTTTTTAACTAGTGAGAAAGAATATATAAATGATAGGAACTTTGTTTATAAATTACAGGATTACTTAAATACATACAGAAATAAATATTCCTATGATTCTGTTTTTTTAGTTTCAACCAAGACAAATAATTATTATCATTTTAATGGACTTGATAGGACACTTAGTGCTGACAACTCAGAGAATCAGTGGTATTATGATTTTTTAAAACAGGATGAAGAATATTCATTAAATGTTGATAATGATGAGGCAAGTAATAATAGTATTACTGTATTTGTAAATTGTAAGATAAAAGATGATAATGGATCAACTATGGGAATTATTGGGGTTGGATTAAAAGTTGACTCATTACAAATGTTACTTAAAGAATATGATGAAAAGTTTGATGTTGTAGCACGTCTAATTGATGATAAAGGATTTGTTCAATTATCATCTGAGGAAACAGGCTATGAACATGTTAATTTATTTGAAGACAAAAGTAGTAATTTATCTGCTTCAAAAGATTTAATCTTGAGCAATAAAAAAGAACAGAATAGTTTTTGGAATTCATCAGAAAAATTAAAAAGTTATGTTGTATATCAGTATATCCCAAGTTTAAAATGGCATCTTGTTTTGGAAAATGATTTGACTACAATGAGTAGACAACTTCAAATACAGTTTTTAAAAGGGATTGCAATTATAATTTTAATTATAATGTTTGTACTTTTTACAATTACACGTGTGCTTAAGAAATACAAGCAACAAATAATTAATCTCAGCTCTTCTCAGAAATTAGAATATCAAAAGTTATTGAGTAAATCTACTGAAGATCTCTATGAAAATATTTTTGAGATTGATGTTACTAATAACAAAGCTGGTTGTGAAGATGCAAATCGATATTTTAAAGAGTTTGGCTTAAGTCTTAGCACACCATATGATGAAGCACTCTATATAATTGCTAAAGGGCAAATTAAAGAAGAGTATGCACAAGGTTATTTAGATACATTTTTACCTGAAAATGTTCTTAAGTGTTATAATAGTGGAATCAATAACATAAGTTATGACTTTTTAATTAAAAGAGATGAAGAAAATTATCATTGGATGAGGATTACTGCCAGAATTTTCTTTTGGACATCAGATGAATCTGTTCGCATGATTTCTTATCGTGAAAATATAGATGAAGAAAAAAATAGAGAATTGTTGCTTCTTGAGCGTTCACAACGTGATTCTCTTACTGGTCTTTATAATAAGGGAGTAACAGAGGACTTTATTAGTACATTTTTAAAAAGTGATAAAAATCAAAATTCAGAACATATTTTTCTGATTTTTGATATTGATGATTTCAAAAATGTAAATGATAGATATGGTCATGCATTTGGAGATTTTATTATAAGTGAATTTGCATTAGAATTAAAGTCTCAATTTCGTGAAGATGATATTGTTGGGCGTATTGGTGGAGATGAATTTGTTGTGTTGATAAAAGATTTCAATAGCAGTAATTATGTAATTATGGATAAATTAGAGCGTTTTTGTTCTAAGATTAACCAGAAACGTTTTGCTGAACATGAAGAATTTTCTATTTCATGTAGCATTGGTGTGGCAATATATCCTGAGCATGGCTGTAAGTATTCTGAACTCTATGAAAAAGCAGACCAAGCACTTTACTATACAAAGGGTCATGGAAAAAATTCTTTCCATATTTTTGGGGATGATTCTATTGATGGTATAGCATTTAATATAGACACTAGAGATGTAAAGTTATTGTTGGAGATGTCTACTGATGGTATTGCAAAATTTGCTTGTATGGAAAATTTGAAACTACTTTACTTTAATCAAAAAATGCTTGAGTTTACTGGTTATTCAGCTAGAAATGTTTCATCCAAAGATTTTGATGTACTTTCACCTATATTACCAGAGGATTTACAGGTTGTACTTGATACGCTGAATAAAGCAATACCTAAGAGAGAAACTTTTGAAGTGATTTTTAACTTCCGTCATATAGATGGACACTATTTCCCTGTGAGAATGCAAGGTAAGTTTGTAAATGAACTATACCAAAATCGTTACCCTGTTTTTTATGCAGTTTACACAGATATATCAAACTTTAATGTTTTTTTAGGAAGATAATTTAAATAAAACCTGCTAATATGAATGAATTATTTTTTAGCAGGTTTTAAAATTTTTTGTTCGTTAATTTTTATATAATTAAGTAATATAAGTCACTAGTTAAAGAAATTTTACCTTTTTAGAGTAGATTTTATTTATTATTTAAAAAAATAATTCTGAAGTTTATTTTGTCAGTGCTTATCATAAAGAATTTTATATTTATATATATCTATACTTATTGCAATTTTTCTTTAATAGTTTTGTATTTATTTGTACTTATTTTGAATTTGTTTACGAAATTTGCCTATAAAAAGTATATATAAAAATATAGTTTAAAATGGTATAATTAGTTATAACAGAAGGAGGTAATATAAGTGAGCCAATACATAAATATAAACTCTCAGTTAGACGCCCTGAAATTGAAAGAATTCGAGAAAGTATTTTACGAAAATATCAATAAGGACGTTAAAGTAGTGCCAAAAGTTACTCCTTTTAAAGGAATAAATACTGACTTGTTGTATGTAAAAGATGGAAAAATTTTATTTATAAAATTTATGGATACAACAGAAGACATATATTTTATTTTGGAAGAAGAGTTACTTGAAGTTATGCATGAGGAATATGAGCTTTTGAAACTAAAAATGGGACAAAAGAATAGAAATATAAGCTATAACTATGTTTACATTATGCCATATGTTGAAGTAGACGAAGCTTATGAGTTTGAAGAATTTGTGAATAATAATATAATAGATAAAAATAAGCTTCAAGATATAATGGCTAGTGCTTCACTGGATGAATATCTTAAGGAAAAAAATGATGAAATAAATTTAAATTTATTTTTATTAGATATATGTTCAGAATACTATATAATAAATGACACACTTCACCTAAACGAAAAATTTAAAAAAATTTCCTTCTATAATGATGACTATAAGTATACAGCAACTATGATGGAAGAAATTCAAATTAAAGATGCTATTTCTATTAAATATGGAAATACACTTATTGAAGGCGGTTCTGGTATAGGAAAAACGGCAAATATGCTTTCTAGAGCTATAAAACTGGCAAAAGTATATCCACATCATAAGTTACTAATATTTACACATACAAAACAACTATGTAATGAACTTCGAGAAAGAATAGAATTATTATATAAAGACAATAATAATTTAGAAGTTCATACATTTAGTTCCTTTATATTTAAATTAGCTAAAAAATATAATCTAATTATTGACTATAATATGTTAAAAAATGATTATGAAAAAACATTTAATAATCTTGTAAAGCAAGCACAAAACATTATAAAGAATAAAAATATGTTTAAGGCGATTTTTATTGATGAAGCAGAAAGTTTTTTAGATTATGAAATAGATTTTATAAGAGAGTTTTTATATAAAACAAAATTCATATTTAATGTGTATTCTTGTAACTCTTTAAATATCTTTAATAGACTAAATATATTTAGGAAACTATACAGCAATATAGAGTTTGATGATAAAATAATATTAAATAAAAATTATAGGCAAGCTAAAGAAATTGTTGATTTTACAAATAATTTTTCCAATAATTCTAACGCTTATATTAATGAATTAAGACCTAATACAAAGTTTAATACTTTTTTTAATACAAAAGCACTTAGAGGTGGTAATAAGTCGGTTGATATAATAAAAGTAAGTGATTTAGATGACCAAATAAGTTCTGTAATATGGGAAATCGAATATTTAATAAGCAAAAAAGGTCTTGATTATTCTGAAGTTGCTATTGTATATCCTTATAATAAGAAGAAATTAAAAAGTGGAAAAACTATTTATTTTCAATACATGTTAAAAAAGGCATTAGAAGAAGCACAAATTCCTTATATATGCGCAGAAGATAACTTAACAAACATAAGTAAGAAGATAGGAACGACAATAGCAAATATATATACAATAAAGAATTTAGAATATAAAGCGATAATAATATGTGAGTTAGAAATGTTGTATAATCAAACAATAAATGATACAGAGCAAGATTATCAAGTAAATGACTTTGTAGGTGATTTAAATAAGGTTTATTTGGCTATGAGCAGGGCCACTGACTATCTAAGTATAGTAACAACCTTTAATGAAGATGCAAGTGATATAATAAGAATTATTACAGAATCAAAAGAAGATAGGGAATAAAACATATTTTGAATTCAAAAAATTAAAAGAGACTGAATTGTGTAGAATAAATATTACCAACTCAGTCTCTTATTTTTTTAACTTACTTTTCCAATATTATCAAAAGGTAATAACCTTACCATGACCTTACCAAGAATTTCGTCTTCATCAACCATACCTACATCTGGGAATCTACTATCATTACTATTTTCTCTGTTATCACCCATTGCAAATAACTTTCCTTCTGGAACAACTGTGTCTATATCTCCAGAAGTATAATTATTATGTATATATGGTTCGGTTAGTAATTTGCCATTTACATATACTTTAGAATTTGATATTTTTATACTGTCACCTTCAGTAGCTATAACTCTCTTTATTAAATCTTTTTTCTTTCCAGTATCTCCATCAACTAAATTAGTTTTAAAAACTACAATATCACCTTTTTCAGGTTTACCAACTTTATATGATATTCTATTTAAAATTAGATAGTCTTTATCATCTAAAGTAGGATACATTGATTCTCCACTAACAATAGAAGGTCTTATAAATTGTAATATTACAAATGCAAGTACAATAGCCATGGCTATTGACTTAATCCAATCAAATATTTCCTTTTTAACACTCATAATTTTTCTCCTTATCATTTGTCATTAAATTAAAATACTCTAGAATAAAAAGAAATAACCAAGAACAACTATACCCAAAATTATTCTATAATAGCCAAAGACTTTGAAATCGTGTTTTTTGATATAATCCATAAAAAACTTAATAACTACGATTGAAACTATAAAAGCTACTACAGAGCCAACACCTAAAATAAGCCATTCAAATCCAGTAAATCCAAACCCAGCTTTTAAAAGTTTTAATGCACTAGCTCCAAGCATTGTAGGAATAGCTAAGAAGAATGAAAATTCTGCTGCTACGTATCTAGAAGTACCAAGTAATACTGCACCGATTATAGTTGAACCAGATCTAGATGTACCTGGAATAAGAGCTAGACATTGGAATAAACCTATACAAAGAGCTAGTTTATATGTAACTTGAGAAAAATCTTTATATTTTGGTCTTTTATTTCTATTTTCAAGTCCTATCATTATTATACCATATACAATAAGAGCAATTGCAACTACTGTTGAATTGAAGAATAATCTGTCTATATCATCCTCAAACAGTATACCAATAACTCCAGATGGTATAACTGCAATTATAACCTTAAGCCATAAGCGAACTGTTTCTTTTTTTTGTTTAGTATTTTTTGCACTATCAAAAGGATTTAACTTCCTAAAAAATATAACAAGTACAGCCAATATTGAACCAAATTGAATTACAACTAAAAATGTATTTATAAATGTAGATGAAAAATTCAATTTTATAAATTCATCAACTAATATCATATGCCCTGTACTACTTACTGGTAGCCATTCTGTAATTCCTTGAACTATTCCCAAAATGACTGCTTTAAAAACTTCAAGCAAACTAAATGTTTCCAAATTTAAATACCTCCAATACAAATTTATAGTAGCATATTTTATTCAAAGATTAATAAAATATGCCATCTTTTACTAACTTATAATACCATAGTACTGTGTAGTGCACAATGGAAGATTGATATTTTCATAAAACCTTCATAATTTAAAATCATAAACTTGAAACTTGTCTATTGAATAAGGGGTATATATGAGGGGGAAATATATGGTATAGTAAAAGTATAACTATTTTATTTTATGAAAAGGAAAGGAGTTATTATGTATAGTACGAAAATATTGGATGATTATGAGTATGAAACTTTTAATGTTTTTTCTACAAAATTAAACCCAAATACAAAACACGATTATTTATCAAAGGTTATGTTATTTAAAGAGTTTCTAAAAGGAAAGGAATTAATTTATGTAACAAAAGAAGATTGTAAAAATTTTGTGGACTATATACAAACCAAATATGCAAAATCAACTTGTGAAAAGATATATAGTTATTTACATAGTTTTTACAACTTCTTAAAAAAAGAAGGATATATAGATATAAATCCATTTAGACATGTAGAAAAACCAACAGTAACTAGAATAAAGACAAAGGATGATGTTTTAAGCATACAGGAAATAAATAAGCTTATAGGTATTTTGCCAAAACTGAATATAAGAGATAGAGTGATAATAGTCTGTCTAGTTACTACTGGGTGTTTATTAAATGAATTAGTTAGCTTAAAGTGGAAAGACCTTATGGTAGATGAAAACGATAACTCGTATGTTAGACTAGGAAAGGGAAGAAAAGAGAGAGTAGTAAAGTTACATCCATACTTTTTTAGGCTTTTAGAAGACTACAGAAACTATTCTGGACTTCCAGAAGTAATAATACCTAATGATGATTTTATTTTTACAACTCAAAAAAGCAATTCTATAACAGATAGAAATGTCAGATTGATAGTAAAAAAAGCATTAGATTTAGCAGGACTTTCTCAATATTCAGCAAGAGACTTTAGACATTCATTTGCAGCAATAAGTTTAAGACTTGGGGCAGATGAGAGTGACGTAAAAAATCAACTTGGCTGGAGTGATAAATACTATGCAATTAGGTATAAATATGTATTGAATTTTGTTGATAGCGAGATTGTGGATTATTTAATTGAAAAAGATAATCTAGATATAAATAAAAAATATTAGAACATAAAAAATAATCTATATAAATATGAACAAAAAACAAAAAAGCCTTGTTATAGTTCGTAAAATTATATATAATTATTTATGTACTAATATGTACATAATAACTATACAACAAAAGATTTAAGGAAGGTGCTAATATAATGATAGATAACAAATATACTACATACTCAAATCCGCTTACAGATAGATACTGTAGTAAAGATATGAGTTATATATTTTCTCCGCAATTTAAATTTTCTACATGGAGAAGATTATGGGTTGCTCTTGCTGAAGGTGAGCATGAGTTAGGAATCAATATAACTGAAGAACAATTAGATGAGTTAAGAGCTAATATAGATAATATAAATTTTGATGAAGCTAGAAAAATAGAAAAAGAAGTAAGACATGATGTAATGTCTCATGTAAAAGCGTATGGTTTACAATGTGAAAAAGCTAAAGGAATCATTCATTTAGGAGCAACATCTGCTTATGTTGGAGATAATACAGATGTTGTACAAATGAATGAAGCTCTAAAACTTTTAAGAGTAAAGCTTGTAAATTTGATAAACAACTTAAAAGAATTTGCACTTAAGTATAAGGATATGCCAGCTCTTGGTTTTACGCACTTTCAAGCAGCACAACTTACAACAGTAGGGAAAAGAGCTTGTTTGTGGGCTCAAGATTTAATTCTTGATTTAGAAGACTTAAATTATAGAATAGACAATATGAAATTAAGAGGAGTTAAAGGGACTACTGGGACTCAAGCAAGTTTTTTAAGTTTATTTGAAGGAGACCATGAAAAAGTAAAAGAGTTAGATAAGAAAATCTGTAACAAAATGGGATATAGTTCTTCTTATGCAGTAAGTGGACAAACATACACTAGAAAGCTGGACTATCAAGTAATAAGTGTATTATCAGGAATAGCTCAAAGTATGCATAAAATGACTAATGACATAAGACTTTTACAAAGTCTAAAAGAATTAGAAGAGCCATTTGAAAAAAATCAAATAGGTTCATCAGCAATGGCTTATAAAAGAAATCCAATGAGAAGTGAAAGAATAGCTTCTTTATCTAAATATATAATATCTGAATCTATAAGCCCTGCAATGGTACAGGCTACTCAATGGTTAGAGAGAACATTAGATGACTCAGCCAATAAAAGATTAGCTATACCTCAAGCTTTTATGGCAGCAGATGCTATACTTGAAATAGGTATAAATGTAACTGATGGGTTAGTAGTATATGAAAATATGATAAATAAACGTGTAAATGAAGAACTTCCTTTTATGGCTACAGAAACAATACTTATGGAAGCTGTAAAAAGAGGTGGAGATAGACAGGAATTACATGAGATAATAAGAGAATATTCTATGAAAGCTGCTTATAGAGTTAAACATGAAGGTAAAGATAATAATTTAATTGAGCTTATAATGAATGATGATTCATTTAAAATGAGTAAGGAAGAAATATTATCTATAATGGACCCAAAAAACTTTATAGGTAGAGCTCCAGAACAAGTTGTAGAATTTGTAAATGAAGTTGTAGAACCAGCTATAAAAGATTATAAAGAAGATTTAGGAAAAGTAGATGTGGATTTAAGAGTGTAAGTTTTATAGATAAAATATAATTAAAAATGGCTATCTTATTTATAAATAAGATAGCCATTTTAATGGGCTAGCGTCTGCTCTTCACCGCTGTGAAGAGTTCTTCCTTATTTACTATATCATGAATTTAATAAAATAGCTATATAAATAATATTTAATCAGAGAAATATTATTAAAAATAAGAAAAACAATAAGATTACTAATTAAATTTAATCATTATTTAAAAACTATTGTACTTGCAATATTTTTAATGTAAACTGAAATAAGTTAGTTAGATAATTTAATAAATTTTAAAACAACTGAGGTGATTGTATGAAATACGTAGTAAAAGATACTATAAGTTTTTTGGTAAAAACATTTCCGAAGATTTATTCTAGCTTATATTTAGAAGACCTAAAAAAATTCGCACCAGACTATAATGTAAATAAAACACAATTAAGAGCATTAGTATTTATAAGAAATTATGGAGTAATAAGCATGACTGATTTATGCTCTAAATTAAATATAGAAAAAGGCAGTCTAACTAGTATGGTAGATGATTTAACAGAAAAGAAATATGTAACAAGAAAAAGAGATTTAGTTGATAGAAGAAAGTATTTAATTGATATTACAGAAGAAGGAGATAAGATAGCTTCTGATTTTATGGATAAATTGAGTGATGGATTAGAAGAGAAGCTTTCTAGACTAACTGAAGAAGATAGAAAGAACTATCTAGGAGCAATAAATACTCTTCAATATATATTAAATAAAGACGAATTTAGATAGAAAACTATGAAAAATCCCCTTTTCAAATATTGGTTGAAAAGGGGACTTTTTATCTGATAAAATTTACATAAAGTAAACTTTTAAAATTTATTTGTGTAAAGCTACATATTGCTCTAAACCTTCTTTTAATAATGTAGCAGCTCTATGAAGGTCAGTTTCATTTAGGATGTAAGCTAATCTTATTTCGTCACGTCCTAAACCTGGAGTAGCATAGAATCCTTCAGCAGGGCAAACCATAACAGTTTCATTATTTTTACTGAACTCTTTTAACATCCAGATTGTGAAATCTTCTGCATTTTCAACTGGTAATTTAGCAACTATATAGAATGCACCAGTTGGTTTTTTACATATAACACCTTCAACTTTCATTAATTCATTGTATAATACGTCTCTTCTTTTTTTGTATTCTTCATTAACCTCTTTGAAGTAAGAAGCTGGAGTTTTGTATAATTCAACAGCTCCTATTTGTTCTAATGTAGGAACACAAAGTCTTCCTTGACACAATTTAAGTATTTGAGCTATAAGACCTTTATTTTTACAAGCGATAGAACCAATTCTAGCACCACAAGCACTGTATCTCTTAGAAACACTGTCTATTATTATAACTCTGTCTTGTACACCTTCTAAGTTACCACAGCTAGTATACTCAAGTCCATCATAAACAAATTCTCTATAAACTTCGTCTGCTATTATCCATAGATTTTTTTCTTTAGCTATTTCAGCTAGGATATTAAGTTCTTCTTTTGTATAAATTGCACCAGTTGGATTTCCTGGGTTAGAAAGAATTATAGCTTTAGTTCTATCATCTACCTTAGAAGCTATTTCTTCTTTTGATGGAAGGTGGAAACCGTTTTCTGCTTTTGTTGTAACAGCATTAACTTCCACGTTTACACATTGACCAAATCCATTGTAGTTAGTATAGAATGGTTCTGGAACTAATAAATTATCTCCTGGGTCACAAACAGCCATCATAGTGAAAAGTAAAGCTTCACTACCACCATTAGTCACTAATAATTCATCTTTTTCAAAATCCATGTTGTAAGTTTTGTAGTAATTTTGAAGTGCTTCTAATAATTCTGGAATACCTTCAGAAGTAGCATATTCTAAAACTTCGCTATCAAAGTTTTTAACAGCATCAAAAAACCCTTGAGGAGTTTTTATGTCTGGTTGACCTATATTTAAGTGATATACTTTGATTCCTTTATCTTTTGCTGCTTGTGCAAATGGAACAAGTTTTCTGATTGGAGAGGCTTGCATTGCACTAACTCTGTTTGAATAATTCATTTTAATACCCCCTATTTAATTTAAATACGTATATTGTATTATGTAAATTGTATATTGGAATACAAGACATCTTTACAAGATAATAATAACATACTTATAGGTAAAAATCATCAAAAAAAATTAATATAGCTTTAAAATAAACTTTTAACAAATTACAGTGAAACACTCGTATTTATACTAATAAATTATATGTACATAAACTTATTTATAGTATGATAATATATGGATATATTAGTTATAATTTTTTTGTATTAGAAAATTAAAATACCTAATACTAAATATGTAAAATTATAAAAAATATTATAAATTTATTTAACAGATACAATAAATATCATATAATTATATTAAAGGCTATTAACTAAGAGGTGTTAATTATGAGAGAATTAAGAATAGATCCAATTACTAATGATGTTGTTATATTTGCTACTGATAGGCTGAAAAGACCATTAGATACAATTGATGTACCAAATGATGAAGAAGAAACGAATGAATACGATGAAGGATGCCCATTTTGTAAGGGAAATGAAGCTTATGCAACAGATACACTATTTGAAATAAAAGGTGATGAAGGTTGGCTTGTAAAATCTATATATAATAAATTTCCTATAATTGATGATTTGGCAAGAGATATATATGGTATTCATGAGGTAATGATAGAAAGCAATAAACATAACAGCAGTTTTTACAATATGAATCAAAAAGAATTTGAAGATGTTTTTTTTATGTATAGAAATAGATTTAAAGATTTGTCGAAAGATGACAAAGTAGAATATGTGAGTATTTTTAAAAATTTCTTGAGAAAGGCTGGAGCATCTTTGATGCATCCACATGCTCAAATACTATCTATGTCTTTTATTCCACCTGAAATTACAAATGAATTGTTGGTTTCAAAAGAGTATTATGATAGTAATAAAAGCTCTTTGTATAATGACTTGGTAGAAAATGAAATAAGTTTAAATAAAAGAGTGGTTTATAATGGAGACGCTTTTTTAGTGATTATACCATATGCAACTAAGTACAGTGGTGAAGTAAGAGTAATATTTAAAGACAACATAAAGTTTGATGAATTAACAGATAATAATGTAAAAGAGATTTCTATGATATTCGAAAAGTTATTTAAAAAATTATATAATATAAATGGGTATATGCCATTTAACTTATGTATCCATACTCATCCAACAAAAATTGAAACAAAATCATACTTTAATGTCCATATGCACATAATACCAAGAAAGTATAACCTTGGAGGATTTGAACTTGGAACAAATATGTATGTTTCTTCAATGAATCCTGAAGAATTAACAAAAAAATTAAAATTTGATTAAAGTATGTATCTTTTAGGTATTAAAGAAATAATGATTTTAAAATAAATTTATAGTATATTAATGTTAAAATAAAAACAAATAGAAAAATAAATAAAAAAACTAATAGAAAATTGCTATTTAGATGAGGAGTGGAATATGAAATTTATATCGTGGAATGTCAATGGGATAAGAGCGTGTGTTGGGAAAGGATTTTTAGACTTTTTTAGAGATATTGATGCAGATATATTTTGCTTACAAGAGACTAAATTACAGGAAGGGCAAATAGAGTTAGATTTGCCAGGTTATTTTCAGTACTGGAATTATGCAGAGCGAAAAGGCTATTCAGGTACTGCTATATTTACAAAAAAAGAGCCTTTAAAAGTAATGTATGGAATAAATATAGAAGAACATGATAAGGAAGGTAGAGTTATAACTTTAGAATTTGAAGATTTTTATTTTATTACTGTATATACGCCAAATTCTCAATCTGAATTAAAGAGATTAGAATATAGAACTAGATGGGAAGATGACTTTATAGATTATTTAGTTAAATTAGATAATCATAAGCCTGTAATAGTGTGTGGAGATATGAATGTTGCACATAAAGAAATAGACTTAAAAAATCCTAAAAACAATACAAAGAACGCAGGTTTTACAAAAGAAGAAAGAGAAAAATTCTCTAAATTATTAGATAGTGGATTTATAGACACATATAGATACTTTAATCCTGATAAAGAAGGAGTGTATAGTTGGTGGTCATATAGATTTAATGCAAGAAAAAATAACGCTGGATGGAGAATCGATTATTTTTGTGCATCTAAAAAATTAGAAGATAGATTGACAAATGCAAATATACATACTGAGGTATTGGGGTCAGACCATTGTCCAGTAGAATTAGAGATAATATAGAAGTTTAATCAGGATAAAAATTGGGCTGTAGATGTAAATTTAAAGTTAATTATTCTTTTAATCTACATGCCTTTTTTTAACCTAAATAAATTTCACTTATTTTTTCTTTGCTTAGAGTTTTCTAATTCAAATTGATTTGTTTTTCCCATGTTGTAAGCTAAATTAATAATTTTTTTCTCATCTTTAGTCAAATCACGATTTAGAATTTTCTTAAACTCATCAAATAATTTATCATAGTCAACTCTTTTTTTATTAGAATACTTTATAGATTTAGATTTAATATTTGTATACACATATATATCAGGTACTATGCTTGGATTATATATCTTAATAAAAACCTTCGCTGTATAATATGCATCATTTAAAGCGTTGTGATAAGACATTTTTTCATCAAGTTCCAATATAGAAATAGCATTTTTCAAGCCAATACTTTTTCCTGCTGGATTATTAAAATATTTAGATGCATGTTGTTGAATATTAATATAAGACTTAGGTAAAATATCTGATGCTAGCTTATGATAATTGATATTTCTGTATAACTCCTTTAAATCTCCAACCCCCCAAACACATAGTATAGGGTCGTGTGATGCTATGAATTTTATGAAATTGTTGTAAACCTCAGGAAAAGTAGGTGAATCGTTAAAATCAGAGTCTTTAATATTGGTCATACGACTAATAAAAGGGTGCATTGCCTTGTATAGTGTAGGTTTAATATAGCTATTAAATGTATCTACTATATTAAATTTAGAATCCAGTTTAATTGCTCCTATTTGTATAATTTCAAAAGGACATTTTTCATTGGACACAGTTTTATTGAGTTTTTTGTCAAATCCTTGGTTGAATTCCAAATCGAAAATTATGTATTCCATAAAGTTTATCTCCTAAATTTTTGTATTATTACTAGTATAGATTATATTATAAGCTAAATTAAATTTTTAAACAAAAATACTTTTATTTTAGTATACCCCATATTTATAAAAATGTTAAACTATTGTATGTATAATATTTTTCCAAGAAAAAATATTGCGAACTTTTTGTACTTGATATATAATAATATAAATAAAAACACGAATAAAACACGAATATTTTGCAAGAAAAATTCATAAATATAAGGAAAAATGAATTTTATCTTGTATATTTAATAAAATAAAATTTACACAAAAATCATAGGAGAGTGAAAAGATGGAGAGTTTATTATATGTAATAGAGAAAGATAAGCATACCAATGAAGAAATAAGAGAAATCCTAGAGAGCAATAAAAACATAAGATTCGTTTCTTTAATGGGAGTTGACTTAGGAGGAAATGCAACAGATGAAAAAATTCCTGTAGAATTATTTTTAGAGGATATAGATAAATTCTTAGAATCAGCTATACAAACTGATGGTTCAAGTGTTGAACTTTACAATATAGCAACATTGAATAATGCAAAAGTAGACTTAATGCCAGATAAAAGTTGTCATTGGTATGTAGATTACAATATGGAATACATAGATGAAGAAGTAGGGTTGCCTGTAGGAACATTAAAGATACCTGCATTTCTAATACACGATAATAAAAAAGTATGTTCTAGGGGAATTCTTCAAAAAGCAGATAAATATTTTAAGAAATCTATGTTTGAAATATTTAGAGAATATCCACATGTAATAAACAATATAGGAATAAACTCAGTAGATGATATAGAAGAAATAATGTTAACAGCAGCTACAGAACTCGAATTTTGGGTTAATACTCCTGAAGATAAAGCTGACTTAGAAAAATTATATGTATCACAAAGCTTAAAAGAACAATACTGGAAAAGAACTCATGGTATTATAAGAACTTGTCTGGAACAAAGTTTAATAATACTTCAAAAGCTAGGTGTAAGCCCTGAAATGGCTCATAAAGAGGTTGGGGGAATTCAAAGTTCTATAAGTATAGATGGAAAAACAAACCATGCTATGGAGCAATTAGAGGTTTCTTGGAAGTTTTCTACACCACTACAAGCGGCAGATAATGAATTATTAGTAAGAGATGTTATAGAAGATGTATTTACATCGCATGGATTAGAAGTTACATTTAAAGCAAAGCCAATTCATGGAGTTGCAGGAAGTGGTGGTCATACACATGTAGGAGTAAGTGCAAAATTAAAAGATGGAAGTATCAAAAACTTATTTGCTCCAAAAGATTTAAAAGAAGACTATCTAAGTGAATTAGGGTATGGAGCTCTTATGGGACTTCTTTATAATTATGAAGTATTAAATCCGATTGTAACAGCTTCTAATGATGGATTTAATAGACTGGTTCCTGGATTTGAAGCACCTGTATGTATAGTTACATCTTTAGGTCATAGTTATGAAATGCCATCTAGAAATAGGTCGGTACTTGTTGGGTTAATAAGAGATATAAAGAATCCAAAAACTGTAAGATTTGAATTAAGATCACCAAGTCCTCTATCTAATACTTACCTAGTAATAGCAGGATGTTATCAAACAATGTTAGATGGTATAAAAGCAGCAGCTAAGAGTGGACTTAGTACTAAAGAACTAGAAAAAGAATTATCTAAAAATGTGGGAGAAGAAAGTTTCTATTTAGAAAAAGACAGAGCATATAGAGATGAAAATGATGTATTTGAACATTATAATTTAGAAGAAAGAAATGCAAGATTTGGAACACCTCCAGCAACAGTTTATGAAAATATGAAAAACCTAGAAATATATGCTTCTAAATTAAAATCTTTAAAACAAGGTGATGTATTTACTGATAGTATAATAGAATCATTTAAAGTTGGGGCAATAGATAAGTGGCAAAAAAAATTAAAAACTAGAATAATAGAAGCTGGAATTCAAAAGATAAGAAGTATTGTAAAAGTACACACAAAAGAAAATATGGATGCACTTGATGAAGTAGTTTGGAATTCAATATCAGACTTAAAGTTTAATATTATGAAAGATACTTTAACTAGGGAATCACTATTTACTAGAGTAAGAGAGGCTGTAGAAAATAAAGATTATCAAACTGCTTCGGATTTACAAATAGAACTAAAGAGAAGCATGGAAGAAATACAACAATTATATATGCAATACAAGAAAAATATATATTAAGATAAAGTAGTAATAATTTGATTTTGATGTTATAAAGGCAATTAAGTATGATTAAATCATTTTGAGTTAAATCTCAAATGTAAAAACCATACTCAATTGCCTTTAATTTTGGATTTTAAGTTTTACAATAAAATTAATATAAAATTAATTATATTGATTATCTATTAATTCTGATATATAATCAGCAATTTCATCTGGATGAATGACTGTTTTAAACTCTTCTAGATTCTTTTTCATAAAATTTATTATAGAATCAAACTCATTTGATACTAACTTATAAAATATATTTTTTAGGTCTAAGTCATCACTATAAATCATTCCAAGTCCTTTATCTATTATAAATTTAGCATTTTCAATTTCTTGACCAACTTTTGGCATTTTAACAAGTACTGGAGTTTGAGACTGGATTGCTTCAAATATAGTTGCTCCTCCAGGTTTAGTCAACATTAAGTCACATTCTTTTATCAGATTGTACATATCATTTACAAATCCAAGTACTTTTATATTTTTTAGAGGTTTTTTATGAGTTAAATTATCATATAGTTTTTTATTTTTACCTGTAACTATTGTAATCTCTATGGAATTAATATGTTCTTCAATGAAGTCATCTATCCAATGCATAAAATCCTCATCTATATCAAATAGACCTCTTCCTCCACCCAAAAGCAATAGCCTATATTTTCCACAACAAGGTTCTTTACTTTCAATCTGGAATCTCTTATCTACAGGAACACCAGTAACTTTTATGGAATCTGGACTTATTCCTTTTTGAAAAAATCTATTTTTTATCTCTGGAGATGGAACAAAATATAAATCTGTATTTTCAAAAACCCATTCCATACTGTCTACAACATCTGTGATAACTGTCAATGTTGGTATATTTATATCAGGGTTTTTTATCTTAAAATTATTTACACAAGCAGCAGCTAGTGGAAATGTAGAGATAATCAAATCTGGATTTATATCAGAAATATACTCAGAAAGTTTAGGTGTATATAATTTATGAGAGAAATCATGTCTTGAGTCAAACGATTTCTTAAAATAATAATAATAATTATATAATCCAGGAGTATATTTTGTATTGTTTTCATAAAGCTTCACCATAGGCTTATTCATCATAGGTATACTTGCATTTATAAAGTTTTGTATAACAACATTGTAATTACTATATTTTTCCATAATACATTCTTTAACTGCTTTTGCAGCACTTATATGACCAGCACCAAATTGAGCTGTTAAGATTAATATAGTTTTATCTTCTTTTGTTTTAGACAATTTATCACCACTTTCATAAAATATATCTGATTAGAGTATTATACATTTACATAAGAATTTAATCAATAATAATATTAAAAAATAACTATTGTGTAAAACATAGTACTGTGTTATTATAAAAGCATAAGAAGTTTTAACATAGTACCTTGTAAAACACAATACTGTGTATTTAAAGAAAGGATGGAGTATATGAACACACAATTTAGAAAGGGTGTCTTAGAAATTTGTGTACTTGCTCTAATATCTAAAAAAGATATGTATGGATATGAAATAGTACATAATATTTCCAAAGTAATAGATGTAAATGAAGGAACGATATATCCTATTCTAAGAAGACTGACAAAAGATTTGTATTTTGAAACGTATATACTAGAATCTAATGAGGGTCCTGCTAGAAAATACTATAGAATAACTTCACTAGGAAAAGAAAACTTATCCAATCTGATGGAAGAGTGGAGAGAATTTGTAAAAGCTGTTGAGATTTTAATAAGTGAAGATGAGGGAGGTAATGAACTTGAATAAAACTGAGTTTCTGGAAATTTTAAAGGATTATCTAAAAAAAGATTTTTCTGAGAGCGAAGTTAATGATATATTGAGAGATTATGAAGAATATTTTGTAGATGGGATTATAGAAGGAAAGAGTGATATGGAAATAATAGCATCGCTTGGTTCACCAAAATCTATAGCAAGAGAACTTATTCTACAGACAAAAGAAAAAAACATTGAAGATGAAAAAATAATAAACACAGATATTTTAAATGATAAGTTTAGTAAATTCAAGTTAGATATGAAAAAGGGTTATTCTATTTTAAAAGATGAAGCTAAAGAAAAGTACAATAAATCGAAAGAAAGAGTAAATGATAAGCTTACTCCAAGTATAGAAGAAGGTGTCGGAGGAGTATCTAGAGAAGCTATAAAGATTTTATTAGTATTTTTATCCTTATTATTGATTATTCCAGCATTTGCATTTGTATGTGCTATTATTTCAGTTGCTATTGGGTTAGTATGTACATTGATTGCTTTTGTCATATCAATTCCATTTGTGATTAAATTTATTTCAATGGTTCCAGATGTTACAATGTTTTGTATATTTGCGACTATAGCATTTATAGGTTTAGAGATACTGGCATGGCAAATTTTACTGTTTGTTATAAAGTTAGGTAAACAATTGTTAGGCAGTTATATAAATTGGATAAAGAGAAAAAACATTTATATAAATGCAAATAAAAAGATGGAAAAAAGAAATAAGGATACTTTAAGTGAGAAAGATTTAAATAAAGATAGTAATGAAGATTTATATGATGATTATTGTAATATAGAAAAAGAAGAGAATATAAAGGAATCTGATAATTACAACGATGATAGTATAAATTTTGAGGCAATGTATAAAGATTTTGAAGAAATAGATGATAAGAAAGGAGAAGATAAACATGAATAAGAAACTTGCCATATTTGCTGCGGTTTTATTGGTAATAGGTATAATTGGAACAACATGGTCAGGGATTTTAGTTATGCCAAGCTTAATAAACTTTGGACTCGAAAAAGAAGCTGAATTCAAAAAGGAAAATAAACTTTATCAAGAAAAAGTAAATATTGACAAGTTAGATGTATCTGTTGGCAATATAAATGTTACGATAAAGAGACATTCAAGTGAAGATGTACGTGTGACAACAAGAGGAAACAATGAATTTTACAAATATAATGTAACTTTAAAGGATAAGACATTAGTTGTAAAAGGTGAAAGAAAATATGAAAATCGTGTTAAAAAAATTAAAAATTTTGACCAATTATTCAATACATCTATAAATAATATGTTTTCAGGAGATTATAGGGAAATAGTAATCTATGTACCAAATAATGTAGATATAAATGTATCAAGTGTAGATTCATCTTTATTAGTATATGATAATGTAGCTTCAAGCAATATAACATATAAGACTTCTTATGGAAGATTTGAGAGAGTTATAACTGAAAATAATATAAATAAGTTAGATACATTAAACTTAATATCTAGCAATAATCTTGAATTATCTACAAAATCAGTCTTAGGTGTTAAAAACGTAAATATAGAAACAGAATCATTAGATATATCTTCAGAATATGAAGACATATTTGTCAATAATGTAGAACAATATATACCTGAAAATATAAATATAAAAGAAAAAATAGGTAGAAATTCACATTACGATAACAACTTTAGCATATATTGTGATTTTCCAATTGCTAAAAATTTAGATATAGAGGTTCCAAATTCTAAAGTAAGTCTTAGTCTACCAGTAAATAAGTATAAGTTTAATTGCGATATAAAATCTAAAGAAAGAATAGAAGAAATTAATGATGAGTCAGAAGAATACAATGATAGTTCAATTGAATATGAACACAGTGAAGAAAATCATAACGCATATAAAAATATAAGAGAAATAAAAGGGCTTTTAAATGAAAACTTGTCGAATTTAGAACAAGAGTATACTATAAAAATAAATTCAAATAAATTAGAAATGTAAATAATTCATTACTATAATTAATAAATTGACCTAAAAGTATAAAAATATAGTCTATACTATGGTATAATAAGTATCGAAATAGAATTGGGAGAGGGATACTTATGAATAAAATAGCAGTAAGTTTTTTAATAATTGCTACTACTTTATTGAGTACAGCATGTATGGATTATAAAGTTGACAAAGTAGAATTGGTTGATTCTAGAGATTCTGCAGTTGTAAAGAAAGGTGAAGATATCAAAGAAGAAACTGATACAATTAATCCTAGAAGAACAGCTAAAATACCTATAGAGATAGTTTCAAAGGATGAAAAGATAGTAAAATACTTACAAATAGATGAAGAAAGTACATTAAAAGAAAAACTACAGTTAATCTTAGATACTTTATCACATGAGTATTTTAATGGTTTAGATATGGAAGTAGAAGTTCAGGAAAAAGATAGTCTAGTTAAGATAAACTTAGTTGAACCTGATGAAAAGGGGAGAGTTTCTTGGAAAGATGATTATTTAAATGAACAAAATATAATATATACTATAAATAATATTATCAAAAATGTCATTCAAGAAGATGATAATAGTATTTGGATTGAAGAAGTAGAGATATACTACAATGGAGAATTAATAGAGTTAACATAAGAAATGATGTGTTTTATTTAAAAGCACATCATTTTTTTTATAATTTTTTAATTCTTATAAAATCCTTATATTTATGATTTAGAATGATTCTTGTAAATAAGTTTGACAAAAGAAAGGATGAAAATTATGAGTAATTATATTTTGGAAGTAAAAGGAGTTTCTAAAAAGTTTAAGGAGCAGGTTGCAGTTGATAATATTTCAATTGCAATTAAACATAATTCTATTTATGGATTATTAGGACCGAATGGAGCTGGGAAATCCACTTTATTAAAAATGATAACAGGAATCTTAAACCCCACTTCTGGGAAGATATTATTTGAAGGTCATAGATGGACTAGAAAAGATTTAGCAAACATTGGGTCTCTTATTGAATCACCTGCTATATATGAGAATTTAACAGCAAGAGAAAATTTAAAAGTTCATACTACATTACTTGGTCTTCACGACTCTCGCATTGAAGAAGTTTTAGGGATTGTTGATTTAAGAGATACTTTTAAAAAGCGTTCAGGTCAGTTTTCTCTGGGTATGAAGCAACGTCTTGGTATTGCTATTGCATTATTAAATCACCCAAAACTTTTAATCTTAGATGAGCCTACAAATGGACTTGACCCTATTGGAATTGAGGAACTTAGAGAACTGATTCGTTCTTTTCCAAAACAAGGAATTACAGTTATTTTATCAAGTCATATTTTATCTGAGGTTGAGCAAGTTGTAGATGAAATTGGAATAATTTCTAATGGAGTAATAGGGTATCAAGGAGAAGTATCAAGGGAACAAAATTTAGAAGAACTTTTTATGAAAGTTGTAGCTGAAAATAGAAAGAGAGGTAAGTAACATGGAAAGATTTGTTAGAGCAGAATTCCTAAAGATGAAAGGAACTTTTGGAATGAGATTGTCTTGGATAGCCCCAATATTTTCTATACTTATCTGCTTTGGACTAGGTGGAGGACAAAATGGTGCTTACAATTGGTGGTATACTATGTTTCTTCCAGGAGCAATAACTTTGATTTGTTCTTTAGTAGTACAAAAAGATGAAAAAAAGAAGTATCGAGGTGTATTGTCATTGCCAGTTGACAAAAAAAATATCTGGACTGGAAAAATACTTTATTGTACCATTATACTTTGTATATCTTCAATTATTTTCATGATAGGGATAGTTTTTATTGGAGTAGTTTATAAGAAAACTATTTTAATAAATCAAAATATTATTGGAACTATAGTACTTATCTTACTATTTATGTGGCAAATTCCACTTTGTATGTTTTTAGCCTCAAAATTTGGTTTGTTTATTACAGTTTTAATAAATATGTTTTTCACTGTATTTGGAGTAGCTGTTTTTTCAACTACAAGTTCATGGTGCTTATTTCCATATTCAATTCCATCAAGATTAATGGCTGCAATATTGCATATTTTACCAAATGGACTTCCTGTACCAGAAGGAAATGAACTTTTAAGCACTAATGTCATTTTACCAGGGATATTAATATCTATTGCCTTATTTATATTATTTACTTTAGCTACAAGTGCTTGGTTTAAAAATAGAGAGGTGAAATAATATGGCACAACTAATAAGACTATTTAATTCTGACTTGATAAAACTAAAAAGAACTTACATAGTACTAATACACTTTTGTATTGCATTAGTAGGAATAGGCTTATTTTTAGGATATTACAATATTTCAGGTTATGATAGTATATCAAAGATAGGAGCATATTTACAAGTTATAGCTATAGCTTTTCCTTTATTATCAAGTATTATGTGTTCAATGTGCGTTGAACAAGAATATTACTCAGGAAATTATAAGCATATACTAACATCATCTAATCCAAAATACCTTACAATTATAAGTAAATATGTAATTTTAATATGCCTTGGTTTTGGAGCAACATTAGTTTCTGTGTTAGGTTTTGAATTTGGTATAGATACTATTTTTAATAATAATCATTTTACACTAAGTTTTTATATGATTTCAATTTTAATTTTAGCAGGAAGTAATCTATTTGAATATATATTACATTTATTCTTAAGTTTGAGATTTGGAAAAGGAACATCAATTGGAGTAGGTATAGTGGAGACTTTACTTTCAGCACTATTACTAACTGGACTAGGAGATGGTATATGGCAGTATATTCCTTGTGCATGGGGTGTTAGATTTGTAAGTGTTTGGGCATCTTTTTCAAGTTCTAAAGAAATTGAATCAATTCAAGAGTTTCAGTCAATAGGTTTAATTTGTGGCTTTGCAACTATTTTAGCATTTGTAATTTTATGTATTTGGTTTTCTAAATGGGAAGGTAAGAAATCTGAAGAATAAAATAATTAATTGTTTATTTAGATTATTTGTATTATTATATTATAGTATAATTTGATAACAGAAAAGAGATAAAAATAATCAGATATACAGTTGCTTAGGTGTTAATTAAACTGTTTGGAGGATATGATACGAATGTTTCGGAAAAAAAATTCTAATAATAAAAAAGTTGTAAAGTTAAGAACTATTTTTGTAAGATATTTGTCTGTATTCTTTGTTACAACAATTACTTTGGGAGTTCTTTTAGTATTTTTGTTTTCTGTGTTATTATCATTAGGAGTAGTGTTGCCATCCAATTATACAGAAAAGCAAATCTACAAATATAAAGATGAAATTATTTCAAGTGAAAAAGTAACTAAAGATATAATACCAGATTTTTGTGACTATGGAATCTACACTTTAGATGGTAAATTGACTTCGGGAACTTTTAATAATGAAGAAGCAAAAAAAACTTGGAATTTAATGAAAGGTATTGAAGTAAAAAGTGGACATTCGTCAGACAATTATATAAAACTTTTTAGACAAAATGAAGTATGTATAATAAGATATGATATAGTATCAGAATTCAATTCTCCAGGTTTAAGAAAATATTTGCCAAAGCCAGAAGTATTAGGGATAATTATTTTTGTTGTAGCATTTTTTATTGAAGTGGTTATACTATCAAAATCTTTTGGTAAAAAAATTAATGCAAAAATGGACCTTTTGAAAAATGCTACAGAAAAAATACAACAGCAAGATTTAGATTTTACAATAGAATCTAGTGATATTTATGAAATTGATAATGTTCTCTTTTCTATAGAAAAAATGAAGCTAGCATTAAAAGATTCTCTAGAAAAGCAGTGGAGACTGGAAGAAACTCGAAAAGAACAGATATCTGCATTAGCACATGATATAAAGACCCCATTAACCATTATACATGGAAATGCGGACTTATTGATTGAAATAAATGACAATCCTGAGCTATCAGAATATATGGAATATATAGCAAATGGTGTTACTCAGATAGAAAAATATATTAACACTCTAATATACATATCTAAAGCAGATAAAGGTTATACAATTAATAAAGAAAGTATTAATATTGATAAATTTATAGAGGATGTTTTGGTGCAAATAGAAGCACTGGCCAGTACAAAAAGTTTAGATGTGGAATTTTATAAGCAAGATGATTTACCTAAGAATATAACAATAGATAGAGAATTATTATTTAGAGCTATTATGAATATAATTTCAAATGCTATTGATTATTCAACAAATCAAAGTAAGTTATATTTTGATGTATTAGTAAATCAAAGATATTTAAAATTTGTAATTACAGATTGTGGAAGAGGTTTTTCTAAGGAAGATTTATCAAAAGCTACAGAACAGTTTTATACAGGCGATTCGAGTAGGAACTCTAAATCTCATTATGGTATGGGTCTATACATTGCAAATACTATTATACAAAAACATAATGGTAATTTAAATGTTGAAAATTCTATAAAAACTAGTGGAGCAATGATAACAATTGAAATACCAATAATTTAATACTTATATCCATTTTATAAATACCTAAATTTTATATACTTGGTAGGTATTTGTAAAATGGATAATTTTTGTGGTTAATTTTATATATTAATTAAATCTGATAAAAAGTTTTCGAACATCACTCCATCATTTCTATCAGTGTCAAATTGAGACGTATAATTTATCGTTTTATATATAAAATCTGTTGCAGTATTAACAGCTATTCCTAAGTCATGGTTATTCACTAGCATACCACAAAGCATAGATGTAAATATATCTCCAGTTCCACTATAAGAACAGTTATTGTATTTAACAGAAGTAAAGAATATATGGTCAGTATCTCTATCATAAGCTAAATTTAATATATTATCATCTTCTAATATACCTGTGATTACAACTTTACTAGGTCCTAAAGAAGATACAGATTTTGCAATATTTATAAGTTCATCTCTATTATAATCCTTTTTTGTATAGTCATTTCCAGTTAAGAAACAAGCTTCTGTTAAATTAGGAGTAGTTAAATCTGAATGTCTAACTAATTCTTTAATTTCATGTCTCATTTCTTCTGTAAAGATTGGATACATAATTCCATTATCGCCCATTACAGGGTCAACTACGATAAAAGCATTTGGATAATCATTTATAAAGTTTGCCACTATTTCAATTTGATGTTTTGAACCTAAAAAACCACTATATATACTATCAAAGTTGACTTTTAAATTTTTCCAAACAGTTGAATATTTTACCATCTCATCAGTGCAATCTAAAAATGTAAACTCAGGATAACCAGTTTGACTTGAAAGTATAGCTGTTGGAAATGGACAACATTGAACCTTTAATGCTGAAAGTATAGGTATAGCAACTGATAATGAACATTTTCCTATTCCAGATAAGTCATTAATTGCTGCGACTTTTTTTTGCATAAAAAACCCTCCATTAGTATGTATTAATCATAATGATATCAAAATATTTATATACATATATATTACTATAAAAAAAAGAAAAAAGTAGATTATAAAATAAAAATTTGTAAAAAAAACAGTGTATCAATACAATTAATTTTTAATATTGGACATAATAAGATAGAGAATTATTAAATATGAAAATTATTGTATATAATAATAGCTTTTTTGTGAATTTATTCGTAAGGTGTACTATTTGGGAGGTGTAGCTTTGAAAATACTGAAAAATAAAAATAAGTACATCAAAGGTATAATGGCATTTGTATTTTTATCTTTAGCTACTACAGCAGGTGTATTTTTAATTAATGATTTAAGTATGAAAAATATGAAAGAAAAAGTTATAGAATCTGCTACTGTTGAAGGTGATGATGTAAAAGACCAGTATAAGTTATTGCTTGAAAATTTATTTGACTACAGAAATAAGGCAATATTAGAGAAAAATGAAAATATTTTAAAAGGTCTTTATGAAACAGAAAAAAAGTTTGGTCTTTGGGCTTATGAAAATGAAGTAAAAAAGATGAAGTATTTAGAAAATTGGTCTAGTAAACAAGGTGTAAAGTTTAAAGACATAAAGACAAGAGTCAAAGTTAAAAAAATAAAAGAAAAAGAAAAAGACTTATATGGCATAATATGTTCTGTATCAACTGAGTATAAGTACTCATATGAAAATCAAAAGGACAAAGAAAATGTATTTAGAATAGGTACATATCACTATCTAAATGTAAAAATCATAGATAATCAATATGTAATAACTAAAGAGTGGTATACAGACCCTTTTGCAGATTCTTTAAATTTAGAAAATATAAAATCTGATGATATAAGAAGCTATATTGGTCAACAAAATGCTGTAGAGTTACAGCTTACAGAAGAGCAAAAGAAGGCTATCGATTATGCACATAAATACTGTGGAGCAGCAGCAGATGAAGAACATGGTATGAAGTTTAATCCAAATTATAGAGATTATAATCCAGAAGGTGGAGATTGTGCCAACTTTGCATCACAGATAATGTTTGAAAGTGGAAAGTTTAAGAAAAATTCAATCTGGAATTATAGTGAAAGAGCAGGAACAAAAGCATGGGTAAATGCGCAAGCTTTTAAAAATTATGCTCTCTATAGCGGAAGAGGTTCATTAATAGCTAAAGGTTCTTACGAAGATGTTTACAAAGAAGCTTATAATCTACGTCCTGGAGATTTTGTAGGATATGAAAAAAAAGGTAGAATAACACATGTTTCGACTGTAACGGGATTGGATTCAAGAGGATATCCTTTGGTAACCTGTCATAATACTGATAGAATGCTTGTGCCATGGGATTTAGGTTGGAGTGATAAATCTATAAGATTCCATATAATAAAAATAAACTATTAAAAATTTATAAAGAAAAATAAAGTATAAAAGATAACAATGATTTAATATTATAAATTAAAAAAAATGATTGTTAATGTATAAAAATAATAATAATTGACAAACATAGCTATATATGATAAAGTAGTAATAAGGTTACAGAAAAGAGTAGCTAAATAATTGTGTTTTTTTAGGAGGATTTATTAATGAAAACTGGTGTAGTTAAATGGTTTAACAATGAAAAAGGATTTGGATTTATATCTGTAGAAGGTGAAGGAGATGTTTTCGTACATTTCTCAGCTATAACAGGAGATGGATACAAATCATTAGAAGAAGGACAAAGTGTTGAATTCGAAGTAGTGGATGGAGCTAAAGGTCCTCAAGCTGCTAACGTAGTTAGATTATAATTAAAAATTCATATATATTAGTATTCTAGTAATATGACAGATAAGCCGCTAATCGTTTAGCGGTTTTTTCAGTTTTTTGTAAACTAAATTAATTGCAAAATAAATTAAAATTATTAAAATAAAGGCATTAATAATAAGATAAATATGTTAAAATTAATAGTGTAGAGTAAAATTATTATGGCTAAGTTTAAGTCAATTAACCTCTAGTTAATTTTCTATAAAAAGAATAAGTGACGCTGATAGACCATATAAAAATATTAATAAAGTATAGACATTTAAAGCTATTAAAAGAAAAACGCTTGTTACAGCGTATAGTATCTAAAAAATACTTAGAAAATGAGAAAGGAGAAAGTTACTGCAAAAAAGTAACATTATAAATATTGGATAATATTTATAAGTTTTCGGTAACGGTGGGTAGTGTAATGAACATATTATTCTTTCTAACACCAAAAAGTGAAGTAGCATATATATATGAAGACTACACTATAAGGCAAGCCCTAGAAAAAATGGAATATCACAAATACTCTGCAATTCCAATAATAAGCAAAGAGGGTAAATATATTGGAACTATAACAGAAGGTGATTTTTTATGGACATTAAAAAACGACTTAAATCTGGACCTAAAAGGATTGGAAGATGTTCCAGTAACAGATATAAATAGAAAAATGGATAATTCTCCTGTTTCCATCAATGCAGATATTGAAGATTTAGTAATAAAATCTTTAAATCAAAATTTTATTCCTGTTATAGATGACCAAGATACATTTATTGGGATAATAAAAAGAAGAGATGTAATAGGTTATTGTTATGAGATAATACGTGGATATAAAAATTTAGCAGATGATAATTAGAAAATTTTTTGAAACTTTTCAAGTTTCTACTTCTATTCTTTGTAATAAAAGAATAATAATATGAAATTAAATTCTTAAACTTTAATATAAAAGCTGTCTTTTCTAAAAATTATAGATAAGACAGCCTTTTTTATCTGTTGTTTTATTATTAGTCGTTGTATTTTACAAGATTTCCATATTTAGCATTAAGAGAATTTATTTTATTTCCATAAACTTCATTTTGTTTTTGGTATAATAAACTTTTTTCAACTTCATCTTTAACTTCATCAAATGTAGATTCTGTACTTTCTTGAAGGTCTTCTAACTTTATTATATGGTATCCAAATTGAGTTTTAACTGGTTCACTTACTTCACCTTTAGCCATAGAGAATACAGCTTCTTCAAACTCAGGAACCATTTGTCCTCTACCGAATGTTCCTAAATCACCACCCATATCTTTAGATGGGCAAGAAGAATGTTTAACAGCAGCATCTTCAAAAGATATTTCTTCTGATTTTATTTGAGCAAGTATTTCTTTAGCTTTTTCATCACTATCTACTAGTATATGTTTAGCAGTTGCACTTTCTGGTTTAGAAAAAGAACTCTTATTAGCTTCAAAGAATTTTACTTTTTCATCTTCTGTTACATCAACACTAGATAAAACTTTATTTATAGCAAATTGCTTTAATACATTTGCTTCTATTTTTTTCATTTCTAACTTAAACACTTCTTCTTCATCTAATTTTTCGTCCTTAGCATCTAAGAAGAATAGTTCTTGGTTTACTAAATCATTTAATAAATGTTTTTTTCCTTCTTCAGTTTTAAATTGCATTGCTTGATAAGGATCTAATGATTTTAATGCATTTTCAATATCAATATTAGTTATCTCTTTTTCTCCAACTGTTACTAAAACTTTTTTTTCCATATTTTCCATAATAGTTAACTCCTTTTATAGTGTATTTCATTATTAATATAAAGCTACCAACTTAAATAATATCAGAAAACGATGTATATGTCTAACATTTAAAGTCATATTAAGTCAAATAGACTTAGATTTAATAGAACAAGGTGATTACAATCAATAGAATTGAGGCCATAATTCCCACTATTCCTTCTTCATGTTTAAATTTAAGTGTTTTTACTATTGAATAATAAAAATATATTCCAGTAAAAACTATCTTTAGATACAAGAAAAATAAACTCTTTGGATATATCAAGAAACTAAAAAGAGTAAATATAAACGCAAGTAAAGTGCTTATCCTGTAAAAGAAATCTATTTGTGTAATGTCTTTATATTTTATTATAAATATTGAGTATAAAATGATGTAAATAATTGCAACAATTGTATAAGCAGTAAATAATGTATTTTCAAGAGTACCATTTGAAATTACTATCCACTTATACCACATAATTGGCCAAAAAAATAGTGCCAAGAACTTAAAATAATTATCAAAAAACTTTTCTTTATACATTCATCAAACAACCTTTCTTAAAAAAGCATGTATTTGTTTTTAGAATTTTAAATAATGTGCTATCATTATTATATATTAATATTGAGTTTATAGAAACCAAAATTTGCTAAAATAAATATATAGATTTTTGCTATTAAGTCAATTAAAATTACTACCATTTTATTATGAAATTGGATCAAATATGTAGAAATATGGCAAATTAGTTAATACAAGATATTTATTATTACCAAGTGGTAAAGTTTGTTTTTTTAATGATAAGAATTCCAATCTTTTTTGAAAAAATTTGATATCTACATTAAGCATATCAGCCATTTCATAAACACAAGTAATACCAGAATTAATTATATTTATTATATCTTCTTCTGTAATTAAAAATTCACAAGCCCATTTTAAAGCTTTATTTTCACATTTATCTATAATGATTTTTGTGTAATAATCATTATAAGAGGATATATAGTATCCAAAACTAGTGAAATGATGTCCAAGTTCCTCTGCTAATATGGATGTAAGTTTATTGGTATTTTGTTTTAAGTTACTGAGTAATGATATAACTTTTATACCATGCCTGTTTATATATAATCCTTCTAAGTCACCTGCAATATGAGTGGTATAATGAATTATTATCTCTTCCTGAGAAGCTAATTCAAAAAGTTTATCCAAATTATTCATAAAAATCCCCCTAATATAGAATGTATGTTTGATGAAAAGTTATATTAAAAGAGCAGAGAAATAAATCTGCTCATTATATAGTTTATTTTTTTTTATATTTATTTAGTAAAAATTCTATATAATCATTAAGTTGTTCTTGAGCTTCTTCAGGTAAGTCTTCATGTGGATTTTTTCTATGTGCCGCAACAGTGTCAATATTTTCCTTAACCAAGGTTCTTCCAAGAAGGTAATCAACTGATACATTAAATACATCAGCCAATTTATTTAAAATATGTTCATCAGGAAATCTGTTTTCTGTTTCATAGTATCCTAAAACTCTTTGAGAAACTCCTACTTTTTCACCAAGTTCTCTTTGAGTAAATCCAAATTCCTTTCTAAGTTCTCTTAATCTTTTGGCAAACATTATAACACCACCTTATGTATAAATTATAACAAATTGTTCTAAAAATTAAAACTAATAAAAGAAAAAAGAATGATTTTTTCTAAAAAATATTGATAAAGAACAAATAATTCTATATAATGAATATAGATAAGAACAAAATATTCTTAATTATACTAGGAGGAGAAAAGTATGTTTAA
Organism: Clostridioides sp. ES-W-0016-02; assembly: GCF_020641035.1. Classification (NCBI taxonomy): domain Bacteria; kingdom Bacillati; phylum Bacillota; class Clostridia; order Peptostreptococcales; family Peptostreptococcaceae; genus Clostridioides; species Clostridioides sp. ES-W-0016-02. Next base: position 1,381,986 of record NZ_CP061361.1, read on the forward strand.
AAATAATTTAAAAGGTTACAGAGAATCTATAAGGTTGTCGCAAACTAAATTTGGAGAAAGCGGGAATTACAAATAATTATATATCAAGAGTAGAAATAGGCATAAAAAGTTATGATTCATTTTGCATAAAAAATTCTGTTATTTCAGAACAAAATATGAATAAAATTTTTTGAATATATATAGAACAAAATGTTCTTTAAAGTTTGTGGAACTTGCAATAAGGCTATTGATTAGAAACTATCATTATAAAGTTAAGGCTAAAGACAATAAAATATAAAAAGGAGAAATACAATGGATAATAAAAAAGATATATTACTTAAGGAAGTAGATGAAAGATTACATAATTACAAGTATTTGGATGTAAAGATAAAGAATATTAACCTAGATATAAAAAGATGTGAAAATGAATACTTTGGATGTGGAGCTGTAGTTTATACTGAAAAAACTAGTACTACATATAATATAAGTTCTTCTGTTGAAAATGAAGTTATAAAAAAAGAGGAGAGATTAAGAAAATTAAAAATGGAAAAAGATGATATAGAAATAGAAAAGGAAAAAATAGAAAATGCTCTAACTTGTCTAAATGATATGGAGATGGAATTTTTTAATCTCTTTTATAATAGTAAGACTAAAAATAATATGACCTATATTTCTATGAAATTGCATTTAGATAGAACTTCTTGCTACAACTTAAAGAAAAAGATGATTTGTAAATTAAGTGAAATATTATAAAAAACATAACACTTTTACAACACTTTATACACACTATAGCAACAACACCCACTGAAATACATGAGATAATGTTATTGTGAAAGAAATCTATAGTGAGGGAGGTGAGGAATTGAGAAACATGATATTACCTAAAAATATAGAGGGAACATAACAATAGAGAAATTAGATGTATCTTTAAAAATTACTTATGCTACTCATAAGAAGTTTGCCACATTAAGTAAAAAAATATTTAGTGATAGCGTGGTGATTATTTGCTTAAAAACAAAGAAATATTAGAAACAATTATTGATATACTTAAAAAAAGTTTTGATGAAAGTATTTTTATTGATGATGAAAGTATGCAAGGTTCAGAAGGGTCTTGTTTTTTTGTAAGTATGGTATCAGTTCTTTGTACACCCATAATGTTAAAGACAAACAACAAAGATGTTGTTATGTCTATAAAGTATTTACCAAGACCACAATCAAATAATATAAGAATGTATGAAGTTTCAGATGAACTTGATAAGCTATTTAATAGAACTGTAAATGTAAGAGATAGAAAATTAAATATAGCTAAAATTGAACAAAGCATTAAAAAAGAGGAGTCAATTTATACATTGAACTTTTCAATTACATTAAACTTTCTTGATAGTGTATATGATGAAGAAGAAGAAGAAGTATATGAAAATATGGAAGAAATAAATTTAAACTTAGGAGAGTGATAGTATGGCTATAGGATTACCAAGTATCAATATATCATTTAAGGAGCTAGCTACAACTGTTAAAGAGCGTTCAGCTAGAGGAATAATTGCAATGGTGCTTAAAGATACCAAAGCACTAGGATTTAATGAAATACATGAAAAAGAAGATATACCAGCTGATTTATCTGCTGAAAATAAAGACTATATAAATATGGCTTTGATGGGAAATGTCAATGCACCAAATAAAGTATTAGTTTATGTGTTAGGAGAAGAGGAAGAGGTTCAAAGTTCCTTAGACTTTTTAGAAACTAAAGAATTTAATTATTTATGTATGCCTAAAGCAATAGAAGCTGATAAGAATGTCATCAAAAGTTGGATAATTAAACTTAGAGATACAGATAAGGTTAAAGTTAAAGCGATATTGGGCAAAGTTGCAGGAAATCATGAGGGAATAATTAATTTTACTACAGAAGATACATTAGTTGGAACAAAGAAGTATAGTGCTGAGGAGTTTACGAGTAGAATAGCTGGTATTATAGCAGGAACACCTTTAAGTCAATCAATAACTTATACTAAGCTTGGTGATGTTATTGATATACCTAAAAGCACTAAAGCTGATGCAGAGTCAAAAGTTAATAATGGAGAGCTTATCCTTATTAAAGAAGCTGGAGCTATAAGAATTGCCAGAGGAATAAATTCTTTAACTGATTTAACTGAAGAAAAAGGAGAGATGTTCCAAAAAATCAAGATAGTTGACACTTTGGATATTATACATAGTGATATAAGAAAGGTAATTATAGATGACTATATAGGAAAAGTTACTAATAGTTACGATAATAAATGCCTATTAATAGTATCGATAAAAGGTTATTTAGAAGAACTAGAAAAATCTGCTCTTATAGAGTCCAATTCTACTGTTGAAATAGATTTTAAAGCACAAAAATCTTATTTGAAATTAAAGGGAATAGATTTATCTTATATGACTTCACAAGAAATAAAAGAAGCTAATACTGGTTCTAAAGTATTTTTAAAAGCAACAATAAAAGCACTAGATGCTATGGAAGATATAGATTTATCAATAGAAATATAGGAGGATTATTAATATGGCAAATATGGAAGCTAGAAATGTAATGAGTGGTACTTGGGGAGAACTTTGGCTTGATGGAGATAAAGTGGCAGAAGTAAAGAAATTTCAAGCAAAGATGGAATTTACAAAAGAAGATATTATAATAGCAGGTCAAATGGGAACTGATACGAAGTATATGGGATATAAAGGGAAAGGTTCAATAACTTTATATCATGTCAGTTCAAGAATGCATAAGTTAATTGGAGAAAAGATAAAAAGAGGTTCTGAACCTAGATTTGTAGCTATATCTAAGTTAAATGACCCAGATTCTTATGGAGCAGAAAGAATAGCAGTAAAAAATATAGCTTTTGATGACTTAACTTTAGCTGATTGGGAAGTTGGAGTAAAAGGAGAAATAGAGGCTCCTTTCACATTTACTGAGTATGACTTCCTTGATATAATTTAGTTTTATCTGGATAGTTAGTAAATATATAGTTAATAAATGCTGTTAGTTAATAGAAATTGATTGATAAAGGAGTAGATAATAATGAGTGAAAATGGATTATCAAAAAATATAAATATAGTAGACTTACTTTTAAATGCAGATACAGACAATTTAGAAAGACCAAGTACTGTAGTTGAACTTAAGAGATTATCAAGTATATTTGATCAGGAATTTAAAGTAATGTGCAAAGCTTTAACAATAAGTAAAGATGAGGAGATACAAAATACTTGTCTTAAAATTGATGAAAATATGAAAACGGATATAGACTTACCAGAGATGCAGATGCTTACAATTATAGAAGGTGTTTGTGATTTAGATGGAAAGCTTTTATTTAAAAACAAGGAATTAATGAGTAAATTTAAGGCTCCAACTCCAAAGGAATTGGCAAGAAAGCTATTGTTACCAGGTGAAATTACTAATTTATACAGAATCCTTCAAGATGTAATGGGTTATGGTAAAAATGCAGTAATAGAAGAGGTAAAAAACTAATAGGGACGGATACCAAAACTACAATAATGTATTATTATTGGAAGACAAAAGGTATTAGACCGTCCCTTTTTTATGCAATGGATAAAGGCGAATTAAAGCTTATTGAAGCTTTTTTCGCCTTAGAAATTGAAGAGGAAGTTGAAAAAATGAAGCATGGATACGGAGTTTGTCCTTTGACAGGAGGTGGTATATAGTGGGTAATGTAAGAGAAGAAGGTATAAATATGTATCTTACAGATAATTACACTCCAAAGATGAATCAAATCATATCAGTAACGGATACTTTTAGAAGAGCAACTGTGGCTGTTTCTCTTTCTACTAATGTAATGGCTAGTAGTATAAAAAATTCTATTGGAAGTGCAAGTAGTACATTAAATAGTTTGAATTCTTCTTTAAGAAAAGTTCAGACTACTGCTAGTAGTACAAGTTCTACTATGACAAAATTAAGTTCTAGTATAAATTCTGCTTCAGGAACGATTGGAAGTTTAAATGGAAGTATTATGAGACTAGCAGTAACTATAGCTATGATTATTGATTATTTCAGTAAGCTGATTCAAAAGAAAAATGAATTGAACTCAAATGCCAAAATTATAATAATATTTGATTTTAAAGCTAAAGAGATTGAAAAAGCTAATTCAAAAATAAGTTTCCTAAGAAGCCTTGCTTCTAATATAAGGTTAAAGATAGAAAATTCAAGTGCAAAAAAGGTACTTGGTAAAGTACTTGAAAAGTTAAAAAAGATTAGTGACAAAGCATGGCCAGTTGTAATAAAAATAAAGGATACAGCTAAGGGTGTTGTAAGTAATCTCTTGGAAAAATTGAAATACTTTATTAAAAATAGCTGGCAAGGAATTGTTAATCTTAAAGATATGGCAAGTAGTATTATAAGTAAGGTATTTCCTAAGTTGAGATTGTTTGCAGGGAAGGTATGGACAGGTGCAATAGCTGTAAAGGATATGGCGAGTGGAATACTTAGTTCTATAAAGGGGAAGATATCAGATTTAACAAATGGTGCTACTATAGGTGTTGCTGTGAAAAAGGGTGTTGACTTACTTGGTCAAGAGCAAAATCAGAAAGTTGTTTTAGAAAGTGTAATGAAAAGAAATACTGGGAGTACTAGTAAAAAAGATGTTGATAAGTATTATAATCGTTTAGTAGATATGGCAAATGATACACCTTTTGATCCTGAAGATGTTGTTGCAATGGGAACTAAAGCTAAAATGATTAGTAATATTACTGGGGGTAAAAAAGAAGAAGATATAACTCAGGCTATGGTAGATGTTAGAGCTTTAAATATGGATACAAGTAGTACACAAGATGTATCAGCAGCTTTTTTAAGTGCAGCAAAGGGGAATATGGAATCTCTTAATACTTTGGTAGGAGAAAATTATAAAACTTTTGATGAAGCATTGGAAGGTATAAGTATAAAGCAGATGGGATTAGCTAAAGAAATGAGTAATACAATACCAGGTATAATAGCAAGTGCTCAAACAAGTATTAATAATGGTTTGAAGAGTATTGTTAAACCTTTCGATGATATTTTAGGTCAAGGAATAAAGAAAATAAAAACTTTTATAGAATGTGGGTTATCAAATTTAGCTAGTATATCTAAAAGAATGGCCGAAAAGATAGGTAATGTAGTGAATGGTAGAGGAATTACTAGTAATAAGGATGAACAAATGCAATTTAGAAGTATGAAAAATAAAAAAGGGCTTCCTGATTCTGCCCAATTTCGACTTTCTAGTGAGGTTGAAAAGCGTAAAATGATGACTGAAAATAAACAAGAAAATTTTGAAAATAGTGCAGCAAGAATGATAGGGAATGCTCCAAAAGCAATTGTTAATACAGGAAATACACTATTACAAAATATTGACTTTACTGCACTAATGGATTCATTATTACCAGTAGTAAACTTAGTAAATAATTTACTAGACAGTATAAATAATAAATCACCAATTGCACAAGGGTTAATAAGTATATTTGGTACAATAGTAACTACAGCATTTCAACTAATTGGGCCTGTAGTTGAGGCTGTTAGTCCAATTATTACAAGAATTTTTACCTTTTTAGGAGAGCATGCTCCACAAATAAATTATTTTATTGAAACTATGGGTAACGTATGGAAAACTGTATGGGAAACATTAGGTCCAATTTTAGAAGAAGCATGGAAGTTTTTGGAGCCACTTTTAGATTCTTTTCTTGATGCATTAAAAAACTTATCTGATTTTATAAATTTAATTTGCGATTCATGGAAGAAGATGGTTAAGTCTATAAATGAAAGCCCGATAACTGCTAAAATAGGTAAATATATTACAGAGAGAAGAAAGAAATATGAAGAAGAAGGTATGGACAGTGGATTAGCTCATGATTCAGGTACAAATCCTGATATAAGTGAACTGTTTGGAAAGGCATTTGGATTAAACTATGTACCTTATAATGACTACCCAACAAGACTTCATGAGGGGGAAATGGTTCTAACTAAACAAGAAGCCAATCAATATAGAAGCGGAAAAAGTGGTGGAAATATAAGCATAGCCAAGTTAGCTGATACAATAGTAATTAGAGAAGAAGCTGATATAGAAAAAATTACATCAAAATTAGTTTCAAGTATAAAAATGGCACAATTAGGAGGTGTATTATAATGGAAATGTGGCTTAGACAAGCAGAAGATAGATTTAGATTTCCAGTATTTCCATCTTCCTTTAGTATTAATGGAAAAGCTGCTGTAAACTCTTCTAGTATACTCAAAATAGGTGAAATAGCAACTTTTGGAGGTATAGCTCTTAAAAGTATTTCAATATCAAGTTTTTTTCCAAATAAATACTATACTTTTTGTGATTATACAGGTTTTCCATCACCATATGATTGTGTAAATAAGATTGAAAAATGGATGAATGAAGGGCTTATATTAAGATTTACAATTACAGAAACAAATATAAATATGGAGGTCATAATTGAGGGTTTTAGCTATGAAGAAAGAGATGGGACTCGAGATGTGTATTTTACATTAGATTTAAAAGAGTATAAAAGAATAAAAATACCAAAGGTAACTCCAAAAAAATAACTATTATGGATAATAAGTTGTAAACAACTGCTGATAAAGTTAAATGAAAAGGCAGGTGATTTTTTATTATTAAAATTTGGGTACACATAAAAAATGGAAGTATATATGATATAACTGATATAGTAGATAAAGTTTCTTGGTCAGGTGATTATAAATCTCCATCAAGAACTCTAGAGTTTTCAATAATCCAATCCTCTTTTGATGTGAATTTTCAACAAATAGATATACCAATAGCTAGTACGATTTGTTTTTATGTAGATGAGAAAGAGCTTTTTAGAGGAATGATAATTAATAGGTCTAAAGATTCAAGTAGTAATGAAATTAGTTTTGTATCTAAAGATATGGGATTTCTACTTACACAAAGTGAAGTGTCATACAACTTTAAAGACAAGTTAGTTGAAGATATAGCAAAGCAAGTCTTTGCTGAAAATAAGCTTGCAGTTGGAACAATAGCAAAGACTAATGTTAAGCATACTAAGATGTTTATAGGAGTAAATGGATATGATACTATAATGAGTGCATATACAGAGGCAAGCAAGAAGACTAAGAAAAAGTATATGATAGAAGCCAATTTAGATAAGTTTAATGTTATTGAAAAAGGAACTGTTACACTAAGTGTTATGTTTGAAGAGGGATTTAATATTATAAATACTACTTTTTCAGAAAGTATGGAAAATGTAAAAAATAAGGTGATAGTAGTAGACCAGTATGGAAGTAAGATTAGTGAAAAAGTAGACAGTGAAATTTTTAAAGAAGTAAATGTAATAATGCAAAAAGTAATTCAGCAACAAGAAAATCAAGATGTAGATGTGGATAGTGAGTTTAAAGGTATAGAAAAAAGCTGTTCTCTCAGAGGTTATGGAGATGTAAGTTGTATAACTGGTAGAGGGGTAAAAGTTAAGGATTCCTATACAAAGCTTGTAGGGTTATTTTATATAGATACAGATAAACATACATGGCAAAATGGAGAGTATCAAATTGAACTTGAACTTAACTTTCAAAATCTTATGGATGAAAAGTCAGCAGGTCAAGATGAACCTAAAGAAGAAAGTAATTTAGGAGGAGAAGGTTATACAGGAGGAACGGAGTTTGCTACTATATTTACAGCCTATTATCCTGGACCTGGTATAGAAGGTGGAGATACAGATTGTAGAGAGAAAAAGCTCAATCCATCTAAAAAGACATGTGCTGCACCTATGATTGGAGCTTATGAAAAGCCTTATTACACAAAAGAGTTCCTATCAAAACATCCATTATTTAAATATGGTGATGAAGTAAGACTTGTAACAGGCGTTTCTGGACGTGACGGAGTCTATAAGGTCAATGATAATGGTTCTGCCATAATTATAGAAAAAGATGGAACTTATCATATCGATGTTTTAGTAAAAAATGCAGAAGAAATGAAAAAGTTTGGAAAGAGAAAAGGAAAAATTATTCTTGGTGGTTATGCTGGTAATGTATCTGATAAAGCTAAAATAGTAATATCAGAAGCAAAAAAACATCTAGGCAAGCCTTATAAATGGGGTGGTAATGGGCCAAGTAGTTTTGATTGTTCTGGATTAATGGTCTATTGTTTTAAGAAAGTTGGTATTAATCTTCCAAGAACAGCAAGACAGCAGGCTAGAAAAGGCAAGGCAGTAAATAAAGTAAGTTTACAAACAGGAGATTTAGTTTTATTTTCAAAAAATGGGCCTGAAGGTGAAATAACACATGTTGGTATGTTTATTGGAAATGGAGAATTTATCCATGCTCCACATGAGGGTGATGTGGTAAAAATAAGCAAGTTAAGTGGTAGTTATTACACTAAAAACTTTGTGACAGCTCAAAGAGTTTTATAAAAGGATGGTGATATAATGGCAAATCCGATTAATGAATTTATAGGAATAATGAGAAACGAAGGTAAGTATCATAATCAACCTTCTTTTTTTATTGGAAAAATTAAAAGTAAATTACCAGATTTAAAAATAGAGACAAACAACATCATATTAGAAAAAGAAGATATTTTAATAGATAGTTGGATACTTGATAGACAGATAGAATCCTTTGATACAGAAACAAGTCAAGAACATAAACATGAAGTAAAAAATCCTTTTATAGATAATTTTGAATCTGGAGACATGGTAATAATGTTTAGAATAGGCGAGAAATTTGCTGTTGTAAGTAAGTTGGTGAGTTTATAATGAGTACGATATTTCCTTTTATAGGTGTCCCAGAAGATTATATCTTGCCTAAAACAGAAGAATTGCCAATCTTTCGTGAAGTGGCTTGGGATTTTGAAAAAGATGAGCCTATTTTAGAAAAAGGTGATTTTAAAATAATTGAAAAAAAAGAAGCTTTAAAAGTTTGGATATACAAGTGTATAAAAACAAATAGATATGAACATGAGATATACTCTTTAGAATATGGAACAGAGCTTTCAGAACTTATAGGGCAAAAATATACAAAAGGCCTTACAGAAAGTGAAGCGAGCAGGTTTATAAAAGAAGCTCTTTTAATAAATCCATATATATTAGAAGTAAATGTAAAAAGTGCTAACTTTAACAGAGACATATTAAGTGCAAATGTAAAAGTATCCACTATCTATGGGGAGGTGGAAATAAATGTATAGTGACCAGACATATGAAATAATAAAAAATAGAACTCTTGAAAATATCAAGCTTGATATTTATAAAGGTGAGGGTTCTTTTCTAAACAATATGGTATCTGGAAATAATCTAGAACTTGCAAAGATATATATAGAACTTTCTAAAATACATAAAATGGCTTTTATACAAGATACATATAATCAGTTTCTTGACAAGAGAGTTAATGAATTTGGTGTATATAGAAAGTTGGGAACAGAGTCAAATGGAGAAGTTGAATTTATTGGAGAAAAAGGAACTGTAATAACTAATGGAACAGTAATATCATATAGCGATTTACTATTTGTAGTAATAAAAGATGTAACTATTGGTAGTGAAGAAGGTGACAATAGTCCAGTTCAAGCTCTAGAAGTCGGTAAGAAATATAATATATCTACAAATTGTGAATTCAAGTTGGTTGACAATATATCTGGTATCACAAAGATTGTTAATACAAGAAGTTTTGAAGGTGGAACAGATATAGAGACAGATGAAGAGTTAAAAGAACGATTCTATAAGATACAAAGAAACCAAGCTACAAGTGGAAATAAAGCTCATTATGAAGAATGGGCTTTGGAAGTAGATGGAGTGTACAATGTCAAAGTTTATCCAAGGTGGGATGGGGCAGGTACGATTAAAGTCCTTATATTTGGGAAAAACAATCAAGCTGTTGATACAGAAACCATTCAAAGATGTCAGCAACATCTAGATGAAGAAAAACCTATTGGACCAACTATAACAGTTGTGACACCAGCACCAATAGAAATAAATATAAGTGCAGTAATGAAATTAGAAGATGGATACACCTTAGATAGTGTTAAAGAATCTTTCTTAGAAAGTATAAATTCATACTTTAGAGAGATTAGAGGAGAAATAATTTATACAAAGGTTATGGGAATACTTATAAACACCATTGGTGTACATGATTTAAGCAATTTACTTATAAATGGAAGCACAGATAATATAACTATTACTGAGGACAAAATACCAAGTGTAACATCTGTTGATTTTAGCGAGGTGGAAAATCAATGAAACTAATTGATAAACTGCCATCATTTGATAGAAATTACATTGTAGAAGAGATACAAAATGCATATGATACAGAGTTCGATATTCTCAAATATGATATTGATGATACTTTTGCCCAATTATTTGTAGATACTGCAACGTGGGGTCTAGATGTGTGGGAAGATATACTCTGCATCGAACAAAAAGACATTGATTTTAATACAAGACGTAGTAATATAAAAGCTAAAATGAGAAGTAGAGGAACTAGTACTATTGAGGTTATAAAAAGTATATGTGAAGCCTATACAAAATCAGAAACAGACATAAAAATTTATAGTGATGAGTTTACGTTCATACTGAGTTTTATAGCAAATAATTGTGACTATAAAACTCTTTTAGATTGTAGCGATATGATTGAAAAGGTAAAGCCAGCTCACTTATTACATTATTTAGAACCAATAATACTAGATGAAAGTATGGTCTATTGTGGTGGAGGTATGGTGTGCAGTGAAGAGGTAAAAGTCCATCCATACTTTGAACCAATTATAAAATGTAGTGCTGTTGTAAATTGTGGAGCTGGAATGCTAAGTAGAGAAGAAATAAAGGTCTATCCTTTAAGTATTAAATGTATTGAGAGTAATTGTAAGATTAATATAGCTATTGCAAATAGTACAGGTGTAGAAAAAGTAGTAGTTTATCCTAAATCGGAGGTGGTATAGTTGGAAGAAAAATTTTATATAATATTAACCAAAATTGGTAGAGAAAAAATAGCAAATGCGACTGCACTAGGGGAACTTGTAGGATTAACCAAGTTTCAAGTTGGAGATAGTAATGGAGAATATTATGAGCCAACAGAAGAACAAACTGCTTTAAAGAATGTAGTTTGGGAAGGGAATATAAATTCTCTAAGAATTGATGAGAAGAATCCTAACTGGATAGTTATAGAGACTATTTTACCAGGAACAGTTGGTGGATTTATGATAAGAGAAGCTGCTGTTTTGGATAATGAGAACAATATAATAGCTATAGGTAAATATCCAGAGACGTATAAGCCTCGTGCTGAAGATGGCAGTATTAAAGATTTAGTTGTAAAGATGATTTTACAATTGTCTAATACTTCAAATGTAACATTAGAAGTAGACCCAACGCTGGTTTTTGTGACTCAAAAGGATATTCAAGATTTGGATGATAAATTTGATAGTAATATAAAAGAAATAAGAGTTAATATTGGTGATGTAAATATATTAACTACAGATTCTAAAAATTTATCAGGTGCTATAAATGAAGTAGTTAAAAAAATAGAAAATATATCTTTTGACGATGTTATAAGTGGTCAGATACAAACTGATATATCAGTTTTAAAAAATAGCTATAACAAATTATCTGAAAAAGTATTAGATATATTAATATACTTAGAATTAGAGTCAGAAGTAACTGTAGATGAGGCAGGTTACTGGTATGATACATTAGCAAATGGAAACAACATAGTAGCTATAGAAGGTCTAAAATTAGATTTAAATAGAAAGTGTATAACAGGCGAAGTTGGTAATGTGGTTTTTAGAGATGTGGTATTACCATTTAGTGCAAATAGAGTTAGATATATACATGATATGGATAATAATTTTGTTGAGACAAAATCTAGTAATACTTATTTAAAAGAGCAAAAAGATATAACTCTAAATAAGTATTCATATGAAATAAGATAAATAAAGGGGGTAGTTCTGAGAATGAAGCAAAATAAACTTTTACAACGTGGTGCTTATTTTAACGATAAGAACATATTGGTGGATGATTTTGATAAAAGATATAACGATTATGATTTCGTAGAATTTTTTGCTGGTATAAGTAATAGTACCTTTGGATTAAAGTCAGATGGTAACTTATATGCTTGTGGAGACAACACAGGTTTTCAATTAGGTGTGGGAAAAGATTCATCAGAAAGAAGGATGTTTAGCAAAGTAAAGATTGACAATGTAAAATATGTATCTTGTGGCTCAAAGCATAGTGTAGCAGTGACTAAAGATGGATTTGCATATGGAGCAGGAACAAGTAATGTAGGTCAATTGGGAGTAATTGAGTCTACAGTGTATTATGAGTTTACTAAGTTACCAATAGATGATGTAAAATCTGTTGCATGTGGTTATGACTTTACTTTTGTACTTAAAAATGATGGAACTCTATATTCAGCAGGGTTAAATTCAAGTGGTCAACTTGGATTAGGTGATACTAACAATAGGGCTACTTTTACTAAAGTAAATATAGATAGTGTAAAGGATGTAGTAACTTATAATCAATCTGTATTCATTATAAAAATGGATGGAACAGCACATGCATGTGGGTTAAATTCAAGTGGTCAATTGGGAATTAATAGTACTTTGAATAAAAGTGTTTTTAATAAAATAGAAGGTATGGACAATGTAAAACAGATAGCATGTGGTAGTAGTCATACAATACTTATCAAGAATGATGGAACTATGTATACTACAGGTTATAATGGTGTTGGTCAGCTTGGTACAGGAAATAATAATAATTCGATTGTATTTACTCTTTCGAATATAAATAATGTCAAGTATGTTTCTTGTGGAAATAATCATACTATGATATTAAAATATGATAATACACTATTTAGTACAGGACAAAACAATTATGGTCAACTAGCTAATGCTAATAAAGATATAGCATCAAGAAATACTTTTGTTAAGGTTAATATAGAAAATATAAAAGATATTAAGTGTGGTTCTAAATTTAACTTTTTAATAAATAGTTCAAAAGAGATATTTGTATGTGGATGTAATTTATCAGGTCAACTTGGTTCATTCTTTCATACAACTTTTTTATATGAGTTTTCAAAGATACAGTCTTCAAATTTAGATAATTATTCAGGTTTATTGGTTAATGATGATTATTTATATGTTACTAAAGATAATAGTGAGTTTTTAAATGTAAAGTTAAGTGATAATTTTCAGGATTATAAGAAGATAGAGTTGACGAATAACAATATGTTTATTGTTATGAATGATGGGACATTATATGCCTGTGGTTTGAATAATAACGGGCAATTAGGATTAGGAGATAATGTTAGTAGGTCAGTTATGACTAAGGTGGATATAGATAATGTTTTGGATGTAAAGGGAAATGGAAACTCAACTTTCGTACTTAAGAATAATGGAACATTATATTCATGTGGCTTAAATACTTATGGGATATTAGGTTTAAAAGATGAAGTTAATAGAAATATATTTACAAAAATAGAAATAGAGAATGTAAAGGATTTTTGTGTAGAAAGTAATTATGTTATAGCTTTAAATCATTCAAAAGAGGTATATGGTTGGGGGTATAATTCCTATAGTAATATAGAAAGAGCTTGTAATTATCCATATAAGCAAAATATAAGTAACATAGAAAAGATAGCAACATATTACTATTCTGTATATATGATAAATAGTGAAGGAAAACTATATGTTTCTGGATACAATTATAATTATCAATTAGGTACAGGAAATAATAGTAATCAAAGTAAAGCATTAGTATCTTTATTTAGATTACCTTCATCATCTACTAGCACAAGTAGTCTTAGAGATTTACCTAAAATAACTAATATTTTTCCTTTTAATAGTGGTTGTGCAATAATTGATGAAAGTGGATATGTTTATTTAACAGGATATCATGGATATTCAAAAACAACAGGTAGTAGTTCAAGTATATCTGATTATTCAAGATATGGAAGTTTTATTGAAGTTACAAATTCAAATCATAATACTTATTTTATACAAGAAACTTCTTTTAATGGAATAGAAAAAGTAATAGGAACATCAGATAATATATTATACTTTAAAAAAGGAAGTACATATGTTACTGGATATCCTAAAACCTTTGGCTCATCTACTACTGGATATAAAAGTTATACTAGCATTAGTTCTGAATATTCAAATATGGGAAATTCTTTTATTATAACTTCTAGCAGTTCTAAATTATATGGATATGGAATTGCTAATAATGGAGAATTTGGAAATATGACAAGTCTAGATGGTGTAAGTGGCTATGATACAGGATTAAAAGACATAAAAGATATAATTGTAAAAGAAAATACTGTAGTAGTAGTAGATAAAAATAATAATATATATGTAACAGGAGTGAATCAATTTAACAAACTAGGTATAGGAGAATATAACAACGAACCAGTAAAAAAATTCACAAATATAACTGAACAATCAAATTCATTTATATTTATGGATGACATAAAAGAAATTACAACATCAAGAAATGCAATGTTTATAGTCAAAAATGATGGAACAGCCTATGCCACAGGAAATAATAGTTATGGTCAACTAGGTCTAGGAGATACAATAAATAGAAATAAGTTTACTCAAATAAATCTTGATAATATAAAGAAAATATCAACAAGTATAGATGGGAACTCAACATTTGCAATAAAAAATGATGGAACACTATACTCTACAGGATTAAATACCAAAGGACAATTAGGATTGGGTGATATAGTAAATAGAAATACATTTACCAAAGTAAACATACAAAATGTAAGAGATGTAGTCTTAGGCACTACTCACTCACATGCAATTAAAGATGATAACACACTATATTCATGTGGAGAAAATACTCATGGGCAACTAGGTCTAGGAAGTGAGAGCAATCATCCAGATGTACTAACATTTACTGTAAATAATATAACAAATGTAAGAGATGTATACTGCTCAGATACAACAACATTCATTGTAAAAGATACAAATATTGCATATTGTTGTGGATATAATAATAATTCACAATTAGGTATGGGAAATACTACTGACCAATATAGTTTTATAAAGTGTATGGAAAATGTAAAAGAAGTTATACCAAATGAAATAAATACTTATATAATAACAATCTATAATACTGCATATAGTACAGGGCTAAATACTGACTATTGTTTAGGACTAAATAGTAATAGCAATCAAAGTGCATTTTCTGAAATTCCAATTTCAAATGTAGTAAAAGTAGCTCCAAATAGAAACAATGCAGTACTTTTACTTACAAGTGAAGGTGATGTATATACTGCAGGTAAATGTAGTAATGGTTCAGGTACAGGAAGTGAGACTCCAGAAAAGATTAAAAAAATAGCATCAAAAGCAAAAGACATAAGTATGAGTTATAGATGTGGATATTATGTAAGTGATAATGGTGATTTATATGGCACAGGTTCAAATGCTTATGGGCAATTAGGTGTTGGTGATGTAACTAAAAGAGATACATTTATAAAAACCAACACAAGAGTAAAGAAAATTCTTCCTTTAGAATATGCCAATATAGCAATAAAAGATACTAATGATATATATATTTGTGGATTAAATAATTATGGACAACTAGGTGTTGGAAATAGATACGATAGTAGAAATAATGATAATCGAATCTTTAACTATAAACACATGAACTTTGTAATGGGCGATATGACATCTATTAAAAATAGACATAACTTCATACTTCTAAATAATAAGATAGTTATACCAACTACAAAAGATATTGACTATGGTCTTGTATTAGGAAATTTATATAAAGGAGACCTTTATACTGAACTTCCATATGAAAATATAAAAGAGGTGTCTATTTCTAAAACTCATATTATTATATTACTTAATGATGGAACAATGTATGGATGTGGTACAAACTATCATGGAGAGCTATTACAAGATTTATCTATAAATCAAGTAGATGAATTTGTACAGATTAATGTATCAGATGTAAAACATGTTTCATGTGGAGATAATTTTACTTATTTTATAAAATCTGATGATAGCCTTTGGTCAATTGGTAAAAACTCTGAATATCAGTTAGGTATAGGTCATAATAACCCAGTTAGTGAATTACAAAGAATTACAACTGTGTCTAGCTGTAAAGAGGTACATTGTGGTAAAAACTATACCTTAGTAGTAACTACAGGCAATGAATTATTTGTACAAGGATATAATGACAAGGGTGCTTTAGGATTAGGAAGTGAGAGTGAAAATACTATAATCAAGTTCTTTACAAAAGCACTAGCAGATATAAGAGAAATAAAGTCATATGGAAGTGACCATATATTAGTACTTAAAAATGACAATTCAGTGTGGGTTACTGGAAAAAATAGGGATGTTTATAAGATTGAACAACCAGTAGAGTTTTTAAAAGAATTTACTATAGTACCTATTTCAGAAGATGTGAGTACAGTGAAGGATGTACTTGTAACAGACAATACATTATATATTATATCAGAAGTAGGAACAACAAATGCTGCTATAGAAATTACTGAAAAGTCAATTTCATCAATTAAGATAAAAATACAAGACCCAAATAAAGATATAAGCAGAATAGAGATGCTTATAAATGGAGAAAGTATAAAATCTGTAAGTGATTTAACTACTGAGAAGATATCATTTGAGATACCAACAGATAAAATTAAAATAGGAGAAAATAAGATACTATTTAGAGCTTATTGTAAAGGTGATGATTTATATGCATCTTTATTCATTTTTAAAGAGAGTACTGGAAATTCTATAATTAAAGACTCTTATGTTATGATAGGAAATAGAATGTATAAGGTAGTCAATACAACATCTAATGAACAAGATATTACGATTACTCTAGATAGAGGACTTGAAGAAGATTTAAATCTTGGAGACCCTATATATCAATTGATAAATAAAAACAAGGTTCAAGTAAAAATAAATAAATCTGACTTATTCAAAGATATGAAACTAGTTGAAATTAAAAAATCAGACTCAAGTTATCAAGAAATATATGAATTAGAAGAAGCCAATATAAAAAGTGCTCAACCTAAAATCATAGTAGAAAAAGGAGATAAATGGACAGCTATAAAACGTCCATCTATGATTTTTAGGTATGATGCTGAAAACAACGAGCCACAAGCTTAAAATGGAGGTGTTAAAAATTGTTTAAATTTGATAAAAACAAAATAGAGCAAATCAAACAAGGTAGAAAAGTAGAAATGCAATATAAAGATATTTCAGACATAAGTGTAGGTCAAGTAAAACAAGATGATGATATAACTAGTAACTTTATAGCAAATGCAGAAATATATGAGATGTTGTTAAGTCAAATTCCTGTCAATGAAGTTCACAGTATAAGCACATTTAATATATCAAAATCTGGAGGTGAAAGTGGAATGGTAGAAGTATATGTAGCATTAATTTTAAGAGGAAAGAAAACTATAGAAGAGGTACCAACAATAATTAGAGAACAAGTCAGAATTAGATGTGAAGAACTAGAAATACCAGTTGAATAGTAAACTTAGAATAACTATAGAGTAGTTATTTTTTTATGCAAAGTACAAGGTCTTAATCACTGAAGTTAAGACCTTGTACTTATTTTTTGCTATATTAATTTTTTATAGATTTAATTAATTTTATAAAAAATTAAAATACTAAATATACAAATAACAGTGTCAAAAAACAGAGTATTATATGATATTAAAATATAATAAAAATTCAAGATACAAATATAAAAAAATTAGATGATAGGAGGATATAATGGATAAATTAATAACCGAATTGAGCAGTCTAGGAGCAATAGGGATATTATGTGCTCTTTTATTTAAAAACACTATGCAAGAGAAAAAAGAAGATAGAGATATGTACAAAAAAACTGTAGAAAATTTTATAGAATTATCTACTCAGCAACAAGAAATAAATAAAAATATACTTGTACAGATGGGAACAATGAAGACTGATGTAGAGGAAATCAAAGAAAATGTAACTGATATAAAAGATATGTTACAAAAAGAAGGTGTATAATATGAAAGTAGCAATAGTACCAGGACATACACTGTATGGAAAAGGAACAGGAGCAGTTGGCTATATAGATGAAGGAAAAGAAAACAGAATCCTAACAGACTTAATAGTAAAATGGCTAAAACTAGGAGGAGCAACAACATATACTGGTAAAATAGACAAATCAAATGAATATCTATCAGAACAATGCCAAATATCCAACAAGCAAGATGTAGACCTAGCAGTACAAATCCATTTCAATGCAAATAAGACAACTCTAAATCCCATAGGAACAGAAACAATATATAAAACAAACAGCGGAAAAATATATGCGGAAAGAGTAAACTCAAAACTTTCAACTGTGTTTAAAAATAGAGGAGCCAAAGAAGATATAAGAAACCTATACTGGTTTAATCACACTAAAGCGCCAGCAATACTAATCGAAACTTGTTTTGTAGACAGTAAAGCAGATACTGACTATTATATTAGAAGTAAACATACAATTGCAAAACTAATAGCAGAAGGAATACTAAATAAAAATATAAAAGAAGAAGATAACTTACAGGAATCTTATGAAAATGTAATAGTATATTCTGGAGAAGTTGATAAATCAATTGCAATCATAATGTCATTTTATATAGAAAAAAGCTTATTAATTGATATAAAGGACTATAAAAATAAAATGGCAAAAAATATTTTTTCTATAGGTGGAAAAGCTACAGAAGTCATAAAAAATTATTCTGATAAATATATTGAATTTGTCGGACATGATAGAAAAGAAACTTTTGAACTTGTGCTAAAGTACTTAGAAAAGTACAACTAAAATACAGAAAGAGAAGTATACAAAAATAAATGTGCAAGGAAAGTAGATAATAAATTTGAATAAATTAGTTTAATTAGAAAACTAAATAAAACGAAGTAAATGTTAAAATTGAAAAAATATAAAAGAGGTAGTATTTAATGCTACCTCTTTTTATAATTAAACTATAAAATTATTGTCTGTTAACTAAAATAGCTATCTTAGCATCTGGATTATAACTTATTTGAACCATTTGATTTTTCTTAATATGTTCAAGGTCTTCACCACCATAAGCAATTTGTAATTTAACTGGTAGTTTACCTTGTTTTATAATAGCAACATACTCTTTTTTACCTTTTTTCTCTAAACTAATCAAATTGCCAACATAAGGTTTAAAGTTTTGATACTTTTTACTAGAATTTCTTATGTAGAAGAAAGCACCAACAGCAATAACTAAATTTATGCCAAGTGTAACCCAAGAATTGATTTTCAGCATAGCTCCAGCGATTATTATCACGAACATTAAAACGATAGGTAATATAGCCTTCTTAAGAAGTAATTTACCCATTATTTCATTAGCCTTTTTCTCAGGGCCACTCATAGTTTTTGATCTAGCAAATGATTGCGCGAATTTGTCTTTTAAGCCCATTTTATCCTCCTAATTTTAATAAATATTTAGTTATAATAACGAGAGATTACTTGAAACTAAAAATTTACTACATTTATATTATGTTTGACTTTTGTATAAATAATTACATTCAAGTAAAGCAAAATATACTAATTATTTTATCATAAAACTATAAAAAAGAAAATAAATGAAATAAAAATATTAGAGCAAAGAAATGATGTAAAATCGTATCAAAAGCAACATAAAAATTATTTATCTATTTTTTATCTTTATTTTTATCATACTCAGTTTTTTCAAAATCTTTCTCTTTTTCATATTCATGAAGTTTTAATTCAATCATACCTTCTATTTTTGCTCTATCATAATCACTTAGTTTTCTAAAATTTTTTAAAAGTTTTATTTCATTAGAACTGATGCTATTAAATGGATAGTTTGGTGAGGAATCGCAAATTAAATTTGATTCTTGTGATATATTATCTCCATTTAATAGCCAGTCTACAGAAACATTAAATATATCAGCTATGGATTTTAATATCTCATAATTTGGTTTTCTAATATTTCTTTCAAATTTACTCAAATTATCACAGTTTAACATTTCTTCTAATTCATATTGCTTAAGGTTCTTTGTTTTTCTTAAATAAACAATTCTTTCTCCTAAAGTATCCATAAACACTCTCCATTCAATTAATGTCAGAAAGACTTTTTAAAATATAGATAGTTGCAATTTTAAGGTCAAAATGACTTTATAATTAATTTAATGATACGAAATTACATCCTAATTTTAGCACAAAGTAATCAAAAAATCTTATTTAGTATTAAATAAATTCATGTACTTAATATTTGTACATATTTAAAAAATATACTAAACAGAGGGAGGTGTATAAGTTTAATAATAAAAATAAATATAAATTATTTAGAAAGGGAACTTGATTAAATGGATACTCGAAAAAAATGGATACCTTTTTTGGGAATACAGGTCAAGCAAAGGCTTATTGAATTAAACATGACTCAAAGGGAATTAGCAAAAAAAGTCGGTGTTAATGAAAACTATTTGTCAGCTATTTTAAATGGCAGAAGGACAGGAAAAAAATATAAATCATCAATTTATCAATTGCTTAATATAGAATACTCAGAAGAAGATTAATATTAATAACTAATATATGAAGAAGGGACATATTCTTATGTGTAAATTAGATTCAGATGGAGTAATAGAGTGCTGTAGAGCAATTGATGATTTTATTACAGCTCTCAATGGTGTACGAAGTTTAAACATGGAAAAATTGGATATTTTAACTAAATATTCTACTTCATGCTCAATCCTTCTTAAAGAGGAAAATTACGAAGGATGTACAATTGTATATAAAAAGATGTTGGAAGAATTAAAGACGTAAGTAATATATTAATTAGGGATAGAAAGAATTACATAGTGATATAGAATATTTTTAAAAACATATAAAAAACATATAAACTAAAATATGGATATGTTAATTCAGCTACAATAAATGTATTTGTAATTAAATCATAGTTTATTTGAGCAATTTAATATCCATATTTTAGTTGCCAATTTATCACAAAAAAAGAATCTCTACAAATGATGTAAATTCGTATCAAATTATGTATGTTTAAACTGGTTTATCGTTATCCTCAGTAGGAGAATGTTTTTCTAATTCTTTATATTCAGATATCTTAAACTCTAGCATTCCTTCTATTTTTATTTTATCACGTTCATTCAATTGCCTATAGAGGTTTAATACCATCATTTCATCATCAGTTACATGTAGATTATACAAATAATCTTCCTTATTTTCTTTAACACTATTATTGGAGTTTACTTTTTCTTTTCCATATAGAAGCCAGTCAGTGCTAACATCAAAATAATCAGCTATTGACATTAATATATCGCAATTAGGCTTTCTACCTCCAGTTTCAAACTTACCTAAGTTTTCAAATTTTAAAATATCCATAAGTTTACGCTGGGTAAGTTTTCTGGAGTTTCTCAAATAAGCAATTCTTTTTCCTAAAGTATCCATGAAACACACTCCTTTCTTTTTATAAATGAAGTCCAAATGACATTAAAAATCGAGGTATATTCCTTTTCTTCTATAAAATTACTAAAATAAAGTCTGAATGACATTTTGCTTAAATTAATATACTCATACTATGATTTTAACATATTATAATTGAAAATATATGGTTTATTTTGATTTATAGATATCTTTTAATAGACAAAAGTAGATATTGAAAATAAAATAGTTTCAATAATATATTTTATAGATTACTTTTAAAGTATACTTGGGTATGAAAATATAATTTTCTAATAATGAAGAATATATATAAATTATATTAAGGATAGATATTAGAAAGAGAATAGTATTATACTGTAGTTTATATTAGTTAAAGATAAAGAATTTCAAATGTTTAAAATATAATATAGGCTTACAATATAATACTATTGGATTTGTTTATCTAGTTTTGTTTTCTTTATAGAATAACAATACTATGAATGCAAGTAAATTTACACAAAAAACTGTTATATACATCTGTCTAAATCCTAAATTTAGAGTAGATTGTAGTGTATTTTCTATTTTTGTTTTATTGTTTTCTATAGAATTTATATAATCTAGTTTTGACTTATTAAAAGCTTTTGGTATTTCATCTTTTAATTCCTGTGTTTTTGCTAGAACTAATTGAAGCGATTTTTTCTGTTGTTCCATTGTGTCAAAACCTTTTTCCATGTCTTGTTTTTTATTTATGGAATCATTTAATTTTCTCTGAAGTTCTTTCTTTTGAGATTCTATGTTTTTAAGTTTTTTACTTAATTCTTTTCTTTGAGATTTAGTTTTTTGCAATTTGGTGTTTAACTCAGCTCTTGCTTTTTTTAGTTGTTGTATTTGAGAATTTAGAGCTTCTTTTTTTTCATTTAAATTTTGTTTATTTTCACTAGAATTGTTATTTTTATTTTCTGTAGAATCATTTTTATTACTGTTTGAGTCAGAATTACTAGTGTTATTTTGCTCTTGATTATTTGATGAATTTTCATTATCAGAAGGAGTAGTACCCTGTGGTATTGTAGGTATTTTATTATAAGCAAGTGTCATTTCATTTATAGCTTTATCTTGTTTTTTTATACCTTGTTCCATACCTTTTATGCCTTTATCAGTGCCAGCGATACCTTTTTTTATTCCAGCTATTCCTTGATTAATACCAGTTCTAGCTTTTATCATATTGTCAATACCAGTTTGAATTCCTTTGATGCCACTGTTTAGTTTGTTTTCACCTTCTTCAATACCATTTATTCCACTTTGAGTACCATCTATTCCTTTTTGGACATTTAATTCTATTTTCGTAATTACAGAAGGAACTTTTTCATCAAACATTGTTGTTGATATTTCTTTTGTGATGTTGGTAATATTGGTTGTATCTGCTGATTGAACTTTGTCTAGTAAGTATTTTGGGAGTTTGCCATCTGTCATATCCATATTAATACTTGATGAATCGTTCATGTTTGGTATAGAAATATTTTTCAAATTCTTAGCCATTTCTGGGTCTGACTTTAAATCATCTATCATAGTTTCAAGTTCTTCAAGTTGAACTATTTTAGGTGTTGATGGTTTACCAACTATATCCATAATATTATCCTGTACAGATAATCCCGCATGTGCTATAAATCCAATCATTATTGCAGGTGAAATTGAAGTTCCAATTGAACGTATCAGAGACAGTGTTGCAAGTGCAGAATTAGATTCTTCTATTTTTGTATTTGAAAGCATCATGTAATTTAAAGGTGTTCCCATAGTAAATCCCATTCCTAATCCCATAAATATAAGACTTACACATACACTAAATACTGTATTGGTTTTTAGTGCAATTAAAATCAGATAAAGAGAGCCTATCATAGATACTGAAAATCCAAGTAACAGTATCTTTTTTGCGCCAAACTTATCAATAAGTTTTCCGCTCAAAGGAGCAGCAATACCTGCAAATAATCCTAATATAGCAACAAAATATCCACCAGAACCAGCATTTATTTTTAATGCATTTTCAGCATATTGTGGAACAAATACCATACCCATCATTCCAATACCAACAATTAAAGATAAAATGAGTACTATTAGTATTCTTGGATTCAAAAAATATTCGAAATTCAAAATAGGGTCTTTAGCTTTATTTTCAACAAATATAAAAATAGGTATAAGTATTATAAATGTCAATAAATAAGGATAAACTGATGTATCTTGTAGAGAATTTTTAAAATTAAAAAAGTCTATATTCATAAGACCATATAACAAAGATACTATTATACATATCAACATTAATGTTCCTAATTTATCAATTTTCTCTGTAGATGTAGACTTATTATTTTTAATACATAGTATTCCTCCAATAATTATAACCAAGCATATTGGAAGGTTAACAAAAAACAACCACTTCCAATTTTGAGTTCCAAATATACTTAGTATTGTACTACCTATACTTGAACCTAAAATATTTGCTATACCATAAGTTGCTCCAACTAAACCTAAAGCCATACCTCTTTTGTTTTCTGGGAAAGTGGTTCCAAATTCTGCTGTAGCAATTGGCATAATTCCGCCTCCACCAATAGCTTGTATAACACGGCCAATTAGTAAAATGTAAAAGTTGGAAAATAATGATGATAATCCACAGATTAATGAGCCACTACCAAATAGAAATATACTAACTAAATATACATATTTTCTTCCTATTTTGTCTGCTAATTTACCAGAAATAGGGATTACAGATGCATATGTTAGTGTATATATAGTAATCATCCAAATTCCTGTTTTTTCATTTACACCTAGGCTATTTTGTATAATTGTTCTTGCTGGTGATACTATTCCAGTATCAATAGCTCCCATAAATATACCTAAAAGATAAAGAGTGAGTACTAAAAATAACTTTGGATTATTATCTTTGCTTTGAACACTAGTATTAGAATTCAAGGTAAACACCACCTTAATGTATTAATTTTTCAATATACGGATTTAAATCTTCAAATTCTATATGAAGATAGGTTGAGTATGAAAAAAACATTTTGATTATGATATTACATACTAATTTATCATTATTAAAGAAATCTTCTTGTTGTAAAGCTTCATATACTTTATTTGAAAGTTGCTCATGAAAATCATTTTTTTGTTTTTTCATTTCGATAAATCTTTTCATTTCAAAAGTATCTAAAAAATCGTCATATTGAATATTATGAACTTTGTTTATAAAATTTCTTATTTCTGTAAAGATAATATTTAGTTTTTCAATGTAATTATTACTATTTTTATTAGAGTATTCAATTCGCCTTATCAATAAATCCCATTCTGATTTTATAATATATTCTATTATTTCTTGTTTTGATTTGAAGTAATTATACACTGTACCTGCACTTATACCACACCTTTGGGCTATTTTTCTTATGCTAATATTTGAGTAATCTTCTTCCAAAATCATATCTCGAGACACTTTTAGTATATCTTCCTTTACATTTTCTAAAATCTTAGGCATATGACCACCTCTTTCATTAAAATTATTATGAACACTGTTTATTATAAACCTTTAAAATTTATTAATCAATATGCAAGCTATAATGTATAATATTAATATATAGATATGGCGTAAAATAGATGCCTTATTATATAAGCATTTAATCTAATTAGATTTATATTTTTTATATTTAAGCAGTAATATGTACTAAAATTATGTAATATTAGATTTTTCTTTTTAATAAGTTAATAATATTATTATATGATAAGGAGAATAAAATAATGGAAAAGAAATATGTAATGGCACTAGACCAAGGGACAACTAGTTCAAGAGCTATATTATTTAATAAAAAAGGCGAAATAGTAAAAATTGCGCAAAAGGAATTTAAACAGATTTATCCAAAAGCTGGCTGGGTAGAACATGACCCTATGGAAATATGGGGTTCACAAAGTGGGGTAATGAGAGAGGTAATAGAAACAGCAGGTATAAGACCAGAAGAAATTGCTTCAATAGGTATAACTAATCAAAGAGAGACGACCATTGTTTGGAGTAGGTATACTGGGAAACCGATTTATAACGCGATAGTATGGCAATGTAGAAGAACATCAGAAATCTGTGATGTACTCAAAAGTAAAGGATTAGAGGAATCAATAAAGGAAAAAACTGGTCTTTTGATAGATGCATATTTTTCAGCAACAAAGATAAAGTGGATACTAGATAATGTAGAAGGTGCTAAAGAAAAAGCAGAACAAGGCGAATTGTTATTTGGTACTATAGATACATGGTTAATATGGAACTTAACACGTGGGAAAGTACATATAACAGATTATTCAAATGCATCTAGAACAATGATGTACAATATAAATAACTTAGAATGGGATAAAGATATATTACGAGAATTAGATATACCAATAAGTATGTTGCCAGTAGTAAAACCTTCTAGCTATGTCTATGGGCATACAGATGAGCGTATGTTATCAGGGGCTAAAATACCTATTGCTGGATGTGCAGGAGACCAGCAAGCAGCCTTATTTGGTCAACATTGTATTGAAGAAGGTACTGCAAAGAATACTTATGGAACAGGTTGCTTCTTACTTATGAACACGGGTAGCAATATAGTTAAATCTAAACATGGTTTGCTTACAACGATTGCTTGGGGTGTTGATGGAAAAGTAACTTATGCATTGGAAGGAAGTATATTTATTGGTGGAGCATCTATCCAATGGCTTAGAGATGAACTTAAAATGATTGAATCTGCAAGCGACAGTGAATTTTATGCAAATAGAGTAGAAGATACTAATGGTGTGTATGTAGTACCTGCATTTACAGGTCTTGGTGCTCCATATTGGGATATGTATGCTAGAGGTTCAATATTGGGTCTTACAAGAGGTGCAAAAAAAGAGCATATAATTAGAGCGACATTGGAATCAATTGCATACCAGACAAAGGATATATTGGAAGCAATGCAACATGATTCAAAATTAAAATTAAAGTCATTAAAGGTTGATGGAGGAGCCAGTAATAATAATTTCTTAATGCAATTCCAGTCAGATATACTAAATGTAGATATAGATAGGCCTAAAATAGTAGAAACTACAGCTTTGGGGGCTGCTTATTTAGCAGGATTGTGTGTAGGATTCTATATTGGAAGAAATGAAATTACATCAAAATGGTCAGTCGAAAAAGAGTTTAATCCAAATATGAGTGAAGAGAAGAGACGTCGATTATATAAAGGTTGGAAGAAAGCTGTATCAAGAGCTTTAAGTTGGGAAAAAGAAGATGAGTCAGAAATTTAAAGGTTAGATGTGTTTAAACTTAAAAGTAGGGCTTTGTAAAGCTCTACTTTTTTATTTTTACTTTTTTATTCTCAAATTTATATTTCTGCATAGTTGTAACCAAATAGTATAATCTATTTTTCATTTTCGTATAAAAACATTGGTATAGAATTATAAATATGCTGGTCTCCAACAACCAAAAGAATATCTCCCTCTAAAAATTCAATATATGGACCAGGAGAGATTATAAGTTCCTCACCTCTTTTGATTGCAACAATTGTAGCGCCTGTATTTTGCCAAAACTTAGTTTGTGCAGCTGTTTGGCCAATGTACTTACAATTAGAATTTATTGTGAACTGAACGGGCACTAAGGGGTTTATTATTTCTAGTCTATTAGAATAATCTATAATTTTATTTATAGTATCTAAGATTTCATTTTCTAGATTTGATTTAGTATCTATTAAATTGTAAAGTGTTGATTTATATGATGATATATTTGTAATGTCTCTATATTTTTTTATAAAAGAAGAAGCTTTGTCTGGTGATAGTACAATAACACCTTTACCTTTTATGCTTTTAACAACGCCAATATCTTCTAAAATTTTAACAGCTCTTCTTATAGTTTCTGGTGATACATTGTATTTACCAGCCAAAACAGAGCGTCCAAACAATACTGAATCTTCCTGTATTTCACCTGTATATATTTTATTTGCAATATCCAAAGCTATCTTTTGGTATATCGGCATAGTATAGTTTTTTTCCATTGTTTTTCCTCCAATATAAAATTTATGTTAAAAAATATATAATCTTAATAATACTATTGTATAATTTATAAATTTATATGTCTACATTATGTACAAATATTGTCGTCTTTTTAAAATAATATTTTAACATGCATTTAGTATACATATTTAAATTTTTCCATTCAAAGTATGAAATGAAGTATTTAAGGGAATGTAAAGACATTCTATGGACAAAAATAGATAATTATATAGATGAAATAAACAAATGAATGAAAAAAAACACTTCTGTCTTGCATACAAAGTTATTAAAATTGAAAAATGCTTTAAAAATGAAAGTTAAAAGCTATAATTCATCTATAAATAATTAATTATTAACTAAAAAATGGGAAAAATGTTTTTGAAAAAGAAGTACAAATGAATGTCGATTTAAATTAATTGCAAAAAAATTCCTTAAATGGTAAAATTATATTAATTAAATGTATTAAAATAGTTGAAAAAATAGATTGCATACAAGTAATAAAATATTTCATGCAATATATATAATAAACAAAATTTAAAAATTAAAACTACTTATTCTATCAAAATGTTAGCAAGGGGGGTCATAAATTGTATAAAGTAGATTTAAATAGCGATTTAGGAGAAAGTTTTGGAACATATAAGATTGGTTTAGATGAAGAAGTCTTAAAATATATTTCATCAGCTAATATAGCCTGTGGATTTCATGCAGGAGATCCTAGCCATATGGATAAAACAGTAAAACTCGCTAAAGAAAATGGAGTTAAAATAGGAGCACATCCAGGGTTTTTAGATTTAATAGGATTTGGAAGACGTGAGATGAAAATAACAAAACAAGAAGCTAAAGATTATACAAAGTATCAATTAGGAGCATTAATGGCATTTGCAACTTCAAATGAATGTAATATACAGCATGTAAAGCCACATGGAGCTTTATATAATATGGCTGCAAAAGATAAAAATTTAGCTATGGCGATTTGTGAAGCTATATATGAAGTTAATAAAGATATTACATTGTTAGGGTTATATAATAGTGAAATGATAAATTCAGCTAAAGAGGTTGGACTTAAGTTTGCAAATGAAGTATTTGCAGATAGAGCCTATGATAGCAACGGATTTTTGGTTCCAAGAAATGTAGAGGGAGCCGTTATACATGATACAAAAACTGCAATAGATAGAGTTGTTAAGATGGTAAAAGAAGGAACAGTGGAAACTATAACTGGCGAAATTATACATATTAAAGCGGACTCTATATGTGTGCATGGAGACAATCCAAAAGCAATAGAGTTTGTTAAAGAAATAAGAAAACGTTTTGAATTAGAAAGTATAGAAGTTTGTCCATTAGAAAATATGGAAGTTTGTTCATCAGAGGACACATTGTAAGACTGATAATATGA
Organism: Clostridioides sp. ES-W-0016-02; assembly: GCF_020641035.1. Taxonomy (NCBI): domain Bacteria; kingdom Bacillati; phylum Bacillota; class Clostridia; order Peptostreptococcales; family Peptostreptococcaceae; genus Clostridioides; species Clostridioides sp. ES-W-0016-02. The sequence goes on from NZ_CP061361.1 coordinate 1,410,763, forward strand.
GGGGGAAATAAAATATGAGTACAAAAAATATTACAGATAACGAAAAAGGTAAAAAAGACGTTGGGGCACTTATAGGGGCCGCATTTATAATGGCAACATCAGCAATTGGGCCAGGATTTTTAACTCAGACAGCACAGTTTACTCAAGATTTTGGGCCAAGTTTTTCATTTGTAGTACTAATTACAACTATCCTTTTTATAGGAGCTCAAGTGAATGTATGGAGAGTAATTGGTGTATCAGGTCTTAGAGGTCAAGATATAGCAAATAAAATAGTACCTGGCTTAGGTTACCTAGTAGCCTTTTTAGTAGGCCTTGGTGGATTAGCTTTTAATATAGGAAATGTTGGTGGAGCTGCACTTGGTATGAATGTAATGTTTAATATGAATATGACATTAGGAACTGTATTAAGTGGATTAATAGCAATATTTGTATTTATGTCAAAAAATTCAAATTCTTTAGTAGATAAGATAACTAAGTTTTTAGCATTAGGTATGATAATTATAGTTGGATATGTAGCAATATCAAATCATCCTCCTGTTGGAGAAGCAGTTTATAGAATGGTAAAACCAGAAAATCCAAAGACACTGATATTTCCAATAATAACTCTACTTGGAGGAAGTGTTGGAGGATATATAACATTCGCTGGAGGACATAGATTAATAGATGGTGGAATAACAGGTGAAGAAAATATAAAAGAAATAACTAAATCATCTCTTTTAGGGATATTAGTTGCAACTATGATGAGGGTACTTTTATTTTTAGCAATATTAGCAGTGGTTTCAAAAGGGATTCAACTTGACCCAGAAAATCCAGCAGCTTCAGCTTTTAAATTTAGTGCAGGAGCGATAGGATATAAATTCTTTGGGCTTGTATTATGGTCTGCTGCAATTACATCAGTTATAGGAGCTGCTTATACATCAGTTTCTTTCTTAAAGACGCTAAATCCTTTCATAGCAAAAAATGAAAAGTATTTTATAATAGCATTTATAGCTATATCAACACTTATAATGGCGTTTATAGGAAAGCCAGCAACTTTATTAATTTTAGCAGGAGCTTTAAATGGTTTAATACTTCCAATAACTTTAGGAATAATGCTTATAGCATCTAAGAGAAAAGATATTGTTGGTGATTATAAACATCCTACATGGCTTTTGATATTTGGATTAATAGTAGTTTTAATATCTGCTTATGCAGGGATAACTTCTCTTAGTAGCCTGAGTACTTTATTTGCTTAATTTAAAAGAGGTGACATTTATGGAAACTAGATACTTGCTATCAGGAGACAAAGCAGTAGTTGCTGAATTTGGAAATGAAATATCGGAAGATATAAATAAAAAAGTAATTTCGTTTATGAGAGCGATAGAAATATCAAATCTTAAAGGTATTGTTACAGAAATGGTGCCAACATATAGGTCACTTATGATAAGCTACAATCCCTTGAAAATAGATTTTGATAGTTTAATTGAAAGCTTAAAAAAAATAGAAAATAATTTAGAAAGTATAGAGCTGCCAAAACCTAAAATACATGAAATTCCAGTATGTTACGATAAGGTATTTGGTATAGATATTGAAACTGTTGCAAGTTACAATAATCTGACTGTAGATGAAGTCATAAATATACACACAGACAGAGAGTATTTAATATATATGTTGGGATTTACTCCTGGATTTCCATATTTAGGTGGAATGGATGAAAGAATAGCTACACCTAGATTAGAAGTACCAAGAACTAAAATTTATGGTGGAAGTGTGGGAATAGCTGGTTCTCAGACAGGTGTATATCCTATAGATAGCCCTGGTGGATGGCAAATAATTGGTAGAACACCTTTAAAACTATATGACGAAAATAGAGAAGAACAAATTTTACTTCGAGCTGGAGATTTTATAAAGTTTGTTCCAATAACTTTAGATGAATTTATAGAAATTGAAAAAAATAATTTAAGTGTTTAAAAATAGTGATAATACAGGGAGTGGTATATATGGGATTTAAAGTAGAATTAGGAGGTTTCCAAACATTAATACAAGACAGAGGTAGAGTTGGATATGGACAATATGGTGTATCTGGGTGTGGAGCAATGGACGAATATGCACATAGAGTGGGAAATATATTAGTTGGAAACTCTGAAGATGAAGCTTCTTTGGAGGTTCTAATGTTAGGTCCTACAATTACCTTTGATGAATATACACAAATAGCAGTAACTGGTGGAGATTTAGGAGCTAGAATAAATGGAAAAGAGATTCAAAATTGGAGGTCATATCAAATAAATCCTGGTGACATATTATCATTTAGAGGTGTAAACTCAGGGGCTAGGGCATATGTATCAATAGCTGGTGGAATAGATGTTCCACTTGCAATGGGAAGTAAATCAACTTATACAAGAGCTAAGATTGGTGGATTTGAAGGTAGAGCACTTAAAAAAGGTGATTATATAAATACTTTTGCTCAAGAAAAAGATTTTACAATAAACAAAAAATTAAATTCAAAATACATTCCAAATTATAGTTCAGAAATAGTACTAAGAATAGTAAAAGGACCTCAATTTGATGCTTTTTCTAAAGAGGAAGTAGAAAAATTTCTATTAAATGAATATAAAGTTACAAATGAAATAGATAGAATGGGTTGTAGATTAGAAGGAGATAGTATAAAGCATATTAATGGAGCAGATATTATATCTGATGGTATTTCTTATGGAGCTATACAAGTACCTGGACACGGGAAACCTATCATAATGTTATCAGATAGACAAACTAGTGGTGGTTATACTAAAATAGGAAATGTTATAAGTGTAGATTTGTGTAAGTTAGCACAAGCAAAGCCAAATGATGTAGTAAAGTTTGAGTTTGTAGATATATATGAAGCTCATAGATTATTGAAAGAACAAGAAGATAAGATTCAAGATATATATAAAAGTATGAAAAATATAAGAGTTGTTAAAGCCAAAGTATTAAACGATATAGCGGTTTAATTTAAATTTAATTAATATTAATTTTTGTTACAATTTAAAGTACAATTTAGAAATAGCTATTTACTATTTGCCATTATTAAAATGGTTTGAATTAGTCAAATAGCTATTTTTATTTGAGTAAATACATTAATTTTAAAAGAGCTTACGTTTTGGTTTTATGTATTAAAACATTTTACATATTAAACAATTGTATTGTAGATATTTACTTGGACTTTATTGGCCAAATGGGAGGTGATATAACACCATATCCACGAGCTGGTTTATCTTTACTTGGATTGATAATTTTATGAGGAGTATTAGCTTTTATAAATGTTGAATCTCCAGGATTTAATCTTACTATATTTTCACCTATACAAATATCAACTATACCACTTGTCAATACAACCACTTCTTCTGATGCATGAGAGATATAGTCTTTAGTATCTTCACTTTCTGGTTTAAGTTCAAATTCTAAAAATAAGATTGAAGGTGCAAAATCAGCTGTTGGCATTGGAGATACTATCTCATAAAACATTTCACTTTTTGGAAACTTCATCATAACTCTATCTTCTTTTCTGATGACTAAATCATCCGTGTTATTATCATCCATAAACATATATAAAGGAGTATCTAAAACTTCAGCGATTTTTCTTAATGAAGACAGGGATGGTTCAATAGCATCTCTTTCGATTTGAGATATATAACTTATAGATAAGTCTGTCAATTTGGAAACATCACTTAGTGTTTTTTTCTTGTTTTTTCTTATATTTCTCATCTTTTCCCCTAGCATAAGAACCTCCAAATAATAAAATTTATACAAAATATTCGATTAAAACAAAGTAATTATAGCATAACATAGAAGTAGTAGCAAGAAAGATGAATGGAAGATTTTAAGAATTAGCAATTAGTGGGGTGCAAATAAAATCTTATAAAAATAAATTGTTGATGAATTAATATAATGCAGAAAAATTTAATATAGGATTATTAATTTTAAAGGTATTATTGTAGGATATTTTAGAAAAAATTAAATTTTCAGTAAATTATATTGACAGATACATTGAAGTAATAATATAATTTGAAGTATAAAAATAAAAAAATTAAATTATTACTTCAAAAAATGAGGAGGTTAACATGAAAATAACAGATATTAAATTTGAAAAATTAAGAATCAAATTAAGAAAGCCTGTTGTAGTTTCGTTTGGAACAATTGAATATGGAGAGAGCATAATCTTAAAAATTGAGACTGATGAAGGTTACTGTGGATTTGGAGAAGCTGCTCCTCTTGCAGCAGTTACAGGTGAAGTTTTAGATACTGTAATTTCTATATTAATCATGTTTAAAAAGGAACTTATAGGTAAAGACCCATTAGATATTGAAACTATACATACAATTATGGATGGAATCATAATAGGTAATACTTCTGCCAAAGCAGCAATTGATATAGCTTTGTATGACCTTAAAGGTAAAATTATGAATGTACCTCTTTATAAAGTTCTTGGAGGATATGATAACAAAATTCAAACAGATGTAACTATAGGTATAGATAAACCAGAGAAAATGGCAGAAGAAGCACTGGGAAGAGTTAGAGAAGGTTTTAGAATATTGAAACTTAAAGCTGGAATAAGACCTGAAGAAGATATTGAAGCTGTAAAATTAATTAGAGAAGCTGTTGGAGATAATATAAGAATTAGAATAGATGCAAATCAAGGCTGGAATGTAAATAGTAGCATAAATACTATCAAAAAACTAGAAGAATTTGGCGTTGATGCGATTGAACAAGCACTTCCACATTGGGATTTAGATGGAACTGCTTACATAAGAAATAAGAGTAATACTAAGATTATGATAGATGAGTCATTACATTCACCAATAGATGCAATTAAAGCTATAAAGAAAAATGCAGTTGATACATTTAATATCAAGTTAATGAAATCTGGTGGAATTTACCCTGCAATAAAAATCAATAATATAGCTGAAGCAAGTGGGGTTAATTGTATGTTAGGATGTATGCTTGAGACAAGGATTGGTATAACAGCAGCAGCAAATTTAATAGCATCTAAGAAGAATATAACAGAAGCTGACCTTGATAGTTTTATGTTTTGTGAAGAGTTAGAAAGTATATCTGGAGGATTTGAAATGGATGGAGATATTATGAATCTTATCGACAAACCAGGTTTAGGAATAGAAGTAAACTTATGATGAAATTAGGGGGTTAAATATGAATACACTTTTTTCAAGTACAGGTAGTATACTTGCAATAATGACAGCTATGGTTGCATTTGGATTTTACTTACAAAAATATAAAGTAACTAAGAGTCTAGGACCAGCACTTACAATAATCATAATGGGAATAATACTTTCAAATTTAAAGGTAGTTCCAGTAAGTACAGAATTGTATGGAACTATTTCTACATATGCTATACCAGTTTCTATGACTATAATGTTGATGAGTGTTGATTTAAAAGAAATGACAAAGCTATCAAGAGAGCCTTTAATAGCAATTTTTGTGGCAGTATTGACAGTAAGTATAATGGCGTTTTTATTTGGATTGGTATTTGCAGGTGAAATATCAGAAGGATGGAAAGTTGCAGGGATGTTTGTAGGTACATATACTGGAGGAAGTGCTAATCTTACAGCTATTGGAACAGGTCTTAATGTAAGTAGACAAACTCTAGCAGCAGCGAATGCAGCTGATTATGTAATTGGAGTTCCAACATTAATATTTATGTTTGCACTTCCAGCAATATTAAAAAATTCTAAGAAGTTTCAAAAGTTTTGGCCATATCATTTAGAAGAATCAGAGTTAGAAGATTGCCAGAATGAAGAATTTATGGAATCAAAAGAGTGGAGCATAAAAGATATCGCTTGGATGCTGGCTATAGGCTTTGTTGTTACAGAGGTTGCAACAATTCTTTCAGGATATTTTAGTTCAAGCTTTAGCAGTGCAGCAAGAATTCTTTTAGTTACAACAATTTCAATTATAATTGCTCAATTAAAACCAGTAAAAAAATTAAAGGGGAATTTAGATTTAGGATTGTTTGTTGCATTATTCTTTTTATGTACAATAGGATTTTCAGTAGATATAAAAGAATTTTTAGGTTCAACTTTTACTATAACATTTTATTGCTTTAGCATAATCTTTGCTTCATTTGTCTTCCATCTATTTGTAACTAGAATGTTAAAGATAAAGTATCAATATGTAATACTTTCTATAGTTGGAGCAATTGCTGATGGTCCAACGTCAGCTTTAGTAGCCGCTTCAGCAAAATGGAATTCGCTTGTAAGTGTAGCTGTAGTGATGGGGGTAATTGGTGGAGTATTAGGAAATTATGCAGGTATATCGGTGGCATATGCAATAAAAATGGTTCTTGGTCTCTAGGAGGTGAATTTTATTGAAAAAGTTTAAGTTATATATATCTGGTTTGTATAGTGGTAATGTAGTATTTGATGAAACATTACTTATTGAAAAATTAAATCCTTTTACAAATGAAATAGAAGAAATAAAACCTATGAATAAAGATGAAGGAATATATTATTTAAATCTTACAAAAATAGATTTAAACTTCTTATTTGAAAACTTTAATGTTTATAGTAATAGCTTAATAAACACAGATAAAAGTATGGTTGTAAATGAGTTAGGAGAAACATATTCTAAGTTTAATGACTATATCTGGGTTCAAAGAAATAAAAAATTTCCTTTAGATGTAATTGTTTTGGATAATAAAATAGTTGGTTTTATATGCTTGTCCAGGGAAACTTGTACTATACTAATTATGGATGAATATGAGGATTATACGATATTAAAAGAGTGGAAGAAAACACATAAGAATGAAGCGATATATCCTATAAAATTTGATGGAAATTATATGATTGATATGAAAGATGGAATAAAACTTTCTACAGATGTATATCTTCCTAAGTTTGAAGACTCTACTAAAAAAGTACCTACAATTCTTATGAGAACTCCATATGGAAAAGAAAATGACAAAGAAATATATTATAAGTATGTACAAAGGGGATATGCTGTTGTAATACAAGATGTCAGGGGAAGAAATGAATCAGAAGGTAAGTGGGAGCCTATGATTTATGAAAGAGAAGATGGAGATAGTACTATAAATTGGATAGTAGCACAAGACTGGTCAAATGAAGTTGTTGGAATGATGGGAGCCTCATATCTTGGTTATGTTCAATGGGCAGCTGCATCTTCAGGAAACAAACACCTAAAAGCTTTAATTAGTATAGTTACAGCAGGTAGTCCTTTCATTGACATACCAAGAAAAGGTGGAGCTTTTGTATCTGGAATGCTTGCATGGGCATTTATGGTATCAAGAAGTAAAGTCGATAGAAGTAAAATGCTAAGAGATGACTGGGATGATGTTTTAAATATAAGACCGATACAAAATATACCTATTGAAGCACTTGGATATAGAATAGAATTTTTAGAAGAGTGGATAAAAAGAGTAGAAAAGGATGAATATTGGGATAGGATGGATTGGCATCTAAAAAAAGATAAAATAAATGTGCCTGCATTAGTCATATCTGGATGGTATGATGATAATGGTATGGGTACTACAGAAGCTTTGGATGTAATAAAAAATTATGAAAGAGGAAAGAGAAAGGCTATATTAGGTCCATGGATGCATAATTCAAACACGATAAGGGATATAAATGATATTCCTTTTGGAGATAATTCATTGAGATATGATGTAGACTATAACTATCTATTATGGTTTGATAAATACTTAAAAGGAGTAGAAAATGATATAGATAAGACTGCTCCAATAGAGTATTATTCAGTAGGTTCGAATGAATGGAAGATGGCAGATAATTGGCCAATAGCAAATAAAATAGATAAAAGTATCTATTTAATAAGTGGTGGAAATGCTAATACATCTTTAGGAGATGGAAAACTATCTTTTGAAGAATGTTCAAAAGAAAATTATGATAGTTACATATATAATCCAAAAGACCCTTCAATACAGTTGATTGATATGTCAGAAAATGAAGTGGGAGTTCCAAATAATTATAAAGATTTGGAGAAAAGAAGTGATATGTTGTGCTACACATCAGATGCTTTTAGTGAAGAATTTACTATAACAGGTGATATAAAGTTGGAATTTTTTGCATCAAGTTCGGCAAAAGATACTGATTGGGTTATAAAAATTATGGATGTGGATTTAGATGGAAACTCAATTAAATTAGCTGATGGTATACTAAGTGCTAGATTCAGAAATAGTTTTTACAAGTCAGAATTTATGGAAGAAGGAGAAATTTATAAGTTTACAATAACAACTTCAAAAATATCAAATACATTTAAAACTGGGCATAGAATTAGGTTAGATATAACATCTAGTGCGAAAAACTTTATATTCCAAAATAGTAACACTGAAGATAGTTATAATAGTATTGAGTATATAAAAGCAAAAAATGCAATTTATCATGGAGGAAAATATCCATCTAGGTTGATATTGCCAATAGAAAACAATTAAATTGATGAATTAAATAATAAGGAGATGTAGTATTAATCAATACTATATCTCCTTATAGGTTAAAGTAATTATATTTGCTTATTAAATTTAAAACAATTATTTTGTAGCAGCAACAACGCTCATTTCAACCAATAAGTGTTCTCTAGCAAGTCTAGCTTCAACACAAGCTCTAGCAGGTTCAAATCCTTTTTCAACCCAAGCATCCCATACAGAGTTCATAGCTTCAAAGTCCTTCATATCTCTTAAATAAATGGTAACAGATAGTAAATGTTGTTTGTCTGAACCATATTTGTTTAATAAATCTTCTATTTTATTTAAAACTTCAGTAGTTTGCTCAACTACTCCTCCTTCAGCATGAGTTTGTCCACATAAATAAACTGTATTGTTGTGAACTACAGCTCTACTCATTCTTCCAGTTCCTTCATATCTTTTTATTTCCATATTTTAAATACCTCCATAATTAAAAAATCCACTAAAAATCTAAATAATAAATTAAAAAAAGTCTATACTATATAAAATTATAGTATATATTTGGCGAATAATCTATAAAAAGATATAACTTTTTACTTATAATTATTATTGTTATTAATTGAAAAGATTTATTAGTTACTTGACATAATTTATACTTTTAATTATAGTATAAATTGGAATATTTAGATAATTATTATTTAATTTAGAAATTTTAGTTTTTTAAGTAGTTTTTAAATATAGGTTTATGTATTTGTATAGAAAAGAGGTAAATATGAGTAGTACAATCAAATCAAATCGAATAAAAGGTATAATGTTTATAATAGCATCAGCTCTTGGTTTTGCAATGATGTCTGCATTTGTAAAACTGGCAGGCGATTTACCAAGTTTTCAAAAAGTATTTTTTAGAAACTTGGTATCGGCTATAATAGCGTTTTGGCTAATCATAAAACATAAAGGAAGTTTAACAGGTAAAAAAGAAAATATGAAGGTTCTTTTATATAGGTCAATTTTTGGAACTTTAGGGGTTATATTTAACTATTATGCAATTGATAAGTTGATGCTTTCAGATGCTAATATGCTAAATAAAATGAGTCCTTTTCTCGTAGTTATATTTTGTGCAATTATTCTAAAAGAAAAAATAAACATAAAACAGATAGGGGCAATTATAATTGCATTTATAGGAGCTTTATTTATAATAAAACCAACATTTAGTGTTGAAGTAATTCCATATCTAGGAGGAGTTGCAGGAGCTGTATTTGCAGCAATGGCATATACTTGTTTAAGAATTCTTGGAGATAGAGAAGATTATTATACAATTGTGTTTTTCTTTTCAGTTTTTTCATTAGTTACTGTAGGACCAATAGCTTTTGCAGTGTATGAACCAATGACTCTTATGCAACTTGTATATTTATTACTAGGTGGAGTATTTGCAAGTTTAGGTCAATTTGGTATAACTTTAGCATATAAGTATGCGCCAGCCAAAGAAATTTCTATATTTGACTATAGTAATATAATATTTTCAGCAATCTTGAGTATATTCTTGTTTAATGTTTATCCAGATATGCTAAGTGTTGTAGGATATGTAATAGTCTTTTCAGCAGCATTTTATATGTTTTTATACAATAAAAAATTAGACAAGCTAGAAAAAGAAATTGACAAGCAAAATAAATAAAAATGGTATTAAAATTTACATTAAAAATAAATAATATGATTCTAAAAAAGAATAGCATACTAAGTTAAAACAGCAGTTAAAAGTAAAAAACTATAACTGCTGTTTCTTTTATCAAAAATATCCAAATATATTTAAAAATAGAATATAATAAAGTAGTAGAATAATATAAAGGGGATAATTTAAAGTATGGAAAAAGTAAAAGTTGCTGTGGTTGGAGCAGGTAATAGAGGTACATATGCATATGCTCCATATATTTATGAAAATTCTGATACATGTGAGATAGTTGCTGTAGCAGAGCCAAAAAAAGGAAGACGTGAATTATTTGCACAGAAGTATAACTTAAATAGCAAAAATGTATTTGAAAGTCTAGAAGAATTCTTTAAACAGGATAAAATGGCAGATGCAGTCATAATAGCTACAAATGATGATAGACATTATGATGTAGCAAGTTTAGCTCTTCAAAAAGGTTATCATATATTATTGGAAAAACCAATGTCTAATAGTTTAGATGGATTAGTACATATAAATGACCTATGTGAGAAGTATAAAGATAAGATTTTTATGATTTGTCATGTACTTAGATATTCTCCATTTTACAATAAATTAAGAGAAATTGTAGAAAGTAAAAAATTAGGAGAATTAGTTAGTATACAATATAATGAGAATATAGGCTATTGGCATTTTGCTCATAGTTTTACTAGAGGGAATTGGAGAAATAGTAATGAGACAAGCCCTTTGATTTTGGCGAAGAGTTGTCATGATATGGATATTCTATTATATTTGGTAGGTAGTAGATGTAAAAAAATCTCTGCATTTGGAAGTTTAAAGCATCTTAATAATGAAAATGCTGGGGGAGAAATGGCACAGAATTGCCTTCAATGTTTGGTAGAAAAGAAATGTCCATATTCTGCAAAACAAATTTACCTAGAAAATGACAGAAATATAAATAGAGCTGTGCATATAAATCCTACAAAAGAGAATCTTTTAAAGATACTTGAGACAAGTCCATATGGAAGATGTGTTTACAGATGTGATAATAATGTAGTAGATAACATGGTAAATATATTACAATTTGAAAATGGAGTAACTGCTACTTTTAATTTATGTGCATTTACTAAAGAAAATGGAAGAACTATAAAGATGATGTTTAGTCAGGGAGAAGTTGGTGGAGATTTAAATAAAAATGAGATAAGAATTAAAGAATTTGGAAAAAATGAAGAAGTAGTTATAAATCCATCAAATAAGAAAGATATGGTAGAAGAATATGATAGAAATCTCATAACTGAATTTATTAAATTAGTTTTAAATAAAGACTTAGAAAAAGGAAGAGCAGCAGCAAAAGATGCTATAGAAAGTCATGTAATGGCATTTGCAGCAGAGTATTCAAGATTGAGTGATGAAGTGGTGCATATAGATAAATTTTTTGATGATGCTATAAAGATGACTAAAGAAATAGAAGAAACTATATTTTAAATATAAAAGATTACACAAATAAAGATAGATTAGATAATAGGGATATATAAATCGTCTATTAAGTAATCTATCTTTTTATTAAGATTTTTTCTTATCTTTATCAAAAAAATCCATGCATTCAGATAAGAGATAAGAAAGTAAGGCAAATAAAATTTCTGTACTTAAAGGAATCATTATTGAATCCATAAATGTATCAATTATGTTCATAGCTAAAAAAGTCAGTATAAAATCAATTATAAATTCGCAAAATTTATAAATTGAATACGGCAATTTGTTTACATATCTAAATATATCTAAAATGGTAGTGCATAGAAAATCAATTGGGGTAGTTATACAAAAATATATTAAAAAGAAAATTAGTACAGACCCAAGAGATTTATATTCAAAACCTAAGAATGATAAGAAGCCAATTCCTATAACAGTGAAAATACAAAAAGTTATACCAAAAAAAACAGCAAAAAATAAAAATACAGAAATAAATTCGCCTAAAGGAATCCTTCTTTTATTACTTATCTTAATCAACTCCTTATGTATAACATGAAATTTATATAAATAACAACATTCTTAAAAATTCATAATAATCTTCTGTTTCAAATAGTATTGTTTGAGAATCTATTTTTTTCATACTTGGGTAAAAAGAAGCTTTAAAAGCCTTGTAATGTTCTCTAAACTTTATTTCAATTTTAAATTTGTTTGGTAATTTTATTAAGTGTCTAGATAAATTTCCAGATAAAGATTCTTGAACACCTTCTTCTATTTTTTTTAGTGCAAGATTTGGGTGGATTGAAATTGAGCCATTTCCAATTCCCTTTGAAACAGGAACAGTGATTATATTTGGGTTTAGTTTTTTTGCACTTTCACAAAGCATTTCATCTCCACTTAAAAATGCTACAGGAACATTATAGTATGCAGCAGCATAAGCATTTATAGTAAATTCAGATGCTATTTCATCATTTATTTTAAAATAGTCATAGTCAATATCCATAGTATGAGAAAGTGGATTCCCATTACAAGTAGCTCCAGAATGATAGCCAGTAAATACACATGCATCAAAACTTTTATCAATACCAGCCATCATAACTAGTGGGTCTTTAGTCCATCCTCTAAGGATTTTGACATTTTCAGGTAAAATATCTGGATTAATATTTCTACCACTATCATGTGCATCTTTAACAAGTATTTCATGCATACCAGACTGAGTAGCTCCATTACATGCAGCTGCTATTTCTTTGCTCATTTGTGTTCTATAGTGTTGTGAAAATTCACATTCAAGCTTTGTTTCATCCCAATTTACAATGCCACAAGTACCTTCTATATCGGCACTTAAATATAACTTCATAATATAAGCCCCCTTAAATTTATTATTAATGATAATAACAGATAACAGTAAACATACAATTAATAAGAGGTAGAAAAATATTATTTCTCATTATTAATTATTATTAAATCTGTAACTGAAAAATAACTGATATTAGAAATATAACACTAACTAGTATCTATTATCCTATTATTGCTATATACAATATTTATATAAAATTGTAACACAGAAGTAGCTACATTTACTAGTTTAACATACTTAAAACATTGATAGATATTATTTTTAAGTTTGTTTAATGGTTGTAGTGTTTTAAGATTAGGAGAAAGAGTGGAATTATAGAATTATTCTATAGAATTAGTAAAAAAGAAGATGTTTAAGGGGCTATAAATAGCTATCCATCCAAATAAATTTGCTGTTTGTAGACTAAATATTGTCATGAGTATTCTCCTTTATAATTATTTATATTAAGTATACAAGATAATTTGCCAATATGAAAGTGGATAAAATCAATTATATAATTCAAGAAAATGAAATACAACGAATATTTTATAGAATTAAAATATAATAAGGTAGAGTATTAAATTAGAATTTTTTAATTTAATACTCTACCTTTAATTTAATACTCTATCTAAAATAAATTAAAATTCAAATTCATTTTCCCAATCAAATTCCCCTGATTTTTCTACACATTTAGGCCAATGACTACACCATTCAGGGACTGAGGGATTTTCAACTCTATCAATACTTGGAGTATATGGTTTTAAGTCGATAACAGGGCTATTATCATTAGCATCGATATATGGAATTCTTATTATACCATGCTCATGGTCGATGCTAATAATTTGTACAGTAGTTAATGCTATTGGGTTAGGTCTAATAGGTGACCTTGTCGCAAATATTCCCATAACATCAGGTGCTTTTTTATAAGGCTTTGGAGTTTCTAAGATACTTCTTGCTTCAACATCATCAAATCCATCAAACCACCAGATTACATTTAAATGACTAAATTCATCAAGTGCTTTTAATGCAGGTATATACTTTTTATCCAATTTGATAGAAATTTCTTCACCTTGAACACGTATTTTTCCTATAGGGTTTACTAAAATTTGTTTCATAATATTACCTCCAATTATTTGGTTTGTTATTTGTAATTTTAGAGTAAACCCTAACACCATGTGAGAGTCAATATAAAAAGGAGATAGAAGCATATAATTAAAAGGATAATACATTTTTTGAATGAAGCATAACACCAGTAATAAGACAATCTTCATCAATATCAAAGGTATCTGTATGAAGAGGAGAATTAATATTTTTTCCCTGATTTGCACAACCAAGGTGATAAAAAACACCTTCACAATATTCCAAAAAATATGAAAAATCTTCAGCACCAAGAGTAGGTGTATCTTTAATCAAAATATTTTCTTTTCCAAATAATTCTACTGCATTTTGTTTAACATAATCTACAAGAGAATTTGAATTTATAAGGGAAGGATAACCTTCTTCAATTTCAACATCAATATTTCCACCAAATGTTTTGCAAGTAAAATCACAAACTTCTCTAATTCGTTTTTTTGAAAAATCTCTGGTTTCCTGCGTTAAAGTCCTTAAGGTTCCTTTTATAACAACTTTATCGCAAACTATATTTTCTTTAATTCCGCCTTCAATTTTTCCTAAAGAAATAACTACAGAATCAGTGGGGTTTGTATTTCGACTGACAATTGTCTGCAAAGCAGTTATGATATGAGCAGAGATAACTATAGCATCAACACCTTGATGAGGATAAGCTCCATGGCATTTTGAGCCATATACAGTTATACAAAGTGTATCTGTTGATGCATTTAAAGTATTGTATTTTAGTTCAATTAAACTTTTATCAATATTGGGATTTACATGAAGACCAAATATATAATTTACATCTGGATTTTTCATACATCCATCTTCTATCATAAGTTTAGCGCCACCAATAGTTTCTTCAGCAGGTTGGAAAAAAAACTTTACATTTACATTTAAATAATCCTTTAATTTAAATAGTATATTACAAGTGCCAAGTAAAATAGCAGTATGTGCATCATGGCCACATGCATGCATTTTACCTAAATTAATGGATTTATAAGGAAGATTGAGTTTTTCTGTTATAGGTAAAGCATCTATATCAGCTCTTATAGCAATTGTCTCAAAGTTTGGATTTACATTTATATATGCAGTTACTCCTGTGTGATTTTCATATTCAATGTAACTTATACCTATTTCATCTAAATATTTAATAATTTTTTTCTTAGTTTGAAATTCTTCTAAGCCAAGTTCTGGAGTTTTGTGTAAATCTCTTCTAATATCTATAACCCAATCATTTATATCATGGCAAAGAGCTTTAATATTAATCATAAAACACATCCTAACTATATTAAAATTAAAAATTTATTTTTCTTCATTATTATAATTATATTATTCTATATAAAACATTATTCTGTATCAAGTATAAATAAAATGTCTTATAATTATAGTAGAGATGTTTAGCATAAATTAGAATATATCATTTTAGAAGAAGAGGTGTTTAGATGTTAGGAGTAATTGCGCCTTCTGGACCATTGAGAAATATAAGTCTAGGAGAAATAAAATTTAATTTGGAGAAGTATGGTTATAAAGTTAAATTTTCTGAAAGTTGTGGACTAAATTATAAAGGTTATTTAGCTGGGAATGATGATATTAGAGTAAGAGATATAGAAGAGATGTTCTTAGATGAAGAAGTAGATATAATTATGTGTTTAAGAGGAGGTTATGGAACAACAAGAATACTAGATAAAATAAATTACGAAATAATAAAACAAAATCCTAAACCATTTATAGGTTTTTCTGATATAACAGGTTTAAATCTAGCTTTTTATAAAAATTGTGGTCTTTTACCATATCATGGAATAATGGCAGCGAATGTAGCTAAATGGGATGAATTTACTTATAAATCTCTAGTAGATGCTTTAGAATTTAAAGATGAGTTATACTTAGAAAATCCAAAAGAAGAAAAGATTTATACTGTATGTGAAGGCAAAGCAGAGGGAATAATAATGGGAGGAAACTTATCTCTAATAATTTCTACAATAGGAACTAAATATGAAATAGATGCAAAGGATAAAATTTTATTCATTGAAGAAATTGGAGAATGTCAATATAAATTAGACAGGATGTTAACTCAATTGTATTCTTCAGGAAAACTGGATGAATGTAATGGTATAATTTTTGGAGATTTTAAAGACTGTATCAAAGAAGAAGATTTAATAGAACTATTGGAGGAATTTGCGCAGAAGGTTAATAAGCCAGCTATATATAATCTACAATCTGGGCACTGTATACCAATGATAACTATTCCTTTAGGAAGAATGTGTGAATTAGATGCAACAGAAAAAATGGTTAAATTAAAAAAATAGTGTATATATAAATATATTAGAAGTATGGTATAATCTTATACAAGTAAAAATTTAGCTAGGAGGATAAAAAATGTCTGATGATAGAATAATTGACTTTAACGAATTAAAAAACAAAGTTAAAGATTCTGATGTAGATAAATTTGAGCAATACATATATAACTTATATTTTTCTGTTATGGATGGAAAGATGTCGATGGCTGAATTTTCAAGAAAAATATTTGATTATATGAAAGATAATGACATATCTCAAGAAAAGTTTATGAAAATACAAAAACAGTTCATGGAAAGATATGGTATGGACACTGAAGAAGTAGAAAAACAACTTAGAAACTTTGGAATCGACCCTTCTACAGCAGGTTTTATGAGTAATAATACTTCCAGCAAAGTATCTACAGAAGATTTAGAATCGTTTAAAAAGAGTGCAGGATTTTATGAGAAATATGGTGAAAAAATTCAACCTAAGAGTTGTATAACAACATTCATAAAAAATGATTTAAATGATATTAATGTAATAATAGATCAAGAAAAAATAATGCTTTGTAGTGACAAAAAAATAAATCTTATGGACTCAGAATTAAATGAGTTTTTATTAGAATATAAGAATATGTTTAATAAAAAGATAAAAGTAGTTATGTGTGAAACTACAAATAAATACGATTATTAAAAAGTAAATTTAACTATTGAAGCGGTATAGTTGATTAGTATTATGTAAAAAATAGAAGTCGCAATTTAATTTCTCCTACAGAAGAGGTATAGAAGAATATTTAAATTGCGATTTCTATATTTATATACTTTAGTTATGTTAAATTAATTGTATTAAGTAATATTTGTATAGAACAATCTTATTATCAAAGTTGTATCCCTATATAAATCTATAAAGTATTTATTATAAGCTAATTTCCTTTAATACCTTAATTCCATTTTGAAGCATACTATTAAAAAATACTAGGTTTAAAATCTCTGCAGGATGAACATTAGGAATGTCATAAGTGTCTACTAAATTCATAGGAACAACTATATTTTTTTCGATATTATATTGATTAAAATAAGATTTTAGAGTTATTGCAAATTGATATATACATATATCTGTGCAATCACCAACTATAATTATATTGTCTATCCCATCAAAGTCTAAATTTTCTAGTGCGAAAAATCCATTAGTAGAGTTTTTAGGGAAAACTTGTAGATTTTCTATAGATTTAATTTCGTCAACCAATTCACTTTCCACATCACTTTCTAAACAGTGAACAGGATAACTTAAAAGTTCTATAGATTTAGGTGTATGACAATCAGTAAATGCAATTACTTTATTTAGTTTATTTGATATTTTTTTTGCGAAAATTTCAATTGGTTTTATCAAAGATTCTACTCTGGGAGAGTATAAGGCACCTTGTTTTGCAAAACCATTATTGACATCAATTATAAATAAAACTGTTTTACTCAAATCGTAATTTTCTATTTTTTCTATTGGTAAATTATCCAAATTACTTTTTAAAGCTTCAAGTTCATTTAATAAGTTATCCATAAGTATACCTCCAAGCTAAATTTAATAAAATTGTACATATTAATCATATAAAAGTCAAGGAGTATAAACTACTATATAACTAGCTATATTGCTTCGATTGTAAAAGGTTTAAAGCTATATCTGGATAGTTAGTAAAAATACCATCTACATTAAGAGATAGACAATGTAGCATATCTTCTTCTTCATTTACAGTATACACATTGACACCTAGTAAATTTTTGTGACAAAGTTCAACTAGAGATTCATTTACTAAAATTAAAGGAGGGTGAAGATAGCTATTTCCTAGAAATTTAGCAAATTCAACTACATTATTTATAGGTAAGTAGCATAATAAAGCTGTTTTTATACTGGGTTCTAACTTATGAAAATTTTTTAAGCTATTACTATTAAAACTAGATATAAGAACTCTGTTTTTCATATTATACTTTAAAATAAGTTTCAAAACATCTTTTTCTATATTAGTGTAATTTACTTTGTCAGTTTTTAGTTCTATATTTAAGATAAGGTCTGTAGGCGAAATTAAGATTAAGACTTCTTCTAAAGTTGGAATTTTACATTCTTTATTGTTTTGGTAACCCTCAAAGGATGAGTTCAATGTTTTTAGTTTTCTTAAAGTAAGGTCTTTTACAAAACCATGTCCATTAAAAGTTCTATCGACCGTTTCATCATGAATAACTACAATTTTTCCATCTTTAGTCTTGTGAACATCAAGTTCTATTCCGTATATATCCATATCTAAGCATTTTTTAAAAGCGAGAATAGTGTTTTCTGGATATTTTCCACTAAAACCTCTGTGAGCATAAATGTTCATTTGTAAAGCTCCTTTCAATAAATATAACTTATTCTTATAAAATTTTAATTAATATAATATATCATATTCTAAACAATATAATTATACATTAATTAAATAACAATTTATAATTTATATATTATATAAATGTAAGAAAATAAAATCATATCTGTGTTATAATATATTTTAAACATTATAAATATTACGAATTTAATAGTCATAATATATAAGTATAAGTTTATGCAAGCTCATGTGTTTAGAGCTTGCATATATATTATTAATATATTTCTGTATTTAAAAAAATGAAATTCCAAAAGAATTTTTTCTATAGATTTAGTAGTAAGGGGGAATTTTGATATGTATGAAGTTAATTTAGAACGAGCTATGAATTATTGGATGGATTTGTTAGATGATTATACCAATCTAGCAAAAATTCCAAATGATTTTTTTTATAAAGATTGTTCTGACGAAGTTGTAGATGAAATTTTTAAGATTGATATTGAAAAACATGAGAAACTAATTCAATATTCTAAAATGAATAATATAAGCATAAGTTCTATTATAGAAACTATCTATGGACTTATATTACAAAAGTATACATATGAAGATGATGTAGTTTTTGGAAAAACAATAAATATAATTCCTATAAGAGTTAAGGTTCGACAAAGCGAAAAGTTTATAGATGTTGTAAAAAATTTAAAAAGGCAATGGAGTAGGTCTTTAGAATATGGATACTATTTATTATCAGATATAGAGAATAAAAATCATCTGAATACTAAACTTATAAATACAATATTTGTAGCTAAAAGTTTTGATTTATCATATGACTATGACATAGAAAAAAAAGGATATGATTTATCTGTAATAGTTTATACTAAAAGGGCATTAAAAATAAAAATAAAATATAAGCCATCTATATACAAAAGAGAAACTATTAGAAGGATATTAAATCAATTTGATTATATAATAGAGCAGATAATAAGGAATAATAACATTTTAATAGAAGATTTAGAATTTGTATGTAAGAAAGAAGAAAGAATATTATTGAAAGATTTTAATGATAATCAATGTGAGATACCATATGACAGAAGTTATATTGATTTATTTAGGGAACAAGTTGAGAGAACACCTAATAATGTAGCTGCCAGAGATGAAAATAGAAATTTGACATATAGAGAACTTGATGAGTTAACTGATAGACTTGCAGGTTATTTAAATTATATAGGGGTAAAAAGTGAAGATATAGTAGCTGTAATGTTGCCAAGAGACATTAATATAATTGTTACAGCCATAGGAATTATGAAATCAGGAGGAGCATTCTTCCCGATAGACACAAGTAATCCAGAAGAAAGATTAAATTACCTTCTTGAAGATAGTAATGCAAAAGTAGTAATAACTACAGACGAACTTAGATGTAAGGTTATAAATGAAAACACAATAGTAATTGATATAAATGATGAAGATATATTTAAAATTAGATATGACTTAACTGAAAAAATAACACCATCAAACTGTGCATATACAATATCTACATCAGGGTCAACTGGTAGACCAAAGACTATAGCTATAGAGCATAAGAGTTTAGTAAACATGTGTTATTATAGTATAGAAGCTATAAGTGCTACAGAAAGTGATATATGTGGGATATATTTAAGTTTTAGTTTTGATGCTGTAATGAAACAACTATTTCCATATCTATTGATGGGTGCTTCAATAAACATTATGCCAGAAGAAGCAAAATTTGATGAATATACAGTAAATGAGTATTGTGAGGAAAATGATATAACTATACTAGCATTACCAACAGCGTTTGCAAGATTATTTATACAAAACTGTAACAACAGTTCACTTAGGATTGTGCAGACAGGAGGAGAAAGATTAAAAGGATATAGAAAACGTAACTATGAGTTATATAATGAGTATGGACCAACAGAATTTACTGTTGTATCAACTTCTTTTCATGTGGATAAAGAGTATGGGAAAATACCAATAGGTAAGCCAATCTTTAATACTTATGCATATGTATTAGATAAAAAAAATAAACTATGCCCAATTGGAGTTCCAGGAGAACTCTGTCTATCAGGAATCCAAATATCAAGAGGCTATTTAAATAAAAAAGGTTTAACAGAGCAAGTATTTGTAGAAAATCCTTACAAAACTTGTGAACATAATAAATTAATGTATAGAACTGGTGATTTGGTAAGATGGCTAGATGATGGAAATTTGGATTATATTGGTAGGATGGATAATCAAGTAAAAATTGATGAATTTAGAATAGAGCTGTATGAGATTGAAAACATAATAAACAATATTACAGAAATTAAAAGTGTTGTTTGTATCTCAAGAACAAATGAGGATGGAGATATGTATATATGTGCATATTATGTGATTGATGATGAGGATAGTGAAAAAATAAATGACATAACAGTTAGAGAATATTTAAATGAGCATTTACCTCCATACATGATTCCAACAATAATAATGAGGATAGATAAAATACCAGTTACACCAATTGGAAAAGTAAATAAAAGGGCATTGCCAGAGTGATTTTGTATTATGACAGGTGTTATAAAGGAACTATAGAAGTTTCTTTATGACACCTATTTTCAAGAATGAATCAATTGACATAAAAGAAAGAATTTTCTGTACATTTTTACTGTGGTGAAAATCTGTTTATAAGGATGATTATTGTATTTTTTATACTTTTCCGTGTTTTAAGGTGTTTTTATAACAAATTTAATTTTAATATAAAAAAATTTTTTATTTTTTATCTTAATCCTTTTTAGTATAATCGAAAAATAAAAAGAAAATTAGCATAAAAATATCTAAAAATAGAAATTAATAATATGGGATTAAATTTTAGTAGTTTTTACTCGCTATTTGTAAAATAATAAAAAGTTAAGTTTTATATGTATATATGTTATAATATATACAAACTGAAAAGGGGTGAAAATTTTATGAACAAAAAATTACCTAAGGGAGCTTATGGTGAGGTTAGTGGAAAAGATTACGTTCCATACATCACAGATAAGTCCAGAACCGGTGGAAATGTAGCTGTATTGATTATCGGTATCATTTTAGCTGCCATTTTTGCCGCATCTACAACTTATTCTGGAATGAAAGCTGGTCTTACAGTTGCAGCAGGTATTCCAGGAGCTATAATAGGTTCTGCTTTTGTTGGAGCATTTGCTCGCCAAAAGGGTATTCTTGGTAAGAACTTAATCCAAGGTATGTCAAGTGGTGGGGAATCTGTTGCAAGTGGATTCATTTTCGTATTACCAGCAGTTATCTTAATTGGAAGCCAAATCACATTTTTAGAAGGCTTAGCTGTTGGAGTTGGTGGTGTTTTATTTGGTATAGGAGTTGCAGCAATAGTTCACAATTATTTAATAATTGAAGAACATGGTAAACTTATGTACCCAGAATCAATGGCTATATCTGAAACACTTGTTGCTTCAGAGGCTGGTGGAGACTCAATTAAATACATGGGAATTGGATTTGTAATAAGTGGATTTATCACTGTATTAACTGGTTCATTCTTAAATGTAGCAAACAATGTAATGAGTCTTGTAGGAAGTAAATTTTACAAATGGAAATTTGATATTGAAGTAAACCCTCTACTTTTAGGAATTGGGTTTATAGTAGGGCTTGAAGTTTCTTTAACAATGTTTGCAGGAAGTATCTTATCAAACTTTGGTATTGCACCTTTAATAGGTTACTTTACTGATATGGCTAAAGATGGAGCTATGGTATGGAATAATCCTGCAATGCCTCTTAACCAAATGGATGTTGGAGCTATATCTAGTAGTTATGTAAAATATATAGGTGCTGGTATGATGCTTTGTGGAGGTATTATTGGTGCAATAAAACTTATCCCAACTATAATCGCTTCTATAAAAGAAACACTTAAAGCTAAATCAAGTACTGGAGATGCAGAAGAAGGTTCATCTATACAAATGATACTTTTATTAGGTGGAGTAGTAGTTGGGTTCTTAGCAGCGTTCTTGATTTCTGGTAATATTGCTATGGCAATTATTGGAGCTATCATATCTCTTTTATTATCTTTATTATTCGTCATAGTAGCTGGACGTTTAACAGGAACAATAGGAACATCAAATCTTCCAGTTTCTGGTATGACTATAGCTTCTTTAGTTATTGTAACATTAGTATTTGTTATAATGGGATGGACTGATTTAGAAGCTAATAAATCATTACTTTTATTTGGGTCATTTATAGTTGTTGCTATTGCTATAGCTGGAGGATATACTCAATCTCAAAAAGTAACTTACATCATTGGTGGTAGCAAAAATGAAATGCAACGTTACTTCACAGTTGCAAGTATAGTTGGTGTTATAGTTGTTGTAGGAGTAATCTTATTACTTTCTGACCAACTTAAAGCTACTGGTGATAATGTACAATTTGCATTACCACAAGCAAACTTAATGTCAACATTAACTTCTGGTATTATGTCAGGTAGTTTACCTTGGGTTATGATTATTGTTGGAGTATTTATGGCAATTGTGTTATATGCATTAAACTTACCAATAATGACTATAGCTATAGGATTCTATTTACCAATAGCAACAACTTCTATAATATTAGTTGGAGCATTAATTCGTTTATTTGTTGAACTAGTATCTAAATCTGAAAAAGAAAAAGAAGCTAAAGTTTCTAATGGTATAAGTTTATCTTCTGGTCTTGTTGCAGGTGGATCTATCATTGGTTTAATAGGTATAATATTACAAGTAACTGGAGTTATAACTCCAAAAGTACCAAGTGGTTTTGCTGCTACAAATTCAATGGCAATTGCTTTATTAATAGTTTTAGTTGTACTTACAACATTACCTATCATTTTATCTAAAGTAAAAAATAATGAGCAAGAGTAATGATGTTTTAGATATTGTATTTAAAATTACTGATGGACTTGAATATGAAGTAGATGAAAATGGTATTGTAACTATACTTGAAAAACAGGACCATAAGATTCAAAAGTTTTTTAGAAAGTTAAAAGCTAGAATACCTAAATATAAAAAAATAGAGCTAGATGAATATTCTAGTTTTGTATTTTTACAAATTGATGGTCAAAAGACTGTTAGGGAAATAGGTGAAAACTTAGAATCCAAATATGGAGAAGAATCTTATCCACTTTATGAAAGGTTATTGGTTTTTTTAAATCATATTGATGTCAATTGTCACTATGTTGAAAGAATGGATATAGACTTATAATAAAGAATTATTATAGGATATATCAGAATATAAAAATTAGAAGATAGTTAAAAAAGAGCTATATGTTTTTAAAGACATATAGCTCTTTTAAATATTTATAACTTATAAACTTAAAGTAAAGGTTATTAAACTTAGATGTTTTAATATTATTTATTATTAGCTATTTCGTCAGCTAAATTATTTAGATATTCCCATCTTTCATATTTGTACTCAAGTTCTTTTTCCAATTTTGATTTTTCATCTAAAATTTCTTGAAGTTTAGTAAAATCAGTTGCAAATTTTGAAGTACTTTCATCAAGTTTTGCAATTTTAGATTCAAGTTTTTCTATGTCAGAATCAATATTTTCAAACTCTCTTTGCTCATTGTATGAGAATTTAAGTTTTTTATCATTTTTAGGTTTTTCTTTTTTTGGAGCAGTTGAATCATCATTTTTAAGTGATTCTTTTTTAGATTCTTCAAATTCAATTCCTTGAATCTCTCTATAAATAAGATAGTCACTATAATTACCTGTATAAATATGAATTTTTCCATTTCCTTCATATGCAAATATTTTATTACAGATTCTATCTAGGAAATATCTATCATGTGATACTGTAATTACTACACCTTTAAATTCATCAAGATATTCTTCTAATATTTTTAGTGTTTCTATATCTAAGTCGTTTGTAGGCTCATCCAAAAGAAGTACATTAGGAGCTGTCATAAGAATTCTAAGAAGGTGTAGTCTTCTTCTCTCACCACCAGATAGTTTGCCTATCAAAGTATACTGCATGGTACCATTAAAAAGGAATCTTTCACACATTTGAGAAGCTGTAATCCTAGTACCATCAGAAGTTTCTATATAATCACTAGCTTCTTTTACATAGTCTATAGCCCTTATGTCAATGTTCATATGAGAATCATCTTGAGAAAAGCAACCTATTTTTACAGTTTCTCCAATTGAGATATATCCACTATCAGGGGCTAATTTCCCATTTATTATGTTTATTAGAGTTGATTTACCCATACCATTTTTACCTATTATGCCAATTCTATCTGTACGTGCTAAAGTATATTCTAAATTATCTATAACTGTAACTTCTTCAAAAGATTTAGATATATTGTGTATTTCTATTATTTTATTTCCAAGCCTACTTGAGGCAACCGATATATCAATATTTTCATCAGGTTTGAAAGAGTCTCTATTTACAAGTTCATCAAATCTTTGTAGACGAGATTTTTGTTTTGTGCTACGAGCTTGAGCTCCACGTCTAACCCATGCAAGTTCTGTTCTAATTAAATTTTGTCGTTTATCCTCAATACTTGATTCTAATGCAAGTCTTTCCATTTTCTTTTCTAAAAATATTGAATAATTACCATCATAGCTAAATAATCTACCTTTATCTAATTCAATTATTCTATTTGTAACACGGTCTAAAAAATATCTATCATGAGTTATCATAAGCAATGAACCTTTTCTTGAATTTAGGTATTCTTCAAGCCAATCGATGGTATCATTATCTAGATGGTTTGTTGGTTCATCTAGTATTAAAAGCTCACAAGGAGTAATAAGAGCTGAGGCTAGAGAAACTCTTTTTCTTTGACCACCAGAAAGTTCTATTATTTTTTGATTGAAATCATTTATACCAAGCTTTGTAAGTACAGATTTGGCTTCGCTTTCTAAATCCCAAAGGTTTAAAGCATCTATCTTCTCATGCATGGATAATAATTTTTTATTTAGTTCATCTGTAAAGTTAGAATTAAGTTTTTCTAAAGTTTCTTGGTATTTACCAAGGAGTTTTAATTCTTCTGAAGTTCCATTAAATACTTGTTCTAGAACAGTTGAATTTTCATCATAAGTTGGGTTTTGAGGAAGATATTCTACTCTAATACCATTAGCCTTTGTTATATTGCCAGTTTCACTTTCTTCAGTTCCTGCAATAATTTTAAGTAAAGTAGATTTACCAGTACCATTTACACCAATAAGTCCTATTTTTTCTCCATCATTGATACCAAGAGATATATTTTCAAGTAATTTTTTTTCAGAATAGCTTTTACTTATATTTTCCAATGTCATTAAATTCATATAATTCACCTTTATTTCTAATCTATTATTTTTCAAAATGTTGGTAGTCTGGGTTTTTCCAATATCCACCCCAACTCCAACCTCTGCTTACAAAAGCATTATAACAATCATCACCCTTTTTTATCATTCCAAATTTTAAAGCCGACCTATCTGCATAAACAGTGCTTACCTTAGGGCTAACATTGTCTCCAGAAACATGTGGGTTTTGTAATGGATTTATATCTATAGCACGTCCTTTACCATGATTTGAGACAGTATTTGTACCAGCTACAGTTCTATAACAAAATGCAGATGTATTATTATCAGACATAGATTTTTCATCTACAGCATCATAATCGTCTATTAATTTAATTTTTTCAATTGGATATTTTTTTTCATATAACTCTTTAAAAATATCGACAACTTCTGAAGCTAGTTCACTATTTACTATCATCTCACCTTGATGAGTTTTTTCATCAAATCCGTAGTAGGTAAGTTGCAAGTAAGATAAACTATCAAATCCTATAGGTTCATCAGAAGGCATAGATTTACCAATCATTTTGTTTTTTATGTTATCTGGTATTGAAGAATATGAAAAAGTGGGCTTAATGTTGTTATCTTCCTGTTTTTTAGTAGAGTTTTGATTATTTTTAGAATCCTCTGTTGTATTGTTTTTATCTTGCATAGTTTCTTGACTTTTTATATTATCTTTTTTGTTGGATTTAGAGAAAAATATCTCATATATAGATAGTAAGGCAAGAAATAATACAGTTATTACAATTGTTAGCTTTAATTTATTAATCTTCTTTCGTTTTGACTTTTTACTCATATTATCCCCCATGTTAGATTCATATAAACTATATATATTATACCTCATAAAAATAAACTAGGCTAACAATATTTAGTTAACCTAGGACATTTCATCTATAGTTTCTCCTATTATTTTTATACCAGTTTCAATATCTTCAAAAGAGAGTCTCGAAAATCCAAGTCTTAAAGTGTCAGAACCAAAGCCATTTGTAAAAAATAAATCTCCAGGCATGAAGATAACATTTTTTTTGTAACATTTTTCTAATAGCTTTCTAGTATCTATATTCTTAAGCTTGATAAATATATGCAAACCACCATCACCTAAGATATATTCCGTTTGCATATATTTTTTTACACATTCATAGGCGAAGTTAAATTTATCCCCATAGAATTTACGTATTTTTTTTACGTATTTTTCAAATCCTCCATTACTTAAATAATCAAATAAAATACCTTGGTCTAAAAAAGATACATGTATATTTCTGCACCTTTTTACACTTTCTAACTTATCTATAACTTTTTTATCTGCAAAAATCCATCCAATTCTTATTCCAGGAAATAAAATTTTTGAAAAGCTACCAATATATACAACACCATTATTCATATTATCAAGAGAGCAGAGGGGAAATATATGAGAACTATTGTAGAGTAATTCTTCATTAAATCCATCTTCTATAATTGCTATATTGTATTTTTTCATAAGATTATAGAATCTATATCTATTTTCAGGGGTCATTACAATCCCTGTTGGGTTGTGATAAGAAGGTGTAATATATGCAAATTTTATTTTATTTTTGTACTCAATTAAACGATTTTCGAGCATATTGAAATCTAAACCATTTTCAGATATATCCACACCTAAAATATTGAGATTGTGTGACTTCATAATTTTTATAGCTGTGTTGTGAGTAGGATTTTCACAAATTATATAGTCTCCTTCTTGAGTGAAAGAGGACATAATAATATCAAAGCCTTCTGTAAATCCATTTGTAATTAATATATCTTTGTTATTAATATCAACGCCCTTATTTGTCATATATTCAAGCAAATAGTCAATAAGAGGTTTATAACCTTGTGCATATCCATAGTTAAGTAGTTTGTGACCTTCTAATGAGATTCTATTTAAAAAAGATTTTTTTAATTCCTCCATATCAAATAAATCTCCATCAGGAGATATACTTTTAAATGATATTAGGTTAGAGCTCCAAGGTATTTCGCTTTTTATAATATCTAATTCATTAGCTTTTTTAGAGTATGTATTCTCTAAACAATCCCAATTTAAAGACCATGTAGTGTTTGAAGATTTATTTTTTGAATTAACAAATGTACCTTTTCCTGAAACAGAGTAGATTAAGCCCTCTGATTTTAGTTCTTCATAAGTTAAGACTATGGAATTTCTACTAACTTGTAAAAGCTGACTAAGCTCCCTTGTAGAAGGGAGCTTACTATTGTCTGGAATTAATCCTTTTGATATCATATCACTTATATAATTTTTAATTTGTATATAAATTGGTTCACTATCATTTAATCTTAGATTTGAAAATATCAAATTACCACCTCAAATTGTATTATCTAATTTAAAGAGTATTCTATAAGTTTATCTAATAATTGGCTATACTCAAGACCTTTAGCAGCGGCACTTCTAGGTATTAAACTAGTTTTAGTCATGCCAGGAAGAGTATTTAGCTCAAGAACATAAGGAATACCTTCACTTATAATCATATCAACTCTTACATATGCTTTGCAATTAAAAATTTTCCAACAAGTCTCAGAAATCTCATTTACTCTTTTTTGAAGTTCATCATCTAAATAAATAACTTCTTCTTTTGCTCCTTTTTCAAGTGAGTATTTAGCTTCATAATCAAAGAATCCTGAGTCTGATTTTATAGATATAGTAGGAAATACTTCGCCATTTAATATGAATGAAGTATATTCTCCACCTGGTATATATTTTTCAATCATTACAAACTCATCAACTTCTAAACCTTTACGAACTGCTTCTTCAACTTCATCTTTGGAATGGATGAAGAATGTAGCAACACTTGAACCTCCTGAATTTGGTTTTATAAATACTGGATAGCCTATTTTGTCTATCTCATCATAATTTATTTCATCAATTGATTTTACTAAAGCCCATGGAGCAGTAGGAAGGTCTGAATCTCTAAGCATTTTTTTAGTGATGTTTTTGTCCATACACATTCCACTACAAAGAGGTCCACATCCAGAATATGGTATATCCATAGTCTCAAGTACTGACTGAATGCATCCATCTTCACCAAATTTCCCATGTAGTGCTAGTACTGCAAAATCTGTATCTTCTGGTATTTTTGTAAATATATCTTTTTTATCATCTATTATCACCTTTACAACATCATATTTACTTTTATCAAGATTATTATATATTTCTTTTCCTGAATTTAAAGAAACTTCTCTCTCTGATGATATTCCACCCATTATAACTGCTATTTTCATATTATACACCCCTATTTTAAATTTTATTATTTTTAAATTAAATTTTTTAATTTACTTACTTAATTATATGAATTAATGGTTGATGATGAAAGTACCACTACATGTGAAGTTTATATTATGTGTGGTTTTAGAGTGATAATCTAACTTACAGATAGATTTGAATGATTTTTTAACTTTATTTATATCATTATTTTTGCTAAAATTAGTGGTATGAACTTAAGACTAGTCTTAGTGGCTATAAATCAAGGAGTGATAAAATTTGAAAGCAGAAATAATAAGTGTAGGAACAGAGATACTGTTGGGAGATATAGTAAATACAAACTCTCAATTTTTAGCTAAAGAACTTGCAGCATTGGGAATAGAAGTATACCATCAAAGTACAGTTGGAGATAATAAGCAAAGACTCTTAGAATGTTTTGATGAAAGCTTAAAAAGAAGTGATTTAGTAATTACTACAGGAGGTCTTGGACCAACTGGTGATGATATGACAAAAGAAACTGCAGCAGAGTATTTTGGACAGGAATTAGAATTACATAAACCATCATTAGAAGTCTTAGAATCATTCTTTGTTAAAACAGGAAAAAAAATGGCCGAAAATAATATGAAACAAGTATATTTTCCAAAGGATGCTATAGTATTAAAAAATAATAATGGAACAGCACCAGGAGCTATTTTAAAGAAAGATGATAAAAGTATAATAGTACTACCTGGACCTCCAAGAGAAATGAAGGCAATGTTTAATGAAAGTGTCAAACCTTACCTACAACAATTTACAAAGGAAATGCTAGTATCAAAAACTTTAAGATTGTATGGAATAGGGGAGTCAAACCTAGAATTGGAAATTTTAGATATAATTGATGAACAAACTAATCCAACAGTTGCTTTGTATGCAAAGGAATTAGAAGTTACAATAAGAATAACTGCAAAAGCTGAAAATGAAGAACAAGCTTTTGAATTTATAAGACCAGTAGAAGAAAAGATAAAGGACAGAGTAGGTAAATATGTATATACTGAAGGAGATATTTCAGTATCTGAAGGAGAGTCTGCATTAGAAGATGCTGTTTCTAAGCTTCTTGTAGAAAAAAACTTAACAATAGCAGTGGCTGAATCTTGTACTGGAGGTTTGGTATCTTCATCTCTTATAAACTACCCAGGAATATCTTCTGTATTTCTTGAAGGATGTGTAACATATTCTAATGAAGCCAAAATGAAAAGATTGGGAGTAAAAAAAGAAACTTTAGAAGACTTTGGAGCAGTAAGTGAACAAACAGCAATAGAAATGGCTGAGGGCGTTGCTAAAGGGCTTGGAGCTAATATAGGTATATCTACAACTGGAGTAGCTGGACCTGGTGGAGGAACTGAGGAAAAGCCTGTAGGGTTGGTTTATACTGCAATATATATAAATGGAAAAATAATAGTGAAAAAAAATATATTTAATGGAGATAGAAGAAAAATAAGATTGAGAGCTACTAGAGATTTACTTAATGAGCTGAGAATACAATTAGAAAAACTTTAAACTATTGTGATATTGATTATATTTAAAGTATTGGTATAATATAAAATCATTTTTGGAGGCTTTTAATTTATGATAAAACATATATTTTGTGATTTAGATGGAACTTTATATGAAAATGGAGCTATAACAAAAGAAGATATAGTAGCAATTGAGGAAATAGAAAAAAGAGGAGTACAGTTTAATGTTGCTACAGGTAGAGTTTTCAAACAGGCTCGTGATATTATCGAAGGGAGCTTAGATATGAATGGCTATTATATATGTGAAAATGGTGCATTTATACATGATAAAGACTATAATGTGATTTTTAAGCAAACTATAGATGATAAATTAGTAAAAAAAGTTATTGATAGATTTGAATCAACTGATGCACAATTGTATTTTAAATATAAAGGAGATGTAATTGTAGATAGTGACACAACAGCTTTTAGACATTATTCTAGCGATTTTATAGTGGACCCCGATTTTGAGAAAAGAGATAGTTTTGATAATCTTATAGGCAATATTGGTATATGCTCTGAAAATTTAGAAGAGTTGTCTAGAATAGAATTATATTTAAAAAGTGAGTTTAGTGAAGTGTTGGAAATATATTTTTCTAGTACTTATACTTTAAACATAGTTCCTAAAAGTGTATCGAAAAGAGGTAGCATAGAACATGTAATAAAAACTCTAAATGTAAGTCCAGATGAAGTTGCTACTATTGGAGATTCTCCAAATGATATTTGTATGTTAGAGGGATTTAAATATAGTTTTGTAATGTCAAAGGCAAGAGAAGAAGTAAAACAAAGTGCAAATTATGTAGTAGATAGTGTAAAAAGTG
This sequence comes from Clostridioides sp. ES-W-0016-02, assembly GCF_020641035.1. Taxonomy (NCBI): domain Bacteria; kingdom Bacillati; phylum Bacillota; class Clostridia; order Peptostreptococcales; family Peptostreptococcaceae; genus Clostridioides; species Clostridioides sp. ES-W-0016-02. The sequence goes on from NZ_CP061361.1 coordinate 1,442,250, forward strand.
CTATAGATGCTATCATAAAAATAAACAGTTAGATATAAGATTGATGAGAAGTAATAAAAAATTAGTAAATTATTTTTGTTTGTTGATTTACTAATTAATCAATTTTATAAGGTATTACCTATTCAGTATAAAAAAATGACTGTTCAGTAGAATTATAAAACTAGATTTTATATTCTGTAGAGCAGTCATTTTGATTATATTAATTGTCAGTTTAAAATTCTTAAGTTAACCACAATTTGCTATATGGTATGATTTTATTGTATTAGATAAAATAGAATCTAATATATAATTTATAACACTATTGCAAGTATAAGCTGAAAATTTTAAATCATTCATATAGTCGCTTTTCTTTTTGTATTCATTGTAAAGTTTAACAAAAAATTTTTCAAATCCACTATTTATAGTATTACCTTTAATTTTAGATAAATCAACATCCTTTGCAAATGCTCCAAGTTCTCTTTCATAAGTAACATGTTTATTCAAACTATGCTTAAATTCCCAGCGTTCACTATGAGCTAAGCAGAAAAAATCGCATAAAAAGTGGCAGATAACACCAAGCTCTTGACTAAGTCTACTTACTGAAAAATATTTAGAAACACTGTCTATAGTAAGACTGCACAGATATTTTATTTTAGAAGCAATCATATTAAATGATTCATCCATATAATGTTTTTTTAATTTATATTTAGAAAAAGCATCTGGCTTTATATTACCATATATAAAATTTTTTTCGCTTATAAAGAATGTTTTATTTTCATCTATATTATTAAGTATCGATTTTGCCATAATAAAATGGGTATTCATTAACATATTTACACCTCGTATAGTTTATTAGACTTATTAAATATATTATTATGATATGATATTTATGATAAAAGTTTAATGGTAAATATATGAAATTAAGTCAATCACATTTATTTAAATAATTTCAACCATATTCATAATACCAGTAATTGGCGAAATTTACAATATGTAAATAATGTTAAGTTTTTATTTATCAAATTTAAAATTAAGTATTAGTATACTTTCTAATTAGCCTATTAGCCTTGGATTGAGAAATTTCAAGTTGTCTAGCTACTTTATAAGAACTACCAAATTTCTCATAAGCATCCAAAATTACATTTTTTTCATACTCCATAATCAAGGTGTCAAAGTTTTTGTTCTTATAATCAATATGTAGAGAATTATCTACATTGGTTGTGTATGTTGGAGGGTTATTTCCATAATTTACAATATTTACATTTTTAGTGAGTATACTTGGTAAATCGTCTGTTGTTATATGATTATCTCTACAAGTAAGTAAGATTTTTTGAATTATATTCTGTAACTCTCTTATATTACCTGGAAATCTGTAGTTTGCAATAATACTTATAGCTTCTTTTGAAATTGTCTTGTTTAGATTAAAGTCACTTGAATATCTATTAAAATAATATTTTATAATCTCTACTAAATTATCCTTTCTTTCTCTAAGTGGAGGGAGTTTTATTTCTATAACATTTAATCTATAATATAAATCTTCTCTAAATTTTTTTTCTTTTACTTTAGAAATTAAGTCAGCATTTGTAGCGGATATAATTCTTATGTCAACTTTTTTATTTTTTAAACTTCCGACTGGAGTAAAAGTCCTATCTTGTATCAATTGTAAAAATTTTGCTTGTAGATTTTGTGGTATATCACCTATTTCATCTAAAAAAAGAGTTCCTCCGTTAGCCAATTCTACAAGACCAACTTTACCTTTGGTACTTGCACCTGTAAAAGCACCTGAAGTATATCCAAAAAGTTCAGATTCAAGTAGTTGTGGAGATATGGTTGCACAGTTTATAGTTATAAATGGACCACTTGACCTGTTGCTATTGTGATGTATATATCTAGCAAGTGAACTCTTTCCTGTTCCAGATTCTCCTAATAATAGTACACTTACATCAGTTTTAGAAACATGGTTGACTGTATTCATAATAGGTCTCATAACTATGCCATCCATAATTACTGTATCTTCAATCCTAAGAGCGGTTCTATATAGTGTTTCCACTTCAGATTTGTATTTTTTTACTTGTTTTTTTGTATCTTCAAGTTTATTTTTTATATTATTAAGTTCGGTTATATCTCTACAATTTTCAACAGTGAATTCTAGCTCACCATTTTCATCAAATACAGGACTTGCAGTTATAATAAGTTTTTTTCCTGTTTGAGTATCTTGTTCAAGTGAAAATTTAGACTTTGTTCTCAATACTACTGGTATGGGGCTTTTTGTTGAATATCCAGATTCTTCTAAGAAAGAAACATTTTTTCCTAAAATATCTTCTTTTTTTAGACCATAATTTTCTTCAAATGCCTTATTACAATATATTATTATACCTTTATCATCAGATGCACATATTTCGTCATGAGAAGCCTCTAATATTTTTTTATAAAACTCTAAATCTAAATCCATTTTCCCTATTGTCCCCCTAAATTTTTAATGATATATTAAAATATATTTAATTTATTAAATATAATTAAAAGTATAATCTTTATATAATACATAAACTTCAGTCTATTTTAACTTTGAATAAGTTATATATAACTTATTTTACAATTAAAGCGAGTCTAAATCAACTTAAAATATACTTGAAATAACTATAGAAAAGTTGAAAAACTAGTAATATTGTTGCAAATTCTAAGTTTTTAGTGTCGATATAAATAAAATAAAAGTGGCATAGTTTTTGCTTGATAAAAATGATGTGTATTGACTAAATAATAGTAGAGGGGTATTTAAGATGGGAGAAAAAAGTAAAGGGTATGTATTTATAGCAACAGCAGGAATCTTATGGGCTACACTTGGGTTGTTTGGAAAGTTTCTGATGGGAAGTGGATTGACATCAGAACAAGTAGCATTTACAAGATTATTTTTTGGATTTATAGTTTTAGGTGTTTATTCAGCTATAAGAACACCACATATTTTGAAAATAAACAAAAGAGGAATTATTTATTCAGTAATAATAGGAATTATATGTCAAGCTATGTTTAATTTATGTTACTTTAAAGCTATTGATACTGTAGGTGTATCTGTAGCAGCAGTTTTATTGTATACATCGCCATTGTTTTTAGCTGTATTTTCAAAATTTTTTTATAAAGAGAGTATTACTAGAAGTAAAATATTTTCGCTGATTTTTTGCTTTATTGGAGCTATTATGGCAGTAACTGGTGGAAGTTTAAATTTTCAAAACTTAAGTACTATGGGATTATTGCTTGGAATATTATCTGCAATAGCGTATGCACTTATGCCAACTATTAGTAAGAATGCCTTAAAAGAATTTTCAAGTTCAACAATATTAGTTTACAGCTTTTTATTTGGAGCGATATTTATGATTCCTTCTGCTAGACCATGGGAAATATTAACCTATGCTAAAGATTTAAATATTTTATCTTGTATGTTGATGTTAGGGGTTGTTCCAGCGGCACTTGCATATATTTTTTATGCAGCAGGTATATCTAAAGGTGTAGAGTTATCTGTTGCAGGTGTTGTAGCATCAGTAGAATTAGTTGGCTCTGTTATAATTGGATGCACTATGCTAGGAGAAAGTTTTTCTATAGGAAAGCTGTTTGGAGTGATGTTAATGTTGATATCAGCTGTAATAGCACTTAATCTTTCTTATGATGGAATAAAAATGTTCTATAAGTCTAATAAATTAAAACAAACTGAGAAAACAGAAAGTATTTAAGAGTATGTATTTTGTCCTTATATATTTATATAGGGGTATTTTTCATTGTAATTTTTAATATGAAATTTGCTTTGGAAACAATAAAATAACTATAGATAGATTTATGTTTATATAAAGCTATCTATAGCTATTATGTTATCTTTAATCATTTATTTAACCTTGAATAAATTTACACCCCTGATAGGAGTTTCGAGATTTTAATGTATCATCAATTTGATTTAAAATCTCCCATTTTTTTAAACTCCATAAAGGTCCAACCAGTTCATCTCTTTTACCATCGCCAGTAAGTCTATGAATTATCATAGTTTCAGGTAATATTTCTAGTTGGTCACAAACAAGATTAATGTATTCATCTTGGCTCATAAGAGTTAACATCCCATTTTGAAGCATTTTCTCCATAGGAGTATCTTTTATAACATGTAATAGATGTATTTTTATACCATCCACATTCATTTTGCCGACTGCCTTAGCAGTTTCCATCATCATATTATAATCTTCACCAGGTAGACCATTTATAATGTGTACAACTACTTTTATATTTTTAGCCTTTAATTTTTCAACACCTTCAACAAATGTTTTATAATCATGTCCTCTATTTATAATTTTAGATGTAGAATCATGAATTGTCTGAAGTCCAAGTTCAACCCATAGATTAGTTCTTTTATTAAGTTCAGATAGATAATCAACTACATCATCTGGTAAACAGTCAGGTCTTGTTGAGATTGAAAGGCCTATAACATCATCAAGAGATAGTATAGTTTCATATTTATCTTTTAAAACCTCAAGAGGTGCATAAGTATTTGTATAAGCTTGAAAGTAGCCAATATATTTAGCATGAGGCCATTTTTTTAACATCATTTCTCTTATATTATAAAATTGATTAATAAGATTATCCTTAGGATTTCCAGCAAAGTCGCCTGAACCTTCTTTACTGCAATAAGTACAACCACCATAGCCAATACTTCCGTCAATATTTGGGCAAGTAAATCCTGCATTTATTGATACTTTAAAGACTTTTTCTCCAAATGTATTTCTAAGGTAGTAATTCCAAGTATGATATCTTTTATTATCAAAAGCATATTTAAATTTATCCAAAGTAATCACCTATTTCTAATAAAATTGTACATTAAATTTGTACAAAAAACATATTACCACAAATAGGTGACTTAAACAAATTCTATTTTAAGTAATGAAGAATAAAGCAACAAAATAATTAATACTTTCTAGATTTGTTTCCAGAAAAAAATAGAGCAAGTCCAAATAATATTATAAAAAATGACATTATTGAGACTATAAATCTAGATAAAAATAGTGGTGACAATATAAGGCATATACCAAATAAAGTTTTAACTATATTCCAAGTTGTAAACTTAGAATATGGATTATTTTTACTATTTACAAACACTACGAGTTGATTAAAAATTAAATAAAAGCCCAAAAGTAATGAGAAAATACTCTGTATTTTTTGAGGAAATATAAAAAGTAGTATACATGTAATTATTAGAATCCATTGAACATTGGTAGATGGTTTAATTTCTTCTTTAGTAGCATATCTTTTTAACTCATTAATGTTTTTAAGATTTAAATATGCAAAGAATAAAAGTGCAACTCCAAAAGTCCAAGAAATTAATTTTATACCTAGAGTCTTAAACGTAAGGCACAAGAATCCTAATATAACAAGTAACACTCCCATTATCATAAATTTAGTAGCATTTTCCTTTTTATTAAAGTTATCAAAATTGATATTAAAATTTGTATACATAAAATCACCTCCAAAATCAATAGAACAATTATAACAGAAATTTATACTCAAATAAAGCCACATAGTATAAAAATAAAACTCTAGTTAGTAATTAATTAATAGGTTGTATCATAAACTCTTATTAATAGAATTATATAGGAGGAGGTTTGTCCATGACAAAATTATGGGCAATAATATTTGCATTATTGGCGGGTGGGTCTACTGCTCTTGAAGCTTTTATAAATGGAGAATTAGGTAAGAGTACAACAGCATTGGTTGCCACCTTTATAAGTTTGACTGTAGGAGCAATATTTTTTCTTGCAAGTATAATAGTTGCTGGAGATTTAAAATGTTTAGTATCTTTAAATGGTTTTAATTATAAGTTATTGCTAGGAGGAGTATTTGGAGGGCTAATAATATATTTTACAGTAAAAGCAATTCCAAACTTAGGGGTATCAAATACACTTATATTAACACTTGTATCTCAAGTTCTAATCGGTTTTTTTATTGATAGTGTGATTTTGGGACAAGAAACAATGCATTTATACAAATACATAGGGGTTATACTTTTAATTTTAGGTACATTCTTTATAGTAAACTAATGATTTAAAATACTATATAATTTGCTATATAACTTAAAAATTTGGTATAATTAGGATAGTAAGTAAAGTTAAAAGAAAGAGGTGTTAGGAATGGCTGATGAAAAATTTGTAATGTCATTTAGTGGTGGTAAAGATAGTATATTAGCATTAAATAGAATGTTGGAAAAAGGATATAAGCCTGTGGCACTCTTGACAACTATAAGTGAAGAACATGGAAAATCATGGACTCATAACTTAGAGCATAAGATGCTTAAACAAGTAAGTGATAGTATTGGACTACCTTTGTTAGTTGCTGAATGTGGAGTAGAAGGGTATGAAGAGAGTTTTGAGAGAGCTTTAATAAAAGCTAAAAACATGGGAGCAACAATATGTGCATATGGAGATATAGATATAGAAAGTCACAAAAAGTGGGACTCTGACAGATGTGATGCAGTTGGTATGAAGGTAGAACTACCATTGTGGCAAGAAAGTAGAGAGGAATTGGTATATGAATTTATAGATAGTGGATTTTGTAGTGTCATAACAAAAGTAAACTTAAAGCATTTAGGAGAGGAATTTCTAGGAAAAAAATTAACCAGAGAACTTGTGAAAAAGATAAAAGAAACAGGCTCAGACCCATGTGGAGAGCATGGAGAATATCATACATTTGTAGTAGATGGGCCAGTATTTAGAACTCCTGTAGAATATGAAGTAAAAGGAAATGTAATAAAAGATGGTTATGGTTATTTAGAAATAAAATAAGTACATAAATAAAATACCTATTATACAATCTTAATGTATGCAAAGTATTGATGTTTGCAAGATTGTATAATAGGTATTCTGTATTTTATATATTATTATTGCTACTTTTGTTTAAGCTATTTTTTTTAGACTAGAATCTAATGTAGAAAAATTCTTCTTTAAGAAAATTATTGATGCAATAAGGCATATAAATTCAGAAACAATAGTAGTCATCCATATTCCTTGACCACCAAACATTAGTATCATTACAATTAAACTTAGAGAGACGATTATAAGACCTCTACCAAGAGATATAACTGTAGAAATTGATGGTTTTTCTACTGAAACAAAGAATCCTGAAATTATTACATTAAATCCAACTAATAAGAATGATATAGAGAATATTTTAAATACATGAACTCCTTCATTGAATAATATAGTCTCTTCTGGGTGAATAAACAGAGAAACTATTGGTTCTGAAAAAGTCATACAGATTGCAAATACAGCTATTGAAGCTATTATTGTAGCTTTTACACCCATCTTCAATAATTTCTTTACATTATCTATGTTTCCTGCACCATAATAAAAACTAGTAAGTGGTTGCATACCCTGAGTGATACCCATCATAGTCATAAGAACCAATGTGTTTATATAGTTTATAACACTATAATAAATAAGCGCATTTTCTCCTATATATTTAGTAAGACTCAAGTTAAAAAGTAAAACAACTATACCGCAGCTTAATTCAGTAGTTGAATCAGGGAAACCTATAAAGAGAATTTTTCTAAGTGTCTTAAAATTAACCTTAAATTTAGAAAAATTCAAAGTTGAGTTTTTTCTAAAAAAGTGTATTAAGAAAAAAACAGTAGAAAAAACTTGAGACAAACCAGTCGCAATACCAGCACCCTTTACACCCCATCCAAACTCTATTACAAATAAATAATCTAGTATGATGTTTGTAAGGGCTGATATTATAACACCAACAGTAGCCAATATTGGGAATCCATCAGTTTTTATTATAACTTCTAAAGAATAGGAGACTATAAAGAAACCATTAAAAAATATTATTATTCCTAGGTAGTCTTTAACCATACCAATTGTAGATTCTGTGGCACCTAAAAATAGTGCCAATCTATCTAAGTTAAAAAAGGTTACTGCCAATATAATTAATGATAGTATAATTATTGATACTAAATTAAATGAAAAAACTTCATTTGCAGATTTGATATCTTTTTTTCCTAGATAAATTGCGATTATAGTAGATGCACCAGTTGAAAATAACAAAGAAACCGCAAATATAAAATTAATAAAAGGCATAGATATATTAACAGCAGCTAAGGCTAATTCTCCAACTCCTTTACTTACAAATATTCCATCAACCATTGTATATAATGAGAAAACCCACATTGCAACTACAGATGGAGCTAAGTATTTAAAAAACCTTTTGCCCAAACTTATGTTTTCGTCTATAGATATTTTTGTATCCATTTATTATCACTCCTTGTAAAGCTATTATAAAAATTATGAAACTATTAATTAATAATTTTATTTATTACTAATATAGATGATAAACTATAGTATAGTACCAATGTCAACAGCAAATAGCAAATAATTATAAATTTTATTAAACAATAGTGATTTTAAATGTTTTATAAGTAAATTGTATTATCTATATTACTGACATTTAACTGACAAATAGAAAAAAAGTATTTTAACTGACCATCTAAGTGATACAGCTTTACCAAAATGCAATCCAAGAGTTAGCATCAGAAAAATTGGTATACCTATAAGGATATTTTTCTATTTTTCTAATAACAATTGTGCTTCTTGCTTTGTATAAAACTTAGAATTTGAATTATTTATTTTGCTTGGAGTTGCACCAATATTAGTGGATATATTTTAAATGATTCAAAGCCTACAGCAATGTTAATTGAAAGTTTTTTCTGTGACAATAAAGAAGATTATTAGAGAACTAAAAAACTTGTATATGAAAGTATGGCCAAGTTAATTGTAGAAGGTATATTAAATAAGAGTATTGTAAATAATGATGTGAAGCAAATGTATAAACAATTGTTTATAGTGGTGATGATAAAGTATCAGCAGACATTTTAGGACTATATTACAAGAGAGTAAAAGAAAGTTATCTAGTTACAGATATAGAAGCCTATAAGCCACATTAAACACAAAATCTGTATGTAATTGGTGGAGTAACTTGCAATAAAATAAAAGAAATGAGTAAGATTATAGGAAAAAAATTCACTCAGATATATGACAATGATGTGTGGTCTACAATGGATAAGGCTAGAGAGTTTGTAAAAGCCAAAATATAGATTTAATATTTTATTATAAATAATTATGAAAAATATGGAAAATATGTTTAATATGATTTTGATTAAGGTATAAATTTAATAAATAGAATGATAAGGGGTGGATAAGATGTTAATAAATGATAAGAGTTTTTATCCAAATAATATTTATCCAGCGATAGACTTTCTCAAGATAAAAAGACAATTAAAATCAATATACAAGAATGATTTATCAGATTGTGGAAGCATATGTATAATAGAAAGAAAAGAATATTCTATAAGTATAAATAGCATCGGTGAGATAAATATATATTATGATTTAGAACATGAAAATAAGATACAAAGTATAATTGACGAGATTGAGCAGTTATTTAAGTCTCAAGTTGAAAATTTTAGTATATCAAAACTTAAGAATTGATGGTTAGAAGGTAGCAACTAGAGTTATTTGTTACCTTCTTTTTATATATTTTCTTTCTATAAATTTTTTATTTTCCATGTCATCCAACATTTGTAATGAAGTCATGCAATATATCTGGTATTCTTTAAACTCTATTGATTTTTTATTTGCTTTACCTAGAATAAGAATAAAGAAAATCAAGATAAAACTTTCAATGATAATAAAGTATATTTTTAATTTACTAATTATAATTACAAAGAAGGTTGTTAAAAATGCTACATACAAAGTAATATAAAATGAGGTTACAGGGTTATTTTTAGATTTCAAGGATGACTTAATTCTAGCCTTTTCTTATATTTTCAATAGAGTTCATTTCTTTCATATTATTATAAAATTTAAAACTATAATCATAATATTTTCTATATCAATTATTTCCTCTTTATGAATTTTTTCAATTCATCCATATTATATATCTCATTATTAGATTTAGGCATATTAAAAATCCTTCCTTAGTCCATCTACATTCTGTAAATAATATACTTTAATTTATAGCATATTTAAGAGTTTATATCAGCAATTTGTTGAACGATTTTATATAAAAATAGAGTTAGTTAACAAAAACAGGATGAAATCATACAATATTAGACTAAGCAAAAGGTGATAGAGTAATCATATCACCTTCTTTTGATTATCACTTATATTAGCATTTTATTATAAATAATTTATACAGTTATATATTTCTTTCTGACTAGATAATAGGATACTATTGTTATAATAGATACTAATATTAATGCTATTATTGCAACATCTAATTTTCTTATGAATAAACCTATAACTATGTACTCAAGTCCTATTACATAACGATAAAGTACTTCCAACTTAACAATTCTTTTTTTATCTATATTTCCATACATTGATTCTAATTTATTAAAATATTTTTCACTACAAAAAATAATTTTATATTTAATTAAGTATATTATTGTAGTTAATATTATAATTCCTATTCCAATAAATATAAGATAGGTATTCCAAAAGTTAATATAGTATATCTCCTTTACATAATAATTTTTATATGTTTTGCTTATATTCTTTTGTAAATAGAAATGGAACATAAAAAATTAAAATAAGTATGGATATTTCTAATATATCAGAATAAGTAATAGTTGAACAATAGGTAATACTAGAACCTGATATAAGAAAAGATGTATTATTTAAAGCGTGGATTATAGCACAAAACCATACATTTTTAGTCTTCATGTATACATATCCTAAAAATATTGAAATTCCAAATATATATATTGAGCGAGTTATTAAGCCTAATACTGGTGTTTCGGGTGTATATAATGTAAATATTAGAGGTAAATGCCACAAACTCCAACACATACTTAGTGCTAGAATACCAATTTTTTTACCAAATCTATCAAAAAATATATCTTGCAAAAATCCTCTCCAACCATATTCTTCACCAAAAAAAGGGTATATATATAAGAATAACATCATAGAAGAGAATATATAATTAAAAATACCTTCATAGTTAGGTTGATTTCCTTGTATTATTAGGCTAAGTGATTCTGGAATAATTTTGGAAAACATGAAATAAAAAATTAATAAACAACCTACTTTAATATTTTTTATAGGAGACAAATCTTTTATACTGTCAGAATAAAGAATAATAGATAAACTACTTATAATAACCAATATAGTATTTAATGATTGAAATTGCTGATTATTTATTAAGTTTAATAATTCAATAATAAGTAAAAATAAGTAAATTAGAAAAAATAATATTATTAATGAATAAAATTTATATTTATCATTAGTCATTCCTTCTGTATAAAATTTTGCGATTGCAACTGAGGATAAGGGCAATATCATCATAAATAATCCAAAATTTTCTGGGTCAATAAACTTATTGAAATATAATAGAAAACCTAATAAATAAGTTAAACCAAAAGTTATAGAAAAAAATATTATAATCTGTATTTTATTTCTTTTTTCCTCGTTTTCAATATATTTTGGGTTTAATAAATCAATCCATTTTTCTTTTAACTTCAATAGAAAAACCTCCTTTAAGATATGACTTTTTTTAAATAATCACAAAATTATATTAGATTTAATTTTCCTAATCAAAGTATAGCAGTAGTATAAGTATAAAGAGTGTCTAAAAAATTACAAATACAAATTGATTTAATTTCAAATATAATATAATAAAAATAAATTAATAAAATTTTATTTAGAAGGGCTAATTTTTATGGAAATAAAAAAGATAGATAGTAATTATATAGAACATTTACTTAATAAATTAATCAATGAAGATAGCATAAATGAAAATATTTTATCCAATTTACTTGAAGTGGAAGTAGAAAAATTAAAAAATTATAAAAAGTATGAAAAAGAGTTAACAATAGATTTAGATACTTGAGTAAATGGGTAAACTTAGCACTACAACTTGAATATACTATAAATGTTGATTAAGATTCTAGATTTAGAGGTATTTTAAGTTTATTAATTGATTTAAAGTAGCGACTTCCTGAAATATCAAGTTTTTTGACATTTGGAAAAATCGCATTTCCATCTTTTGATGCCAAGAAAAAACTGTCAGTAAAAGGGGGATATTCTTTAAATTTTTTGTTTTCATAGTACTTTTATTCTTTAAGCATATGAAAGATGTTTTAAATAATTTCAGTATATCATCGAGATGACTTATAAACAATAACACAAATTAAAAATACATCTTATTAAATTGACAAATATTTTAACTTATATTATTGATTATAAAATTAGAAACTTATATATAACGAAATATTTTTATACAAAAATATTTCGTTATATATAAAATATGTATAAGATTAAAAGATAGTATAAAAACCAGTAAAGAGGTCTATATGTTAACCTCAGAAAGTTTAATATATAAGTAGTAGTTAGAGGATTGGAGCATATAGTAAAGAAGTTGAATTATTAAAAATTATATTGATTGTAATAACTTAACTTGGGAAGAATTTACTGTTTACAGTGCTTCATTATAGCATTTATAAAAGTATATATCTTATAAATTAAATTTATATTAATATGGAATATGTTAAATAAATATATTATTCACATATTCTGTAACAATTTTTACCACTTGCTTTTGCTAAATACAAAGCTTCATCTGCTTTAGAAAATAAGTTTTTATATGATTTACTTGAATCTGTAGCAAAAGCGATACCAATACTTAATGTTATTTGATGATTGTTTTTTACTTTTATTTTGCTTACATCAGTTAAAATATCATTAATACTTTTTATTACAAAATCCTTTGTCAACGATTTCATAAATATCATAAACTCATCTCCGCCAATACGAGCAACTATATCCTTATCATCTGCATTTTGCATTAATATTTTTGAAACAGCAACTAAAACTTCATTTCCTTCTAAATGTCCAAAAGAATCATTTACAGTTTTAAAGTCATCAATGTCAATGACCATTAAAGCTTCATTATTTTTTTGTTTAGTACTGTTAAGATACTCATCTATAAAATTTTCTGATGCTTTTTGATTATAAAGCTGTGTTAATGGATCTCGTTGAGTTTGAGCAATTAATTTTTCTAATTTAGATTTGTCTTCAGTTATATCTTTCAAAACGCCAATTGTTTTGATTGGATTATGATCACCATCATAAATAACTGAACATTGAACACGAATCCATCTCCATTCATCTTTAGTTAATGATTCTAACTGTCGTATTTCAATTGTTTCACGAAGATTTCCGCGAAGTACTTCTAATAATTTACCAATATCATCAAGATGAATACTTTTTCCATCTTTCAATATGTTAGAATAATTTTTCGTTTCAAAATTTTCTAGTTCAATTTTTCGGTCTATTTCAACTCGTTGATATATCATAAAGTTATCGTTTTCAATGTCATATTCAAACATAATATCTGTAATGTTTTGTAAAGCAATGCGATAGCGTTCTCTCTCTAACTTTAATTCAGACTCTATATTTTTTAGTTGAGTGATATCTGTAATAATGCTATTAATTTTTACGATACCATCACTATTTAAGGATTTCATTCCAGAGTCTAATACCCACATTAATGTTCCATCTTTTTTACGTATTCTATATTCAGATGAATAGGTAGTGCCTTTTGCAAAACAACGTTGGCAATCTTCTAGTGCTTTAGGTAAATCTGGTGGGTATACAGCACCTACTGCAGAGCCACCACTCATTTCAATAAACTCATCGTATGTATATCCTAATATTTTGGGTAATCCTTCATTGACATAGAAGAATGAATATGTATCATCATCATTACTTCCTTTTAATCCACCATTGATATTATTGGTAATCATTTCAATTACTTCTGTTTTTTCCTTTAGTAATCTTTGCAAATAATCATAACTTTGTGTTCCTATTTTATTAGGGAAGAATTCATCAACTTGCATTTCACTATATGGATTTGATATGTGCATATGTCTCACCAATAACTGTCCATTATTTTCAATTATTTCAAATGTACAACGCTGACACACCTCTAAAATCATTTGGTCATTTTCTTTAGTACGAATAGTATATTTTCCTACTACAATACACCTATATTTATCTTCACTTACAACTTCAAATGTTTCATTATTCATATCACAAGAAGGGACTTCATTTTGACCAGCATAAAAATAGTCTTTTATTTCATTAAAAGAAGTGAGAAACTCTTGTTCCCCTGGACCAATCCAAGTAATATCTTTTGACAGATATCTTAATACCTCATTAATATCTCGATTTACATAAAAACTCATTAAAATATGTCTTACCAATTCAGGTGCTTTTTTTGAGAGTGTGCTCATGATATTCCCCTTTCTTAATATTATATAAATTAATTATATTATACATTAATGCTTTTAAATTAGAAAACTTTGTTGAACTATGACATTTCTATGAAATAAGAAAAATTTATGCAATATTTTAAGTAAAAGTAGGTTTTTTATATAAAAACTTATTTTATCTATGTTAACTCTGATTTATAGCATCAAATGATTTTATTATAAAAACACAAATAAATCAAAAATAGTTACTCTAAATAGCCTAGTGCCTTAAATTTAAATTAATTTTATTGCATTATATATTAACTTATAGCACATAGTGGGAATTTTATCATCAATTTGTCGAACGATTGTTATTAATTATACATAAATTGGAATTTTAATTTAATAAATCTATAACAGTATTTGTAATTTATTTATAGTTGAGACAGTTAAAATTAAATATCTATTAAATTTTTTATTTTATCAACATCGATATACATACCTTGTGCAATAGATCTTCCATCAATTGCAGAAAGATTACATTGTTTATACATAACTGTAACAATCTGACCATTACGTTTTATAAATCTGTATAAAAAAGGATTAATATTATTTGTGTCAATCATTTCTAAACTTTTTTTATAAACAAAATCTAAATCATCTGGATGAACAATTGCTCTTAAGTTGCCACTCATTTCACCAAAAAATTGTTCTTTTGTATAACCTATAATATCAAACATTTCCTCATTCATATATGTAATAATCATATCACCAAGTAAATCATAGCGAATGATACCTACAGGTAGCATTGAATAAAATTGTGATAAAGTACTACTTTCATCGAGATGAGTGTTTGTCATTTTAGGTATTGAATATGATTCAAATTCATTTATATAACCAGCAGTTTTAATTAAATCTAAATGTATTTTTGTTAAGATTAATTTATTTTCTGAAATAATACAATTTGCACTAAAATAGAAATTACTATATTTTTGATAATCAGTAGTTTCATCAGATAAAACAGCTTCTCCACTAATTAGTAATGAATCTGAACCAACATCATGTGGAGTTATACTTTTATAAAGAATAGAAAATTTTTTACCTTTGATATGTTTTTCAAAGTGTTCTATCACCTCAGAAAAAGATATAAGTTCTTTTTTGTTATAAAAATCAAACCATTTAATATTTTCAATAACATTTGCTCTTAGTTTTTGCATATCTTGCATAATAAAAAATGCATCAAAGATTTTTTCTATTAAAGATTTTCCTATATCAGAATATTTGATAAACATTTTATCTGAAGTATTTTTTTTAGATAGTAACTTTTCAAATTGCTTACATTCCATAGGTTTTGCATAATAAAAACCTTGAGCAATGTCACAGTTTATGCTTTTGATAAACTCTACTTGTTGTTTTGTTTCAACACCTTCACATACTGTAAGCATACCAAGAGCTCTTGCAATATTTATTATAGAATACAAAATTGTTGTATTTTTAAAATCATTTAAGTCATGGGATAAAAATATTTTATCAATTTTTATTATATCCAAAGGGAGATTTTGCAACATACCAAAGGATGAATATCCAGAGCCAAAATCATCTATTGATACAGAAAAACCAAAAGAACGTAATTCGTTTAGTTGTTGAATAATTGTATTTGTATCTTCTATTAATATATTTTCTGTAATTTCAATGCTAAAATTTGATGTAGATATACTGTATTTCTCAGTAATATTTTTTAAAGTACTTGGAAAATTAGGGTTAAAAAAGTGAAGACGAGAAAAATTACAACAAATTGATACAAACACATCATTGTTATCAATCCATCTTCTTATATTTCTACAGTTTTCTTCAAATAAATATAAATCTAATTCTATTATAAGTCCAGAGTGTTCAAATAAAGATATAAATTTATCTGGAGTGAGAAGCCCTTTAAGAGGATGTCTCCAGCGTGCAAGTGCTTCACATCCAACTATAGTATTACTTTTTATGTTATAAAGTGGTTGGTAAAATACCTCAATTTGTTTATCCAATAAAGCATATGATATTTCTGATAAAAATTCTTTATCACTTTCTAATTTATTATAAAAATTATTATCATTAAAATCAAATGAAATGTATCTATTTTTACCTTCACTTTTAGCTTTTTTTAAAGCACTATATACTTGATTTAAAAGTATTAAAGTAGTTACATCTGATTTACCATTCCAAACTGTACTACCAATACTAAATGTAACATTAGAATAGACTTCTTTTTCATTAGGAAGTTGTATTTTTAATTCCCTAGCAGATTTTATAATAGATGTTCCCATATCATCTAATTTTTCCTTTGATATATTTGGGATAGCAATCAAAAATCCTTCTCCTTTTAAATGGCCAACTATTCCTTTAGATTCTGGAACATAATACAATAGTTTTTGAATGAGATTAATTAATAAATTTTCTCCAACTAGGTATCCGTATATATCATTGAATAATTTAAAATTATCAATATTTAATAACATAATTCCAATAGAAGTATTTTTTGAAATACAATTATCAATATATTGATATATACATTTTCTATTTGGCATTTTAGTAAAAAAATCTATTTCGTTTGAGACTTTTAATTTACAATTTCTTTTCTCTAAATCTTTAGACAATAGTTCTACTTTTTTATTTAACATTTTTATATAATCATAATTTGGCATAGCATTCCTCCATAAGATACTTTGATTTTTTGATACTAACTGTGTTTATATTAAAAATATTTAAATGTTAATTAATATTTGAACAATATACTGAAATAATATATCAATATTATTAAATTTATAAAGGTATATTTTGGAAATAAAAAATATCATATAAAAACATAATGGCATAGATGTAAATACAAAGTCAAATATATCTTTTGAAAAGCGTAGAGTCAGAAACATCATAATCAATATTATAATAGAATAATGAACAAAATATAGATATATTTAGATAGTTAACAAAATACAATTTATTTTTGAAAACTTGTTTTAGACGATTTTTTAGTATATTCTAAAATAGAATTAGGGAAATAGACGAGTTATTTATTTTTAAGAAAAAATATAATTATGGAGGTCTTTATATATAAATGAAAGATTATTATAAAATAGGAGAAATATCTAAAATATATGGTATAGGAAGAGATTCTTTAATGTACTATGAAGAAATAGGAATTCTAAAACCATTTAGAGATACCAATGGATATAGAATGTATAATATATCTGATATATGGAAATTGAATTTGATAAAAGAATTTAGAAGTTTGAATTTTCCAATGAAAAAGATAAAAGAATATTTAGACGATAGAAGTATAGAATCTACAAAAACTATATTAAATGAAGAACTTGATTTAATTGACAAAAAGATGCTTGAACTTGTAAGTCACAAGGAAAATATCATAACAAGATTAAGTTCAATTGAAAGTGTGATTCAAAATACTAAAATAGATGAGATAGAAGTTGTATATATAGAAAAAAGAAAAGCCTTAGAATTAAATGCTGATATAGAAAGAGATGAGGATTTTGATTTCTTAATTCAAAAGCTTCAAAAAGAATATGAAGACAGATTTAATATACTTGGAAATAATAATATTGGTTCTGCTTTTTCTATTGAAGCAATCAATAATGGTATCTTTAATGAGTTTAAGTCTGTATTTTGTTTTTTGGAAGATAATGAGGAGATATATAATATAGTTTTTGATGAGGGGTACTATGTAACATTAAATTATACTGGAAGTAACTCTAATAATAAAATATATATGGAAAAAGTATTTAGATTTATAGAAGAAAATAATTATAAAATAAATGCTGCGCCAATAGAGATATATAAAATAGATATACATGAAACTGGAATTGTAGATGAATTTGTAACTGAAATTCAAGTTCCTGTAAATAAATAGCTAAATTTTAATAAACTAGACAATAAATAACGTAAAAAAATGTAAATTTGCCACCAATTTGCCACTTTATTATAAAATCGGTGGCAAATTGTATTTTAAGAACTTCTAAAATATTTACTGTTTCATTTCCATTCTATGTGTGACATAAGAATAAGTCTTAATTATGTTTTATATTGGTTAAAGTATAAGTAGATAGTGTTTAGATTGAAAATTAGTAATAATTATCTTTATACCCAATTAACAATATATAATTTTGATTTTCGACAACATTTATTATTTGTTTATTATATAATTTAATTAATAATGTATAAACAGGGGGATATAGGATGAAAATTAAGGGATTATTAAAAATTAACATCAATATTTATCAGACTTAAATCTTATTAGATTGATAGTCATGGATGATAAAGTAGTTAACTTATTGTTTTGGAGGGGAATTTATGTTTGAGAAGTTTAAAGTATTAAAAAGTTGGCAAAAGATATTAATTGTTATTATAGGAATTTTATTATTACCATTAACATTATTATTATTGTCTATTCTATTTTTAGTAAAAAGTATAAATAAAAATAGTAATAAAATAGTAAAAACATTAAAAGTTGTTATAAGCCTATTTGTAGTGTTTATACTCTTAATGTTCAATTGGGTATGGTGGGGAGCAACGTTTAAAGTAGCAACGGAACCTAACTTAAATGAGCAACAGGAAATAAAAAGAAAAGAAGAACAGGATACAAAAGACAAGGAAGTAAAAGAAAAACAAGAATTAAAAGCAAAAGAAGAAAAAGATAACTTAGAGAAACAAAAGAAAAAAGAGTTAGAAGAAAAGAAAAAACAAGAGGAGTTAGAGTTAGCTCAGAAGGAAAAAGCAGAAAAACTTGATAAAGAAAGTGTCGATAAGTCAACTGAAAACGTTCAAGTTCAAAATCCTAAAACTGAAGAATCAAATCCAAACAACCAAAAAACATCTGAAACTGTATATGCAAATGGAGGAAAATCTAAATCAAATAAATATCATTCTTCTCCTACTGCACATAATATGGAAGGTGCAATTTCAATGAGTAGAGAAGAAGCAGAAGCAAATGGATATGTAGCTTGTAAAATATGTTATTAGTAACAAAGAAATAGACTAGTGTTTAGCTAGTCTATTTTTTATATTATATCTCTAAAGATTCTATAAGAGGATTATCACTAAACAACTTTAACAGATTTGTCTTTTTATATCCTTTGGGTAATTTAGTATAGATAATTACTTCTAGCCAATCTCCATCAATGCGTTTAATATTCATATTTATAATTTCAATTTTAGACTGCTTAAATTTTTCTTCAATATATGAGATTGAATCAGTGCTGTTAGAAATTTTGAGAGAGACCTGCTCTGCTGTAGGGAGTTTCATCCATTTCCTATCTCTATGAAGTAGTATTTGCGTGATAACGATAATAATGCTTGAAACAATACCAAGTAAGTATAATCCACAACCAATTGCAAGCCCTGTACCTGCTGTCGCCCATATACCAGCAGCTGTAGTAAGTCCACTCACTGATTGATTTCTGATAAATATCAATCCAGCCCCTAAAAAACCTATCCCACTGACAACCTGTGCTGCAACACGGGCAGGGTCTAAACCAATACCTGGAGTACCTACTACATCATCAAACCCATATTTAGAAACAATGATTATAAGTGCTGATCCTAGTGCTACTATAAAATGAGTTCGGATTCCAGCTTCTTTTAGCCTATTCTTTCTTTCATATCCAATCAAAGCTCCACATAAACCAGCAATAATGATTCTTGCTATATATTCAAATTGAATAAGTATATGATTATTCATCTATTTAGCACCCCCTTTTATGTAATATTATATATACTATAACACTACATTTTTTATGTGGATATAGTAACATTTGAAAATTATATGATTGTTGCACCTAAATCTAAAATCAGAAAAAGTATTTTATATATATAAAAATACTAGAAGGGATATATAAGATTATATGATTAAAGAGCAAACTTAAATTAATTAAGTTTGCTCTTTATAATGGTAAATATTTTTATTTACAATAATTAGACAAAAAAATGTCTGTATTTTTTATATCTGCAAAACTAGATTGTAAGGATGCCATAAATACTTGATGTACAATTTCAGCATTAATCTCTTTGTCATCCCAAAATAAATTTTTTGTTGTGCAAGCATCGCTTATAAGCGTAATATCGTATCCAAGTTTCTTTGCTGTTCTTACACTTGTATCAATACACATATGACTCATCATTCCACAAATCACTAATTTATCTATGTTTTTTTCTTCAAGACAACTTTGTAAACGTGTTTTAAAAAAACTATCTGGTGTATTTTTAATGATAATTTCTTCATTCTCAAGTGGAAAAACATTTTTATTTATTTTTGCACCATAAGTGTCGGGGAGAAAGAATGATGAAGTTGAACTCATTGATATATGCTGTATATGAATAATTGGTAAGTTATTTTTTCTAAAGAGTGTCAGTATTTTTTTAGCATTTTCAGCAGTTTTTTCTGTATTAAATAATTCACATTTCCCATTTTTAAAATAATCATTTTGAATATCAATTAAAATTAAAGCTATAGACATATTTATACCTCCTTATATATTTTAATTATAATACTGCTAAATGAAATGTAAATTACTTACTTTTTGGTATGTATAGAATTATTTATTATAACAGATTCCTTTATTGTCTAAAAATTCTTGTTGTCCATGTTCAAGCATATATTCTATACCTATTTCTTGCATTATCTCTACAGCTTGTAGCATTTTTTTGCCACGATTGGTAAGAAAATATTCAGTATGTAATGGATATCCAGTTGAACTGATTTTATCAACAATACCAAATTCTCTAAGTTCTTTTAATTGTTGGATTAACATTTTTTGACTTATTCCATCTATACTATGCTCTAAGTTAGAGAATGTTTTATTACATTGTCTCAACTTGAATACAATTATAGTCTTCCATTTCCCTTTAATGATATCATGTACAATTTCAAGAGGGCATGTATATTCATCTCTTATTTTTATAATATATCACCTCCATAAAATGATAATAAATTATATCACTGTTTTTATAATATGACAAATCTATATGAAGTATATATAAAATTTGTGTTTTATTAAGTTCTAAATTTCTTCTAATATAGTTCACACTTAGTACACAAATAGTTAGTAATATATAAGTAAGTAATATATTTGATACAAATTAAATAATTTTAAAATAATTTATGATAATTTAGAGGAGGAAAATATATGAATATATCAAGAAAAGCTATGAGAATAATAGAATTAGCACAAAGGATTGCAACCAAGAGAGGTATCTCAGTAGAAGAAGCCTGGGATGAGGCATTAAAAGAATATAAACAGAAATACCAACATATTGCATAGAAATTTAAAAATATAGTTCAATTTTGTAAAGTAGAAAATATAATATAATCACTGATTGATTTTTCTGAAAAAATTATAAATTTACAAATTTAAATTATTTACAAAAATTTAGAATATTTAGTAGAAGTTAATAACTTTAAATGATACTATAAATTATAAGGTATATCATTATTAACACAAAAGGAGGATGTACACTTGATTGTAAAAATAGATAATACTTTAGAAAAAAAATTCTGGCAATATGTATCACATGAAGAAAGTTTAAACTTATTTATAATTGGATATGTTGAAAACTATGGATTTAGTTCTGATTCTCAAGAAGTATGGTCTCAGACAAAAGAAGGAAGTATAACTTCTATAATATTAAAAAATAAGTCAACACTTATAATCTATAGTTTAGAAAATAATTTTGATGTAGAAGAAATGAAAAGCCATATAAAAGGATTAGATATAGAAAGTATAAGTGGAAAAAAGTGTGTAATAGATAGACTAGTGAGTATATACAAAGATTTTTATGAAAAATTGGATAATAAATTTTGTATATTAAAGAAAATAAAAGAGCTGGATTTTTCTACTATGAATGAATATAGGATAGAAAAGGCATATGAAAGAGACATTGATGAAATAGGAAAACTTTTAAATGAATCAGGATATAAGGTAAGTCCAAATTACATAGAAGCAAGAAAAGAGTACTTAAAAGAAGGTAACGTAAGAGCATATTTCATAAAAGATAATAATACTATGATTAGTACTGTATCAACTGGTATGGAAACTAGTTTTTTAGCAATGATAGTTTCTGTAAGTACAGACAAACAGCATAGAAAAAAAGGGCTTGCTAGTTATATGGTGTACAATTTAAGTAAAGAACTATTGTCAGAAGGGAAAATACCATGTCTTTTTTATAATAATGAAATAGCAGGAAAAATATATCACGATATAGGATATGAAGAGATAAATGAATGGACAATGCTTTTTAAATAATTCTAAAACACAAAACTCCATCAAGAATTAAAGTATTTATAAATAGATTTATTTTTACTATAATTCATGAGGGAGTTTTATTTTAATTAAAATGTTATTTTTTACTGCTTAAATAGTCAAGTGTTTTAAGTTTGTAACCTTCTTTTTCCCAATGTGTAAGTACTTCATCCAATATCTCAGTATTAGTTGAAGAATTTGGATGTAATAAAACTATTGCACCAGGATGTGTTCTAGAGTAAATTTTGTTTTTAGCAAACTCATGAGTAGGTTGTTTCTTTTCATACCAATCTACATAAGCAAAACTCCAAAATATAGATTTATAACCCAAGTCTTGTGTATATTTTAGAGATTGTTCACTAAATTTACCCATTGGTGGTCTAAAATATTTAGGCATTTCTTTTCCAGTAACATCTTTATATGCTTTTTCTACACTTGTAATTTCTTCTTTGAATTTTTCAAAATCTGTAATCCCAGCCATTGATGGATGACTTTTTGAGTGATTACAAACCAAATGACCTTCTTTTTCCATACGTTTTATTAAATCTGGATTACTTTTTATATAACTCTCAACTACGAAAAATTGTGCCTTTGCATTGTGTTTTTTTAGTGTATCTAACAACTTTGGAGTGTTCCCACTTTCATATCCAGCATCAAATGATAAGTATATAACTTTTTCATTAGGGTTTCCTACATAATATGAATCATATTTCTTAAAAAAATTGGCTTCTTTTATAGGTGATGGTTGTTTACCATCCTCTCTAGGATTAAAATACCAATCATATTCATGTGTATCAAGTGTTGGACTAGAAATTTGAGTTTTTGTTTTATCTAGGGATTTAAAGTTCATACTAGCAATTCCAAAAAGTATTAAAGCGAATGCTCCTATCATAATGTATTTTTTCAGGCTATCTTTTTTCACAATGTCACCTCTTATTTAAAATTTCAAGTAAATCTTTCTTATAATATAGTTTGAATATTTATAGTTAAAAATATTCATATATACAAATAATAAATTAAAGAAGTTTCTTTTAAGATATATAAAATAACATTAATTATCTTAAACAAAATACATTATAAATGATAAAATATAAGGAGCAATTATTGTGTAGAAGTGAAATTGGTTTAACTTGAAGGGATAAAAAAATGAATAATATAATAAGTATATTGAATGATGTTGTTTTTTTAGATATAGAAGTTAGTGGAATAGACTATTTAAATTCAGAAATTTTAGAAGTTGGAGCTGTTAAAATTAAAGATTGGAAAGCTGAGACATATCAATCGTTAATAAAAAATAAAGCTGAAGTACCTATAGAAGTATTCTCTCTATGTGATAATCTTAAAAAAATTGATTTAGAAGATGCTTTTAATCTAAAAATGGTAGAAGAGGAGTTAAGAAATTTTGTAGGAGATAGTCTGATTATATGTCATGATTTAAGTTTTAAAATAAAGTTTTTTGAGTACTATATGCCAAAGCTAAAAAATAAATTTATTGATTCAATTGAGTTGGCAATTATTTTAGAGCCATATCATAAGGATTATAGTTTGGTGTATTTAAAAAGTATTTTAACTAGCGATAAATCTGAGACCAAGAATAGAGCTTTATCAGATGCTATTAATACTATAAATATTGTAAATTCTCTTTTAATAAGATTTAATAACCATGAGAAAACTAATTTAGAGCCATTAAGTTTTAAAATAAATTCATATCTAAATAAGTTTAATCTTGGAAAATGGGAATGGAGTAAATTTTTAGAAGAAGCAAACTATGATTTATCTCATGATGTAAGTATTATAAAAGAACATGAGGAGTTTAATCCAAAAGAAGAAAATATAAAAGAAAAAGAAACTTTAAAAATTTTACGTGAGCAAGAAAAGAAATATGAAGAATTATTAAAATATAAGCATATATGGGAGAGTAAAGAGGGATTTACATATGAATATAGACCAGGTCAGTATGAGCTTACTAAGGCAATACGAGAATTGTTTAGAAATAATGAAGATGACGAAAAAATTGCGTGCATAGAGGCGCCAACAGGGATAGGAAAAAGTGTTGGATACTTATTGCCAGCTATATTAGAAGCTAGAATTAATAAAAAAAGATTGCTAATTTCTACTGATACAAAAGAATTGCAGATACAATTGATAAATAAAGATATTCCAAATGTGTTAAATTCTTTAGGGTTAAATGGTAAAGTAAGTTATGGATATATAAAGGGAAAAAACAACTATATATGTATAGATAGATTAGAAGCATATATAGCAGATTATGAGTCTCAAGAACCTACTAAAGAAGAAATATTATCTTTAATATTTTTAGAAAGATTAGTTGAAGGTGGTAAATATGGAGATATAGAAGAAATAAATTATTGGGTGTTGGATAACTTCAAGGAAATAAATACTCACTTAAGAAATATAAGTTGTGACCCAAACATGTGTAAACCTAAAAAATGTAAAAAAGATTGTCTATATAAAAATAGGACAGAAGAGTTAAAAGATGAACATATAACAGTAATAAACCACTCTTTACTGGCTAAATGGCCATATAAAGATGAAAAGCCTTTAGAAAATATAATAGTAGATGAGGCTCACAATTTAACTGAAAAAGGATATGATTTTTTTTCAAGTATCATAAATTCAAAGTCTTTAAGATACTTATTGCAAGAAATTTATCCTTATGAATTTATACAAGATAGTAGTTTTATGTATAAAAAAACTAATACAAACATGAAGAAAATAAAGGCTTTTGATAAATTCTATCATATATTAAAAATTGAAAGAAAAGATAAACAAAAGATTGCTAGGAGTATAAATCTTATTATTGAAGAAATAGATTCAATATTAGCATTTGGCAATTGTAGTGAATATGGTAATGTAAGCAATTATAACCTAAGATGGGAATTAAATTTACAAATAGATGAAATTGCAGGAAAAATAAAAAAAGATGATATAGATACTGAAGTTAGCTATAGATTGTATAGTGAAAAGATAAAACTAAGTTGTGAAAAAATAATAAAAAATTTAGTTTCAATAATAATTGTAATTTATAGGAATATTGATGATGATAGTATAGATAAAGAAACAGATATATATAAGTTTGGAAAAGCAAAGACAAGAGATTTAGAGGATATAAAAATTGTTTTTGAAATTTTCTTAGAGTATGATGAGAATGATGATTATGCAAGAATAGTTGAAATTGAAAAGAATTATAATGATTTTGAATTTAGAGTAGTTCCATTAAAAATAGCAGATTTATTTGAAGAAAATATTTTATCTCAGCTAGAGAAAGGAATATTTTTATCAGCAACCTTAAGTTTATCTCAAAATATGTCTTATTTTAAAACTACATTGGGAATAGATAGGGTTAAGAATATAGAAAAAATTATAGAACCAATTTTTGATTATAAGAATATGGTTTCTGTAGTAGCGTTTTCTGATATTTGTGAGTATAAAAATGCTGAATTTCCAAATGAAATAAGTAAAATTATATCGAATATATCATGCATTACAGAAGGGCATATGTTAGCTCTTTTTAATAGTAAAAATAGACAAGAAAAAACTTATGATATATTAAAAAAATATTTGTATGGTTTAAATTTAGAAATTTATGCTAATAAAAAAGGCGTTAGACATCTTAATGATTTAAATAGAAAGTGTGTAGTACTTGGCTCAAAAGGATGTTTTGAAGGTGTAGACATTCCAGGTGATGGTTTGGTATGTGTAACTTTGGACAAGCTTCCTAATTTAAACCCTAAAGACCCTTTGTATTATACTATAATGAAGAAGTATAATATAGATTATTACAGTATAAATTATCCCCAGATGACTATAAAAGTAAAGCAAGCTATGGGAAGACTTTTAAGAAGTAAATATGATTATGGATGCTTTGTGATTTTTGATGTTGGCACTAATATAAGCACATTAAAAAGACTAGAGCAAGATTTGCATGGTTGTAAAATTTTAAAGATGAATAGTAACGATTTTTATACTTATGCAAAAAAACACTTAAATAAATCTAGAAGCCTAATACTAAAATCTGTTATATTTGATACTATAAAAGCATTACAGGTCAATACTAAAATAGAAAATGATGAAGTTGATAAAAATACTATAAAAAAAGATATCAATGAAAATATAAGGCAAAGAGCTGTAAAAGGAGAAGTATATCATATAGATATTGAAAACAAAGATATGAGAGTAAAGTATTTCGATAAAAATTATCTAATAAATCTAGATATATTTATGAGAGAAACATAAAAACTAATGGTGGGAGTGATATATTTGGCAAAACAAAAGTTTTATGCTGTAAAAAAGGGCAAAAAAATTGGAATATATGAGACATGGGATGAGTGTAAAAAACAAGTAAATGGATTTTCAGGAGCTGAATACAAGAGTTTTACTACATCACAGGAAGCAAAAGAGTATGTTTATGGAGCAACAAAACCAACATTTAAAGAAGATGAAGAATTTATAGAAGCATATGTTGATGGTAGTTATGAGCATTCAATAAAGATGTATGGTTCAGGTGTTGTAATTCTAAAGAAGAATGAAGTTATAAAAACTTATAGTAAAAATGGAAAAGAGCAAACTTTAGTAGGTATGAGAAATGTGGCGGGTGAGATAGAAGCTTCTAAAATTGCAATGCAGTACTGTATTGATAATAATATTCAAAACCTGATTTTATATTTTGACTATGAAGGTATTGAAAAGTGGTGCACTGGAGTTTGGAAAACAAATAAAGAAGGAACTATAGCATATAAAAACTTTTATGATAGTATCAAAACGGAGTTAAATGTCAGATTTATGAAAGTTAAAGCGCATTCTGGAAATAAATATAATGAAGAAGCTGATAAGTTAGCCAAAAAAGCTATTGGTATATAATTAGGAATTAGCATGCTATTAAAAAAACATTGACTTATAACCAAAAAAGCAGGATTGTATTATAATAAGATAAGTTTCTGATTTCAAAATAATTGATATTATTATCAATTAAGTAAAACTCATTTAATATAATGCAATCTGCTTTTTTATATGGCAAAAGTATAAAATTTTATATTATGTCTAATTAGAATTGACCATAAAGACCTTCAAGTTCTTCTTTTAACAATTCAGGGTCATTTATACCAATAGACATAGTTCTAGCTAATATATTTGCCTGGTCATAAGTTGATGTCCAAGAGAATACACCACCTAAACAGTTTCTAAGCACATATTGAGTTTTTAAGAATATAGATAATGAATCATCATATGACATTGCAAATTCTCCATCTTTAACTAAATATGGAACCTGAGCAACTCTATCAAATCTATATTCATATCCATTTTTATTTATATAATCTTTTCTAAGTTCATCATAAGTTCTTGTTATAGTGGCACCTAATCTTCCATAAAATGGAAGGCCAAGAAGGATTTTTTCAGAAGGCATTCCAGCATTTTCAAGGTTTCTAACCATTGCATCAACACTATATCCTGGTAAGGATAAGTCTGAGTCAAAAAGGTTTGCCTGATGTTTTCTGCCATTTGGCCCTGTTTCACCTGCTGTGAAATCATAACTCATAAGATTAAAATAATCTATTATTGGAGCTATTTTATCTATTTCAGCACTTGAGTTTATATATCCCATATCCCCTGTTCCAGCTACACTAAGCCATTTCTCATCTCCTATAACGTCTCTTATAGCTGTTAGTAAAAGTGTGAAATTTTCTCTATCTTGAGGTCTCGATTTTATACCAGCTGCACTACTTCCAGGATATTCCCAGTCGATATCAACTCCATCTAAAGCATATTCATTTATCATTTGATTGACTTGTCTTGCAAAGTTATATCTGGATGTAGGCGTTAAAGCTGCATCGGAGAATCCTTCAGCTCCCCAACCACCAATGGCTACAATTACTTTTAAGCTAGGCTTTTCAGCTTTAAGCGCAAGCAATTGGTTTAGGAATCTAGGATAAGGAATAAATAAATTACCATATTGGTCTATTTCAGCAAATGCAAAAATAACTGCATCTAATAACTGAGCATCTACATTAGTTGGATTACCAAGAACATATTCCATTACAATAGGATTTATATCTGGACAATTTATATTTTCAACTATTGGATTATATGGGTCATTTATTTGTGGTCTAACTAACTTCTTTGAGTCTTTTAATGTTTTCATAGCTATTTTTTTAGAATTTTTTTCACTTGTATAATCATAGTTTTTATAATTTTGTTTATAGAAATCCTCATAGCTATTATCTTCTTTATCGCATTTATCATAGCTATTATCCTCTTTACTACATTTATCGTATTTGTATTTTATTTCATCACAGGATTTATCTTTAAGTTTATCCTGTTTGGAGTTATGAATTTTGTTAGTATTTTTAGTATGTTTTTGTTCACAATCACAACTATCTTTAACATCCTTATTGTATTCTTGTTTATGGTCATGAGATTTGTTTATACACTTAATATTTTCTTGTTCGTAATCATTTTCAATATTTTTAGTATGTTCTTTTTTACAACTGTAAGTATCATCAATATTTTTAGTATATTCTTCATCTGTGTAATTATCTGGCACAAAACATAAGTACCAATCCATACATGAATACTTTTTATTACAACTATTTACTCTATTTTTTAACTCTTTATAGTTTTTAGGATATGGCAAGATAACAGGCATTCCAGGGAACCAGTTTGCAGGAGTAACTACATTATCTCTATCACTAGTTTGAAGAGCATCTACTATTCTAAGTATTTCTGGTATATTTCTTCCTGTAGTCAATGGATAATAAAGAATAGTTCTTAATATTTGATTATTATCTATAATAAATACAGAACGGATAGTAGATGTATCACTCATTGGTTTTGATATCATGCCATATAATTTGGCAATTCTCATATCTCTATCTTCTATGATAGGGAATGGGATTTCTACACCTGTAAGTAAAAACATATTGTACATCCAAGCTAAATGAGAGCTATTGCTATCAACACTTAGGCCGATTAATTCTGTATTTCTTTTCTTAAATTCATCATAATATTTAGCAAAGCATAAAAATTCAGTAGTACAAACTGGTGTAAAATCACCAGGATGTGAAAATAAAACAACCCAATTACCTTTGTAATCAGACAGTCTAATAGGGCCATCTGTTGTATTGGCTTTAAAATCAGGAGCCTTGGATCCTAAACTTGGCAAATTTGGCATGTAAATCACCCCTCAATAAATTATCATTTATTTCATTCTATTAATTAGCACAGATTAGTGTTACTATTTTATTAAAATGAAGGAATACTAATGTCAAAAAAAGATATTTATTAAAAATATTTAATATTTTCGTAATATAAATGACAATAATAATTGCTATTTTTTTACTAATTTGGTATAGTAATGGATAAGGGGTAGTGTCAATATTAGTGATTATACGAGGTGATTGGATTGAAAAAAATTCTAAGAATTTTAGTTATCTCCATGATGATATGTTTTGCAATGACTTTTGCATTAGTATTAATAAATTCAGTTATGGGAGTACATGTAGGATTGGATTATTACTTTTTAATGGCGAGTGTGCTTACAGTATGCTTGACTACAGGAGTTGTTTTATGCAATGCTAGAAAAATATTTGCTAACAAAACTATACATACAACAAGAATGAAAAATGTCAGTGCTAATAAAAAACAAAAAAGTCATTCTAGGGATATAAAGAGAAAGATATCATAATTTATGTAAAGGAAATATTTATGTATAAAATAATGATTGGTAGGTAAAATAAAAACACGATTTAACTTGTGTTTTTATTTTTTTTCAGGAATTATGATATAATAACCAATAAGAAATTTAGTTTATCATAAATATAAATATTGCTAAATAGAGAGGGAACTATAATGAATTTTAGAGATTTATTTGAAAAAACTGTAGATTTTATTGATGAAAAAAGAAAATCTATAGTAGCAGTTTCATTATCAGCATTAGGCATACTTGTTTTAATCATAGTATTTTTCTTAAGTAGTAATGAATTTAGTGTAGGAAATGAAGCAAATGAGTTGTTAAAAATTGTAGAGAAAAGACAATACTCTATTGCTGTGGATTACTATGCAAGTGTAGATAAAAAGTTTTCTGATTCAAAAATGGAAAGGTTTAATAAATCCATTTCTAAAAAAATAAATAAATTATTATTAAATAGTGGTGACAAATATTTAGATGGAGATATAAGTCAAGAAAGTTTTATTGGATTAATAAATACAGTAAAATCATTAGATAAAATAAATATAAATGTAGATGATTTAATAACTCAAGCTAATAGAGTTGGAGAAATGTATAAAGAAGAAAATATTACTTACAATGTGGCAATTTCTTACATAAATACTATTTCAATTTTAAATGGTATAGGTGGCAACTTAGATGTATACAAGCAAAATGTAGAAACAATTAAAGAATCCAGAGATGTTTATGACTCTGCAGTAAAAGACCAAAAAGTATATAAATATTATGATGCTATTGAAAAATATAATAAAGTATTAAAAGAAGACGAAAAATATTACAACCTAGCTCAAAACGCTAAAAAACAATGTGTTGAAGAAATGTATGATTACTATATAAGTAAAGCAGAAGAAGCAAACACTTCTGGTGATTATGAGAAAGCATTACAGTATATAGACTATCTAAAAGAAGACTATTCAGACGATGAAAAGGTACAAAGTTTAGAGAAGAAATATAAAAAGAATTTATCATTGTATACTTTAACATCTGATGACATTATAAATATAATCTCTAAAAAAAGTGGGAAAGAAAAGGCAAATCTATCTATAAACTCACTTCCACAAATGGTAAAAAACGATAAATACTATTATGCTGAGGTATATGAGTATGATAAATTAATAAATGAAGTTTTAATAAGTGCAAAAACTAAAGATTTATATTCATATAAAGATGGTAAAAAACATTATAAGGTGGACTATGGAGAAGGATATTTTAGAATATTAGAAGATGGAAGCTATCAATTTGGTATTACTAAAGATAAAGCTAAATTTGTGTTGACTAGTACTCTTGATGAAAAAGAAAATAAATACAAAAAGGTTGATATATTGGATATAGAAAAAGCTGATAAATATGTAAAAAGTAAAAAAAGTTTAGAAGAATTATTTGGAAAACAAAAAAATATTTATTATTATGCTGTAGTAAACAAAGGTTTATTTAGAGGAAAAGAAGTTTATGCTATCAACATATACAATGAAAAAATATATTCTATATCAGAAAAAGGATTGAGTGAATATTAGTTATTTATATTATAATGTTAAATTATTATATAATTAAAAAGTTTTTGGGTTTTTAAGGCACATTATGTAGTAATATAATAGTAGGTGTATATAAATAATTTTATTGTAAGGAGAAGTAAGGGATGATTAATGTGAACAAAAAGCTAGTTATAGCTATTGGAGCTGTAGCATTATTATTAGTAATATTTGTAGGTATAATGTGTATACAGTTTAAAGGGGAGAAAATAGCAAAAAACACATATGTTAATGGCATAAGTGTTGGAGGATTAACTAAATCTCAGGCTAAGCAGGAATTAGCTAAAAAATACAATTTAGATAATGTTGAATTTAATTACAACGATAGAAATTGGAAAGTTAAAAGTCAAGACCTAAATTTATCTGCTGATTTGGATAAAACTGTAGAAAATGCATATAATTTAAATAGAAAGAATGGTTTCTTTAGCAACCTATCAAAAACTATTTCAGCAAATTTTGGTAAAAAGAGTGATTTAGTAGTAGTAACAAATTATGATAAAAATAAGTTAAAAACAGAAATGGAAAAAATAGCTAAAGAAATAGATGTAGAGGTAAAAGATGCAACAATTGATATAAGTAGTGATAAGGTAAAGGTTGTACCAGATTCTGATGGCCTTAAAATGGATATTTCTAAGAGTATGAATAGTTTTGACAGTCAGATTAAAAAAGGAAAGTATACAAATAAGTTAGTGGTAAAAGCTACTTCAGCAAAAATAAAAAAAGAGCAACTTGCTAATATAGACACAAATTTAGGTAAATATGCAACAACATTTAAAACTTCTCAGGTAAATAGAAGTATAAATATAAAATTAGCAACAGATAGTATAAGTAATATTTTACTTATGCCAGGAGAAACTTTTTCGTTTAATGAACATACAGGAAAAAGAAGCAAAGCGAATGGCTACAAAAGTGCTCCTGTTATAGTAGAGGGAGAAATGGAAGAGGATTATGGTGGAGGAGTTTGTCAAGTTTCATCAACTCTATATAATTCTGTTTTATATGCAGGCTTAGAAATTACTAATGTAAAAAATCATACTATACCATCAAGTTATGTTCCAAAAGGAAGGGATGCCACTGTTGCAGACAGCGGAATAGATTTCTTATTTAAAAACAATCTTAAGCATCCAATTTACATAAAAAATTATGTTTCAGGAAATCAAATTGTTTGCAATATATATGGAAGTGCAGAGGATAAACAAAATATAACAATATCAACAAAATTAGATGGAGTTTCACAAACTACAATGAAGAGGGTCAATGATTCTTCAATGCCTAAAGGAAAAGAAAAAGTAGATAAGAGTGGAAGAAATGCATACTCTGTATCAACATATAGAACATTTAATGGTGCAAATGGCAAGAAAATTAAAACTGAAAAAATAGCTAATTCATATTATCCTAAGAAGGAAGGTATTATATTAGTTGGAACTATGGAACCAAAACCAGAAGAAAAGCCAAAGACAGATGAAAATAAAGATAATCAAAATACAAATAATCAAAATACAGATAATAAACCAAAACCAGAAACACCACCAACTGATAATAAACCTAGTGAGACACAACCACAACCACAAGCTTAAAGTTCTCAAGAATAGGATTTATGTAGAGTATTAAAAAATATAAATCTAAATAGGAGGGATTACTTTGAATTTAAATAATATAACTAATTACGTTCAAAGTATTTGCGAGAATATTTCTAATGTGTTAGATGTAGATGTTACTTTAGTTACAAAAGATTTGACTAGGATAGCAGGAACAGGAATATTCAGAGGTAAAATAGGAGAAACAATATCAGAGAAATCTGTGTATTCTCTTGTTTTAAAAGATGGAAAATCCTATGTTATAAATAAGGAAATAGAAGAGAACTGTAATAAGTGTGCAAATAGAGAAAACTGTAAAGAGTTAGCAGATATCTGTACTCCTGTTAAAATGGGAGAACATATACTTGGAATATTGGGTATAGCTGCATTTAATGAAGAGCAAAAAGAAAAGATACTTTCAAAAGATAAGGAATTAACTGCTTTTGTAAGGAGTATGTCTGATTTAATATCTTTTAAATTGGATGAACTATACAAACAAGAGGTTAAGACTATGGATGACCTTGAAAGAGAAGCTATAGAAAATGCTATCAAAAAATATGGCAGTAATACAGAAGGAATGAAAAAAGTAGCAGAAGCATTGAATATAGGTATAGCTACTCTTTATAGAAAAGTAAAAAAATTCAACATTAAAAGTTAGTAATATTGTAAAAAAGGTAACCTTTTCATAAAAAGAATTGGATTACCTTTTTTATTGTGATAATAATGGCAAAAAATGTATAGTTTTGACTTGACATATTAAATATGTTATCTTAAATATATATTTTGAAGTGGAGGTGATTATTATTTTAGTAAAAGATATAAAACAAGATATAGAAAACATGCCTAGAAAAATTTTAGATATATCTTTGATAGAAGAAAATAAAAGCGATTTAACTTTTTTTAACATAGAAGAAGAAGATGGTGATGAGACACTAAAAGCATTAAAACAAAGCTATGTGACTACTAATTATAAAGAAGAGACTCTTTTAAATTTACAAGGAGCTTTGAAGTCAAAGTCAGATACAACATCAAAGGAGTTAAAATTAGAATCATATAAAAGGTACAATAATGCATTGGACTTAGCGTATAAAGACTATATAACTAGTGCTGTTAATATGGTAAATAAAGCTTTAGAAATAAATCCTAAAGATATTGATATATTAAATCTTAGAGGGCTTCTAAAGTTATTAAAATGCGATTTTGCTAAATCATTTGAAAGTTTTTATACTGCTCTATGTTATGAAAATAATCATATATCAAGAAAATATGTTAATTTAATTTCATCTGAAGATTTCAAAACATTTTTAGGCAGATACAATCATTCTATAAGGTTTATAAATGAAGAAATGAATTATGAGTCAATACATATTTTGGAGAATATAGTAGAGGAAGAACCACAACTAATAGAACCATATGTAATCCTATCTTTATTGTATGATAAACTAGGTAATGTAAAAAAGAGAGAAGGATATTTGGATAGACTCAAAGAGATAGATAAAGATAATCCAGTATTTGAAAAAGAAGAAGAGAAACCAGAAGATACAAGTAAAAAAGAAGAGGAAAAACGAGTTAAAAAGAAGAAGAAAAATAGCTTACCATATATTATATTTGCTTGTATTGTAATTGCAATGGGTGTATATTTTATTCAAAGTAAAAAGAGAATAGAAACCTTGAATAATCAGATAAGTAAGAAAGATGAGAAGTTAACTGAAACTGATAAAAAACTGGGTGAAACAAATAAAGAATTAGAAAAAACAAATAAAGAGTTAGATGAAGCTAAAAATAAAGAACCAGAAAAAGAAATCACTGTAGCTAATGAGGAAGACTTATACTATAAGGCTTTAGATTTAAAGAAAAATAAAGAGTATGAAAAAGCGATAGATAGTTTCAAAAGTATAGTTTCCTCAGGAAAAACTAAAAAATACATTTCTGAATCAATATATCAATTAGCAATAACAAATAAAGCATTGAAAAATAAGGATGAAGCTATAAAGTATTATAAGAAGTATATAAATACGTATACTAAAAATGACCAGTACTATGATGATTCATACTATGAGTTAGGCATGCTATATTATGATAATGGAGATTTAGAAAATGCAAAAAAAACTTTTTATAGTTTAAGAAGTGAAGTTCCAGATAGTATGTATAACAATTCAAAAATAAAAGAAATTTTAAGCAAAAAATAGATTTATATAATTAAGTTTTTTGAAACAACCAAGTATGTATTTTATTAAATTAAAATAAAAATAAATTTAAAGAGAGATTGTATTAAATCATAACTTTCTATTTGAAGAAAGATATTTGCTTGTTTATAAGACTACAAATATATGGTTTGAAACAATCTCTTTAGTTTTTGGAGGTGGAAAATGAAAGTTTTCAATCAATTAGTAATAATTTTATGTATATGGGTAATAGGAGAGTATATAAGTTCATTTATACAAAGTGTTATACTTATTCCTGGGAGTATAGTTGGCATGCTATTATTATTCCTATTGCTACAATTTAAAGTGTTGGATTTAAGCAGTATAGAAAATATAAGTGGATTTTTCCTTGATAATATGGCTGTATTTTTTATACCAGCGGGAGTGTCTCTTATAAAATCACTAGACCTAATAAAAGAAAATGTATTAGTACTTTTACTAGTTATATGTCTAAGTACATTAGTAGTAATGTACACCACTGGAATTATAGTGGAAAAAATGATAAAAAAGAAGGAAGAAGGACAAAAGAATGTATAATGTATTACAAACACCAGTATTTGGTATAATAGTAACAATCGTGTTTTTTAATTTAGGGAGATACATTCAGCGAAAAACAAATAATCCTATATGTAACCCTATGTTAATTGCTATTGTAGGAATCATATTATTTCTAAGCATAACAAAAATTCCGTATGAAAATTACAAGATAGGAGCAGATAGCATAAATTTCTTTTTAGGACCTGTTACAGTAGTGCTTGCAGTTCCACTTTATAAACAGTTTGAATTATTTAAAAAGCATATGCTTGAGATTGTTATAGGAATAGGTTGTGGTATAATAATTTCTTTTGCATCTGTATTAATAATTGGTAAAATAGCTAATTCAGATGTAAGTATAATAAACTCACTTATTCCAAAATCTATAACAACACCAATGGGAATATCTTTAGCAAATTCTTTAAATGGTGTAGAGTCAATAACAGTAGTAGCTATAATTTTTACAGGTATTTTTGGTGGGATGGTTGCTTCAACTGTATTTAAACTTGGAAATATAAATCATCCAGTTGCTAAAGGAATTGCACTTGGGACATCAGCACATGCTCTGGGAACAACTAAAGCTTTTGAACTTGGAGAAGTAGAAGGAGCAATGAGTGGAGTTTCTATTGGGGTTTCTGGTACGATTACAGTAATATTAATCCCAATTATAATGAATTTTATGTAAAAATATAAAGTAACAATAGGCGTCTTTGAATACTTAAAACAAAATAAAATAAAAAAATTTTAAAGTAAAAACTGAATGAAAAAATTGCAAATAATGAAATAAAAAAATCATGTACTGAAATTATAAAAATAAAAATTTCATTTAAAACTTAATTATGAATAAAGAATTATATGGTTAAGTTTACTAAAATACTATAAAAATAAATATTTAAGAAAAAATACTATAAATTTACTATATTGCAAGTTGCATAATATATAGTATCATATTGTGCTAGAAGAATTTTAATTTGGAGCATAAATGAGAGAATTTAAGTACTTTGAAATTTTGGAATATAAAAAAATGCACTAGACATATATATAAAAGATACTATAATAGATGATGTAATAGATGACAGTTCAAGAAACTCTATGAAAAAATTTGCTTGAAATATTATCTATTACATCAGTAATAATATATATAAAAGTAAGTTTTTAAAATTCTAAAGATTTATAAGAATTGAAGGGAGAAAGAAATGAGTGAAGTTAAGAATACCCTACAAAAACATCCAGCTTTAAGATATTCAACAATGCTACTGGGGATGTTGATGACATCTATAGGAATAAATGGGTTCTTAAGACCAGCACATCTATTAAGTGGAGGTGCTACAGGTATAGCAACATCTATAAACTATTTGACAAATATCAATGTGGGTCTATTAACATTTTTAATCAATATTCCAATATTTATTTTAGGTTTTATATACCTAGAAAAAGAATTTTGTATTTCAAGTTTATTAAATATGATTGTATTTTCATTATTATTAGGTGCAACTCAGGAAGTAAGTAATATCATACCTATCAATGATATATTACTTCAAAGTGTGTATGGAGGTATATTATCTGGTTTAGGAGTTGGTATTGTATTTAGAACTAGGTCTTCTCAAGGTGGTACAGACATTATAGCTGCAATACTAAAAATTAAGAAAAATATAGAAATGAAAGATACTGCTTTAGCAATAAATGGTTTGATAGTACTTACAGGAAGCTTTTTATTTGGTTTAGATTTAGCATTATATACTCTCATAGGATTATTTCTAAATGCATATTCAATGACTTTTATTAAAGATGCAATGAATTATCAAAAATCTGTTATGGTAATGTCAACTGAAGTCGATTTGATAGCAGAAGACATAATGAGAAGTTTAGTTAGAGGTGTAACTTTCTTGGATGCAGAGGGTGCATACACTCATCAAAAAAAGAAGATTATATATACAATAGTTGCATCAAGTGAGATACCAAAGATAAAGGATATAGCTTTAAAATATGATAAAAAAGCATTTATATCTGTAAATGATGTTACAGAGGTAAAAGGAAGAGGATTTAAAGCAAAAGACTTATAAACTATAAAAATATAAGCTGAGGGTTTGTAATATGTAAATTTATATATTATAGTCCTCAGCTTCTTTTATTTAAAAATATAATAAATATGGTTTATTTACTATTTGTGTATCACTTTAAAAGAGGTTATTTTAAAATTAAAATTGAAAAAATTACTCAATGTGTAGAAAACATGACCAGTATTAGGATATAATAAATTTAATAGATTTAATAAAATATCTATGAATAACGTTGGAGGAATGGCATTATGAATTTATCTAAAGAATATGTTGATTTGTATGATAATTATTTAAAATATATAAATGAAGTAAATAAAGAGATTAAGAGCATAAAAAATATGAAAAAACGTGTTTTAAAAAAGGGTGATTTTGCATCAGAAAGTGAAGTCTTGGAATTAGAAGGAAAAACAATTCGTGATATAGATGATGTCGATACAAAAAAGCCAAAAAACAAAATATATAAATTTTCTAATGGAGATGTATATGTAGGAAAGTTTTTAGAAGGAAAGATGGAAGGTCAAGGTTCATATACTTTTTTTGTAGATGAAGGAACTGATATGGAGTACATAGGAGAATTTAAACAAGATAAAAAAAATGGAAAAGGAAATTTTGTATTTTCAAACGGTAATGAGTATATAGGTTATTTTGAGGAAGACATGATGAATGGCATTGGGAATATGCTCTATAACAGTAAAGATGAATATATTGGAACTTGGAAGAATGGCAAAAAAGATGGAAAAGGTATTTATAAATGGAATGATGGATGTATATATGCAGGAGAATTTAAAGGTGGAAAGATGGAGGGATATGGTATTTGTTATAATAGTGAAGGAGAAATACTTTATGAAGGAGAATGGAAAAATAATTTGATTCATGGAAAAGGAACTTACATATGGTCAAAAGGAAAGAAGTATGTAGGAGAGTTTATGCATGGTAAAAAACATGGTCAAGGTACTTTTTATCTAAATAATG
The DNA here is from genome assembly GCF_020641035.1 of Clostridioides sp. ES-W-0016-02. Classification (NCBI taxonomy): domain Bacteria; kingdom Bacillati; phylum Bacillota; class Clostridia; order Peptostreptococcales; family Peptostreptococcaceae; genus Clostridioides; species Clostridioides sp. ES-W-0016-02. The sequence continues at coordinate 1,481,415 of NZ_CP061361.1, forward strand.
AATTAGTTTATGAAGGAACTTGGAAATTTGATAAGCCATCTATCTTTGATAGAACTTTAGATGAAATATTTTCATTAAGATTGTAGCTTTATCTATTAATAGGTAAAGCTTTTTTATAATACTTATTAAATAAAAAACATATAAAGAGATGTTAATAGGATTTAATTAGTATATATTATCAGTATTAATACATGATAATGTATATATTAGAAATTTTTAGTGAAGCTTTTTAAAGGAGGAATATATTGAAAAAATTAATTGCTTTAGTATTAGTAATACTTATTGTTTTATTTTATAGTCCTGAATTATTGAGAGAAGTAGATGATTTGAAGGAAAAATTTTTTCAAAGCGAAATATGGAATGAGTTTTTAGATAAAATAAACTTAAGTGATAATTCAAAGAAAAAGGAAGATGAGAAAAATCAAAGCTCACAACTAAATAATAATGGAGAGAATAATTTAAACGAGACTAATATAAAAAATTTTGAAAAACTAAATTTAGGAGAAAACTTAAATCAAGTTTTAGCTAATATTGGAAAGCCTGGTAGAATTGATACTAGTGAATATGGATTTGACTGGTATGTATATAATCAATATGGAAAAGATTTTGCAATGGTTGGTGTTGAAAATGATGAGGTAGTTGCACTTTACAGTAACTCTATGAACTCATGTGAAAATCAAGATATAAAAATAAATCAAGATAGACAAACAGTAAGAAACAAGATTACTCCATTAAAATATAAGAAAAAAGGAAATACTAGATATATAATAAATTCAGAAAATCAATATGATATAATAAATAAGGAAGGTAAATATATTACAATTTTCTACGATATTCATGAAAAAAATAGAGTTTGTTCATATTTAATAATTGATAAAAGTACAGAAGATGAGTTCAAAGAATTATATCCAACTGATAAAGAAGAACTTAAAAAATGCTTTGAATTTGAAATTATAGACCTTGTAAATAGTGTTAGAAATCAAAGAGGATTGAATTCACTAAGATACAGTGAGCAAGCCACTTTAAGTTCAAGAAAACACAGTGAAGATATGAGAGATAATAATTTTTTTGACCATATAAACAAAAAAGATGAAACTCCTTTTGATAGAATGAAAAGAGAAGGAATAATATATACTTCAGCAGGAGAAAACATAGCAGCAGGACAGATTAATGCAATATATGCACATGAAGCTTGGATGAATTCAGAAGGACATAGAAAAAATATTTTGGGGAATTATAATAATATTGGAGTTGGAGTAATATTTGGAGGAAGTTATAAAACGTACTACACTCAAAATTTTTATAAATAACTAAAATATTTGAAAGGAAGTTTAAAAATGACACCAGGGAAAAAAAAGACAATATTTAAGAGTTTAATAGCAGTAGTCTTGTTTTGTGGAATAATACTAATAGCCAATTTTAGTAAAGTTTCTGCTTTAATGATGGAAACGAATGAAAATATTTTAATTAAACATGGTTCAAGGGAAAAGAAACTAATAGCAATTACCTTTGATGATGGACCTCATCCTAAAGAAACTGATCAAGTTTTAGATGTGTTAAAGAAGTATAATGTAAAGGCTACATTTTTTATAGCTGGAAAACATGCACAGTGGTATAAAGAACCACTGGTAAGAGCAAGTAAAGAAGGGCATGAAATAGGAAATCATACTTTTAATCATCCTGATATAAGCAATTTAACTTCTAGTCAAATTGAAGAGGAGATTGTTAAGTGTGAAGAAATTTTAAAGAAAGTTACTGGAAAGAAACCTACATTATTTAGACCACCATTTGGGAGTTACAGAGAAAAGGATTTAGTAGAAATTGCAAAAAAGCATGATTACAAAGTAGTTTTATGGACAGGCGTAGATGTGAGGGATTGGAAAAATCCTGGAGCTAATAGTATCGCAGATAAAATAATTAATAAAGTACAAAATGGAGATATAATACTTTTACATGACTATGCAACTGATGATACAGTCAAAGCTTTGGATATATTTATTCCAAAGATGATAGAAAAAGGTTTTAAGTTTGTTACAGTTTCTGAATTAATTAAATAATTTTTTTGGGGGGAGATTTATAGTATGATTCTCATGATAGACAATTATGATTCTTTTGTGTATAACTTAGTACAATACATAGAAGAATTGGGGGAAACAGTTATAGTAAAAAGAAATAATGAAATAACATTAAGAGATATTGAAGAACTAAATCCAGAGATAATTGTGTTATCTCCAGGTCCATGTTCTCCAAAAGAAGCTGGGGTTTGTATAGATATTGTTGAATATTTCAAAGATAAGAAGCCTATACTAGGAATTTGTTTAGGTCACCAAACTATTGGACATGTTTTTGGTGGTAACATAATAAAAGCACAACAACCTGTTCATGGAAAAGTATACAGTATAAACCATAGTAATAAGGGAGTTTTTAGTAGTCTTAAAAATCCTTTAAATGTTACTAGGTATCATTCGCTTATAATTGATTCTGATACAGTTCCAGATGAACTTGAAGTTACAGCAACAACAAGTAAAGGTGAAATAATGGGAATTAGACATAAGAAGTATTTAATAGAAGGAGTACAATTTCATCCAGAAGCTATTTTATCAGAGTATGGTCATGAAATGCTGAAAAACTTTATAAAAGAAGCTAGGGAAAGGATACATAGATAAAATGATAAGAGAAATAAAAACTAAATTAAATTCTTTTGAGATATTTACTATTTTTAAAAATGAAAATGATAGTTTTATATTAGATAGTGCTATGGACAAAGAAAAGTTAGGAAGATATTCTTTTATAAGTAGCCAGCCATTTAAAGTGTTAAGATATAAAAATACTGATGAAAATCCATTAGAAAATTTGAAAAAAGAATTAGATAAATATAAAGTTGTAAATAAAACTGACTTACCGTTTATAGGTGGAGCTGTAGGATATTTGTCTTATGATTTGGGAAATTATATAGAAAAATTACCTAGAACTGCTATAGATGATATTGAGATGCCTGATATGTATTTTGGATTTTATAACCATGTTATAGTAATAGACCATTTGAAGGGAAAAACTTACATAGCCACTCCAGATATAGATATAAAAGTAGAAGAAAAAATAATAGCTGATATAGAAGAAAAAATATTAACAGGAGAGAAAAAAGGAATAGATAGTATATGCTATCAGGAAAAAGATGTAAAACCTATTCAACTTAAATCTAACTTTACAAAGGAAGAATTTAAAAATGCAGTTGGAAATGTTAGAGAGTACATAAGACAAGGTGACATATATCAAGCTAATTTGACACAAAGGTTTAGTGGGGAAACAGAATTGACAAGTTTTGAGTTATATAGAGATTTAAGAAGATTTAGTCCAGCACCATTTGGAGCATTTTTAAATTTTGAAGAAGCACATATCTTATCAAATTCTCCAGAGAGATTTATAAGATGTATTGATAAAAAAATAGAGGCAAGACCAATAAAAGGCACTCGACCAAGAGGCAAAAATAAGGAAGAAGATTTAAAGCTTCAAGAGGAACTTAAAAATAGCGAAAAAGATAGAGCAGAGTTACTTATGATAGTGGATTTAGAAAGAAATGATATTGGTAGAATATCCAAAACTGGAAGTGTCAAAGTTCCAGAGTTGTTTGTAATTGAACCTTATGCAAATGTAAATCATCTGGTTTCAACAGTTGTAGGTGAACTAAAAGATGATAAGGATGCTACTGATATAATAAAAGCAACTTTTCCAGGTGGTTCTATAACAGGAGCACCTAAAATTAGAGCAATGGAAATCATAGACGAACTGGAACCAACACAGAGAAATGTATATACTGGTTCAATTGGATATATAGGTTTTAATGGTGATATGGATTTTAATATAGCAATTAGAACTATAATAAAAAAAGACAAAAAAGTATACTTCCAAGTTGGAGGAGGCATGACTTGGGATTCTGACCCAGATGAAGAATACCAAGAAACACTAGATAAAGCAAAATCTATAATGAAAGCCTTGAGGGGATATTATGAAGAATAATTTAAGCTTTAATAGTAGCTTGAGTAAATTTGGAATTGGGTTATTTGAGACTATTAAAGTTAAAGATGGTATAGCTATAGATTTAAATACACATATAGATAGGATGCTCAATTCGATAACATGTTTGGATTTGAATATAAATTATGAAAAGCGATTTCTAATAGATGAAATTATTAAATACATAAAAAAAGAAAATATTATTAATAAAGCACTTAGGATTACCGTTTTTGATGAAGGTTACAATATATCTATTAGAGAAATTCCATATAATAAAGAAGCATATAATAAAGGTTTTAAATTGACTATATCTCCTATAGTTAGGGGAGATAGCCTAATTTATAGACATAAGACTACTAATTATTTTGAAAATATATATACTAAAAATATTGCAAATAAGAATGGATACAATGATGGTATATTTATAAATTCAGATGGTGTGATTTTAGAATGTTCTATGAGTAATATATTCTTTATAAGAGGAAGTAAAGTATATACACCCAGTAGTAAATTACCAATTTTAAATGGAACAATAAAAAAAAGGATTATAAAGATTTGTGACGAATTACATATAGAGTTGATGGAAAATGAAATTAACATATCAGAAATTAGTAGTTTTGATTTTGTTTTTGTCACAAATAGTCTTATGGGAGCAATGAAAGTTACAGAAATTGACAAGACAGAATTTGGCAGAGAAAATATTATTTTTAATAAAATAATAGAGTGTTTGTAATAAATTAAAATATTAACAATTTATTGGAGATAAGAGATGGCAAGTCATACTTATAAAGTATATAGTGAAAATATTAAAAAAATAATAGACAATCCAAATACATTAGCAGTATTTCTAGTGGGTTCTAGTAAAGATGTAGATTTTAGTTTTTATAATGTAGAAGTTAATGATATTGATGTATTCGTTTTTGTAAAAGAAGGGGAAAAACAAGAGCGAGTACTGTTTGAACAAAAGGGAATAGAATTTGATATAAATTATTTTTCAAAAGATGGTGTAAAAAAATTATTGTCAGATAGAGAGTACTTCTTTGTGAAAGAGATGAAGGATGCTAAAGTACTATTTGATATGGAGAATATATCCAATACTATAAAAGATATGAGCAGAGATATTTACTTAAAAGGTCCTAGCAAATTGTCTTTAGAAGAAAAGTCTTTTTTAAAACAAGATATTGAAACAAAAATATCAAAGTTGAAAAATAAAGAAAAATTTGATGTTTTTGAATATCATTTTTTGACGAATTTATATTTAAAAGATATAATAATTGGGTACTTTAATATAAATGATAAATGGGTACCAAAAGATAAAAAATTGCTAAAAGTTTTGAAAAAAGAAAATAAGGAACTTTTTAACCTAGTATCAAAGGTAAGTGAAAGTTATGACTATCAAAAACTTTTAGATGTTTATAATTATATTTTTAAAGAAATTGAGACAAAAAAGATTATAAAATTAATCTTCTAGTCACGAGTCAATGGGGGGAGTTTAAATGAATAAAGTAGATAAAGAAAAAATACAACATGCAGTAAGAGAAATATTAGAAGCAATTGGTGAAGACCCAGATAGAGAAGGTCTAATAGAGACTCCAAATAGAGTTGCTAGAATGTATGAAGAGATATTCTCTGGTCTTAGTGAAGAACCAAGAGACCACTTAAAAGTTCTTTTTGCAGATGAAAAGCATGAAGAACTAGTACTAGTAAAAGATATTCCATTTTATTCATGCTGTGAGCATCATTTGGTTCCTTTTTTTGGAAAGGCACATATCGCTTATTTACCAAAAGGTGGAAGACTTACAGGGCTTTCTAAGCTTGCTAGAGTAATAGACACATTAGCAAAAAGACCTCAATTACAAGAAAGAATTACTAAAAATGCAGCAGACATAATAATGGAAGAGCTACAGCCATATGGTGTTTTAGTAGTAGTGGAAGCTGAACATATGTGTATGACAATGAGAGGTGTAAAAAAGCCTGGTTCAAAAACTGTTACATCAGCAGTTAGAGGTATATTTGAAAAAGATATTGCATCAAGAGCTGAGGCTATGAGTTTAATTACTATGAAGTAGTAAATTATTGTAGATAAAAATCGTTTGATAAGATATAAATTTTAATTTAAGGGAGTGTCATTAACTGTGTTTGATTATGGTAAAAGAACTTATATAATGGGTATATTAAATGTAACTCCAGATAGTTTTTCTGATGGAGGAGACTTTAGTAATTTAGACATAGCAATAAAACATGCAAAAGAAATGGTTGAACAAGGTGCTGATATAATTGACTTAGGTGGTGAATCTACACGTCCAGGTCATAGATATGTAGATTCAGAGGAAGAACTAAGAAGAGTAATCCCTGTGATAAAAAAACTTAAAAAAGAATTAGATATACCAATATCAATAGATACTTACAAGGCAGATGTTGCAGAAGAAGCTCTAAAATTAGGTGTCACTATGGTAAATGATGTTTGGGGGCTTAGAAGAGATAAGAATATGGCTTCTGTAGTAGGAAAATATGATGCAGAAGTATGTATAATGCATAATCAAGATGGGACAAACTATGACAAAGATATAATGGAGTCAATAAAGGACTTCTTTAAAGAGAGCATAAAAATGGCAATAGACTGTGGTGTAAAAAAAGAAAAAATAGTTCTTGATCCAGGGATAGGGTTTGGGAAGACATTTGAGCAAAATATAGAAGTATTAAGAAGATTAAATGAATTGAAAGAATTAGACTATCCTATTTTACTTGGAACATCTCGAAAATCAGTAATAGGAAAAGTACTTCCAGTTGAACCTAAAAAGAGATTGGAAGGAACAATAGCTACTACTGTACTTGGAATAAGAGATGGTGTAGATATAGTTAGAGTGCATGATGTTTATGAAAATTTAATGGCAGCTAAAATGACTGATGCAATATATAGAAAGTAGGTGTAGTATAATGGATAAAATATTACTTAGTAATCTAGGATTCTATGGATATCATGGTGTGCTTAAAGAAGAAAATTTTCTAGGTCAGAAATTTTTTGTCGACATGGAACTTTATGTTGATTCAAGAGAAGCAGGACTTAGTGATGATATAAATAAATCTGTAAACTATGCTGAAGTTTATAGTGTTGTTAAGGATATTACAGAAAATAAACAATTTAATCTTTTGGAGGCTTTGGCAGAGAATATTGCTGAAGAAGTCTTAAATAAATTTAACCTTGTAAATGGAGTTATGGTTAGAGTTAGAAAGCCAGAAGCTCCTGTAAATGGAATTTATGACTACTTTGGTGTTGAGATAAGGAGAACAAGAGATGAATAAGGCTTATTTGGGAATAGGGACGAATATGGGCAATAGATTTGATAATCTATCAAAAGCATGTGAACTTTTGAGAGATAGTGATTCTATATATGAAGTAAAAGAATCAAAATTATATGAAACAAAGCCATGGGGATATACAGAACAAGCAGATTTTCTAAATATGTGTGTAGAGATAGAAACAGAGTTTGAACCTTATGAGTTGTTAGAATATTGTCAAAAAATAGAAGAAGAATTGCATAGAAAGAGAATAGTACATTGGGGTCCAAGAACTATTGATGTAGATATACTATTTTTTAATGATGTAGTTTCAACTGATGAAAGATTACTAATACCACATCCAAGGATTCAAGATAGAGCTTTTGTTTTGATACCACTTATGGATTTGAATGAGGAACTTTTAATAAATAAAAAATCAATAAAAGAATATTTAAATCTCCTATCTGCTAAAGAAATAGAAGAAGTAAAGGAGCTTGTAGGTTATGAGTAAAAACCTATTTAATGATAATTCAAAGATAGTGATAAATACAAATAATAAAGAAATAACTGTAAAAGAAGATAAACTTGTAATAGCTGGGCCATGTGCAATAGAAAGTTATGAGCAACTTTTAAAGACTGCTAAATTTGTAAAAAGTCATGGTGCAAATATTTTAAGAGGAGGAGCATATAAGCCAAGAACATCACCAAACTCATTTCAGGGATTAAAAAAAGAAGGTCTTGAAATATTAAAAGCAGTTAAAGAAGAGGTTGGGATAGCTGTTATTACAGAACTTATGGATATAAGAGATATGGATGAATTATATAGTATCAGTGATATAATTCAAATTGGCTCAAGAAATATGCAAAACTTTACTCTTTTAAGTGAAATCGGAAAACAAAATAAGCCTGTTATGTTAAAAAGAGGAATTGCATCAACAATTACTGAATGGATAGGTGCAGCAGAATATATAGCAATAGAAGGAAATAGTAACATTATAATGTGTGAGAGAGGTATAAGAACATACAATGATTATACTAGAAATACATTAGACTTAGCGGCTGTACCGATTATTCAAAAAGAAACGGGACTTCCTGTTGTAGTAGACCCAAGTCATGCTACTGGAGTTAGATATTTAGTAAAACCTATGTCAATGGCATCACTTGCATGTGGAGCAGATGGAATAATGGTAGAAGTTCATCCAGACCCAGAAAATGCTCTATCAGATGGGATTCAATCTCTCTGCTTTGATGAATTTGAAGATTTGATGAAATCAATTAGTGTTTATTAAAAAGAGGCAAGAGCCTCTTTTTTATTCGTGATAGTTTTGATGTAAATTTATAAGATAATAGATATATAATTTAATAGTTAGATTATTTGACATAAATAAAAATCTAATATTGATGTAATTAACATAAAAAATAAAAATTTTTTGATTAATAAGAAGGATATCAATAAAAAAAGTCGAATTCTGTATATTGAGTGATTGACAAATTTAGAATATAGTGTAGAATAGAAATGTTAACACAAAAAATTACACCAGAAGGTGATAATATGAATGATATAAAAGACGTTATCGAAGAAATAAAAGCTAGATGTGATATAGCAAGTATAATATCTGAATATATGAATATAAAACAATCTGGAGCTAATTATAAAGGATTATGTCCATTTCATGGAGAAAAAACTCCATCTTTTTATATAAATACATCAAAACAAATTTATAAGTGTTTTGGCTGTGGTGAAGGTGGAGATGTGATAAATTTTGTCATGAAAATGGAAAATTTAGATTTTATGGATGCTGTAAAAATTTTAGCAAATAAATGTGGTATAGAAATTAATACCAACATGAATGAAGAAACTAGAATGAAAATAGAGAAATCTAAAAAGTTTCAAGATATTCATACAGAAGCTGCTAGATTTTATCTTTCAAACTTATTGGGAAGTAAAAATCTTGGGTATGAATATTTAAGGATTAGAGGATTAGATGATAAAATAATTAAAAAATTTGGTCTAGGATTTTCTTTGGATTCATGGAATTCTCTTATGAATGCTCTTATTAATAAAGGGTATACAAAACAAGATTTATTGGAGTGCGGTCTAATTGCAAGAAATAGAGATGGAACTAATTGCTATGATAAATTTAGAAATAGAGTTATGTTTCCTATATTTGATTATAGAGGAAATATAATTGGATTTGGAGGAAGAGTACTAGATGATTCTTTACCAAAATACTTAAATTCTCCAGACACATTAATTTTTAATAAAAAACAAAACTTATATGGACTAAACTTTGCTAGAAAAAATTTAGATAATAAAACTATAGTCTTAGTTGAAGGATATATGGATTTAATTTCACTTTATCAGTATGGTATAAGAAATGTAGTAGCAACCCTTGGAACAGCCTTGACTGAACAACAAGGTATTTTAATAAAAAGATATGCGGATACTGCTATTATATCTTATGACTCTGATGAAGCTGGAATAAAAGCGACTTTAAGAGCTATAGATATACTTATTAAATTAGGTATTACTGTAAAAGTTTTGGATTTGAAAGACTCTAAAGACCCAGATGAATTTGTAAGAAAGTACGGACTTAGTGATTATAAAAAGGCAATGGATGTTTCTACTCACTACATAAAATATAAAATAGATCATCTTAAAAAAGAATTCAATATTCAAAAAGATGAAGAACGAGTGAAGTTTGCAAAAGAAGCTTCTAAGATTATAAAACAATTGACAAGTCCTGTAGAAATTGATTTTTATACAAAATATTTAAGTAATCAAATAGATATTAATGTCGAGTCTATAAAAAGGGAAGTGTATGGTAAAAACTACAATAAGCCATATAATAATAAAAACCAGAAAAAGATAGAAGAAAAAGTAATTGAAAAAGTCGAAGTTAGACAAGATGGAAAACAATTAGTTGAAGAAACTCTAATAAAAATAATGTTAGAAGACAAAAAAATTAGAGAAATAGCTCTACTTAAAGTAGAAGAAAGTGATTTTTTATTGAATGAAAGTAAAGAAATTTTAAATTACATGATTAAAAATCAAGAATTGGACAAAATAACTATTGACAAATTGAAAAGTTTAAACATATCCGAAGAATACTTAAAAGAATTAAATTCAATTTCTTTGAATAGTATAAACTTAGAGAACACAAAAGAAATAGAAGGAATAATAACAAATATCAGAAAGAACTCATTAGAAGAACAAATTAATAACTTGTTGAAAGAACAACAGGAATTAGAAAATAATAATGATATGAAAGAGGTAGATGGTAAAGTTATGGAAATTGCTTTAAAAATAGTTGAGATAAATAAAATTTTAAAAAGCTTGTAGAGAAAGGAGGTTTGAGTGTGGAAAATAAGTCGAATAAAAAAGAGTTAAAAAAAGTTACCGCTAAGACACTAATAGAAAAAGGAAAAAAGCAAGGTTCATTGACGCTTGCAGAAATAATGGAAGCTTTTTCTGAAACTGAACTTGATAAGGATCAGGTAGAAAATCTTTATGAAACTTTAGGTAATTTGGGAATAGAAATAACAGAAACAAAGAACTATAAAGCTGATATAGACTTTTCGGCTACTGATGACGATTTAAATATGAGCCACATAGATGAAGATGCAGAAGTAATTTCACATGAGGACTCTTCTGCAATAGAAATAGAAACTGTGGATTTATCTTTACCAAAAGGGATAAGTATAGACGACCCTGTTAGAATGTACTTAAAAGAAATAGGAAAAATTCCTCTACTTAAGCCACATGAAGAGGTAGAATTTGCTAGAAGAATGCATGAAGGTGATGAGATAGCAAAGCAAAGATTAGTTGAAGCGAACTTAAGACTAGTTGTAAGTATAGCAAAAAGATATGTAGGTAGAGGTATGCTTTTCTTAGACTTAATACAAGAAGGAAATTTAGGTCTTATAAAAGCTGTTGAAAAATTTGACTATACAAAGGGCTATAAGTTTAGTACTTATGCAACATGGTGGATAAGACAAGCTATAACACGTGCTATAGCAGACCAAGCGAGAACTATAAGAATACCAGTGCATATGGTAGAGACTATAAATAAATTAATAAGAGTATCAAGACAACTACTTCAAGAACTTGGAAGAGACCCAAAACCAGAAGAAATTGCAAAAGAAATGGAAATGACAGAAGATAAAGTAAGAGAGATAATGAAAATAGCTCAAGACCCAGTGTCTTTAGAAACTCCAATAGGAGAAGAAGAGGACAGTCATTTAGGAGATTTTATTCCAGATGATGATGCACCAGCTCCAGCTGAGGCAGCAGCATATTCTTTACTTAAAGAACAAATAGAAGATGTACTTGGCTCATTAAATGATAGAGAGCAAAAGGTATTAAAGCTTAGATTTGGTCTTGAGGATGGAAGAGCTAGAACTCTTGAAGAAGTTGGAAAAGAGTTTGATGTAACTAGAGAAAGAATAAGACAAATAGAAGCAAAAGCACTAAGAAAATTAAGACATCCAAGTAGATCAAAAAAACTTAGAGATTATTTAGATTAAAAAGATACATCATTAATGTTTTTGCAATAAAGGCCATGGGATAAGTGATATCTCATGGCTATTTTGTGGTAGAGATTTTATATTATTTTTTATCTTGGTTTTAGTTTAAAATCAAGAACAAATAAAAAGATTGAAAGGAGATATATCTTTGAAACTAACAGATAGATTATTAAAAATAGCATCATTGGTGTCAGATGGTAAAAAGATAGCTGATATAGGAACGGACCATGGATACATACCAGTTTATTTGCTAAAGGAGGAAAGAGTTCCATTTGCAGTGTTGGCAGATGTTAATAAAGGACCTCTTGACAATGCACGAAAAGAGGTCATACAGAACAATCTTTTAGAGAAAGTCGATTTACGATTGGGTTCTGGTATAGAGGTACTAGAAATAGGTGAAGTTGAAGAAGTAATAATTGCTGGTATGGGAGGTATATTGATAAGTGAGCTTCTAGAAGCTAAAAAAGAAGTAGCACATAGTATAGAAAAATTGATATTACAGCCTATGCAGGCACAAGAAGAGCTTAGACGCTATCTTCTGAATAATGGATATGAAATTTTAACAGAGGTTTTAGTGAGAGAAGATTTTAGGATATATGAAATAATAGTTGCCAAATATACAGGTAAAAATACTATAATAGAAGATGAGATACAGTTTGAAGTTGGAATAAAACTTTTAGAAAATAAAGATTCTCTTTTTTATGACTTTGTAGAAAAAAAAATAAAAACATATAGTGCTATAGTTAATCAACTAGAAGGTAAACATGGAGAAGAAATAGATAGGAAGAGAGAAGAAAGTAAAATAGCAATAAGAAAACTTGAAAATTTAATAAAATAAATAGGAGGTAAATATGTTACTGAAGAGTCTTACTAGAAAAATTGAAAAAAAGTATCCTCTAAGCTTAGCTGAAGATTGGGATAATGTAGGTCTTATAGTTGGAGATTTTGATATGGATGTAAAGAAGATTCTGGTATCCTTAGAAGCCAATGAAAATGTAATCAATGAAGCTATATCTCAAAATGTTGATTTAATTGTTACACATCATCCTTTTATATTTGGAAAAATTAATAAGATTAATAGCGCAGACTTAAAAGGTAGACTTATACAAAAACTCATTAAAAATGATATAGCCCTTTATTCTATGCATACCAATTTTGACATAGCATTTGATGGTCTAAATGATTATTTCATGGAAATTATGGAATTTAATAACTCAAAAGTTTTAGATGTCACTGAAAATGAGACTTTATACAAACTTGCAGTATATGTTCCATGTAATTATTCAGAAGTGTTGAGAAAGGCACTAAGTAATTCAGGAGCAGGCCATATAGGAAATTATAGTAACTGTACATTTTCGATAGAAGGAGAAGGTCAATTTAAGCCATTAGAAGGCTCAAATCCGTTTCTTGGAAGTATAAATGATATAGAAAGTGTAAATGAGGTTAAAATTGAAACTGTAGTACCACAGAAGCGTTTAGGTGGAGTGATAAGTTCTATGATAGATGCACATCCTTATGAAGAAGTTGCTTATGATTTGTACAAGCTAGAAAACAAAGGAAAAACATTTGGATTAGGTAGAATAAGTAAACTTGATGAAAGTACAACATTAGAAAATCTTTCTAATAAAATAAAAGAAAAATTAAATATGAAGCATATAAGGGTAGTTGGAAGTCTTAATACCGAGATAACAAAAATTGCTGTTGTAACAGGAGCTGGTTCTGAGTTTGTGAAAAAGGCTAAGAGACAAGGCGCAGATGTTCTAATAACTGGTGATGTAAAATATCATGAGGCACAAGATGCACTTGATATGGGAATATGTATAGTAGATTGTGGACATTTTGATACAGAAGATATATTTAAACATGTTATGAAGAGATTTTTGGATGAATTTGAAGAGATTGAAACAATAAAAAGTAATGTATATTTAAATCCATTTAGTATCATTTAATGGTACTTGATAATAAAAGCACTATATAAAAAATAAATTTGATTTTGATTAGGGGGATAAAAATGAAAGTAGCAGTGATTTTTCATAGCGTTTGTGGAAGTACATATTTATTAGCAAGGGAGTATAAAAAGGTACTTGAAGAAATGAATATAGAGGTAGATATATTTAAAGTAAGTGATGAGGTTGCAAAAACACTTCCTCAGTACTATTTGATAAATTCAAAGGAACATAAAGATGAATTTGAAAGTATAAATGTAATTAAATCTGGAAAAGAATTACTAGATTATGATGCAATATTTATGGGTTCACCAACATATTATGGAAATGTATCTGGTCAAATGAAGATGTTTATGGACAGTTTTTCTGATGTATGGGTAGGAGCACCTTTAAGTGGAAAAATATTTGGTTGTTTTGCTACTGCAGGTTCACAACATGGAGGAGGAGAACTAGCTTTACAATCAATGAATATATTTGCTCAACATATGGGGATGACGCTTTTATCAGTTCCATGTACAGTAAGAGGAGGTCATCCAGCATATGGAATACTTCATATAGCAGGAGATAACTCTGATATAAGACCAAGTGATGATGTTAAGTTTGGTATAAGAGATTATCTAAACAGTCTTAGTATATATAAAAAATAGATATATTTTCAGCAATGGTTTAACCTTACAATTCATTTTATACTTGGACAGATATTATAATCTAAATAAGAGCTAATTAGAGTTTCATTAGACTAAAAAGATGTGGTGCGAAGGTTGTTTTATATAATAGGAGGATAGCAAAATGCGCTTTGAGAGGCTAAGAACATATGAAGATAAATTGTATTTAGAGGCAATAAAGTTATACAATGTAAGTTTTCCTTTTCATGAACAGAGAAACCCATCTTTACAAGCAGAAATTATGGGTCATGAAGAATATCAATTTAACTTAATTTATGATGAAAACGACATGGTTGGTATCATTTTATGCTGGGAAACAGAGAATTTTATTTACGTGGAACATTTCTGTATCAATCCTGAAATGCGCAATAAAAAGTATGGAAAAAGAGCTTTGGAGCTGTTAAACCAGCGAGGCAAAACTGTTATTCTAGAAATCGACCCTCCCATTAATAAAATTTCCATCAAGCGACAAGGTTTTTATGAGAGGGTTGGATATAAGGTAAATGATTTTGAACATATTCACCCACCATACCATGAAGAATGCAATGGACATCAGTTAATTTTGATGTCTTATCCAGAAACATTGACAAAAGTTGAGTATGGTAATTTCAATCAGTATTTAAGAAGAACAGTAATGGGGTTATGATTCAGAGTAGGTATAATTTATATGTGCCTTATTGAGATATTTTACGAAACATCATTTTTGCTGTTTTTAAAAATGGCAAGCATGAAAGAGTGGTATATACCAGCCCATTCTTGCCAATCATATTTTCATGCAAGTCAAGAATAAGGAAAACACCAAAACTCGTATAAACACTACATTTTTATGAGTTGTTGGTGTTTTCTATATTTTTAACTCAGTTTTCTTTGCTTACTCATAATAACGAGTGCCAAATCTTATATCAGTTTTTAATGCCATTTTCTCTCAGATATACTTTTGATGTCATTGTTCAATTTTAATACATAGATGTTCATTGTCGATATTCTCTTATTCTTCAAACAAGCTATATGGAACTTGTAAAGTTCTGCATAGTAAATTTATAATTAAAAGCATCTGTTTTTCTTTGCTTAATTCAGCAAATGATTTATCATGTAATAATCCACTGATACCTTTTAGTACAAATGGCGCAAGCCATTTAGACTCACTTAAGTCTTTTTTATCTGCTAATCTGAGTATTTCAATAATCATTGTCCTAAAAGAGGGCAGAATTGCTTCTAAGGTTAAGCTGTGAATAGATGATAAAACTGACCAATGAATAGCTCCATCAGATAATTTCGAAAATTCATCCATTCCGCTGTCATAGCATTCTATAAGTTGTTCCAATCTCATTCGTGGGGAAATCTTATCGGATTTCTGACTCATCAGTTTAGAAGTTCGCTCTCCTTGCATTTTCATGAAGAGTCTTAAGGCTTCATCAAATAATTCTTGTTTGGAAGAAAAGTAATGGTAGAACATTCCAACTTCTCCACCAACCTCATTTAATATCATGCGAATAGAGGTGCTTTCATAACCGTTTTTTAGAAACAACTGTAAAGCGCATTTAAGTATTTCTTCTCTTTTACCACCTTCTAAAATAGGTTTTCGTGCCATTTATTTAATCCTCCCTTAAACAGAATGGTGTTTTGCTTAAAGAATATCACAATGTATAAATAACGTCAATAATAAAAAGAATAATGTTCTTATAATTATTATTTGTGGATGAGTAATATGTTCAATTTTACCTAGTGCTATGATATATGTACTCATATCCAAAAGGAAAAATAAACAATAAAATATAAATATGAATACAGAAAGTCAAAGAAAAAGAAGGCTAAAGTCTTCAATTTTTTATGTTTTAATCTCTAAAATCAACATTAGTAAATCCTGTTAGCGAAATGTCAATTTGATTTTTTCTCGTACCATTCTTATATTCAAATCCTTTATTCATCTTAGTAAAATAGTCTGGATAATTAATTAGACCATATTTAAGAAATTCTTTATCTGTTGCGGATAGAGAAATAGTGCTATTTTTGTATTGATTTTTTGAAGTAAATTCTATACTTGAATCTTTTGAAGTAACATTTATTGCATCAATACAATTTTCGGGTAAATCATAACTAAAGCTACCATCAAGCACATTTACATCCATATTGCATTTTATATTTGGAATATGGAGTTGAACATAGCTAGAATTGCCCATTTTAGCTGTTTTTCCTGATATAGATACAACCCATTTTCCGTTTTGTTCTATCATTTTAATATTGTAGTATTGGTTGTTGTAATTTGCTATTATTTTGTTGGATGAGGTTGGTAGTATTTCTACTCCTCCATTGCAGATGTCTAAAGAAACATTAAGGTTTTGTGCATTGTGAGGTAAGCTATCACTGCTTTTTTGTGAGTCTGCACCTACCTTGGAATTAGCAGAGGTATTGAAATTTCCTCTATTGCTGATATCACTATCACCATGTACTTGTGATGATGTATGGATTTCTAAAGCTGTTGCTCCTGTTGATAATATAGTTATTATTAAAAATGTAATGAGGAGTAAAAACTTTGGTTTTTTCTTGAATTTCATAATTATTTTCAACCTCTCTTTCAATAATTACTTACTTTTTTTGATAGTTTTAATGGCAAAAAAAGTAAGTAATTTATGTTGATATTTGACATATATGACTGTATTATTTTCAAGTTTTTATATGGGTATGGAAAAATTTATGTCAGCTTGGATACAAGTAACTTTGTGTTGTATCTACATAGGTATTGAGGAAGTTTCTTAAAGTGTTTTGAGCATTTTCAATTAATAAAAATAATGATAAATAAATATATTTAAAGTGACCATACATATAGCCACTTTATTATATCGTATTAGATTATTATAAACGAGAAGCTTTACCAGAAATATGGTCTATTTCTATTTTAACTACAGTTGTCAAATTTATATCTTTTTCTATGTACTTCATACCTTCTTCAATAAAGCCCTTAGAATATTTTTTTATTATTTCTATAAGAGCATTTTTCTTTTCCTCATTGTCTACTGTTGAAGCTTTTCCAAATACTACAGCGCTAGCATATGTAGTACTAAATTTATCTGGAAGAACACTTTCATTAGCTACTACTAAGAAAGAAACCTTGTTATTTGCTGAGATATTATCTAATTTATGTCCACTTCTTGCACAATGAAAATATACAGAATCATTAAAGTATACATAATTTACAGCAACTCCATAAGGATAGCCATTTTCACTTATAGTAGAAAAAGTACCAAATTCACCATTTTTTAATACTTCTATAGTATCTTCTTTTGTCATTTCTCTCTTTTTTAATCTCATTTCTCTAAACATAATATCATCCTTCCTAATTCAATATTTAAATAAAAGTTTAAAGCATTTATAAAAATTATTCTACACTTTTTGTAAATTTTAAATAAAATAAAAAATACAGTTGACAATTATAAAAATTTAGAATATTATAATAGCAACAGCAAATTAAAAATCCTATGACAAGGAAGAGTAATTATGTTTAGCTTCAACATAGAGAGCTGAGGATGGTGGAATCTTAGCAAGAAGGAATATAGTGAATGGACCTTAGAGGAATAAATTGAAATCATATTTTTATGAGAGTAGACTTTATCGTCAGTCGCACGTTACAGCGAATAGGGTATGTAAGTACTTGATAATGAGATATATAAGAATTAAGTTTTAAGCTTATTTTTTATATAATTTAGGTGGCAACGCGGATAATCTCCGTCCTATTGATTTAGGACGGAGTTTTTTATTTTGCAAAAACTATTAATAAAGAAATTATATAATTTAAAATAAAAGGTGGTGAGAGAGATGTTATGAACTTCTAAAGCTAAAGAGAATGATATGGAAAATTGGAGCGAAAATGAAATAAATATTAAACAAATTAGGGGGAAATATTACAATGAAAACAAATACAAAAAAATTAACTTTAAATGCAATACTTTTAGCTATGGGATTATTGATACATCAACTTACACCTGCTATAGGACTTCCAATGCAACCAGATATATCACTAGCAATGATGTTTATAATAATGATACTAAATAAGGATGATTATAAGATTTGTTTGGTAGCAGGAATTGTAACAGGAATATTTGCAGCATTAACAACTAAATTCCCAGGTGGTCAGATTCCAAATATACTTGATAAAACTATTACAATAAATATAATGTTCATGATAATGTATATAATTTATAAATTACCATTTATGAAAAAATTGAACAGTAAAAAACAAGATTTAATAGCTGCAACAATAATATTCCCAGTAGGGACAGTTATAAGTGGAACTCTATTTTTACTAGTTGCTCAAGCTATAGTAGGTCTTCCTGGAGCTTCATTCACAGCGTTATTTATGGTAGCAGTGGTACCAGCAATATTGATAAACTTAATAGCTGGTATGTTATTATTTAAAGTAGTAAGTATCTCTATAAGAAGAATAAGTTATCAAGGATAAGATTATATTTTATAAGCATATGACAAAAATAAATAATAAATTAATAAAGAGGTATTAAGTTAAATGTAATCTTAATACCTCTTTTTAAATTAAATTATAACAATATCAAAGACCTATTTTATATGTGGTAAGGAGAGAGTAGTGAGTGTATCCTTAGAGTCTCAACTAGACAACAAAATTTATCTAATAAGCAAACAATTAATGCTTCTTTGTATCTAGGAGGTCTAACAGTAAGTGGCCACATATGTTTTAAAATAATGTCTGTTTCTTTTTCATTTATTTGAAAGAATAAATTTGCGTTTTTTAGTGCTTCTTTAGGATGAGTAAAACCATGTAATCCCTTTCTATCACCTTTATAATGCCAGTCATAAAGAAAAAAATCATGCAGTAGAGCCCCTCTAATAACGCTTTGAATTTCAACATTTAAATGCAATTTTTTACATAATAGATAACTATAATATGCTACTGATAAACTATGTTCAAGACATGAAACATTGCCATGATGAGGAAATGTTCTCATAAGTTGTACTTTTTCAGATGAAAGTATCTCAGAAGCACAATCATTAAAGTATTTAATTTCAGTTTTTGACAACATTATGCAAATCTCCATTCCTAGTAATATATAAATACTATATTTCAATGATAATATGAAATATTTCTTATCTTACAAAATATAATACCCAATAATACAAGTAAGATACCTTTTATGGTATTTAAAGTAAAAGAGATTTTATAACACTAAAAAGTGAAAAAATTAAAAATATAGCTATAAGAATATATAATATCTTTCCAATCGGATTTCCCAAATTTATAGTCCATCCTATGCCAAATCTTTTATCAACCATAAATGATGGGTCGTTTGGATTATTATATATAATACCTCCTATCCAGTACTTTTCATCATTATCTGGAGTATAAGAAGAATTGGATTTTAAATTTGGAGAATTAATATATGTTACCATTAAATAAATTATAACTAAAAGCATTATTATATTTATAACAGTTAATAAATTTGGATTTGTTTTTAATGATAAAAAAACGATAAAGAATTGTACTATCATCATAATCATCAATATAAAAAACAAATAACCAATTTTATTTAGATATTTAATGTTTTTAGTTTTACTTTCTTCAATTTTATTTGTATCTACTTTAATTCTCGCTTTTATAGCTCCAATAGAAGTTATATATAATAAAATCATTATACAAAACTCAAGACCTATTAATTTAAACACACCAAGATAGGATTTTTTCATAAATCCATCAGGTTTTCCTGTTATAGTAGAGTGCGTAGTAATTAAATCTGGTAATTGATTATAGTTAAGCAATATAAAAATACTTATTCCAAAAGTAAGTAATACTGGTATTAAATACAATATCTTAAATTTTTTTATTATTTTATTTTTTTCATTTATAAAATCCATATCTATTACCAATTTTGAGTCTGCACTTATCTGACTTAATTCAGTGAAAAACTTGGATTTAGTCATTTTAACTTCTTTATGAATATAGATATATAATATACTTTCATATAGTAAAAACCCTATAATACTAATAGAATAAGAAAATTCTATTTTATCAAACATAAAAACTAGAGCTAAAACTAAAATAAAAATCACAATGAATCCTATAGATAAAAGTTTTTTAAATTTTTTATCAAGTATTATAAAATCAGGATAGTTTCTATGTTCTTGGTTTATAGAAACACCATAAATGTGATTTTTGCCAATAAGATGTGGCATAAAATAAAAAGTAGCATACATCAAAATTAAGGTTGAAAATATTGTAAATAAACATTCAATCTTATTCATAGTATTTCACCTCATACTTATCAAATAGATTTTTACTTAACGTCAAGAACTCTTCTTTATTGATACCTGATAAATAAGATTTTGCTACTAAAAGTTCTAAATCAATTCTATTTTTTTGGCGAGTTGAATTTTCTGTTTCCATTGGAAGTTGAGCTACAATTGCACCTTTTCGCCTATCAATATTTAAAAATCCTTCTTCTTTTAGTTCATTATAAGACTTATTTACAGTATGTAGATTTACACCAATATTTTCAGCCATACTTCTTACAGATGGAAGTGATTCATTTATTTTTAATTCTCCTGAAGCTATAGCTTTAGTTATCTCTTCTTTAATTTGTACATAAATAGACTTATCACTATTAAAATCTAAATTTAAAATCATAAAAAACCTCCATAATATCGTTATAAATAAAAATACTTGTTATATATATAGTATAACACAAAAAACATTATCAAGTACAAAATATAAATTTATATTCTACAAGATGATTTATATTATTTGTAAAAATTGTAATTTAAAAATAACATAATTTTTATCAAAATAATACAGATACTATCTATAAATAGAAATCAGAAAGGAGAAAAAATATGTTAACATATTTAATTAAAAGACAAATGAATAAAAAAGATGATGGAATGAGTAAGCCAATGATGTTTGCAGGAGCCGTGATTACAGGAGTGGGTGCATATGCAACTTATAGGATGATAAAAAACATTAAATCTAAATCTCAAATGTCTCAAATGATTGATACAGAGTATTATGGAAATAATCAATACAATGACTATAAATATGATGAGTTTGGTTATGAATGTGATTGTAGTGATAAAAAACAAGATTATGAATATGAAGAATTAAAAAAAAAAGTAAGAGAATTTAATTCAAGAAGAATAAATTGTGAAAATTGTCCACATGTTTCTCAAGAAGAAATGATGCATTATGTAAATAGTGTTAAAAATGATAAAAAAGACATTGATTTACATGAAGATGACAAAAAAAATAATATTTATAAAGAAGAAGAATATAAAAAATATGAGGAAGAATAAAGTAAGCTTTAAATAGTTAAACAGATGAGAATACCAGTTTATATAAAATTAAATATCTAAAATGTGAGTTGTAGCTTAACTTGAGAAAAATCTATACTATTTTCAAAATAGTTAAGTGTCAACTTGCATTTTTATTTTTATGTTTTTTAGTAATTGTTTGTGACTATTTTGTAATTCTAAATATATTTTAGTATCTAAAACAATTGTGTATAATAAAAGTTGTATATGTAAATAGTTTAAAATTAAAATGTTAAGAAGGGAAATAGTTATGTTAAAGTTATTGATAGTTGAGGATGACAGTACTATCTCTTTTGGAATAAAGTATGCATTGGAGCAAGAGGGATTTAGTGTAGATATATCAAAGGATTTATCAAGTGGAAAAGAAATGATATCTTCTAATGAATATAGTATGGTACTACTGGATGTAATGTTACCAGATGGAACAGGATATGAATTTTGTGAGTATGTAAGAAAGTTTTCTCAGATTCCCATAATATTTTTAACTGCTTGTGATGAAGAAGTAAACATTGTACTGGGTCTTGATATAGGTGGAGATGACTATATAACAAAACCTTTTAGAATTAGAGAATTAATATCGAGAATAAAAGCTGTTTTAAGAAGAAAAGGTGACGCTACAGAAGAAAATAAGAAGATATTTAAATATAGAGATTTAAATATATATACATTAGAAGCTAGAGTATATAAAAATGACAAGGAAATATTTCTGACATCTGTTGAATATAAGCTTCTTTTAATTCTTATACAGAATAAAAATACAGTTTTGAGTAGAAGTCAAATACTAGAAAAGCTTTGGGATGTAACTTATGATTTTGTTAGTGATAATACTTTAACTGTTTATATAAAAAGACTTAGAGAAAAAATAGGAGATGACTTATGTAAACCAATTTACATAGAAACTGTAAGAGGACTAGGTTATAAATGGATAGGAAGTGAAAATAATGTTTCTATATAATCCTGAAGTAAAGAACTTTTTTAGTAAATATATTATTTTAATGTTGATGGTAATTCTTATATCAATTGGATTTGGTATAATCAATATAAATACAACTAAAAATACGATTGTAAAAAATAATCAAGCTATAATAGGAACCTTAGTTAACAAGTATCCAAAACTAGAAAGTGATATCGTAGATATAATAACACAAGGAAAGTCCATGCAAAATGTAGAATTTGGTGAGAAAATATTAAGTAAGTATAACTATGACAAAACTATTAGAATAAATTCTGAGCCTCTTACTTCCAAATTACTTTCAAACACTATAAAAATAAATATAATCTTAGTTTGTATAATTTTTATGATGATATTTATGTTGATACTTAAATATTTTAGAACTATATATAATGATTTATCAGATATGACTAAGTATGTTTACTATAGTTCAGAAGGAAAAGAATTTGATATGAAAAATAGAAATCAAGAAGGGCAGATAGGTCTTTTAAAAACAGAGCTATTGAAGATGACAACAATTCTTAATGAAAAAGTTGAACTTTTAAATTCAGAAAAAATATTTTTAAATAATACAATTTCAGATATATCACATCAGTTAAAAACTCCCATGACTTCCTTAATCATACTAAGTGATTTATTATATAATGATGTACCATATGAAGTGAAAATAGATTTTTTAGACAAGATAAAAAATCAACTAAATCGTATGGATTGGTTGATTAAAAGTATGCTTAAATTATCAAAAGTAGAAGCTAAAGTTATAAAGTTTAAGAGAGAAAAAATAAAGTTTAGTGAACTTATACATAGAGCAATCCAACCAATGAAAATACCTATGGAGATTAAAAACCAAAAGTTAAGTATAGAAGGCAATGGTAATGTATCTTATGTTGGTGATATTGATTGGTCAGTTGAGGCTTTAGTAAATATAATAAAAAATTGTATAGAACATACTCCTGAGTTTGGAAATATAAGTATAATTTACAAAGAAAATCCATTATTTTCAGAGTTAATAATAAAAGATGATGGTGAAGGTATAGATAAAAAAGATATACCACATATTTTTAAACGTTTCTATAGAGGGAAAAGTAGTTCAAAAGAGGATAGTGTAGGTATAGGGCTTGCAATGGCAAAATCCATAATAGAAAGCCAAAATGGAGATATTTATGTAAATAGTGAAAAAGGTAAAGGAACTGAATTTCATATAGCATTTCATAAGATATATGATGATAATAGTGACTAATCTGTAATATTTAATTCACTTTATAGTAATAGCTTGAGTCTAATATATGAAGTATAGAATATAAATATTGGAGGTAGTTATGGAAATTTTAAGAGTAGAAAATCTGACTAAAAGTTATGGTAAAAATGAAACAAAAGTCGATGCAATAAAAAATGTAAGCTTGTCTATAGAAAAAGGTGAGTTTATAGCAATAACAGGTCCAAGCGGAAGTGGAAAGAGTACATTATTACATTTATTAGGAGGTGTTGATAGACCTACTAGTGGTAAGGTTTATATAAATGATGTAGATATATATAATCTAAAAACTAAGGATTTGGCAATCTTTAGAAGAAGAAATATAGGTCTTATATATCAATTCTATAATCTGATTCCAGTTTTAAATGTCAAAGAAAATATATTACTTCCAGCAGAGCTTGATAATAGAAAGATTGATAAAGAATACTTGAATGATTTGATGAAAACATTGGGTCTAAGCAATAGAGAAAATCATCTTCCTAATCAATTATCAGGAGGTCAACAACAAAGAACATCTATAGGACGTGCCTTAATTAATAGACCATCTATAGTATTAGCAGATGAACCAACAGGTAATCTAGATAGCAAAAACTCAAAAGAAATACTAGAGTTATTAAAATTATCAGTGAAAAAATATAATCAAACATTAATAATGATAACTCATGACAAAAATATAGCACTTCAGGCGGATAGAATTATAGGCATAGAAGATGGAATTATAAAAAGTGATGAGGTGATATAAATGAATCTATATACATCTCTAACTGTTAGATATTTAAAACAAAATAAAAGACGAACTATTGTAACTATAATTGGAATAATACTTTCCACTGCTCTAATTTGTGGTATAGGTAACATATTTGAAAGTTTTATGGATTATCAAATAAGAGAAACCATAAAAAATGATGGGAGTTTTCATGCTAAATTCTACAATGTAAACAAAAAAAATATAGACTATGCAACAAAATCGGCTGAAATAAAAAGTTATGCACTTACTAATCAACTTGGATACTCTAGAATAGAAGATACTGTAAATGGTATATTAAGCGTTAAGCAATATGATAAAAATGCTATGGAAGGATATAGAGTTTCTATAAAAGAAGGTAGATTTCCAGATAAAGATGGAGAAATTATTTTAAGTGAAAACATAGTTAATCTTATGGAGAAAAAGCTAAAAATAGGAGATAAGATAACCTTAAAAGTAGGTGATATGTTTGATAGTAATAACAAAAAAATTGATGATATGAGTGTATTTCATGAAGGTGATTATATTGCCAATGAAAAAGAAAAGACATTTAAAATTGTAGGTATAATCAAAAGGCCAGGATTTGAACTCACTGACCAAGTTGCTACTGGTTTAACTTACTTTAATCCTATAGATAATAATAAAGAGACAGTGAATATATCAATAACAGCAAAAAATCCTAAAGATATATATGAAATAACAAGAAAAATAAGTAATAATATATATACAAATAAAGATAAAGCATCAAACTCTGAAATGATAAAATACAATGAACATTTATTGAGATTACAAGGAGCTAGTAAGTATGCAAATATAAATAGTTCTATAAAAGCTATAATTACTATGGTAACTATTTTAGTAATTATATGTACAATTGCTACAGTATATAATTCTTTTAGTATTTCTATAACTGAACGAAAAAAGCAGTTTGGAATATTAAATTCTATAGGAGCTACTACTAATCAAATTAAAAGATTAGTTTTTATTGAAGGTATTATAATTAGCTGTATTGGAATACCAATAGGACTATTGTCTGGAACAGTAGCTATAGATTTAGTATTTAAAGCTATAAATAAATATCTTACAGAATCAGTTGTATCACAGATGGGTTTACAAATAGTATATAATCCATTAATAATAATTATCAGTATAATAATTGTTTTACTTACAATTTTTATATCAATTCTCCTACCTGCAATAACAGCCTCTAATATTTCTCCTCTTAGTGTAATAAGGAGTAGTGGAGATTACAAAGTAGGTAAGGTTAAAAATTCGAAACTTATTAAATTAGTTTTTGGAACAGAAGGTGTACTTGCATATAAAAGTGTAAGAAGAAATAGAAAGAAATTTATTGTGACACTTTTTTCTTTAATAGTAAGTATAGTAATATTTATATCTTTTAGCGGATTTATGGCGAATTTCTTAAAAGGTGAAGAAATCAGAAATTCTCAAAGAAACTACGATTTATATTTAAGTTCAAGACAAATATCTAAGTCTATGGATGATACTATAAATAAACTAAAAAATATATCTGGAATAAAAAACTTTGAAGTAGCTGTAGGAGAGTATATTTCTATAGGAGTAGATAAGGATAAAATAAATAAATCTAAAGAAAATCTAATTAAGGATTATTATCAACAACGTAAGGTTGGAGATAGTTATGTATATGAGTTTAACAACAACGAACTAATTTTTCCTGGAGAAACTGCAATACAAAATAAAACAAAAAACTTAATAAAAGGCTCTTTTGATAAAGAAAGAGCGATTAAAGAAAATGGAGTGATATTTGTTAGAAAAAGTTACTTTGAATCAAAGGGTAAGAAAGGCGTAATAGAGTTAACTAATTACAAAGTTGGAGATACTGTAACTTGTGAATATACTGGCGAAAATGATTCAAAGAAAAAAGTAAACATAAAAATTCTTGGTATAACAGATGAAAAACGTCTAGGAATGGGTTATCAAAATATGGGATTGCAATTTTTAACTTATGATGAGGTTGCTGAAAATATGGATTTAAAGTTAGAGAAAGGTATTGTCTTTATTGACTCAGGGGGAAGTGCTCAGACTAGGAAGAGTATAGAGTCTTTGGCTAAGAAAAATAATGTCAATTTTCATGATGAAAATACAAGTGACAAAAGTGAAAAGCAAAATTTAAAAGCTATTAAAGTTTTTGTATATGGGTTTATAGTAGTGATATCTCTAGTAAGTGTTACAAATATACTAAATACAATAAGTACAAGTATAAATCTAAGAAAAAGAGAACTAGCAATAATACAATCAATAGGTGTTACTCCTGTAGGTTTTAGAAAAATGATATACTTAGAAAGTTTTATCTATGGTATTTTATCTTTATTGTTTGGCGTACCAATTGGTATTGGGTTGATATTAATTATGAATAAATTAGTTTCAGGTGTAATTGAGTTTTCTACAGTTATACCATGGACAGCAATTGGCATATGCATAGTTAGTGTTTTTATAATAACCTTTATAGCAGCATATATACCTATGAATAAATTAAATAAGGAGAATATAATAGATAATATAAGAAAGGAAAGTATATAAAATACTATAAAAATAATTTATAGATATGTAAAATATTATTAAAATCGTTTAATTGGTATAAACTATAATTATGCTGATTAAACGGTTTTTATTTATATAAGAAATCTAATAAATAAATTGCTAGAGGTATTTAACTATTTAGAAAGAATTGGTATTATATAAAGTAGGAGTTTAGATAATAAAGAAAGATATTTGATTATATTGCAAAACAAAAGAAAAAGAAGGTGATTACTATTTCTCATATAACTGCTAAAAACATGTATAAAAGCTTAGAGGAAAGAATAAATAAATTTCCACAGGGTGCTCCACCCTCCGATACATTATATAAAATACTAAATGTACTTTTTACAGAACAAGAGGCAAAATTAGTGGCACAACTTCCAATAAAGCCTTTTAGAGTAAAAACAGCAGCTAAAATTTGGAGTATAAGTGAAAGTGAAGCATATAGGGTGCTAGATAAGCTAGCTAGCAGGGCACTAATACTAGATATAGAAGATAAAAAAGGTAAAAAATATATAATGCCTCCTCCAATGGCTGGTTTTTTTGAGTTTGCCATGATGAGAACAAGACACGATATAGACCAAAAACTTTTATCAGAACTTTACTATCAGTATATGAATGTAGAAGAAGATTTTATTAAAGATTTATTTTATTCAACAGAAACAAAACTTGGAAGAGTTTACGTTCAAGAAGAAGTATTGACTAATGATAATGAAGTAAGTATTTTAGATTATGAAAGAGCTACTCATATAATTGATGAATCGACTCATATAGGTATAAGCATGTGTTATTGTAGACATAGAATGCAACACGTTGGAAAAGCCTGTGATGCTCCTATAGATATATGTATGACATTTGACAATGTAGCTAATTCTTTAATAAACAATAAATTTGCAAGACGTGTAGATAAAGTAGAATGTAAGGAATTACTTCATCAAGCATATGAACATAATTTAGTTCAATGTGGAGAAAATGTTCGAAAAGGAGTTACATTTATATGTAATTGTTGTGGTTGCTGTTGTGAGGCGCTAGTAGCAGCAAAAAGATTTGGAAATCTTCACCCAGTACAAACAACTAGTTTTATACCAAATATAAACCATGAAAGTTGTGTAAAGTGTGGTAAATGTATATCTGCATGTCCAATAGATGCAATAAGTAAAGTAAAAGAAAATGATAAAGAATATATAAAAGTTGATGAGGATAGATGTCTAGGTTGTGGCGTTTGTGTTAGAAATTGTCACAAAAATAGTATTATGCTATTAAAGAGAGATGAAAAAATAATAACTCCTGCAAATTCAGTACATAGAGCAGTTCTCATGGCAATCGAGAAAGGGCAATTACAAAATCTAATTTTTGATAATAATGCCTTAGCTAGTCATAGAGCTATGGGAGCGATACTATCAGCTATATTAAAACTTGAACCAGCTAAAAAAGCTTTGGCTAGTAAGCAGCTAAAATCAGTATACTTAGATAAATTACTAAGTATGAATGATAAATAAAGATTAATTTTATAATTGTAATAAAAACGGGCTATATTCAAATAAAATTATTTGAATATAGCCCGTTTTAAAATATTAAGCTATTTCTTTAATTTGTTTAAATGAATTTTCATTTCCATTTCCACCAATTTGTGTTACTGATTTAAATCTCATAGTTTTAAATAGTTCTTTTTGACTATAGTCTAGTAAATTTCCTACTAGTATTACAGGAGATTTAGTTTTTCCAGCTAAAACCCCAACAGATAAACCATCTATTAAATCATCTTGTTTATTGATTCCATTTTTAGCTACATATAGGTTATTTATATTAGAATCCTTGTAGAACTCTTTTATTACTTTTGCATTTGTTTCATTTCTAGTACTACCTGATATTCTTTGTGGATTTTTAAGTTTGTTTTCTATATTTTTAGAAACTGTGTATTCTCCACCTATTATATAAGATTTATCTATTTTTTTATCTTTGAATAAATTATTTATTTCAGTTATATTACTATTTTCATTAGTAAGTATTATAGGCATATCATTTTGAGCTGATGCTGCACCAACACTTACTGCATCTGCTAATCCTTTTTCACCATTAACTACTGATATTTTTGATACATTACTAATTACTTTCAATTCTTTAGCAAGATTTAGAGAAGTCTCATATCTATCATTTCCTGAAATTCTAGATACAGACATATTATCTGACTTTATAGTATCTAAAGATTTTTCGTTTACAGAAGCTTCACCACCGATTACATATACATTTTTAACTTTTAATCTCTTTAATTCAGCTAAAGTTTTTTCATTTATTTGAGAGCTTCCAGTTAGCAATATAGGAGCATCTTTTTTATATGCAAATGGTGTTGCAGCTAAAGCATCTGCAATTGCAGAATCATTTATTAAAACGGCATTTTCAGCATTTTCCCAACCTGCTTGGCTTATCTTAATAGAAGTTTCATATCTATCAGTTCCTGTTAATGCATTTGCATTTACTTCATCTTGGTATGTAACTTCAAATTTGGCATTTGGACTTCCTAAGAAAGCTATTACACCTCCTTTTGGCAATCTAACTCTATTATTCTTTGTCACTAAAGAGTAATTTACAGGAGTTCCTTTATCATCATAAACTGCAAAAGATGAATTTTGAGGAAGATTAACTTCTATTTTTTTATTTGCTATATCATCGCCAATTTTGTACCATTTTGTATACCCCTTTGAATCTATTTGATATGTAAAAGATTTTTCTGATGATAAATTAGTTAGGGAATCTTCACTTACATATGTTTGTGTTGCAAATTTTAGGTATTCTGTACCATTTTCTTTATACAGTTTGATATCACTCAAATCACGACCCATTACACCAGGTATTTCTATAAAAGCATTTGAATTATTCTCATCTATTATTTTAGTATTAGCTAAAAAACCTGGAGTTTTATCAGAAACACCAAGAATTGCTTTAACAGAACCAAGCATATAGTGTTGAGAAGTATATTTTTCATCCACTATATAGTAGCCTTTTTCACCTCTTTTTTCCCATGCTTCTTTGACACTATCTGATATATCATTGTCATCTACCTTTTGAGCTACGTAGTATAAACTTGCTGTCTGACCTAATCCAGGAACATCATCATAAGAGCTCATATTTAAATATGTGATATTATTTTTTTCCTTTACAAATTTTAGGCAACTATTACCTTTTTCAGATACGAATCTATCTTGACCTATGTATACATATTTATCTTCAGGTCCATTTTCTATGTATGGAGAAGATACTGTTAGAGTACCATTATCATTAACATCAACTTTTAGCATATTTGAAGAAGCATAAAGTCCACTATTTTCTTTTAAATAACTTGGCATTTTGACTTGTTGTGGCTTACTAAATGTTTTATCAGGTTTTATTTCTTTAATTTTACCTTTTTCTTTTAATGCAGATAGTAAAATTTCTTGTCCGATTACTTCGTTAAGTTGACTACTTCCACCAGAAGAAACAACTGCAACTGCCATATTTTCATCTGGAAGCACTGTAAGATTACTATGGAATAATAAAGAATCTCCACCTTTTGTAAGTGCTTTTAGATTATATTG
This sequence comes from Clostridioides sp. ES-W-0016-02, assembly GCF_020641035.1. NCBI lineage: Bacteria > Bacillati > Bacillota > Clostridia > Peptostreptococcales > Peptostreptococcaceae > Clostridioides > Clostridioides sp. ES-W-0016-02. The sequence goes on from NZ_CP061361.1 coordinate 1,512,261, forward strand.
ATTAAATGGATAAGTGTTGACACAATCCCATCCTAAACCATATCCAAGGATAGAGTCTTCTCCCTCAGGCCATAGACCATTTAAATATTCTTTATTTTCCATAGCTTTTACTGAAGCAGGAGAAAGAATTCCATTTGATTTTTTCATAAATGTTTGTGCAAATGTACATAGATTTTCTGCACTTGAATATAAGCCACCCATACCTATAGTATTAAAGTTATCTTGTGGAACTGCATCTTCCCAATAAGGTACATAGGCTTTTGCAAGTTTTGAACTATCAAAGCTATTTTCTGGAGTTTTTGTGTTTTGTAAGTTAAGTGGATTATTTATGTACTTATCAAGAAAATTAGTAAATGACATACCAGATACTTTCTCTACTAAAATTTCAGCTAAAGTAAATCCATCATTACAATAAACGGAAAAAGCTCCTGGCTTAGCTTTTAATCTTTGTTTCTTTAATTCTTCTAAGAAATTATCATGACTATAAGAATCATTGTCTCCCAATAAAAGGGCATTTTTTAAACTTCCTCCCATTAGCCCTGATGAGTGATTTAATAACATTCTTGGAGTGATTTCTTTATATCTATCATCAGCCATCTTAAATTCAGGTATATATTTTACAACAGGAGTATCTAAATTTACTTTTCCCTGTTCAACCAACTTCATAACAGCTGTAGTAGTAAATACTTTACTGATAGAGGCAATATTATACATATTATCCTTAGTTAAATTTTTATTATCTTGTTTGCTGTATACTCCACCATTTCCAGAAATCTCAATTTTACCATTATCAATTAGAGCATATTGAGCGCTTACAGCACCATATTTAGATAGTAAAGTTTGAATTTTCTCTTTAGCAAGAGCTCTAGTTTTTGTGTAAGACTCCGAACCTTTACTATAATCATTTAACTCTATATCAGAGCTTTGATACTTATCGGATACATTGTTTGTGTCATTATCAGCAAAAGTAATACTTGGAGTAGCAGTAAATAACATACTAAGTACCAATGTGCTAGATAATAACTTACATAATCTTTGCTTAAACATATTAAATTACCTCTTTTCCCTTTTAATAATTATAATTAGCATAACATTCTTAATTATTTTAATCAACAGATTATTGTTCAAGAAAAGTGTATTTATAATAAGTATACATTTTATATATATGAGAAAAATAAAAATACAATATTTTGTTATCTGATAAAAAATAAAGGGTATAAGTAATATATAAATAAAATGGAGGAATCTTAAATTATGTACAAAACTATAAATAAAAATCAACTTAAGGAAATGATGAAAAATGAAAAAGATGTTTTATTGTTAGATGTAAGAACTAAAGATGAATTTAATGAAAGTAAAATAGAAAATGCGATAAATATATCTTTACAAGAGTTAATTAATAATATAGATGAAATTTATGAATATAAGGATAAAAAGGTAATAGTTTATTGTAGAAGTGGTCACAGAAGTGTTACAGCATGTAATTTATTAGCCGAGGAGGGTTTTAAGCATTTGTATAACTTAAAATCTGGAATAACTGATTATATGAATTAAATACTTAGGTTATATGTTAGGTGAAGTAATTTAATATTAAATTTTTATGATATGCTTTTATAAATTATAAAGGCATATTTTTATTTAAAGAAAATAAAGCTAGAATATATGTAAAAGTTATATTTATTTTTTAGAGGAAGAGAATTACAAAGGACTAATGTAACTACAAGTTTATCTAAAGATATGCAGAGTGGTATAAAAAGTGTCAATCTGTGTATCTTTAGATATAGAAGTAAGAGATAGAGTATAATGCTAAATTGTATTTGTAAAATATATGTATCTCTGATATTGAGCTGGTATATATTTAAATATTCATAAGATAAGTTAGAAAAGAACGAATTCTTTCTATCTTTTCATCATTAGAAATGTCATTACGTAGTAATATACCTTGTTGACCGTATACACAAAAGTATGCTGTTGTATCGGAATCAGGAACATCAATTTCTCCTCGCAAATGAGCTAGTTCAATTTGTTTTTTTACAATTGGCACAAGCTTTTCACAGACTTTTAAAGATAACTGGTCATGAATTTTTTTGTTTTGTTCTCCATGACATATTTTGTAATAAAGATTATCATCAGTTTCTATATCAATAAATGTTGGTACTTCTTCAATTATTTGTTTTAATGTTTTATTTTTATCGTTTAGTATAGATAGCATTTTATCTACTAAAGTTTGTGCATACTGATCTATAGCACTATCAAATAAGATTTCTTTTGATGGAAAATAACGATAACATAAACCTTGTGCAACATTCATATATTTTGCAATATCAGTAATAGAAGTTTTTTCATATCCATTTTCATAAAATAACTTCATTGCAGTATCTAAAATTTCTTGTCTACGCTCATTAGGTTCTTTAGTAATACGTGGCATATAGCACCCTCCTTCTGATTTCAAGTACATAATAGCATATGGGATTTTGAAAGTCAATGAATGAATATCAGTCATTTATAAGTAATTGTGAGGGATAGTCTATTAACTAGAAAAAGGTAGTAACTGAGAAGCTACTACCTTTAATATAAACTTAAACTATAGATTATTTTTATAGGATTTTTAAAGATATAATCAAGTGTTTAATGTCCAGTTAAATTACTATCACCAAATTTTTTGTTAAATGGTTTTATAACTCTATTTATAGGCCCTTTTAAAAGTACATTTAAGCAGATGAACAAAATCATAAATAATAGTAATACTAATACATCCTTAATTAAATTTGGAGGATATATACCTCCAACAGCCTCCCTTGTGGCACCTATTGCGTAAGTAAATGGCATTATAGGGTTTATTCTTTGGAAGAATGTAGGTGTAACTTGTATAGGGAATGTACCACCAGAAGAACCAATCTGTACAACTAGTAGTACTATTGCAATTGCCTTTCCTATATTTCCAAACACAGACACTAAAGAGTAAACTATAAAATTAAACACCATACTAGTAAACATGAGTAGAATTATTAGTAAAATTGGATGTTCTGCTGTTACTCCTAATAATAATATATCTCCAGTTCCAATTATAAATCCTTGAACGAGGGCTATACTTAAAAAAGTAAGTCCTCTTCCAAAATAAATCTCATAAGGTTTATAGTTTCCATGTACAGATGTAGATAATAATGCTGAAAGCAGTAATATACCTACCCATGTAGAAAGAACACTATAAAATGGTGTCATTGCAGAACCATAGTTGGCAATTGGATATAATTTTTCTGTCTTTACTTCAACAGGTTCCTTTAAAAAGTTTGATTTTGTCAATATATCACTTTCAAGTAAGTTAACTAATTTTTTCATATCCTCGCCATTGCTAATTTTACTTAAAGTATCAACTAAGTCATCCAACATTCCTTTTGCCAAAGGCAGTTTTTCTCTTATTAATGATATACTTTCTTGTGCATTTCCTGAAAGACTTAAAGAAGTAGTAAGAATTTCTTCAACCTTTGGAAGTTTTGCTTCTGCTTTATCTAAAACAGTAATTATATCATTTGCTACATTTATGCTTTTTTCAAATATACTGTTTATAGGTTTTGATATTTTTGAGTCAAAATTATTCAAAATATTTAAATTAATTCTTCCTATACCATTTGATAAACTTAAAACATTATTTAAGGCACTTATAGATGGCTGTTGCCCAGATATAACCTTATCTTTAATATCATTTAATGTTGATATAGAAGAATCTATTTTATTACTGGAATCTTCAAGGCTATTTATTACATCATCCAGTCTATTGTTGGATGTAAGCTGATTCAATTTAGTTAAAAAATCTTCTAAAGTATCATTTAAAGATTGTAAGTTAGAAAGCTTTTCTGATAAATTGTCTATCAATTTTGGTACATCTTCACTTCCACTGTTTACAGCATCAATTAAATTTAATGTAAGAGAAGAAGCAGAAGATGAAAGGTCAACCATTAAATTTAAATCAGACTTTATAAGAGGAGAAAGTTCATCTACATTGTTATTTGTATCCTCTAAGAATTTTTTTACATCACTTGATAATAATTTTGTATCATTTAAAGTCTTTTTAATTGTAGGTAAATCAGCCTTAATATCTCTAACTGTACCTGATAATTTTGAAGTAGCATCAGCAGCTAAATCGACCGTTTTATTTATATGGTCAAATCTTTTTTGAAGGTCCATAAGAGAGTTTTCAACTTTTGTTAGTTTTGGAAGACCATGTTCAATTCCTGCACCAACTCCATTTGATACACCAAGAACTATTTCACTCACTGTCTTTATTATTGTTTGATTAACTTGTAACTGTATTGCAGAAGCTCCCTTGTCAGTAATCTTTGGTGCAACTGCATTTATCTTTTCATTTACTGTATAGATAAGTTCACCCTTTTTGACATCATCTGTAATTAGGGAAGTTAAATCTTTTGTGAAATTCTTTGGAATCTTAAGTGATGCATAATAAGTACCTTTTTTAACACCTTCAAGAGCCGTTTTCTCATCTACAAACTGCCAACCTAAACTTTTATTATCTTTAAGCTGTTCAATTAACTGGTCTCCGATATTAATTTTCTGTCCTGCTATCTCATTACCTTTATCTTCATTTGTTACTGCTACAAGCATATTAGCAGTACTCCCATATGGGTCCCAAGATGCTTTTATGTTAAACCAAGCATATAAAGATGGTAAAAAAGCAAGTCCTACAACTATTATAAGTACTGCATAATTTCCACGTATATCTTTTAGGTCATTTTTAAAAATTTCTAATATATTTTTTAAACCCTTTGAAGGTCTTAAATTTTTCATATTATTCCAGTTTAAAATTTCTTTTAAACCATTTGTTTTTTTCAAATCTCTCACCTCCTGAATATTTTAATAGATAAAAAAGTTAGATTTATAATCAATTTTAAATTATATTACTTTTTACACAAATAGTAAAGTTAAAGTTTTGTCTTAATTTTAATACATATATATTATATATAATAGTATGCTATAAATATATATAAATATGGGAAATAAAAACAAATAATTTATAAAATATATAGTATAAAAATTAAGAATAAATCAAATATTTATAATTGATATAATCAATTAAATTATTGATTGTGATATACTTTTAATAGTTAGAAAATGCTATGAAGGGATGGTTGAATGAGGTATTTTAAAAAATATATAAAAAAATATATAGTGTTGTTTTTAACAGCAATATTTTTCTTAACATTGGAAGCTTTTTGTGATTTGGCACAACCAACTATAATGGCTAAAATAATTGATATAGGGGTTTCAAATAAGGACTTAGATTACATATTATCAACGGGAGCATTAATGATAGGTATAACTTTTTTAGGAGCAGTATTTTCAATAATAAGAAGTATAATCTCAGCAAGAGTTTCTCAGTGTTTTTCTTATGATTTAAGACAGGATGTATTTGAAAAGATAAATACATATTCATTGAAGCAAGTAGATAAATTTGGTAGAGCCTCACTAATAACAAGAATTACTAATGATATTAATCAGATACAATTATTTGTTCATGGAATGATGAGAGTTTTTATAAAATCACCAATTATGTGTATAGGAAGTTTAATTATAGCGATAAAATTAAATTTAAAAATGTCAATAATTATTTTAATTGCAGTTTCAATTATATTTATTATAATATTGCTTAACATGAAGATTGGATATAAGTTGTTTAAAAAAGTACAAGAAAGTACAGATAAGATAAACTCAAAATTGAGACAGTTTTTAGGTGGAATAAAGGTAGTTAAATTATTCTGTAGGTATGATTATGAGAATAAACGTTTTGAAGAATTAAATAATGAACTTTTTCAAAATAGTAGAAAAGCCACAACAATGATGTCATTTTTTAGACCAACAATTACAATAATTATTAACATTGCTATAATAATAATATTGCTAATTGGGAGATATTTAATTTATTCTGGAGAAATTAAAATTGGAATTATAGTTGCCTATGTAAACTACATGACTAGAATATTAACATCACTTATAATGATTTCACACGTTTTTAATGTTTTTGTGAGAGCAAAAGCTTCTTATGAAAGAATAAGTGAAGTCCTAATTGATGAGAATGAAGAAGTAATTATCAAAAATACTGATTTAGATGCTAAAGAAAGAGAGTTAGAATTTATAAATGGTGATATAATTTTTGAAAATGTAGATTTTTCGTATAATAAAAATATAGATGAGAAGATATTAAAAGACATATCTTTTAAAATAAAAGAAGGGCAAAATATTGGCGTGATTGGTCAAACTGGTTCAGGAAAGACTTCTTTAGTCAATTTAATCCAAAAACTATATATAGTTGATAAAGGAGATATTAAGATTGGAGAGCATAGCATATACAGTATATCTAAAGATAGTTTAAGAGAAAAAATAGGTGTAGTCTTTCAAAATAGCAGTGTGTTTGGAAAGAGTATATCAGAAAATATAATTATGGGAAGTAAAGATATAAGTAAAGAAGATGTTGTAAAAGCATGCGAAATAGCAAATGCAAATCAATTTATAACAAAACTTGAAAATTCTTATGATGAAGTTTTGTTTCAAAGGGGTAAAAACCTATCAGGAGGACAAAGACAAAGAGTTACAATAGCTAGAGCTATAGCAAAAAAACCACAAATATTAATTCTTGACGATTGTTTTAGTGCGATGGACATCAATACAGAAACAGTTATAAGGAAAAATATAAAAGATTATATAAATAATTTAAGAGAAAATGAAAACAAGAAATGTACTATTATAACTATTTCACAAAAAATTAGTTCTATAATTGACTGTGATAAGATTTTAGTTTTAGATGAGGGAGAGGTGGTTGGATTTGCTGCACATGAAGATTTACTGGTTAGTTCTCCAACTTATAAAAAGATTTTTGAGTTGCAAAATCTAGTAAATGAAGATGTAAATTAAGGAGGAAGTGTATTGAATTTGAGTACTGGAAATCAAAAGGTGAGTAGACTAAAGAAAAAAGCAAAGCCTAAAGATTTTAAAAAAACATTTAAAAGAGTTTTTATGTACTTTAAAAAAGATAAAAAAATTACTAGATTAATTTTTTTACTAGTAATAATTGATTCAATTATATCAACTATAATACCATATACTCTTGGAAAAGTAGTTGACATAATAAATATTGATATATATTCAAAGTCTATTTTCTTAAAAGGAATACTTATTTTACTTTTATTTTATATAATTGAATTTTTAGTTAAGTTGTTCAAGGGGATATTTACAGCTAGATTATCTCAAAGCATAGTTAGAGATATGAGAAGTAATTTATTTCTAAAATTCAGGAATTTACCAATAACTTTCTTTGATAAGAGTCCTACTGGAGATATTATGAGTAGAGTAACAAATGATGTTGATAATATTAGTACAGGTATTTCAACTTCATTAGTACAATTAATTACAGGAATTTTGAACATATTGCTAACTTTCATTATGATGTTTATATTAAGCCCTATTTTAACTTTTTGCAGTATCGTGTTAATACCAATAGTAATGTTTCTAAGCAATTTCATTGCAAAGAGGACTAGAGTTTTTTTTAAGCAACAACAAGTAGAATTAGGAAAACTAAATTCTCATATTGAAGAAATGATATCAAATATAAATGTAGTAAAAGCTTTTAATTATGAGAAAAAATCTGTAGGTGATTTCAAAGCAATCAATGATAGGCTTTTGAGTATTTCACTTAAATCACAGATTTATACATCTCTTTTAATGCCTATTATGAACGTAATTAGTAATATAGGATTTGCAATTATATGTATTATAGGTGGAGTACTTGCGTCTAAAGATGTTATAACTATAGGCGTTATAGCAAGTTTTTTAAGTTATGTAAGACAATTTACAAGACCTTTAAATGAATTAGCTAACTTATTTAATACATTGCTTTCAGCTGTAGCAGGATGTGAAAGAGTCTTTGAAGTTATGGATGAGCAAGAAGAAGAACAAATAAATAGTAACACTAAAAGTGACATTTACAACAATAAAAATAATAATTTAAAAAAATCTTTTATAAATGGAGATATTGAATTTAAAGATGTAAGTTTTTCATATGACTCAAAAAAGAATATTCTAAGTGATATAAACTTAAAAATCAAGGCTGGAACATCAAATGCTATAATAGGAGAAACTGGCAGTGGAAAAACGACAATTATAAATTTGATTACAAATTTCTATCAAGTAGAAAAAGGGAAGATATTTTTAGATGGGAATGATATATATTCAGTTGATAGGAATTGTTTAAGAAATTATTTTGGAGTAGTTCCACAAGAAAGTTATATATTTAATGACACTGTTATGGAAAATATAAGGTATGGAAACCTAACAGCAACTGATGAACAGGTTATATCTGCTAGTAAAATAGCAAATTTACACAAGTTTATAATTAAAATGCATGGAGGATATGAGACTGTTTTATCAGATAGGGGTGAGGATTTAAGTGAGGGGCAAAAACAATTAATTAGTATTGCTAGGGCGGTATTAAAAAATGCACCAATACTTATTTTGGATGAAGCTACGAGTAATATAGATATAGCAACTGAAGCTAAGATTCAAGATGCAATAAATAATGTGACTTATGGAAAGACTAGTATAATTATAGCTCATAGACTAAGTACTATATCAAATTGTAACAATATAATAGTTTTAGAAAATGGACGAATTGTAGAATCTGGAAATCATAAAGAACTAATGAAACTCAAAGGTCATTACTACAGAAATATACTGCTGACAAATCGAAATTAAAAATTAATAAAAAATTTTAAAAAAAATTGTTTGAAGGTATATGACACGGGTATATATAGACTAACTTAGAAAATAAAAAATTAAATTTGATATATAAAATATTAGGAGGAAATTAATTATGAAAAAATTTGTTTGTACAGTATGTGGATATATACATGAAGGGGATGCTGCACCAGCACAATGTCCAGTATGTAAAGTTGGAGCTGATAAGTTTGAAGAAATGAAAGGCGAAAAGAATTGGGCTGATGAGCACAGAATAGGAGTAGCTCAAGGTGTAGATGAGGAAGTAATCGAAGGATTAAGAGCTAACTTTGTTGGTGAGTGTACAGAAGTAGGAATGTATTTAGCAATGAGTAGACAAGCTGATAGAGAAGGATATCCAGAAGTAGGAGAAGCTTATAAGAGAATAGCTTTTGAAGAAGCAGAACATGCTGCTAAATTTGCAGAACTTCTTGGAGAAGTTGTAGTTGCAGATACAAAAGAAAACTTAAGAGTTAGAGTTGACGCTGAATATGGTGCAACTGATGGAAAATTAAAATTAGCTAAAAAAGCTAAAGAATTAGGATTAGATGCTATACATGATACAGTACATGAAATGTGTAAAGATGAAGCTAGACATGGTAAAGCATTCTTAGGATTATTAAATAGATATTTTGGAAAATAAATTTAATATAAATTAAGTAAACTTTTAGGAGTATTTCATTCATGGTTTTTAAAGATTATGAGTGAAATACTCCTTTTTGAGTAAATTAGATTCTAAAACAGTAAATTGACATACATATAGGAATACATTAAACTAAGTATAAAAATATTGACTATTTAATAAAGGTGGTGGATAAACTGATTAAGTATACACATAAAAGTAATATAGCTATTGTAGTGCTACATGAAATTTATGGAGTTAACAATTTTATAAAGGATATTTGTGAAAAATACTATCAAGATGGATATGATGTATTTTGCCCTGAACTTTTGGGTAGCGGGAAAGTTTTTTCTTATTTAAAAGTTCAAGATGCATATAATTTTTTTATAAGTAATATAGGATTTAATGTCTATGAAAAAGTAGAAAAACCTATAAATGATTTAAAATTAAAATATAAGCATGTATTCGTTATTGGATATAGTGTAGGTGCAACAATTGCATGGAGATGCAGTGAAAATTCCTTATGTGATGGAATAATTTGCTGTTATGGTTCTCGAATTAGAGATTATATGGATGTAATTCCAAAATGTCCTGTTTTATTAGTATTTGCAAAATACGATTCATTTGATGTTGAGTTTGTTGCCTCTCAACTTGCCAAAAAACAAAATATTCAAATTGAAATCGCAGATGCAAATCATGGTTTTGTTGATACATACTCAAAAAATTATTCCAATATTCATACACAAACATTTAATCTTCAACAAATAGAATTTCTATCTAAATATTCAAGTTAATAGAGAATATAATTATTTATAATAGAATTTAAACTTTGTTTGTCACACTCTCATACATAGAAGAAGAGAGTATGTCAAAATACATTTGTTTGTTGATATTTTAAAATTAGATAAAGACATTTTTACAGAAAAAGATGAAAGTAATAATGAAAATGTTTCCAAGTAAGAATTAAGTATATAAATAAATATAAAATAGATAAAAAATAAAGATGCTTTTAGATAGTCAAAGATACTATCTAAAAGCATCTTTATTTTATAAAAATTATGTTAAGACAAATAAGATTTGTATGAGGAATAAAATTAATTGAGAGAAAAAATCAAAAGAATACAATAATCACTTGCAAAAACTATACTATTATGATAGACTTAAATCAAAATTAAGAATTGTAAAAAGAAGGAAAAAAATAGGTAATCATTTTAATGAACCACAATTTAAAAATAAGATACTAGAATTTAAATAGAAGGAAAAGTCTACATATAAATTTAAATTAGTATAAGGAGGAATATCGTATGCCATTAGTATTATCAAATATAGGAGAAGAAGTAGTTATAAAGAAGATTTCAGGAAGTGATAAGACAAGAACATTTTTAAATAGCATAGGATTTGTAGTAGGAACAAATGTTAAAATAATTTCTAAGATAGATGGTAATTTAATAATAGATGTAAAGGATACTAGAATTGCATTAGATAAAAAAATGGCAAGTAGAATAATAATATAGGGAGGTAGTAATATGAACAAGCTAAAGGATATTAAGTGTGGGGAAACTGTAAAAGTTAAAAAATTAGAAGGAGAAGGAGCTACACGAAGACGTATAATGGACATGGGAATTACAAGAGGTGTTGATGTATTTGTGAGAAAAGTAGCTCCTCTTGGAGACCCAATTGAAATAACAGTTAGAGATTATGAACTATCAATTCGTAAATCAGATGCAGAAAAAATTATTGTGGAATAATAAAGTTAATTATAGTAGAGTTAATGCAATTATATAGTGAGAATGATTTTCTGTATCAAAAATAATTTATATATCTAAATATTAATGGAGGGAATGGAAATGTCAATAAAAATAGGTCTCATAGGAAATCCTAATTGTGGCAAGACAACAATGTTTAATGGACTTACAGGTTCATCACAATATGTTGGTAACTGGCCAGGAGTAACAGTTGAAAAAAAAGGTGGAAAATTAAAAGGAAATAAAGATGTAGAAATAGTAGATTTACCAGGTATTTATTCTCTATCACCATATACATTAGAGGAAGTTGTTACACGTAATTTTATGCTTGATGATAAACCAGATGCAGTAATAAACATTGTAGATGCATCAAATATAGAGAGAAATTTATATTTAACAACTCAGGTTTTGGAATTAGGTATACCTACTGTTATAGCTCTTAACATGATGGACGTTGTTAAGAAAAATGGAGATAAGATAAATATTAAAAAATTATCAGAGGTTATAGGTTGCCCTGTAGTAGAAGTAACAGCTGTTAAAGGGCAAGGAATTATGGAAGCTGCTCAAAAAGCAATTGAAATTGCAAGTGGTAACAATAAATTAGATTTTAAGTTACCTTTTGTTGATGAAAGCAAAGGAGCAATAGAAAAAATCGAAAAGATAATAGAGGAAAAAACTCCATATATAGATATGGAAACACGTTGGTTAGCTATAAAGTTATTTGAAAGAGATGAAAATGTTATACAAAAGCTTGATATTTCTAAAGTAATATTAAATGACATAGAAGAGATAACTAGAAATTGTGAAGATGAATTGGATGATGATAGTGAAAGTATAATCACAGCAAATCGTTATGAATTTATTAGTTCAATAATTTCAAGCATAATAAAGAAAAATAGAAATGGTAAAGAAACTGTTTCAGATAAAATAGATAAGTTTGTAACAAACCGTATATTAGCACTACCTATTTTTGCACTTATAATGTGGGGAGTTTACTACATAGCAGTAAGTTCATTGGGTGCTATAGCAACTGATTGGACAAATGATGTATTGTTTGGAGAAATTATTCAAGGTAATGTAAGTAATTTCCTAGCTTCCGTAAATGTAGCTGATTGGTTACAAGGTCTTGTAGTTGATGGCTTAATTGGTGGAGTTGGAGCTGTATTAGGATTTGTACCACAAATCATGCTTTTATTTTTGCTATTATCAATACTTGAAGATTGTGGATACATGTCACGTGTGGCTTTTATAATGGATAGAATATTCCGTAAGTTTGGTCTTTCAGGAAAGTCATTTATACCGATGCTTATAAGTTCAGGTTGTGGAGTTCCTGGTGTTATGTCAACTCGTACTATAGAAAATGACAGAGATAGAAAAATGACTATCATGTTAACTACATTTATTCCATGTGGAGCTAAGATTCCAATAATAGCTTTATTTGCAGGAGCACTGTTTGGAGGGGCTTCATGGGTAGCACCATCAATGTATTTCTTAGGAATTGTAATGATAATTGTTTGTGGAATTATATTAAAAAGAACTTCTTTATTTGTTGGAGAACCATCTCCATTTATTATGGAACTACCTCAATATCATGTTCCTAGTGCAAAAGGAGTTTTAATTCATATGTGGGATAGAGGAAAAGCATTTATAATCAAAGCAGGTACAATTATATTTGTTGCTTGTGGAGTAATATGGTTCTTACAATCATTTAACTGGTCACTACAAATGGTAGATGCAGGAGATAGTATATTGGCTAGTCTAGGAAATATAGTTGCACCAATATTTGCACCTCTTGGATTTGGAAACTGGCAATCATCAGTAGCAACAGTTACAGGTCTAGTAGCAAAAGAGAATGTAGTTGGAACATTTGGCGTTTTATTTGGTATATCAGATGCAACAGAACAAGACCCAACACTTCTTGGTTCAGTTGCAAGTATGTTTACAGTAGTCAGTGCATTTTCATTTATGGCATTTAACATGCTTTGTGCACCTTGTTTTGCAGCTATTGGTGCTATAAAAAGAGAAATGGGTTCATGGAAATGGACATGGATTACATTAGGGTTCCAAACTTTAACAGCTTATATAGTTGCTCTTCTTATCAATCAAGTTGGAAGTGTACTTTTAGGAACTGGTGGAAGTATTGCTGGGGCAATAATATCTATAGTTATAGCAATAGCTGTAGTATTTGGGGTTTTAACTTATTCAAATCGAACAATAAAAAAAGATAAAATTGGTAATTTGAGCTATATGAAAAATTAGTTCATATAAATAAGGAGTGATGATTATGGCTACATTTATTATAGCAGCTATTGTGGTAGTATTAATGGCATTGGCTGTGATGCATATGGTTAATAACAAGAAAAAGAATGGCAGTAGTTGTGGATGTGGTTGTTCTGGATGCTCAAGTAGTAAGAGTTGCCATGATACTAAAAGATAGATAAAATAAGAGTCTGATAATAAAGTAAGTTAAACTTTTTATCAGGCTCTTATTTTATATATAAATAATAAATTTCATATTTGAAGTCAATTAGACTATATTATATTTTTACTGTATAATTATAGACAAATATATGATTAGGAGGGATTATTGCTAAATACAGCAATATAAATGTTTATTATGTTTAAATTTGATGTAACAAATGAACTTATGTGTATAGCAAGAGGAAGTGGTAAATTTTTTGCTAAAAAAGGTGCTATGGTAGCATTTAAAGGAAATTTTAACTTTGAAAAATTAATATTAGGCCCAAATAATGGTGGTGGTTTAGGTAGAGCATTGCTAGGACATGTTCAAAGGTCATTGACAGGAGAACAAATGCCAATAATGGTTGTTGAAGGTGAAGGTGAAATTTACCTAGCGCAAAATGCTTATCATGTAGATGTAATATCAATTGACCCAGGTGACTCGATTTGTGTTGAGAGTGAAAACTTATTAGCATTTTCAGAACAACTAGATTATAGTGTAAAATTAATTGGTTCAGGAGTAATATCTCAAAAAGGACTTTTTACTACACATTTAATAAATAAAACAAGTCAAAATCAAGATATTGCCATAATAACAGATGGGAACCCTCTAATACTTGAAGGGCCTTGTTGTGTCGACCCAGATGCGTTAGTAGCATGGACTGGAAGGGAACCATATCCTAAAGTAGCAAAACTATCATGGAAAACTTTTGTTGGTCAGACTTCAGGGGAATCTTATCATATGGAGTTTGTTGAGCATGGTCAAATTGTTATTATACAACCATCTGAAAGATTGTCTAGCTTGAATACAGATGCAACACCTTCTGACAGAATGAGGTCAGGTGGAGTAAGAATTGGCATAGATTAATTTTTATAGTGAATTTTAATTGTAGCTTAAAATATATTTAAAGAATAAAAAGGGTAGCAGGGGTAGGTATATTAAAAAGGAGTATTAGATGCTGGAGAGAATTCATAGAAAGTTTAAAGGATATTACATTTTCTTACTAATCTTAATTTTATGGAAAATTGTATGTGTTTTAGGTATATGGAGTAGCTATATTTTGCCTCCGCCTGAAAGAGTTTTGGAAACTTTTATAAAAATGATAAATGATGGTTCTATTTTTTTAAATGTTTATGCTAGTGTGAAGAGGATATTTATAGGTTTTTTAATAAGTTCATTGATAGCAATACCACTTGGAATCGTGTTTGGTGTAAATAAAAAAATGTATGAATATTTCAAGCCACTATTTGAATTTATGAGAAGTACACCTCCACTAGCCTTAATACCTATGCTGATTTTATGGTTTGGTATAGGTGAAGAGTCTAAAATTATAATTATAGTTTTAGCATCGTTTTTTCCAATATTTTTAAATACACTAAAAGGGATAAAAAATTGTGACAGTAAATTAATTGAAGTAGGCAAGTCTTTTAATTTATCTAAGAAAAGAATTTTTTGCAAAATAATAATTCCTAATTCTATGTTAGATATTGTTGTTGGACTTAGTTTAGGTCTTGGGTATAGCTTTAGAGCTATAATTGGTGCAGAACTTATTGCGGCTTCTTCAGGTTTAGGATACTTGATTTCTGACGGTAAGGATATGTCAAGAACTGATATTGTACTGGTTGGAATTTTTGTTATTGGTTTTTTAGGTATACTTTCAGATTATCTATTTTCAATGGCAATAGCAAAATTTAGTAAAGGGAAGCAGGTTGATTTAAATGGTTAGAAATGGATTTTTATTAGAGAATATACATAAAAAGTATTTAGTTGATAATAAAGAACATTTAGTGCTTGATGATATATCATTAAGTATATCTAGCGAAGAAATAACGGTTATACTAGGGGAAAGTGGCTGTGGGAAGACAACCTTGCTTAGAATTTTAGCAGGTCTTGAAAGTACTACTAGTGGAAATGTATATTTTTTTAATAATGATAAAAAGTGTATCCCAAAAGTAGGAGTTGTTTTTCAAGAAAGTAGACTAATGCCATGGCTAAATGTAAGTGAAAATATACTTTTACATACTGAAAAAAATAATAGAAATAAAGTTGATTTAGATAGATATTTAAAGATGATGAAACTTGAAAAGTTTAAGAACTCATATCCAAATGAGTTATCAGGAGGAATGGCTCACAGGGTAAGTATTGCAAGAGCTCTTTCTTTTAACCCAGATATTCTATTGATGGATGAGCCATTTGCAGCATTAGATTATTTTACAAGAAGAAAAATGCAAAAAGAAGTAGTAAATATCCATAAAAATACTAAAAAAGGGGTAGTATTTGTAACTCATAATATAGAAGAAGCTATGGAAATAGCAAAGAAAATAATTGTTTTTAGTAAAAATAAAGGGATTAAACAATTTAGTGTCGAAGATGAATATAATAGAGATTTAACTAAAAGCTATTATATAAGCTTAAAAAAAGAAATATTAAGGGAATTGGGGGAGTTTTAAGTGATTAAGACAAACAAAAAAATTTTAGCAGTAATGACATCTTTAGTAATGGTATTGGTTGGGACTGTGGGATGTTCAACCAAAGAAGAGGGTAATAAAGATGTTCCTACAAAAAAAGAGACTAGTTTACCTAAGGAAATAAATTTAACCTATGTGAAGTCTCCACTTAACGTTCCAAGTATACTGGAAAAGAAAGATGATTCATTTGGTAAGGAATTTAAAAAGGATAATATAAAAGTTAATTTTCATGAACTAACAACAGGCCCAGAACAAACTCAGGCACTAGCTGCTGGAGAATTAGACTTTTTACATGCATTAGGTGGAACATCTGCTATAATAGCAGCATCTAATGGAGTTGGACTTAAAGTTACAAATATCTATAGTAGATCACCAAAAGGATATATGCTTATAACTAACAATGAAAATATCAAATCTATAAAAGATTTAAAAGGTAAGAAAATTGTAGGTCCAAAAGGGACTATACTTCATCAATTATTGATTGCTGCACTTGCTAAGGAAGGTTATACGATAGATGATGTTGAATATGTAAACATGGATATTCCTAGTGCTGCCTCTGCATTAGAAAGTAAAAGTGCAGATGTTGCAATGCTTGCAGGGCCAGTGGCTTTAAAAACAATAAATGCAGGTAGCAAAATGATAGTAAATGGAGAAGGTTTAGTTAGTGGAATAATAGTTACTGCAGTAAGTGATGATTTTGCTCAAAAATATCCTGAATTAGTAAAAAGATTTATGAAAGTTCATGAAGATACTTTAAAATATATGGATGAGAATAAAGATAAGGTAATGGAAGAGGTATCAAAAGAAGTTGGTTTAACTTTAGATGAAACAAAGGAAATGTATTCTTGGTATGATTTTAGTTCTAAGATAACAGATAAGGACATAAAAGAGTTAGAGGATACACAAGAATTCTTGATGTCTAATGGAATGCAAGAAAAGAAAATAAATATTAAAGATATGTTATATAACCAAAATTAGTATATTAAGAAATTAGCATATTAAAATAGAAAATACATCCTTAAGTTATTGTGATAATAACATGATAAAAAAGGATGTATTTTTATTTTTAATTATTTTATAGAATAAAATCTAATTAGAAACAGCTTACTATTTTATCTACACTTATGTAGTCAAGTAATTTTCTCATTTTTTTACGATGAAGCAAGAACTTAGAATATGTGTCTTCTGATTGTTTTGGATCACCATAAACTTTCCAATACCTAATCATAGAAACTTCATAGTTACTATATCCCATAAATCCAATTACATCTTTAAGGGGATATCCTAAAAAAATACCTATTTCATCAGGAAAAGTATCAGTTTTAAGCTTTTCAACTAGATGCTCTAAATAAGCATTTACATTAGTATTTTGTTTGTATCCTAAAAACTTCAAGAAATTTACTGTTTTTTTACATTTTAATCTTTCTGACAATGCTGTTTTATTTACAAATAAAATTTTTAATCCTTTTTTTTCTTTATCAATAACTATAAAATCTATTCTTTTACAATTATATAGATATTTGTAAATATCATTAATTTTTTCCTCTCTATTTACATCAGTAAATGAAATATTTATTATTTCAGCAGGTTTAGAGCCTAAAAAAACTGGACCTAAAACTTCTAAAAGCCATTTTATATATGATGATTCAATTTTATTCTTACAACAAAATTGTGAATTGCAACAATGCATAAAAGATAACCTCCTTCAAATGAAAATTAATATCAATTAATTAAATTATACTATGAATGATAATCAATATCAATAATAAAATTATATTTTTTTTATTAATTACTTATCTATTATAATTTCCCAAAAAATAAATTATAAATTGTTTAATTTTAGTAAATAAAAAATAAAAATATAGAAATACTAAATTGAGAAAGAACTTTATTAAAACTTTTTGTAATATAAAACATCTAGGAGGATAATAAAAATGAAATTAAAAAGAACTTTATTTGTAGGACTAGCGTTAGTATTAGCTATAGGTATGACTGCTTGTACTAAAAAAACTGAAAAACCAAATGAAAATGCAGGAAAAAATCCAAATGAATCAGTAAACAACAATGAAGGTTATATGAATTATTATTCAACAAGCTATAATGATTATATAGCAGGTTTAAATAGATATTCTATTTATGATACTCCAGAAAGTATAAATAATCAATTTAAAGATAAAGAATATCCAGGAAATGAAAAATATTTAAGTGATGTAAAGGCTGCATACAAAGACAGTAGAGACAAAATACAATCATTTGTAACATCTCTTAAAAAAGATGGTAAAACAGAAGATGCTGAATTAAAGAAAATGAATGATGAATTAATAACTGAAGGTGAAAGATTAGTAAAAGATATAGATGCTAGATTAGAGAAATTAGATAAAGTATCTGATGAAGATATGAAAAAAGGTCAAAATGACTTTATGAAACTAGTTCATGGAACAGAAGATGTTGGAAATGATATAGGTAGTGGTTTTAGAAAAATGATAAAAGACATGAATGATAGATTAGGAATAACAGGAAATAATAAAAAATAGTAGAATAACCTGCCAATATCAACAATAAAAATTATTTTATAAAGCGCTGTAAAGCCACACGAACACTATGTTTGTGTGGCTTTATGTGTTTCTATTTTAGTTGCTTAAAAATTCCGTTTTACGCCTATTTGATTTCAATATTCAATGATGGCTTATAAAAACAGTAAAAAAATATAAAACGAGAAATTTTCAGGTATAGTATCTAATCGAATTTTTAGCCTTGTTTTGTTGCCACATACAGGATAGCGTATCTACTCTATTTTTATAATGCTTTACTTTATTTCGATAAATAATTTAGAACACGATTATTAAAATCTTTTGCTTCCTCATACGCAGCATGTCCAAGACCTTTATATATAAATAATTCGCTGTCCTTAATTTTATCAGTTAATTCAACAGAAGAAGTTACACCAACTATCTTATCGTTATCGCCCCCAATTATCAAAGTGGGACATATAATATTATTCAACTCCATATATGCATCATGCTGAATACAAGAGGATGCTTGTATGAGAAACCGTCTAAAATCTTTAGGTTTACCGATTTTCCCAAGCAAGGGGTAAAGAAAACGATATTTTTTTAGATAATTCTCTGAATAAGAATTTTCTGATATGTCAATCATTAGATACTTATATTTTTCTTGCTCTGCCAATGTAATCCAATTCCCAACAACTTCTTGTATGTTTTTATTCTGCTTTGATAGCGTAACTGCTAGTACGAGTTTCTCAATTAAATCGGGATAATCAATAGCAAGGTATTGTGCTATCATTCCACCTTGAGAAATACCTAAAACTTTAGCTTTAGTGATACCAAGTATTTTCATGGCTTTCGCTTGGTCTTTAGCCATATCTCGTGTAGAATAACCTTCTTTTAAATGGTTTTTTCTGCTAAAAACATATACTTTATAGTCTTTGGCGTACATGCGATATGCGATAGCCATTGTAATAGCCATTCTTTTGACTGTGGTTAATCCATCGCCTAGTCCAGGAAGCATGATTAAAATATCACTACCATTTCCAAAAGAGATATAGTCCATATCTGTATCGTCAATGCTGACGCATCCACCTTTTGCCTTCCAAAACATAACTGTATCCTCCTTTTATTTTAAAAGCCCCATTTTTAATATTTCCAGATATTCTGTTAGACTTTTTACATATTCATTTTGTATGTGTTCGAATGAATAGTTATCTATTTGAGTACTTACTAAAAAAGAATCGTTAAAACCTTTTAGAAACCACTTCAAAATGTCGATAGTTTTCTGCTTATGCCAACGAAAATTACTCAAATCAATATCTTTAACTAGATTGTCATATACATCAAATTCCTTAATACTATATCGTTCTATGGTCTTTTGGTAAATCTCAGTATCACTTCTTGTAAATGCACCTATTAACAATTTTGCTTTTTCAGGATTTTGAATATACCAAGAAAATTCTAAAGCAGAATATTCAATTATTCGTTGGAATAACTCTGGTGAAATGGCGATTGTCTTTTTTTCTAAACTTTCAATAAAGTCTGCTGTGACGATATCAAGTATGAAAAAATACAATTCTTCTTTAGTAGAAAAATATTTAAACAAGCTACCTTTACTAATACCAGAGCTTTTAACTATTCTATTGGTGGAACTATTTGTATAACCATATGTTGCAAATTCAGATATTCCCACACTAATAATATTCCTTTGTTTGTCTTCATTAAGCTCAAAAAATAATTTTGTAGGCATGATATCTCCTTATGTAATGACCGACTGGTCATTTCCGTTGTACAATATTAGTGACCATGTGGTCACTGATATTTAGTATACTTATTAGTCACTTACTTGTCAATGAGTTTTTCAAAAAAATGTTACAAGTGGAGATATTATAATGCTTTATTACAATCTTTTCTTACATAGTGACGTATTTGGTTTTTGCCTGCCAACGAGACTGTATTTAAAGTTCCAATAACTCCAGTTCAGATGATTAATATTTTCACAAATATTTAATTCGCATTTTAAAATAGTTCGTTTTTATTTTTTACTCCAAGTTCTTTGCAAATAAGTTCTTTATATGCTTCTACTTTTGCTGGAAAATCACTAACATTCTACTCGAAGAAATCCACATCCAAATAGAAATTAGATAGAACAAGTATCAGTTTTGTCAAAATAATTGAAAGAGTAGTATCTTGATATCCATTTTCTAAACTGATATGAGGTTTTATGAACTTTGTTTTCAATTCAGAATAATAAAAAATAAAAATTTCAAATAAATTTATTGACAAATATTATTAATAAATATATTATATATAACATAGCAAGAAATGATAATCGAATCAAATTAAATAACGTCTTATCAAGAGTGGTGGAGGGACTGGCCCTTTGAAACCCGGCAACCAGTATATTTTATATACATTGGTGCTAAATCCTGCAACTAATATAGTTGATAGATGAGTATAAATAGCTTTCTAAGCCTGAGTTTATACTCAGGCTTTTATTTTGTTAGATACAAATTTAAAATACATAAATAAAAATAAACATACAAATTGAGCAGAATATGTGGGGAGGAAATTTTATGATTAGCATAAAAAATGTTAATAAGTATTATGGAAAGACTCAAGTACTTAAAGATGTAAGTATTGAGATAGAATCTGGAGAAATTTTTGGAATAATAGGTCATAGTGGTGCTGGAAAATCAACACTACTTAGATGTATAAATGGGCTAGAAGAATATCAAGAAGGTAGTGTGCTTGTATCTAATAAGGAAGTAAAGTCATTAAATGAAAAGCAAATGAGGGATTTAAGAAAAGAGCTAGGTATGATTTTTCAACACTTTTCATTACTTGAAAGAAAAACAGTGTTTGATAATGTAGCATTACCTTTAGAGTGCTTTGGATATACAAAGGCAGAAATAAAAAAAAGAGTTTTAGAGTTACTAGAAGTGGTTGGTATATCTGAAAAGAAAAATGATAAACCAAGAAACTTAAGTGGTGGTCAAAAACAGAGAGTTGCAATTGCTAGGGCTTTAGCACTAAACCCACAAGTACTTCTTTGTGATGAAGCAACTTCAGCACTAGACCCAAATACTACAAAATCAATTCTTTCATTACTTGAAGATATAAACAAAAACCTAGGAATAACAATAATAGTTGTAACTCACCAAATGGAAGTTATAAAACAAATTTGTGGAAGAGTGGCAATAATGGAAAATGGAGAGGTATTAGAAATAGGAGATACAGAAGAAATTTTCTTGAGAAATACTAAAGGACTTAGAAAATTAATAGGTGAAGAAAGTATAATTTTACCAAAAGGAACAAATATAAAAATACTATTCCCTAAAGACATTTCTAATGAAGCTATTATTACAACAATGGCAAGAGAGTTAAACATAGATGTATCTATAATATTTGGGAAATTAGAACAATTTAAAGAAGATATTTTAGGTTCACTTATTATAAATGTTTCAGATAAAAGTGGAGATAAAGTAAAACAGTATCTTACAGATAAGGACATAAGATGGGAGGAAATGATAAATGAATAGTCTAATTGATTTTTTAACAACACTATTTCCAAATGCATTACTACAAACTTTATATATGGTCATAGTACCAACTGTAGTGGCAACAATATTAGGATTTATACTAGCAATTATATTAGTAGTGACAAAACCAGATGGATTAAAACCAAATAGTACGATTAATAGTGCACTAGGATTTATAGTAAACATATTTAGAAGTTTCCCATTTATGATACTTATAGTTGCAATGATTCCAATAACAAGATTAATTGTTGGAACAAGTATAGGAGAAACTGCTGCAATAGTACCAATAACTATTGGTGCAGCACCATTTATCGCTAGGATTATAGAAAGTTCATTAAACGAAGTTGATAAGGGACTAATAGAGGCTGCCAAATCTTTTGGAGCTACAAAAAAACAAATAGTATTTAAAGTTATGATAAAAGAAGCAATGCCTTCAATAGTATCTGGAATTACATTATCAGTAATTTCTATACTTGGCTATACAGCTATGGCAGGTGCAGTAGGAGCTGGTGGACTAGGTAATATAGCTCTTATTTACGGATACCAAAGATTTGACACAGCAGTAATGGTTTATACAGTAATAGCACTTGTAATACTAGTTCAAATAATACAAGGTTTAGGAAATCTAGCTTATAAGAAACTAAAATAATTTAATCAATAAAACATTTTTAAAGGGGGAGTAAAAAATGAAATTAAAAAAATTATTATCAGTAGCATTAGTGTCAGCAATAGCAATATCAGCAGTAGGATGTTCAAACAAAGAGGATAAAAAAATATTAGTAGGGGCATCATCAAATCCACATGCAAAAATATTGGAAGTTGCAAAACCTTTATTAAAAGAAAAAGGATATGATTTAGAAGTAAAGATATTTGATGATTATGTGCTTCCAAATACAGCTTTAGATGAAGGTTCTTTGGATGCTAACTTCTTTCAACATATTCCATTTTTAGAGGAGACTGTGAAGGAAAAGGAATATAAACTTACTTATACATCTAAAGTTCATATAGAGCCAATGGGATTCTATT
The DNA here is from genome assembly GCF_020641035.1 of Clostridioides sp. ES-W-0016-02. Lineage (NCBI taxonomy): Bacteria > Bacillati > Bacillota > Clostridia > Peptostreptococcales > Peptostreptococcaceae > Clostridioides > Clostridioides sp. ES-W-0016-02. Next base: position 1,535,413 of record NZ_CP061361.1, read on the forward strand.
CAGAAAAAGTTAAATCATTAGATGAAGTAAAAGATGGAGCAGTTATAGCTGTACCAAATGATGCGACTAATGGAGCTAGAGCACTTAAATTATTAGCAAAGCATAAATTAATAGAAGTAAAGGATGGCGAACTTATAACTAAAAAAGATATAACTAAAAATCCTAAAAATATACAAATAAAAGAAATGAATGCAGAACAATTACCAACAGTATTAAAAGATGTTGATGGAGCAGTAATAAATTCTAACTATGCTTTAACAGCGAATTTAAATCCTACTAAAGATGCAATAGTAATAGAATCAAGCGATTCTCCATATGTAAATATAATTGCTTGTAGAGAAGATAATAAAGATAGCGATAAGATTAAAGCTTTATCAGAGGCTATGAATAGTAAAGAAGTTAAAAAGTTTATACAAGATGAATATAAAGGAAGTATAGTTCCAGCTTTTTAAATTAAATATACAAAATCTATAAAATGAGTAAAATTTTAAAAACTTTACTCATTTTTTTTTATAACTAGAAAGTGACAAATTTTTTGGGAGAATTGTGGTAACATATTTATAGATAAAACTATATAAAAATGAAGAAGTGGTGGAGAATATGGAATCTAAAGGAACTTTAAGGAAGAATAAGGGCTATATATTGGCTAATGGGTTATTTTTAATTATTGCACTTTTGAATATAAATTTGTATACAGTTTCCATAAATATGTATAGAATAATTTTACTTTGGATATTTGGATATTCTATAGTTTATATAACTAGTTTTGAAAAAGATGAATTTATAAACATACTAAAATTAGGATGCCTTGTATTAGTTTTTGTGGGGATTTTAGGCATAGCAGAATTAGAGATTCAAAAATTCCAAGTTATGATACTCAATTTAAGTATAATTAATATATCTACATTTATATACTTAACAATTTCTAAAATAAAAAAACTGAGAATAAGTCACCTGTTGATTTTCAACAGTACTTTTGTAATAGTAGATTATCTTCTAAGAAGTATTTTTAATAACTTTTATTTGAATATGATTATTATGGCAATTAATGTTGTCATGTCCTTGTTCAATTTATTGTTTGTATTAAACAAAACTAATAGTGAAACTGAACATTATAGCTTAATAAAAAATTTATCATACTTTGCTTTATTTGCAACTATTATAGGTTTTATAACAACTTGTCAAATTAGTATAGTAGATACAGATAGATTAATAGGAGTAGTGTATTTATTGTTATGTAATTATACTTACTATGTGTATGTATACAGTCTAATTAATAGAGTGGTATATCCATATTATGAATTAAATTCAATAAATAAGAAATTAAGTAAAAAGTCAGAACAATTAAGTAAGATAAATCTAGCAATAGAAAAGGACATGACTATACAGAAAACATTAAAAAATTACATAGATGAAAGAAAAGAGTTATTAAGACAAGCACTTGATACTATACCAAATGTATGGATAATAACAGATTATGATTTTAATATAAGTTATACAAATAATGCATTTAAAGATGAATTTTCAAAGGACATGAAAAACTTTTATCACATATTAAATTTTATAAAGGAAGATGAGCATGTAGCTGAAAAGCTAAAGAAATTTGATACGGATATAAGTATAATTGATAAACAAGTAGAGTTGAATAATAAAATATATTTGTTAAGTTTAAGTAATAATGAAGAAGAAAGTAATTATTTAATAAGCTTAAATAATATTACAAATGAAATAAAAATGGATAAAGAGATAAGGGCTATAAATAAAGATTATGAAAATATAATATTAAATATACCATCTCCTATACTTGTAAGAAGTGCAGAAGGTGGTATAAAGAAGAATAAAGTAATAAGCATAAATAAAAAATATGAAAAGAGTTTTAAATGTACACCAAAAGAGCTAGTTAATATGACATTAGAAAAATATTTTGAAACCTTTAACATAGATTTTTTTGATAATAGAGAGTTTAAAAGATTAAATCTAACAAAAGAAAAGAAAGCTGAAATAGTAAGTTATAATGATACGGCAAATTGTATAATTAATTTTGTAATGTCTGATTCAGAGGGCGAAGAACATGTTGAAGAAGTGAGAGTTGGAGATTATTGGTCAAATAATAAATTATTTAAGTTACTTACATTTAGAGATATAACTAAAGAAATAAATATACTTAGAACAGTAAATGAACAAAAAATAATATATGAAAAATTATTAGATGCTATACCAGAGGCTATTTTTCTTGAAGATTTAAGTACATCAAGAGTACTCTATACGAATAGAGCTTTTAGAGAATTATTTGGAATATCAAGTGATGTACTAGGCGTAACAACACAAAAATATAGAAATATCTTAGTAAAAAAATACATAAACAATTTAAATATAGGTGAAAGAGAAAAAAGTATTCATATAGTAAATGAAAACAATCATATTAAAGAAGTAAAGATGATATCAAGAACCTTATACTTTGGGCAGAAGAGAAGTAGAGTGAGAATAATTAAAGATTTAAGTGTACAAAGAGAGTCTGAGAGACTTAAAAAAGCATTAATAAAACAAAGACAGTATGACCAGATGAAGATGGAGTTCTATGCTAATATATCTCATGAACTTAAGACCCCTTTAAATAATATCTATAGTTCAGTTCAGCTTATCGAGAATCTTTATAAAAAAGGAAAGATAATTGACTGTCAAGATATATTAAGAGAACACATAAAAATAACTAAACAAAACATGTTTAGATTATTAAGATTAATAGATAATATAATAAATATTTCTCAAGTTAAATCAGAAATATATAAGATTAAAGCGGTTAACTTTGATATTATCGATATAACAGAAAGAATAGTTACATCCATTAGCAGTTATGCAAAATCTAAGGGAATAGACTTAGTTTTTGATACAAATGAAGAAACCATGAGAGTAGGACTTGACCCAGAATCTATAGAGAGGATAATATTGAATATATTATCAAATGCTATAAAGTTTACTTTAGAAGGTGGAGAAATACTTGTAGGAATATATAAAGAGGGTGAAAATGTAGAAATACTTATAAAAGATACTGGAATAGGTATAGAAAAGGAGAAATTAAACGACATATTTAATAGATTTAAACAAATTGAAAATAGTGGTATATCAAACGAATTCGGCAGTGGAATAGGATTGTGTCTTGCAAAATCGTTAATTGAAATTCAAAATGGAGAAATTTATATAGATAGTAAATTAGGAGAAGGAACAAAGGTAAAAATAATATTCCCAATTAAAGAAGTAGTTGAAGAAGTCTATGATAAATCAAATTACAACGATAATATTGAAAAATTCGAGATAGAATTTTTTGATATATATAAGTAGTAAATATTGAAATCCATTATTTTATATATTAATATACAATTAAAAGCAGACTAATTTTACTTATGATTTTAGCTGTATTTAACTGACTATAAATAAACTTTATGAGGTGAAATTTTGGAAAAGGATTTTTTTAGGAAAAATGGAATTGATTTAGCTAAATCTATATTAGGTAAATATTTAATAAGAAAATATGAAAATAAAACAATTGTTACCAAGATAGTAGAGACAGAGGCATACATGGGTATAAATGACAAAGGCGCACATGTATATGGTGATAAAAGAACTGAGAGAACTAAGCCTCTCTATTTAGATGGTGGACATATATATGTTTATTTAATTTATGGTATGTACAATTGTCTAAATCTATCAGCAAATACAGAAAATGTACCAGAGTGTGTGTTAATAAGAGGTGTCGAACCAATAACTTCTTTAAATGAGATATCTGTAAATAGATATAATAAACTGTATGATAATTTGAGTAAGTATCAAATAAAAAATATTACTAATGGACCAGGAAAACTTTGTAAGGCTTTAAAAATAGATAGAAGCTTAAATAGTAAGAGTATAATGGGCGAAGAATTGTATATAAGTGACTTTTATTATGATAATGAAGGAAAAAAAGTATTTAGTGAAGATAAATTGGATATAAAAACTAGTAAACGTATAAATATAGACTATGCAGAAGAAGCAAAAGACTTTTTATGGCGTTTTTATATAGAATAGGTACTGATATCAATAAGATATATATTTATAAAAATTATTTTTTATAAATATATATCTTATTTTTTATAGAATTTTTATTTTAGTATAAATAAATTTATAAAGCAGGAGATGTATTTTCAGTAGATTTTTATAATTATTTTCAATTGTTTTGTTTATACAAACAAAGATATATTTCAACAAAATAAGTATGATAATATTATACTATAAAATAAATGAATATTAACTTTTGGACGCATTTTATTAAGAATAGTCGTGTTTATATATAAAGTTAGTTTATTTTATATTAAACAGATTATTTATTACAACAAATAATTATTTATAAAAAATAGAAAAATTTTGACAAAAAAAGAAAGTATCTTTAGAATAGAGATATATTTAAAATCGTATGATTGAGGTTATAAGGTGATTTCATATGGTTTATTATGAAAATTATTGTTAGACAGAAAATTTAAAAATGGAATTTAAAAAGATGATAAATATTTTGATAACGATTGTTAAATTAGGAAATAACAAGTCTGTATCTGTATAAATATTAGAAAAATATGTATAGTTTTAGACTGTAAAATATAAGATATTGTAGAAATAAAAAAAGGCATTGAATAGATACTATTAAATTGTAAAATTATGTTATAATTATTGTAAAGGATGTAAAAATCTGTAGAAATAGCAATGTAATAAGCTTGATTTTTAATAGTTAAATTCAAATAAACTATATAATGCAATATACATAAATTAAAGATAGTAATCTGATAAAAATTATACTAATAGGATTTATATATTATGAACTATATAAATAATAAAGTAAATTATAGGAATAACTTAAGTTTTATAATATAGTTTTATAATATAAAAAAAGTCATTATAATCAGATATATTAAAAAATAGAAAAATGATTAATAAATTTTATTAAATTAGGTAGAGAGATATATATAATAAATTATAAATAATGATAAATGTGTAGACAAAAGAAAGTGAATAAATTATATTTATACTAATAAAGTTTTTTTGAGGTGAAATATTATAGATATAATAGCCTATATTTATATTCTTATATTTATATTATGAAAAAATTAAAATTATTTAGGGGTGATGGTTTTGAATAAGGACATAGGAGCAAAAATAAAGCAACTTAGAACTCAAAAACAAATGACACTGAAAGATATGAGTGAGAAAACAAACTTATCAATTGGATTTTTGTCACAGCTTGAAAGAGGATTAACAAGTGTGGCAACAGATTCATTAGGTAAAATAGCAAATGTATTGGATGTAGATTTAACTTACTTTTTTATGAAACCAAAGGAGCATAAGAGACCTGTATTAAGAAGTTATGAAAAAGAAGTTTTTGATGTAGAAAATTCAACATTTATACATTATCATTTATCATCTAATTTAAAAGAAAAAACTATGTTACCAAGATTAATTGAAATTCTTCCAAGTAAAAGTAGTGAAGAAATTTGTTGCTATGTACATAGTGGTGAAGAATTTGTATATGTTTTAGAGGGCACTCTTACAGTGTTTTTGGGTGACGAGCAAATTGAAATGTATCCAGGTGATACAATACACTACAATAGTGAAAAGAACAATCACAATTGGGTTAACTATACTAATAAGATGGTAAGAATTTTAGTGGTAAGTATACCAAATCCATTTGAAAATTCTGATACAGTTAAAGAAGCTTAAAGTTTAGTTATTACTTATTTAAGGAGGAGTATTACAGTGAAAAGAATTGGATTTATAGGTGCAGGGAATATGGCCAGTGCTATGATAGGTGGTATAGTAAATTCAAAATTAGTTGAACCTAATATGGTAACAGCATCAGCATATACTCAAGGAACTCTTGATAGAATACATGCAAATTTTGGTATAAATACTACAAAAGATTCAAAAGAGGTTACTAGAAATTCTGATATAGTAATTGTAGCTGTTAAGCCAGACATATATGATGATATTTTAGAAGAGATAAAAGATTTTGTAGATGATAGTAAGATTATAGTTACAATAGCAGCAGGAAAATCTATAAAAGATATAGAGGCAATTATAGGTGAAAATAAAAAAATAGTTAGAACTATGCCTAATACTCCTGCACTTGTAAATGAGGCTATGTCTTCAATATCTATAAATAAAAATATAAAAGATGAAGATTTAGAAGCAGTGGTAGAAGTATTTAGTTCTTTTGGAAACACTGAAGTCGTACCAGAATATCTTATAGAAGCAGTGATTGGAGCGAGTGGTTCTGCACCAGCCTATGTGTTTTTGTTTATAGAAGCTATTGCAGATGCAGCAGTAATTGCAGGAATGCCAAGACAACAAGCATATAAATTTGCAGCACAAGCAGTTATGGGTTCTGCAAAAATGGTACTTGAAACAGGAAAACATCCTGGTGAACTAAAAGATATGGTATGCTCACCTGGAGGGACTACTATAGAAGCAGTTAAAGTCCTTGAAGAGGAAGGTTTTAGAGCCTCTGTTATAAAAGCTATATGTGCATGTATAGAAAAATCTCAAAAAATGAGCAAGTAATAAGAATTTATTTGAGATAAAAAGAATTGCCTTTTATAGAAAATTTCTATATTAGGCAATTCTTTTATTTACTTAATTTTTAAAATAAACCTGAAAGCCAATTCTTTATTTTTTCAAAGAAACCAACTGAGTCATTAGTATTGGATTGATTTTCAGAATTATTAGTTGTGTTATTTTCACTTGATTGAGTGTTATCATTATTCTCGCTATTATTTTCTGAGTTATCCGTATTATTAGAGTTAGTACTATCTTCTGAGTTATCTGTATTATTAGAGTTAGTATTATCTTGTGGATTTATTTGAACACCTTCTGTAGAGTTTATCACAGCATTTGAGCCAAGAGACTCATCATTAGTGTTATTTAAGATTCCCAAATCTTTTTTATCTCCTCCTGAGAATAAACCAGAGAACCAATCTCCTATTCCACTAAACCATCCACCTATAGTATCTAGTATTCCAGAACCTTTAACACTATCACCTAATTTTTTTAGTTGTTCATTTACATTGTCTGATACATTATCCAATGTATTTTTCATACTATTGTAATCATAATCTTGGTCAGCTATTTTTTTCATTACACCTTGAATTTGTTCTTTTTGTTCTGGTGTAATAGTAATATTGTAATTGTTTACAACATTATTTATCGTATTAGCTATTTGATTAGTATCCTTTGTACCATTTTTTACAATTTCTGTTTTGATATCATTCATCACACCAGTTGCTTTTTCTTGACCTATATCATCTCCTAAATCACCTGTAACCACTAACTCTTCAGAAGCAATTTCCTTTTTTGTTTCGTCAAGTTTTTTTCCTGATGCATCTTCAAATGCTTTCATAATTCCTGTCAATGCACCAGTACCACTTACAGGATATGGAGCAGCAGCAATAACATTTGCATTTTCAAGACCAGCTGTTGTAAGTGTTGAAGCAATCATTGAGCTAGTTACCCAAGTTAAATTTGCTGTTTTAACATTAATTCCATTGCCATTTGTTGTAGGCTCAACATAAGAGCAAGAAATAGTAACTTTACCAAGTTGGCTCTCTGTTGCAACACCTTGTAAATATTGTCTTTCTTCTGCATTTGTTACATCTAAAACTAAGACTTGGTCTTTTTTAACTCCAAAATAATTAAGCATTTGTTGTTTTTGAGATTCTGATAAGTTAGCTCCAAGTGTAACAACATTTGTTCCATCTGCATAAGCAAGATTTAAACTTCCAAACACAAGCATAGTAGATATAATAATAGAGCTAATTTGTTTTTTAAACTTCATAATAATCCTCCTAGATTTAACATACATTACATTTTCAATATACATTTTTATCAATATACTGAATAAAAATATGTGCTACATTTCTATTATACTAAATATAAACTATTTTTTAAATCAATGCGATTACAAGTTTGTAATAAAAAAGGTAATATAAGGTAAATAATAAAAAAATAATTTTTATAAGAGATTGAAAAAACAATTAATGTAGTATACTATAATATAGAAATGATTATGATAATGTTATAGAATCGGAAGGAGAAAAAATAAATGTCAAAAGAATTAGTAAAAGACAGAGTAATAAAATATTTAATAGAAGATTTATTGGTACCTCAGGACATGATTGATACAAATGTTGAATTAGCAGAATTTGAAGAAGGTGCAGAGGGAACTTTAGATATTATTGTAAATGTTAAAGATGATGAGGATTATTACGCTCCAGTAATGATAGTGCAGTGTTTAGATGAAGATGTAGAATTAGAAGGGGAAGTTTTACAAAAACAAATAGAATTTTTAGAAGAAGTAGATAACATAACTATGTCAGGTAGATTGGTTTTAACTAATGGTGATGCTATGATGTATGCTGATTGGAGAGGCGAAGAATATGATACTGAGGCAGCACTTCCAACTTATGATATAATGGTAAAAGAGTTTAATGAGATGGAACAACAAGTTAAAGATTCAGAAGAAGAACATCATCATCACGATGAAAATTGTGGATGTGGATGCAATCATCATGAAAAGTAAATAACAAGCATATATATTAAAAAAGACTGTTTAATCAACAGTCTTTTTTTAGACATATATCAATCTAAAAACTTAGGATATAACAATATATAATAAAATAAATTATATATATAAGGAGGATATTAGGGTTAGAGGTAGAATAATATTATAGGTATAGTTTTTATAACTTTGTATACATAATATACAAAACAACTTATTTGAAGAAGGGGATATTATGTAGTTGTAGATTATGTAGTTTTAAATTATTTATTTTTGTTTTAGCAAATTCTATGAATAGAAGGGGTTTGATTATGGATACTAAAAAAGAAAATAATTATGAAAATTATATTTGTGTGGGTTCATCAAATGTATCAAATGCGATGAAAATGTATTTAAAGGAAATTGAGGAATACAAAATGTTGTCAGCAGGAGAAGAGGTAGAGCTGGCAAAGGAAATAATCAACTCATCTTCAGTAGCAAAGGAAAAGTTTATAAATTCAAATTATAGGTTGGTAGTGAGCATAGCAAAAAGATATAAAAGAGATAGTATTGATATGCTAGACTTAATTCAAGCGGGAAATATAGGACTCATAAAAGCAGTAGAGAAGTACGATTATAAAAAAGGATACAAATTTAGCACTTATGCTACATGGTGGATAAAACAAAGCATAACAAGATATATTGATGATTGCGAAAATACTATTAGAATACCTATACATCTTCACCAAAGAATAAATTTTGTAAAGAAAAAGAAACAAGAACTTTTAAATGTATTATTAAGAGAACCAACTGTAGATGAGATTGCAGATGCTTGTGGTCTTGAGGTTGAGAAAGTATTGGAATTATTAAAACGAGATAAAAATGTTGTATCTTTGGATACACCATTAAAAGAAGATGAAGATAGTAGTTTAGTTGAATTTATACCATCAGATGCTGATTTTAAAGATGTTGTAATGCATGAAGTGGAACAACATAATTTAAAAGAAAAAATAGAAGAATTGCTTACAGGTCTTGGAGAACAAGAACAGCAGGTTTTGAGAATGAGATTTGGCATTGATGATGATGACCCTAAGACATTAGAGCAAATTGGAAAGGTGTTTGGAGTTACTAGAGAAAGAATAAGACAAATAGAAGCTAAAGCAATAAGAAAATTAAGACATCCAAGTAAATTAAAACAATTAAAGCATTTTTATTAATATTTATAAAGCGAATATAAAAGAAAGTAGGAGAAAGATTCTCCTACTTTTGTTTTTTCTTTTGTCATACTTACACATAATCAATAATGGTTTTTCAATAGGAAAATATGAGATTAATAAAATAAAAATTACCTTTACATTACTTTAACTTGCAGAAAAGTTGAGTTTTTATTAGCTTATTGACGACTATTAATAATCATATTGATGTACTTTATTTAAAATGCACTTATATATCTCTGTTAAGTATTCTTCATTGAGGAGAATACTTTTTTGGATTTTCTTTAAATAAATAGTTATTTAGTAAAAGTGATTAAAATTTTTCAAAATAGATAAAATATGTTAAAATATAACTTAAAAATGATTATATATTTTCCTTATGTTGAGATTATTAAGTTATAAGAAATGAATAAAATGAAATTTAAAGATATTGCTAATATAAGTGTTTTGTTTTACCTAGATTAGAAAATAATAACTCCATTTCTGTGAATTCAATTAAATTTATTCTATTAGATTTAAATTGCGATTATAGAAAATGTTGTATAAATAAAAAACATAAAAAATAATGTTATTTATGATATATTAAAGAATAAACAACTACTATTATCTTCAGAAAATGTAGGAATAATAGATTAAATTATATATAAGAGGCTAGCTTTTACTGAACTAAAAGAAGTGTGTTAGAAGTGGAGTGATGAAATGAGCAAAGTGGCTAAAGCAACTTTTTATTTGATGATAGTTACTGTAATATCTAAGATTCTTGGCATGGGTAGAGAATTAGTTTTATCATCAATTTATGGAACAGGTTTGTATACAGAAAGTTATTTGACAGCTATGAATATACCAAATATTATATTTGCAGCAATAGGAACTGCTATAGTTACTACTTTTATACCAATGTATCAAGACATAAGTAGTAAACAAGGTGAAAAACAAGCAGTAAAATTTTTAAACAATGTCTTAAATATAATAGTTGGTATATGCATAATTGTAGCTATACTGGGTGTGATTTTTTCAAAACAACTTGTGAGTATATTTGCTATAGGATTTGAAGGCGAAAGATTTGAGCTTACTGTAAAATTTACTAAAGTACTTATAACGGGAATAATATTTATAGGTATTACTAGTGTTATGTCAGCATTTTTACAAATAAAAGAAAATTTTATCATAGTTGGATTTGGTAGTATCCCCTATAATATAGTAATAATTATTTCAATAATGATAAGTACCGTGTTTGGACCATATGTACTTCCAGTTGGTGCTGTAGTTGCTATGATAGTTCAGCTACTTTTTTACATGTTTTTTGTTAAAAAAACAGATTACAAATATTCATTTTACTTAGATTTTAAAGATGATAGTCTTATAAAATTGCTGGCATTACTTTCACCAGTGTTTATAGGTGTTGCTGTTAATCAAGTAAACTCATTAGTTGATACAACTTTAGCATCTACATTAGTTAAAGGTAGTATACCAGCACTTACTTATGCAGATAGGTTAAATGGTTTTGTTACAGGGACATTTACAGCCTCAATAGTGTCTGTTATGTACCCAATGCTGTCAAAATTAAGTGCAGAGAATAATCAAAAAAAATTTACTAGTTCAGTTAAATCTAGTGTCAATATGATAATAATTTCTATGATTCCTATTTCAGTTGGGTCTATTGTTTTTGCAAATCCAGTTGTTAGAATTATATTTGAAAGAGGAGCTTTTGATGCTAGAGCAACTCAAATGACAGCAACTGCTTTAGTTTTCTATGCAGTTGGAATGACTGCATTTGGACTTAGAGATATATTAGGTAAAGTTTTTTATTCATTACAAGATACAAAAACACCTATGGTAAATGGTATTATATCTGTTTGTGTAAATATAGTGCTAGATTTAATTTTAATAAAACCTATGGCTCATGGTGGTCTTGCTCTTGCAACTAGTTCATCATCAATTGCATGTATATTGTTACTTTTCATAAATTTAAGAAGGAAAGTAGGTTATTTTGGACAAGATAAGATAATAAAAGCAACCTTAAAATCATTAGTAGCATCAGTTATTATGGGAATTTTATCATATTTTACGTATAAATTTATATTTGGACTTTTAGGCGTAGGTACACTTAACGAGTTAGTATCATTAACCATTTCAGTAATAGTTGGAGGTGGAATTTATACATTACTAATGACCATTTTTAAAGTTGAAGAAGTTGATATGATATTAAATATTGCAAAAAGAAAGTTACACTTAAAAAACTAGTTTAACTATATTAATTATATATTTAGGAGGATTTTATGAAACACATATTAAAAACAGTAGACCATACTATTTTAAAGGCTACAACGACATGGGAAGATATTAGGATTTTATGTGATGAGGCTATAAACATGAATGTAGCATCAGTTTGTATACCACCATCATATGTAAAAAGAGCAGTAGAATATTTAAATAGTAAAATAAAGGTATGCACAGTAATAGGATTTCCCCTAGGATATCAAACTACTGCAACAAAGGTATTTGAAGCTGAAGATGCAATTAAAAATGGAGCAGATGAAGTTGATATGGTTGTAAATATTTCAGATATTAAAAATGGGGACTATGAGAAGATAGAAAATGAGATAAAAGAAATAAAAGCAATTATTGGAGATAAAATATTAAAAGTTATTATAGAAACATGTTATTTAGAGGAATATGAAAAAGTAAAGATGTGTGAGATAGTAACAGTGTCTGGTGCAGACTTTATAAAGACATCTACTGGAATGGGAACAGGTGGAGCTACTTTAGAAGATATAAAGCTTATGAAAGAGCATGTTGGAGAAAATGTTAAGATAAAGGCTGCTGGAGGTGTTAAATCGATTTCTGATGCAGAAAAATTTATAGAGGCAGGTGCTGAAAGATTAGGTACTAGTTCAATATGTAAAATATTAAAAAATGAAGACATAACAGGTTATTAAAACTATTAATTAATGGATAAAACAATGACAACTAGATATTAGTTTAATTATAAATTTATAGAACAAAAGGCAGAGGGAAATTTCCCTCTGTTTTTTTTATTTAATCTTGACAGAGAAAACTTTATAATATATTATAGTCTTATGGTTAGTTACTTAAGTAATTAACTAACTTGGGAAGGAGGAACCTATGAAATTAATATTAAATAATGAAGAACCCATATTTATTCAGATAGCACGAGCAATTGAAGATGAAATACTATCAGATGGAATAAAAGAAGAAGAGCAGGTTCCATCAACAACTGAACTTTCAAAGCTTTATAAAATTAATCCTGCTACAGTCTTGAAAGGAATAAATACATTAGTTGATAAGAATATTTTATACAAGAAGAGAGGGATAGGAATGTTTGTATCAGAGGGGGCAAGAAGTATAATAAAAGAAGTTAGGAAAGAAAACTTTAAAAATAATTTTATAAAAAATCTACTTCAAGAAGCAGATAAATTAGAAATAAACAGAGAAGAATTAGTTGATATTATAATAAATTTTAAGGGGGAGTAATGTATGAGTAACTCTATCAGGATAAAAAATTTGTCTCATAGCTTCAAAAAACAAAAGATTTTTGATAATGTATCTCTGAATTTTGAAGAAAATAAAATATATGGTTTATTAGGAAAAAATGGTGCTGGGAAAACTACATTATTGAATATAATAGTAAATCAATTAATTCAAAGTGAAGGAGATATAGAAATTTCAGGAAAAAATATAAAAGAAGATTTAAAAGTATTGGAAGATATTTGTATTGTAAGAGAAAAAGAATTTTATAATTCAGACTTTAAGGTAGGTCAGATATTTGAGTTTTCTTCTAGCTTCTATAAAAATTATGATAAGGCATTAGAAGAAAAACTATGTAAATATTTTGATTTAAATATAAAGAAAAAGTATAGACAATTGTCTAGGGGAATGAAGACTATACTTTCAAATATAATAGGAATTTGTTCCAATTCAGCTATTACTATATTTGATGAACCAACAATTGGTCTAGATGCAGTAAACAGGCAAGAATTTTATAATGTAATCTTAGATAATTATATAAAAAATCCAAGAACGATAATAATATCAACTCATTTGATTGATGAAATAGATGATTTATTAGAGCATGTAATAATATTAAATGAAGGTAAGATTATTATAGATGAAGATATTGATACTATAAAACAAAAAGCTCATTATATTACTGGAAGCAGAGAAGAAGTAGAAAAATTAGAAGCAATAAGAAATGTAAAGCCTAAAAAATCATTTGGAAATACAGTTGCCTATTTTTACTATGGTGACTTTAATAAAAACGATGAAAATATACTTAAAAATTCAAATATAGATGTAGGATATATAGGATTACAAGATATGTTTGTAAGTATGACTAAAAAGGAGGTTTTGTAATTGAATGAATTAAGACCATATATGAAATTTTTTAATAAAAATACAAAAACGTATATAATTTTATTTTTGGTAATAGGTGTTTTTTTAAATGTTTTACCACTTATTATTGTAAATTTTGCTAATTTACCTAAAGAAGACTTATCTTCATTTACAACTCCACTTTTAAACTATATAAGTATACTAATATTTGTATATGGAATATCTATAGTAAATAAAGATTTTTCAGGTGCTTTAAGTATAAGGGCAGATAGAAAGAATTGTATAAAAGCTATTATACTAACTTTAATTATTTTAGCCTTTGTTCTTTCTATTGTAAGTATAGTTTTGATATTTTTATCAAAGTTATCTATTGAGCTTATAACTGGTTATAAGGTAGATATGTTAGCTTTACTGAAACAAGATTTAATTTGGACCTCTATACCCATGATAATAAAATCATCAACAACAAATATGCCACTAGCTTATTTAAATTATTTTATAAATTTATGTATTAGTGAAATATGTATAGGTTTGATAGGCGCTTTATTGGGTGCTTTTACGTATAGGGTTAGAAAAGCTACAAGCTTTACCATATTAATAGGACTACCAATATTGATATTAATTTATGTAGTTAATTTTGCAATTAAACATATGCAAAAAATGATTACATATTTAGATAAAATTATTATTTTATTTGAAAATCCTTCTATTTTATTAGGGTTAAAAGTAGGAACTATATTTGTTTGTATAGCCTTAATAATATTACTACTTAGAAGAGCTCCAATTAAGGATTATGCAAATGATTTATTATAATTAAAATAGAAATTACCTTAAAAGTAGATTTAAATATTACTAGTAAAAAGCCCTTAAAAACCATTTGTTTTGGATTTTAAGGGCTTTAATTTCATTACAAATATGAAGTTTCTAAAGCGAAATTTGAATACAATTACTTTAAGCTAGCTTTATTAATTTTAACAAGTATATATTTTACTAATACTTATATTTACTCTTATATTTTTTTATAAACAATATAGATATAAATATAGTTATAATTTCAGCAAATGGAACAGTAAGCCATAATCCATTTAGATGCAATATAGGAGGAAGAATTACAATTCCTATAATTACAAAAACAAAGGCACGACTAAAAGATATAATAGCTGAAATTTTTCCGTTGTGAAATGCTGTGAAAAATCCTGATGCAAATATATTTATACCAACAAATAAAAAAGCAAAAGCAAATATTTTTAGACCTTGTAAAGCTAAACCAAATACCCCATTATCAGGATTTACAAAAACTCTAACAATAAGTGGTGCAAAAACTAAAGCTACAATAAAAACTAAAATAGAAGAAGCAAATATAAATTTTAAAGAATGCTTAAATGTTTCTTTTAACTTATTACTATTTTCAGCACCAAAATTATAACTTATCAATGGTGATACTCCAGCAGCAAAACCTAGATAAACCGATGTCATCAAAAAGTGAGCATAAAGTACTATAGTAAGAGCTGCAAGTCCAGTTTCTCCTGCTAATCTTAAAGCAACTATATTAAATAAGAATGTTGTAATTCCTGTAGATAATTCTGTAACCATTTCAGAAGAACCATTTATCATTGTATCTCTTATAAGTCTAAAATCAGTTTTTGGTTTTTTTAATTTTAATGTAGACTTACTTGATAAGAAGTAGGC
This sequence comes from Clostridioides sp. ES-W-0016-02, assembly GCF_020641035.1. Classification (NCBI taxonomy): domain Bacteria; kingdom Bacillati; phylum Bacillota; class Clostridia; order Peptostreptococcales; family Peptostreptococcaceae; genus Clostridioides; species Clostridioides sp. ES-W-0016-02. The sequence goes on from NZ_CP061361.1 coordinate 1,551,223, forward strand.
TATACCTAAAATACAAGTTAAAATGATACCTATAGCAGTTGCAACCGCAGCACCTAGAAGACCCATTCCAAAATATTTAATAAACACATAATCTAATATTATATTTGTTACACCTCCAATTACTGATAGAAATAAACTAAATTTAGAGTTTCCATCAGTTCTTGTAAAATATTCAAATATAAATTTTAAAATATAAAAAGGTGTACATAAAATCATAACCTTACCATAAGTTATACAATAAGGTAGTAGTTTATCTGTTGCTCCAAGTAAAATAGATATTTCTTTGACAAAAAAATACGAGATTATTGTGAATAAAATTCCAATAATCAATGAAAATAAAACTATAAAAGAAAATGTAGAATTGGCTTCATCTTGTCTATTTTCCCCCATACGTATAGAAACTATAGCTCCTCCACCAGTTGCCATCATTATTCCAAAACCACAAACAAGGTTGATTATGGGTAGTACAATATTTATACTAGCAAGAGCATCTGAGCCAACTAATGTTGATACAAATATACCATCTATTATTGTGTATAAAGATATAAATACCATGGATATAATTGCAGGAGAAACAAATTTCAGAAATTCAAAAGTAGTGAATTTTCTTGTAAATAAATTTTCCATAAATTTTACCTCCTTTTATTACTCTCTATATATAATAAGGTATATAGTAACTATATAGTCAAGAAAAACTTTGCTAATACTATAAATGGCTTTAAATCAATAATAACTTATGTTTCGTATGATTTATAGAATAGCGATTAATGAACTTTTATTGAAAGAATAATTATACTCTATTGAAAAAGATAATTATATCTTAAGAAAATCTTTAGAAATATAGGTATATAATCTTAAGTTTTACAGCTTATCATATATATAAGATTTTGTTTGATAAGAAGTATATTTTAGTAACTATATATATTCAATATAGTTTTCTTTAGGTTGGCTATTATTTATTAAATATAATAACTATAGTATAGAGAATAGATTACTTTTATTTCAATCAACAATTTTATATATTATATAGATATTAGGAGTGTGAAGTATGAAAAGGTTTTTTGTGTTAGTTTTGGGATGTGTTTTTGCTTTAGGTATACTTTCTGGTTGTAGTAAAAAAGAGTCTAAGCCTATAGACACAAGCGAAAAGAATAGTGAATGGTTTTTTAATCTAGAAACCAAAGATGTAGATGGAAATAAGGTAACAAAGGAGGTGTTTTCAAGTAAAGACCTTACTCTTATTAATGTTTGGACTACCTGGTGTGGTCCATGTGTAGGTGAGATGCCAGAACTTGAAGCTTTATCAAAAGAATATGAAAGTAATAATTCAAATGTAGCTATAAAGGGATTAGTTGTAGAAGTGGATGGAGCTGATATGAAAACTGGTCTTTCGGATGAAGAGAGAGACTTAGTTAAAGATATTATGAAAAAATCAAATGCTACCTATCAACAATTAACAGTATCTGAAGGTTTGAAAAAGACTGATTTTAAAAGAATTATAGAGTTTCCAACAACTTATTTTGTAGACAAGAACGGGAAATTTGTAGGTGACAAAGTTGCAGGTGCAAATAGCAAAGAAGAATGGAAAAAAATTATAGATGAAAGATTAAAGATGGTAAAAAGTAATGAGTAACTTTATTAAAGAAAATAAAAAAGGTATTTCTATTATTGTAATTGGTATTTCATTTATTGTATTGGGCATATATCGTGGAGAAGCAAATATAGTATTAACTAAAGCAATTATGATTTGCCTTGAATGTATTGGTATTGGTTAGGAGAGCAATCATGAAGTTATTATCAAAAATAAACAATAATATAAGAATTATTACTCAGATTGCATTTACAGCATTAACAAATGGATATATAAATGGTTTTTTGCAAGGGACTATTTATGGTGGAGAAAGTAAAAACTTGTGTGTACCTGGATTAAATTGCTATTCTTGTCCAGGGGCACTAGGTGCATGTCCAATAGGTTCACTACAAGCCGTTTTATCAAGTAGGGATTATAAATTTTCATTTTATGTTGTAGGATTTTTAATGGCATTTGGAGCTTTTTTTGGACGCTTTGTTTGTGGATGGCTTTGTCCTTTTGGACTTATTCAAGATTTATTATATAAAATACCATTTCCATTAAAAGTAAAAAAAGTTTATGGTGACAAATATTTAAAATATCTAAAATACATAGTTTTAATAGTTTTTGTAATTATTTTACCAATTACTATTGTAAATGTAGCAGGTGGTGGTAATCCTTGGTTTTGCAAGTGGATTTGTCCTTCAGGTACATTATTAGGTGGGGTACCTCTTATTTTAGAAAATGAAAGTTTAAAAGAATCCATAGGATTCTTATTTAGCTGGAAATTAAGTATTTTGATATTGATTTTATTAGTGTCAATAATGATTTATAGACCATTTTGTAGGTACTTATGTCCTTTAGGTGCAATTTATAGTTTCTTTAATCCTATTTCAATATATAGATTTAAAATTGATAAAGATAAATGTACAAATTGTACAGTATGTCAGTCAAAATGTAAGCTTGATATTCCAATATATGAAGATGTAAATAGTTTAGAATGTATTAGATGTGGTGATTGTATAAAAGTGTGCCCTCAAAATGCAATTACTGCAACTTTTTCAAAAAATATAAAGAATAAATCAATATTTAAAAAAAATGTAAGGGGAAATAATTTAATGAAGAAGATTACTATATGTATTATGATGTTTGCAATCTCAGTATTAGTATTAACTGGGTGTAATAATGACAATAAAATAAAAAGTGAAGTAGATAATATGTTTAATGCAATAAAGACTCAAGATTCTGATAAAGTAGATAAATATTTTCCAGAATCAGGGTTAGGTAGTTTTATCTATAGTGACAAAGAAGGATTTAAAATGTATTCTAAAAATATGTCTTGGAAAATCGAAAATATAAAGAAAAAAGACGATAAAGTTATTGTAGATTTAAAAATTAATAATACAGATATGGTTTCTATATTAAAAAAGAATCCTCCTAAATTAGGAGAAATGATGCCTAATCCAACTATGGAGGACATTGATTCTGCAAATAAAAAAGAGTTTACAATTGCTTTAGAAGTCGTTAAGTCTGGGGAAAATTATATATGTAAAGCTAGCCCTGAATTTGCAATGAAACTTTTAAATGTAATTACTGGAGGAGGTACAGATTATCTAGCTGAGTATAATAAAGATTATTTTAAAAAACTTGATGGAGAATAAAAAAACTAAATTTATAGATAAAACATACTCAATAATTTATTAAAATTATGGTCAATATGTAGAAGTTTATTATGTAAAAGTTGTTTCTTATAGAAATAAAGATGCTAATAAAGAACATAATTGGCAATATAAATATTTACTTGAATTATATAAGAATAATTAAATATGTAACATAAATAGTATAATAAAAGTGGCACTTAATTATAAGTGCCACTTTTATTATACTATTTATGTTATTTATAAGAGTTTATGTAGGTATTTTTTATAGGTTATAAATAGATTATATTGATTTGAAAAATTAAGTATTATAGTAATTATAAGTTTTAAATTTTAAGTTTTAGGTTTGGGACATGATATAAAGGATGATTCATATATTTTTCATAATTAGAACGAAGAATAAAATTATGTGTAGCTATGTATATTTGTTCTCCAATGTCATTGTTTAGTTCAACTCCCAATTCTTCACTTGCCTCTTTAGGAAATCCAATATGACCTTCATTTTTAATTGTATTGATAACTTTTTGGATGTTCATCATTTCGTTATCTTGAATAGATATATCAGGGCGTTCTTGGTAATTATCATTTACTAATTCTGGATAGAGTGATAACATATTAGATGTTTCAATCCAGCCTGCGTGAAAATCATTTGGAAATAATTTGATTTTTTCTTTAATAGAATTAGAAAATTTTCTTAAGATTCCCTTTTGTTCGCAATTAAAAATTGAACCCATAGGTGCAATGGAAATTATGCCATATTCTTTGTTGATTGATTCACAGGCTTGTTCTATAGCAATTGTATGTAGTGGGTCAGCATGAGCAGATATAACAACGATATTTTTAACACCCCATTTGACTATGTTCTTTAATGTACTATAAATTATTTTGTAAATTAATTCACGGCTAATATGAATATTACCTGGGAAAGTTCCCATATCTGCAAAGCCCAAAGGTATTATAGGCAGTTTTCCATAACAATAGCTAGGTAAAATTGAGTCTAGTTTATTAATTGCAAGGTTAATCCATTCATCTGTTTCATAAATATCCACACCTATTGGTAAATGTCTACCATGTTCCTCAATTGGAGCTATACCAACAAATACTACTAGTTTTTCTTTGTCTAAATTCAAAATATCTTCCCATGAAAGAGTAAGTAAGTTATAATTCATAGCCTTGAACCTCCTGAAAATTTATTTTAGTAGTGATATTATTTTCTATATACATAATAATTAACACTAATATGTATATATAGTACTTTATATAAATAGTAATATATATACATATTAGTGTCAAGAAAGAAATAACTCTGATTTTAAAAACAACGACGATTCTTTTAATAATTGTTAAGTGAAAAAGTTAATGCTTATAAATTTATTACAATATTTTTTGGACTAAATATAAAGAGCAAGTATAGTACTATTAAAAAATAGAAGATATTTATTCAAAAAACACCAATCGGAAATTAAAACAAAAAACTTTATGGTATTTATGAAAACTTTATTAGAAATACAATTTAAATTATATATTATAGAAGTTTAAATAATAAAAGTAGTAGATATTTTGATTTCTAAGGGAAATAGTATTTAAGAAAATTGGAATATAGAAATTTGAGGACAAGGTAAAAGTGATAGAGAGAAAATTTTATATAGAATTTTCTCTCTATCACTTATGTAGGTAAACTATGTAACATTATTTTATTATTTATGTAATTATTTTTGTTTACAGATGTATTTTATAGACCAAGATTTTCTCCAACTAATATTACTTTTATCTTATTTGCTGGACGACTGATTCTTGTAGTTACCATATATGCACAAATACTTTCAGGACTTGTGCAATCTATACAACTACCATTAATATAGCAAGGAGTATTAACATCTTGAAAACGCTGTACAACTGCTGGTGCAGCAATTGTTCTAGTTCTTTGTATTGCATCACCAATATTTTTTACAATCTTATTCATGCCAGCAACAACTATAACATTTTTTGGTCCAAAAATCATTGCAGCTACACGATTTCCATTCCCATCAATATTAAAAAGCTGACCATCTTCACTAATAGCATTACTACTCATTAAAAAAGTATCACATAGAAGTGCTTGACGCATAATTTCTGTTCTTTCTTCTGGACTTTTTGCCAAATCCCTATCAATAACTTTATATCCTTTATTTTTAACAGCAATTTGTACACCCATTTCCTTAAGAGTTTCAGAACCTCCCCATGAGACTGTATGATTTTGAGGAATTAAATCTAAAATTTGTTGTAAAGCATCGTTTTTAGTTTTACAGTAATAAGCATCAAAATAGCGTTTTTTAAGAGCTGTAACGATGTTTGGACCTAACTTATCGTAACGTTTTTCTAATGGTGTTTGTCTTATCATACTAAAATCACTCCTGTATTTAAATTTTAAAGTTGTAACTATTATGCTAATTAAATTTACCTACTAGATAATTGTATAAATAAAGATAAAGAAAAGATTATACAAAATAAGCTTACATAAAACCAATTTTATTATTAACTTTTCCTAAAATTATGAAAATAGTTACAATATAGTTATAACACAAATAAGTTTTTATTATAAGATGTATATTATTAATTTTTAGTAAATAATCAAGTGGAAAAATAGTTCTGTTAAGAGTTCTTATTTTTAAAACTACTATATAAGAATGTTGTAAATTGTAGTTGATTATATGATTTTTTCACAAATATTTATTATAAATAAATGACTTAAGTTCTATTGAATAATAAAAAAGTAAAGAAGCAGTTTAGATGCATCTTTACTTTAATTAATTTTATGTTATATAAATTTGTTTAGAGTTTTTTAATTACATATTTTTGTAGTTTTCCAATATTCTGATATAATGATTGGCTTCTCTTAACACATGGTCTGCTAAAAGTGGCAATATTATAGATTTTATTTTACATTCTTCTATTCCAGATACTCCAGCCTCTTTAAAATCTTTGAATTCAACTGTTTCATCTAGAGTTTTATCTGTCATACTATTTATAGTAGCATCATTCATTTTATTTGCTTCTTCTATTAATTCCTTAAATTTTGCAGCAAATTCGTTTGAAGTATTGATTAGTTCATTTTCAGATGGGTCAAGTAATCCTCTTATAAACAATGCATGCTCCATCATAATTTGATCCCAAAATAATTCTATCTCTTTAAAATCTTTTGAATCAATATCTATTTTATTTTCTAGGTCAATTACATAGGAACGATATAAGTTAGCTTCATGTATTATATGTTCAATAAGTAGAGGGTAATTTGAGGTAAATAGATTGCATGATAGCACTCCATCTAGAACTCTTTCCTTTAGATTAATAAGTCCATCAAGTAACTTTAGTGAATCTGAGTTAAGCTGAGCTACATAATTTACTAAATCTTGGCTAACCTGTGGATTTACACCACTTTGTAAATTTAATTCTCTTGTGGTTATGTTTTGATTTATTTCTATTCCTGTAAATTCCTCTGTCTTTTTTTCTGCATTCAATGTATGACTAGTGACAATTTCTTCTGAATATAATATATCAGGTCTAATTACACCATTGCTAGCACTAACAGCATATGATAATAATTCCTCAAATTGCTTTTTATAGTGGTCAGCTTCTAGAGCAAGATTGTAATCCTTAGGTGTGAATCCTGCTTCCAAAAAAAGAGAATGCTCTTTCATGATTCTTGAAAAAAATAAGTGTAATTCAAGTGATAAAATAACATATTTTTGATTATCTATCATAACTTCCTCCCTTTAAAAATTATCTTGTTTATAATACTTTATTCTTAAGATTTGATTTTATGTATATTAGAAATAAATTAATTAAATTCTCTTGTTACTAGTTTTAAGATTTATTATTAGATTTTAGTTTTGAATACATAACTTTTGGATAAAACTATTAAAGCTAAAATACATAAAAGTAGGCAAGAAGAATCTTATATAAAATTCTTTTGCCTACTTAATATACTTGACTTTATGCCAAACCACACTCACATAATAAAATCATTATTCTATGGAGATATGACTCCACAGTATCTTCGCCATATTTTTTAATAAAATCATCGATTTGAGTTTCTATAAATGAATAGTATTCTTTTAAATTAGCAATATATGCAGTCATTATATGGACACATTCATCAATTTTATCTTTAAACACAACCAATCCCCCTAAAAAACGAAAAATTAAAATATTCAGTAAATAGCATGTATTATTTCATTTGATAACCTATATAGTATGATATATTGGCTAGAAAAATTTTACAAGTGGGTATGCAAAACTGGTTGTTATAATTGCAAAACTGGATAGCTGTTTTGTTATATGTTCATGAATAAGAAACCAAGTAAGATATTGGGCAAATCCATTATCAAATAGATTTTTTATATATCATTTAAATTGGTAAATAGGATATTGATGTATTTTTTTTTATCAACTATAATTTAGAATATGAAGTGATAAATTTCTCCAGTAAATTAAGCTATTTAATGTGTATATATAAATGATTAAGCAATCCTCTGTAATAAAAAATAATTTTGGAAATGTTGTTATAAGTAATAGTAACAATGAAGGAGGCATGTATATGAACAGACATAACATTGAAATTATATTAAATCAGATAAAGACTAATATATATATTACAGATATTCATACTAATAAAATTATTTTTATGAATGAAAATATGAAAGAAGAATACAGTATTTTAGTTCCAGAAGGAAAAGTCTGTTGGGAAGTATTATATCCCGAAAAAAATATTCCTTGCAGTTGTTGTAAGATTTCAGAATTACTAGCGAGCAATAAAAAAGGAGTATCAATAAAATGGTATGAAAAATGTAATAAGTTAAATAGAGTTTTTGAGAATTATGATAGTTTAATTACATGGTATGATGGGACAACTGTTCATATACATCAATCTATAGATATTACAAACTCTATAGATTTAAACAAACAACTTAAGATTGATGAGTTTTGTCACGTATCAGATAACGATGAAAAAAAAGAGAACTTTGAGTATTTAAATATATCAAGAGATAAATTTGATTATGATTCCACTTTACTTTATGATGCTCTTATTAGAGGTACAGATGAATATATATATATATGTAACTTCAAAACAGGAGTATTTCGATATTCACCATCACAAGTTGAATTATTTGATTTACCAGGAGAAATTGTGGAAAATCCACTTGAATATTGGAAAAAAATTGTACATCCAGAGGACTGGAATCGTTTTTATAAGTCAAATATGGAAATAGGTAAAGATTATATGGATTATCATACAGTTGAATTTAGAGCTAAAAATCGTAGTGGAGAATATATATGGTTAAAGTGTAAAGGCCAATTAATGCGTGATGAATTTGGAGAGCCAAGTATTTTTGCAGGAATTATGACGCAGTTAGGTAAACAAAATAAGATTGACCCATTAACACAGTTATTGAACTACTATGAGTTTATGAGTGTATTTGAAGAAAAACTTTCAAATCCCATGATTGAAAAATTATGCATAATGCTACTAAATATTGATGACTTTAAGAATGTTAATGAGATATATGATAGAGCCTTTGGAGATAACATAATAAAAACTTTAGCACAATCTATAAAATCTATTTTGCCAGGTAATGCTGAACTTTATAAACTTGATGGTGATGAAATGGGAATTCTTGTTGATAATGTTGAAGAAAATGACATTCGAATTCTATATGAACAAATACAGAATTTGATTATACATCTTCACTTGTGGAGAAAATATGGATTAAATATAACAATTTCTACTGGATGTGCTATATATCCAAAGCATGGAGATACAGTAAAAGAACTTTATAAATATGCTAGCTATTCTTTACAGTATGCTAAAGAACATGGAAAGAATAAACTTGTTTTTTTCTCTGAAAAAATCTTGAAAAATAAAATGCATTCATTGGAAATGATGTGGGAGTTGAAAGCATCAATTAATGATAATTTTCGAGGATTTAGTCTTAGATTTCAGCCACAAGTAGACACGCAAAGTCATAAAATAATAGGTGTAGAAGCACTTTTAAGATGGACTAACCAAAAAGGTGAAGCAATTTCTCCTTTAGAATTTATTCCAATTTTGGAAGAAAATGACATGATAAATGATGTGGGAGCATGGGTACTTCGAATGGCATTACGTACTTGTAGTGATTGGATTGATTATAATCCTCTTTTTACAGTAAGCGTAAATATTTCAGCTGTACAAATATTAGAGGAGACGTTTATTGAGGATGTAATTAAAATTATATCTGAGGAAAGTTTTCCTTATCAAAATCTTGTATTAGAGTTGACAGAAAGTCATACAGTACAAAATATGAGTATTTTACAAGATAAGTTTGAAATTCTACAATGTTTAGGAATTCGTATTGCTATGGATGATTTTGGTACAGGGTACTCTTCTTTAGAGATTTTAAAATTTTCTCCAATAGATATAGTTAAAATTGATAGAGTATTTGTCAAAGACATATTAAAAAGTAAGTTTGATGCTACATTCATACGATTTATTGTTGCAATTTGTCATGATGTAGGCATAAGAGTGTGTTTAGAAGGAGTAGAAACACAGGAGGAGTATGATTTAGTTAAGCAAATGAAACCAGATTACATACAGGGATATTTTTTTGGAAAGCCGCAAACAGCAAGAGAAATTTTAGCTATTTTAAAATTAGATATCTAATACTAATCAAATTTTCAATTTCACATTTACTTATATAATCTAGCAAGTAAATATATTTTAATTTTAACTGACATTTAACCTTAGATAAAAATAAAGAAAAAGTAAAATATAGGTAGATTATGTAAATATATATGCTATAATAGGGTTAACAAGAAGAAGCAGTCTACAATCTAAAGAGTGAGGTTCATGCGTAAAGAATATCCTCCCAACGTTAAGAAGGGAGGTGAATTGTGCATGGATATTTTTTTACGAGGTGTACTAGAACGTTTAGTTGCCAGTTTTATAGTTAACAAACTATTTGGAAAATGTAAAAAACCACTCGAAGCGGCAACTAAGAGTGGTTGGGAATTTGATTTAAAAATCACATTCCGTAAAAATGAGTAATTTTAAATTACGAACTCCACTCTACTGACAATAGATTGTAGTTCTTCTTGTTTTTTATTATACCACAAATTGATACAATTATTCAAAAAAAATATTTATATAATATGATATAATTATATAAATTTTGCAGTAATTTATGTATGTGATAGCTGCTATCAATTGAACTATTTGTAGCTCACTGGAGATTTAACAAAAGGTATAAGCTATGATAGTGTCAAAGCAGGAAAAGCTAATAAAGCTAGTAATATGATTGATGATGCTAGTTCAATTCTAATTGTGTTCAAAATCTATTAATACACTATATTAAGTATTTGAATTGAGATTAAAATCTCATACAATTTTGTATCCTAATTCAAAGTCTAAAAATCGGGTGGGACTTGGTAACTTCACTCATTATACAGGTACTGGTGTTTAATCTAGGTTCGATTCATAGAACTTGAGACATAATATGTAATTCCACCTTAAAAAGACTAAGTTTGGGTAAGTTTAGTCTTTTTAAATTCTAAAATTCTTCTAATGCAGTTCATATTCAGTACACAAACTTTTGGTAATATATAAGTAAATCAAAGATTGTATAGACACTAAATGAATTCAAATATACATACTTGTACATAAAATATATGATAATTTTGAGAGGTATAAACATGAAATGTCCTAACTGTGCTAGTGAGAAAATTCAAAAAAATATTAAATGGGGAGGAAAAGGAAATGCTGGTAATGTTGGATTAAGATATAGTTTACTAGGAGTAGCAACCGTATATTCTGATTTATGTTTGGATTGTGGTGAAATAGTTAGAACATACATAATGGAAAATACTGATGAGGATTGGCAGATAAAGAGAATAAAGAATATAAAAAAATAGAATAAGTTAAAAGGCTATCTTTGTAGATGGTCTTTTTTTATATAATAGATTGAAAAGGAGAATGAATTATGAAATTTGAAGAAGTATTACCACTAATAAAAAATGAAGAAAAAGCATTTAGATTATGTTGGAATGGGAAAGGAATGTATGTGCAAATGGATAAAGGCGGAAGTTATGAGTTTTCAGAAATTTATCCATTCTTTGTAATAAAAAACACATTGAATTCTTTTAATACATGGGTTCCAAGCGTAAGTGATATATTTGCAGAGGATTGGGAAGCAATAAGAGGAGAATGATAAGGGATGGATAAGATGTTAATAAATGATAAGAGTTTTTATCCAAATAATATTTATCCAGCAATAGACCTTCTCAAGATAAAAAGACAGTTAAAATCAATATACGTTTATGAGATTGAACAGTTATTCAAGTCTCAAGTTGAAAATTTTAGTATATTAAAACTTAAGAATTGATGCTTAAGAAGGTAGCAACTGGAAATAGTTGTTACCTTCTTTTTTAATAAATTTAAAGTTTATAAAACAATATATCTTTTCCTAATTAAATAATAGGATATTATTGTTATGATAGACACTAATATTACTGATATTATTGCAGTATCAAGTCTTCTTGTTAATAAACCCATGATTATATATTCTAAACCTATTAAATAGTGATAAAATATTTCTAGTTTAGTAGCTTTTTCTCTATCTATATTCCCATATTTTAATTCTAATTTATCTAAATATTTTTTCTTACAATAATTAGTTTTACCCTTGATTAAATATCCTACAGTAACTACTATTGTAAATGTTACTCCATAACTTAAAAATATAATGTTCCAAGAATTCATAGTAGAGATACCTCCATTTAGATTTATTTTCTTAATCAAAGTATATCAGTAGTATAAACATAAAGAGTGTCTAAAAAATTACAAATATTAACAAAGGGAATAAAATTATAGTAAAAGTTTTAATAATAAAACGAACAAAAACTATCATACTAAAACATAAGACATGTTATAATTGTATTACAAAGTTTCATTAATTACACTAAAAGCACTTCTGCAAAAGAGTGCTTATTTTTTTTGAATTCATTAATATATATGAACTATTAAGAACATTACTCAACACACTTTAAAATTGATTTAAATAGGTCTTTTTAACAACCTAAATCATATGATATAATAAAAAAATAGAAGTGTACTGCCAATACACTTCTATAGTTATAACTAAGCATTCTCATGTCGGGGAGTGCTTTTTTCATTTTTCCAAACAATATTATTTACTTCATCAATAATTATCAAATCAATCTCATTTTCTTCTAATATTTCTGTTGCAGTAAAAATTAGATTATCTAAGTCAAAACTTCGAGTTATTTCTAGTTGATTGTTGTTTAGAGTTCTTTTTAGTATGTAAGTTTTAAAACGCACTTATATCACCTCTCATATTTATAAAAAAATTAAACATATATTAGCCTCTAAAATAGTTACATTAACTTGTGTTTTTAATAAACTTGTATTTACTCTTTTTTATCTAAAAGTATATTTATGAGCAAATATGCAACAAATAAAAAAATCTCAATGACACATAGTGTTATAGCTATAACTAGAAGTGATTGATTTTTCCATGCACTATAAGCTATGATGAAAAGAAATGTAAAAGCGCATAATGTATAATTCATAATTTTAACTAATATATGACTTGTTTTCATTGTTAAGTATAAGTCTCTTTCATCTGCATTATCTTGTAATTCTTCAACAATGCCTTTTTTTGAAAAAGCATTGTAAAAATTAAAGATTGCTATTGTAATTAAAAGGAATGATGAAATTAGGAATCTTTGTTCTTTTAAAATGCAGTAAATAACTATGCTAGCACAGCATAACATAGAAGCTATAATACCTACTATAAAACCTCGTCTATTCTTTACTTTCATGTTTTTTGTCCTCCATTTCTTTATTTTCTATTAAACAACATAGTTCTTCAATAGTTGTACCAAACACTTGTGCCATACGATAGGCAAGCATAAGAGAAGGACTATACTGCTCCTTTTCAATAGAAATAATTGTTCTGTTTGATACATGGACTAAATCAGCAAGTTGTTGCTGTGTTAAACCCATATTTGTTCGAAATTCTCGCACTTTTGTTTTCATTCCATACCCTCTCTCTATATGAAGCTAACTTCATGTGAAGTTAGCTTCATGATATCCTAAAAAGAGTAAAATGTCAATTTTTTTTAGAGAAAAGATAAAAATAAACTAAAAAAGTAGAATATATTGTAAATTTTATCTGTAGTTTTTGTATTAAAAAGTTCCTACTATTAGTTTAAGTTAAATTTTATGTTATATAGAAAGAAGGAATATATTATGCTAAATAAAAAATTACCAGATGCAGAATGAAAACTCATGAAATTTATTTGGAATTCGGGATATAAAACTGTAATATCAAAAGATGTTGCAGATGAAATGGATGAAAACTATGGGTGGAAACATACAACTACAATTACAATCTTAGTAAGACTAACTAAAAAAGGTTTTTTAATATCTCAGAGAATTAGAAAACATGTACACTATACAGTATTAGTGAAAGAAAAAGAATATTTGAAATTAGAAAGTAAAAGAATTTTTTGAGGTTTACATAACAATCCTTTATCAGAACTAATTTCAAAGCTACATAAAGAGGAAATAACAGAAGACAAAATAACAGAAATATGAGAATGGATAAAAACTTGGAAATATGAAGATTAATAGAGTAAAAGGTAGCTACTAATATAAGTGCTACCTTTTTATTGATATGGATAAAATATGGAAAAGTTATATAAAATTGTGGGTAACATATTTTACTGATATCTAACTGACATTTGACCTTTAAAATTAAAAAAATATTGATTTTATTAAATAATAACTACTTGATTTAGTAAATACTAAAGGATATAGTAACTATATAGACAACAAAGCGAAAAGGAGTGTACAAACCTTGGAAAAACAGTATTTTACTACAGGTGAATTTGCAAAACTATGTGGTGTTTCTAAGCAGACGTTGATTTTTTATGATAAAATAGGGATTTTTTCACCTGAATATAAAGATAAAAACAATTATAGATATTATTCAGTATATCAGTACGATACATTAGATATATTACAATCATTAAGAGAAATAGGCATGAGTTTAGAAGAGATAAAAGAATATATAAAAAATAGAAGCCCTCAACATTGTGTAGAAATGCTTAAAGAAGAAGAAAAAAAGATAAAAGAGAAAATAAAAAAATTAAAACAAATAAGTTCTAAAATACAAAACCGGATAAATACTACAGTTGAAGGTATTTCTAAGATATATAATGAAGAAATTTATATATCCAATAGATGTGAAGAATACTTAGTATTATCAAGTGATTTGAGTAGTATAAATGATGGCAATTTTATGATGGAATTGATTGATTTTACAAATTACTGTAAGTCAAAAAATCTGTATCAGGGGTATGAACTAGGAGCAATAGTAAGTAATGAAAATATAAAAAATGGAGAATATTTAAGTATATCAAGTTTTTATTTAAAAATAGATAAAAAAATAAAAGATAAAAAGCTATATATAAAGCCAGAAGGAATGTATGTGTGTATAAAGCATATTGGGAGATATGAAGACTCATATAAGTCCTATGAAAAATTAAAAAAATATATATACGATAATAACTATAAAATTATTGGTAATTCATATGAAGAAAGTATACTTGACTTTTTTTGCGAAAATAATGAAGAAAATTATATGACTGAGATTTCAATTCAAATATCTATATAAGAATTAAAAATTAAAATAGAGGTATATTCACGTGATAAGTAATTTTACTTATCACCTGAATATACCTCTATTTTAATAATAAAGTATATGAATTTTTAAATAATACTTATAGGATAAAGTTTAATGTTAACTAAATGCTAATTATACAAATAAATTATAAACAAAAGTTGTTAAAAAACAAACAACAAAAGCAAGTACAGTAGGCATTAAAAATCCTAAGGCAGTCCATTTTAAACTTCCAGTTTCTCTTTTTATAGTTAAAAGTGTTGTTGCACAAGGCCAATGAAGTAAGCTAAATAACATAACATTTAAAGCTGTTAAATAAGTCCAACCATGTTCTCTAAGAACTTGACCTAGAGCACTAAAGCTATCTAATTCTATCATAGAACCAGTTGCTAGATAAGCCATTAAAAGTATAGGTACAACTATCTCATTTGCTGGAAAACCAAGAATAAAAGCCATTAATATGAAGCCATCTAGGCCAATTAGCTTAGCTAAAGGGTCTAAAAAGTTTGCAACATGTGATAATATGCTCAAATCTCCTATATAGATATTTGCAAATATCCAAGTTATTACACCAGCAGGTATAGCCACCATTACAGCTCTTCCTAAAACAAATATTGTTCTATCTATTATAGAAGTATATAAAGTTCTACCTATTTGAGGAACTCTATAAGGAGGAAGTTCTAATGTAAATGTAGAAGGAACTCCTTTTAATAATGTTTTGGAAAGAGTATAAGAAACCAACAATGTTATTATAACTCCTAAAATTATTAATAAGGTTATACAAAATGCAGTTGCTATACTAGATACAAAAGAGCTAGTTACAACAGAGCTAAAAAATATTGTAGATATGGCTATTAAAGTAGGAAAACGACCATTACAAGGTACAAAGTTATTTGTAAGTATAGCAATAAGTCTTTCTCTTGGAGAGTCAATTATTCTACAACCAATAACTCCAGCAGCATTACATCCAAATCCCATACACATAGTCAGGCACTGTTTACCATGAGCACATGCTTTTTTAAATAGATGGTCTAAGTTAAATGCAACTCTTGGCAAATATCCAAAATCCTCAAGTAATGTGAATAATGGAAAAAAGATTGCCATAGGAGGTAACATTACAGAAATTACCCATGCTAAAGTTCTATATAATCCTAATACTAACATATCATTTAACCACAATGGACAATTAATACTATTTAATATATTTGAAATACTTGGTTCAAATCCAAGTAATAAATTAGATAATAAAGTGGATGGATAGTTAGCACCTTCTATAGTAATCCACAGTATAGTACCTAATAATAAGAGCATTATTGGAAGTCCAAATATTTTAGATGTTAATATTTTATCTACTTTTTCTTCTCTATCTGTTGGTTTTTTAGCATTATTAGAACAACACTTATCACTTAATTTTTTAGCATAATCATAATTGATTTTAGTAAATTCATCTCTAGTCTTCTGTTTGTTTATATCATTTGGAACTTTTTTCTTTACTTCGTTAATAGCATCTATAGAATCTTTATCTATATAATTACTCATAGATTCAAAAATACTTTCATCGCCATCAATAAGTCTAAGACCCAACCACCTAGAATTTATATTTGGCATGATATCATCTAACTCTGGTTGAATTGATTTTACTGTGTTTTCTATATTTTCGCTGTATTTTACTGGCTTATTATTAAACTTGTATCTATCAAAAGATACATCATTTAAAATTTCTAATAGTTCACCCATACCAGAACCATTTCTTGCAGCAGTTAAAACAACTGGAATTCCAAGAGATTCCTCTAAGAAATCTTTATTAATATTAATACCTTTTTTTCTAGCTTCATCTATCAAATTTATACACAAAATGACTTTATCTGTGAGTTCCATTACTTGAAAAACTAAATTTAAATTTCTTTCAAGACATGTAGCATCACACACTACTATTACTGCATCTGGATTACCAAAGCATATAAAATCACGAGCTACAACCTCTTCTTGTGACAAAGCAAATAGAGAATATGTTCCTGGTAAATCTATTAATGCATACTCTGTATTTTGATATTTGAAATTACCACGAGCTGTAGCTACAGTTTTTCCTGGCCAATTTCCAGTGTGTTGTCTAAGTCCAGTAAGATGATTAAATACAGTACTTTTACCTGTATTTGGATTACCAGCTAGTGCAATTACAAACTGGTCTTCCTTGTTATCTATATCAAACATGTCTTTTAAAGAATTCATTTTAGTTGAGTTGTGTGTTAAACCCATATTAATATCCTCCTGCTAGAAAATTTTAAATGTCAGAAACTAATATTAGTCTACTTTCTTCTTGTCGTAGAGCTATCTTGCTACCTCTGATATTGTAGACAGTTAAATTATTTTTTGGTCCTTTTCTAACTACATCTATAACAGCTCCTCTAGTAAGACCAAGCGCTAACATTCTCTCTCTTAAATTACCACTAGATAATATATCTTCAACTTTAACAGTTTTTTTCACTTGAATATCATTAAGGTTTTTCATAGTAGCACCTCCATGCATGAAATTTAGCCTGAGCTAATCTTCTTATTTTAAACTATGCACTATGCTATTACCTTGTTACTTTTTGCAAAAAAAAGATAGGCAATATGCCTATCACAAAGTTGGGTATAATTCTTACTTTTGGGGAAAGTAGAATATAGAATAAAAATTAACATTTTGAATCTATATAATTATTGAATTTTGATAATAAAAAAGTCAGAAAGCGCAAAAGCCTTCTGACTTATATAAGGTATTTTCAAATACCTAGATATCAATTCAATATTTAATTTATGATTTAATTATATATTAACAATGTTAGCTTGTCAACACTATAATCTCATTTTAATATGTTCAATACCTGCTTCATCATACACTTCTGAAATTTCTTTAAAACCACAAGATAAGTAAAGATTTTTTATGTAAGCCTGTGCTGATAAGGTTATATTATTTTCATGCAAATTAACCTTTATAAAGTCTATAGCACAGTCCATCATTTTCTTTGCCAAGCCCTTTTTTCGATGAGTAGAAAGAACTAAAACCCTACCAATAGAAACATCATTATAAGAGCTATATTTTTTAGGGATTATTCTGGCATAAGCACAAATCAACCCATTCTCTTCTAAAAATATATGATAAGAGTTTTTGTCTACATCATCATAATCATTTAATGAAAATATCCTCTGTTCGCATGCAAATACTTCATATCTTGACTTTGCTATTTCGTAAAACTCATTTAGACTTAAATCATTAAAGTGTTTTATTTTAAACATAATAATTACCTCCTAAGTATATTAAAACCAAATATTAAGATATATTATACCATTTTATAATTTTTAACAGTAATACTTTTATTAAAATAGGTATGTGTTAAAAATATTTTAAAAAAGTGTTATACTGTATTAAAAACAAAATATTAGTTAGAAAAATTATGGTTTGTGGAGGAAGTTGTTTTGAATACTACCAAAAAATTAACTGAAGCGGCTTTATTGTCGTCTTTATTTATAGTAATAACAATTATAGCTGTAGGGACTGGGTTTGGATATGCCATTTATTTAGATTTTATAGTGCCAATATTTTTTTGTATAATATGTTTAAAGTGTGATTTAAAGTATACTGTTTTATCTGGAGTTATATCTCTTTTAATAATTTCCTTGGTGCTTGGAAACTTGGGAACTGCTATTTGGGCAAGTCAGAGTGTCTTACTTGGTATAATATGTGGTTATTTGATAAGTAAATCATCAACAGTTATGGATGATTTAGTATATGGTTCAATTATTGGAGTCATTATAATGGTTTTTATTGATATATATGCTTCAGCATTAATAGGATACAGTTTTATGAGAGAATTTCAAGGATATAGTAAATTGATTTATTTTAATGAATACTCAGATTCTATTTTTTACTTACTGATAGCACTGTTTCCTTTTGGAATGGTTTTTTGTATATACTTTTTAAGTTTGATTATGGGACATAAATTACATATTTTAAACTCTAATGCATTAAAAAAGTTTCTAGTGTTTAAGAGTTTTAGATTTTTAAATCAATTTTTATGTTGCTCAAAGAAAGTTTTTTATATGTGTGTGTTTTATTTAACTATTTTTGAAGTTACAAATATATTAAATATTAAAACTGAGTTAGTTTACTTAAAAACAATTTTTATATCAATTGGATATTTGTGTATGTATTTTGTTATTAGAGATTCCTGTATGTCACTACAAAATTTTATAATAACTAAATTTGGAAAAGTAGCATACGCTAGAATTTCTTTTTTGATAGTAGTTATATCTTTATTTCTAATGTTTAAGATAACTGTTATTGGATTAATAATTATAAATGCATTTTTAAATAAGAAAATGAATATAAGATTGACTCAAATTAATATTGTCGATAAACAAATAAATATTTTAATTGAAAAATAAACTTTATACATTGGTAAAAAATATAAAAAAGTAGTATAATGTAAAAAAACATGTATATAATAATAAAAAAGGTTGACAAAATGTAAAAATAATAATATATTATGAGTAAGTTAAGAAAAATTTCTTGTAATTGATGAAATAATCTGAATATATAAGTGCTGTGAAGAGAAGAAGTAGAGCTGAATTTTATTTAACAGAGAGTTCCAGTTTGGTGAAATGGAATAAATTGATTTAGTTTGAATACATCTTGGAGCAATATCTCTGAAAGATAACAACCACTAAGAGATATCGGAATAGTACACGTTATAGTACATGAGTAAACAAATTATACTCTACAGAGATTAATATCGTGAGATATTAGTGAACTAAGGTGGTAACACGTAAGCAATGCTTTCGTCCTTTTAATAGGATGAGAGCTTTTTTTATTATAAAAATAAAAATCATAGATTATATAAATATTTTAGGAGGAATGAAAATGAAATCAATAGACGAGCAAATGCGAATCATTATGAAAGGTGTAGACGACTTAATAGACGAAAAAGAGCTAAGAGAAAAACTTATTAAATCAGAAAAAGAAGGAAAACCTATGATAGTAAAATTGGGGTTAGATCCAAGTGCTCCAGATATACACTTAGGTCATACAGTAGTTCTTAGAAAGATGAAACAATTACAAGATTTAGGTCATCAAATAGTAATTATAATTGGAGATTTTACAGGTAAAATTGGAGACCCAACTGGAAAATCTAAAGCTAGAAAAGCTTTAACAACAGAGCAAGTTCTTGAAAATGCAAAAACTTATCAAGAACAAATATTTAAAGTTTTAGATAAAGAAAAAACTATTGTAAGATTTAATAGTGAATGGCTAGCTAAATTAAACTTTGAAGATGTAATAAAATTAGCTGCAACTATTACTGTTGCGAGAATGTTGGAAAGAGAAGATTTTAAGAAGAGATATGAAGGACAAATGCCAATATCAGTGCATGAATTTTTCTATCCATTGATGCAAGCATATGATTCAATAGCATTAGAAGCTGATATAGAGCTTGGTGGAACTGACCAAAGATTTAACTTATTAATGGGAAGATCTTTACAAAGAGAATTTGGTATGGAATCTCAAATAGTAATAATGATGCCTTTAATAGAAGGTTTAGATGGAAAAGAAAAAATGAGTAAGAGTTTAGGTAACTATATTGGAATAGATGAAGAAGCTGGAATAATGTACCAAAAATCTATGGAGATTCCTGATGAACTTATAGTTAAATACTATAATTTAGTAACTGATGTTCATCCTGATGAAGTTAATAAAATTGAAACTCAGTTAAAAGATGGTTCAGTAAATCCAAGAGATATAAAAATGAATCTAGCAAGAGAAATAGTAACTTTATACCATGGAGAAGAAGCTGCTAAAGAAGCTGAGGAAAGGTTTAAATCTGTATTCCAAAAAGGTCAAATACCTGAAGATATACAAACAATTCAAGTTAAACAAGAAGAATTTGATTTAATTGAAGTATTAGTTTCTAATGAGATTGTTAAAAGTAAGAGTGAAGTTAGAAGATTAGCATCTCAAGGTGGAGTAAAAGTAAATGGTGAGAAAGTGGAAGATTTAAGTACAGTTGCTAAAGAAAGCGAACTTGTTGTTCAAATAGGAAAGAAAAAATTTGTAAAAATAGAGTTAGTAAAGTAAAATAAAAGCAAGTTCGTTGGTTATATAAAAGTATAATCAATGAACTTGCTTTTTTATTATATTAAGGTTTTAAATTGGTAACCATTATCTTTAAAATATGTTATAATTTGGTCTAGTGCATTTACTGTTTCTTGCTTTCCATAAGTATCATGCATTAAAAGTACAACTATTTCTTTACCTTCAGAAGATTTCTTTGCATGTTCAAATAACTCTTGAGCATTTTTCTTTTTACCTTCTGCATCAGCATTTAGAGCATTCCAGTCTATTGATGCCATATTTTTTTCTTTTAAGTAGTTACCTAAAGGTTCCATATTTTTCCATGACATATATCCACCTGGGCATCTAACTACATGTGATGAAAAATTCTTTCCTAGAACTTTTTTCATGGCTTCATCTGTTTTATTAAGTTCATTTACAAATGTATCAAGATTTAGGCTTCTGCCAGGGTATAGTTTTTTGTAGTCATGAGAATATGAGTGATGAGCTATTGCATTTCCCTCATCAAATGTTCTTTTTAAAATTTCATTGGCACCTTTTCGTTCAAGAGAATCCCCCTTAATAAAGAAAGTTCCTTTAACATCGTGTCTTTTTAAGATATCTAGGACTTGTGGAGTATTAGTAGTAGATGGTCCATCATCGAATGTAAGGAATACTATTTTTTCTCCATTATTTGAATAGTCGTATTTGTTAAGTTTATCCCAAACTAATTTTGCGTCATATCCATATTCTTTTGCAGCTTCTTTTTTTGCACCAATGATAGGCTCATTTTTTTCTTTTTCAATTCTTTCTTTTTCTAATTTTTCAGCTTTAAGCTTTTCTTGAGTTTCTTTAATTTCTCTTTTCTTGGACATATCCGCCCATGCCATAGAAAAAATACCAATAACTATTACAACAATTATAGTAAGTGCCATAGTTTTCTTTTTTCTTTTTTTTACCATGATTTCAACATTCCCCCTTTTTGTCGAATTGTATCAAAAATATATTATAATTATATCGAAGAAAGTAGAAAAAGTAAACCGACAAAGTTGTAACTAAAATAACTAAAGTGTAACTTATACAACATTATTTGCATAATATAAAAGTATCCTAGATATTGAAATTATCTATAAAAAAATTTAATATAAGTAAAAAAAATATAAAAAAGGTAAAAATTTATTAAAAAGGTGTTTACAAAAAATGATTAATATATTAATGTTAAATAGTGGATATAAATCTAGATTTAAAATACTGAAAAAATTTACTATAACTATATAAATTTATAGTAATGCTTATAGAAAAACTCTCTTGCTGTTTAGGGGGTTTATAATTTTGCAAAAAAATAAAAAGGAGGGGGCTTTATTGAAAAAATACTTTGGAGAAATAGGACTAATATTCATAGCAATTATATGGGGAAGTGGCTTTGTAGCAACCCAATTTGCACTAGATGGTGGGCTTACACCTCTACAAATAATAACTATAAGATTTTTCTTGGCAGCTGTAATTATGAATTTATTATTTTTTAAACAAATTCGTGCCAATATGGGAAAGCATTTATTAAAAGCAGGAGGGCTTTTAGGAATATTTTTATTTTTAGCCTTTACAGTACAAACCATTGGACTTATGTACACTACACCATCTAAAAATGCATTTATAACAGCAGCAAATGTTGTAATAGTTCCATTCATAGGATTTATACTTTATAGAAGAAAACTAGATAAAATAGGATTAATAAGTAGTTTAGTAGCTCTTGTAGGTATAGGTATACTTTCTTTAGAGGCTGATTTCTCTATTAATTTTGGAGATTTATTAACACTGATATGTTCATTTGGATTTGCATTTCATATATTCTTTACTAGCGAATTTGCTAAAGATAACAATCCAATGGCATTAACAGCTATTCAATTTACTGTAGCATTTTTACTGTCTTTAGTAGTTCAGACATTTGCAGGACAGTTGAAAATGGAAGCTGAATTGTCTGGATATATGGGAACTATATATTTAGCTATATTTAGTACTTCAATAGGGTTTTTATTCCAAACTATATGTCAAAAGAGAGTTGATGGAACTAGAACAGCCATAATACTATCTACTGAAGCTATATTTGGGACTATATTTTCTATAATAATTTTAAAAGAACCTATTACAGCCAAATTAGTTATTGGTAGTATATTGATATTTGGTGCAATTATAACAGCAGAAACTAAATTATCATTTTTAAAAAGTAAAAAAGTAGAACTTAAAGAGTCAAAAGATTCTTCACTAGAAAGTATTTAAATAGACAATTGTTTCCTAATTAATCAAATAAAGTATATATTATGTAGAAATTTGACATCAAAACTTAGTTGATACCAATGTTTCAAAGTGATAAAATTAATTAGGAAATAAATTTTATTTTTAGTGTTTAAACTATAGTACATGGGGTATATATATTCTTGTAGCAAGTTATTAAACTTTAAAATAAAAATTTAATTAATATAAAATTGGGAGGAATTTAATTATGAAAAAATTTGTTTGTACAGTATGTGGATATATACATGAAGGAGATGCTGCACCAGCACAATGTCCAGTATGTAAAGTTGGAGCTGATAAATTCGAAGAAATGAAAGGTGAAATGGTTTGGGCTGACGAACATAGAATAGGAGTAGCTCAAGGTGTGGATGCAGAAATAATCGAAGGATTAAGAGCTAACTTTACTGGTGAATGTACAGAAGTAGGAATGTATTTAGCAATGAGTAGACAAGCTGATAGAGAAGGATATCCAGAAGTAGCAGAAGCATATAAGAGAATAGCTTTTGAAGAAGCTGAACATGCTGCTAAATTTGCAGAACTTCTTGGAGAAGTTGTAGTTGCAGATACAAAAGAAAACTTAAGAGTTAGAGTTGACGCTGAATATGGTGCAACTGATGGGAAATTAAAATTAGCTAAGAGAGCTAAAGAATTAGGATTAGATGCTATACATGATACAGTACATGAAATGTGTAAAGATGAAGCTAGACATGGTAAAGCATTCTTAGGATTATTAAATAGACATTTTGGAAAATAATAATTAAAAACATAGATTAAAAGGAGAAACTTTGGTTTCTCCTTTTTTAAATTATACAAAAAATATAAAAAAATCTTTGTAATAAAAGGGTGAAGATAATATGAAATCGGTATCTGTTAGAAGCTGTAAAAATTATGAGTATGAAAATGTAAGATTTTCTATTGAAAAAATTTTAGAGGACATTGGAGGGCTTAACAAGTTTGTAAAAGAAGGAAGTAAAGTACTTGTAAAACCAAATCTACTGATGAAAAAAAAGCCTGAAGAAGCTACAACTACTCATCCTATGGTAGTAAGGGTTGTATGCGAAAAGCTTTTAGAATTAAACTGTGATGTAGTAGTAGCAGATAGTCCTGGTGGACCATATAATCAAGCCTCTCTTAAAAGTATATATAAGACATCTGGAATTGAAAAGGTAGCAAATGATTTAGGTATCAAATTAAATTATGATGTTTCAGATGTTAAGATACATAGTGAAAAAGCGCATGCTCTTAAATATATGGATATTATTAAACCAGTAATAGATGCTGATTATGTAATAAATCTTTGTAAATTAAAAACACATGTGATGGCAACTTTTACTGGTGGAACAAAAAACTTATATGGATGTATAGCTGGATTAAAAAAAGCAGAAATACATTATAGATTTCCTACAGAGGAATTATTTTGTGAAAATGTACTTTTAGATATTTGTGATTATGTAAATCCGACACTGACAATTATGGATGGAATTGTAGGGATGGAAGGGGATGGTCCTTCAGCAGGAAACCCTAAAGAAATAGGTGTTTTATTAGCATCACAAAATCCATATGCTATAGATGTTGTTGCATGTAAGATTATAGGTTTGCTTCCAAATAAAGTTGCTACAATTAGAGGGGCTATTAAAAGAGAGTATATAAAAGAAGACTTTTTAGATATTGAGATTGTAGGAGAAGATATAAAGGATTTAATTATAAAAGATTATAAGGTACCAATTGTAAGTAAAGATTTAAGGCTATTTTCTGTAAAATTGCCAAAATTTTTAAATGAACCTATTTCAAAACTTATAACACCAAAGCCAGTGGTTAGATTTAAAGATTGTATAAAATGTGGAAAGTGCAAGGAAGCTTGTCCTGCAAATACCATAGAGATAGGGAATAGAGGTGCTCTTATAGATTTAAATAAATGTATAAGATGTTACTGTTGTCATGAACTTTGTCCTAAAAAGGCTATTGATGTCAAACGTAATTTTGTATTTAAGTATGTAAAATAATGTATAATATTATATGAGTCTATATAAATGAAAATTATAAAGGAGAAATAACATGATTTTAATTAAAAATGGTAGAGTGATAGACCCTAAGAGTCAAAGAGATGAGAAAATAGATTTAATTATAAAAGAAAATAAAATCTATAAAATAGGTAATTTTGATGAAAATGATGAATTTGAAAAAATAATAGATGCTAGTGGGAATATAGTTGCACCTGGATTAGTAGATGTACATGTACATTTTAGAGACCCAGGATTTACATATAAAGAAGATATAGATAGTGGAGCTAAATCTGCAGCTAGAGGTGGATTTACAACAGTTATATGTATGGCAAATACTGACCCAATTGTAGATAATGAAGATACTTTTAACTATGTGAAGGAAAAAGCAAAAAATGCATGTATAAATGTTTTACAAGCAGCAGCTATAACAAAAGGTTTTGAAGGTAAAGAGTTAGTGGATATGGAAAATCTTAAAAAGGCTGGAGTTCCAGGATTTACTGATGATGGATTACCTTTAATGGATAGCAGTCTAATTATGGAAGCAATGATTAAGGCAAAAGAGTTAGATGTACCACTTAGTTTTCATGAAGAAGACCCTTCTTTAGTTGGAAATCCTGGCGTAAATGCAGGAAAGATAGCTTCAGAGCTTGGTCTAAAAGGTGCATCGAATGTAGCAGAAGATGTAATGGTTGCTAGAGATTGCATGTTAGCACTAAAAACTGGTGCTAAGATTGATATACAACATATAAGTTCTGGGGTTTCTGTTGATATGGTTAGATTTGCAAAATATCTTGGAGCAAACGTAGTTGCAGAAGCTTCACCACATCACTTTACACTGACTGAGGAAGATGTATTAGAGTTTGGAACAAATGCAAAAATGAATCCGCCTTTAAGAACTAAGTGGGATAGAGATAAGATTATAGAAGGGTTAAATGATGGTACTATTGAGATAATAGCAACAGACCATGCACCTCATAGTAAAGAAGAAAAAGATAGAGAGTTTATAAAAGCTCCAAGTGGTATTATAGGGCTTGAAACTTCGTTGTCTCTTGGAATAACAAACTTAGTATATAAAAATCATCTTAGTATGATGCAGTTAATAGAAAAAATGTCTACAAATCCTGCAAAACTATACAATTTAAATGTTGGTTTTATAGAAGAAGGAGCAGTAGCAGATATTGTTATATTTAATCCTGAAGAAGAATGGATAGTTGAAGATTTTGCTTCTAAAGCTGACAATTCCCCATTTAGAGGTAAATCTCTATATGGGAAAGTTAATTATACTATATGTAATGGAGAAGTTGTATACAACGCTTAAGGTTGTGTTTTAAGGGTGGTGAATACAGTGATTGAAAGCAAAAGATTATATATTAGACAAATGAATCATAGTGATTTTAAGGAAATAAGTAAAATGTTACAAGATTCAGAAGTAATGTATGCATGGGAACATGCTTTTTCTGATGAAGAAGTTACAGAATGGATTGATAGAAATATACAGAGATATAATAATGATGGATATGGATATTTTATTGTTATAGATAAGTATATAGATAATGTAGTGGGGCAAATAGGCCTTATAAAACAGGACATAGGGTTAGGAATAGGTTATATAGTAAAAAGAGAATATTGGAATCAAGGTTATGCTACAGAAGGTGCTACTATATGTATAGATTATGCTATTAGAAACTTAAATGTAGATACTTTAGTAGCAGATATCAGACCTGAAAATATAGCATCTATAAATGTGGCAAAAAAACTAGGTATGAAGAAAATATCTGAGTGCGACAAGATTTATAGAGGACAAGTAATGAAACATGATGTCTACCAATTAAAAGTAACAGGATTAACTACAAAAATTGTTGAAATAGTAGATTATAATCCAAATTGGAAGTATGAGTTTGAAAAATTAAAATCTACACTAGAAAAGACTCTAGGTAATTCGATTTTGAAAATAGAACATGTTGGTAGCACATCTGTTGAAGGGCTTTCTGCAAAACCTAGATTAGATGTTGATATAATAATTGGAGATTATAGCTACTTAAATGATGTTGTCAGTAAACTAAAAAAATTAGGGTATAAACATCTAGGCAATTTAGAAGTAGAAGGAAGAGAAGCATTTTCTTATGAGACAACTAGTTTCATGGAGCATAATTTATATGTATGTCCTAAAGATGGGAAAGGATATTTAGAGCATATTAAATTTCGAGAGTATTTGAGACTAAATCCAGATAAGGTTAAAGAATATTCTGACTTAAAAAAGAAGCTAGCAAAACTTTATAGGTATGATGTTAACTCTTATTGTGATAACAAAACAGATTTCATAAGAGGCATAATAGATTAGATATTAATATTAAAAATATTTAAAGCAAATAATTCATTAGTAATTTTGAAAATAACAATGCACTATTATATTTGATTTGAAAAAGATTAAGTTCTTAATCTATCATATATAATAGTGCATTAAATATTTAAGCATGTTTTAGAAAACAATTTAAAAATAATAACTTATTAATGGAAATACTATTTATAAATTGCCTTTATAGGGTCTAGTTTAGAGGCTTTAAAGGCTGGTATTAAACCAAATACAACTCCAGTTAATATAGTAGCCAAAATAGCATAAAGTAAGCTATTTAAGCTAGGAATTGCTTCAAATCCAATGTATTTAGAAACATAGTTAGTAGCAATAAATCCAACTATAGTTCCTAAAATTCCTCCACATACCGTTATAAAAACAGCTTCAACTAAAAATTGAAATAATATAGACCTAGGTTTTGCACCAATAGCACGTCTTATACCAATCTCTCTTTGTCTTTCCATAACTGATACATACATTATATTCATTACACCAATACCACCAACAAACATTGCAACTACAGTTATTATAGATACATATTTATTGACATTAGAATTGATGCTTTCAAGATAAGCTGTTTGTTCAGTTGGGTCTGGTGTAGTATAAGAACCATTGATACCAGGATGCATTTCATATAGTTTAGCTATAATATTGTTTGCAACTTCATTCACATTATATCCTTTAGAACAAACTAAGTCTAACTGATAAATTTCAGTGGAGTAAGAGTTTTGACTCATTAGACTATCAAAAGCTTTTTTAGGTATAAGAGAAGTTATAAATTGCATATCTTGATAACCTCCTAAAAATCCTCCAGCTTGTTGTTGGTTAGAAGAATCATCCAATACTCCAATTATTTCAAATATAGTTCCATTTACATTAATACCATGGCCTAAAGCGTCTTCTGGATTTTCAAAAATTTCACTTGCACTTTGCTGTGTAAGTAGAATTACCTTTCTTTTTTCATCATCCAAGGAAAAATCTCTACCACAGATTAAATTTATTTTTGAATCTTTTTTTACTGGTCCAACTTCCACATAAGTCGTTTTTTTATCAAAAGATGCCTCAGAAGAATAAGTTGAATCAAGATTAAATCCATCTCTTGCAGGAGCAATTCTTTCTACACCTTCAACAAATGATAATTCTTCTAAATCTTTTGCATTGAATGGCTTTAAAAATATACTCATATCATTGGTAAGACCTGTGTTATCAGCTGATTCAAATGAAATAGTAGTTTTATTAGGATTAGCGTTATTTACAGATTTCTTGATTTCTTTTTGAAATCCATTACCTATAGAACTAACAAGTATTACTGAAGTTATTCCTATAATAATCCAAAGTAAAGCTACAAAGACACGAAGCTTGTGCCCCTTTAAATTAGCCAAAGAATTTTTTAATAAGCCCATGATTACACCTCCGAAGTAAACACACCATCTTTAAGTCGTATGACCTTAGTTGCATACTTAGTCAAATCCTGATCATGTGTAACCATTATTATAGTCTTGCCTTGTTCATTAAGTTCTGTCAAAAGTTCCATAATTTCCCTGCTAGTTTCACTATCCAATGCTCCAGTTGGTTCATCAGCAAAGATTATTTGAGGGTCATTTGCCAAACAACGTGCAATAGCTACACGTTGTTGCTGACCACCAGATAATTGAAGAGGTTTTTGTTTGATTTTATCTAAAAGCCCAACAGATTTTAGTTTGCTCTTAACAATTTCTTCTCTTTCAGATTTTTTTAATATTTTATTGTAAATTAGAGGTAGCTCTACATTTTGATATATATTTAAAGTTTCTATTAAATTAAATTGTTGAAAAACAAAACCAATATTGATATTTCTAAAAACAGAACGCTCATTTTCACTGAGATTAGTTACATCTGTGCCATCAAATATATATCTTCCTTCGTCAAACACATCAAGAAAACCTAAGATGTTAAGTAAAGTGGTTTTACCACTACCAGATTTACCCATTATCATGACAAATTCTCCAGATTCAATTTCTAAATTTAAGGATTTTAAAACATGTAATTCATCTTTCCCTACTTTGTAATATTTTTGAATATTTTCTAATTTAATTAACATATGTAAATTAATTCACATCCATATTAACTTCTTTTAAATTTTTGTCTGGAGTAGCATCTCCATTATTATTAGAGCCAGCAGTTACACCATCACCTTGAACTGGGTCTCCTTCTTTCATTTCTTTAGTAGGGTATTTTATTACTATATCACCTTGTTCAAGACCGCCTCTAATTACAGCAAAGTCATTATTTTTACTTGCAACATCTACAATTTGTTTTTTCAAGATTCCATCTAAGTCTTTAAATACATATGAGTGCTTTTTATCCTTAAGTACACAAGATGCTGGTATTTTAAAGCTTGAGTTAGCTACTTCAAGTGATGCTTGAAGATGGAATCCATTTGTCAACCCTTCTTGGTTATCAAATGCTATGTTTATATCATAATAAGATAAAGTACTTTGTTGAGCTCCCATCTCGCTACTTGGAGTAGATGGCTTATCAGATATAAAACTTATTCTACCAGTAAGATTTTGGTCAGTTGAGAAAACTAATATATTAACCATTTGGTCAATTTTCATCTTAGGTAAATCTTGTTCACTTGCTTGCCCCTTCATATAAAACTCTAGACCTTGAATAGTCATAAATGAAGCTGGTTGGTCTGGATTTCCAGTTTGGTCATTTAAATATACAGTACCATCAAAAGGAGCAGTAGTTCTATCATATGCTTTCTTATCTAAAGAAGCTATCTGAGAGTTTAAAGCTGTTATTTGTGCATTTATAGAAGCTATAGCATCTCTATTTTCATCAATATTTGCAAGTGATATCTTTTGTTTTTTATATTGGCTAAGTTGTGATTTTAGACTATCTATTTCTGATATTATAGTTGGATTTTTAGCAGTAAAAAGAAGGTCTCCTTGATTTACCTTTTGACCATTTGTAACATTTACATCACTTAACTCATAATCTCCAGAAATATTAAAGTCTTTAGTTTGCTTAGGAACAACCATACCATTTATAAATATTTTTTCGTTTTCTGGAATAGTGTATGTTTCTATGAAGTTTTCATTAGTTTGTAATTCAGTATTTTTTGAATCGACATAAGCAAGTACCCCTAATATTAAAAGTATGATTATCACGATTCCTGCATAGATTTTAAATCTCTTGTTTTTAAAAGGATTATTTTTAAAACCTTTATTTTTAGCTTTGAAATTATTACTTCCAAAGCTAGTATTTTTAAAGCTATTACTCTTAAAGCTACTATTTCTAAATTTTTTATTTTTAAATTTTTTTAGAAAAGACATGTTTTCCTCCTTTGTATAAAAACTACTTATTATATACTGGGATGTACATATAGAATCATTATAAGAAGCATGTTGAATATAAGTCAAATGAAAATAACTTATCAATATATAAGATACTATAGATAATCTTTGAATGTAATAGTAATTTTTGTATATTGATTGTACTCTGAATCTACATCAATTTTATGGCCAAGTTTGTCACAAAGTTCTTTTACTAAATAAAGACCAAGCCCTGTAGATTTAGTGTTATTTCTTCCATTATTACCTGTAAATCCCTTATTGAATATTCGATTTAAATCTTCCTTTTTTATACCACAGCCAGTATCTTCCACCCTTAATTGTAAATAATTTTTGTGGGTTTTGCAATAGATAGATATATTATCTTCTATTGAGGCATATTTTAGGGAATTATTTAATAATTGCTCGAATATGAAGTGAAGCCATTTTTCGTCTGATAAAACTGTATAATTCAAATTATTTAAGTTTAAAATTATTTTTTTTGAGATAAAATATTTTGAATATTTTCTTATAATATCTCTAAGAATATTTTCAATATTTACTTCTTGAATCAAAAAATCTTTATGAAAATCTTCAAGTCTAGATAAATATAAAATTCTTTCAACAGAATTTTCAATTCTAAATATCTCTTTATCAATATCATCTGAAATTTTTTCTTCGATTAAATCTTCGTTTTGTTCAAGTACTAGTTTAATTATTGCTATAGGTATTTTTATATCATGTACCCACATACTCATAATTTCTTTATTTTCTTCAAATTTCTTAGTATTGATATCTATTATATCATCACACTGGTTTTGATAACCTTTAATTATATCCAAATATATTTTTTCTTCATTTGTACATTTAACTAATTCTATATCATTAGTACTAACTTTGAATGTATTATTTTTAATTTTCTCTAAAAATCTATTTTTCTTAATGTAGCCAGTAAGTATATATATAAATGAAAATACTATATTTACAATTAATATGTATACAATAGTATCTACTAAGAGAGCATCAATAGGAGAAAATATAATAACTGCTATCGTAAAAAGTAAGAAACCAAAGTTGTATACTAAAAATTCGAGTTTATCTTTGAGAAAATCTTTAAAACTCATAAATTCACCTACTTAAAACTATTTTAACTGATTATATAACCTAATCCTCTTTTAGTTTCTATAAAGTCTTCCAATCCAATTTCACTTAATTTTGAACGTATTCTGTTTACATTAACAGTGAGAGTATTATCATCTACAAACCAATCATTATCCCATAATTTTTTCATAAGTTTATTTCTACTAACTATTTTACTTTTATTCCTCATAAGTTCATGAAGAATTTTAATTTCATTTTTGGTTAGCTCAATAGTACTATCTTTATAACATATAGTTGCAGTTGATAAATCCAAAGTAACCCCATTATGGACAATTTTATTTGAATTATTATCAACAAAATTATAAGTTCTTCTTAAAAGAGCATTTACTTTAGCTATTAAAACATCTATAGAAAATGGTTTTTGTATATAATCATCTGCGCCTAGATTTACACCCATTATCACATCCATATTAGAATTTCTTGAAGAAATAAATATTATTGGAACTTTGGAAATTCTTCTTATCTCATTACACCAATGAAATCCATCATAAAATGGAAGATTTATATCTAATAAAACCAATTGTGGTTTATAATGCTTAAATTCTTCTATTATGTTTTCAAGATTTTCTATTTGATAGACAATATGTCCCCATTTAGAAAGACAATCTGCTATTTGATGTTTTAATGAAACATCATCTTCAATTACCATTATTTTAAACATTTTTACCTCCTAATCCAGAATAGTTATATTAACATAACTATATTTTACTTGATAAGTTCAAACATTTCTACCTTATAATTTAAAATAATTATATTAATATAACTATATTTTACTTGACAAATTATATTTTAAATATAATTCTAGTAAAAAGGAAGAAATATAATTAATACTTACAGAAATGTAACATTATATTAATATAAGTAAATGGTTAAAAACTACTTTAATATATATAATATATTTATAAGAATTGGAAAATGAGCAATTATGTTGAGGAGTGGTAAGTAATTATGGAAGAAATATTAATTGTTGAAAATATAAAAAAAGAGTATGGTAGAAAAGGCTCAAAATATGAAGCTTTAAAGGGAATAAGTTTTAAAGTTTATAAAGGCGAATTTGTAGGTATTATGGGTTCATCTGGAGCTGGAAAATCAACTCTTTTGAACATTATTTCTACAATAGATTTGCCTTCATCAGGAAATGTTTATATAGAGAATAAGAATATTATTAAAATGAAACAAAATAAATTAGCCGACTTTAGACGTGATAATCTTGGATTTGTATTTCAAGACTCTAACCTTTTAGATACATTAACTATAAAAGAAAATATAATGCTACCTCTTTCTTTAAAAAATGAAAAAGTATCAGTAATAGAAAGTAGAATAAAAGAAGTTTCAAAATCACTAAATATAGAATCAGTATTAGATAAATATCCTAATGAAGTCTCAGGTGGACAAAAACAAAGAGGCGCTGTTTGTAGAGCAATAGTAACAAAACCATCATTAATACTTGCAGACGAGCCTACAGGAGCATTAGATTCTAAATCTGCAAGGGATTTATTAAATTCTCTAGTAAAATTAAATAAAGATAACGATTCAACAATATTAATGGTAACACATGATGCTATAAGTGCAAGTTTTTGTAGTAGAATACTCTTTATAAAGGATGGAATAATCTTTACAGAACTTATAAAAGGAGAAAGCACAAAAGAATTCTATAATAAAATACTAAATACAGTTTCCTTAATTGGAGGAGTTAATAAAAATGAGTTTATTTAAAATTGCTATAAAAAATATAAAAAAGAACTTTTTAAGCTATTTTATGTACTTCGTTTCAATTGTATTTAGTGTATTTATATTCTTTAGTTTCAAGTCAATAGAGTACAATGAAGCCTTAAATTTACTTGGTAGAAAAACTAAAATAGGTATTAATACAAGTTCAATTGTAATAGTGGTATTTGTTTTTTTGTTTATATATTATTCAAATTCATTTTTCTTTAATAGACGTAGGCAAGAGATAGGTACTTATAGCTTGATTGGAATGAGAAAAAATCAGATAGGCAGAATATTTTTATATGAAACTTTTTTGATGGGAATCTTTGCAATATTAATAGGAATATCTTTAGGTTTTTTATTTTCAAAGCTTATGACAATGATTCTTGTAAAATTAATGAAAGAGATTATAGTAGTAAAGATGACTTTAAGTATAAGGGCTTTAATTCAGACATTAGGAATATTTTTAATAATATTTGTAGTAATTGGAATGAGAAATATTATAGTTATTAGGAATAAAAAAATTGTAGAGTTATTTAAGAAGTCACCAGAAAAATATACAAATAAAAGATTTATAAAGCTAAAGGGAACTCTTGGAGTTTTACTGATAGTATTTTCTTATTTAATGTCAGTTAGTCATTTCATTGTTGAAAACATAATGTTTTCAGCTTTTATATTAATTACAATAATACCAGGTACTTTTTTATTTTTTTCATCAATAATGTCGATAATTATAGATGTTGCTAAGAAGAAAAAAAGTTTTTATTACAAGGGAAGAAATCTAATTGCATTTTCAGAACTTGGATTCAAATT
Organism: Clostridioides sp. ES-W-0016-02; assembly: GCF_020641035.1. Lineage (NCBI taxonomy): Bacteria > Bacillati > Bacillota > Clostridia > Peptostreptococcales > Peptostreptococcaceae > Clostridioides > Clostridioides sp. ES-W-0016-02. The sequence continues at coordinate 1,585,905 of NZ_CP061361.1, forward strand.
AAAGAATAATAGCAGAGTATTGGCAATAATAGCAATATTAATAGCTACAAGTGTAACTATGTTAGGATTTACAATATCAATTTATTACGATATAGATAGAAATATAAATGAAAACTACAAGTATAGTTATACTATAAATGCAGAAAATTCTCTTGTAAATAATGAAATCGATAAGCTGCTATATAAATATAAAGAAGATGATAAGGTGCTTTTTGATAAGACAGTAGCGTTTATAAGTAGAGATGTAAATTTTAAATTGTATTATAAAAAAGGAGGAGTTTATAGAGAAAATACAGTGATTGTAGATTTTATTAAAGAAAGTGATTTTAAGAAATTAAGACAATATCAAAACACTAATTATGAAGAATTAACTTCAGAAGAGCATGTATATTATGTTTCAGATTCATATAAGAGAATGTTTCTTAAAAGTACTGGTACTCAAAAAATAGATGTATACATTAAAGAAAAAGAGAAGATGAATTTATTTACAGTTCAAAAAAATATTTTAGAGCCAGAAATAAATTTACAATCAACATTTGATTTAATTGTGGTAAAAGATAACATATTTAATAGATTAAAATCAGGAGGAGAATCGAGATTATTAAGATTAATTGATATAAAAAATGAAAAAAAAGAGTTTGATATGTCTTTAAGATTAAAAAATATAGTTGATAAAAATATGGAATCAACTTATCCTTTTAATTTTACATCAAATGTCGAAAACTATAATGATTTAATTAGAGTAAGTGGTCTTATGTTATTTATAGGTATATTTCTATCTGTAGTATTTCTTTTGTGTACAGGAAGTATAATTTTATTTAAGCAATTATCAAATATATATGATGATAAAGAACGATATATTATGCTAAAAAAACTTGGGGCAAATAATCAAGATATTGAGAAAATAATATCAAGACAATTAAAAGTTGTATTTTTGTTGCCATTAATTGTAGGTACAATTCATAATTTATTTGCTATGTCAATTGCTCAAAAATTTATAACTAGGCCATTGCTTATACCAATTATTACAACACTAGCCATTTATTATATAGGTTATTTTATATATTATTTTATAACATTAAAATACGCTCAAAATATGATAATAGATTAAGTTGTAGAGTATTTTTTACTTAATAAGAATTAAATACTAAAAACAAGATAGCTTATCTAATCAAAACAAAAAAATATTATAATAATGTAATTAAGTCTTGGAAAAAGTTTGTATTTTGTATCAGTTGTATTAATTAATGTTATATAATAAATTTAAGGAAAATATAAAATAAAAATGACAAGGAGTTGAAAATTATGATGTTTGATGCTCATCAACATAAATATCCATCAATAAGAAATGTTATATATGCTAAAAATGGAGCAGTTGCAACTTCAACACCATTAGCTTCTCAAGCTGGGCTTGAAATACTAAAAAAAGGTGGAAATGCTGTGGATGCAGCAGTTGCAACTGCTGCTACATTATCTGTAGTTGAACCTACAAGTAATGGAATTGGAGGAGACGCATATGCTCTTGTTTGGATAGAGGAAGAAAAACGATTATATGGACTAAATTCTAGCGGTTTTGCTCCAGAAAGAATGGAATTAAAAAATTACAAGAACATGAAAGAAATGCCAAAGTATGGATTTGGAGCAGTAACTGTACCTGGAATACCTGCAGCTTGGGCAGAATTAAATAAAAAGTATGGAAAACTTAGTCTACTAGAATGTTTATCTCCAGCAATTAAATATGCAAGAGAAGGATATGTTGTTTCTCCTAATGTATCAAAAGTATGGAAAAAATCCTATGAACTATATGAAAAAGAATTTGTTGGAGAAGAATTTAAGTCATGGTTTGAGACGTTTTCTAAGGATGGTAAAGCTCCAGAAGCTGGTGACATATTTGTATGTGAAGAGCATGCTAATACATTAGAAGAAATAGCCAATACACAAGCTGAAAGTTTTTATAGAGGTAGACTAGCAGATAAAATAGATGAGTGTTCTAGAAAGTTTGAGGGAGCTATAAGAAAAAGTGATTTAGCGAGTTTTTATCCAACTTGGGTAGAACCTATAAGTACAGAATATAAAGGATATAAAATATTTGAAATTCCACCGAATGGACATGGAATAACAGTCCTAATGGCATTAAATATATTAAAAGAATTGGACATAAAAGGAGATATAGAAAATGTAGATGACATACATAAGATTATAGAAAGCTTAAAACTGGCTTTTGCAGATTCTAAAACTTATGTAACTGATATAGAACATATGAAAGTAAAGGTTCAGGAATTATTAAGTCAAGATTATGCAAAAAAGAGAAGTTTATTGATTGATAATGAAAAAGCTTTATACCCAAAAGAAGGAGAACCATATTGTGGTGGAACTGTATATCTTTGTACTGCTGACAAAGATGGAAATATGGTTTCATATATACAGAGTAATTATATAAATTTTGGTTCTGGGATAGTAATACCAAACACTGGTATTGCACTACATAGTAGAGGTAATAATTTTAACTTAGACCCTAAACACCATAATGTAGTAAAACCATTTAAAAAACCTTATCACACAATAATACCTGGTTTTTTAGGTAAAGATGATAAGGCAATAGGTCCATTTGGTGTAATGGGTGCTTTTATGCAACCACAGGGACATCTTCAAGTATTAACGAGTATGATAGACTTTGGTTTAAACCCTCAAGAGGCATTAGATGCTCCAAGATGGCAGTGGATAAAAGGTAAAGAGATAGAAGTTGAATCAGAGATGCCAAGACAGATGGTAGATGCTCTTATTGAAAAAGGTCATGAGATAAAAGTAATTTATGATAATGTTGATATGGGTAGGGGACAAATAATCTTCAAAACAGAGCAAGAAAGTTATGTTTGTGCAACAGAGTCAAGATGTGATGGTCATGTTGCAGTTTATTAATATTGTAAACTAAATTTATATTTAATGACTAAAGGAATCTATATGAAATGATGATAATAAAAGGCGAAAGTCTACAATGACTAACGCCTTTATAAAAAACTAAGATATATAATATGCTAGATTTATTTATTATTAACTTTATTCTTGTCCAGTTTTAACTTCGTTGTCATCATAGCTAATCCAGTCACTAAAGCTACCAACATAAATCTTATGGGGCATATTAAGTTCTCTAAGTGCAAGGCTGTTAACACAAGCAGATATTCCTGAACCACAAGACAAAATTATTTCTTCATAATTGTTTAAATCCTTAAAGAAGTCTTTTAAAAATTCAGTATCTTTAAGTGAGCCATTTTCAAAATCACCTTTTATTAAATCCTTGCAAAAGTAATTTTTTGCACTAGGTATATGGCCAGCTTTTGAATATGCAGGTTCAACTAAACCTTGGTATCTTTCATTAGCACGACAATCTATAATCACAGTATTTTTGTCATATAATTTAGACTTAACATATTCCATTGGAACAACTAAACTGTCATTTACATTAGGCTTAATTTTTTTGTCTGTACAGTTTGGAATATTTATTTTTTCTTCTAATTCTCCACCTTCTTTTACAAAAGCTGTTATTCCACCATCTAATACATAGACATTTTCAAGACCTAAGTGTTTTAATTGGAAGAATAGTCTACAAGCACCATTTAAATCTCCATCATCATAAGCTACAATTGTAGTGTAATTATCAACACCCATTTTTTCTAACTTTTCTTTTAATATAAAAGGGTCTTGTAAAGGATTTTTACCGCCATGTTCTTTTGTAGGAGATGATAAATCCTTGTCTATATCCAAGATAAAGCTACCTTTTATATGTCCTTTTTTATAAGAATCAATACCATAAGTTCTATTGATAAGGTCAAATCTACAATCTATAACAACTAGATTATCATTATGTTCTAATTTAGATATAAGTTCTTTTGCAGAAATAATATTTTTCAAAAAACAAACCTCCTATTTTTAATTATTTTTATGTGTATTCATAATAATTATTAACTTTATAAATTAATATTATTATAAATTATTACATAAGTAAATAAATCTTTAGAAAATATAAAAATTTTATATAAAAATTCAAATAATTAATGAATATTAAAAATTTTAGATATATAATAAAATAAGAGTATATTTTAGTTTATATAAAAGCTGGTATTGCAATAGATTAAAGCCTTATACATGTTTAGTTTTTAAAGAAATCTGAGTTATTATGAAAACCTAGGTTAATTTATTAAACAAATAATTGAATAAAAAAAATTTATTATGTATTTATAAAATTTTTGTTACAAATTTGGCATAATATAGTATACTTTAAGTGTGTATTAGGTTAAATCTATAACAAATTATACGTATAATATGGGTTTTAATATTTGTTGGAATTTAAACGTAATTTGTTAATATCAACTATTTGTAATTTGGGCAGTTATAATTATTTTACAGGGGGGATGTCCAATACAAAACATTTAATCGAGAACTAATATTGTATTATAATTAGAGTTATAGTTTTGTGTGTTTATGTTTTAATTAAATTTAAAGTGGGAAAAATATATTTGTTAGAATGGAGAATAGCGAGATGAGTAATAAAATAGTTAGTAAGAGACAATTAACAGATAGTATTTATTTGATGGAAATAGAGGCTCCTAGAGTTGCAAAATCTTCTCAGCCTGGTCAATTTATAATAATTAAAAATGATGAAAAGGGAGAAAGAATTCCTCTTACAATAGCTGATTATGATAGAGAAAAAGGAACAGTAACTATCGTATTCCAAACAGTTGGTGCTTCAACTAAGAAATTAGCAATGTTTGAAGAAAACGATTTTGTAATGGACTTTGTAGGGCCATTAGGACAAGCAAGTGAATTCATACATGAAGATATAGAAGAATTAAAAAATAAAAAAATCCTATTTGTAGCTGGTGGAGTAGGTTCTGCTCCAGTGTATCCACAAGTTAAATGGTTTAAAGAGAATGGATTAGATGTAGATGTAATAATTGGTGCAAGAACTAAAGAATTAATCATATTAGAAGATGATATGAGAAAAGTAGCTAAAAATGTATACATATCAACAGATGATGGTACATATGGATTTGATGGAAGAGTTACAGATTTATTAAAAGATTTGGTTGATAATCAAGGCAAAAAATATGACCAAGCAATAGTAATTGGACCAATGATAATGATGAAATTTATGTGTCAATTGACTAAAGAATTAAACATACCTACTATAGTAAGTTTAAATACAATAATGATTGATGGAACAGGTATGTGTGGTGGTTGTAGAGTTAGTGTTGGAAATGAGACTAAGTTTGCATGTGTAGATGGTCCTGAATTTGATGGACATTTAGTTGATTTTGACCAAGCTATGAGAAGACAATCTATGTACAAAACTCAAGAAGGAAGAGCTATGTTAAAACTTGAAGAAGGCGATAGTCATCATCATAGTAATTGTGGATGTGGAGGTAACAAATAATGGATGCTAAAAAAGTAAAAGTACCAGTTAGAGAACAAGAACCTGCTGTAAGAGCAGCAAACTTTGATGAAGTATGTTTAGGATACAATAAAGAAGAAGCTATGGCGGAAGCTAATAGATGTCTAGGATGTAAAAAACCAAAATGTGTAGGTGGATGTCCAGTAGGAATTGATATCCCAGGATTTATAACAAAAATTAAAGAAGATGATATAGAAGGTGCTGCTAAAGTAATAGCCAAGAGTAGTTCACTACCTGCTGTTTGTGGTAGAGTATGTCCACAAGAAAGTCAATGTGAAGGTGTATGTATACTTGGAATAAAATCAGATGCAGTATCAATAGGAAAATTGGAAAGATTTGTAGCAGATTGGTCAAAAGAAAATGATATAAACTTATCTGATACAGAACCTAAGAAAAATCAAAAAGTAGCTGTAATAGGAAGTGGACCAGCAGGTCTTGCTTGTGCTGGTGACTTAGCTAAAAAAGGCTATGATGTAACAATATTTGAAGCAATGCATGAACCAGGTGGAGTTTTAACTTATGGAATACCTGAATTTAGACTTCCAAAACAAGCTGTTGTTCAACCTGAAATAGATAATATAAGAAAATTAGGTGTAAAAATAGAAACTAATGTAATTGTTGGTAAAACAATAACAGTAGATGAACTTATAGAAGATGAAGGATTTGAAGCTATATTCATAGGTTCAGGAGCTGGTCTTCCTATGTTTATGAATATACCAGGAGAAAATGCTAATGGAGTATTTTCTGCAAATGAGTTTTTAACTAGAGTAAACTTAATGAAAGCTTATAGAGATGATTATGATACACCTATTAGTTCTGGTAAAAAAGTTGCTGTAGTTGGTGGTGGAAATGTTGCTATGGATGCTGCTAGAACTGCATTAAGATTAGGTTCAGAATCATATATAGTTTATAGAAGAAGTGAAAAAGAGCTTCCAGCGAGAGCTGAAGAAGTACATCATGCAAAAGAAGAAGGAATTATATTTAATACATTGACAAATCCTAAAGAAATTTTAGTAGATGAAAATGGATATGTTAAAGGTATGGTTTGTATAAGAATGGAATTAGGAGAACCAGATGATTCTGGAAGAAGAAGACCTATAGAAATAGAAGGTTCTGAATTTGTACTTGATGTAGATACAGTTATAATGTCACTTGGAACAAGTCCAAATCCATTAATATCTTCTACAACAAAGAGCCTTGATATAAATAAGAGAAGATGCTTAATAACAGATGAAAATGGTCAAACTTCTAAAGAAGGTGTATTTGCAGGTGGAGACGCTGTTACTGGAGCAGCAACAGTAATATCTGCAATGGGTGCTGGTAAAACTGCAGCAGCTTCAATAGATGAATATTTAAAAGCAAAAGTTAATGCTTAATTTGTAAATTAAATATACCAAGTTAGAATAATCTCTAGCTTGGTATATTTTTTTGAAAAATTATATAATAAAGTCATAGTTACTATTGTAATATTTACTATTAAGCAACATAATTTTGTTTAATTATGGTAAAATAATATCGAATAAAGATTTTATAAGGGGGAAATAATGTGTGGTTGGCAGAATCAGAGTTATCAAACTTGACATTAGAACTTATACCTAAAAAGAATATTTTTGGTATAACGGTTACATATATTAGTGCAACAGATATTGAAAATGTAAGCATTTTAGATAAAGCAAGTATAAATTACTTAAAAAATAATATACCATCATTAGAATATAGGCCTTTCCTATATAAAATTGAAAAATTAAATGTGCCAGTTTTAAATTATGAATCTCGTATAAAGGATTCATATAAATTTAAAGAAAGAATACTTTTGGATTATTCACATAGAGTAATGTCACAAGTTATTAAAGAGCCGATTGAGTATGTATTACAATAGTATAATTAATGGTGTTTAAATATGAGAAAAAGAGAAAAAATATTTGATGGATTAGTTTTTAGGTATATATTAATTTTATGGATGTTATTAATTTTAATTGATTTTACAAGTACAATTATATATGCAAGTAATTCTATGGAGGTTGCTTCTAAAAATATGATTGAAGCCTCAAAAAGAGAATTAGAAAATTATTTAAGTGTCAATGCATCCTTATTAAAAGCTCTTAGTCAAGACGATAGATTTTCTGATGCCAGAACTTCTCTAATTGAAAAAGGTAAGTTATTAAGACCTTATCAAAAACAATATAACCTTTTTATGCTTGGAATAACTGATGCACAAGGGAATACTTCAAGTACATATAGAGAAAGGGTTGGGACAATAAAAGACCGAACTCATTTTCAGAAGGTATTAGAAACAAAGAAAATGGTGATTTCTGACATTACAGTTAGTAAGGTTACAGGAGATAAAGTATTTATTATATGTGTACCTATTATAAAAAATAATGAAGTAACTGGAACTATTTTTGCTTCCTTTTATTTTCAAGATGTAAATAAGATAGTAAGTAGAAGTAATTCTGATGATTCTATTAAGTTTTTAATGGTAGATAAAAATTATGCCATTATTTCTCATCAAAATAAAGACTATGTCCACAATAAGACGGACATGTTTAGTATAGAAGGAAATATTATAGGGTCCAGTAAAAATGAAATTTTAAAAAATATAGATGAGAAACGTCAAGGTGGTTTTTTATCATGGGATAATTGGAAGTTATATAGTGCAAGATATACGAGTATCGAAGGAACTGATTGGACGTTAATATCAAGTTGTGATGTCTTTAAGAACTTTAAAAGCTTGATAATTGATTTTATAATCAAGTTATTTTTCTATATATTAATATTTTTGATATTGTGGAAATTAAGTAATGTTACACTAATAGAACAACTGAAAAAATTAGCTTATTATGATTCCTTAAGTGGAATAAAGAACAAAGAAAAGTTTAAAAAAGATTCTATATATATTTTACATAATTATTATAAGGATGATTTTTACTTAGTTCAATTGGATGTCAATAAATTTAAATACATAAATGAGATGTTTGGTTATACTGAAGGAAATAAGATATTAATACATATTGCAAATGTGTTAAAACACAATACAAACAAATATGAACTTTGTGCCAGAATGGATAATGACCACTTTATATTATTGCTTTCTTGTAATACTGATACTGACCTTTTAAATAGACTAGCTAAAATAAATAATGAAATATGCAATTTAAGTACTAGTAATTCTTCACAATATAAAATTGTTATGTCAAGTGGCATATATAAGATAAATAGAAGTGATGATATACAAAAAATTGACTTGTTAATTGATAGAGCGAATATTGCTGCAAAAACAAAAAAAGATAAGTATGAGCATTCATATTCATTTTTCAATGAAGATACAAGAAATCGATTATATAGAGAAAAGAAATTGGAGGATAATATGAATAAAGCTTTGGAAAAAGGCGAGTTTGTAGTATATTACCAACCAAAATATAGTTTAAATGATGGAAATGAAATTGAAGGAGCAGAAGCTCTAATAAGATGGAACAATCCAGATATAGGATTTATTTCACCCGTAGATTTTGTACCTTTATTTGAAAGAAATGGTTTCATTGTAAATATTGATATGTTTGTATTTGAAGAAGTATGTAAGACCTTGAGAAAGTGGCTAAACAAAGGTTATAACCCTGTGCCAATCTCAGTGAATATATCTAGAGTTCATTTACATAGAGATAATTTTATAGAGAATATTACTGAATTGATAAATAAGTATAATATATCTCCTAAGTTTATAGAACTTGAATTAACAGAAAGTGTTGTATTTGATAATTTAAATATATTGATTGATATAATTAAGAGGCTTAAAAAGATAGGATTTCTTATATCAATGGATGATTTTGGCTCAGGATATTCATCCTTGAATCTATTAAAGGACCTTCCTTTTGATATTTTAAAATTAGATAGAGGCTTTCTAATTGAAACAACAGATACAAAACGTGGAAAAATTATTATCTCTAAGATAGTAGAAATGTCAAAAGCGATTAATATTAAAGTTATATGTGAAGGTGTAGAAACCAATGAGCAAGTAGAGTTTTTAAAAGAAATAGGATGCGATAAGGTTCAAGGTTATTTATTTGCTAAACCGATGGTACTTAGTGAATTTGAAAAGCTTCTAAAATTTTAGTTGAATTAATTATTAATACTAATTAGTTTGTTGATACCCTAACAATTAACTTACAAATATGTAAGTTAATTGTTAGGGTATTTTTATGGTTAAAATGGGATATTCACGATAATATATTACTGTAGTGAAAATAAAAAAGTAATGGAGAATATAAAATGAACATATTAAGTATTAAAAATATATCAAAAACATATTATGGAAAAGTTCCATATAAAGCATTAGATAGTATTAATTTAAGTATAGAAAAGGGCGAATTTGTAGCTGTTATGGGTCCATCTGGAAGTGGCAAATCTACTCTCTTAAATATAATATCTACAATTGATAAGCAGAGTGAAGGCCAAGTTATATTAAATGGACAGGATACAAGTAAATTAGAAGGAGAAAAATTAGCTGAATTTAGAAGAAAACAACTTGGTTTTGTATTTCAGAATTTTAATTTGATTGATACTTTGACAGTTGGTGAAAATATAATGTTGCCACTTACACTAGATGGTAGAAATGTTAAAAAAATGAACAGGGAAACTAAAAATATATCTGAATTTTTAGGTATTGATAAAATTTTAGATAGAAGAACTTATGAGATTTCAGGAGGACAAGCTCAAAGATGTGCAATTGCTAGAGCAATTATAAATAACCCATCATTACTTCTTGCAGATGAACCAACAGGGAATCTTGATTCGAAATCCACTGATGATGTTTTAGAGTTATTTGCCAAGATAAACAAAGAACAAAATGTAACTACACTTATGGTAACTCATGAAGCATATAGTGCAAGCCATTCAGATAGAGTTGTTTTTATAAAGGATGGATGCATATATACAGAGATAAAGAAATCAGGCACGAATAGTTCTTTTTACAATAAAATACTATCTGTCTTGTCTCAAATAGGAGGTGTAAGGTAGTGACTTTTGGAAGATTTGCTTATAATAATATAATTAGAAATTTTAGAGCATATTTAGCGTATTTTTTAAGCTCAATTTTCTCTATAATGATATTTTTTGTATTTGCAGTATCTATGTTTCATCCAATTATAACGGATTCTGGAATCCAAAGTGGTTCTACTGCATTTATGGCTCTTATGATTTCAGAATTAATAATATTAGGATTTAGTCTGCTTTTTATATTATATTCCTTAGGAAATTTCTTAAAATCTAGATTAAGAGATTTTGGAGTTATGATAATAATTGGAATGAGTGATAAACAATTGAAAAGATTGATATTGATTGAAAATTTAATAATAGGATTATTAGCAATAATGTTAGGAATACTTTTAGGGCTATCTATTTCTAAGTTATTTTTATTGTATTTAGGTAAAATATTTTATATGAACTTGACAGAAAGTTACTTTCCAATAAAAGCGATACTAATGACAATTATATCTTTTATGTTATTATTTTTGATAACAGGACCACTTAGCTTAAAATTGTTAAACAAAAATAATATTTTTGAACTTTTAGTAGGCACAAAGAAACCTAAAAAAGATATAAAACCTTCAAAATTATTTGGAATACTTGGTATATCATGTCTTATGACAGGATATGCTATGATACTATTTGGTAATAAGTTAAATATAAATGGTGATATGTACATGATAGCGCTGTTGATTACTCTAGGAATGTTTTTATTTTTTTCTCAGTTTATGATTTTAATATTAAAGCATATGAAAAATAGAGAGAAGTTTTATAAAAACAAAATAAATATGTTGCTTATAGGTAATTTAGTATATAAGATGAAAGATAATTCTCGATTATTGTTTTTAATGACAATACTTTTATCTGGTACTTTAGTAGCATTTACAACAACTTTAACGCTTGTAACTTCACAAGGTAAATCCTCTAAAAATAATTTTCCAATGGTTTACTCATATTTCTCAGAAGACAATAATAACAAAAAATATGAAGACTTAGAAGAAATTAGAAACACAATAAAAGAATATGATTATAAGGAATTAAGTTTTCCTATGCTTGAATATAATAATGAAGTATTATTAAGTATGAGTAACTATAATAAATTATCAAAACAATTGGGATTAGATAAAATTAATCTAAAGATAGATGAGGGCATTATAGTTCCTAGATATAATTCTAAAGAGCATATAAATTCTTTAAAAGAAATTAAAGCTTATAAGATAAAAAATGTAAACATAAAGATAAAAGAATCAACAGATAGGATAATTTTTCCTACAGGTATGTTTAGTAAAATTATAGTTATACATGATAATTTATATAATAATATACAAAGTAAGTTTTCAAAAATAAACTTTCATGGATTTGATTATGAAAACTGGCAAAATAGTGCTGATATAACTGAAGCATTAAAAGAAAAACATTTTAATCTAGATAGAAATGATATGAAGTCATATTTTTTAACCTTACCAGATATGTATTTAGCTGAGTTACAACAAAGTAAAATTCTTCAATTTATGGGTATTTTCATAGGTGTTATTATGTTTATGGCAGTTCTTAGTTTTTTGTATTTTAGACTATACACAGATGAACCTTTTGATAAGGTTAAGTACAATAATCTATCAAAAATAGGTCTATCTTTTAAAAATATGAATAAGATTGTTAGTATAGAGATAGGTATACTATTTTTTGTACCTTTTATCATAGCTATTGTAAATAGCATATTTTCTTTACTCTTTTTAAATAGTGTACTAAACAATAGTTTTAACTTAAAAAATTGGGGTATATTATTAGTGCTCTCATGTATATATTCACTTTATTTTCATTTACTAAAGAAATTTTATATTAGAAAAGTTTGGTTTTTTGATTAAAGTGGTATATAATATATATTATAGAAAATTAATATTTAAAAAGTAGTTAATATTAAGGGAGGGCATATGCACCTCCCTTGTAATATGTGGAAAATTAAATATTAGAAGAAGGAGGAGACTTGATGGATAATCAACAATTATTAGGAACGGAACGAATCAGTAAATTACTACTGAAATACTCTATACCGGCAATAATAGGTATGCTGGTAAATAGTCTATATAATGTGGTAGACAGAATTTTTATTGGGAACATACCAGGGGTTGGACCACTTGCAATAACAGGTCTTGGTGTTACGATGCCAATAATGACAATAATACTTGCATTTGGTATGTTGATAGGAATAGGAACAACGACAACTATATCGATAAAACTTGGGCAAGGTAAAGTAGAAGATGCAAGGAAACTTATAGGAAATGCAATGACATTAGCTGTAGTTACAGGAATTATAATAATGGTACTTGGGATATTATTTGCAAATAAAATACTTACATTATTTGGAGCAAGTGAAAATACATTAATATATGCAAAGACATATATAAATATCATCTTATTAGGAACAATAGTAAATCTTCTATCCTTTTCTTTAAATCACTCAATAAGAGCTGACGGTAGCCCTAAGATTTCAGCAGGAATAATGATAATAGGATGCCTAACTAATATAGTTTTAGATTGGATGTTAATATTTGGATTCAATATGGGAATACAAGGAGCTGCAATTGCTACAGTAACTTCTCAAGCTCTTACAGCTATTTTAACTATAGGCTACTATATAAGTGGAAAATCAAATTTAAAATTCAGTAAATCTCATTTAAAATTAGATAAAAGATTAGTAGGTGCAGTATTTGCAATAGGAATGTCACCATTTGCTATGCAACTTGCAGCAAGCTTAGTTCAAGTAATATCAAATATTGCACTTAAAACTCATGGTGGAGATTTAGCTATAGGAGCTATGGCTACAATTTCTTCTATAGCAATGGTATTTTTAATGCCTATCTTTGGAATAAATCAGGGAGCGCAACCCATTATAGGTTTTAACTATGGGGCTGAAAAATACGATAGAGTTAAAAAAGCATACTTAGGTTCATTAGTAGTAGCTACTATAATTTTATGCATGGGTATGGTAGTAATTATGCTTTTCCCAGAGGCAATTATAGGGATATTTAATAAAGACCCTGAGCTTATGAGTATATCTGTAGATGGTTTAAAAATATACCTACTTATGTTACCAATTGTAGGTTTATCAATTACAGGAACAAACTTTATACAATCTATAGGTAAAGCAAAAATGGCAATGTTATTAAGTCTTCTAAGACAGGTAATTTTATTGATACCAGCAGTAATAATTCTTCCTACATTCTTAGGTTTAAAGGGTGTATGGACAGCTCAACCAGTATCTGACTTTATAGCCACAGTAATTACAGGTGTAGTAGTATTTAGAGAGTTGAAAAGATATACACCTAAAAGTGAACGTTTAAGTGAAATAACAACTGAATAAAAAGTATAATTTCAGATAAATAAGTAAAAAATTGTAAAAAATACAATTATATGATAAAATAAAACCGCTGTCAAAAAGAAGAGAAATTCTAATTATGGAGTGATTTTATGGAATTTACAAAAAAAAGCAAATTAAAAAATATGTATGTAAACATGAATGTAGCTAAAATGTTGTCTAAGATAAATGAGTATAAAGGTAGACAACTGCTTTACAAAAAACAACCAAAAGAAATTTTAGAAAGTCTAGAAAAAAAATCTTTAGTAGATTGTTCGGAATCTACATATATTGGAAATCAAAAAGAAAGTAATACTTTTAATTTAGAAAAATTAATAAGCAATGAAGTCACACCTAAAAGTAGAGAAGAGTTAAGTATTGTTGAATACAGAGATGTAGTAAAAACTATTAATAGTGCTTATGAGAGTATACCAATAAGCTCGCAAACAATTCTTGAACTTCATGGATACTTATATAAATTTTCATCTACCAGAGGGGGAAGCTATAAATCAGAAAGTGGATTCTTTGAATATAATTTAAAAAATAGTGACTTCATAAATGTTGATGCAAGTGTTAATAAGGTTGAAAAAGCTGTAGAAGAAATATGTGAAGCTTATAATACATTGATAGATGAGGATGAAATTGATATATTAATATTAATTTCTGCATTTGTGTTAGATTTCATCTTGATACATCCATTTAAAGAAGGTAATATAAAAATGGCAAGAGTACTTATACTACTGCTGTTAAACAAAAATGGATATGAAGTTGGAAGATATATAAGTTTAGGAAAAATATTTGATGACAGTTCATATGAGTACTATAGTAACTTAAACTATTTGAAGTCATCTATAGGGAATGAAAAATCAGATATGAATGCTTGGATTGAATATTTTTTAGAAACTATATTGACTGCATATAAGAAGTTAGATGACAGTTTAAATGTATCTGATAAGAAAAGACAGACAAAAACTAGTAGAATAGAAAAAATAATAAATTCTACTCTTGGATATTTTACAAAAGAAGATATAAAGGACTTGTGTCCTGATATTCCAGAACCTACTATAAATAGAGTTTTTAATAATCTAAGAAAACAAGATAAGATAGAGGTTGTTGCAAGGGGAAGAAGCGCAAAATGGAAGAAGAAGTATTAAAAAATACTTTAATAATTTTAATGGTATAGTGTTAAAGCACTATACCATTTTTTATTGAAATTAGAAACTCTGAGAGGAATTTACATAACTTTATGGAACCTAAAATACTATAGGTAATTTCTTGATTAGAATTTTAAAATATTTAAAATTATATTATATAATAAATTATGTTTTATTCCTGTACTCTATCAATTTACTTTTTAAGATTATTTAACAAATATATTTCTATTAACTTTATAATTTAATTACAGAATAGAATGGTTATTTTTGTGAAATAATAATATAAAAATAATCTTAGGAGTGAGCTTATGAAGAAAAAATTATTATATATAAATGTGAATTCAAAACCAGAAGATTTATCTTCAAGTAAAACTGTAGCAAGAAAGTTTATCAATAAATTTATAGAAAAAAATAAGGATTTTGAAGTTGAAGAAATAGATCTTTATAAAGAGCATATACCAAGACTAGAATATCAATACTTCGAAAAGAGAAATAGTATAGTCAGCGAAGAAGCCGCTAAGCAATTAGATGATAAGGATAGAAAAGAACTTGCAAAAATTAGAAGCCTTTGTGACCAATTTGTGAGTGCAAGTGTATATGTAATAGCAGCACCTATGTGGAGTTTATCTTTTCCAGCACCACTTAAAGAATATATAGATTGTATAATTCAAGATGGAAAAACTATATCTTTTGAAGGTGATGATAAACCACAAGGAATACTGAATGATATTGATAGAAGTATGGTATATATACAATCTTCAGGTGGACATATACCATGGGTACTAAAACCAGTTATGAATAAAGGGGTAAATTATGTGGAAAGTATCATGAAATTTATAGGAATCAAAAAATTTGATGAATTATTAGTAGATGGAACTGGAACTAGTGAAGAAGAAAGACAAAGTGCAATAGAAAAAGCATCTGAAAAAATAGAAGGCATAGTAGATTCTATGAAGTTTTAGTTATAATATTTTATTTTATTGAAAATATAAAGGAAAAACCTCTCTTAATGTAGAAACCTATATTGAAGGAGGCGAAAATCATGCGAGAAGAAAAAAGTAATGAGAAGTATGATTGTTATTGGTGTAATCAAGAAAATAATTTCCATGTAGAGATAAAAGACAATGTAGTGATGATAGATGATGGCACTGGTATACTTAAACAAGCCGTTTTCATAGGGTATAAACAAATTCAAGTTAATTTGAATTGTTCACATTGTCAAAACTTAAATAGAATAAAATTAAATTTGTAAACTTTAGATATGGAGATTCTTGAAAGAGTTAAAAATAGAAAGTATTAATATTTAGACTGAAAATTATATTGTATACAATAATGATTAATTTAAGCTGTATTGTATTTTAATATTTATTTTCAGTCTTACTTTATTAAAATTATTTTTTGGGAGTATCTTGGAAAAAAGTATCTACTATTTTTTCTGAAATACTTTTTAATTGGTCAGCCATTGAAGTTAGGCTTAGTAAGGCTATCAATAAATCACCTTTATTTTCTGGATTAATACTGATATTTTCAAAATTAGACTCTATAAAGTTTGGCATATTATTTCTTTGCCTTTCTTTTATTGATATAAACTTTTCATAACATGCCACTAAATCTTCTCCGTTGAAATCATCTTTTTCGTATACACCATTTAAGATTCTTTTAATCTCTTGTATTGTAAGTGTATTTTTCATAGAATAAATGATTATCATTTGTAAGATTTGTTCTTTGGTATATTTTTTTCCCTTAATTGGTTTGATTAATCCTTCTTTACTATAATTATTTATCATTGTTTTAGTGAGAATTTTATCATCCTCAAATCTTTTATTGGCAGAAAGTTTACTGTCAATTAGAGAAATAATCTGATCTATATATAGGTCAATAGATGGAATATCATTTGAAGTTATATCTGTATTATTTAGCGTTTCCAGTATTATGGTATTTAATTCATTGTTCATCATATGTTACCTCCATAATATTTATAATACACTAATTTAGAAAATAAAACAATATTAATGGTTGCAAAAGATATATAAAGTGGTATAATTAAATTTATAATATAGTATTAAAAACTATATATAAAATGTAATTTTTAAAATACATAATTGTAGGAGGACGAAATGTATCAATTTTTTTTAAAGGGTAGAGACCCAATAAGTAGTTTAACTCATTTTATAGGGGCTTGTTTATCTCTTATAGCTACTATAATTTTAATTTTTCAATCTATATCTTTACAACAAACTTCTTTTTTGATGATAGTGTCTGTGTCTGTATTTGGATTATCATTAATTGCTCTTTATAGTGCAAGCTCATATTATCATTTTTTAAAAGGTACACCAGAACAAGAATTATTTTTCAGAAAAGTAGACCACGCAATGATTTATGTATTGATTGCTGGTTCATATACACCAATATGCTTATATTTTATGCAAAAAGAAGAGGGAATAATATTTACTACAGCAATATGGATAGTTGCATTTATTGGTATAGTAATAAAAATATTTTGGATGGATGCACCTAGATGGTTGTCTACAAGTCTATATTTACTTATGGGGTGGGCAATTGTCTTTGATATAAATGCATTTAATTCAATTCCTAAGGATTGTCTTAACTTATTAATAATAGAAGGTGTATCTTACTCTATAGGTGCAGTTATTTACATTATTAAGAAGCCAAACATAAGTCCTGAATTTGGATTTCATGAGATATTTCATATTTTTATTATGTTAGGTTCTTTATTCCACTTTTTAGCTGTTTTATTGTATGTTTTATAGTTTAAGAACCCAGTTAATTGATACTAAAATTTCTACAATGAAGAAAATAAAAAGAACTGTCTTATATAGAATCTATCTTCTACTATAAGACAGTTCCTTATTATAAATACAATTATATTTATAATAACCTGTTTATAAAAATAGCATATTCAAAATGTCTATTCCATAATTCCTTTAATGTATTTCTCATTTACGACATATAGTTTGAATTTATGTACTATAATTATATCCTCTAAATTCTCTGACACACTAACAATTCTAACACATTTATTTCTAATTTCTACAGGCAAATCTAAATCATTTGTTAAATTTACATAGTCATCATATTTATACATAAAATCATCCCTTTACATTAAGATATACTTATTATACTATATTTTAATAAGTTTTTTTAAATTATTACAATTTTTCCCGAAATTTCATTTTTTATACACAAAACTTCCAAATTAAGTAAAGATTAAATATCTAACTGTACAAATAAAAAATCATATAAAATATTTTATTTAAATTTTTAAATAACTATTGCCAATTTTTGAAAAGTATATTATTATTAATAGTAATAAAAAAACTGTAAATTTAGAATATTAATAAAAAATATTTGGGAGGAAATTATCATGGTGAGATTAAATGTAGAAAAATTAAATATAAAATTAAATCATCACCATCATCATAGATTAAAGGGATTGTAATATGAAATTGATTCATAGACACAAGCCCTGTTTTTAGTGTAATTGGTCTTGTATCTATGATGGGAAGTAATTTTAAAAGAAAATTATAGCCATATAGGTATAAAGCCTATATGGCTTTTTTATTGTTTTAAATTTGCAAATGTAAGAGTAATTTTAATGAAAAGGGTGAGAGTATGAAATTTTTAAGAATTGAAGATGAGGTTATTTATTCTAAAAAAAGATACAAATTAAAAAGAGAAATAGACAGGCTTTTCTTAGATGAAGAATATTTTCAAATAGAACCACAATTATTTGAAGAATATGATGAATTTACAAATATAAATAGTAAAATCCCAAAAGAATCTATGGTAAAGGTTGTAAATGGAAGAGTAATGGTGTTAAGAGCTGATATAACTACAAGTATAATAAAAAGCCTCATACCAAGATGGGAAGAGGGTTTAAAACTTAAACTTTTTTATAATTCATCTATATATAAAAATAAGAATACAGTTGGAATAAAAGAGATAAGACAGATAGGTTGTGAGTATTTAGGAGAATCTTCTGTAGAAGCAGATAGAGAAGTGGTAAAATTGGCCCTTAAGATACTTGAAAAGTACAACAATAATTTCATTTTGGAAGTTGGGAGTAGTAAATATATTAATGGATTATTAGAGGAATTAAAATTGAATAAGAATTGTGAAAATCAAATTAAAAACTTATTATATACCAAAAATAACCATGAATTAAAAGTATATATTGAAGATTTAAAAATTAAAAATGATGTAAAAGAATTATTATCAAATATCTTAAGTTTTCAAGGTAATCTATATAATGTTATTGAAAAGGCGCAAAAATTCTATTGTAATGATAAGATGAAACAAGCACTTGAAGAGTTAAAACAAATAAACGATTTAATTGAGGAATGTAATTTTTTAGATAAAGCTAGATTTGATTTATCAATGATTACAATGCTTGACTATTATGAAGGAGTTATGTTTAGAGGATACTATCCAGACTCATATAAAGAAATTCTAAGCGGTGGAAGATATGATTCTCTAACTAAAGAGTATGGAAAAGAAATTCCAGCTATTGGATTTACATTAAGTGTTGATGAGCTAATGAAGTATGTATATAAGTAAGATTGAAAAGGAGGTATTATTTTGGATTATTTAACTATAGCACTAGCAAAAGGAAGAATAGAAGGGGAATCATTTAAAAAATTTAAAAAAATGGGCTTGGGAGACAGTATAGATACTGATACAAGAAAGTTAATTTTTAAAGATGAAAAAAATAAAATCATATATATACATGTAAAACCATCAGATGTGGTTACCTATGTTGAAAAAGGAGTTGCTGACCTTGGTATAGCAGGGAAAGATACTATTTTAGAAAATGAAACAGATGTATATGAAATATATGATTTAGGTTTTGGAAAGTGTAAATTTGCAGTAGCAGGATTAAAGGGAGATAGTATATATAGAAAAGATGAATATTTAAAAGTGGCAACAAAGTACCCAAATATAGCAAAAAAATACTTTAAAGAAAAAGGTCAAAAAATTGAAATAATAAAACTAAATGGTTCTGTTGAACTAGCTCCAATAGTAGGCTTATCAGATGTAATTGTTGATATAGTTGAGACAGGTAATACACTTAAAGCAAATGGACTTGAAATATTAGAAGATATATGCGATATAAGCGCTAGGATTATATCAAATAGAGCTAGTTATAGATTTAAGTATGAACAAATTCAAAATATAATTCGTTTGTTTAAGGAAATTGATAACTAAAATATAATTAAAATTGACAAGGAGAGGTTTAGATTGAGAGAAAAAGAAAGTATAAGAGAACTAAAGGGATACGAACCAAATCATGTAAATTGTAAGGTAAAGCTTGATGCAAATGAAGGAAATAAAAAGTTGTTCAAGTATCTTGTTAAAGAGCTTGGAGATAGCGATATAGATTTAAATTTATATCCTGAAGACTCTTATAGCGATTTAAAAGAGTCTATAATAAATTACATAGATATTTCTGGAGTAAGTAAGAAAAACCTTTTAGTAGGAAATGGTTCAAGTGAAATAATTGATTTGATAATACATACTTTTGTAGATAAAGATGAAACAATATTAAGTTTTTCTCCAAGTTTTAGCATGTACTCTATATACAGTCAGATAAATGGTTCAAAGTTTATAGGTGTTGAGAGTGATGAAAATTTAGTTATAAATATAGATGATGTAATTGAAACAGTAAAAGAAAATAATCCAAAGATAGTAATTGTTTGTAATCCTAATAATCCAACAGGGGCAATACTTAAAAGAGAAGACATAATAAA
Source organism: Clostridioides sp. ES-W-0016-02 (assembly GCF_020641035.1). Classification (NCBI taxonomy): domain Bacteria; kingdom Bacillati; phylum Bacillota; class Clostridia; order Peptostreptococcales; family Peptostreptococcaceae; genus Clostridioides; species Clostridioides sp. ES-W-0016-02. The sequence continues at coordinate 1,606,653 of NZ_CP061361.1, forward strand.
ACTTTTAAACTCAACTAACAGTTTAGTAGTTTTAGATGAAGCATATATGGATTTTGGGGAAGAAAGCATGTTAGAGAATGTTTTTGAGTATGAAAACTTAATCGTTCTTAGAACTCTATCAAAGGCATTTGGATTAGCTGGGATAAGAACTGGATATATGCTATCTAATAGTAGTTTGATAAACTCTGTTGAGAAGGTAAGACCTCCATATAACTTAAATTCATTGTCCGATTTCATTGCTACAAGAGCATTGAAAAATAAAGAAGTAGTTAAGTCCTATATAGATGAAGTAAAAAAAGAAAGAGCAAAATTGTATAAAGAAATAATTGATATGGGTATCAAAGCGTATGAGTCACAAGCAAACTTTATATTATTTTACTCTGAGATAGAAAATTTATCACAAAAGCTGATTGATAGAGGAGTACTAATAAGAAAGTTTAGTGGAAAACTAGAAAATTATTATAGAGTTACAATTGGTGATAAAGAAGAAAATATTATGTTTGCAAATGCTATAAAAGATATTTTTCAAAAGGAGAATTAGGTATGAGAGTTTGGAAGATAGAAAGAAATACGCTTGAAACACAGATTTTAGTAGAACTAAACATTGATGGTACTGGAAAAGTTGAGGTAGATACTGGAATTGGATTTTTAGACCATATGCTTACTTTAATGGCGTTTCATGGTAAGTTTGATTTAAAGATTATTTGTAAAGGAGATATATATGTAGATGACCATCATAGTGTGGAGGACATAGGTATAGCTGTAGGAGAGGCATTTAAAAATGCTTTAGGGGATAAAAAAGGAATAAGAAGATATTCTACTATCTACATACCTATGGATGAATCTTTATCCATGGTGTCTATTGATATAAGCAACAGACCATATCTTGTATTTAATGCAAAGTTTGATACTCAAACGATTGGTAGTATGAGTACTCAATGTTTTAAAGAATTTTTTAGAGCTTTTGTAAATGAATCTAGAGTAACTTTACATATTAATCTTTTGTATGGAGAAAATGACCATCACAAAATAGAAAGTATTTTTAAAGCATTTGCAAGAGCATTGAAAGAAGGTAGCGAAGTAATTTCCAATGAAATAGCATCTTCAAAGGGGGTCTTATAAAATGAATATAATAGTAGATTATGGTCTAGGAAATATAGATTCTGTATCTAGAGGTTTTAAGAAGGCTGGAATAGAAACTAAAATTTCTAACAATTTAAATGAAATAAAGAAGGCAAATTCACTAATACTTCCAGGTGTTGGAGCTTTTAGAGATTCTATAAATGCTTTAAATAAGCTAGATTTAGTGCCAATAATAAAAGAACATGTGTCAAAGGGAAAGTTTTTAATAGGCATATGTTTAGGCATGCAATTACTTTATGAAAAAAGCTATGAATATGGAGAATATGAAGGGTTAGGTCTTATAGAAGGTAGCATTGATAAACTGGATATAAGTTTAAAAGTTCCACATATGGGATGGAATAATCTAAAATTTAATAAGAAAAATGATGATATTCTTAAATATATTAAAGAAGATGACTATGTATACTTTGTTCATTCATATTATGCAAATTCATCAAATGAAGAACTTGTTGCGTTTTCAGAGTATGAGAAGAAGATTCCAGCAATAGTTAGAAAAGATAATGTATATGGTATACAATTTCATCCAGAAAAAAGTGGAGAAGTAGGTTTAAATATATTAAGAGCATATGGGGAGATGATAAAATGATAATATTTCCAGCAATAGATATAAAGGATAACAAGTGTGTAAGATTAACTCAAGGTGATTTTGACAAAGTAAATGTATATTATGATAATCCATTAGAAGTAGCATATAAATGGAAAAATGAAGGTGCAGAATATATACATATAGTAGATTTAAATGGAGCTAGAAGTGAATTTGGTGTAAATACAAAAACAATTGAAAATATAGCAAACAATATAAAAATACCTATTCAAGTAGGTGGAGGGGTTAGAGATAAGGAGAAAGTTCAAAGTTTAATAAAAGCAGGTGTTACTAGAGTGATACTTGGGAGTATCGCAATTGAAAATATGGAGTTAGTTGAAGAGTTGGTTAATGAATATCAAGAAAAAATTGTTGTTTCAATTGATGCTAAAAATGGAAAGGTAGCGGTTAGAGGTTGGGAAGTTGTAAGCAATGTAGATTCTCTGACTTTATGTAAACAACTTGAAAAAATAGGAGTAAAGACGATTGTTTATACAGACATATCAAAAGATGGTATGCTTCAAGGTCCAAACTTTGATATATATGAAAAAATATCAAAAGAGACATCTTTAAATGTTATTGCTTCTGGGGGAGTGACTTCTATTGAAGATATTAAAAAACTTAAAGATATGAACTTATATGGAGCAATAATAGGTAAAGCACTTTATGATAAGAAGATAGACTTTAAGGAGGCTCAACAACTATGCTTACTAGAAGAATAATACCATGTTTAGATGTACGAAATGGAAGAGTTGTAAAAGGGAAAAAATTTACAGATATAGTGGATGTGGACAGTCCAGAAGTCCTTGGAAAATTTTATAGTGACTGTGGCGCAGATGAACTTGTATTTTATGATATAACTGCATCAAATGAAGAAAGAAAGACATCTTTGGAATTTGTATCTAAAGTTGCAGAAAATATAAATATTCCATTTTGTGTAGGTGGAGGAGTAAATAAATTAGAAGACTTTACTAATATTTTAAGAAAAGGTGCAGATAAAGTTTCTATAAATTCATCAGCAGTAAAAAATCCTGAATTAATAAGAGAAGCCTCACTAAAGTTTGGTGCACAATGTGTAGTTTTATCAATAGATGCAAAAAAAAATGAAGCGGGTTCATGGAGTGTATATGTAAAAGGCGGTAGAGAGAAAACAGATTTAGATGCAATTGAATGGGCAGTCAAAGGTGTTGAACTTGGAGCTGGAGAGATTGTTGTAAATAGTATGGATGAAGATGGAATGAAAAATGGATATGATATAGAGTTACTGTCAAAAATAACATCTTTAGTAAATGTACCTGTTATAGCATCTGGAGGGGCTGGGAAAATGGAAGATTTCTATGAAGCAGTCAAAGAATCTAATGTAGATGGAATCTTAGCAGCATCTGTTTTTCATTTTGGAGAGATAAAAATAAAGGATTTGAAAAAGTATTTAAAAGAAATGGGTGTAGAAGTAAGATTATAAATTAAATATCTATAAGGAGATTGGAAAAATGAATGATAAATGTAATAATGTATGCAGTGAAAAATTTGAAGAATTTATAAAAAATGTAAAATTTGATGATAAAGGATTAGTTCCTGCTGTTGTTCAGGATATAATAAGTAAAGATGTATTGATGTTAGCATATATGAATGAGGAGTCTATAAAGAAAACTTTAAAAGACAAAATAGCTTGTTACTTTAGCAGAAGTAGACAAGAATTATGGGTTAAAGGTGAGACATCTGGAAATATTCAAAAAGTGGTCAAGATTTCTTATGATTGTGATGTAGATACAATATTACTTTTAGTTGAACAAACAGGTGTAGCTTGCCATACAGGTAATTACTCTTGTTTCTATAGAGATTTATTTGATGATACTGATAAAATTGACTTTGAAGTACAAAAAAATACATTAAAAGAATTATATGATTTAATAAATGAAAGAAAAAACAATCCTATTGAGGGGTCTTATACTAACTATCTATTTGACAAAGGTTTAGATAAAATTCTTAAAAAAGTTGGAGAAGAAAGCAGTGAAGTAATTATAGCCTCAAAAAATGAAGATAAAAGTGAACTTATTTATGAGATTAGTGATTTAGTATATCATACATTGGTTTTAATGATAGAAAAAGGTGTTGAAATTGATGAAATAAAAAAAGAATTAATTAAAAGAAGAAAATAGAATAAAAATAGATTGATAGAAAATAAGAAAGTATACCGTTTTTTAAAAAAAATGGTATACTTTCTTATTTTCTGTTTTATATTGTAGAGGAAAATCACAGGTTTCTTACTTAAGTTTATTATGTATACAATTTATCAATAAAACGATTATAATACATTATTTATTTTAGAAAAACTATGATTATATAATTAATATTTAAGAAAAATAATTTTAAATTAATTTTCATATTGAATAATATGGTCTGAAAAAGGATATGTTTTAAGATGAAATAGATATAAATTTTAACAAAAAGTAAACGTTTTCAAAACTAATATTTTATTTTTTACTAAAAAATAAAATATTAGTTTTGATTTATGGTTTAATTTGGGTTATAATAAATTGTTAAATTATTTATTACTATAAAACAAGCTATAAAATAAATAAAAGTGATACTATTTAGTCAAAAACATTAAGAATAAAATACAAATTACAAAAATATAATAAAATGTTTTTGAAAAACAGTGAAAATTTATTGCAAAAGGTTTAAATTAACTTTTACTTGTGGATAGAATCTATTTTAATAGATAAATAGATATTGAAATGTAAAACAATTTAACTGTTATGAAGAATGTATCATCATATTGGGATTTTTAATTTTTATAATTTTTTTAAAAAATTTTAATTTTACTTAAAAATTAAAATTTACAAAAGTTTAGCATATGTTATTTTATCTTAATAAATAATAAAAACTATTTTTCTATAATATTGGCATAGTAGATGCTTATATAACTATGAAATTAAAATTAAATAGGATGAAGTAGGAGGAAAAAAATGGGAAATAGTGAGCTAAAAAAGACTCTTGGTGTATCTGCAGCATTATCAACTGTTGTAGGTTCAGTAATAGGAGCAGGTGTATTTTTTAAACCGCAAGCAGTTTATACATTAACTGGAGGAGCTCCAGGACTCGGTATATTGGCATGGTTAATAGCAGGAATCATAACTATAACAGCTGGTCTTACAGCTGCAGAGGTATCAGTTGCAATACCAAAAACTGGTGGAATGATGGTATATATAAAAGAGATTTATGGAGATAAATTGGGATTTTTAACTGGATGGATGCAAATTGTATTATTTTATCCTGGGATGATGGCAGCATTAGGTGTCATATTTGGAGAGCAAGCATCAGCTTTAATTGGTAATTCATCATTATTACTTCCAATAGCAATTGGAATTATAGTGATAGTTGCAGGGCTGAATATGTTGGGTTCAAAAACTGGGGGAGCTATACAAACAATTTCTACAATATGTAAATTAATACCACTTATATTAATAATGATTGTTGGATTTATTAAAGGCAGTGGAGATAATCCAATACTTAGTCCTATGGTTGGTGAAGGATTAAGTCTAGGAAGTGTAATAGGTCAAGTTTTAATTGCTATATTATTTGCATTTGATGGATGGATGAATGTTGGTACTTTGGCTGGAGAAATGAAAAATCCAGGAAAAGACCTTCCAAAAGCTATAATAGGTGGATTATCAGTGGTTATGGCTGTTTACTTTGTAATAAACTTAGCATATCTTTGGGTATTACCAGCTAGTGAGCTAGCTAATTACGCTTCACCAGCATCAGCAGTTGCTGAGGTTATATTTGGTTCAATAGGTGGAAAAATAATATCTGTAGGTATATTAATTTCAGTATTTGGAGCATTAAATGGATTCTTATTAACTGGTTCAAGAGTGGCCTATACTTTAGCAACAGATAAAACTTTGCCTAAATATAAAGTATTTTCTAAATTAAATTCTGCTCAAGTTCCAGCAAATTCTATAGTATTAGTATCTGTTCTTGCAGCTATCTATGCTTTATCAGGTCAATTTAATTTATTAACTGATTTAGCAGTATTTGCTACTTGGATATTCTATGTATTGACATTTATAGGGGTAATGAAGCTTAGAAAAACTCACCCAGATATACCAAGAGAATACAAAGTACCACTATATCCAATTGTTCCAATAATAGCTATAGTGAGTGGTATATTTGTCGTAGTTAATCAATTATGCTTCGCGGGTATGAAAACTACTATGATATCTGTTGGAGGTCTTATAATAACAGCTATAGGCTTGCCAGTGTATGCTTATATGACTAAGAAAACAAAAAATGAGTCTAACTAGTTTATAAATACTTTATGATTATATAAAAAATAAAATCTCAATCTATAACGTAGATAGATTGGGATTTTATTTTTTTATTTTTAGCTTTTATAATTACACTTCTAAAAAATCACCTGTCTTAAAATACTCTATTTTGTCTCCAAGTAATTTTTTCATGTAATCAAATGCAACTAATCCTGTACAATGGAATGTATATATTTTCTGAAAACCAATTGTGTTAAGTTCCTTTATGACATCATCTATGTATTCTGTAGAACAGTTAAGTCCACCTTGTTTTGATAAATTATCCATATGAAATCCTCCAATAATAAACTTAATTGATTTATCTGGAAAGTATTTTTTAACAGTATGAGCGATATTTACAATTCCACTATGACTACAACTACTTATTATTGATACATAGTCTCCATCCACATATACTAAGAATAATTCGTGTTTAAAATCATCTTCAATAAACATATTGTCCTTAAATTTTAACAGATTTTTATCTCTACAAAAGAAATCTTTATTATTGTTTTTATCAGAGAAGATATAAAGATTTTCACTAAGTTTGTAAAAATCATCTATCCAAATAAAGTTTTTATTAAAATCTTCAAATAAGCCCTTTCTATTTCCTATATAGTAGTTTTCTTGCTGATTTTCGTTATGGTAGAAATATTCATATAATTTAGCTTGAGATTTTATATAAACGTTAATATCTTTATTAATTTCAAAAAATTTATCTATACCGCCAATATGGTCGGAATGATTATGAGATATTACAAGTGCATCTAAATTTAATAAATCAACATTTAAATTTTTAGCATTTTCTATAAAATTTCCACTTTTTCCTGTATCTAATATATATCTTTTATCATTAATTTCTAAAAATAAAGATAAACCATGTTCAGATTTTAAGTTTTTGGAGCCAGAAATATTTTCAATTAAAGAAATTACCTTCATAAACAATACCTCCCAATAATATTTTTAGAATTTTTATACAACTAATACTTATATTGTAACAAATTATTATGTTGTAATGTAAAAAGTTTCCTATAAAGTATAACACTTTGTAGACAAGTTTATAAATTTTTATTTAATAACAAAAACAAATGTATATGAATATATAAAATATAAGGTCAAAACAAGAAATAATATTATTTTCTTAATATATTTCTTATTTTAAATTTCTATTTTATAGAAAAAAAATTATAAATTTTAAAAATTAGAAACGACATTTTAACTAGTATTAATTGTAAAAAACACTATATAATACTCAATTTTCAACATTCTATACAATTATACAGAAATTATACAGCATAATAATCAGCAAAATAACAAATTTTAAAAATTAAGTAAAACTTTTTGTCGAAGTTCAACGTCTATATATATGTAGTGTAGATTCTGATTCTAAAATACTACAAAAATATAAATGTAAAAATATAGTAATATTGGAGGTCGAACGATGAGAAATAAAAAGAAAAAAATAAATAGAAAGAGATTGTATTTGCTTTTAAGTGCTATAGTAGTCTGTTTAGCATTTATAATAATTGGCATACGAGTTAGTTATATGAACATGAAAGAAGATGAAATTAGTAGAAATGCTAAACTATCAAGTTCTACTATTACAGATATAATATCTAATACATCAGCAGAAGTTAGTAAAGGGCCTAGTAAAAGTTCTGGAAAAGTAGCATACATAACTATAGATGATGGTCCATCTAAATTTACTGACCAAATGATAAAAACTTTAAATAAGTATAATGTTAAAGCAACTTTTTTTATGATAGATGGAAATATGAAGGAATATCCACAGCAAGTTAAAAATATAATTAAAAATGGGAACACAGCAGGTTTTCATAGTGTATCTCATGATATTCATAAACTTTATGTTACTAGTACATCAGCAAAAGATGAATTTGATACGAATGATCAGACTCTTTATAGTATAACTGGTAAACATTCAAAAGTAATAAGAATTCCTTATGGAAGTAAACCATATACTCCACAAGCTTCATATCAAGCCTTAGTTGATGCAGGGTATAAAATTTGGGATTGGGATTTAGATACTGAAGACTGGAAATCTAATTCTGCACAAATTGTACAGAATGTAAAAGCTCATATTAAGAATAGAAAAGGTGAAGATAAGGATCAACTTGTAGTTTTAATGCATGAGAAAAAACAAAGTGCAGAAGCTTTAGATTCAATTTTAAAATTTTTATCAGATGAAGGCTATGAATTTGCAGCAGTAGAGCAAAATCAGATACCAAAAAATTATTGGTTACGTAATTTGGAATAGTAAAAATAAAAAATGTTGATTAAGAGTTTTAAAAATTGAAAATAAAAAATGAGTGAGGTGTAAGTGTTTTGAATAAAAAACTTTGTGTAGGAATGGTCGGAGTACTATCTTTAATGATGGTTGGTTGTAATAAAAGTTTAGCTAAAGTGAATGATGTAGAAATCACAAAGGCGCAATATGAAAAAACAAAGGCAGTATTATCTGCTACTAACAGTTATATAAATGGTCAATCTTTAGATGAAATGGAAAAAAGTTTAGATAAAAAAGGTAGAAATAAATTAGAAAATGTTATAATATCGTTTATGGTGGATAATGAACTTTTATATCAAGAGGCTAAGGATAAAGGATTAACTCCAAGTAAAGGTGAGATAGACTCAAAATATCAAGAACTAGAAAATGAAATGAATTTGAATACAAGCTATAAAGAAAAAATGGACAAAGCAGGTGTAGATAAGGAATATTTAAAGCAAGAAATATCTAGAGATTTAGCCATAGACAAAAGTAAAAAAGCCTTTGAAAATAAAATAAATATAAGTGATGCTGAGATGGAATCTTATTATGTAAATCATAAAAAAGATTTTAACGTAGAAGAAGTAAGTGCTTCTCAAATATTGATATCAACTTTAGACAAAAATAAAAAAGAAGTAAGTAAGGATAAAAAAGAAGCTTTAAAAAAAGAGGCAGAGAGTATATTGACTAAAATCAAAAATGGAGAAAGTTTTGAAGCATTGGCTAAAAAATATTCAGATGACAAAGCGACTGGAAAAAATGGAGGTCAGCTAGGATATTTTTCAAAGAATGATAAAAATGCTGAATTTACAAAAAAAGTATTCAAATTAAAGAAAAATGAGGTTTCAGGTGTTTTTGAAACTAGTTATGGATATCATATAGTCAAAGTTACTGATAAAAGAGAAAGACAAAAAAGTCTTAATGAGTGTCAGAGTTTAGTAAGAGAATCTATTTTAAACGAAAAATATATTGAGCACATAAAAAAATTGAATGAAAGTGCAAAAGTAGAGAGATAGAATCTATAAAAACTCAATCCTAGCCTGTAGCCGGAGGGAGATTTTACAGGAATGTTTAAGAGTTTAAAGAGAAGGAAAGTTGAGAGATACATTATCGATAATAAAGACTCTTTTTATAGAATTGCATATAGTTATACAAAAAATGAAGAGGACGCATTAGATGTGGTTCAAGAAGCCATGTATAAGGCTCTATATTCAGTAGAAAACCTTAAAGAAGTAAATTATATAAAAACATGGTTTTATAAAATTCTAGTTAGAACGAGTATAGATTTTATTAGAAAAAACCGCAAATATAATAATATGACAGATATCACTCTTATAGATGAGACAGGAGAATGTGATAAGTATACTGATTTAGACTTAAAAAAAGCATTAGAAGAATTACCTATTGAATATAAATCTATTATAATATTGAGATTTTTTGAGGATTTAAAGATTGAAGAAGTAGCAATAATATTGGATGAAAATGTGAATACTGTTAAAACTAGGTTATACACTGCTTTAAAAAAATTAAAATTAAAAATTGAAGAGTAGGGATAAAAAGAATGACGAACAAAGAAAGGTTAGATAAGTTAAGAGATGAGTATCATAAAATTCCAATACCAAAGAAACTAGATACTATAATAAATCATAAAAAAATAAAAGATATATATTGCGAACAAAATAAAAAGATAAATAAATGGAGATTTAAAGTCATTATGGCTTCAGCCTGTATGTTTATAGTATTAGTAAATATTAGCCCTGTATTTGCAGATAACTTTTCTAAATTACCTATAATTGGAGGATTAGTAAAAGTAGTAACTATAAAAAATTATAGTTTAAAAAACGAAAACTATGAAGCTAAAATTGATATTCCTAAAATACAAGGTTTAAAAGATAAAAATTTAGAGAAGAGATTAAATAATAGTTTTATGGAAGATGGAAAGAGGCTTTATGATGAATTTCAAAATAGAATGGAAAAAATAGAATTATCAAAAAATAAGGAACATAAGTATTTAAGCTTAAGTTATAGTGTTAAAAATAATTCTAAAGATTTTCTATCAATAGAAATGACAAAAAATGAGATAGAAGCATCATCATATGTGAGCAAAATACATTATAATGTTGATAAAAAAAGACAAATAGTTTTAACTTTACCTATGCTTTTTAAGGATGATAAATATATAAAAGTTATTAGTAATAATATAAAAGAACAAATGCGAAATCAAATGAAAAATGACAGCACAAAATCATATTTTATAGATCAGGGGAAAGATTCTCCTGTTAAAGATTTTAAAACAATAAATAAATATCAAGATTTCTATTTTAATAAAAATGAAGACCTTGTAATTTGTTTTGACCAGTTTGAAGTAGCACCTGGTTATATGGGTTCAGTAGAATTTGTAATTCCATATAAAGTAATAAAAAATTTGTAAATAGAATAGTAATTTATATATAAATATATTAAGGAGGTTAATATGAATACATATAAAAAACTTAAAAAATCTATATTTAAAATTGCTGTGATTTCAGTGTGTCTACTTGTAGCATTAGTAAATGTAAATCCTATATTTGCAGGAAGTTCTTCTGATAGAGTTATAAAAAATAATCCGATAAAAGTGATAAATGCTAAAAATTATAGTTTGAAACAAGATAATTATGAAGTCAATATCAAAATTCCTAAAATAGAAGGTTTAAAAGATAAAGATTTAGAGAATAAATTAAACAATGAATTTATGGAAAATGGGAAAAAACTTTATAGTGAATTTCAAAATAAAATGAAAAAAGAAAACAACAAAGGTCATAGATACTTAAATGTAAGTTATAGTGTAAAAAATAATTCTAAGGGCTTTTTATCTATAGAAGTTAAAAAAGAAGAGATAGAAGCTTCCTCATATGTAACTAAAACACATTATACTATTGATAAAAATAGAGAAATACTATTAAACTTACCAATATTTTTTAAAGATAGTAGATATATGGATGCTATAAGTGATAATATAAAAGGACAGATGAAAAATCAAATTAAGAAAGACAATACAAAATCATATTTTATAGACCAAGAAAAAGATTCCCCAGTAAAAAATTTTAAGTCTATAAATAAGTATCAAGATTTCTATTTTAATAAAGATGGAAACCTTGTAATTAGTTTTGATGAATATGAAGTAGCTCCTGGGTATATGGGGCCAGTTGAGTTTGTAATACCAGACAAAGTAATAAAAAACTTAAAGTAGACATATAGAAGATTTTTAAATAGACTAGTAAGGAGAAATATATGAATATATATGAACAAGCGATAAAGTTAATAGAAAATAATGAGGACTTTGCATTTGCTACAATAACTTCTCACTCAGGTTCAACACCACGTGAAACTGGAGCAATGATGATTGTAAAAAGTGATGGCTCTATATTTGGTTCTGTAGGTGGGGGAAGTGTAGAAGCAACATGCATAAAACATTCAATTAATGTTATAAAAAATAGAGAGTCAATGTTGTATAAATTTACTCTAAATAAAACTGATATAGCAAAGCTTGGAATGATATGTGGTGGTACTGGAGAAATACAGATAGATTTTATTGATAGTAATTTGAAAAGCAATTTAGAAAGATTTAATAAAAACTTAAAAGAAAATATAAGTAAAGCATATATATTTGGTGCAGGTCATATTTCAAAAGATGTAGCAGTAATATTATCACTTCTAGAGTTTAGAACAATAGTAATAGATGATAGAGAGGAATTTGCTAATTCTGAAAGATTTCCACACTCAGAAGTGGTAGTTTTAGATTCTTTTGAAAATATACCAGATTTTCCAATTGATGAGAATAGCTATATAATTATTTTAACGAGAGGTCATCTATATGATTCAAGTTCATTGGAATGGGCTCTTAAAACGAATCCTTGCTATATAGGTATGATTGGAAGTAGAACAAAAATTGGATTGACATACGAAAAACTTATGAAAAAGGGGTTCAGTAAGCAAGAACTAAATAAAGTACATGCTCCAATAGGAATAAAACTAGATGCTCAAACACCAGCAGAAATAGCTGTGTGTATAGCAGCTGAACTTATAAATTGTAGAGCAAATAAGGAAAAAAGAAATTAATGAAAATGATGAGCAAAGGTTATCAGATTTTAAATATTAATTTTAAAAATAAAGAAATAGAAGCAGTATTACTGTATAAAAATAGAAAAAATATTTGCATAAAAATAGACTCATTTGGCAAAGTAGTTGTAATAAGTCCACCTAAAGTTTCTAAAAAAATAATAGAAGAAATAATAATTAAAAAAGGAGACTGGATACTTAAAAAATCTGGTGAGTATAAAGACAGAGAGGAAGCATACAAGCAAAGAACATTTATGACAGGTGACAAATTTCTTTATCTTGGTGAAGAATATTGCTTAGTTGTAAATAAAACTTTGGATGATTGTGCGAAAAAAAGTAAGTGTAAAATAAATCTTGAAGAATATAAAATAATTGTTAAAACAAATGACCTAAGTAAAGATTTTATCAAAAAATCTTTACAGTGTTGGTACAAAAATGAAAGTCAAAGAATTGTTTCAGAAAGAATCGATTTTCTTAAGTCGAATTGTGATATAATGAAGCAACTAACACCAGTTAATGTAAAAGTAAAAGAACAAAAAAGTAGATGGGGGAGTTGTACATCTCAAAAAAATATTTATATAAATTCAAAAATATCTATGGCGAGATTAGATGTAATTGACTATATAATAGTACATGAGTTTAGTCATTTATTACATATGAATCACTCAAAAAAATTTTATGATTTGGTAAAAAATATTATGCCAGAGTATAAAGATAAAGAAAATTGGCTTAAAAAAAATGGATATAAGATAATAATATGAAAACGATTATTTCAAATGTTCATTTAAAATATAAAAAAGTGATTATTGCGAAGAAAAAAAATAATCTGAAAATTTTAAAAAAGTCGTTGACATTCCAAAAGATAGATAATATAATCTATATTAACAGCAAAACAAAGTTAAAAAAATTAGATAGATAAAAGCAATGACAGAGACAACAATACTAATAGAGTTATCTACAGAGAACCAATGTTGCTGAGAATTGGTGTTAACAGTAGTATAATGATCACTCTGGAGCTTTTGTACTGAATATATTTTAGTAAGTACAAACGTCTGCCAACGTTATATGGCTAAGGTTAAGGTAATCAATTACCCGACCTGAAAAAAGAGTGGTAGATATATTTTTTATATCTACAAATAAGGTGGTACCGCGGAATTTAACTTTCGTCCTTATAAGTAATATTTATATTGCTTATAAAGATGAAAGTTTTTTTATTTTGAGCGATATAAAAGATTAATCCATATAAAATTAATGAAAATAATAATAAAAAATAAGGAGGAGTTTTTTATGGAAAATACTGTATATGCTAAATTAAACCAAGGAATAGATTCTTTTTTAAGAGTGGCGATGACACTTAGAAGAAGAGAAGTTGATATACAATCAATAAGTATGACTGTAGATAATATGAATAATTCAGGTATAAAATTGATAGTAAATGAAGAAAAGACATCTCTAGATAGTGTCTTAAATCACATGAAGAAACTACATGATATAAGAGAAATAACTGTTGAACAAGTAAGACACTAATTAAATATGACTTATAAAAATTAAAAACTAGTATGAAGAAACTAATGTTTAAATAAAAACTAAAGAAAAATATTAGATGAGAAAAATTTTAGATTAAAAATACGATTATTATTGAAATTATAAACCTATTACAAATTCTAAAAACTGAAAATTATAAATATTAAGATTATTAAAACTATAAATATTGAGATTCTGAAGATTAAAATTCTATAAATTAGAAAATAAAGTTTGTTAAGTAGCATAGAATCAATGATAATGAGTATAAATTTCTAATAAAAATAAATATCACAAAATAATTGAGAGAAAATATTGGGAGGAAGTAAAGATGGCAAAGATGTATTATGAAAATGATGTAAATTTAGAGGTTTTAAAAAATAAAAAGGTTGCAGTTTTAGGCTATGGAAGTCAAGGTCATGCACATGCACAAAACCTTAGAGATAATGGTGTGGATGTAGTGATAGGACTTTATGATGGAAGTAAGTCAGCGCAAAAAGCAAAGGAAGATGGATTTGAAGTAAAGAGTGTAGCAGAGGCTACGAGAGAAAGTGATTTAACAATGTTGTTAATGCCTGATGAAAAGCAAAAGAAAGTTTATGAAGAAAGCGTTAGAGATAATTTAAAAGAAGGTCAAACATTAGCATTTGCACATGGATTCAATATACACTATAATCAAGTACAACCACCAGAATTTGTTGATGTTGTAATGGTAGCTCCTAAAGGACCTGGTCACTTAGTTAGAAATGTATTTACTAAAGGAAGTGGAGTTCCAGCATTGTTTGCAGTATATCAAGATTACACTAAAAAAGCCACAGAGACAGTTTTGGCATATGCAAAAGGAATAGGAGCTACAAGAGCAGGTGTTTTAGAAACTACTTTTAAAGAAGAAACAGAAACTGACTTATTTGGAGAGCAATCAGTACTTTGTGGTGGTATAAGTGAACTTATAAAATTAGGATATAAGACACTTGTAGATGCAGGGTATCAAAAGGAAGTAGCATATTTTGAATGTCTACATGAAATGAAACTAATAGTTGACCTTATATATGAAGGTGGATTTGAAAGAATGAGATACAGCATAAGCGATACAGCAGAATATGGAGATTATGTATCTGGTAAAAGAGTAATAACTGATGCAGCAAAACAAGGTATGCAGGATGTATTAGAAGATATACAAAATGGAAAATTTGCTAAGGCATGGATTAAAGAAAATGAAGAAGGGCGTGAAAACTTCCTAAAAACTAGAGAAGCAGAATATGCTACAGAAATAGCTGAAGTTGGTAGAAATTTAAGAAGTATGATGTCATTCTTGAAATAAATATATTAAATGGATTAGTTTGAGGGAAAGAGTGGTGCATAGTAGTGCGTATGAACGGAGCAAAGGTAATTTTAGAATGTTTAAAGAAAGAGGGAGTTGACACAATATTTGGATATCCTGGTGGAGCAGTAATACCTCTTTATGATGCTCTATATGATTATACAGATTATTTTAAACATATAAGGACTTCACATGAACAAGGTTTGGTTCATGCAGCAGATGGATATGCAAGAAGCACTAATACAGTGGGGGTTTGTTTTACAACATCTGGACCAGGAGCAACGAATGCTATAACTGGTATAGCAACAGCCTTTATGGATTCTTCTCCTATGGTTGTAATTTCAGGTCAAGTTCCAACTAGTTTATTGGGGAAAGATTCTTTTCAAGAAATTGATATAACTGGAGCAACCTTATCTATGACAAAGCACAATTATCTAGTTAGAAATACTAAAGAGTTAGTACCTACAATAAAAGAAGCTTTTAAAGTTGCAAACTCAGGTAGAAAAGGACCTGTACTTGTGGATGTTCCAAAGGATTTGTTTTTAGCAGAAATGGATTTTAATGATGAGGACTATGGTTTATGTCAAATAGATGAGTATATGGATTATAAGGATGATTTTGACTTAGATGATGAAAACAACTTTAAACTTTTAAAAGATGCAGTGGAGATGATAAAAGAGTCTAAAAAACCTATAATATATGCTGGTGGAGGTGTTAAATCATCCAATAGTGAAGAAGTTCTTGTAAAATTTGCAACTAAGATAGATACACCTATATTAAATACACTTATGGGACTTGGAAATATAGATAGAAAAAATGAATTATCTCTTGGAATGGTTGGAATGCATGGAAGTAGAGAAAGTAACTTAGCACTTTCTAATTCAGATTTAGTGATAGCGATAGGTGCAAGATTTAGTGATAGAGTAATAAGTAAAAGTTCTGAATTTGCTAAAAATGCAAAAGTAATACACATAGATATAGACCCATCTGAAATAAGTAAAAATATAAAGTCCAATATATCTTTAGTTGGAGATGTAAAGATGGTTCTTAGTCTACTACTAGAAAGAGTTGAAGGTAAGGACAATAGCAATTGGAAAGAGGAAATAAAGACCTTTAGAAAAGGTGAGGGTGTAGAGGAAAAAGAGTTTCATCCACAGAATATACTTAGAAAAATAAACGAAAAATACGAGCAATTGGCAAATCCAACTGTAGTTGTTACTGATGTTGGCCAGCACCAAATGTGGTCTGCAAAGTATTGGGATTTTAAAGGAAATAAAAGTTTTATAACATCAGCAGGTCTAGGAACTATGGGATTTGGTCTAGGAGCAGCTATTGGAACTAAAGTTGGTAATTTAGATAAAAATGTAGTTTTAGTTACTGGTGATGGAAGCTTTAGAATGAATTGTAATGAGTTAGCTACAGTTGCAAATTATAATGTACCTATGCTTATTTTATTGCTTAATAATAGAACTCTAGGAATGGTAAGACAATGGCAGAAATTATTTTCTAATCAAAGATACTCTCAAACTGATATTAATGAAAATGTAGACTATGTTAAGCTTGTAAATGCTTATAATATAGATGGATATAAAGCATGTGATATGGAAGGATTAGAAAGAATTTTGGATGCAATAGATTTTAATAAACCTGTGTTTTTACAATGTGATATAGATAAAGACTATGATGTTTATCCTATTGTAGCTCCTAATGATGCATTAGAAAATTTGATATGTAACTAAAAATTGATACTGAATATTGATAAAGTTTTTTATTAAACTTTTATTGATATTCAGTTTTTTATTTTACAATAATCTCAAGTATAGATTAATATTTTTTAGTTTTATAATAATTTAATTCATGTATGATAAAGTATTGATTAAATATTAATGATGGAATTTAGAATAATAATGTAACTTAAGTAAATAATAATTCTGAATAATAATTTACGGAGGTATTTATATGTTTAAGCATGATAAAGCTTTATTAAAAGAAGTAAAAGTAGAAAGACCAAACCCTCAATATGCCGTTTTGATGCAAGAACAGTTAGGTGGTGGAAATGGAGAATTAAAAGCAGCAATGCAATATTTAGCTCAAAGCTTTAGAATAAAAGACCCTCAAATAAAAGATTTATTTCTTGATATAGCAGCAGAAGAACTTAGTCATATGGAAATGGTAGGTCAAACTATAAATTTATTAAATGGGCATGATGTTGATTACAAAGCAGTTGATACAGGGGAAATCGAAACTCATGTTTTAACTGGATTATCACCAGTATTAATAAATTCATCAGGAGCTCCATGGACTGCTGATTATGTTACAGTTACAGGTGATTTAGTAGCTGATTTACTTTCAAATATAGCTTCTGAACAAAGAGCAAAGGTAGTTTATGAGCATCTATATAGACAAATTGATGATAAATATGTAAAAGAAACAATTGATTTTTTACTTAATAGAGAAGAAGCACATAATGCTTTATTTAGAGATGCTTTAAACAAGGTTAAAGATACAGGTTCAAACAAGGATTTTGGAGTTACAGAAGATTCTAAGCTATACTTCGATTTATCAACTCCAGGACCAAATCATGATACTAAGATAGATATCAATCCTCCTTCTTTTGAAAAACCTTTAAAGAAATAGCTTGATATTTCTTGTATTGTTTTGTTTTGGTAGGTATTTTAAAAATTATTTGCCTAGAGGAATTAAGTAGATAAAAACTTAAATATATACAGTTAAAAATGGGTATATGCTTATTATAAGTGTATATCTATTTTTTTATTGCAAAACATATAACAAAATAATAAATGAGGTGGTATTATGGCAACGAATAAAAAACCTAATAATTTAATAAGTGAGAAATCTCCATATCTTCTGCAACATGCATATAATCCCATAAATTGGCATAGTTGGAACGACGAAACTTTTAAAAAGGCAAAGGAAGAAGATAAACCGATATTTTTAAGTATTGGATATTCAACTTGCCACTGGTGTCATGTTATGGAAAATGAATCTTTTGAAGATGAAGAAGTTGCTGAAATAATGAACAAAAACTTTATAGCAATAAAAGTAGACAAGGAAGAAAGACCAGATATAGATAGTGTGTATATGACAGTTTGTCAAGCAATGACAGGTAGTGGTGGATGGCCAATGACTATAATAATGACTCCTGATAAAAAACCTTTTTTTGCAGGAACTTATTTTCCAAAATACTCAAGATATAATAGACCAGGTGTTATAGATTTATTGGAAAATGTATCTGACAAATGGAATACAAATAAGGATATGCTTATAAAATCTGGAAATGAAATAGTAGAGGCTCTTAAAGATGATTTTGGAGTGAAAAATACAGATGGTGATTTATCAAAAGATATGTTGAGTTCATCAGTTAGAATATTTAAAACTATTTATGATGATAAATATGGTGGTTTTGGTAATGCACCTAAGTTTCCAAGTCCTCAAAATCTTATGTTTTTGATGAAATACTATAGTATAGAAAAAGATGAAGATGTATTAAAAATGGTGGAAAAAACTTTAGATGGAATGTACAGAGGAGGTCTATTTGACCATATTGGATTTGGTTTTTCAAGATATTCCACTGATAAAAAATGGTTAGCACCTCATTTTGAAAAGATGCTATATGACAATGCTATGCTTACAGTTGCATATTTAGATGCATACAAGATAACCAAGAAAGAGTTATATAAAGAAATTGCTATAAAAACTATAGATTATGTAATTAGAGAGATGCAAGATAAAGAAGGTGGATTTTATTCAGCACAAGATGCAGATAGTGAGGGCGAGGAAGGTAAATTTTATACATTTAATCCACTTGAAATAATTGATATATTAGGTGAAGAAGATGGAAAATTCTTTAATGATTATTTTGATATAACTAGTAGTGGAAATTTTGAGGGGAAAAGTATTCCTAATCTCATAGAAAATAAAGAATATGATAAGTATAATGAAAGAATAGCTAATTTGAGTAAAAAGGTATTTGAATATAGGAGAGAAAGAACTTCTTTGCATAAAGATGATAAAATTCTGACATCATGGAATGCATTGATGGTAGTAGCTTTAGCAAAGGCTTATAAAACTCTAAAAATGGATAGATATTTAGAGTATTCAAATAAGTGTATTGATTTTATAAATAGTAATCTTGTGAATAAAGCAGGTAGATTATTAGCTAGATATAGAGATGGTAGTGCTGATTATTTAGCATATTTGGATGATTATGCATTTTTAATATGGGCATATATAGAACTTTATGAATCAACATTTGATATAAAGTATTTAGAAGAGGCATTAAAATTAAATGAAAGTTGTATTGAGCTTTTTTGGGACTATGAAAAAAGTGGATTTTACCTATATGGTAAAGATAGTGAAAATTTAATAGCAAGACCAAAAGACTTGTATGATGGAGCTATTCCATCAGGTAATTCTGTACAATTATATAATCTTATAAGACTTGCAAAAACTACTGGTGACAATAAACTTGAAGAATTGTCATACAAGCAATTAAAGCTTTATTCAGATAGTGTAAAAAATTCACCAACAGGATATAGTTTTTATATGCTTTCATTAATGTATGAACTTTATCCTACAAAAGAAATCATATGTATTTTAAAGGAAAACTCTGATTTAATTGGTTTTAAGACTTTAGTAAGTGAAAATTTTTTACCAAATTCAACTTTTTTAGTAAAAAAATACAATGAAGAAAATACTAAGATAGATTTTTTAAATAATTATAGATTAAAAAACGACAAAACTACTTATTATGTATGTCAAAATAATAGTTGTAGTCAACCATTTAATGATTTACAAAAGCTAAATGATATAATTTTTATGAGAGACTAATTATAATGTTGAAAGAACTCAGTATTGATATTTGATACTGAGTTCTTTTTGCAATAGTTATTCACCTAGTTACATTTTACTGTTCTCCTTTCTTTTTAGGGATATTTACGTAGTTCTTATTATTAGGCAAAATAAATCATGGTATTCGCACTCCATTTCTTGATTTTATTTGGTTCTCCATATATAATATATGCTGATATATTATAACGAAAGAACCATTTGAATATGGAATATATGTCTTGCCCCTAAGTGACGATAAAATGGGGCATTTCTGAAAGATGGTGCAAAATATACTGGAATTTTCAAAAATTGATTATATGTGGCTAATACTAAAAGACTCTAAAAAGTCGTATAGTAGAACAAAGAGGAGAAAGGAGCTATAATATGAATAATGTTGTGATTATAGACGATGACAAAGAGCTTTGTGCTCTTATGAAAAAATGTGTAGAGCAAGAAAATTTATCTGCTATTATTGCACATGGAGGTGTGGAGGGATTACGCCTGACTGATGAAAACAAAAATAGCTGCTCTCTTGTGATTTTGGATGTAATGATGCCAGACATAGATGGGTTTCAAGTTCTGAAAAAAATTAGGGAAACAAGTAATGTCCCAGTACTTATGCTTACCGCTAAAAGTGACGAGAATGATAAAGTTTCTGGGTTGCGTCTAGGTGCTGACGATTATCTAACAAAGCCATTCTGCATAAATGAGCTTATGGCTCGTATCAATTCTCTTATTCGCCGTTATACTATGTTAAACCCTACTTTTGTAACAGATACAGATTGCATAATAATAAAAGGCATGGTTATTGACAGAACAAATCGCGTTGTTTCCGTTGACAATATTCCTGTTCAGCTTACAAGCAAAGAATTTGATTTACTTTCTTTTCTGGCTTCTAATAAAGGACGAGTGTTTACCAAAAAACAGATTTATATGCAAGTGTGGGGAGAAGAATATGCTTTTGATGATAGTAATATTATGTCTTTTATCAGTAAATTACGGAAAAAGATTGAAGCAGACCCTGGACATCCATTTTATATTTTGACAGTCCGAGGTGTTGGCTATCGTTTTAATAAGGAGGCATAATCTAAATATGAATGTTTATCTGCTTTTTGCATTTGCTCTTGCTTTAATTATTATAGTGTATCTCGTTTCTATTTTGTGGCGTGTCCGAACACAGCTTGCACTTATAAAATATGCTTTAGAAGATATAAAAAACGGGAACCTTAACCGACGTGTTTTAACAAGGAAGAGTGATATAACAAGACAAATTTGCTATGATATTAACGAAATTGCAATCAACAGTCAATCACAGCTTATCCAGCAGAAACAATCGGAACAAGCATACAAACAGCTAATGACAAGTCTTTCCCATGATGTAAAAACTCCACTTGCTTCTTTGGTTGGTTATTTGGAGGCAATCGAAACTGATATTGTTGTAGGAGAAGAAAAGGACGAATATATACATGTTGCGTATAATAAAGCCCAACACTTAAAACATTTTGTAGAAAATCTATTTGAATGGGTGAAATTGGATTCTAGGGAACAGATTTTTCATTTTGAACTTTTCGATTTGAATGAATTATCTCGTAATATTATAGCTGATTGGGTTCCTATTTTAGAAAAATGCCATTTTGAATATGAAATTGATATACCTGAAACTGAGTATGCTATGCACATAGATGTAAACGCATATACCCGCATTCTTAATAATCTATTACAAAATATCATTAGGCATAGTGATGGAGATAAAGTAACACTACGTATTTTTGAAAATGAACAGCAAGTCAAAATTGTAGTAGAAGATAACGGGAAAGGAATATCTTCTGATAATCTCCCACATATCTTTGAAAGAATGTATCAATGTGACCATTCTAGGTCATCAAAAGGTAATGGCTTAGGATTGGCGATTGTAAAAGAACTTATCAATGTTCACAAAGGAACGATTACCGCCAACAGCACCATTAATATGGGGACTATATTTACAATATTGCTTCCGAAAGCTCTGTAAAATGCAGGGCTTTCTTTCTGCTAAAACAAGATAAAAGCAAGGTTTTAGCAAGGTTTTGGCAAGGTTTATGTTGTATACTTCTAATTGTGATTGTTTCTGATATTCTATCAGTTATCACATGACAAAAGTAGTTTTATGGAAAGTGAGGAAATTTTATATGAATGATTTTGTGATTGAAACAAAACATCTGACAAAAGTTTATGGAGAACAGGAAGTGGTTAGCAAAGTCAATCTCCATATTAAAAAAGGTCAAATTTATGGTTTGTTAGGACGCAATGGAGCTGGTAAAACCACGATTATGAAAATGATTTTAGGACTGACGCCTATCACTTCTGGCGAAGTAACTGTATTCGGAAAAAATATCAAAGGTAGAGAAAAACAAATATATCCCCGTATTGGCGCAATTATTGAAACACCAGGATTTTATCCAAATTTAACTGGAACAGAAAATCTTGAAATTTTTGCGAAGCTGCGCGGCACAGCCAGCCCACACGCAGTTGAAAACGCATTGAAAATAGTAGGATTGCATTATAAAGACAAAAAGCTGTTTGGTAAGTATTCACTTGGAATGAAACAGCGTCTGGGAATTGCAAATGCTATTTTACATGACCCAGAAGTGCTGATTTTGGATGAACCTACAAACGGTCTTGACCCTATTGGCATTGCTGAAATGAGAGATTTTATTAAACATTTAAGTGTTGAGTGCGGAAAAACGATTCTTATTTCAAGTCATATTCTTTCGGAAATTTCATTATTGGCTGATGATATTGGAATCATCAACAATGGTGTCCTCTTGGAAGAAAGCAGCATGAGCCAACTAGAAAAGAAAAATCGTAAATATATACTGCTGCAAGTGTCAGATACTCCAAAAGCTTTACTGATTTTAGAGCGTCAATTCAACTTAAAAGATTATTCTGTTCAAGACAGCCATAGCTTACGTATTTACGACACTAATCTGAATATGGGTGAAATAAATAAAGCCCTTGTTATGCAGAATGTTACTGTAACTAGTTCGGGGATTTGTAATGATACTTTAGAGGACTATTTCAAAAAAATTACAGGAGGAGAAGGCATTGCTTAAATTTATTCAAACAGAATTTCTTAAACTGCGCCGCAAGAAACTTATTTGGTTAATGTTGTTAGCTACTCTCATTATGCCATTTTTCGCACTATTATATTTCAAGCATTTGGGAGAAACTGATGTTGACCCAATACAATTTTATAAATGGTCTGCGTTCAGTTATACTATTTTTATTATTTTGCCTGTCGTTTTGGGAATGCTTTGTACGATACTTATGCGCGAAGAAAATCAGTATGATATACTCAAACAACTTTTGATTGTGCCTATAAGCAAAATGGGATACTTTTTCAGTAAATTTTTTGTGGTTTTGATTTACTCTATTTGTTTCATGCTGATTACAGCCATTGCTTCTATTATATTCAGTATACTTCCTGGATATGTCGTATTTGAATGGGGAAGCGTTTTATATTTACTGAAAAAATGTTTGGAATTTGGTGTTATTATTGCTTTTGTAATGCTACCAATTTTAGCAATCGCTGTGTCGCAAAAAGGATACATTCTCCCAACTTGTATAACATTGGTGTATGCCTTTTCTGGTTTTATCTTAATGACAGTAAATATGTATTTACACCCGTTATCCAGTATGGCAGTTATCGTTATGCGAAATAAAGATATTCCAGGTCTTGTATATACACAGGCAATTAACATTCCACTTGCATTTCTTTGTATTTGCATT
Source organism: Clostridioides sp. ES-W-0016-02 (assembly GCF_020641035.1). Classification (NCBI taxonomy): domain Bacteria; kingdom Bacillati; phylum Bacillota; class Clostridia; order Peptostreptococcales; family Peptostreptococcaceae; genus Clostridioides; species Clostridioides sp. ES-W-0016-02. The sequence continues at coordinate 1,630,532 of NZ_CP061361.1, forward strand.
TGGGATATTGTTTCAATAGTACTTGTAAATATAGCATTAAGAAAAAGAAAGTGAGGTATGAATCATGCAAAAATTACTTTGGGCTGAAAGCCAAAAGCTTCGCCGTTCAAAGGTTGTTTGGATTGCAGTTTTTGCAATAGTTATGGTAGCTACTATGATTTTTGCAGGAGGACAAGGTGTGCATGATGGACCAGATTTACATTATGGATTAAAAACTGTATATGAGGGCTCTCGGTATATAGACAATGCAGGGTGGTATATGGACGAAGTTCAACCCTGGGCAACTTTTTTTGTTCTTCCAGCAGTCATTGCCCTTTTAGGGAGTTATATGATTTGTCGTGAAGAAGATGATGATGCCATAAAATCTCTGCGCCTAATTCCTGTAAATGAAGCAAAATTAACCATTGCAAAAATGATTGTTACTTTTGCATTTAGCATACTCCTTTATTTGTTGCTCTTTGCCATAACATTTTTGACTGAAGTTATTTTACATCTTTCCGATTTATCAGTAGAACTGATTTTAAGTTCTTTGAAAGAATATTTTTTAGGTGGTGTAGGTGTATTCCTTGCAATTTCACCCATTATCGCGCTGGTCTCACGTATGAAAAAAGGGTATTGGCTTGCGTTAGTATTTACTGAAATTTATTCTGTTACTGGACTATTTGCGAGTATGTCAAATACTCTAAAAACCTTTTATCCTATTTCAGCTATATTTAACTTTTCTGGTTACCACATAACCACTGTAGGAAAAATAATGGGGAGTACTATAATATTGTTGCTGTGCATCTGTCTTTCTGCCTTTATACTGAAAGGGCTAAAACATAGTGAAGAAAATTGAAATAGGTAATATCAAAATGAAGAAGATGAAAAAGCTGATTATGCTTATTGTATTTCTATTGCTCTTTGATATGCTACACTGTTATATCGAATGGAAATTCAACAATGACTCATCTAAAGGGATAATAGAACTAATAGATGAGTGGACTGACCAGATTGGTCTGCATCATGTGATGGGTGTATTTTTTTATTCGAAAATGCAACTGGAATCATTTCTGTGTGGCGACTAAGAGTGAAAAGCAGAAATTCCTATCAATTCTCTCCCTTTCAGGCTGGAAGTAGAGTGAGAATTGATGAAGCCATTTGAAATTTCAGACAATCATAGAAAACCAGTTTGGTTACATCTATAGATAATTCATCTATGTATTTTAATGTAAGAATAAGCTTATAATGTTTGAGAATCTTATCTAAGCAACTTACTATAATCTGATTTTCATAATCTCGCATGATTTCAAGTTCAATGACCTTAATACAGTCAACAAAAGACTATAAAAGTTATTCAAATTTATAAAAGGATAAATAGATTTAACGGCGATTTTGCAAAAACTAAAGTCGCCGTTTTCATGTTTTGATTTATATTATACAAATATCTATATTTCAAACCTCCATCTTTAATCTCATGAGCATTTAAAAATATTGTGATATTATAGATAGCTTTTTCATTATAATATTAATCTTTTTTATTTACTTTATTTCTTCTTCTTGAGAATTCTTTAAGTGCTTCAGCTTTAATTTTATCAAGTTCTTCATCCTCCATAAAATTAGCATCGTCTTCAAATCCATCTTGTTCTTCGCCATTAAAACGATACATTTTTTTTAGTAAACTCCACAAGGTTTCTAATTCGTCTTGAGTAAACTCATGAAATACATCTGCCATAAAATTTATTCCAACTCTACTACATTTAATCATGACTTGTTTTCCTAAATCGGTAACCTTTACATTAATTGCTCTTTTATCATTTGGGCTTGGAACTACCTGAACATATTCATTTTTTTCAAGGTTAGCAACTATTCTATTTATATTTTGTTTACTTGTACCCATTTTTCGTGCAATATTATTTAATGTTGTTTCTTCTTCTGGTAAGTGAAGAATAGATAAAATAGTCATATATTGTCTTGAAGTAAGTACATCAAAATACTTATCGCCTTCTATTTGTATTTTGTTTGTAAGAGTAAAAAGAGTTGCATATGTTTGATTCATTAGAAACAATTCTTTCAATTCATTTGAATAATCCATAAAATATCTCCTTTGTATTTAGATACTATTTTGACGAAAACAGAATATCACGAATTGAATATAATGTCAATATGATGTCCAAGTATAGTTAAATGTTCTCTCTAAATAATTAATATTCAATAACTAAATTATTATATAGTTATTTAGAGCAACACTTGTATAGCAATTTATGCTAATAATTAATAAGTAAGAAACTTATATAGAACGTTTTGACTTGAAAATTGTAGTAATATAGTATATAAGTTAATATGTTGAATAAATTCAGGCTGGAGGAGTAATTATGAAGTGTACAAATTTTACTTTCAAGGGAAAAGAAGATTTAGATATATATACATATAAATGGGAAGATGAAAGTATAGAAAACCCAAAGGCAATTGTACAAATTGCCCATGGAATGGCAGAAACTGCACAACGGTATGAAGTTTTTGCTAAAGAGCTTACTAAAAATGGATATATAGTATATATAAATGACCATAGAGGACATGGAAAAACCGCAAAGACAGTAGAGAATGTTGGGCATCTAGCTGAAAAAGAAGGTTTTAGATGCCTTGTAGAAGATATGAATACTTTAACAAGTATTATAAAAAAGGAAAATAAAGATTTGCCAATTTATTTATTTGGGCATAGTATGGGGTCATTTGCGAGTCAAAGATACATAATGGATTACAGTGATAATTTATCTGGTCTTATATTATGTGGTTCAAATGGAAAACAAGGTATTATTCTAAATTTTGCTCATCTAATAATTAATCATGAGATTAAAAAGTATGGAAGAAATTCTCGAAGCAATAAAATAAATGATTTAATATTTGGTGGAGAAAGCATAAGAAGAAATAAAAATACTAAATTTGATTGGTTAAGTAGAGATAAAGAACAAGTTGAAAAATATATAAATGACCCATTTTGTGGGGTGGTATGTACTTGTGGCTTTTTTTATGATTTAGTGCAAGGATTAAAAGAAATAGAGGATAAAGAAAACTTAAAAAAGATACCACTTGATATTCCTATTTATATAATATCTGGAGATAAAGACCCTATAGGTAAAAATGGTAAGGGTGTTTTAAGGCTAAGGGATAGATATATAAAATTAGGAGTAAAAGATGTAACATGTAAACTCTATAAAGATGGAAGACATGAATTATTGAATGAGATAAATAAAGAGGAAGTTTTTGAGGATGTTATTTGTTGGCTAAATGAAAAATGGGAATTTTGTAGTCAATGAAATAAGCTTTTAACTTATAATTTAACCAATAGTTAAATTATAAGTCTTTTGTTAACTTTGCCTCGATTTACTAATAAATGCTTTTTTAATATACTTAAATTAAGAGATATACATTAAGGAGGTATATATGCGAATTAAAATAGGTGAAGTCATACAAACATTGAGAAAAGAAAAAAGTTTAACACAAGAACAATTAGCAAAGTTTATAGGAGTGTCAACACCAGCAGTATCTAAATGGGAAAGTGGAAACTCTTATCCAGATATAGAACTATTGCCAGTATTAGCAGATTTTTTTAATGTATCTGTTGATAAACTTTTAAACTATAAAGTAGATTTAAGTGAAGAAGAAGTAATGAAAGTCTATAAAGAACTAGAAGCAACTCTTGCTAAAGTAGAAATTGATTTATTAATAGAGGAACCATTAGAAGAATTTAAAGAAGATTTAGAATCTGTAGAAAGACTTGCTAATATGTATATGGAGAAATATCCTCAAAGTTATCTGCTAAAGTTAAAAATAAGTTCGCTATACCAAATGTATTCATATAAATTTGGTAAAGATAAATTCAATAGTAAAATTAAAGAAACAACAAATATTCTTGAAGATATAGTTAGAAATACAGATGATATTCAGATCAAAGAAACAGCGCTTCTTATTTTATCAAATGCATATTATATGTTAGACGATTACGAAAAGGCAGAATTATATTTAAATATGATACATAAAGCAATAGGAGACACAAGTGTTAATTTAGCTATGATATATTTAAGTCAGAATAGATTGGATAAAGCAGAAACATTACTTCAAAATAAATTATTTAGCGATGTATTTAATGCAACTCTGGATTGTAAAGGATTAATTAATGTATGTAAAAATAAATATAAAGAATTAAAGAAAGAATTAGATGATGGAAGCTATAACAAAAAAACAACAGAAAAAGAAATGGAATATATAAAAAATAAATCATTAGGATATGCAAATATATCTTTAGAAATAAAGAAGAAATTTAGTGAAAATAGAGGAGCTTTTTTTGGAATATACATGGACTACATAGAGTTATCTTTAAATTTCTTATTTTTTAATATGAAAGAAGAAGCTAAAGAAGCTTTATATGGTTTAAATGAAATATTAGAAAAATATCACCTACATGAAAGTTCAGATACAAGTCAAATGATGTTTTTTGATAAAGTAAAATCTAGAAATTCATATACTTTTAATGTATATACTAATCTACTTATCATGTTTAATGATAATAGTTTTAATGAATTAAGAGAAGAACCAATTTTTGAATCTATAATTAAAAAGGTTTCAGAATTGGAGAAAATGTTAAAAGATAAATAAATGTTTAGTGTGACGAACTAAAATTAGTAAATAAAAAGCTGGAAATCAGGATACTTAATAAAGTAAATATCTTGTTTCTAGCTTTTTATTTGCATGAAATAAGTTATCAAACATAGAGATTTAATTTGTATGAAATAAGTCATTAACCGTAGAATATAAAAAAATTATGAATAAAACAAATTTAGAAGTTACAAAAAAGTTACATAAATTTAGAAAGTTATAATATACATATATAATATAAGATTAAAACTGTAATAAATAAGTTAATTTAAAATTTGAACATGAAAGGGGAAATATTATGGAGAAAAGAGAAAAGAAAATAATAATATCATCTTTATTAAGTGTATCAATTTTAATGAGTTTAGTAAGTATATATTCTATATTAAATAAAGAAGAGATAAGTCTAACTGTTAAAGGCCAAGAACAAAAAGTGTCTTCATTTAAAAAGACAGTTGAAGAACTTTTGGATGAACAGGGAGTGAAATACAATTCTGAAGATAAAATTAATCCAAGTTTGAATACAGAATTAAAGGATAACATGAAAATCAAGGTTGTTAAAGTAACTAAAAATCAAAAAGAAGAATTTGAAAAAATACCATTTGACACAAAACATATGAATGATAGCAATTTAGTAAAAGGAAAATCTAAAGTCTATCAGGAGGGAATAGAGGGAGAGAAAAAACTAGTCTATAATTTAACTTACCATGATGGAAAGCTAGTCAAAAAAGTCTTATCAAAAGAAGTGATTTCTAAAGAACCAACTACAAAAATTATAAAAAATGGAACTAAAGAAAAAGTATTAATTGCATCAAGAGGAGCAAATACAAGAGGAGGAAAACATATGAGAGTAGTTGCTACTGCATATGCAGGAGATACTATAACATCTACTGGTACAACACCAAGATGGGGGGTAATTGCAGTTGACCCAAATATAATACCATATGGAACAAAAGTATATATACCTAGATTAGGTATGACATTTGTTGCAGAAGACTGTGGAGGTGCAATTAAAGGGAACAGAATAGATATATTTATGAATAGTGAAGGAAAAGCATCTAATTGGGGGAGACAGAGTCTAGATGTATATGTGTATTAATTTAGTGAATATAATAACTTTACTTAGAAGGAAAAAAAGTATAAAATATGAATTAATTAAACTGTTAGATTATTCTTAAAACAGAAAAAACATAGCTAAGGGGGGATAAGATGAAAATAGTCTGCTTAGGAGACAGTTTAACATATGGATTTGGAGTATCACGAAGTAATTCATGGACAAACATTGTGAGTCAGGAGACTGGTTTAGAAATAATAAATAAGGGTATAAATGGTGATACAACAAGTGGTATGTTAGTTAGATTTAATGAAGATGTTTTACAGAATTCTCCCGATATGGTTTTTATAATGGGTGGTACTAATGATTTTATTGCTGGAGCAGGAAATGAAGTTATTAATTCTAATATAATGGCTATGGTACATCAAGCATATGCAAAAAATATTATACCAATAATAGGTATACCACTGAGACCAGATATTCCAAATGTTAGGGAAGATTGGAGTAGCTTTACGGATTTTAATACAGTATCAAAAAAGTTAGAGTCATATAATTATTGGATAAAAAAATTTAGTGTGACATTTAATACTGATTTTGTAGATTTTTATTCTGAATATAATAAGAGTATGGAAAAAGAAGGATATAAAAAATTATATTTTGATGGATTACATCCAACTAAGGAAGGTCATAGAATAATTGCAAATATTTTTATTAAGTCAATTAATAAGTATATAGAAGAGTCATAATTATATAAAAAAGGTTTATCTATGCAATTATAATAAATGGATAAAATAGGGAGGATTTTATTATGGATTATACTAAAACTTATGAAGAATGGGTAAAGAGTTCATATTTTGATGAAGATACAAAACTAGAATTAGATAAAATAAAAGATAATGAAAAAGAGATAGAAGATAGATTTTATAAAGATTTAGAATTTGGAACGGCTGGTCTTAGAGGTGTAATTGAAGCAGGAACTAATAGAATTAACAAATATACAGTTAGAAGAGCTACTTTTGGATTGGCAAACTATATACTAGAAAATACTACAGAGGAAGAAAAAAATAGGGGCGTAGTAATAGCTCATGATAATAGGCATAAATCTAGAGAATTTTGTATAGAATCTGCAAATACATTAGCAGCGTGTGGTATAAAGGCATATATATTTGATAGTTTAAGAACTACTCCAGAATTGTCCTTTGCTGTTAGAAATCTAAATGCAATAGCAGGGATAGTTATAACAGCTAGCCATAATCCACCTGAATACAATGGATACAAAGTATACTGGGAAGATGGGGCACAAGTTATGCCAGATATTGCAAATGCAATAACAGAAAAAGTAAATAGCATACATGATTATAGTATAATACCAACTTTAAATGAAGCTAATAAAAATTTAGTAGTCTTATTGGACGAAACACAGGATACTGAATTTATAGAAGCTGTAAAAAGTCAAGTTATAAGAAAAGATTTAGTAAAAAGCGTAGGTAAAAATTTTAAAATAGTTTATACACCTCTTTGTGGAACTGGCAATATTCCAATAAGAAGAGCATTAAAAGAAGTAGGATTTGAAAACATATTAGTGGTTCCAGAAGAAGAAAATCCAGACCCAAATTTTGCAGGGCTTGACTACCCAAATCCAGAAGAGAAAAAAGCTTTAAACAGAGGAATATTGCTTGCAAAAGAAAAAGGAGCAGACCTTGTAATAGCAACTGACCCAGATTGTGATAGAGTAGGTGTAGCTGTAAGAACCACTACAGGGGAATATGTATTACTTACAGGGAATCAAATTGGTGGAATGTTGACACACTATATAATAGAAGGCTTAAAAGAAAATAATCAATTAAAAGAAAATCCTACAATGATAAAAACTATAGTTACATCAGAATTTGGAGCGGATATAGCAAAAGAAAATAATGTTGATGTACTAAATGTTCTTACAGGTTTTAAATTTATTGGTGAAAAAATAAAATTATTTGAAGAAAATAAAGATAGAAATTATGTATTTGGATATGAAGAAAGTTATGGTTATTTAGTTGGAACTCATGCAAGAGATAAAGACGGTGTTGTTTCATCATTATTAATATCTGAAATGGCAGCATTTTACTATTCAAAAGGCATGAGCTTATATGAAGGCTTAATAGAACTATATAAGAAATATGGATTCTTTAAAGAACAGACTATATCTTTAACTTTAAAAGGTATAGAAGGTGTGGAAAAAATAAAAGAGATAATATCTTATTTTAGAGAAAATCAAATTGATTGTATAAATAATATAAAGGTAATTGATAAAAAAGACTACAAAAATGGTGTAGATAATCTCCCTAAATCTGATGTTTTAAAATATTTCTTGGAAGATGAGTCTTGGGTAGCTATAAGACCATCTGGGACAGAGCCAAAGCTGAAATTTTATATAGCTGTAAAAGGAACTAGTGATGCTGAAGCAGATGAAAAGCTTAGAGGTTTAAAAGAATATATAGATATTATGGTATCAAAATTAAAATAAAATAGACTAAATTGCTACATAAAAGAATAATAAATAAGTATTAAAGATGCAATTTTATTTGTATTTAAATAAAAGCATTATAAAAAACTGGTTGACATTTAACTGAAAGTTAGCCAGTTTTTTAATTAAAAAGTATTTTACGAAAATTATTATTTTAATTATTTGTTTTGACAGCTTTTGTTATATTTGTAATAAATGATTTATTAAATTTTATACAACAGTATATTTTCTTAGTATGTAAACTTTAAAGACATTTGTTTTGAAAATAGATTTATTTTTCATACTTACTACTAATCTATCTTAGTCTTGTATAATAATATAAAAATAAAACAATATATACTATAGGTAATAAGAGTAATACTTTTAAATCAAGGTCAAAAGTATTAGTATAAAATGCAAATATGAGTGCTAATAATACAATTATTAAGTTTGGGATTGTTTGAAAGAATGCTTGTTTTGCTCTTTTATTCATTGTATTTCCTCCTTGTAAATATTAATATTTTAAAATGTTTTTCATAAAATAATCAGTAACTTATATTTGATTTTCTTAATCAAAGTATAACAAGAGAATAAGAATAAAGAGTTACTAAAATATTACAATAAGAAATAAAGAAACAAAAAAGTTTATATTTCAAGTTTTTAAAATTTCTTTATTATAATTGAGACTATTTAAGTGTGATATAATAAAAAGATGCTTACTAATTTTACTTGGAGGAGTTTAACTTATATGGAAGTAAAAAAGATTGATAGTGATTACATAGAACCTTTACTTAATAAATTAATTGATGAATATCACATAAATGAAGATATTTTATCAAATTTGATTAAAATAGAATCAGAAAAACTAAGAAATTATAAAAAATATGAAAAAGAATTTACAGCAGATTTAGACGTATGGGCAAGATGGATAAATTTTGTTTTGCAACTCGAATATACTATAGATGTTGATTCAGATTCTAGGCTTAGAGGTATTTTAAGTTTACTAATTGAGATATATGAAATTAATATTGAATTTATAGCTAAAGTTGCACATGTTGAAGAACAATATTTGGTAGATTTTATAAATGGAGTAGATTATGTGCCAACAGAAGTAAAATACAGTATATGTGCTACTGCTATGAATCTGAGTTTAATATTTAAAAATAAGGAAATATAAAGAGCTAAATAAATAGAATAGATTATAATATATATTTGTATTAATCTACCTTAAATACCTTATGAAGTTATCTATATATAGAAAAAGCACCTATAATTAAAAGGTGCTTTTCTTATTTATACAATTTATATTGTGTCTTTATCCTATTTGTTTTATTAAAGCTTTTGCAGATTTAATCTTTGATTTTTCATTAGTTTTTTCTAATAAGTCTAAAGCACAATTAGTACAAATATTTACTTCATTACAACTATCTTTTTCAGAGTAAGTTATATACTTATTCTTAGATTTGTCTATCTTGTCTCCACAATAATTACATATTATAAAGTTACTCATATTTTAAGACCTCCGTTTTATTTATTTTTGAATATAAAAATATTATATAAATAGAATTTGCATTAACAATTAATGTAAAATTTGTATAATTCTGAAAATTAACTTGTTAAAATTATAGCAAATTTGCAACTTTACTTTTAATTATAATGTATTTTATTCAAAAGATAAACATTATAACCATAAATACTTAACTTTTATTACATATTTCTTAAATTATAAGCATAAGATTAATATTGATTTGATATAATCAATAATTGTTTAAGAAGAAAATATAATAAATTTAAAAGTTACCCTGCTAATACTAGTTTGTTTAATATTTTTATTTGTTGTTACTTTAAAAAACCTTTTTGTGTTGTCAATTCAATTAGAAAATACATCTCGAATTTTATCCTTTTAAATTAATACCACTAGAAGCTTGTATATAATCATAATTATAGTCCAATAATATATATTTAATTCAAGATTATACTTTTTATTTTCAGTGATTAAAAAATTAAAATATTAGTAGAATTATTATTTTCAGCTTTTATTTACTTTATTTTTGTTTAAATAATTATATTATGGTATGAATCTGAGTATAATTAATATTGTATAATGAAATTAATATTAGAGAAAAGGGGATATTTATGTTTGGGATAGATAAGAAATTAATTGAATATATAGTAGCAAAATCTAATTATAGTGAGTTAAGTTCAAAATCAGCAGAAGTATCTTTTTTCTTAATGTTGTCTATATTTCCTTTTTTAATATTTACAATAAGTTCTATAGCATATATACCAGTTCTTCATTTAAATAAATATATAGCCTTATTTAGAAACATGATGCCAGAGAGTGCTTTTGATGTATTATCTTCAATTATAGTTTCTGCAATAGACAATAGAAGTTTAAATTTTTTAGCTGTCAGTTTTGTACTTACGATGTGGACATCTTCAAGGGCAGTAAAAGCACTTATTAAAGGAATGAATAGAGCTTATAAAGTTAAAGAAACTAGGTCTTTTTTAAAAATCTTATCTATATCATTTTTATTTACGATTATGCTTTTGGTATTGATTTTTTTATCTATGATATTTTTGGTTTATGGAGAGAAGATAGGTTATTTTATTTTTAACTTTATAGGATTAGATGAGATATTCATAAAAATATGGGATATTCTAAGATACACTGTAGGTATTGCAACAATAATAGTAATATTTACATTTTTGTATAAGTATACACCTAATAAGAGTTTGACTATGAAAGAATCTGCTCCAGGTGCTATTTTTGCTACGTTTGCTTGGTTTGTAGTATCATTTTTCTATTCTTATTATACAAACTATTATGCTAACTATGAAGTAATCTATGGAAGCATAGCTGAAATAATTGTACTTATGACATGGATATATTTTAGTAGTTGGGTTATTGTTGTAGGTTATGAATTAAATTCAAGATTGTATTTTAGAAAGATAAGAAATGAAATGTTAAAGTAAAATATTAAAATAAAAATTGGTATTTGATATTGCAAATGTAAATTTTGTAAAAACGTTTTCTAAAAATAATTTACATTTGTTATTACATATGATAATATTGAGTTAAGATATTGGTAAGGAGATGATTCAATGTTGTCAACAGTTACATGGAGAAAAATGCTAATAAGTGCAGCAGAAATATTAAAAGAAAATAAGATATATTTATGTGAATTAGATGGTATAGTTGGAGATGGTGACCATGGAATTACTATAGATAGAATAGCTGATTGTATGAGAAAAAGGGCTCTAGAAGAGCATGATGATGATAGTATAAAATCAATTAATGAAGATTTGAGTACTTTATGTATGAATGTAAATGGAGGGTCAGCAGGACCTTTATGGGGAACTATATTTGAGGGAATGGCTGAAGGAATAGAAGATAAAAAAGAACTTAAAATAGAAGAAGTAAAAGATATGTTTATTGAAGCAAGAGAAAATTTATCTCTTATTTCTACTGCTAAAGTAGGTCAAAAAACACTAGTAGATGCATTATACCCAGCAATAGATGCTATGCATACTATTGAAAGTGACAACATAAAAGATGTTTTTAAAGTGGGTTATGAGAAAGCAGTAGAAGGCGCAGAAAGCACTAAAACTTACATAGCAAAATTTGGACGAGCAAAAAGTATAGGGGAAAGAAGTTTAGGGCATATGGACCCAGGCGCTGTTTCTATATCATTAATGTTTAAAGGTTTATATGACGCATTATAAAAGAGATTAACACAGCAATTAATCAATATAACAAATTTAATAGGGGGAATTTATCATGTCAATGAAAAAATTTATTAACCAACCAGAAGATTTAACTAGAGAAGTTTTAGAAGGTTTAGAACTTTCAAATTCGGAGTTACTAAGAGTTACAGATTCAAATTTAGTAATAAACAAAAAGTTGGAAGAAGAAGACAGAGTAACAATAGTTACTTTAGGAGGAGCAGGTCATGAACCAGCTTTGAGTGGATTTGTTGGAGATGGAATGGTTGATATAGCTGTAGTCGGAGATGTATTTGCCGCTCCAGGACCAAATTCTTGTTTAGAGGCTATAAAGATGGCAGACAAAGGGAAAGGTGTATTATTTGTAGTTCTTAATCATGCAGGAGATATGTTGACAGGAAACCTTGTTATGAAACAAGTTAAAAAAGAAGGATTAAATGTTAGAAAAGTTGTTACTCAAGAAGATATAGCAAATGCACCGAGAGAAAATAGTGATGATAGAAGAGGATTGGTTGGATGTATACCTTTATATAAAATAGCTGCAGGGGCTGCTAAAGAAGGAAAATCTTTAGATGAAGTTGCAGAAATAGCACAAAAATTTGCTGATAATATGGCAACTATAGCTGTTGCATGTAAAGGAGCAACTCATCCATCTACAGGTATGGTAATTTCTGAACTTGGAGAAAATGAGATGGAAATAGGAATGGGGCAACATGGAGAAGGTGGAGGTGGACGTATGGAAATGAAGTCTGCTGATGAAACTGCTGAAATAATGACACAAGCTTTAATAAAGGATTTGGATATCGAAGATGGTGAAAAAGTAATGTTAGTAGTTAATGGTTCAGGAGCTACTACTTTAATGGAAATGTTAATAGTTTATAGAAAGTGCCATAGAATATTACAAGAAAAAAATATAGAAATAGTTTCAAATTGTGTTGGAGAACTTTTGACTACTCAAGAAACAGCTGGATTCCAACTATTTATAGCTAGAATGGATGATGAATTATTGAGATACTTCAATTCACCATGTAATACGCCTTACTTTAAAAAAAATTAGACTAAATTAAAGGGAGATAAAAAATGGCAGATAAAGATGGAATAATATTACCAAAAGATTATGGAATAGGGATAAAACCACCTCAACAAAGTTTTTATTTAAAAGGAATGGACAATGTAGATTGGGGAATGAAAAATAGATTATCAAAGATATTTAATCCTAAAACAGGAAAATCATTGATGTTAGCTTTTGACCATGGATATATAATGGGTCCTACTCAAGGATTAGAAAGATTAGACCTTTCAATACCTGAACTTATAGAAGATGCAGATTGTCTTATGGCTACAAGGGGAGCTTTAAGAACGTGTATAAATCCCACTCAAGATAAAGCTATAGCACTTAGATGTTCGGCTGGTAGTTCCGTACTCAGAGAGGATATGAGTAGGGAGGTTATAGGAGTTGATATAGAAGATGCTATAAGAATGAATGCATCATGCCTAGCTATACAGACATTTATGGGGGCTGAAGGTGAGTGTAAGGCTATAGAAAATTTAGTCAAAACAATAGATATGGGAAATAGATATTCAATACCAGTTTTGGGTGTCGTTGCAGTAGGTAAAGAGATGGAAAGAACTGCAAAATATTTTCTATTAGCCACTAGGATGTTAGCTGAATTTGGAGCAAGTATAGTAAAGACTTATTATTGTGAGGATTTTGAGAAAATAACATCTGCTTGTCCAGTTCCAATAGTTATAGCAGGAGGGAAAAAAGTTCCAGAAAAAGAAGCGTTAGAAATGGCTTATAGAGCTATAAATGAAGGAGCAGCAGGAGTTGATATGGGAAGAAATGTATTCCAATCAGAAAATCCAAAAGCTATGATAAAGGCAATAAAGGCTGTAGTTCATGAAAACAATACTCCAGAACAAGCATACAAGTTATTTGAAGAATTAAAAGAAGAGTATAAGTAGTATAAGTTTAATATATAGGTTTTAATATAATTGGAGGGGAATTTATGGAATTTGTACATATAGGTGTTATAACAGATAAGCCACAAGAGCATGAAGAGTTTAATGAAGAATTGAAGGTGTATATAACAGACCCAAAATACACAGATTTCAAATATGAATATTTAAGATTTGTTGAAGGAAGTCCACTTCCAGAAATAATGCAAAAAAATCCTCATGTTGCATATAAAGTAAAAAATATGGACAAATATCTGAGTGAGAATGAAGTAATTGTAGAACCTTTTAAAGTAGGAGATAACTTAAAATGTGCATTTATAATTAATGGTGGTTTTATAATTGAATTAATGCAAGAATGTTAATAATTAAGCTAAAAAGCCCAGAATTTTTCTGGGCTTTTTAAATTTTTTATACAACTTGACAAATTTTATCTAATGAGATAATTTTATCTTAGAATTAGCTTTGAAAGGATGAAAATATGACTATTGAAAACGAAATGTTGAAATTAGTAGAAGTATCAAAAATGTATTATGAAGATAATAAAACTCAAGCAGAGATTGCAAAAATTTTAGGAGTATCAAGACCATTGATAAGTAAAATGTTAAATAAAGCAAAAGAAATTGGAATAGTAAAGATAGAGATTAGGGAACTATTTTCTAGTAATGATTTGCTGATGAATCAGATGAAAGAGATATTTAACATTAGAGGTGGACTAATAGTACCAGAAGCTAAAACCGAATATATAACTCAACAAACTATACTAAGTCATGGAATAAAATATATAAAAGAAGAATTACCTAAGGTTAGTAATGTCGGTATAGGATGGGGATATACTATAGGTAATATAATAGAAGAAATACAAAAGAGTGAGGATACTTTTACGTTTAAAGGAGAAGTATATCCATTGGTTGGAATGGCTAACATACCAAATAAAGGATATCACCCTAATGAATTAATATCTGTATTTTCAAATAGTACAGGATTTAGTCCTGTATTTTTATATGCGCCTGCATTTCCAACTAGTAGTGAAGAGCGAAATATCTATTTGAAAACTGAAAATTATCAGAGTATGGAGAAAAAATGGGATAATATAGATACAATAATTTTATCTGTTGATAATTATCCTCAGGTTCCAGACCAAGCTACTGCGATTAGATTTGGAAAGAAGCTTACAAAAGAAAAAGCAATAGGTTCCTTTTTATCTTATTATTTTAATAAAGATGGAGAAATAATTAAAAGTGATAGTGATTATGTCATACAAATACCTCTTGAAAAATTAAAAAAGGCAAAAAAAGTAATAGCTATATGTTCAGATTCTAGTATAGATTCAATAACAGGTGCACTGAAGACTGGATACATAACACATGTCATTACCGATGAAAAAAAAGCGACACAAATAATTATAAACAAATAATAAATTACATAAAATTAAATTTATTTGAAAATATTTGTTATGAAATATGTTATAATTAATAGAAAAATGTCATATAATTACTTAAGAAGTATTATTATAAATAACATTGAGAGGTCGTGGTTAGGATATGGATATCCATAATAAATATGTGAATTGTATAAAAAATATACCTGTGCCTTTTTTATACTGTAAGATTATAAGAGAACATGAAGATATAGAATATAGAGTGGAATATATAAGTAAAGGTATGAGTCAAGTATTGAAACTAGAAGAGGGAATTTGTGATAAAGATATATTAGATGTATTACCTATATTTAGAGCAAAAAAATATTCTAAAGAGTTGTTCTCAGATAATATAGATTGTATAAAAAGATATATTCCAGCACTTAAAAATTGGATAAACATAAGAAAACAAATAGTTGGAGATTCGTACGTAGTTTTGTATTTTAGTAAAATAGTATTCGATTATAGACAGATAATCGATTCATTTGATAAAAAAGAAAAATTAGCTTATGTTAAAGATGAAGAAGGAATATATATAGATTGTAGTGAAAATTTAATATCAATATTAAATAACAAAATTAAAACTACAAAAGATATATTTGGAAAAAACGATATAGAAGTATGGGGAGAACGAACTGGGAAATTATTTAGAGATGACTATTTAGAAGGAATATCTAGTAAAAAAAGATTTTTACAAAAACTATTTGAATACGAAGAAACATTTTTTATGGTTGAAAAATATTTCTTATATGATGAAAGTGAACTTTTAGGTACTATAGGAATAATAGATAATATAATATACAGTGGATATAATAATAAAAACTATGATTCAAAAAACTTAATGAAGATGATTGAACATTCAATACCAGAGAATATGTTTTATAAAGATGTATATGGAAATTATATTGGATTTAATTCAGGATTTTTGAATCTAGCATGTATGAATAAAGAAGAATTACTAGGTAAGAATAGTCATAAGTTATCAACAGAAGAATCTCTTATAGACAAGATATGTAAAAGTGATAAGGATGTAGTTGAAAATAAAAAGATTGTTACATTTGAATCAAATATGACTATACATAACGAAAATAAATGTATTGAGATTACAAAAAGACCATATTTTGATAGTTATGGTAGTGTCATTGGAATAATTGGTACAGCAAGAGATATAAGTAGAAGAAAAAAACTAGAAGAAGAGATGGATAAAAATAGAATGGAGTTTTTTGCAAATCTATCTCATGAACTTAGAACTCCTATAAATTTAATATCATCTTCATTACAAGTAATAGAAAAGAAAGAGGGAGACTTAATAGAATCAAATGATACTCTAAAAAGAAATCTAGGTATAGTAAAACAAAATGGAAATAGAATATTGAGATTAGTAAATAATGTTATAGATTTTACAAAAATGCAGTCGGGATATTTGGATTTTAAGCCAAAAGAGTCTGATATAATATCATTTGTGGAAGAGATATGTATGTCTGTAGCTGATTTTGCAAGTCAAAATAATATACAACTTACATTTGATACAGAAATAGAGGAATTTTCAATGTTATTTGATTCAGAAAAATTGGAAAGAATAATATTGAATTTACTTTCTAATGGAATTAAGTACAACAAAGAAAATGGGAAAATAAATATATTTTTATATGTGAAAGATAATATGTTTGAAATGAAAATATCTGATAGTGGTATAGGTATACCAAAAGAAAAAATAGATAAAATATTTAATAGGTTTGAACAAATTGACAATGAACTTTCTTATAGAGTTAAAGGCAGTGGAATTGGGCTTTCATTAGTGAAATCTTTAGTTGAATTACATGATGGTAGTATATCTTTAAAAAGTCAACTTGGTGTTGGAAGTGAATTTATTGTCTCGTTGCCAGTTAGAAGCAATAATAGTGAAAAATGCAATTATAAAAGAGAGCTCAGTAGTGAGCTAAGTAAAAAATTAGAAATAGAATTTTCGGATTTATAGATTAAGTATAAAAAATAAAATTAAAAAAACTATTGACAATTTATTTGTAAGGGTTTAAAATAAATTACAATATAATAAATAAAAAAGCGATGAATAGGAAGAGTAAATCTAATTCGATTATCAGAGAGAAAAGTCCATTGGCTGAAAGACTTTTTAAATTAGAGAGATTGAAAACTACCTAGGAGCTACTTTCTGAAGTTATCTATATTAATAGATTTTAGTAAGAATAGTCGTTAACTACGTTAAAGTTTAAAGTGGGTTTTCATAAAAAATGAAAACTAAATTAGGTGGAACCGCGGGAATTATACTCTCGTCCTTATATTATAAGGATGGGAGTTTTTTGTTATTTAAAATATTATTTGAAAGTATAAAAAGGAATTATAAAAAATTATAAAAGCGATGAATAGGAAGAGTAAATCTAATTCGATTATCAGAGAGAAAAGTCCATTGGCTGAAAGACTTTTTAAATTAGAGGGATTGAAAACTACCTAGGAGCTGTTATCTGAAGTTACTCTAAAAAGAGTTTTAGTAAGATTAACCGTTAACTGCGTTAAAGTACAAAGTGGATTTTGTCAATAATTGACAAAAATCAAATTGGGTGGAACCGCGAGTATAGACTCGTCCCTTTATATAGGGATGGGTCTATTTTTATTACAATAAAAGATTGAAAATTAAAAAAAATCGGAAAATTATAAATTTAGGAGGAAAATAAAATGCAAAATAAAGTGAAAATTGGAGTACTAGGATATGGAACTGTAGGAAGTGGACTTATAGATATAATAGATAATAATAAAGAGAAAAGAAATATAGAAATAGTTGGAATATTAGTTAATAATTTAGAAAAGCATAAAGAAAAAAAATACTCTAATATAATAACTAATAATATAGATGACATATTTGAGAAAGATATAGATATATTAGTTGAAGTTATGGGTGGTTTAGAACCAACACTATCTTATATAAAAAAAGCATTAAATAATAAAATTCATGTTGTTACAGCAAATAAAGATTTACTAGCTGAATGTGGAGATGAACTTGCAAAATTAGCTAGTGAAAATAAAGTAAGTATTAAATTTGAAGCTTCAGTTGCTGGAGGGATACCAGTATTAAAGCCAATAATAGAATCATTAGAAGGAAATAATATAGACAGCATAAATGCTATTTTAAATGGAACTACTAACTTTATATTATCTAAAATGTATGATGAGGATTTGTCTTATGACATGGCATTAAAACAAGCTCAAGAATTAGGTTTTGCTGAAGCAAACCCAGAGTCAGATGTATTAGGATATGATGCTGCTAGAAAGCTATCAATATTGTCAACTCTAGCTTATGATAATAGAGTATACTGGAAAGATGTGTATCTAGAAGGAATTACAGATATAGATGAAAAAGACATAGAATATGCTAAAAAACTAAATTGTAAAATAAAATTAATTGGGCAAAGTAAATATGAAAATGATAAAGTAAGTGCATTTGTTAGACCTGTTTTAGTGGAAAAAGATAACATACTTGCTAGAATAGACAATGAGTTTAATGCTGTCATAGTAAATGGAGATTCAGTAGGAGAAGTTTCTTTTGTAGGTAAGGGAGCTGGAAGTCTAGCAACAGGAAGTGCAGTTTACTCAGATGTTATTGATATAATAGATAACAGAGTTTCTAGTATAGATTCTTTTACTAAAGATAGAATACAAGTAAATAAAATAGTTAGAGAAAAATGTGGAGCACTTCTTAGATTTAAAAAATGTAATAAAGATGAAATATTGAATATAGTTGGAAATTGCTTAGTAAACTATGATATTTTAAATGATGATGATGAGCTTGCTATTATGGTTTATGCTGACTCTGAGTATGAAATAAATAACAGTTTATGTCTAATAAAAGACAAAGGATATTGTGAAAAAATGAATAAAATGTTGAAAATAAGCTAAAAAGAAAAGAATATAGGTTTCTATGTAACATATTTTGGAAATTTTAATACTATATAGTATGAGATGAAACAAAACATCTCATAAAAAATTAAAATTAAAAGGAGATATGCTATATGGGAAATAATAAATGTTCAGGAGATTGGTATAGAAGAAGTTATTCTACATCAAGATGGTTCCAAGATGATAATAATTCATGGGATAGAGACAGAGATAGAGATTGTGACAGAGATAGAGATTGTGACAGAGATAGAGACAGAGATAGAGATTGTGACAGAGACAGAGACAGAGATTGTGACAGAGATAGAGACAGAGATAGAAATTGTGATAGATTTAGAAGAGAAGCAGAAAAAAGAGAAAGAGAAGCAAGAGAAGCATTCTGTGAAGCTGAAGAAAGAGGAAGAGAAGCAAGAAAATTTGAAAATGAAGCTAGAAAAATGTGGGAAAAAGCAGAAAAATCTTGGAATGAACACTCAGCTTATAATTATCAAGGTATAGAATCTCTAGAAGAGTCTAGAAGATTCTTTGACGAAGGTATGGAATGTGAAGCTAGAAGAAATGGAAACAACCATAATAACCATGATTGTGATAGATGTAGATGTCATAAGTGTAATTGTGACAGATGCAAATGTGACAAATGCAACAAATGCAAATGTGATAGATGTAATTGCAATTGCTGTAGAAGATAAAAAATTTCATTGACAAATTAATAGTTAAAATATATCATATTATGTATAATAAAGAGAAAATTCAGAAAGATTAACTGAAATATAGTATAGTTATTAGACAAATAGTGCTCAGTCAGTGAGGTGAGTACAATATGATTAAAC
The DNA here is from genome assembly GCF_020641035.1 of Clostridioides sp. ES-W-0016-02. Taxonomy (NCBI): domain Bacteria; kingdom Bacillati; phylum Bacillota; class Clostridia; order Peptostreptococcales; family Peptostreptococcaceae; genus Clostridioides; species Clostridioides sp. ES-W-0016-02. The sequence goes on from NZ_CP061361.1 coordinate 1,650,541, forward strand.
TCCTATCCTCTAGTTATTGATAGAGGGTGGGAGTTTTTATTTATTGCTAGAATGATAACATTATAAAACTAGGAGGGAAAAGATGAAGATTATAAAAAAATCAAATATAAAAGAAAAGGTAGATGAAAAAATACTAAGAGAACAAGTAAGTTCTATAATAGAAGATATAAGAAATAATAAAGAGACTGCGTTGAAAAAATATAATGAAATGTTTGATAAAAACACAAGAGATGAATTCAGAGTTACTGAAGAAGAAATAAAAGAAGCCTATAAACATGTAGATGAGGAGTTTATAAACAATTTGAAAATTGCTGCTAAAAATATAAGCGAATTTGCAAAAGCCCAAAAGGCTAGTTTCGAAAATTCTTTTGAAAAGGAAATCTATCCAGGCGTTATTTTAGGTCAAACTAATATTCCTATAGAGTCATGCCTTGCATATGTTCCAGGTGGACAATATCCTTTATTTTCAACAGCTCTTATGCTTATAATACCTGCAAAAATTGCAGGAGTAAAAAGAATAGTGGCATGTTCACCAACTATGAAAAACACTAAAAATATAAATCCTAAAACATTAGTAGCTATGGATATAGCAGGAGCTGATGAAATATATGCAACTGGAGGAGTTCAAGCTATAGCAGCATTTACATATGGTACAGAAAAGGTTAAACCTGTTGATATAATTGTAGGACCAGGAAATAAGTTTGTAACAGAAGCTAAAAGACAATGTTATGGGCAAGTCGGAATTGATTTTGTAGCTGGTCCAAGTGAAGTTCTTATAATAGCTGATGAAACTTCAAATCCAGTCTATATTGCAGCTGACTTGTTGGCACAATGTGAGCATGATTTAAATGCAAGAGGTATATTATTAACTGATAGTTTAGAAATAGCACAAGAGGTTGAAAAAAATATGAAAATCATGTTAGAAGATTTACCAACAAAAGATATTGCATATAATTCATGGAAAAATAATGGTGAAATAATACTGGTTGATGATATAGATGAAGCAATAAAAATAAGTAATTTTTATGCACCAGAACACTTAGAAATAGCAGTAAATAAATATGAAGAAATTTGTGATAAATTAACTAACTATGGCTCATTGTTTATTGGAAACTTATCTGCTGAGGTATTTGGTGATTATGTTTCAGGTACAAATCATACACTACCAACATTAAAAGCATCAAGATATACTGGTGGTGTTTGGGTTGGTACTTTTATAAAAACTTGTACAAAGCAAATATTAAATGAAAAAGCTATAAAAGTGTTAGCCCCTGTTGCAGAGAAGCTAGCAAAAGAAGAGGGATTATATGCACATGCAAAGGCAGCAGAAGTTAGATTTAAGAAGTAGATAAAGAGAGTTTTAATTGTTATAAAAATGTATACTGCAATAAAAAATAAAATTTTAGAAACAATTATTTATATTATAGTTGAGAATTTAAAAGAAATAAATTTAGAAATAACCTATTTTAAATTTATTTCTTTTTTATTGGAATAATATTGACAAATTTAACCTGTAACTATTATACTAAACTTAATAAATAAAGTTTATAAAGTAAGGTGTTGTTTATGAAAAATATAGTTGGAAAGCCACAAACGATAAAAAAAGTAAATGAAGACTTAATAAAAAATATTATAAAAAATGATGGACCTATAACAAAGCCAGAAATTTCAAGCATTACTGAATTGAGTTTAGCAACAGTTAATAAAATTGTAGAACAATTAGCTTTGAAAAATGAAGTGAAAGTAAGTGGATTAAATGAATCTACTGGAGGAAGAAGAGCTCAACTATTTGAAATAAATGCAGACTTAGAACATATAATAGCCTTGTATTATTATAGAAACAGCTGTATAGGAGTAGTTGCAAATTTATTAGGTGAAATAACTTATCAAGAAGAGTTCAATATAAGAATGGATACATATGAAAACGTTAACCAGGATACTTTTTTTGTTATAGATACTTTGATTGAAAAAGTAAGGGGAAACAATATAAGAGCGATTGGAATTGGTGTTCCAGGAGTTGTAAAAAAAGGTGTAGTCAAAAACATTCCAACAATAAAAAGTTGGGAAGGTATAGATTTAGAAAATTTAATAAAGAGTAAATATAACACTAAAGTATTTATAGAAAATGATACAAATATTACCACTATTGGAATTTATCAAAAACAGTACAAAGACGAATATAAAAATATGGCACTTATGTATTTAGATGATGGTATTGGCTCAGGTATAGTTATAAATGGTGAATTATATCTAGGTTCTACAAATTTTGCTGGTGAACTAAGCTATCTAAATATAGAGTTTAGCAAGTATAACTATGATAACTTAAATATTGAAGATTACATTATGAGTTTAAGAAAAAGATATTTAAAGAGCAAAGATAATAAATTTAAGAAAGAAATTTTATCTATAATATCAAATTTTGTAAGGACTCTTGTTTGTGTTTTAAATCCAGAAGCTATGATTATACAATGCAATATATTAACTAAAAGTGACATGGAATTTATAGAAGAAGATGTAAATAAAAGTGTTGGAGGAGAAAATTTCCCTAGACTAATAAAAGTGGAGTCATTGAGAGAGGGAAGTATAAATGGGGTAATTAGTATGTGTTTAAAAGAAACTGACTACCAATATTCCCTATCTAATAAAAAAGGAGGATATTAATGTGAAATATTTGATTTCAATAGATGGAGGGGGAACAAAAACAAAATTTTGTGTAAGTGATTTAGATGGAAATATACTTAAAGAACATACTACTGGTTCAACTAATTATAAGTCAGTTGGAGTTCAAAAAACATATGAAAATATTAATAATGGATTTGAGAAAATATTAAAAGATTTACATATTGACTATAACGATATTGAGTACACTGTATTTGGTATATCTGGATGTGATTCTCCAAATGATTATAATATTATAATGGATGAAATATTAAAAGTTGGGTTTAACAAAGAAAAAATATATTTAGTAAATGATGCAGTTTTAGCCTTTTATGCGCAAACTGATGCTCCTGGCTTAGTAATTGTAGCTGGTACAGGTTCAATTGTATTAGGAATTAGGGAAGATGGAGACATATATAGAGTTGGTGGATGGGGATATAATTTTAGCGATTTGGGTTCTGGATATGATATAGGAAGAAAAGTACTAAAGAAAGTTTTACTTTATTGTGATGAGTGCCATGAATATAGTGATTTATTTGATTGTGTTTTAGATTTCTTTAATGCAGATAGCTTTAAGAAACTTACATATATGATTACTGAAATAAATAACAATGTTGAAATAGCAAACTTAGCTTCATTAGTGATTGATTGTGCTAAACGAGGTGATAAATTAGCTATTGAAATACTGAGAGAGTCATCGATTGAACTGTCCAAATTAGCTCAAGTAATATTAAGTAAAATATTTAATTCAATGAAAAACAATAAAAGTGAAATAGATATAGTTTTATCTGGTGGTACATTAAACAAAACTATATATGCTCAAATGTTAATGGACAACTTAAGGGAAGAAAATACAGATAAAAAGTTAAAATTTATACTTCAAGAAAATCAGCCAGTATATGGAGGGATAAGACTTGCTATGGCGTTAGCTAATAGGAGGGTCAAACATGGATAGGAAAAAAATAGTTGTACAAATCTTTACAGGTGGATTCAAAAATAAAGAAATAAAATTTAATGATATAAAATGTAAGCTATTAGAATTAATGGAATGTATTGATGTAGAAAAGGTCATTATGGGTTGGAGTGTAGACAAAGAACTATATGTAAAGACTAAAAAACTATTAAAAAAATATAATGTTGAATTATATCTTTGGTTCCCATGCTTTTCGGAAGTAGGATTACTTGAAAAAAGTAATCTATTAGTTGATTATACTGGAAAAGAAGTTAAAGGATATGCATTACAAGAAGATGAAAACTTTGAATTTTATTGTCCAAATAATAAGGGAAATATAGAAAACATAAAGAAAATATATAGTACTTATTTTAGTGAAATTGAGTTTGATGGAATTTTTTTAGATAAGATAAGGTATGGCTCTTTTTCTAATAAATTAAATGGTGTTTTTAATTGTTTTTGTAAAGATTGTTTAGATATATATGAAAAAAATAATATTGATAAAAGGTCATTAATGATAGAAATGGATAATGTATCTAATGAAGTTATAGTTAGTGAAGATACTCCATTTGGTATAACAGAATACATTAATGGAAAATACAAATTTAAAAATAAAATATGGGAAGATTTTTTTGAAATGAAAAGTCAAAATATATATAACGCACTAGTGGATATAAGTAGTTATTTTAAAAGTAAAGGATTGAAAATAGGGATAGACACTTTTTCCCCTTTTATCTCTTACTTTGTAGGTCAAGATTTAGAAAAATTACAAGAAGTAGCAGATTTTATAAAACCAATGATGTATAGAATTACTAAAGCTCCAGCAGGTTTGCCATTTGAATTTGAAAGATTAATTGATGAATCAGTACATGAAAATAAAGAGATTGCAAAAAGAAATTTATTAGATATTTTAGGAATTAGAGAGTATGAAGGAGATATATATCCTATAAAATTTGTGCTAGAGGAAATCGATTTTATAACAAAAAATCTTATCAAAGATATATATGTAGGTATTGAAATAAATAAAAAAGAAATTATAGCTCCTGTTACACCTAAATATATAAGTGAAAATATTTCAAACATAAATAAGACAACAGTAAAAGGGTATGTACTATCTTGGGATTTGTTATCAGCACCAAAAGAAAATATTGATGAAGTTATAAATTGGTTTAGGAATTAGTGAGGTGATATAGTGAGTAAGATACTAAAAATGCAACAAATATACAAAAGTTTTGGAAAGGTAGACGTTTTAAATGGTATAGATTTTGAACTAGAAAAAGGAGAAGTAAGAGCCCTTTTAGGAGCTAATGGAGCAGGAAAATCTACACTTATTAAGATTCTAGGAGGAGTCCATTCTCAAACTAAAGGTAAAGTGATTTTAGCTGGCAATGAAATAATGTTTAAAAACCCACATCATTCTAAAGAAAATGGTATTAGTATAATTTATCAAGAATTAAGTTTAATACCAACTCTTACAGTTATTGAAAATATTTTTTTAGGTAGAGAGACTTTAAAAGGAATTGTGTTTTTAAATAAGAAAGATATGCTAGAAGAATACATGAAAATTTGTGAAGATTTTGACTTTAATATAGACCCACATGTAGTAGTGTCTAATTTGAGTGTAGCAAATCAACAAATGGTTGAGATAATGAAAGCAGTTTCATGTAATTCTGAAATCATCATAATGGATGAACCTACAACATCACTTACTAATAATGAAAAAGAAGGATTATTTAAAATAATAAACAGATTGAAATCTAAAGGTAAGACTATAGTTTACATTTCTCATATACTAGAGGAAGTTTTTAAAATATGTGATAGTGCAAGTATAATGAAAAATGGAACTATGATTGGAACTTATGATGTAAAAGATTTAACTAAATTAAAAATAACTCAACTTATGACAGGAAATGATAATCACAAACTTATTGAGAAGAAGGATTATACATTTGCAAAATATGAAGAAGCTCCTGTATTAGATGTTAAGAATGTAAGTTGGTCTAATAAAATAAAAAATGTTTCATTTAAAGTTTATAGAGGTGAAGTTGTAGGTCTTGCAGGTCTTGTGGGTTCAAGAAGAACTGAAATTATAAATTTAATATTTGGGATAGATAATAAAGATAGTGGAGATATATTTATTAATGGTAAAAATGTAGATATAACTTCTCCTAAAGTTGCTATAAAAAATAAAATAGGGTTAATCCCTGAAGATAGAAAAAATCTTGGGCTAATTTTGGAACAAGCTATATATACTAATTCGGCATCAGTACAAATTGATAAATTTAAGAAATTCTTGTTTATAGATAAAAATAGAGAAATTGAGTTTTCTAAAAAGGGTGTCAAGGAACTAGGAATAAAAGTTAGTGATGTAAAACAAGAAGTAAAAGAACTTAGTGGTGGAAATCAACAAAAAGTAGTAGTCTCTAAATGGTTAGACAAAGACTTAGATTTAATAATATATGACGAACCAACAAAGGGAATAGATATTGCTGCAAAAGAAGATATTTTTAATACAATAAAAGAATTTTCAAGTAAAGGGATAGGAGTAATCTTTATATCTTCTGATTTGGAAGAAGTAATAAGAGTAAGTGATAGAATTTTAGTGACAAGAGAAGGTTCTATTGTAGATGATTTAAAAAATGAGAATATAAAAGTTCAAGATATAATGAACAGTATATTTAATGTATAAAAGAAATGAAAATGGAGGACTGAGATGAAAAAAGCTTTTGAGAAATTGAATTTAAGAGATTATGGAGTATTACTAGGTTTTTTGGCTTTATGTATAGCGATAAGTGTTGCAACTCCATCATTTTTAGGTAAACAAAATATACTTAATCTTTTGCGACAATCTTCTATAATTGGAATAATTTCGGCAGGTATGACTTTTGTTATAATATCTGGAAACTTTGATATATCAGTTGGGGCAGTAGCAGCTCTTGCAGGTGCTATAACGATGAAATTTGCGACTGGTGGAACCAATTTATTTGTATCTATGCTTTTAGGTATAGCAATTTGTGCAGTAATAGGACTAATAAATGGGATAGTAGTTGCAAAGATAAATGTACCATCGCTAATAGCTACTATGGCTATGGTTACTATTGTAAGAGGATTGCTTTTGATGCTTACAGGAGGATATCCAATTACTGAAAATATACCAATACTCGATTATATTGGAAATGGATATTTATTTAATATACCAATACCAGTAGTAATTTTCTTTATAGTAGTACTAGTTGCATTTATTGTACTAAATAAAACTAAGTTTGGTAGATATGTTTATTCTGTAGGAGGTAATCAAGAAGCAAGTAAACTCAATGGTATAAATGTGGATTCCCATAAAATAAAAGTATTTATTATTAATGCTGTACTTGCAGGAATAGCTGGGATTGTACTAACTGGAAGACTTGGAACGGCAACTGCGATTGCAGGTGAAGGCTATGATATGGATGCTATTGCATCTGTTGTAATCGGAGGGACATCAGTAGCAGGAGGCTCTGGCTCTGTACTTAAAACTGTTATAGGTGTGTTACTTATGAGTGTTATAAACAACAGTTTTAATCTTCTTGGAATAGATGTATATTTCCAATACATATTTAAAGGTTTAATAATTTTAGCAGCAGTTGGATTTGATTCTTATAGCAAGAAAAAGCTTGCTTCAAGATAAAAAATAAGAGGGGGAAATTTTTTATGAGAAAATTAATGAAACATTTAGCATTATTACTATCACTTGCTATGATATTCAGTTTAGTTGGATGCTCAAATGATAGTGGAAAAGGAAAAGATGGAGAAAAAAAGATAGCCGTATTGTTGCCAGGTTCAACAGGTTATTTTGTAGCAACTAAACAAGGTATAGATGCAAAATCTAAAGAATTAGGTGTAAATGTAGAATATGCAGATGCTCAATGGGATGCTAGTAAACAATTATCACAAGCTGAAGATTTTATGGCTAAAGGAGTAGATATGATTGCATTATGTGGAGTTGATTCTGCTGTAAGCGAGAGAATAGTTAAGGCTGCTAATGATTCAGAAGTTCCTATAATAGCATTTACAAATTCTATAGGAAGTAACTCAACTGGAGAATTTAAAGGCTTAGTTACCTATATAGGGCAAAATGAGGAAGAAACAGGAGCATTAACAGGTAAAATTGCTAAAAACTTATTAGGAGAAGCTGGTGGAAAAGCTGTATTAATAGAAGGTGTTCCAGGAACTACTCCACAAGTATTAAGAAAAAAAGGTCTTGAAAAAGAATTAAAAGATAGTAACATACAAATAGTTTATAACCAAACTTCAAATTGGGAGAAAGAGCAAGCCTTAAAGGTAACAGAAGATTTAATTCAAAAGAAAACTGATTTTAATGTTATAATATGTCAAGATGATAACTCTGCTACAGGAGCAGGACAAGCTTTAAAAGATGCTGGTCTTAAAGATAAAGTTAAAGTTATAGGTTTAGGTGGAAGTAAAGACGGATTAAAAGCTGTAACTGATGGGTTAATAGATGGTACAACTTATATGTCTGCTGTTGAAGAAGGTGCATTAGTCATAGAAAAGGCATCTAATTTCCTTAAAGGCGAAAAAGTTGAACCTGTTACACAAATTAAACAAGTTGAAGTCAACAAGGATAATATTTCAGAATTTAAGGGTGAATGGTAAGATATTACATACATTAAAATTGAGAGAGTTACTTTATATAGTTTCTAAAGTAACTCTCTCTTTAAATCCAACCTAGTAATAAGTTATTGGATAGTATTTCTAAACAAATAAAAAATTAATATAAACAAAGACTTATTTATACTAAATTATAAGTCAAATTAATATAAACTTATGTAAAATGAGAAAACATTTAAAGGATTGAAAATACTAAGGTTCAAAAGAATTATTAAAAAAACATAAAAAAACATAAAAAAACTATTGAAAAAAATAAAAAAATTTTGTATAATTAAAGTTTTAAAAAGTGTGGTATACAAAGCCAATTCTTTTGTATATAATATATATAAATTAAGAAAAAGGAAGGGATATGTATGGCCAGGCGGTTATTTTTAGAAAGAATTGGACTTATATTATTAGGTTCAGCAATATTAGCATTTGGAGTTTATAATTTTTACTATCTAAACAACATAACAGAAGGTGGAGTGTTAGGTATTTTACTACTGTTAAAAAATTTATTCAACATACAACCAGCAATAGCAAATATTGTAATTGATGGTTTACTACTTTTAGTAGGATATAAATTTTTCGGTAAAAAATTCCTAATATATTCAATAGTAGCTTCTATAAGTTTTTCAGTATTATATGATTTATTTGAAGCTATAGGACCTCTTGTACCACAATCACAAAATATGCTTTTATCAACTATTTTGGCAGGTATAACTGTAGGAGTAGGAGTAGGGATAATAGTAAAAGCAGGTTGTGCATCGGGAGGAGACGATGCTTTAGCATTAGTAATTTCTAAGACTACATCTTTGAACATAGGGCAAGTTTATCTAGCAACAGATGTTATTGTATTGTTGTTATCATTAGTTTACCTATCCGCATTTGATATTTTTTATTCTTTAATTGCTGTTACGATTAGTGGTAAAGTAATTGATTTTATTTACTATCATGGTAAAAATTTAGATATGGATATGAGTATGGATATGAGTAATGAAATAGTTCCAGAATGTTAATATAAACTAAATAACAGTATTTTTGAAAGGTGGCAAACTTGCCTCCTTTTTTTATGTCTAAATTAAGTAGAGAAGAGCTAATTTTATATTTATGCAATACTAATCAATAATAGATGTATCTTAACCCTATCTTTATACCTAAAATGATAAGATAAATGAAGTAGCAATATGAAACCAAAACGTATCAAAGAAACTAAAGTAAATGGAGGAGTCGAAATGTTAGATATAGTGATGATAGTGTCACTGGCTATAGGATTTATTTCCATGAAGTTGCTTGCTGGCTGGTGTGGGAAACAAACTGAAAAAAAATAATGTAATGTATGGAGGTATTACCTATGTGGTTTCTGGCAGTTGTAATTGTAATGTTGATAGTATATTTGGTGTATGCGCTTATTAATCCTGAAAAATTCTAAATAGTATAGAGGTAATAAGCAAGTTGAATTGGGGGGAAAATTTTTATGGTACAGATAGTAATAGTATTGGTGATATTTATGGTTTTAGTAATACCTATGGGTAAATATTTATATCATATATCCACTAACCAAAAAACATTTGGAGATAAAGTGTTTGATAAAATAGACAATGGCATATATAAGGTATGTAGCATAGATAAGAAAAAAGAAATGAATTGGAAGCAATATGCTTTAGCTTTATTAGTTACAAATGCAGTCATGGTGTTTATAGGATATGTAATACTTAGAACTCAGAGCATGCATATTTTTAATCCTAATGGAATTAAAGGTATGGAACAAAGTTTATCATTTAATACAATAATAAGTTTTATGACAAACACGAATCTTCAACATTACTCAGGTGAAACAGGGCTTTCATATCTTAGTCAAATGACAGTGATAATATACATGATGTTTACATCAGCAGCAACAGGATATGCAGCGGCCATGGCATTTGTAAGAGGGTTAGTAGGCAAAAAGAAAACATTAGGCAACTTTTATGTAGATTTAATTAGAATAACAACAAGAGTACTTTTACCAGGGGCTTTAATTGTTGGTGTTATATTAGTTACACAAGGAGTACCACAAACTTTTGCTGGTACAGAAACAATAACTACTATAGAAGGAAAACTTCAAGATATAGCTAAAGGTCCTGTGGCAGCACTTGAATCAATAAAACACTTAGGAACAAATGGAGGAGGATTTTTTGGTTCAAATTCATCACATCCATTTGAAAATCCAACAATAATATCAAATATAGTAGAGATGTTATCTATGATGATATTACCAGGAGCTTGTGTTGTTGCATTTGGACATATGATAAAGAATAAAAAACAAGGTTGGGTTGTATTTGGTGCAATGTCAATCATATTTTTAATAGGTTTAGTGGTTTGTTTTAGAGCAGAAAGTGCAGGAAATCCTATCTTATCACAATTAGGACTTAATCAAAGCATGGGAAGTATGGAAGGTAAAGAAGTTAGATTTGGTATAGCTCAATCAGCATTGTTTACGACAGTGACGACTTCCTTTACAACTGGTACAGTTAACAATATGCATGATACTTTAACTCCTCTAGGAGGATTAGTACCACTTTTAAATATGATGTTAAATGTCGTATTTGGCGGTAAAGGTGTAGGTCTTATGAATATGCTAATGTACGCTATAATAGCAGTATTTTTATGTGGATTAATGGTAGGAAGAACACCAGAATTCTTAACTAAGAAAATTGAAGGAAAAGAAATGAAGCTTATAGCTTTACTTATTATATTACATCCACTTTTGATACTTATGTTCTCTGGACTTGCAGTAGCACTACCAGCAGGTCTTGAGGGAATTTCAAATCCTGGATTCCATGGATTATCACAGGTTTTGTATGAGTTTGCATCTTCAGCAGCTAATAATGGCTCAGGATTTGAAGGTTTAGGAGATAATACTATGTTCTGGAATATAACAACAGGTATAGTTATGTTTTTTGGAAGATATGTGTCTATTATAATATTACTTGCAATATCAAGTTTATTAGCATCTAAGAACTCTGTAAATGAAAGCATAGGAACACTTAGAACTGATAATTTCACATTTACAATAATTTTAGTATTGGTTGTTTTAATTGTTGGTGCTTTAACATTTTTCCCAGCCTTAGCGCTTGGACCTATTTCAGAGCATCTAGTATTATGGCACTAAAAAATTGGGAGGGAGTAAAATTTTATGGAAACTAAAAAAACAAAGTTTATTACAAAAGATATTTTCAAAACTTCCATTATAGAAGCTTTTAAAAAATTAAATCCTAAATATATGATGAAAAATCCAGTTATGTTTGTTGTAGAGATTGGATTTATAGTAACTTTGATACTTACAATAGTACCTAGTTTGTTTGGAGATGAAGGTAATAACTTAAGAGCTTATAATGGGATTGTAACAATAATACTATTTATAACTGTTCTTTTTGCAAATTTTGCTGAAGCTGTAGCTGAAGGTAGAGGAAAAGCACAAGCAGATACATTAAAGAAAACTAGAAAAGATACAGTTGCAAGAGTTTTAGATAAATTAGGAAATGAAAAAATGATAAGTGCAAGCGAGCTAAAACTGGGAGATATTGTTTTAGTCAATGCAGGAGAAGTTATTCCAAATGATGGAGAAGTAATAGAAGGTATAGCTTCTGTGGATGAGTCAGCAATAACTGGAGAATCTGCACCTGTTATGAGAGAATCTGGAGGAGATTTCGCTTCTGTTACAGGAGGAACTACAGTTGTAAGTGACTGGCTAAAAATAAAAATAACAACAAAACCAGGAGAATCCTTCTTAGATAAAATGATAGCTCTTGTAGAAGGAGCTTCAAGACAAAAAACACCAAATGAAATTGCTTTAAATACTTTATTGGTGGGATTAACACTTATATTTATGGTTGTTTTAATCTCTCTTTATCCAATGGCAAATTATGCAGGTGTAAAGATTCCAATTTCTACTATGATAGCACTTTTGGTGTGTTTAATACCAACTACTATAGGTGGATTATTGTCAGCTATTGGTATTGCAGGTATGGATAGAGTAACTAGATTCAATGTTATTGCAATGTCAGGAAAAGCAGTAGAAGCTTGTGGTGATGTTGATACTATGATTTTGGATAAGACAGGTACTATTACTTATGGAAATAGACTTGCATCAGAATTTATAGCAGTTGGAAATGCAGATTCAAAAGATTTAATAAACTATGCTGTTATGTGCTCATTAAAAGATGACACACCAGAAGGAAAGTCTATAGTTGATTTAGGGATAAAACTAGGTTCAACAGGAAAAACAAAAGAGGCCGAAGAAGCTGAGTTTGTAGAATTCTCTGCACAAACTAGAATGAGTGGTATAAATTTATCTGATGGAACAGCTATTAGAAAAGGGGCTTATGACAGTATAATAAATCGAGTAAAATCTTCTGGTGGATTAGTACCAGACGATTTAGAAGAAAGTGTGAATAGAGTAGCAAAATTAGGTGGTACACCTCTAGTAGTGTGTGTCGATAATGAGATATACGGTATTATCTACTTAAAGGATACAGTAAAATCAGGTCTTGTAGAAAGATTTGCTAGACTTCGTGAGATAGGAATAAAGACAATCATGTGTACAGGAGATAATCCTTTAACAGCAGCCACAATTGCAAGAGAGGCTGGAGTAGATGGATTTATTGCAGAATGTAAACCAGAAGATAAGATAGATGCAATAAAAAAAGAACAATCTGAAGGTAAAATAGTTGCTATGACAGGGGATGGAACAAATGATGCTCCTGCACTTGCTCAAGCAGATGTGGGTCTTGCTATGAATAGTGGTACAACATCTGCAAAGGAAGCAGCAAACATGGTAGATTTAGATTCAGACCCAACTAAAATATTAGAAGTGGTTGAAATAGGAAAACAGCTTTTAATAACACGTGGTGCTTTAACAACATTCAGTATAGCAAATGATATTGCAAAATACTTTGCAATTATACCAGCTATATTTACCCTTGCAATACCTCAAATGGAGATATTAAATATAATGAAGCTTTCTACATCATTTAGTGCGATATTATCAGCTTTAATATTTAATGCTATAATTATCCCATGTTTAATACCTCTTGCTATGAAAGGGGTAAAATATAGACCTATGAAATCGCAAGCTATGCTAATGAGAAATATGCTTATTTTTGGTCTTGGTGGGGTTATAGTACCATTTTTAGGAATAAAAGTAATTGATTTATTAATTACACCTTTAGTAATGGTTCTTAATTTAGGTTAATAAATGGAGGATATAAAAATGAAAACATTAAAACCAGCATTGCTTGTAAGTCTTGTATTGTTATTTGTTTGCGGACTTGTATATCCACTTGTTTTAACAGGCGTAAGTCAAGTTGCATTTAAAGATAAAGCTAATGGAAGTATGATAGAAGTAAATGGCGTAAAGGTTGGTTCAGAGCTTATTGGTCAAAGTTTTACAGATGCAAGATTTTTTAAGGGAAGAGTTTCATCAGTAAACTATAATACTTATACAAAAGAAGATTTAATACCAGATAAGGATGGAAATACAGTTTATGGCGGTGTTTCATCAGGTTCTTTTAATTATGGAGCAACTAATCCAGAGCTTCATGATAGAGTTCAAAAAGACATTGAACAGTTTTTGAAGGATAATCCAGGTGTAAAAAAAGAAGATATACCAACAGATTTGCTTACAGCATCAGGTTCAGGACTTGACCCTAATATAAGTCCCGCTTCTGCAAAGGTTCAGATACCTGCTATAGCAAAAGTATCAGGAATATCAGAGAGTAAATTACAAAAAATTGTAGATGATAATACTTCAAAAAAACTTTTCGGAGTTTTAGGTGAAGATAGAGTTAATGTGTTAAAGGTTAATGTAGAGGTTGCAAAAATATTAGGTCTTATATAGTATTTCGTAGAATTTTTGTAGTGAAGTATTGTGTATGACTTAGCATAAAGCTTGAAGTTTGAAGAGTGAAAATCGATAATGATTTTCACTTTTTTTGTTTGAATATTATTAATATTAGAAATAAAACAATTGAAGGGATAAAATCCAAAAAAAGGTTGCATTATCAAAATGATAATACTATAATATATTTATCGTTATCAATTTGATAATAGAATTGGACATATAGGAGGAAGTAGTATGTTATATAATAACGCATTAGAGTTGATAGGAAACACACCTGTAGTAAGGTTAAATAATTTAGGATGTACTAACGGGTGTTCTAACATATATGTAAAATTAGAAAAAGTAAATCCAGCAGGAAGTATAAAAGATAGAGCAGTTTATGAAATGCTAGAAGGATTAGAAAAAAGAGGAGAATTAAAAAAGGGTGATGTACTAGTAGAAGCAACTAGTGGCAACACTGGTATTGCATTATCCATGATAGGAAGATTAAAAGGATATGAAGTAGTAATAGTAATGCCAGAGACTATGAGTATCGAGAGACGAGATTTAATGAAGGCTTATGGAGCAAATTTAGTACTTACAGATGGAAAAGCTGGAATGTCAGGCTCTATAGAAAAAGCAAATGAACTATTGAGAGAAAATCCAAACTATAAAAGTTTGAAACAATTTGAAAATAAAGACAATCCAAATGCACATTATAAAACAACAGCAGTTGAAATTATGAATGATGTTAGAGATTTAGATATATTTGTATGTGGAGTTGGAACAGGTGGTACTTTAATAGGGACTGCAAGATATTTAAAAGAGCAAAATCCAAATATAAAAGTAGTTGCACTTGAGCCAAAAAAATCTCCAGCTATATCAGAAAATAAAACTGGACCTCATAAAATACAAGGAATAGGAGCTAACTTTGTTCCTGAAAATTATGATTCTAGTGTAGTTGATGAAGTAATATTAGTTGATGATGAAGATGCTTTTGATACAGTTAAATTACTTGCATCAAAGGAAGGGATTTTGGTAGGTATATCTTCTGGAGCAAATATATTTGGAGCTATGGAAATGGCGAAAAAATATCCAAATAAAAAAATAGTAACAGTAGCTCCAGATGGAGTAGATAAATATATGTCCATGGGAATATTTTAATAATTTTATTTGAGGGAGTGAATACTTTGTTTAAAAAAATAAATAAAGATATTGAATATATAATGAAGAATGATCCAGCAGCTAGATCTAAGATAGAAGTTTTTTTACTATATCCATCAGTGCATGCAATGATAATGCATAGAATAGCTCATTTTCTTTATAAGAAGAAGATGCTTTTTTCAGCTAGATTAATATCCCAGATATCCAGATTTATGACTGGTATAGAAATACATCCTGGAGCTAAAATGGGAGAAGGTATTTTGATAGACCATGGAATGGGTGTTGTAATTGGCGAAACAGCTGAAGTGGGAAATAGAGTAACAATATATCAAGGAGCTACTTTGGGTGCTACAGGAAAGGATACTGGCAAGAGACATCCAACTATTGGCGATGATGTATTAATTGGAGCTGGAACAAAAATACTAGGACCTTTAAATATCGGTTCTAATTCAAAAATAGGTGCAAATTCAGTTGTTGTTAAAGATGTACCTAATGGAGCCACAGTTGTTGGTATACCAGCAAAAATAGTGAAAATAAGAAATCTAGAACCTGTAAAAAAGAATAAAAGAGAAGTATCCTACGAATACGAAGAGTTAGACAATGTATATTATATATAGTCATAACACAACTATAAAATAAATTTTATAAAATTTATTTTGAAAAGGTATTATTTTCAAATTTGAGGACATAATAAAAAAGAACTGAAGGTCAAAGTTTTAGTTCGCCAATCGTTGGTAAACAAAAATTTTAAATTTGTAACATCTAGGAGGATTTTATTATGAAAGCAAATGTTAATCAAGATACTTGTATAGGTTGTGGATTATGTCCATCAATATGCCCAGAAGTATTTGACATGGCTGATGATGGAAAATCACATGTTATAGTTGATGAAATACCAAGTGATGCTGAAGAATCAGCAAAAGAGGCTAGAGAAAGCTGTCCAGTTGATGCAATAGATGTGCATTAACAAAAGAAAAGCCTATGAAGATTGAAAGCTCAATCTTTATAGGCTTTTATATTTTATTGAGTTAAAATTTCAATTCCTGTTTCTGTAACTAAAACCATGCACTCCCATTGAGCAGATAATTTACCATCTTTTGTGTAGATAGTCCAATCATTTTCTTCATCAACAAAAATCTCATGAGTTCCTTCATTTACCATAGGTTCTATAGTAAATATCATTCCAGGAACCAACAACATTTCAGTTCCTTTTTTAGAAACATAACTTACAAATGGGTCTTCATGAAAACTTAGTCCAACTCCATGCCCACCAATTTCTCTAACAACAGAATATCCATTTTCTTTTGCATAAGAATTAATAGCATTACCTATATCACCCAAGAATCCCCATGGTTTAGCAGCTTCAAGACCTTTTTGAATGCATTCTTTAGTAACTTGAACCAATTTTTTTGCATTTTCTTTAACATTTCCTACCATAAACATTCTTGAAGCATCTGAGTAATATCCATTAAAAATAGTAGACACATCTATATTTATAATATCTCCATCCTTTAATAGGATGTCTTTACTTGGGATACCATGACAAACTTCATTGTTTATTGATGTACATACACTTTTAGGAAAACCATTATAATCTAGTGGTGCAGGAATAGCTCCATTTTCTAATGTAAAGTTATGGACTAATTCATTTATATCTTCTGTAGACATTCCAACTTTAATTTTGTCCGAAATATAATCTAAAATCTTTGTGTTTATTACAGCACTTTTTTTAATTTCTTCAATTTGTGTTGCATTTTTTATGATGTCGTGAGTAGGTACAATATGACCTAGCTGAGCGAATGAATTTATTTTATTATCTATATCCATATGACATTTTTTATATTTTTTAGTACTTCCACACCAACAAGCATCGTTTCTGTTTAATTTCATAACTCTTCATCCTTTTTATTATTTATTTAAATTATGGGCTACATAAACTATTTTAAAATATAACCATTAGAAATATTATAACATAAATATCAAAAAGTCTTTTATAAAGAGTACTTTATTAAATAGAAATATATTATTAAGTATTAATGTGTTTCATAGCTTAGTTCTAATTCTTCAAGAAAATTATATGTTAAAGGACAATTTTCTTTCAATATATTTTTTGAGTCTTCATCAAGATAATAATGCACAAATGATTCCGCAAAAAATTCTTCTGGGAATTTACTAATATATGCATGTGCAACTTGTTTAGGGTCATAAAGTTTATACCTTTCTTGAATAAACACTTCCATAAATTCTTCTGAATTTGATTTTTTGTCTAATACATTTTTATCTATAGCATGTGCAGTTTCATGTAATTCCAAATTTTTAGCTGAATGAACATTTGCATAACTAGGGTTACTATAACCTATTTTAGCCACAATAGAGTTGTTTCTATATACCCCAGGTACATCTTTCCAAGTTTTACCTGATCTTACCCAGCATGGAGGTAATTGGTGTTTTAAATCACTAAATTCTGGTTCATCAGTTAAATTTGAATTTATTAATTTTATAATTATATCTTTTTCTTTAAGTGTTTGTAGATATTTTCCATTTATGTTTGAAAGTCTGTTTTTCATGTTTTCAACTTCATCTTTATCATAGTCTGAATTATCTGGAAGTATAATCATTTGTTCAATTATATCTATATTACTTTCTCTTATATTTTTACTGTTTTTGTTAACTTCATATTTGAGGCTATCATCTCGATAAAAAGTCATATTTGCATCGTTTTCTGAAAAAGAGGAGTGAATATTTTCTAAATCTAAAATGTTCATTTGATGTAAAATATTTTTTGTTTCACCACTCCATACCACTAAAGAAAGTGAATTAAAGTTAATTAGTGGATTTTCTTTCATTTTTGTTTTATTACTTATACTGACATCGAATACATATTCAATGGAGTTTTCTATATCAAGATTGTTTGTATTCTTCTTAAGATATAGATATGCTTGTCTTAACTCTATATAAATGTTATCTAAAGATTCGTCGAAAAATTCTGATAGATTGTTTGTAAATATTTCTTCACTTAAAAGTTCACTTTTATCAGTTACACTTTCAATTAAAGTATTAATTTCTTTTATCATCTCAGGAATATTTATCTTCTTGCTTGCTTTTTCATCAGATACATTGCATGGTGCAAGAGCAATGCAATAAAAATCTTCTTCTTTTTTATAAAAGGCTTTAAGTGATTTTGACAAAAGTGTAAAGTCTACACCTATCTGTAAATTGACTTTAAATAAGTTCTTTTGTGATAATTCAATATTATTGCTTTTAGCTATAATTAAATTGTTTTCCATAATCATTGCCCCCTTTTTATTAGGTTATCATAATTTTTTTATATATGTCAATTTATTTTTTTGAAAATTATAATTTTTTTGAAAATTTTATTTTTTATATTTGTGAATTTTTTGTTAGAAGAATAAATATGTTATTAATATGTCAAAATTTAGCGTCAAATACTTTTAGAATCTACTTTACGAATTTACATTTGAGTTATTGTTATAGCTGACCAATATATAAAATTTACAGCAGTTTTTTTTATTTTATAATATAATGTTTATATATTTAATTTAAGGATGTGAATTAAGATGTATTTTACATATATTATAAGGTGCAAAGATGATTCTCTATATACTGGATATACTAGCAATATAGAAAGAAGAATGAATGAGCATAAGTCAGGAATTAATTCAAAGTATACAAGAGCAAGGGGATTTAAAAAGTTAGAGGTTTATTTTGTAACAAATACAAAAAGTAATGCAATGAAATTAGAATACTATATAAAAAAGTTAACTAGGGATAAAAAATTATCTATAATAAAAAATCCCAATATACTTATAGATTCAATTGACAATAAAGAAAATTATATTATTGGAGAAGAGATAAAAGAACTGAAGTAAGTGTATTTAATTATATTGTAAATAAGTGTATACAGTGTAAAAACTTGACAATAAATACTATTGTAATATAATGAAGTTATAAATATAATAAATTAAAATAGCTAGGGGAGCCAAGAGCTGAGAGGAATACCGACCCTTACACCTGAACTGGATAATGCCAGCGTAGGAAAGCTTAGTATAAAACTTAAGTATGTATTATTTGTGATATATGCGAATTTCTAAGCTATACCTATTGTAGGTATAGCTTTTTTAGTTAATCTATTTAAATTAAATTTTTAGGAGGGTATAAATGAGTAACTATAAAATACCAACACTTACAATAGCTGGTTCAGATTCATCTGGAGGAGCTGGAATCCAAGCTGATTTGAAAACTTTTAGTGCAATTGGCACATATGGAATGAGTGTAATAACAGCTATAACGGCACAAAACACTCAAGGAGTTTTTGCTGTAGAAGATTTAAGCCAAAGTATAATAAAAAAACAAATAGAGGCAGTATTTGATGACATACCTCCAAGAGCAGTAAAAATAGGAATGGTTTCAAGCCCAGAAATTATACTTGAAATAGTTGAAAATTTAAAAAAATATAATCCAGAATATTTAATAGTAGACCCTGTAATGATATCTAAAAGTGGATATTATTTATTAAAACCAGAAGCAAAGGAGAATCTAATTAAGTATTTAATACCACTTGCATATATAATTACACCAAATATTCCAGAAGCAGAAGAAATTACAGGAATAAAAATACATAATGTAGATGATATGAATAGAGTAGGAAAGAAAATATTAGAGCTTGGACCTAAATTTGTTCTTATGAAAGGCGGACATTTAGATGGAGAAGCAGTGGATATTTTAGTTGGTAAAAATATATTTGAAGTGTATAAAAGTGAAAGAATTGATAAAAAAAATACACATGGAACAGGATGTACATTATCTTCTGCAATAACATCTTATCTTGCATTAGGTTATGAAATAAAAGAAGCAGTAAAATTAAGTAAAATTTATATAACAGAAGCAATAAAAAATAGTTTTGATATAGGTCATGGAGTAGGCCCAGTACATCATTTTTATAAGTTTGAATAATAAAATTTTATGGAGGTAGAATATGTATAATTTAATTGAAGAAGTAAAGAAAGTAAACCCATTAGTAATTCACTATACTAATAATGTAACAATAAATGATTGTGCTAATGTAACTTTAGCTATAGGTGCAAGCCCTCTTATGAGTTTTTCATATGAGGAAGTAGAAGAAATGGTAAGTATAGCAAATGCTGTAGTTATAAATATAGGAACTATGAATTCAAATATATTAGATTTGTTTTTATTGGCTGGAAAGGCGGCAAATAAATACAATAAACCTGTTATCTTAGACCCAGTGGGAGTCTTTGCAAGTAAAGCCAGAGCAGAACTTACAAATAAGCTTTTAAATGAAGTTAAATTTGATGTGGTTAAAGGGAATATAGCAGAAATAAAATTTATAGGTGGCTTTGATGTAATGGGTAAAGGTGTAGATTCCTTTGATGATGAAGAAGATTCTACTGATATAATAAAAAAAGTTTCTGAGAAGCTTGAATGTATAGTTGCAGCAACTGGAAAAATAGATATAATAACTGATAGTAAGAATACATATAAAATAAATAATGGAACTGATAAATTAAAAGGTATTACAGGCACAGGGTGTATGACTGCTAGTTTGATTGCAAGTTTTATGGCTGTGACTAAAAATAAATTAGAAGCAGCTACAATGGGTGTACTTACAATGTCGTTAAGTGGGGAGCTGGCTAATTTAAATAATCCACCAATAGGTACATTTAAAGAAAAGCTAATGAATTCTATTTATCAAATGGATGAAGAGATTATAAGTAAAAACTCTAATATTGAATTTTTAAATGAATAAATGGTCAACAGGAGGCTGTAAATGATAGATAAAGAATGTTTAAAAAAAGACTTAAAGTTATATTTAGTGACTGATTCTGAAATGCTAGAAGGTAGAGATTTTTATAAATGTATTGAAGATGCAATTGTTTCTGGAATAACAACGGTGCAACTCAGAGAAAAAAATGCTTCTGGAAAAGAATTTTTAAAAAAGGCTATGAAGCTAAGGGAAATAACTAGAAAACATGGTGTTAAGTTTATAATAAATGATAGAGTAGATATAGCAATTATTTGTGATGCAGATGGAGTGCATGTAGGACAGAGTGACATTGATGCAAAGGAAGTTAGAAAGCTTATAGGGAAAGATAAAATACTAGGTGTATCAGCAAGAACTTTAGAAGAAGCTATCTGTGCAAAAAATGATGGTGCAGACTATTTAGGTATAGGGTCTATATTTACAACATCTACCAAACTGGATGCTAAATCCGCATCATTTGAAACTGTCAAAGAAATTAAAGAAAAGATAGATATACCATTTGTATTGATTGGTGGTATAAAACTAGATAATGTAGATAAACTTAAGTGCTTAAATAGTGATGGATATGCTATAATATCTGCTGTATTAAAATCTGAAAATATTTCTGAAGAAGTAGAAAAGTGGACATTAAAAATATAAAATGAGTTAAGGTAGTGAAAAAATTGGAAAAATTTGATATAATTTAAAAGTAAAATATAGGAAGTTATAAATGTAAACTTTTCTACATATACTTTTTAATCAAAATATATGTAGATTTGATTAAAAGGAGATATTAATGATTAGGATATTATTAGTGTGTGTTGGCGGTATGTCTTCTACTTTATTGGTAAATAAAATGGAGAAAGATGCAAAGAAAAGAGATATAGACTGTAAAATATGGGCAGTTGGAGAGGGAAATATAAAATCAGAACTTGGTAATTTTGATATTTTGCTTCTTGGGCCACAGCTTAGATTTATGTTTGATGATGTAAAATCTATAGTTGGAGATAAAGCTCCAGTAGCTATAATAGATATGGTAAACTATGGTACTTGTAATGGTCATGCTGTATTAAATGCAGTACTAGAAATACTAAATTAAATTAATCACTGATAGTGAACTCTATGATATAGAGTTCACTTTTTATATTTTATAGTTCTTTTTCAAATTTTTTTATTTTCAACAAGGCTGATTTAAATTGTTCATCTTCATAGACTCTTAATATATAATTAACTTAGAAAAAAATTATTTCTAGAAAAAAATTAATAAAGGAGAATATAAGGTAGAGTTGTTTCTATATGTAAATTATTCCTAAATTTGCACTGATTATATACTTATCCATTTAGATTTTAATCTATTCAAAATACACTTCTATTTACTCGTTTATCAATTTATATGGTAATAATTGGATTTGATTGTATGAAATTAGTGCAGTACTATTTATTAGAATAAAAGAATATAATTTATTTTTTCACTAATATATAAAGGATATACTGGTATCATTGACATTTATATTGGAGGTTGATTATGAAGAATGAAATTTTACGTTTTATAAATGAAAAGGTATTATTTGACAATTTTGATGAACTTAAAAAACAAAGTGGTATAGTAACAGAAGATATAGTAAAAAAGTTTAATTTAAGTAGAACTCAATCAAGCAGATTATTAAATGATTTGGTAAAGTCTGATAATCTTATAAAGATAAATAGTAGACCTGTTATCTTTCTACCAAAAAATAAGATAAATGATGCAATAGGTCCTACGAAAAAAAGTATTTATGAAAGTGTTGATGAACTTAGTAATGAGTGTAAATTATTAAAGCAGGAGATTGTATTTAACAGTATTATAGGTCATGAAAGTAGCCTAAAGGAGGCAATAGAGCAAATAAAAACCGCTGTACTTTATCCAAATGATGGACTTACAATAATGCTAACAGGTGAAAGTGGTGTAGGTAAAACTTTTTTAGCGAAGGTAATATATAAGTATAGTGTAAGTAGTAATATATTAGAAAAAAATGCTCCATATAATGTACTAAACTGTGCACAGTACTATAATAATCCAGAGTTATTATCAAGTATACTATTTGGACATGTCAAGGGGGCTTATACTGGAGCAAATGAATCTAGAGCTGGGTTAATAGAGAAATCTGATGGTGGTATATTATTTTTAGATGAGGTACATAGATTAAACAGTGAAGGTCAGGAAAAGTTATTTACATTTATGGATACAGGTACATTTTCTAGAATTGGAGAGAATGGAGTAAATAGAAGTGCTAAGGTAAGGCTAGTATTTGCTACAACAGAAAGCTTATCTGAGTTTTTGCAGACTTTTTTAAGAAGAATACCTATAAATATTTATGTTCCTAATATAGAGGAAAGAGGAACTATTGAAAAAAGGAAGATTATAGAACATTTTATATATGAGGAAAGTAAGGTGCTTGGTTTACCTATAGAGATAACTCAAATTACATTAAATACGATTTTAAAGATAAAATTCAAAGGTAATATAGGTGAATGTAAAAATGTAATAAAATATGCATGTGGAAGGGCATATGCAAAAAACCAAAAAAGAAATGGAAATATTTTTGTTACACTTCAAGACCTTCCTAGAAATATTTATATAGAAAATGTAGATATATTTCAGTTCCAAAGTGCTAAAAGCAAAAGTATTGTGTTTTCTCCTAAACAATTTAATATTGAGACATCAGATGAAGGAAATAAAAGAAATATAATATATCAAAGTCTTACAAAGTGTTTAGATTATTTTGATAGACTAGAAAAAAAAGAAATAACAAAAGAGATATTTAGTGAAAAGAGCTCAAACTTAATGATTAGGTTAATGGATAACCTAGTTTTTTCAAATAATGATGAAAATAAAAATGTACTTATGGAGCTTATAATATCTATAATGCAGGATATATTTAGAAATTTAGAAGTTAACAACAATATAAAATATGATGGAAATAATGTATTAGCATTTTCTTCGTATCTTTATTTGAAGGATGAGTCTTATCAATTGTCTGATGAATGTAAAATCTTACAAAGTAAATTACTAACATATTTAAAGAAAGAAAATTACAAAGAATACTCTATAGTAAATAAAGTATCGACATTAATAGCAAATAGATTGGATATGTATCTTAATAATGTAGATATAATTATAATGATTATATTTATTAAGTCGACAGTTATAAGAATGAAGTCTAATAAAGTTAATGCAATGATTATAGCACATGGGTATGCTACTGCTAGTAGTATGGCAAATGTATGTAATCGTATGTTGGGTAAAAATGTATTTACAGCTATAGATATGCCTATAGATGCGACAATTGCTGATGTATCAAATCAAATGTCTAGATACTTGGAAGGAGATAGGATAAAAAATGGACTAGTTGTGTTATTTGATATGGGCTCTCTTAATCTGATATATGAAGATTTAAAAAGTAAAATAAGTAGTCCAATGTTGTTTATAGACCAAATATCCACTATTTTTGCACTAGAGGTAGGTAATTTATTAATGCAAGGTAAAAACATTGAAGATATAGCAGAAATTATGGATGAAGAAATTAAACCCAACATACAATTGTATTATCCTCAAAAAAATAAAGAGTATGCTATAGTATCTTCTTGTTTTACTGGGATAGGTACTGCTATAAAAATCCAACATCTACTTTCAGAAAGCTTAATGGGGATAGTTGATGTTAAGATAATACCGCACGATTATGAGAGTCTTGTTTCTATGGGAGATAAAGATCCACTTTTTAAAATGTATGATGTATTGGCCATAGTAGGAACTGCTAATCCAAATGTAAATGGAGTAGATTTCATACTACTAGAGGATATAATATCAGGAAAAGGAGAAGATGATGTCTTTAGAATATTTAGTAAAGTAGTAGAAAGTGAAAAAATCAAAAACATAAATGATTCTATCATAAAGAATTTTTCTCTGATTAGAGTAATAGATAGTCTGACTATTTTAGACTCAAAAAAAATAATAGAGAGAATAGAAGAAGGAATCAATGCTATAGAAAATAATCAAAAGAAAAAACTTCCTAATGATAAAAAAATTGCTTTATATGTTCACTTAAGTTGTATGATTGAAAGATTGGTTAGACAAGCTGAGATTGAAGAATATACTGATATGAATTTATTAATTAAAAACCATCACAGTGAAGTTAAACTAATAAAAAATGCATTTAGTGTGCTAGAAAAGAGCTATAGTGTGCAAATATCTATTTCAGAAATCGGATATATCTATAATATTATTTATGGTCCACTTCAGTAAAATACAGTATTAAAAAATAAATAAATAAAATTGAAAAAAAGTATGCCACTAGTTGGCATGCTTTTTGCTTTTATAAATAAACAAGAGGATAAAAAATAAAAATTTTAATATATAATGGAGGATTTGAGGAAAATGATATCTTTAATGAGGATTGATGACAGACTAATACATGGTCAGGTAGCATATGGATGGACAACATCATTAGGTATAAATGTAATATTAGTTGCAAATGATGAAGCAAAAAACGATCAAATGAAAGCCATGTCATTAAATTTAGCTAAGCCTAGCAATGTAACTTTATATATAAGGGGGGTAGAGGAATCTGGAGAAATAGTAGAAAAATTTGCTTCTTCAAAGAAAAGTAATGTATTAGTATTAGTAAAAAATACAAAAGATGCTTTAGATGTAGCTAAAAACTCAGGAGGAGTTTTAAAAGAAATAAATGTAGGTGGATTAAGATACGAGGAAGGAAAGAAGAAGCTGACAGACTTAGTTGCTGTTGATGATAATGATATAAACAATTTTAAAGAAATAACTGATTTAGGAATTGATATAGAATTTAGAATGTTACCTAGAGACAAAAAGAAAAAATTATCAGACTTAATAAAATAATTTGGGAGAAAGAAAATGAAAAATTTTTTAATTGCAACACATGGAGAATTATCTAAGGAGCTTGTTGAGACAAGTAAATTAATAATTGGTTCATTAAGTAATGTTGAGTACTTTTGTATGACAAAAGATAAATCAGCAGACGATGCTGAGAAAGAAATGATAAGTATATTATCAAATAACAAAAATAATGGAGAACTTATCATACTAACAGATATATTTGGTGGAAGTGTAGCAAACATATGTACTAATTTACTCTTACAAGGGTTTAAATTTGAGTTATTGACAGGAGTAAATTTACCAATGCTTTTGGCTATTCTTTTATCAACAGAAGAGGATGCAAAGCTATTAGCTAAATCAGGTTTAGAGGAAGCGAGAAATGGAATAGTTCATGTAAATGAACTATTAGAAAATAAAAATGAAATCAAAAGTGTGATGTAATTAATGTAAATTAAGAGGGAGGTTCACTATGTTAGTACAAGCTATTATGTTAGCTATTATAGCAGGCTTTGGTATATTAGATGGACGTATATTTGGTCAGTCTATGTTTGATAGACCAATAGTTACAGGGGCATTAGTAGGATTAGTTTTAGGAGATATAAAGTCAGGAATTATGATTGGTGCACAACTTGAATTAATTTGGATGGGAATTGCAGGAATAGGTGCAGCTACTCCTCCAGATGTAGTAACAGGTGGTGTATTAGGTACAGCGTTTGCTATATTATCAGGAAATGGTGCAGAAGTTGCTCTAGCTGTAGCAGTGCCAGTAGCAGTTTTAGCACAATCTCTTGGAGTATTGGTTAGAATAGTAAACTCATATTTTTCTCAAAAGGCAGTTTTTTATGCTAAACAAGCTGACTTTAAAAAGGTTACTATAATGATGTGGATACCAGTAGTATTATTCTTTTTAAGTACTTCAGTTCCAACATTTTTAGCAATTATGATTGGTGCTGATAAAGTTACAACATTAATAAATGCAATACCTAAAGTTATATTAGATGGATTAGGTGTTGCAGGAACATTGTTACCAGCAGTAGGATTTGCACTACTTATGGATATGCTACTTTCAAAAAAGATGTCTGTATTTTTCTTTATAGGATTCCTCTTAGCATCTTATGTTGGACTAGATATAACTGCAATAGCGTTGTTTGGAGTCTGTGTAGCAGTTATATTAAACTTTTATATTAATAACAAAGAAAATAGTCAAAATCCTCAAGTAGCAACTAATATTTTAACGGAAGGAGAGATTGACTTTGAATAAACTAACAAAAAAAGAATTAAGAAGTATGTTTTGGCGTTCATTTGCTCTTCAAGGTGCGTTCAATTATGAAAGAATGCAAAACTTAGGTTATTGTTATGCAATGTTACCTGCAATAAAGAAGTTATATAATAAAAAAGAAAATCAAGCAAAAGCGATAGAAAGACACTTAGAAATTTTTAATACAACCACAGTAGTAGTTCCTGCTATATTAGGTATAACAGCAGCTATGGAAGAGGAGAATGCTAATAATTCAGAATTTGATGAAAACTCAATCAGTGCTGTTAAAACAGCTCTTATGGGACCTCTTGCAGGAATTGGGGATTCACTATTTTGGGGAACATTTAGAATTATAGCTGCTGGAATAGGAGTATCACTTGCAAAAGAAGGAAATATATTTGGCCCGCTATTATTCTTACTGTTGTATAATATCCCAGCATTTGCTCTAAGAATACTTGGACTTAAATATGGATATAAAGTCGGAGTAAATTCACTTGAAAGAATACAAAGAGAAGGGCTTATGGAGAAAATAATGTCTATGGCTACAACTGTTGGTTTATTCGTTGTAGGAGGAATGGTTGCAACAATGTTGAGTATAACTACTCCACTAAAATTTAATTTAAATGGTGCAGAAGTGGTTTTACAAGATATATTAGATAAAATAATACCTAACATGTTACCTTTAGCTTTTGCATTTGTAATATATTACATGCTAAAGCGAAAGGTAAGTGTAACAAAGTTAACTCTAGGCATTATAGTTGGAGGAATTGCTTTACATGCAATAGGGTTATTATAGAAAGAAAATTATAATTTATTAAATATATGAATAAGGAAGGCATACAAAATGAGAATACAAGATTATATGTTAGAAACACCAGCAAAAATGAGAGAAATGATATCTAATGCAGATAGTTTATTTAATGAAATTAAGAAAGAAGATATAAAAAAGATTATAATAACAGGTTCAGGTACTAGTTATCACTCAGGATTGCAAGTACAACCATATTTGCAAAATTTATTAGACATAGATGTTGTAGAAAAGTATCCATTTATGATAACTGAAGATACATTTAAATTTGATAATAAAAATACTTTAGTGGTGGGAATATCTCAAGGTGGAAGTAGTTATTCTGCATATAATGCTATGAAGTTAGCTGAAGACAAGGGTTGTAAAATAGCATCTATGGCAGGCTGTAAAAATGCTCTAATAGATGAGATTTCTGACTATATATTAACAGTGAATTGTGGTGAAGAAAAATCTGGTGCTAAAACAAAAGGCTTTTATTGTACAAAGTTAAATTTAATGTTATTAGGTCTTCAAATAGCTAGAGAAAAGGGAATAATATCTAGTGAAAAGTACAATGAAGAGATAAATAAGATATTGGATGCAATAGATAGATTTGAATCAGTATATAAATCATCTGAGCAATGGATTGAAAGAAACAAAGAAAAGTTAGTTAACGCTAAAGAAATAAGAGTAGTAGGTCACTCTGATATATATGGAGATACATTAGAGTCAGCATTAAAATTATTAGAGACAATGAGAATTCCTGTAACTGGATATGAGTTTGAAGAGTTCATACATGGTGTATACAATGCTATAAATAGTGATTCTACTATATTTATACTAGATACAGGAAGAGAACCTAGAGTAACTAAGATGGTTGAAGTACTTTCTGGATGGACAGACAATGTATTTGTCATAGGTAGAGATGTTGCAGAAGAAGATAAAAATTTAAAGGCAGATATTATAGATAATCCTTACTATCAAACGTTTAACTTCATAGTACCTATACAATTGATATGTGGAGAAATACCTACATTAAGAGGTATAAACCCAAGTATTCCAAAAGATACTAAGTTCCACATGAAGTTAGGTAGTAAGAAGTTTAATAAGTAATTATACATATAAGTACTTTAGTTTATAGTTTCTTGTATAAATTTATAAATATACACTTAAGTAGCATGAATTATAAAGGTGGTGTCTCAAAATGATTTTAATTAATCATTTTGGAACACCACTTTTTTAGTGTATATATAATAGATTAGTTTTTTACAAATCTACACACATTATCTTCAAAAATTAACTTACCATTTCTTTTTTCAGTCTCCACATAGCAAGTGCGAAACTTCCACAACACAATATTAAAAATAACACTATAACAGGTAGTATATCTCCAACTAGAATGGTTTCACCAAATATTAGACTACGTAAAGTATTAATAACATGGGTAAATGGATTGAGCATAACTGCTATTTTTAATCCTCCAGATAAATCTTCAACAGGGAAGAGAGCAGAGCTTAAAAAGAAAATAGGAAGTACAATGGCAGTCATAATTGTTTCATAAATTATTTCATTTGGTAATAATAGACTTATAGCATAAGCTAGGCTTGATAAAAAAAAGGCTGTCATAAATATCAATACTATCATTATAGCAATTCCACCAATACCAGATGCTATTTTTACTGAAAAGAATATGCTTACTATGCATAAAATTGCTACTTCAATAAAAGACACTAGGATAGCTTCTAGTAACTGACCAAAGACAATGGAATATCGACTAATAGGTGCAATTAAAACTCTATAAAAACTCCCGCTATTTTTCATTATAAAATTGATGATACCACCACTACTACATGATGAAAAGATAACCAATACAATTATACCTGGAAGTATAAAAGCTGTATAATTATCGACATTCATATCACTCATAGTTTGGTTTGCGACAGAGCTATAAAGTACAAGCCAAAGAAGAGGTTGTAATATAGTAACTACAAATGAAATTGGATTTTTAAAACGCCATTTCATACTACGCCATAAGATATTTAACATTTCCATTCCTCCTTTAAATCTTTCTTAGAACTTGTTAATGCTAAAAAAACATCTTCAAGACTTGGCTCTACAATTTCTATTGCATCAAACTTTATATTATGCTCTAAAAGAAATTTATTTATTAAAGTAAGTGAAGTTCTACTTTCTTCTACACTTATGAAAAGAGAATTTTCATGTATATTCATAAATTTAACTAAGCAAGCATTTTTAATATCATTCTTATATTTTTTTATATCTTCAATATCATGAAATGCGATACGAAGTATATTTTGCTTAATATAATTACGTAAACTAGATGGTGTTCCTTGTGCCAAGTCTTTTCCATTTTTCATAATACAGATATTATCACTTAGCTGTTCAGCTTCTTCAAGATAATGAGTAGTTAGAAAAATAGTTGTACCATATTCATCTCTAATTTTTAGTAGCATATCCCACATAGCTTTTCTTGAATCTACATCCATACCAACAGTAGGTTCATCTAAAAACAGAATCTTAGGAGACGACACCATATTCATAGCTATATCTAATCTACGTTTTACTCCACCAGAATAAGATGAAGTAGGATACTTTAAGTAACTAGTTAACTCAAATTTTTCAATTAAAGAGTTTATTCTTTCTTTTGCAACTTGTGGTTCCACTTTATACATTTTGCTTTGGAATATCATGTTTTCCATGAGAGACAGGTGTTCATCAATAGATACTTGTTGTGCTACACAAGCAATTTGAGTGCGTATCCAAGATGGATTATTTATTAAGTCTTTTCCAAGCATCGTTACATTACCCGCTGTAGGCTTATAAAAAGTGGTCAAAATATTGATAAGCGAAGATTTACCAGCACCATTTGGACCAAGTAAAGAAAATATTTCTCCAGTCTTTACACTAAAACTTAGACCATTTAAAGCTCTTACACCATTTTTATATTGTTTTACTAAATTGTTGATTTCGATTGCCAACATGTATTATTCCTCCTCTTTAAGTGGAAATATGATTTCTGTAATATATTTATCTGGATTACCTTTTATTAGCATACCTGGTCCTTTAATAAATACTTCTCTCCAAGGAGTTTTTATTGTTAGATTATTTTCATGAATATATTTAAATATCATTTCATATGTTTTCGGCAAATTGTTATATGAACCAATGTGGGTAAAAAACAAAGCTTTTGTTTTAGGAAACTCTTTTATTGTTACACCCATACGATTTGGAGTTTCAGAAGTTGGTACACATAACTCCATTTTTCCTATGCCAGTTTCTTGGTCAACATTATGGTAACAAAAGAATGGTGCACCATTTGATTTTCCTTTTATAGATTTAAATACATTTGGAAAATATTTTGTTGCTTCAGTCATGGGTCCATTGTAACTCATAGTAGCTGCTGTGACTGATTCGATGTTTTTAATTTCAATTTTATAATTCATTTGTTTTCCTCCTTAGGTATGTTTATAATGGTTTAATTAACCCATTAAGTATTAGTACAATATAAGATTTTTGATTCATTGATGATATAACCTTACCTTGTTTGTTTTCAAGTCTAACATAACATAAAATATATATCCTCTCATTTGATGCTCAATTTTGTAAACTTATTATTTGAATTTTGATTTCAATGATTTAATAAATTAAAATCAAATAATTTATTAAAAAGTATTTACAAATTAAGTGTATTAATCGTATAATACACTTAACGAAATATAAAATAAAATTTAAAGTAGAAGTGTATTTTTTTAGAAAAAGTGTATTATCGTATTAATACACTAGAATAGGAGGAAGTATGAATTTTGAATTAGATAATACATCTCCAATTTATTTGCAAATAATAAAGCATATAAAGAGACAAATAGTAACAGGAGAATTAAAACCAGGAGAAACAATACCATCAAGAAGAGAAATGGCACTTAATTTAAAAGTAAATTTAAATACTGTTCAAAGGGCATATAAGGAGATGGGTGATATGAATATAATAAATACTTTTAAAAACTATCAGAGTAGCGTGACAGTTGATGAAAATATATTAAAAAATTTAAAACTAGAGTTAATAAATGAATCTTTAGTTGTATTTATAGAAGATATGAAGGCAATAAATGTTACTAAAGAAGAAGTTTTAAAGATAATAGAAGATAGATATTAGTTTTTTAATAAATATAAACACTTAACTTATAAGGTTAATTGTACAAGCATATTAAATATGGAGGATACTAATATGATAGAAATTAAAAATGTAAGCAAAACATATAAAAGAATGCAAGGACTAAAAGTAAAGAAAATAGATGCTTTAAAGAATGTAAGCTTTAGTATTGAAAAAGGAAAAATAACAGCTTTACTTGGGATAAATGGTGTTGGTAAGTCAACAATTTTAAAAGCAATAGCAGGGCTTATAAAAATTGATAGTGGAGAGA
Source organism: Clostridioides sp. ES-W-0016-02 (assembly GCF_020641035.1). Lineage (NCBI taxonomy): Bacteria > Bacillati > Bacillota > Clostridia > Peptostreptococcales > Peptostreptococcaceae > Clostridioides > Clostridioides sp. ES-W-0016-02. The sequence goes on from NZ_CP061361.1 coordinate 1,682,982, forward strand.
TTTTAATAGATGGAGAAAAAATGAATAAAAACATATATAATAAACTTGCATTTGTTCCAGATGTAGAATCTCACTTTAGTAATACAACAATAAAAGAGTCATTTGAATTTATGGAAATTTTTTATCCAAGATGGAATAAAGAAAAATCAAAAGAAATGATGGATATATTTAAACTGAATGAAAATGAATTAATTGACAATTTATCTAAAGGAAATATTGCAAGAGTAAAATTAATTCTTGGATTTTGTCAAGACCCAGACTATATATTACTTGATGAACCATTCACAGGGATTGACTTGTTTAAAAGAGAAGAATTTATAGGAGTAATAGCACAGTATATGAAAGAAAATCAAGCTATTATTATAACCACTCATGAGATAGTAGAAATAGAAAGTCTAGTTGATGAAGTTATAATTCTTGATGAAGGTAAAGTAATAACATCATTTAATGCAGAAGATTTGAGAGAAAGAGAAGGTAAGTCTATATTAGATAAAATGAGGGAGGTATATAAGAATGAATAAGCTTCTATGTCTAATAAATGTAGATTTAAGGAGAAATAAGAGGTTTTATATAGCCTATATATCTTTTTTATCTTTAATTACATTGGGCTTAAATTTATTTGAAATTATTAAATTTAAGAACTCTAAATTTATTATAAACTTAGCAATAGAGGATTTTGGAGGTGTATTTTATGGAATAGGTATCATTGGCAATCTTAGATGTATCCAAACAATTTTGCTGTATGGAATATTGGGAATGTTTACATACTATATTTTTATGTGGAAAAGAGATTTCTTTTCTAAAAATCAAAGTATTTATACTTTAATGATGTTACCTCAGAATAAATTTAAACTTTGTATATCTAAGTCAATCACTTTGATAACAATGGTATATGGTTTTTTGATAAGTCAGATAGCAACATTATTTATATGTAAACACATATTTAATTTTGTTTTTAGAAATGTTCCAATAGTTAATATGTCCTTTGCTCAGGATTTATATTATTTAAATTTAAAAAGTATTCCAATCGATTTTATTTATTTCATAACAATTTATGTATTTTTACTGTTTGTAGCTATTTCTTTTTTGAATAGTTGTATATTATTCACATTTTCTTACAGAGGTAAATTTTATGTGATTTTAATTACCTTGATAATTTTGGCAGGGTTATATTTTTCAACAGTATATATAAATATAATTAGTTTGTTTAGAAAGTATTATGGATTTGTTGGAACACAACTTAATGCCTTAGGTAACTATGTATTAAGTTTTATAGTTATAATGTTTATTTTAAATGGAATCTCTTATTTCTTAATAAATAAGAAATTGTCTATTTAGGAGGTGTGACATGAAATTAAAATCTAAAATATCTATACTTATTATATTTTTAGCAGTGGCAATATATTTTAGTATAGACCTATTGAACAATGAAAACAATTTAAGTATAAAAACGATAAAAGGTGACCAAGATGAATTGGGTTATATAAACATATATTTTGGATATGATTTTAATGGATATATAAATTCAAGATATATAATAAATGGAAGCAATAAAACTAAAAAAACAGAATTATTAAAATCAATAAAAGAGAGTGAGAACACGAATAACCTAATCGATGTCTCTAGTGGTTTGGATTCAATAGCTCATGTTGGTTTTGAAATAAGTGATGATTCTAAATCTAGTTCAAAAGGGATAAATTTTGTTATAGATGAGAAAAAAGAAGACCTAGAAAAAGGTGTATTTATTTCAGAAGGAAGTGATAAAAAAGTTGAATATGAAAAACTAGATATGGATAATTTTATAAGAACTAAATATAAAGTAGATAAAGATATCGATGAGTATCATGTAAAAGTGCTATCATCAAAAAGATACAAAAAAGATTTATATGTGTCTGTGCTTTATGCTCCAAATGAGTCATCAGAAAAAAATGAAGAAGATTTGAATACTATAGATATAATAAAGATTAATACTAAAAGTAAAAAAATAGAGACGATAAAAAGTATAAATATAAGCAAGTATCTTTTTGAAAAATACAACAACATACAGAGTATTGATGTAAGTTATTCTAGTAAAGATGGAGATAAAATGTATATTTTGATAGAAGCGATAAATGCAAATACATGGGATGATGTTGATTCTAAGCTCAATTTACTTGAGTATAATGTTAAAGAGAATAAAGAGAAAATAATAGAATTAAAAAGTTATAATAGAATGTCTTTGGAAAAAGCAAAGCTAAAAGATAGTAAATTATATATGATAATGTCAGAAAGAGATAATTCCAATAAAAGTAAAGAGGTAAATTTAATAACTTATAACATACTAGATGGCAGTTTAGTTGAAGATAAATATGTTTTGGATGAAAAAGAAGAAAGAAGCATCAGAAACATTGAAATTGATTCAAATAAAATCATTGTATGTACATCAAAAACAAATTCCGTACTACCCTGGGACAATAAGACTATTCTATATATAATAAATAAAAATTCGAAAGAAATAGTGTATAAGGGAGAATTACAGTTTAATAGTTCAAATAGCAGTTTAGAATTTGAAATAAAGTAGGTGAATTGATGAGGGATTTAATGAAGTTATTTGAATTTGATTTAAAAAGAAACATAAAAAATTATATATTTATAATAAGTTGTTTTTGTTCTATTGTATTTTTAAATCTAGTGAAAAATTTAAATGATTATAACTATATAATAGAAAATGCAGTAAAAACTGAGCAGTTATCAAAAGTAGGAAAGACAATAGAAACAGTAAGTGTCATGGGATTTTCAAGTTTTGGAAACATAATGGGTTCTATACAATCATGTTTTTTATTTGGGATATTTGTGTGTATTTGTTATGCTTTTTTTATTTGGTATAGAGATTTTGACATGAAAAGCAAATCCATATATACACTTGTGATGCTTCCTAAGAATAAAATTAATATTTATATATCTAAATTATTAAATGTATTGTTTCTAGTGTATAGCTACACTATATTATTTACAATAACTTTATTTATTGCAAGTAAAATACTACCTAATTATATGCTTGGTAGTATTGCAAACTATAATTTTGTACAAGAAACAATATATAAATTAAATATTTTACTTCCATACAGCTTTGAGAACTTATTAGTAGAATATGTATTTTTACTAATAGGAGTTATATGTGTAGTATTCACATCAATTCTTATAAATAAATCTGTGTATAAGATGAGGGCTTTAATGAGTTTTCTATTTTTAGTTATAGAAATTCTAATATTTATAATTCTTGTAGAGTTTATTATACCTTATGAATATAGTAATTTATTTACTGTAGTATATTCAAGTGTGAGCATATTTGTATGTAGTTTTATGTCTAATAAACTTTTAAATAATAAAATTGACTTTTAGGAGGTGTATATATGAAAGAAAAGAAATTAGGAAAATATACAATATGTTTTATAACAGTATGTTTATCAATGATTATTATGACTTTGATATTGAGTTGTCTTAGTAAAAATAAATTATCTATAAGAACTTTAAATGGTAATCTAAAGGATATAGGAAGAGTTAGTTTAGTATATACACCAAATATAAGTAGATATACTTATGAAGAAGTAACCATAAGTAAAAATGGGACAAGAAATGATATAAATCCTAAAACTAAAATTGGAAATGATTATTTGCATATTGATAAGAAATACAGCGATTTTATTGATGGTAAAGGAATCGAATTTATATATAAAGATGATTTGAATATAGGGGTAGCATATACTTCTACTAAGTCTAATTCAGTACAGGAAAGAAACAATTTAAATGATTATATAAAAGTTTCAAATAAAAATTTGAAAAGTGGCTTAGAAGAAAATTTTGATATTGATTTAAAAAAATCTGATTTTAAAGAAAATAGTTGGCAAACTATTTTTAACAAAATATATAGAGGAAATTTATATATGGTGATTAGTGAAACAAATGTTTCAGGTGTTACAGTCAATAATATTTGTATATTAAAGGTAGATATAAAAAATAAATCCTATAAATTATTAAATAGATTTAATTTAGACTCACAAAGTAAATACCAACAAAATATTAATGAGATTAAATTTTCTATTGGAAGTAAACTTTATTTAGAGAGGTTAAACAACAAAGAGATAAATGGTGACATTGAAGGGCATGATAATTATTCAGATTTCATTGTGTATGATATAGAAGAGAATTCTTTCGATAAAAGTAACAAGTTTATGGATAATTTAAATAAAGAAAAAAATGCTGACCAAGGGGAAATGGGCTTATTGAGTAAAACAAAGTTAGACTATATCGTTAAAGATAACAAACTAAATATTATAGTTACAGATAAGAGTCGTTTTATAATTAATCTTGTTTATAGTGTTGATTCTAATGAAATTAAACTAGAAGATTATGAAAAGCTTAATTTAAAAGTAGATTATGATGAAGCACTATCTGGTGTTAGGAAAGTTAAGTTATTAGACGATAAAATATACTCTATTTCAAGTGTAAAGGAAACTATTTCAGGAGAGAAAAAAGGAAGTGGAGTTACTTCTGATATAGTTGGAACCAAGCCAATAAAATTTCAAGTATTTGATATGAATCTTAAAAAAACAGTATATGAAGCTGAATTGATAAATGGAGATGTAAGTTTACAAGATAAGTTATTCTTTGTAGCAAATTAAATAATAGTATTAATCAAATAACTTTAAATTTAGATATTTTTTCATGTAAAATATAAAAATGAATAGATAAAAATAAAACAAGATAATTATATACATTTTGATTATCTTGTCTTATTTTAGCATTGATATAAAAGCAATTTGATTAATATCTTTTACATATTATAAATATTCTAATATTATAATATATTCTAGTTTAATCTGATATTTAATTCACTTAAATTTGAAATGATAGTAATATAGTGGTAGAATTAATTATTAGAATATTAAAAATAATAAATAAATAATACATTATACTTGAAGAGGGGGATAATTTAAAAATGATTAAAAAGTATATAAAAGCAGGAAATTTAATTGATGGAACAGGAAATAGTATTATGGAGAATAAAGGTATAATTATTGATGGAGATACTATACTTGAAATTGAAGATATAAGAGAAGATTTAAGTGGATATGAGGTGTATGATTACCTAGATAAAACTGTTATGCCAGGAATTATGAATTGTCATGTGCATTTGACAATGGAACCAGTAGGAAATCCAAAAGTTTATTATGAGAATGTATCTGATGTAGAGCTTGTAGTAAATACAATAAAACAACTTGATGCATATTTAGATTCAGGAGTAACATATATTAGAAGTCTAGGTTGTCCGAAATATGTGGATGTACAACTTAAAAATCTTATAGACAAAGGATCTATAGATGGTCCTGGTATAGTTACTTCAGGTCCAGTTATATGTATGACAGGAGGACATGGATACTATTTTGGTATTGAAAGTGATGGAGTAGATGAATGTAGAAAATCAGCTAGAACAGTTTTAAAAAATGGAGTAGATTGTGTAAAGATAATGGCTACTGGAGGTGTAACAACTGATGGTGTTGAGCCAGGTTCACCACAGTTGACTTTAGAGGAAATGAAGGCTGCTGTAGATGAAGCTATAAAAGCAGGTAAAATAACTGCTACACATGCACAAGGAAGAACTGGTATAAAAAATGCAGTTCTTGCAGGTATTACTTCTATAGAGCATGGTGTTTATTTAGATGATGAAATAATTGATTTGATGCTTGAAAAAGGAACATATCTAGTTCCAACAGTTGCTGCACCATATTTTATTTTAAATGCAGGAAAAGAAAGTGGAATAACTGAGGCTACTCTTAGAAAGTGCGAAATTGTTGCTATTCCTCATAAGGAATCATTCTTAAAAGCGTATAAAAAAGGAATTAAAATTGCAGTTGGTTCTGACGCAGGAACTTCTTATAATGAACATGGAAAGACGTATTATGAAATGAAATTAATGTCAGATTATGGTATGGATAACATGGATGTAATAGTAGCAGCTACAAAAACTGCATCCGAACTTTTAAGAATTGATAAAAATTATGGAACTCTAGAAAAAGGAAAGAAAGCAGATGTGATAGTGGTAAATGGAAATCCTATAGATAATATAGATGTAATGTCAGATGTTTTATCAGTATTTAAACTTGGCAAAAAAGTTAGATAATAAAATAAAAAAGAAATTAGAAAAAAGTGTCTGAAAGAATGTTTAAAAGATTAGAGACACTTTTTTTTATTGATAATATTTATTAATACTTTAAAAATTCATATGTTATTTTATATCCATTAGTTAATATATATATTATAAAAGAATAAAAAGTAATAATTTGTCATGTAAATATATGTGTTTTTATAAATAATATATTTTAAAATAAAAAACAGTATATAAAAAAGGTTTATATGTTATATTTATATAAATATATCTATAAATAAGAAAGGAGCAAGTTGGTAAATGATAGAGGTAGATAAATTATGTAAATCTTTTACAAGGGTTGTAAAAGATGATAAAAGTAAAAGTTCGATAAAAAAATTAAAGAAGATTAAAACTAAAAAAGAAGACTTTCTTGCTGTAAATAATGTTTCTTTTAGTGTTGAAGAAGGTGAGATAGTTGGAATATTAGGACCCAATGGTGCTGGAAAAACAACATTACTTAGAATGTTAGGAGGAATATTAACACCAACATCAGGAAATATAAGTGTTTCTGGATATGATTATTCAATAGATAGAAATTCAGCAAAAAAAGAAATAGGATATCTATCTGGAAATACAAAGCTGTATGGGAGACTTTCTCCTAGAGAACTTTTAACAACTTTTGGAAGTTTATATGAAATGACAAAAGAAGAAATAGAAGAATCAATTAAAAATGTTGTAAAAGTAATGGATATGAATGAGTTTATAGACAACAGAATTGAAAATCTATCAACTGGTCAGACGCAGCGAACATCTATAGCTCGTTGCTTAATACATTCCCCAAAAGTATATATTTTTGATGAGCCGACATTAGGTCTTGATGTTTTGAGTAGTGCATCTATAATAGACTTTATGAAAAATGAAAAGTTAATAGGAAAAACTGTACTTTATTCAACTCATTATATGGAAGAAGCAGAAATTTTATGTGATAAGATTTTAATGATTCATAATGGAAAAATAATTGCATCAGGGACTCCAGAAAGTTTAAAAGAAGAATCAGGAGTAAATAACTTGAGAGATGTGTTTATAAATCTTGCTAGAATGGAGGAGGTTTAGATGAGAAGTAAAATTGTAAAATACATATTCAAAAAAGAAATGTTAGACATACTAAGAGACAAAAAGACTTTATTTATGATGATTGTTATACCACTTCTTTTATATCCTTTGCTTATGTTGTTGATGATTCAGGTAATGAATATGTCCGCAAATAGTATGAATAGTAAAGATATTAATATAGCTTTTGATAGTACACCCAATAAAGTGCTTGTATCAATGATTGAAAAGGAGAATAATTTAGAGGGAGACACTGGGAACAATAAAGATACTACAAATGATAAAGGCAAGATAAAAATATTAAGTGTTGATAATTATAAGAAGTCTTTAGAAGAAAATAAAATTGATGCCTACATAAAAATAGAAGAAAAGCAATCAGCTACAAGTTATAAAATATATATGAATTCATCTCAGGAAAATTCTTCTAATTCTGTAAAAAGAATTGAAACTGTTTTAGATAAATACAAGAGACTTACTGTAGAAAATACTTTAGCTGAAAAAGGATTAGATGCACAGAGTACATTAGAACCTATAACATACAGTACTATAGATGTTGCAAAAACAGAAGAAGTAGCAGGTTACTTTTTAGGTCAGATATTACCATTTATATTAATAATAGGAGTTTTGCTTGGTTCAATATATCCAGCAATAGATGTTATGGCTGGAGAAAAGGAAAGAGGTACACTAGAAACTTTATTTACACTCCCAATATCGAATTTAGAATTAGTAATGGGAAAATATATGGCTGTTTCCCTTAGTGCAATAGTAACAGCAATTTTAAATATTTTATCTATGGGATTAACGATGGCATTTATTTTAGTTAGTGGTGGTCTTAGTAGCCAGTTTGGTTTTGGAAATTTTAATTATGGAGATTTAGTTTTACCAGTTATTACTACTTTAATATGTGTATGTCTGTTTTCAATGGTAGTTGCAGCAATAAGTATGTGTGTATGTTCACTAGCAAAAAGTTTTAAAGATGCTCAAAACTATATAACTCCTCTTATGTTGGTTATTATGATACCATCTTATGTTTCTATGATACCCAATATAGTATTGGATAGAGTAACAGCTGTAATACCTGTGGTAAATATATCATTACTTATAAAAAGTGTATTGTCTTTTAAAAGTGATTTAAATCTGATAGCACTAGTTTTAACATCAAATATAGCTTTTGTAATATTGGCAATTATACTTCTGTCTAAAATGTTTAATTCTGAAGAAATACTTTTTGGAAATAGTAAGAGTTTTTCTTTCTTGGAGAAAAGATGCAATATAAAAAAAGGGTCTATACCAACTGTGAGTGATGGTATTATTTTGTATGCAGTAGGATTAGTTCTTTTAATTTATGTTGGTTCTTTGGTTCAAATTAAATTTGGAACAGCAGGTATTGTAATGACACAAGTTATGATAATTGCTTTACCACTAATATTTGCATATTATATCAAAGCTGATTTTAGAGAAGTATTTAGTATAAAGATTCCAACATTAAAACATCTCTTAGGAGGCGTTGTTCTTTGGGTTGGAGGATACATAATTATTATGATTATAACTCAGTTAATTTTATTTTTATTTCCTCAAAATATGGAAGTGGCTGAGAGTTTAAATAAATCTCTTTTTATGAAGGATAAATTTTTATTGAATTTATTGATAATAGGATTATTGCCAGCTATATGTGAAGAAATATTTTTTAGAGGTTTTATATTTTCTGCATTTAGTAAATCCAAAAATGGAGTTAAGTCTGTAAAGTTAGCAATAATATGTAGTGGAGTATTGTTTGGTATTATGCATATGGATTTTATAAGAATAATTCCAACATCAATATTAGGAATCATATTTGCATACAGTGTATATAAGTCTGGCTCTATATTTGTATCAATGTTATTACATTTCTTAAATAATAGTGTAGCGGTTATAGTAAGCCATTATGCAACAGGAAATATAGCTAACTTATATAAGTTTATTGAGGTTGATTTTTCAAATTTAAATATATTTAAATTTGCTTTAGTTCTTGTAATAAGCTTTATATTAGTTATATTAGGAATGAGACTTTTATACAGAAAAGATTTAAAAAATTAAATATAAATTTCTTAAATATATTGAGATAATAAATAACACTAAAATATATAAGTATTGCTTTATTTATATATACTTTAGTGTTATTTTATGTATTTATTCATTATATAAACTCTTTATAAATTCATTTATATAATATTTTAATTATATAAATGAATTTATAAAGAGTTTATATCTAAAAAATGACTTTAAAAAATTAGGTAAAAATGGCATATTAAAAAATTTATATTAAATATTATTCAATTTAGTTAATTATAAAAATTAAGTGTTGATTTGTCGAAATGAATAGAAGAAGAAAAACATAATGAAATTTTAAAGGTGAATGTATTGGAAATACTGTGTTTTAATAAAAAGTAGTCATTTCTTGTAAAATGGATAGTTTTTATTAAAAATTAATATAATTATAATATAAAAATAAAATTTTTCAGAAAATTCATAGAAAGATATAGGCTTTTCATCAATAATTATATGCCAAAATAATCCAATTTATTTTCTATTATACCGATATGAAATGTATAAATCAATAGGAAAGACAACTAATATAACATATTCTATATATATAGTATAGCAAAATTTTACAAATTTTAAAATAAATATAAACTATCCATTTTACAAGAAATGGAAACTTTTGGAATGTGTTTGTTTGCTAGTGATTTATAATCAAATAGAGGTGCTTTAATGGGAGGAAATTTTTATGAGGAAATTACAAAAAAAATTAATGGTTTTTTTATTTATTTGTATAATTTTACAAGTTAAATATACAACACCAGTCTATTCTTTACATAAGCTTTATAAAAATAACTCCATAAATAACCTTGAATTCAGCTTATTTAATAAACAATTTATTAGCTACTATGCATTGCAGATAATATTTATTATGACGATAATATGTCTAGTACTTATTTTTTATATAATATATGATAAATTAAGTTTAAGAGTTAAATTGCAAAAGATAGTATATACAGATGGTCTTACAGGAGCAAGTACTATGGATAAATTTGTAATTGATGCTAAAAAAATATTAAGCAAAAACACTCAAGAGAAATATGCGTTATTATATATAGATATTGATAAATTTAAGTATATAAATGATTTGTTTGGATATGAAGTGGGAAATAAAATTTTATGTAGTTTAACAAATATTATTAAACATAATATATTTGAAGAAGAAATATTTGCAAGGATATCTGCTGATAATTTCACAATAATCATGAAATATAGAGAAGAAGAAGATATAATAAATAGATTAGAATCTATATTTAAAGAATTGGATTTATTTAATAATAATCAGGAAGAAAAATATAAATTAGTTTTAAGTTGTGGAATATACTTTATACTTCCAGAAGATAAAGATATCAACCCAATAATAGATAGAGCTAATATACCTCATAAAATGGCAAAGGGAGGACATAAAAGTTCATATGCATTTTATGACAACAAGATTCATGATCAAGAAATAAAAGAAAAAGAGATGGAAAATACAATGTTCTCAAGCTTAGAAAATAAAGAGTTCATAGTATACTTGCAACCTAAAATAGAACTAAATACAGGAGAAATACAAGGTTCGGAAGCACTTGTACGATGGAAAAGTCGTGATAAGGGATTAATTCCTCCAAATGAGTTTATACCATTTTTTGAGAAAAATGGTTTTATAATAAATTTAGATTTATATGTACTAGAAGAAGTTTGTATACAACTTAGAAAATGGATTGACACAGGTATAAACCCATTAACTATTTCAGTTAATGTATCAAGAATACATTTATATTGTAATAATTTTATAGAAACCTATAAAAATATAATTGACAAGTACAATATACCTGCAAAATATATAGAACTTGAATTAACTGAGAGTATTATATTTGATAATTTTGATATTTTAATTGATATAATGAATAGTTTAAAAGAGATAGGTTTTTTAATATCTATGGATGATTTTGGTTCAGGGTATTCATCATTAAATATGTTAAAAGAAATTCCTATGGATATTTTAAAACTTGACCAAAAATTTATCATGGAAACATATAATAGTAAGAGAAGTAAAATAATTGTTACTAAAGTTGTAGAGATGGCAAAGGAATTGGGGATGAAAGTAATATCTGAAGGTGTAGAGACAGAAGCACAGTTTAAACTATTGAAGGAAGTCAAATGTGATATGGCACAAGGATATCTATTTGGAAAACCAATGCCAATTGAAGAATTTGAAAAATTGATTGCATACACTTCAGCAAAAGAATAATCAGTTTACTTTATAAAAAATGAATAAGTTATATTAAAAATGAACTCTAAGCTAGTGTTCATTTTTTTATGTGGATTTTTATATAAAAAACAAACTAAAAAACTGATTATCCGCTAAAACACTGTATCTATCAGCACTTTCAAGGGATAAAAACAATCAATTTACTACTAATTTACTACGATTGAATGAGCCTTGATACGTTAAATATCCCAGATATGCAAAGATAAGGTATAGCACATCAGTATTGAAACAATAAAAATTGAATATCTCATAGACTATAGAACGCCAGAAAAAGATGTTCCTTTTCTATTTCCAGCCGTTCAGAAATGGACGGCTATTTTATTACCCAAACGAAAGGAGAAATGAAAAATGAAAGGATTTATCAAGCGACTATGCACAGGCTTTCTTGCCCTTGCGACTATCGCTACTTCACTTCCGACTGCCGTTCATGCTTCTGAAAAGCAATACTGGACAGAAAGTACAGAGCGTGTTGGTATTGTTGAAAAAGTAATGAATGACGGTTCGATTGGCTCTACCTTTAATGAGGGGCATTTGACCGTTGAGGGCGAGGACGCTTACTGTATCGACATCAATACAGATTTTCAAAATGGCTATAAGACCAGAGTTGACGCAAGTACCCGTATGAGTGCCGACCAGATAAGCGACATTGCCTTATCTATCGAGTATGTGAAACAGTACACGGATAGCCACAGAGGAATAAGTAAAAATTATGCTTATCTTTTAAGACAGCTTGTTGTCTGGCAGAGATTGAGCGTCCACTTGGGCTGGAAGTGCGACAACGTGCGAGCTTCCTATGATGAAATCCCGAAAGCGACACAGGACGAAGTGTTCAAGGGTGCAAAAGCCTTTGTCAAGGAAAACAAGGGACGCTATGACTGTGGCGGATATATCTACTCTGGCAAGGGACAGGAGCTTGGACAGTTCTGGGCGAAACTTGCCGTTGGTAACGCCACATTGAAAAAGGCTTCCGATAATTCGTCTATCACGGACGGCAACGGGATTTACTCAATCGCTGGTGCTACCTACGGCGTATATGCCGACAAGGAATGTAAAAATCAGCTTGCAACCTTGACTACTGATGAAAACGGAAATACTGAAACCGTGGAAGTAAGAGCTGGAACGCTGTATGTCAAAGAGTTGTCTGCTCCTGCTGGATATAAGGTGGATAAGAACGTCTATTCCTTAAAGGTGGAAGCTGGCAAGACAGCGACCTTGAACGTATCTGATACGCCAAAGGCAACAGACACTCTGATTGAATTGTTTAAAATCGACATGGAAACACAGAAGCACAATGCACAGGGCGACGCTTCCCTAGAGGGTGCGGAGTTCACATGGAAGTATTATGACGGCTTCTATACAAAGGACAATCTTCCTGCCGAAGCTACCCGTACATGGGTTACAAAGACAATCGCTGAAACAGACAGCGAGGGGGCAGTCCACTACATTACCCGTTTAGCTGACAAATATAAGGTATCTGGCGACAGCTTCTATACACAGGCTGGAAAGAACGTGCTTCCTCTAGGTACGCTGACCGTGGAAGAAACGAAAGCACCAGACGGATATTTGCTGGACGGTGCATATATGCAGACTGACGGTAGCGAGGAACAGATTAAGGGATTGTATGTTACACAGATTGTCGAGGACGGCGACCTTGCTATCCTTTCTGGAAGCAACCAGTACAAGGTATCTGACAAGGTTATCCGTGGCGGTGTGAAAATCCAGAAAAGAGATTTGGAAACTGGCGACACCAGCGGACAAGGAAGTGCGACCTTGAAAGACGCTGAATTTTCTATCACTTCTCTTAATGACAGTCCTGTACTGGTAGAGGGAAAGCTCTACAAAAAAAATGAAGTGGTAAAGAAAATCCGTACCGACATTGACGGTATCGCTTCTACTTCCGCTGACCTCTTGCCTTACGGAAATTTCCGTATCGTTGAGAGTAAAGCACCAGACGGTTACTTGACAGACGGTGCGAAGCCGATTGATTTCTCTATCACGAAAAATGGAAAAATCGTTGACCTTACGGGAAAAGATACCTCAATCTACAATCAAGTGAAACGTGGGGATATTGAGGGCGTGAAGATTGGAGCTGGCACACACCAGCGTCTTGCTGATGTTCCGTTCAGGATCACAAGCAAGACGACGGGAGAAAGCCATGTTATCGTAACCGACAATAACGGGAAGTTTTCCACTTCCTCTGAATGGGCTTCCCACAAGCACAATACCAATGCAGGACAGACCAGCGAGGACGGTATCTGGTTTGGAACGAGCGAGCCAGACGACAGCAAAGGTGCATTGCTGTATGATATCTACATCATTGAGGAATTACGCTGTGAAAGCAATAAGGGCTTCCAGCTCATTCCACCTTTTGAAATCATCGTATCAAGAAACAACCTTGTGATTGATTTAGGTACATTGACCGACGATTACGAGGAAGAAATCTCTATCCATACCACAGCAACCAGCAAGGACGGCGAGAAGTCTGTCGTAGCTGGAAAAGAGGTAACAATCATTGACACCGTAAAGCTGGACGGTTTGAAGAAAGGCACAAAGTATCAGCTAAAAGGCTGGCAGATGATAAAAGATGAAAATGCCGAACTTATCATCAATGGAAAGCGTGTGGAGAACAGCTATACCTTTACGGCTGATGATAAAGACATGAAGATTGAAATGGAATATACATTTAATGCTTCTGCACTTGGTGGTAAAGACCTTGTAACCTTTGAGGAACTCTACGACCTTACCGACAAGGACGAGCCTGTAAAGGTAGCGGAACACAAGGACATTGAGGACGACGGGCAGACCGTTTCCATTAAGGAGCGTATCATCAATATCCATACCAAAGCCACAGACCCAGAGGGCGAAAAGTCTATCGTTGCTGGAAACAAGGTAACAGTCATTGATACCGTGGAGCTGGACAACTTGGAAATCGGCACAGAGTATCAGCTTACAGGTTGGCAGATGTTAAAAGAGGAAAATGCCGAGCTTCTTATCGACGGAAAACGTGTAGAGAACAGCTATACCTTTACTGCCGACAATGAGGACATGGAGATTGAAATGGAATACACATTCAATGCTTCTGCTCTTGGCGGTAAGAACCTAGTAACCTTTGAAGAACTCTATGACATGACCGATAAGGACAATCCGAAAAAGGTTGCCGAACATAAGGACATCAGCGACGAGGGACAGACCGTTCTTATTACAGAGTGTGTCATCAAAATCCATACCACAGCTACGGACAAGGACGGCAAGAAAGAGATTGAGCCAGACAAGGAAGTAACAATCATTGATACCGTAACGCTGGACGGATTGGAAGTCGGCGTGAAATATCAGCTTGTGGGCTGGCAGATGATTAAGGACGAAAACGCCGAGCTTATCATCAATGGAAAGCGTGTAGAGAATGACTACACCTTTACAGCAGACAGCGAACACATGGAAGTGCAGATTGCCTTTACCTTTGACGCTTCCGAGCTGGCAGGAAAAGAGCTGGTAACGTATGAGGAATTATACGATTTGAGCAATCCAGACGAACCGAAAAAGGTAACGGAACATAAGGATATTGACGACAAGGGACAAACCGTAACCGTCAATGAAAAGCCAGAAGTTCCAGAAGAACCTACGCCAGAAACACCGCAGACACCGAGCGACAGCCCGAAAACTGGCGACAGAACAAATGTGGGATTGTTCATGGGCTTATTTGCCCTATCTGGTGCTGGACTTGCTGGAACATATTTCTGTAAACGCCGTAAAACAAAGAAATCATAAGGCGGTAACGGTATGAGAAAGCACAAAGCACGTTCTCCGCCGAAGCTGGCGAAAGGCAGACTTCCCCTTATTCTGGCTTGTCTGCCCGATTACCTGTAAGCCCCCAGGCGGTCAAGGGTGCGTGAGCATTTACCTGCCCTTTACCGTCTGGGGGCTTGCTGGTATAAATCAAACCGCCAGAATAAAGAAACTATCAGTCAAATTAAGAAAGAAACGAGGTAAAAATATATGGAATTAAAATATGTCGTGCCGAACATGGAAAAAACATTCGGCAATCTGGAATTTGCAGGAGAACACAAAGTAGAACAACAGCGAGTGAACAACCGCTTAAATGTTTTGACAAGAAGCTATAACCTGTACTCTGATGTGCAAAGGGCTGATGATATTATCGTGGTGCTTCCTGCTAAAGCTGGGGAGAAAAACTTTGAACCAGAACAGAAAGTAAAACTTATCAATCCACGCATTACCACAAGTGGATATAACATTGACGGACGAGGATTTACAGACTATATCCTGCTGGCTGATGATATGTTGCCAGCAGAGGAAAAAAGATAAGGGGGGCAAATAGATTATGAGATTAGCAAACGGTATTGTAGTAGACAAGGAAAAGACATTCGGAATGTTGAAATTTTCCGCTTTAAGACGTGAGGTGCATTTACAGAATGAGGACGGCTCTGTATCGCCAGAAATCAAGGAAAGGACTTATGATTTGAAAAGCCGTACACAGGGACGCATGATACAGGTGTCCGTCCCTGCTAGTGTTCCGTTAAAGGAATTTGACTACAACGCAGAGGTAGAGCTTGTCAATCCTGTTGTAGATACGGTAGCAAATGCCAACTATCGAGGTGCAGACGTGGACTGGTATATCAAGGCTGATGATATTATCTTGAAGAATAAAGGAAACCAGCCAGCAGGAAATCCGCAGAACCATAGCCCACAGGGACAGCAGAAGAAATAATCTTGTGACATAGATTTTCATTGTAGCCGTTATATTGTATTGATATAATATGGGTATGAAGTAAGTGATAGAAAAGAATTTGGTGCAATAATAACAGATGTTAATCTGCGTTGCTTGTGGCAACGGCTGTTTTGATATTTAATAGTTGTATCAAAACAAAGGAGGCATAGGTTATGTTAAACGAAAATATTAGAAATCTACGAAAGGCAAAAGGACTTTCACAAGAAGAATTGGCTATTAAGCTAAATGTAGTAAGGCAAACAGTATCTAAATGGGAAAAAGGGTTATCTGTTCCCGACTCAAGTATGCTTGTTTCGTTGGCAGAAGAACTTGATACATCTGTAAGTACCTTGCTAGGAGAAACCGTACAAGAAGAATGTTTAGACGAGGGAGATTTAAAGAATATTTCTGAAAAACTTGAAGTTATCAATCTTCAATTTGCTAAAAGAAACGAAAGAAAAACGATAATTTCATATCTCTACACACAAAGCAGTTAGTCTTAGGATTGACTGCTTTTTCTATAACCCAGAAAGGAGTTTTTATGTCATTACTTAAATACAAGGGAAAGCGTATCAGAGCTTCTGACAGATACCTTGTGTATCGTTTCTGTGCTGGTACGCTCCTGTCCCTGTTCATAGCTGTATTACTGCTACTGAACATGGGACAGCTCATGCGTACCGACTGGAAACATTTTAGCTTGTTAGATAATGGGCTGACGCTTTCCCCATACAATTTCATAACGATTTTGATAGCGACTGGTGTTTGTGCATTGGTCGCTTTTCTGTTCTACCGCTACTGCTATGACAGCTTCAAAAGGCTGTTGCACCGTCAAAAGCTGGCTCGAATGATACTGGAAAACAGGTGGTATGAAGCAGATACCGTACAGAACAGCGGTTTTTTCACTGACCTGTCCTCTGGCAGATCAAGGGAAAAAATCGTCTGGTTTCCCAAAATGTACTATCAAATGGAAAAGGGACTGCTTCATATCCGCTGTGAAATTACTCTGGGGAAATATCAAGACCAGCTACTACGGCTAGAGGACAAACTGGAAAGCGGACTGTACTGTGAGCTGACCGACAAGACGCTCCATGACGGCTATATCGAGTACACCCTTTTGTATGACATGATAGCAAACCGCATTTCCATTGACGAGGTAAAGGCAGAACATGGAAGCCTGCGACTGATGAAAAATCTTGTCTGGGAATATGACAAGCTCCCTCATGCCCTTATCGCTGGTGGAACTGGTGGCGGTAAGACCTATTTCCTGCTGACTGTCATTGAAGCCCTGTTGCAGACCAACGCTCAGCTTTATATATTAGACCCGAAAAACGCTGACCTTGCGGACTTGGGAACAGTCCTGCCGAACGTCTACCATACAAAGGAAGATATGATAGCCTGTGTCAATGCTTTTTATGACGGCATGGTACGGCGAAGCGAGGAAATGAAACAGCACAAAAATTATAGGACAGGCGAAAACTACGCCTATTTAGGACTTCCACCCTGCTTCCTTGTCTTTGATGAATATGTGGCGTTCTTTGAAATGCTGGGAACAAAGGAAAGCATGAGCCTGTTAAGCCAGCTAAAGAAAATCATCATGCTGGGACGACAGGCAGGATATTTCCTTATCGTTGCCTGCCAGCGTCCAGACGCAAAGTATTTCAGCGACGGGATAAGGGACAACTTCAACTTCCGTGTGGGCTTGGGGCGTATAAGTGAGCTTGGATATGGTATGCTGTTCGGCTCGGACGTGAAGAAACAGTTTTTCCAGAAGCCTATCAAGGGACGTGGGTACTGTGATGTGGGAACGAGCGTCATTAGTGAATTTTATACGCCTTTAGTCCCGAAAGGACATGATTTTTTACAGACAATCGGCACGCTTGCCCTCAAACGAGGGGACGTGCCACAACAAGGAAAGGAGAACATAGAAGAATGAAAATAACTTACAGCTTGATAAGTGTACTGCACAATGATTTTGGAGAAAAGACAGTCTGCATAGGATTGAATTATCGTCAATTCCTGTCTGACTTGAATTTTACCGCTGATACTGGCTTTGATAAATGTGATGAATACCCAGCAGAAGTCTTTCACGAGACATTATCAAATTTCATGGAACAGTTTGGAGAGGATAAGCTGGAACTTCCTTTGCTGTTTTCTCTGGAACTCGACGAGGAAATGTCCATGCTTGGACTTCCGTTTCGTTATACGTTCCTTATGACAGACAGGGAGCATTTCAAGCAGTTATGCCGTCTGTATGAAGTGGATAAGGAAACCGAGGAAAAGTGCCTTTGTGATGATACCGACTGTATCGTGATTTATACGGGAATGAGCTTGCAGGAATAGCACCGAAACGGCAGGACGGGACGGCGACGTGCGAAGCGAAAGTCGTCGGCTCGGACGAGCCGTTGCTGGTGTGGCGTAAGCCACGCCAGCGATAAAGCCCCTCGGTATCTAACAGAGGGGCACAAATCAACAGGAAACAGTCAACAAAATAACGAAAAAGGTACAGGGTACAAGGGTTCTCGATACTTTTCGCTGAAAGTGATAACAGCTTAAAATTATCACACTTTTAAAAGATTGGGGGTATTTCTACTGAATGAAGCACAATGGATAACTGATTTTATAGAAAAACGCAACGCATACGGCGTATCGCAGAAACGGTTGGCTCTTATGGCTGGTATCAGCCGAGAACATCTGAACCGTATCGAAGCAGGAAAGGTCAATCTGACAAACGACATGAAGCTGAAACTTCTGGAAGCTCTGGAAAAATTCAATCCAGAAGCTCCCATGTTCCTGTTGTTCGACTATGTGCGTATCCGTTTTCCTACGCTTGATATACGGCACATCATCAAGGACGTGCTGAAACTGAACATCAATTATATGCTCCATGAGGATTTTGGATTTTACAGTTATACGGAGCATTACTTCTTAGGCGATATATTCGTCTTTACTTCCGCTGATGAGGAAAAAGGTGTCCTGCTGGAACTGAAAGGAAAAGGCTGTCGCCAGTTTGAAAGCTATCTGGTGGCACAGGAACGGAGCTGGTATGACTTCCTTATGGACGCATTGGTTGAGGGCGGTGTGATGAAACGACTTGACCTTGCGATAAATGACAGGGCTGGCATACTGGATATTCCAGAACTGACAGACAAGTGCAACCGTGAGGAATGTGTTTCCGTGTTCCGTTCCTTTAAGTCCTATGCTTCTGGCGAGCTGATTAAGAAACTGGAACAGGACAAGGCAGGCATGGGACATACGCTGTATATCGGCTCACTAAAAAGCGAGGTGTACTTCTGCTGTTATGAAAAGAACTACGAACAGTACGCAAAGCTGGGTATTCCCGTTTCGGAAGCACCTATAAAAAACCGCTTTGAAATCCGCTTAAAAAATGAGCGAGCTTATTATGCCGTAAGGGACTTGTTGACACACTATGACGCAGAAAGGACAGCATTTTCCATTATCAACCGCTATATTCGTTTTGTGGATATGGAAGAAGATAAACGGCGTGAGGATTGGAAGCTCAATGACCGCTGGGCGTGGTTTATCGGAAAAGGCAGAGAGCCTTTGAAGCTGACGACACAGCCAGAACCCTATACCCTTTCAAGGACGCTAAACTGGATAGCAAGACAGGTAGCACCTACCTTGAAAATGCTGAAAAAGATAGACGCAGGAAACAACACAGATTATCTGAAGAACATTGAACAGCACGCAAAGCTGACAGAAAAGCACGAACAGATAATCAAGCAACAGACGGCTTCTGTTATGGAGCTAATCGAAAAGCAATTTGGTGATATGTCAAGAAGAAAATGAAACAGATTTTCTGAGAAAAGGGTAACCTTAATAGACCTACGGCCGATTAGGAACGTAAGTTCGGTATGCGATATGGATTACCTACTCTTTTCCACAGAGTAGAGTTGACTTTTGTCCAGCAGTCCAAAAAGCATACGTATCAATTTACGGGAAGTCAACGCGAGTGCTCGTTTATGCTGATGGGTTCTCACCTCAGCGTATTTCTTGTCATAAAAGGCTTTATATTCCGGACAGTGCGCAATAACACTTCCAGCGGCTTCAACGATGTAGTAGCGCAGGTAGCGGTTACCGGCTTTGTTTAGCGGAGTGTCTTCTGCTTCAAAGGTGCCGGACTGGTTTTCTTTCCACACAATACCGGCATACTTGGCAAGGGCATCATTGTTCTTAAAGCATTTGATGGTGCCTATTTCAGCAAGAATACCGCTGGCATAGACTTTACCGATTCCGGGAACGGAATTGAGGATCTGATACTCAGTAGGGTTCAGCCCTTTTACCGTACGAAGGATCGCGTCATCGATGGCCTTGAGCTCTTTTTCAAAAGCATTGATGCAGTTAAAAGAGCATCCAATAGAAACGGTAAGCGGTTCGTACAGGCACTTATCAAGCCGGTAAGAATCCTGTGCAGCCTTTTGAAGCAGGTAAGTGGTCTGTTCCGGATCAGCGATGCGGCCCCGGCTTTTGGAAGTAATGAACGCAACCAGTTCATCCACAGAGGCATTTACAATGGCTTCCGTGGAAAAGTAATCTGTCAGGATTGCTTCTGCGGTGGCGCCGTATTTATTAGAGAAAGGATGCTCACCTTTGCCAAGCATGGCAAACTCACTGAATTTCAGGAAGATGTTGTTGAGCATATAGCTTTTTTCCCGGGCAATGCATTCCGTGATATGGAGCCGATGCCGGGTCAGTCTCTGAAGAGCCAGGTACTGTGCGCCACGCCAGGGCTGTATATGGATCCTGCCTACCCTTGCAAAGTCAGCAATGACGAAGGAGTCAATCCCATCGTTTTTGTCCAGGGAATTAAAGGATTCCTTATATTTGGCAACCTCCTTCGGATTCAGGCAGTAAACTTTCGTGGAGAAAGGAGCCAGCTTTTCACAGGTGGAAAGAAAGTTGGCAATGTGGACGCCATAGAACCCGGTGGATTCCAAACCGATGATGACGAAACGGAACTCGTGATGCTGATCTAAAACATCCGCGATCATTTGTTCCATCTGTTCAGCGCCATACTGGACATTAGGGACAGGAACCATCTTAATGAGGAATTCCTGTTCAAAGTTTAGAGCCGAGATTACGTTCGTGCGGGATCCAATATCGATCCCGACAAAAAGCGTTGACAGGTAATCGATTTTCTTCATGTGTAATCACCACCTTTCTGATAAGGGATGGGAATCTGAACCAAAGCTTATCCCGATCGGATGTACCGGCTGAAACCTCGCGTTATCAGCATTCGTCCAGTAGAAATACCCTGCTGGTGGCTAGAACTGGGGATGCAGCATTTGTGTAAGCAGTCATGGTACACCGTCTGGGCTGCAAGCTTTCTAAGCAATAGCGGATGCTTTGCAGGAGTGAAACAGCAGTGACCTTAGCTGAGATTCCACTGGGAATCATTATAGCATCGGGGAGCTCTGATATAAAGTAACAAGTAAACTGTATAGATGGGAAAAGGATGAACCAACACTCCTGGAGGAGAACCCTCCTGACATGACATCATAGAATTATCCTTAAATGAAAAAGCTTGTAGATATTCATAATTTTATTTAAAAATAGTTGACATATGAGCTGTATTATTATATTATTGTATTAGGTTATTAATACAATAATATAATAACACAATGAGGAGGCATGAATATGGAATGGGAACTTGATAATAACAAACCTATATATATACAATTAGTAGAACATCTAAAGTTAAAAATAGTTTCAGGGGAAATAAAAATAGGTTCTAAATTAGAAACAGTAAGAGCACTTGCTGAGGATGCTGAAGTTAATCCAAATACGATGCAAAAAGCTTTAACAGAACTGGAAAGACAAGGATTGGTTTATAGCCAAAGAACAAAAGGAAGATTTGTAACAGATGATAAGGAAAAAATAAAAGCTATGAAAGAGGAAATAGCCAATGTTGAAATAAATACATTAAAAGAGACTTTAGTAAAACTTGGATATGACGAAGATGAAATGTTAAAACTTATAACAGAAAATTTGAAAGGAGAATTATAAAATGGATAAAAATATAAATGATGTTTCTCAAAATGACATAGTTGAATTTAAAGGTGTAAATAAAAGCTATGGAACTAAAAAGGTTTTAAAGAATGTTGAGTTGAATATACCAAAAGGAAAAATAGTTGGCTTGTTAGGTCCTAATGGAAGTGGTAAAAGTACAATGATTAAATTGATGAATGGATTATTACAACCTGATGATGGTGAAATTATGATAAATGGAATGAAGCCATCTATAGAAACAAAAAAAATAGTATCATACCTACCAGAAAGAACTTATTTAAACGACTGGATGAAAGTATCAGATTTACTTAAATTTTTCTATGATTTTTATAGTGATTTTGATGTTAGAAGGGCAAATGAAATGATTAAGAGTTTAGATATTGATGTAGATGAAAAATTAAAAACAATGTCTAAAGGAACTAAAGAAAAAGTACAACTTATTCTGGTTATGTCAAGAAAAGCAAATATATATATTTTAGATGAGCCTATTGGAGGTGTTGACCCAGCTGCAAGGTCATATATACTTAAGACTATACTAAAAAACTATTATGAGGATAGTACTTTGCTGATTGCAACTCATTTAATAAGTGAGATAGAAAATATATGTGATGAAGTAATATTCATATCTAAAGGTGAGATAGTACTACAAGGAGATGTTGAATCAATAAGAGAGGAAAAAGGTAAATCTATAGATGCATTATTTAGGGAGGAATTCAAATGTTAGGAAAACTATTAAAATATGAGTTAAAGGCAAGTGGAAGAACGTTTATACCATTATATATAGCTATAATAGTAGTGGCTATATTAAATGGAATATTTATGAAGATTGATATATTCCAAATACAAGGAATAGGAATACTTGTACTTACAAGTCTTTTTATGGCACTGGGTGTTTTAACTATTGTAGTTACAATTCAAAGATTTAGAAAAAATCTTTTGGGAGATGAAGGCTATTTAATGTTTACTCTTCCTGTTAGTACTAGTTCACTTATATTATCCAAATGTATAACAGCACTTATATATGCGGTACTTAGTTTTATAGTTGCAGTAGGTACATTTGCAGTACTAATGTTTTTTAGTGCTTCTGGAATTGCATTTGCTGAGATTTTAGATTTTTTTAATAATGTTTTCAGATTGGGGTTTGAAAATTTTTTAGATATGTTCTTGCTATTATTAACAATGCTTATTTCATATACTTCATTTATTTTATTGCTATATACAGCAATTTCAATGGGGCAATTACCAAAGTTTAATAAACATAGAAATGTATCTGCATTTGTTTCTTTTATAATTATAAATATGATAATATCAACTGTTGGTAGTACAATTGAAAGATTTTTACCAGGAGAAAATACTAACATGATTTATCATTTATATCAAAGTTCTCATTTTATGTTTGCTATACTTGGTAGTATTATAATTTTAGTAATATTATTTATTGCTACAAAATATATACTAGATAGAAATTTAAATTTAGAATAGATATTTTTATAAAGAGCCATCTTTTAGAGTTACTTTAAAAGATGGCTCTTGTTTACTTTAAGAATTAATTAAGTATTATATAAACAGGAATAAATTCTTATATATGGTTAAATGTGTATGTGTATTGTATAATAGAAATGCATATTAAAAATTTTGATAAATAATTACAAAATTCTTATAAACACATACTGTAAATAGAAAGTCTACAAACAGAGTAATAAAAGTTAAAATTACATAGATTTGAGGGAGAAAATATGAAAAGTTATACAAAGACTAAATGGAGTGTTTGGGGCATAATTACATTTTCATTTATTTTAGTCTTATTTTTAAGGATGTCAACTGCTGTTGTCTCAGATAATTTAGCAAAAGAGTTAGGGTTTAATTCTATACAAATATCAAATATAGCATCATTTTGCCTTTACTCATATGCACTTATGCAAATACCAGCAGGTATATTAATTGATAAATATGGAGCAAGAAAGATTAGTAGTATTGGAATAATAACGGCTAGTATAGGTTCGATACTATTTGGATTAATACAAAATATAGAATTAGCATATCTTTCTCGTATAGTTGTAGGAGCAGGAACATCAGTAATATTACTCTGTATCTTAAAAATTCAAGGTAGATGGTTTGATAAATCGGAGTTTGCTTCTGCAACAGCTAAGTTCTCATTTGTTGGAAATGTGGGAGGAGTTCTTGCTACTTTTCCGCTAGTATTTTTGTCCGAATTTATTGGTTGGAGAAATTCATTTTTATTAATAGGTATAATAGGTATTTTAATTGGATGTTGTATGTATATTATTGTTAGAGATACACCAAGAGAATATGGATTTAATGTAAATGTTGATATTTATGAAGAATCAGAAAAAATTAGTATTATTGAAGGGATTAAGTCCGTTATAATTAATAAGTCAACATGGTATAATTCAATAATAATGTTTTCTTTTGTAGGTTTAACAAGTGCATTTACAAGTCTTTGGGGAGTAAGATACATAATGGATGTTTATGGAGTTAGTAAGAGTTTTTCTGCGTTTATAGTATCATTTTTTACATATGGATTTATATTTGGTTCAATAATCATGGATTTTGTGTTTGCAAAAATAAAGTCTAGCAAGTTTAACATAATAAAATATGGTGCAATGATAGACTTATTTATATGGATAATAATTGTAATTGTTTTTAAAGTAAAACCACCAATAATGTTTTTACCAGTAGCATTTTTTATAATGGGGTGTATAGTCATGTCACATCTACAAGTATTTAATGATGCTAAATATAAAAATAAAGAGATTTATTCTGGATTGGCAACTAGTGTTATTAATACCTTTGAATTTATAGGAAGTGGTATTATTAATTTAATCATAGCTATATCTTTACAAATAAATTTCTATAATACAGTTGATGGATATAAAAGAGGATTTATTGTATTTATAGTATTAAGTATTATAACTATAATAGCATCTCATATTGGTGTAAAAAATGATGATTTTAAAACTCAATAGCATTTTCATAGTGGCTTAGCATAAAGTTCTACAAATAATAGAAGGTTTGGATTTAGAAAAAAGAGCTAACTGGAATATAAATCTTGTTTACTATGATTAAATGATATTGTATCATATTAAATAGAAAAATAAGAACTTTAAACTATAATATTGGTTCTAAAATATAAAGTAAGGAGTTTTTTCTATGGATACAACAAAAATAGATGATATAAGTAAGTTAGATTTAAATAATCTAGATATTAATAAAATGGACATGGGTGGTTTGATGGAAAGCCTTTTGGAATGGGCAACTACAAGTGGAGTAAAACTTATAATAGGTTTACTCATACTTTCAATTGGATTTAAAATAATAAAAAAAATTGTAAACCATGTCATGACAGTTCTTGGCAAAAGAGATGTCGATTTAACTTTAAGAAGGTTTTTGAAATCTCTTCTTTTAAGTGTACTTAAAGTTGCTGTTATAATAGTTGTTCTTGAATACTGGGGGATGAGTTTATCTAGTTTTGCTGCTGTAATAGCTTCAGCAGGGGTAGCGATAGGTTTAGCGCTGCAAGGTAGTTTATCAAATTTTGCTGGAGGATTTATTATACTTTTGATTAGACCTTTTAAAGTAGGAGATTACATAGAAGCAGCAGGTCATGGAGGAACAGTTGAGCAAATAGGACTTTTTTATACTCAATTAGCTACTCCAGATAATAAGCAGATACTTATACCAAATGGCTCTGTATCAAATGATAGTCTGATAAATTATTCTGCAAAAAATACTAGAAGGGTTGATTTAGTTTTTAGTGTAGGATATGAAGATGATATATTACATGTTAGAAGAGTCTTAAAAGAAATTGTAAATAGACATAAATTAATAATAAATGAACCAGAACCATTTATAGGAGTAGTAGAACATGGAGATAATGCCATTAAATTTGCAATTAGGGCTTGGTGTAAGACAGAAGACTATTGGACAATTTACCTTGATTTATTAGAAGATGTTAAAATTAGATTTGATGAAGAAGGAATTACAATACCTTATCCTAAAATGGATTTAACAGTTAGGGAACTAAATAAAATTTAAGTTTTTAATTATATAAAAGGGATGCTATTTAAAGCATCTCTTTTAGTTGTTTTTATTTTATGTAGATTTTTTATTTTCATATTTAATTAATGATAATTTTTACTATTTTATAGATTTAAATTTTAAAATTCTGGTATAATAAATTATATTATATAGATTTTAAAAATATTTCATCTTTGAGCGATACACGTATAGTTAAATATTATTTTACGATAGACAGAAAATCATCTTATCTCAGTATTTTAAAATAATAAGAAGTTGTATAACTTTGGATATTTGTGTATCATCCAATTTCATCTCAGTTTATCTCAACATTTCTATTTTTAAGAATAACTATGATTTATAAACAGGTATTATATTAGAAATTTAAAAATTTGTACTCATATCTTATTATTTAGGTTAATTTTCATATAAGTAATATTAAAATAGATTTTTAGCTTTTGATTATAAAGCTTTGAAAATAATTAAAATAAAGTAAGGAAAATATGCAATATAAAAGGGTAAATGAAGGGTTTAAAGGGCATAATATAGAATAAATTAATTATTATTTAAGGAGGATTTTTATGTGTAAAAAATTATATTTATTAGTAGCAAGTATACTTATTGCAGGTTTATTAACTGCATGTAGTGGAAATTCAAATTCAGGACAAGCACCTCAAAATAGCAATACAAAAAAAGAAGCAAATGCTTCAAATAGTGATTTAAAAGATGGCAAAATTGATGAAAGTTTAATGGAACAAGACTTCAAAGTACCTTATACAGATGCAATAAATATGTTTAAAGACAAATATAAGGATGCTGATATAGTAGATTTAAGTCTTGAAAGCGATTTAAATAAATATGTTTATACTGTTGAAGGTGTAGATGATAATAATGAGTATAAGATGAAAATAGATGCTAATACAAAGGATGTATTGCAAGATAAAACTGAAAAATTGGATTCAGAAGATTTAAATGGTAAAGCTAGAAAAGAAAAATTAGATTTAAATGATATAATAACACCTCAAAAAGCTATGGAAATTGCATTGAAAGAACAAGATGGAATAGTAAAAGAATGGAGTTTAGATAAAGATTTAGATGTTACTTTTTATAAAATAAGAATAGATAAAGATAAAAATGAATATGACATAAAGGTAGATTCTAAAAAAGGAACTATACTGGAGGTAGAAAAAGAAGATTAAGAGTTTCAAGTTGCTTTTAAAATAAATTCTTTTTTGAATAAAATTTGTTTAAAATATAACAAATAGGGTATAAAAAGGTTAAATAACTATTTTAGGAGGAGTACGGTATGTCATTAAAATCATTGAAAATAAAAGAAAATTTATATTGGGTAGGTTCACTTGACCCTGATTTAAGAGTATTTGACATAATTATGTATACACCTTATGGAACAACTTATAATTCATATGTCTTAAAAGGCACAGAAAAAACAGTTTTATTTGAAACAGTTAAAGATAAACATTTTGAGAAATATATTGAAAGATTAAATGATTTAAATATAGACTTTGAAAAAATTGACTATATTGTGGTAAGTCATACTGAACCAGACCATGCAGGAAGCGTTGAAAAGCTATTAGATTTAGCAAAAAATGCAAAAGTAGTAGCTTCAGAAACTGCTATTAAGTATCTAAAGGAAATCGTAAACAAAGACTTTGAATATATTGCAGTTGCAGATGGAGATGTGCTATCAATAGGCGATAAGACTTTAGAATTCTTCTCTGTACCTATGCTTCATTGGCCAGATACTATATACACATATATAAAAGAAGATAAAACTCTTGTAACATGTGATTCATTTGGAAGTCATTATAGTAATGACAAGATAGTAAACACTCTTAATGAAGATGAAGAAAAGGATTACTTAGATGCCTTAAGATATTATTATGATTGTATAATGGGGCCATTTAAACCATCTATGGTAACTGCTATAGAAAAGATAAAAGATTTAGATATAGACACAGTGTGCCCAGGTCATGGACCAGTATTGACTGAAAATCCTAGAAAAATTATAGACCTTTATTATAAATGGAGTGTAAATGAACAAGTAAAATTAGAAAAAGAAGTTACAATTTGTTATGTTTCTGCACATGGATATACAAAAATCATGGCAGAGGCTATAAAATCATATATTGAAAAAAATAGCAATTATAAAGTAAATTTATTTGATGTAATAGAGCATAAGCAAGAAGAAATTCTAGATAAAATAGCAGTATCGCAAGGTGTATTATTTGGAACACCAACAATATTAGGGGATGCATTAAAACCTATATGGGATATATTAGTATCTTTAAATCCAGTTCTTCATGGTGGAAAAGTTGCATCAGTATTTGGTTCATATGGATGGAGTGGAGAAGGTATAGAAAATGCTATGGAGAGAATCAATCAGCTTAGAATGACAACAGTGAAACCATTTGCTGTTAATTTTAAACCATCAGGGGAAGAAGTTGACAAATTATATGCTTATACAGGAAAATTCTTAGATAAGTTAAACTCTACTTTTGGAAGTAAAAAGAAGACTAAAAAGTTTAAATGTGTAATTTGTAATGAAGTATTTGAAGGAGATAGTGCTCCTAGTATATGCCCTGTATGTGGAGCCAAAGAGGACCAATTTATAGAAGTTGAAGAAGATGAGGTTACTTTTAGAAAAGATACTGACGAATATTTTGTTATAGTAGGAAATGGTGCAGCTGGTTTCTATGCAGCAGATGCTATAAGAAAAAGAAATAAGACTTGTAAGATAACTATGATTTCTAATGAGGAAGAGTTAACTTACTATAGACCTGCACTTTCTGATGGTATAAATGAAGAACTTAATTCTGATTTCTATATGGAAGATAAAGCTTGGTATGACGAAAACAACATAGTAGTAATATTAGGAACAAATGTAGATAAATTAGATGAAGCAAATAAAACTATTGTAGTAAATGATGGAGCTATTAAATTTGATAAGCTTGTAATAGCCACAGGAAGTAGAAATTTCATACCACCAATTAAAGGTCATGATTTAGAAAATGTATTTACACTTAGAAATATAAAAGACTTATATAATGTAAAAGAAGCATTAGAAAAGTCTAAGAAAGTTGTAGTAATTGGTGGAGGACTATTAGGTCTTGAAGCAGCATGGGAATTTAAATTAAAAGGCTTAGAAGTAGTAGTGGTTGAAGCAATGGATGGTATATTATCAAAACAACTTGATAAAGAAGGCAGTAAAATACTAGAGCAATGTGTAAGAGATACAGGCATAGATGTAAGATTAGGTGTGGCAGTTGATGGTATTGATGGCAATGGAAGGGCCCAAAAAGTTGTATTTAAAGATGGCAATAGTGTTGACTGTGATATGGTAGTCTTTTCAATTGGAGTGAGAGCAAATACTCAGATGGTTCAAGATACATCTGTAAAAATTGATAGAGGTATTGTTGTAGATAATACATTACAGACAAATGTTAAAGATATATACGCTTGTGGAGATGTTACACAAGTAGGAAACACTAGTCTAGCAATATGGCCATCTTCAGTAGAAATGGGAAAAATAGCAGGAGCAAATGCAAGTGGAGATAGTTTGAAATTTGAAAGTGATGTATATCCAGTTTCATTAGATGCTATGAATGTTAAAGTATTTAGTATTGGTAATATACAAGATTTTGATAAAGAAATTTCATCAAAAGATGAAGGTAAAAGAGTATATAAAAAATTATTTATGAAAGATGGTTCATTAGTAGGAGCTATACTTATAAATGATTTAAGTTGCACTGTTAAATTGATAAGATTAATATCTGAAAAAGGGGATTTTGAAGATGTTATGAAGTCAGATATACTATAGTTTAAATATATCTAGATAAAAAGAAAAAGTCTTGAAATATGATAGATTCATATTTTAAGACTTTTTTGTTATAATATATAATAAAATAAAGATACCTTAACTGTAAATTTACATAAATTATTTACTTTTGAATATTAGATTCCTTTTTGAAATTGGTATGTAATAGCAATATAGAGTATATAATAATAGTTAAAGTTAAAAAAGGGGAAAAGCAATATGCAGTATATACAAGAATTACTTGATTTAACTCAAAACTATTGGGTGTTAGCCACAATAATTGGTTTATTAAGTGCATTTATAGAAAGCTTTATACCAGCCTTACCACTTGTGGCGATAGTTACAGCAAATGCTGCTATACAAGGGTTATTACTTGGGTGTTTGCTATCATGGATTGGCTCAGGGCTTGGGACA
This sequence comes from Clostridioides sp. ES-W-0016-02, assembly GCF_020641035.1. NCBI lineage: Bacteria > Bacillati > Bacillota > Clostridia > Peptostreptococcales > Peptostreptococcaceae > Clostridioides > Clostridioides sp. ES-W-0016-02. Next base: position 1,713,589 of record NZ_CP061361.1, read on the forward strand.
ACCTCATTATTTTTATTAATAAGTAGATTTACTGATAGTAGACTTTTTAATAAGTTGAGAAATAGTAAAACTGAAAGAGCAATAAGTTGGATGGACAAACAGGGATTTAAACTGCTATTTATAGCATATGCTTGTCCATTTATGCCTGGGTGTTTAGTTACTGTTGCATCAGCTTTTTGTAAAAAAGATATAAAAGATTTTGTTCCAGCAATGTTGGCAGGAAAATTTGTAATGTTTATAGTAATAAGTTATGTGGCAAGTGATATAGAAGGATTTATAACAAGTCCACTAAAGATAGCATCATTTATACTATTAGTATTTTTATCATGGAAGATTGGAAGTAAAGTTAATAAAAACCTTGAAAATCATAACTATGAATTTCATCATAAAAAACACGATAATGATAGAGATAACAAAAGAATTTAACTTGTCAAAAAATTAAAATTGTCTTAAAAGAATTAAATTTAAATAAAAATTAAATTTAAAAGTATTCTTTTAAGACAATTTTTTTAATTTATTTAATTAATTTATAAATATGTAGCTATAAAAATACATTAAAATAAAATGTAAAATTGATATCCGATTAAAAAAATAACTATGAAGTTTAAAAGTTTAGATATGAATTTTTCTGTTTTTGAACTAGTTTTTATAGGGAGTAAGGAAATGTTTATAGTAATGGGAAAAAACAATTCGATACCTTCTTTGGTAATAAGGTCAAGACACATGTGAGAAAAATATCCTATTATAAATCCACTAGACAGACATGAAAAAACTATATTGTTGTTGGTAAAGATTGTTAGAGACTTAAAAAAACTACTAATGAGTAATAATGCAAGAAGACTATGGGTAAACCCTCTGTGTCTAAACCTACTTCCAAATAATTTGTAAATTAATATGAATTTTTTACTTATGTAAGAACCTCTCATATCTATATCTGGAAACAATGAACCTAAATATGCAAAATAGATATAGATTATAATTAATACTATTTTATATGTAGTATCGTATTTGACTAAATATATATTATTTATAAAGGGGAGTATCAAAAGCGCTAATATATATCCTCCCCTTTCATGTGTTTCTTTTATCATATAAAAATCCTCCTGAATCGTCACTATAAACACAATATTGGTAAATTTAGACTATCTTTTATTATATTATATAGCAAACATAAGTTTTTTTCAAAAGGATTTTAATATTTAATTACTCTTGAGATTTTAAATTTTTGTAATTTTCTAAAGCTCCATTCCAATTAACTACATTAAACCAGTTGTTAATATATTCATTTCTTCTGTTTTGATATTTTAAATAGTAAGCATGTTCCCAAACATCAAGACCTATGATAGGAGTCAAGTTTTTACTTACAGGGCTATCTTGGTTTGGAGTAGTTATAATGGACAATTTACCATCTTTAGTGGCTACCAGCCAAGCCCAACCAGAACCAAAAACATCTAAAGCTGCTTTTTGGAATTCTTCTTTGAATTTTTCAAAAGAACCAAAATCTCTGTCGATAGCTGCTTTTAAAGATTCAGAAGGTATAGTTTTCTCAGGAGTCATTATATCAAAAAAGAATTTATGATTGTAAGCACCACCTGCATTATTTCTTACTGTTGTAGCAATGTCTTTAGGCAAAGAATCTAAGTTTTGTAATAATTCACATAAAGAATAATTATAAAGCTCAGGATATTTTTCAAGAGCTGCATTTAACTTATCAACATAAGCCTGATAATGTTTATCATGATGTAAAATCATAGTTTCTTTATCTATATATGGCTCAAGTGCATCATAAGCATAAGGTAATGGTTTAACCTTAAACTTGTTATTTTCGGGTGTAAAAGCAAATAAAGTTATACACTGTGAAAGTATAAATAAAGACATAATAACTGGTATTAACATTTTTTTCTTCATAAAAATCACCTCCTAATATAGTATTTCTAGAAATTAAAAAATTATGAAAGATTAGCAGATAATTTATAAAAATTTGATAGTAATTTTTTTAAAATTGAATAAGTTTTGAAGGCAAAGACAAAACTATGAGATATAGGATAATACTAAAAATTAGGAAGGAAATCTGATAATATGTGTGGCAATATTTCAATTTATTATAAAGGAGATATATCTAAAAAAGAAGATATTAAATTTAAAATAAAAGAATCTGTAAATAATATAAATCATATAAGTCTTGATAGTAGAGGATACTTAAAAGGTGAGGAAAAAGAGTTTGATTTTAATAGATTTGATGTAATAGATGTTATACATGGAGTTAAACCATTTGAAAAAGATGGAAAGGTTATAGTTTTAAATGGTGAAATATATAATGGTTGCGAGATAAAAGAAGAATTGATTAAAAAAGGGTACAATTTTGCTACAGATAGTGATATTGAAATCTTATTAACATCTTATATAGCATTTGGAAAAAATTGTGTACATAAGATAAAAGGTATGTTTAGCTTTATAATATATGATAAAGAAAATGAAAGCATATTTGGGGCAAGAGATTTATTTGGAATAAAACCACTTTACTATATAAATAAAGAAAAAGTGATAATCTTTGCATCAGAATATAAATTTATACTCGAGTATGTTAAAAAACTAAATATAAATGAACGAAGTTTACAGAGTTATTTTTCGTTTCAATATGTTCTTCCTGAAGATACTATGATACAAGGAATAAGATTGATACCAGCAGGACATTTTTTTAGAGTGGAAAACGGAATACTATCTTTAAAGAGATACAATAAACTTGAATTTAGGAGTAGTACAAAATTTTTTTACAGTAAGAATCATTTAGGGAATAGAGATATAGGCGAAGAAGAAATAAGAAATGTAGTAATAGATTCGGTAAGAAGACAGGTAGAAGAAAATAAACAAATTGGGACATTTTTGTCTGGTGGTATAGATTCATCAATTATAACCTCTATAGCTTCACAAATTAATCCAAATATAAAGTCTTTTTCGCTAGGTTTTAATGTTAAAGGGTATAGTGAATTGGAAATAGCTAAAAAAACAGCTGATAAATTGGGCATAGAAAACATTCCACTCAACATAACACAAGATGACTATATAAAAGCATTACCGAGTGTAATTTATTTTTTGGATGACCCTGTGGCAGACCCATCAGGAGTAGGTCTTTATTTTTTAATTAAAGAAGCTAGTAAATATGTTAAAATAGCTTTGTCTGGAGAAGGTGCTGATGAATTATTCGGGGGATATAATGTATACAAGGAATATAATAATGTGAAATCAGTTATAAATTCACCAGTGTATATTAGAGGCGTATTAAATAGAGTTTCAGAGCTTATGCCTAATATAAAAGGCAAAAATTATCTTTACAGAGCTACAACACCTTTAGAAAAGAGATATATAGGAAATGCGAAGATTTTTGAAAATAATGAAGTAAAAAGATTCTTTTTTAAATATAAGGAAAAGAATATACATGAGTATTTATTATCAAATTTGTACAGAGAAGCGCAGAAAAATAATTACGATTATATAAGTAAAATGCAACATATAGATGTAAATACATGGCTTCAAGGTGATATACTTCAAAAAGTTGATAAATTCTCTGTAGCTGAGCATCTAGAACTTAGAGTACCTTTTTTAGATAAAGATGTATTTGATGTAGCAAAAAATTTAAGAGTTGAACAAAAAATAACAAAAAATAACACAAAAGTGCTACTTAGAGAATCTTTTAAAGATATAGTACCAGAGCATGTTATTCAGAGAAAAAAATTAGGATTTCCAACGCCAATAAGAGTTTGGTTAAAAGATGATTTAGGAGTTGTTGTAAGAGAAACTATTTCCAATGCAAATGTAGACGAGTTTATTGATAAAAAATATATAATAAAACTTTTAGATGAACATCTAAAAGGTCACAAAGATAATTCAAGGAAAATATGGACTATATTTACATTTTGTCTATGGCATCAATTGTTTATAGAGCATAAAAACATCAAGTATTAATTTTTTCATGATATGGAGAGGGCGAACATATATAATGTTCTCACCCTCTCTATTGGTATGAAGAAAGAGTAAATTAGTTTATTATTTCGATAAAATTATTGGCAAATATTTTGACAAGATGACTTTCCACTGCTAGATTTAAGTTTTGTCCATCATCATATCCAGCAGAAATTAATCCCAGTAAATTGCCAAACATATCTAAAAGAGCCCCTCCAGAACTACCACTAGAGATTGGAGCTGTAAATTGTATCATTTGAACTGTTTCAAAGTCACGAAAAGCAGAGATAATTCCATCTGAAACTGTATTGAAAAGACCTAAAGGGCTTCCAATTGCAACTATTTTTTGGCCTCTTACAGGTTTTTTACTAACCTTGACTGGTATTGATTTACATTCTCTATCAACTTTTATTACAGCCAAATCATAATCTGAGTGGTATTTTATGATTTGATGTGATGTATAAACTTTATCATCATTTTCAAATCTAACTAAAAATGAATAGCCTTCATTAACTACATGGAGATTTGTAAGTATGTAACCTTCACTATTTATGACTACTCCAGAACCGCTCTTGAATGGTTTGTTTTCATTATCACACACAACAATCATAACAACAGAAGTTGATAATTTTGCGAGTTCTTCATATGTAAGTTCTATTTCTTTATCTTTTTTATTTTTTGTAGATGTAAAGTTTGTGTCAACAGAAGTTTGTTCAGATTGAGGTTTATTTATAGGAGTATAAGTTTTGTTATTATTGATGTTCTTATTTATATCTGTATTTAATTTTTCCAAAGGTATATCTAGCATAGTTGGACTTTTTTTAGAAAATTCAACTAAAGTAGAAAATCTAGAACATTCAGGATACAAATCAAGGATATCCTTATGAGGATTTATATATAAAATATCACATCCAAGCTGTGATAAAAAATATAAGAAAAAAAGTTCCTGTCTCTTAATATTTCCAAAATACACTACCTTGGGTGAAACAGTAATTTTAATTTTATTATAAAATAATTTAGGTAGAAAATAATCTATCCAACATAAAAGTTTAACAGCAAAATTTTTAACAATAGAAGGTGTTGAATGTGGTGTGTTTTTAGAAAACAAATCTAATGTATTTTTAAATGCAATTTTTTTTGTCCAATCTAATGTATCATTTTCTATCTTACAAGGAAATTCAATATTGTATAAATTCCAACTGTTAAATTTAGCATCATTATAAGTATTGAAAGTATTGAGCATCTTATCTGTTTGTGATTTATCAAAATTTATATTTAAGTTGTTTAGCCTAATATAGGGAACTGTTATATTGTTAAAAAAATGAGCATCTATATTTTTGATGTTTTTTATGTATTTATCAATCGAATTATCAATACCTATATATCGTGTAAAGTAGACTTCTTTAATATAAGAAGAACTCTTATTTGTATAAGACTTACTAGACATAAATTCATTTAAAGGCTCTTTTGAGTTCTTTATTACAACTTTTAATGGTTTAATAGTACAAATCATATTTTTTCTCCTCTAATAAGATGATATAATCTATTATAAAACATCTTAAAACAATATAGTACAAAGAATTTTGTAGTTTCAAAATAAAATGTATACTTGTATATATAAATGATATATAATTACATATTAAACATAGATTTTATCTATTTAAAAAAATATGTAAAATCTATGTAAAAAGTAAGAAATATAAACATTTTTTTAATTATATTTTAAAAATATCAAGTAAGTTTTATTCACAAATGAATAAAAAATGTTATAATATGATTAAAGAAAAAGATAAATAATTAGCAAGATTTGTTTAGCTAAAATTAACAAGGGAGCGATAAATTATGGGTATAACATTATCAAAAGGCCAAAAGGTTGATTTAACTAAGGGAAACCCAGGGCTTAAAAATATTTTAGTAGGGTTAGGATGGGACACTAACAAGTATGATGGTGGATTTGACTTTGACTTAGATACAGCAGCATTTTTAACAGGAGCAAGTGGAAGTGTTACTAATGATGGAGATTTTGTATTTTACAACAATTTAAAGCATACTTCTGGAGCAGTTGAACATTTAGGTGATAATAGAACTGGTGAAGGTGATGGAGATGATGAGCAAATAGTTGTTGATTTATCTAAGATTCCTGGAGAAATAAGCAAAATTTCTTTTACAGTTACAATTCATGATGCTACAGAAAGAACACAAAATTTTGGGCAAGTAAGTAATTCTTATATAAGAATAGTAGATAAAGATACAAATGAAGAGCTAATAAAGTATGAATTAGGTGAAGATTTTAGTATAGAGACAGCTATAGTAGTAGCTGAAATATATAAACACAATGGAGAATGGAAATTTAACGCACTAGGTTCTGGTTTTGAAGGTGGACTTGCTGCGTTATGTGGAAACTTTGGAATAAACTTATAATTTTAAATATAATAAACTAGAGGGGGTATTTTCCATGGCTATAGTATTAAAAAAAGGACAAAAAATTGATTTAACTAAGGGAAATCCAGGACTTAAAAATATTAGACTTGGACTAGGATGGGATACAAATTCATTTGATAGTGGATATGATTACGATTTAGATGTCAGTGTTTTTATGGTAGGAGAATCTCAAAGAGTTGAAAGAGATGAAGATTTTATATTCTATAATAATTTAAAACATCCATCTGGAGCAGTTGAGCATTTAGGTGATAATAGAACTGGTGAAGGTGATGGAGATGACGAAGAAATATTAGTAAACTTAGATACAATGCCAAAGCATATACAAAAAATAGCTGTAACAGTTACAATATATGAAGCTGCTGAAAGAAAACAAAACTTTGGACAAGTAAGCAACTCATATATAAGAGTTTTAAACTCTGAAAATGACCAAGAAATATTAAGATATGACTTAGGCGAAGAATTTAGTATAGAGACTGCAATTACAGTATGTGAGATATATAAATATAATGGAGAATGGAAGTTTAGTGCAGTTGGAGCAGGATTTGAAGGTGGCTTAGAAGCACTTTGCAGAAACTATGGATTAAGTGTTTAGTATGAGTAACACAGTATATTAAATATAAGTAGCCTATACAAATAATGTATAGGTTATATTATATAAAATTTTATGGAGGTTTAGTATGTCAATTAATTTATCAAAGGGTGATAAAATAGATTTAAAAAAATCCAACCCAGGATTGAGTAATATACTTGTGGGCCTAGGATGGGACCCTGTGCAACAGGCAGGTGGAGGATTCCTTAAGTCTTTATTTGGTGGAGGACAAGCTGATATAGATTGCGATGCATCTGTATTTATGCTAAATCAGGAAGGAAAATTAAGTGGTATAAAAGACTTAATTTATTTTGGAAATTTAAAGAGTGCCTGTAAGTCAGTTTTACATACAGGAGATAACTTAACTGGTGAAGGTGTGGGTGATGATGAACAAATTCTAGTTAATTTAGATAAAGTTCCATCAAATATTCACAGATTATTATTTGTAGTAAATATATACAATTGTATAGACAGAAAACAACACTTTGGGATGATAAAAAATGCCTATATAAGAGTTGAGGACCAAAGCAATAAAAAGGAAATAGCAAAGTATAATTTATCTGATAATTATTCAGAAAAAACTACGCTTATAGTAGGGGTTATATATAGAAAAGATGGAAGTTGGCAGTTTAAAGCAATAGGTGAAGGAACAAAAGATGCGGGTCTTAAAGAAGTAATGCAAAATTTAGACAGGATTGAGTGTGTATATGGAATTTAATAACGATATCAAATATTATAATGTTGACAAAGAAGACGTAACTAAAGACTTATCTGTTAACCCTGATAGAGGTCTATCAGAATCAGAAGTCAAGACTAGAAGAGAAAAGTATGGTTTAAATGAATTTACACCAAAAGAGGAAGGAAGCTTTTGGGATGATTTAAAAGACAGTTTAAGTGAACCAATGATAGTTATTTTAATTATTGCAGCAGTAGTAAGTGCAGTAATTGGAGAAACTCATGATGCAATAGGGATTGTAGGAGCTATAGCAATAGGTATAGCAATAGGTATGATTACAGAAGGTCGTTCTAAGAAAGCAGCAGATGCTCTTTCTAAGATGACTGAAAATATTGAAGTTAAAGTACTAAGAGATGGAGAAATACATCAAATTTCTAAGAATGAACTAGTACCAGGAGATATAGTATATATTGAAACTGGTGATATGGTACCTGCTGATGGTAGACTTATAGAAACTATAAATCTTAAAATTAGAGAAGATATGTTAACAGGAGAATCAGATGATGTATCTAAAAAATGTGATGTAGTAGTTCCAATGGAAGAAATAGAATCTAAAGGAGCACTAGTGGTACAAGAACCAATTCCTGCAAAACAAATAAATATGGTATTTGGTGGTACACTTGTTGCTTATGGTAGAGGAATATTAGTTGTAACTTCAATTGGAGATAGCAGTGAAATGGGTAAAATCGCTCAAAACTTATCAGATGCAGATGAGCAAACTCCACTTCAGATAAAGCTTGGAAATTTAGGTGGATTGATAGCTAAAGTTTCCAGTGCAGTAGCAGGACTATTATTTATATTCATGGTTTTCCAAATGGTAAGTAAGAATGTATTAAATGTTGATATGTCTGGAATTTTACCATTTTTAGAATCAATAGACCCTGTTAAAACAGCCTTTACAGTATGTGTTGCATTGATAGTTGCAGCAGTTCCAGAAGGTCTGCCAACTATGATAAATATGACACTTGCAATAACAATGCAAAAAATGGCTAAAATAAATGCCTTAGTTACCAAAAAAGAAGCTTGTGAAACTATAGGTTCTGTTTCTGTAATATGTTCAGATAAAACTGGTACATTAACAGAAAATAGAATGACAGTAGAAGTTGCATATATTGATGGAAGATATATTGAGAGCTCAGAAGAAGAAATAAATAGTTATTTTGAAGAAAACTGTATGATAAACTCTACAGCTGATGTAGAGCATAATGATAATGATGTTAAGTACCTAGGAAGTGCTACAGAATGTGCATTACTTCTATATTATAAAAATGTAGATTACAGACAAGTTAGAAAAGAATCTAATATAGTAGCTCAAAATCCGTTTACTTCTGATTCAAAGAGAATGACATCTGTCATAGGTCAAGATAATAATCATGTGTTGTTATCAAAAGGAGCACCAGAAGTATTGCTTGAGCTATGTTCACACATTCAAAGAGGTAAAGACATAGTTCCAATAACTGAAGGTATAAAACATGAGATTTTAGAAGAAATAAAAAAATTACAAGTAAAATCAATGAGAACCTTAGGTTTTGCATATAAAGAAATTTCCCAAGCTGAAGAAGAAGCAGCAGTAACTGCTGAAAGTGATTCTATGAATGTAAGTGCAATGGAAAGTAATTTAGTATTTAGTGGATTTGTTGGTATAAGAGACCCACTTAGAAAAGATGTTATAGAATCAGTGAATACAGCAAATAAAGCTGGTGTTTCTGTAAAAATGCTTACAGGAGACAATATAAATACAGCAAGAGCTATAGGTGAAGAGTTAGGTCTATTAAAAGGAAATATGAGAGCAGTTGAAGCTTCATATATAGATACTTTAGATGATGAAGAATTAAAACAAGAAATACAAACTATTTCGATTGTTGCAAGAAGTAAGCCAGATAGTAAAATGAGAATAGTTTCAGCTCTTCAAAAGAGTGGAGATGTTGTTGCTGTAACAGGTGATGGGATAAATGATGCCCCAGCGCTTTCAAAGGCAGATGTTGGTATAGCAATGGGTATATCTGGTACAGAAGTATCAAAAAGTGCAGCAGATATAATTTTAACTGATGATAGTTTTAGCACTATTGTAAAAGGTATTAAATGGGGTAGAGGAATTTATGATAACTTCCAAAGATTTGTTCAATTCCAATTAACAGTAAATGTAATTGCATTTTTAGTGGCTATAATATCTCAGGTTATGGGACAAGAAATGCCATTTACAACAATACAATTGTTGTGGGTAAATATAATTATGGATGGGCCACCAGCACTAGCATTAGGTTTAGAGCCTGTTAGAGACCACGTATTAAATAGAAAACCTGTTGATAGAAAAGCAAATATAATTTCTAAGTCAATGGTATATACAATAGTATTAAATGCATTCTATATAACAGCAATACTAATGTTACAATCTACATTTAACTTCTTAGGTGTTGATGAAGCTCATAAGGGAACTGTAATGTTTGCGTTATTTGCTTTTAGTGCATTATTTAATGCATTTAACTGTAGAGAATTTAGTGCAGATAGTATTTTTCCAAACTTTACACATAATAAACTAGCATTACAAATAATAGTTTTAACAGGTATTGCACAAGTAATATTTACTCAGTTATTCCAAGATTTCTTTAATTCTGTAGCTATGGATGTTATGACATGGGTAAAAGTTTTATGTGTTGCAGCAAGTGTAGTTGTAGTCAATGAAGTTGTAAAGTGTGTAATAAGATTAGTAAAACCAAAGAAAACAGCTTAAAACAAATTTTATAAAAAAACAAACTGGCTCAAAATATATATTTTGAGTCAGTTATCAATAAACAATTAAATTGGGAGGATAATTATGGGTGACTCAAAGGTATTTGAAAAAATATTCTCCAGCCAATCAGATAGAGGAAATTACACTCCTTCAAAGGGATATCTAAGTTATTTTATTTCATATATTGGTTTAGAAGATGAGATTTTGTATAATCTTGAAATATTTAAGGCGAAGCAAAATATTGATAGTAGAAAAGATATTGCCTTATTTACTGATGCTATAGCAAATCCTAGTGATTTTGACATTATTAATTATTTTAAAAATGGGCTTAAAAATTATAAAAACAGTACAGAAGATGTAGACATAAGTATTTTAGGGTTTGAAGAAATAGATTATAAAATAAAGCAAGCAATAGATAAAGTATTAAAAGAGGAAGAAAAAGATTTTACTAATGATAGAGTTAAACAAAATTTTATAGTGAAAATAATGGCATGGATAAAGACTTATATTGGTGCCTTAGATATAAATAAAAATGATGCTCCAAAAATAATATTTTATGGAGACATAAAAAAGCATGAAGTCTATCTACTTTTAATATTGTACTTAGCAGGATTTGATATATTATACCTTAATCCAAACTCAAAGAGTAATATAAGTATCTTAAATTTAGAGAAATATAAGATAGAATTAGAAGAGGCTAATATAATAGAAGAAAATGTTTCTTTTGAAGATAGAGTTGTTTCAGGTGAAAAGATAGATAAAGGCTCTGTAAAAAAAGCTTTTACTGTTGGAGCAGAAGCATCAAAAAGAATAAGTGAAGAATTGTTAAATGATGCTGGATTTATAAAACCCTGGCAACTTCAAGATAGAAAAATAAAAAGCTTGCTTTTAAGTTCAACTATTGATGAAATATCAATATATTGGAATCAGCCATTAAAATTGAGACCAGGATTTAAGTTTAATGATATTATAGTAGAAACTCCAGTTTTCTTTTCTAAAATCAATGGAATATATAATGATAAAAATGAATACATTAAGTTTTTAGATTTATTAAGAGATTCAGAAAGTTCAACATTTATTGAATTTAATGGAGAGATAGATAGATTTTCAAAAGAATTTACAAGAGAAGCTTTTAGCCTATCATTTGTATTAAATTCAAAAGGTATTATAGATAAAAATTCTGTTTTAAATAATAAAGAATATTCTATTTCAACATTAGCATTAAATCAACAAATTATGATTTTAGAAAAAGTGGAAGAACTTATAGAAGGCAACATGTTTTTAAATGGACTAAGTGGAGAGGATAAAATAAAAGGCTTATTCACAGTACTTCATATGGATAAAAAGCTTGTTCATATGATGAATAATTTCGATTACTCTCTCATAAATCCAAAGTTGGTTATATATATGTATAAGAGCATTGTGTTTGATAAAGAAGTTGTATTCCTAATGCTTTTACTTAGTAAAATTGGATTTGATATTATTATATTATCTCCAGGCGGAGAAAATAATATAGAAAATGTTATAAATAACCAATTGATTGATATACACAGATTGGATAAAATGGTATATGACCTTAAATTGAACTTACTTGAAGATGGAATACCTTTACTTAAAAAAATTTTTGGCAAGAGGAGACGATTTTAAATGGGGATAAATATAAATAATTTTTCAAAAGATAATAATTCTGTAGAGACTGTTGAAAATTTACCTACGACTATACAAGAAGAAAATTTTGATATAATGGAATATACAAATAATAAAAAAAATGAACTTAGAAAGTCTAAAGAGGTGGAGGCTTTAACTTCTCTTATAGAAGTAGAAAATCCAGATACAATTTTACAATTTGGTAGAAAAGCATCTGAAGGAGTAGCTAGAGTTTCTGATAGCCTATTAAACACAATAAAATTAAATAGAAATGAAGAAAATTCTAAGATGCTTGTTCACTTAACTAAAATAATGGATAAGTTTGATTTAGATGATTTTCAAGAAACTAAGGAACCAAATTTTGTTCAAAAACTTTTCAAAAAAGCTAATAATGCTATTGAAATGATGTTTCAAAAGTATGAAACACTGGGAGGAGAAGTTGAAAAGATTCAAATTGAACTTGAACAATATGAAAGAGATATAGCTCTTTCTAACAAGCAAATTGGTACTATGCTAAATGAAAATTTTGACTTTTATAATGAACTTCAAAAATATATTGTTGCTGGAGAAATGGCAGTAGAAGAAATGGATAATGAAATACTACCATATTTCAAACAAAAATCAGAGACTAGTGGAGACCAAATGGATATTGTCAACTATCAAGAACTATTAAAAGTCTATGATATGTTAAATCAAAGAGTCTATGATTTAAGGATAGCAGAAAATATAGCTATTCAGACTATACCTATGCTGAGAGGTATGCAACATAATAACTATGGTTTAATTAGAAAAATCAATAGTGCCTTTGTTGTAACTCTACCAGTATTTAAACAATGTTTATCTCAAGCTATATTACTTAAAAAGCAAGAATTACAAGCAAAGTCTTTAAAAGCTCTTGATGATAAAACTAATGAATTACTGCTTAGAAATGCACAAAATGTAAGTTCTCAAAGTGCACAAATAGCTAGGATGGCTGGAACAAGCTCTGTGCAAATAGAGACATTAGAAAAAATGTACAATACAATTAAATCTGGTATAGATGAAACTATGAGAATAGAAGAAAATAATAGAGTTACAATTAAGGATAATACAAAGAGATTAGAAGAATTAAATACAGCTATAATTTATAATAAGTAGTATATTAAGGGCTAATTTTGATAAAGTTGGCCCTTTCTATGTATATGAGGAGGCCACACATTGAAATATTTCGATTATATCTGCAAAGAGGATTTAGAGAAAATTTTTTTGAAAGTGCCAGAAGACTTTAATGCCAATACTGAAAAAGATGTACTGAAATATGCACTAGGTGCTTTTTTATACGTTCCAGCGACTCAATATAACATGATTTATAAAAGTATTATAGGTGATGTTAAGGGAGTTAGACCATTAGCTATTTGTTTAGAAGATGCTGTTGGGGCAAATGGAGAATCTGAGGCTATAGAAAATCTTAAATTGATTTTGAAAAATATTAGCAATGAAAATATAACTAATAAAGATGGTATACCATTAATTTTTGTGAGAATAAAAGATGTAGAGCAATTGCTAAGAATTAAAGATATTATAATTAAAAACAATAATACAATAACAGGAATATTGATTCCTAAAGCAAATTCTGAGTTAATTGAAAACTGTATAGAAGTTTTGAATTCTATAGGTCTTCAAAATATGTATGTTATTCCAATAATAGAAACAAGAGAATTCATATATAAAGAAAACAAAGAATTAAGCTTCAGTAGTTTATATAATACTATTTTAAGATATAAATCAAGAATACTCAGTATTAGAATAGGTCTAACTGACATATTAGGTATGTATGGTATAAGAAGAAATAAAAATTTTTCTATATATAATAATTTAATTTGTTCTTCTTTTATATTAGATATAATTACATATCTTCAAAGACCAGAGATAGATATACCAATAAGTGGAGGTGTATCGGAATTTTTTGATATGACAAATGAAGAGATAAGAAATAAGTATATAGAAGAAATACTATTGGATAAATTTCATGGATTAGTTGGAAAGACAGTAATTCATCCAATGCAAATTCAAATTGTACAAGCTTTGTCTGCAGTATCATATGAAGATTTTACTGATGCTTTGGAGATACTTGATAGTACAAATAGTAAATATGGTGTGAGTAAAGGCATATTAGGTGAGAGAATGAATGAAACTAATCCTCATTTTTTATGGGCTAAAAAAACATTGATTTTATCTAAAATATATGGTGTATTAAATAAAGGAGTAGACTATGAAGAATTGCTTAAATTTTAATTGTGAGATTGACATTGTTGATAATCCATTGAACTTAGATTTAAATGATTTTTTAGATATAGGAATAAGAAATAACAGCAAAAGACGTTTTTTATTTATATCAAAAAAACTTGGAAAACATTTAGCTTGTAAGCCAAGTGAAATGGATAATTTAGGAAAACTAATGGCTACGATTTATAATAAAAAAAATAAGGTGGCATCAAATGGAACTGTAATAGCTTTTGCAGAAACTGGGACAGCCGTTGGGCATAGCTTTTTTGATTACTTATCTGGAAATTATGAATTTATTCATACCACTAGAGAGCAATTTGATGAGCTAGAAAATTTAGACTTTTTAGAAGAACATTCTCATGCAACAGACCAAAATTTATATTTTGAAATGCTAGACAACTTTAAATTTGGCGATGAAGTAATTTTGGTAGATGATGAAATTACTACAGCTAATACATGTATGAATATAATCAGAAAGATTCAAAGTATCTATCCTAAAAAAATATATACTATATGTTCTATACTTAATTGGGTAAGTGATGAAAATTTAAGAAGAATTAGTAGTCTAGAAATAGAACTTGGATGTAAAATAGAATTTGTGTATTTATTTAAAGGAGACTTTAATTTTGATATAAGTGAAGATATTGTTGCAAATTACAATGATAATTGCAATATTAGTAAATTGAGTATTATGAAGGATGATAAAATAAATTTAATAGTAAATCATATCAATGTTGATTTAGAAGATTATATTGGAAATAAAAAATATATAAGATATACAGGTAGGTTTGGAATTAACAAAAGAGAACAAATTAAATTAAAAGAAATTATAAAAAGAGAAAGTAAAAAAATAGTTATAGAAAGTAAAGAATCTTTAAAAAAGAAAGCAGAAAAGGTTCTATTTTTAGGCACTGAAGAATTTATGTATATACCTATGTTATTTGCAAAAGAAAAAGAAAATCAATGTGATATATACTATCATTCAACAACTAGAAGTCCAATAATTAATATTGATAAAAATAATTATCCTATTAGAAGTAAATTTAAATTAAAGAGTTTTTATAATTTAGATGTTCAAAATTACATTTACAACATAGACAGACATAATTTTTCTGAGTGTTATTTATTTGTTGAGTTAGATAAAAGTGAGAATTCTTATCTGGAATTTATTGATATAATTAAAAATACAAGTATAAAAAAATTGACTATAGTATGTTGTAGCTAAAATGTTTTATTGCGATAAAATATATCACAGTTTTAAGATAGGAGTTGAGTCATATGAGAGAATTTAGCACATATTCTAAAGATGATGTTATCTTTTTATTAAAAGATATATCAAATTTAATTGAAGAAGAAGGAAACAAAGAGAGAGAGTTAAAAATACAAAATGGTAGACATTATTCGGAAATGATACCAATAGAGTATGAGGTTAGCGAAGATTATCTGAAATTATATCATGATAAACTAGAAGAAAATAAGAATAAACTTGCATTTTCTATAGGTGTTATGTGTGAAAAGATAATTAAAAAAAATGGAAATGATGTTGTACTAGTTTCACTTGCTAGAGCAGGAACACCAATTGGTATTTTGGCAAAAAGATATCTAAAAAATAAGTATAGTTTAAATTTACCTCACTATACAATATCTATAATAAGAGATAAAGGAATAGATATGAATGCAGTTGAATATATAATAAATAGTCATCCAGATTCAAACATACAATTTTTAGATGGATGGACTGGCAAGGGAACAATATCAAGGGAGCTAGAAAAAGCATGTGATGAGCTTAAAATTAAATTTAAAAAGAATTTTGATTCAACACTTGCTGTATTAGCTGACCCTGCTGGATATTCTGGACTTTATGGAATTAGAGAAGACTTTTTAATACCAAGTGCATGTTTAAACTCAACTGTTTCTGGATTAGTGAGTAGAACTGTGCTAAGAGAAGATTTGATTGGTAAGGATGATTTTCATGGTGCTAAGTTTTATAGCCATTTAAAGGATAAAGATGAGTCTATAAATTATATAGAAACTATAGAAGCATGTTTCAAAAACCAATTTGAAAATATATCTGATGAAGTTGAAAAATGGAAAAGTGATATTATAACTAAAGATGGTTATTTTGATGTTTTAAATATAAAGAAAAAGTACGATATAAAAGATATCAACTTTATCAAGCCAGGGGTAGGAGAAACAACAAGAGTTTTACTTAGGAGAGTTCCATATAAGATACTTGTTAAAGACTTAAATGATAAATCTTTAGAGCATATATTTATTTTGGCAAAAGAAAAAAATGTTGAAGTTGAGAAAATAGATTTAAAAGCTTACAAGTGTTGTGGCATAATAAAGAATATGAAAGATGTTTAGAAAATATATTTGACAGGAGAATGCTGAATGATTGTTTTTTCAGACTTAGACAGGAGTATTATTTACTCTGATAAATTTTTAAATACTAATAAGAGATACAACAATATAGAAATCTATAAAGAGAAAGAAATCTCTTATATATCTTTAAATACTATAAATTTAATAAAACAAATACAGTACTATGGTATGTTTGTACCAACTACTACTAGAACAATAGAGCAGTTTAAGCGTATAGAATTTAATAAATATGGTATTTACTTTCCATGGAGTATAACTTCAAATGGAGGAGTTATACTTAAAGATAATGAAATATTGAAATCATGGAGTGAAAAGATAGACAAATTAAAATCTGACTATGAGCCTATTGAAAGCATGGTAGATAAATTTAAAATTTATTTGAATGTAGAAGGAATAACTAATTTTAAAGTTGCAGAGGATACATTTTTTTATATAGTTGTAGATTTTAAAAAATTTAATTTAGATTCAATTAGGGAGTATATAAATATATTAGAATCAAAAAATTGGAGATTGTATGTGAGTGGTAGAAAAATTTATTTTATACCAAAAGAAATCTCAAAAGAAAATGCCATAGAATATTTAACCAAAGAATTAGGAATAGAAAGTTTTTATGCAATTGGGGATTCTATTATGGATTATGGGATGCTCGATATTTCAAATAAAGCTTATGTATTGAAGCATGGTGATATAAATAAAAATGAAATAAAAAACACATTTATATCAAGTAAATTTGATGGAATGAGTGGAACTGAGGAAATATTATCTGAAATTTTAGATGAAAGTTGTCTACTCAATATATAACCAATAAACTAGAAAAGTCTGAAATAAATTAGGATAAAATTTATCATACTAATTTATTTCAGATTTTTATTAATTTATATTTAAACAAGAGCTGCATATATTAAAATGAAGGTGGAGTCATTGCCCAGACGGAAATACATTCATCATCATCACAGTTTTCATATATATGTGGTATAGTGCTGTTAAAATAAAAACTGTCACCCTCCTCTAATATATACTCTTTATTACCAAGTGTTATTTTCATTTTTCCTTTTATTATGTATCCGCATTCCTCTCCTTCATGTGTAACAAATTCATTACTTTTTTTTGTATGTCCATTTAATGTAACAAGTATAAATTCTATTTTTTTTCCAATTAAATTAGGAACAAGAAGCTCGTAAAATTTTGTAGAATCGTTAGTTACTATTTTCTTTCGATTGTTTTTCTTTACTACTATATTAGAATTATCCTTCCCAATATCATCAAAAAAATAACCTATGTTTACATCAAGCGTTTTTGATATTTTCCACATTGCTATAATTGATGGAACAACCATATTACGTTCAATTTGACTTATTAAACCTGTACTTAAACCAGACTCTTTTGCTAAGGTAGCTATACTTATATTTTTAGATTTTCTAAGAGCTCTAATTTTGCTTCCAACATCTATGTCCATTAGATAAAAACCCCCTCAAACATGATTATAACATATATAGTTTTCAAAATTAATAAAATAAAATAAAAGTTATATAATGCATGTATTTACATCGTTATATTGAATTTTCTGAAAAGATGAATTATAATAGTATTAATATTCAATATATTGAATATTAATACTGATATTTTAATTTAATGAAATGGAGGCGGTTGAGATGAAGAGTTTTGTAAGTCCTGATAATATTTGGGTATTGTGGGCAATTGTAACTGGATGGGCAGCATTTAGTATTTATTTAGAGCAAAAGTATAGTTGGGCATCAAAAATATCAGGAGCAATAATAGCTCTTGTAGGAGCAATGTTATTATCAAATCTAAATATTATACCAGTAGAGTCTGTTGTATATGACCAAGTCTGGGGTTATGTTGTCCCTTTAGCCATAGCTTTGTTGTTATATCAATGTAATATCAAAAAGATATGGAAAGAGAGTGGAAGATTACTTGTAATATTTCTTGTAGGTTCTATAGGAACTGTACTTGGAGCTATGATTGGATTCTTGGCATTAAAAAATGCAGTACCAGATTTAAATATTGTTGCAGCTATGATGACAGGTTCTTATATAGGTGGAAATGTAAACTTTGCAGCTATGTCAGGAGCATTTGATGCACCTGGAGAATTGGTATCAGCAACTGTTGTAGCAGATAATCTTTTGATGGCATTATATTTCTTTGTTTTAATAGCTATCCCATCTATTGGATTTTTTAGAAAACATTTTAAACATCCACATGTAGATGAGATGGAAAGCATAGGTGTAAATGAAGGCGAAACAATAGCAGCAAATTATTGGGGAAGAAAAGAAATATCTTTAAAAGATATAGCAATAGCCATTGGTAGTGCTTTTATAATAGTTGCAGTATCAGTAGAATTGTCAGGTTGGTTTAAAGCTATAATACCAACATCAAATCCATTTTTAGCAATGTTAAATACTTTATTTGGCAATCAATATCTAATAATAACTACTTTAACTATGATGTTTGCTACCTTTATGCCTAATTTCTTTAGTGATATAAAAGGAGCGCAAGAGCTGGGCACATTTTTAATCTACATTTTCTTTGTTGTAGTAGGTGTTCCTGCTTCAATCCCATTAATAATTCAAAAATCACCATTATTACTTTTATATTGTGGAATAATGGTACTTATAAACATGCTAGTTACATTTACAGTTGCCAAAATATTTAAGTTTAGCTTGGAAGAAGCTATTCTTGCATCTAATGCAAATATTGGTGGACCTACAACAGCAGCAGCTATGGCAATATCAAAAGGGTGGTCTAAGTTAGTAGGGCCAATACTTATAGTTGGAACATTTGGTTATATAGTTGGTAATTATTTTGGTCTTTTGGTAGGAAATATTTTAATATAAGTTTTGTAAAGAGTGAAAAACAAACGTTTGAAAAAGATTTTATTTAATTGGAGGTTGTCATGATTTTTGATGGACATTCAGATACTTGGTCAGATGTAACGATAAGAAGAATTAATGGAGAGAAAGATGTATTTAGAAGAATCCATCTTGAAAATTTTAAAAAAGCAAACATTGAAGGGGCTATTTTTGTAATATGGATAGACCCACCATATGATAAAAAGCCTGAAAAGAGAGTTAAGCAGATAATAGAATGTGTAAAAGAAGAAATTGAAGATATGAAGGATATTGTAAACATAGTAAAAAAATATTCTGATATAAATAAAGGTCTAAATGAGAATAAAATAAATATTTTAATTGGTCTTGAAGGTTTAAGCCATGTTGGAAAAAATTTAGACTTAATCGAATATTATTATAAAGAAGTTGGAGCTAGACATGCATCATTAACTTGGAATGAGCAGAATGAACTTGCTACAGGGTGTTTAGGAGATGAAAACAGAGGCTTAACTGCAATAGGAAAAAAAGCAGTAGATAAGTTAGAACAATTAGGTATGCTAATAGATGTATCACATCTAAATGAAAAATCATTTTGGGATTTGATGTCAGTTGTAAGTAAACCAGTTATAGCATCTCATTCTAATGTTAAGAATCTATGTGATGTAAAAAGAAATCTTA
The DNA here is from genome assembly GCF_020641035.1 of Clostridioides sp. ES-W-0016-02. NCBI lineage: Bacteria > Bacillati > Bacillota > Clostridia > Peptostreptococcales > Peptostreptococcaceae > Clostridioides > Clostridioides sp. ES-W-0016-02. Next base: position 1,733,871 of record NZ_CP061361.1, read on the forward strand.
CAGATAATCAATTAAAAGAAATTTCAAAAACAGGTGGATTAGTGGGAATAAATAGCTTTAGAGCATTTACCAATATTAATCCTAAGAAGCAAGATTTAATACATTTAGTTGACCATATAGATTATATGGTGAATCTTATAGGTATAGAGCATGTATCTTTTGGTTTTGATTTTAGCGATTATCTAGGAGAAGAGACTATAGGTTCTTTTACTGAAGAAAATTCCAAAAATCCAAGTGTAGATGGGCTTAAAAGTACATATGAAGCTAAGAATATAATAGTAGAGCTTGAAAAAAGAGGATATAAAAAAAGTGATATAAATCTAATATCTAGTGGAAACTTTTATAGAGTGTTTAAAGAGATACTAAAGTAAGATAGTAATTAAATTAGGTGTAGAAAATACTATATTTAATAAGAAGCATTCATATATATAGATTTATATATGAGATATGGGTTAGATTAAATTTAAATGTTACTAGAATTTTTAATTCTAGTAACATTTTTTATATAAAAAAACAAATATATATACATATTGACAATGATAATTATTATTGATAAAATGTAAAAAGAAATGATAATAATTATCATTTTTAGTAAAAAAATTAAGGAGGGAGAATGAAAAAGAGATATTTAATTATAGGAATAATAATTTTATCTTATTTTTCCTTATTTATAGGAGCAGAAGATATAAACATAATGCATATATTTGCAAAAAATCAGCATAAACTTATGATATTTGTCATGAGTAGAATACCAAGATTAATAAGTATATTAATTGCAGGTATAGGAATGAGTATAGCAGGCCTTATAATGCAACAGATAAGTAAAAATAAATTTGTATCGCCTACTACAGGAGCAACAATAGATGCGGCTCAATTTGGTATAGTAATTTGTATGCTTTTAATACCAAGTGCATCGATTTTCACGAAGACCATAATAGCATTTATATTTTCTCTTATAGGAACATTTATGTTCATGAAAATAATAAGGAAGTTACAGTTTAAAAGTATAATATTCGTGCCATTAGTAGGTATAATGTTTGGAAATATAATAGGTTCTATGACTGATTTTATTTCATATAAATATGATTTGAGTCAAAATGTAAGTTCTTGGATGCAAGGTGACTTTTCTATGATACTTAAAGGAAATTATGAAATATTATACATAACAATACCTCTCATAATAGTAGCATATATTTATGCAAATAGATTTACTGTTGTTGGGATGGGGATGGATTTTGCAACTAACCTAGGTCTAAGTTATAAAAAAGTCGTTAATGTAGGTTTAATAATAGTAGCTCTTGTTACAGTATGTGTAGTTGTTACTGCTGGTAATATACCTTTTATAGGTCTAATAGTTCCTAATATTGTATCTTTGTATATGGGTGACAATATAAGAGATAGTATATGGCATACGGGATTATTTGGGGCACTATTTGTACTTATATGTGATATTTTTGGAAGGCTTATCATTTATCCATATGAAATATCTATAGGGCTTACAGTTGGTGTTATAGGAAGTATACTATTCCTTTACTTAATACTAAGGAGGAATATAAATGAAGCTTAGTCTTAATAAAAAAATTTACTTAGTGACTGCATTACTCTTGATATCAATGGTACTTTTTTTAACCTATGGAATAGATATGAATAATCTAGATTATGCATTATCACAAAGAATACCAAAAATACTTGCAATGATACTTGGAGGAGGATGTATAGCATTTACTACAGTAGTATTTCAAACAATTACTAACAATCAGATATTAACACCAAGTGTGCTAGGGTTAGATTCCTTATATGTAATGATTCAAACTATAATAGTATTTATATTTGGAGCAACCAGTAATCTCATTACAAATGAAAATTATAATTTTATCATTAATGTTACTATAATGATTGTAGCTTCAATGTTATTGTATAGAGCATTGTTTGAAAGAAAAGAAAATAATATTTTCTTTTTAATCCTAGTAGGAATGGTATTTGGAACTCTATTTAAAAGTGCAACAACATTTATTCAAGTAATGATAGACCCTAATGAATTTCTAGCACTACAAACTAGCATAATGGCTAGTCTAAATAATATAAATACAAATGTATTGTTAATTGCATTTATAATAGTTATTGCAACAATACCTTTTATATATGATGATATAAAATATTTAGATGTACTATCATTAGGTAGAGAGCAAGCAATTAATTTAGGTGTAGATTTTGATAAAGTAGTAAAAAAAATGATAATCCTAATAGCAATTTTAGTTTCAGTATCAACAGCACTTATTGGACCTATGACATTTTTAGGTCTTTTACTAGCCAACATAGCTAGAGAAGTTTTTAAAACATATAAACATACCTATTTAATTTTAGGTTCTATATTGCTAGGAATGATTACGTTAATAATAGGTCAATTTTTTATACAACATATATTCAAATTTGATACAACATTAAGTGTAGTAATAAATTTTATAGGAGGAATTTACTTTATCCAATTATTATTAAAGGGGGCAAATAGATGATAGAAATAAAAAATATATTTAAAAAATATAAAAATAAAAATGTTGTAGATAATGTTTCTTTTAATATAGAAAAAGGAAAAATAACATCTTTTATAGGTCCAAATGGGGCTGGTAAAAGCACTGTGTTATCAATAGTAACAAGACTTATAGGAGGTGATAGTGGAGAAGTATTGATAGAAGGAAAAAGCTTGAGTTCTTACAACAATAAAGAACTTGCAAAAAAAATAGCTATACTTAAACAATCTAATAATATAACTTTAAAACTCACAATAAGAGAATTAGTTGGCTTTGGAAGATTTCCATACAGTGAAGGAAATTTAACTCAAGAGGATGAAAAATATATTAATGAAGCAATAGAGTATATGAAATTAACTGATATACAAGACAAATATTTGGATGAATTAAGTGGAGGTCAAAGACAAAGAGCTTATATAGCAATGGTAATAGCCCAAAATACGGAGTACATATTACTTGATGAACCACTTAACAATTTGGATATGAATCATTCAGTACAAATGATGAAGGTACTTAGAAGTCTTTGTGATGAGTTAGGTAAGACTATAGTGTTGGTCATGCATGATATAAATTTTGCTTCATGCTATTCAGATAATATAGTTGCACTTAAAAATGGAAAAATTGAAAAGGTAGGTCGTACAGATGAAATAGTTAATGAAAAAGTTTTAGGAGATATTTACGAAATGAACTTTGACATTAAGCATATAAATGGAAATAGAATATGTGTTTATTTTTAAAACACTATAGATAAAAATCTATGAATTTTCTAATCAAAATTTAAACTAAGACAAGTATTAATAAAAAATGAGGGAGACATTAAGATGAATAAAAAAGCAGCAATAATAGCAACCGTGGCTATAGTAGGATTAGTAGCAGTATTTGCATTAGGTGGGAGTAAAAAAAGTGATAAGAAAACATTAGATGCTTCAAATGCTACTATAAAAATAACTCATAGCTTAGGAGAAACAGATGTAAAGTTGAAGCCTAAAAAAGTAGTAGTATTTGATTATTCAGCACTAGATACAATGGATGCACTAGGTGTAAGTGAGAGTTTAGTAGGACTTCCAAAATCAAGCTTACCAGTATCTTTAGAAAAGTATAAAGATGAAAAATATGCAGATTTAGGTGGATTAAAAGAACCAGATTTAGAAAGTATAAAATCAACAAATCCAGATTTAATCATAATAAATGGAAGACAAGAAGATTTTTATGAGCAATTATCTAAGATTGCACCAACAATAAGTACAAGTAAAGATGATAAGAAGTATTTAGAATCTGTCAAAAATAATATAAATAAAATAGCTAAAATATTTGGAGTAGAAGAGAAGGCTAATCAAGAATTTGTTAAAATTGAAAAGAAAATAGAAGTTTTAAATAAAAAAGTAACAGAAAAAGACTTAAATGCTTTAACTCTTATGGTAAATGAGGGGAATTTAAGTGTATTTGGTGAAGAGTCTAGATTTAGCATATTATATAATAGTTTTGGATTTAAGAATAAAGATAAAAATATAAAGGAATCAAGTCATGGTCAAAATATTACTTTTGAATATGTAGCTAAACAAAATCCAGATATTATGTTTGTTATAGATAGAGGTATAGCTACTGGTAGTGATGTGAAAGCTGGTTTAACAGCTAAATCTGTTCTAAACAATGACGTAATAAAGTCTATGGATGCTTATAAAAATGATAATATAATATACTTAGATGCACCAACATGGTATGTAAATGATGGTGGTCTTACATCTTTAAATAAGATGATAGATGATGCTTCAAAAGCAGTTAATAAGTAAGTCTATTTTTTATGGCAAATGTGTTTTATATAATGATTATGTAATCAGCCACCTTAAAGTGGCTGATTTTTTTTGATTTAAATACTTCTGTGGACGAGTTTTGTAGACTTGTATAAATCTATAACAGTTTCCTTTATTGCTGAAAAGTAATTAATTGAATACTTTTTTGAATTTCTTCATCTTGTTCAGAGATGATAATAGAAGTTAGTTTAACTCTAATTGAAATATAGCCAGCATCTTGTATTTTTGATAGAGCAGTACGAGCTGTTTGTGGTGCAACTCTAAATTGCTTGCAAATTGTTTCAATAGATGGTAGAGTTTGCCCTTTTTTATAATGTCCAAATAATATACTCTATACATAGTATTCATAAATTAAATAATACAAGCCATATTCGTGTTTCAAAGTATTTACACTTCCTATTATTATACAACTTATTTGATGAATCTTATTTTATCATTCTATGTTTAAGGTTTAAGAAAACTAGCTAGAACTTGCGGTTTATTAGTTATTTTGATACAATTAATCTAATACATACATGAACAAGGTTATGTTATTATATTAATAATTCAATGGATATATATTTATTATATAATCTCTCAGGAGTGGTTTAAATATTAAAATAAAATCTTCTAAAAAAACGTTTTTCTATTTTTGTTACTAATTATTGATTTTATCCGTATAAAACCTCCAGCATATGCACTAAAGAAAGAATGTAGAAATTGATTAAACAGACCCTTATTTCTCAACTAGTTTACATAAAAAATACTTTGCACAACAAAACTTGAAAAACATTTACAAGTGTATGGACTTATGAGTGATTATTTTATTAAGTATGATTATAAAAAACACATTGATATTTTCAATACCACCTACAAAGGAGAATGAACAACCTAGATTAATAACAATGAAAAAAAGGAAAAAGGTCACGATAGATTTTAGATTGCAGATTTTGAATAAAAATAAACAAACATTAAACTTGCAATAGCTATTATGATTATAGTATTTATATAGGTTCTAAAGTTTGTTAACAGAAACTAAACCTAGACCTATTGGAAAATTTGAAAAAATGATGATTTACAAAAATATGCAATGTCAAAAATAAACTATGTAGAATAAAATCTTCTATATTTTAAGTAATAAGAGAGTTTTATTAAGGTTTAATACACGTTATTTGAGAAAATGATTATACAATATTTTACTAAGTTGGTTATTAAAAATGTTTAGAAAATTTATTGAAGAAATCATATTAATTATTTATAACATATAAAAACCTAGTTAGCATAATTGTAGAATATCTGATAAACGTGAAAACATAGGGGATAGAGGTATTTTATGAAGAGATTTTTAAAGATAACTATCTTAGTTTTATTTGTTTTATTAATTTCTATAAGTTACATTTCTGTTCAATTAATTCACAACATTGGAGATTATGGAAAGTTGATTAATTATGTTGGTATTGTTCGTGGAGCGAGTCAACGTCTAACTAAATTAGAAATGAATTTTCAACCAAATGATGAACTAGTAGAATATATCGATGAAATTTTACATGAATTAAATACAGGACATGGAAAATATGGTCTAGTAGTCACTGATTGTAAAAAATATAACGAGTATTTATCTTTATTAGAAAGAAAATGGGAAAATTTAAATATTGAAATTAAAAAAGTAAGGATGGAAGAAGATAGTAGTCAGTTACTACAAACAAGTGAAGAATTTTTTAAGATTGCAAATGACACAGTATTTGAGATAGAACATTATTCGAAAGAAAAAAGCGATTACTTAATGACTTTAATAATTATAATATCAATTGTAGGTATAGTAGCATGGATTATATTGATTATGCAGTACAATAGAAGATTAATTAGACTTGAAAAATTAAATGTAGATTTAAAAAATATTGCATATAAAGATGAACTTACAGGAGCAAATACTATAGACAAGTTTAAGTTGGATGCAGAACAGTATATTTATAAACATAAAGACAAGAAATTTGCTATATTTTATATCGATTTTGAAAATTTTAAGTATATCAATGATATATTTGGATACGATTATGGGGACATGATATTAAAACGCTATTCTAATTTCATGATGGATGATATTGGAAAATATGAAACATTTGCAAGAGAGATTGCAGATAGATTTGTTGCATTAAGATGTTATGTAGATAAGGAAGCTTTACTAAGAAGACAACAAATTGTAGATGATAAGTTGATTAACATTACAGATGAAATTAAAAATAAATATAGTATTACTATTGTCAGTGGAATTTGTTGTATTGAAGATGTGAATGAAAAATTAAATATAGATGACTTGATAAATCGTGCAAATTTTGCACAAAAGACTGTCAAGAATAAACCTGGTACTAAGTATGCTTTCTATAATGAAAATATTCGCAAAAAAATGATTGAAGAAAATACCATTAAGAGTAGAATACATGAAGCACTCGATAGAAGAGAATTTGTTGTTTATTTTCAACCTAAAGTTAATTTACATAATCAAAAAATAGATTGTGCAGAAGCTTTAGTACGTTGGATGACACCAGACAAATGTGTGATATCTCCAGCGATATTTATTCCAATATTAGAAAAGGAATTTTTTATTAGCTTAGTAGACCAATATGTATTTGAAGAGGTATGCAGATGGATTAGAAAGAGATTAGATGAAAATGAACAAGTTGTTCCCATCTCAGTTAATGTTTCTAAGATTCAATTTTATAATGCTAAGTTTGTAGAAACTTATTCGCGTATACAAAATAAATATAATATACCTAAAAATACTATAGAAATTGAATTTACAGAAAGTGTTGCTTTTGAAAATCAAGAGCATCTTTTAGAAATTGTACATGACCTACATGAAAGTGGCTTTACTTGTTCTTTGGATGATTTTGGAAAAGGATACTCGTCTCTAAGTGTTTTGAAGGATTTACCATTTGATGTTTTAAAGCTTGACTCAATGTTTTTTAAAGAAAGTTTAAATAAAGAAAAAGAGAAGATAGTAATAAAAAATATTATACATATGATAAAAGAGTTAAATATTATAACTGTTGCTGAAGGTATTGAATATAAAGAACAGGTTGAGTTTCTTAAAGAGATTGGGTGTGATTTGGTTCAAGGGTTTGTCTTTTATAAACCAATGCCAATATTAGACTTTGAAAAAATATTAGATGAAGAAACTGTTTATAGTTTATAATAGTTAAAGTATATTTTAATATATACTAATCTAATAAAGTGCTTATAATATAAGTGCTTTATTAATTTTGTTAAATATTTAAAATGTACAGTGATACAAATATTGAGAATAACATCAATACATAATATACAATTTTATTTAAATAATTACATGAAAACTATAAATTCTTATAAGGTTTTATGTGAGGTGTAAATAATATAAAGTTATGTTTTAGAGAAGATGAACTTATTGATAGTGTTGATAGTGAATACATAAATAAAGACTATAAGTAGATTTACTTATAGTCTCTTAAACATTGTTATTTTTTCCCTGCAACCCATTTTAAGCCCCAGTTAAATTCATTATCCATTTCTCTATGTCCTTTAAAGTATTTAACTACTTTTTCAACACTAAATGTTTCATCATTTACATTTTCTATTAATGCTATTGAACACATATTATAGCCATTTTTATGCTCATCAAGCTTAACCACTAAATCAGAATCTTGTTTTTGTTTAATAGTTACAACTCCGTCAGCTTCTGACCAATTAGCCACACCTTCATAAATAAAAGCATAAATCAATATTCTTTTTATTTCTTTTATCTTGTTACCATTGATTCTTATATTTTCGCCTTGTGTATTGCTTCCTGTTCGGTCATCTCCATCTAGTTGAGCAAAAGGAGGATGTTCTAAATTGCCAAAGGAATTGCCTAACGCTTGAACAGCACCTTTTACACCATTTTTCATTTCAAACAAGCAACCTAAATCTAAATCTATATTACTATTTCTTAGAGCTCCAAAAAAGCCCTTTTTTTGTACTTTTTGATTCCAATTTAGATTAACTAAAATCTCACCTAAATCGGTATTTTCTTTTTTTGTAAGATTTATTTTTTGTCCTTTTTTCAATTCTATAGCCATAGTAATCTTCCTCCACAAACATAGATTTACTTAAATGGTAGCACTTAACAAGTCAATATTCAACAAGATTACAATAATAATATTAAAATTATACTAATTCTACTAAAAAACAGGAATTACAATTCCTTTGTATTTTTCTTCAATTAAGTTTCTTGCTTTATCTGATGTAAGAACTTCTTGTAGAACTTTAATTTTTTCACTATCTTTATCTTCACTTCTAAATGCTAAAAGATTAGCATATTCATCATTTACCGGTGCTGTGTAGATTCCATTTTTCTTAGCATCAAGACCAGCAGGTACTGCGTAAGTAGTGTCTATAAATGCAGCAGTTACATCTGGAAGAGAAGATGGTATTTGAGCAATATCTAATTCTTTGAATTGTATGCCCTTTGGATTTTCAATTATATCTTTAGGACTAACTAAATTATTTTCTTTAGGTAAAGTTAAAAGTCCTATACTTTCAAGATATCTAAGGTCTTTAGAACAAGAAGATGGATTGTTGCTTATTGCAATTGTATCTCCCTTTTTAAATTCATCAACAGATTTTATTTTGTAAGAGTAAAGTATCGCTGGGCATACATATAGTTTAGTTCCTGCCATTATTTTATAACCTTTAGCTTTAACAGCTTCTTTTAGATAAGGTTCATGTTGAAATAGATTTGCATCAATTTCGCCATTATTTAAAGCTTCATTTGGAAGTATGTAATCGTCAAAGTTCTTAACTTCTAAAGTATAACCTTTTTCTTCAATCAGTGGTTTTAGTTCCTCTAACAACTCTCCACCTGGAACTAAAGTAGCACCAACAACAATTTTTTTATCGTCTTTAGATTTTGAACATCCAACTACAGATAAAGTAAATACTAGACATAATAACAAGCTTAATAATTTTTTGAATTTCATAAAAATTCCCTCCTGAATATAATTGATTAGTTAAAAATAAAATACCCTCTTTTTATCACATCGTGAAAATAAAATAAGCCTGAGTGTAAACTCAGGCTTTAAAAGCTAATTTAAACTCATCTTTCAGTACAATACTGCAGGATTTAGCACCAATGTATATTAAAAAATATACTGGTTGCTGGGTTTCACAGGGCCAGTCCCTTCACCACTCTGGATAAGAAGTATTAATTTTTAATTATGTTATACATATTAGCATGATTTTTTGTATCTGTAAACATAATTTTATAAATATTTTAAAGTTTTTGTTATTTCTATTTAACACCCAAAATTCCAGAAACTAAAATATTAGTATCAGCACCCAAGAAATAGTCATTTATTTCAATATCATCTAAAATAGCTCTCAATGAATTCTCCTCATGCTTTGTACCAATAAGTTTATCTTCTACAAAAGATACATCACACTTCCCAAAGAAATCTCCAAAAAACTTTATACTAGTTATTATACCTTTATCAACATTTAAATTAAATTCTACATTTCCACCAGCATATTTTAATTCATTTGAAAGAGAGTATTTTGGTGAATTACCAAAATTCCAATCCCAAGTTTCATATTTTGATTTAGTAAGTTTTTCTATTTCTTCTATGTCATATTTACTTAGAGAGTAATTTGTATTACCAGTATTTGTTGAAGAAAGATAATTCATTATAGCATCTTTAAACTCAAGTATATCCATATCAGACTGTAAATGTTCGCTTATATTGGTTACACGAGACTTTACAGATTTTATGCCTTTACCTTCAAACTTTATGGGTTTTACTTTTAGTGCATTTGAAAGGTCATTTATTTCAGATGAAAATAAAAGTGTCCCATGATGCATCACTTTATTTTTATAGTTATGTTGAGCATTTCCAGAGAATTTTTTACCTTCTATAAGAAGGTCATTTCTTCCAGAAAACTCAGCATTGACATCTAAGGTTTTAAGCAAGTCTATTATTGGTTGAGTGAATCTTCTGAAATCACTAAAGCTATTATTATTACAAGCTATAAATGTAAAGTTTATATTTCCTAAATCATGAAATACAGCTCCTCCACCAGATTGTCTTCTAACAACTGGTATTGAATGTTCTTTTATATATTCTAAGTTTATTTCAGAAAGTGTATTTTGATTTTTTCCAACGATTATAGAAGGTTCATTTCTCCATAAAATAAATAAATCTTCGTCAAAGTTTTTAAGTAGATATTCTTCCATTGCTAAATTAAAATAAGGGTTTGTTTTTTCATTGTAAATTAATAACATTAAAGTAATTCCTCCATATAATTGATAAAATTTTTTTAGCTGATTTTAGTACAATTATTTTTATAATTCGACAATAATATAAAAAATCCTTTAAAGTAAAATTTTTAAAACTTCCTTGCAAATTTTAAATAAATAATATATACTCAAAATATATTTAATAAAAGTGAATAAAAGGGTAGAGGCGCAATAATCTATCAGTACCAATAAGGAGTTAAGCACAAAGAATTATTGGGAAAGGGGATATTGCCGAAGTTTTATAATCGATGCTTTAAGATTATATTGCTGGGGGTACATAAAATATATGTACAACTGTCACAGGTTTATTTGTGGTGAGCTATCATTTAAGGAATTATATTATATTTGTTTTTAGTATTATCAATGTATTGTAATGTTTAAGCCTTGAGTGTTTACCACTCAAGGCTTTTTTATTTTATCATAACCCATAATACCCTATATAATTCACAAAATTAAAAAGAGAGGGAGATTTATATGAGAAATAAAAAATTTAACATTATTTTTCTGACGACAATTATGTTTATAATGTCAACTGTAATGGTATTTGCAGAGGAAGATATAGATACAATTGCACTGGCTAACGCAGAAAAATTTGGAATTTTAACTTTAATACCACCATTAGTTGCTATAATACTTGCATTTATAACTAAAAATGTAATAATTTCTTTATTGCTAGGAATTCTTTCTGGAAGTTTTATAATTCAAGTCAGTGGAGTTAATGTATTTGCTGCATTTATACAAGCGTTTTTAGACTTAGTAGATAGAGCTTTAGTATCTCTGTCAGACCCCTGGAATGCAGGGATAATACTACAAGTCTTAGCAATTGGGGGAGTAATAAATCTTGTTGCCAAGATGGGTGGTGCTAAGGCTATAGCTGAAGCACTTGCAAAGAGAGCAAAATCAGCTAAAGGTACACAGATTATAACTTGGTTTTTAGGTCTTTTAGTTTTCTTTGATGATTATGCTAATTCATTAATTGTAGGACCTATGATGAGACCAGTTGCAGATAAAATGAAAATATCAAGAGAAAAATTAGCATTTATAATAGATGCTACAGCAGCACCAGTTGCTGGGCTTGCTATAATATCTACATGGATAGGTCTTGAAGTTGGTTTGATACATGATGCTTTTGAAAGTATAAGTGTAGATGTTGATGCATTTGGCATATTTTTAAATACAATACCATTTAGATTTTATAACATATTAATATTAGCATTTATTGTAATTTCAGCGTTATTATTAAAAGAATTTGGACCAATGAGAAAAGCTGAAATAAAATCTAGAAGTAGAAAAATTGGTACAGACCTTGATGAAGGTGTTGAAGAGTTGGATGATTTAGCTCCAAAAGATGGAGTGAAATTAAGTGTATGGAATGCTATAATTCCAATAGGTACATTAATAGTAGTTGCACTAGCATCATTCTATTATAGTGGATATACATCTATAATGGGAGGAGAAGATAAGACTTTAATACAATTATTTACAAATTCGCCATATTCTTTTGAAGCAATCAAAGAAGCGTTTAGTGCATCTGATGCATCTAGAGCATTATTCCAATCTGCATTAGTTGCAAGTTTAGTTGCTATTATAATGGCTGTAGTTAAGAAGATTTTTACAGTATCAGAAGCAATTGATGTTTGGATAGATGGTATGAAAAGTTTAGTAATCACTGGTGTAATATTAATACTTGCTTGGTCATTAAGTTCAGTAATAAAAGAGTTAGGTACAGCTAAATTCTTGATACATTTATTATCAGGTTCACTGCCTCCATTCTTACTACCAAGTTTAATATTTGGATTAGGAGCAATAATATCTTTTGCTACTGGAACTGCTTATGGAACAATGGGTATACTTATGCCACTTGCGATACCACTTGCATATTCACTAAATCCTGACATGTCTTATGTAATAGTAAGCACAAGTGCAGTTTTAACAGGTGCAATATTTGGAGACCATTGTTCTCCAATTTCAGATACAACAATACTTTCTTCAATGGGAGCTGGATGTAATCATATAGACCATGTTAATACTCAAATGCCATATGCTATATTTACAGCAGTAATTACTATTGTATTTGGATATATACCAGCTGGATTTGGATTGCCAATATATATAGTATTGCCAGTTGCTATAGCAGCTGTATTTGTAGGTCTTCAAATTATAGGTAAGAGAGTAGATGAAGCAGAAATAGAACTTGCAGAATAAGGCTGTAAATGAATTTTACCTTTTATTATCATTATTTTGTTTATTTTTAGATAATTTAAAAAAGTTATTGAAAATAATAGCGAAATATAGTAAAATAAAAGAGTAATATAAGCGGATGTGGCGGAATTGGCAGACGCACTAGACTTAGGATCTAGCGCCATTGGCGTGGGGGTTCGACTCCCTTCATCCGCACTTTACAGTACTTAGTTGTGCTGAAAAAAAACTGGGGTTGCTGGCTTTCGGAGTGGGCTATCCCGTTTTTATTTTTTGATAAATAACTATATTAAATTAATAGGGATACCTAATGATAGGAATTTGCTATATTGTTATTTTTAGAAAACTTGTAAAAAAGCTCAATAAGTTCTTTTTGTTATACAAAAATAAAATTACATATACAACATTTAAAATGTATGTAAATAAAGGTATAAAATTTTATAGCAATGTATTTTAAAAGTATAAAATGATTAAAATTTTAAGAAATATTCAAATCACATAACCATTCAATAGTTGTAATTCTATTAAAAATATTCTATTTTAAAAATCTTATTTTTCACAAGTTTAAAATTGTAAACGATTTCATCAAGTGTATGAATATACTTTTAACATGTTATAGTAAATCTCGATACAAATTTACATTTGGTTCTTTGTGTGTTATTTTAATAATAAATTAAGTGAAAATGTTATTTTGCATTAATATATAATATGTTTGCAGAAGAGTGAATAATATAAAAGAGAAATAATTGATAATAAAAACTTAACAAAAAAATTAATACATAAAAAAAAATAAATATAATGTGTTGACATTTGATTTAAATATTCATAAAATAAAATTGAAAATAAATATTTCCAAGTGAGATTAGCGAGAGAGACCTTTATACAAAAAGGCGCCGAAGAAGAAATTTAAGAAATGCCAATTCTTAGAGAAGCTTTCAGGCAAAGATATCGCTAATTGATGGGACTCTGGAGAGACTTAAGTTAAATACTATAAGTCACCGAAGAAGCAGAATAATATTAAATTATTAAATCTTTCAGGTATACAAACAGGGATATATAGGCTAGGATTATTTCCTATGCTTATATATTTTTTTTTATGGGAAAATACAGGACATAATGGCGAAGTTGCTTAAATAGAATAAGTTTAGTTTTATAGGGAGGGTTATATATGAATGAATTAAAAAGAGTACCTTTGTATAATACACACAAAGAGCTTGGTGCAAAGCTTGTTGAATTTGCTGGTTGGGAAATGCCTTTAGAATATGAAGGAATAAACAAAGAGCATGAAATGGTTAGAAAAAGTGCAGGTATATTTGATGTATCTCACATGGGAGAGATAGAAGTAAAAGGAGTAGAATCAGAAAAATTTATACAAAATCTAGTTACGAATGATATAAGTGTATTAAAAGTCAATGACATCATATATACACCTATGTGCTATGAAAATGGTGGAGTAGTTGATGATTTATTAATATATAAGTTTGGGGAAGAAGATTATTTGTTAGTAATAAATGCAGGAAATATAGACAAAGATGTTGCATGGATAATGAAGCAAAGTGAAGGGTATAAAGTAAATATAAAAAATATATCTAATGAAGTTTGTCAATTAGCAGTTCAAGGACCTAAAGCAGAAAAAATTCTTCAAAAAATCACGGACATAAATTTAGAATCAATAAAATTTTATAAGTCAATGCCAAAAATAAAAGTATCTGGATACTCTTGTTTAGTTTCAAGAACAGGATATACTGGAGAAGATGGTTTTGAAATATATTGCAAAAATGAACATATAAAAGCAATTTGGGATGAAGTCCTGAAAGTTGGAGGAGAAGATATATGTCCAGCTGGTCTAGGTTGTAGAGATACTTTAAGATTTGAAGCAGCTCTACCTCTATATGGACATGAGATAAATGAACACATATCTCCACTTGAAGGAGGATTATCTGTTTTTGTAAAAGTAAATAAGGAATCATTTATTGGCAAATCAATCTTAGCAGAAGAAAAAGAAAATGGGATTAAAAGAAAATTAGTAGGATTTGAAATGCAAGGTAAAGGGATGCCTAGAAATGGATATGATATAAAAGTTGGAAATAAAACAGTTGGTTTTGTAACTACTGGGTGTGCATCTCCAACAACAGGAAAAATCTTAGGAATGGGAATTATAGATGCTGAATATGCAAAAGCAGGAAATGAAATAGGTATAGCAATTAGAAAAAAAGTTGTTCCTGCTATAACAGTTAAGAAGCCTTTTTATAAAAAACAATATAAAAAAGATAATGTTGTAGTAAATAAAGAAAATAAATTTTCATATATACCTGCCACAAATGAAGATAAGGAAAAAATGTTAAAAGTAGTTGGATTAAACTCAGTTGATGAATTATTTTCAGATATACCAGATGAACTAAAATTAAAAAGAGATTTAAATCTAGATAGTGGAAAATCTGAATTGGAAGTTAGTAAAATAGTAAAAAGATTGTCAGAGGAAAATTTAAGTCTAGAAGATTTAACTTGTTTTCTTGGAGCTGGTGCATACGACCATTATATACCATCAATTATAAAGCATATAACTTCAAGGTCCGAATTTTATACAGCATATACTCCATATCAAGCAGAAATAAGTCAAGGAACTTTGCAAGTAGTGTTTGAGTTCCAATCTATGATTGCAGAAATTACTGGTATGGAAATTGCAAATGCATCAATGTATGATGGAGCGACTGCTGCAATAGAAGCATGTATAATGGCAATGAATCAAACTAGAAAAAGTAAAATAGTAGTATCAAAAACTACACATCCAGAAACTTTATCAGTACTAAAAACTTATTTACAATATAAAGATTGTGAAATAGTAGAAATTGATTTTTGTAATGAATATGGAACTACAGATATAGAAAAATTAAGAACTTCTGTAGATAAAGATACAGCATGTGTCCTTATACAAACTCCTAACTTCTTTGGGATTATTGAAGAGATGGAAGAAATAGAAAAAATAACTCATGAAAATAAAGCCATGTTAATTATGAGTGTTGACCCAATATCATTAGGTGTTTTAAAAACACCAGGTGAAATAGGAGCAGATATTGTTGTTGGAGAAGCTCAATCACTAGGAAATCCTCTTAATTTTGGAGGTCCTTATGTAGGATTTTTGGCTAGTAAATCTAAATATACAAGAAAAATGCCTGGAAGAATAGTTGGGCAAAGTTTAGATACAGAAGGGAAAATTGCATATGTATTAACTTTACAAACTAGAGAGCAACATGTAAGAAGAGAAAAAGCAACTTCTAATATATGTTCAAATCAAGCTCTAAATGCTCTTGTAGCATCAATATACATGGCTACTATGGGTAAAGAAGGATTTAAAGAAGTTGGTATGCAATCAATGAAAAAAGCACACTATGCTTATAATAAACTTGTGCAAACAGGAAAATACAGACCTATATTTAAAGGCAGATTTTTTAAAGAATTTGCAGTACAAGGAAATTATAATATAGACACTATAAACGATAAACTTTTAGAAGAAAATATATTAGGTGGTTATAATTTAGAACACAATTATCCAGAATTAAAAAATTCAACTTTACTTTGTGTAACTGAAAAAAGAAGTAAAAATGAAATAGATAAGTTAGTTGGAATAATGGAGGGGTTATAATGAAAGAATATAATAGTTTGTTGATAGATATATCTAAAAAAGGTAGAAAAGCATACTCACTTCCAGAATTAGATATAGATGATATAAAAATAGAAGATATGATTGACCCAACTATGGCTAGACAAAATGAATTAAACTTACCAGAAGTTGGTGAATTAGAATTAGTTAGACATTATACTTTATTGTCAAATAAGAATTTTGGTGTTGATACTGGGTTTTATCCTTTAGGTTCTTGTACAATGAAATATAACCCTAAAATTAATGAAGATATGGCAGCACTTCCAAACTTTACTGGAATGCATCCATATCAATCTTCAGATACAGCACAAGGGTCTCTTGCTCTTATGTATGATTTATCAAATAAACTTGCAGAAATTACAGGTATGGATGAAGTGACACTTCAACCTTCAGCAGGTTCACATGGTGAATTTACAGGTCTTATGCTTATAAAAGCGTATCATGAAAATAGAGGAGACTATAAAAGAACTAAAGTAATAATTCCAGATTCTGCACATGGAACAAATCCAGCAAGTGCAGCTATGGCGAATTTTGATGTAATTCAAATAACGTCTGATAAAAATGGTGCTGTAGATATAGATGCATTAAAAGAAGTTTTAAATGGTGAAGTAGCAGCCCTTATGCTTACTAATCCGAGTACTCTTGGGCTATTTGAAAAAAATATAAAAGAAATAGCTGACCTTGTACATGAAGCAGGTGGTCTTTTGTATTATGATGGTGCAAACATGAATGCTATTATGGGAATAACAAGACCAGGAGATATGGGATTTGATGTAGTCCATCTTAATCTTCATAAGACATTTTCAACTCCTCATGGTGGCGGTGGTCCAGGGGCTGGACCTGTTGGAGCAAAAAAAGAGTTAGTGTCTTTTTTACCAATTCCAATAATCGAAAAACAAGAAGATAAATATGTATTAAACTATGATAGACCAAAGTCTATTGGAAAAATTAAAAATTTCTATGGAAATTTTGGAGTCCTTGTAAGAGCTTACACATATATATTGACAATGGGAAGAGATGGACTTAAAGAAGCTAGTGAAATGGCAGTTCTAAATGCTAATTATATAAAAGAAAGTATAAAAGATGATTATATTTTACCAATAGACACTTTATGTAAACATGAGTTTGTATTAGGTGGATTACCAAGAGGAGAAGCAAATATAAAAACTATTGATATAGCAAAGAGATTGTTGGATTATGGATATCATCCTCCAACAATGTATTTCCCTCTTATTATAAATGAAGCACTTATGATAGAGCCTACAGAAAGTGAGAGTATAGAAACATTAGATAGTTTTATTGAAGCTATGAAGAATGTCGCCAAAGAAGCTAAGGAAGAGCCAGAATTACTAAAAACTGCTCCACATAATACTTTAGTTAAAAGAGTTGATGATGCAAGAGCAGTGAAAAAGCCTATATTAACATGGTCACAAAGATAAGTAATTAAAATAATAAATAATTTAAATATACAAAAACTTTGTATTTGTATTAAAAAGCTATCTAAACTATTTTAAATTAGATAGCTTTTTTGTATATATGTTGACATACATGGTATGTACTGTTAAAGTTTTTTATATATTACTAGAAAATGTAAGGATTTAAATCCCTCTTGATTTTATGTATGTTTCAACCATTTCTATATTTTATGCTTGAGACATTTGGAGTTAAGTATACATCTACATCAGAAGTTGGAGTTATGATATCTATGATACCAGTAGTTACAGGGATTATGGGAATTATATTTTTAAATGAAAAAATGAACTTAAAACAAGTAGTGTGTATCGTAATTGCAGTTTTTGGAGTTATAATAGTAAATTTACAAAATACAGGTAATCAAACAAGTAGTATGCTTGGAAGAATAATGATACTTGCGGCAGTAATTTGTGCAGGTGCATATGGTGTATATGTAAGAAAATTATCTAAAAGTGAATTTACACCAATTGAAATAACAGCAGCAATGCAACTAATTGGAACAATATCATTTACATCAATATTATCAAATATCGCTACGGTAGTATCTATATTTGCAGGAGTATTTTTACTGAATGAAAAGTTCAATTTTTATAGTATTGTAGGAAGTATGCTTATAATAATTTCAGTTATAGGAATGATTATATATGGTAAAGGAAAACATGAAGATTTGGAAATTGAATATACAAACTAGTTTTATTTTATAGGGAATAAACCTATTTATTCTTTTAACTTAATTTAAACTTAATAAGAATATATCGAAATTCATAAAAAATTTAGGAAATCTTAAGAATTATGATATTTAAATCTTTAGATTTATGTTTTATTATATAAACTACAATAAGATATATTAAACTAAATTAGAATTTTACAATATATTTATAGATATTACTATTAAAGAAAAAGTTAAGTTGAAAGGAGTATAATATGGATAAAGTTAACTTAAAAAGATATAATTGTGATATAAATGTTGGATTAAACAGTGAACAACTTAAAAGTAGAATAGAAGACAATTTAATTAATGTATTTGACAATGGAAAAACTAAAACATACAAGCAAATTTTTAAAGATAATATATTTACACTTTTTAATCTTATAAATATTGTTTTAGTTTGTTTGCTAGTTTCAGTTGGCTCTTTTAAAAATACCTTATTTATATTTATTGCTGTAATTAATACTATTATTGGTGTGATTCAAGAAATAAGAGCAAAAAGATTGTTGGACAATCTATCTGTTATAGTATCAAGCAAAGTATCTGTTATAAGAGAAAAAGAGAAAATAAAGATTGATGTTCAAGAATTAGTGCTAGACGATATTATGATTTTAAAAACAGGAAATCAAATTTGTGCTGATTCAAAAGTTTTAGAAGGAAATTTAGAGGTAAATGAATCTCTAATCACAGGAGAATCTGATATTATTGTAAAAAGCAAAGGTGATTTTTTATATTCTGGTAGTTTTGTAGTTTCTGGAGATGCATTTGTAAAAGTTGAAAATATAGGAAAAGATAACTATGCAAATAAGATAGCTAGTGACGCTAAAATTTCCAAGAAACACAATTCTCAACTCAGAAATTCATTAAATGCAATATTAAAAGTTGTTGGTGTAATAATTATTCCTTTAGGAATTATATTGTTTGTAAAACAACATTTTGGAAATGGAGATTCTATAGTAACATCTGTAGTAGGTACTGTGGCAGCTGTAAATGGAATGATACCAGAAGGATTAACTCTGCTTACAAGTATTGCCTTAGCTGTTGGGACAATAAAACTTGCAAGCCACAAGACTTTAGTTCAAGAATTATATTGTGTAGAGACTCTTGCTAGAGTTGACACATTATGTCTTGATAAAACAGGTACAATTACAGAAGGTAAAATGCAAGTTGATGACGTAGTAATGCTTGAAAAAGTTGATGTAAATGAGATTATGGGAAATTTGTGTAATTCTCTTAAAGATGATAATGCGACATTAAATGCTATAAAAGATAAATATGATATTTCAGATACGTATAAAGTTAAAAATTTGATTCCATTCTCATCAGCAAGAAAATACAGTGGTGTTGTTTTTGAAAATGAAGGTACATACTTAATAGGAGCCTTTGAGTTTATTTTTAAAGATAGATATAAAGACTTAAAAATAGAAATTGAAAAATATTCTAAAGCAGGAAATAGAGTAATAGCTTTAGCTCATAGTAACTCTTACATGGAAGATAATAAGATACCTGAAGATATAAAACCGCTTGCTTTTATATTGATATTAGATAAAATTAGGAATGAGGCTAAGGAAACTTTAGAATTTTTTTATAATGAAGGTGTAGATATAAAAATTATATCTGGAGATAATCCAATAACAGTAAGTGAAGTAGCAAGAAAAGCAGGTCTTAAAACAGCTAATAGATTTATTGATGCAACAACACTTAAAAATGATAAAGACATATACGATGCTGTTGATAAATATAGTGTTTTTGGAAGAGTAAGCCCACAACAAAAGAAACAAATGATTGTAGCATTAAAACAACAAAATCGTACAGTAGCAATGACAGGAGATGGTGTAAATGATGTGTTAGCACTTAAAGAAGCTGACTGTAGTATTGCAATGGCATCTGGAAGTGATGCTACCAAAAATGTTTCTAATTTAGTTTTATTAGATTCAAATTTTGCATCCATGCCAAAGGTTGTTATGGAGGGGAGAAAGGTAATCAATAATATTCAAAGAGCATCTTCTTTGTTTTTAGTAAAAACAATCTTTTCATTCTTCTTATCACTATTAACATTATTTTTCTTTAGTAGACAGTATCCATTTGTGCCAATTCAATTATCATTGATTGGAGCTGTAACAGTAGGTATACCATCATTCTTTTTAGCTCTTGAGGCAAATAGAAGTAGAATTTCAGGAAATTTTTTACTTAATATATTAAAAAATGCTTTACCAGGAGCATTATGTGTAACATTAAATGTAATTATTGTTTACAATATAGTCGAATATTTAGGTTATAGTTCAAGTGTATTTTCCACAATGTGTGCTATATTAACTGGTATATGTGGTCTTTTAATACTAAGACAGCAATGCTTGCCATTTAATAAAGAAAGATTATTTTTAATTGTAAGCATGACCATAGCATTTGTTATTGGGATTCTATTTTTAGGTGGATTATTCTCATTTGTAGCTCTAAGTAAAGAGCTAATCCTTATAACTATGGTATTAGCAGTGTTAATGCCGATTATGATAAAAGTTATGTTATTTGTATTAGATGAGATACTAGACACAATAGTTCCAGATTTAAACTAATTTGAGCAATATAAAAAAAAGAGCAACTTAATATTAAATATAGTTGTTCTTTTTTTATTTACATTAAATTTTATATAAGAATATCATATATATTTATTAATCAGCTATGTATGAACAGCAATAATCAACAACTTCATTAACTTTTAAATCAAAACTTGAATCAGAAGGAACATTAAATTTTTGACCTTCTTTATATGTCACAAATTCATTGCTTCCAGGTAGTTTTACATCCATGCTTCCAGCAAGCATTTCCATTATTTCTTCTTCTCTAGTAGAAAAAGTATACTCTCCAGGTAACATCAATCCTAAAGTTTTTCTTTCTCCATTAGGAAATATTATTACTCTACTACTTACTTTACCATCAAAATAAACGTTTGCTTTTTTTACTGCAGTAACATCTTTAAATTCACTCATTAGACAAATCCTCCAAAATTATTTACTCATATATATTATATAGAAATAATATAAAAATTGCTATATATTTACAAATAAAATTTAGTATTTATAAAAAAAATTAATAAAGATAAAATAAGAAAAAATTCATATTTTTATTATATTGACTTCGCAATTTTATAAATATAATATGAAAAGTACTTAGGAGAAGTACCATATGCTACACATCAAAAACATAAAGATAGTGTATAATCTAAATATGTTATACAATCTAAAGTTTATAATTATAGAAAGAGGGGATAAGCTTGTCAAAGAGAATATTGGTCATAGAAGACGATATAGATATCCAAAATATAATAAAAACATTTTTAGAAAATGCAGATTATACTATCATAACAGCAAATAATGGTCTTGATGGAATTGAAAAGTTTAAAAAGCAACAATTTGATTTTATTAGACATACTGATGCCAAAAATAGATGGCTTTGTAGTTTGTGAGATTATTTAGAAGAAAATTTATCTGATTTTGAAGATGAAGAGTTATATATTTTAAGCATTAAAAAAAGTAAAACAAGAACTATTATTATGATAGCTCATATAGATTCAGCATTAAAAACTTTAAAGTTAAGACAAGAGAGATTACAATCATATGAAAAATATAGAGCATTGGAGCTTTACTATTTTGATGAAAAAACTTATGAAGAAATATCAGAAATATTAAACTGTGGAGTAGTTACATCAAGACGTTGGGTTAATGAGATGATAATAGAACTTGGTATATATTTATTTGGTGTAGATGGCTTGAAATTAACTGTTTGATAAATACATGATAAAAAGATGATATTTTAATGATATTTAACCCCTGTTATAATGGTAGTATGAAACAAGTGTATAATATATCCCCTTGAAAAAGACTAAGTTACCCCGACTTAGTCTTTTTTAATTTGTAAATAAGGAGAATAAAAACATGAATGATTTAAGAGAAAAGATAATAAAAGAATTAGATGAATTTAATATAGATGCTGATGATGAATTCTTAGATTATGGAGTTGAATATGTTGAGAGTTTTATAGGAAAAAGTGCTATTAGTGAAGATTTATTGATAAGAGGAGTAGTGCTTACAGCAAATTATATAGTAAATATGAAAGCAAAAGATAGAGCGAATAAGACTTAGATTAATTTCTAGGTCTTTTTTAATGCAATTTTTAATCCCTTATATTGAGGGGTCGAAAATAAGGGTGCTCAAACTGAATATCCTTTATTAATAAATAATTTAGGAGGTAGTAGTATGTTGAAAATTTTACAAGAGAAAAATGTAAGGATGATATGGTCAAAAGATGGAGAAGACGTTTGGTTTCATGCTGGAGATGTAGGAGAGGAATTAGGCATAGTAAATATTCATGACACATTAAGAAATATAGATAGGGAATATAAAAAGAAATTTAAGGATTCAGATGTCGGAGTTTCCGATAACCGAAATTTTAAAGCTAAGTTGAATAATCGTGGAGAAGTCTTTGTCACAGAAGAAGCTGTGTACAATATGTCATTTAGAAGTAATAAAGCAGAAGCAAAGTTATTTACAAAATGGGTTACAAAAACGCTTAAACAAATTAGAATACATGGTTATTATATTGCTACAGAAAAAGACCAAGAATGGCTGGAGATAAGAACAGAAGGTAAAAAGGTAAGAAAAGATTTTACAGATGAAATACAAGAGTTTGTTTATCATGCTACTAGTCAAGGAAGTAATAAACCTCAGATGTATTATAAACATTTTACTGAACTTGTAAGAAAAAAATTAGGTATACCAAAGGGTGTAAAAAGAGATGAGTTAAATCAAAGTGAACTGTTTGATATACAAGCACTTGAAAGAATTATCTCTATGAAATTGCCTAAGTTAATAGATAAAGATATGAATTATAAAGAAGTATATAAAAAGATTAAGGAATTAATAGAAATGATTTAAAGTGACTATCTTGATGGATGGTCTATTTTTATACAATAAATTAAGGAGGAGAGAAAAATTATGAAATTTGAAGAAGTATTACCATTATTAAAAAATGGAGAAAAAGCATTTAGATTATGTTGGAATGGAAAAGGAATGTATGTGCAAATGGATAAAGGCGGAAATTATGAGTTTTCAGAAATTTATCCATTCTTTGTAATAAAAAACACATTAAATTCTTTTAATACATGGGTTCCAAGTGTAAGTGATATATTTGCAGAGGATTGGGAAGTAATAAGATAAAAGGAGAATAATAGAATTATTTTGTAGTTGCCAAACGATTGTTGAAGGATATTGACCTTTGAAGTTGAATTTTATACTTTGGAGGGGATTAATATGTACACTAAAAAAATTAAAGAAACAGATATTATTGATGTTTGTGGTAAAAAATATGTAGGAATTAAAGTT
The DNA here is from genome assembly GCF_020641035.1 of Clostridioides sp. ES-W-0016-02. NCBI lineage: Bacteria > Bacillati > Bacillota > Clostridia > Peptostreptococcales > Peptostreptococcaceae > Clostridioides > Clostridioides sp. ES-W-0016-02. The sequence continues at coordinate 1,757,913 of NZ_CP061361.1, forward strand.
AATGAAGGGCAGCTAGAAGTATTAAAACTAGAATTAATGAATGAATATCTTGACAGACCCCCATTTATGATAATAAGTGGAGTACAAATTAGAAATAATATTGGAACAAAGGATAGACCAGATATATATAATAAATTCAATATTTTAATACAGTCTAGTGAAGAAAATCTAAAATTAGCAATTAATACTATTAACAGAATATTAAATAAGTTATAGACTAATGATAAAAAAAGAACTCTAACCAGGGTTCTTTTTTTATTCCCAAAACGACAAACAAACGAGGTGGTGAGGTGCAAGATGTGAAAGAAAAAGTAAAACAAGATTACCTAAAAGGTATGAAACAAAAGGAAATCTCAGCAAAATATGGCATTAGTTTAAATACTTTAAAATCATGGATTAAGAGATGCAATTGGGCTATTGAGAAAAAGAAGAGTGCATCTAAAAATAAAAGGGGTGCACCCATAGGTAATAAAAATGCCACCGGACCTCCCGGAAATAAGAACGCTGAAAAATTTGGTTTCTTCTCAAAATATTTACCCGAAGAAACTAGGGAATTGATACAAGAAATATCCATAAAAGATAAATTCGATATTCTTTGGGAACAGATAACCATTCAATACGCAGCAATAATAAGAGCACAAAAGATAATGTATGTAAAAGATAAAGAAGAAATGATTAAAGAGTTAAAGAAACATGAAAGCACAGAAAATGGCGAGAAGATAGAGTATGAATTTCAATTTGCATGGGATAGGCAAGCATCTTTTCTTAATGCACAGAGTAGAGCTATGAGTGAGTTAAGGAGTCTTATAAAGCAATATGATGAAATGATTCATAAGGATTGGAATTTGGCTACAGAGGAGCAGAAAAATAGAGTTGAAAAGTTAAAATGTGAGGTTGATAACCTGAATAAAGATGATACAGATAAAGAGATAACTGTAAGAGTTATGAAAGCGAGTGGAGAAAATGGAAAGTAAATTTATATCAAATGACCACTTTTATGATTTTATATTCAATTGGGATTACAAATTTTATTTTCTTGTTGGAGGATATGGAAGTTCAAAGAGTTATCATGTAGCAACTAAATTAATCATTAAGCTTCTTGAAGAAAAAAGAAAAGCTTTAGTGGTAAGAGAAGTATATGACACAATGAGAGATAGTTGTTTTTCTCTATTAGAAGAAGTTGCAGAAAGTATGGGTTTAGGAGATATATTATCATTTAAAACGAGTCCTATGAGAGTTATATTTCCAAATGGAAGTAAGATAATTTTTAAAGGAATGGATAATCCAGCTAAATTAAAATCAATAAATGGTGTATCTATAATATGGTTGGAAGAATGTTCAGAAGTCAAATACACTGGCTTTAAAGAACTCTTAGGACGTTTGAGACATCCTAGTCTATCTAATCATATAATTTGTTCAACTAATCCAATTGGCGAAGATAACTGGACCTATAAACATTTCTTTAGAGATGAAGAAAAAGACAGGTTTGTATTAGATGATACTGTGTTATATAAAAATAGAATAGTAATAAAAAATAATACATATTATCATCATTCAGTTGCAGATGATAATTTTTTTCTGCCAAAAAGCTATATTGAACAGCTTGATGAAATGAAAGAATATGACTATGACTTATACAGAATAGCAAGAAAAGGAAGATTTGGTATAAATGGAACTAAAGTATTACCACAATTTGAAGTTATGGAACATCAAGAAGTTATAAATAAAATATCTAATATACCACAAAGGTATTATAAAGTTGGATTCGATTTTGGATTTGAAAAATCATACAATGCACTTTTAAGATTAGCTATAGACCATGAAAACAAATATTTGTATATCTATTGGGAGTACTATAAGAATCAAACTACAGATGATGTGACTGTTAAAGATATTAAAGAGTTTAAAGATACTCAAGAACTAATAAAAGCTGATGCTGCTGAACCTAAAACTATAAAATATTTTAGACAACAAGGTTTTAATATATTTGGTGCTAAGAAATATGCTGGAAGTAGACTACAAAATACTAAGAAGGTTAAGAGACTTAAAAAGATTTATTGTTCAAGTGAGTGTAAACATACAATAAAAGAGTTAAAGAACCTAACATACGCTACAAATAAAAATGGAAACTTAATATATGATGAATTTAATATAGACCCTCATACATTTAGTGCTATATGGTATGCACTTGATGGTTATGAAGTGTCAGATATTAAGGAGTTAAAATATAATAATGATATTTACAATAAAGGTTTAGGATTGAAGAAAAATAATATACCAAATCAGTATAACAAGAAGGGAGGGGCTGTATTTTAGTGAGTATAAAAAATATCTTGCTTAATTTGGATGAAAAAGAATTAAAAGATAGAAAATATGCAGAAAGAGATTTCTTGTTTTATTTAGGTGAATGTAGAAATAAAACAATGGGATTATTAGATGATGATTTTCTAGGTCAAAGTTGGATTACTTTTGATAATTTAGACTATACACCTTCTCAGATTATAGATAATAAGGTAAAACCACTTATAAATAAACAAGCTCGTTTTATGTTTGGAAAAGAACCAACTATAATACTTAAAGCATATGAGAAAGAACATAAAGAAACATGTGAGGAATTAAGACAATATATTGATTCAATATTAAATGCCAGTAAGTTTTGGAGCAACACACTAAAAGCTTTTAAGATAGCAACTATAACAAAAAGAGTTTTATTAAGATTAGAAGCTGAACCAAATCAACCTATAAGGCTATTTTATCATTCTATAGATGATTTTAAATATCAAGTTGATAGTAATGACATTACAAAATTAAAATCTGTTATATTTGTTAGATTTGATGCTTCAACCATAAAAGAAGTAATAGCGAACCAAATATGGTATAGATATACTTATTACATGAAAGAAAGTAGTGTTAATAACCAAGAAAGTTGTTTTTTAAGAGTAGAAAAATTTAAAGGTGATAATTTATCTAAGCCTATTGAAGTAAAAGAAAGTGATACCAAGCTTTCTAAAATACCATGTTGGATAATTGTTAATGAACAAAGTATTACAAATATCACAGGCATTAGTGATATTGAGGATTTAAAGCCATTACAAGATACTTATAATAAAAGATTATCAGATTTTAATGACTCTTTAAAATTTCTAATGTTTGGGCAAACTGTTGTAGTAGATGCGACAGAAGAAACAGTTAATGCTTGTAAGATTGCTCCGAATGCTTTAATGGCATTAAAAACACTTGAAGAAGGTTCAGAAAAAGGAAAACAAGCACAAGCATATAGAGTTGAGAGTAGTTTTTCAAATGCAGACCCAGTCGACTCCTTTTTTAAAAGACTTGAGGATAGTATGTACGAAAAACTTGCAATCCCTAGACCAGAGCAATTACAGAATATACCTAGTGCCAAAGCTTTGAAATATTTATATACAGAACTTATTGCAAGGTGTTCAGAAAAGTGGAATGATTGGGAACCTGCAATAAGAAGTATGTTAAGACTAATCGTTGAAGCATGTAGTAAATTTAATTGTTATGATGATTGGAATCATGATTGGGATGATTTAATATTTTCTATTGTATTAAATAAAAATTATCCTATTCCAGAAGATGAAGAAGATTCAAAGAGATTGGCACTTGAAGAAGTGAACAATAATGTTAGAAGTCATAGAAATTATATAAAAGAATTTGGTGATGATGAAGATTATGAGGAAGCATTTAATGAAGTATTAGAAGATAATGAAAAGATACAATCAGTAGAGCAAGACCAGTTCAGAAAAGACGCAGAAATAGAAATTGATAATATTGATGAAGAATTAAACAATGAATCTGATAATAGTGGCAAGTAATGAGGTGTTGTTATGAAGGACAATGCTTATACAAAAAAGGTTCTAGAGGCTAGAAAGAAACTTTTATTATTAGATAAAAAAGTACAATTAGAGATATTAAATGTATATAAAGATGCCAGTAAAACTATTTTAAGTGATATTGCTAAAAATAAAGAGTTAAATCTAAGTACTAAATACTTAAAAAAACTAAATAAATCAATCGAGAAGTATATCAATGAGTTAAATCAAAGAATAGTACCTGTTGCAGAAAAAAGTATAATAGAAGCTTCTAATATAGCTAAAGAATTACAAATGTATTACTATCAATCAATAGTTCCAAATACATCTATGAACCTTGCATGTGATGCTATGTGTATAAAGACAACTACTAGTGTAGTGGAAAAAATGGTAACAGGTAATTTTTATAAAGATAAAAGATCATTAGATAGTAGAATTTGGGGCTATAGTAATAAAAATAGAAAAGATATTGATAGATTAATAAAAGCTAGTGTTGCAAGAGGTGCTAATGCAAAAATTTTATCAAAGAGCTTAGATAATTATGTTAATCCAGCTAGAAAAACAGAAGCTAAAACGCTAGAAGTTGGAATGAATAAAAGTATATCTTACCAAACTCAAAGACTTGCTAGAACCTCTATAACACATGCTTTTGTAGAAACAAGTGTTCAAAATGCGATAAATAATCCTTTCTGTGTGGGGTTACAATGGAACCTAAGTTCTCAACATTATATTAGACAAGTGAAATGGAGGGGCGAGGATGAATGTGACGAGTATGCAGAACAAAATCGTTTTGGTCTAGGTGAGGGAGTTTTCCTACCCGAAAAGTATCCTATTCCACATCCAAATTGTCTTTGTTATCCAGTTCAAGTGATTGTACCAATTAGTGAAGCTTCTAAAATGATGAATGATTGGACAACTGGTGGAGATAATGATATTCTTGATAGTTGGTATAATGGAGCAGTACAACAAAATAATAGTGTTCCACTTATTAAGAAACAAAGAAATAAAAAGAATAAAATAGCTACAAATAGTAAAGATGATAGAATTAAAAAGAACATTACTAATTCAATCAAGAATAAGTCAAATAAATCACCTAAGCATGTTCAAAAATATATTAATAAGTATGTAAAATCAAATAAAATAATAATAGATAATAATCAAAAAATACCTTTTATTTATTATACTAAGGTTGATTTAGTTAGTATTAATCCAAATATCAAGGAATTTAAGTCTTATAATAAAGAAGCTGCCCTGCTTCATGAGTTTGCACATAGAATTGATATAAAAGAAATTAAGAGCTATAATAATATTAAGTTTCAAAAAGCTATTGAAAGTAGCTCTATATATGTTATGAAGAATATTGAGAACTTGCAAAGTATATATATTAATTCTAATGAATTGTATAATAATGAATTTATTAGTGATATACTAGGAGCATTATCCAATAATGAGTTTGAGGATTTATTAGCAACTCATAGTGAAAAATATTGGAGTAAAAACAGAAATAAAGAGAAAGAAATATTTGCTAATTTATTTACACTAAAGTATCAAAATAATAAAGAAATAAATAGTTTTATTAAAGAACATTTAAATGATTTGGATAAAATATTTAATGAATTGTTAGGAGGGATTTAGATTGCTTGAAGAAATGAGAAAAGATAAAAAATTATTAGAGCTAAGACGATTATATAAAGAGAAGTATGGTAAAAATGCACCTGGCTTTAACTATGATGAATATAGTAGTTATGCTGAATACAAAGAAAAGTTAAAAGAATTAATACAAAAATAAAGTAAGCACTTATTAATTAAATGTTAATGAGTGCTTTTATTATGTTTAATTATAAGGAGGGCATAAAGTATGGATTTAGAAGAAGAAAGAATAAAATCAGTAGTAAGAGAATCTAAAGAAATAAATTGTTTACAAGGAAAATTAAATAATGAAAAGAAAGAAAAAAATGTTTTAAGGAAAGAGTTAGAGTTATATAAATTGAAATCTCTTTGTAATCCAGTAGTAGATTTTTTAAGAGAAAATTATAATTCTCATTATACATTAATAATAAGTGAAAATATAATAAAACTTGTTTCAGATGAAATATCAATACCTAATATGTTTGATTTAAATCTTGTAACAAATGAAGTAGTAAAAAATTTACAAAAATCATTAAAGGAGGGAATTGAATGTTAGAGTATTTTAAAAAGTTACTTGGAGATGAAGAAGGACAAAAAGTTTATGAAAAATTATCTAAAGATAAAGAAAATAAGCTTCTTTTAGACAATATTAAAAACTCTAAGTATGTTGAAAAGGCAGAGTTAGAAAATGCTAATAAAGAGATTAAAGAGTATAAAAAGCAAATAGGGGATAGAGATAAGCAATTAAATGACTTGCAAGGCAAAGTTAAAGACAACAAAGAATTATCTGATGAAATTGAAAGTCTTAAAAATGCAAATAAAGAAATTAAAGAAAATGCAGAAAAAGAAATTGAGGTTTTAAAATTCAATACAGCTCTTGAAAGGGCTATTGAAAGTTATAATCCTAAAAATGCAAAAGCTTTATCAGCATTAATAAATAAGGAAAATATCAACTTTGTAGATGGCAAAATTATTGGATTAGATGAACAGATAAAAGCTTATCAACAAAGTGATTCTTATTTATTTAATAATGAAAAAAATAAAGGAGATGATGAAAATGTAGGAACTGGAGGACTAGAAGGAGGAACAACATCATTACTTGATAATGATAACGAAATAAGTAGTATAGGTGAGTTGCTAGCTGACTCTAAAGTAAAAAGTGAAAATATAGAAGCTCAAAAGAAATTCTTTGGAGAAGAATAGGAGGAAAATATATGAGTATAGAAAAATCTGAGATTTACATGGGGGAAAATAAAACCATATTAAAATTTGCAGGAAATTTATTTCAAAATATAAATATTAAAGTGAAAAAAACTGATGTAGTTGTAGTAGATGGAAAAAGAATTTTAAAAGCAGGTACATTAATATCAAAAGATGGAAAATTAGTAGATGGTACAACTGTTACAAATGATAAAGCTTTTGGTCTAGTATATAGAAATATAGATTTTACTCATTCAAATGGTAATGAAAGTATTCCAGTACTAATATTTGGATTTGTGGATGAAAAGACCTTGCCATCAGTTATACCAGAAGAAGCAAAACAAGCAATGAAAATGATTATGTTTTTATAAAATAAAATATTAGGAGGAATTAAAATGGATTGGAAAGACTTTATAGACTCTAAGGAGATAGCTAAATATATAAAAAAATTACCACTAGAAATGTTAATAGGCGAATCTTTGTTTCCAAGAAAAAAGCAAATAGGTATGGACCTAAAATATATTAAGGGAGCGAAGAAAAAACCAGTGGTGTTAAAACAAAGTACTTTTGATGTTGCTGTAAAAATAAGAGCATTAAAAGCTCAAATAGAAGTTAAATCAAAGAGAATGCCGTTTTTTAAAGAGAGTGTTCTTGTAAATGAAGAAGATAGACAACAGTTACTTTTAGCTTCTAAAGCTCAAAACAAAGAACTATTATTAATGATAATTTCACAAATATATGATAATTATTTAGCCCTTGTAGATGGTGGCGATATGCAAATGGAAAGAATGAGAATGCAAGCTCTAGCTGATGGAGTAATAAATATAGTATCAGAAGATGGAGATTTAGTATTTGACTTTGAAGTTCCAAGTAATCATAAAGAAGTGTTAACTGGAAGTGCAACATGGGATAATCCAGATGCAGATATTATAGGAGATATTCAAAGATGGATGAGAATAATGAGAGATGAAGGGAAGCCGTTACCTAAGCGAATGGTAATGACAAGTAAAACCTTTGGGTATTTTGCTAAAAACAAAGCTATTAAATTGGATATAGACAAAGATGGTAGAGTTATCTTAACTGATGAAATGATTAAAAATTATCTTAAAAATAAAGTTGGTTTATCTGTTGCCATAGTAAGTGGAACATATAAATTAGAAGATGAAAGTGAGGAATCTTATTTCCATGACAACAAAATAACTTTTATTCCAGACGGAGATTTAGGAAAAACTTATTATGGAACAACACCAGAAGAAGCTGACAAAGTATATGGTTCTAAATTAGATTGTTCTGTTGTTAGAACTGGTATTGCTATAACAACAATGAGATTAATTGACCCAGTAACAGTTCAAACTAAGGTATCACAATTAGGTATGCCAAGCTTTGAACGTGCTGATGAATGTTTCTTTGCTACAGTAGCATAATTAAGGGGTGATAGTTATGGCTAAAAAGAAAGATAATTTAATGCAAGTAAAAGCTTTGGTTTACTTAAAATATGATAATGACTGTTATAAACTAGATGATGTGTTTGAGATTAGAAAAATTGACCAAGAACTCATGGAAGAAAAGGGCTATATAGAAGTAATAGGAGAAGCTGAGGAAAAGAGTAATAATGAGATTCTCAACAAAGATGGTGAGTAGACATGGCTATTAACAATTTAGATAAATTAAAACTCAATCTACAAGAAGAAGAGTATCCTTATTTTACAGATGAACAACTTGTGATGTTATTAGAATCTAATGAGAATAATGTTTTAAAAGCTTCATGGAGAGGTTGTTTATTAAAAGGTGCTACAGATGATTGTATTAAAATAGGTCCTATAGAAACTAAGAGTAGTAATAGTTCATATTGGTTGTCATTAGCAGGTATATATAAAGCTGACTATTTAGAAGAAAAATCAAAGAATGAAACCACTATTACAGGATATAAAACTTCTATGACAAGAGTTGATGGGCAATGAGGAAATTAAGAGCTGATAAGATAATAAAGACTATCAATCGAGGGATAGCTTTAAATCCTCAAACAATAACTATAGAGCAAGAAGTAAAAAATATAGTGGATGGAGCTATTGATATTACCAATGAGATAAAAGAATTAACCGTAGTTATATATCCCGAAAAAACTAATGATACAGTAATAAATAGTGAAACTATTGGTACAGTTTATAAAAATAAAAATTTTGGTATGGTTGCAGATAAAGAAGCTGATTTAAGATTGAATACAGAAAATGAGATAACTTTTAAATGTATTGAAGGTACTATGAAATTAAACTATGTAAATCCTATTGTAGTTGAGGAACAGGTTTGTGGTTATATATGTGGTCTTGAAAAGCTAGATTAGAGGTGATTTATTATGAGTGTGTTTACTAAGGCTATAAATGAAATTGATAGGAAAAAGGCTACAATGCCACTTTTGTGTATGAATATAGCTTTTATGTTAGAAGGAGAAGCTAAGAATAGTGCAAAATGGACTGATAGGACAGGAAATGCAAGACAAGGCATAACAGGAACTAGTCTAGGTGGAGGAAATAAATACATTGTCCGTCTAGGTCATGGGGTTGACTATGGAACTGTTTTAGAAGAAGGTTCAGCACCTCATATTATAAAACCAAAAAGTGCAAAAGCTTTATTTTGGAATGGAGCTTCACATCCTGTAAAACAAGTACAACATCCTGGTACTAAAGGTACACATTCTTTAGAGTCTACAGTCAGTAGGAATATGCCTAAGATAGGTAAATTAATAGAAGGGCATTGGAGTAAATAATATGAGAGCAGGAATAAGAAAAACCTTAATTGATAATATACCAAGGCTTAAAGATTGTTATGAACCAACTGTACCTAATAAAAAGACTATAAAACCATATGCTGTAATTGTTCAAGGCGAAGATTCTGACAGCGAGGGCGAGGTTATAGGTTTTAGAAGAACCATAAATATTTGGATATATGAAAAAAGAACCACATTTAATAAATTAGATGAACTTACAAAAGAAGTTATAGAAATATTAGATTTTAAAACTATAACAGATGATACTACTAACGAGGTATTTACATGTATTTATGAAGGTGCAGTTGGTCAAGATGTCATAGATGAAGAATGGGAAGCCATAATAAGGTGTCTGAGGTTTAGCATAATAGCTTTAGATGATAAAGAGGATATAACTAGTGATAGGTGGGTTGAAGCTCTATCAAGACATACAAGAGATTTATTAGAAATTGAAAGCTACAAGGATAATTGGAAGAAAAACTTTATAGCTCCATGTGCATTATGGCGAACTACAAATGTTGAAAACAAAAGGATTAACTATCATCTGATTGAGATTACCAAAACTATGAAATGTCATGTTGTTAGCAAAAATAAGGATGAAATAGTTAAGCTTCTTGAAGAATTAGAGACTAAGTTAATAATAGATAAGAGAGTAAGACTTAGAGAAGATAAAAACATGTATTTAACTCTTGTAAGCGTAGTTGAAGATAGAGAATCAGACATGTTTACAACAGGACAATTAACAGTTGTGTTCAAAATGATAGGTAAGATAAAAAGAGAAGGACCTATTATGAATGAGATTTATAATAGCGGAAACTTAAGATAGGAGGTGCGAGAATTGGCTGAAACAAATAATAAAAAGACTAATATAAGTAAGCAAGAAGAAAAATATTCGAAAAATGATTTCTTAAAAAATAGTGAAGCACTTGGCTACAAGAAGGAAGTAGTTGCAGGTGCTTTATTTAATTGCAAGAAAGAAGAACTTACAAAGGCAGAGTTTGAAAAATTAATAAAAGATTTCTTAGAAAGAGAGGTGAAGTAAATTGGCAACTGGAACATGGAATGAAAAAGAAAAAAAAGAAATACCTGGTTTTTATAATCGCTTTAAAACACAAGCAGAAAAGTCTACAAACACAGGTTTAAAGGGTAGATTAGCAATGCCAGTTAAAGCTAATTGGGGAGATGTAGGTAAGGTAATAACAATAAAAAATGATTTGAGACAACTTAAAACTTTACTTGGTGATGATATTAACTATTCAGCTTACAAGTTAGGAAAACTAGCTTTACTAGGGAATGTAAAGGAACTATTGTTGTATAGACTTGTAGATGGAAATCAAAAAAATGGTACATTAATACTTAAAGATACTACAGAAAATACTGCAAAAGATGTAATTAAGCTAGAAACTAAGTATCCAACAACTAGAAACTTTAATGTAACAATAAAATCAAATTTAGTGGATTCAGATAAAAAGGATTTTATTTTCTTTGAAGGAACTAAGCAATTATTTAGTTCAAGTGTCAAAGGTACTATAGATGAAATAGTGCTAGAAATAAACTCAAATTTAGATAATGAATATATAGTTGCAACTAAAGTATCTGATAGTGATACAACATTAGCAAATTTAGTAAATGTAGCACTTGAGGGTGGTAATGATGGTTGTACTTCTATCACTAATGAATCTTATCTAAAAGCATTAGAAGAATTTGAGAGATATAGTTTTGATTCTTTTGCACTTGATGGTGTGGCTGACGAAGCTTTGCAGGAAACTACAAAGGCTTGGGTGGCTAAGAATAAAGAATTAGGAAAAGATATATTATTATTTTTAGGTGGGAAAAAAGAGGATAATATAAAACAGATTAATGATAAATCAAAAGGTTTTAATGATGAAAATATAGTTAATGTTGGAAGCTCAGCCTATTATGAGGGAATAAAATATACACCTAGTGAAGTAGCTGTTTATATAGGAGCATTAGCAGTAAGCAAAGGCATAACAGGTAGTATATGTAATGCTAAGACTATATTTGAAGAAGTGGAACCAAGACTAAGTCAATCAGAAGTTAAAGAGTGTTTGAAAAGTGGGACACTGGTCTTAGATTTTGATGATGGAGACGTGATTATAGTTGATGATGTAAACACATTTAAGAAGTATACAGATGATAAGAATGAAGCTATGGGATATATCTCTAATATTATGTTTATTAACACTATAAATAAAGATACTTCATTGAAGCGAAAGGAATTTGTAGGTAAGATATTCAACGATTCGACAGGGCAGACAACTGTTATATGTGCATTAAAGAAATATTTTGAAGAATTAATGAGTCAAGGTATTATATCAGAATTTAATGTTGATATAGATACAGAACTTCAAGCAACCGCCAAAGCAGATGAATTTTACTGGAAATGGGATGCTATTAAGGTTGATGTGATGAAAAAAATATATGGTACTGGTTATTTAGGATAAGGGAGGTGTAAAAGATGAGCAAATATGATGAAAATATTATAGATGCTGCAAATGTTGTTGATGGTTCAAATGCTAGAATAATAATCGATGGAGAAGAAGAAGGATATGGAACAGAATTTACAGCTGAGGTAGAAAATGATAAAAAGACTTTTAGAGTAATTGGTTGCAAATGGGAACTTAATAAAGCGTCTACTCAAAAAGGTACTTTCTCTTTTACTGTACTTAAAACTACGTCTAAATGGATTAAAAAAGGATTTAATAAATTTGAAATAATTACAGAAATAGAAAATCCTGGGCTAGTTGGATATGAAAGAATTAGATATAAAAATTGTATGGTAGATAAAATACAACTAGCAAGCATAAAATCTGATGAAAATATAGAAATACAAATAGATGGAACTTTTGAAGGATATGAGTTGTTAGATGAAATAGCATAATAAATAAATTTAAGCTACATGTAATTAATTTTATGTGTAGCTTTTTATAAAACTATAAAATTGGAGGAAGTTAAAAATGGAAAACTTAGATAAAGAATTTTTAAATGAAGGAATAGAAGAAGAAAGAGAGCTTACTAAAGATGAAATAGCAAAGCAACAAGAAGATAATATAATTATGAAATTGACAGAGGATGCTATATTACCTGAAAAAACTATTTTTGTAAAAAGGTTAGATATACCACTCACACTTAGAGCTTTAACAGAAAAAGAGATAAGTGCATTGCAGAAAAAATATACAAAAGTTACGAAAGTAAGGGGTAGAAGGGAAAGTAAACTAATGGAAGATGAATTTAATATAGCTCTAATAGAAAAAGCTACTATAGTTCCTAATTTTAGTGATGCAAGGCTTCTTAATTCTATGAATGTTTCTAGTGGAGTGGAATTTATAAGAAGAAAGTTTTTAGCAGGTGAAATCGCATTAATTAGCGATGAAGTACTAGAGTTATCTGGATTTTATGAAGAATTAAGTGATGATGATATAAAAAACTAATAAAAAGAGGTGGGGAGATTACTATTTTATATAACGCATATGTTAAACATAGTGTTCTTCCTGAAGATTTTCTAAAAAGAGAGAAAACACCTCAACAGCTTCTTAGAGTTTTTACTCAACATGAAATAGAGCAAGAAAACAAAGCTATGAAAAAGAAATAAAATTTAAACCGAAAGTGAGGTGAGAGAAATAGCTAAAAAAGAGATGTATCACATTGATGTTGTTATTGATATTACAGGAGATGAACAAACTAAAAATAAATTAAGTGCTATGGAAAGATACACTAAACAGACAGAAAAGAGAATGAAAGCACTTAATAGGATAAAAGCTAATCCAGTTATCCAAGCTCAAGATAAAACATCTAGTGTTGTAAATAGAATTAGTAACAACTTAAAAAGAGTGGGTAGAACTATATCTACAACTATAAACGCAAAAGATAGAGCATCTAGCGTTGTAAATAGAGTTAAAAATAAAGTAAATAGTTTACTTACAAGTAGACAAAGAGAAGTTTTATTAAAGGCTAGAGACAAAGCTAGTCAAATTGTAGATAAAGTAAAAGCAAAGGTACAAAATTTGACTGCAGCTACAATAATTAGTTTAAATATGAAAGCTGACCCAGCTTTAAGAGTTATTTCTCAAACTAGAAGTAAATTAGGAGAACTCAAAAACAATACAATAATAAATATTAAAGCAAAAGGGGAAGAAGCATTAAATGCTATTTCTCGTACTAAGAGTAAATTACAAGAGTTTTCTAATAAGACTTATCAAGCAATTGTAAAATTAAAAGATGAAGCTAGTCCGACATTGAGTGGTTTAGATGGTAAGATAAGTTCTTTTATAAGTAGTACTATTAGTAAGTTTGCACAATTAGCAGTAACAGCAACAGCCTTAATTGGTGGTGTTGGAGTAGGAAGTGCTATAAAAGGATTTGCAGATTTTGAGCAGGCAATGAAAAATGCACAAGCTGTATCAAGTGCAAATTCAAAAGAAATGGCAGAAATGACTGCAATGGCAAGAGAAATGGGTCGTACAACTAGCTTTACTGCTAAAGATGCAGGGAATGCTATGTATTTTATGGGGATGGCTGGATGGAAAAGTAAAGAAATGATTGCTGGTTTACCAGGTATCTTGAATTTGGCAGCAACAGGTCAGACAGATTTAGCACTAACAGCAGATATTGTGACTGATGGTTTAACTGCTTTAGGGCTAACTGCAAAAGATACAGGAATGTTTGTTGATGTCATGGCGGCAACAGTTACGAACTCTAACACAGACATAGAAAAAATGGGTGGATTTCGCCCCTTCGAGCAAAATCGGTGAAGGCTAAGTCATAAGATATGCTAATACCGAGGTAACTATAAATTTAAAAAGTTCATAGTACTGTAGAGCGTAGGACTTGAAACTGTATTATTATAGAATATAAAAGTCCCAAGAGTGTTCGACACCTTTTGGGGTGAAAATGTACGCCGAACTTATAGGAAACTATAAGAACTAGAGGATAAAAAGCTTCTAGGATAACAAATTGGAAACTTTTAAGTATATGGGAAGTGTTGGAGGAGCATTAGGTGTTTCTATGAAAGATTTATCACTTGCGACTGGGTTGATGGCGAGTGCATCTGTCAAAGGTAGATAAGACTGCCGTTCTAAATAGTGATGTTTAGAATTATTATCGAGCAAAATCGGTGAAGGCTAAGTTGAAAAATATGTTAATACCGAGGTAACTAATTAGATTACAAATAGGCTAATTAGAACCGTAGAGCGTAGGAAGTGAATAAATATAATCTTCCCAAGAGTGTTCGACACCTTTCAAGTTAAGGTGAAAATGTACGCCGAACTATATGGAAACATATAGAACTAGAGGATAAAAAGTTTCTAGGATAACAGATTTGAGTATGGCAGGTACAGCACTTAGAGGTGGTTTAGTTAGATTAATAAAACCACCAGCCGAAGCCAAAAAGGCAATGAATAAATACGGAATAGAAATAAAGGAAACAAAGGATGGAAATTTAGATTTAGCTAGCACTATAGTTGGACTTAGAGAAAAATTACGAGGACTTGAAGGAGTACAAAAGAGTGCTGCAATAAGTAGTATATTCGGTCGTACTGCAATGGCAGGTTGGGCGGCTGTAGTAAATGCAAGTGAAAAAGATTTTAATAAATTAACAACAGCTATAAATGAAAGTGAAGGAGAAGCTAAAAGGATAGCAGACATGAAACTTGATACGTTGTCAGGTCAATTTACTATTCTAAAAAGTGCTATAGATGATGTAAGAATAAGCATAGGTCAAAGGCTTGGACCTATGACACGAAGTTTTGTTGAACAGTTAACAAAAGATATGCCTAAAGTTGGTGATTCAATTGTAAACTTTGTGAGTAATTTTATAAATAACTTTGAAAAAATAAAAACTGTTTTACAAAGTGTAATTTCTATTATTGGTGGTGTTATTGCTGGATTTATGGCCTTTAAGGCTTTAAAGTTTATCTCTTTTCTAATTCCTATATTAAGTGATATAGTATTTGCAATAGCTGCTTTTGCAGGTGGTGCAGCAACACTAGGAGAAGCTTTATTGTTTGCACTAGGTGGACCTATTGGCACTGTTATAGCAGGAGTAGCATTACTAGCAACAGCATTTACATTAGCGTATCAAAAATCGGATGCTTTTAGAAAAATTGTCAAAAATATAGGAAAATCAATTAAAAATTTTTTACAAGAAGCAGTAATAGCGATTTCACCTTTCATAAGTGTACTTGGTAACAAATTAAAAGCATTAGGGAGAGCTATAATTCCACTATTAAAAGTGTTTGGGGATTTTGCATCAACACTAATGAGTAAAATTGGACCTGTATTTTTGTTTTTATCAAGTAATGTTTTAGCTGGTTTTATATTAACTTTTACAGCTATTGTAGAAGCTGTTAAATCTGCTGTAGTTGCAGCAACAGGCGTATTGCAAGGTTTAACATCGGTTATAAAAGGAGTTTTTGATATTGTTGGAGGAATAATAAGTGGTGATGGGAAACAAATAATAAATGGTTTAAAGTCAGTATTCAAAGGTGGTATAAAAATTGTTTCTTCTATTTGGAGAGGATTAGTAGATATTGTAACTTCTCCTATTCAAGCTGTTGTAGATATTCTGGACGAAAAATTCGGAAAAAAAGTAGAAGGAATAAAGAAAAAATGGAATGAATTAAAAGATTTCTTAAAAAATCCTACTAAAGCAGCTCCAAAAGTTCAACCTGTCAATTTATCTGGAGAGAAAGCATCAAACGAGTTACAAGCTTCATCAAACGGAGCAAAAGCATATATAAGCTCATTAGGTCAAAAAATAGGAGAAGGTATTGGTAAAATTAAAGAGAAATTTGGAGAACTCAAAATATCTGCGACAGAAGTATTTAATAATATAATTTCTTTTGTAAGTGGCAAAGCAACCGAATTAAAAAATAAACTTTTGGAAGGCATAAAACCTGCTATAGACACCTTTAAAGAATCGTTAAGTAATTTAAAAGAAGTTTTTGGAGGTTCCTTAGATAGTATAAAAGAAGCTTTCAGAGGTTTAAAAACTGTATTTGATGAAAATATTAAAACACCTTTTGAAAATCTAAAGCAAAAAGTTTTAGAAACAAAAGAAAGTTTAAAAGAAGTTTTTGATAACTTAAAATCTAGCTTTGCAGATATAGCAAAGGCTCTTGAACCAATAAAAGATTTCTTTTCAAATTTGTTTAAGCCAATCAAAGATGATGGAGCAACTAAGACAACTAAAACCAATATGGATGAGTTAAAACAATCAACACAACGTGTTGGAACATCTTTCAAAGAGCTAGGAAATGCTTTCAATCAATTAAAAGAAGCAGCAAAACCTTTTATAGACTATTTAAAGCAGATAAAAGATTCTTTAACATCTACTCTGGGAGATATAGGGGGAGGGTTACTTAAAGGTGTAGCGACCTCTATAGTTTTAGTTATAACTTCTGTTATTAATGCAATTGCATCCATTATAAACGCTGTGGCAGGTGCTATAAAAGGTGTAATTGATATAGTAAAAGGAATATTCGAAATCATAGGTGGGATAATTAGTGGTGATGGCGAAAAAATAAAACAAGGATTTTCTGATGTTCTCGGAGGAATTGGGGAAGTGGTTAAGTCTTTATGGGAAGGTATAAAAGGAGTTTTAGGAGCACCACTTAAAGCAGTTGTAAATTTTATTGATAATGGATTTTCAGAAAAAGTAGGGCAAGTAAAACAATGGTGGTCTGATTTAAAAACTAATGTAGGCCAAAAAATAAGTGGCTTTGTTAGTTTTATAAGTAATGGTTTTCAACAAAAAGTTCAACAAGTTGGAATGTGGTGGCAAGGGCTTAAAGTAAAATTATCTGGTAAAATAAGTGGATTTGTAAGTCTTGTAGAAAATGGATTTAAAAGTAAAGTGGATTCAATTAAATCAGCGTGGGATTCTCTTAAAAAGAAACTTTCTACCAAAATAACCGGTTTTGTAAGTATAGTAAAGAGTGGAGTAAGCAATATACTAGACCATTTTGCAGATGGTGGTGTTGCAAGTAAACCATCCATATGCGGAGAAGCAGGTCCTGAAATGGTTATTCCTCTTTCTAATAGTAAGAGAAGTAGAGCATTAAGTTTGTATAAACAAGCAGGACAGATGCTTAGAACTAAAGCAAGTAATAATGTAATTCCAATTTCTCAGAAATTAGGAACTAGTTTTAATTCTACAAGTAGTGTTCAAAATAGTACTTCTAATATTATTAATAATATTAGGAATTTTCCTACTAGACAAGAAGAATTTAATAATACAGAAAATAGAATTTATCAAGAAGCTCAGCCACAAAACATAGTTTCTAATGGAAGTAATGCGATTAATGTTGGAGGTATATCTATAAGTATTCAAAATGCTGATAATAAGGAAGAAATGATACAAGAACTATTATCTCAAGTAGAAAGTGAAATAAGAGAAGCATTACAAGACATTGGATAATGTCGAATTGTTGTTAAAAAAATCCTCCTTATAGATGTTATAATTTAATTATAAATTACATGAGGGGGATTTGCATATTATGTGGGGAAGATTTAAAAATATGAGTATAATCTTAAAGGTTGTAGTTTTAGTTTGTGCTATAGCAATTTTTCCAATAACTTTATTAGCATTTTCTATAGAATTTGTAGTTAAATCTTTTAAAAGAAACGAAAGGTTTAAAGTTGTTTTTGGCGTATTTTTAGTTTTTATTACATTTTCATTTGTATGTATTTGGTATTTGTTAGAAGATAATATAACAACTAGCAATAGTAGTAATAAAAAACAAGAAGAACATCTAAAAGGAGAACCAGATAAAAATCTAGCAACAAGAGAAGCAGAAGAAGAAACAAATAAGAAGAAAGAACAAGAGAAACAGAAAAATGAAGGTACAGAAGCTGAAAAAAAAGAGCGAGATAAAACTGAGAAAAAAGAAAAAGTAGATAAAAAATATCAAGAGAAGAATAAAGAGAAAACAGAAACGAAAAAGCAAACATTAACTAGTGAAGAATTAAAGAAAAAAGTTGAGTCAATAATTTCATCACAGTATAAAGGAAACTATTATACAAATGATATACTGGATGCAGATGGTAGCTATGTACTTAGTTTACAAGTTCAAAATGCAAGTTTTGACAACGAAAGTAGTTGTAAGGCATTTACTAAAGACTTGATTGACAAGTTAAAAGAATTCAGAATAGATTCAGCAGAAATTTATTTCGTGGGTTCAAGCGGTCAAACAACATATCAAATTAACATAGATGACTTTTTGAAAGTTCAAGATAATATTGATAGCATAGACAATATGGAGTTTTTCTCTTTTAAAGATTTTAAAAATTAGAAACAAAATAGAGACATTTGCTTAAATAGCATGTGTCTCTATTTTGTCAAATTATGTTATAATAGTACTTAAGAAATATAATTTGGTAGCGTGTCTTTATATTAACTAAGTGGTATGTAAAGATGAAAGATGTAGCTCTGGCAACGGGACTAATGGTAAATTTTATATTAACTATGTGGTATGTAAAGTTACTTCTATATATTTCTATATAGTTCAGACTATATCATTTTATATTAACTAAGTGGTATGTAAAGCCCATAGAACCAACATATTTAAATGTTTCACCTATTAGATTTTATATTAACTATGTGGATTCAAAATTAAATAGAAAAAAGAAAGCACTTACAAATATGTAGGTGCTTTTGTTTTGCTCAAATTGGTCGGTTGAGTAAAATAATTAGAAAAAATTGGATAAGTAATTGACTTTTGAGTTCCAAAACTATATAATTTAATTATGGAACTCAAAAGTGAGGTGATAACATGAGTCCTAAAAAAATAGGAAGACCTGTTGTGGGAAGCCCTAAAACTAATGATATTAAGGTTAGAGTAGATGATGAAACTAATGAAAAATTAGATGAATACTGTAAAAAAAATAACCTTACAAAAGCAGAGGCTATAAGACAGGGAATCCATTTACTTTTAGAGAAATAACAAAAATAGAGCATTCTCCCCGACCAAAGATTGAATGCTCTATTTCCAACAAAGAAGTAATCTTCTATATGAAATATTCTATCATATGGAAAGACTTCTTTCAAATTAAATTTAGGAGGAGTATGTATGATGAATGACTTACAAATATTTAAAAGTGAAGATTTTGGAGAGATAAGAACAGTTGATATTGATAATGAAATTTGGTTTGTTGGTAAAGATATAGCAGAAGCTTTGGGATATTCTAATACAAGAGAAGCTTTAAAAACTCACATTGATAATGATGATATAGCTGAGGTCGTGATTCACGACGGCAGCCAAAATAGAAATATGAAAATAACCAATGAAAGTGGACTTTATTCTCTTATATTTGGGAGCAAATTAGAGACAGCTAAAAACTTTAAAAATTGGGTTACAAAAGAAGTTTTACCAGCTATTCGACAACATGGTGCATACATAACTAACAATGCTAACCCCGAAAAACTAAGAGAAAAAGCAAGCGAAATTGAAAAATTACAACTAGCTTATAACAGTACATCTATGTTAAAAGAATTACTAGATGGAGCAGGTTTTGACAATAAATCTAAGTTACTAACAGCAAAGACATTGTACAAAAAAGCAGGAATTGATTTACCTATAGAAATTGAAGAAGATGAGTCTTTCTTTGATACAAAACAGATTGCATCTAAACTGAAAATATATTCTAAGAGTAATAAACCAGCTCAAATGGCTGTTTGTGAAATTATTAAAAAGATAAAATTAGAAGAAAATGAAGCAAAAGGAGTTTGGGAGACTAATGGAAGTTGGACTGGTACTGTAAATAAGTATTCAGAAAGTGTAATAGATAAGGTTAGTAAATGGATAGAAGAAAACAACAAGCCTGTTAAAATACAAGGTGAGAAGAAGAATTATCATGTAGTATACAAGATTGAGTAAATTTATAAGATTGTATTAAATAATATATTTTAGTTTAGTTTTGAGGGGGATTAATACAATGTGTGAGAATTTACTTGATAATATGTATATTGAAAAGAGAAAAGAAGAATATAGAATTAAACTTTTGAAAATAAGAGAAACAGATATAGATATATATAATAAGATAGAAAGTATAGTATATAAACTTTCTGAGAAAAAATTAGAGAAAAATAAGTAAATAATATGGATAAAGCACTTAGTAAGTACATAAAAGTGCTTTATCTTCCAAAATATGCTATAATTGTAGTGTTAAATATAGGGTGATTACGCATCCTAAATGTGAGCTTATCCCAAGTAATTGGGATAGGCACTCGCAAAGATAGTTGTAAAATGTAGCAATTATCACCGTCCTAGCGAATCGCTAGGTAAAAACATCCGAAATTTAAAGACACTTGGGATAAATTTGATTAGTGCTAGTATTTGCAATGGTTTTAGGAAATTATGCTGTATAAGAATGTGTATTTTACAGTGGTTAAACAATAACATGAGATGTATTTAAATAGAACACAAGCATAATATAAAAAACCCTTTTATTAGTTAAACAATAACATGAGATGTATTTAAATTTTAGAAAAAGAACCTAACAGATTTCAAATGTTAAAGTTAAACAATAACATGAGATGTATTTAAATTCTAAATCATTTAAATTGTATTTTAAATCTTGATTAGGTTAAACAATAACATGAGATGTATTTAAATGCTGATGAACTAGGGAAAAGTGTTGGAGATAATTTAGTTAAACAATAACATGAGATGTATTTAAATTTCAATGAAAATATTTCGTTTTCTTCCTCTGCTGTAGGTTAAACAATAACATGAGATGTATTTAAATTCAAGTCCCCAAGTTGCTGTATCTATAAAAAACTGATGTTAAACAATAACATGAGATGTATTTAAATCTAAATATTTTTTCTTACAATAATTAGTTTTACCCTGTTAAACAATAACATGAGATGTATTTAAATTTAAAACTAGCTTTACACTCTGTAAATATGTAACCTGTTAAACAATAACATGAGATGTATTTAAATTTTCAAAATCATCATGTTTAAAATGTTCTTCAATTATGTTAAACAATAACATGAGATGTATTTAAATGCAACAATAAAGCAGTATGTTGCTAGATTTAGAGACGTTAAACAATAACATGAGATGTATTTAAATGAGCAAACAGGTGCGGTTTATGGTACTATACCTATGTGTTAAACAATAACATGAGATGTATTTAAATCTAACTCACTATCTTCATCTTCCCATAAATGTAACCAGGTTAAACAATAACATGAGATGTATTTAAATTAATATCTGCTTTAGTATGTTATTTTGTAACAATGGGTTAAACAATAACATGAGATGTATTTAAATTAGCCTAAGAAAGAGAGTTCTTCTATTATAATATCGTTAAACAATAACATGAGATGTATTTAAATAGATGTAAAGTATGGAGAAAAAGAAGATATTTTAGAGTTAAACAATAACATGAGATGTATTTAAATTAATTCAAGTGACAAACTAAAGGTCCATTATATCCGTTAAACAATAACATGAGATGTATTTAAATATTGAAAGAGAATACTCAAATTCTTAAAGCACTAGAAGTTAAACAATAACATGAGATGTATTTAAATTTTAACAAGAATTACTTGCTTATTTAGTAGATAGGAAAGGAGCGTTAAACAATAACATGAGGTGTATTTAAATTCAGTATACCAAGTTTTCTTAACTCCTTCTCGGTTGCTAAACAATAACATGAGATGTATTTAAATCTTGAGGAATATAACATAGTAGAAGATGCAGATAATGGGTTAAACAAATAACATGAGATGTAAACTATGAATATTTATACAAAAACACTTGCTTATGGTAGGTGTTTTTTATTGAAAGGATGTAATTATAATGTAAAAAGTAATATATAGGTAAAATATGTAAAAATTATATGATATAATAATTGTAGCAAGAAGATGTAATCTACAATTTATAGAGTGGAGTTCATGTATTAAAAAATTATCCTCCCAACGATAAGAAGGGAGGTGAATATACATGGATAATTTTTTATTTAATGTGTTAGCTAGTGTAACAGCTAGTTACATAGTTTATTTGATTAGCAAGTTAATCAAAAAAGTAAAAAGCCACTCTACCGCAAAGAGTGACTTAAAGATTGATATAAATTTTAAATATCATCGTAAAAAATAACTTTCAGTTATAGAACTTCACTCTACCGCAAAATAGATTGTAGTTCTTCTTGCTTTTATTATACCACAAATTAGCAAAAATATTGCCTATAATATTTTTTATACACAATGATGATAAATCTAACTGGATGAATAAATTTAATTATAAAAAGGTGAATATAGTAAGCACTTACTCAAAAGGTAGGTGTTTTTTTATATAAAAAATCAAAGAAAGTGAGTTTATGGTAAGAAAACTGCGGTGTAGTATTTAAAAACATTTTAGAAAGGAAGTGATAACTTGGTAATAGACATATACCTAAAAAATGAAAAAGAAAAAATAGATTTCCATTTTCCAGTTAATCCACAAGATTCTTTATCTATAAAAAAAGAAAAAAGATTTGAAACTGTAGATATAGTGAATTTAGGTGAATTTGACATTAAAAAAGAAGGGGAGAAGATAAGAGAAATATCATTCAAGACATTCTTACCTAACTTATATGATGCTTCTTATTGCAGATATAGCGAGTTAAAAAATCCAATTGAAATAGTTGCAATGCTTGAAAAATGGGTAGACCAAGCCGAACCTCTAAGACTTATTATAACTGGTTTTGGTTACAATGGATTAGTTACAATATCTAGTTTTAGTAATACTCAAACAGCAGGAAGAGAAGAAGATAGAGACATTGAGATAACATTTAGAACTTACAGAGAACTGAAGATAGAGACATTAAAAAAAGAGACTAAAAGTAATACTAAAACAGATTTAAAGGACAATAGACCTAACAATAAAACCACTACCAAAATATATACTGTTAAATCAAGTGATACATTATATAAGATAGCTAAAAATCTTTTAGGTAAGGGTTCAAGATGGCCAGAGATTTATAATATCCCCGAAAATAAAAAAGTTATTGGTAAAAATCCAAATGTAATAAAAAAAGGACAAAAGTTGGTGATACCTAGCAAATGAAAATAATACTAAATAATAAATATGACATTGCAAATTTTAATGAAGGAATAACTCTTTCAGAAGCTATAGATGGAGTTGCATATAAAATGGATGTATCCTTAATAGAAACTAAAGCTTTGCAAGATATAAATATTAAAAAAGGTGATAAAATAGTTCTAATTGATATTGCATATGAGAGTAAAAAAGAAGAAACAATCTTTGATGGAGTCATATGGGAAACTAGAAGAAGTGAAAAAAGCAAGAAACTGACATTGTCTTGTAGAGAAAGAACAGTGTATATGGAAGAATCAGAAGAACAATATAGTTTTAAAGAAAATATAGCAACACAGAGGATTGAATACTACTGCAAACAATGGAATATACCTTACTACAATCTAGCTAATACAGGGAAGAAACTTGCTAAAGTAATACATAAGACTAATATACTAGATATGATTAAAAAGGATTTAAAAGAAACAGCTAGTAAGGGTGGAGATTTATTTAGGGTAAGGATGGATAATAAGCTGAAATTATTTAAGCTTGGTACCAACGTAAATGTATATAAATTAGATAGTATATTAGAAGATGCAAACTTTACAAGCAGTTTTAATGATGCAGTAACAAGTGTAAAAGTGCTAGGTAAGAGTAAAGATGAAAATACAAAAGCACCTATCATTGGCACATATAAAAAGGACTCAGACAAATATGGAACACTACAAAAGATTAAACAAGATGAAAAGATAACTAATGCAAAAGAAGCTAAGAAAGCAGCAGAAGCAATGTTTAATAGTGGAGAAGAAACAATAAGTGTTGATTGTGTAGTAGATATAAATAGAATAAGAGCAGGTGACAAGGTATCTCTAAAAGGAAGAGAATACTATGTTATAGATGTCACTCATACATTAGACTCTACACCAAAAATGAAGCTCAATATAGGAACTTTAGATTATATAAGGAGGAAATTTTATAACAATGACTGATGCTAGATTCAATGGAGTTGCTAGAATATTAAAAGAAAAAATGAATAAAAGTGTTAATGATGGAGTCTTTGGAATGGGTTGTTCACTTGCAGAAATAACAATAAATGGTCTTAAAGTAAGTGGCTATAAAGATGAAATACAAGATTATTTAATATTAGAGAATTTAACATTAAAAGAAGATTATTTTACTTTTTCAGATGAGGCTTTAAGTGGAGAATATAGACATAAACATAAAATAGAAACTCCACAAGAATTAAAGCCACTAGATATAGGTGATAATGTATTAGTAGCTATTATGGGGGCTGAATTTGTAGTAATTGGGAGGGTTGTAAATGCCAAACCTATTTCCGCAGAATGAAACTTTTGAAACTGTAGAATTAAAAAATAATAATGAAAATGAACTGGACCTAAAGGGGTCTTTTTTATTTGACTTTATAAAAGGTGAATTTGTCAAAAATGCAGATGGAACATTAAAAAAATGTGATAAAGTTCAAGCATATAAACAATGGTGTCAAAAAGCTATATTAACACCTAGATACAAACGGTCAGCTTATTCTAGTGTATATGGAAGTGAAATAAAAGACTTAATTGCTAGTAATCTATCCCAAAGTGCTAAAGAGCTTGAAATATCTAGGTTAATAAAAGAAACTATTTTAGTTCATCCTTACACAAAAGAAGTAGGAGAATTTAGTTTTAATTGGTTGGAGAATAGCAGGTTAGTAGAGTATGAATTTAATGTATTGACAATAGATGATGAAAATATAACTATAGATGGCAATATAAAAAGGTAGGTGATTATATGGAAAGAGAACTACCTATACCAGTATTTTTGACAGAAGATGAAGAAGTAATACACGAAAGGATGTTAAGTAACTTTCAAGATGTGAGCACACTAGAAGGGGACTTTATTTATGATGCAACAAGACCTACAGCAGAAGAAATCACACAGTTAAAACAATTAGGATTACAAAATAATTTAAAGATTGCATTTCCTCAGACATCTTATGGAACTTATTTAGAGTGGCTTGGTGAATGTAAAGGAGTATTTAAAAATCAACCAACTAAATCGGTTGGCATGGTTACATTTACAGGCGTACAAGGAACTATCATTGCAAAAGGGACTGTAGTAACTACTGTTGCAACTGATGAAAAGCAGAGTATAGAGTTTGAGCTTCTTGAAACTAAAATTATAGAAGAAAATGAAATAGTAGATATTAAAGCAGAATGTAGGATTACAGGAACTATAGGAAATGTATCTAAAGGTAGTATATCTGTTTTATTAGGTTCTATTAGTGGTGTTAAATCAGTTACTAATAAAGAAGATTTCAAAGGCGGAACAGATATTGAAGATGAAGAACATTTTAGAGAAAGAGTTCTTGTAGCAGAACAAGAAGACAAACTTAGTGGAGCTAATTCAGATTATATAAGATGGGCTAAAGAAGTAGATGGAGTTGGATATGCTTATGTAGTTCCCGAGTGGAATGGAGCGGGGACAGTAAAAGTATTAATACTAGACAAAAATAGAAAAGCAGCAACACAAGAGTTGATAAATAAAGTTCAAGATTATATATATCCATTAAATATATCAGAAGGAGAAAATAGGGATGGGAAAGCTCCTATCGGGGCTTTAGTAACAGTTGTAACACCCGAAACATTACTTATTAATGTAAAAGCTAGTTTTATATTTAGTAACAGTTTTAGTGGAGAAACAGTATTAAACAATCTAAAAGCTAAGATAGACAAATATTTAGATAAGATTGATTTAGGTGGAACAGTCTCATACAATGCGATACAAGCAATAGTAGGTTCTATGATGTTGACAGACGAAGGTATACAGGACTTTTCTAATCTTACTATAAATGATGTAAAAGAAAATATAAAATTGCAGGACCAAGTTGTCGGAGTAGGGGAAATAGTTAACGAGGTGGTTGGATGATAGCTTCTAAAAAAGGTAGAGAAATGCTTCTTACATTGTCACCAATATATGAACAATCTATCATAATGCAAAGCTTATATGAAGCTATAGGAAGCGAATTTGATAATTTAGAGTTATTAAATAAAGAAATAGAATTACAATTATTTCCTCAAAGTGCAACATGGGGTTTAAGTTTTTGGGAAAATAGAGTAGGTTTAGCTACTAATCTAGATGAAGCTATAGAAACTAGAAGAAGAAAAGTCATTGCTAAGCTCCAAAGCAAATATATTATGACACCTAAAAGAATGTCTATGATACTTCAATCTTATACAGGTGCAAATATAAAAATAAATGAAAATATATCTCCATATACTTTTGGTGTTGAATTAACTAGTACTCAAGGTTTTCCTAGAGATTTAGAAGATTTATGTAAGAGAGTAAATGTTATAAAACCTTCTCATTTATCTGTAAGTTATAAGTTAGTATCTTTATTAAAAAGTAAAACTTATTTTGCACAAACAACAATTATGAGTGAAGAAATAACAGTATATCCTTATTCAAGTAAAGAAGTAAAAGCTAATGTTAAAGCTAAGTTTGCATTAGCCCATAACATGAGTTCAGAAATATTAACAGTATATCCAAAAGGAGGTGGTATAAATGGCTGATGAACAATTTTACACTATACTTACAAATATAGGTAAGGCTAAGATTGCTAACGCAGGAATGCTAGGTAAATCAGTAGTACTAGAGAAGATTCAAGCAGGTGATGGAGGAGGAAGCTATTACAATCCAACAGAAGACCAAACAGCATTAAAAAATAAAGTTTGGGAAGGTAATATAAATGCTTTTGACAAGGATGAAAATAATCCTAATTGGATTATTGCAACAGCATGTGTACCTGGTTCAATAGGTGGATTTACAGTTAGAGAAATGGCTCTCATAGATAATGAAGGAGATATGATTGCAGTTTGTAAAAGCCCCGAAACGTATAAACCAAAGGTTGGTAATGGAGCTATGAAAGATTTGTATTTAAAATTTATCATAGAGGTATCTAATGTAGAGAAAGTGACCTTAATTGTTGACCCAACTGCAATATTTTTAACTAAAAAAGATGAAGAAAAAATATTAACAAATATCAATACGTTAGACACTAAAATTGATACAACTAAAACAGAGTTAACAAGCAATATAGAAACTACTAAGACAGAGACTAACAATAAAATAGGAGATACAACACTCCTTGAAACAACAGATAAAACAAATATAGTCAGTGCAATAAATGAGGTAAAAACTAGTGTAGATAGTATAGAAACAACAGCAGAAAAAACAAGTATAAAAGATACAGATAATTTATTTGAAAGCGATAATGTAGAGGGAGCATTAAAAGAAGTAATGCAAGAAGTAAAAAATAATAGAACTAGTATTATATCAACTGTAAATAGTAATCTAATACCAATGTAGAAAAGGGGATGATTAAGTGGCATTTTATGTTAATGAAAGAACCATTAAAAAAAGAAGGGGCTGTTACTCTGAATCTGATATACACATTACCCCTTTATATTATGAAGACAGAAATTGTTATGCTGGCTATAATTTAAGCGATATTAAAAATATAAATATTCCCGAAAGAAACAAAGTTGTTATTAATTCATTTGAAGCATATTATTTAATAAATAACGAAAAGGTTATTATAAATGATACAATTCGGCAAGATACAACTATTGAGTTTATAACAGACCCTATAATTTCTATAAGTGACGATTTGGGATATATTAGTTATGCTTGTAGTATAAATTATGAAATAATAGATATTGACCCTACTACGAGATTCAAAATAGTTTATAAATTAAATGATGCTGTTATAGGTGAAAAGTATAATACAACTGATTCAAACTATACTATAGATTTAATAGAAGAACATTTATCAAAATTAAGTTTTAAATCTAGAAACAATATAGCTATAGAACTTAGCACTAGTGATGGAGGAGTATTTTTAACTAAAGTAGTTTCATTTATAAAAGGAAATACTAAACCAAAGTTAAGTGTATCCTCTTACAATTCAACTTCTACGAAATTTACAGTAATAGACACAGATAATAATTTAAGTAAAATAGAGTGGTATCTTGATGATGTATTAAAAGAAACAATAACAACAGATTTATATCTAGAAAAAACAATTAACTATGAACTTACAGACAATGCAATACACACATTAAAAATAGTAGCTACAGATGCAGAGAATGCAACTGCTGAGAAGGTTTTGAGTATAAGTAAAGAAATAATGCCACTACAAACAGATGCAACCCTGCAAGATATATCTTCTAAATTAGTAGAAATTGGAGAAGGATTTAAGAATGGAAAAACAAGCATTATAAATACTTTAGCATTAAAGAATATAGAAGCAAGTTTAAATAATACACTCGTTGAGTTGTCAGAGAAAATTAAGGGAGGTTTTGATAGTGGAGACGCTAGTTTACAAGATTTGATGAATCAATTAACACAAGCTAATAATACTATAACTCAGTTAAATACTCAAATAAGTGCATTAAATTCTAAATATAAATATGCTTATAGCACTGATGTTACATTGCATTGGTTTGTTGATTGTGGCTTTAGACCTGATTTTGTTATTTACCACTGCTGGACTAAATCAACACAGCTTCTAACTATTGCTACACCAGACAAATATTTTTCTTTTAGGAATAGTTCTCGTGGTTGGGCTATTATTCAAAGTGACCCTAATGATGAATATTCTTTTTCTAAAAATGATACTACTAGATTTTTTGGTACAGTATTTAGAGAGAATGGTTTTTATTGCTCCGACATGCCAAACGATTCACTTAATGATAAGTATTATTTTTATTATGCTATTAAATGTTTATAGGAGGTCTAGATATGAAAAATATAGGAAGAATAGTTTTTTATGATAATAAAACAGGAGATGTATTAATGTTTTATGGAGAAAAAACAGTAAGTGATAGTATAGATATTAATATCCCTAAAATAGATTCTATTGAGTTGCCATATGGAAGTATAGATTATACTAGAAATAGGATAATAGGTATGAATGTAGAAACAAAAGAACCAATTTTGGAAGAAATAAAAGTAGAGTTAACAGAAGAAGAAAAGAGAATACAAGAGTTAGAAAATCAATTACTAATTGCAGAAAATGAAAAAGTAGGAGGAATTTTATAATGAATATAAATAATGTTGTAGTAAGAATATTAGCAGAGAGGATTTTAAATAAGGGATTGAACCCCTTGAAAAATCGAGTTTTTGAACTGGATGATGTAACTAATACAGAGTATAGAAAAGCAGTAGAAGATTATATTATAGAGCATAGTGGGGTAGTAGAAGGAACAGAACCAACAAAGTAGGTTCTTTTTTTATTTCAATTAATTAGGAGGTTTTCATGAATGAAGAACTTTTCAAAGACAATTTGAAACGACATGAGGTAACAATAAATAAACATAATGATGAAATAGATGAGTTAAAAGTAGCAAATATAGAGTCTAAAGCAGAGTTAAAAGCATTGTGTGAGAACTTGAACTCACTTACTAGTATGCTAAAGTGGTTGATTGGGACAATGATTACAACACTTATAGGATTCTTTATATTTGCAATTCAGAGAGGAATATTTTAATTAGGAGGAAAATAAATGGATAATTTAATAAGTTTCATACCTGAGCAGTTGCTAATTTTAGTTGCTGCTCTTTATGTTGTAGGAGCAGGTTGTAAGAAGTATAAACAGTTAGATAACAAGTATATTCCAGTAGTGTTATTAGCACTTGGGATAGGTTTCTCAGTATGGATGTTAGGATTAAATCCAACCTCAGTATTACAAGGAGTGATTTGTTGGGGTATATCAATAGGTATAAATCAAACTTACAAACAGTTAAAGGAGGAAAATAAACAATGAAAATAGCAATAATACCAGGGCATACGCTAACAGGTAAAGGAACAGGAGCAGTTGGATATATAGATGAAGGAAAAGAAAACAGAATACTAACTGATTTAATTGCTAAATGGTTAAAACAAGGTGGAGCAACTGTATATACTGGCAAGATAGATAAATCGAATAATTATCTATCTGAACAATGTCAAATAGCCAACAGACAAGATGTAGATTTGGCAGTACAAATTCATTTTAATGCAAATAATACAACCCTAAATCCTATGGGTACAGAAACTATATATAAAACTAATAATGGCAAAATGTATGCAAATAGAGTCAATGATAAACTATCAATGGTATTTAAAAATAGAGGTGCTAAATCGGATGTAAGGGGTCTTTACTGGCTTGGTCATACAAAAGCACCAGCAATTCTAATCGAAGTATGTTTTGTAGACAGTAAAGCAGATACAGATTACTATATTAAAAATAAAAATACAGTTGCAAAGCTAATAGCTGAGGGTATATTAAATAAGAAAATAGATAATATTGAGGTGAAACAAATGTATAAACATACAGTGGTTTACGAGGGAGAAGTTGACAAGGTATTAGCACAAATAGTCAGTTGGAGTTATAAAGAAAATGAATGTAGAGTATGTGATATAAAAGATTATGTACCAGGTCAAACGGAGAATTTATATGTTGTAGGTGGAGGAGCATGTAATAAAATAGTTTCTATAACTAAAGAGAGATACACTATGATAAAAGGTAATGATAGATTTGATACACTTTATAAAGCATTGGATTTTATTAATAGATAGAGTAAATGTTTTATATGAAATAATTATGAATATATGGAAAAATATGTTTAATATAATTTTAATAAGGTATAAAGTTTTATAAATAAAACGATAAGGGGTGGATAAGATGTTAATAAATGATAAAAGTTTTTATCCAAATAATATTTATCCAGCAATAGACTTTCTTAAGATAAAAAGACAATTAAAATCAATATACAAGAATGATTTATCAGATTGTGGAAGCATATGTATAATAGAAAGAAAAGATTATTCTATAAGCATAAATAGCATAGGTGAGATAAATATATATTATGATTCAAGATATGAAAGTAAGATACAGAGTATAGTCGGTGAGATTGAGCAGTTATTCAAGTCTCAAATTAAAAATTTTAGAGTATCAAAATTTAAGCATTGATGATTAGAAGGTAGCAGCTAAAATTAGTTGTTACCTTATTTTTTTATAAAAAATAAAAATTATTTGAAGATTAGAATATTAATTTCAAAGTTTATTTCGAAATTGTATAATATGTGCTACAATTCAATTAAATAAATATTACTTTAATTGAGGTGTGGGGATGAAAACTTTAAGTAAAAAAGCAGTTATTTTATCACTTTCATTGGTAGTTGTATCACCTTTAGTACATAAGATAAGTGCACAAGATATTGAGAAGAATACGGAAGTTAGATATGAAGCAAGGAAAATTAATAACTTAGAAAATATGACAATGAAAGAAGCTTTTCCAGATGAGAATTTTAGAAAAGTAATTTGTGATGAACTAGGCATTTTAGATGATGGGAATCCAATTGGAACTTCACAAAAAACGATTATAGAATCTACAAAAGATTTAATATTAGGAAGTAAAGCAATAGAAAATTTATCTGGAATTAATTATTTTATTGGGCTAGAAAATTTCAGTTGTAGAGGAAATCAGTTAACAAGTCTAGATTTAAGTAACAACATAAATTTAAAAGAATTATATTGTAATGAAAATCAATTAACAAGTCTAGATTTAAGTAATAATAAAGAGTTGATAACAGTACATTGTGGGGAAAATAATCTAATAAACTTAGTTGTAGAAAATTCTAAATTAGAAGAATTGAACTGTAGAAAAAATAATTTGAAAAACTTAGATATAACTAAAGCAACTAATTTGACAACTCTTTTATGCTTTGAAAATGAATTAAGTAGTTTGAATTTATCTAAGAATCAGAAATTAAAAATTTTAAAGTGTGAGTATAATAATTTAAATACTTTAGATGTATCTACAAATTTAGAATTACAAGATTTAAACTTTTCCTTTAATCAATTAACAAATATAAATTTAGATAATAATAAAGAACTTATTAAATTAAGTTGTCAAAATAATAAATTGCAGAGTTTAAATTTGAAAAACCATGAAAAACTTGTAAAGCTATATTGTAATCAAGAGCAATTAAGTAATCTAAATATCGAAAATTGTATTAATTTAGAAGATTTAACTTGTGGTGAAAGTAATCTACAGGATTTGGATATAATCAGCAATAAGAATTTAAAATATCTAGATTGTGCAGTAAACAAATTAACAAATTTGAATACAGAGAATAATATAGAACTTGTAGAATTATATTGTTATGGCAATGAGATAAATGATTTGGATATAAGTAAAAATATTGACTTGGAGAATTTAACTTGTTATAAAAATAAATTAGATAGTTTAAATACAAGTAAAAATAACAATCTTAAATACTTAGATTGTTCACAAAATGAATTAATGAATTTGAATTTTTCTGATAACATAGAGCTTCTAAACCTATATTGTCAAAAAAATAAATTAACAAATTTAGATATAAATAAAAGTAGTAAGATAAGAAATTTAGCTTGTTCAGAAAATAAATTAACAAGTTTGGATGTAAGTAATAATGTTCTTATGAGGAGTTTAAATTGTTCAGAGAATAAATTAACAAGTTTGGATGTAAGTAATAATGTTCTTATGAGGAGTTTAAATTGTTCACAAAATGAATTAACTAGCTTGGATGTAACAAAAAACACAGAACTTGAGATGCTATATTGTAGGGAAAATAGGTTAGCTAGTTTAGATGTAAGCAAAAATACAAAATTAGAAGAGTTAGATTGGTCAAATCAAAAAAAATCAGTATTATCAGGAGGTGGAGGAGGTTCATCATCCACAAATGAAGAGTCTTCTAAACCTAAAATAACAACCTCAAATAAAAAAATAGTTGGTTCAGATAGAAATGAAACATCAGTAAAAATAAGTCAAAAAGGATGGAATAAAGCTGATAATATAGTGTTAATAAATGATTCTAGTATATCTGATGCCTTATCAGCAACACCATTTGCTAAGTCTAAAGATGCACCAATATTACTTACTAAAAATAATAACTTAAATAAATTAACAGAAAAAGAAATAAATAGGTTAGAAGCAAAAAATGTGTACATAGTAGGTGGATTAAAGTCTGTTGATGAAAAAGTAGTATCTGATTTAAAGGAAAAGGGATTAAATGTAATTAGAATATCTGGAAATGATAGATATGAAACATCAATAAAACTTGCAAAAGAATTAGATAAAAATTCTAATCTATCAAAAGTAGTAGTAGTAAATGGAGAAAAGGGATTAGCTGATGCAGTAAGTATGGGAGCTATATCAGCAAAAGAGGAAATGCCAATTCTTCTTACTAATCAAAATGATGATATGAAAGATATAAAAGACTTAATAGCTAATAAAAACGTATCAAAATCATATGTAATAGGTGGAGAATCTTTATTTAATAGTAAAGAAGTGAGTAATACATTACCATCTGTAACTAAAATAGCAGGTTCTGATAGAACAGAAACTAACTCAAAAGTAATAAATCATTTCTATAGTAAAGATACACTTAATGACTTATATATAGCTAAGAATGGAATGAATAAACAAGATGATTTAGTAGATGCTTTATCCGTAGGAGTACTCGCAGGTAAAACGGAATCTCCAGTAGTATTAGTTGGAAATGGATTAGATAATAGCCAAAAAGAGTTAATCAAGAATAAAAAGTTTAAAAATATAACTCAAATTGGTGGAAATGGAAATGAGAAAGCATTTAGTGAAGTAGAAAACTTAGTTAAATAGATTGAAAGGTAGCAACTAGAGTTAGTTGTTACCTTCTTTTTTAATAAATTTAAAGTTTATATAACAATATACCTTTTCCTAATTAAATAATATAAGATTGCTGTTATAATAACTATTAATATAATTGCTATTATTGTAATATCTAATAAACTTATAGCTATATATTCAAAGCCTATTACATAGCGATAAAGCAATTCCAGTTTAACAGTTCTTTTCCTATCTATATTTCCATACATTGATTCTAATTTATTAAAATATTTTTCACTGCAAAAACTAGTTTTAGGTTTAATTAAAGATATTATTGTAGTTAATACTATAATTCCCACTCCAATAAGTATAAGATTGATATTCCCAAAATTCATAGTAGGATACCTCCTTCATAATTTAGCAAAATAGATTTAATTTTCTTAATCAAAGTATATCAGTAACATAAGTACAAAGAGTATCTAAAATATTACAAATATTAACATGATACATAAAACTAGAAATATCATTTTTTATAACATAAAAACAAGAGAACTATATTTTTATTATTACAATTCTCTTGCTTTAAATTGTTAATCCTTTATATATTCAAAAATTTCTTCTATGCTTACATTAAATACATTAGCAATATCAAATGCTAGTTTCAATGAAGGATTATATTTTCCGTTTTCTAGGTTGCCAATAGTTTCTCTTCTTACACCTACCAATGATGCAAGTTCTTCTTGATTCATATTGTACCTTGCTCTATATTCTTTAGTTTTTGAACGAATTATCATTATTCTAATCCTTTTCCTTCTTTATGTTGTAGATATGCGAAAATTCCTATAAAACTAATCATTGCTATAGAAAAGCTAATTCCTAGTCCATTTTCTATATTAGAAGTTTTATCTGAAATAATAGATATAACCATAGATGCTGATAATGATGTAAGTGTTAAGAAAAATGCTGGTGTTGCTGCTTTTCTTAAATTTTCTTTAAATAAT
This sequence comes from Clostridioides sp. ES-W-0016-02, assembly GCF_020641035.1. Taxonomy (NCBI): domain Bacteria; kingdom Bacillati; phylum Bacillota; class Clostridia; order Peptostreptococcales; family Peptostreptococcaceae; genus Clostridioides; species Clostridioides sp. ES-W-0016-02. The sequence goes on from NZ_CP061361.1 coordinate 1,793,058, forward strand.
TCATCTGGCATTATATTAAAGTATCTAAAGAAAACAAAAAACGCACAGAAGCTAATTGTATGTATTTCACCAGTATATAATATACCAATTAGCCCTAGAAAACCTAAGAAACCTAAAAATCCAAGCTTATTTAGTTCTTTAAAATTTTTCATTAATAATTCCTCCCATACTATGCAATGTGATGTATTTTTAACTTCTTGTTAAGAATATATAACATTTTATGGTTGTCATGCAATATAAAAAATAAATTTAAAATAAAAAAATATTTTATAAATATTACTTATCTATATTATTAATAAAATAAGTAGTTTTTTATTATTTAAAAAGAAATACATAAAACTATAGTAGAAGTTGTAACAATAAAACGAACAAAAATTATCATACTAGAACATAAGACATGTTATAATTGTATTAGATATATACATTAACATACACCAAAGCACTCTTTTTATAGGAGTGCTTATTTTTTATATGGAATAAATTGGAATAAATATATATTCTAATTCAATTGATTACACACTCTTATTGGTATAAAATTTAATTATACATAAATTGGTAAGAGGTGTAAACTAATGAAGATTAATAAATTACCACATGCAGAACTAAAACTGATGAAATATATTTGGGGAGTGGATGATATCTTAGCCTCAAGGGATGTCATAGAAGCTATGAAGTTAAAGTATGATTGGAAAAAGAGTACAACACTAACATTCCTAAAAAATTTAGTAGACAAAGGATTTTTAACTACTGATAAGGTAGTTAGATGTACATATTATACTATAGCTATAAAGGAAACAGATTATTTAAAGGTTGAGACAAAAAGTTTCTTTAGTTTTATGCACAACAATTCATTTAAGAGTTTAATTTCAGCCCTGCATGATGATGAAGTTTTAGATAGTAAAAGCTTAGATAAGTTAGAAGAGTATTTTAAAAATTTAAAAGAAGATGATATTGATGAATAAAATAAGTGGTGTCCATTTGATTGGATACCACTTATTTCAATTGTTATAGATGTTTTAATTATTCGGACTAAATTATAATATCCTAATGGAGCAGGTAAGAGTACTTTAATGAAACTTTTGACTTCAAGAATACTTCAAACTTCAGGTCAGATTTTAGTAAATGGTAAACCCCTTAAACAGAATGAAACAGATTTAAAAAGTAAATTAGGATATTTACCACAAGAATTTGGTTTGTATGATGAGTTGACAGTGTATCAATTTCTTGAGTACATGTCAGTTTTAAAAGGTATTAATAAGAACACAAAAAAGATAATAGAAGAAGTTATTAGTCAAACTAATTTATTAGAAAAGAGAAATTCAAAGATTAAGACCCTATCAGGTGGTCAAAAACAGAGAGTTGGAATAGCTCAAGCAATAATGGGAAATCCAGAGTTATTAATACTAGATGAACCTACAGTCGGACTAGACCCTGAGGAGAGAATAAACTTCCGTAATTTATTTTCAAAAAACTCAAGAGATAAGATTGTAATATTGTCCACACATATTATAGAAGATGTTCAGTCTGTATGTAATAGATTGATAGTAATAAATAAAGGAAATGTGCTATTTGATGGAAGTTCTGAAGAGTTAATTAAAAAAGCGGAGAGACATGTTGGAGTTTATGAAGATAAAAATGGAAAAATACATAGCAATAAAACAAGCAAATTTAAAGTTACATCAAGTATTCTTACTACAACAGGGACTTCATATCGTATTGTAAGTCATAATCTTCCAGAATTTGCGATACCTGTAGAGCCATCATTAGAGGATGCGTATATGCTTTTAATATCTGAGGAGGAGATAAAGTAATGCAATCAATTAAATTTATCAAAGATGAGATAAAGAGGCTTTTTAGCTCAAAGATTACATGGACTTTCATAGTAGTAATAGCACTGATACCAGGTCTATCAATAATAATGTATGAAAATCCTGGATTATTGCCCCAAGGTAGTTCAGGACAATCACTTAGTTTGAGTATACCTGTTTTACTTAATCCAGCAAAGTTAGGGGCTTTAATATGTACAGTTTTATTCTCAATGTTTACAATATATGAGATGGATAGTATTTATAGAAACAAAACCAATGGTATCATAGAAACTATTATGGATGCTAAAAGTTTAAATTTAGCTAGAGTGATTTCTATTCTTGTATCAACTATAGTATCTGTAATAATTTCGATGATTATATGTTTTCCATATTCTATCATTAAGATGGGTGATAATTTTAGTTTAAGTACTTATCTTATAAACTATTTAGTTTTAATGTTACCAGCCTTATTATTTGGTATTTTACTTTCAGCAGGATTTTATTCTATAACAAGACGTATTGATTTAAGTATGATTATACTCCTTGTTCTAGTATTTTTATCTATAAATATAAAAGATAGTTATCTTATTGATTGGGTACAGACAAAAGTTACTATTTATTCTGATAGCTTTGGGAATACTTTGCAATTAAAAGCTTTATGTTGGAATAGACTACTTTGGAGTTTTATATCAATATCAACGTATTTATTAGGTGTGATATGCACAAGAAAATATAAAAAAAATGTTTTTTCATCTATACTAATTAATATGAAAAAGGTATTACTATCAATTTTAACTATAGTATTAATTGCAGGTTCTTATAGTGTATATGCATTTGAACCATATTATGATGATACTCCTCCACCTAAAATGGAAAAGGTATCAGATAAGAAGTCTGGCTCAGGTGCTGTTATGTCTACTGGTGCTGATGAAAAGCTAAATAAGAATATAAAATTACTTGATTCAGATCTTGATATAAAAATAAATCCTAAAAAGGCAAGATTAGATGGCAAAATACAATACACTATGGAAAATACTAGTGGAGAAAATCAAAACTTGGAATTTGATTTAAATCCTGGATACGATATTAAAGATATTAAGATAAATGGTAAGAAAGCTAAATATGATATTTCTAAGAAGAAACAAGCAGAAGGAAGACTTAGTTTGAATATACCTAAAGAAAAAAATCTTAAAATTGAAATTGAGTATGGAGGGAAATTAATAAACAATCAACTATTTGAAACTATTCTTGCAGGAGATACAATAAGTAAAGATAAGGTTGAGTTACGTAGTAAAGGTTCAATATTTCCAAAACCTAAAGTTGATGCTATGAATACAATGGAATCGATGATTCATGGTAATATAACTCTACCTACTGGAATAACACCTGTAGTAAGTGGAATCAGTACAGAAAAGGTAAAAGGTGATAAAAAGGATAATGAATGTACATGGAAATTTAGCACAAGAGGAATAATGTTGACTATAATAGCTGCAGACTATGTAAAAAAAGATATAAAAGCAGGTGGGATTGATGTGCAATTTTACTATAATAGAAAGCATGGAGATAAAATAAATAAAATGAATGCAGAGAAAATTATAAAAGATTCTATCAATTTCTATACAAAACAATATGGAGAACTAGAACGTTATAAAGTTATTCCGCTTAAGCTAGTAGAAGGAGGAGCCTCATCAGGACAGGTAACTGGAGGAAAAGCACATGAGAATATAAGTTATATGGATGAAAGTATTTTCAACCCAGATGTATTTGATACTCACATAGGAGAGGGAGAAAATGGATCTGAAGTTTTGGCTCATGAAATATGCCACCAGTGGTGGGGGATTATAGTACAAGTTGACCAAATGACACCTCCTTGGTCACCAGAAGGAATAACAAATTATGCAACTAATAAGTTCATGGAATACGAGTATGGAAAAGAGTATAGTAAAAAAACTATAGATAATTGGAAAGAAGAAAATGATAAGCTTAAGAGAAATTTCTATATGAATAATCCGCAGTATTTGGAAAAATTGCCTGAAAATTATGTATTCAATATTTTATCACCTAATTCTATGAGACTTCTATATAACAAAATGCCATTACAAATTTTGAAGGCAGAAGAGATTTTAGGACAAGATAAGTTTGAAGCTATTCTTAAAGACTTATATAACAAGTATAAGTACAATATATTAAAATATGATGATTTCTTAAAGGCTTGTAATCTTACAGGGGAGGAATTGAATTTTGAATAATTTAAAAATAATAAAATATGAAATGAAGAGATTGTTATTCTCTAAGGTATATTTGGTTTTAATATTAATAACAGGATGGTTCTCCTACCATGTCCTTAAGACAAAGACAATCTATGGTTTAAACGACACAGCACCATTTTCAGAGTGGAGTTATTCTGGTTTTTTACTTGATGTAAATCCATTTTTACTAGTTATAGTTCTTGTGTTTTGCACGTACATCTTTTCAAAGAGAGAAGAAGCTGTAAGGACAATTACTATGAGCACTAAGATAAAACCTACAACATATTTTTGCTTAAAAAGTGTTACAATAGCAGTTGCGTATCTTCTAACAGTTGCAGTTGTAATTGCAATAAGTTTTATTTTTTACAATAGATTATTTCAATTTAATGATTTTAGTCAATTTATAAAACCTATAATTCTAATTTTAATACCATCTGTGTTATTTATATCAGGTATGGGCATGTTTATTGGTAATATAAATGGAAACTTTCTATATATTTTTATTCCAATAATATTTCTTATAACAAATTCTGGTACACTATCTATTATATCTGGTAAAAATCTAGTGAACTCTATACTAGAGAGTAAAGTTGCAGACACGATGGGTAATCTTGCATTTGATATTCCACAGAGATTTGTAATAAGTAGAATAGCTTTGGTGATTATAGGTATAGGCTTAATAGTTATTGTATGCAAAGCATACAATAAAACTAAAATTAAAGCTTAGAAGGGTATTACAAAGAGTAATTTAGTTAAACTTCATAAAAATTGTAGCATTCTTATTTAAGGACTAAGAGTAATGTGTACAAATTAAAGTTTAGAAAGAAAACTGACTATGAAAAAACACAATATAATTATTAAAATTAAATACAACTAGAAATAAATCAAAGATAATCTAAAAGAGTATGTTTTAATCTATGATTTCATGGATTTTAGTACATACTCTTTTTATTGAGTATATGAATATTGAGTATATGAATTAAGTAAGGTATGTACAATAAAAATTTTTATTATAATTCTACAGAAGGTTCCTCAATTAATTTTCCACATACATATCTATGAATAATATTTCTGTCATCACCAACATAGATAAATCTTTCAAGTCTTTCAAGTATAGAGTAACTGTCATGATTTAAATCTGAATCATCAATAATTAATGCATCAAAATCATAATTTTCTTCAAAGCTACCAACTTTTCCAAAAAAACTTCCTCCACTTTTAGTTGCAATATAAAAAGCCTCAGATAACGATAGGAAATTACATTTCTTATTAGAATTTACCCAGTATAATTTAGATAGCTGGATTGCAGATACTATTGCTTTAAATATTGACAATGTATGACCACCACTTATATCTGAACCAAGAGCTAGTTTTATATTATTATCAAGTAATTTTCTAATAGGCATGGCTCCACTACCAACATTAAAATTAGAAGCAGGACAATGAACAGCCATAACCTCATTTTCTTTCATTAAATCTATTTCTTCTTGAGAGCAGTGAATACAATGAGCCATTAATGTAGCTGTTTGACCAAATAAATTGTATCTATTGTAGGCATCTCCGTAAAATTTAGATTCAGGTTCTAAACTTTTAACCCATTCAATTTCATCATGGTTTTCAGATAAATGTGATTGTATAGGAACATTATACTTTAAACATAAATCTCCTAATTCCCTTAAGAGATTACTTGTACAACTAGGTATAAATCTAGGAGTTATAATTGGTTTTACAATAGAATTTATGTCACTGTATTTGTTTATTATTTCTTCTGTATCGTTGATAGAATCCTCAGTATTTTCTAGTAGAGTGTCAGGACAATTCATGTTCATATTTACTTTACCAACATATGCTCCAAGACCAGCTTCTTTAAAAATATCCATAAGTTTCATAGATGCTTCTTTATGTACTGTTGCAAATACAGCTATTCTAGTAGTACCTGATTTCCATACTTCTTTTACAAATTTTTTATACATCTTTGTAGCATATTCTATATCTATATACTTTGATTCTTCTGGGAATGTATAAGTTTCAAGCCATGGTATAAGTTCCTTGTCCATAGCCATGCCTAAATTTCTAAACTGAGGTGCATGGCAATGAAGGTCGTTCATACCAGGTATTATAAGTTTATCAGTATAGTCTACGATTTCTGAGTTTTTATATTCTTTAGGTATATCTTTAAAGACACCTTTTACTTTGCCTTTGTTTAGTATAATGTAGCTATTTTCAAATACTGTGAAAGTATCTGAAGTCTTTGTAAAAATTATATTTCCTTTTATTGCTTTTAACATATAGCTCTCCTTAGTTTTAAATTTGTTAGCTTTAATATATAAGTAAATATATAGGGTTTATTAATTAAAATTTTACCCTATGTATTATATCAAATCTGAGTTATAAATACTATTAAATAATAATAAATATTATTGAATTTGAGAGGATGAAAATAATGAAACAATACAAATGTATTGGTAAAGGAAATACATCTAAAATTTATGATTATGGAGAGAATAAAATAATAAAATTATATAAAAGTGAAATTTCAAAGGATTCTTACATTAGGAAATTTTGTATTACAAAAAATATATTAGGAATTAATAAGATTATAATATATGGCAAAATGAACAAGATTTATCATATATTATAATCATGTTAGAGACATCTATTGGTAGGAGTATTCTCTTTATAAGTGGATTAAAAAAATATTAGGTACATTACTTAACAGTTTTTAAAATCGATTTAAATGAATCTTTTTTATGACATAAATTGTACAATATACAATTTCCTTTTATTGTATTTCATTAATTTAATTTTGGTACTATATTTCACTATAAGCATTAAATTTTAAGGAATAAATTGGAATAATGCATTTAAAATATGATTAGTAAAATTAGTTTAAGACTATTATCTATCTTATGGGTTTATATTCCATTTTAGATTCTTCATCAGTTCTCTCAATTTTAAAAATGACAGGACGAATTCCATCATTACAGGAGCATATAGCCACTCCTTCTTTATCTATCCAATCTCCATAGTAAAATTTTTCACTACCATGAGATAAAGCAAATACATATTGATACATTGCTTTCCATGCTTCGTCACATAATTTTTCAGGTTTAGCAAAATCTCCAAAAAATACTTCTCCTACTTTATGCATAGGGCATTTTCCAATACCTTTACATCCATACTCATCTGCTAAATCTTTATGGAATGTTGTTTTTATTACTTCTATTTTACATTTTTTCATGAAAGTCATCTCCTCGTAATTTGTAACTTTTATTTATATAAGTATATGTGCTATCTTATATTTAAACAAGTATTTACTTTTAAGTAAGGTACTAACATTTAGGATAGTATCTTTATTATAGGATGGTGATTAAATGAGTATGAAAAACTATAATACATCTGATTTAACTAATATAACTTCTACACCATTTGGATATACTCTTTCAATTATTGGAGGAAAATGGAAGATGATTATAATGTTTTGGTTAGTCGAGTATGATGTATTACGTTATGGAGAACTTAAAAGATGTATTGGTTCAATAACTGATAAGATTCTCAATAATCAGTTAAAAGAATTGGAACGAGATGGTATTATCATACGCAAAGAATATCCTCAAATTCCTCCTAAAGTTGAATATTCACTTTCCAAAAGGGGATTGTCATTAATGCCTATTTTAGAAGAAATGTGTAAATGGGGTGAAAATAATAAACTCAATTTATAAAATAAAAGCCCAGTAAAGATTTTGCTGGGCTTTTATTTTATAAATTAGAAATGCTAAAGTTAATTTACAGGTATATAATTTTCTGTGATTAATACTTTGAAAATCACTAATTAAAATCTTTATTAGTGATATTTTTTAATATAAATTAAATAAAAAAATAAAAAATATATCTAAATAAAATGATTATTTTTCTTGAATTTTTTATATAAATATGGAAATTTGTCTAGTTATACATTTTTATTGACCAGTTACGCAATTGATATTGAATATTCTAAATATTGATGTTACTTTATATATGATTTAAGTACAATAGGGGGATATTTTATAAATATGATTTGCGTTATAGATAGATAAAATTTGGAGTAGTAAAAACTTAGATTCATATTTGATGAAATTGTAGAATATGTGTATAGAATGATTCTTGTGTTTCAAGAGAATATAAAGGATGTAATTTGTATAGTTGTTTTATTTTATAGTATATACTTTTAAATTATATAGTGAAAAAGTAAAGATGTACTCCCAATACATCTTTACTTTAAAATAAGTTATAGTTACTTGAAAAGTATAAAAAATTATATAGTTATTTAAGGTAGAAAATCTAAAAAGGTTTTTCTAGAAAATGAAACTTAATTTTAATTATATCTACTTACTAACAATAAAACTTGATATAAACAAGATTCAACTACAGTTTCTCCATATTCTGATATAAAATCATCTAATTGTGTATCTATAAAATTACAATAATCATATGAACTACTTATATAAGCAGTCAATATATGTGTACATCTGTCTATTTCTCCAATAAACATATTATCCATCCCCCTAAAAACTTTAGTAAAAATAAAAAAATTATATATGTGCTAATTTGCTAACATAACTTACAAAGAATTTTTTAGTACTTATCACTATAACTTTATTACTAAATTTTTCTAGTTTTACCAATTTAGCTTTTATTCTACAAGTTAATAATACTAGAATATGATTTATTATTCAACATGCTTGTTTTAGATTAAAAAATATTATAAAATTATATTTATTTTTTGAAGAATAAACTCTGACAATAAACTGATAAGGTTTACATGAATAGATTGAATTAAAGGTTTATATATTTGAATTAATTAGATTCAAAGTAGAGGATAAACTAAAAAAGTATTCAGGATATATTATTAAAATGAATGTAAGAATAAATAAAGTGAAATGCTAGAATATTAAAATTAACAATAATATAAAAAATAAAATTTATTGTTAGTAAGAACTTTAAGATAGATATTTAAAAACGGATATAAAAACTAACTGATTTACTTATAGATATTTAAAAGATATAAAGAGCTTGTAGATAACTCTTTATATCTTTTTTGTTATGATAAAAAATTTTAAGAGACAACAAAAAAGATAAGAGCATATCTATAACACATATATATGTTCTTTTATAAAAATAAATAAAACAATGCAATTAAATTTGGTTAAACTATATTATTTATATGTAATATCTTGATTATTAATAATAAAGTTTTTATATTAAAAAATTCCTTTTAAATATAAAATGCATTTTAAGTCACTATTTGATAATTTTTCCGCAATATGGGCAATAAGTACTATTCTTTACAAGTTCCATTCTTGAATCTAAATAATGATTACAATATGGGCAACGATAAAATTTCCAATCAATAAAAATACCAACAAGTACAAAAATAATTGATACTATATAATTTTCTATAAAAAAGATAAATGCTGCTCCAATAATAAACATAGCCATAGATGTTAAGAAGATTATTTTTAATTTTGTATAAATATCTATACTTTTCATACAATCACCAACTTATCTTAGATTTAATCCTATTAATAAAAGTATAGCAAGTTTATTATAAAAAATGTAAACTAAAAAATTACAATAAAAATAAGTAGCGAATAAAACTAAACACATAATTTAAGTTTTATTTAAGGTTAGAATTATATTGATATAAGATTTAAGTTTTATTATGTATATAAATAAAAATCAATTAAAAAGACTTAGGAGGAAATGTATATTGATAAGTTGGGAAATAAAGAAATTGATTAAATCTAAGAGCATGTTGATATCTTTAGGGATATTAATATTCATATTATTAATCAGTATATTTGTTAAACCTGTTTTAGAAACAGAAGATTATTATATTGATGAGAAAAAAGGTCATATAGAATATACAAGTAATAGAACAGATATAGCTAATGATAAATTTCAAAAAAAACTTGATATTTTAAAACAACTTTCAAATCAAACATATAGTGATAAATTTTCTAAAAAGATTAAATCCATGTCAAAAGAAAAACTTGATAATCTAAATGTTGATGAATATAAAAATGTTGACTTTTGGAAGGTATTTAATTATAGAGCCACAAATTCACTTATAAATATAGGGATGTTGATTGTCATAATCATAACTGTATCAAATCTTTATACAGATGAAGTAACTTCTTCAGTAAAAGATATTATACTATCATCAAAAGAGAAGGAAAAGGCATTAAAATCTAAAATAGTTATTGCTATATTTATACCATTAGTAATTTATTTTGTTTATTTAATCTGGATATTTATTATGACCTGCATACAACAAGTATTACCAATTAATGGTGACTTAGAATCGTTTAGGATAGCAGACAATATAGCTACATTAAAAGCAAATTCAAATATAACCAATTATGTAATATCAAATATAGCTATAGATATTTTAATGTTTGAAGGATGGGCAATGATAGCTATGTTAGGTTCTTTTATTAGCAAATCTTCAATATCATCAGTAGGTTTTCTTATTTTAAGTATAGCTGTAGCTAAAGTGATGTCAGTAGTTCACATATTACCTAAAGGATTGCTTTCGATTATTTCAACGGTAAATTACTATGATTTAATATTTGGATTTAATAAAATAATAGGAAATTATTTAGGTGATATTAGAATATTTAAAATGAATATAGATATTGTCAATCTATCAATAGGACTTTTAGTAGTAATATTTTTAGGTATAATGACTTTGTGTTTCTCAGTAATAAAGTCAAAGTATATAAATAGATAAAAGGGGAATTAAAATGAATAAATTAGAAGTTAAAAATATTTCAAAGATATATGGAAAAAAAGTAGTAAATGATAAAATTACAGTTACATTAGAAAATGGAGTTTATGGTCTTTTAGGACCAAATGGAGCAGGAAAATCCACTCTAATGAAACAAATAACCACACTAATAAAACCTGAGAGTGGGCAAATACTTTACAATGGTAAGGATATATTTAATATGGATGATGATTATAGAAATATTTTAGGATATTTACCACAAGAATTTGGAGTATATAAAAACTTTACAGCTAGACAATTTTTACAATATATAGGAGCGTTGAAAGGTCTAAAAGGTAGAAATTTAAATTGTAGGATAGATGAATTGTTAGAGCTAGTAGGTCTTTATGATGTCAGAAATAAGGCTATAGGAAAATTCTCTGGAGGTATGAAAAGAAGAGTTGGCATAGCACAAGTTTTATTAAACAATCCTAAAATAATAGTACTTGATGAACCAACAGCAGGCCTTGACCCACAAGAAAGAGCGAGGTTTAGAAATCTAATAGCAAAAATATCAAGGGATAAGATAATAATTCTTTCTACTCATATAATTTCAGATATAGAATCAGTTGCAAAAGAAACAATAATGATTAAAAATGGTAAACTTCTTATGAAAGGAACACATAAAGAAATATTAAATCATATGCAAGATAAAGTTTATAATATTCAAGTTGAAGATGAGTGTGATATTGATGAGATTCAATCTAAATATAAAGTTATAAGTATTCAAAGTGATGTTAATTCAATAGTAATTAGAGTTGTGTCAGAAAATACTCCAACTGAAGCTAATGCACAACTAGTTCAAGCAAAATTTGAGGATGTATATATGCTTTACTTTGATTTAGAAGATGCAAAGGAGATATAACAGATATGATAAATTTAGTTAAAGCAGAAATAATAAAAGCCTTAAAATTAAAAAGTGTTTGGATGCTTTGGATATTTTTACTATTATTTGGGTTTGTATTGATTAGAAAATTTAATGTTTTTGACACATATTCAGATATATTTTATAAGATAGAGGGTTCTATACCTTTAATAGGGTTGATAATGTTTATAATAACTTCTGGAAACTATACAAAAGAATATGATTCTAATATGACAAGTCTAATAAATACAACTAAAAATGGGAAAAAGTCAGTAGTAGTATCAAAAATAATAGCTAATGGATTGACTTTGTCCATGATTAACATTTCTTTTGTATTATTGGTTGGGATTAGAGGATTTAGTTTTTTTGAATTTAAAAATTTGAATGAACCAATTAAGAACTTATGGTATTTTAGTAATAGTAATTTAAATCTTACCGTAATACAAATGTACTTGATTGTTATAGTATCAGTCATTTTTGGTTCTTTCATATTTGCACAAATAGGACTAGCACTTTCTTCAATATTTAAATCAGCTGTAATGCCTTTCATATTAGGAGGCTTAATTATGGCTGTTCCATACTTTATTACAGGCTTTATACCAGATAATGCTATAAAATTTGTTTCTATTACTCCAAACTGGATTATGATGAGTCAACAAATTGTTAAGTATAATGTACCAAATACTTTAATAGGTTTATCTATATTAATCTCAATCATATTGATAATAATATTAACTAAAATAACATATAAAAATTTTACATCAAGTAAAAGGTTTTAATTAAGAATAAAAAAGAACAATGATTTTGTTTATATATTGACTTGATTTAAAATAATATAAATGAAGCTTAGAGAAGATATATGTTAATATATAGATAAATTATCATAGGAGGTTATTTATGGAAAATAGCATTTTAGTAATAGATGATGAGGTAGAAATTTTAAAACTCTTAGAAACTGTATTTAAGAAAGAAGGTCTTAACAATGTGTATACTGCAAAAACAAGAAAGGAAGGATTGGAAGTATTTAAAAAATATAATCCCAACTTAATCATTCTGGACATTATGTTGCCAGATGGTGAAGGGTACGATATTTGTAAAGAAATAAGAAAAAACTCTAATGTACCAATCATATTTTTATCAGCTAAGACGGAAGAGTTAGATAAATTACTTGGACTAGCAATTGGAGGCGATGATTATGTTACAAAGCCTTTTAGTCCTAAAGAAGTCGCTTTTAGGGCAAAAGCTCATCTAAGAAGACTAAATTATTTTAATGAAGAACAAAATGAAAGCATAAACTCAGATAATAAAGAAAAGATTATATCATTTGGTCCATATAAATTAAATGAAAGTAGAGCAGAACTCATAAAAGATGGTAAGTCTATTGCATTATCTGCAAAAGAATTAAAAATATTGTCTTTATTTGCACACAATCAAAATCAAATTATAAGTAAAGAAAAGTTATGGGATAAAGTATGGGGTGAAGATTATATTGGATTTGATAATACTATAATGGTTCATATTAGAAAGATTAGAGAAAAATTAGAAGATAATCCTTCAAAGCCAGAATATATCCTTACGATAAAAGGACTTGGATATAAATTAGCAGTAAAGGAAGATTAGAATATGAAGTGGAAGATTACTAGAAACTTTATGTTTACAATCGTATTTGTAGTTATATCAGTGGTTATTATAAATATTGCGTCTATTTTATATGTGATTTCGACTAATAATTTTTTTAATGTTGTAGGTTCTAAAAACAGTCCTGAAGAGTTTGCTCGTTCTTTTGAAAAAGATCTATATGAAAAAAATGGAGAGTTCAAGTTATCAAAAGCTGGCATTGACAAATTAAAAAAATCACATTCTTGGGTACAAGTTTTAAATGACTCAGGAGAAGAATTGTATGGAGTAAATGTGCCAACGAATACTCCAAAAAAATATACTCCTTTTCAAATGGTTAATAACTACAAATATATAGAAACAGAGTATACTAATTTTGTTTTAGAAAAATATTTAGGCAACAAACATCTAAATATAATAATAGGTATGCCTAGTAGAGATGTATCGAGAATAATTTTAACTTATTCTCAAGATAATGCTAAAGCAATTTTAAATAAAATTATCACTTTGACATTGGTAATTGATGGGATGGTAGCTTTAAGCATAGGATACTTATTTAGTAGAAAACTTACAAAGCCAATATCCAATGTAATATGGAGTATTGAAACTATGGCTAACGGAAATTATAGTTTATATCTTAAAAACAGGGGAATATATGAAGAAGTTTTTGAAAATATCAATATGTTGGCTGATACATTGAGGGTAAACGAAGCAGAGAGAAAAGAAAATGAAGAGATGCGAGAGGAATGGTTAGCTAATATAACACATGATATAAATACACCACTGGCTTCTATACAAGGATATGCAGAGATAATCAATGATAAAGATTATGAATTTGTGGAAGAGGAATTACGAGAATATACAGAGATTATATACAATAAGTCCAAGTATATAAAAAATTTGGTTGATGATTTAAATTTATCAACTCGATTAAAAAATAATAGCTTAGTTTTGAACAAGAAGAAAATAAATTTAGTTAGTTTGGTTAGAAATATAATAATAGATATTCTAAATGACAATAGATATAAAAATAGAAATATTGAGTTTGTAAGTTATGAAGATTTAATTGAAGTATATGTAGATTCAATTTTATTTAGAAGAGCTATAACAAATCTTATATTTAATTCAATAGTGCATAATAAAGAAGAAACTCTGATAAAAATAGAAATAGTAAAAAAAGATACTATAGAAATTATAATAAAAGATAGTGGAGTAGGAATAAGTAAAAATGATTTAAAGCATATTTTTGAAAAATATTATAGAGGTACTAATACAGGTGAATTACATAAAGGCTCTGGTCTTGGAATGGCTATTTCTAAAGAGATAATAGAGATTCATAAAGGTAGTATTTATGTGAATAGTGAAATAGGAATAGGAACAGAAGTCGTCATAAAAATAAATCAGAAGTAGGAGATATGATATGGATTTTCTTAAAAAAGGTTTCAATGGATTTACTATTAAAATATTAGCACTGGTATTTATGACATTTGACCATATAGCAGCTTTTATGCCACAAACAATGCATATACCAGTTTGGTTTCATTGGTTAGGTAGAATATCAGCACCATTGTTTACGTTTATGGTAGTAGAAGGGTTTTGTCATACAAGCAACAAAAAAAAGTATATTGCTAGATTATATGTAGGGGCTATCATTATGGCAATAGGGAATCAAATAATTAATACTGCTTTCCAAAATCCAGAAGGTTCAATTATTATGAATAATATTTTTGCAACATTATTTTTGGTAGTAATTTATTTACAGGCTATAGAATTTATAAAGAAATTTAGAACAGAAAAAGAAAAAAAGTATCTTGTGAGAGGGCTTTTGATGATAAGTGTTCCTATAATTTTAGGAATCGTTATATTAACTTTACTTTTTAGCTCAGCGGATAAAGTACTTATGTTTATTATGATTTTTGTACCAGTACCATTTTTGGTAGAAGGTGGACCAATTTTGATTGCACTGGGGATTATTTTTTATTTATGTAGAGGAAAGAAGTTTAGTTTAAGTATTTGTTATTTTTTGATGTGTATATTTATATTTGTAGCCATAGCAGGAGGAGATTATAGCTTGAAAAAATCTCTTCTAGAAAATTACCAATGGATGATGATTGCGTCACTTCCTTTTATGTTGCTTTATAATGGAGAAAAAGGTAAGAGTATGAAATATTTGTTTTATTTATACTATCCAATACATATATATATATTGTATATTTTAGGAGTGTATTTGATAAAAATCTAAGAATATAGAAGACATTGATAAGTATGGTTATTAATAACTTTCTATATTTCATACAAATGTCTATGGTCAATATATTCTACTTATTAATGACTGGCATGTTAAATAATTATGGAGTTGCTGTCTCAGCAGTATCTGGAATTGGATTGAAGATAAATACTTTTGCAGGGATGCTATGTTGGGCAGTTGGTCAAGCTGTCATTATTAAGCTTGGTTGTAACATTTATTTCCATTGTTTTTGTACAAATATTTGCAGAATCAATAGTTGTATTTTGGGGGTCTAAAAATCAAGCAGTTATTAGAGAGGGAATTGTGTATCTTAGAATTTATTGTTTAATTAACAGTTTGATTTATGCAGTAATGCATATTTATGATTCATTTGTAACTGGTATAGGTTTTACTAGTCTAGCTATGTTTAATGCATTATTAGATTCTGTAGTTATTAGACTATCCCTTAGTTATACACTAGGAACTATTTTAGAATATGGATTTATAGGCGTTTATTTTGCTCAATCTTTATCACCAATACTCCCAGCTATTATTGGGTTAATCTATTTTTATAAAAGAAAATGGAAGGGTATAACTGAGCATGTCAGAAATTAATCGTTTTAAACAGATTAAATAATAAAATAGTGGTTTTGATATAAATAGAATCAAAACCACTATTTAGGTATTATACTGCTTTCTATGCGCTATTCCATTTATTAAGTATCACTTTAATTTTAAATTAACAATTAATAAAACCAAATTATTTATTGTATAAAATTAGTCATAATTTTTTCTTCATATTGAGGGTCTTTGACTCCTGTTTTTTGCCCAGCTGAAATACACTTAAGAAGCCATGCCATGTTTTCACCTAAAGTTCTCATAGTTTGTAATCCCTCTTTATCTTTCATAACATCCTCTGGTGTAAAACCATGAACCTGATTCCAGTACTGTGATGATACAATAGGCATATTACTGATTGAGAAATATTTATTTAGTTGGTCAAATGTTGCAGTTGCTCCACCACGTCGACATGATACAACTGATGCACCAAGTTTCTTTGCCATTTTACTTCCAGCTGAAAAAAATAAGCGGTCAAGAAATGAAGTTAGTTGTCCACTTGCACCAGAATAATATACAGGTGAACCAACAATAATACCATCAATATTATCTAGTTCTTTCGCTAACTCATTGACCTTATCATTCCAAGTACATTTGCCGGTTTGAAAGCATGATGAGCAAGCAATACAACCTGGTATTGGTTTTTTACCTAAATATAATATTTCGGTTTCAATGTCGTGCTTATTTAATGTTTTAGCAACTTCATTTAATGCTGTATAAGTACACCCGTATTGGTTTGGGCTACCATTTATTAATAAAACTTTCATTAGAAATTCCTCCAGTAAAATTTATTTAATAGATATTCAAGGGTCTTTGCTTTTTCTAAAATAGGTTTTCTATGAATCTATAAGTACAGGTATATTCCATTTGTTCTTAGATTTACATTTAAAACACCTCCTATTACTAAATTTATCAGTGATATGAAACTACATTTGTTAGAAGTTTTTTATAACTTGAATTAAAGAGTAAATAAATTAAAATTTGACAATATGCTAAAGTACTAGTATTAAGTAGAATTTATATGTATTATAGCAAATTGACTTTTAATTGTTCTTACACTATAATTTTATTATAAATTAGCTAAAAGACAAGTACGCACATTTTTGTTCAATACTAACCTAAAGGAGAGTGTAGCACATGGATATGGATTGTATCTCACAAGCAGATTTAAGTGAAACAGGGTTTAGTTATACACTTTCACTGATTAATGGAAAATACAAGATGGTAATTCTCTATTGCCTTGCTGAATTTAAAGTTGTTAGATATAATGAACTAAAACGTTATATAAAGACTATTTCTTATAAGACTCTGAGTTTATCTTTAAAGGAATTAGAAGCAGATGATTTGATTATTCGTACTGAATATCCTCAAATACCACCTAAAGTAGAATACAGTTTATCAAAGAGAGGGAAGTCTTTGATTAAGATTTTAGATGCAATGTGTGAGTGGGGAGAACAGAATAGAATTTAATTTTACATTTGAAGATTGTACATATTGTAAAAGACTGTAGGTAAATTTGAATTTAAACAAATATACTTACAGTCTATATTTAAAAAAATGTCTATTTTCATTTATAATTTAAAAAATTTATTTTAGATATTTTTTATGAAATTTCACCACCAATTTCTTTTATATCATCTTTGTAGATTACACAAGCTTCTATGGCTAATTCCAAACCTTTAACTATTTCTTCTAAAGACATAAATGGTGTATTCTTTTTATCTATTATTTGAGAAGTCATGTATGGTATGTGTATGAAGCCTCCTTTTATATTAGGATATTTTTTATCTATCATGTAAAGAATTCCATACATTACATGATTGCAAACAAATGTACCTGCAGTATTTGAAACACTAGCTGGAATTTTATTTTCATTCATATGTTTTACCATAGCTTTTACAGGTAATTTTGAAAAATATGCAGGTTGACCATCTTCTTTTATAACCGTGTCTATAACCTGATTTCCTTCATTATCTTTTATTCTAAAATCATCTACATTTATAGCAACTCTCTCAGGTGTAATATCAAATCTACCTCCTGCTTGTCCGACTGATATTACTATATCAGGGCTGTGTTTTTGAATAGCTTTATCTATTGCTTCAACAGATTTTGTCATAACTGTTGGTATAGTTATTTTTATAATTTCTGAGCCATTTATATTATCTTTGACCCTTTCGACAGCTTCTTGAGCGGGATTAATTGGTTCTCCACCAAATGGGTCAAACCCTGTTAATAAAACTTTCATTATTTTACCTCCTATTTATATCAAAATCCTAAAAAATACATTACTAATATGTGTGCTACAATTAATATTAAAGCAACTGGTGCTTGATACTTTATAACAACATAATCATTTTTACATTCAAGTAAAGCGGCTGGAACTATATTAAAATTAGCTGCCATTGGAGTAAGTAGAGTTCCACAATATCCTGCTGTTAATGCTAATGCTCCAATTATAGCAGGATTTCCACCTTGAGACAATACAAAAGGAATTCCAATTCCTGCCGTTATGACTGAAAATGCAGCAAATGCATTTCCCATTATCATAGTAAATATAACCATACCCAATACATAAGCTATAACGCCAAATAATCTATTGTCAGTAGGAACTACTCCTGATATCATACCTGAGATAACTTCGCCAACTCCAGCTTGAGTAAACAAAGCACCTAATGCAACCAAAAGTTGTGGTAGCATGCTAGCTGGTCCCATTTGTTGCAATAATCTTGAACCATCATGAACTGAGGTAGATGATTTTGATTTGGTTATTATAAGAGCAGATATTAGTGCAATTATTGAACCTACACCTATTGCAAACTGTGAAGAATTATCGAAATTAGAAAGACTCATAGCTACAATTACTGCTGCAAAAGCTAATATTAATGATGGTATGAATATTTTATTTTTAAGTTTGTCTGCCTGTTCTTTCCCAAAATTTTCATTTGGCTCTTCGTATTTTGCAAATATGACTTGTTTAGTAAGTGTTAATAAACTAGATAATATTAGTATGATTCCTATTATATTAGCTGGAATTAATCTTCCAAATATAAATGGTAGTGATATTAGTATCCAAAATAATGATGTACCGTATTTTTTATTATTGTCTATTGTAGTAAAAGACCTGTATGCTATGACAATCATTAAAAGCCCCATTAATGCATAAAAAATTTCTAATGATATGTTTATAAAATTTTGCACTTTTATACCTCCTAAATAAATCTATCTCTTATGACTTTTATTTAATTTTTTATCATATAGAGTAAATTGGATTGTGGCAGCTATAAATGCTATTACGGCCATAATGATATTAGCTTTTACAATCTCAATTCCAGTTACATTATATCCAAATTGAGTAAGAGTAGATGCTATAAGTAAAACTCCACTGCTACCTGCAAATAAGTTTTGACCATAGAAGTTACCATAGTTTTCTGATGCAGCAGATAATGCTTTTATAGCTTCTTCGTCTGATTCTTTTAATTCATCACTATTGCTTAATCCAGCAGCTTGTGCCATGGGGTTAACAAGTGGTCTTACAAATTGAGGATGTCCACTCATTCTTATTGATAAGGCTCCAGCTATTTGTCTAGCAAACATATATATACTCAGTACTTTTCCTGTTGTGAGTCTTTGTAATTTTTCTATTAGAGAAACTGCTCTTTGTTTTAATCCATATCTTTCTAAAACACCAATTACAGGTAATGTTAGTATAAACAATGACACACCTCTATTTGAGACAAAAGAATCTCCTAGAGTTGTAAAGATTTGGTTAAAATCTAATCCTGCTACAAGTCCTGTTGCTATTCCTGCTAATAATACAGTAAATAATGTATCAATTTTAAGTATAAATCCAATCACAACTATTAATATACCAATCAGTTTTATCATCAATTATTCTCCTTCCATTTTTTCTATTTTGATTTAATTTTACTAAATAAATAAATTTAAACTCTTTTTATAGTATTTACGTTAATATGACTATTATTATAAAATTTAATAAAAAATAAGAAAGTAACTTTAAAATACTTATTTTAAAGTTACTTTCTTATTTTTATTTTGGTTTATTTAAAGTTTTTATTTTAAAGTAATTTGACAAGAAGACTGCTTTTTTTTAAAATAGTGTCGATTTCTTTCGTATCAATTTGTTTGATTGTTTTTATGTAGTCTGGTTTTATAGGATGAGTACCTATGTATTTTTCAAATAACATAACATCATGCCAACTACCAAACTTATATCCTGTATTATGATAAATTCCACATGGTTTGAAACCAAAGTGTTGGTGAAGTCTTTCGCTTTTAATATTAGGCGATGCAATGCTAACATATAAGTTTTGAATATTTTGTAATTTTAATATATCTATTATTGAATTATAAAGAGCTATGCCTATTTTACAACTTACAAACCTTTCATCAATATAAATTGATAATCCAGCATTCCATTGATAAGCAGTTCTTTCATTATGTTCATGAGCATAAGTATATCCAACAATTTTTTCATCAATTAAACATACTAGATATGGATATTTTGAACAAATTGTTTTTATTCTATTTTTAAAATCACTAATATTTGGTATATCATATTCAAAAGTAATTGCTGTATTAGTGATATATGGTGTATATATTTCTAATATTTCTTCAGCATCTGTTTCCTTTGCTAGTCTGATTTTAACTTTTCCCATAAGTATCATCTCCAATGTAGTAAATATAATAGTTTTTGTTTTATAATGTTCAAGTTTAAATGTGAAAACATATTGTATACTTTATTATATTTTATATCAAAAGTTATATAAGGGAAAGTTATGTAACTTTTGATATAAAAATATATGGTAAAACATTCCATGACTTTTGAGCTCTTTGCCATAAAGTAGGGGTAGATGGGATTGTTAACGAAGAGTATAGCTTATTTTAGTCATTAAAATTTCTTAAAAAATTATCTATATTATCCTGTGATATTTTCAAACCATTGTAATCATTTTTTGTAACTGACTTCATAATCAATTTATCAAAAAATTTCATTTTCTCTAATCTAGCTTCACCACCAAATACACTTATTGATTTTGCACTCTTTAATAATGATGATGGGAAATTACTTGATAGATATTTATCCGTCTGTTCAGAGAATGCGCAACAAAGAAAAATTCCAACTTTCTTTTGGTTTAATGACTCTATATTATCATTACAGAATGTACGAATTTCTTTTGAAACTGAACCCACATATATTGAACTTCCAATAATAACTGTATCAAATTTTGATAATTCAATTTTACTGTTTTTATCCTTAATATCAACAATAGTAACATTATTTGATAGTTTACTTTTTAATATATTTTCACAGTCTGTTGTACAACCATATTTACTTGAATATACAATAATAGTATCCATATTTTACTCTCCTTTTTGTAAAGCATTTTCTATAGCTTTTCGTATAGTATCACTGCTGTAAGTTGCAGAAGTTATAGCATCCACTTCTAAAGATTGTTGCTTAATAATATTATTTACAATCTTTTCAGCTGGTTTACCTAAAAGAGTGTCATGTTTCAATATATGAATATCTTTTATTACTCCATTGTTAACTTTGACAGATACAGTAGCTTTTACTAGACCATTATCAGCATTTCCAAGATAAGTACCATTTTTTATTTTAGTAGGATTTATATTTTGTACTACTAATTTTTCTGGTTTCAAATTAACTACAGCTACAATAATAATACATATAAATATAAAAAATAAAACTATTAATACTTTTAGAATTCTTAAAAATTTATTTTTCTTATTAAGATTTTTGATGTGAATGCTCATTGTAAATTCCTCCAAGTAAAATATCCACGAAATTGTCTATAAATTGTGGGAAGTTATGTAAAGAATACAAGTGATTTTCAACAGCACATAAAACAAAACCTAATAATGCACTTATAAGCATCCAAGAAGCATTATCTATGTTTGGTTTAAATATTTTTTGCTTAATTCCAATAGCAAGAAGTTTATCAAACATCTCTATACCATTATTAGCAGGAGTACTAGCAGTATTTTGAGATGCAAATATAATATTCATTCCACTATACATTATGGCTTTTGTCATTTCTGGATTGCTAGAAAGAATTTTGATAAAAGTAAGCATAATTTCTCTGATTTGTTTATCTACTGAAAATGAGGAGTACTTATCCATAACAGTAATAGAATCATTTTCTATTTTATTATAAAGTTCATTAGCCATATCATTAATAATCTGTGCCTTATCTTTGTAGTAAAGATAAATAGTAGTTGGAGAATATTCTATTTTTGTAGCAATTTTTCTAATTGATAAATTTTCATATCCTTCTTGATTGATAATTTCAATGGCAGCATCCATAATTTTTTTCTTCATTTCTATTTTTTCCTTTTTACGTCTTTCTTTGACACTCATATAATCACCTCTTTAACTTAACAGTGTTAATTTAATTTACAATGTTATTGTATGTTTTATTTTTAAGTTTGTCAACAATCTAGATTTCTATACTTTCTATATTGGTACAGTACTTACACATTTTAATTGAATTACTATTAAATCAAATTAATTTGGTTTTGCAAAATAATTTAGGATACTAAAATTGATTAGAATCTTCTTATGTGATATTAAGAAGATACATTGGATTTATTATGTGCTGATTTGGATAATATTAAGATAAAAAAGATAGTATTTATCTAATGATTGATTCTTATATAAAATTGAAAAATGAAGGTTTATTACATGGTATCTGAATATTTCACATAATTATAAAAAACAAAAAAGAGTGCCATAGCACTCCTATTGTGAGAAATATATATGAAATTCATTTTTGCATTAATGCAAAATGTACATATAACAAAGTTTATTTTTTATATTTACTTTATATAATAGCATATTAGTATTAACTAAATATTTATCATAATTAGTAAAAAGAAAAGGGAGTGATTTTACACTCCAGTTGTCAAAAATCTAAAACTGTCATCGCAATATTCTCATTATAACATAATTTATGAGAATGTGTGAATATATTTAAGATTTTTAAAATATTTTTGATATAACTAAAGTTATACTAAAAAATGTAATCATTAGATATTAACATAAAAAAATTAAAACAGAGTATTTATAAAATATATAAATGATAAAAAAGTGTTATAGTTAAAAAAAGTATTATCAATTAATAATTTTACGAATTTTTAAATAAAAATAGACAATAGAGATTATATAGTAGAATCACATAAAAGTTTATCAAATCAGATGAAAATAAATGAAAATAAAAATGTTTTTGTCTAGTTATGCGTTTTAGATTACCACTTATGTATTATATATTGAATATTAAGAATATTTGTGATATTTTTATAAAAAATAAAATGATAATTATTTTTTTTATGAAGATGAATGATTTATATAAATTTAGATTTTCATTATTATGGGACATATACATGGATAAAATTTAATTAAAGGAGTAAAATGTTATGAAAATATGTATTACAGTAGGACACAGTATTCTAAAAAATGGTGCATGTACTTCTGCTGATGGATTAGTTAATGAATATCAGTATAACAAATTATTGGCACCAATATTAGCAGATATATTTAGGAAAAAAGGGCATACAGTAAGCGTAATAATATGCCCTGAAAAACAGTTTAGTTCTAAAAATGAGGAAAAGTCTTATAAAATACCTAAAGTTAATAATGGAGAATATGATTTACTTATAGAGTTACATTTAAATGCAAGTGATGGTCAAGGAAAAGGCTCAGAAGTGTTATATTATAGTAATAAAGGTTTAGAATATGCAACTAGAATATGTAATAAATTAGGTATGGTATTTAAAAATAGAGGAGCCAAATTAGATAAAGGATTGTATATTCTAAATAGTTCAAAACCTACTGCTATATTAATAGAAAGTTTTTTTTGTGACAATAAAGAGGATTATGAGAAAGCAGAAAAACTTGGATATGAGGGTGTGGCTAAGTTAATCGTAGAAGGCGTATTAAATAATAATATAAATGGTGGAGATATCAAGCAGATTAAACATACAATAGTTTATAGTGGAGATGATAGAGTTTCAGCAGAAATAATAGGGTTATATTATAAAAGAAAAGATGAAAGCTGTTTAGTAACAGATATAAAAGATTATAAGCCATATAAAACAGAAAATTTGTATGTTATTGGCGGAGGTGCTTGTAGCAAGATGGAAGAAATGAGTAAGAGCACAGGAGAAAAATTTACACAAATATATGATAGTGATGTGTGGTCAACAATGGATAAAGTAAGAGCATTTATAAAAGAAAAAGCGTAATTTAAAATCTTTATTAAATTAAATATTTAGATAAGAAGAATTTATATAAAATTCTTCTTATTCTTTTTGATGAATTAAATTTTATGCCAAACCACATTCACATAATAAAATCATAATTCTATGAAGACAAGACTCTACAATATCTTCTCCATATCTTTTAATAAAATCATCAATCTGAGTTTCTATAAATGAATAGTATTCTTTTAAACTAACAATGTATGCAGTCATTATATGAACACATTCATCAATTTTGTCTTTAAACACAATACATCCCCCTAAAAAATAAAAATATTCAGTAAATAAAATAAATTATTTTATTTGAAAATATATATGTATAATACTTCGCTTTAATATATTTTACAAGTGTATATGCAAAACTGGATATTACAACTGTAAAACTGGTTGAATTATTATTCCTATCATAGTATCTAGTACTAATTTTTTTAATATAAAAGCCACTAAAAAGAATATGAACAAACCAAATATATCCAAAAAAGCGTGTTGAAAGTTTTCTTTTCATATAATCACCAAATTGTATTAGTTTTAATCTATTTAAGAAAAGTATAGCAAAAATTTTAAGAAGAGAATAGTTACTAATCCTTTATATATTCAAAAACTTCTTCTATACTTACATTGAATACGTTAGCAATGTCAAATGCTAATTTTAATGAAGGGTTATATTTTCCATTTTCAAGATTTCCTATAGTTTCTCTTCTTACTCCTACTAATGATGCCAGTTCATCTTGTTTCATATTATATTTTGCTCTATATTCTTTAGTTCTTGAACGAATCATCATTACTCTAGTCCTTTTCCTTCTTTATACTGTAAGTATGCAAAAACTGCAACAAAGCTAATCATTGATATAGAAAAACTTATTCCTAGACCATTTTCAATAGTAGAAATATTATCTGAGATGATGGATAAAACCATAGCTACTGATAGCGATGAAAGTGTAAAGAAAAATGCTGGCACAGCTGCTTTTCTCAGGTTTTCTCTAAATAATTCATCTGGCATAATATTAAAGTATCTAAAAAAAACAAAGAATGCACAAAAACTAATAGTTCGTATTTCACCAGCATATATTCCAGCTAGTCCTAAAAAACCTAAGAAACCTAAAAATCCTAGTTTATTTAATTCCCTAAAACTTTTCATTATTAACAACTCCTTTAGTAAATGTTATATATTTTTAACTTCTTGTTAAAAATATATAACATTTGATGCTTATTTGCAACATAAAAATTAAATTTAGTATAAATTTTATATGTAAATTTAATTAAAGGTATTAATTGTAATATTTATAATATTGTTGTATAATAATAATCGGTTTAAACGTGCCACATTTTATTAAAGTTTGTTTATTATTTAAGCATGCTTTAATGAGACACATAAAAATATAATAAATTCTTTTAAACTACAAACAGTGTTTTTGTAGTTAGTAAATCAGGTGTTTGAAAGGTTTTAGTTGATTGACAGGTTATAATAAATGACTTAAAATCATAACTAAACTTAACATCTGTACTTGTTCGAGAACTCCAAGTATAAAAAACTAAGGAATTATATAGTGGCAGTATATAATTAATACCCTTAGACACACCTTTTTGAAAGTGGAAAAAAGATGTGTAGTTCTCCTCGACCACAAATCAAGGAGGATAGTAATATGGAAAAAAGAAAAGTAATAATTGATTGTGACCCAGGAATTGATGATTCTTTGGCAATCCTTTTGGCTTTAAACTCACCAGAGCTAGAAGTAATTGGAATTACCACATGTTGTGGTAACGTACCAGCAAATGTAGGTGCAGAAAATGCACTAAAAACACTTCAAATGTGTTCTTCACTAAATATTCCAGTATATATAGGAGAAGAAGCACCACTAAAAAGAACACTTGTAACAGCTCAAGATACACATGGAGAAGATGGTATAGGAGAAAATTTTTATCAAAAAGTGACAGAAGTTAAAGCAAAAAATGGAGCAGTAGATTTTATAATAAATACTTTACATAATTGTGAAAAAGTATCTATAATAGCACTTGCACCACTTACAAACATAGCTAAAGCACTTATGAAAGATAAAAAAGCCTTTGAAAATCTTGATGAATTTGTATCTATGGGAGGAGCTTTTAAAATTCATGGAAATTGTTCTCCAGTAGCAGAATTTAACTATTGGGTAGACCCACATGGAGCAGATTATGTTTACAAGAATTTATCTAAAAAAATTCACATGGTAGGTTTAGATGTAACTAGAAAAATTGTACTTACTCCTAATATTATTGAGTTTATAAATAGACTTGATGAAAAAATGGCAAAATATATAACTGAAATCACTAGATTTTATATTGATTTTCATTGGGAGCAAGAAGGAATAATAGGTTGTGTAATAAATGACCCTCTAGCAGTGGCATATTTTATAGACAGAAGTATATGTAAAGGATTTGAATCATATGTAGAAATTGTGGAAGATGGAATAGCTATGGGTCAATCCATAGTAGACTCATTTAATTTCTACAAAAAACATGCTAATGCGATTATTTTAAATGAGGTTGATGAAAAGAAATTTATGTATATGTTTTTAAAAAGACTTTTTAAAGGATATGAAAACATTATAGACTCTGTGGAAGGAGTGATATAGTGTGAAAAGAAAAATATGTGTCAAAACTATTACACTTATAGCCTTTGGGATTTCTATAAATATAGTAGGTGCGTTTATAGCTATGGGGCTGAGGCTACCTATATATTTAGATTCAATAGGAACTATAATGATAGCTTCACTTTTGGGGCCTAAATATGCTGTTATTACAGGTGTGTTTGGAAGTTTAATAAGTGGAGTTACATTTGATGTATATTCTCTTTATTTTGCACCAGTTCAGATATCAACAGGATTACTTGCTGGTATTGCTTTTAAAAAGAAATTCTTAACTGGTTTAAAAACTCCATTAGGAGTATTGTTGTTTGCCATACCAACATCTATAGTAAGCTCAGTAATTTCAGCTTTTTTGTTTGGCGGGGTGACATCATCGGGTTCTTCTTATATAGTTCAAATTTTAAAAGTACTAGGGCTTGGAGATGTATTTAGTGTGTTTATAACTCAAGTGTTCACAGATTATACAGATAAATTAATTGCTGTTGTTTTGGTAAATTTGGGATTAAATGCAGTTCCAAAGACTTTAAAAGTATCATTAACTGGAGAAAGATAGGAGAGAATATGGATAGATATAGTGAGATAATAAATAAAAATCAAAGAGAAATAGTTTTACTTAAAAGCTTTCCATGTATATGGGGAAGATGTTCTTTTTGTGATTATATAGATGATAATTCTAATTTGGAAGAAGAAATGAACAAAGTAAACTTTGAAGTTTTAAAAAATATAACTGGAAAATATGGAGTTCTTGAAGTCATAAATTCTGGTAGCTGTTTTGAAATACCTAAAGATACTTTAGAGAGAATAAAGAAGATTATAAAAGAAAAAAATATAAAAAAACTATTCTTAGAAAGTCATTGGTCCTACAAAAATAGACTAAAGGAAATGAGAGATTATTTTGAAATTCCTATAATATTTAAAATTGGGGTTGAAACATTTGATTATGATTTTAGAAATAATTTTTTAAATAAGAATGCAAGATTTAAAACTCCAGAAGATGTAAAAGAATATTTTGATTCGCCTTGTATTATGGTTGGAATAAAAGGACAGACTAAAGAAATGATAGATAATGACATGGATATTATTCTAAATACTTTTGAAAAAGCAACTGTGAATGTTTTTATAAACAATTCTTCTAAAATAAAAAGAGATGAAGAGTTGGTTAAATGGTTTATTAATAAGTATGAATTTTTAAATGAAAATCCAAATATAGAAGTTTTATACAATAATACAGACTTCGGTGTGGGAGATTAGTAAGATTTTCTAAAGAGATATTATGCTGTAGTAAAGATTAATTTAATTTAAATTTTAAATTGAAAAATTTAGTACATTTTTGAAAAAGCTTCTGATATGTAGAAGCTTTTTTTTATATAATTTTATGTTACAATAAGAAAAAAGGAACTAAGGAGTAAATAAATGATGCTTAGTAGGGAAAAATGGGATAAATTGGAATATATCGAATTTTTAGAGTATATGAAATCTATGCAAGATGTTAAGTATAGAGATTTTAATAAGAAACTTATACCAGGAACAGAAAATATAATAGGTATTAGAATTCCTAATTTAAGAAAGTTGTCAAAAGAAATAAGTAAAGGCAACTGGAAAGAATTTTTAGAAGTAGCAGAAGATACTTATTATGAAGAAGTTATGTTACAGGGTATGGTGATTGGCAATATAAATAGTAATTTTGAAGAGATTTTATATTACATAAAAAAATTTGTACCTAAAATTAGTAATTGGGCAATTTGTGATGGATTTTGTTCTGGACTAAAATGTACAAATAATTATAAAGAATACATGTATGATATATTAAAAAAATATGTTTGTTCAGAAAATCCGTGGGAGATTAGATTTGCATTAGTTATGTTTTTAATATATTATGTTGATGATGAACATATTAAAGATATTTTTGAATACTGTAACAATATACAAAGTGAAGAATATTATGTTAAAATGGGTATGGCATGGCTATTGTCAATTTGTTTTGTTAAGTATGAAGAAGAAACACTTCTTTATATAAAAAATAATAATTTAGATGATTTTACTTATAATAAAATGTTACAAAAAATAGTTGAATCAAACAGAGTAGATTTAGAAAAGAAGAATATAATAAGAAGTATGAAAAGAAAGACAAGAAGATATTGACGGAGGAGTATTAATGAATAATGAGGAAAGAATTGATAAATTTTTAGAATTTCAAAGTAAAGGAATCAAATTTACAGAGATAGCTCAAAATCTAAAAATTAGTCAAAGTACTTTAAGAACTTTTTTAAATAAAAAAGGATATAAGTCAGAAAAAGGTAAATACATATTAAAAGACGAATTAAAGAATAAAGAAGATTTGGATAAAGAAAAAACTAAGGAAGATAACACTAATAATGTAAAAAAGGTAAGCACCAAAAAGAAGAAATCTAATGAAAAGGTTTTAAATAAGAGTATTGAACAAATTGAGTTTAACGACACAGATTTAAAAAATATAAAATCAAGAAAAAATATTAAACCTAAAAAAGACAGAAAAATAAATATAACTCAAGAAGATTTAGATAAGCTTTGTGAAGTGTATGATTGGTATTTAGAAGTGAAGGATTATAATATAAAACCTAAAAAAATATCTAATAAAAAAGATGTACATATAGATAATGAATCTTTAAGTGAATTAAAAACAACAAGAGTACGTATAGATAAAGAAACTTGGAGTGACTTTGAAAGATTATGTAGCAACTCAAATTTTGAAAAACACCAAATACTTACACAAGCATTGAAGGAATTTATGAAAAAGTATAAAAATCTACTATAAAATACTACTATATGAGGTGCTTAATATGAATAAAATAGTAAAAAAATTAATTTTTTTAATGATTATATTAACAATATTTATTTTTACACTGACTGCATGTAAAAGGGAAGAAGAACAATCTGATTCAGTTGAGATTCAAGCAGAAGACAATAATGAAGTAACAATAGATAAGGACAATGCAAAAGTATTGAATATAGGAGCAACAGAGATTATAACTGTAGATGAAGGTGGAAAAATAGATACATCCACAAAGATAGAAAATAATTCAACATTTAATATATCGAATGTTGAACTAATATATAATGAATACGATGATAATAAAAAAATTACTTCATCTGATAGTAAATCTCTGTTAGATATGACTTTAATGCCTGGGAAAGTTGCTTATGTAGAATGTGGACATAAAACTTTTGCCAAAAGTGTAGAAGTCTATGCATATGAATATGAAGCAGAGGGTAAAATTGTATATGTTAATTTAAAAGAAAATACTATTGATATAAGAAACAATAAAATTAAGCTAGAAAATAGTAGTCAGTATGAAGTATTATCTACTTCAGAACTTAAAAAAGTAAATGAGTCAAAAGAGGGAATTACATATCAAATAAAAGTAAAGAATTCATCATCAAAAGACTTAGGAAATATTATCCTTAAGACGGCAGAAGTTAATGATAATGGGGAATACTTGACAGTAAGTCGTGTACCATCATACAAAGTTTTGAAGGCTTCAGAAGAAACAGATATAGATATAACATGTTCAACAAAAGCAAAGAATGTTGAAATAGTAGGATATACTTATGATGATATAAAAGAAAAAGCAAATGTAGATATTGATTTGAAATCTCATAAAGTCAAGATAGACAAGTAAAGGTAGGGGATATTTATGAAGGTTTTGATAGTTGAAGATAATAGGGTGCTTTTAGAAAGTGTAGTAGAAGAACTTAGTAATCATTTTGAAACTGAAAAGTGTGAAGATGGAGAAGAAGCATTATATTTAATAAATCAAAATATATATGATTTAGTTATTTTAGATTTAATGCTTCCTAATATAAATGGAATTGATATTTTGAAGAAAATGAGAATCAATAATATAGATACACCTGTACTTATATTGACTGCTAAAGAAGCATTAGATGATAAAGTAGAAGCATTTACTATAGGAGCTAATGATTATTTAACAAAACCTTTTTATATGGAGGAACTAGTAGCAAGAGTATATGCCATATTGAGGACTAATGGAAAAATAAAAGAAAGAAATGGATTAGAATTTAAATCTTTATATCTAGATACATTAGAAAAAAGAGTGTATATTGAAGAAGAAGAAATAAAACTTCAAAATAAACAGTTTAACTTATTGGAATATTTTGTTTTAAATAAAGGTTCAATTTTATTAAAAGAACAGATTTATGATAGAATATGGGGAATTGATTCAGATGCAACTATTGAAATAGTAGAGGTATATGTAAGTAATCTGAGAAAAAAACTAAGTAAATATGGATATGATAAATATATTAAAACTAAGCGTAAGGTAGGATACATATTCGATGATAAATAAGAATGTATTTACCAGCACTAAAAACCATTTGATAAAAATGTACATTGTTGTAGTGGGTAGTTTTTTAATAATATTTTCTATATTTATATATTCATATTTTAGAGGTCTTACATATAGTGGAATTGATAGTGAAATCAATGATGAACTGGAGTATATAGTTTCTCAATTTAAGAGAACCTCATTTTTAAACCCAATAAGACTTAAAGACCCTAAAGATATGGTATATGTTTATGAGAATGACAGAATAAGTTACTATACTCAAAATGAATATTTTGATGAATTACTTCCAGACAGAAGACTAGATAAGAAAAATACATTTTTTAAATATACAGAAAATGGTTATACATTTAGAGAATTAAATGTGGATGTGGGCAGATATCAGATACAAATAATCAGAAACATTGACTCAGAGATGAATTCTTTAAAACAGTTGACATCTGTACTTATAATTGGAATACTAATTTCTGTTATAATAACATACTTTGTAGCTGTATATCTTACTCGAAAAGCATTAATTCCAATAGAGACTGCTTGGAGGAACCAAGCTAAATTTATACAAGATGCTTCACATGAGTTAAGGACTCCAATAACAATAGTTTCATCAAAATTAGAAAGTATGTTAAAATCTCCAGAAAATACAGTAAATGATGAAGTTGAAACAATAGCTACTGCAATGAAAGAAACTAGAAGACTTAAAAAGATGATAACGGATTTACTATCTCTTACTAAGGAAGATTCTATTGTTAAAGTTAACTTGGAGGAAATTGATTTAGAAAAATTACTAGAAGAAATATCAGAAGATTATGTGGATATTGCTGAGTTTCAAGAAAAAAAATTTACATTTAACTCTGAATTAAAGAATAAAGTTATAATAACAGATAAAAATAAATTGAGACAACTTATATTAATTTTTATTGATAATGCTTTTAAATATACTAAACTAGGTGATGAGATAGTATTAGAATTAAAAGAAGATGTGGAAGATGAAGTAACATTACTTATAAGAGATACTGGTATAGGTATAAAAAAAGAAGAAATGCCTTTTATATTTGACAGATTTTTTAGAAGTGAAAATGTGAGAAATAAAGATTTAGAAGGTTCTGGAATAGGTCTTTCAATAGCACATATGATTAGCTTGAATTTATCTATCGAAATAGATGTAACTTCTGATATAGGTATTGGAACTACATTTGAAATATCAATACCAAAAAAATTAAAATAATAAAAATATAAAAATCTGTTTTTACAAATAAAGAATGGGTATACTAATAGTATAAAATAAAATATAAAAGAATTTATAAAAGTAAAATTATATTTATAAATTTCATAGTATAATTATAAGGATAATAAATTTTTAGGAGGATTAAAAAAATGGCAAAAATTATAAATACATCTGAATTTAGAAGTAGTGTTGAAGGTAGTAAAGGAGTAGTTGTAGTAGATTTCTTTGCAACTTGGTGTGGACCTTGTAATATGTTAGGACCTGTATTTGCAGAATTAGGCGAAGAGATGAAAGACGAAGCTAGATTTGTAAAAGTTGATATAGATGAAAGCTTAGAAATAGCTCAACAATTTAGTGTATCTACAGTACCAACTATGATTATATTTAAAGATGGAGAGCCAGTTGAAACTCTAATTGGATTTATGCCTAAGAACAAAATTGAGATGAAAGTAAAATCATATTTATAAAAATGGGTGAATATTATGAGATATGACATAGCTATAATAGGTAGTGGTCCAGCAGGATTATCTGCTGCTATAAATGCAAAAATAAGAAATAAAACAATGATTATGTTTGGCAATGATAATTTAAGCAATAAGCTTGTTAAAGCTCCTTCAATAGATAATTATTTAGGTTTTTATGATATAAGTGGAGATGAATTAAAAGACAAATTTAAATCCCATATAGATAACATGGATATTTCAATTGAAAATAAAAGAATAAATAATATTTATGCTATGGGAGAATACTTTGCAATAATGTCTGGAAATGATATGTATGAAGCTACTACTGTAATCCTTGCAACTGGTGTAGAATATACTAGACCAATAAAAGGTGAAGAAGAATTTCTAGGAAGAGGAGTAGGATATTGTGCTACATGCGATGCACCACTTTATAGAAATAAAAAAGTAGCAGTTATAGGATATAATGAAGAATCTAAAGAAGAGGCAAATTTCTTAAGTGAACTTACTTCAAAAACTTATTTTATACCTATGTATAAAAAAGAAAACCTTATGAGAAGTTCAGATAATTTAGATGATTCTATTGAGATTATACATGATAGACCAGTGCAAATAGATGGAGATAAACTTGTAAATAAGATATCTTTTAAAGAAAATCATATTGAAGTTGATGGAGTATTCGTTATAAAAGATAGTACAGCTCCAAGTACATTGATTCCTGGAATAGAAATTGATGGTATCCATATTAAGGTTGACAATAATATGAAAACTAATATAGAAGGATGTTTTGCCGCAGGAGACTGTGTAGGTAAACCCTATTCTTATATCAAAGCAGCTGGGCAAGGACAAATAGCAGCATTAAATGCTGTTTATTATCTAGATAAATTAAAAAGAGCTTAGTATAATTAGTAAGTAAATTTTTAAATATACAAATAAAAAACTGTCTTAAAATAATATAATTATTTTAGACAGTTTTTTATTTGTATATTATTATTTTACTTCAAGATACATTAGAGATGTATCTCTAGGTATATTTATTTTGATAGATTTAAATTGACAATTGAAATATATATAGAAACAATTAGAATTATTTATAATAAGTTCCAAAATTTCAAAATAATAGTTGAAAAATCTAATTAAGAGTACTATAATTTAATTAAGTAATTACTTAATCAAAAAGAGGTCTTTATGGAAAATTTGGTTAAAATATTTAAAGCATTGAGTGATGAAACTAGACTTAACATACTTATATTAGTATCTAAAAGAAATATCTGCCAAAAAGGAATTTCTAAATATTTAGGAATTTCAGATTCTGCTGTTTCACAACATATAAAAATATTAAAAGAAGTTGGCATAATAACAGGATATAAAGAAGGATACTATGTTTTATATCATATTAACAAAGAAGTGTTTAACATATGTATGGATTTTATAAATTCTATGTTAAGTAATTCTAGTGAAAGCTTTATAGATGTATTTGATATAAATACAATACATCTAGGATGCAGTAAAGAATGTAAATCTATGAAAAAATGTTGCAAGAGAAGGGAGAAATAATAATGAAAGTATGTATACCAGTAGAAGAAAATAAAGGATTAGATAGTAAACCATATGGTCATTTTGGTTCTGCACCAATCTTTGTTGTGTGTGACTTAGAAAGTGGAGAAGTTAAATCTTTAGACAATGGAGATTTAGGTCATGAACATGGGAAATGCCAACCAATAAAAGCATTATCAGGTACAGTTGTAGATGCAGTAGTAGTTGGAGGAATAGGGCAAGGTGCCATAGTTAAATTAAATAGTATGGGAATAAAAGTTTATAGAGCTGAAGCTGATACTATCAGTGGTAATTTGGACTTACTTAAAGATGGAAAATTAGTAGAATTTCCATCAAATCATACTTGTTCACATGATGGATGTGGGCATCATTAAAAACAAGATAGCTGATGAAGCATATGCTTCATCAGCTATTTTATCATTTTAACAAATAAGATTCTTTATATTTAGTATTAAATTTTGAGGTTGTACAAAGTTTTTATATATAACCTTAAATTTATAAGTATCTTACTTTAGATTTTCTTTGTATGCTTTTCTATATAGTTAATATCATTTAATATATCGTTAAGTTCTTTATTGAGTGTTTTTAAATCATCTCCATCTACATTATAGTTTAAAAATAACTCTTCTACATTATCAATAATAGAATTGACTTTTCTAGTAACTTCAACAAAAGTTTTAAAGTTACTACTATTTTTAGCATTTAGAAATTTGTTTAAATCCTTTGATATAAATGATATTATTTCATATTCATCATTAAAAAGACCTCTACCAATAGGATATGGTTCAATTCTTTGTAAAAAATATTGATCTTTAGCATTAATATTATAAGTATAAGATATTTCCCAGTTGTCTCCTAAATCAAACTTAATAAAATATAATGTACTACTTACTTTTGATATTTTTGTAGCTCCAAGTTGTCTTAAAAGAACTTCAATTGAATCTCCTTGAACAGTATTAATATTCATATATACACATCCCCTTTAATACTATTATACTATATTTTCTAAAATTTTATAATTAAATAAACAGTAGATATAATAATAGATATAATCATAAGTGGAAAACCTATCTTAAAATACTCTTTAAAAGATATAGGATGACCATGCTTATTGCCTATACCTGCTAGTACAACATTGGCAGAGGCTCCAATAAGTGTCCCATTACCTCCAAGACAAGCTCCAAGGGATGTTGCCCACCATAGTGGCATTACATCAATTCCTTCAGCTTGCATAGTCAAAATAAGTGGAATTAATGTTGCAACAAACGGAATATTATCTAAGAATGAAGAAACTATTGCTGATAACCATAATATTAATAACATTGTAAATACAATATGGCCCTCTGTAAGTCCAATCAATGCTTGAGCTAATTTATTTATTATACCCACTTCTACTAATCCACCAACTACTACAAATAATCCCATAAAGAATAAGATTGTAGACCATTCAATACCTGCCATAATTTCATCTACATCTTGTTTTCCTATAAGAAGCATTATAGATGCACCAGTTAATGCTACAACAGAAGAATCTATATGGATTGTGCTATGAAACATAAAACCAAAGAGTATAAATGCTATTAAAAGAAGACTTTTTATAAGTAAGGGTTTATCTTTAATAGATTTTTTTTCATCAAGCTTTAATATTACTTCTTTGGCTTTATCATCTACAACAAGTTCTTTTCCATAAATAAATTTAAAACATATTATTGTTATAATAAGTATTACTATAACAGCAGGTCCTAAATTTATTACAAAATCCATGAAACTAAGATTGGCAGCACTACCAATCATAATATTTGGAGGGTCACCTATAAGAGTAGATGTACCTCCGATATTTGAAGCTAAAATTTGTGTTATTAAAAATGGAACTGGATTAAGTCCTAGAATTTGTGTAATAACTATAGTCATTGGACCTATAAGTAAAACAGTAGTAACATTATCTAATACAGCAGATAAAATAGCTGTTATAATAGCAAAACAAATCATTATTCTCCATGGATCACCTTTAGCTTTTTTTGCAGTCCAAATAGCTATATATTCAAATAGTCCTGAGTTTTTAACAACAGCAACAAATAGCATCATACCAACCAATACTCCAATAGTATTGAAGTCTATATGGCTTAATCCTTCATCAAGTGTAAGTATATTGAATATTATCATTAATAGTGCACCACCAACCGCTGCTACAGATCTGTTTACCTTTTCTGTAATAATAGCTGCCATAACTATTAAAAATATACATATAGCTATTATTTGTTGAAATTCCATAATATAAGTACCTCCATTTGTATTCTTTTGTGTCTAATGCTAGTACTATATATAGTATTACTTTTTTCTAGTTTTTTCAATGGATGTATAAAAGTATATTATTTAACAAAGTTTTTAAAAAATTAACAGAATTTAGAGAAAATTTTTGTTATTTAAATAAATTTTAAAATCATATCATTACTTATAATATTAAACGACAAACGAAAAAATATACTTCAAAAGTATAATTTATTGTATTTGGTAAGCAATATAAAGTATTAATTACATCTAAGTTATAAAATTAATAAAATAAAGTTGAATTTAAAGATAAAACTGCAATTTATTAAAGAAATTATTCATTTTAAACCTTGTAATTTAATTTTATAAATATTATAATTAAATTAATGAATTTTTCACAAGGAATTATGCATTTTTTTGATTTTAAGATTTATTGAGAAAACAATATTAACAGGGGGTAATTAATAAAATGGATTTTTTAAATGGTATTTTAACAGGCATTAACAATGCAGTAGTATTTGTAAACAATTACTTATGGTCTTATATTCTAATTATAATGTTAGTTGTAATTGGTATTTACTTTACTATTAAAACAAATTTTGTACAATTCAGATATTTTATAGAAATGTTTAGGCTTTTAGGTGATGGTGCAGCAAATAAAAATGCAAAAAAAGAAGGAAAAATATCTTCATTTCAAGCCTTTTGTATAAGTACATCTTCAAGAGTTGGTACTGGAAATATAGCAGGGATAGCAATTGCAGTAGTAGCAGGAGGTCCTGGTGCTGTATTTTGGATGTGGCTTATAGCTTTAATTGGTTCTGCTTCAAGTTTTGTGGAGAGTACATTGGCTCAAATTTATAAAGTTAAGAATGGACCAGCTTTTAGGGGTGGACCAGCTTATTATATGGAACAAGGTTTAAATAAAAGATGGATGGGTGTTTTATTTTCAATACTTATAACTATCTGTTATGGATTTGTATTCAATGCAGTTCAAGCAAATACTGTTTCATTGGCGTTTAATAATGCATTTGGTATAAGTAAAATGGCTATGGGAATAGGTCTTGGAATTTTAACAGCAATAGTTATTTTTGGTGGTGTTCATAGAATAGCAAAAGTTTCAGAAATAATAGTTCCTGTATTTGCAGGATTATACATATTAGTTGCTTTAGCTATAGTTGTAATGAATATAACAGAAATACCAGGAGTTATATCATTAATAGTAGAAAGCGCATTTGATTTTAGAGGAATGGCAATTGGTACATTTATGGGAGTTGTAATGACTGGAGTAAAAAGAGGTTTATTTTCTAATGAAGCAGGAATGGGTAGTGCACCTAATGCTGCTGCAACAGCACATGTAACTCACCCTGTAAAACAAGGTTTAATCCAATCTCTAGGTGTTTTTACAGATACTATAATTATATGTAGTTGTACAGCATTCATGGTATTATTATATTCAGATTATGCTAGTAGTGGAGCAACAGGAATTGAATTAGCTCAAGAAGCTTTAACTCACCATATAGGTCCAATAGGAAATATTTTTATAGCAGTTTGTATATTCTTATTTGCATTTAGTTCTATAGTAGGAAATTATTACTATGGAGAATCAAATATGGAGTTTATGAGTGGAAGTAAAATTAAACTTAATGTATTTAGAGTTTTCGTTGTAGGTATGGTTTTATTTGGTTCTCTTACTCAAGTAGAAGTAGTCTGGAATTTAGCAGATTTATTTATGGCACTGATGGCTATAATAAACTTAATAGCAATAACTCTTTTAGGTAAGTACGCATTTATTGCTTTAAAAGACTATACAAGCCAAAAAAAATCTGGAATAAAAGACCCTGTATTTATTGCAGATGAAATAGAAGGACTAGAAAATGTATCAGAGTGGCATGCTGAATTATCTGATGAACGTTTAGGATAAAAAGTAGTATAAAAATTATAGAGTAATTTTGATAGATTAGAATGTATTTAATTTATGTGAATATAGTATTTTAGTTAACTTATATTACTGGAATTTTTAATTCCAGTAATATTTTTTTATATCAAGTATATTATATTTTATTAAGAGTTTTTAGTATTTTAATATAATTTAGTTATCATAAATAATATATTAAAACCTCTCTTTTTAAATACTACACAATTAAATCTTGTAAGTTATCTTCAAAGCTTTCTAAGTAATCACAAAATAATCTAAACTCTTCTATATTTTTGATTTCTTGTAAATTTCTTAAGTCTATCATCATGTTGCTATATTTATGCAACATAAAACTCATATCATATATTTCACATTTAACAAATCCTTCTTGATAGTTGTATTTATAAGGTTCATATTTTGAAAAATTTGATTCAAAGTATTTTATTTTAGCATAACATAATCTGTGTATATTGAATAAAAGAGCAAATATAGATTCTTTAACTGCAAACTTGTGTGTGAAGTATTTTACAGTGTGGTATTTATCGTGTTTAAATTCCCAAATTAAATCTTCATTCAAAGTAAGAGAATATTTTTTTATAAGGTTACGTTTTTCTAGTGTTAAATCTTGTATTGAACTTGTTTTCATAATTCAGTCCCCCATAAATATTCAATAAACAACCATTAAATTATGGTGTTCATTTATAGTTTATTATTGCTTACTTAATTATATTGTATAATTAATCGAGAAAATAATAAAATAGATAATTAATATAACATTAATATATGCTATAAATAAAAACGATAGCTTTGATAGTAATATGTACAAATTTATGGTATTTTATATTTAGATTTATATTTGTAGTTATTTTAAGCTTTTAAAAGTATTTTTTATTATTAACTTATATTTCCTAGATTACAGGGAATTTAACACTAAAAATCTATCTTGTGTCCTTAAAAATTTACATAATGATTGTATATATTCTAATTTCAAAATATACGTGAATAGTGTTGGTATTTCTAATGAATATGAAGATATGGGTAAGGTTGTTCAAATAGATAATTATCTTTAAAATTATTAAGTACCAAAAGACAAGTATGCTTTGCCATATTGGTACTTAATAGTATTTTATAGTCTCTATTTTAATTTCCACTATTTAATCAATAAAGGTATTTAATCTAGAACCTTAAATAGGTTTGCCATTTCTAGTGCATTCATAGCACAATCATATCCTTTATTTCCAGCTTTTGTGCCAGCTCTTTCAATAGCTTGTTCAATATTTTCTGTTGTTACTATTCCAAATATAACAGGTAATTCATTATCCAAAGATACTTTTGCAATGCCTTTAGATACTTCGCTACATACATAATCATAATGAGAAGTAGCACCTCTTATAACACATCCTAAACATATTATAGCATCATACTTACCACTCTTAGACATTTTTTGAGCAACGAGAGGAATCTCAAAAGCTCCAGGTACCCAAACCACTTCTATATTTTCCTGAGTAACATCGTGTCTTAAAAGGCAATCTTGAGCACCAGATAAAAGTTTTGATGTTATAAATTCATTAAAACGAGAGTTTATTATACCTATTTTTAAATCTTTTCCAATAAGTTTTCCTTCATATATCATTTTTATTTCCTCCAATTTTATTTAGGTTATAAATCTATATTTTTAGTATATATGCATATTATTGTAATAAAAATTACTTAGTAGAATAAAAATTAAATACCATTAGCTATATAATATCTAATAGATGTCCCATTTTATCCTTCTTAGTTTTCAGATATAATTTATTAAAATCATTAATTTCTTCATTAATAGGAACTCTATGTTCAATTTTTATTCCATATTTTTCTAATTGATTTATTTTGTCAGGATTATTACTTAAAAGGTTTATACTTTTTATATGTAAATTTTTTAATATCTGAGCAGCGATATAAAAATCCCTCATATCTTCTTCAAATCCAAGCATTAAATTTGCTTCAACAGTATCATAACCTTCTTCTTGAAGTTTATAAGCTTTAATTTTATTTAAAAGCCCAATACCTCTGCCTTCCTGTTTCATATAAATTAAAACACCACTTCCATTTTCTACAATTTTTTTCATAGAAGTTTCTAACTGTAGCCCACAATCACATTTTAAAGAATGAAATACATCACCTGTTAAACATTCAGAATGAAGTCTGACTAGTGTATTTTCTTCATTTACATTTCCATAAGTAAGGGCAATGTGTTCTTCATTTGAGTAAATATCTTTATATCCTATTATTTCAAAATTTCCATATTTTGTTGGAAGAAAAGCACTAGAAATTTTTTCTATAGTGGTTTCATTTCTTTTTCGATATTCTATCAAGTCTTTTATAGTAATTATTTTTAAATTATGTTTTTCTTTAAATATCATTAAATCATCAACTCTTGCCATTGTACCATCATCTTTCATTATTTCGCAGATAAGACCAATTTCTTTAAATCCTGCAAGTCTAGCAAGGTCTACAGAAGCTTCTGTGTGACCATCTCTAACTAGGATACCTCCAGTTTTTGCTATTAATGGAAATACATGTCCAGGTGTTTTAAAATCTTTACTTGTGGAACTTTCATTACAGAATAGTTTGACAGTTTCAGCTCTCTCATATGCAGATATACCTGTTAAAGTATCTATTCCATCTATAGTGACAGTAAATGCAGTTTGAAATGTGTCTGTATTTTCTTTAACCATAAGAGGTATATTTAGACTTTTAAATTTTTCTTCAGTAGCAGGAAGACAAATAAGGCCCCTACCATATGTAGCCATAAAGTTTATTGTCTCAGGTGTAGCCATTTCAGCTGCCATCAATAAATCTCCTTCATTTTCTCTGCTTTCATCATCAACTACGATTACCATTTTTCCATTTTTGATATCATTAATAGCTTCTTTAATAGTGTTAAACATGTAATTCACTCCTTTTATTATTTTTAAAAACCATTTTTAAATAAAAATTCTTTATCTATATTTGATTTATAGTTACTACTATTAGAATTTAATTCCTTGTAGTTTTTTACAAGAAAATTATTAATATACTTTCCAATTACATCACTTTCTAAATTGACAAAGTCTCCAATATTCTTTGTCAAGAGAGTAGTCTTAAATTTAGTATGAGGTATAACCGAAACCTTAAATATCTCATCATCTAAATAAGCTATAGTTAGACTTACACCATCAATAGCAACAGAACCTTTGTGTATCATTGTTGATAAAAGTTCTTTGGACGGTTGTATGCTTATTAAAACTGCATTTTCATCTTTTTCAAATTTACAAATAGTACCTTTACTATCAACATGACCTGTTACTAGGTGTCCACCAAATCTAGAAGAAAGGCTCATAGCTCTTTCAAGATTTACTTCATCACTTGGATTTAATGAACTTAAATTTGTGGAACGGACTGTTTCCATCATGACATCAGCAGTAAATTCATTTTTACCTAAACTTGAAACAGTTAAGCAAACTCCATTTACAGCAATACTATCTCCAAGATTTGTACCATCTAGTATTTTATTTGATTGTATGGTGACTTTTCCACTTTTGCCATTAGCAGTAATTTTTCTAAGTATTCCAACTTCTTCTACTATGCCAGTAAACATTTTAACCTCCTAGACGTGTATATTTATAAATTTAATTTAAAACATCAGACTCTACCAAAATATCGCCATCTATTAAAGTTACATTCTTAATTTCTAATTGTATAGCATCTGATAAGTAATCTATTCCATCTCCAGAAACGAAAGTAGGAGCATCTTTTCCACCTATAATTTTAGGTGATAAAAACAATTTGACTTTGTCAACTAAATTGTTTCTAAATAGACTGTCATTAAGTGTAGCACCACCTTCAACTAAAACAGAATCAATTTTTAATTCTCCTAATTTATACATTACAAATTCTAAATCTACCATATTATTTTTTTTAGGAGAAAGTACTACTTCAATATTATTTTTTCTTAGAACTAATGATTTTTCACTATCTTCACAACACGTAAAAACTATAGTTTTATTGTTTTTATCTTTAACTAATTTGCTATCAACTGGCAATTTTAAGTTTGTGTCTATTATTATTCTTACAGGGTGAGATACATTTTCTTGGTTAAGTCTGCAAGTTAGCAATGGATTATCATTTAAAACTGTGTTTATCCCAACCATTATACCTTGATATTTATTTCTATACTTATGAGTTAGATATCTTGATGATTCATTAGATATCCATTTTGATTCTAGCGATTTTGTGGCAATCTTGCCATCTAAACTTACTGCTGATTTTACAATACAAAGAGGTTTTTTTGTTTTTATATAGTAAAAAAATATTTCATTTAATTGTTTTGCTTCTTTTTCTAATATACCTACAGTAACATCAATGTTATTGTCTCTTAGTTTTTTTACTCCATTACCACAAACGATTGGATTTGGGTCTAATGTAGATATTACGACTCTCTTAATCTTATTTTGAATAATTTTATCTACACAAGGAGGTGTTTTGCCATAATGAGAACAGGGTTCTAAATTTACATAAAGGGTAGTGTCTTTTAAACTTTGATTAGCACTATTTATAGCATTTATTTCAGCGTG
This sequence comes from Clostridioides sp. ES-W-0016-02, assembly GCF_020641035.1. Lineage (NCBI taxonomy): Bacteria > Bacillati > Bacillota > Clostridia > Peptostreptococcales > Peptostreptococcaceae > Clostridioides > Clostridioides sp. ES-W-0016-02. The sequence goes on from NZ_CP061361.1 coordinate 1,836,539, forward strand.
ATTAGAGCCAAATCTCTCATGATATCCTTTACCTATTATGTCATCATCTTTAACGATTACACATCCCACTAATGGATTTGGATTTACAAAACCTTCTCCATTTTTAGCTAATTCAATAGCTTTTTTCATATAATAAATATCTTTCTCTTTTTGACTTATAAATTTCACAATATTTACACCTCCTATTTAAACTTAGATAATTTTCAAACAAAAAAACCCGAGAATTAACTCGGGGTTTAGAATAATCTACAATAAATATTGTATAAATGTATAGCAAAACGGCTCTACAAAAACACTTATTTAGTATATATCTTCTTCCATCCAGACTTTACTGTCGGCTTTGGAATTTAACCAAATCAACCAAGTTTTAACTCAGCTCGCGGGCTATACCGCCGATTGGGAATTTCACCCTACCCCGAAGATTAAGTATTAAATTTATATTTAGAATGTATCATAAATTATTTTACTTTGCAAACTATTTTTTTAAAAATATATGTTAATATATAATATATAACAGCTAGAAACTTTGGAATAATGCGATTGTGAATATAAAAATAAAAATTTGAACATAATCAGAAAAGAAGTTTAATTAATTTGAATTGGGAGAGAAATATATGAATAAAAAACCTTTAGAAATATTATCAAAATACTATGGATATACAAGTTTTAGAAAAGGCCAAGAGTCCATAATAAATTCTATTTTGAATAAAAAAGATGTATTAGCTATAATGCCAACTGGAGGAGGAAAATCTATATGTTATCAACTTCCAGCATTGATATTAGATGGGATGACAGTAGTGATTTCACCACTTATATCTCTTATGAAAGACCAAGTAGATGCTTTAAAAGCCATGGGAATCAATGCTGCTTTTATAAATAGTTCATTGGGAAACAAAGAATTTAATGAAATATTAAGTAATATTAGAAAAAATACTTATAAAATACTTTATATTGCTCCAGAAAGATTAGATACCCAAGAATTTCTTGAACTAATAAATAATAATGACATAAGTCAAATTGCAATAGATGAAGCACATTGTGTATCTCAATGGGGACATGATTTTAGACTGAGTTATAGAAGGATTTCTACGTTTATCAATAGTTTGTCTAAAAGACCTATAGTCACAGCCTTTACAGCTACTGCATCAGAAGAGGTAAGAGCTGATATAATAAATTTATTGTGTTTAGAGAGTCCAGATTGTTACATAACAGGGTTTGATAGAGAAAATCTAGCAATAAATATAGTGAAATCATCTAGTAAAAATAAATATATTTTAGACTATATTCAAAATCATAAAAATGAGTCTGGAATTATATATACAGCTACTAGAAAAGAAGTTGAAAATATTTATAATGGTTTGGCAAAGAGAAATATATCTGTATCAAAATACCATGCAGGTTTATCTAAAAATGAAAGAAATAAGAATCAAGAAGATTTTATAAATGATAATATAGATATAATGATAGCAACAAATGCATTTGGGATGGGTATTGATAAGCCCAATATAAGATGGGTTATACACTACAATATGCCTCAAAGTGTAGAAAATTACTACCAAGAAATAGGGAGAGCTGGTAGGGATGGAGAAAAAAGTGAATGTATACTTTTATTTTCTCCAGGAGATGTACATATACAAAAATATTTAATAGATATTGGTGTTGAAAATCCTGAAAGAAAATTATTTCAACATAAAAAACTTCAGCATATGATTGATTTAGTTTATAGTAATTCATGCTATAGGAGGACAATATTAAATTACTTTGGAGAAAATTATATAGAAAACTGTAATAACTGTAGTAATTGTTTAGTTGAAGGAGAAATAGTGGATAAAACTATAGATGCTCAAAAAGTTATTTCATGTGTAGCTAGAATGAAAAGAAGTTATGGTGTTACTACTATTGTAGATGTACTTAGAGGGTCTAAAAACAAAAAAATTTTACAACTTGGTTTAGATACTTTGTCTACATATAATATTATGAGAGATTATTCAAGTGAAGACTTGAAGAATTTTATAAATACATTAGTTTCTCATGGTTTTTTAGATTTAGTCGAAACTTTAGGTAGCGGAAACAGAGGAAGTTACCCAACTATAAGATTAAATGATATGTCTATGAAAGTTTTGAAGGGCGAGGTAAAGGTAGAATTTAAGGAAATTGTAATGACAAAATCTCTAGAAATAGAAGATGAATTATATAGTGCTTTAAGAGAATTAAGACACTTAATTGCAAGTGAAGAAAGAATAGCTCCATATATGGTTTTTGGAGATGGAACACTTAGAGCTATGTCTAGTAGTTATCCAGTCAATAAAGAAGAAATGCTAAATATATCTGGAGTAGGAGAAATTAAATATCAAAAATATGGTGAAGATTTTGAAACACTAATCAAAGAATATGTCGAAAAAAACAATATAGATAAAAAAGACAAAGAAAAAAATGTCGATTTAATAAATGTCAATAGTGAATTTCTTGAAGTTAATACAGATAAAGCTTTATATGAAAGGCTAATAAATATTAGAGAAGAATATGCTAAAAAAGAAAAATTACTTCCATACATGATTTTAACTAATAAGGCTTTGAAAGAAATAAGTGGAAGATATCCTATTGATAAAGAACAATTAAAGGATATTTCTGGTATAGGTGAAGTAAAAATTGAAAAGTATGGGGCTAGTATTTTAGATGAAGTTAAACATTATGTAAAAGAAAATAGTATTGATGTTACTTGGGAGAAAAAGAAAAAAAGAAAATTGATACTAGATGGAGAAAGCAGAAAAAACAATGAAATAGCACTAGATTTGTTAAATCAAGGTAAGGATATACAAAGTGTAAGTCAAGAAATAGAAGTCTCCCTATCTACAGTTATTGGATATGTATATGATTATTTAAAAGATGGGCAAAGTATATCATTTACATTAGATTTAGAAAATTTTTATAGTGAAGATGAAAGGAAGATGATTTTAGAAGTATGTGAAGAAGTAGGTTATGAAAATTTAAATAACATAAAAAGAAAACTTCCAGATTCAATAAAGTATGAAAATATAAGGGCTGTTATACTTAAATCTTATCTTGAAAATTCGAAAAAAGGTGCATCATTGGAGTAAAGTTAGCTGGATTAAAATATAAAATTTGTATTATTATGTTGAACTAATATTTTTGCTGTGTTATACTGAATTTGTAAAAATGATAAAAATTTAGAGCTAGGGGCGCTAGAATTGGCTAGCTGAGAGATAAAGCCGTAACTTACAAACCCTAATAACCTGATCAAGATAATGCTTGCGAAGGGAAGCTTTGTAATATAATTTTGTTATATAAATAGATAAATTATTCTGCATAGTGAGAAATTTGTCTAAGTGTATATATGATTATAAGAGTGCTTTCCAAAACAAGGAAAAGCACTTTTTTTATTGTTAAAAACTATAACTTTAATCTTGGAGGAATGTAATATGAATTATACAACGCAAATGGATGCTGCTAGAAAAGGCATAATAACTAAAGAAATGGAAATCGTTTCTCAAAAGGAACAAGTAGATGTAAATGAATTAAGAGAATTAATAGCAAAGGGACAAGTTGTTATACCTGCTAACAAAAATCATAAATCCTTAAGTGCAGAAGGTGTAGGTAAAAATTTAAGAACAAAGATAAATGTAAACTTAGGAATTTCAAGAGATTGTAAGAATATAGAAAATGAACTTGAAAAAGTTAAAGTGGCAATAGACATGAAAGCTGAAGCAATAATGGATTTGAGTAACTATGGAAAAACTAGAGAATTTAGAGAAAAAGTTGTTGAAATGTCACCTGCAATGATAGGTTCGGTTCCTATGTATGATGCAGTAGGGTATTTAGAAAAAGAACTAAAGGATATAACAGAAGAAGAATTTTTAAATGTAATAAGACAACATGCTATTGACGGAGTTGATTTTATTACTATACATGCTGGTCTTACTAGAAGTGTTTGTCAAAAGATAAAAAATCATGAAAGATTAACTCATATAGTATCTCGTGGAGGTTCACTATTATTTGCTTGGATGGAGTTAAATAATAAAGAAAATCCTATTTATACTAATTTTGATAAGATTTTAGATATATGTGAAGAGTATGATGTTACATTAAGTTTGGGGGATGCATGTAGACCTGGTTGTATAAAAGATTCTACAGATGGAGTTCAGATTCAAGAACTTGTAGTATTAGGAGAGCTTACTAAAAGAGCATGGGAAAGAAATGTACAAGTCATGATAGAAGGACCTGGTCATATGGCTATTGATGAAATAGAAGCAAATGTAGTGTTAGAAAAAAGACTATGTCATGGAGCTCCTTTTTATGTTCTTGGTCCATTGGTTACAGATATAGCCCCAGGTTATGACCATATAACTAGTGCAATAGGAGGAGCATTAGCATGTGCTAAAGGAGTAGACTTCTTATGCTATGTAACTCCAGCAGAACATTTAAGATTACCTAATTTAGATGATATGAAAGAAGGGATAATAGCTGCTAAAATAGCTGCTCATGCAGGAGATATAGCTAAGAATGTTAAAGGAGCTCGTGAATGGGATAACAAAATGAGTAAAGCTAGAGCAGATTTAGATTGGTGTGAAATGTTTAGACTTGCAATAGACCCTGAAAAAGCTAAAAGATATAGAGATGAGTCAACTCCGACTCATGAAGATAGTTGTACTATGTGTGGAAAAATGTGTTCAATGAGAACAGTTAAAAAAATATTAAACAATGAGGAACTTAATTTAATATAATTTGTGCAGAGCATTAGTTGAATAAAGTCAAAATGAGGAGGTGATTTAGTGAAGGTTAATGGAAAGAATGTTGAATTCAAAGAAAACTTAACTGTTATAGATTTGTTGAATAAATATAATTTGAAGAGCGATAGAGTTGTAGTTGAGATAAATCTAGAAATAATTGAAGAATCCAATTACAATACATATATATTAAAGGATGAAGATGTTGTAGAACTTATTAGCTTTATTGGAGGTGGTTAAAATAAAAATATTTGTAAATGAAGTATTAACAGATGTTGAAAAAAATACAACTGCCTATAAAGTTAGAGATAAATATAATCATAAATGTGATGTATTGGTGTTGAATGGATATCCAATTAAAGCTGACATTCCACTTTCTGAAAATGATAAATTAACACTTATACAAAAAGGGGTTAAACCTTCTTTTGATGAGTTAGAAAGCTTGTTGATAGCTAGACATACTCCAAATGTGCATAATAAATTAAAAAAAGGAAGAGTTGCTATATTGGGACTAGGTGGACTTGGGTCCAATATAGCTATCTCTTTAGCTCGAATTGGAGTTGGAGAACTTCTACTTATAGATTATGATGTTGTGGAGCCATCTAACTTAAATAGACAGCAATACTTTATAGATGATATAGGAAAACTAAAAACAGATGCTATGGTTGAAAATATAACAAAAATTAATCCATTTATAAAATTAAAAAAGCAAAATATTTTTTTAAATAAATATAATATGGATATACTTAAAGAGGCAGATTTGATAATTGAAGCTTTTGATGATGCTTCATGTAAAGCACAAGTTTGTAATTATATCTTAATAAATTTGAAAGATAAATATTTGATAGCATCATCAGGTATGGCAGGTTACTATGATTCAAATATAATAACTACTAAGAAAATAAGAGATAGATTTTATATATGTGGAGATTTTGTAAATGAAGCTAAAATTGGAGAGGGACTTATGGCTCCAAGAGTTGCTATTTGTGCAAATCATATGGCAAATTTGGCAACAAAAATACTTATAGATATATAAATACGTGAATCAGAAAATAAAAAGATTGAAAATTGAAAAAAATAAGATGAGGAGGAAAGAAAATGGATAAATTAGTACTTGGAGGACATGAATTCAATAGCAGATTATTGGTTGGAACAGGTAAATATGGCTCAAATGATATATTGCCTAAAGTAATCAAAGAAAGTGGAAGCGAAATAATAACAATGGCACTTAGAAGAGTAGATTTAGATAATAAACAAGAAAATATCTTAACATATATTCCAAAAGAAATGACTATACTTCCAAACACGTCAGGAGCTACTAATGCAGAAGAAGCTGTAAGAATAGCTAGAATATCTAGAAAAATGGGTTGTGGAGACTTTATAAAAATAGAAGTAATATCAGATACTAGATACTTACTTCCTGATAATGAAGAAACTATAAAAGCTACAAAAATACTTGCTGATGAAGGATTTATAGTACTTCCATATATGACACCAGACCTTTATGCTGGAAGAAGACTTATAGAAGCTAAAGCAGCAGCAGTTATGCCTCTTGGTGCTCCAATTGGTTCAAATAGAGGTCTTCAAATGAAAGAAATGATAAAAATAATGATAGATGAATTAGATATACCAATAATAGTTGATGCAGGTATTGGTAAACCATCTCAAGCTATGGAAGCTATGGAAATGGGAGCTGATGCAGTGCTTGTTAATACTGCTATAGCTTCAGCAGGTGACCCTGTGCAAATGGCTAGAGCATTTAAGTTAGCTGTAGAAGGTGGACGAGAAGCTTATATAGCAAAAGCAGGAAGTGTATCAGAATTTGCAAATGCATCTTCTCCTTTAACAGGTTTTTTAGGCAATTTATAGAAAGTGGTGATTGATGATGAGTTTTTATGAGGTAATAGAAAAATATAGGGATTTTGATTTTGATGGATATTTAAATAATGTTACAGACAATGATGTTTTAAGAAGTTTATCAAAAGACAAACTTGAGGATTTTGATATATTAAATTTACTTTCTAAAACTGCTGTAAAACATTTAGAAGCTATGGCACAAAAAGCACATAAATTAAGTGTTCAATATTTTGGAAAGACAGTCTGCCTATATACACCAATGTACATAGCAAATTATTGTGTAAATCAATGTGTTTATTGTAGTTACAATATAAAAAGTGGAATAAAAAGAAAAAAACTAACTATGGATGAAATCAGAGAGGAAGGAAATGAAATTTCAAAAGAAGGTTTCAAACATCTACTTGTTTTAACTGGTGAAAGTAGTTTTCATTCAAGTGTAGAATATATAGGTGAGGCTATAGAAATATTAAGAGATAAATTTCCATCTATAGGAATTGAAGTATATCCAATGGAAATAGATGAATATAAGTATATTGTAGACAAAGGAGTTGAAGGTCTAACTGTATACCAAGAAACTTATGATGAGAAAATATATAAAAGAGTTCATTTAAAAGGGCCAAAATCAAATTATAAATTTAGATTAGATGCTCCTGAAAGAGGAGCAAAGGCAGGTATGAGAACTCTATCAATAGGAGCACTTTTAGGATTAAATGATTTTAGAAAAGAGACCTTCTTTACAATATTGCATGGGAAATATCTAAAAACAAAATATCCTCATATTGAGCTTTCATATTCAACACCAAGAATGAGACCATTCAAAGGTTGTTTTGAAGAATTAGTAGATATAAGCGACACTGATTTAGTTCAAGCGATGGTTTGTATGAGGCTGTTTGACCCTCATGCAGCTTTAAATATATCTACTAGAGAAAATTTGGAAATGAGAAGTCATATAGTACCTTTAGGAGTAACTAAATTAAGTGCAGGTGTATCTACAGATGTAGGAGGGCATTCTCAAGATGAACATGATACTGCTCAATTCAAAATAAATGATGAAAGTACTGTTGAAGATATAGAGAAAATGCTAAATTCAATTGGTTATCAACATGTATTTAAAGATTGGGAAAGATTTTAGATGTATTTGATAACAAATAGAAATTTATGTAGCGAGGAACGATACTTAGAGGTTATTAAAGAATCTATATTGAGTGGTGTAGAAAATATTATAATAAGAGAAAAAGATTTAGAATATGAAGCATTAAAAGATTTATATATAAAGATAAAAAATAAAATTAAGTATATTAATTTTCAGGAAAAAATATTGGATGAAAGCTTGAAGAATAGTATAAAAAAGAAAGAGAATAATGATGGATTTAAAGTAAACTTTATAATAAATAGCAATATAGAATTTTTTGAAAAGACAGATTGTCAAGGTATTCATCTTCCATTTAAATTGTTTTTGAATTTACTGGGAAATAGATATAATTTCAATAAAAATAAGATACTGGGATTGTCATTACATAAAGTAGAAGAAGTAAAGTGTCTAGAAGAAATAATAAGAAAACTAAATATAAAAATAGATTACATAACATTATCACATATATATGAAACTAAGTGTAAAGAAAATTTATTGCCAAAAGGAATTGAACTTTTGAAGGAAGCTAAGAAAATTACTGATATTAAGACCGTTGCACTTGGAGGAATCCTACCATCTAATGTCAAAGAAACATTAAAATACTGTGATGATTTTGCTGTAATGTCAACTATAATGAAATCTAAAAATATTGAAGAAACAATATCAAATTATAATGAAAAAATTCAATTAGTAAAATAGAAAGTAAAGTATTTAAATTGAATAAAAATAAAAAAAGCTATCTTTTAAAATCTAAAAGAGAGCTTTTTTATTTTGTATCTTTGCTAATAAAAAATTGTAAAAAGGGAAAACTTTAGTCAGAGAGATTAAAAAGTATCCTATATAGATTCAAAATTTAGTAAAGTATGGAGGACATTATAATGATTGACAGTAAGAAGAAACGATTTATTATACCACACACTTTTACAATTATATTCTTGCTAATAGTATTAATGGCAATATTAACTTGGATAGTACCAAGTGGTGAATTTAGTAGAGAAGATGTAGAAGGTAGGATGGTTGTTGTACCAGGGACTTATCAAAGTGTAGAAAGTAATCCTCAAGGATTTACGGATGTTTTTAAAGCACCCATAGAAGGTTTTATTGATTCAGCAGAAGTTGTAGGATTTGTTTTAATAGTTGGAGGTGCTTTTGGTATTGTAAATAGAACTGGAGCTATAGAAGCAGGAATAGCATCAGTTATATCGAAGTTTAAAGGAAAAGAACTACTTATAATTCCAATATCAATGATTTTATTTGGTCTTGGAGGTACTACATTTGGGATGGCAGAAGAAACATTACCATTTTATATGATATTTGTTCCACTTATGACATCCTTAGGATATGATTCTCTAACCGCCATTGCGATTGTATTTATAGGAGCAGCGGCAGGAGCGGCTGCATCGACAATAAATCCATTCTCAGTTGGTATTGCACAAGCACTAGCTCAACTTGCTCCTGGTTCAGGAGTAGCATATAGAGTAGTGATTTTTATAGCATATATATTAATCAGTATAGCATTTGTTATGTATTATGCTAAAAAAGTTAAAGAAAACCCTGAAAGCTCAATAGTGTATGAGATAGATAAAAATAATAAATCAATACTTAATCATACTTCAACTGAAATAAAAGAGTTTACTTTTAAAGAAGTATCTGTTCTTGCTATATTTGGAATAGGAATGGCAATAATGATTTGGGGTGTTTTAAGTCAAGGATGGTATATTCCAGAGATATCAATGTGTTTTGCTGCGATAGGTGTACTTTCTGGATTAGTTGGTAGATTGTCACAAAGTGAAATTTCCGATAGTTTCATAGATGGAGCAAAAGATTTAGCATCAGCTGCCCTTGCAATAGCTTTAGCTCGTGGAATTGTAATAATTGCTCAAAATGGATTTATAATAGATACTATATTAAATTCTGCAGCAAGCTTTTTAGGTGGACTTCCAAAGGTTATATTTGTATATCTATCATTTTTCTTGGAAGCTGCGTTGGCATTTTTGATTCCATCATCTTCAGGACTTGCTTCACTTACAGTGCCTGTCCTTGCTCCTCTTGGTGATTTAGTTAATATATCAGCTCAAGTTATAGTAACTGCTTATCAATTTGGGGTAGGTCTTACAAACTTTATAACTCCAACATCTGGAGTACTAATGGGAGCACTTGCAGTAGCTCATATTCCTTTTTCAAAATGGGTAAAATTTATAATGCCTATATTACTGATTTTAACAGCTGTATCTTTAGTTTTTTTAACAATAGGTATATATATAGGTTTTTAATTGAAGAAAATTTAATTTAATATATTTAGAAATTATATAAAATACTAAAAATATGATTATTAATAAATTGCCACCATAAATGCCTTGGTGGCAATTTATTTTATAAACACTTCATTTCAATATTAAAATAAAGTATAGCTTTTTTTAAGAAGAGGTGGCTTTATTTTATTTACAACTATTTATTTAGGACTAGGAGCTCTAAATTTGTTTCTATAATGAAGTAATAAATATAATAATGGTATTGCAAACCATATGAACTGGCATGCTGTTGTGACTGTATCTGAATCAAAATAAAAACTCAATATAATCATTCCAATAGATATAACAAATGATAAATACGCAAAAATCTTACTTGCCTTTTTCCATATTTTTTCATCTCCAATGGCCCAAGCACATTTAGTATCTATGTTCTTATAAATTTGTAGCTTAGGTAATAAATTACCAAAATACATAATTATAATGGCATTTATTATAACTGATACTTTGTCGTTAATTTCATAAGAAAATATCTCATCTATACCTAGTAAAGGAATGATAAACCTTCCAACTGCGACTATTAAAAATAACATTTGTAACCTTCTTGCAGTTTTAACTTTAGGGTTATCTTTTGAAAAACCTAAAATTTCTGGTGCATTTACATAGTTTATAATTAATAATGCTATAAGTAATATTAAACCTATATTTTCCATAATAGCCTCCTATATCTTTTTAAAAATATCCAAGAAGTTTCCAAGTACTTCTTGAAGGACCGATAAATTAATAGAATAAATCAAAAATTGCCCCATTTTTTCTGAACTAATAAGTTCTGCATCTTTTAAAATATCTAAATGTTTAGATATTGCTGGTTTAGACATATTAAAATGACCTGCTATTTCTCCTGCATTCATATCTCTTTCATTAAGCAATTTTAAAATTTCTCTTCTAGTTTCATCACTTAATGCTTTAAATACTTTTACCATAATATCCTCCCTACTATAGATATAAATATTTAACTAATTAGTTAAATATTTATATCTATAGTATACTCGTATTAGGAAAAAAAATCCACTATTTTTATAACTTTATTATCACAAAATCTTTTAATTTTATCTGATATTTTAATTCTAATTTGAAATATATATGAAGGTTTTTGGAGAATACTTACTTATAATAGGAAAAAATGTTAAAATAAGAATGTAGTTAAATATAAAGAACTGAAATAGCTAACAGTTATTAAACATAGGAGTGTAAAAATTTATGGGATTAAAAGAATTTGATTTTATTGAAGAGTCTATAGAAATGTTGAGGGTAATGTCTCCAACTTTAGAAACTATATCAGATGAAATAGAAGAGTACTTTGAAAATATCTTGGACGAAAAAAATCAAGAGTATATAAATGTAACCTCTAGAATAAAATCAGAATCAAGTTTGAGGGAAAAGATAATTAGAAATAGATATTTAAAAAAATATGGGGAGGCAAGTAATCTTATTCATAATGTATCTGATTTAATAGGACTAAGAATTGAGTGTAGATTTATTGAGGATGAAAATAAGATATATAGGCTTTTAAGAAGATATTTTAATAAAACAGATGATAAAATAAACTATTATAATAAAGAAAATAAAAATATTAAATTAAAATTGTCTGAAAGACAACCTAATAAGCAAAAAAATGGATTTGAAATATATAAGATAGATGGAGTTTTTGCATATTTAGATAGAGAAGTAAAATTTGAACTTCAAATTAAATCTCTTGTAAATGTGTTTTGGAGTGAGATTGAACATAAAATAATTTATAAAAATAACACATATTTACTTGCTGATAAATTTATAAAGGATATGATGGACTCTATAAAGAATAATCTTACTATGATAGATAATCAGCTTTTGAGTATTTATAAAAACTTTCATTCAGGAAAGTCTTTTAACATGAAAGTAAGTAAAAAAGAAATTGAAAAACTCTTTGCAAAATTAGTGTATGATGCTTTTTCAGAAAAGATGAATAAAAGTATAGGTTTTGTTGTGGATTTTAAAAAGCCATGTGAAACTATATTAAGTTATTCTTTTAATAAACAAGATATAAGTGATGAAGTTTTAGGCAATTTTATGCTTGATGAGTTTGCAAGATTAAATGAAATTGTAAATAAAGATATAGATTTTAATGACCAAATAGAGTTTGAAAGAGAACCTACATTTGATGATAAGTTCTGTAATGATTTAGGAAATCATTTTAGAAGTAGACTAAATACAGAGTTTCCATGGAATTTATTTTTTAGGATACTATTTGAAATAGAACCATGTAATAACACTGAAGATTTTGAAAACTTTGTAGAATTTATAAAGGAAAATGTATTGCTTGAAGAAAATAGAGAACAACTTTTAGGTCAATTTGAAGAAGATAGTAATTTTATAATTGAAGATATATATGATTGTATTTTTAATAGCATAAGTGAGGTTGATAGTGTTGAAATTTTATATAACTATAATCTTGAAAAAATCAATTTTACATCAAGTGAAATTATAAATTGTATATGTAGAGAATATGAGTGTTATAGTGAATATTTAGAAGAAAAAGAAAAACTTATGAATGCATTTAAAGAAAAAATTATTCAGATTTTTGAGTAGTCAATCAATGTTGAAATGGCGCAATAGCGCCATTTTTCAAATATAAATAAAAGTATTTTAAAGGAGGCGATTTGTATAGAAAAAACAGGTGTAATTTTAGCAGGAGGGAAAAGTTCTAGAATGGGGAAAGATAAAGCTTTTCTAGAATTACATGAAAAGCCTTTTATTGAAATTGCAATAGAAGTATTTAAAAATTTTGATGAAGTAATAATAGTATCTAACAATGAAGAATTATACTCAAAATATAACATTAAAGTTTATAATGATATAATAAAAAATGTTGGTCCAATAGGAGGAATATATACTGCTCTTGAACATGCAAAGTATGATATAGTTACAGTTGCATGTGATATGCCATATCTAAATAATGAAGTAGTCGAAAAAATAGCTGATGAAATGGATGATAAAAGTGTAATTTCAGTAACAAATGGAAAGTTACAACCATTGTGTTCTGGATACAAAAAGAGTATAATAAATAAAGTATCTTTATGTATAGGGAAAAATGATTTGAAGCTTAGAACTCTTATAGAAAAAATAGATAAAAGCTATATATACTTTGATAACGAAGATTTATTTTTAAATGTAAATACTATTGATGAGTATAAAAAATTGACTGAAGTTTAATTAGCTACGGTTGTAAAATAGAGTAGGATTTATATGGAGGAGAATTTATGAATTTACTTAAATGTGATTCTTGGGCAGTGATATTAAATAATAGTGACGAAGAAAGCAAAGCATATAAAATATTAGATGAACTTAAAAAGAATATGTACAAAGTTGTTGCTATAGATGAAGAGAAAAAGAATATTGAAGGTATAGATGTATATGAGTGTCTAAAAGACGTACCACACAATATTGATGTTGTAGCTATTATAGATAAGCAGTCTAAGATGGAGGCCATTTTAGAAGAGATAGAACTTTTAGACATACAAAATATCTGGTTTGAAAAAGGAAGCTTTAGTGAAATGATTATTAAAAAAATTAAGGATTTAAAATTGAATGTAGAATACAATTTAAGTTTATATGATGAGTTAACTAAGTAAATTTATATATAGAAAATTGATTAGGAACATAATTGGTTAACGAAATATCTTATTTTATAGTATAGATTTCCTAGATAAAGTATTAAATTACAAGATTTATTAAGAAGATTGCTATTTACATGATATAATATATTAAACAGGAATATAAAGGAGTTGATATATTATGTTAATAGTAACTACAGAAAAAGTAGAAGGAAAAAAAATAGCAGAAGTTTTAGGGCTAGTTAGAGGAAGTACGATAAGAGCAAAACATGTTGGAAAAGATATAGGAGCAAGCTTTAAGAATCTTGTTGGAGGAGAACTTACAGGATATAATGAAATGCTTACAGAAGCAAGACAAATTGCAATTGGTAGAATGGTTGAAGATGCAGAATCTAAAGGTGCAAATGCAATAATAGCATTTAGATTGTCTTCAGCTTCAGTTATGCAAGGAGCGGCAGAAATGCTTGCTTATGGAACAGCAGTTATTTTAGAAGATAACAATGATATATCTGAAAAATAAAATATAAGGAATTAGAAAGAGACATCTTTTATAAATTTTATGGATGTCTCTTTTTGTTTGAAAAATATCAAGTAAAAGTAATTTTTAACCATTATAATAATAAAATAAGATGATATTATATAAATAAGTAAAATTATATTATATAATATAAAGTATAGACTTTAAAATTTTTATTAGTAGGAGAAAATATGAACAATGTTATAATAGTTAGAGGGGCTGGAGATTTAGCAACAGCAGTTATACATAAGTTACATAACTGTGGTTTTAAAATAATCGCTTTAGAAGTTGAGACTCCTCTCGCAATAAGAAGGAAAGTTTCTTTTAGTGAGGCTATCTATGAAAAGAAAGTTTCTGTGGAAGGTGTTTATTGTGTGTATTGCAAAGATAAAGCAGAAATAAAAAAAGCTTTAAATAAAAGAAACGTGGCACTAATAATAGACCCAAAAGGTAAATATATAGGTGAAATACGTCCTGTAGCGGTTATAGATTGTATACTTGCAAAAAAAAATATTGGAACAAATAAAGCGATGGCAGCACTTACAATAGCTTTAGGTCCAGGATTTTGTGCAGGTAAAGATGTAGACATAGTTATTGAAACTATGAGAGGACATAATTTAGGAAAAGTGATAAGAAAAGGATATGCTTTAAAAAATACAGGAATACCAGGTGCTATATTGGGTATAACCAAAGAACGAGTTTTTTATTCTGAGAACGTTGGAATAATAGAAAATGTATGTAATATAGGGGATGTAGTTAAAAAAGGAGATATAATATGTTATATCACTGAAAAAAATGGAAATAAAATAGAAGTGAAAGCTTCTATAGATGGTGTTTTGAGAGGCTTATTGAGAAATGGTTCACAAATAGAAAAAGGATTAAAGATATTGGATATAGACCCTCGAATGGAAGAAGTAAAAAATTCATTTACGATATCAGATAAAGGACGTTGTATAGCAGGAGCAGTTTTAGAAGCATTATTATCAGAAGGAATATTACCAGAATAGGTTCTATTAAATAGATTTTTTATTTATAAAAGTTTAATTAATATATAAAGGGGTGAAACCATATGTTTAATGTAGCAATTATAACGCTTAGTGATAAGGGCTATGAAGGGAAAAGAGAAGACATAACAGGAAAAAAATTAACTGAATTTGTTGAAAATACAGGGAATTATAAAGTTACTGAATACGTGTTGATAAAAGATGATAAGGAAATGTTAAAGGAAAATATTATAAAAATTTGTAACAGTAATAAAGTAGATTTAATTCTTACTAATGGAGGTACTGGATTTTCAAAGAGAGATATAACTCCAGAGGCTACTAAAGATGTTTTAGAAAGAGAGATACCAGGTCTCAGTGAATACATGAGAATGAAATCTACAGAAATTACTAAAAAAGCTATACTAAGTAGGGGTGTAAGTGGAATAAGGAATAATTCTATAATAATAAATTTACCTGGAAGTCCTAAAGGTGCAGTTGAAAATCTAAGTTTCATTATTGATGTCTTAGACCATGGCATAGAAATTTTAAGAGGAGAAGCCACAGAATGTGCCACTAATAACAAAAAATAGTATATAATTCAGATAGATAAAAAATAGACAAAGAGGTAGATAGAGTATGATTGATAAGTATGGAAGAAAAATAGACTACCTTCGTATTTCACTTACAGATAAGTGTAATTTAAGGTGTGTTTATTGTATGCCACCAGATGTTAAATTTGAAAAAAATTATATAAACGATAATCTAAGTTTTGAAGACTATAAATTCATTATAAAGGCTATGTCAGAACAAGGTATAAAAAAGGTTAGATTTACTGGAGGAGAACCTCTTTTATATCCCAATTTAAATGAACTTATAAGGTTTACAAGAGAAGAATGTGGAATAGAAAATATAGGAATGACAACTAATGCTCTTGGACTTTCTGATAGAATCTTTGAGCTTAAAGAATGTGGTCTGAATAAAGTAAATATAAGCTTAGATTCTTTAAAGGAATATAAATATAAATCTGTGACAAGAGGTGGCAATTTAAAAGAAGTATTAAAATCGATTGAGTCATGTTTAAATTTAGGTATAAAAGTAAAGGTAAATTGTGTTGCCATAAATGGATTTAATGATGATGAGCTTAAAGACTTTATGTTTTTAACAGTTAAATCACCAATTGATGTAAGATTTATTGAACTTATGCCATTAGGTGAAGCTAATAGAGTCTACAAAAAAGGATATTTTAATGTAAAAGAAATGGTTGAAAAAATATATGGTTTATATAAAGTTAAAAATGATGAAAAAAGTACAGCAGAATATTATAAGTTTAAAGGAGCAAAAGGAAGAATAGGAATTATAACTCCATTAAGTTGTTCATTTTGCAACACTTGTAATCGTATTAGACTTACCTCTAGTGGTGCAATAAAACTGTGTCTACATTCAAAAGAGGAAATAGATATAAAACCACTTTTACATAAACCATTGTTATTTAGAGAAACTATGAAAGATATAATAAAAGAAAAGCCAGAAAAACATCATTTAATAGAAAATAAATGTAGTGATACAAATAGACGTATGTATGAAATTGGAGGATAGGTAATGTTAACGCACATAAATGAAAAAGGGTATGCTAAAATGGTAGATATAAGTGAAAAAGATGATACAAAGAGAACTGCTATAGCAACAGCTACGATTACTCTTGGTAAAGAAGCTTTAGAAAAGGTAAAAAATGGACAAATAAAAAAGGGAGATGTATTATCTGTAGCTCAAGTTGCAGGGATAATGGGAGCTAAAAATACATCTTCAAATATACCAATGTGCCATCAAATTAAATTGGTTGGATGTGATTTGGAATTTGAGATAGATGATTCTATATCTGCTATTAGGATATATGCAACCTGTAAATCACTTGGTAAAACTGGTGTAGAAATGGAAGCATTAAATGCTTGTTCTTTAGCAGCACTTACAATTTATGATATGTGTAAAGCAGTTGATAAAAAGATGGTTATAAGCAATATACATCTTGTGGAGAAAACTGGTGGAAAATCAGGTGATTTTAAGTTTGAATAATTTAAGAATATATGGGTGAAAATTTGGAGGAAATATGGCTAAAGTAGTGTCAATAAATATAAGTGACAAAAAGGGTGTAATTAAGGTTCCTGTGCAATGTGCAGAACTAAAAATAAATTATGGAATAGTTGGAGATGCACATGCGGGAAACTGGCATCGTCAAATAAGTTTACTTGGAAAAGAAAGTATAGATAAAATGAAGATGAGAGGTTTTGACAAATTAAAATTTGGAGACTTTGCTGAGAATATAACTACAGAAGGAATAGAAGTGTTTTCATTACTTGTTGGTACAAAATTAAAGATAGGCAAATGTGAAGTTGAAGTAACTCAAATAGGTAAAAAGTGTCATAATGGATGTGAAATTAAAAAATTAACAGGGGACTGTGTAATGCCACGTGAAGGAATTTTTGTTAAGGTTTTAAAGGAAGGAATTATAAGTATTGGAGATTCAATAGATATAATTCAATAAAAATTTGATTGAACTTAAAATAAATTTCTGATTATATTTTAAAATTTTATTAAATGTTCGTATAGCCTTGTTTTATAGGCTGTTCGGACATTTTTACTGTCAGTAGATACTTTACAATATTTCAGAATGTGCAGTGTGAAGTATTTTAAATAGATAGATTTAACAATATAACATACTGTTGTATAATGTGAGATATGATTATTTGCTGTACGTTCATGTTGTCGTCCACAGTTGCCTTGGGGTTAAGCACTAACTAAATTTAAAAAAGACCCTACACCTATTCTACCTATATTGGAACAATTAAAAACCGACTCATCACTGTATGTGCGAAAGAGTGTTGCTAATAATTTAAATGACATTTCTAAAACACACCCAGATTTATTTGTAAAGCTTGCGAAGGATTGGTATAGTGTAAATGAATATACTAACTGGATTGTAAAATATGGTTGTAGAACTTTACAAAAAAATGAAAATAATTTGTAAAATTATATTCAATTGTATATAAAAATAATATAAATTTTTATTAAATTTAAAAAATACAAAATATAAATACAGTAATAATATAAAAAATTACATATAAAACTAAAAAATACAAGTAATTTACTTTTTAAGTTGACAAAATATTGCATATATATTATGATATAAATCATAAATAAATAAATAACGTAGATTCGCAGAAGAAGAAAGTAGCATAAAGGAATTTTACAGAGAGTTAGATTTGGCTGAGAACTAATATTGAAATTTGTGTGAAAAGAGCTTTGGAGAATACTATTACAGTTCTATTGTAGTAGTGGTTTAATTCGCCTTAAGAAAATGAGTGAGTAAAATAAATTTTTACTAATAAGAGTGGTAACACGGATTGGTATTCGTCTCTTGGATTTTTTCCAAGAGGCGTTTTTTATTATAAAATTATTTCAGAAAATTTAAAACTATATATTAAATGAAAATTATAAATATATAGTTGTTAATAAATTTATAAATTAGAAAATTGTAAAACAAACAAATTAAATGGTTTTACAATTTTAATGGAGGGATGAAAATGGAAGAAGAAAAAATTAATTATGCCCTGGAACAGGTTCCAGAGAATCAAAAACGTGGTTGGGTAGCTATGTTTTCAGTGCTAGTAGCAATAGGTGTGGATTTATCATCTGTTATTTTAGGAGCTGAGTTAGCTCAAAGTATGCCAATGAAACAAGCAATATTATCAGTAATTGTAGGTTCATTTTTTTCTGCTATTTTGTATACTATATGCTCTTTAGTTGGTTCATCTACAAGCTTATCTACATCTATGATAACAAAATATGTGTTTGGAGAAGCTGGAGCAAAAATATTTTCTCTAGTTATAGGAGTTTCTTTATTAGGATGGTTTGGAGTTCAAGTAGGCTTTTTTGCTCAAAATGCTCAAATAATAATAAAAGATATATTTAATCTAGATGTGAGCATGCAAATTTTAAGCCTCATAGGTGGTCTTTTGATGATGAGTACAGCTATTTATGGATATAAAGCAATGGAAAAATTAAGTGTGTATTCAGTACCATTCTTATTAATTCTTATGATGTTAACTATATTCTTAGCTTTTAAAGCAAATGGAATTCCAGTTGATGATAATATGAAATCGACTATGACATTTGCAGGTGGAGTTTCTCTATCAATGAGTATAATAATAGTTGGAGCAATAGTATCACCTGACATAAGTCGCTGGGCTAAAAGTAGAAGAGATTGTGCACTTTCAAGTTTTCTAGGGATACAATTTGGAAATGCTTTTATGATAGTAGTATCAATAATATTAGTAAAATGTATGGGTACTTCAGATATTATGAGAATTTTTATTACATTAGGAATTGCTATACCAGGTATAATTGTACTTACATTAGCTCAATGGACTACAAATACAAGCAATGTATATTCTGCATCACTAAGTATAGCTCTTGTACTAAAAAAAGCTCCTGAAAAAGTATTAACTATAGTTCTTGGTGTTGTAGCAACTTTATTAGCTGTATTTGGAATATATGAAGGATTTATAGGATTTTTAAATTTACTTGGAATTGTTATTGCACCTGTTGGTGGTGTGTATACAGCAGAATATTATATAGTAAAACAAGAACTTAAAGGATTTGATAAGGGGATAGCATACAAACCAATAGTTAAACATTCAATAATATCTTGGATAATTGGTATATTAATAACATACCTTTCTACATATGGATTTATAACTCTTACTACTATAGCACCTTTAGATGGATTTATAGCAGGATTTATAATACAATCAATTATTGGAAAAGTGATTTGTTCATCAAAAAACAAACAAGAAGCAGAAAAAGCAGTTTAATGAAATATGCTTGTAAAGTATAAAATAAATTTGGAATATGAGGAGAAAGTAACATGAGATTTTTAACAGAAGAAAGCGTGGATAAAATAGCAGTTGGCGCAGCAGTGCTTGGAACAGGAGGAGGAGGAGACCCATACATAGGTAAATTAGTTGCAAAACAAGCAATTAAAAAGTATGGGCCTGTAAAAGTGATTAGTTTAGATGAGCTAGAGGATGATGCTTTAGTAGTACCAGTATCTGGTATGGGTTCCCCTGTAATTACAATAGAAAAATTACTTTCTGAAGTGGAATTAACTACTCCTTTAGAGATAATGGAAAAATTATTGAATAGAAAAGTTGATGTTATAATTCCTATAGAAATAGGAGGAATAAATTCACTTATGCCAATAGCAGTTGCTGCAAAAAAAGGGCTTCCTATTTTGGATGCAGATTCTATGGGTAGAGCGTTTCCGGAAGCTCAAATGGTAACTTTTTATCTTGAAGGATATGAAGCATCACCTGCTGTAATGGCTGATGAAAAGGGTAATTCAGCCATCCTTTATCCTGTTGATGGAATTTGGTCAGAAAGATTGGCTAGAACTTTAACAGTAGAAATGGGAGGAAGTTCTTCTATTAGTGACTATAATTTAAGTGGAGCTCAAGTTAAAAAAGCTGCGATAGGAAATACCTTGACTATAGCTGAAACTATAGGAGGATTTTTACTTGAGAATAAGTCAGACTCAAAAGGTGCTATTGAAAATATATTGAAAGAATTAAAAGGGTATAAATTATTTGAAGGAAAAGTAGTTGATATTAAAAGAGAGTTAAAAGGTGGTTTTACTAGAGGGCATGCATTCTTCGCTGGAATTAATGGATATGATGGAGAATACTCTGTACTATTTCAAAATGAAAATCTAATTGCAAAAAAAGGTAGTACACCACTTTGTATTACGCCAGATTTAATAGCAATATTAGATTTAGAAACTGGATTCCCAATAACTACAGAAAGAATAAAATATGGTTCTCGTGTGATGGTAGTAGCTTTTCCTTGTAATGAAAAATGGAGAACTAAAAAAGGAATTGAGACAGTTGGACCTGAATACTTTGGATATGATGTAGAGTATAAAACAGTAGAAGAATTACAAGGAAAATAAAAATTTAGGGGGAAATTTTGATGTATCGTGTAGGAATTGACGTTGGAGGAACAAATACAGATGCTTGTATACTGGATAAGGAATTAAAAGTAATCCATTCAGTTAAAGTAGCAACTACAAAAGATGTTGAAACTGGTGTTTATAATGCCTTAAAAAAAGTTATAGATGAAAGTAAAATTGACCATTCATTAATAAAATATGCTATGCTTGGTACAACTCACTGTACAAATGCAATAGTAGAAAGAAAAAGACTTAATAATGTAGCAATGATAAGAATTGGAAAACCAGCAACCACTGCTATTTTACCATTTATAGATTGGCCAGAAGATTTAAGAGAAAAAATAGAATTAGATTCAATATTGATATCTGGTGGTTATGAGTTTGATGGAAGAAAGATAAATGAACTTTGTAAAGATGAAGTTGTAGATTTTTGCAATAAGATAAAAGGCAAGGTAGAAAGTGTTGCAATAAGTGGAGTATTTGCTCCTGTAAATAAGCAACAAGAAGAAGAAGTTGCAAAATGGGTTAGAGAGATTCTTGGTGATATTCCAATATCCTTATCAAATGAAATAGGTAATATAGGCATACTGGAAAGAGAAAACGGAGCAATTTTAAACTCTGCATTGTCTAGAGTAGGTAAGGCTGTTTCTTTAGGATTTGAAAAAGCATTGAAAGATTTAGGAATAGATGCAGAAATATATTTTAGTCAAAATGATGGAACATTAATGAATTTGGAGTACACAATGAAGTATCCTATTTTCACAATTGGATGTGGAATAACAAATTCTATAAGGGGAGCGTCTTTCTTGTCAAAAGTAAAAAATGCAATAGTACTAGATGTTGGAGGAACTACGAGTGATTTAGGTGTATTATACAATGGATTTCCTAGAGAATCTTCAATTCCTGTTACAATTGGAGGAGTACATACGAACTTTAGAATGCCCGATGTTTTAACTATTGGACTTGCTGGGGGAACTTGTGTAAAAGGCGAAAAAGACAATATAAAAATAGGTCCTGAGAGTGTAGGGTATAGAATAACTGAAGATGCAATAATATTTGGTGGTGATACTTTAACTTTATCAGATGTTGTTACAAAGTTAGGCATGGCATTTGAGGATAGAAAAAATAATGTTGAAAATTTAGATAAAGATTATTGTGATGAGGTATATAAAAAAGTAATTTTAAAACTAGAAGATGCTGTAGACCAAATGAAGACTAGCCAAAATGATGTTGAATTAGTTTTAACTGGTGGAGGAAGTATAATTGTTCCAGAAAAACTAAAAGGTATAAGTGATGTTATAAGACCTCCTCATTATACTGCAGCAAATGCTATTGGTGCAGCTTTAGGGCAAATAAGTGGGGATGTAGAAAAAGTGTACAGCTTAGATAAAATGTCTAGAGAAGATGCTATAGAAGATGCAAAACAAGAAGCCATAAACAAAGCTTTAAAAGCAGGTGCTAAAAAGGATACTATAGAAGTATTAAATATAGAAGATGTTCCACTTGCATATCTTCCAGGTAATGCACTCCTGATAAAAGTGAAAGTTGTTGGAGATTTGATATAATTTAAAGAAAATTTAAGTCTTTTTGAATATGTTTTAGATATAAAAAAATCGGTGCATAGTTTGTACCGATTTTTTATATTTATTAGTAGAGAACTCGTTTTTTTGCTTCTGCTATAGCTCTAGCAGCACTTTTTGCCTCAACTCTTTTTTCTTCCTCTCTTTTAAAAGCATTTATTGTATCATTTAAATTTTTATCGTGTTCATTTTTTTCTTTGTCTTCGTTTTCTCTGTAAACTAATACATAATCTATTATTGATTCATTTATTATTTGAGATATACTTTTATTTTCATTAATTCCTATTCTTTTAACTTCTTTAAGTAATGTTTCATCAATGTGAACTGTTGTTTGTTTTGTATTTTTTGCCATCTTAATCACCTCTTAAAAAAATTTTAACATTAAAATTTTTTCTAGTCAATAAATTTTAATGTTAAAATTCTTTAAAAGTTTTTATTTGTTTTTCTAAAACTTTCTATTTTGTTTATCATATTTTTTTTAATATTTTCTCCTAATACAGAAGATTTTAGTCTAGGATTTTCAATATGGTCATAAATTGGTTCTAGGAATTCAACTTCAACAGGAACAGAGTTAATTTTACCAATAGGTTGATATCCTTCATAAGTATCTTTTGAATTTTTTATGACTAATGGAACAATAGGACACTTTGCTTTATATGCTATTTTTAAGGCTCCACTTCTAAAATCTGATACTAGAGAATTTGGTTCTTTAATCCAGGTTAAATCTCCTTCTGGAAACACTGCCATACTCTGACCTGTAAGTATATTTTGTGAGGCTTCAGCAATACTTTTAATCCCTTCTCTATTATTTTTTCTGTTTACATATACACATCGTAACAACTTCGCCCATTCTTTAAATATAGGTATATTTCTCCAAACTGGCTCATCTGCAATTACACATCCAATTGGTCTTTCTACACTTGCTGCTAGTATAAAACTATCAAGCATACTTGAATGATTTACAACAAATAAAATTGGTTCTTTTGGTAATGTTTCTTTGCCAAGTATATTAAGGTCTATATTTACTATATCTAAAGATTTTTTAGCTTGTTTTTGCATAAATTCAAATTTTTCTTTTAAGCTAAATTTATCTGGATTTTTTTTGATTTTTATAAGTTTAGGTATAGAAGATGTAAAGCCTATGAGCTGATATGTAGCAAATTTTAAGTAATTATTCATAAAATTATCTCCTTAAAATAAAATTGTTTATTACTGTAAAGATTTTAACATAAAATGAAATTTAAGTCTATTTTAATTGGGATTTATAACTTACACTTAAAATAGACTTATTCTGAAATTTTTATACTTATAATTTTATTAATAAAATTATATCAATAATGTAGTATTCTATTAGATTAGCTAAATAACCTTTAAATATTATTTTGTACAAATATAAGAATCCAATATAGTATTGTTTTAAATCTTATATTATGCTAAAATTTATTTGTATTTTATAAATTACAAAAATATATAGTTTAGTTTTCTAGGGTTCCGCATTTTATAATGGGCAGGTCCAAGAGAAAACGCACAGTTATTGTGTACACGGAAGGATAAAAGCCTGGGAGATATTTAATAATATTTCTGTAGGCTTTTTTATTTTTATATATTTTAAAGTTGAGGAGGTATTCTAATGAAAAAATTTGTTGTTGAGGATGAGTTTTGGAACCTATTTCCTAGTTCAAAGATTGGAGTTGTTATTTGTAAGGACATAGACAACTCTATAAAGGATAAAGAAGAATACAAGGAAATGATTTTGCAGGGAGAAAAAGATGCATTAAAACACTTGAAGGATTTAGAATTTAGCAATAACCAAGTAATTAAAGTATGGAGAGAAGCATTCAAAAAATTTAAAACGAAAAAAGGAGCAAGGTCATCTATTGAGGCATTGCTAAAAAGAGTTCATAATGGAAATCATATAGCAACTATTAACCCCTTAGTGGATATTTACAATTCTATTTCGCTAAAATATGCATTGCCTTGTGGTGGAGAAGACATAGACAAATTTATGGGAGATATTAGGTTGACTAGAGCAGTTGGAAATGAAGAATTTATACCATTAGGAACAGAAGAAAACTCATCTCCATATGAAGGTGAGATAGTCTATAAAGATAATGAAGGTGCAATTTGTAGATGTTGGAATTGGCGTGAAGCAGTGAGGACAATGCTTACTGAAAATACAAATAATGCATTTTTATGTATTGAATTAGTAGATGAAAGTAGATTTGAAGAATTTGAGAATGCCTTGAATTATTTGGCGAAAACAGTTCAAGAAAATTTAGGTGGAACATGTAAAATTTCAATTTTAGATATTAATAATAAAGAAGTATCAATAAATTAATTTTGAGAGGATAGAGTAATGAGTGGTTTTAGTTATAAAGATATTTATATTGAGGATGGAAAAAGAGTATTAGAAGTAAATATACTTCCTGAAAAGTATTGTAACTTTGATTGTATATTCTGTCCTATTGGAAGGTCATATAATAAAGTGGATACACTTCAATCATTTGACAAGATGGATGACTCACTTAGAGAATTAGAAAGTATAATAGAAAAGCATAAGGCAGAACTAGTTTTCATTAATTCAAAAGGAGAATCACTATTGAATGATAAAATTTGTGATGTAATCGAGTTAGTAAAGCGCAAAAGAGTGCCTGTACGATTACTTTCTAATGGATATTTATTAGGTAAAGACGAATATATAGAAATAGCCAATATGTGTGATGAAGTCATTGGAGAGATAAAAACAATATCGGAAAAAGATTTTCAAAAAATTCAGAGACCAATTATAGGATATACTCTAGAAGAATATATTTCAAATATGATTTTATTTAATAAACAGTATAAAGGAAAATTTATTTTAGAAGTAACAATTATAAAGGAATATAATGATAATGAGGAATCTATTAATAAGATAAAAAGTATTATTTATGAATTATCTCCAGATAAAGTAATTGTTGAAAGAATGAACGATGAAAAATTTAAGCAAAAATTTGATATATCTAGTGAAAAATTTGATAAAATTTCAAAAACGTTATTAAACTTTTGAAAACATTAATGAAAAATATTTATATATGAAATAAAAATCTAATAGAGCTAATCTATTGGATTTTTTATATATAATATACTATATATCTTTACTGAATTAACCCTTATTTATGAAGAGTATTTTATATTTAGGAGAGGTTTTTTTTTATTTGTCCAAATAATATTATTTACTTAATTAATAATTATATTGTATATTACCAATAAAAAAAGACTCTTAAAAGAGTCTTTTCCGAAAAAATCTATATAATTATAATATAGTTATGTTTTCTGCTTGCTGACCTCTAGCACCTTTAACTATATCAAAGCTTACTTTTTGACCTTCTTCTAATGATTTAAATCCTGAAGTTTGTATAGCTGAGAAATGAGCAAATACATCATCTCCACCTTCTACTGTTATAAAACCAAATCCTTTTTCGTTGTTAAACCATTTCACTATTCCATTATTCATTAAAAATACTCCTATTAACCTATATCAAGATATACTTGATTTAATTGTGTATTACCACAAATACTATTGTATCATAGATTAATACAAATGTCTACTTAATTGTAATTTTTAGTTAACATTTTTTGCTTATGCTTAACCATAAAAAATTGAAAAGCTTTGTGTTACTATATATTGGTGTAAATGCAGATAAAATACTTTACTAACATTTAATTGACATAAATATTAAAATATAAAATTAAGAGATTTAAAAATCAATGTTTATTTGTGAAAAAAATAGATAGCTATTATTTTATATTGAATAATAGCTATCTATCTTAGAGAATATACAATTATGTATTAAGGTATTAATATTTTAATTTATATACAATATAAAATATATAAATATGATACTATTATAAAGCTAGAGAAGCCCATTTTTCACATTGAGAAATTCTTTTTCCATCATCACCTTGTTTTTTATCATATGCAAATTGAGTTAATATTTCACATGGAAATGTGTCACATAGGCCACAATGTGTAAGATTTTTATTCTCACAACATGATTTTACAGGACATTCTTCAGACCAAAAAGGTTTATCAATATTTGTACATCCAGCGCAATTTACATCTTCCTTATACTTACATTCACAACACAAAATTCCACATCTTGATTCTATCATTTTAAATCCTCCTCAAATATAAACTTTAATATAATCATATGTTAAAATTTATATTTCTCATTGTAAAAATCAGACAAATTTTTTATATAGGTTGTTGGATTAACACCACAAATAGATTTAAAATCATTTATAAAGTGAGATTGGTCATAATAACCTATATTTTGAGCTAAAGTTGTAAATGATATATTATTACTTTGTATTTCTTGTAGTACTGTATTTATACGTAATAATCTAAGGTATGTCTTAACACTCATACCAAGAGAATTATTAAAAATCCTATTTAAATGGCGTTCACTATAACAACTAATTTGAGCAATATTTTTAACAGACATAATAGAGTTTTGTTTCCTAGCATCTATAAGAATTGGTATTGTTAAATCTTTTATATTAGATTTAAATAAGTACGATAAAAATAACCTATCGAATTGTTTAATGAGTTCTTTAAGAGTATTGGACTTTTCAAAGATAGAATTAGTTTCGAAATCAAGTTGAGTGTTAAAGTCTTTAACAGGGATTATTAAATCGGCTGATTCTATCTGAGGAAAACCTGTTAAATAGTATACTCCACATGGAAGAAATTCAACAAATACTCTAAATAGTACATTTTCTATATCATTTTTTACAATAATAGTTTTTGTTGTAGCACCCCAAAATTTGCTAGTTATACCTTTTTTACTAAATTCAAATACGATACATCCACTGGCATCAGGTATCAATGTCAGGTTTTCTATAGAATTTTTATCTGGAAAAGTTATTGTATAGTGAGCTATATATGGTCTTAATAATTTGTGTGGTGAAATATATATATCATGATTGTGATTTTTTAGCATGTTTTTAATTTTTTCTATCATAAGTATATCCCCCTGATACTATTTAGTGATAAATAGATTAGTTTAATTTTAGTATTTTATGTAATAAAATATTCTGATAAAAAAGTTTTATTGAGAGTATAAAGTATATAGAATAATTATAAAATAAAGTCTAAAAATGTACAATTATTAAAAAAAATATATGCACTCATGAAACTTGTATATTAGATAGAGTTAGGTATAAACTAAACACAGAAAATAATGGTGTTACTTTTATAATAGATACATATAAAGATATTTTTAAGAATAAAATTTATTATTAAATAAAAAATAAGGGAGAGTGATTTAATAGAATGGCATCAAAACAAATACCAAGAAATAATTTAGAAAAGTTTTTAAGAATAAGAGTTCTATCACATACAGGCGACAAAATACATATAAAATTACCTGTAAATTTTGCAAAGAGAATGATTGAAAACAATGCTTTAGATTTATTTAATGGAAAAGATGATGTAGTTGATGGTAAAAAAGTTACTGAAATACTAGTTAAGGCATTTGACTATGATTTAACTGGAGAAGTGGTTCATCTAGAAAGAAAAAATGGGGATATTATTAAAGTATCAATTGTGCAATAAAATTAATTTATAGGAATTTCAATTTGATGTAATTATAAAAAGATTATATAAAAAATGAATTATTTTACCATGTTAAAAGCTATATAAATTTGTTATTTTGCAAATTTATATAGCTTTTTAAGTATTCTTATTATGTGTGATAGATATAAAAAAATAGTATGTTTATATAAGTTAAGTTTTCTGTATTCTCACTAGTAATATATATTTTAGAAGTATTTTGAAAGTTAAACAATTGGCAGTATATTCTATTTTTCTATTGAAAATGATATAATATAGCTACTAAGAGGGAGGAGGACAAAATTTTGAAGTTAAAAACCTATCAATTGATTCTGATTGTTTGTATGATTTTTCTTTCTTTTCCAATAAAAATTAACTCTGCTTCAGATAGGGTTCCAGTTAAAGTCGGGTATTATGATGATGGCGATTATATGAGTCGAAATGAAAATGGAGAGTATATAGGATTTAATTTTGAATACTTACAAGAAATTACTAAGTACACTAACTGGAAATATGAAATAGTAGATTGTAAAAGTTGGGAAAATGCTCTTGAAATGTTAAAATCAGGTGAGATAGATGTTCTTCCTAGTGTCTATTATACAAAAGAACGTACAAAAAAAATGCTTTTTCCAACACTACCAATGTGTAATATCTATACAACTTTAAATGTAAAAGTGGATGATACTCGTTATGATTATGAGGATTTTGATTCATTTCAGGATATGAAAGTAGGTGTTATTAGTAATAGTAAGGATGCTGAAAACTTTAAAGAATATTGTAAAACAAATGATTTTGAAGTTAAAATTATATCTTATAAAGAAACAGATGATTTATTAAGAGATTTAAAAAATGGAAATCTTGATGGTGTTGCTATAACACATCTTGGTCGGACTAGTACATTTAAAAGTGTAGCACAATTTTCTCCAGAGCCACTCTATACTGTGGTTTCGAATAAGAAACTGGATTTATTATCTCAACTGAATTCTGCTTTGAATACATTGACACTTAGGAATTCAAGTTATGAAACAAAATTATATAATAAATATTTTTCTATAAGTACTGCTCAGAAGCCAGTATTTACAAAAGATGAGCAAGAATATATACAACAATCTGGTGAAATTTCAGCTGTTTATGATTCTACAAAGATACCACTAGAATATGGTGATTCAAAAACAGGTGAGTTTTCTGGTGTGGTTGCTGATTTATTTAAGGAAATTACAAATAACACTGGTTTAAAATTTAGATTTGTTTCTGCAAAAAGTTATAGTGAAGCACTTCAAGTATCAAAAGATTCTAGAATATCTATAGTTTGTGGTATGGAAAACGATTATATTAACAACCAAAAAAACAATATAAGAACAACGCAGTATTATTTACGTGCTCCAGTAGTTTTAGTTAGTGGAGAAAAAGAAAATGAAATTAAAAAAGTGGCAGCTGTAAATGGTTCTTTAATTGGACAAAATATTACTGAAGATGGGAAACTAGATAGAACTATAGAGTATTATAATTCTCCAAAAGAATGTTTTGAGGCTGTATTAAAGGATAAAGTGGATGCTGTTTATGTAAATACATATATTGCAGATTATCTATTGTCCAATCCTCGTTATGAAAAATTTTCTGTTTCGACCTTGACAAACTATGCAGAAGAAATAAGTATTGGTATTTCTGATTCTGCAGATTCGAGGTTATTTTCTATACTAGATAAATGTATTCAATATATGTCAACAGAACAAATGGACAGAATAATTTTAAAAAATACGATAATTCAATATGATATAACTTGGCAAGATATTATCCACCAGCATCCAATGGCAATTATTGGAGGCGTTATTATAGTATCAGCTATTATTATTATACTTTTGAGTTTTCTACTTTTATTAAAGTCAAAAAATAATAAACGTATTGAGAGTTTGTTATACCGAGATAGTCTTACAGGAATTTGGAATTTAAATAAATTTTGTAAAGAAGCTATTAAGAGTTTAAGAAGTGCAGAAAGTGGTTCATATGTGATTGTTTATTTAGATATAAAACAATTTCGAATGATTAATGACACTTTAGGTTTTTCAGAAGGAGATGAAATACTTTGTGCATTAGCTAAAGCTTTACAAGATTCTGTATCTTTTGAAGAATCTTGTGCTCGCGTTTCTGCAGACCAATTTGTTATGTTATTAAAATACGATAGTTGGGAGTGCTTAGAAGAACGTCTCTTCAAGATTGATAATCAATTAAATGGTTGGGTAGAAAAAATGAGAAAAACTTACCAACTTATTCTTGTATTTGGTGTATATATAGTAGATGAAGTTGAAAAACATGATATATCTCTCATGCTTGACCTAGCAAATTATGCAAGAAGAAATACAGAAATAACTCACAAAAGTTGTGTTGTACTTTATGATATGACTATGAGAGAGGAAGGGTTACATCAAAGAAACTTAACAGATAGAATGCAAATAGCCTTAGAACATGGAGAGTTTGTTCCATACTTTCAACCAAAGGTAGATATGAATACAAATAAATTGGTAGGAAGTGAAGCATTGGTAAGATGGAATTATCCACATAAAGGTATAATAAGTCCTGCAAAATTCATTCCTTATTTTGAAAAAAATGGATTTGTGGTAGAAATTGACTTTTATATCTATGAAGAAGTCTGCAAAATGTTAAAGAGATGGATGGATTTGGGATTAAATATTAGTCCAGTATCCTGCAATTTTTCCAGAATTCATTTTAATAATGAAAGCTTCTCAGAAAAATTGATAGAAATAGCGGATTCCTATAAAATACCTCACAAATACCTTGAAATAGAAGTCACAGAAAGTATTTTTGTTGAAAATCTCAATCAGATTTTGAGTCATTTTAATCAACTAAGAGAATCAGAATTTCCTATTTCTATAGATGATTTTGGTTCTGGATATTCCTCTCTTGGCTTATTACAACAATTTTCTGTTGATATAATTAAGTTGGACCGTACATTTATACAAAAAGGAATGCATGGTAGTCGTGAACAAGCTGTCGTGCGTGGAGTGGTAAATATGGCAAAAGAATTAAATATGAAAGTTATATGTGAAGGGGTAGAAAGTATAGAACAAGTGAGAATACTAAAAAAAATTGGATGTTATTTGGCACAAGGATATTTTTATGCAAAGCCAATGCCACAAGATGATTTTGAGCAATTATTAAAAAATCCTGTGCTTAAAATTAAATCAAATGTTTAAGGTACTCGTTTATTATATAAGAGAAAAAGAAAAATACCTATTCTAAATTTATATTAACTAAATTGAAAAAGCTATAAATAATAGAATTATTATTTATAGCTTTTTATTATATTAAGTAGTTAATTAAAATTAAATACAAATTGTAGTCATTATATTTTCTGTTTAAGTTTTAAAACTTGTTTTACTATATTTGTTGAATGGTCAGAAATTCTTTCTAAGTTAGTAAGTAAGTCAAGGTAAAGTACACCAGCATCAATTGTACAACTACCATTATTTAATCTAATCATA
Source organism: Clostridioides sp. ES-W-0016-02 (assembly GCF_020641035.1). NCBI lineage: Bacteria > Bacillati > Bacillota > Clostridia > Peptostreptococcales > Peptostreptococcaceae > Clostridioides > Clostridioides sp. ES-W-0016-02. The sequence continues at coordinate 1,868,349 of NZ_CP061361.1, forward strand.
TGAGAATTTCTAAAAGTTTTTTCTAAGTAATTTACTTCATTTTCAACTTCTAAAACTTTGTTTGCTAATTCAAAATCTTTTACATCTAAAACTACTAAAGCATCCTTAAAGTTAGTCATAGTTTTATTGTATATTTCATAGATTTCTTTTATTGCACTATCAGAAAAGTTAACATTCATTTCTTTAACAGTCATAGCCAATTCAGCTATATTTTCAGCATGGTCAGATACTCTTTCGATATCATTTACTGTATTGAAAAGTAAATCTGTTCTAAATCGTTCATCATCTCTGAGTGGTTCTTTAGAAAGTTTTAACAAGTAATTTAATATATCTTTTTGCAATTTATTAACAACTTTTTCAGACTCAAAAGTTTTCTTAATATCCTCACTACTTTTATTTAAAAAACCTGCAATTGAATGTTCTAAAGAGTTTGTAGCCTTATGGCCCATTCTAACAACTTCTTGTACAGTATTACCAAGTGCTATAGATGGAGTACTAAACATTCTTTCATCTAAGTACTTAGTATTGTTTACAATTTCTGACTCAGTTTCCTTAATAGGTATAAGTTTATTTGCTAATTTAACTATGTATTTAGAAAATGGCAATAATATTATAACATTTGTAAGATTAAATAAAGTATGTGCATTTGCTATTTGTCTAGCTGTGTCAGTTGGGTCAAAATGAGTAACTATTGCTGATATAGGTTTATTTAAGACAAGCATAAATATTATTGTACCAATTACATTAAAGCTTAAATGCATTACAGCTGCACGTCTAGCATTTCTATTTGCACCAACACTTGATAAAAGTGAAGTAACACAAGTACCAATATTATCTCCATAAAGTATAGGTAAAGCAGCTGATAGAGGAAGTATTCCTTGAGAAGCTAAAGCTATTAGCATACCCATAGAAGCACTTGAACTTTGTATGATACCAGTGATTGCAAATCCTGCTAATATACCAAGGATAGGATTTTTACTAAAATATAAGAGTGTATCAGTAAATCCCTTATACTCAGCAAGTGGAGCTACTGCATCTTTCATAAATTCCATACCTGTAAATAATATACCAAAACCAATAAGTATTTCAGCTAAGTGTTTTGTTTTTTGATTTGATGTAAATAAATAAAATACTATACCTATACCTAATGCAATTGGGGCTATTCCTTCAAGATTAAATGAAACTAATTGGGCAGTAACAGTAGTACCTATATTTGCACCCATTATTACACCAATGGCTTGACTTAGATTCATTATTCCTGCATTTACAAACCCTACAACCATTACAGTAGTAGCACTTGAACTTTGTATGATACCTGTAACAACTGTACCCACCAATACACCCATAACAACATTACTTGTTAAGAGTTCGATGATTTTCTTTAATTTGTCTCCTGCCGATTTTTGTAAACCTTCTCCCATTAAACTCATTCCATAAAGAAAAAGTCCAAGTCCACCGATAAGACTAACTGCTATATTCACGATATTTCCTCCCTTAAGAAATTAATAAATTTTTTATATGAATTATAAACTTTATTAACTAAAATTTATCGTTTCCATAATATAGAATAACAAATTTTGTCAATTTAAATATTAACGTTTTGTTAAGTATAGGTTAAGAGAATGTTAAATCTTTAAGTTGTTGTTAACTTGAGAAAACTTATATCATATAGTAATTTAAATACTTAAGGTGATATTTAGCATATTTTGGATAAAGTCAACTTAACAAAGAATTAACTGTTTTCGTCAAAATATTTATAATTAAAAAATATCATCCTTTGCAGAATGATATTTTTTAATTATAAATATTTTTATATTCAATTGGTGTAAGGTTGTTGAACTTTTTAAAAACCATACTATAATAATTTTGGCTATTGAACCCAACAAATACAGCAACATCTAAAATAGACATGTCTTCTCGAAGCAAATATTTTTTACTTTTTTCGACTCGAACCTTATTGAGAAAGTTAGTAAATGTATATCCACTTTCTTTTTTAAATAGGGAGCAAAAATAACTTTTATTAAGTTGTAAATCATTACATATATCACTTACTGTTATATCCTCTGAGTAGTTTTTATGAATATAATCGATAGTTTTTTTTACATAAAAACTAAGAGCTGGTTTGTGTTTCATTTTATCATTACATATTTCTGATAAAAGATTTGATATATAATCTACACATGATAGAGGCTTAAATGGTATATCAGAAAACTCAATATCATTATTAATGCATGATTTAAAAGGCCCTATAACAAAATAGCCACTAGAAATATCAAATTTATGTATTGGCATAATTAAAAATTGTATGTCATTGCAAAAACTTAACATTATATAGGATAAGTTTTTATTAGATATAAAATCTGTGCTTTTTATATTATTGAATATGTTTAAACTTGAAAAGTATATTTCTAGTTTATCACTGTAGCCAACACTACAAAGTTCTTTTAAATCCTTATTAATCACTTTTGTTGGGATATTACAACAGTCAAAAAAATCATTAATGATAAGTTCTATATCATCTTTAAAACATTTCAAAAAATCACCTCATCTAAATTTATACAAATATTTTTATAAAAAAACAAATATAGTTAAGAATTTAAAAAACATATCGCGTAAAATAGTTATTGCGAATGATAATTAATTTCGTTAAATAATATTATGATGTAAGAGAGGTAAAAAGTCAATGAAAAAAATAGCTATTTATGGGAAGGGAGGAATTGGAAAATCAACAACAACTTCCAATTTATCTGCATCACTTTCTCATTTAGGATATAAGGTTATGCAAATAGGATGTGACCCTAAATCAGATTCTACTAAAAATTTAATGAAAGGAAAATTTATACCAACAGTTCTTAATGTAATGAAAGAGAAGAAAGATGATTTAAAACTTGAAGACATAGTATTTGAAGGATATGGTGGAGTATTATGTATTGAAGCAGGAGGCCCAACTCCAGGAGTAGGTTGCGCTGGAAGAGGCATAATAGCGGCCTTTGAAAAATTAGAAGAATTAAAGGCATTTGAAATATATAATCCAGATGTAGTAATTTACGATGTACTTGGAGACGTTGTTTGTGGAGGATTTTCAATGCCAATAAGAAATGGATTTGCAAATGAAGTGTATATAGTAACTTCTGGAGAAATGATGTCAATGTATGCTGCTAGTAACATATCTTTAGCTGTAGAGCAATTTAAAAATAGAGGATATGCTTCTTTAAAAGGACTCATATTAAACGCTAAAAATGTTGAGAATGAAATAGAATTAGTTGAAAAATTGGCTGATGAAATAAAAAGTAAAGTTTTTCACTATATCCCAAGAAATAAAATCATGCAACAGTCTGAGAATAATGGAAGAACCGTTATAGAAGAAGATAAAGATGATGAAATGTCACAAGTATATATAGAACTTGCAAATAAGATTATGCAAAGTAACTAGATAAATATAAGATTAAAATAGAAAATACAGATTTAAAATAAAGTTTATTATGGAGGAAATTTTTATGAAATTTAAAAAGATATGTTCAGTATTTTTACTTAGTTCATTAATATTAACAGGATGCTCAAAACCATCAAATGATGAGTCTGCAAATAAGGAGTCAAATAACAACGTAAAAGTTGTTTCAGCCACAGTAGCAGCAACACAAGTATTAGATAAATTAGATGCTACTTTAGTAGGTATTCCAACGACTAAATCTGAATTGCCAGAAAAATATAAAAATCTACCAGAAGTAGGACAAGCTATGAATCCTGACTTAGAAATTGTAGCATCTCTTGAGCCAGATGTATTTATAGTTGATAGTATGTTTAAAGAAAATGTTGAGAAGAGTATGAAAGAATATAACCTAGATACATTCTATTTTGAAACTGGAACATACACAAAGTTTCTTAAAAGTATAGAAAATTTAGGTAATAAAATAAATAAACAAGATGAAGCAGAAAAACTTATAAAAGAGCTAAAAGGAGTAGAAGAATTGGTCGTAGAAAAATCAAAAAAACAGGATAAAAAACCAAGAGTAGCTATTTTATTTGGTGGTGGAAATAGTTTTATGCTAGCTACAAAGAGCTCATATCTTGGTGATTTGGTTAAAACAGTAGGTGCTGAAAATATAGCTGATAACTTAACAGATAGTGTGGATTCAGATTATATACAATTTAGCTTAGAACAAATTATAAAAGAAAATCCAGATTACATACTTAGATTTGCACATGGGAATATAGAAGAGACTAAAAAAGCATTTGATGATTCTTTTGATAAAAATCCTGCATGGGATACATTGAATGCAGTGAAAAATGGAAAAGTTATAGATTTAGACTCAAGTATATTTAATGTATCAGCAAATATACATGTCAAAGATTCAATAAATAAACTGGGAGATATCTTATATGGAGATAAATAGATTTTAGGTGAATAATATGGATAATAAAAAAGTCTTATTGATATTTACAGGGTTGATAACTGTAATTATTTTATTAATTGTTTTTTCTACTGTAGGGAGTGTAAATTTAAGTATTGGGGAAATATTTGATGCATTGATAAATGAAAATAATACAATGGTTACTACAATAGTTTATAAAATGAGGTTGCCTAGAAATATTTTAGCAGCGTTAGTTGGTGCAAATCTAGCAGTTTCAGGATTATTGTTACAAGCTGTTATGAAAAATCCATTAGCAGACCCTGGTATAACAGGTATATCTACAGGAGCAAGTGTAGCTGCTATTATAATATTGCTTTTATTTCCACAATATACAAGTATGTTACCAATAGTTGCTTTTATAGGAGGACTCATATCTTGTGGAGTAGTATATTTGATGGCGTATAAAAATGGGCTTAGACCAGAGCGAATTATACTAGCTGGAGTCGCTGTAAACACTATATTAGGTGGTGTTATATCGTATTTATCAACTATGTATAGTGAAAGAATTCAAAGTGCAATGTTGTGGTTAAACGGAAGTTTAGCCACAAAGACTTGGTTAGATGTAAATATGCTAATATGGTATTCTGTTATAGGATTGATAGGAGCAATTTTACTTATCAGAAGTGCAAATGTACTGCAACTAGGAGATGACGCAGCTACAAATCTTGGCTTCAATGTAAATAAAAGTAGGTTTCTAATCTCATTAGTAGCTATATTTTTAGCAGGTGTTTCTACCTCCATAGTTGGTGTCATCAGCTTTGTGGGTCTTATAGTACCACATATAACTCGTATGTTGCTTGGTAGTGACCATAAATATACGATACCATTTAGTATAGTACTAGGGAGTATAGTATTATTAATTGCAGATACATTAGCAAGAACAATAGGAGGCTCTATAGAGATTCCAGTAGGCGTTATTATGTCTATAATAGGGGGTCCATTCTTCTTATATTTATTAAGAAAGAGAGGCGGTTATTAATGTTCAATGTAAAAAATGTCAAAATAGGTTATGAAGATAAGATTATCATAGACAATTTGAGTGTGAGCATTAAGGAAAAAGAAGTAGTTTCTATATTAGGTCCAAATGGTTCAGGAAAATCTACGCTACTTAAATCCTTATCTAGAATTTTGAAAATTAAACAGGGTGACATATATATTGGTAAGAAAAATATGAAAGTCATGAGTAATAAAGAAATTTCGAGGAAAGTGGCATTACTAGCTCAACATAATGCCTCCTTAAAGGATATAAAAGTAAAGGATTTAATATATTATGGAAGAATACCACATAAAGGTTTTTTTGAAAGTAAAAATAAAAATGATGAAGAGATAGTAAATTGGGCAATGAGAAATACAGGTCTTGAAGCATATAAAGATAAATTGGTAAGCAATTTATCTGGAGGAGAAAGACAAAGAGTATGGTTAGCGATGGCACTTTGTCAAAAGCCAGATATACTTTTATTAGATGAACCTACAACATATTTAGATATATCTCATCAATTAGAACTAATGGAACTTGTAAAAGATATAAATAAAAAATTTGGAATGACTATAATTATGGTTCTACATGATATAAATCAAGCGAGCAAATACAGTGACAGACTTATTATTATGAATAATGGTGCTATAGTAGCGGATGGCCATCCTAATAACGTAATAAGTGAAGAAATAATAAAAGATGTTTATAAGGTAAAATGTGATATAGATATAGATCCAATTAGCAAAAAGCCTAGGATTCATCCAATAATGTTATGTAGAAGAACTAGTAGTATATAAAGTTTTAACATTTGAAATGACCACAGTTTAAAAATATAAAAAGTAATATAAGTGTAACTTTAAATTTATAAAGTTGTATAAGTAATAGGATTGGAAAGGAAAAAATATGTATACTTTAAATGTATTAAATAGATTAAAAGATATAGCATATGATAAAGATATAAAATCTTTATCATATGCTGTGTTTCCAGGGACTCATTGTCCATTGTTTGGAGTTGTATTAACTGCATCATATATAAAAAACATGGCTCTTGTGATAGTAGGAACAAATGAATGTACTTATTATAGTAAAAACTTTGCATATCATAGACAGTCTGGTCAAGATAGTGTTTATTCAGTAGTTCTAAAAGATAAAGATATAGTTTTTGGTGCAGAAAAAAAAGTAATAGAAGCTGTAAAGTATATTTCAGAAGTTGAAAAGTTTGATGCAATAATGATAGTAACTACATGTGTACCAGAGTTAATAGGTGAGGATTATAATGCTTTATCTGAGGAATTGGAAGAACTGATAGGTATCCCTGTTTTAGCAGTTAATACCGAACATTATACTTGTAATTCTCATATAATTGGAATGACTAGAGCTTTAAAGAGTTTATCATCAGTTATGGAGAATCATACAAATAAAAAAGGTGTTAATATTTTAGGGCATAGACAAGAGAATGTAGAAGATACAGAGCTTGTAAAGTTACTTTTTAAAGAAGGCGTAAAAATAAATTGTGTAATACCATCTAAATGTACTATAAGAGATATAAAAAGTGCATCTAGTGCTAAATTAAATATAGTAACAGACATGATAGCATTGGATTTAGCAGAAGATATGAAAAATAAATTTGGAATAGAATACATATATTTTGATAAAAACATGAAAGAGTCAATTATAATGGAAAACTATAATAAACTTTGTAACATTTTAGATATAGATGTACAAGATGAATTATTAGAACAAAGACAAAAATATAATTTGTTATTGAATAAATGTAGACTTCTAATGGAAGGTAAAAAGCTAATTTATGGGAATACACCAATGATGGTGTTTGAAACAGTGGATTTCTTAACAGAATTAGGGTTAGTGCCAGAATTTATACAAGTGCGTGAACTTTATGAACAAGATGGTTTATTTAAAGACAACATAATAAAAAAAGGACACAATCCATATATAAGCAGAATTGCGAATATAGCTCCACTTAGAAGTTTGTATGATACTATAAATGCAGATATTTATATAGGCCATGAAAATCCAATGTTATTAAAAGAAAAAGGACTTATGCAAATAACGTTAGACGAACATGCACAAAAAATAGGGTTTGAGCTTCCAATAGGCATAATGGAAACTTTAATTAAATTGTTTGATGTGGAGAAAGTTACAAGAAAGGAAGTGATTTAATATGGAAGTATATAAATATTTTCCAAATCCTTCTGATAGAATGGGAATAATATTTACAGTATCATCAATAAGTGAAGCCTGTGTCATAGAATTTGGCCCATCAGGAACAACTCACTATGCGATAGAAGCAATTGGAAGTTTAAATGGAGAAGACAAAGCAAAGATTTATTCAACTCATATGAGTGAAAGTGATGTTACGTTTGGAAATTATGATAGATTAGAAAAGGCTATAATTGAAATAGATAATAATATTAACCCAAAATATATATTTGTAATGGCTTCATCTGTATCTTCTATTATAGGTGTGGATATAGTAGGAATCTGCAATATCATAAGTGATTCTGTAAACTGTAAGTTAATCCCAATTACAACAGGTGGATTAAGAGAAGATTATAATCAAGGAGTTGAAGATTTTCTTTATATATTAGCAAAGGATGTAGTAAAAGAGAGCAATGAAAAAATTGATAGTTTTAATATAATTGGATGTAATATAGACCAATATAACTTTTTATCAGATTGTGAAGAAATTAAAAGGATGATAAAGACTTTTTTCAAAAAAGAAGTAAATGTAACCTTTACATCATACACATCAATAGATGAAATAGAAAATGCATCTAAATCTAGTTTAAATATAGTACTTAGGAAAGAAGGTATTAAAGCAGCCACTTTTATGAAGGATAAGTACAATATACCTTATGTGTATAAAAAGCCTTATGGAATAAAAAATACTGAAGAATTTATTAAAGACATACAAAAAGTAACTATGTGGGATTTGGATAAAAGTGCTTATGAAGCTGAAGTATCTAACATAAAAAGACAAGTATTTAATATAAAAAGGAAGTTTTATTTTTATAAGGAAAGCAAAAAATGTGCTGTATTTGGAGATTATGACACTGCTTTAGGATTTAAAGATTTATTGAATGAATTAGGTCTTGAAGTTGATAGAGTTAATATATTGCATAATACAGATTGTAATGACGAATCTGTATATATTGGAAATAATGAGTTAGAAAGAAATAAATATTTAAAAGAAAATGAGTTATTGGTTTTATTTGGAGATGGTACTAGTATTGATATGAGTCACAATTCAAAGTTAGATATACAGATAAGTAATCCAAACCTAAAAAGTGTAAATATATATCCATATACACCATTTATTGGATTAAGAGGAGTGCTTTACATAATTGAAAGAATACTTAATATATCACTATAAGATAGATTTATTAAAAGGTTAATACATATTTTCTCACAATAATTTATGAATTCTGTTAGGATTTGTAAGATATGGGATATAATATAAATAAGTAAATTTTATAAATAGATAATTTACTTGCTTTATTTTAATTATGTTGGAGAAGTGGGGGAATAGGTTATGGAAAGACTAATGGAGCTTTTAGAAAGAAAATTTTTAAAAGATGTAGAACTCTTAGAATTGGAAGATATAGAAAATGTAGTAGAGTGTAAAATGACACAGCCATACAATGCTCACTATAATGAATACTTAGTAAAAGTGAAAAATGGAGATATAATAGAAGAATATTTTGTGTATTTAAAACATAGATAGATGTAAAAGAGGTGTGTATTTTATTTGTAATATTACAAAATAAATACACACCTCTTTTAGTATTAGAGTGTAAAACTATAAAATTTTAATTTATATCTATTTTATAGTTTCAACAATATCAGTTAATATTGAGTCTAAATCATTGCTAATGTCTGTAACACCATTATGAGTAATATCTATGATTTCTTTAGTCATAGGAAGTTCACCTAGAAGTTTTAAATCTAAATCATTTAAAAACTTTTCAGTAGATTCACCATCAAATAGTTTGATTTTTTTAGAACAATCAGGACATTGAATATAACTCATATTTTCAATAACTCCAAGAACATTTATGTTCATTTTTTTAGCCATATTAACAGCTTTTGATACAATCATAGATACCAAATCTTGAGGAACTGAAACCATAACTATTCCACTTATAGGTATAGATTGCATAACTGTTAATGCAACATCTCCAGTGCCTGGGGGCATGTCTATAAGTAAATAGTCTAGTTCTTCCCAAAGTACATCAGTATAAAATTGTTTTACAACTCCTCCAACTAGAGGTCCTCTCCAAACAACAGGCTCATTTTCGTCATCTATCATAAGATTTATAGACATTACTTTTATGTTATTTGAATTTTCTACAGGATAAATATAAGAACCATCAGAATAAGCTTTTACATTTTTTAGACCCATAAGTCTAGGAATACTTGGTCCTGTTATATCAGAGTCTAATATACCAACTTTATATCCCATTTTATTTAGTTTATTAGCAAGTAAAGCAGTTACAGTCGATTTACCAACTCCACCTTTCCCACTCATAACACCAATTATTTTTCCAAATTTATTGTTAGGGTTATTTTCAATAGAACAATTTGATTGACTATTACAATTTCCCTTTGATGGACATGAATTACAATCTGCCATATCTATTACCTCCAATGTTTAGTATTTATTAGATTATTTGTAACCTACATATACTATTTTAGTACAATTAAACAATAAAGTCATTATTTAAAAGGAACTTAGAATATTTTCTATTAATCAAATAGTAATTTATTATAAAAAAAAGAAGGTAATAAAAAAATATAACCTTCTCAATAAAATGTTTGTTTCAATTGACCTATAGAGTTTAATCATATAAACATATAGGAAATATTTCAATATATTATACATAAATGGTCATTTTATAAGTATAACTGGGAATTATATATATTTTTTATAGAAGTTTGTTGAAAAACAATTAAAAATCATGAAGAAAAAAGATATAATTAGAAATGTAGTGATAAATTTAAAAATGTGGTAATAAATATTTTACTAAAAATGATAGCATTGAAATATTTTAAATAACATCAGGAGGTATATAGATGGAAATAAAACCAAGAAGTGCAAAAGTAGAAGAGTTTGATAAAGTAACAGGATTAATAAACTATGTGTTTAGAATATCAAGAAACTATAAGCCAACTATGGTGGAAGAGTTTCCCCTTTTATTGAATAAAGATAACATAGAAAATATGATTATAATATCAGAAAATGAAAAAGTAGTTTCAGATGTAAACTATTTGGTACAAGATGTATCTATTCAAGGAAATAAACTAAAGGTTGCAGCTATAGGTGGAGTATGCACACATCCAGATTATGAGAAGAAGGGATATTCATCTAAAATACTAGATAAAGCAGAAGAAAAAATGTTTTCTGATGGTGTAGATGTTTTAATTATTTCAGGGACAAGAAGTTTATATAGTAGAAGAAACTGTAGTGTAGTGAAGAGTTTCTATAAATATACAATAAAGCCAGAAAATATTGAAATACCATATGAAATAGTTGAATTTGATGAAACTAATTTTGAAAAAGATGCTGATTTAGATAAAATGATTGAATTATATAATCAAAATAGTACTAGATTTATAAGAACGAGAGATGAATTTAAAAAATTATTACATGCAGCTACTATTGCTTGGGGGCCAATTGATTATAAGAAAGTATTTATAAAAGAAAATAGTAACATAATAGGATATTTAATAATAAGAACAATAAAAAAAGAAGGTTCTATTATAGGAGAAGTAGTTGAAATAGGAGTGAATAATATAAATGTTGAAAATGTATTAAAATATGTTACGAATAAATTTGGTTTAGAGTATTTAGACTATAAGGTACATGTAAGAAATCTAAAGGACCAATTAGAATGTAATGAACTAAAGTCTTTGGATTATCAACAAGGAACAATTAAAATAATAAATTACAGTAAATTATGTGATAATTTAAAAGGTTATTTTAATCAATATGTAGATTCTGAACTATTAGAGCATATTGAATTTAAACAAGTTGAAAATAAATATATCATCAAATATAAGGAAGAGGAGCTTATAATAGAAAGTTTAGATAAACTTAATAAGCTATTTTTCGAAAGAAATGAAGAACAATACAATGAATTTAAACATTTAAAAAAAATATATGAATTTACTACAAAAGTATTTCCTATAGATTTTCCATGGACTGCAAATTTAAACTACCAATAATTATTATACTTTTTGCCTAAGATTTAAAAGAAATGTTCTTAGAGATGGCTTAAAGAAGTTGATTCAATTAGCTAATCAAAGAAGAGATTACCTACATCAAGTAACTTGAGTATAAAGTTATTTGGTATGGAAGATTAGATCAATGAGTGTTGGAAAAGTACTTTTATGGAGGAATTTGAAAGGATGAGTATTATATGGACATACTTGAAAAAATAGCAGAATGTATATTAAATATGGGTGTAAATAATATAGAAGAGTTGGTAAAAGACGCTATAGAGGAAAATATTAATGTAGATGATATATATGAATATGGGTTAAACAAGGGTATGATAGGTGCTTTAGATAAATTTGAGAGTAAAGAATACTATCTTTCAGAAGTGATAGTATGTACAGATGCATTAAACAAAGGTATTAGCATCTTAAAGGGCACTGGAAAGATAAAGAAAAAATCAAAGGGAGTAATTTTAATGTCTGTAGTAGAAGGTGACACCCACGAGATTGGAAAAAATATTGTAAAAGTAATGGTTGAAGCTACTGGATATAAAGTAATTGATTTAGGTGTAAATAGAAAAAGCGAAGATATAATAGAAGAAGCTATAAAAAACAATGTAGATATAATAGGTTTATCTTCAATGATGACAACGACAATGGAAAACATGAAATCAGTAATAAATAAGCTTAATAGACTTAATTTAAGTAAAAGGCCAAAGGTAATAATTGGTGGAGGTCCTGTAAGTATGGATTTTGCAGAAGAGATAGGTGCAGATGGATATAGTCCAAATGCTCCAAAAGCAGTTAAATTAATAGACAAACTTATAGGAGGAGAAATTTAAAATGTTTTCAGATATGACTTTATTGCAATATATAAATAGTGAAGATAGAGGATTTTTTCTGCCGGATATGGGTACAAATGGTTTATTTTTAATAAATAAAAAAGCATATGAAGTATATGATAGTGTAGATTTACAATTGGAATTAGCAAGAACTATGGACAAATATTTTGAATCAGATTTTATATATTCATTTTGTGATGGAATTACATTTTGTGAGACTCTGGGCTTAGAGACACTAAGACCAGATTACGATTTTCCAAGTGTATTGACACATACAATAACAGATAGTGAAAAGTTAAGAAAATTAGATGTACCAGACCCTTATACAAGTGGACGTATGCCACTCAATCTAGAAAGCTTGTCACTAATATCAAAAACCATAAAAAAACCATTGTATGAATCAATACAAGGTCCATTTACTCTTGCAGGTCAATTAGCTGGGGCTACACAACTTTTAAGGTGTATAATAACTGATAAAAAATTTGTGGAGGAGTTATTAGAATTCACTACTGAGTTAGTAAGGCGATATGCTGTGGCTGCAAATAAAGCAGGTGCAAAATATATTTCAATAGCAGAGCCAACATCAGTAACTTTAAACAAAGCTAGATTTGATGAATATATAGTAAAAAATTTAAATAAGATATATGATGAACTTGATTGTTGGAAAGGTATGCATATATGTGGAGACACAAGAGAGTTGTTAGATAATATGTTGAGTTGCAATATAGATGCAGTAAGTTTAGACCAAATTCTAGACTATGAAGAAATTGCACCAAGAATTCCAAAAGATATAGTTTTAATTGGAAATTTAGACCCAATAAAACTTCTTGGACGTTCTACACCTGATAAAATCACAAAGGAAACACTAAAGTTGTTAAAAAAGATGAGAAAGTATGATAATTTCCTATGTGATTTTGGTTGTAACTGTTTAAATACAACACCAGTAGAAAATTTACAAGCAGCCATAAAAGCAGGCAGAATTAGTTATAAAGAATTAGATAGGATTGATATGAATGAGTTGGAATAACAGTAAAAATATGCCTTATTTAGAATTTATAGATTTAGAAGATATTTATATAAATAAAGCTACAGTGCTAAAGTTTTTGGGATATTCTAATAGAAAAGTTCCAGAAATGATTAATGAAATAGTTGAAGAAGAAATAAAAAGTATAAAAAGCATATTGAATATTAAAGTTTATATAAGTGAAATTGATACTGATAAAATGCCTAAAGAGTGTAAAAAGGCATTTGCTATTTTATATACTATAGGAGATAAAATTGATATTAAGATGAACGACTACATGAAAAATTGTAATATGATGGCAGGTCTAGCACTAGACAAAATAGGTGTAGTATGTTTAGATTACATTAATGAAAAAATAAAAATGTATTTAAAGGAAACCTATAGTAATCTCAATATATCATACGAGATATATCCAGGAGATAAAGATTTTAAAGTTGAAAATCAAAAAGACATTTATGAATATATAAAAAATAAATACAATAATTTGGAAATAAAAATCAATGATTATCATCAATTGGCTCCTATAAAAAGTGTCGCGATGCTCATATTAATGGGTGATAAGGAAAATACTGAATCAAGATGCAGTAAATGTATTAGAAAGTGTTTTTAGAAATTTTTACAAGATTAAAGTTGATATTGGCAAGTTGCAATAATTTTTTTAGCTTAAAGATACGCTAGCTAAAAAAATTATTGCAAAATAATAAGATTCTACTTATAAATTATAATAAATTTTTTAATTCAATGAGAGTGTTTATTTCATAAGTTGGTATAGAACTAGTATAATTTATACTGTTATTGGAGTTTAACCAACAAGTATCTATTCCTGAATTTATTCCTCCTAATATATCTGAAGTTAAACTATCACCAATCATCAAAGCCGAAGTTTTATCATAACACTTAAACTTTTTAAATGCATATTTAAATATTTCTGGATTCGGTTTTGATACTTTTACTTCTTCTGATACAATCATTCCATCAATATATTTTTTTATTTCTGAGTTTTTAAGCCTATTATTTTGGACTTTAGAAATTCCGTTTGTTATTATGATAATTTTATATTTACTTTTAAGGTATGACAATACATCAAGTGTACCTGGCATTAAAAAAGTACATTCTGACAAAAGATTTAGGTACATTTTACTAAGAATTATAGGGTCAACATTTAATTTCATTTCCTTTGCAAAAAGTTCAAATCTAAGTAGCTTAAGCTCATCTAAAGTTATAGTGTTTTTTTCAAGGTCAAGCCAAAGCTTATCACTTATATTTCTATATATTTTTATACATTTTTCAAAGTTAAAATCCAATCCAAATTTAGATAAAAGTTTCTTGAAAGCATAAGATTCACTCTTTTTAAAATCAAATAAAGTATCATCTGCATCAAAAAATATAAATTTATATCTCTTCATAAGGTCTACCCTTTATAGTATAACTGCAAAAACTACTTTGCTTTCACTATTAGAATCATTTTGCCATTTGTGCTTTGTTCCTAGAGGAATCTTAACACTATCACCTTTGAATAGAGTAAATTCATCATCATCCATAAATAGTTTGACTTCTCCTTCTAAAATGTATGCAATTTCATCTCCATTATGAGTAATTCTATCA
This sequence comes from Clostridioides sp. ES-W-0016-02, assembly GCF_020641035.1. Lineage (NCBI taxonomy): Bacteria > Bacillati > Bacillota > Clostridia > Peptostreptococcales > Peptostreptococcaceae > Clostridioides > Clostridioides sp. ES-W-0016-02. The sequence goes on from NZ_CP061361.1 coordinate 1,883,445, forward strand.
ACACAAGAAGATGTATTTGGAGCCAAATCCATAATAGCAAATTCTAAGTTACCACTAGAATCTGGAATTAAAACTTCATATACAACATCATTACTTCCAGGTAAAATAACTTTCTTTCTACTATCGCGTCTCACTATTAAACTTTTTTTATCTACTTCAGATACAAAAAATGTAAATAGAGGAACATTTAGAGAAGAGGCTATAGATTTTAATGAGTTTACAGATGGATTAGCAAGACCTCGTTCTATTTGACTCAATAATGATGGTGTAACATCTGCTAGTTTTGCTAAATCTCGAATACTTAGATTTTGTTTTTTTCGAACTTCAGCTATTTTTTCTCCTAAATTTAAATCATTCATATAAATATCCTCTCTTTTTCGTTTTAAAAATATTACTTTAAAATAACCTAAATAAAAAGATTATATAGTATGAAATCATTATAACATATAAGATATAATTTTGAATAAATAATGTTAAATCTAATTGAATAAATTAAAATATAATTGACAAGTGGATACAGAATACTTAAAATATATTTAAATAAAATTAAATTAAGTAAAAAATAATTAACTTACTTTAAGATAGGAGGGAATAGTGTGCAAATAACAACTTTTGGAGCTATATTTGGCTTATTAGTAGCAATTATTTTAATTATAAAGAAATTTCAAGCTGTATATAGTTTAATGTTAGGGGCATTTGTTGGGGGAATAATTGGAGGAGCGAGTATAACAGAAACTGTAGATTTTATGGCAACTGGAGCTATGAATATCTCACCATCAATTCTTAGAGCTTTAGCATCAGGTGTATTGGCTGGAAGTCTAATAAAAACAGGAGCAGTTGATAAAATATCAGAACAAATCGTAAAGATATTAGGAGAAAAGAGAGCCTTACTTTCTATAGCTGCTTCAACAATGGTACTTGCAGGAGTAGGTGTAAATTTGGATGTATCTGTAATAACTGTAGCACCAATAGGCTTATACATAGGAAGAAAATTAAACTACTCTAAATTAGCAATACTTTTAGCTATGTTAGGTGGAGGTAAAGCAGGTAATATAATATCACCAAATCCAAATACCATTGCGGTAGCAGGAAATTTTTCTGTAAATCTATCTAGTGTTATGATAGCAAACGTAATTCCAGCAATTGTTGGTATTGTGATTACAGTTGTTTTGGCAAGTTTATTAATAAATAAAGGAAACAAGGTAGAATCATATGAACTCTTGGAGCAAAGAGAGGGCTTACCAAGTTTGTTTAAGTCATTATGTGGTCCAATTGTAGCTATATTTTTATTGTTTTTAGGAAATATATCACCTATAGTAATAGACCCTATGGTTGCACTTCCTATAGGAGGAGTAGCGACCTTAATAGCTACAGGAAATTTGAAGAATACAAGAGAGTATTTATCTTTTGGATTATCTAAGATGCAAGGTGTATGCATATTATTACTCGGAACAGGGACTATTGCAGGTATTATACAAATGTCTGAATTACAACAGAGTACAATAGGTATACTACAATATTTAAATATGCCACAATTTTTATTAGCACCAATTTCAGGTATACTTATGTCACTGGCAACAGCATCATCAACAGCTGGAGCTACTATAGCATCATCAACTTTTTCTGATGCTATATTAAGTGGTGGATTATCGCCAATTTCAGGTGCATCAATTGTTAATGCAGGTTCTAGTGTATTTGAACAATTACCACATGGTTCATTATTTCATACTAGTGCAGGTAGTATAAATATGGATATAGGTGAAAGATTTAAATTGATTCCGTATGAAGCACTAATAGGAATAGTAATGACTATAGTTTCAACATTTATACAATTAATCTTATAATAAATATAAATATTTAATGAAAAAAGTAGGATTTTGTTATTAAATATTGAATTTATATAAAAAAGAAAGATTGGAGTTTTAAGGTGAATAAAAAAAAGATAGTAATTATAGGGATTATTTATTCATTTTTAGTTGTAGTTTCACTCGCAAATATGTATGTAGGTATGGAGTATAATTTGAATATATTTGAATATGTTAAGAAATCACTTCCATTTACAGAAGAGGAAAAACAATGGCTAAAAAAACATGAAAATTTAGTTTATAGTTCTGACCAGAGCTCTCCTCCCCTTAGATATAAAGGTCAAGAAGATGGTCAATACAAAGGAATTGTTGTTGATTTAATTAATTCCCTATCAATCCAAATAGGTAGAGATTTCTATTTTAAACCAAATACATGGTGGAAAGAATCCTTTGTAAATCCAGTGGATGATAGTATAAGATTTTTTGACTTAATTCCATCAAAAGAAAGAGCAAATAAGTTTGTATTTACTGACCCAATTTATACGTTAAGCGCAAATATATTGAAAGATAAAAAATCACAGAATATAAATAGTTATAGAGATTTAAAAGGAAAAACAATAGCAATACCAGAGGGTGACTATTCTATAAACTTTTTGAAACAAAGAGTTGATAATATAGATATTGTGTTGACTCCAGATATAAAGACTGGAGTCAATTATTTAATGTCAGGTAAAGTAGATGTAGTTGTTGGTGATGAACCAGTACTACAATACTATGTAATAAACTATGAACTTTCAGATAAATATAGTATTTTAAATACTCCTATTTATACCAAAAAGGCAGTTCTCGCTGTTCCTAAACAATATGAAGAATTAGTTGGTATTTTAAATAAGGGAATTTTTAAACTTCAGAAAAATGGTGTATATAAAGATTTAAATAAAAAATGGTATTCTATATATAATGAAGTTGATGATGTATTATATGATAGAGGAGTCATACCAATCATTTATATTTTTATAGGCATAATTTTGATATCTATTTATATTTTTTATAGTTATACATATTTATTAAAAATAGAAATAAGAAGGAAAACAGAAGAAGTAATAGAAAATAAGAAGGCTTTAGAGGCTACATTTAATAGTATCACAGACATAATAATGCTTATAGATGACAATTACAATATAGTTGAATCAAATAAAGTATTCTATGATTTTATCAATGAGACACAATATAAAAAAGAAGAATTAATTGATATAATAAAAAATATTATTGAGAATACATTTTCTGAAAATACACATGAAACAAGTGAAATAGAACTGAGTAATAAAATTTTGAAAATAAGTACTTTCCCTGTAGAATATAAAAAAAATAATGTTGAATATATAGTAGCTTTAATTAAAGACATAACTAATGATAAAATAATAGAAGCAAAGTTGTTGAGAGATAATAAAATGATATCTATAGGGCAACTAGCTTCTGGAGTAGCACATGAGATAAGAAACCCTCTAGGAATAATAAGAAATAATTGTTATCTTTTAAAAGATAATGTTACTATAGAAGAGGTAAATGATTGTGTAAAATCAATAGAAAGTAATGTAGATAGAGCAAGTAATATAATAACGAACTTATTAAATTTTGCAAGAATATCAGATGATAGTTTAGAAAATATAAATATGAGAAATTTTATTGAAAATATAGTCAAGCTTCAGTATAAAGTTTTACAGTTAAAAGATGTTGAAATAAATATAAACTGCAATAAGGATTTAGTGTGTTACATAAATGGAGAGTCTTTAAAACATGTATTTATAAATTTAATATCTAATTCAGTAGATGCAGTACATAAAGGCGGTAAAATTATTATAAATTGCTATGTGAAAGAGCGCTGTTTATTTATAGATTTTAAAGACAATGGTGATGGTATAAAAGAAAACGTTTTAAAGGATATATTTAATCCTTTTTATACTACAAAGCCGATTGGTGAAGGAACTGGATTAGGATTGTATATTACATATAATGAGATTAAAAAGAATAACGGAGATATAAGTGTCAAAAGTCAATTGGGAGTTGGTACTTGTTTTTATATAAAAATTCCACTAAATAAAGAGGTGACTATATGATGAAGATACTAGTAGTTGATGATGAATTAGAGTATGGGACAATAATGAAAAAAATTTTGCAAAAGAATGGATATGTGGTAGATATAGCACTAAGTGGAGAAGAAGCTGTGAGTATTATCAAAAAAAATAAAAATTATGATTTGATTTTGTCTGATGTTATGATGAAAAACATGGATGGAGTACAACTTTTAGATAAAATTAAATCTATTAATAAAAATATAGAAGTTATATTAGTTACTGGATATGGAAGTATTGAAAATGCAGTTGAAGCCATGAAAAGAGGAGCTTTATCTTATTTTATAAAAAGCAATCCTATTGAAACTTTATTAGAAGAAATTGAGAAAGTAAAAATAGAAAAAGAAGTAGTTTGTACACAAAAAAATAATTTGGACTTTACTTTAGAATCTAAAAATAAGGATTTTAATAATATAATAAAAATCGCAGAAAAGGCTGCTTGTAAAGATGTAAATATACTAATTCTTGGAGAATCTGGTGTAGGAAAAGATGTTTTAGCTAGATATATGCATAGTCTAAGTCCAAGAAGAGATGAAATATTTGTACCTGTAAACTGTTGTTCTTTTTCTGAAAACTTATTAGAATCTGAGTTATTTGGACATGAAAAAGGTTCTTTTACTGGAGCAGTAGATAATAGAAAAGGCAGATTTGAACTTTCAAATAAGGGCACTTTATTTTTAGATGAAATAGGAGATATACCTCTAAATGTACAAGTAAAATTGTTAAGGACACTTGAAGATAAATCTATAGAGAGAATAGGAAGTAACAAGTCTATTAAAGTTGATTTTAGATTAATTTGTGCAATGAATAAAGAACCTAAAATAGAAATACTAAATGGTAATATAAGAGAAGATTTTTTTTATAGAATAAGTACAATAACAATAACTATACCACCTTTAAGAAATAGAAGAGAAGATTTAAATACACTTATAGACTTTTTCTTAAATAAATACCAGATTGAACATGATAAAAAAATATCCTCAATTGATAAAGAAGTAGTTGATTTTTTAAGAAATTATGATTATCCAGGTAACATAAGAGAATTAAAAAATATAATCAATAGATTAGTAGTTTTAAGTGAAGGAAGTAAGTTATCAAAAGATAATTTAAACTTAATATCAAACAATATAAACATAGATGATAAAATAAGTATTAGACCTCTAAGAGAAATAAGAAAAGAATTTGAGTGTGAATATATTGAAAAGGTTCTATCTCTATGTGGAAATAATATTTCAAATACAGCAAAAAAATTGGAGATTAGCAGAAGACAATTAACTAATAAAATATCAGAGTACAATATTAAGTGAGAAAAAAACTTCTCATATACTGAGCAAAAAATTTCTCACAATTATTAAAAGATAAGTAGAAAAATTCTACTTATTTTTTTTATTATAATTTTTAAATTTAAGACTTACAATAATTATAGGTAAATTCAATGTTTATATAAGTAAAAAATGAAAATATCTATGGCATTAACATAAAAAAGCTATATTTTAAATAATTGGCATATAAAATGCTTTATAATAAATAAACGTAATAATAGATATTTTTAATTGCGATTAAATGTATTAAGGGGGATTTTCATATGAAGCTAGAGCTAGGGAATATATTTATAAAAAATGTTGAATTTGGCGAGAAAACAGAAGTAAAAGATGGCATATTATATGTGAATGGTAAAGAAATAGAACAGATAGCTTTAGAAGATGAAAGAATTGTAAGTGTAAATGTTGAACTTGCGAGACCTGGTGAATCAATAAGAATAGCACCAGTTAAAGATGTTATAGAACCTAGGGTTAAAATTGGAGATGAAAGCAAAATATTTCCTGGAATTATTAACAAAGTAAAGACTGTAGGAAGTGGAAGAACTCATGTCCTTTCAGGAGCTTGTGTTATAACTTGTGGAAATATAGTCGGGTTTCAGGAAGGTGTAATTGATATGAGTGGTCCTACTGCTAAATATACACCTTTTTCAAAAACAAATAATGTATGTATTGTTATAAAAGCAAAAGAGGGAATAGAAACTCATGATTATGAAGAAGCAGCTAGAATAGTTGGATTAAAGATAGGTGCCTATATAGGAGAAGCAGGCAAGGAAATTGAACCAGATGAAATAATAGTATATGAAACAAAACCACTATTAAAACAAGTGAAAGAATATCCAGACCTACCAACAGTAGCATATGTTCATATGTTGCAATCACAGGGACTTTTACATGATACTTATTATTATGGAGTTGATGCTAAACAAATAGTTCCAACATTTATGTATCCAACTGAAATAATGGATGGAGCCATAATATCTGGTAATTGTGTTGCACCATGTGATAAAGTGACTACTTTTCACCATTTAAATAATCCAGTTATACATGACTTATATAAAAGACATGGAAAAGACTTGAATTTTATAGGTGTAATTTTAACTAATGAAAACGTATTTTTAGTTGACAAAGAAAGAAGTTCTGATATGGTTGCAAAGTTAGTGGAATTTTTAGGGGTTGATGGAGTATTAGTGACAGAAGAAGGATACGGAAATCCAGACACTGACCTTATGATGAATTGTAGAAAATGTAGTGAAGTTGGAGCAAGTGTAGTTTTAATAACTGATGAGTTTCCTGGAAAAGATGGAAAGAGTCAATCTATAGCAGATGCTACTAAAGAGGCAGATGCACTTGTTTCTTGTGGTCAGGGAAACTTAGTAGTCCATTTTCCTGCTATGAAAAAAGTTATAGGAACTTTGGATTATGTTGAAATGATGATTGGTGGATATAAAGGATGCTTAAATGAGGATGGAAGTATGGATGCAGAATTACAGATTATAATAGCATCAACTATAGCAAATGGTTACAATCATTTGACAGCAAGATATTATTAAATAAATATTTGAGTATAGGTTATTGTTAATACTATTATTAATTTAATTGATGTAATAACTATAAAGTAATTTGGAGGATTAAGATATGAGTAAAATCAGAGTTGTTCACTATATAAATAATTTCTTTGCTGGTATAGGAGGAGAAGAAAAAGCAGATATTCAACCAGAAAAAAGAAAGGGAGTAGTAGGACCTGGAATGGCATTTCAAAGTCAATTCAAAGATGAAGCAGAGATAGTTTCAACTGTAATTTGTGGAGACACATATTTTGGAGAAAATATTGAAAATGCTACTAGAGAACTTTTAAAAATGATAAAAGAAGAAAAACCTGATTTATTTATTGCAGGGCCAGCATTTAATGCAGGGAGATATGGAGTAGCCTGTGGAACTATTTGTAAAGCTGTTGAAGAAGAATTAAATATTCCTGTAGTTACAGGAATGTATAAAGAAAATCCAGGTGTAGATATGTTTAAACTAGATTTACACATAATAGCTACAGGAAATTCAGCAGCTAGTCTTAGAAAGGTAGTTCCAATAATGTCAAGACTAGGGATTAAATTAGTTAAGGGTGAAGAAGTAGGACCTCCCGAAGTAGAAGGATATATAATGAGGGGAATAAGAAAAAATTTCTTCCATGAATTTAGAGGTTCTGAAAGAGCAATTGAAATGCTGGTTAAGAAAATGAATGGAGAACAATTTGAAACTGAATATCCAATGCCAGAATTCGATAGAGTTACACCTGTAAAGGCTATCAAAGACTTATCTAAAATAAAACTTGCATTAGTAACTTCTGGGGGGATAGTTCCAACTGATAATCCAGATAAAATCGAATCTTCAAGTGCTACTAAGTATGGTATTTATGATTTAACAGGTATGAATTCTATGTCAAATAAAGATTTTACAACTATACATGGAGGTTATGATAGAGCATATGTACTTGAAAATCCAAACTTAGTTGTGCCATTAGATGTGGTTAGAGAATTTGAAAAAGATGGTGTGATTGGAGAGTTGGCAAATTACTTTATAACCACTACAGGTACTGGAACAAGTGTGGGTAATTCTAAGAGATTTGGAGAAGAATTTTCTAAAAAATTGGTAGAAGATAAAGTAGAGGCTGTAATTTTAACATCTACATGAGGCACTTGTACTCGTTGTGGAGCAACGATGGTAAAAGAGATTGAAAGAGCAGGTATAGCAGTTGTCCATGTTTGTACTGTAGTACCAATATCACTTACAATAGGAGCAAATAGAATTGTTCCAGCAGTAGGTATACCATACCCACTTGGGAATCCAAAGCTAGGAGAAGAAGAAAGTAAAAAAATTAGAAAGAACATAGTTTTAAAAGCCTTAAATTCATTAAAAGAAGATGTAGAAGACCAAACAGTATTTGAATAATAAAAATATAGCACAACACTTAAATTAAAATAGATGTCATGAAATAGTTTTTAAAAATTATTTTATGATATCTTTTTTTATTAAGTAATTTTAAGTAATTTAAAAATATTAAATATATTTGTTTGTTTTTAAATTTACTAGAATGGAAAATTAAATTTAGAGTATTGATACATAAATTTAAATTAGATATACTATGAAACGTAAAGTTATTCACTTTAGAACATATATTAAGCATACTAGAACAGATTAATTGAAAGAAAGAAGTTAACTTTATATAATAAAATAATATGAGAAAGAAGGTGTTACATATTGATTTCAATTGCTATTTGTGATGATGAATCGTATATGCTAAATGATTTAAAAGAAAATATAGAGCTATATATGAATAAAAATAATTTATTATATAATATAGAGCTTTTTGATAAAGCTGAGACTCTATTATATAATCATGAATTATTTGATATTATCTTTTTAGATATACAGATGGAAGGTATTAATGGAATGCAAGCAGCTAAAAAACTAAGGTCATATGATAATGATTGTTTTATAATTTTTGTGACAGTTTTAAAGGAATTTGTATATGATGCTTTTGAAGTAGATGCTATAAATTACTTGCTCAAACCATTATCTAATGAAAAACTATCTAAGACAATGGATAGAATAATTATAAAGCTGGATAGTAATGAAAAAAATTATATAACAATACAAAAAGGGCACTCATATTGGAGGTTAAAAATAGCAGATATTTTATATTGTGAAGTTATAAAAAGAAAGATTTATATCCATTTAAAAAAAGAAATTATTGATTATTATGAAACTATTGATAGTCTAGAAAGAAGTTTACCAATAAATTTTTTTAGATGTCATCGTAGTTATATAATTAATTTACAAGCTGTATATAGCTATGAAAATGGTAATGTAGTTATGGAAAATGGAGATATGATACCTGTTTCTAGGTTACGTCAACAAGAATTTTCTGAAGCTATGCTTGAAAATATGAAAAATAGGAGGAGATAGCATGGCTAATTTATCTTCTTCTAATGTATTATTAGAATATAGTATTTTGTTCGTTTTTGCAGTAGATAGAAGTCTAATGGCAGTATTGCAATATTACTTTCTAATTAGTTTTACAAATACTAAGTCGAAATTTGGGGACTGTATTTTATACTTGTTAGTATCAGTTTTGTCAATTAGTATAAATACATATTTTAATTTATATAATTTATTTTATTCACAGCTTATATTTTTTCTACTGACTTTTTTGTTTGTAAAGTATGTAATAAAAAAATCTACAGTTTTATCTATAGTATTATCTCTATTAGTATATATAATTGAGCAGTTAGCATATGGATTTATAGCTCCATTTAATTACTTACTATTTATAAATAATACAGATATAAATATTTATAAATTTGTTATAAATACAGAGATTTCATTTTTTATTACGATTATAATAGTTGGATTTATATATTTGTATAGTGCTAAAAAATTTAATATTAAAACTGTAAAATTTGATAGATATTCAATAATTTTGATAATGCCATTGTTACTCATAATATTATTTTGGCAATCATTTGAGCATACTGGTTATTCAAGTTCAACGATAAATATCGATACAAAACTTCAAACTGTAAAATTATTAATGAATACATCTCTTACTAAAGAAATTCAAGCTTTCCTTTTTTCTTCAATTGGAATTATATGTGTTTTTTTCTCTTTATTTGAGTTTAAGAAATTGATGCAATATTTAAAAGAAGAGAAAAATAAGGCTATTTTAAACCAACAAATTCATTCTCAAAAAAATTACATTGAAGAAGCAAAATCTCGATTGTCACAAACGATGTCTTTTAGGCATGATTTTAATAATCATTTAGCTATTGTAAATGGATTGCTAAAAAAAGGCGAAATTTTAAAAGCACAAGAGTACTTAAATAAACTCGAAAAAATAACCAGTGACCTATCATTTTCTTGTAATACAGGAAATGTTGTAATTGATGCCCTTTTCAACAATAAATTAAGCATAGCAAAACAATTAGGAATACAGGTGGATTGTGACGTAATTATACCAAGTAATACTAGTATAAATGATGTTGACCTCTGTATAGTATTTGCCAATGCTATTGACAATGCAATTAAAGCTTGTAAATTTGTAGATAAACGAAATAGATATTTAAAGCTATCAACTAAACTAGATGGTGGATTTTTTATGATAGAAATAAGGAATAGTTATAATGCAGCAAATAATTACACAAGTGGTTCAGGTATCGGAATTTCAAATATAAGAGAGGTTGCTAAGAAATACCAGGGAGCTATAAGTATAGAGAATACATCAGATTATTTTCAAATAAATATATTACTAATTATTTCATTACACTATACTGACATTTCAGAACAATTAACTTGAAAATAGAATTTGTAACCAATATTATATATGTAAATAAAAGTATATATAAATGAAAAATTTAACATATAGAAATAGGAGGTTACTAAAATGAAAATTGAAAGTATAAGTGGTCAGACACCAAGGATGTCTAATATAGACAGTTCAGGTAATAACCAAAGTGAAATACAAAGTTTAGAACAGCAAAAAAAAGTATTGCAAGAAGAATTGGAGAAAGTTAAAAACGATAAAAGTATTGATAATGAAATGGCTAAGTCAAAAATAGAAAATTTTAAAAAAGAAATAAAAGAAATCGAAAGTAAAATTCAAGAATTAAAAGAAGAGAAAGCACAAGAGTCAGAGGGAGGACAAAATACTGTTTCTGAAGTGAAGAATAGTACATTAGATAGAAAAGAAGAAAATTCTAATAATAAAAATGCAAAAACACCATATGATATTTTTGAAAAAAGCAATGAAGAAGAACAATGGGACAATACTTATAGTCTTGTTCAAGACGATAAAAATTTAAAAGTAAAATTTAATAGACCTATATAGTGTATCTAGAAAATCAACTTGTTGAAATATTAATTAGTATTTTATATTCTTAAGTAATAATTATATAAATATATTAAATGTAAATAAATATACTATATTTATACAAATTTAAATATAGCTTTATAACTACTATTTATGAATTTCTATTTTAAATTTTATAACAAATATAAATGTCAGTGGCTATCTTCTTAAGATTACTTATGGTTCTAATACAAATGTTTTTAATGTAAATAAAAAAAGAGATTTTAAAATCTCTTTTCTTATTTTTATTTTATATTAATTATTTTTTAAATTTATATTTTTTGCATCAGATTTTCTAATAGCTAAATCAAATCCTCTAAATCTAATCACTATAGGATCATTAAGAGGGGCTATTTTTTTTACTTCAACTTCAGTGCCATCTATTAATCCTAAAGCAAGAAGTCTCTTCATAAGTTTTTCATTCCCAGCTATATTATCTATAATTCCCTTTTGTCCAAGTTTTAAGTTGTAAACAGTCATTATTAACACCTCCTAATGAAAATCATTATCAAGTTCTATACTTATAATATATAATAAAAAAGCTAAATTGTCAATATATAACAAAAAATAAACATACTAGCTCAGTATGTTTATAAAAAATAGTATACAAGGGATACTAATGGCATCTAGTAAAAAACCACTTACTAAGGGAACAACCAAAAACGCTTTTGGAGAATCTCCGTATTTTTGTGTTAAAGAGCTCATATTGGCTAAAGCATTTGGAGTAGCACCTATTCCATGTCCAATTAAGCCACTTATTATGATGGCAGAATCAAAATCTTTTCCAAGTATCTTAAAACAAATAAAGATTGAAAATAAAATTATAAAGATTACTTGAAAAGTTACTATTAGAAGAATTGGAGGCAATAATGTTGATAATTCAAATAAATCTATATTCATAAGTGATAATGTTAGAAAAATTCCTAATGAAAGTTCTTTTAGAAACTCTATAAGTTTAAAATTTAACTCCAGTATATTTATTTTGTCATTTAAATTTCTAAAAATAACTGCTGAAAACATACAAGTCACAACAGAAGGTAAAAGAATGTTACATGTCATATAAAATATTCTGCTTATAATTTCTCCTGTATTTATACAAATAAATATAAGAAGAACTTGCTCCAAAAATATAGTAGGAGTTATCTTTTGGGACGAGTTATTTTGGATTATTTTATTCCTGTTTCTAAAAAATTTATTCATTACTCTCATTGAATCTTTTTTATATTTAAGGCTTGATAAATCTGCTTTTGTTGAAGGTTGCAATTTATACTTTTCTATTAGAAATCTAGCAACAGGGCATCCCAATATCCCGCCTATAATAAGACCTATTGTTGCAGCCGATAAGCCAACTCCAACTGCACCATTTATACCAAGACTTTCTATTGTAAGCCCAAATGCAGCCGAGTAACCATGACCACCTTCCATAGATACATTACCGCACATAAGTCCTAAAAGTGGTTCAAGTTTTATAATTTTTGATATTGATATGGCTATGATATTTTGACAAAATGCTAATATTCCACATAAAATCCAATATCTAAATAATACACTACCACCTTTTTTTATAAGGTTTATGCTTATTTCAAGTCCAATAGTTGTAAAAAAGAAAGTTATGAAATTTGGCATTAAGTTTCCACTCACAGAGATATCTGCTATATGAAAGTATTTAAGAAATAAATTTAAAAAACAAAATAATAGACCTCCTATTACTGGTGCAGGTATACAGAAGTTATTTAAAAATTTAATCTTATTCTTTAACAGATTACCAATTAAAAAGAATAGCATAGATAAGGTTAAAGTTTGTATAGTATTAAAAGTTAAAGTAATCAAAATAAGTCCTCCTTTGTAATTTAAAAATTTAAAATTGCCTTTATATAATTTAAATTATTATGTAATGGAATTTTTACTATCAAATGTATATTAATAAATGTATATTAAAAAAAATCAATGGATATAATTAGATAATTATAAATTAAATGAGAATATTTTACTAATACACAGCTTTTAACATGAAAAATTTTAGTATATTGTTATAATAGAAATAAGACTTAAAAACTTATCAATAGAATATATTATTTATAAGTATAAAAGGAGGATAAAATGTTTGAAAATTTACCTAAGATAGAATTACATTGCCATTTAGATGGAAGTGTTAGAGTAGAAACTATATTTGATATAGCACTTAAAGAGAAAATAGACTTACCATCAGATAATATTGATGAAATAAAAAAATTATCAAAAGTTCCACATGATTGTACTTCACTTGATGAATATTTAAAAAAATTTGATTTACCTCTAAAAGTTATGCAATCTAAAGAAAGTTTAAAAAGAATTACTTTTGAACTTTTGGAGGATGTAAGTAAAGAAAATATTAAATATATAGAAATTAGATTTGCTCCATTACTTCATACTCAAAATGGGTTGAGTGCTAAAAGTATAATTGAAAGTGTGGTTGAAGGAATTAGAGATGCTGAAAGTATTTATGATGTAAAAGGGAATTTAATATTAGGTTGTATGAGAACAATGACCTCAGAAGAGGCATTGTTGGTAATTGAAGCAGGTAAATCTTTTATAAATAGAGGTGTTGTAGCAGTAGATTTATGTGGTCCAGAGAAGGACGGATTTTGCAGTGAATATGAAGAAGCTTTTAAATTGGCAAGAGATTATGGATATAAAGTTACAGTACATGCAGGAGAAGCTGCAAGTGGAAAAAATGTACTAGATGCTATAAATATTTTAAAGGCAGATAGAATTGGCCATGGTATAAAAATTAATGGAGAAAAAGATGCATATGATTTAGTTAAAAATAAAAAAGTATTACTGGAAATATGTCCAACCAGTAATGTACAAACTAAGACAGTAGATTCTTATAAAAGTCATCCATTTTACGATTTTTATAAAGATAATTTGAATGTAAGCATAAATACTGATAATAGAACTGTGTCAGATATAAGTTTAAATTCAGAACTAAATCTAATATTTGATATATTTAATCTAAATTTAGAAGACTATAAAATAATTTATAAAAACACAGTAGAAGCAAGTTTTGCAGATAAGGAGACTAAAAAATATTTATACAGTCTAATTTAGTAGGTTAAATGAACTATAACTTTAAATCAATTAAGTAAGTTAATTAAATTTGTATTTTAGAGTAGGAGATAAATTTGAAAAATTATAAAGAGATTTCTTATAATGAATTAGCAAAAAAAGAATTAGAACAATGGAAGAAAGATATATTAAAAAAACCGTCTATATTTGATAAGGCGTCAAAAGGTATACAAAATAAATTCAATGGAGTCTTGCCAGATAAATACCATGAAATAATGACTTCTTCAATAAAAGGAATGACAAAAACTGTATTGTTTGGATATAAATATGCGACAAAGACACCAATTAGAAATATATCTTTAGAGGAAAGGGAAAAGCTAGTTGATGAAAAGGCTAAAAATTATAAAACTACAGCAATGATTGAAGGAGCAGGTACAGGAGCTGGAGGGATTTTTTTAGGGCTTTCTGATTTTCCTCTACTTTTAGGTATTAAGATAAAATTTTTATACGATGTTGCTTCAATATATGGATATGATGTCAAAGACTATAGAGAAAGAATTTATATACTAAATATATTGCAGTTGGCCTTTTCTAGCCAATCTCATATAAATACAACATTTAAATTGATGGATAATTGGGATGAGTATATAAAAAATTTACCAAATGATATCAATGATTTTGATTGGAGAACATTTCAGCAAGAATACAGGGACTATTTAGATTTAGCCAAATTTTTGCAACTAATGCCTGGAATAGGAGCATTTGTAGGATTTTATGTGAATGGAAAATTAATTGATAAATTACATGAAACAGCAGTATTTGCTTATAGATTGAGGATTAGAGAGTTTAATTAATAAGTGTTAAAATTTTAAAAGTGACTATAAAATATATCTATATATATATTGATTTGCATTGATAAAAACAATGATGAGTGAAAGGTAAAGCATGATAAAATCTAATGTAGAGGTTTGTATTTTAATGGAAATATTTAAGTTTTACTGTTTAAAATACAAAATGAATTATAAAGAGAAGTAATTGGGAGGAATGTTTTCATGGCAAATTTACCAAAACAATTTGATAGTTTTAATGAAGCTAGACAAAAAGGATTTATAAATGCAAAGGAACTTAAAGAAAGTGGGAAAAAAATGGTTGGAGTGTTCTGTACATTTACTCCAGTTGAAATTCCAATGGCAGCAGGAGCAACAGTAGTAGGTGTTTGTGGAGTTAGTGAAGAACCAATTCCAGATGCAGAAAAAGTGTTACCAAGAAATCTTTGTCCTTTAATAAAATCAAGTTATGGACATGCAATAACAGATACATGTCCATATTTCTATTTTTCTGATTTATTAATAGGAGAAACTACCTGTGATGGCAAGAAAAAAATGTATGAAGAACTTGCAAAGGTTAAACCAACATATGTAATGCATTTACCAAATACTGCAAAAGGTGAGTTTGCTTATAAGCTTTGGAAAGATGAAATGATAAAATTAAAAGATGAAGTTGAAAAGTCTTTAGGAGTGACTATAACAGAAGATGATATAAGAGCTGCTATAAAAGATAAGAATGAAGAAAGAGAACTTCTAAAAGAGTTTTATGCACTTGGTAAATTACAGCCATCTGCACTTACAGGTCTTGAACTTCATAATGTTCTATATCAAGCAGGTTTTAAATTTGACCGTGCTGAACTTAAACAATCTTTAAGAAAAGTTATAGATGATATGAAAGAAAGATATGAAAAAGGAGAATGTCCAATTACAAAAGATAAACCAAGAATTCTTATAACAGGTTCTCCAATTGGTGGAATAAGTGAAAAAATAGTTAAAACTTTAGAAGATGCTGGAGCATCAGTTGTTGCATATGAACTTTGTGGAGCTATAAGATCAAATGATTTATTAGTTGATGAAGAAAATGAAGATGTGTATGATGCTTTAACACAAAAATACATAAATATAGGTTGCTCTTGTATGATGAACAATGACCATAGAATTGAACTATTAGATAGAATAATAGATGAATATAATGTAGATGGTGTAATAGATGTAGTTTTACAAGCCTGTCATACATTTAATATAGAAAGTTACAGAGTAAGAGAATTTGTTACAAAAGAAAAAAATAAGCCATTTATGTCTCTTGAAACTGATTATTCAAAATCAGACACTGAACAATTAAGAACTAGATTTGAAGCGTTTGTGGAGATGTTATAGGAGTAAATAATAGGAGGGTTTATGTTTAGTATAGGAGTGGACTCAGGGTCAGTAGCAACAAAAGGTGTGTTATTTGATGGTCAAAAAATTGTCAAAAAAATAATTATACCAACTGGATGGAGCCCTAAAAGTACATCTAAACAAGTTTATGAGTTGTTAAGCGATGGAATTGATAAAAAAGATATAAAAAAAGTAGTAGGCACAGGTTATGGCAGAGGAGTAATGGACTTTGCTGATAAGAAAGTAACAGAAATAACGTGTCACACTAGAGGCGTTTACTTTTTAAATGAGAATGTAAGGACTATTTTAGATGTAGGTGGCCAAGATAGTAAAGTTATAAATTTAGATAGAGATGGAAATGTATTTAATTTTATAATGAATGATAAGTGTGCTGCTGGTACTGGTAGGTTTTTAGAAATTACTTCTAATCTTTTGGGGAGTGATATAGAAAGTATTGATACACTAGCTCAAGGAAATGAACCAGTTAATATATCTAGTATGTGTACAGTTTTTGCAGAGTCAGAAATAGTAAGTCTCTTAGCTCAAAATATTTCTACTGGAGATGTAGCAGCAGGAATACTTAAATCTATTGCAAATAAGTCAACATCAATGCTAGCAAGAGGAGAAATAGTAGATGAAATTGCATTTACTGGAGGCCTTGCAAAGAGTAAAGTGTTAGTAAAAATGATAGAAGAAATATTAGATAAAAAAATATTTATTGCAGAAGATACTCAGATAATGGGAGCTCTAGGAGCTGCAGTAATTGGATTTAAATAAAAATATCTTAAATAATAAAATAAAAAGTTGAAGTTATCCAAGATAATTTCAGCTTTTTATTTTATTCTATTTATTTTTAAAGGAAAACTTTGGTATAATTGATTTAAATGATTATATATTTAGAAATAATCAATATTTAGTCATATATAGTATTAAATCTTTAAAAATTAGCTCGAAGTTAGGGGGAGAAAGTATGAAAAAGTTTGCTTCAAGAAAAGCATCAAGGTTTATTGCATTATTTTTAATTTCTATTTTAGTAATGTCAACGATTCCTGTGTCAGCTGAAAATGGAAATACATTGAATCAGATAAAAAAAGCTGAATACAGTGAGACCTATAAACAATATCTAGAAGATGCTAAAAATGGACGTACAGAAAAATATAATGGTATTATACCAAATCCATATCAATTGGAAGGTACTAAAGTTCAAAGCAAAGGAAGAACAGCTCCAGCATCTTATGACCCAAGAAAGTTAGGATTAATGACATCAATAAAAAATCAAGAAAATCTTGGAATATGCTGGGACTTTGCAGCTATGGCAACTTTAGAAAGTTTCCTGAAATTGAAGAATTATGGAGACTATGATTTATCAGAAGAACATTTAAGATGGTGGGCTTCAGAAGGTGAATATGGATGGACTGTAAATGATATGGATGGTGCTTTAAATTATGAAGCTATGGGATACTTAACATCTTGGTCAGGTCCTAAATTGGAAAAAGATATTCCATATAATGGTAAAATATCTAAAGCACAAGGAGCAACAAAACCAGCTAATATGAATACAGCACCAACTGTCTTTAATGTAACAGATGCTGTATGTGTAAGTAATGATATGAACTCTACAAAAAATGCTATATTACAGTATGGAGCAGTAACATCAGGTTATTATGAAGATATTAGGTATCAAAGTGAAGACCAAAATTCATATTATTGTCCAACAAAAAGTTTTAACACTAACCATGCTATTTCAGTTGTAGGTTGGGATGACAATTATTCTAAGGATAACTTTAATTCAAGCAATAGACCATCAAAAAATGGTGCATGGCTAATAAAAAATAGTTGGGGAGATTATAATTCTGAACGTGGATACTTCTGGATATCTTATGAAGATAAGACTCTTATGTCTGATATAGATAATTTCTCAATCAGAGGAGGTCAAAAACCAAATGATGATGAAAAAATGTATCAACATGACTATGCAAGTATTGTTCCTTTAATTTCAAACAAGATAACAGCTGCAAATGTATTTGACTTTAATAGGGGAGATGAGACTCTAAAGTCTGTAATGTTTTTAACTGAGAGTATAGGAGCTAAGTATGAAATATATTATGCTCCAGTAGTAAATAGCATACCTCAAGAAAATAACATGAAAAAATTAAAAGAGGGCACTACACAATATTCGGGATACATAACAGTTCCAATCGATTCTTTTGATATACCAGAAGGAAAAGGTGCTATAGTAGTTAGCATAGAAGATAAAAGTGGAGAATCAACTATAGGTTCAGAATCAAATGTTCCAGGTTACGATACGTTTAAAGCAAAAGCAAACTTAGGAGAAAGTTACATTATAGATAGTACTGGAAAATTCTATGATATAAATAGAGATAGCAAGTTTTATCCATGTAACTTTACTATAAAAGCTGTTACAGAAAAATCTTCTGGGGAAAGTATTCCAAATGAATCTTTAATTGGTAGTGATAGATATGAAACTGCCATTAAAGTTAGTCAAAATGGCTTTAGTTCTTCAGAAAATGTAGTTTTAGTAAATGGAAGTTCAATAGTGGATGCATTGGCAGCAACTCCTTTTACATCTGCTATCAATTCACCAATACTATTAACACAAAAGGAAGCTTTGAATTCAAAAACTAAAGCTGAAATACAGAGATTAGGTGCAAAAAAAGTATACTTAATAGGTGGAGAAAATTCCATAAGTAAAGAAACTGAACAACAATTAAAAAACTTAAATATATCAACTGAAAGAATATCAGGAAGTGACAGATATAAGACAAGCTTGCTATTAGCTCAAAAACTAAATAGTATAAAAAATGTTTCTCAAATAGCTGTTGTAAATGGTGTAAAAGGTTTGGCTGATGCAATTAGTGTAGGTGCAGCCGCAGCAGAAAATAATATTCCAATTATACTTGCAAATGAAAAAAGCGAATTACAAGGAGCAGATGAATTTTTAAACTCACTAAATATAGAGAAGTCTTATATTATTGGCGGTACAGTATCTTTATCAACTAGTTTGGAAAGTAAACTTAAAAATCCCACTAGATTATCTGGTAGTAGCAGAGACGAAACAAATTCAAAGATAATAGATAATTTTTATAAAAAAGATACTTTGAAAAATGCATATGTAGTTAAAAATGGAATCAAGAGTCAAAATGATTTAATAGATGGATTAGCAGTTGGCCCTTTAGGAGCAAAAAATGCGTCACCAGTAATTTTGGTTGGTGATAAATTAGCTGATAGTCAAAAAGATGTTCTTAAAAATAAAACTTTAGAAAAAGCAACTCAAGTTGGTGGAGGTGCAAATCAAAACGCCTTTAAGGAGTTAGTAAAATTAAAAAGTGCTAAATAAGATAGATACTAGTAGATTAATATATTTCTAGTAGAGAGTGTCAAATGTAAGCTGTAAATAGTTATTTTAATTATTGATAACTGAAACAATCAATAATTATAAGATTCTATTTACAGCTTTAAATATATGTATTAATATTTTAAGTGTATAAATAGAAAAGGGTTATTTTTATATAGAAAGTCTTACATCCTATATAAAAACAACCTGTATTTAATTAACTTTTTTATATAGTTCTAATAGCTATTATAGAGCTAAGTGGTAAATATAGTGTGTAAGTCTCGTTTAAAGATGGATTAGATTCGTCTATATATCTTGAACAAAGTGTAATTGATAAGCTGTCTGCTTCTATAATTTCCCCATATAAAGGGCAACTGCTAAAATAAGAATTTACTTCAACATATTTATTTAAGTTTTCTTGAACAAAATCATAAAAACGATTTTTTGTAGTAGTAGTCATAAAATCAACTCCTTCATTTTTTATTAAAAATGGAACTTTTAAAAAGATAAATATGATTACTGCTATTAGAAACTAAGTTAAAAAATAAGCAAATAGATATGAAAATAGAATAATATATTATTTATACTTTAATTATAACATTATAGCATAAAAAAAGCTATATAAAATTCAGAATTTTCGAAGATTTTTAATGGAATTAAGAAATTTATTGACATTAAAGTGGAAATGAATTATATTGACTGTAAAGATTAATTTAGTCAAATAGGAGGTGAAAGGATGCCTAAATCATATTCTGATAAAGAAAGAGAATACATAGTTAAAAGACTTAAAGAAGAAGCTAGTTTGTGCATTGAGCAATATGGCATTAGAAAAACTACTGTTGATGAGCTTGTAAGACGAGCAAATATTCCAAAAGGAACTTTTTATCTGTTTTTTAAATCTAAAGAATTACTTTTTTTTGAAGTATTGAGAGATATACATGATTCAATACAAAATCAAATGTTATATGAATTAAAAAAACTTGATGACAGTGTTACATATGAGCAGTTGACAGATATATTTATGAAATTTTATAAGTTAGTTGATGATACTTCAATTTTAAATCTGTTAATTAATGGAGAATTTGAAATACTAATGCGAAAATTACCAGATTCTATAATTGAAGAACATTTTAAACATGATGATTTTGAAATTAGTAAGATGATATCTTATATTCCAAATGCAAAAAATAAAAGTGTAGAAAACTTTAGTGGTGCGTTTAGAGCAGTATTTCTTACTATGTTATACAAACATGAAGTTGGTGAGAATTGCTTTGATGATGCTTTAAGATTGATGATAAGAGGTCTAGTTATACAACTTATGGAATAAATTCTTAAACTTGTTTGCTAATATTTTTACTAAAAAGTATTAACAAACAAAAAAATTGATTTTTATTGACTATATAGTTAAAATAGTCAAATATATAAAAAGGTGGGATAAAAATGATTAAAGTTGATAATTTATCATTTAGTTATACAAATAAAAAATTTTTACAAAATATTAATTTTGAAGTAGGGAAAGGAGAAATACTAGGATTTTTAGGACCATCTGGAGCAGGTAAATCAACGTTACAAAAAATTCTAATTGGTATGATAACCAATTATGAAGGAAGTGTATTTGTAAATGGAATAGAAAGCAAAAAACATTCAAATAAATTTTATGAGAATATAGGCGTTGATTTTGAATTTCCTAGTTTATATGAAAAATTAACTGCAATAGAAAATTTAAAATACTTTGGATCTTTATATTCTAAAAAATTCTTACCAATTGATGAACTACTAAAATCAGTAGGATTAGAAAGTGAAGCAAATAAAAAAATATCAGAATATTCAAAGGGTATGAAATCAAGACTAAATTTTATAAAAGCTTTATTACATAATCCAGATATATTGTTTTTAGATGAACCAACAAGTGGACTTGACCCATCAAATAGTAAGATTATGAAAAATATGATTTTGTCAGAAAAATCTAAAGGTAAAACTATTATTTTAACAACTCATAATATGTTGGATGCAACAGAACTTTGTGATAGGGTAGCATTCATTGTAAATGGGAAAATATCTGCATTAGATACACCACATAATCTTATTATGTCAAAAGGTGCTGTTAAAATTAGATATACATATTTTGATAATGAAGATTTTGATAATGAAGAAAAAACTTCTGAATGTTTTTTAAATGATACTAGTAATGACAAAAAATTAAATATGCTTATTAAGGAAAATAAGCTCTTATCAATACATAGCAGTGAACCGACATTAAATGATATTTTTATTGAGATAACAGGGAGGAATTTACAATGAGATTAAAAAATCTTATCTTAGGAGATGTAAAGTTTCAATTTAAATATGGATTTTATTTTTTATATGTTACTTTAAGTATTGTATATATTTGTTTGCTTAATGCCTTTCCACCATTATTGAGAGAAAAGGTAGCTATAATTATGATTTATTCTGACCCAGCAGCAATGGGACTATTTTTTATGGGAGCAATTGTACTTCTTGAGAAGAGTCAAAGAGTTTTAAATTCCCTAGCTGTATCTCCCACAAAAATATCAGAATATATTTTATCAAAAGTGATTTCATTGTCAATAATATCTAGTATTGTATCTATGGTAATTGCAATTACAGCAAATTTAAATAATATTTTGATAGTAATTATGGGAACTTTCTTTGCATCCATAATATTTTCATTACTTGGGCTTATACTTGCAAGTAGAGCATCAAGTTTAAATCAATTTATTGTTTTAACTATTCCTATTGAGATTGTCTGCTTTGTGCCACCAATAATTAATGTATTGATGGATTTAAGTGTATTCACCAACTTGTATCCTTTTAATATATGTATTTCTCTTATTAGTGGAGATAAAAATTCTTTAGTAACTAATATATTAATTTTAATATTGATGACTATAATAGTTTACTTTATAACATATTATTTTGTTTGTAGTATTTGGAAAAAGGTAGGTGGTATAAAGTTATGATAAAAATTATTAATGCTTTTAGACAAGAATTTGAGCAAATAAAAGGTGATGCTATGCTTTTTGTAGTATGTATTTCTCCAATATTATGTGGAGGACTTATAAAATTTGGAATACCATTAATTCAAAATATATTAATTGATAGTTCTTATTATAAATTAACTTTAGAACCATATTTTTTAGTATTTGACTTGCTTTTAGCTTTTATAACACCTTTTATGTTCTTTTTTGTTTCTACTATGGTTATGTTAGGAGAAATTGATGATAATATTTCAAAGTATTTGATAATCACTCCTATTGGAAAAAGTGGTTATCTTATTTCAAGACTTGGAATACCAGCTATATTAGCCTTTGCCATTACAGTAATTTTATTATTAACTTTTTCGCTAACTAAAATTTCTTTTTTATTAAATTTGGCAATTTCTTTAGTATCTTTGACTCAGGGAATTATTATATCAATATTAATAATTTCTTTATCATCAAATAAATTAGAAGGTATGGCACTTACAAAGTTATCAGGACTTTTTATGTTAGGTATTCCAGCACCATTTTTTATTTTAAATAAAATACAATATATTTTACTTTTCTTACCATCATTTTGGTTAGCAAAGGCATTTAAAGATAGTAACTACATATATATTTTTATCTCATTTATTGTATCATTAATTTGGATTGTTTTATTACTTAAAAAATTCAATAAAAAAATATCTAGTTAAATAGATTATCAAAATAAATGTAAGGTTGACTTGACATAAAAATTAGAAAATGTTACAGTTTAAATGTAAGGTTAACATTACATGAATGGAGTATATATGAAAAATAAAATCAAGGTATTAAGAGAAAAATTGGGGTTAACACAAGAACAACTAGGAGAATTAGTTGGAACATCTAGGCAGGCTATAAATGCTATAGAGACTGGAAAAAATGAACCTTCAATATGGTTAGCATATGATATTTCAAGAGTTTTTAATGAACCAATAGAAAGTATATTTTTATTTGAACAAAGTGAGAGAAAATCAAGAGCTCAGATAAGTAGGGGGGAATATTATGGCTCTAAGAGAGATTAGAACTTTTGACGATGAAATTTTAAGAAAAAAGAGTAAGAATGTAGAAAAAGTAGATAATAAGATAAGAGACCTATTAAACGATATGGCAGAAACCATGTACAATACACCAAATGGTGGGGGTTTAGCTGGATGCCAAGTGGGAATATTAAAACGTTTAGTTGTTATAGATTTAGGAGAGGGACTTATTAAACTTGTCAATCCTGAAATTATTAAAGAAGAAGGAGAGCAAATTGTTGTTGAAGGTTGTTTAAGTTTTCCTGATGTATGGGGAAAATTAAAAAGACCTAAAAAAGTTACAGTTCAAGCTTTAAATGAGAATGGTGAGAAAATAATAATTAAAGGTTCAGGACTTATGGCAAAATGTCTTTGTCATGAAATAGACCATTTGGATGGCATAGTTTTTACAGATAAAATTATTGAACGTGTAAAACTATAAGGTAATTTAAGTACTAAATTTAGATAATATTTTATAGTGAGGAGTTAGATTATGAGATTATGGCATAAAGATTTGATTGATGTATTACCAAAAAATCAATTAGTAAGTCAATGGAGAGAACTATTCGCTATAAAAGGTTCTATAGAGAAAAAAGGTACTCCAAATCATCTATTAGTAAATAAAGTATTAAATTATAGTATTGATGAATTTAAGTTTTATGCTAAAGTTGTACATGATGAAATGGTAAAAAGGGCTTATAGACCTAATGAAACTAAGTTTATAGAAATGCTAAAATGGAACAATAACAATTTCTCAATGGATGTATCTGTAGTATATAATCTAAATTTAGAAAATTTATATAGAGATTGGCATAATGAAATATATTTAAAGCAATGTCTATATAATTTAGAAGAAAAAGCAGTGTGTGGAGGAATATCCATGAATGAATGGGATATATTACTTTGTAAATACGGTGATGACTATGAATTATGGCATGGTAATAACTTACTTTAATTACTATAATTTAATATTATGATATTATTAGATGTAAAGAGGTGATTGTTTGTATAATAAAGTAAAATATATTCCAATAAATTGTGAAACTGCTTGCAATAAACTAAAAAGAAGTATTCCATATAAATGGGATTTAAATATTTATCGTGGATGTGAACATGCATGTAAATATTGTTATGCTATCTATTCACATAAGTATATTAATTCTAATAATTATTTTGAAGATATCTATGTAAAAACAAATATAGTAGAAATGCTTGAGAAACAATTGAGTAGCAATAAGTGGAAGCGAGAAGTAATTAATATAGGTGGAGTGACAGATAGTTATCAACCTATAGAAGCTGAGTATAAAATTATGCCAGAAATATTGAATCTATTAATCAAATATAAAACCCCAGCAATTATTTCTACAAAATCGGATTTAATTTTAAGAGATTATGATTTGGTTGATAAATTATCTAGAATTACATATATTAACATAGCATCTACAATTACGACTGTAGATGAAAAGACACAAAAGCTCATTGAGCCAAATGGAGTAGATTCAATGAGAAGATTTGAAATGTTAAAAGAATTTAGAAAAACTAACGCTTCAGTTGGTCTTCATATTATGCCAATCATACCTTATATTACAGATAATTTTGATAACATAAATTCATTATTTAGATATGCAAAAGAAAGTAATGTACACTATGTGCTACCTGGAACTCTGTATTTAAGAGGTATAACTAGAGGTGTTTTTTTTGAATTCATTAAAAAAGAATTTCCTAATTTATTTGATAAATTATCAGTATTGTACAGTACAGGTTCAGCTAATAAAGAGTATAAAAACCAACTTTATAAAATGGTCAATCAACTTAGAAATAAGTATTCTTTATCAAGTAGTTATGACAAAGTAATGAAAGAAAAATTAAAACATTCAAGCGATATTCAGTTGTCTTTTTTTGATTAATTTTAGATACAATAGTGTACTTTTTAATTTAATATTATAAATTATTTAAACTGAAATTTATTGACAAATAGAGATAGTAAGTATACAATACATCTATAAAATAAAAATATGAAAGGATGATGTTGTTCGGGGTACTTGATATCATAAAATCGTTGATGTAAGTATTGCTGGAAAAGAGTAAATAAAATCAAATTTAATAAGTAAACAAAATAAAGCGATAGTTTTATTGTTGTGCTTAAAAATATTTGATTCTATTTTACTCTTATTTAAACTCATCTTTTTGAAGTTAAACCACAGAGTAAAATCTGTGGTTTTTTTATTTTATAAATAAATTTTAAGGAGTGGTATGTTTTGTTAAACAAATTATGCATGTATTTAGAAAAACCAGAACTTTATAAGGAAAGTAAAGTTAATTTTTGGGATGATGAATATATCTCAAAACAGTTATTAAAAGCACATTTAGATGTTGATTTTGAAGGAGCAAGTAGAAGTCTAGACTTTATTAATGATTCTGTAGATTGGATAGTTAAAGTTGCATCTCCAGATAAGTATCCAAATTTAATCGATTTAGGATGTGGTCCAGGATTATACTCAGAAAGATTTGCACAGAAAGGTTATAAAGTAACTGGAATTGATTTTTCAAAACGTTCTATTAATTATGCACAAAGTAGAAATGAAAAGAAAAATCTAAATATAACATATTTATTTCAAAGTTATTTAAATATGAATTACAGTGAAGAATTTGATATAGCTACTTTAATTTATTGTGATTATGGAGCTTTATCAACTAAAAACAGAAGTCTATTGATGGAGAATATTTACAAGAGTTTAAAACCTGGAGGAAAGTTGATATTAGATGTATTTACAATAAATAAATACGATGATTTTAAAGAAGTTAAAACATGGGAAATAAATGAAAATGGAGGATTTTGGAGTAGTGAAAGATATATGTGTATACAAGATAATTGCAAATATAGTGATTACAATACATTAGAACAAACTCTTGTTATAACAGAAGGAAGTGAAAATGTATTTTATATTTGGAATAAATACTTTTCAAAAGAGAGTTTTTTTAGAGAAATTAAAGATATTGGCTTTAAATCTATTGAAATTTTTAATAATGTCAAAGGTGAAGCATATTCTGATGATAGTATGACTATGGGATTGGTTTTACAAAAATAGTAAAAAAATAATGAATATATTTAAATGAATAAAAATTTGAAATCTACAATGATATCACATAAGAAAAGTATATATATTGAAAGATGGACATTTTTATGTTATTTTTAATACATTATAAATTTGATTATATAAAAATAAAAGCAATATTTTTGTTATTATTTTTTATATAAAATTTATTTGAATATATTTTTTTAACAGAATATGATATTAAAATTAATATATAGTTTAGAAGGATGTGGTATTAGTGCTAGAGATTCAAGGAAAATACAATAAAGCAAAAATATTTACAGATAATGTAGATAGTACAACAATAAGTCAAATAATAGAATTATGTAATCAGGAATTTACAACAAAATCTAAGATAAGAATAATGCCAGATTGTCATGCAGGTTCTGGCTGTGTAATAGGTACTGTAATGACAATACAAGATAAAATAGTCCCAAATCTTGTTGGAGTAGATATAGGGTGTGGGGTTATATGTGTAAATCTGGGTAAAGTTGATTTGAATTTGAAACAGATAGATGATTTTATAAGAAAAAAAATACCTCATGGATTTAATATAAATAAATATAGTAAAGCAAACTATAAAAAAGAGATAGAATCATTATATTGTATAAAAGGTATAGGAAAAGCTACAGAGGAATATAATCGAGCTATTGGAAGCCTTGGAGGGGGAAATCATTTTATTGAGTTAAATGAAGATAGTGAAAAAAATAAATATTTAATAATACACTCTGGTAGTAGAAATCTTGGCAATAGGGTAGCAAAATACTACCAAAAAAAAGCTTATGATTACTATGTCAGAATTAGCAATAGCTTTGATGAAGACAGTAAAAGACTTGTTGAGCAGTACAAAAAGGAAAATAGAGAAGAAGAAATTCAGGATGCATTGATAACGCTTAAAGAAGAACATAATTTTACCCCTAAAATACCAAAAGATTTATGCTATTTAGAAGGAAAATTGATGGAAGATTATCTTCATGATATGGATATTATACAAAAATATGCTGAACTAAACAGAAATACAATGGCTAAAAGAATAATTGAAGAATGTATAGGTCTTAAGTTCAATGATTTAGACCATTTTCAAACTATACATAATTATATAGAAATTGAAAACAGAATACTAAGAAAAGGAGCTATAGCATCATATGAAGGAAGAAAGTTATTGATTCCTATAAATATGAGAGATGGTGTTATCTTGGGAGTAGGAAAAGGAAATTTAGATTGGGTTAATTCTGCACCTCATGGAGCAGGACGTATACTTTCAAGAGGAGAAGCCAAAAGAAGTATAAATATGAAAGATTATGAAGATTCTATGAAAAATGTATTTACAACGAGTGTAAATATTAAAACCATTGATGAAGCACCTCAAGCGTATAAGCCAATTGATGAGATTGTAGAAAATATAAGAGAAACAGTTGACATAATTAATATATTGAAACCAATTTATAATTTTAAGTCAAATTAACAATTTGGAAGATTAAGATAATATAGTAATCTTAATCTATATAAAAAATAAAATTTATAAAAAAGGAGTACAAAAAATAGTACTCCTTTTTTATATGGAGGTTCAGAAATAAGGATTCATTCAATTATGAAAATAAATCCTTGGATATTTCTTAAAGAGAAACTTGACAATTGATAAGTAAAGATATAATATGTATAGTAACTAAACAGTAATGAAACTAAACAAATAGAGGTGAAAGTATGAGAGATTATTCTAAACTAATTACATTGATGGAACGTATTATTCACAAATACAATCAGTGGGAAGATAAAAAGCGAACTTATGGAACAGAGATTCTATTATCAAAATCAGAAATTCATACAATATCAGCTGTTGGTGATAATCCTGGAATAAACATTACATCTCTTGCAGATGTTTTGGGTATTACAAAAGGAGCAGCTTCTCAGATGATTTATAAACTAGTAGATAAAGGAACTGTAGTAAAAAAAGTATCTCCTGATTCTGATACAGAAGTAGTTTTGAGCCTTACAGATGATGGAATGAAAAATTATAAAGCTCATCAAGAATATCATAAGCAAACTAATGATGAATCACTAAAACTGTTAGATGATATGCCAGAGCCTTTTTATGAGTATATGTTGAGTTATTTTTCTGCTTTTGAAGAAAGTATTGATAAAAAATTAGAAGAAAAGTAATAGCTGTGTGTGAAAAAATTGCTATCGTAGAGGGTAGCAATTATTTTTGAAAATATGTTTAGTAACTATACTGTATTGAAACAAAACATTTGAAAGGATGATTGATATGAATGGAAATCAAAAAAGAATCTATCTTTTAGAAAAAGAAGATGTAAGGAAATCACTGTTAAAATTAGGAATGCCTACTATGATGGGGATGATAGTATCAGCATTATATAATATTGTTGATGCTTTCTTTGTAGGTCGTTTGGGGACACTGCAAACTGCTGCAGTATCCTTAGTATATCCATTAACTATGGTTGGTACTGGAATAGGATTGCTTTTTGGAAGTGGTGCAGGTTCTTATATTTCAAGGCTTCTTGGTAAAAAAGAATATGAGGAAGTAAAGGCTTGTAGTAGTATAGCTTTCTTTTCAGGTATATTTTTAATCACTGTTTTGGTTACAATTATGCTATTATTTTTTAATCCTCTTATGAATATTTTAGGGGCAACAGATAGCACACTTTATTATGTAAGAGAATATGGTTTGATATATATTTTGGGGCTTATATTCAATGTTTTAAATATAATGATGAATAATATGATAGTTGCAGAAGGGAGTTCTTCATTTAGTATGACTGCTATGTTGCTTGGTGGATTAACAAACTTCATATTAGACCCAGTTTTAATATTTGGATGTCATATGGGAGTTTCTGGTGCAGCTATTGCAACATTAATTTCACAACTTGTCTCTACCTCATTTTATGGATTTTATATTTTAAAAGGGCATACATTTTTGAAAATTTCTTTTAGTTATTTTAAAATCAAGCGTACTATTTACACAGAGATTTTCAAAATCGGTCTACCAGTTTGCTTCTTCCAATTTTTGACTGGTGGGGCAGTGAGTTTAACTAATATTGTTGCTAAACCATTTGGAGAAGCTGCTATTGCAGCTATGGGAATTGTTAATCGCCTTATGTCTTTGGAATCAAATGCTTTATATGGTTTTTTAAAAGGTTATTCTCCTCTGATTGGATATAACTATGGTGCAGGAAAAATAGATAGAGTTGAAAGAGCTACTAAGACAGCAATATATTGGAGTACTGTTGTAAATGTATTGTTTGGAACTTTGTGCATTTTATTTTCAAAGCAATTTATTTATATATTTAATCAAGAATCAGTTAAAGTATTGGAAATTGGAAGAACTGCTTTAATTGTTGATGCTATTTCATTTATGACATTAGGGGTTCAAATTGTCATAGGAAATTACTTTTTAGCAATTGGAAAGGCAAAACAAGGTGGTATGCTAAGTATATGTCGTCAAGGTTTGCTGTTCATTCCATTTCTGTTGATCTTCACAAATTTATGGGGGATGAAAGGTCTTATTGCAACTCAATTGGTAGCAGATGTATGTGCAACAATTATTACTGTCATAATGTGGTTTAAAGAAAAGTCACTACAATTAGTATAGAAGAGATTTATAGAAGAGATTTTATCAGAAAAGAAAATATTATTGAAATATTGATAAAGAAGTATTCTAGTTTTGTATTTCAATAAATACTTGTCGAGAGTAAGATATTGAATTATATAAATTCATAAGAAATAGTAATTTGTTTTGATTATTTAAATATGGGATAATATAATATGAATGTATTCCTAACTTTAAATTAGAAAGAAGGTGTGAATAATGAAATATTATGTAGTTGATTCATTTACAAATAGATTATTTAAAGGAAATCCTGCTGGTGTTTGTGTTCTTGAAAAGAGGTTATCACTAGAATTAATGCAGAAAATAGCAACAGAGAATAATCTTCCAGAAACAGCTTTTGTAGTTAAAAATAATGGAAATTATGACTTACGATGGTTTACACCTAAAGAAGAAATTGATTTATGTGGTCATGCAACTTTAGCTGCAGCTTATGTTATATCCAATTTTATTGATATAGATATTAAGAAAATTTGTTTTTTTACTCAAAGTGGAACTCTTGAAGTTACACGAAATGGGAATCTATATGAAATGATATTTCCAAACAGAGAACCTATTGAAATTGAATTATCAGTACAACAACGTAGTTTACTGGGTTGTACACCAGTGGCTATCTACTCTTCAAGAGATTTAATATTGTTACTAAGTAATGAACAAGAAGTTATAGACTATACACCTAATTATCAAGATTTACGTAAATTAACAGGTTGGCTAGGTGTTATAATTACATCACAAGGAACTGATACAGATTTTGTATCTCGATATTTTTGTCCAGAATTAGACTCAGAAGATTCTGTTACAGGTTCATCTCATTGTAGTCTTATACCATATTGGGCTGAAAAGTTGGGAAAAGATAAAATGATAGCATCACAACTTTCTAATCGTGGTGGCATTATTCAGTGTGAATTATTAAAAGATAATGATGTAAAAATTTCTGGAGAAGCAGCTTTGTTTATGCATGGAGAAATAATGGATAATATTTAAAGTTGTTAATAGCAATAGTAAGGAAGATAAATTTATATCAACATTGACAAATTAAAATAAAAAAGTTAATATTTAACTGATGAAGATAAAAACACAGTCTGGTTGGTAGTCCAGACGCAGCAATTGCTGTCAGTAACCTGCCTCCTTGGTTGTCCATTCTTTAGAAATAAAGCAAATAAATAGGAGGAACTAGCAATGGATAATGTTAGTGGAAAATTAACAGTCTTATTTGAAGAACCGTTTTGGATAGGTATATTCGAAAGACAAGATGGTAAAAAATATGAGGTGTGTAGGGTAGTTTTTGGAGCAGAACCTAAGGATGTAGAAGTATATGAATTCATACTTGAAAAGTTCTTTTCATTAAATTTTGGAAGTATCAAATTGGATAAAAATGTATCTAAAGACAACATTGGATACAAAAGGATGCAGAGAAAAGTAAAAAAAGAACAGTCTAAAGAAACTATAGGAACTAAAGCGCAAAATGCTCTTAAGCTTCAACATGAAGAAAGAAAACAAGATAAAAAAATACTAGCTAAGTCTAGAAAAGAAGAAGAAAAAGAAAGACTTTTTACTTTGAAACAAGAAAAAAGAAAAGCCAAACATAAAGGTCATTAATTTAATTGGTTAGATTTTTATGAATTGCTAGATAAGAGGTGTATAAAATTAAAAAATTTATACACCTTAAATTATTAATAAAAATAGAATTATTATATTTAAAAATCACTTTAAAGCATATAAAAATAGAATAATAACAATTGTAGTAATATTATAAATGGTATCCCAAGTGTAAATTTAATATGCTTAGTTTTATGTCTAAAAGAATACATTCCAATGATAGAACCGATGCTACCTCCAATTATTGCTATGGCAAGAAGGGTAGTTTCTTTTATTCTCCATTTATTTTTTATTGCTTTTTTCTTATCAATATACATTGAAGATAAACCAATAATATTAATAATTATAAAATATATAGAAATCAAATTTTTCACAATATTACCTCCATAAGACGTATAATAAAAATATATTATACATTATAAAGCAAGAATATTTTTTTTAAAAGCTTAATCTATAATTACTATATATAAAATATTTCATAAGAACTAATATTGTATTAATTGGAAAATTTAAAAAAATTAAACAATTGCTAAAATAGGGGGTATATTTATAAGACATAAAGTGATAAAATTTACTTAGAAAATAATGTAAAATAACAGGAGGACAAGGCAAAATGAAATTCATAGTAGAAAAAGAAGTATTTGATAAATTAGAAAATGTATGTTTTGGTGTAGTAGTTGCAAAAGGAATAGACAATACTAAAGAAATTGAAAGAATAAATAATCTTTTAGATATAAGCATAGACAGAGTAGAAGAGTACTTTAAAGATAAAAAGGTAAAAGAAGCAGAAGAAATTATACCATATAGAGAAGCATTTAGAAGTTTAGGGATGAATCCAAATAAATTTATGAGTTCGATAGAAGCAATGACAACAAGAGTTGCTAAAAATAAAAAGCTTCCACATATAAATCCTATTGTAGACTTAGGAAACTCTATTTCTTTAAAATATCTACTTCCAATGGGTGCACATGATATGGATTTTAGAGATGATGATGTATTTGTTAGATTTTCAAAAAAAGGGGATAAATTTATTCCGTTTGGAGAAACTGAAGTTGAGTTGATGGAAGAAGGAGAATTAATTTATTCTGTTGGAGATATGGTAAAAACTAGAAGATGGATATGGAGACAAGGTGAAGAAGGAAAAATTACAAGTAGTTCAAAAAATATATTTTTCCCTATAGATGGTTTTACTAATGCAAATTTAGATCAAGTAATGAGTGCAAGAGAAGAGTTAGCAAAATTATTAAAAGAAATATTTGATTGTGAAATTAAAGTAGGGTTCATAGATAAAGATAACTTAGAAATGGAGATATAAGAAACTGTATCCAATACTTATTTTAAAGTATTATGTCTATAATTACTTAAGGATATTTAAATAAAGAGAGGTCGTAGTAAATTTGAAAAAAACTATAATAAAGAATATAAATCCATTGGTTGAAAGTAAGTTTATGGGACTTTTTGAAATTGAGTATAAAAATAAGCTAGATGAAGATAAGATATGGATGGTAGCATCAAGAAAAAGCAGTGAACAACTAAAAAGTATTTATCTTGAAAATAAAGAAGATAGTGCAGATGCAGTTGCAATAGTAGGTCTTCATAAAAGTAGTAAAAAATTAATTTTAATAAAACAATTTAGAGTACCCATTAATGGATATATATACGAATTGCCAGCAGGTCTTATCGATAAGGGTGAATCTATAGATATTTCTGTTGAAAGAGAACTTAGAGAAGAAACTGGGCTTACTCTTTTAGAAATTCAAAAAAATAAGAGTAATGAGAAAGTATATCTATCTCCTGGTATGAGTGATGAATCGATTGCATTTGTTTACTGTATATGCGATGGTAATATAACTGATGAATTCTTAGAACCAGATGAAGATATTGAAGTTATTTTAGTTTCACAAGATGAAGCAAAAGAAATTTTACAGAGTAATCATAAGATAGATACAAAAGCATTTTTAATTTTACAAATGTTTGTAAGTTTAGGAACTAAATTATTTGAATAATTATACAAAAAAGAGATTGTATTATGTAAGTGAGTAAAGTATAAAAATTTATTTTATTCATATAATGATATAATCTCTTTTTTGTTTTATTTTTTAAGATGTAAAGTAATCAATACAAAAATTTAAGGGTTATTTTTAGGTAATCTTTAGATGTTTTTGTATTGAGAGATAATCTTTTAATACATATTGTATTTTCAAATATAGATATAGTTTAAAAATTCAAAAAAATGGTGGTGAAATATGTCCCAAGGGACATTGGGCAAAATACGTCCCTCCAGCCTCTTTATATTAAAAAGTATATACTAAATAAGGGTTAAAAGAGATAAAAATGATACACTAATTGTCTTTTGACAATAAAAAAACACAGAATTTAATTATTTAATCTAGAAAAAGTATTGAACAAATGAATTATTTAGTGTACAATAATCATGTAAAAACATAGTAATGGAGGGAGACATTTCATAATGAAAATTAAGGTAGGAATGAACGGATTTGGAAGAATAGGAAGAGCTGTGTTGAGAATAGCTCAAGAAGAATTAGGAGATAATATAGAAATTGTAGCCATAAATGCAAGAGCAACAACAGAGTCTTTGGCACATTTATTTACATATGATTCATGTTACGGAACTTTTAGAGGTGAGGTAGAAGCAAAGGATGAAGATACACTAATAGTAAACTCTAAAGAAATAAAAATACTGAGATACAATGACCCGGAAGAATTACCATGGAAAGAGTTAGGGGTTGATATAGTTATAGAATCAACAGGATTATTTACACAAAGAGAAAAGGCAGAAAAACACATTAAAGCAGGTGCAAAAAAAGTAATAATAACAGCTCCAGGAAAAAATGAAGATATAAC
This sequence comes from Clostridioides sp. ES-W-0016-02, assembly GCF_020641035.1. NCBI lineage: Bacteria > Bacillati > Bacillota > Clostridia > Peptostreptococcales > Peptostreptococcaceae > Clostridioides > Clostridioides sp. ES-W-0016-02. Next base: position 1,918,433 of record NZ_CP061361.1, read on the forward strand.
TATAGTTGTTGGAGTTAATGAAGAACAATATGATAATGAAAAGCATAATATAATCTCAAATGCATCTTGTACTACAAATTGCCTAGCACCATTTGCTAAAGTATTGGACGAAAAATTTGGTATAGTAAAAGGTTTAATGACTACTGTACATTCATATACTAACGATCAAAGAATATTAGATAAGAGCCACAAAGACCTGAGAAGAGCGAGAGCAGCGGCTGAATCTATAATACCTACCACTACAGGAGCAGCAAAAGCTGTGTCAAGAGTATTACCACAATTAGAAGGAAAATTAAATGGTTTTTCACTTAGAGTGCCAACACCAACAGTTTCACTTGTTGATTTAGTATGTGAACTTAAAGAAAACGTTACAGTTGAGCAAGTGAATTCTGTATTAAAAGAAGCTGCTGAAGGAGAATTAAAGGGTGTTTTAGGATACTGTGACAAACCACTTGTTTCTATAGATTATAGAGGCGATTCAAGATCATCTATCATAGATGCTCTGTCCACAATGGTTATAGAGGATAATATGGTCAAAGTAGTTTCATGGTATGACAATGAATGGGGATATTCCTCAAGAACTGTTGATTTAGTAAAATATATAGCTGAAAAATTAAAATAATACATAACTAAAAAAAAATTTTTGAAAAAAATTTATAAAAACAGAAAAAAAGATTATGAAAAATATTGAAGGAAAAAATTTTTCATAATCTTTTTTGATTAATATAAAAGTTATAAGTTACAACTTGTTATTAGATATTAGGTCGTTAGAGGAGGTTATATCTATTTAGTAAGAAATTGTATCATTTTATATATGAAAGATAATATGTCGAAAACTTGCAGAAATCTGAAAAATTTTTATTATTGGAATACTGGTTTTCATTTTATTTATGATAAAAAAATGACAAATAAAGTTGCAAAGAGTAATATTTATAAGTATAATTAAAAAAGAGAAAAGGTTTTGTTAAGCTTTACAACAAAAGAAAAGAAGGGATGATTCAAAATGGAGAAGTTAACAGACAGGAGACAGGTTAAGGCAGTAAGCATGGAGACATTCGTTTTCATAATATTACTAATAGTTGGATTTGGCTATGTTGGTAGTATTATGGGCGCAGGAATGATGTTTAAAGTAATAATGAGTACAGCACATGCTTTACTATTAGAGACAGTTTTCTTAATTATGGCTATGGCAGTTCTTGCAGGCGCATTAAGCGCACTACTTTCAGAGTTTGGAGTAATAGCATTAATTAATAAAATTTTCGCTATATTTATGAAGCCTTTATACGGATTACCTGGTGCTAGTATAGCAGGGGCTATAACAACTTATTTATCAGATAATCCAGCTATTATACCTTTTGCTAAAGATAAAACATTCACACAGTATTTTAAACAATATCAAGTTCCAGCACTATGTAATTTAGGAACAGCTTTTGGTATGGGACTTATCTTAACAACGTTTATGATATCTCAAGGTACAGAATATGTATTGCCAGCATTGATTGGTAACTTAGGTGCAGTAATAGGTAGTGTTGTAAGTGTTAGAATAATGTTGACATTTACTAAGAAGTTCTATAACTATAATCCAGAAGAAGATAAAGCAGCAGGAACATTAAAGAAAAAAGCTGAATTTAGAGAAATAAGAGAAGGAAATGTGTTCCAAAGAGGCCTAGATGCTATTCTTGAAGGTGGTAAGATGGGTGTAGATATGGGAATGGCTATAATCCCTGGTGTCCTAGTAGTATGTACATTAGTTATGCTATTAACTTTTGGACCATCTACAGACCCTGCTACAGGTCAAGAGGTTTATACAGGAGCTGCATATGAAGGAATAAAATTACTTCCAGTTCTTGGGGATAAGCTTGGATTTATATTAGAGCCATTATTTGGATTTACATCACCAGAAGCAATAGCATTCCCTATAACTTCATTAGGAGCTGTTGGAGCAGCAATGTCTTTAGTTCCAGAATTTATAAAATCAGGAGCTATAACTCCTAATGATATAGCAGTATTTACAGCAATGGGTATGTGTTGGAGTGGATATTTAAGTACACATATTGGTATGATGGATGCATTAAATGCTAGACAATTAGCTGGAAAAGCAATTCTTTCTCATACAATAGGTGGTTTATGTGCAGGAGCAGCAGCTCACTTTATATTTATGCTCGTATCATAAATATGATAAATAGAAGTAATTAAAATAAAAATAATATACAAAAAAATGGTTGTCTATATGCAATAAGGAATTGTGTACTGACAACCATTTTTTTTGAATGAAGATATTTTATAATATACGAACATTAAATTGGTATTAGAGTTAAGTTATATTTATGTAAAAAGTAACAAAAATCTGTAGAAATTTATGACAAAATTTAGTACACTAACTATATGTTCTTATTTAAAATTTAAAGGTATTATTAGAAATTACCTAGTAGAGTAAGCTTGATTAATAAAAGAATCATAAAATAAAAATATTAATCATAAAAATTATAAAATAACTTACTTAAAATAAAGCCATAGAACTTACAAAAATTAAAAAAGCATATAAGTATGGAGGGGTACAATGGATGAATTATTTCATATAGGAATTGATGTAGGTTCTACAACAGTAAAGGTTGTGGTACTTAATAATAACAATATAGTTCATAAAGAATATAAAAGACATTATTCTGATGTGAAGAAATCAGTTAAAGAAGTACTAAATGGAATATACGAAAAATTGGGAGATATAAATGCAACCATTATAATAACTGGTTCAGGAGGAATTGGAATCTCAAAAAAACTTGGGGTAAAATTTGTCCAAGAAGTTATATCTAGTACAAAATCAATAGAATATTTCCATCCGGAAACTGATGTTGTTATAGAACTTGGAGGAGAAGATGCAAAAATAACCTATTTAAGTGGAGGAATAGATCAAAGAATGAATGGTATATGTGCAGGTGGCACTGGAGCATTCATAGACCAAATGGCTTCCCTTTTAAAGACAGATGCTAGTGGTTTAAATGAATTAGCTAAAGGCTACAATGTTATTTACCCAATAGCCTCAAGATGTGGTGTTTTTGCTAAAACAGATATTCAACCTCTTATAAATGATGGAGCTAAGCAGACTGATATAGCAATGAGTATTTTTAATGCAGTTGTCGTACAAACAGTAAGTGTTCTTTCTTGTGGAAGAAAAATAGAAGGCAATGTTGCATTTTTAGGTGGACCATTGTATTTTTTATCTGAACTTAGAGAAGCTTTTAAAAGAGTACTAAATTTAAAAGATGAAAATGTAATTTTCCCAGAAGATGCACAGCTTTATATTGCTATTGGAGCAGGATTATTATCAGTAAATGAAGATAGTATAAAACTTAAATCTCTAATAGAAAAACTAGACAATATAAAAAATATTGAAGATGGAGAAGTAAATTTATTAGAACCTTTATTCAAAGATAAAAACGAGTATGAAGAATTTTTAAGAAGACATGAAAAAGAAAAAATAGATTATGTAGATATAAATTCAATTAAGAAAAATTGTTATCTAGGAATTGATGCAGGTTCTACTACTACTAAGGCTGCGCTTATTGATGAAGATGGGAATCTAGTATATTCTTACTATAATAGTAATGAAGGGAATCCACTAAAAACAACAATCAAGGTCATAAATGAAATATATGATATATTACCAAAAGACGTTAAAATCTTAAGTTCAACTGTAACTGGATATGGAGAGGGACTTATTAAAAAAGCATTAAAAATAGATAATGGAGAAATAGAGACTATAGCACATTATAAAGCTGCTAAATTTTTTAATAAAGATGTAGACTTTATACTTGATATTGGTGGTCAAGATATGAAGTGTTTAAAAATAAAAGAGGGTGTAATTGATAATATAATATTAAATGAAGCTTGTTCATCAGGTTGTGGTTCATTTTTAGAGACATTTGCAAGTTCTTTATCTATGACAATCGAAGAATTTGCACATGAAGGTATCTATTCTCAAAGCCCTGTCGATTTAGGTTCAAGATGTACTGTGTTTATGAATTCGAGAGTAAAACAATCTCAAAAAGAAGGGGCAAGTGTTGGAGATATATCAGCAGGCTTATCTTATTCTGTAATAAAGAATGCTTTATTTAAAGTAATAAAAATCAGAGATTTAAATGAGATTGGAAATAATATTGTTGTACAAGGTGGAACATTTTACAATGATTTAGTACTTAGAAGTTTTGAAAGGTTAATTGGCAAAAATGTAATTAGACCTAATATTTCTGGAATTATGGGTGCTTTTGGTTCAGCTCTTATAGCTAGAGAGAAGTATGAAAGTGGATATCAAACATCTTTATTATCTAAAGAAGAATTGAATAGTATAAAATTAGAATCAAGTGTAATTAGATGTAAAGGATGCTCAAATCATTGTCTTCTTACAATAAACAAATTTTCTGATAATGAAATTTTTATTTCAGGAAACAGATGTGAGAAGGGAGAAGCTATTTATGGCGATAAAAAGATAGGTTTAGAAAAGAAAAACCCCATAAATCTATTTAAGTATAAATATGATAGGATTTTTAAATACAAACCATTAGAAAAAGATAAAGCAAAAAAAGGAGAGATAGGAATACCAAGAGTATTAAATATGTATGAAGATTATCCATTTTGGTTTACATTTTTCAATGATATGGGATTTAGAGTTGTACTTTCAGATAGGTCATCAAAACAATTATATGAAACTGGTATAACTAGCATTGCTTCTGAAACAGTGTGTTATCCTGGGAAATTAGTTCATGGTCATATAGAAAATTTAATTTCAAAAGGAATAAAGAATATATTTTATCCTAGTGTAACCAATGAAAATAAAGAAGATTTAAGTGCAGATAATTATTATAATTGTCCTGTCGTAATATCCTATTCTGAAGTAATAAAAAATAATGTGGAAAATATAAGAAACAAAAATATAAATTACATAAATCCATTTATAAGTCTAAATGATAAGGAAAAGTTGAAAAAGAGACTTCATGAGGAATTATCAAGACGTTTTAATGGTATAAATATAACTAAGGAAGAAATTAATCATGCAGTTGATAAAGCGACTGATGAACAAAATTCATTTAAGATGGAGATGCAAGCAGCAGGTGAAAGAGCACTTAAGGAGATAAAAGAGAGAAACTTAAAGGGAATTGTATTATGTGGTAGACCATATCATATAGATCCAGAAATAAATCATGGAATGCCAGAGCTTATAAATTCTTTAGACATGGCAGTACTTACTGAAGATTCTATATGTCACTTAGCAAATATGCAAAGACCACTTAGAGTTGTAGACCAATGGGTCTATCATTCAAGATTATACAAAGCAGCTAGTTTTGTAAGAGATAAAAATTATTTAGAATTGGTTCAACTTAATTCATTTGGGTGTGGTTTGGATGCAGTAACTACAGACCAAGTTCAAGAAATACTTAATGAAAAATCTAAAATATATACTATTATAAAAATTGATGAAGGTAATAATTTGGGAGCTGCAAAGATAAGAATGAGGTCTTTAAAAGCAGCTATGTTTGAGAGAGAAAGTAAAAATATAGATGTAAAAAATATGAAAGTAGATAGAATACAGTATGCAAAGAATAATCAAATAACGAACAAACATACTATATTAGCACCACAAATGTCACCTATACATTTTCAATTCCTTGAAGAAGCTGTAAATCTGAGTGGATATAAGATAGAAATTTTAAAAGATACAGATAGTAGTGTTATTGAGGAAGGTTTGAGGTATGTAAATAATGATGCTTGTTATCCAGCTATAATAGTAGTAGGTCAATTAATAACAGCATTAAAGTCTGGAAAATATGATTTAAATAATACATCTGTTGCAATAACTCAAACTGGTGGCGGTTGTAGAGCTACAAATTATATTGGATTTTTAAGAAAAGCTATGTATGATGCAGGGTTTAAAGATGTTCCAGTTATTGCACTTAGTGTAAATGGAATAGAAGATAGTGGGATAATGGATAATGTATCTCTAAAATTAATCAATAGACTTTTTATGTCTGTTGTATATGGAGATTTATTGATGAAAGTACTCTATAGAGTGAGACCATATGAGAAAGTTATTGGAAGTACAAATACTCTATATGAAAAATGGGTTGATATATGTAAAAAATCTCTAGTCAAAGCTAAAATTTCTGTATTTACTAAAAACATAAAAGAGATAGTAAATGAGTTTGATAACCTAGAGATATTAGATATTAAAAAACCTAAAGTAGGTTTAGTTGGAGAAATATTAGTTAAATTTCATCCAATTGCAAACAATAATCTAGTGAATATATTAGAGCGAGAAGGTGCTGAAGCAGTTGTACCAGACCTTACAAATTTCTTTTTAAGTTGTGCGTTTAATACTATTTATAAACACACTCATTTAGAAGGAAGTAGAAAAAGTAGAATGATAGGAGAAGCCTTTATATACATAACAAGTATATACCAAAGAGTATATAAAAAAGCACTTGATAAAAGTAAAAGATTTTACGCTCCAGGAAATATAAAAACAGTTGCGAAAAATACAGAACCAGTAGTATCATTAGGAAATCAAACTGGAGAAGGATGGCTTTTAACAGGTGAGATGGTTGAATTGTTGAATGAAGGTGTGGAAAATATCATTTGTATGCAACCTTTTGGATGTTTACCTAATCATATAATTGGTAAAGGTTCTATAAAAGAATTAAAAAGATTATATAAGAATGCAAATATAATTCCTATTGATTATGACCCTTCTGCAAGCGAGGTGAATCAGCTTAACAGGATAAAACTTATGCTTTCTAAAGCTTTTAAAAATATAGAAGATTAATGTTTCACATATTGAAAATTTATAGCTATCTAAATAAATTTCTATTGTATAACAATTATAAAAAGAGTTACTCTATTTTTTAGGGTAACTCTTTATTACTTGAAAAATTATATGTATACTAATATAAAAGGGGGGACGTTATATGAATTTAGTATATGATGTTTATGAGTCTAAAATAGGAAATTTGTACATATTGAGTGAAGATGGTTTTGTAGTTAGTTTAGATATAGGAGATGAAAAATTTAATAATTTAAAAGAAGAATATATTAAAAAAGGAATAGATATAAAAAGAAGTGAAGAAGATTTAAAAGAGGCAATAAATCAGATAGATGATTATTTTAATGGAAAAAGAAAAACATTTGATTTGAAAATACGTGTTGATGGTACTGAATTTCAAAAGTCTGTCTATGAAGAAATGTTAAAAATACCTTATGGAAAAACACTCTCATACTCAGAAATAGCAAAAAATATAAATAATCCAAAGTCTGTTAGAGCAATTGGACAAGCAAGTAAAAGCAACAAAATTCCAATAATAATACCTTGTCACAGAGTTGTTGGTAAAAATAATATTGGTGGATATATGGGGAATCATTCTGACTTAAAAAAAATACTATTAGATTTAGAAGAAAATAGTTAAATTGGTTAAAAGTGATTTTTTTGTTAATATTTGATATAATTATGTTAGAAGAGATTTTTAATTTACATTGATAAGGGGGAGTTTTAATGTGCAATAAAGTTATAGCATCAAAATACCATGAAAAAGGGTTTAATTGTGCAGAGTCAGTTATAAAAGCATATAATGAAGAGTTTAATACAGATATACCAGTTTGTTTAGGTAGTGGATTAGGTTCAGGTTGTGGAGTTGCTAGTTTATGTGGTGCAGTAAATGCCTCAAATATAATAATTGGATATGTAAGAGGTAGAAACCATGAGGGTGAAAGTACTAAAGCTAAAGCATATGCTAAAGATTTGACAACAACAGTAAGAAATGAGTATGGTTCAGAGTTATGTATAGACTTAAAGAAAGATTTAGTTGCTTGTAGAGAGATAATGGATTTTGCATATGATACTTTAAAAGAAACTTTAAAAAAGGAACTATAATAAATATAAGTTATATAATATATTTATTAAGTCTATTTATTATATAACTTATTAGTTACAAATAAAACGCAATGAACTTTAAAAGAATATTAGATTTTTATATTATGAAGACGCTCAGAAAGGAGCGTCTTTTTGCTAGTATAATTTAGAAAAAAATTATATTACTTATTAACAGAATTTAAATGACAATTGAGTATTAACATGCATTGATGTAAATCAGCTTGATTAACAGATAATATTTATATAGGTATCGCAATTATTTCTATTTATTTTTTGTTATGTTATACTCAGCTTAAATAAATATTTGTTACAAAGGAGATGAAAATATTGGAAAATATTGATTTACTTATTAAAGAATTATGTTCAAAAAATCATACTGAAGCATATAAAACTTTTTTATTTCTAGAAAATGAAAGTAAAAAATCAAACATTACATACTGTTTTTTTGATTATTTTCTAGAAATGATTAATAATGAAAGTTCATATATTCGTACAAGAGGATTGTTGTTAATAGTTGCAAATGCTAAGTGGGATACTGATAATAAAATTGAAATGAATATAGATAGTATACTAAGTCACATTGTGGATAAAAAGCCTTCTGTATCGAGAAATTTTATTCAGTCATTACCTAATATCATAAAGTATAAGAAACAACTTATTCATCGTATAAGAGCGGAATTAAGTAATGCAGATATAAATATTTATAATGATAATATGAAGTCATTAGTAGAAAAGGACATAAGAAATACATTATCTAACCTTGAGTAATGATATATTATCCAAATTTTACGGGTTGCCATCATTATTAGTGATTAATTTTTTTTGACAATAGCAAGAAATGTGAAAATAGCTAAGACAGAATTAGGTACAATCATACTAGAAGGTTACTAATTTTTACAGATAAGCCAATTATGGAAATTTCACTATTTGCTGGATATGAAACACAACAATCATTTACAATTGGATTTAAGGCTATGTTTAAATGTAGCCCACAATCATTTAGAAAAAAAGGAGATTTTCATCCTGTACAATTAAAGTTTACTGTTGATGGAAAAGAAACTTTGAGAGGTGATAGAATAATGGAAGTTAAAATGGTTGAAAATGACAAAATTCTTTTAGTAGGCTATAAAGGAAATACACGACTAGGTTTTTCTGTTATAGGTGAATGTGCAAAATATAGTTTTTACCTTTAAAGCAAAGAGAGAAGATAGCTTACAACCTGTTGTAGATTATGCTTATAAAGAATGGTTACCTCAGTCAACATGCCAGTTAAATGAAAATGCTAAATATGATTTTGCGAGATATGGAGAATTAGTTGATAAGGATGGTAAAAGTTTGATTGAATTTTGGGTTCCAATTTTATGAGTGCCATAATATTTTGAATATATAGACTAAATAAACGTAGTAAAAATCGTTGTAATGAGTAAAAGCTTTATATGTTAAAAGAAAATATACATAATCTAATGGTAGTTTTGAAATAACAAATTAAAGCTGCCATTTTTATTTTGAAAAATCATTTAATGAAATAGATTCAGTTTATTAAATATATTATTTATAAGATTATAATAATATATTGTTAAAGAAAATATTTAATAAATTAAATGTTTTCTTTGACAATGTACATATATGAATGATAATATCTAAATGAATAAAAGCTATGGTAATAAAATGATTTCTTAAAATCTATTTTAGGTATTATTAATAAATAAAAAATTATAAAATACATAATGTCTCTAACAAACGATGATACTAGAATGATACTGTTTTTATAAGAAATTATAAAATACATAATTAATAAAAATAATATATTGAATTATATAATAGATTGGGTTTTACTAAATAAAAAAGAAATGAAATCCCCATGTTATTATACAAAAGCAAAGGTGGGAATAAAAATGAAAGAAATTGATGATTCTATAACATCAGAATATTTAAGCTATGGTATCAATGAAGATATTAGTATCTATGAAGGTAGATTTTGTATATATTTAGATAAGAAATATAGATGTAATGGAAAAATTTATTATAAAATGACACCTCCAATATCCATAAGTTTTAAAGCAGATATAGGTTGCATTGAAGATATAGAAAATGAAGATGAGAACTTAGTTTTGGACTATGATAATGCTATTCTTGAAGTCTATGGTTATAAGATTATTTCTATAACAATAAACACTCTAAGTGATTTTGTGATAGAAGGATATATCAATGATGATTGTATAAAATCTAAAAACTCTTATGTTGAACATGTAGATTTTAATATAATAAACTTAGATAAAATACCTGGAAAACTTATAAAATACAATGATAAGGTATATGCAGGTAGAATTGAATTTGATATAAATGATTATGTTGTTACTATAGATAAACGGTATGATTATAGAAAAGAATTGAAGTCAGATTTAAAGTCTAAATCTGGTGCAATAATAACTCATATAGGTAGGATTAGAAGAAAAGATGGTAGAATTTTTAGAACTAATAATACAATAAATCTTTTAGATAGAATAGCAACAGCCTTGAGTTTTATGTGTGGCAGATATGTTGGATTTTGTTTGGCAAAAGGATATAGAAATGGTAATGAAGTTTATAGAATTTGGAATGAAAATCAAATAACACCTTTTAGATATGTACCAACATGGTCAGATACGCTGTCGAATTATCATAATATAGAAAAATATATAAGTCTCATGTGCAAAAAATTAGAAGATTTTTATTATGGTTCTGCGATAAAGAGTGTCGTTGATTGGTATATAGAGTCTCTTGGAAGTGTGACTATGGAAAATAATATAATATCTGTACAGATTGCACTTGAAACTTTGTCATATGTAGTGCTGGTAGAGCAAAATAAGGTGCTTACAGATGAAACTTTTGACCATAATTTGGCATCTAAAAATATCAGACTTCTACTTGATATATGTAAGATACCATATGGTAAATATGAGTTAGACATATTTGATAGCATGATAAAAAAGAAGTTTGATGATGGAATAGATTTAGTTATTTATTTAAGAAATAGTATAGTTCATCCAAGTAGAAAAGCTCATAGAGCTACACTAGAAGTTGAAGACATTTGGAATATCATTTCAATAGGAACAAGATATATTGAGCTTGTTTTGCTTTTTATTTTGGGATATAAAGGAGAGTATTCTAATAGATTGGTAGAACGATGCTATGGTGAGGTAGAAGTTGTACCTTGGAATTAGATTTTTATATTTATTTTAAAATATATATTGACAGATATTGCCTTATGATATAAAATCAATATCATAAATAAGAATTCAAAACAACATTAAATGCGATGAAAAGAAATAGTAAAAGTAGGTAATCTTAAACAGAGAGTTTCCGATTGGTGAGAGGAGCAATAGATTTTACTTTGAACACATCTTTGAGCAGGACTCTGAAAGAGTAAAAATACTTTACTAGGAGTTTCCCGGTATCCTTGCATCCGTTATAGTGCTAGAGTATAATTTTTATTGTACTTAAAGAGGTTAGTGTCGTGAGGCATTAATGAACAGAGGTGGAACCACGAGATTTAACTCCCGTCCTCTAGCAATAGCTAGAGACGGGAGTTTTTTAATATAATTTTTTAAGCGCGCAGAGAATTATATTGCAATAGATACATTTTTTCTGAAATAATCAAAATATTTAAAATTTAAAAATTTAAAAGACGAGGGAGAATATTATGAAAAATATATTAAAAAAATTAGGATTATTTACAATTATGTTAGGTTTAGTAAGTGGAATGGCAGGTTGCTCAAAATCAGATAATGAAAAGGATAAAGATGCTTCAAATGCATCAAAAAAAGAGGTAATTGTAGGATTTGATAATACATTTGTACCAATGGGATTTTTAGATGAAAAAGGAGAAACAGTGGGATTTGATGTTGATTTAGCAAAAGAGACATTTAAGAGACTTGGAATGGAAGTTAAATTTCAACCAATAGATTGGTCAATGAAAGAAACAGAGTTAAATGATTCAAAAACTGTAGATGTATTATGGAATGGATATTCTATAACAGATGAGAGAAAGAAAATAGTATCATATACAGAACCTTATTTACAAAATAAACAAATAATAGTTACTTTAAGTGATTCAAAAGTAAATACAAAAGCTGATTTAAAAGATAAAGAAGTTGGAACTCAACAAGGTTCAACAGCTCTTGATGCAGTAGAAAAAGATAAAGATTTTATGAATAGCTTAAAGGGTGGAGCACCAGTTCTTTATGATACTTACGATAAAGCACTTAGAGACTTAGAGATAGGTAGAACTAGCGCAGTTGTTGGTGATGAAGTTTTAATTAGATACTATATGGGACAAAAAGGTGAAGATAAATATAAAGTATTAAAAGAAGATTTTGGATTAGAAGATTATGTTGTAGCAACATCTAAGGAAAATCCAGAACTTTGTAAAAAAATAAATGAAACATTAAAAGAAATGAAAAAAGATGGAGTTTTTGACAAAATTTATGATAAGTGGTTTAAATAAGAGATAAGTTAGCTGTTAAGAAGGGGGCACTAAAGGCATGTTACAAGGTTTAGAAATAGTTATAGCAATGTTTTGTATAACATTAATAGTATCAATTCCATTGGGGATTGGAGTTGCATTTTTAAGATTATCAAAAAATAAATTAATAAGTGGTATTACACAATGTTATATATTAATAATGAGAGGAACACCTTTACTTTTACAAATGATAGTCATATTCTATGGTTTACCTCTTATAGGAATTGTATTTGACAGATTTACAGCTGGAATAGTAGCTTTCTTCTTAAATTATGCAGCATACTTTGCAGAAATATTTAGAGGTGGAATACAATCAATAGATAGAGGTCAATATGAAGCTTCAAAAGTACTAGGGTTTGACAAATTTACGATGTACAAGAGAATAATATTTCCACAAGTTTTTAAAAGAATACTAGCACCTATTTCAAATGAAGTAATTACATTAGTAAAAGATACATCTTTAGTATATATATTAGGATTAAATGATATTTTAAGAATATCTCAAATAGCAATGAATAGAGAAGCAAGTTTGTTACCACTATTTGAGGCAGGAGCAATATATCTTATATTTGTAGCTATACTTACTAAGGGATTTGAATTACTTGAAAAAAAATATTCTTATTACAGATAAAGCTACAATAATTATAGGAGGAGGTTTTTTATATGTTGAAAATCAGGAATTTAAATAAATCATTTAAAAAAAATAAAGTGCTTAAAGATATTTCTTTTGAACTAGAAGAAGGTCAGATTGGAGTTTTGCTTGGTAAATCTGGTGCAGGGAAGACCACAATATTAAGATGTATAAATGGTCTTGAAGAATTTGATAGTGGAGAAATTATAATAGATAATGAAATAATAAAAAGTAAGAAAGACATGGCAAAAATACGTGGTAAAATAGGTATGGTTTTTCAAAACTTTAATCTATTTCCTCATATGACTGTCCTTGAAAATATAATTGAATCTCCAGTTAATGTTTTTAAAGTCCCTAGAGAGGAAGCTGAAAATAGAGCTAAAGAACTTTTGAGACTAGTTGATTTGGAAGAAAAATTGAACTCATATCCATTTGAGTTGTCAGGAGGACAGCAACAAAGAGTTGCAATAGCTAGGTCTTGTGCATTAATGCCAAAAGTTCTTTGTTTTGATGAGCCTACTTCTGCACTTGATATTGATACTATTCAAAAAGTAGTAAATATAATGAATAGGCTTAAAGATAAAGGCATGACTATACTGATAATTACACATGATGTTGTATTTTCAAATAGTGTTGCTGATAAGATTATAAGTATAAAAGATGGTATAGTTGAGGATATTCAAATAAAAGAAAAAATTGTTTAAATTTTTAAAAACGGAATTTATATTGAAATTTTATAAAAAAATAAGGATTGTTTGTCTGACTTTTACAATGAAAAATATAAATTTTGATATATTAGAGCAGTTAAAATTTAATTTAACTGTGTGGTAAAAAAGTCGTGATATCAAACTGTCACGGCTTTTACATGTATACAAATTCAAAAAATGTATAATGTAAGATTAAAATTATAGAAATACCATACTTCACACCAAAATAGCTAAAGAAAAAGTATGAGGAGGAAGAATTTATCATCAACAGTAGCAATTATAAATTTAATGAAAGCAAATATGGAGATTTTAATATAACTAAGACTGTATCTATTGATGCTAGAAAATTTGAACTGTTCTATCGTATTTATGATAAAACTTGATTATAATATACATATTATGGGTATAAAAATGTAAATATAGAGATAAAAAATTAGAAAGGAAGTTTTACTATAATGATTAAATTATATGGATATACAAAATGTTCTACAGTTAAAAAAGCAAAAAAATGGCTTAAAGAAAATAATTTGGAATTTGAGGATATAGATATGGTTCAAAATCCACCAACTAAAAATGAATTAGAATTAATTTATAATATTAGTGGATATGATATAAAAAAGTTTTTTAATACAAGTGGAATGAAATATAGAGAATTAGGTCTTAAAGATGTAGTAAAGACTGAGTCAGATGATAAACTGCTAGAAATATTAGTAAGTGATGGTATGCTTATTAAAAGACCACTACTATTTGATGGTAAAAATGTACTATTAGGGTTTAAAGAAGATGTATGGAAAGATATTTTATTAAAGGAAGAATAGAAATCAATGGGTGTATTAGTTAAAATTTTTAATTGGTACACCTATAAATTTATGTATTAAATTTACTTTTGTTATACATAAATAATAAGAAATACACGTGAATATACAACTCTAATAAATTTTACAGGTATATTATTCTACTATTTTCTCAATGCAGTTAAAATTTATACATAGTAATTACTGTTAATTACAAGTTAGAAAAGTACATTTCTAGTCTCTATGTAAGTGTTTTTAGTATTGGGATTAAAAGCATATCAATAGAATTATTAGCTATTAGATAGTAGAATCTTGTACTTTCTGAGTTTAATATATTAAATAAATACATATCTTTTCACATAAAAGTACTATTAAATCTAAATCTTGATTTTAATCTATTAATTCTTGCAAACATGCATGTGATTTATTAGAATTTATACTATACATAAAGTCTAATATTATTTATTATTTTGGGGATATTTGTTACTATTAAAAAAATTCACATTGACCTTGTCTCAAATAAATTTAATGTAAATAAATATATCCTTTCTTATACAAATTATATCATTTATTTTATTTAAAATAACATAATATTACAACGAATTATTACAAAATTACTTATTATTAACCATGAACATTTGTTTTGTGATATTATATTTATATGAGGATATTGTCATAAAAACGTTATATTTATACAAAAAATTAAATGAAAATTTATTTAATATGAATGTTTTTTATAAATTATACCTCTACTTATAGTTTTACAAATAATAATAGTATTTAAAAATTTGACAACAAAAAAAGAAAACTTTCAAAAGAATTAAATCTAAAAAGAATAGGAGATAAATATGGGTATTGAAGATTTATATGGTTTTGAATGTGTTCCTGTGAACAATGAGATTGATATTGACAATTTATTGGAGACAATGATAGAAGATGGAAAAGAAAAAGGATATACACCAATTATAATTATCGATGAAAAGGTAGGATTGCTAAAAGAAAACATTGATATTGTCAATAAAGAGTATGGTTCTCTTGAGAACTACAAAGAGCATTGTCTGAAAAAATATAATGAAATTGATGTAAATGAATTTTTCAAGTGTAGGAAGAGTGAAATTTCAGAGGTGGTAAAGGAACTCATAGAGTCAGAAGATATTTTTTGTGATTATAAAAGTTTTAACCCAATTACAAATATAGATATATTTCAAGAAAATAACAAAGTTTACATAGCTAAAGTTCCAACAACTAAACCTTATGAAGTATTTGCATATATACCAATTGGTGGATTTAACGATTGTCCTAGTGATGAAGAGCATATAGCAGTTGCAAAATATTGGTACGAAAATTATGGAGCATACCCAATAGCAATTGGATGTGACACAGTCCAATATTTTTCAAAAAATATACCTAGTGACAATACAATGTTCAATAACCTATGCATAGAGTTAATCTTGTACTGTGAAGATATTATTGTACAAGGATATGAGACATTAAGAGCTCTAAAAGAGGTAATACAAGATTCTACCATATGGCTTTTTTGGTGGGATTGATATAGAGCTCTGTAAACTATAAGTATTAAGTTTTTAAAACATTTTTAATGATAGTATCTTTTTGTAATTTACAATTATATCGATAAGAAGAGTAATTATATGAGAATAAAATCGTGAACTTAGCCATGAAGATAGGCTATTTAGGCTTCATGGCTTTTAAGTATATTACTGTATTACACTGTTTTGTTTTTATATAGTGTAATACAGCAATATGCTTAAATTGTAAAGATATAAATAAAAGTACTTTAATATTATAATTAATATATTTAAAAGTTATTCTAATTTTTTAAATATATACTTTATATGTTATAATCATTAAGTATGTAAAAAATAAGAATAGTTTTAGAGTTCATATTTCATTGATATGGAGGTAGATTTAGTGAAGGAAAGAGAAAAGTTAGAAAAATTAAGAGAAAAATTGATTGAATTAGAAAGTGTGGCAGTTGCTTATTCAGGTGGAGTTGACAGTAATTTCTTACTTAAAGTAGCAAGAGATACATTAGGAGATAATGTTATAGCTGTAACTATTCATGCAATGATGCACTCAAATAGAGAAATAGAAGAAGCAAAACAATATACTAAAAATTTTGGAGTTAAACATATTATATTAAAAATAGAAGATTTTGATTTAAAGGAATTCAAAGAAAATGGTGTTGAAAGATGTTATTATTGTAAAAAATATATATTTACTAAAATAAAAGAGGTCGCAAAGGAACATAATATAAAGTACATAGTGGATGGAACCAATGTAGATGATTTAGGAGACTATAGACCAGGTCTTAAAGCACTAAATGAACTAGAAGTAATTAGTCCATTGAAAGAAAGTGGATTAAAGAAAAATGAAATTAGGTTACTTTCAAGAGATATGAAGTTAGAAACTTTTAACAAACCATCATTTGCATGTCTGGCAAGCAGAATTCCTTATGGTGTTGAAATTACAGATGAAAAGCTTAGGATAATAGAAAAAAGTGAAGAATATTTATCTGATTTGGGCTTTTCTCAATTTAGAGTAAGAATGCATGGAGATATAGCTAGAATAGAAGTTAATCAGGAAGAATTAGGTAAATTTTTTGAAAATAACAATTTTAGTAAAGTTGACACTAAATTAAAAAAATTTGGCTTTAAATATGTTACACTAGATATGTCAGGATATCAAATGGGAAGTATGAATTTAAACATGTAAATAGGTTAAAAAATAAATAATCGTTGTAATTAATATAGGAAACAGGAGGTTTTATGAAAAACTATACATTAATATCGCCATGTTTTTTTGGAATGGAAAAAATGTTGGCTAGAGAAATTACTAATTTGGGATATGAAATAATAAAAACAGAAGATGGAAGAATAACATATAAGACTGATGAATTTGGGATAGCAAAATCAAACATGTGGTTAAGATGTGCAGAAAGAGTACATCTTAAGATTGCTGAGTTTGAAGCAAAAAGCTTTGATGAATTATTTGAAAATACAAAAAGGATAAATTGGTCTAAATATATACCTTATGGAGCTCAATTTCCTATTTCAAAAGCTTCTTCTATAAAATCAAAATTATACAGTACACCAGATGTACAAGCTATAGTAAAAAAAGCTATTGTAGAAAGCTTGAAGAAAAGTTATTTAGAGGATGGTTTGCTTAAAGAAGATAAAGAAAAATACCCTATATTTGTATTTATACACAAAGATAAAGTAACTCTTTCAATAGACACAACAGGAGATGCTTTACATAAAAGAGGATATAGAGAAAAAGCAAATAAAGCTCCGATAAGAGAAACTTTAGCTTCTGGACTTATCTACTTAACTCCTTGGAAAGCAGGTAGGACTTTAGTAGACCCTATGTGTGGTTCTGGTACTATATTAATTGAAGCAGCTATGATAGGTATAAATATGGCACCTGGATTAAATAGAGAATTTATATCAGAAAAATGGAGAACGCTTGATAAAAAGATTTGGTGGGATGTAAGAAAAGATGCTTTTAATAAAATAGACAATGAATCTAAATTTAAAATTTATGGATATGATATAGATGCAGAATGTATAGATATAGCTCGAGAAAATGCAGAAATAGCAGGTGTAGATGAATATATAGAATTCAATGTAGGAGATGCAACTGAGTTTGAGAGTGAAGAAGAATTTGGATTTATAGTTACCAATCCTCCTTATGGAGAACGATTGGAAGATAAGGATAGTGTTAAACAATTATATAAAGAGCTTGGTTATGCATTTAGAAAGTTAAAAAATTGGTCATATTATCTGATAACTTCCTATGAAGAATTTGAATATGAATTTGGACAAAAAGCAGCTAAAAAGAGAAAATTATATAATGGTATGCTAAAAACTAACTTTTTCCAATATCCAGGGCCTAAACCTCCTAGAAATAATAATTAGATTTTATATTTATCATAAGTTTTATCAAAATATAAAGTTTTGTTAAAATAAGTAAAACCTTATGAGGATTTGAAACGTCTAACTATTGTGAGGAGATTTTTGCGAGAAAAAAGAAAAATTTAAGATTGTAGGATTAGGAGGGGTTAAATGAAGTTATTAAAGCTTATTATTGTATCAGGCTTAATGATGTTATTTGTTACTGGATGTAATGTTAAAACTGAATCTCCAGAACAATTGGCAAAGATACCTAACTATGATGATACAAAAAAAGTATTGTACGATGGTATAGATCAGCTACTAAAACCAGACTCATCTATGATATTGCCTTCTAATACAAAAGAGGTAGGAAAAATAAATAAGGTAGATTTAAATAGTGATGGAGTTGATGAATTAGTAGTATTTGAGCAAAAAGAAGATTTAAGTAATAATGTTAATAAAGTAGGTTTTGTAACTTTAAGTTACAATGGTGAAAAATATGTACTAGGAGACCATTATTTAGAAAATGGAGAATCAATAGAATATGCTAATTTCTATGATTTGGATTCAGATGGATATAAGGAAGTTATTTTACTTGTTAAATCCAAAGATAAAACTAATATGCATATATACAAAGTAAGGGATAATGAAATCACAAAAGTATACGATTTAGATGCTTCTTGGATTCAAAATAAAGAAGATTTTAACGATATGAAGGTAAAGATTGGTTATATAGATGGAGATGACAAGATAGATATATTAATGCTTCATTTGAATAATAAAACTAATGAGATGTTTGCAACTGTTGCAAATTTTGATGGAACTATGAAGGTTAAGGATTATGTCAAATTTGAAAATGTAAAAAATCTAAATGAGTTATATATAACTCTAGGTAATGTTGCTTCATCTGTTGGAAATTCAGCTGCATCCATCAAAGGTGTTGTACTAGATATTCCCATGTTAAAAGAAAATAATTATATCACACAGATATTATATATGAAAAATGATAAAATTCAAAAAGTGTTTAGTGATTATGATAAAACTATTACTAAACCTTATTACATACCTGTTGATGATGTTGATAAAGATAAAATTATAGAGATACCTATAGTTGCTGGAGGGAATAGAAATACTTATACCTCTAAAGCATCTGCTAATATAAGTTGGTACAGATGGAATGGGAAAGAAGATTCTAATTCAAAATTAATATTTATAAGCCAGATATACTATAATTATAAATACAATTTTAGATTATTTATGCAAAATAATTTAGTAGATAAAATAATTGTTGAACAAGAATTTGTTGGGGAAAAAGCTGTATTTAAATTTTACTATTTTGATTATTCAGAACGTAAGAATTTATTTAATATAATAGTAGAGAGTAAAAATAAACTTGAAGATAGAAAAAGTGCAAATACACAAAATTCTATTGTACTTCAAGAAAGCGATGAATATACTTTTTTACTAACTATAAATGATGCAAATGAAATGGATAAGTTAGATATTACGATAGACGCATTAAAAGAGTATTTCTCATTAATATATGGTTAATATTACACTCAATTGGAGGTTTTATTTTATGAAGGAAAAAATACTTATACTAGAAGATGAAATTGGAATTAGAAGTTTTGTCAGTATAAACTTAAAAAGAGAAGGCTATGAAATAGTTGAAGCAGGTACTGGTAGAGAAGCTATAGAAAAAATGACAACAGAAAGTGATATTACAATAGCTCTTTTAGATGTAATGCTTCCAGATATAAGTGGGATAGAGGTTTGTAAGTTTATAAGGGAAAATTTTGATCAAGTTGGGATAATAATGCTTACTGCAAAAGCTCAAGAAGATGATAAAATAGAAGGATTTATTTCAGGAGCAGATGATTACATCATAAAACCATTTAGTATAAAGGAACTTTTAGTTAGGGTTTCTGCTCTTATCAGAAGAGTTGCAAAAGATGATTCAAATGTTAAGTCAAGTGAGATAGTCTCGCCACCATTTATACTTGATATAGATAAAAGAAAATTATTTAAGAATGGTAAAGAGATTGAACTTACTCCAACAGAATTTTCAATAGTAAAATATTTGATATCAAATGCTAAACAATCATTAAGTAGAGATCAGATATTAGATGAGGTATGGGGAACTAATTATTTGTATGATTTTAAAATAGTAGATGTAAATATAAGAAGGATAAGAAATAAAATAGAAGATGACCCATCAAAACCAAAATATATACAAACTATTTGGGGTTATGGATACTGTTTTAGAAAGGAAGAATAATAGTGTTACATTTTGAAGGTCTGAGAAAAAAAGTAATAAAAAACTATTTTATAATAATTATTATAATGGTAACTCTGTTTGAAGGGCTATTCATGTTTTATATACAAAACTATTACTATGATTCTGTTAAACAGTTACTTGAATCTGAAATAAAATACGCTGATGAATATAATGCTATTACAATGGAAACTACAAGCTTTGAGAAAAAAGTTAAAAATATTTTTGATAAACAGCCATTAACAAAGAATTCAGAATTTGGGATTTCGATAATAGATAAGAATAAAAATGTTATATTGGACCAATATGGATTTAAAAGTAAAGAAAAAGCAAATTATGAAGATGTAGATAATGCATTAAGAGATGTAAAGACTAAAAATTTAACACCATATACTTATAAAATACCAGATACAGGAGAGCATGTCATGAGCATCTCCTTACCACTCAAAGTAAATAATATTATAGAAGGTGTTGTTAGATATACTGTTTCATTAGATGGAATTGATAACGCCATATTAAAGCAAGCTACATGGCTTATATTGGCGGGAATATTTATACTTATTATAGCTATATTAATAAGTCTCAAATTTGCTGAGACTCTTATAAAACCATTGAGAGAGCTAAAGAAGTTTGCAAACGAATTAGCTGTAGGAAACTACAATATAAAATTGGAAAATATGAAGATTGTAGATGATGAAATTGGTGATTTAGCACAGACATTTGAACATATGGCACATGAAATTGATAAGAGTGAAAAATTGAAAGAAGAATTTATATCTTCTGTATCTCATGAGTTGAGAACCCCTCTTACATCTATAAAGGGATGGAGTGAAACATTAGGATATGAAAGTATAACTAGAGAAGAGTTAGATTTAGGTCTAGGTATTATACAAGATGAGACAGAAAGACTTATAAAGTTGGTAGAAGAATTATTGGATTTCTCAAGGCTTTCTTCTGATAGGATAAAGCTTCATATTGATATAGTTGATGTTGAAGGATTAGTTGTTGGGGTTGTAAATCAGTTGAAAGTTAAAGCAGCTGAAAAAGATATATCACTTTTATTTGAATTTGAAAATGAATTCATAGAAAATATCCAAGGAGATAAAAATAGACTAAGACAAGTTCTTATAAATTTAATACAAAATTCATTTAAATTCACTAGTCAGGGTGGTTACATAAAAGTTGTAGCTTCTCAGGATGAAGATATAACAACTATATCAGTTGAAGATAATGGTTCAGGTATAGAAAAGCAAAATTTAAATAAAGTTTTAGATAAATTTTTCCAAGAGGATTACAACAAGGCTGGCAGTGGATTAGGTCTTGCAATTAGTAATGAAATTGTAAAACTTCATGGTGGAGTAATGAAAATAGAAAGTGAAAAGAATGTTGGAACAAAAATAACTTTTAATATAAAAAATAAATTTGCTAAACAGGCATAAATTCTTAGAAAGAGGATTAAGATGAGAAATATAAAAATGATAGTAGCATATGATGGTTCAAGATACAAAGGTTATCAAAAATTAGGCGATAATGACATGACTATACAAGAAAAGCTTGAGTCTGTCTTAAGTAAAATGGCCAATGAAACTATTGAGATAATTGGTTCTGGGAGAACTGATATGGGAGCACATGCAAGAGGTCAAGTTATAAACTTTAAAACAAATTGTATGGATTCAGTAGATAAAATTCAAAAATATCTATATGAATATTTGCCAGAGGATATAGTTGTAAAAACTGTTGAGGAAGTTGATGAAAGATTTCATTCAAGATACAATGTAAAATCAAAAACTTATTTATATAAGATTGATAATAATAAATATCACAGTCCTTTTATGAGAAAGTATGCTGCACACATAAGTAAAAAATTAGATTTAGATAGAATGAGAAAAGCAAGTGAGTATTTAATAGGAGAACATGATTTTACTAGCTTTGCTTCTTCTAAGTCTAAGAAAAAATCTAATGTAAGAGAAATTTACTCAATAAATATAAAAGAAAATGATGATATTGTAGAAATATATATAGAGGGAAATGGATTTTTATATAATATGGTAAGAATAATAGTAGGAGCATTAATAGATGTTGGCCTTAAAAGAAAAGCACCACAAGATGTTAAGCATATGCTTGAGTCGAAAGACAGAAGCAAGTCATCAGACACCGCACCAGCTAAAGGACTATGCCTTTGGAAAGTAAAATATGAGTAAGCTTAAAGAGAAAATATTTTAAAAAGAAAATAAATTATATAGTTGACATAAATGGAAAAATAAACTATTATATATTCTATAAGAGATGTCTAAAAAATTTGATATTTAAATCCGATGAAAAAGAGAGTAACTTTTATGTATTTTATAGAGAGCTGAGGATGGTGGAAGCTTAGCAAATAAGTATTAGTGAAAAGAACTTTGGAGGATGCTAATTGAATTTAGTATGTTAGTAGGTAATCTCGCCTTAAGAGAAAGAGTGGATAAGTTTATCTTATCAATTAGAGTGGTAACGCGGATATATTTCGTCTCTTGGTTTTTCCAAGAGGCGTTTTTTAATATATTTATTTACTAATATGTATTTAGTAGTTATACATTTACTGATTGATTAGCTAAGTTTATCAATAAGAGTGGTACCGCGGATATTTCGCCTCTTAGTATTTAAAAATACTGAGGGGTTTTTTTAGTATTAAAATGATTTTATAAGAATCTATATTTTTAAAGTCATTAAATATTAAGAGTTTCTATTAAAAAATAAAAAATATAAAATTATAATTTAAAATTGGGAGGAATTAACAATGAAGGAAAAAGTAGTATTAGCATATTCAGGAGGACTTGATACATCAATTATAATACCTTGGTTAAAGGAAAATTATGAAGATATAGAAGTTATAGCTGTTTGTGGAAATGTAGGTCAAGAAGATAAAATGGAAGATGTTTATGAAAAAGCTTTACAAAGTGGAGCATCAAAAGCCTATGTAGATGATATAAGTGAAGAGTTTGTGACGGAAACTATATTTAAAGCTGTAAAAGCAGAAGCAAAATATGAAGGAAAATACTTATTAGGAACTTCTTTAGCAAGACCTATAATAGCTAAAAAATTAGTTGAAGTTGCTCATAAAGAAGGAGCAAAATATATATGCCATGGATGTACAGGAAAAGGTAATGACCAAGTTAGATTTGAAGCTACAATTGCAGCCCTTGACCCAACTATAAAAGTTATAGCTCCTTGGAGAATATGGGATATAAAATCAAGAGAAGATGCTATAGATTATGCTGAGAAACACAACATAAAAGTAACAGCAACTAAAGCTAAAATATATTCAGTAGATGCTAACCTTTGGCATGTATCAACAGAAGGTGGAGACATAGAACATTTACAAAATGAACATAAAAAGGATGTATATAAACAATGTGTAGACCCTGAGGATGCATGTGATGTAGCTGAATATGTAGAGGTTTATTTTGAAAAAGGTGAGCCTAAAAAGATAAATGGTGAAGAATTATCTCCAGTGGCATTAATTCATAAATTAAATGAGTTAGGTTGTAAGCATGGAATTGGAGTTATAGATATAGTTGAGAATAGACTTGTTGGTATGAAATCAAGAGGTATATATGAAACTCCAGGAGGAACAATTCTTTATGAAGCACACAATATTTTAGAAAGTGCTACTTTAGATAAAGACACACTACACTTTAAGCAAATGATATCTTACAAATATGGAGAGCTTATTTATAATGGATTATGGTACTGTAAATTAAGAGAATCTATAGATGCATTTATGGAACAAACTCAAGATAATGTTACAGGGACAGTAAAAGTTAAACTTTACAAAGGTAATATAAAACCTGCTGGAATATTTACTGAAAATGCACTTTATGATGAAGGAATATCTTCTTTTGGAGATAGTGAACTTTATGACCATAAAGATGCAGAAGGATTTATTAATTTATTTACTTTACCACTAAAAATTAGAGCTATGAAGGCTGGGAAATAATAGAATATAGTAAATTAAAATTATTAGAGTATATAAGAAACGTTTTTTAGTTTTTTATATACTCTTTTTTATATAAAATTATTATATTATTTGTAATAATTTATTTGATTACAATACAAGAAATTTTAAAACTTATTTTTCTCAAGATTTTCTACTTATTTACAAGCATTAAAAGTCTAATTTTATTATAAGTTACACAATATGAATACTTATTTTTGAATTTTGCCATTGACTCTCACATTATAGGAGGGTTTATACTAGGTTTAATTAAAAATATACATGAAAAAGCTACTAATCGTAGAAGGCAATAACCATATCATTTGAAATTATAAAGATATAATTTATGAAAACACTATTAATTCCATAATGAAATTATTTATAAATGGAGGTAAATTAAATGAGGAAAATAATTGAAATAAAGCACCATTTACATGATTATGAATGTATGTGGAATGGTATAGAAGATATATATATGAATAAAATGGGTGAATCTCTGCCAAATGATTTTTTCTTTTTATTATCAGGTTTTGGCTCGTTTTGTTATCTAAAAACAAATAAAAAAGAATTAAAGAGAATGGTTGCTTTGGGGGATGGAAGAACCAAAAAAATGTATGAATTTTTAGCACCTATTGTTGGTTTTGAATATAAACACTATGAGTTTAAAAAGTATGAACAAGCTTTAAAAAAAGCAAAATCAGAAATTGATTCTGGTTATCCAGTTGTTTTAGGAGCCTTAGATATGTATTATCTGCCATATTATGAAAAATTATATCATAAAGAGCATATTCCTTTTCATTATGTGCTTATGGTAGGGTATGATGATATAGAAGAAAGAATATATTTATATGATTGTGGGATAACTGATTTAATCTCTATTTCTTATGATGAACTATGTGAATGTATGAATTGTAGTTATCCTGGATTAAGCAAAGCGAATACAATTTGTACAGTTAGAATGAATAGTTCAAAGAATAAATATCAGATTGCTCAAGAAGCACTCGCTATAAAGCGTGATATGTTTTTAAATCCACCTACAGGGTTTTTAGGATATAAAGGTTTTGAAAAGTTTATCAAAGAATTGTCACAATGGAAACATGAACTGGAAAAAGATGACTATGATAGGATTTTAGCTAATATGGTTATGTTTTTTGGAACAGTACCAACTATTCCAAATGCAATCAAAGGAATTGAAGAACCAGATAGTGTCGAATTTAAAGGTGGTTTTGATAAAATGAGCAAGATGCTTAAATCTATTGGAACTGAATACAAAAATGACTGTTGGGTAGAAGTAGCAGAGATTTTTGAAGAAAGCGCAATTATAATTGAAAAAATATCTAATATAATAATAGATTATTTATTGAATAAGGCTGATGAAACTGAAAAACTTCCTTTACTATTTTCCGAAATTTTGAAACAAATGAAATCTGGATACTTAATGTTAGGTATATGAATATAGAACAAGATTTCTTTTTAATAAAAAGTATATTAACTAGATAATCAAAATTTAAATATGAAATGAGTTCAAAAAATCAAATTATATATTTATAAAGTGTTGACTCTAACACCACGTTATATTGTAATATGAAAACATAGTTTGAAAATATTAATAAATACTGATAGGTATATAAATATTTATTAATATTCGTAGCTGTAAAATAAAATTTTGAGGTGAGGCAATGAGAACAGTAAAACAAGTTTCAGATTTGACAGGAATAAGTGTGCGCACATTACATTACTATGACGAGATAGGTTTATTAAAACCAAGTGAAATTACAGAAGCAGGGTACAGGTTTTATGATGATGAAGCTATTAAAACGCTTCAACAAATTTTATTTTTTAAAGAGCTTGAGATACCTTTAAAAGAAGTTAAAGATATAATGTTAAGCCCATACTTTGATAAAATGCATGCTCTAGAAAGTCAAAGAAAGCTACTTATTATAAAACGTAAAAGATTGGATAGTCTAATAGAAATTATAGACAAAACGTTAAAAGGAGAAAATGTAGTAAACTTCAAAGAATTTGATATGAGTGAATATTTTAAAGTATTAGAGGAATTTAAAATAGAGCATGAAGATAAAGTAATTAAAATTTATGGTAGTGTAGAGAAATATAATGAACATATTGAGAAGTTTAAATCTAAAGAAGATGAAATTGCTAAAATGGCTATAAAAATATATGGAAGTATTGAGAAATATTCTGAGGCTATAAAGAAAAATTTTAATAGTGATATATTGACTTTAGCAGAACAATTTGATGAATTTAAAAAAGACTGTTTGGAAGATAATCATCCAAAATTAAGTGAACTATATAAAATACTTGTAGCAGATTTAAATAAAAATCCTTTATCAAAGGAACTTCAAAAAATTGCTAAAGAGATAACAGATACATCTAAGAAAGATTATGAACTTTTTAATATGGAGTATGGAGATGATAATTGGTATAGCATGGTGCAAAATTATTTACTAAATCCTATATGGATAAAAGAAGTTGATAAAAAGTATGGTAATGGAGCGTGTAAATTTATTGGAGAAGTTTTGAAGAGTTATTTAGGTAATAAACAACCCAAAATAAACATATTATATGAAAAGCTTGTGGCAGACTTAAGTAAAAATCCTTCTTCAGAAGAGATTCAAGATATTGTTGGAGATATAGTATATGAAACTAACCGAATGAATGAATTTTACAAGATAGATGAAGGAGAGAATCATTTAGATTATTTGTCAGAACTTTATTTACAAAATTCTAGCTATATACAGGTGACTGATAAGAAATATGGTAAAGGAGCATCCAAATTCATTGGAGAAGCTCTAAAAATTTATTCTGATAGTAGTAAATTGTAAATAAACAAATAAGGATATAGAATTATTACTTTATCTATATCCTTATTTGTGACTGTTAAAATATATAATTTATATCAAACTTAACACTTTCAACAATATTTCCTAAATATGTTTTTATGCTTTCAACTTCTTCTAAGGATTTTAATTTATTTTCAGTATAAATTGCTTTATCAAGAATATTAAATTTTAGACCTATTTCGTCAAAGTATTCATGATTTAAAACTTTATACCAATGATTTCTTTCTTTAGACCATCTAGTAGATATAGAATCAGCTTCTTTTTGAGCTTTTTCCCATTCTTCATTTTCTATAGATTTCTCTAATATAGACATATTGTTTTTGTAATCTTCCGTAAAATCATATAGTTTATTATTAACATAAAATCCAAATAGCATAAATAAAACAGCCCATAGTATAACAAATGTTGTAGATTTCAATATTAATCACCCTTCTTATTTTGAATAAATATTTTGTCATTTTCATCTAAAACACAAATAAGAACATCTTTAAAAGTTTCTATGTGGTTAGACTTTAAGATACCCATTAACCAGTTAGTATCTTTTTCAGCCATATCAAGATTTTTATTTATTATTTTACCATCCAAAATAAGTGGAATTGGTAAATGGTTAAAAGCTCTTGGAGGAGTACTATTATAACTTGATGCTGGAACCACACTTAAATTACCATCAGTCTCTAAAATAGCATATTGTACATCTTTTATGTTGAAGTAACCTTGAATTCTCAATTGTTCTAACAACTCATCTATACTAACTCTTTCTTTTTTAAGTTCATTATATACAATCTTTCCTTTGTCAATTAAGACAGAAGGTTTACCTGATAAAAATGAACTTAATTTTCTGCTTTTTAAGGATAAAAATGAAATTAGAGTCTGCATAATTACAAGGCCAGTTATTGCTGCAACACCATTTATAATTGGTATATTATTATTTTCCATTGGGACGGATGCAACTTCTGCAATTAAAAGTGTTATGACCAAGTCAAAACAGTTCATTTCAGCGATTTCACCTTTTCCCATGACTCTAAGTGCAATCAACACTGTTATGTATAATATAATACTTCTTATTAATACCACTGTCATATCTATCAATTACTCCTTTAAAAAATATTTATACTAAGTTAGTATATCCTATATAAAAAAAATAATTCAGATTATAAAAAATACCTTAAACAATTGAATTCAATCATTTAAGGTACTCTTGATAATCTCAATATTAAATTTTTTATGGATTTTCTATTACTTTTATTTATCTTAACTACAGATTCAACAAAATTCTTTTTATCACCTAATTTCAATACAAAATCAGGATATTCTTCAAATTCATTGAGCTTTATTAATTTAAAAGAAGAAGATAAGTTTTTGAAGTTGATAATTTTAGAATTATTTACTAATACACTTCTTTTTTTAAAATAAATGTCTTTTTTACTTATATTTAATATATTGAATATTTGTTTAAGATACATTATTATATCTTCTGGAGTCTTATCAAATTTAAGTTCAAAATTTTCATCCTCAAAATAGGGAATATAATATAAAGGATTTTTAATAGGAGGCAGTTTATTGTATAATTCTTCAAGTGTATTAGTATCTTTAGGATAGTTAAGGTAAAAGCATTTACATACATTCATTAAATCCAGAGCATCTGAAAGTGAATTATGTTTAATTTCTCCCTCTACAGAAAAAATCTTTTTCATATTTAGTAAAGATAGTTGCTTAGATAAGACTCTATTTTTATATGTAATATGCTGAGATATAAAAGGTTGAATATCAATCATCATATTGAATAACTCTAAGCAGGTACCCGCATATTTATATACTCTAAAGGAATTTAGAAGACCAGCAATATCAAAATCACCCCAATTATATATTGTAACATCGCTAAATTTTTTAAACCATTTGAAAAAATCATCCATAACATATAAAAGATTAGGAGCATTATTAATTTCTAACTGGTTTAATTTAGTGAGTTTTTTACACTTAAATGAAAGTATTTCATTGTATTTTGGTTTAACTAAAGAATAATAATCATCAACTATATTAAAGTCATTATCTACCAAAACACAACCTATTGAAATCAATTCAGCTCCACTATATTCTAGCTTGTATTTATTATCATCTAATATATTAAATTCAAAGTCTATAAATAACTTGTATTTCATAAATTAAAAGCACATCCTCATAGATATTTATTTAATGAGATTAAGCGTCATAAGAATCAATTGATATAATGATTCTGAACATCAAAGGCTCATTACAACTTTTATTTATTTCGTAATTTAAATCAAAGGAATCTTTTAAGATAGAATTTATAAGTATTCTTTCCCAACCTATTTTTAGATTAACCTTAGCTTCTAACAATTTAGTTTCTATCTTTTTAAATATTTCTATATTCGCGGGTATTATACTGAGTTCAATATTACTTTTAAATGGGTTAGATTTTAAATCAGTTATAAGAATGTTCTTTAATTCTTCTGTAAGTTCAGAGATTAAATTATTGCCTATATATTCTTTAATTATTTCTTCTCTAATTTCTCTTAAATTTAGCAACATTAACACCTACTACTTGTATTATAATATGCAAAGTATAGTAAAATTTGATTAAGTTTTTTTATTATACTTGCAATAGTAGCTTTTTCCTTTCTGTTTATTTTTATATGATTAATCCATATTAGAAAACTACTAATATGCTTATAAAGAATAGTTTGTTGTATGTTAAAAATAAAAACTGTTAGTCTTTCAGAGAATAAAAGCTATGTAAAAGTGAAGATTATAAAATAGAATCATAAATATAAGATGTTTTATTCTCTGAATTTTTTGGTACTAAATTCTTAATTTGTTATTTGCCAATTCCTTTTTCTGATAATTTTTCTAGCATATCCTTAGTCATTTTATCTAAATCATAATTAGCTTTAAAACTCCATTCATTTACAGCACTGCTACTATCTAATGAATTAGGCCAAGAATCAGCTATACTTTGTCTTACAGGGTCTACATCATACTCTATTGTAAAATCGGGTATGTATTTTTTTATAGAATCAGCTATTTCTTCAGGAGCAAAACTCATAGCAGTGATATTAAAAGCATTTCTATGAATAAGTTTTTCAGCTGGAGCTTCTATTAAATCTACTATAGATTGAAGAGCATCAGGCATGTACATCATATCCATTTTTGTACCTTCTGCTATGTAAGACTTATATTTTTTATTTTTTAATGCTTCATAATATATGTCAACTGCATAGTCTGTAGTTCCACCACCAGGAGGAGTAACGTAAGAAATAAGACCAGGAAATCTAACTCCTCTAGTATCCACTCCAAATTTTGAATGATAATAATCACATAGTAATTCACCAGATACTTTAGTTACACCATACATAGTATTAGGTCTTTGTAGTGTATCTTGAGGAGTCATGTTTTTTGGAGAATTTTCACCAAATGCAGCTATTGAACTAGGTGTAAAAAACTTACAATTCAATTCTCTAGCTATTTCAAGACCATTTATCAATCCATCCATATTTAAATTCCAAGCTTCTAAAGGTTTACTTTCTGCAACTGCTGAAAGCAGAGAAGCTAGATGAATTATAGTATCCACATCATATTTTTTTGCGATTTCAAAGAATCGATTTTTATCTGTGACGTCTAATATTTCAAATATACCAGATTCACATACAGGATTTCCTTCTTTTGTTCTTCTTGAGCTAGCAATTACATTTTGTTCTCCATATTCATTTCTTAGCTTGAGTGTTAATTCTGAGCCTATTTGTCCTAATGCACCTGTTATAAGTATTTTTTTCAATTTGCTAACCTCCTTAGAGTTTAATTTGTGTATTATTGCTTATTTTTATTTTAGCAAATCTTTTGTTTAAATACAAAGAATTAAACTACTTAATGCATTACTTAATTTAATAAATTATAATAAATGTTTCAGAGTTTAATGTAATAAATATCAAAATTAAGTATATAGCATATAGGTAAGACATAGTAATAGTAACGTTTATATATATTATTTATGAAATTGTTTTTAAAGATAGGTAAAGTACAAAGAGAGTCAAAGTGGACAGTGGATTAAGTTTAAAAAGTAATATTTATAAGATTACTTTTGTTTAAATTCTAAATTTATTCTAATGTACTTCACATATATCACATATATAAAGTTTAAAATTACTACAAAGATAAGTATTAAGTAAGATTAAAAATTAAATTAATTTGTATAAAAGTTTAAAGGAGATAAATTTATATGTTATATAGAGTTGATAGAGATAAAATATCTAATATTGGAATACTGGAATGTGCTACATTAATAAGAAAATTAGCACAAAAAATAGCTAAGGAAAAGGGCATAAAGGAACAAGAAGCATGGAATGATGCTGTTAGTGTATATAAACAAAAGTATAGGTATTTAGTTTAAAGAATAACTTTGATATATCCTTCCCATAAAATCTGAGAATAAAAATTATATGTTTTTATAAGCGTATTTCTTATTAAATTAAATCTTAATGAGGTATAAATATAGAGTATGTGACTAAGTCACAGAAGTCAAAGTAAATTTAGGATATAATATTAAGATATAACAAAGATGTTTCTACAAATAAAAAAGTATCATAAGTATTGAACTGAGTATAAATGTTGTTTTTAGTTTAGTTGTAACTTATTGTAGTTTTTTGTTAAACATTGTTTTGTAATATTTGAAGTATTAGACAATCAAATGAATAAAATTATGAATTTTTTGAAGTAAATACAATTCTAAGTTTATAGTCATAATAAATATTATATAAAAAGGTTAATAATATTTTATTTATACACTATGAGAACACGTAAACTAAAATAAAAATTGAAAGGAAGTATAAAAATGACAAGACCATCAATATATCATAGCCAAGGATACACTTGTGCAGAAGCATTAATAAAATCTTATAATGAAGAACATGAAACAGATATACCAATTTCAATAGGAAGTGGTATGGGAGTTGGAATTACTGTAGGGAGTGTCTGTGGAGCTGTAAATGCAGCAGTTGTTATAATAGGATATTTAAATGGACGAAATAATAACTTAGATGAAAATATGGCAAGAAAGTATTCAAGAGAATTAATGAATAAAGTAAGGGCTAAATACAGTACAGAAATATGTGCTTCATTGAAAAAAAATAAAGTAAGCTGTGGTGAAATAATAAATTTCACATATGATGCCTTAAATGATATACTAGAAGATCAAAAATAATCTTGAAAAATGAGCATTTCCCATTTAGGGGAGTGCTATTTTTTATTAGATAAATATTATTTTCTTTTAATATAATTTTTAAATCAATTTGATTATATTTTAGCCAATATAATTTAATATAGAAAATATTAATTGACAAGAAAAAATATACTATGCTAAATAAAAATAAATTATTTAACATAAAGAGAGTAGATATAATTATGTCTATAAGATTGTAGAAACTAATAAAAAAATATATTAATTATAAAGAAATATATAAGAAAATAAAAGAGTTAATGAATATAATATAAAGTAAAAAAGTATAAAATTATATAATACTCTTATAAAATAAAGAAAAAATAGAAATTTCCTATAAAATACATAGATTATGACATAATATGGTATAATTAGTAAAAATATAGAGATTGGAGGAATTAATTTGTTTATAGAGGAAGAATTAGAAGGATATATAATAAAATGTAAAATATCTGAAGACTTTAAAGATAGACCTGAATATAGTGATGAAGAATTTTATGTTACAATCTATAAAGATGAAAGTTCTGACTCTGGGTATTATGCTTTGTTAGAAAATAAGGATGAAAAAGTAACATGGGATGGAAAAGTTGTTGCTAATAATATTTTAAATAGACTTTGGGTTGTAGTAGATAAGGTTAGAGCTGGTTAATCATGTAATTATATAGTATTTATGATATTTTAAATAAATTTTCAGATATAGAGGACTAATATGTAATAAATAAGAAAAGTTATTCAATTGTGGAGGGTTAATTAAATGGAATATAGTTATAGTAAGATGCATCTGCAAAAAGGGGATATTGTAGAAGTAAACTTGGAGAAACAAGCTAATGTGATATTATTAGATCATATAAATTATGTTAAATTTAAAAATCAAAGAAACTATGATTATTATGGTGGATTTGCTAAGAAAACTCTATGTAGAATGAAAGTTCCTAATACAGGAACTTGGTATTTGGTTGTAAATGAAAATGGAAATAGTGGTATAGTAAACTTTTCAATTAATACAATTCAAAATTAATTTAATACTAAAAGGCTTGGATTAATATCTAGGTCTTTTTATTGTATCATGGTTTATATATAAAATTATCTTAATAAATATTAAAAAGAGTGTTGATATATAATTAGAATAAAATAAGTATACAGTTTTGATAAAGAAAGGATTTATAAAGATGCATTAAAAATTTATCTTTATAAATCCTTTGTGTCTATATCTATCTGGCATATGATTACTATATTATTTTTATATAGATTATTTATATACGCTAAATATACTCTTAAAATTTAAATTAAAAATACTCTTATTAACACTGAGCTCCACCTTTAAGATGTAAAGGAGCATCAAGTATAGCTTGCTTTCTTTCCAATACAGAATCTGATAAAAGCATTTCTATAAATTTATCAACACCAATTCGATCAATCGTAATTCCAAAGCGTTCACCTGTTTTACCTTGTTCTCTAAATAAAAGAAGAGTTTTTTCAATTAAAGTCATAAGTTCTTCTTTTGAAAATAGTTTATCAATTTGTGTTCCAGGGCGAACAGATTTGCCCCATTTTCCTCCTATGTATATTTTGTAGCCAGATTCTTTTTCTTCAATACTATCAAAATTACAACTTTCTATACATTTACCACAGTTATTGCACAAATTATTATCTATTTCAAGCTTTCCTTTATTTGTTAATTTAGCGGCTTTGACAGGACAGACTTCCATAACAGAACATTTTTTGCATCCAACACATATTTCAGGGTCATAATCAGGTACACGTTGACCAACAATTCCAAGGTCATTTAAGTCAGGTTTAATACAATTATTAGGGCATCCACCAACACCGATTTTAAATTTATGAGGTAACTTTACATCGTACCATCCTTTATAAAATTCTTGATGAATTTCAGCAGCTAGTGCTTGTGTATCAATCAATCCATGAACACAAACAGTTCCCTTACATGCTACAACAGGACGAACTCTTGAACCTGTTCCACCTGTGATTAAATTTTCACTGGCAATGAATTCACTTAAAGCTTCAATATCTTCAAATTTTACACCAGGTAATTCTACTGTTAATCTAGTAGTAAATGCTACTTGACCATTTCCAAATTTTTCAGCAGCCTCAGCAATCTTTTTCGTTTGTGAGGTATTGATTACTCCATTTACAGTTATTATACGTGCAGCAAAATGTTCTCCATCTCTACTTGGTAAAAAGCCTCTACCTTTTAATTCCTTTTTTTGTTCTGTTGTAATCTTATTCATAATTAATCCTCCATTGCTTTAAGATTTGGATAAAATAGTATTCCACCTTCAAGGACTTTTGTATTTGTATAACCAAATCGTCTTAAACGATTTTGAGCCATGTAGCTGTTTTTACCTTTTGCACATAGAAGAAGAATCTTTTCATCTTTAGAAAGACCTTCAATTTCTCCATTAATTTCACCAACAGGTAAATAACGTAGGTTAGGAATAGAAGGGGCTTTTGAAACATCAAGTTTAGTCCAGCTATCAAAATCTTCAATTTCATCAAGTAAAACACTATCGAGTTCTCCATCAAGTTTATTTTGTAACACGTTTACTGCCACTACAAAAGGATGAATAGCTGTTGAGAAAGGTGGTGCATATGCAAGGTCCATACTTTCTAATGAATAAAGGTCTGCTCCCAAAGTTATTGCAGTGGCAGCTATATCTACTATCTTATCAGTTGCACCAGGGCCCATAACTTGAACACCTAATAACTTTCTAGTATGTTTTTCAGCAACCATTCTTATTATAAAATTAGATGCATCAGGATAATAGTGAGCCTTATCATCAGTAGCTATAGTAACAGAACAAACATCATAACCTTCTTTTTTAGCTGACTCTTTACTTAAACCTGTTTTTCCTACATTAAGTTCTGGCAATTTGACTACAGTTGTTCCAAGAACTCCTTTATAAGTTTTAGATTTTCCAGCTATATTTTGAGCACAAATTCTACCTTCATGATTTGCAGATGAACCCATAGGTGACCATGTAGGTTTATTTGTCAAAGCATTTTTTACACAAGCACAATCTCCAACTACATATATATTTTCATCAGCTGTAAGCATAAATTCATCAGCTATAAGTGTTTTGTTTGGAGCAAATTCTAAATCTGTATCATTTAAAAAGGCTGTATTAGGATGAATTCCAACTGACATAACCACTAAATCTGTTTTAATAACTCTATTTTTGGTACGAAGTTTTTCTACTTTATTTTCACCTTCAATTCCTATAACTTGGTCGCCTGTGAAAATCATAATACCTTTATCAGCTAGGTGATTTTCAACATATTCAGCGAAATCGGTATCAAATCCAGGCATAACATGTTCGGCCATGTCAATAACACTTACACGTATACCCATAGCAGAAAGATTTTCAGCAATTTCAAGACCAATAAAGCCTCCACCAATGACAACAGCTCTCTTGACTCCATTTTCGACAGTATCTCTTAATGCTATTGCATCATTTGGAGTACGCATGAAGAATACTCCAGATAAATCGATTCCAGGTATTGGTGGTTTTATTGGGTCTGCTCCTGTGGCAATTACAAGTTTATCATAACTAATAGTTTCTTCTTCTCCTGTTGAAATTCTTTTCAAAACTACTTGTTTTGATTTTCTATCAATAGATGTAACTTCAACTCCACATCGAACTTCTGCTCCTGTTAGTTTAGAAAAGCTCTCAGGTGTATTTACAATTAAAGATGATTTATCTTCAATAACCTTACCAACATAATATGGTAAGCCACAGCCTGCATAAGAAATATGTTCGCCTTTATTGAGGATTGTAACAGAACAATTGTCACCCATTTCACGTTTTATTTTTGCAGCAGTTTTTGTTCCAGCAGCAACTCCACCTATAATTAATACTTTCACAATATCACACTCCAATCCTTTTTATAACTCTATGCTAAAATTATAGTTCTTGACAATGTATTTGTAAAATACTAAAATGTTAATAAAATCATAAGTATTTACTAATATTTGGTAAGGTCGTGATAATATGACTATTCGTAGCCTTGAGATATTTGTAAGGGTTGCTGAATGTGGCAAAATGAGTGAAGTTGCAAGAAATATGTATATTACACAGTCGTCAGTTAGTCAAGCTATTTCGGAAATAGAAAGAGAGTATGGAGTTAAATTATTTGATAGAATTTCAAAAAAACTATACCTAACTGAAGCAGGAAAAAAGCTTCTAGGATATGGAAAGCATCTTTTATCTATAAATGAAGAGATGATTGATTGTATGAAACATTGTGCTAAAAATATTAGAATAAGAGTTGGAGCAACAGTAACTGTTGGTACTTGTGTGATAAGCCCAATAATATTAGAGTTATATAAAAGAAACCCTTTAGTGGAACCTGAAGTGTTTGTTGAAGATACAAGTCTAATTGTAAAAAAATTACTTAATAGTGAATTAGATATTGCAATTGTAGAAGGAAAGATTAATCATCCAGATATTGTGATAAAAAGCATTATTAAGGACCACCTTGTACTTGTATGTTCCAATAAGCATAAATTTTACAATCGAGATTCAGTAAAAGTTTCAGAACTTTCAAACCAGCCATTAATTATGCGTGAACTGGGAAGTGGAACAAGAGCGCAATTAGAAAATCAATTGAAAGAATTAAAAATACCAATGAATATTAGATGGTCATGTTATAACTCTGAAGCTATTCTAAGAGCAGTTACAGATAATTTTGGTATTGCTGTTATATCTGAACTTCTTGTTGAAGATTACGTAAAGAAAAATCTTTTATGGTCTTGTGATATTGAAGGCATTGACTTATGCAGGACATTTGATATTGCATATCATAAAAATAAGTTTTTTACTGAGAATATAGCATCATTTTTTGATATTTCAGTAGAGTTTGGGAAAAAAGAAATGAGAAAAAAGATTAGGAGGTAGCAACTAAGTATAGTTGTTACCTTCTTTTTCATATCTAAAGTATATTCATAACTACAAAGTTTTGAATTTAGAAGTTGAGTGGTTATTATGTCATATTTATTGTTTTACTATTTTTAATTTGCAGCAACTAACTAAATAAATAACTGCATAAGAGGGCTAATCCATTTATTTTTGTGATGTGCACAGACAGCTGTGATAGTTTTACTACTTAAATCTGTTTTAATTTCACATAAATCTCCTGATTTAATTTCACTTTCTATTGTAAATGTGGGGAGATAAGATATACCCATATCATTTTTTACTAAATTTTTAATTGTTGGTATACTCCAAAGTTCAATTGTATGGTCTAAAGTAATATCCTTTTCTCGTAAATATGTCTCAAATATCTGTCTAAAAATGCAGTTTTTCTCATCTATTATAAATGGTATTTTTAATTGTTGATTGTGTGTAATTCAGTTTGTCTGCCGTTTTTGAAAAGCTACCTTCTTCAACAATAGTCTTAAAAGTTTGCAGATATTTAAGATACATGTTTTCCTCCTAGATAGTTAAATAATTTTAAAGTATAACTTTAAATATTTAATTTAAAGAATTATAATATAAAAGAATTGTAATTACAAGTGTTGAGAGAAATTTTATTATATTTTTTACCTTCTAAAAATAAGAAACTTAATTGTTAAGATATTTGTGAGGTTTGTGTATCCAAAATAATAATATTATTGCAAATAGAGGACTAAACCAAAATGCTAGTAAAGTGTAAAGACTAGTATTTAAAGTATTTTTAGTCGAAACTCTATTACAAGCGATTAATAGTATTATAGACAAAATATGAGCAATAATTTCTAATATGTTTGAACTAAAGTCTTTAAAAAAGACTAAAAAAGAAAAAATATAAGAGATACTCATACATATAAAAAAACAATAATTCAGTATTTTAAATTTTAATAGTTGTTTTTTATTATCATTGATTGTCATAAGTATTCCTAAAATTATAGACAGAATGATAAATGTGTTTGATTCTTGCAAATAAGAAAAGACAGTCATAAATTTATTCTCCTAATATTAACTATAAATTGTAAAAAAATAATCTAAATACCTAATAATTGAATAACCAATGAAATATGTAAATAAATAAAAAAGAAACTTTTTAAATCCATTTAATTTGAAACTTTTTTCTATCTTTTGACAAATGGAATTTATCAGAATGAAAACAAAAATCGCAATTAAAAAAGTTATTAAATACTTTAACATAGGATAATAGTCCATAAATAATTACCTCATAAATTAGTATAACTCTAGAGTAATATGAGTTGTTAATAATAGCAATCAATTTTGCAGAACTGTAAATAAATTGAAATAAATTATTCAAAAGGAAAAGGAGATATGGATTATGGATGAAAATTTAAGTAAAGAAATCAAAATGCTATGAACTATAGAAGTAGAAAAAATAAGATTATTAAATAATTCAGTTATCAATAGTAAGATTATTAATATGTTATATCTCAAAATAAAGGAATTTGAATTACCCATTTTTTCATGAAAAGCTTGAAAATGAGACTATTTAGAAACTATCCTGAGATTTTTTATTGATAATTATGTAAGATAATAATATTGTGGAAATGAAGAATTTTACTATCAAAACTAAATATATACTAGGCTAGAATTAAGAGATTACTCTAGCTTATTGAACTGACTAGGCAGGGTGTGAGGATGCTGTTATTTATTAAAAGAAGCAATGAAGTTAAAGTTAATACCACATAATAAAATTGTATCATTTGAAGATAATTTATCAATAGGTAATATTTCAGATGTAAATAATCAGGAATTAAGAGAAAATAATCCTAAATTATTATTTAACCTAAATTTACTAGAAGATAGAAAATTAGTAAAACATAGAGATATAATAATATGGTATGCAAATAATCCAAGATTTTTCTCTAAAGTCTCAAAGAAATGTTCTGATTTATGTTTAGGTTGTTGTGAAATATTTAGAACTTACATAAAAGATGATACCAATAAGAAGTGGTGTAAAGGTAAAAAATAGATTAAGTCAAAAGGTCATCTTGATAGATGGTCTTTTTTATATAATAAATTAAAAGAAGATGTTAGGGGGATTAAGTTTTTGAACTTATGAAACGAGCAACAAAACTTAATAGGAATTAGCTTTATTCCTTATTGTATGGTATAATATAAAATAGAGATAAGGAAGTGGTTAGTATAGGAATATTAAAAAATGCTGAATTAGTTAGAAAGATAGCACAGAGAATTGCTAGAGAAAAGGGAATAAGAGAGCAAGAGGCATGAAATGATGCTGTTACAGAGTATAAACAAAAACATAGATACTTAGTCTAGAGAATCATCTTGATAGATGGTCTTTTTTTATATAAGAAGTTTGTGTAATAAATTAAAAGTAAATGTAAAAAATATTATACAACTATAATAAGATAAAGTAATGTTTTTAAGGAGAAAAAGATATGCTCAATCAGTTTAATGAATTTCTTGGTAATTATGTAAATATAATTTCTGTAATTGCATCATTTGCAGCAATAGCAGCCTTAATTATATCAATTATGGCTTTTATGGAATCTAATAAACAAGCCAAATTGATATTAAAATATAGAAGAAATAATGAGAATAATATGGCGGGTGATTATTATGAGAATGGTAATGGATATATTAGACTTGATTCAAATAAGTTAGATGATAAAGCTAATATTTATGCTGAAATTCATAGTAATAACTTAGTTGATTTTGTAATAGAAAATAAAAGTACTATTGTTGCAAAAAGCCCCATATTAAGTTTGAAATTTATTAATATGGAAGTAGATATTGGAGAAAATAACAATTTTGAACAGATAAATAAAGAACTTAGATGGCACCCAAAAGATAATACTACAATTCATAAAGGAATAAATTTTAGAATAGAACAATTTAATTTTAAAAATTGTATTATGCTTAAAAAAGAAGCTTATATAGAAGTAGTATTATCAGCTGATAACATGGAAACAAAAGAATTTAGGATACCAATAAAGGCGTATTAAAGAACTCAATAACAGGAGTTCTTTTTTTAATTTAATTAATCTTAGTGGTTCTTATAGAGTTATATATTTCTTCCTAACTAAATAATAAGATACTAGTGTTATAATAGATACTAATATCACTGATATTATTGCAGTATCAAATTTTTTTATTAATAAACCCATTATTATGTATTCTAAACTTATTAAATAGTTAAAAAATAGTTCTAGTTTAATAGCTTTTTCTCTGTCTATATTTCCATATTTCAATTCTAACTTATCTAAATATTTTTTCTTGCAATAATTAGCTTTACCTTTAATTAAGTATCTTATTGTAGTTCCTATTGAGAATATTACTCCTATACTTAAAAGTGTATTGTTCCAAAAATCCATATATCATTATCTCCTTTATAATATACTCTATTAATGCTTTCTGTTTTGTCTTAAATATAAAAATATTATACGTATTAGAGTACCTATAAGCACTCCAGCAAGTAAAAAAATAAATAGTCTAATTGTATAAAAGCTTATTTCTTTTTTAGAAATAAATTCATAAGATATACATATTAACGCACCAATACAAAACCCTAGTATAGTACGAAAAGAATTCTTTAAAATATCTTTCATAAATAATCACCAACTCATATTATATTTACTTTTCTTAATCAAAGTATATCAGTAACATAAGTATAAAGAGTGTCTAAAATATTACAAATATTAACAAAGCACATAAAACTATAGTATAAATTGTAATAAAATGAATGAAAATTATCATCCTAAAACATAAGATATTTTATGGTGGTATTAGAATGAGAGAAAATTGAGTTGTATTTGTTTGGCTTAGCCGAACAATGCACACAGTAGATTATTTATATTTTCCAATATATGAAAGGTAGGCAATATGGAAACAAACCAATACAATAGACCACTATAACAATTACAATAGGGATAGTTGGCTTGTATTAAAGTATGGTTCAGTGAGTTTCTAACTACAATGCATTATATTGAGAAGCATATAATATTCAGGAAATAAGATATATATTTATTATTATCTTTCAAAACTATAGGAGAAAGAATAATTTAAGGGCGATAAAATGGAAGCATTAGAAGAATGAATAAAAAGTCAGCAAGAATAAGAGGAGTAGATTGAAAGGTAGCACTTAAAATAGTAGCTACCTTTTTATTTTAAACTACTTATTAACCTATATTAACACCAAAATTTCCACATAATCCTGCAAGCCCATCTTCAAAACCAGAACCTAAGGCATTGAATTTCCATTCTTCATTATGTTTATATAACTCTGCAACCACTATTGCTGTTTCTATACTAAAATCTTCACCTAACTCATATTTGATAAGCTCTTCACTAGTTTCTTCATTATAAATTCTTATATATGAATTTTCAACTTGTCCAAAGTTTTGTCTTCTTGTAACAGCTTCATTTATAGTAACAGTGAATGATATCTTTGCAATGTTTTGTGGTATTTTAGATAAGTCAACGCTTATTTGCTCATCATCACCATCTCCAACTCCTGTTCTATTATCTCCCATGTATTCAACTGCTCCAGAAGCATGTTTTAAATTATTGTAGAATATGAAATCCCCATCATTTGTTACCTTACCATCAGCTCCAGTTAAAAATGCAGAAGCATCTAAATCAAAATCAAAACCACCATCATATTTATTAGTATCCCATCCTAATCCTACCATTACTTTCTTAAGACCTGGGTTAGTTTTTGTTAAACTTACTTTTTGTCCTTTTGCTAAAGTTATACCCATTTAAAACAACTCCTTTTATAATTTTTTTGTTATAGTTAGTATTAACGATATATATCAGTTAATTCATGAAGCTCTTCATTTTGACCAATTCCTAGGGCATTAAATTTCCATTCGTTATTTCTACGATAAATTTCGCCAGCCAAAACGGTTACTTTACCAGAAAAGTCTTCTTGAAGGTTATATTTAAATAATTCTTGTCTAGAATTTGAATCAACTAGCCTTATAAAAGAATTATTCATCTGGCCAAAATCTTGATTTCTTTTTTTAGCTCTGTATATAGAAACTCCAAAAACTATTTTATGTACATATTCAGGTATATCACATAAATTGACATTTATTTGTTCATCGTCTCCTTCACCTCTTCCAGTTAAGTTATCACCAGTATGTATGATAGATTTAGAAGGATGTTTAAGGTGTCCAAAATAAACTAAATCTTTTGATGATTTCATTTTATCTTCACTAGTTAATGCTATTGCAAATGCATCTAAATCATAGTTTTTTTTACCTAATTTGTTCATATCCCATCCTAATCCTACAATTAAATTTTTTACAGGATTAGCATCTTTTACTAAACTTACTCTTTGTCCTTTTTGTAAATTAACACTCATTTTAAGTTCTCCTTTTAATATTTTTAGTTTTATTGACAGTGTTAAATATAATCATCATATTATTTTTATTATATACATATTTAGAGCAATTTGGCTATATTTATGAATCATTTTTATATAAATATCTTATAATCTATAAATATAGGTCTTGTGTAATTTTAAAACACTTTATAGTTAGTAATTACATAGGTGTTTAAGTTTATATTTGCTTTAATTGTTAAAAAAATCAATAAATGATATAATGGAGAATAATAATTATAAAAACTTCTAGTTTGCAGATAAGATTATATGCATAGGAATTTATACAAAGTTGGGAGATAATTATAATGTAATTATAGATATTAAACTAATAAATAATGTGAACTTAGAATAATGAGATAAATCTTAAAATAAATCTAAGTAGTGTATTTTTTGACTGTTTATTGTATGAAAAACAGCAAGCACAATTTTCAAATATAAAAATATAAGTTTTTTATATTTGAAATTTATGCTTGCTGTTTGTTTTTGTGATTATTCTATTTTTTTAAATCCATTTCCTAAAGCTTCATGTATATCTGTAATTATTATAAACGCATTAGGGTCGACACTTTTCACTAATTTTTTTAGTTCGACAACTTCTTTTTTTTCAACTACAACTAAAAGCACATTTTTATTTTCTCCAGTATAAGCACCTTCACCTTTTAGAATAGTTGCGCCTCTATCTAAATCTTCCAT
Source organism: Clostridioides sp. ES-W-0016-02 (assembly GCF_020641035.1). Classification (NCBI taxonomy): domain Bacteria; kingdom Bacillati; phylum Bacillota; class Clostridia; order Peptostreptococcales; family Peptostreptococcaceae; genus Clostridioides; species Clostridioides sp. ES-W-0016-02. Next base: position 1,962,268 of record NZ_CP061361.1, read on the forward strand.
TATTCTTCTACTTATATCTTTTGACAGGTCAGATATAATAGTAAATGATTTTGAATAATTAAATCCTTCAATAAGTAAGTCACTAATCTTTACTAAAATGTATAGTGCCACAGTTGAATAAAGTGCAATCTCAACTTGCTTATTTACTATTCCCGATAGTACTACTACAACACAGTCAACAATACCCATCAAAACAGGAATACTAAGTGTAGGGAAATATTTATTCAATAGGAGTGCCATCAAATCGGTTCCACCTGTAGAGCCATTTATTCTAAAAATAAGGCCTTGACCAACTCCCATTAAAATAGAACCAGATATAATTGCAAGATACATATCATTTGTAATATCTAGTGTAGTCATATTTGCAGTAACTTTAAGTGCTATAGTAAGAAAAATTATTCCTAAGACTGTTTTAAAACAATCTTTCTTTGAAAGTATTCTGTAAGCAAATATGAATAGAGGTATATTTAAAAGTAAATTGACAATCCAAAGTTGTACACCAAATAATGAATTTAAAACAACTCCAAGACCTGTTATACCACCAGCAGCAATTGCATGTGGATTAAAAAACATGTTAAGAGAAATTGCCATTAATATACAGCCTACAATTAATATTAAAATTTCTGAAAAAGTTATTCTATCTTTTTTCAATAACATCACTCCTTATATATAGATTATAATATATATTATATAGTTTTTCCAATTTTTAATAAAAAAAATAAAAACATATTATAAAAATAATTTGATTGGAATTTTCTGAAAATTAATGCTATAATTAAAAATAAATTTAAAGGGAGGTTATAAAATGGCTAAACTGACTTTAGAGAAGATAAAAGGAAATACATATTATATTCCACTTCCTACAATAGTAGGTGTATATGTAGATGGAAATAATGCAATTTTAATTGACAGTGGAAATAACAAAGATACTGCTAGACAAATTCTTAGACTATTAGAGGAGCATAATTTAAATCCTAAATTAATAATAAACACTCATTCAAATGCAGACCATATAGGAGGGAATGCATATTTGAAAAATCAAACAAAATGTAAGATTGCTACAACTAAAATAGAAGGATACTTTACAGAAAATCCAATATTAGAATCGGCATTTTTGTATGGAGGGTATCCAAGTAAAGCACTAAAAAATAAATTTTTATTAGCAAAAGAGAGTGAAGTTGATTATATTATACCTTCAAATGGAAAAATTTTAGATACAGAACTTGAAGCGATTTCTCTTCCTGGTCATTATTTTGAAATGATTGGTGTTAGAACTCCAGATAATGTTTTGTTTGTTGCAGACAGTCTTACACCAGAAAATATAATTAGTAAATATCATTTCTTCTTTTTGTTAGATATAGATTCACAATTTAAAACGTTAGAAAAAATGAAAACTCTTAATGCAGATTTTTTTGTTCCAAGTCACTCTGTCAAGACTACAAGTATACAAGATTTAATTGATGTAAATAAAGACAAGATGGAAGAAATAATATCTAATATTAAAAAGGTTTGCTGTGAACCAATTATGATTGATGAAGTCATTGAAAAAATGTGTGATGTGTACAATGTTAAATTAGATGCTAATCAATACGTTCTAGTTGGTAGTACAATACGTTCTTATATAACATATTTATATGAACATAATATGGTTGAGTATGTATTTGATGGTGGCAAGATGATGATAAAAGCTGTATAAATATTGAAAAATATCAAACTATGCAATAAAAATATTTTAATATAAGTATATTCTAAAAAATGGGATAGAAATAAAATTTGCTACCAAATTGCCACAATAACAAACAATGGTAGCAAATAATTTTATAATATATTTAAAAGTCTAAGGAACTTAATTTTTTATTAACTTATAATTGTTTTCTATATTTATCTTAATTTATCTTACATATAGTTTATTGCTTTTATAGAAAAAAGCTGTGCTGGAGGTTTTAAATGCAAGAAAAAATAAAATCTTTATACATTTTAGCAAGTGTATCTGTTATTGCTTTTATATTAGTTTTAGCATGCTTAATTTTTGGTTTAACTGGTACAATTGATTTTTGGCAAGGATGGATATTTCTGACTGCCTTTTGTATTCCAACTTGTATAATTACAATTTACCTGATGATTAATGACCCAGTATTACTTGAACGTCGCATCAAATCAAAGGAAACACGTCCACAACAAATACTTGGTCAAAGTATCGCTGGATTTCTTTTCTTATTTGGATTGCTAGGAGTACCAGCTCTAGACAACCGCTTTGCTTGGTCTAGTATTCCAATTATTTTGACAATAATATCAGATGTACTTATTTTAATTGGATTTATAATTGTATTCTTTGTTTTTCGCTACAATTCTTTTACATCAAAAGTTATAGTTGTTATGAGTAATCAAAAAGTAATTACTGATGGACCATATTCAGTTGTGCGACACCCTATGTATCTAGGTGCTATATTAATTATACTTTTTACACCTCTAGCACTGAATTCATGGTGGGGAATGATTGCTGTAATTCCTTTATGCATAATAGTTGTGTTTCGTATATTAGATGAAGAAAAGTTGCTTAGTGCTGAACTTGATGGGTATAAAGAATATTGTCAAAAAACAAAATATCGTATTATACCTTATATTTGGTAGAGTGCAAATTTTTAGTTTATTAATCGGATTAAATAACTTTGGTAAAAAGTCGAACATTTTAAGCTGTATTTCTATTTATTAATTAATAGTCAAGTAATTAATAAATAGAAATACAGCTTTTTTATATTAAATAATTTTAGGTGAATAGATATTTAATTATAAAATTATGCTATAATTTGTAAGTAAAGAGGTAAATTTATAAAAATTAAAAAAATAATTAATTATAATAAGGGGGAAATATTAGGAATTATGAATAAAAAGTTCAAAAAATTCAGTAAAAAAATAGGTATATCAACTTTGGCTTTGACTCTAATTCTTTTTAATAGTTTAACTGCAAGTGCACAAATCAAAGAAGATTCTATAATAGGAACTGATAGATATGAAACAGCAGGGCTTATAGCAGATAGGCAGACTTATGACACTGTAATATTGGTTAATGGAGATAAAAATTTATCTGATGGACTTTCATCAAGTGGACTAGCTGGGGCTATTAACGCGCCAATACTTTTGACTAAAAAGGATGAAATACCAAAGGCCACTTCAAATAGACTAGATAACAAGAATTTGAACGTTGTAAAAAAAGTGTACATAATTGGTGGTTATAATACTATTGAAAGTTCCGTGGAAAAAGATATAAAAAGAAAAGGTATTGAAGTAGAAAGGATAAGTGGAAATAATAGAATTGAAACTAGTTACAATGTAGCAAAAAAAATAAATGAAGTTAGTAAGGTAAAAGATGTCATGTTGACAAATGGGTTTGTAGGAGAGGCTGATGCTATGAGCATAGCACCTGTAGCTGCAAAAAACAAAGGAGCTATAATACTTACAGATGGTAAATCAATTCCATTTAAGATTGAAGGATTAAATATTTATGCTATAGGTGGCAAATCTGCAATAAATGAGGATTTGGTAAGGGAGACTAATGCAACTAGAGTTGGTGGAAATGATAGATTTGAAACCAATAAAAAAGTAATAGAAAAGTTTTATAATGAATCAACTGACTTTTACATAACAAGAGGATATCAATTAGTAGATGCATTAACACTATCTCCTCTAGCAAAAGAAAAGCCAATTGTTTTAGTTGCTGATGGAAGTAATAAAAGTATTTTAAAAGGAGCTAAAAGTATAACAAAAGTTGGAGGAATTGATGCCAATATATATAAACAATGTTTAGATATGGTGGAATATAATAATATGAATATAACTCCAAATATTGTAAAACACTTAACTTCAATTGAAGGAAATGAAGTTTCTGAAGTATATATAGAAACTGATAATTTAGGTGTAGTTGTTGAAAAGACGAATACTGATAAATTTGAGTTTGATTATGTAAGTGTAACTAATGAAAAAAATTGTACTTTTTCTGTGAATGAAGAGACTGCTTCTAATAATGGAAAAAATGGAAAGTTGGTTGTAAGTGCTAAGAAAACAATAGAGAAGAAAGATGGTCCCTTGCAAGATATGAATGGCGATAATATGATAAATGCAAATAAAGATAAGAGAGTAAATGTAATAAAGATTGGAATTCCAGATAAAGTGTATTCTAATTTTAAAGTAGATGTTGAACGAGGCTCAGTAGAACTTTATAATATTAAGGGGGGAGCTACAGTTGATGTCAATGATGGAATTGCGAAAGTTATCGACAAAAGTGTAACATATCCTTTTAATATAAATACTAATAGTGGGATTTCAGGTGTAACAGCCGAAACTATATCATCTGAGATAAAGTTTAGAGGAAACAATGGAATTGTAAATGTAACAGCTACAAATATAAGTGGCAATATAAGTTTGTTTGGAAAGGACAGCAAAGATACCTTTGATGGCATATTCAAATTAAACTTGAAAAAAGAACCATCAAATTTACACTTGAAGTTGATTGGAAATGGTCTGAATAAATTACCAGAAGGTTGGTCTAAAGATTATATCTTAGGAAATGGACAACCAATTGTCGAAGTTAAAAACAGTGGCATAAATAATATATCAATTGGAGAATAAAAACATATAAAAATAGAGCTTATATAATTTTAAAATTATTATAAGCTCTATTTATATTACCAATACTTTCCATGTAGCATTATGTACTTAACAGTTATCTGCTTTAAATGAATTCTCTAAAATATCATAAATTTGTTTTGCAAATTGACGAGAATGTTCTTCTTTTTCTGTATCCATAAAATTAGGCTTACCTAAATCACGTTCAACAAGCATTCCTATATATTTTAACTGTGAATGTTTGCAATAACGCTTTATACCATCTTCCCAGATATCAGCTCCTTTTTCAGGTCTATATCCACAAGTTGTAATAAGTGCTACTGATTTTCCTGACCATAGTGCTGGTCCTTTTTCATCACCATAGTATTTATTCATACCATATACCAATCTATCGAGCAATGCTTTCATTGGAGAAGTGCAATACCAAGAATAAATTGGAGTTGCAAGAATAATTAAATCACACATAAGAACCTTTTTGAAAATTTTATGAACATCATCTTGACGACAACATCCAAAAGAAGATAAATTTTCTTGACATTTTTTACAGGCAATACAAGGTTCTATTTGATAATCATACAACCATAACATTTCAAGATTTGCATTATAGTTTTCTAGTTCTTCTATAAATGGTTCTAAAATAGAAGCAGTATTACCATTTTTCTTAGGGCTTCCCATAAGAATACATACTTTCATATTAACACCTCCATATTATTTTAAAATAATGTTTAATGATATAGTAATATTTAAATTTTATAAAAACTTTTTAAATATATATTCTATAAAATGAGTTTCATTTCATTTAGTAGTTTAAAACCAACAGCCTAAAGAAGTGATTTTAGAAAACTAGCAATATTAGTAACTATGTAGAATGCTAATAAAATTAAAATCATCCATGTAAAAATATGATTTTTGTATGGATATATCTTATTAATTCTTTTTCCAATACGTACCAGTAAAATATACATTAAAAAATATGCTAAAAAGACCATTAAAAATTTCATATATAACCTCACAATTTTAAAGTTTCATATAAATTTAGGATACTACGAGAATACATTAACAACAATACACTTTTTTAATCTGTAATAAAGTTGAAATAAATCATTCAAAAAATTAGGCAAAAACAATTAAGATTGGATATAAAATATATTCAATATAATAATTTTAAGTTATATTTTTTTATTAGATAGATGAATTTATGGCATAAAAACTTATAAATATTACTATTGAATGTTTACTATATAAAATACTTGAAATGCATACTTTAAGCATATGTATATAGTTAACTATACCAATCTATAGTAAAATATATTATAAACAGTATAGGAACTTAATTAATAAAATCATCTATAACTTTGGAGGTATAAAATATGTATTTAAATCAAGAATATAGTTTTATAAAAGAACATGCACCATGTTATATATATGATGAGATTAATATAATCGAAAGGTGTATGGAGTTAAAAAATAGTATTTTAGGTTTTGATTTTTTATATTCCATCAAAATAAATCCATATAATAAAATTGTAAAAAGCATTGCTAAACAAGGGTTTGGAACAGATGCAGCATCCATGAAAGAAGTATTGATTTCAAAAGAATGTGGAGTGGATAGAGATAATATTTACTATTCTGCACCAGGAAAGCTAGAAGAGGAGCTAGAAGCTGTTTTAGATAAGTGTATAATTATTGCAGATAGTATAACAGAAATAGAACTTATAAATAAAATATCAGAAAAACAAAATAAAAAAATTAAAATAGGCATAAGAATAAATCCTGCTTTTACTATGGATGATGATAGCTCTATATCAAGCAAGTTTGGTATTGATATAGAAGATATAGATAATGTTTTTAAAATACTAAATCTTTGTAACTATATATCTGTGGTTGGAATTCATATACATATTAAATCTCAAGTGTTAGATTTTGAAAAGTTAGGATGTTATTATGAAAAATGTTTTCTCATAGCACTAAATTTAAATAAAAGTGAACATATAAATATTGAATTTATAAATTTTGGTAGTGGTATTGGAGTAGTATATGACAATCTTAAAGAAAGTCCAGTTAATCTTAAAAAGCTTTCAATATTAACTGAAAAGATTGTTTCTACTAATGCAAATACATTAAAGGCTAGACTCTTTATTGAATCAGGTCGTTTTGTAGTTTGCACATCAGGTAATTACTATACTAAAATTGTCGATATTAAGGTATCAAGAGGGATAAAGTATCTTGTTGTAAGAAATGGTCTTAATGGATTTATGAGACCTATTATTTCTAATTTAATTGAGAAAGTAACTTGTGGTGTAGAATTAGAAGGGCAAGAACCATTATATACATCAAATCATGCATTTTATTTTTCAGTATTAAGTAGTTCAGAAGAAGAAGAATATGTAACAATAGTTGGAAATCTTTGTACATCATTAGATGTGTTAGCTAATAATGTTAAATTAAAAAAGGCAGTTATAGGAGATGTGATTTCAATTAATAATGCAGGTAGTTACTCATATTCTCTATCTCCAGTAATGTTTTCAAGCTATGAATTTCCTAAACAATACTATAGAAGAAAAGATGAATGGATTGATTAGTTAGGATCTAAATATATATAATAAATATGATTTTAAGTTTATAATGACTTTTTTAATTATTTAATAACTTTTAAAATTGATTTAAAGTATGCATCATTTGCTTAAAAATTATAAAATTTAATACTAAAGCTATAAGTATAAGGTATATAGGGATTAGTAATAACTCTTTATACTTTATTTATTTTAAGGAGTTACTATTTCAATAATAGTTTATTGTGGAGAAGATAAACTATTAGCAAAGATAATAGAATTATATTATAAAAGATTAAAGGAAAGCCATGTGGTAGTAATTGTAAAAGATTATAAACCATATCAAACAGAAAATATGTATGTTATGGGGGAGGAATTTGGAACAAAATTCAAAGAAACAAGTAAGGCTATATGAGAAAAATTCACTTCAATATATGATGATGACCTATAGTCAACAATGTACAAAGCAGAAACTTTGTAAAAGAAAAATACAGGTTAATGTCCTTGTCTTAATATCCTATATGTTTTTTAATAAATTTATTGTACTAAATTTTTATAAACAAAAATATTCTTTTATTTTATTTCAATATAGATATTATATTTAAGGTGACCTTGATGTTTATTTAAGGCTATAAATATGATACTATTTAGATAATACTATTATTAATATATGGGGGTATATTATGAGTTTTAAGAAATATGTAAAATCATTATTAATAGTTTCTAGTCTAATATTGATAATGAGTAAAGCTGGTTTTGTAGCAAATGCATTAGATTTAGGTATTGATAGTGATATTCAATATAATAATAGAAAGAATATGAATGAATTAGATATAACAAGTAGTTTTCCAGATGATTCTTTTAGAAGAGATATTGTAGAAATGGTATTGGAAAACAGAAACGATCCAACAACAAATGAAATTGCATCAAAAGATAATTACAAGATATATAAAAGCGATTTAAATAAAATTGAGAATTGTTTAGAATTAAATTTACATAAAAATCCAGATGTTCCTAATCCAAAAAAAATAGATAACTTAGATGGAATAGAAAATTTTAAAAGTCTAGAAAAACTTGATTGTAGTTCAAACAATTTAGAAAATATAGATTTAAGTGAAAATATAAAATTAAAGTATATAGACATTAGTGGAAATAAGATATTAAATATAGATTTAAAAAATAATAGTCTTATTAATGAATTAAATTGTGATGCAAATAAATTAACCAGTTTAGACCTTAAAAATAATAAAAACTTGGTAAGTTTATTTTTTACGAGTAATGAATTAACAGAAATAAATTTAAGTAATAATAAAAATTTAGAAAGTTTGCAATTTCTTAATAACAATTTAAAAAGTATAGATTTAAGCCATAATCCAAAATTACAATCTTTAAATTGTACTAACAATAAACTTGAATCTCTCAACTTAAGTAATAATGTTATTTTAAAAAATTTAAGCTGTTCAGGTAATAATCTAAGAGAATTAAACATAAAAGGGCTTGTAAATCTTGAGTACTTAGGGTGTGCTAAGAATAAATTACAAGATTTAAATGTGTCTACAAATATAAATTTACGTTCTTTACTTTGTGGTAATAATAGTTTAACTAAAATAGATATCAGTAAAAATAAAGAATTAAATTCACTAGAGTGTAGTAGCCAATATATAGAAAAAAGTATTATAAAAATAGGTGAAAACATAGTTGTGGACATAGGAAAAGAAAATTTAAAATTAAAAGAATTATATCCACGAAATTATGACACATCAACTGGTCTTTTAACATGGAAGAATGCTTCTGATTTTCCAAGTAATGTAAATTATAGTTTGCAATATAAGTATGGTCCAGTAGATGACACACAATATATGGACGTAAATATATCAGTAGATAAATTAGTAAAATGTAGAATTAGATATATAGATTATGATGGGAGTATAATTAATGAAAAAGAGATATTAGACAATTCAAGTATGAATGAAATTCAAGCTAATCCTCAAAGAGAAAACTATGAATTCAGTGGTTGGAGAAATAACAAAGATGAAAAAGTATATACATCAGAACAGGTAAGTAGATTAGTTTTTAATGATAGTATTGACTTTATAGCAACTTATAAAAAAGAATCAACGGGCTCAAGTGGTTCTTCTGGTGGAACTTCAAGTAAAGAGGACTTTAATACAATACTATCTAAGGAAAAAATAACAGGTACAGATAGAAATGATACCTCTGTGAAGATAAGCCAAAAAGGTTGGAGAAAAGCTGATAATATAGTATTAATAAATGATTCTAGTATATCAGATGCTTTATCAGCAACACCATTTGCTAAGTCAAAAGATGCACCAATACTACTTACTCAAAATAATAACTTAAATAAGTTAACAGAAAAAGAAATAAATAGATTAGAAGTAAAAAATGTGTATATAGTAGGTGGATTAAAGTCTGTAGGTGAAAAAGTAGTATCTGATTTAAAGACAAAGGGATTAAATGTAATTAGGATATCTGGAAATGATAGATACGAAACATCAATAAAACTTGCAAAAGAATTAGATAAAAACTCCAAGTTGTCAAAAGTGGTAGTGGTTAATGGAGAAAAAGGACTAGCTGATGCAGTAAGCATGGGAGCTATATCAGCAAAAGAGGAAATGCCAATTCTTCTTACCAATCAAAATGATGATATGAAAGATATAAAAGACTTAATAGCTAATAAACACATATCAAAGTCATATGTAATAGGTGGAGAATCTTTATTTAATACTAAAGAAGTGAGTAATACATTACCATCTGTAACTAAAATAGCGGGTTCTGATAGAACAGAAACTAATTCAAAAGTAATAAATCATTTCTATAGCAAAGAGATACTTAATGACTTATATGTAGCTAAGAATGGAATGAATAAACAAGATGATTTAGTAGATGCTTTATCAGTAGGAGTACTTGCAGGTAAAACTGAATCTCCAGTAGTCTTAGTTGGAAGTGGATTAGATAATAGTCAAAAAGAGTTAATTAAGAATAAGAAATTTAAAAATATAACTCAAATTGGTGGGAATGGAAATGAGAAAGCTTTTGAGGAAATAGAAAAAATAGTTAAGTAGATTAGAGGGTAGCAACTATAATTAGTTGTTACCTTCTGTTTTGTTTTTACTATAAATTCAATACCTTTTATTCTATATTCATCAAATCAAAATAGGCATATACTATTGCTTGAACACATACCTGTTTGCTTATAAAAACTTATTATTTTCTTTTACATATAATTATATACAAAGTTTGTTTTTCCATTTGAGTCATCTATTTTGTAATCCCTCATGTTGTTCAGAATTATTGAAAGTACCTATTAAAACATTCATAAAAGTATTTAATTTGATCATACAACATCCTCCTATATTATTGATTAACTAGTACTGATCGATTATGATAAGTATACTTTATTTTTAGAAGGGTGGAAGTATAGAAGTACTGGAAATCTACTATACAATAAAATCTTCACTTGATTATACAAAGTAAAAAATACATTGGAATGAGTGACCTTGAAGAGAATGTGAAAAATAAGAAATATTACTAGAACAATTATTAAGAACAGAAATTATATTAATAAATTATCTATAAAATAATATCTTTTGATGGTTAAAAAAGAGATAAATGTAAATTTTATAAAATGTTAGCAAAAGAAATATCAAAAATTTGAAATAAAAAGATTTATAAAGAACATACATAAAATTTAACTTAAGATTTTAATTTCAGTTTTAATAAATAGAAAAGATGAAAAATTAGATGTAAATAAATTAAATGAATTTGAATAGTATTTCATAAATCTAAAATACGATTAAGAATAAATTTGCTGGCAAAATAAATTTGGTAATAAATTTATTTTGCCATTAATTAAAAATTATTGTATAGTGTAGTAGTTTGCTTTAGGATAAACATACTTATAGTATAAAGTTTTATGTAGTTTTGTGAATTATAAACAGTCTACAATTGTTCCTTCAGGAAATAATCTCCTAAAAACAAATCTCACTAAAGGGCCTGCAATTAGTAGTTGCAACGGCAATGCAATGATAAAGTTGTTGAGTATATTAACAGCCCATACAAATAAGGTTGTGCTAGAGAAACCAACTGATTCAATGGCTCCAAATAAAGACATACATATAACCATCCCACATACCATACAACTTGATATAACAATGGCCTTTGCAATTTGTTTACTTTGTGGATTTACAATGCAAAATGCAATTTTTTTAGCAATTTTAGAAACAATAAACCAATCAAAAATCATACCTACTACATAGGCTAGCGGAAACCCCATCCAAGCATTTTTTACAGTTTCTGATGAAAGACCTTCATGTAAAGAGATATTATAGATACTCATAAAAAATACCATAAAAGCACACATAAGCACTGTGAATATCAAACTTTCTTTTTTATTTTGTGGCATACTTATTTACCTCCCAATTTAATTTATTTATATTAGGATTATACATTAAGAAAAATTTTAGTGTAAGTAATTTTTTTATTTAATTGAAAATTATTTTGATATAATGAAAAATTAAATTTAAATATAGGATATGATTTTAAGAGGATAAGTAATTAGAATAGTTATTATAAATTAAGTTACAGTTTATGAAAATTACTATTTTATATTGTCTAAAATAAGATAGAATAAATCAAAGATTTAAAAAAAACTTTAACTTAAAAATAGACATATTATTGAAATCTAAATTAATCTTAAGAAGAATATTCCAAAAAATTAAATACAAATACACTTTTAGTTTTTTGAAATTATTTCTCTACAAAAATAGGAAATATAAACATGTCTATGATATATATGGTCTCTAATATATGAATCAATAAGAAAATTTAAATTTTTATTTCTTTGATAATCTATATCTTATTTATGTACTTAAATTTATTATGTAGAATAATCATTACTTATGTAATTTGTTATAGAATTATAGCAAGAAATAAATTATGGAAAAAATTGGAAAATATTATTATCGACAAAATCTTTGACTTAAAAACTATATTGCGATAGTATTAATTTAATAAAAGTTTGAGAGGGGCGTAAGGCTATGACAATTTCAAAAATACCACAAGCAGAGTTAAAAGTTATGAAGTTTATTTGGGAGAAAAATGATACAGTAACATCAAAAGAAACTATTGAAGCTATGGAACAAAAATATGGATGGAAACAAACAACAACATTGACACTTTTATCAAGACTTGTTAAAAAGCATTTCTTGAATGCAGAAAAAATAGATAGATATACTCATTATACGATAGTTGTTGGTCACAAAGAATATTTGAATGTTGAGACAAAAGATTTTTTAAGTAATATACATGATAATTCTTTACAAAGTTTACTTTTAGCATTACATGAAGATGAAGTGATTGACAAAGATGCATTAGATTTATTTGAAAATCATTTTAAAAATTTAAAGGATGAATAAATATATGTATTTATATGTTTAAGTTTTTAATAGATAGATATATACAAAAATCTATATTGGTATTATTTAATAAGTTACCAACTATTTATAAATTGATGATTAATAGGCGTAAATTCAATAAAATACCTATTAATAATTAAAGTAAGTGGTATCAAGTTAAATGATACCACCTATTTTAGTTCTCCATGCTTTTAGCTTTAAAAATAATTTTTTAATTCATTACTTTTCCTTAATTCAAGCCGTTATTTTATTTAATCATATCAAACTTCCTTAATTGTTTCTAATTGTTCTTAGAGTCAACTTATATTTTTGAGCATAATTAAAATAAAATGAGGAAATAATTTTTATATTTTCTAATTGTAATGTTAACAATTTAGTGGTTAATATTTCGTTAGTTGATTTTATACTATTATTAAAATCATTAAGTGATAATATCAAATTTAAGTGCCATTTTATGTTATAATTAGTATGTATTTTTAATGGTATATTTTATTGTGAAGATATAAATTAATTATTTTTGGGGAGTTATTATGTTAGACACGTTTATAACAATTGTTTCTTCTATTATAGAGATATGGGCATGCAAGAAAGTTTTTGATTATACAAGTAAAGTAAAAACTAATTTAATGAAACTAAATATATCTTTCTTATTTTCTATTTTTCTTATTATCGGTTCTTTTTATATAAATGTAGGAGCTAATGATAGAATATGGATATGTATTCTTATAACTTTTATTTTTTATAAGTCTAATTATAAGGTCAATATATATAAATGTTTAGTGGTTTTGTTTTTTTATTGGATGGTGTTAATAGGTATAAATGCATTGAGTATGCTATTAGTAGTTTCAATGAACAATTTAGATAATATGAATATTTTACTTAGTGGAAATTTATACAGGTATGAAGCTATCTTTTTTGGAAAATTGATTTTAATTATATTATTATACATTTATAAAATTTCTTGTACTAATTTTAAAATTAGTAAAAAAGAATTGTATATATGTGTTCCAATGATAGCAAATTTATTATCATTTTTTATACTTTACGATTATATTATTAATCTTATAAAGATTTCTCCTGAAAGAAGAGTTGTCTTTCTAGTAATAGTTTTACTATTGATATTATCCAATATCTCAATATTTGCATTAATATGTATAATTCTTAAAATTAAAGATAAAAAAGATAATATAATAAATTAATTAATACATATAAAAATAGCTTAGTATATATTTCTAATTGATATATTATAGCTTATTTGTCTTAAAAGATTGAAAATTGAATTATCTGGTAAAGTAGATAAAGTTGATTATGCTAAGACTTTCTAAAATGAGCGTATTAGTGATATAAGTAAGATTACATAAATGTATTCTCAAGTTGTATGGTAGAAGAACTGATAATATTTAAAAAATTATCAAGTTTTAGTTTATAGAGCAGTTTATTTTAACATATAGACTGTTTTTTTATGTCTATAACTATACCATGTAACATTTGTAAAATTACTTATAGATTTTTTAATAACTTCAAGAAATGCCTATTTTGTAAGGAGAGATATTAGTAAATATAAAAAAATGTAATATTAACATCCTAGCTATGTATCAACCAAAATCACTTTTATGCGTTTTTTATATCTAGACATATGTGTAACAACTATATTGCAACACATGTACTCAAGTGAAAAACACTCTGAACAGACTCCAGTTACTCTGCAAGGTGTTTTACGTTTTCCATTTGCTTCTAGTTCAGAACAAGCAAATGTTCGAATTCTTTCAACAGAAATTAAAAAAATTTACAAATATGAACTTCATTGTTTTTTTGAAAAAATGAAATGTATGTGTAAAATATATGGGAACACTTTTATCAAGTTTTTATAGTAAAAAGATTATATTATTAAATTTGCTTAGATATAACTTGAGGGAGTAACAGAATATCAAAAAAGAAATACATAAATATACATATATATTTATAATATGTCTATTGAGATTTTAATTGATAATTAAGAAGTATAAAATTATTTTAACAAATTCATAATTAAATCTTAATTTTTTAAATTATACATATAAAAGTCAATATTTACTTTTATATGTATAATTTTACACGATTTTATTGAAAAGTTATTTTATTAAAGAAATATGTATTTATAATTACTGATGTTATTTATAATAAGCTATTTTAACTTTAAAAATTAATGTTAAAAAAAGAGTCTGTAGGTCAGTATCAAAAATAACTTTATAAATATCTCAAATAGACTAATCTTACATATATTTCCGATAGATTATATTGATAAAAAACACTAAAATTAAATTAATAAGAATACTTGGAGGGATGGTAATGAAAGAGGAATGTTTTATTAATATTGAATACGAAGATAAACGTTTTTCAATTAACATTAAAGAAATTTTGTACATAGAAAAGCAAGAGTATGAATCAAAAATTTATACAGAAAATGGAACTTATTATATTGGAGAAAATTCTTCTAGTGTAAGAAAACTACTGAAAGAAGAAAATTTTTTCAAATGCAGTAACAGTTATATTGTAAATTTAGATAAGTGTGAATTTTATCTCAGCAATAATTGTATTTTTGTAGGAAATAATTTTATAAGAGTTTTAGGTTTAGATAGAAAAAAGAAATTAGAAAAGAAGTTAGAAAAATTATATGATTATAAATATTAACTTTGAGAGGCTGTATTTTATACAGCCTCTTTATTTATTTTATTGTATTATTAATAAACTTTAAATTATGATAAAATATAAGACAAGTATTGCTTTTAATAAATAAAATATAGGATAAGTTTTATATAACTACATGATTTTATATAACTACATAATAAGAAAAGTAGAATATATTTATATAAATAAAAATTAAATTCATAAACAACTAAATATATTATATGATGTGTAAAAATATTAGACAAATTATAATATATAATTTGAATATTAAAAATTGCTGTATTTTGAAAAAGTTTAAATAACTTAGTTTGTAAATTTATTTTAAAATAAAAAATAATAAGATAAAGCATATTTTTTAAAAAATACATATAGGAGAGGATAGTAAAATGGATAAACCAAAAAATAGTCTAAACATTGATGAAAGAAAATTAAAATGTCCTTGTATTTATAAGCATTTTAAAGGAAAATATTATGCTACAATGGGATTGAGCAAAGCCATTGATAATAATGATATAGAAAAAATCTGTGAAACATACAATGAAAAAGGTTCAACTAAAAACAAAATTAGGTATAAGCTAGATGTTAAGCATACTGAGCTAGATGAAAATATTTATATATATATAGACATGAATGGAAGTTTTTATCATAAAAAAGAAAAAGATAATAATAATTTGGTTTTATATAAAACTCTATATGATGATACAGGGATATTTGCAAGGCCATTAGATATGTTTTTATCAAAAGTAGATAGAGATAGGTATTTTAATCCAATTCAAGAATATAGATTTGAAGAATTTTATAAATAAAATATGATGATTGTTTTTTATAAGTTGAGAAAAAACCTGTTATTATATAATAAATTGTGGTAAATATAAATAGTATGAGCTAAGAAGGATATATTAGATTAAGTTATAAAATAGAAACATAGTAAACTATTATATGGTATAATTAAAGTTTGAGAAGTGACAATTTATATTTAATAAAAAATAGACAGATATATTAGGAGGAAATATGGGAAATACTTTTTATATAGTAAGACATGGACAAACAGACTGGAACTTATTAGGAAAAACACAAGGTCATGGTAACTCTGACCTTACACCACAAGGGATAGAACAAGCAAGAGAACTTTCTGAAGACATTGGTAAGTATTCGATTGATTATATTTTTAGTAGTGATTTAGGAAGAGCAATGCAAACAGCTCAAATTTTAGGTGATAAGCTTAATATTGAAGTACAAAAAACTGAAGCACTTAGAGAAATGGGATTTGGAGTTTGGGAAGGTCTTTTAATAAAAGAAATTCAAAAAGACTATTCAGATATATATTCAACATGGAGAAATGAGCCACATTTAGTAAATATACCAGAAGGAGAAACTCTTAAAATTATAAAAGAAAGAGTGGATACTTTTATAAAGGAATTAAATGAAAAATACAATGATAAAAATATAGTTCTTGTTACACATTCAATTACATTGAGGGTTATGTTACTATCATTCTTAGAGTCAGGTATGGAAAATATATACAGAATTAAGCAAGATAATACTGCTTTAAATATAGTAGAGTTTAAAGATTATGGTCCAGTAGTAATAAAGATGAATGATACAAGTCATATAAAAAATCATGTAAAAATAAATAATTCTGCACTTGAGTAAGTATCAAATTATAAGGAGAAGTTTATGAGTAAAGTTATAGTGGTTGGTGGAGGTCCATCTGGCATGATGGCAGCCTTGTCAGCTTCGAAAAATAATAATGAAGTAATATTGATTGAAAGAAATGGAGAGTTAGGGAGAAAGTTAAGAGCAACTGGTGGAGGTAGATGTAACTTTACCAACAATAGAGAGATAGAAGATTTTTTTGATAAGGTTGTGAACAATAAAAAATTTCTATACAGTAGCTTTTATACATTTACAAATAAAAATCTTATATCGTACTTTGAAAGTAAAAATTTAGAATATAAGATTGAAGAAGAAAATGACCACAAGGTCTATACTAAGAATGATAAGTCTATAGAAGTAATAGAATTATTAAATAAGGACTTAATTAATCATAATGTAAAGATAATGTATAATAAAAAAGTTGTGGATATTATAACTGAAGAAATTACTGAACAAGGTGACCATAACAATAATAAAGCAAATTATTCAATAAAAGGTGTCATTTTAGATAATGGAGATAAGATATTAGGAGATAAAGTCATTATATCAACTGGAGGAGTTAGTTATTCAAAAACAGGTTCAGATGGTTCAATGTATAAGGTTCTTCAAAATCATGGACATACATTAAATAAACTATATCCTGCTTTAGCGCCACTTACAATAGAAGAAAAATGGATTAAAGCTTTGCAAGGAATATCTATGAGAAATGTAGAAATATCTTGTAAGATTAAGAAAAAGAAAATATCAAAATCAGGAGACATGTTATTTGCACATTTTGGGATAACAGGTCCTTGTGTACTTATAATCTCTTCTTATATCAACAAGATTATTGAAAAAGATAAGATAGAATTAAATATAGATTTTTTACCAAACTTAGATGTCAATGAAATTTCTAATATAATTAGAGAATTTCCAAATAAAAATATCTTAAATAATCTTAAACAGATATTACCTCAAAACTTCTTAAAAGAAATTCTTTCTATATTATCTTTAAGTGATAAAAAAGCAAATGATTTATCTAAGGCTGATGAGATTAAAATTATTGAGTATATAAAAAATATGAAACTAACTTGTAATGGAACTACAGGGATAAACACTGGAATGGTTACTTCTGGTGGTATTTCAGTTAAAGAAATTAATTCTTCTACAATGGAGTCTAAGTTAATAAAGGATTTATTTTTTACAGGTGAGGTGATAGATGTAGATGCAGAAACTGGTGGATATAATTTACAAATAGCATTTTCAACTGGATATCTTGCAGGGATTAGTGTATAAGTTTTTGATAAGTCGATTATTAAATATAAATAAAATAGAGGTGTAGATATGAGTAATTTGATTATAGCTGTGGATGGACCAGCAGGGGCTGGTAAAAGTACAATAGCTAAGATAGTATCAGAAAAACTAAATATAAATTATATAGATACAGGTGCTATGTATAGAGCTGTTACTTATAAGTGTTTAAAAAATAATATTGATGTTAATAATGAAAAAGAGGTTATTAAAATAGCTAAAAATTCAGATATAGATTTTGAAAATAATAACATATACTTAGACCAAAAAATTATAAATAATGAAATAAGAACAATAGAAGTAAGCAATAATGTTTCCAATGTAGCTAAGATAAAAGAAGTAAGAAAGTTGATGGTTGAAGTTCAACGAAAAATTGGAACAAAAAGTTCAGTAATATTAGATGGTAGAGATATAGGTTCATATGTTTTTCCAAATGCAGATTATAAATTCTTTTTAGTAGCTACACCAGAAGAAAGAGGAAGTAGACGTTATAAAGAACTTTGCAATAAAGGATATAATACTACTTTAAAAAAAGTAATTGAGGATATAGTAAAGAGAGATGAAATTGATTCAAATAGAGAATTTGCACCACTAGTAAAAGCTGAGGATGCACTAGAAATAGATACAACAGGAAAGACTATAGATCAGGTTGTACAAGAAGTTGTATCTAAGATAAGTTTTTGAGCTTAATGTATCTAAAATGAAAATATAATGTAGTATTGAAGGGAGATAAACGTGAATTTTTATAGATTTGCAATAAATATTTTTAGATGTTTTTCTAAAGTGTTTTTTAAATATGAAGTTATAGGTGCCGAAAATATACCAGACAGAGGAAATATAGTGGTGGCTTCAAATCATAAATCAAATCTTGACCCTGTATTTTTAGCTGCAGCTATAAAGAATAGAGAGATAGCAGCTATTGCAAAACAAGAATTATTTAAAGTGAAGCCACTAGGTTTTATATTAAAAAAATTGCATGTTATGCCTATAAATAGAGAAAAGCCAGATGTATCCACTATAAAAACTATTTTAAGGTCAATTAGAGATGGTTATATATTAGGAATATTTCCAGAAGGAACAAGAATTAAAGGAGACAACTTTGGCAAAGCTAAGGCAGGTCTTTCTCTATTTACAATAAAGAGTAAATCTAAGGTTGTACCAGTATCGATAATATCTAAGTATAAACCTTTTAGTAAAGTAATTGTGTACTTTGGAGAGCCAATATCATTTGAAGAACATTTTAAAGAAAAGTTAAGTAATGATGACCATGAAAGAATGTCGCAAGAAGTTTTAGAAATAATAAAACAGAATTATTTTAAATATTCAAAATAAGGGGGGGATTTTGTGAATGTTAAAATAGCAAAAAATGCAGGATTTTGCTTTGGAGTAAAGAGAGCAATGAAAATGGCATGGGATGAAGTAGAGAAAAATGATTCTGGAATATATGCTTTAGGACCTCTTATTCATAACAAGCAAGCAGTAGCAAGATATGAACAAAAAGGTCTTAAAACTGTAGATGAAATCGATATAATACCAGATTATGAAAATATGATAATAAGATCTCATGGAGTTCCTGAGAAAGTATACAAAGAAGCTAAAAATAAAAAACTTAAAATTGTAGATACTACATGTCCATTTGTAAAGAAAATACATACAGTAGTGAGTGAGTATCATAATAAGGGTTATGAAATAATAGTTATTGGAGATATGAAACATCCAGAAGTGATAGGTATAAATGGATGGTGCGAAAACTCAGCAATAATAATAAAAGCTGTAGAGCAAATGGAGAATATGGAATTTGATAATTCAAAACAATATTGTGTTGTTGCACAGACAACAATAAATCCAGATTTATATTCAAATATAGTTAATAAATTAGCTGATAAACTAGAAAATATAGTATTTAATGATACAATCTGTTCAGCCACAAAAACTAGACAAGAAGCAGCTAAAGCATTAGCAGGAGAAGTTGATTGTATGATAGTTATAGGTGGAAAACACAGCTCTAATACTCAAAAGTTAGTAAAAGTTTGTGAAGATTTAGTTCCAACTTTTGCAATGGAAACTAAAGACGAATTGGATGTAAATATGCTTAAGAAGTATAAAACTTTAGGAGTGACAGCAGGAGCATCTACACCAGATTGGATAATAGAGGAAGTAATAACATTTATTGAAAATTTATAAATATAGTAAACGATGAAAAAATGTGTAATATCGGTATAATATATAAAATTTGTTGTAATATCTATATGTAATTTTATATTATAATGTAAAATTACATATGGCAACTAGATAACCTAATATCAGAAAGTGTGTATCTTAATATGCAAGAAATTAACAATATAAGATATGCACTTTTTAATATTAGAAATTTAAAAGATATAATGATATTGATTATCAATAATAAATGAAATATAATATAATTATTGCGAAATTAATATAGGAGGTAAATTAATGGAAATGTTAATATCTGCTTCTGAAGAAGCATTTTTACATGTGGGTTCTATGATTGGATTTTTTATTTTGCTATTTGGATATATAAACTATAAAACTAGTGGTAATTTTACTAATATTATATCAAAAAATAGAAAATATCAACCTTTAATAGGAGCTTTGATAGGAGCTATACCAGGTTGTGGTGGGAGTTTGGCAATAATGCCATTATATATAAGTGGAAAACTAAGCTTTGGAGCAATCATTGCAAGCTTAATAGCAAGTATGGGAGATGCTGCATTTATACTTATTTCATCAAATATTAAAATGTATTTTTTTGTGACTATAGTTAGTACAATTACAGGAGTAATAACAGGACAACTAGTAGATTATTTTAAGTTAGAAGAAAAATTGAAATTAAATAAATATGGAAAATCAGAAAAACATAATACAGATAAAAATTACCATAAAGATAATGAAGAATCGCATAATCATGATGATATAATTTTGGATAATTTAGCTAAATCTCATGGAAATACAAATAGACTTGCATTTATAATAACACATGGTAAAGGGTACAAAATTTATATAGGAATTGTATTAATAGGTTTTATATTTATGTCTCTTGCTCATTCTGGAATAAATCTTCCTATTATTGAAAAATTACATTCACTAGAAGAAGCAATAGCAGTTATAGGAATACTATTCTCAATAGTTTATATGTGGTGTTTTAAAAAGGTATTTAAAAATTCTAATCAAAAAGAGGAAGAAAATAAGAAAATTTCCCTAAGAGAAATGCTTATACATTCTGTAGGTGAAATTTCATTTGTTATTACATGGATTTTTATTGCATATCTTATTTACGATTTGATAATATTGGTTTTAGGTGGAGATGAATACTTAGTTAATTTAGTTTTATCAACAGGTGTAATTAGTGTATTTATAGGTGCAGGTCTTGGACTTATTCCAGGGTGCGGTATACAAATTGTACTTATGTCATTTTACTTGAAAGGAACTATACCACTTGGTGCAGTAATAGCTAATTCAATATCTCAAGATGGAGATGCACTTTTTCCACTTTTAGCAATGGATAAAAAATCTTCCTTATGGGCTATGATTATTACTACTATACCAGCTATAATCGTAGGAATTATAGTTTATGCTTTTTTAGGTTAATTGAAAGTAGATTTTAATATAAATGATAAAAATACATAAATCTATACTATGGATATAGTAACAAGTATTAAAAATATAAAAAATAAAATTTAATATAATTAAAATATTTATAAATAACATGAGAAATAATATTATTGTTTCTTATGTTATTTTTGTTTAATTTAATAAGCTATGGAATAAATTTCAATCAATACTTTTTATTGAAACTCATATATAATATATATTAATAAATCAAACTATAATATATGATACAACAAGTATATTGATATAAAAAATTTAAGAGGAGTTGTAAAAATGAGCAATTTGAAAAAAAAGTGTGATGTTGCAAGTGGAAGAGATAAAGCTGATATTGTACTTAAAAATGGAACAATTATAAATGTATTCACAGAAGAATTAATAGTAGGAGATGTAGCAATAGTAGATGATACAATTGTTGGAATCGGCGAATATAGTGGTAAAATAGAGATTGATTGTAGTGGTAAATACTTATCACCTGGTTTTATTGATGCACATATGCATATTGAATCTACAATGGTAATGCCAATTGAATTATCAAAAAAATTACTAAAGTCAGGTACAACAACTGTTATAGCTGACCCTCATGAACTAGTCAATGTAAAAGGAGCAAGTGCAATAGACTTTTTACTAGAATCAACAAAAGAAATACCCTTAAATGTATATATTATGCTACCATCATCTGTCCCTGCAACAAGATTTGAAACTAATGGAATAGGAACTTTTAGTGCAAAAGATATGGATGCTTACATAAATAATCCTAGAATCTTAGGATTAGGAGAGGTAATGTGTTTTAATGATGTTATATCTGCGGAAGAGGAAATTTTAGATAAATTAGAGGCTTTTAAAGATAAAATTGCAGATGGACATGCACCAAATATAAGTGGGAAGTCACTTCAAGCATATGTATGTGCAGGAATAAAAAATGACCATGAATGTATAACTTTTAATGAAGTGTATGAAAAATTAAGAGCAGGTTTAAAAATTTTTATAAGAGAAGGAAGTGCAGCAAAAAACTTAGAAGCCATAATAAAGGGATTATTGAAACACAACTTACCAATTGAAGAATTTATGTTTTGTACAGATGATAAACATTTGGATGATATAGAAAAACAAGGTCATATAAGATGGAATATAAAGTGTGCAATCGATTTGGGTATGGAGCCAATTAAAGCTATTAAAATTGCAACTTACAATTCAGCAAGAGCATATGGTCTAAATAGAATTGGAGCAATAGGTGCTGGGTATAAAGCGGATGTTGTTGTTTTAAACAATTTAGAAAACATGGAGGTAGGTAGTGTTTATAAAGATGGTAAATTGATAGATGAGGGAATTTTTTCTGATTATAATTATGAAATTAAGGATAAAGATTTACTCAATACAGTCAAATTTAAAGACGTTGATAGAGAAAAAATACAATTAAAGTCAAATGAAAAAAATTATGTAATGGAAATTGTACCATATCAAATTCTGACAAATAAATTATTTGAATCTATACCAAACAAAAATGGATATTTCAATCCAAATGAAGAATATTCAAAGCTTTGTGTTGTTGAGAGACACAGAATGACTGGAAACATATCAGTTGCACCATTAAAAGGGTTTGGCATAAAAAATGGAGCAATAGCAACTACTGTAGCTCATGATTCACATAATATCATAGTTGCAGGAGATAATGATGATGATATTATAGTTGCAGTAAATTACTTGAGAGATATACAGGGTGGCTATGTAATTGTATCAAATGGAAAAGTACTTGCTCACTTAAGTCTTAAAGTAGCTGGATTAATTAGTACTCTTCCAGCAGATGAAGTGCAAGAAACAACTGATAATATGTTAAAAATAGCAAGAAAAATGGGAGTTCCAAAGTATGTAGACCCTTTTATTACACTTTCATTTATGGCTCTTCCTGTTATTCCAAAAATAAGACTTACTGATTTAGGTCTGTTTGATGTAGAAGAATTTAAATTTATATAGATTAGAGTATTAGAAGAATAAAAATAAATAGGCAGGATTTAATACATAAATTAAATCCTGCTTATTTTAATTACTTAACATAAATTCCAGTTTAAATGTTCCAATCAAATAAAGCTTGAAATTTTCAGTATATAAGATTTACATATTCATGAAAATTTCTATATAAAAAGTAAAATATTTTATTTATATACAGAAATATAGGGTAGTAATATAAATATAGTATAAATTATTGATTAAAAACAAAAGGAGAGATATTTATGTTAAGTATAGGTACAAAAGCACCAGAATTTACATTAGAAGATAAAGATGGAAATAAAGTCAGTATGTCTGATTTTAAGGGGAAAAAAGTGGTAATATATTTTTATCCTAAAGATAATACACCAGGATGCACACGTCAGGCATGTGCATTTAGGAACGCATATGAAGGATTTAGAAATAATGATATACCAGTTATTGGGATAAGTAAAGATAGTATTAAATCACATCAAAAATTTGCAGAAAAGCATGAGCTTCCTTTTATTTTACTTTCTGACCCAGATTTAACTACTATTAAGGCTTTTGATGTGTGGAAAGAGAAAAAAATGTATGGGAAAACTGCTTTAGGAGTTGTTCGTGCAACTTATATTGTAGATGAAAGTGGAATTATTGAAAAAGTTTTTGAAAAAGCAAAACCAGATACAAATGCACAAGAGATTCTTGAATATTTGGAAAAATAGGAGTAGTAGAAATTTATGATTATAATGTTATCACCAGCTAAAAATATGAAGAATGTACAAGAATTTGATAGAGATTTAAGCTTGCCCTGTTTCATAGATAAAGCAAAAGAAATATCAAAGAATATAAAAACCTTTAGTGTAGAGGATTTCAAAAGTAAAATGAAAATCAACGAAAAATTAGCTATATTAAACAAGAGTAGATTTGATAATTTTAAATTTGACAGTTTAGGTACTCCTGCAATCTTAACTTATGCTGGAATACAATATAAAAATATAGAAGCAGAGAATTTTACAAAGCAAGATGAGGAATTTGCAAATAGTTGTATTAGAATCATAAGTGGATTGTATGGGGTCGTAAAACCCTATGATAGTATATATGAATACAGATTAGAAATGCAGACAAAGTTACAGATAAGAGAATTTAAAAATTTATATGAATATTGGGGAGACAGTATATATAACGAATTAAACAAAGAAAATACAGCTATTGTCAATCTTGCATCAAGTGAATACAGCAAAACTGTGGAAAAATTTATTGATGACAATCATACATATGTAACATGTAATTTTAAAATAAATAAAAATAATATGTTAAAAGTCGAATCTACACAAGCAAAGAAAGCTAGAGGAATGATGGTAAAATATATTGTTAAAAATAAAATAGAAGATATTAACGACTTAAAAAAGTTTAACTTAGAAGGGTATAAATATCAAGAAGATTTATCTAATAATAAGGAGTATGTGTTTGTAAAAGAGTAGATATTTTTATATAGACTTTAAATTGAATTGTTAAATTTAGGTAAAATATAATTACTGAGTATTGAATTGAATTGGATTTTAAAATATAATTATTCTTAAATCAAAAAAAGAAAGGAGTGATCTTCCAAAATGGAAAATCACAAACAGATGCCTTAGCATTCGATGGCAACACATGAAGTATTAGAGAGTTTAGACTCATCAGAGGAGGGGCTCACCGATACCGAGGCGGAAAACAGGATTAAAGAGTATGGTTTAAATGAACTGAGAAAAAGACCACCTAGAACAGTTTTACAAATGCTTTGGACCCAAGTTACAGATGCTATGGTATTGATACTAATAGGTGCATCAGTATTATCTTTAGCATTTGGAGAATTTACAGAAGCTTTTGTAATTCTAATAATTGTAACAGTAAATGCAGTTATTGGTATTGTTCAAGAAAAAAAAGCAGAATCATCATTGGAAGCACTAAAAAATATGAATTCACCTACAGCACGTGTTATACGTGATGGTGAAGAAAATGTTATTCAAGCAAGTAATCTTGTAATAGGAGATATTGTTTTTTTAGAAGATGGAGCGATGATTCCAGCAGACATTCGTTTAATAGATACATCTAGTTTAAAAATTCAAGAAGCTTCTTTAACAGGAGAGTCTGTCCCATCAGAAAAAGATTCAGATGGCATTTTACCTGAAGAATGTGTATTAGGAGACCGTAGTAATATGGCCTATACGTCTTCAATTGTCACATATGGTAGAGGTGTAGGTGTTGTAGTTGCAACTGGGATGGACACAGAAGTAGGTAATATAGCACATCTTTTAGATTCACAAAATGATTTTGATACTCCTATAAAACGTAAACTTAATACTGTTGGAAAAACATTAAGTGTTATAGGTATTATTGTATGCGTTATTATATTTGCAATAGGTGCATTTTATCAGAGACCTCTCTTACCAATGTTTATGATTGCAATTTCACTTGCTATATCAATCATTCCAGAGGGATTACCTGCAACAGCAACCATTGTAATGGCTCTAGGTGTGCAACGTATGGCTAAAAGAAACGCTTTGATTAGAAAGTTGCCAGCAGTTGAAACATTAGGAGGAGCTACAGTAATATGTTGTGATAAAACTGGTACATTAACCTTAAATAAAATGACTGTTACACATATTGCTGTAAATGGCGATTTTGAATCTGGAAAAGTAACATCAATAGATACTGCGTCTGAGAAACATCCACTAGTATATAAAGAGCTTGTTTATGCTGGTGCACTTTGTAACGATGCATGTATAAATCCAGATAAAAAAGATGAAATATTAGGTGATCCAACAGAAGGTTCATTGATTTTTATGGCTAATAAATTTGGAATAGATCAAGAAGCTCTTGAAGAGAAATATCCACGTGTATTTGAGCAACCTTTTGATTCTGACAGAAAATGTATGACAACTGTTCATGATATAGATGGAAAAATCACAGCATATACTAAAGGTGCAGTGGATGAACTTCTCCATTTATGTACCAAAATATTAACATCAAAAGGTGAAAGAAACATTACAGAGATGGACAAAAAAAACATACACGAATTATGTCTTACTATGTCTAAAGATGCATTACGTGTACTTGGTTTTGCTAAGCGTGAAATTCTATCGATACCAAAGGAAGATAGTGAAAACATAGAATATGATTTGACATTTATTGGTATAGTTGGTATGATTGACCCACCAAGAACCGAGGTAACTGATGCAGTAAAAACTTGTAAAGAAGCGGGCATAAGAACCATAATGATAACAGGTGACCATAAAGTCACTGCCACAACAATAGCTCATGAACTTGGAATTTGGAATGAAGGAAATACTGTTATATCTGGTGATGAACTTGATAATTTAAGTGATGATGAACTTGATAAAGCTGTTAAAAATGTGACAGTATTTGCTCGTGTATCACCATTTGATAAACTTAGAATTATACAGTCTCTAAAAAGAATTGGAGAAGTACCAGCAATGACTGGAGATGGGGTAAATGACTCCCCTGCATTAAAGTCTGCTGATATTGGTATAGCTATGGGTATAAGTGGTACAGATGTGGCAAAAGATTCTTCAGATATGATTTTAATGGATGATAGTTTTACCACAATTGCATATGCAATAAAAGAAGGTAGACGTGTATATAGAAATATACAAAAGGTTATACAATTCTTGCTTGTTGGAAATATAGCAGAGATACTTACACTATTTGTTGCAATATTGTTAAACTGGGATACTCCACTTCTTGCTGTGCATATTCTATGGGTAAACCTTGCAACAGCAACTCTTCCAGCTCTTGCTCTTGGAGTTGACCCACCAAGTAGAAATATAATGAAGCATCAGCCTGTTAAATCAGAAAGTTTGTTTGAAAAAAACCTTGTACAAAGAGTTATTACTCAGGGGATATTTGTAGCAATAATGACCATTTTAGCATATAAAATTGGTCTTAATATAGGAAACCATACTGTAGGTCAAACAATGGCATTCTGTGTATTAGCATTTTCACAAATGTTGCGTGCATTTAGCCAGCGTTCAAATACAGATTCTATGTTTACTAGAAATAGTGCTAAAAACCCATTTCTTTTAATCTCATTTTTAACTTCTGCTTTGCTTATGGCAGTTATATTATTTGTCCCTAATTTTAGAGATGCATTTAATTTAACTGTTTTAAATAGCTCACAGTGGCTTGTAACAGTGATTTTAGCTATAATGTCTGTAGTGCAAGTAGAGGTTGGAAAATTTCTTAAAAGAAAATTATATGAAAAATAGTTGACAAAATTAGGAAAAAAATATAAGATATAAAACATAGAAAAATTAAATAAATCTTATCCAGAGAGGTGGAGGGACTGGCCCTATGAAACCCGGCAACCAGTATATTTATATACATTGGTGCTAAATCCTGCGGCGAAAGCTGAGAGATGAGTATAATTAAGCTTATACAGAGCCTGAGTTATATACTCAGGCTTTATTTATTTTAAATCTCATCTGACAAATAGTTTAATTTTCTTAATTAAAATCTAAGGGGGATACAAAAATGTATAACAAAGAAACAATATGTGTGCAAGGAAATTATAAGCCAGGAAATGGAGAACCAAGAGTTTTACCTTTATATCAAAGTACAACTTTTAAATATAGTAGTATAGACCAACTTGCTGACTTATTTGATTTAAAAGCTGATGGTCATATGTATTCCAGAATAAGTAATCCTACAGTTCAAGCTTTTGAAGAAAAGATAAGTTTGTTAGAGGGAGGAGTATCATCTGTTGCTGTATCATCAGGTCAATCTGCAAATATGTTAGCAGTTTTAAATATATGTAAATCTGGAGATAGTATACTTTGTTCTTCAAAAGTATATGGAGGAACATTTAATTTATTAGGGCCTAGTCTTAAAAAATTTGGAATAGATTTAATATCATTTGATTTAGATGCAAGCGAAGATGAAATAGTAGAACTTGCAAATGAAAATACTAAAGTTGTATTTGCAGAAACACTTGCAAATCCAACTCTTGAAGTTATAGATTTTGAAAAAATAGCAAATGTAGCTAAAAGAATTAATGTTCCATTTATAGTTGATAACTCATTAGCATCACCAATACTTTGTAATCCGCTAAAATATGGAGCAAACATAGTCACTCATTCTACTACAAAATACTTAGATGGCCATGCTTCAAGTGTTGGTGGAATTATAGTAGATGGTGGAAATTTTAACTGGGACAATGGGAAATTTCCAGAATTAGTTGAGCCAGACCCAACATATCATGGAATAAGTTATACTGAGAAGTTTGGCAATGCTGCATATGCTACTAAAACAAGAGTTCAATTACTTAGAGACTATGGAAATTGCCTGAGTCCATTTAACGCATATCTTACTAATTTAAATATTGAAACACTACATCTTAGAATGGAGAGACATAGTGAAAATGCACTTAAGATAGCTGAGTTTTTAGAAAAACATAAAAATGTAGATTGGATTAACTATCCAGGGCTTGAAAATAATAAGTATTATGGAAATGCCAAGAAATATCTATCAAAAGGATGTAGTGGAGTTTTATCATTTGGAGTAAAAGGAGGACTTGAAAATGCTAAAAAATTTGTGGAAAAACTACAAATAGCAGCATTAGTAACTCATGTATCAGATGTAAGAACTTGTGTTATACATCCAGCTTCAACTACTCACAGACAATTAACAGAAGAACAATTAATTGCGTCTGGAGTATTACCTTCCCTAATAAGATTATCTGTTGGAATAGAAAATGTAGAGGATTTAATAGCTGATTTAAATCAAGCTTTAAATTTCTAATAGTATAAGAGAAAGAGAAGTGAAAAGATATGGCTTTAATACTACCAAAGGGACTACCTGTTATTAATAAATTATTAGATGAAGGAATAGATGTAATTTGTAAAGAAGACTTTAATAAAGATTTAGAATACAAAGAAAATATAGATACTAAAATAGCTATATTAAATCTAATGCCAATAAAAATAGATACAGAGCTAGATTTACTTAGAAGAATAGACAAGACAGGTTTTAATGTATCTGTAGAATTTATTAAAATCTCAACAAGAGAGAGTAAAAGAAGTTGTAATGAATATGTTAAGAATTTTTATAAAACATTTGATGAAGCAAAAAAAGAATCTTTTGATGGTTTTATAATAACAGGAGCTCCAGTTGAACAAATGGAGTTTGAAGAAGTTGATTATTGGGATGAACTAAAAGATATTATGGATTATTCTAAAAGAAAGGCTAAATCGACATTATATATATGTTGGGCAGCTCAAGCAGGTCTTTACAAATACTACAATGTAAAAAAACTTCCATTAAGTCAAAAATGTTTTGGAGTATTTAAGCATGAAGTGGATAAAAATAGTAAGATAGTAGATGGATTTGAAAAAGAGTTTTTTGCTCCACATTCAAGACACACTACTGTAAATATTGAAACTTTGAAAAATAATGATGAATTGAGCATTGTAAGCCATTCTAAAGAAGCTGGTCCTTATATAATTACAAATTCAAGAGATGTATTTGTAATGGGTCACAGTGAGTATGATAAATACACTTTAGATAAAGAATATAAAAGAGATGTAGATAGAGGTGATAAAATCTCAATACCTAAAAATTATTATATAAATGATGATCCTTCAAAAGAACCAACTGTTAAATGGAAAAAGCATTCAGAACTTTTGTTTAGAAATTGGATAAAAAACTATCTAATAATATAAAACGCAACTAAAAAATATGAGAATCTATAAGGTATAAAAGTAATTATCATACTTCTTTATACCTTATTTTTATTTTATAAAATTGACATTATAAAAGTAGTTTTATATAATAAAACTAAACCGACTGTTGGTCTATTGAAAGGAGAAAGTATATGAGAATTATAAAAGACCCTGAAGAACGTAAAAATGAAATACTTGATACAGCTGAAATGCTTTTTTGTACTAAAGGTTATACAAAAACTACTGTAAATGATATTTTAAATGAGATTGGAATTGCAAAAGGAACATTTTATTACTATTTTAAATCTAAAGAAGAGGTAATGGATGAAATTATAACTAGAATTATAGATAATGATATAAAGATGTTGAAAGAAATTGCTTCAAATCCAGATATTCCAGTTATTGAAAAGTTCTTTCAGATATTAATATCTCAAAGACCTAAAGTTGGAGGAAGTAAAGAAAAAGTGATTAACCAATTTCAACAACCCAACAATGCTGAGATGCATCAAAAGACAATAGTCAAAACTATTTTAAATTTTACACCTATATTAACAGAGGTAGTAGAACAAGGTATAAGAGAAGGTGTATTCAATACAAAATATCCAAAAGAGACAATAGAGTTTTTACTTGTTTCTTCTGAGTGTATATTTGATAAAGGCATGTTTGATTGGGATAATGATGAAATACTGCAAAAAGCAAAGGCATTTGTTTGTATTATGGAAACGACCTTGGGAGCACATAAAGGAAGTTTTGATTTTGTATATAATATGTTAACAGAAGATTAAATTTATTGTAATAGTAAATAACTTTAGATTTTTATTTTTGAATAAGATTAAAATGAGAGGAATCGGTGTAAAATAAATACATCGATTTTTTATTAAAAATATCTTATTCAAAAATTTCAATAAGATAAGATAAACTATTTATAACTGAAGTTACAATATTGTTATTGACAATAAATCCTTAATACTATAATATTTAATACATTAAATATTTATAGTGTTAAGGATTATTTATAAAATATTTTTGAATTTAAAGTTAAAAATATTAGTAAAATAAAGTATTTTTACAGGGAGAATTTATATGGATGAGATAAGTTTTAAAAAAGCACTGCTAGAATTAACTAGAGATATAAATATCAAATTTACAACTTCATTAAGTCAGTTCTATCAACCACTTGGGATTACAGCAGTACAAGCTTTGATTTTATCAGAACTATGTGAACATGGAGAGAAAAAAATAAGTGATTTAGGTAAAAATTTGAATATGACAAATAGCAATGTGTCAGTAATATGTCAAAGACTCGAAAAAAATGGATTTTTAAATCGTATAAGAGATAAAGAAGACCAACGAATTGTAAAAGTTAAAGTTACAGAAAAATCGCTGGATATACAAGAAAATATTTCAAGTAGTATTTTTGATGACTATTTTGAAAATATGACTAGTGAAAAATTGCAAGATATGGAAGATATAATAGAGGGCTTAGAAAAATTAAATAAGCTTTTAACTCATATTGATTGCAAATAACATAAAATTAATTTAAAGGAGAACAAAATTATGGATGAACACAAACCACAAAAGAGGTCAATACTCTATTATTATACAATAATAATAATAGTAGTAATGTTTTTAAATGCTTTAATATTTCCAAGTCTAATGGATAAAAAAATGGTTGAGATTGATTATGGAAAATTTCTTACAATGTTAGATTCAGGAAAGGTTAAATCTGTTGAAATAGAAAGTAATAAAATTGCAATAAGCCCATCTAGTAGTAAGGATAAAAATATATACATAACTGGTAGAATGGATGACCCAGAACTAGTTGATAGATTAAAAGATGCAAAAGTAGAATTTACTAAGATTATTCCTAAAGAAAATTCACCTCTTTTGAGTATTTTACTTACATGGATAGTACCTATAGGTATTCTTATGCTATTTGGTAATTTAATGATGAAATCAATGCAAAAACGAATGGGTGGCAATAGTATGCAATTTGGAAAGAGTAATGCCAAAATGTATGTATCTGCTCAAAGTGGAAAAAGATTTAATGATGTAGCTGGTCAAGATGAGGCAAAAGAAGCTCTAAGCGAGATAGTAGATTTCTTACACAATCCAGAAAAATACAAAAAAATAGGAGCACAAATGCCAAAAGGTGCACTTTTAGTAGGGCCTCCAGGAACAGGAAAGACACTACTTGCAAAAGCTGTGGCAGGTGAAGCAGATGTACCATTTTTCTCAATATCTGGTTCTGAATTTGTTGAGATGTTTGTAGGTATGGGAGCATCTAGAATACGTGATTTATTTAAACAAGCTAAAGAAAAAGCTCCATGTATAGTGTTTATAGATGAAATTGATACTATAGGTAAAAAGCGTGATAATGGAAGTGGAATAGGCGGAAATGATGAACGTGAACAAACTTTAAATCAATTATTAAGTGAAATGGATGGATTTGATGGTGGAATAGGTGTAGTAATACTAGCTGCAACGAATAGACCTGATAGTCTTGATAAAGCATTACTTCGCCCAGGACGATTTGATAGACGTATACCAGTTGAACTTCCAGACCTTGGAGGACGAGAAGCTATCTTAAAGGTACATGCTAAAAATGTAAATGTAGACTCAAATATAGATTATAATGCAATTGCTAGGTCTACATCAGGTGCATCTGGAGCAGAACTTGCAAATATTGTAAATGAAGCAGCACTTTTAGCAGTTAAGTCTGGCAGAGATGTAGTAGAGCAACAAGATTTTGAGGAATCTGTTGAGACTGTAATTGCAGGATATCAACGTAAAGGAGCTGTGATTTCTGATAAAGAAAAGAAAATCATAGCTTACCATGAAATAGGTCATGCACTTGTTGCTGCAATGCAGAAACATTCTGCACCTGTCCATAAAATTACAATAATACCTAGGACTTCAGGTGCATTGGGTTATACTATGCAAGTTGCAGAAGATGAAAGTGTACTTATGTCCAAAGAGGAAGCCATTGATAAAATAACTACTTTTACAGGTGGTCGTGCTGCTGAAGAAGTTATTTTTGATACTTGCACATCAGGTGCATCAAATGATATAGAGCAAGCTACTAAGATTGCAAGAGCTATGGTTACTCGTCTTGGTATGAGTGAGGAATTTGATATGGTTGCTCTTGAAACAGTAAGTAATCAGTACCTAGGAGGAGACTCTTCTCTTGCTTGTTCTTCAGATACTGCAGCTAAAATTGATGAAGAAGTATTTAGAATAGTAAAGACTTGTCATAAAAAAGCAATTGAGATTTTAGAGAATAATATTGATAAGCTACATGAACTTGCTGAATATTTATTAGAAAAAGAGACAATTACAGGTGATGAGT
The DNA here is from genome assembly GCF_020641035.1 of Clostridioides sp. ES-W-0016-02. Lineage (NCBI taxonomy): Bacteria > Bacillati > Bacillota > Clostridia > Peptostreptococcales > Peptostreptococcaceae > Clostridioides > Clostridioides sp. ES-W-0016-02. The sequence continues at coordinate 1,996,154 of NZ_CP061361.1, forward strand.
TCATGGAAATACTGAATTTAAAGTAACCATGTTGAAATAAAGATTGTAGTAATAGTTTTATTTAAAGATATATTTGTATATTTAAAAATGTTAATGTATTTTCAATAAAATATAAATAAATATCTATATAAATCAAAACAAGAGAATCGATAAAAATGACTGTGTAAAAAATAAAAATGCCTAAATAATAGGCATTTTTATTTTACAATTAAACTACATACTTGTATCTTTACATAATCTTAATCATTAAAAATACATCTTAACTACATTTTTATACTAGAATTGATATTATAATAGTAATGAAATGTACAAGGAGGTTGTTTGATGGACAGACCAAATCCTGATATTCTATTAAAAAAAATAAAGAATGAAGAAAAAAAACTAAATAGAGGTCAGTTAAAAATATTTTTTGGGTATGCAGCAGGTGTAGGTAAAACTTATTCTATGTTGGAATCTGCACAAAATTTAAAAAAAGTAGGGGTTGATGTAGTTGTTGGATATATTGAACCACATACTAGACCAGAAACATTAGCATTACTTGACGGATTAGAGACTCTTCCTGTAAAAGAAATAGAATATAAATCTATAAAATTAAAAGAGTTTGATTTAGATGCAGCATTAGCAAGAAAGCCAGAAGTTATATTAGTTGATGAGTTTGCTCACTCTAATGTCACTGGGTTAAGGCATACTAAAAGATGGCAGGATATAGAAGAATTATTACTAGCAGGTATAAATGTATATACTACTGTAAATGTACAACATCTAGAAAGTTTAAATGATATTGTGGAGATAATTACAAATGTATCAGTCAAAGAAACTATACCAGATAAATTTTTAGATACAAGTACACAATTAGAGCTTATAGATGTTGAACCTGACGTACTTCTTGAAAGATTTAATGAAGGTAAAATATATAAAAAGGAACAGGCAATTAGAGCAAAAGATAATTTTTTTATAAAAGACAATCTAGTTGCACTTAGGGAAATTGCACTTAGAAAAACAGCCGAAAGAGTAAATAAAGAAGTTCAAATGACTAGATTATCAAAGGGTGATGTAACAGTAATACCTACATCAGATACACTTCTTGCATGTATAAGCCCATCTCCATCTTCAGCCAAGGTTATTAGAACTGCATCTAGGATAGCAGATAGTACGTTTGCTAAGTGGATAGCTTTATATGTTGAAACTCCAAATACAGCAAAATTGCCTTTTGAGGAGCAAAAACAATTACAAAACAATTTAAAACTAGCTAAGAAGTTGGGTGCTGAGATAATTGTTTTACATGGTGAAAATGTAATAGAACAGATACTTAGAATTGCCAAGATAAGAAATGTAACAAAAATTGTAATAGGCAGAAATCATTCAAATACTAAAAAATTGAGTAAAAAACTGAAAAAAGATATAGTTGACAAATTAATAGATGAAGTTGATTATATAGATATACATATAATCCCTTATAAATTTGCTTCAGAGGTTAAATATAGACCTAAAAAAGATAACTCATCAATAAAATCAAAATTTAAAATTAGTAAAACTGATTTTATAAAACTTATAATTATTACTTCAGTGATAAGCATTTTGGCATATATAGTACAAAGTATGGGATTTATAAGAGAAAATATATTACTAATATATATGTTAGGTGTAGTTTTGGTTTCTATGTGGACTAAAGGGTATAGTACAGGTATAATAAGTTCTGTATTTAACATAGTACTGTTAAATTATTTTTTTACAGCACCTTTATATACACTGTCAATAGCTGATTCAAATTATATAGTAACATTAGTTGTATTCTCAATAGTTGGTATAATAACTAGTACTCTTACATCTAAGATACAACATGAAGCAGATACAGCTGCTAAAAGAGAAGAAAATACAAAAATGATATATCAAATCATTAAGGGATTTTTAAGATTGTCGAATAAAGATGATATAGTAAATAAGGGTATAGAACTTTTATGTCTTAGTCTAAGTAGAGATATAGTTTGTTATTTAAATGTGGATAAGGATAAGAAATCAAAGTTCTATAAAAAAAATACTGCTAATAAGGACAAAAATGATTTAGATATAGAAGATGAAAAGGCTGTTGCAAGTTGGGTATTGTCTAATTCAACAGTAGCAGGTAGTGATACAGATACACTTCCTGGTTCAAAAGGATATTATATACCAATTATAGGTATGAATTCAACTTTGGGAGTCATTGGTATATCATGTGTTGATTCAAAATTAGATACAGAAGATATAAGTTTAATTGAAACAATAACTGCTCAAATGGCAATAGCTCTTGATAGAGAAATTCTATCAGAAGCAAAAGAAAACACTAATCTTGAGATAGAAAGAGAGAGGCTTAGAAGCAATCTTTTAAGAGCAGTTTCACATGACCTCAGAACACCATTAGCAGGAATATCTGGAGCAGTTAGTACAATTATAAAAAATAAGGATACTATAGGTCAGGATATAATAGACGAATTACTTAGTGGTGTATATGAAGATACTCAGTGGTTAATAAGACTTGTTGAAAATTTGCTTAGCATGACTAAGATAGATGAAGGAAAGTTAGAAGTCAAAAAACGTTCTGAACTTGTTGAGGAAATTATATCAGAGTCATTGCAAAATATTAAAAAAAGAATTGAAAATGCAATTATAGATATTAATATACCAGAGCAAATATTATTTGTTCCTATGGATGCCAAATTAATAGAACAGGTTTTAATTAATCTAATAGATAATGCTTTAAAATATTCAAAAGAGGATTGTAAGATAAATATAATTGTATATGAAAAAGAAGATTATGTTTGGTTTGAAGTGTCTGACAATGGTCCTGGAATATCAAAAGAATTGAAAGAGCATATATTTGATCGATTTTTTACTGGAGAAGAAGGTACTAAGGATTCTAGAAAAGGTGTTGGACTTGGATTATCAATTTGTAAATCTATAATTCAAGCTCATAAAGGTGAAATTTTAGTAGTAAACAATAAAGATAAAGGTTCAACTTTTAAATTTAGTTTGCCAAAAGAAAATGAATAGTATGAAATTTTGAAATTTAGTTTTGGAGGAAGAAATGAGTAAAAAACTTATATTGTTAGTAGAGGATGATAAAACAATAAGAAAATTTATATCTACTGCACTTGCAACTCAAGATTATGATGTTAAAGAGGCTATAACTGGTAAAGAAGGAATATCAATTGCTGTATCATATTCTCCAGATGTCGTTCTATTAGATTTAGGGTTAGAAGATATGGATGGAATAGAGGTAATAAAAGCTATTAGGCAGTTTTCAAATATACCAATAATTGTAGTTTCAGCGAGAGAACAAGACAGAGAAAAGGTAGAAGTGTTTGATGCAGGTGCAGATGATTACTTAACAAAACCATTTTCTATAGTAGAGTTATTAGCTAGGGTCAGAGTAGCGTTTAGACACTCACAAGTAGAATTACAACAAAAAGAAGAGATTAGGTCTACGTTTGAAGTAGGTGAATTATTTATTGATTTTGATAAAAGAAAAGTTATTGTTGACAATAATGAAGTACATTTGACACCAATTGAATATAATATTCTTTCATTACTTGCAAAGCATCATGGAAAAGTACTTACTCATAATTTTATAATAAAAGAAATATGGGGTAGTATTATAGGCAATGAAACTAAGTCTTTAAGGGTTTTTATGGCAACATTAAGACGAAAAATAGAGAAGCAACCTGCTGACCCTAGGTATATAATTACAGAAGTTGGTGTTGGATATAGACTAAATGATGAATAGGCAAAATGGATTCTAAAATTGTATAATTTAGATTAAGTTAAAATGAAGTGTGTATGCTATTATTAATTTAAGTATATGCATTTCATTTTTTAGTACTTTTTTAACATTGATAATATTAAACACATTTTAAAATAAAAGTATGGTATAATTTGTAAGAAAAGTCTAAGTTAAAAAATAAAAGATTTAATATTTATTTTCTAATAAATTTAATATAAATAAATATTAAATAATAATTACTGAAATAGTGAAAAATAATTACAGTAATAAATATATATAATTTTAAAAATGTAAATTGAGGTTTAGGAGTAGATTTATGTATATATTGAATTTAAATACAAGAGAGATTGCAAAAGATTTTAGAACAAAATTTTATATACCAGAAAATTCATATCTTATATTAAGTGCTCCAAAAAATTTAAAATTACTCAAGGAAACTTTGGATATAGATGAAATAACATTTAATGATTGTCTTAAATTTGATGAAATAACAAAGCTTGATTTATTTGATAATTATGATTTTTTGAGCCTAAATACTTTTGAATTGAGAAATGGAGAAGCTGTTATAGAAGAAGTAAATATGTATTTATCAGATAATTTTATATTAGTTGTTGTAAATGAAGAGCATTTTCTATTTGAATTTGTAAAGAATCTTATTTTAAAAAACTCTCAACTTGAAAAAAATCCTGTCATAAACCTTTTTAAGATAAATTATTTAATTTTTAGAGAAGTTATAAAAAATGGTTTTGAATCTTTAGAAAAAGTTGAAGAATTAATTCTTGAAATAGAAGATGAGATGATGGACAATATTCATAAAAATCATGTTTCTAGAATAAGTGATGTAAGAGGATTGACTAGAACTATAGTTAAAAACACCAGACCACTTTTATATATTGGAGATAGAATAGTTAAAGAAAATATACGATATTTAAAATACTCGAATGTAAAAAAATATAATCTTGAAAATTTTCAAGGGATAGATTTTGGTATTGATAAATTATATAATTTTGCACTATCAACACGTGAGTTAGCAGATAAACTCCTAGATATTTATTCTTCTAGAGTAGGTGAAAAAACGAATCACTTAATTACAAAATTGACCCTACTTACGGCTATCTCTGCACCACTTACAATTATAACAGGAATATATGGAATGAACTTTAGGTATATGCCAGAACTAAACTGGCTTTATGGATATCCAGCAACATTACTTTTGATGTTAGGCATAGTTTTTGTTGGAATTATAATATTTAAAATAAAAAAATTATTGTAAAAATAAGATGCTTTTTAAACGATTTTAGAAAAATATATTAAAAGAAAAAGTGTATTAAGAAAATAAAAAAATATTTTAAATTGAAAATATTTATAGAAAATATTGACAATTATATTTTCTTTGCTATAATTATTAAACAAGAAGATTAATAAATTATAAAAATGGAGGATAATACTATGAAAGGGATTTTAAAAGAACTAGTGGCAAAACTTTATAGCTTTTTTTATTTTATGTTCTGGGGCTTTTATTTTAGCGCTGGCTATTTCTTTTACAAAAATACATGTAATTCCTTTCTGGTGAGGCCTTGATTTTAATAACCTTGGGCATAGGTCAATTTTATAAAAATGATTATTTTATATGGTCATGTAAGATTTGATGCTTAATAGATTATTTTAGAGAACTCATTAATGAGTTCTCTTTTTTATTTTAAACTCAAGTATAAAAATATAACATTAGGGGGTAGTAAAGATGATAGTGGTATTAAAAGTAGGAGCAGATAAGAGAGAAGTTAAGAAATTAATAGAAGCTATTTGTAAAGAAGGTGTAGAAGTGAATCCTATAGATGGAAAAGAATTAACTGTTTTGGGGTTAGTTGGAGATACTAGTAAAATAGATGCCAAAAGAATAGAAGCAAATAAGGTGGTTGAAAAAGTTATGCATGTAGTAGAACCTTTTAAAAAAGCAAATAGAAAATTTCATCCAGAACCTTCAATTATAAATGTAGATGGTATGGAAATTGGGTCAAAAAAACTTACTATGATAGCTGGTCCTTGTTCTGTTGAAACAGAGGAACAAATAGTTTCTATAGCTGAAGATGTAAAAAAATCAGGAGCAGGATTTTTAAGAGGAGGAGCATTCAAGCCAAGAACATCTCCATACGCTTTCCAAGGATTAAGATATGATGGATTAGATTTATTAAAAAAAGCAAAAGAAAAAACAGGTCTTCCTATAGTTACAGAAATAATGTCAACACAAGATATAGATGTATTTGAAGAAAATGTAGATGTAATTCAAGTTGGAGCAAGAAACATGCAAAACTTCGATTTATTGAAAGAATTAGGAAAAACAAATAAAACAATACTTTTAAAAAGAGGATTATCTGCTACAATTGAAGAGTGGCTAATGTCAGCTGAATATATAATGGCTGGAGGAAACGAAAGTGTGGTTCTTTGTGAAAGAGGTATAAGAACTTTTGAAACATACACTAGAAATACTTTGGATTTAAGTGCAATCTTAGCTGTAAAAAAACTTAGCCATTTACCAGTTATAGTTGACCCAAGTCATGCAGCAGGAAAATCATGGATGGTTGACTCTCTATCTAAAGCAGCAATTGCGGTTGGAGCAGATGGTTTAATAATAGAGGTTCATAATGACCCAGCTCATGCACTTTGTGATGGTAAACAATCAATTAAACCAGATGAGTATGAAGGATTAATAAATGAACTAAAAACTATCGCATCAGCAGTTGGAAGAGAAATATAATCTATAGAAGGATGGTTAAACGTGGAAGAAAAATTATTAGTTAATCTAAAAGAGAATAGTTACAATATATTTATAAAAAAAAGTATATTAAAAAATATAGGTAAAGAAATTAAAAAAATATATTCTGGAAATAAGATTTTTATTGTTACAGATGAAAATGTAGCAAAATTATATTTATATGAAGTTAAAAATAATTTGATTGAATCTGGATTTGAAACGAAAGCTATAATATTAGAAGCTGGTGAAGAGACAAAGTCATTTAATACTCTACCTAAAATATATGAAAGTTTACTTGACTTTAAGTTAACTAGAAAAGATTTGATTATCACATTGGGAGGAGGGGTAATTGGAGATTTAGGAGGATTTACAGCAGCAACTTTTTTAAGAGGTGTAAATTTTATTCAAATTCCAACATCTCTATTAGCTCAAGTGGACAGTTCTGTAGGTGGAAAAGTTGGAGTTGACCTTGAAAGGGGAAAAAACTTAGTAGGGAGTTTTTATCAGCCGAAAGCAGTATTTATTGACCCAGATGTATTATCATCTCTTCCAGAAAAATTTTATAGAGATGGAATGGCAGAGGTTATAAAGTATGGATGTATAAAAGATAAAACTTTTTTTAATAAGCTTGAAAACTTAAAAAATAGGGAAGAAGTGATGCAACATATAGAATACATTATACACAAATGTTGCCTTATCAAAAAAACTGTAGTTGAAGCTGATGAGAGAGATTTAGGAGATAGGATGCTTTTAAATTTTGGACACACACTAGGTCATGCTATTGAGAAACACTATAACTTTACAGGTTATACTCATGGAGAAGCTGTTGGTGTAGGCATGTATAAGATAACATTAGAGAGTGAAAAAAAAGGGATTACAAAACAAGGTACATCAGAGCTTATAAAATCAATTTTAATAAATTATGATTTACCTTATGATGTTGAATTAGGAGATAATAAATCTATAATAGATACTATATCTCTTGATAAAAAAAATCTAGGTGATACACTAAAAATAATACTTTTAAAGGATATTGGAGAAAGTATTATATATGATACTACTTCTAAATTTTTTCAGGAGGTAAAATGATGGGAAGCTTAAAAATATATCCAAGCAAATTATCAGGAGATGTGAAAATTCCTCCATCAAAAAGTATGGCACATAGAGCAGTTATTTGTGCTGCTTTAAGTGATGGAAAAAGTAGAATTTCTAATATAGATTTTTCTGATGATATCATAGCTACTATAAGAGCAATGATATCATTAGGAGCAACCATAGAAAAAAAAGAAGACATTTTAGAAATTACAGGAATCTACTCTAAAGAAGCAATCTTAAATAAAGAGAATCAATTGAATCAACCTAAATTGACTATAGATTGTAATGAATCAGGTTCTACTTTAAGGTTTCTGGTACCTATATCTTTAGCCTTTGATGGAGTAAAAAGATTTATAGGAAGAGGTAATCTTGGAAAAAGACCACTTAATACTTATTATGAGATATTTGACAGACAAGGCATAGAATACAACTACAAAGAAAATAAACTGGATTTAATCGTATCAGGAAAACTTAAACCAGACGAATTTAGAGTAAAAGGAAATATAAGTTCTCAATTTATAACAGGATTATTATTTATATTACCTACATTAGATAGTGACTCAAAGATAATAATTACCACTGAACTGGAATCTAAAGGGTATTTAGATTTAACTATTTCAACTATGAAAGATTTTGGGGTAGAAATTGTAAACAATAATTATAAAGAATTTATCATAAAAGGAAATCAAACTTATAAAGCTATAGATTATAAAGTTGAAGGAGATTATTCTCAAGGTGCATTTTATTTATCAGCAGATGCTATTGGAGAAGATATTAACATACTTGACCTTAAAGAAAATTCTCTTCAAGGAGATAGTGAAGTTATTGAGATTTTATCAAGGATGGGTGTGGAAATTTTAAGAGAAGACAACAAAATCAAAGGAATAACAAATTGTCTAAATAGTACTTTGATAGATGCATCTCAATGCCCAGATATAATACCCGTTTTATCTGTGGTAGCAGCTTTAAGTATAGGGAAGACGACTATAATCAATGCTGGAAGACTTAGAATTAAGGAGTGTGATAGACTTCATGCAATAAATGTTGAGTTAAGTAAGCTTGGGGCAAATATAGAAGAAAAAGAGGATAGTTTGATAATTGAGGGAGTAAGCAAATTAAATGGAGGCGTAGAGGTATGGAGTCACAAAGACCACAGGATTGCCATGACACTTGCAATTGCTTCCTGTAGATGTGATAAACCAATCATATTGAAAGATTTTGAGTGTGTATCAAAGTCTTATCCACATTTTTTTAAAGATTTTGAGATGTTAGGAGGAAGAATTGATGAGTGGAATATGGGGAAATAATTTAAAAATATCCATCTTTGGAGAATCTCATGGAAATGCTATAGGTATAAATATAGATGGTCTTCCAGCTGGCATTGAGTTAGACTTTGATAAAATTGATAAAGAAATGAAGAGAAGAGCACCAGGAAAAAATTCTATATCAACTTCAAGAAATGAAAGTGATATACCAGAAATTTTAAGTGGATATTTTGATGGAAAAACTACAGGAACTCCATTATGTGCAATTATAAGAAATAGTGATACTCGCTCAAAAGATTATGGAGAAGTTAAAAACTTGATGAGACCAGGTCATGCAGACTATACAGGTCATATAAAATATTCTGGGTTTAATGACTATAGAGGAGGAGGACATTTCTCAGGAAGAATAACTGCTCCATTAGTATTTTGTGGTTCTATATGTAAACAAATTTTATCACAAGAAGGTATAGAGATAGGAGCCCACATAAAAAAAATCAAGAATATAGAGGATAAGGGTTTTAATTATATAGACATCTCAAGACAAGAATTATTAAATTTACAAAATTTAGAATTACCTTTGCTTGATTTATCAAAAGAAGAAGCTATAAAAAATACTATTCTAGATGCAAAAAATCAGGGAGATTCAGTTGGTGGTATAATTGAATGTGCAGTAGTAGGTGTTAATGTAGGTGTTGGAAATCCGTTTTTTGATTCTGTTGAATCTACTCTATCACATTTACTATTTTCTGTTCCATCTATAAAAGGTGTAGAATTTGGATTAGGATTTGATATTACAGACATGTATGGTTCTCAAAGTAATGATGAAATGTACTATGATGAAGATACAGTAAAAAGTAAAACTAATAATAATGGTGGGATTGTTGGAGGTATTACAACTGGAATGCCAATAGTTTTTAAAGTAGCAATTAAGCCAACTCCATCAATTAGTAAACAACAAAATACTGTTAATATAAAAGATAAAAAAGATGATGTTTTAGCTATTAAAGGTAGACACGACCCTTGTATAGTTCAAAGAGCTGTACCTGTAATAGAAGCAGTAACAGCTATTGGAATTTTTGATTTGATGAAAGGACGATAATAATGGAGGATTTAACGAGATATAGAAATAAAATTGATGATATAGATAAGGAACTTGTTCAACTATTTGAAAAAAGGATGAATATAGTTCTTGAAATTGCTAGATATAAAATGAAAAATAATACTACTATACTTCAAAAAGATAGAGAAGAAAAAGTATTGAGTAAAGCAGTAGATAATCTAGAAGATAAAAAATATTCACAAGAGACTGTACAATTTTTCAATTCAGTAATGGAAGTTAGTAGAAATTTGCAAAAAAGATTAATAGATAATGATGTAGAGGAAAAAAATGAAAACAGTTCAAATTCATCAAATGAAAATTTTGATTTGTTAAATCTATATAAATATAAGTCATTAAAAAGTGAACTTAATAAAAAAAATATCCTAGTAGGATTTCCTGGTATATCAGGTTCATTCACAGAAGAAGCACTAACAAAATTTTTTAATACTCAAATCACAAAAAAACAATTTAAAGAATTTGAAGATGTCTTTATAGCACTTCAAAATAAAGAAATAAATTATGGAATAATACCTATAGAAAACTCCTCTACAGGAGCAATTTCTGAAACTTACGACCTTTTAGGAAAATATGGATTCTATATAGTTGGGGAAGAGTGTATAAAAATAAATCAAAATTTAATTGGAATAAAGGGCACAAACCTTGAAGATATTAAAGAAATATATTCACATCCACAAGGAATAGGTCAGAGTAGTGAATTTTTAAAACAAAATAGTCAATGGAAATTGATACCTTTTAATAATACAGCAACTAGTGCTGAACTTGTTAAAAGGCTTCAAGATAAAACAAAGGCAGCAATTGCTAGTAAAAAAGCCGCAACGATTTATGGATTAGAAATAATAAGTCCTTGTATAAATGATATAACAGATAATTATACTAGATTTGTGGTAATTAGTAATGAGATACACATTGAAGAAGAGTCAAATAAGATGAGTATTGTATTTTCTGTTGAGCATGAAGCTGGAAAGCTTTATAAAATACTTGGATACTTTGCTGAAAACAATATAAATATGACAAAAATAGAATCAAGACCAATGAAAAATGCTTCTTGGAGATATTTCTTTTATATAGATTTTGAATGTTCTATATATGATTCAAAAGTATGTAGCTTATTAGACATGATAGAACGTAATACAGCATACTTCAAATTTATCGGTGTATATAGAAATAAAATTGAATAGATAAATGTAATTTTTTCTTTAAACAGAATGATTGGAGGTGTAAAGATGAATTTTTTTGGTCTAATAGGTGAAAAGCTATCTCATAGCGTTTCACCTCAAATTCATAAGAGGTTATTTGAAGTATTGAATATTGAAGGTGCTTATAAGAACTTTGAGATTTCAAAAGAAAATATACCAATGTTGGATGATGCTATAAAATTATTAAGAATCAAAGGTGTAAATGTTACTGTCCCATATAAAGAAAGAGTCATGGAGTTTTTAGATTTTATATCTCCAGAAGCAAAGCGTATAGGGGCAGTTAACACCATTTTACTTAAAGAGAATAAATTATATGGCTATAATACAGATTATTTTGGACTTGACATTATGTTCAAAATAGCTAATATTGATATTCAAGGAAAGACAGCTGTTATATTAGGTACTGGAGGTGCATCTAAAGCAGCCATAACATACCTTCTTGATTCTGGAATAGATAAAGTTTATGTTTCAAGTAGAAAAAAAGATAATAAAAAGCTATCAAATAATTCAGCTATATTAATAGATTATGAAGAACTTAAGAATATAAAAGGAGATATAATATTAAATGCAACTCCAGTAGGAATGTACCCTAATATAGGATTATCACCTGTCTCAAAATCTATTATACAAAATTTTGATATATTAGTAGATTTGATTTACAATCCTAAAAAAACTTCTTTTCTAGAAATTGGTCAGAATCTAGGTAAAAAAACGTGTAATGGATTATATATGTTGGTTGGGCAAGCAATAAAATCTCAAGAAATATGGCAGAATACTAAAATAGATAATGGTGTTTTAAATATTATATATGAAGAAATAAAATTAAACTTTTTATAGGGGGATTGATTATGATAAACAAAGAAAAAGTAATATTAATAGGTATGCCAGGTAGTGGAAAAACTACAATTGGAAAACTTTTAGCACAGGAATATAATTGTAGTTTTTGTGATATGGATGATTATATAAATAAAATATCTCAAAAAAGTATAGCAGAATTATTTTTAGAAGGAGAAGATGTTTTTAGAAATTATGAAACTCAAGCATGTAGAGAACTTTCTACTAGTGATAAAACAGTAGTCTCTACTGGTGGTGGTGTAATAAAAAAAGATATTAATATAGAAATACTCAAAGAAGCAGGAATAATACTTTTTATTAATAGACCTATAGAAAAAATTTTAGAAGATATAAATATTAATTCAAGACCCTTATTACAAGATGGAAAAGAGAAATTATACAATCTTTATAATGAAAGAATAAATCTTTATAAAAATGCTGCGGATATAGAAATTTTAAATGATAAATCATTAAATGATGCTGTATATAATATCAAAAATGCAATTAATAAAAATTTTAAATTTGAATTTAATGAAAAAATAATCTAGGGGGAAATAAGAATAATGAATATTGTTGTTGTAGGATTAGGAGTTATAGGAGGTTCTTTTGCTAAGGCATTGAAAAAAGCTGGATATGAAGATGTGTTTGGAGTAGATATAGATTCTGAAACTCTGAAAAAAGCAGAAGAGTTAGAAATCATCAAAAAAGGATGTACTACAGGGAAGGAATTTTTCAAACAAGCTGATTTGATTATATTATCTATATATCCTAGATTAATTGTAACTTTTTTAGAAAATAATAAAGAGTATTTTAAAAGAGGAACTATAATTACTGATACCACAGGAATAAAAGAAGTTCTTATAAATGATGTCTTAAAAATTATTCCAGATGATATAGATTTTATATTTGGTCATCCAATGGCAGGTAGAGAAAAAAAGGGAATTGATTTTGCGAGTGATGAGGTATTTAAAGAAGCAAATTATATAATTACTCCAACTGGCAGAAATAATATAAAAAACTTGGAGTTTGTTGAGAATTTAATTTTAGAGATAGGATTTAAAAGAGTAAAAAAATTAACTGCACAAAAACATGATGAAATGATAGCTTTTACATCTCAATTACCTCATGTAATGGCAGTTGCTCTTATAAATAGTGATGAAGAAGGTAGAGATACAGGCAAATTTATTGGAGATAGCTATAGGGATTTAACTCGTATTGCAAATATGAATGAAGAACTATGGAGTGAACTTTTTTTAGGAAATAGAGATAATTTATTAAAATCTATAGAAAATTTTGAGATGGAAGTGAATTTAATAAAAGAGGCTATCTTTAATAATGATAAAAATAAACTTGTTGAATATTTTAAAACATCTTCAGTCAGAAGAGAGTATTTAGAAAAATAGACTCTTATTTAAATTATATAAATTTGAAATTACATGTAAGTGGGTATAAATATAAACAATAACATATTTAATCATATTAGTCTTATTGTTACTAATGTAATTAAATATGCTATTGCTGTATTTATACCCTTAATTTTATTATCCTATAAATAATACTTATTTAATATGTTCTTTATTAACAATTTATAAAACTCAATTGTAAAAAAGAGTTTTTAATAGTAAAATAAAGTGAATCAACTAAATATAACTAGTGGAGAGGGTGAGGTGTAGCTACTTGAAATATAGTAGGCAAATATTAAAAAGTATATTAATAGCATTTATGGTACTATTCTTTTTTAGTGTATTTGCGTTTTTTTATATAAGTAATATGGATAATGTATTAGAATATGAGACAAAGAATTATTTATCAGAAATTAGTGAAGAGAGTAAGATTGCAATTAATAGTAAGTTGAAAAGTAATTTAAATGAATTAGAAAGTATTTCTAAGTTTTTAGAAATAGAAGATAATTTTAATTTAGAAAAAACTTTAAAAATCTTGGAATCATATAATAAAAATAGTAACTATAATAATATTGGTATGATTTTACCTAATGGCAAAGGCTATGCTAAAGGTATTTTTGGAACAGATTTTTCAGATAGGGATTATTTTAAGTTGGCCATTAAAGGTACAGCTAATATATCAAAGCCTTTAATAGATAAAGATACTGGAAAATTGACGAAAACATATGCAGTCCCATTATACAATAATGGTAAAATTGTTGCTGTTATTGCAGCTGATTATGATGTTGAGTTTGTATCTGAGTTTTTGTCTATTTCAACTTTTAATGGTGAAAGTTTTTCACTTATATGTGATAGTAATGGTGAAATAATTATACCATCTTATCACAAAAATTCAAATTCAAATATTACAAATCTTTCACAAGTTAATTTTAAAAAAGCATTTACTTTTAAAAATATGAAAATATCAGATAAAGGAGTAGTAGAGGCTAAAGAATCAGGAAAAGAAATTTATATGGCATATACTTCTTTAGGAATAAATGACTGGTTTATAATATCAATCGTTCCAAAGATAGTTGTATCTAAAAAGCTAAACAATTTAATGATGATTACAATTATTGGATGGATTATACTTTCATTTTTGTTTTTAGGTGTTATACTGTACATATTATATTCAAAAGCAAAGAGTCAAAAGACTATAGAAAAAATAGCATATACAGATCTTGTAACTGGTTATTCAAATTGGCGAAAATTTGAATCAGATGCTATAAATTTACTAAGGAAAGCATCACAAAATGATAAACATGCAATGGTGACATTTGATATTGATAAATTCAAAGCAATTAATGATATATATGGCCATAAAAAAGGCAACTCAATTTTAAAAGATATTGCAGATACATTAAATAATATGACTCATGATAATGAGACTTTTGCTCGTGTTAGTTCTGATAATTTTAATATCTTATTAAAATATAATACAAAAGAAGATATAATAAATACTATTAAAAAAATCATTATTAGTAATGACTTTGTAAATTTGTCTTTTGGAATCTATGAAATTAAGGATAAGAACTTATCTATAAGTGCATATAGTGATAGAGCTTCACTTGCGAAATTATCAATAAAAAACAATAGAGATATAAATTTTGCTTTTTTTAACGATGAGTTAAGGGATAAGTTATTACTTGAAGATAAAATAGAGAAAGAAATGGAATATGCACTTGAAAATAATCAATTTATAATGTATTTACAACCAAAATACAATATTAAATCAGATAAATTTTGTGGAAGTGAGGCACTGGTTAGATGGCAATACACAGAAAAAGAATTTATATATCCAAGTGATTTTATTCCTATATTTGAAAAGAATGGTTTTATTACAAAAATTGATATGTACATACTAGAACAAGCTTGCAAAGAAATTAGAACTTTATTTGACAAAGGTATTTTACCTTTACCTATATCTGTGAACTTTTCAAGAGTTGACTTTTTAAAAAAAGATTTTATCACAAAAATAGTTAATATATGTGATAAATATAAAATACCATATAGTTTAATAGAAATTGAAATTACTGAATCTAGTATGTTTGGTGATACGGACACTCTATTTGATGTAAGTAGAAGACTTCAAGATATTGGATTTATAATTTCAATGGATGATTTTGGATCAGGATATTCTTCTGTAAATATGCTTAAAAATATACCTTTAAATGTAATCAAATTAGATAGAGGCTTTTTTATTGATGATAAGAATATTGATAAAAGTCAAATTGTTATAAAAAGTATAGTTTCGCTTATTAAACAATTGGGAATAAGAGTCGTTGCTGAAGGAATTGAAACAAAAAGTCAGGTGGAAATGTTAAGGGAAGCAAATTGTGACATTATTCAGGGTTATTATTTTTCAAAACCATTACCAGTTAAAGAGTTTGAGAAATTAGTCTATAAAATATAGGTCAATAAATTTTAATTTGGAGGTGGTAAGTAAGTGATAAGAGCAAAATCGTTGAAAAGCGTAATGAGTATTATATTAATATTTTTATTCACAATAATTTCTTTTTCTGATTTTGCATTTAAAACTAATGTTCAAGAAGAAGAAAACAATAAAGTTAGTTTAAAAGAAATATCTTTACAAAGTTCTAATGCTATAAAAATAAAGCTAGACAGTTCATTATCATTTGTTAAGAGTATAGCGAATATGGTTTCATATTTTGATACTATAGATAATCCTGAGATAATCCCGTTATTAGCTAAAATATCAAAAGAATCTGATTTTCAAAGAATATCAATTGCTTCTCCTAATGGAATAAGTCGTACTAGCGATGGGAAAGTTGTTGATATATCAAATTACCAATATTTTAAGAAAGCTATTAGTGGAGACAGTAACATATCTGAAGTAGTAAAATCTCCTATTGATGGAAAAGATACTTTTGTTATAGCTACACCTGTATACAAAGAAAATAGAGTGATTGGTGTTTTATATGGTTCATACTATAATGATAAATTAGCTGAATTCATTGACATAACAAGTTTCAACAGTGAAGGATATATAGATATATTTGAATCTAGCGGACAATTTGTTTTGAAATCTTCACATACAAATGCTATAGTTGGAGCAAGTAGTAATATATACGATATATTCAAGGAAGCTTCTTTTGATGCTGGTTATAGCTATAAAAAAGTATATGAAGATACAAAACATAAAAAGAGTGGATTTATTTCATATAAATACAAAGGTAAAGAACGTTATGCAACATACACACCAATAGGTGTAAATGACTGGTATGTTCTCTCAGTAATACCACAATATACTGTAAGAAAAAATATTGATAAAATAAATCAATTAGCATTTTCTTTAATTTGTAAGGTGTTCTTATTATTTATTGCACTAATAATATATATCTTCTATAAAAATAATAAATCACAAAAGCATATTCTAAAAGCCAATAAGGAAATATCATCTATTACAAATAGCATTCCTGGAGGAGTTCAAAAATGTACTGTTGATGAAAAATTTGAGTTTGAATTTTTAAGTGATGGATTTGTTGATTTGTTTGGTTACACAAGAGAAGAAATAAAAATGCAATTTAATAATAGTTTTTATAAAATAATACACAAAGATGATGTTGAAAGAGTAAAAAAAGAAATCTCTGAACAACTTTATAAAAATAAAACTATTGAATTGGAATACAGAGTTAGAACTAAAAGTGGTGATATAGTCTGGATATCTGATAAGGGGGAACTTATAGTAGAACCTGATGGTAAAAAATATCTTTATTGTGTTACAGTAGATATTACCAAAACAAAACAATTAGAAAAAGAAATGGAACAAAAGAATTTAGAACTTGAAATGGTATCAGAAAATATATTAGGCGGAATACTTATAACAGAATTTGATGAAGATTTTACTATACAATATGCTAACTCTGGTTATCTATCAATGATTGGATATACACGTAAACAGTTAGAAGATGAACTCCAATATAAATCATGTAATCTTGTTTTTTATGATGATAGAAAAAAGATTCTTGAAAATTTAAGACATCAGTTGATTATTGGAAATATCGCTGTAGGTGAATATAGAATAAAGAAATGTGATGGCAAGATGATATGGGTTTCTTTAAAAGGAAGGCTTATTACTGATAGTGATGATAGCAAAAAAGGAATTTGGATTTTAACTGATATAACTGATTTAAAAAATGCAGAACAAAAACTTAGAATTAATGAAGAAAGATTTAGAATTGCATTAAATCAAACATCAAATATTATATTTGAGTATGATATAAATACAAAATCTCTTGTAAATACTAATAAGAGTATGGAAAATTATAATATTGATAAAATAAATGAAAATGTTCCTTATTCCTTAGTTGAAGCAGGAATTATTTATAAAGACTTTAGTGAAGATTTTATAAAAATGTATGAGAAGATAATAAGTGGAGAAAAAACTGCAAGTTGTGTTGTTAAAATAAGAGTTCCAGATCAAGGCTACATATGGAACAAAATTACATTAACTACTATTTTTGATGAAGATGGTAAACCTATAAGAGCTATTGGGATACAAGAAGATATAAGTGAACAAAAAGAAGCAGAAATAAGATATAATCAAGCATACAAATATCATTCCGCTATATTATCAGAAGCAATAATAACCTATGAAATAAATGTATCAAAGGATATTTTTATAAGGGGTAATGAAAATTGGTATCGACAATTTGGAATTAAACCAAGCAATGACTACTCTGAAATGGTAAAATCTATATCAGAGACTGTTATTTATAAAGATGATAAAGAAGTCTTTTTAAATACATTTTTATGTAGACATTTATTAGAAGCCTATAAAAATAATATAAGTGAAATAAAGTTGGAATATAGAAGAATGAATCAAGATGATAAAATGATTTGGGTACTTTGTACAATGCATTTAATAAAAGACTCTATTACGAATGATATAAAAGCACTTGCTTATATTAAAGATATCGACGAACAGAAAAATGAAGAAATTAAATTAAAATTAAAAGCTGAAAGAGATACTTTAACAGGATTATATAATAAGGGTACTACAGAAAATCTTATTAATGATTTTCTAAATTCAGAAGAATCAAATTCAGGAATTCATGCCTTTTTAATTATTGATATAGATAATTTTAAATCAATAAATGATAATTTAGGACATGTTTTTGGAGATAAAGTTTTGTATGAAGTTTCTAAACAACTAAAGCCTATATTTAGAAATAATGATATAGTGGGGCGTATTGGTGGTGATGAATTTATAGTATTCTTAAAGAATATTCAATCTTTTGAAAATGCTAAAAGTAAAGCAGAAAAAATATGTAATATATTTAGAAATTCTTATACTGGAAATAAAAAAACGTATAAGATATCAGGTACAGTTGGAATTTCATTCGTACCAGAACATGGAGCTGTATTTGAAGAACTTTATAAAAAAGCAGACATGGCACTTTATTATGCAAAGAATAAAGGAAAAGATAAGTATTCACTTTATAATGATTGTATATGTGAAAATAAACTTGAAACCGATATAAGTAATGGTAGTGTGAAAGAAGAAAGTCTAAAAGGTGAAATTGAATATGAAGATTCTAATCTATCACTAAAAGAAGTTCTTGATTCTATTGATAATTATATATATATAGTAAATCCGAATACTTATGACCTTATTTTTATTAATAATAAGGTCTCAAATTTAGACTTAGAAATAAAAATAGGAGATAAATGTTATAAATCATTATTAAAATCTAATATTCCTTGTAATAACTGCCCGATTAATGGATTAAAAGAAAATAGAGATTCAAAATTTAAAACAGAGACAAATATATTTGGAGAAAATGTATCAATTGCAAGTTGGATTAATTGGATAGATGGAGAATATAACTGTCTTATAGAGTGCATAGATATTTCTTTATATAAAAACAAAAACAAATAAAAAGGATTATAGAAATATGATTAATTTAATATTGGGTTTAATATTTATAATTTACTATTTTTATCTTAAAATAGTTTTTGGTGGTATTTCATTTAGTGGATTTTTCTTAGTTATAGGAATACTATTAATTGTTTATCGAATCTTAAAAAAGAAAATTAAAGAAAAGAAGGTTTTTTATAAAGTGCTAAAAATACTAATTAGTGTTTTCTTAATAGTATTCATGATTACTGAAAGCTTAATAATCTTTTATCCTAAAAATAGTTTTGAGACAAAAAGTGATTATCTTTTGATTTTAGGAGCTTCTGTAAAAAAGACTACACCAAGTACTACATTGAAGGGAAGATTAAACACTGCTTTAAAATATTTAAAAGTTAATAGTGAATGCTATGTAGTAGTATCAGGTGGTAAGGGTAATGGAGAAAATATAACTGAGGCAAAAGCTATGAAAGATTATCTTGTTAGAAATGGTATAGATAGCAATAGAATAATAGAAGAATATAAATCTACAAATACTTATGAAAACTTTAAATATTCAAAGCTAAAGATAGAAGAGCATAGTAGAAAAAGAATAAAAAATATAAAAGTAAAAATTGTAACAACTGATTTTCATGTTCTTAGGAGTAAAATACTAGCATCTAGAAATGAATATAAAAATATTTCTTTTTACGCTAGTAAGTCAAAGCTTTCATTTGTTCCAACATATTATACAAGAGAATTTTTTGCAATATGGAAAACAATTGTTTTTGATAGGTGAAAGTGATATGTGACAAATAAAAATACTAGATATAAATCATAAATTTATATCTAGTATTTTTTATGTAAAAATCCAATGCAGATTTCACAGTATGAATTGACCTTGAAGAAAGGCGATAACTGGAAGATAGTAAGGTAAATCATAAAAGCGTGCATTTCTATATAAGATTTGCATACTTTTAATTTGACAATAAAACTTTGCAAAAGTTATTGACAAGTAAACTTGGCAATAAAAGGAGAATATAGATGAATAAAGAAGAAATTTTAGAAAGAAGTAGACAAGAAAAATCAGATGAGGGATATTTATTCGTATTAAATAAAGGTCAACGATATGGAACTTTATTATTTGTAGGTATAATAGTACCGCTCATTATCTTAAATCTTATAAAATTAAGAACAACTGATTTATCCTTATTATTAACTATATTATGGGGCTGGTTAACTGGGAACTATTATGGGAGTTTTAAGGCATTAAATAAAAAGAGTGGCTTTATTATCCTTCTCTCTTCTATTATAACATTGAGTAGTTTTATCTATTACATTACACAAGTATTTTAAGAAAGGGGAATTGATATGAATAAAGAAGCTGTTTTAAACAAGGCAAAATTGGAAAAAAACGAAGAATTTGAAAACACAGTAAGTCAAAAAGCTACTGCAATTGGTTCAATTGCTTTAGCGATTATTTGTGGTGTTGTTTTCGCAGTCAAAGTAGTTGTATCTGACATGAGAGGTCTTGAAAAAGTAACACCATTCTATGATATTTTAGCTGTATTAACTGGCTATGTATCAGTTGCTTATTTTGTTGTTTACAGAAAGATAAATGAGAAAAAATATTTGCTGATAAGTATAGGGGCTTTAATTATTTTTGCACTATGTATTTTTAAATTCATTTATACGTTATAGGTAGAAGTGATATGGAAAAAGAAGAATTGATATTAAAAAATAGTTTGAAAGAAGCAAGGTCAGAAGCAAAATTATCTCAATCAGCATTAGCAAAAATGGTTGGAGTATCACGTAATACTATTAGTTCAATAGAAACAGGACAATTCAATCCTACTACTAAACTTGCATTGATTTTATGCATTGCATTAGATAAAAAGTTTGAAGATTTATTTTTCTTTTAGGATGGATTAATTTATGAGAATAATAGTATGCCTATTCATAACTATAACTGCGAAAGTATTATTAACTCAACAAAGAAGAAAAGAAGTGAAAAGAGAAGCACTAATCTAAATAGATTGTAATGCTTCCCTTTTTTCTTTAAAGTACTATTGGTAAATATTCATAATATTAAGATAAATCACTATGAAAATAATTTCAAGTTTATCTTAATTATTTAAAAATATAAATGAAGCTTTCAAAAATCAATTTAGTTTACATAATATAAATATAGTTAACTTTTTAGATTCGCTTGTAGCTTAAACATCAAATTACACATTTAAATAGATTTTAAGGAAGTTTGTATGAAATATGTATAAAACATAGCGTGGTTTTATAGAGTGCATTTAAAATCCAAAATGCGGAGAGATAAATTTTGGCTGAAATTTATAAAAATGAAATTTATGAATTTAATTAAAAAAATAAAAGAAAAGTTTGCTAAAATAAAAAATAGAAACGCAAATATTTTTAATGGAAATTTATGCGATACAACGAGTCTTTAATTTGAAAAGGATTTGAATGAAAATAAAATTCGATAAATTCTTTGTGGTAGAAATATGGTATAGCTAAAACAAAAAATATAAAGTTTAAATAATTTAATGTAAAAACTATTTAGAGTGGTAAATTAATATGCTTGATTTCTATAAATTTTAAAAATATAAATACAAATATAATGTTTATGAGAATCCTAAAAAGATGAAAAAATAATAAAAAAAACAAAAAAAATTACTGACATTTCACTGACAAATAAACGATTTATGTTTATACAAGCATTGAAAAAACTATACTATTAAAAAAAGGCATAAAATAATATATTTTATGCCTTTTTTTAATAATATAGTTTTAAGTATAAATTATATTTAATATAATAAATTTTAATTAGCCTAAATAGCTTCGTGATAAACCTGATTTGGTAAGGAGAGAATTAAATAAGTTTATTGGTAAGTATAAGTAACAAAATAATACTGGTAAATTTTACTAATGACAATTATAATTACTTTATACATAAAATTAAATACAAAATACTAATATTGAACTGATTTTTAAAAATTGTTAAATAAACATATTGAAGAATAGATATAATAGGAGAGAAGAGTCTATGAGTTTGATTCTAAGTGATATTTTTAGAACGGTTTTAGTAAGTAATTTATTCCTAATTCTTTTATTAGTATTTAGAATAAGTGTATTTAAAAGATTTAGTAAAAGATTTAATTATTATATCTGGTTTATTGTAGTTATTAAACTCTTGCTACCATTTACATATTATACTTTTACATTTAATACATTGAAATATCAAGATAGTATTAAAAAGATAAACTTAGAAAACTTTAATAATATTTCTATTTCTAAAAGTGGTATTTTAATATTTATTTGGATTATTGGTGCAATAGTATATTTAATTTACAATATTTTGAAATATATAAAACTCAAAAATTTAATTAATGATTTATCTTATGAGATAGATGATAAAGATATAATCAAGCTTTATGAAAATTTATTAAAGGAACTAAAAATAAGTAAAGATATAAAACTTAAATACACTTATGAAGTTGAAACACCTGCATTTTTTGATTCATGTGTTCTTTTGCCACCATGTGAATATACATTAAAAGAACTTGAATGGATATTTAGACATGAACTTATACATTTTAAGAATAAAGACCTTTATATTAAATATTTAGTGTTATTTTTAAAATGTGTTTATTGGTTTAATCCTTTTATGTATATTATGGATAAGATTATAGATTTAGATTGTGAACTTTATTGTGATGAAAGAGTTTTAAAAAATTGTAATATAGAAGAGAAAAAAGAGTATGCTTTAATTATCATAAATATGATGAGAAAAAAATTAAATTATTCAAATAAATTTGTAGCTGGTTTACATCAAAAATCAGATATTCAAAAACGTGTTTATTATATGTTTAGTGAAAAA
The DNA here is from genome assembly GCF_020641035.1 of Clostridioides sp. ES-W-0016-02. Lineage (NCBI taxonomy): Bacteria > Bacillati > Bacillota > Clostridia > Peptostreptococcales > Peptostreptococcaceae > Clostridioides > Clostridioides sp. ES-W-0016-02. The sequence continues at coordinate 2,019,361 of NZ_CP061361.1, forward strand.
TATAAAGGAAGCACTGTTGTAGTATTGTTTTTATGTTTATTTTCATCAATAATGTATTTAAAATTAGAATTTATCTCTACAAACTTTTTGAATAACTCTATTTCAAATTCAACATATATTGAAAATAGAATCAAAAGTAAACCAACCTATGAAAAAAACATTAGAATAGAAAATCAAGATAATCATTAAATATATGTAATGAAATAATTTCTGTGTTAAAAGGTTAAGATGTAAGTTTAATAAAAACATTAAAAAATTTAATTTATATTAAGGAGTCATAGTTACAAGTAAAAGAATTTTATTCCTATTATGTATAAGGAGAATACTATTTTTTTATATTGGAATAATAATAGTAAATCTATAATATAGAAAAGAGGTATTTATAGTATGCATGAAAATAAAAAGAATCTATTAGATGGAAGCTTAGCTCAATATAATGATGCAGCAGTACCAAAAATACCAGTATTTGCTGGTAATGATATAACTTCAGAAGTTTATTATTTTAAACCTAATCAAGTTCTTAATGCCCATAGACATCCTAATGGTGAACAAATATTTGTGTTCTTAAAAGGAGAAGGGAAAATGAAACTTGGAGAACATGAGTGTGATGTAAAACAAGGTGATACTGTTTTTGTACCAACAGGAGAATGGCATGAAATTACTAATGGAAGCAATGAGGAAATGGTTGCTGTTCAAATTACAAAAATCAATGCTGGAGCAGAATACAGAGGATAGATATATAGGTATCTTTACGATACTTTAATTTCTATTTTTTAATATAAACTTTAATCTCAATTATAAAAAGAGTCTTTTAAAAGACTCTTTTTATAATTTTTGTAAGCTTTTAGTTAAAACTGATGCATATTTATTTTATATTTTTTATTGCATTATTTGCAAATTCAGTATTTACTATGTCTTTGTAAGGGGCTTCTTTGTCTAATTCCTTAGCTTCTTTCATAACATCCATTAGTTTATTTAAACCTTCCTCTTTTAATACAGGGTTTTGAGACCATGCATCTATTGACTTATATCTATCTACAACTGTTACTAAATCTTCTAGAGATATATCTTCAAAGAAAGGTTGCATAGCTTCGGCGATTTCTTTACTAGGAGCTTTTTGAACCCATAATTGACCTCTGTAAACAGCATTTGTAAATCTTTGAATTAAATCTTTATTATTTTTCATGTAAGATCTAGTAGTAGAGTAAGCTGTAAATGGTATTTCTCCAGAATCTTTTCCTATAGATGTTACTATATATCCGCTGCCTTCTTTTTCCATGGCAGTTGCTGTAGGTTCAAATGCTGTTGTAAAGTCACCTTCACCACCTGCAAAAGCCCCAGCCATTACTCCAAATTGTACATCAGTTCTTACGTTGACATTGCCTGCTTTTAAATTTTCTCCAATAGTAAGTCCTTTGTCTTTTAGAACATATTCAAAAGTCATTAGTGGAACGCCACCTTTTCTACCACCTAATATTTCTTTTCCTTTTAAATCATCATAGGAGAAATTAGGCATCTTTTCTCTGGCAACTAAAAAACTACCATCTCTTTTAGTTAATTGTGCAAAGTTTACAGCATAATCGTTTTTGTTTTGATTATATACATATATGGAAGCTTCAGGACCCATTAAGCCTACATTTGCTTCACCTGAAATTAAAGCTGCCATAGTTTTATCCGCACCTTGAGTATTTATAAGGTCAACCTTTATTCCTTCATCCTCGAAGAATCCTTTTGTAATAGCAGCATATTGTGGGGCATAAAAAACAGAATGAGTAACTTCTGCAATAGTTACTTTATCTAAGTCTTTAGATGAAGCAGACTTATCATTTTCATCATTAGAGTTAAAATCACATCCAGTTAAGCATATTGTGCTCATAACAATAGAACTTGCAATTGCGATTATTTTTTTAAACATAATAAATACCTCCCATAAGACATCCGAATAATATATAATATTAAATATTTGTTGTAGTTGTTACAAAAATATATACCTATAGAATTTATTTCTACAATAATTTAAAAATAATTTTTATATTTGAATTTTTCAAGTAATCGATTATATTAAATAGATTGTATTGATTATTTGTAAATTAAGATATAAAATTAAAACAGTAATGTTTTATATAAATTATATAGGCACAAAATTTATTAATAATAGATATTAAATTAATTCATATAAATAATAATTTAATTTTATAAATTTAAAAAATGTTATTGTGTAAAGTAGTGAAGATTTGCATTTTATATTTTGGCAAATATAGTTAAACAAGTACAGTTAAAATGGAGGAAATTAAATGAAACAAAATAAATATGATAATGATGAATTTTTTTGTAAATACAGTGATATGGAACGCTCTAAAAAAGGTCTTGAAGGTGCTGGAGAATGGCATACTCTAAAAAAAATGTTACCTGATTTTGAGGGGAAACGAGTATTAGATTTAGGGTGCGGTTTTGGATGGCACTGTCAATATGCAGTTGAAAATGGTGCAGAGTCTGCTATTGGAATTGATATTTCAGAAAAGATGCTAAAAGAAGCAAGAAATAAAACCAAATTTGATAATATAAAGTACATATGTATGCCTATTGAAGATATAGACTTCCCAAAAGATTGCTTTGATGTAGTAATTAGTTCTTTGGCTTTTCATTATATTCAATCATTTGAAGATATATGTAAAAATATAAGCAATTGTCTTTCAAGCGGAGGAGATTTTGTATTTTCAGTTGAACATCCTATATTCACTGCATATGGAGCTCAAGAATGGTACTGTGATAAAGATGGAAACAATTTACACTGGCCAGTAGATAACTATTTTATAGAGGGACTTCGAAAATCAAATTTTTTAGGGGAAGAAGTTATAAAATATCATAAAACATTAACTACTTATCTAAATACTTTAGTTAAAACTGGATTTGAGATATTAGAAATAATCGAACCTCAACCAGAAGAGAAATTATTAAATACGATTCCTGAAATGAAAGATGAATTACGTAGACCTATGATGTTACTTGTTTCTGCAAGGAAAAAGTAATAAAAAATAGTGGAATTTTGGTTGCAAGTGATTATGGGATTCTATTGGGTGACACAAGCTATATATTCAAAGAGGGTGAAAGCACTTGTTGCTTTCACCCTCTTTATTACACTATAAACATGTACATTTGACACTGTAAATATAGGTAAGGCATTTATCAAACCTGTATTTACAGGAATATGGTTACTTTCTATAACAATGTAAAATGAGAACTTTCGAAAATTGATTTCATTATGGAGAACTATTTTCAAATGTAAAGATGCTTGTTAAAGCAGTTTTACCCAGACCTCAACTTGTGTATTTCCATCAAAAGAAATATAATATATCAATGGAGGTGTTACGCGTGAGCTATATAACAACAAAAGAATCCTTGAAAAATTGGGAAATTGCATACATAATAGTGATATGAAATTACTCTGCTGAGCGGGTTAAGTAAACAAAAAAATGAAGAATATGTGATTTGTTTCAGCTGATGGACGATATAGAAATAGTAAAGTAAAGGATGGTGAAAACAAATGAAACGAATATTTTTGGTTGAGGACGATAAAGCAATCGCTAAAAATCTTATGCTTTTGCTGCACTCAGAAGGATTTGAAGTCACTCACGCTCCTACACGAGGTGAAGCTATTGCCATGCTTTCCAGTAATAAATTTGACTTGGCATTAATTGATATTTCCTTACCTGACGGAAATGGTTTTACAGTTTGCACAGAAATCAAAGAAATGCAAGATGTTCCTGTTATCTTTCTGACAGCTTCAGGCGATGAGGCGAGTGTTGTTACTGGGCTGAATATAGGCGCAGATGACTATATAACAAAACCTTTTCGTCCACGTGAATTGATTGCGCGAATTGGAACTGCCCTACGAAAAAACGGACGTTCAGAAGCGGCTTTTGAAATCTGTGGGCTTCATGTCGATATGGCAAGTGGCGTTGTGAAAAAAAACAGCAATGAGGTTTTTCTTTCAGCTTTAGAGTACCGCTTGTTGTTGGTGTTTATTAATAACCCCAAAAGTATTATCACGAGGAGCAGGCTCCTTGATGAATTATGGGACGCGGCGGGTGAGTTTGTCAATGATAATACATTAACTGTGTACATAAAGCGCTTGAGGGAGAAGATAGAGAGCGACCCAGCAAGCCCACAAATAATTCTGACTGTTCGTGGGACAGGGTATAGATTGGGGGACGATTATGCTTCGAAATAGAGAGTTTAAGCAGTTTGCTATTTTGTTCTCTTTAATGGCTGTCACCACTGTAACGCTTGGATTTACAATAAATATGGTGGCGGGAATCCTTTCTATTATTTCTGTTACTGCCTTTGGTTTAGCGTTTTTCTCTTTTACCAAAGCTCGATATAAAAATATTGCACAGATTTCTAATCAAATTGATCTTGTGCTTCATAATGCTGACCATCTGTATATTGGTGAATCGGACGAGGGCGAACTTTCCATTCTGCACAGCGAGATAACAAAAATGACACTATGTATTCGGGAACAAAACGATGCGCTGAAAAAAGAAAAAGAACATCTTGCTGATTCGTTGGCTGACATAGCCCACCAACTCCGCACACCTCTTACATCCGCGAATATTATTCTGTCATTGCTATCAAATAGCTCTGATGAAAATCAACGAAAGGCATTGGTGAGGGAAACAGAGGAATTATTTGTAAAGATGGATTGGTTGATTACTTCCCTATTGAAGTTATCTCGCTTAGACGCAGGTATTGTAGTTTTCCAAAGCGAGCAGATAGATGTGAACAACTTGATATACAACTCACTTCGACCATTTCTAATTCCAATTGAACTGCATAACATTGCTTTACAAATAGATGTGCCTAAAGGAATGATTATTCAGGGTGATTCGGGTTGGCTTTCAGAAGCAATTCAGAATATCCTCAAAAATTGTATGGAAAGTGCAGGCGATAATGGGAAGATTGAGATTGTTTGTGAGGATAATCCGCTATTTACTGAGATTACTATCCATGACAGTGGCACAGGATTTGAAAAAGAAGATTTACCTTATTTGTTTGATAGATTTTATCGTGGTAAAAACGCAGAAGCCACAGGATATGGGATTGGATTGGCACTCTGTAAAATAATTATAACACGACAGGGAGGGACGATTACTGCAAAAAATCACCAAAAAGGTGGCGCGATATTTGTAATTCGTTTCCCAAAGTGACTAATCTCTCACCTGAAAGTCACACAGATGTAAGTTGAAAGTTATATTATATGGTTAAACCATAAGAAAGGAGACTTACATAATGGAGTTCTTAAAAATTGAAAATCTATGCAAGGTCTACGGCAAGGGCGAGAACAAAGTTACCGCACTTGACAATGTTTCGCTTACAATAGAAAAGGGGGAGTTTACTGCAATCATTGGTTCATCTGGCTCAGGAAAATCCACATTACTTCATATCATCGGTGGAGTGGACGTACCAACAAGCGGAAAGGTGTATTTGGACGGTCAGGATGTATATGCCCAAAGCAATGAAAAGCTGGCCATTTTCCGTAGGCGACAAGTCGGACTGATTTACCAATTTCATAACCTTATTCCAACTCTGAATGTTGTGGAAAACATCACTTTACCTATACTGATGGACAAGCGAAAGGTCAATGAGGAACGCTTAAATGACTTGATGGACCTACTTGGGCTAAAAGACCGCAAAACGCATTTACCAAATCAGCTTTCTGGCGGTCAGCAACAGCGTGTTTCCATAGGACGTGCTTTAATGAATGCCCCAGCGGTAATGCTTGCTGATGAACCCACAGGTAGTTTAGACAGCCGAAATGGACATGAAATTATCAATCTATTGAAATTAAGCAATAAAAAATATCGTCAAACCCTTATCATTGTAACGCATGACGAAAATATAGCCCTGCAAGCAGACCGCATTATCTGCATATCAGATGGCAAAGTGACGCGAGATGAAAGGAGGTAGGTATATCCATGAACATTTTCAACAAAGTTGCACTGCAAAACATGAAAAAGAGACGCACACGAACGATTGTAACAGTTATCGGAGTTGTTCTGTCTGCTGCTATGATTACAGCAGTCGCTACACTTGCCATTTCCCTGCAAAACTATATGGTAAATGGTTCGATTGAGAAATATGGTGGTTGGCACGTTGAGTTTTTGGATGTTAATTCCTCTTTCGTACAGAAACAGATAGGAAATGATAAAGTTGCAAATACCGCAACATTTGAAAATATTGGCTATGCAAAGCTTGATGGCAACAAAAACCCAAACAAACCGTATCTTTTTATAGCTGGATTCAGCGAAAAAGCCTTTGATACTTTGCCTATAACTTTGATTTCTGGCAGATTACCTGAAAACAGTGGAGAGATTCTTGTTTCGGGTAAAGTTGCAACAGATGGCGGTGTCAAATTCGCAGTGGGCGACACTATTTCTTTGCCTGTGGGAAACCGTATGAATGGATATGAGAAGCTTAGTCAGAGTGACCAATATACTGCTGGAGATGAAACTCTTGTTCCACAAGGCGAGAGAAGCTACACAGTTGTTGGTACCTGCCAAAGGCCTGTCTTTGAGGAATCTTCCGCACCAGGATACACATTGATAACCAAAGCGGATGCACAAATCAAGGCTGACAGCCTTAGCCTGTTTGTCACGTTGAAAAATCCACGTCAGGTTCATTCATATACAAACAGTACTGGAGACCATGCTTACGTTTTAAATGATAATGTGTTGCGTTTCATGGGTATTTCCGACAATAACTTGTTCAATATGCTTTTGTACTCAGTTGGTGGTATTGTGGTCGCCATAATCATGCTCGGCTCGATTTTTCTGATATATAATTCGTTTAACATGTCGTTGAACGAACGCACACAGCAGTTTGGAATCCTTTCATCTGTTGGAGCTACAGCAAAGCAGCTACGTAATTCAGTTTTATTTGAAGGTCTTTGCATTGGTGCTGTTGGCATACCAATTGGTGTTGCGGTTGGTATAGTTAGTATTGGACTTGTTATTTCTGTTATCTCCAAAAATTTCGCAAATGTTCTCTACACCAATGTACCTTTGACCTTGACGTTGTCCATCCCAGCAATCGTTGTTGCGGCAGTGGTCAGCATGGTTACCATCTTGATATCGGCTTATATTCCAGCTAGAAAGGCTGCCAGCAAACCAGTGATGGAGTGTATTCGCCAGACGAACGAGGTGAAAATTGAATCCAAAGCAGTAAGGATATCAAAGCTTGAACAGCGTATTTACGGTCTGGAGGGAACTCTGGCGCTGAAGAATTTTAAAAGAAACAAGAAACGCTATCGTAGTATTGTGCTATCGCTTGTTTTAAGTATAGTGCTGTTCATATCGACCAGTGCTTTGGTAGCTGATTTGAAACAAGTTTCAAATCAGGCATCAGAGGTTACTGACCAGGACATCATTTTTTCCACACAGGACATGAATGACAGTAAAATGCTACAGCTATACGATAAGCTGAAGACTACCAATGGTGTGTATGAAGGCTTGTATCAAGAACTTATGACCTATTCATGTGTTGTTAAAGTAAGTGAACTTACAGATGATTACTTGAACTATGAGGGTTCACATTCGCCATCTGAAACGGTTGATATGCCAGTAGATATGCAGTTTCTTGATGACAGTACGTATCTGAATATTATCAAAAGTCTGGGGTTGCCAACAGAAGAGTACACTGGGCAAAATGCAAAAATGATTGCCGTTTCCATGATGGTGGAGGATGACCATACTATTGATATCTTCACAAATTCTTCCATAAATCTTAAACTTACTCCTGAAGCTGATAGCAAGTCGAACACAGTCGATAGGCAAAATGTAAACATTTCATTTGTAAAAGTCGTGCCACCTGATTCTCCACCAGGTGTCAGAAACTCAAAGATGAGGAAAGCCTGCTTCAGGGTGTTGGCACCTTATTCGGTCAAAGATTCATTTGAGACTCCAAGTATTTCTAAAGGAATTAAAAGCTTGAGTTTTAAATCAAAGAATCCCAATCAGTCAGTTGCAGAAATGGAGAAAATCATCGAGAGGGAAGGGATTACGGCTGAGTACAACCTGTACAATATGTATGGAATGATGGACGAAAACCGTAATTACATCTTTATTGCCAATGTGTTCGCATATACTTTTATAATTATGATCTCGCTGATTGCAGTAGCCAATGTATTCAACACAATTTCCACAAATATCAAGCTACGCCGTCGTGAACTTGCCATGCTTCGCTCTGTGGGAATGTCTGAACGTGATTTTCAGAAGATGATGAATTTTGAGTGTGCCTTTTATGGCATGAGGTCGCTGCTCTTTGGACTTCCTATAGCTGTAATTTCTTCCTGGCTAATTCATAAAGGAATGGTCAAAGATGATATAGATTTTGTACTTCCATGGACCAGTATCGGAATCAGCGTGTTTGTCGTTCTCTTTATAGTGTTCATTACAATGTTGTATGCCATTAGTAAAATAAAAAGAGAAAATATTATTGATGCGCTTAGGGATGATATGACTTAATAGAAAATAAAAGAGATACCTGCGTGATTGAGTTCAAATGATTCACAATTGTCCCAAAAGGCGATTTAAACATTGAAAATACAGAGTTCATCCTATGGAAGTAGTGTGAATTATACTAGGGGTTCTTATGAACCCCCCTTTCTATTTTTTGTATAAAAAAGTGGATGACTCAAATTTTTATTTTGAGGTACCCACTTTATCTATCATTTATTATATGTAAAATAATAAAACTATACTTCTACATAGTATATTTCATTTCCATTTTTTTCTATAATCCTTTTTAAATCTTCAAACTTTAAAAATACAGTGGCAGTATTGTCATTTGGATGTATACCTATTTTATCCATTTTCAATAAATCTTTATCAAATACAATTTTTACAATAGCATCAGTATCATTTAGTATACCAAAAGGTGTTACAGCTCCCTTAGTAAGTTTTAGATATTTTTCAAGTCTTTCTTCAGAAGCGAAACTAAGAGGTTTACTATCAATTTTTTGGCGTATATCCTTTAAATCTGCTTTTTTATCTTTACCTAAGACAACTAAAAAGTGCTCTTTACCCTTAGAATCACGAAGGAATAAATTTTTTACAACAAACTCCATTTGTAGTGTTTTTAATTGTTCCATTTCATCAATTGTATAGACTGCAGGATGATTTACAATTTCATAAGATATATTTAGTTCATCCAATTTTTTATATACTTCTTGTTGAGCGTTCATAATTTCCTCCTGTTGGTAATTTATTTGATATATAAAAATAATATTATCATAGAACACTTTAAAATAAAACATGCATTATTATTCTGTACAAACAAAAGTCTACTATATTTTCTCCATATCTAATCATAAAATCTTTCAACAGCCTTGCCTAATTTCATTTCAATTCTTACTATTATAATAATTCAGAATATATATATTTTCAAGTAAAAAATGATATATATATAATATAAGCTTAAAAAACTAAAAATTTTCCAAAAATAATTTGAAAATAGAGCCTTAGTTACCATTTATAAATCATATAAAAAGAGGTTATGTAAGGTCAGATATGAAAAAACTATATTATACTATCTTTTCTTTTTCGAATAAACTATACTTTAAATATAGATATTTAATTTTAATAATTTTAGCAATAAATTATCTTAGAAAGGAATGTGCTTTATATGTCTACAGACAAAGTTGTTGGAATCATAGATGAAGAATTAGCTGAACTCGCTGGAATTAAATATACTGGTAAAATTTATGCTTCTTCTGGGATTGTTAACTAAAACCTATAATCGTTGCAATTACAATGATTACAGGTTTTATGATTTATCTGTGACACTATTATGATACTATTTGTTTAAAACTTCAAGTTTTTGTGAGATTTCCAACTGTTTATTAGGATATAAATGAGAATATATATTCCATGTTGTTTCAACTTTTTCATGCCCTAGATGTTCAGCTATAGTTAATATATTGATATCCATATTTACAAGTAGAGAAGCATGAGAATGTCGTAAATCATGTACTCTAATTTTTTTCACAGAAGCTAATTCAGCACATCTTTTCAGCTCTAAATTTAAATAAGCTCTTGAAAATTTAAATATTCTTTCATTTTCTCCTAAATCATATAATTTAGAAATATAATCCTTAATTTCATTATATAAAAAATTCGGAATGGTAACAATGCGTTTGCTCTTAGCAGTTTTTGGAGATGAAATAATATCCTCTCCTTTTAATTTTAGATAACTTTTATTAATATTTAATTCTGTTTCAGAAATATCTTGTGGAGTAAGGGCTAATAGTTCACCTAATCTTATTCCACTCCAAAACAAAATTTTAAAAGCTAGGTTTGCATCATCTTTATTTTCAAATTTAATAAATTCTTTAAACTCTTCTAAAGTCCAAAAGTTCATTTCTTCTGCATCTTTTTTACCTATACCACCCACTAGACTTGCATGGTTTTTGTCTAAATTATAGTATTTTACTGCATAGTTTAAAATTGCCACTAACTGGCTATGTATTGTTTTAAGATAAGTGGGGCTATAAGAACTATTTAATAGTTCATTCTGCCATTTACGAACATGTATACCAGTAATTTCATTTATCTTTAGTTTTCCAAAAAATGGAATAAGCTTCAATTCTATTATATGTTTCTTGCCATTCATAGTTGAGGTTTTTAATCTCGTTTCCATATCAACCAAATATTCTTCTGTAAGGCTTTTAAATGTCATATCTGTACTCATTTGCTTTTGATTTAAAAATTCTCTTTCAAACTCTAAAGCTTCTTTTTTAGTTTTAAAACCTCGCTTAGTTTTCTTTTTCTTATCTCCGTTGAAGTCTGTAAAATAGAAGCTAACAAACCAAGTTTTTCTTTCTTCATCTTTATAAGCAGGCATTTGCGTCACCTCTTTAACTATTTAATATTAGTATTTTTATACATTTAATAATTCTTTTTCAAACTTTCATATTCAGATTTTAACTCAATATACTTTTTTCCACATTTCTAATATAATACTCTCTAATAGCTTTATAACTACAATTATATTACAAGGTTGATTAATAATAAATCTTTAAATATGAAAAAAGAACTGATTATTTATCAATTCCTTTTTTCATATTATTCAAATGTTTTCTCTCTTTGCCAAAAAAGTACTCTGCTAGTTCAAGCGTATCTATTTCTAAAGCATCAGATAACAGAATTATTTTTGTAGAAGAAATACTATGAATAAATTCATCTTTTTCTAGTCTTGAAATATAACTTTGACTAATTCCAGTCAATTTGCTTAATTCTTCTTGTGTAAGCTGTCTCTTCTTTCGATATTGTTTTAATGATAATGACATATTCATACAAGATTAAATTGTAGTAGTAATAATGATTATTTTCAATAGTAATAGGTAAAAAAAATATGGTAAATATTGTAAACTACTATCGGAAATATTCCTCGTACGGATATTTTTCTAGTCGATTTATGTGTTAATATTTAATTAAGAAAGATTAGTATACTAAGAACTTTAATAAGAAGGATTAAAATTTCAAAGATTATTGATATACACAAAAATAGGAAGATACAATAATTACCAAGTTTTCATAGTTTTATACATGCAGAATATATGGTAAAACAAAACCATATATAAAAAACTGAATATTCATAAAAAAACTTTAGTTAAGTTATTTATAATAAAACAAGGGGGATGGTAATATGCAAGATGAAAGAGAAAAAATGGTTTCTACTATAAAAAAATTAAAAAAAGAATATAAATATGACTATGAAAGTTTTATGAAAATAGTAATATCTCTTTATATAAAATTAAAAGAAAAATGAGGATGCATATTTTTATTAGTTATAATAAAAGCAATAAAGTTCATGTTATATATGAAAAAGCCTAATAATATTATGTGGTCAAAATGACAGTTATTTAAATAAAAAACATTGACTGACTATGCCAATGTTTTTTATTTATTTATGTTTATTAATTAGAGCATCAAGTATTTTTGTAACAGTTTCTCTATCTTCTTTATCTAATTCGTATATCATATCGACTAATGCTTCTACTTCTTCATCTATCTCATTTGGATATGTTGAATCTTTTTTTAAATCTCTTTTAGAAACTAGATTATCTTCATCAGAGTGATTAACTTTCGCTAATTTGTTGTCCTTTATGTTATTATCAAGCAAAAAATCTATAGAAACATTAAAATGTTCAGCGATTTTTTTTAGAACCTCAAAATCAGGTTTTCTTTTATTTGATTCATATAAAGATAAAGCTGGTCTGGAAATACATAAATTTTCAGCAAATTCTTCTTGAGTCATCTTTTTCTCTATTCTAAGGCTTTTGATTTTTTCTCCTAACATAATGCACCTCCTTTTAGTTTATTATACTCTACAAAATGTAACATTTCAATTTTGGTAACGATATGTAACTAAAATTAAAAAAATCTCTTGACAGTTACATATCGTAACATTATAATGTAAATATAAGATGTTACAAAATGAAACGAGGTGAAAACATGAATAATATAAAAAGGCATAAATTATATGAATTAAGACACAAACTTGGGATAACACAAAAAAAAGTAGCTGAAAACGCCAAAATAAGTAGACCTTCGTATTCCCTTATTGAATCTGGAAAAAGGAATCCAAGTGTAGCAGTAGCAATAAACATTTCAAAAGCATTAAATGTTTCGTTAGAAGATGCTTTTCCAGATGAAATTTTTTTCGGGAAAAATGTTACGATATGAAACTTAAAATGAAAATATAATTAAAGCATACAATATTTAAATTTCTTTAAAATAATTATACATTATAAATAATGTTAAATGAATGTTACAACAGTACCAAAATATTTATCAGTTAGGTAGAGAGAATACTGATTTAATACAAGAAAAATAAAAAAGGATACTTATTTATCATAAGCGCACTTTGAAAATCAAAATAAAACACTTAAAAGAGGTGATTAGGTACGAAATAGTAAGTAATAATACGCCTGTCTAAAAAGTTATAAAAGAGCAGGCATATAGTAATTACTCTGTATCATTTTCTTTTTCTAACATTTTGTCAGCTAAATCCTCAACCTTACTTATAAATTTGATTTGGTTACGCTCATCAAATTTATGTAATAGAGATAAAATTTCCTGTTCGTTATCAGTTGAATTGGATATTTTAAGAATATCTGTTGAATGTTCTTTGCCTTTTAGGATATAATCCACGCTTGTATGGAATTTTTCCGAAATAATAAGCACATCATCAATGGTAAAATTAGATTTACCTCTGCGTATATCAGTAACTTTACCTCGATTTTTCCATCCTAGAAGTGAAATTATTTCTTTGTCAGATAGCTTATTTTCAAGTGTTAGAAAGTCTAAAATATTTTGATTGGACATAAAATCTACCCCTTTCAAATTATAAAATATAAAAAACGGAAAAATTCCTTGACTGTCGGAAAAATTCCGATTATAATATAACTATGATAACAATTACTTACGACAACAAATTGTTATATAAACTTAATTTTACCACAAATAAACACACTAATAAAGAAGGTGATAATAATGAATAAAAAATGTTTACCAAAATGGAGCAAGGAAGTTAAAAAAGCCATGATAGATAAAGATTTAAAACTAGATGATTTATCAGAAGAATTAGGATTGTCAAAATATCATCTATCAGCAGTAATTAACGATAGACTTAAAAGTCCAAATGCAAAAGAAGCAATTTGTAAATATTTAAAAGTAAAAGGTTAATTATAGTATAACCTTTCAAAGAGGTGATTTGAATGTTACAACAGTACCAAAATATCTATCAATTAAGCAGAGAAAATGCTAGTATTACGCAAGATAAGAAATCAAAAGCATTAGAAATATATAAAAGATACCTAAGTTATAAAGTATCTTTTATAAATATTGATGAATTTTAGATAACTAGTTATTCATATCTTTTGCAACTTGGATAAGTGTATTTACTTTTTCTTCAGGTAAATCTATGGCTATATTTACTAATTCATTAAGTAAAATAGGATTTCTCTCGGATGCAAAAAAATCATATAAAGTTATATCTAAAGCATTGCATATGATTTCCAGTGAAGATATTGGTGGCTCTATGATATTTCTTTCATATCTTGAGATAATGGATTGAGATATTCCAGTAATTTCCGCTAAATAGTTTCCAGTAATATTTTTACTTTTACGTAATTCTTTAATTCTAAGACCAATATTCATATAAAAACTCCTTTTATTCGTTATAAGTATATATTAAGAAAAAAGAATTAATAATTCCAATACAAAAAACGTATTTTTTTATTGACAATTATACGTTATACGTATAATATATAAAATATACAGGAGGTGAATAAATGTTAAATAAGAAAGTCGGATTAAGAATAAAACAATTTAGAATAAAAAAAGCTATAACTCAAATTGAATTGTCAAAATTAATCGGTATCTCACAAGCTGAAATAAGTCGGATTGAAAATTCAGCGACACAAATTACTTTATATGACTTAGAAAAAATTTCAAAAGCATTAGATGTAACAATTGCATCATTAATAAATTAATCTTTTATTAATTATATATCATAAAAGGGGGCATTTAAATGTTACAACAGTACCAAAATATTTATCAAAAAGCAAGAGAAAGTACCAGTTTAACACAAGAAAAAGCATCTGAACAACTAGATATATCAGTTGAAAGTTTGAGAGCATATGAAAACGAGAAAAGAATACCACCAACTACAGTGGTTTCAAAAATGACAGAAATTTATAATAATCAATTTCTAGGATACCAACATTTAAAATCTAGCATAGGAAATGAATTAATTGATTTACCAAATGTAAAACTTAAAACAATTTCTAATGCAGCTCTAAAACTATACATAGCGATAAGGAATTACCTAAAGTTAGAAGATGATTTTATAAGAGTAGTTGAAGATGATGTGATAGACAAAGATGAAGAAGAAGTTTGGAATATCGGAATGGAAAGTATAGATGATTTACATGAAGCTGTACTAGGTTTAAAGTTTGCAACTAAAGCAAGTAATATTGAATAACACTAAAAATATAGAGAGGAAGATAGTCATGAATGAGCTTATAAATGTTGAAATAAATGAAAATCAAGAACCAATAGTAAATGCTAGAGAATTACATGAATTTTTAGAGGTGAATTCCAATTATACAACTTGGTTTAAAAGAATGTGTGAATATGGATTTACAATAAACGAAGACTTTATTCCAATTTTGGAAGAAAGTACTGGAGGACGACCAAGTGAAAATCATGCTATTAAGTTAGATATGGCAAAAGAAATAGCTATGATACAGCGTAATGAAAAAGGTAAACAAGCAAGACAATATTTTATTAAGATAGAAAAGGATTGGAATAGTCCCGAAAAAGTTATGGCTAGAGCATTAATTGTAGCAAATAAAACAATAGAGCAAAAAAATAAAGAGTTGCAGGAAAAAAGTAAATTTATCAATCAAATAGCATCATCAAAAAATAGTTTACTTGTAAGAGAGGTAGCAAAAATCATTTCTAAAAGCAAAGGGATAGTTATTGGAGAGAAAAGATTATACGAGAAATTAAGAGAATGGGATTTAGTATTTAAGAATTCTACTGAACCAAAGCAAGTTGCAATAGATAGAGATTATTTAGAAACCATAGAAGGTGTTAAGGAGAACTCAGCTGGCACATTTACTTTTAAAACAACTAGAGTTACAGGAAAAGGTCAAGAGTATATTTTAAAAAGATTATTGAAGGAACAAGAAGAACAGCTATCAATGTTAGGTTAGAACTTTAAAATTTAAATACAGAATATTTTGAAAGTAGGTGTTTTAAATGGCAAAAGCAGTAGCTAAAGAACAATTGTTTTATAGGGCAAAAGATGTAGCTAAATTTTTAGATATATGCGAAGCAACTGCATACAAAATAATTGCAGAATTAAATGAAGAATTAGAAAAAGAAGGCTTTAAGACTTTTTCTGGCAGGGTATCAGTGACTTATTTTAAAGAAAGATATTGTTATAAAACAAAAAGGGGGGCATAAAAAATGGAATGTGTAAATTGTATAGATAGAGAAGTAGTGGAGTTAAACTTGAATAAGGATAATATAAGAAGATGTAATGAGTTGAGTCATTTTGAAGCTGGAAATTGCATTGCAAAGGATGCAAAGATAGCTTTTGAAAGTTTTGATTGTAATTTTAATTGCAATGATGAATATACAAAAGAACAATTAGAGTACATACAGTTAAGAAAAGCAGGTTTTAAAGGATTAATAGAAAAAATCTATAACGAAAAGTTAAATAGAAGAGCAAATTTTGTACCTGTTACAGTTGCAGGACCAGCTAGATATAACTATGAAAAAGCTGATAAACAAACTGATATGATAATGAAACGTAATTTTGAGCACTCTGAGGTTATAAAAAGATTTATTGAAAATACAAAGAAGAATTTAGAAAAAATGACACCTATAGAAAAAATTTTAGAAGCATATCGAACTGGAAGTTTTGAATATGGAAAGGCAATAGAAACAAGTGATATATATGCAATAGAAAAATTGGAAGCTAAATTGTTTTATTTTGAAAATTTACAAAAAGACATGAAAGAAGCAAATAAAAAGGCTAGAAAAGATAAAAAAGAACAGCCCTATGAAGCTTTTAAATTAACAAATAACAATAAAAGAATAAGAGATATTAAAAAAAGGCTTGAAGAAGTAAAAGAACATAAAGAGTTAAGAAAATTAGAAGGGTTTAATTTTAATGGTGGAGAGGTATTTGTCAATTATGACATTGATAGATTGCAAGTATTCTTTGATGAAAAACCAAATTTGGAGTTAAGAGCTAGACTTAAAAAACATGGATTTGTATGGTCACCAAGAGAAGTGGCATGGCAAAGACAATTAACTAAAAATGCTATGAGAGTAGCTAAAGATATGTTTCCTAAAGTAACTATATAAAAAAAGAATGGGAGTGATTTAGTCGAGTGTAAAGGTACTAATAGTTTATATGCAGTTCTGTAAAGATAAGCAAATAAAAGCAAGTTTTGAGGGTCTTAAAAAATACAATAAGGGGATAGTGATATGAAAATACTTAAAGTAAAATTTCCTACAGAAGTTCTTAAAAGGGGTAAAGCAATAAAAGTGACATGCAAGAAATTTAATTTTGAAAGTGATTGCATAGTAACGCAAGCAAGTAAGTTTAAATTAACAATAATTTATTTTAATAAAAAAACAAAGAAAATAGTAGAAACAGTTTTAACAATAAAGGATGCAATAGACAATGAATATTATATTGAAATATTAAATTAAAAAAGGGGGGTAATTATGAATAAATTCGATTTAAAGAAAGTTGAAGTAGGAAATGCAGTAAAAGTAAATTGCAAAAGACTTGGCTTTGAAATTGATTGCATTGTAGTAGTAGCAACAGAAAAAGAGTTGAATTTAGCATACTACGACAAAGAAAGAGGATGTATGGAATATCAAGCGCTAGTAGTAGAAGATGTTAGATATGGTGATTATATTCTTCAAAGATTAGGTTAGGGGGGTATTTAATGGAAACAGCTATATCAGTTGCAACAAGTCAAATTAAACAAGCAAATAAAAGTATAAATGAGTTAAAATCAAAAGAAGATTATGACAAAGAAAGTCTAAAGTGGTGGGAAGGCGTTAAACAAGCTAGTCAAAATATACTAGAGTTTTTAGAAAGAGAAAATAAGGCATAAGAAAAGAGCCTAAGACGAGGCTCTAATCAAAAACAAAAAATAAATTTAATAATTATATATTATAGCACAAGGGGGGACTAAAATGAAAGCAATTTTATTAAAAAGTTTAGATATAGAAAATTTCAAAGGAATAAAAGAGCTACACATAGATTTTAACAATGTAACTAATGTGTTTGGAGAAAATGCAACTGGTAAAACAAGTATATTTGATGCTTTCACATGGGTGATGTTTGATAAGGATAGTAAGAATAGAAGTGTATTTGAGATAAAACCTTTAGATAGTAACAATAAGGTCATTAGAGGGCTTGTGACGACTGTAACAGCAGTATTAGAAGTTAATAGTAAAGAGATAAAGTTAACTAAGAAATATGAAGAAAAATGGACTAGAAAAAGAGGGGAATCAGAAGCGACTTTTACTAAAAATGAAACAACTTACATGATAAATGATACTCCAATAAAAAAGAGTGAATATGTAAAAGAGATAGCTGAAATAGCAGACGAAGACCAATTTAAATTACTTACTAATCCATACTTTTTTTCAAATGAACTTAATTGGAAAAAAGCTAGAGAAGTGATTTTGGAGATATGTGGAGATATAACAATAGAACAAATTATAGAAACTAAGCAGGAGTTAACCCCACTTATTACAGAGTTTGAAAAGGAAAATAACATAGACAAGATTATTAAAAATAGAAAAGCTACTAAGAATAATCTATCTAAAGAAAAAGAAGAAATACCAGTAAGAATAAATGAATGTGACAGAGGAATGTATGATGTAGATTTTAAAGAAATTGAAGCTCAACTTAATGCTAAAAAAGCTGATTTAGAAGCTATTGAGGATGAGTTACTAAGTGGCACAAAGGCAAATGAACAGATTTTAAAAGATAAAGAAAAGATATTTGAACTAAAACAAGAGATACAAAGTATTAAACAATCAGCGAGTGAAAGAGGAAATAAGAAGAGAAATGAGTTAATAAGTGAAAAAGAAGGTCTAAATTATAATGTTCAAACGCTAAGAAATAACCTTGTGTATTTAGAAAGCGATAGAAAACTAAAAGAAAATTCGAGAGATAAATTAGTTGAAGAAACAAATAGACTTAGAAATGAATGGTCTAAAGAAAGTCAAACAATGTTAAATTTAAGTACTGTGCAAACAGAGTGCCCAACTTGCAAAAGACCTTTAGAAGTTGATGATATAGAAGCAAAGAAAAAAGAAATGTTGGATAACTTTAATTTAAATAAAGTAAAAATACTAAAAGAGATAGGAATATTGGGCAAGTCAAAAGGGGAAGAAGTAGAAAAGCTTAATGCAGAGATTGAACAGCTGCAAATGGATGAAAGGGGATACTTAAAAGAGATACAAGAAAAAGCAATATTATTAGATAAAATAAAAAAAGAATTAGAAAATACAAAATCTACAGAGATATATTCAGTAGAAGAAGAAAATAGATTAACACAAATTAGTGTAGAAATAAAAGAGCTAGAAGAAAAAATAAACAATAAAGATGCTGATAAAAACATAGATGAACTAAAAGAAAATAAGAAAAAATTGACGATTGAAATTGAGTCTCTTAATAAAGAACTAGCTAAAAGAGATATTAACAGAGAATTATTAGATAGAAAAGAACAACTATTAGCAAAAGAAAAAGAGTTAGGTATAGAACTAGCTCATCAAGAAAAAATACTAAATTTATGCGAGTTATTTATAAAGACTAAAGTTAGTTTATTAGAAAGTAATATAAGTAGTAAATTTAAAAATGTAACATTTAAACTATTCAAAGAGCAAATAAATAGAGGTATTGAAGAAACTTGTGAAGCTTTAATAAACGGTGTACCTTTCAGCAATGTAAACACAGCAGGGCAAATCAACGGAGGGTTAGACATAATAAATACTCTATCAAAATATTTTGAAGTTAAGATGCCAATCTTTATTGATAACAGGGAGAGTGTGAATACTTTGATTGATATTGATAGCCAAGTGATAAATTTGGTTGTAAGTAATGATAATCCATTAAAAATAGAAGGAGTGAATTAATATGGCAAATGAAATACAAAGACAAGTAAGCGTTAAAAATCTATTATCTACAGAAGCTTATAAAAAAAGATTTAAAGAGGTATTAAAAGACAAAGCTAATACATTTATGGCATCAGTCGTTAATGTATCTAACTTACCAAGTTTAAAAGATGCAGAACCTAATTCAATTTTAAAATCTGCCATGGTTGCAGCAACTTTAGATTTACCAATAGACCCAAATCTAGGATTTTCTTACTTAGTACCTTTTGTAAACAAAGGAGTCAAAGAAGCACAATTTCAAATTGGATATAAAGGGTTTATACAGCTAGCTATGAGAACTGGACAGTATAAAACAATTAATGCAATAGAAATCTACGAAGGTGAGATTAAAAGCGTTAATAGACTAACTGGAGAGATAGAGTTTAATGAAAACGAGGATGAAGTAGACAAAGAGATTGTTGTTGGATATATAGCGTATTTTAAATTATTAAATGGGTTTGAAAAAACTTTATATATGAGTAAAGAAGATATGGAAAAGTATGCTAAGAGATACAGCCAAACATATAAAAGCAATAAAGATTATGTTGTAAAATCAAGTCTTTGGACAACTGACTTTGATGCTATGGCAGTTAAAACAGTACTTAAAAGATTGTTATCTAAATACGGAATATTAAGTATAGAAATGCAAAAGGCACTTGAAACTGACCAAGCAGTCATAAAAGATGATAATTCAGTTGAGTATGTAGACAGACAAGTAGAAGAAGAAATAGAAGAAAATGCTAATAAAAAAACGATAGATATTTTGGCAGAAGAAGAAAAAGAAAAAGCTATTGAAATCAAAGAGTCTAAGTCGGAAGAAGTAAAACAACAGGAATTTGAAGCCCCACCATTTTAAATGAAAATTAAAGTATTAGGGAGCAGTAGCAAAGGTAATTGTTACTTGCTCCGACTGGAAAACGAGACATTAATTTTAGAATGTGGAGTCAGTTACAAAGAGATATTAAAAGGCTTAGATTTCAATTTAAAAAGCGTTGTGGGGTGTTTAGTCACACATGAACATAAAGACCACTCAAAAGCGATTGTAGAGCTTACAAATAATGGAATAGATGTATATTCTAGCAAAGGAACATTAGAAGCTTTAGAAATAGAAAGTCATAGAACTAAAGTTATAGAAAGTGAGAAATTATTTAAGATAGGTAATTTTAATATAATGCCATTTAGTACTAAACATGATTCAATAGAGCCACTTGGCTTTTTAATAAATCATATTAATTTTGGCAACTTACTTTTCATCACAGATAGTTACTATTGTGAATATAACTTTAAAAATCTGAATCACATCATGATTGAATGTAACTATAGTAAAGATTTATTAGATAGCAACAGAAATAAGATTTATTTGAGAAATAGAATAGTTAAAAGTCATTTTGAGTTAAGTAATGTGATTAATTTTTTAAAAGCTAATGATTTAAGCGATATAAAAACAATAACCCTGTTACATCTAAGCGAAGATAACAGCGATAAGAATTTATTTATAAGAGAGATAGAAAAGAATGTAGGAATACCAGTAATGGTGGCTGAGAAAGGGCTAGAAATTTATTTATAGATTAGAGGTGATAGAGTGGCAGTTTTTAGACAGATATATACAAGCTTTTGGACTGACCCAAAAGTACAAGAGGAATGGACTCCAGAAGATAAATTTTTTTTCATACTTCTTCTTAGCAATCCTCAGACAACTCAAATAGGAGTTTATCAAGTGACTAAAAAACAACTAGCATTTTGGATGGGATACTCAGAAGAAAGTATAAGAGCGTTGATGGATAGATTCATAAATCACCATAAATGTATTAAATATAATCCCGATACTAGAGAAATTGCCATAAAAAACTGGGGCAAATATAACCTAACTAAAGGTGGCAAACCAATTGTAGATTTACTCAATAAAGAACTAAAAGAGGTTAAAGATATTGAGTTAATAAAATATGTAATTCCATCAATAGAAAAATCAGATATAAGAAAAATATTTGAGGATTATTATGAAATGGCTAGAAATAGCGATTCCTACGATACGTCGACGATACGTGAACGAGTCGTACCACGATACGGGGACAATAACAATAAGAATAACAATAAGAATAACAATAAGAATAACAACAACAATAAAGACGATTCGGTGGTTGTGGATAACATAAAAAGATATTTTGATTTAGAATCTAAAGACATTGAAAAAATCATTGATGTATTTATACATACAGGTAGAGGAAATGACTACTTAGAAGAAAAACTAAGGTTGGTTAAAAATACAGATGGAGTAAAAAGTATCACAGGTTATCTTATAAAAGCATTAGAAGAAGATTACAAGCCTATACAAAGTAAATTCAATAAAAATAAGTTTCATAATTTCAATGAAACCTTTGGACAATATACAGATGAGGAATTAAAAAACATGGCTACAAGAGGTCAACTTGAAGAAAGTAAATTTGGATAAATTAAATAATCTAGGGAGTAGTTATACAATATTACTTCCTAGAAGTTAAAAATATTGGAGGGAAAATGGAAGAAGAGTATGGAAAAATCTTTTTAGAGTGTGATGGTGAAAGATTTGAATTTATACAGAACAATTCAACAGAAAAAATCAAGTTAAGTAATAGAAAAACTGATAGACATGAATCATTAACAGGGAAAGGGACTTTTGAGATTATATCTGTAAATGAGTGTTTTAAAAAAGATATGCTGTGGATTAAAATATTGTATTTATCAGCAGTTATAGCGAAAATAATGCGATATAAAATGCTAGGTATTTCAAAATGAGGAGAGCTGAAATGTTGGGAAAGACAGGAAAAAATAATATTAGTGTTTGTTATCAATGTAGAAATGAAGATATAAGCGAAGATGCTAGATATTGTAAGATTTGTGGAATAGGGTTAAGAGTTATGGAATTGGTGATTGTTTTTAACTTTGAAACAGGAGAAAAAGAATTTTCATTTTTAACAGGTAAAGAATGTCTTATAGATTTTGGAGATTTAAGAGAAGGCAATATGTGTAAGTTATTCTTTGAAAATTCAGAATTAAGAATTATTGGAGTAGAAAATATTTATCAAGATGAAAGAGGTATATTTATTGAAGCTGGTGAGTGTAGCTATGAAATAATATTTAAAGATTTGGAGTGGTAGAATATGGCTAAAATTTGGGTAGATGCAGGAACGTTTTTAGAAAAAACTATTGATATAGAAGATATGTTTGAGCTTAATTTAAGAAAAGTAAGAAAAGCAAATGAAAGTAAGAAAATAAAGCTGAAACTTAATGAATCGAAATTCAAGAAAATAAGGAAAAAACCAACTAATGATACAAAAAGTAAACCTATAAAAGTTTTTAATATTGAAACTGGAGAAGTTAGAATATTTAAAAGTGCAAAGGCTGCAAGTAAATATTTAAAAATTAGTGGAGATTATGCTAGCTGTTTAGCTAGAGATAATAGAGTAACTAGAGAAGGTTGGAAAGCAGAATATATTCAAGGAGTGACAGATGGTATTAGCAAATGTAGAGCAGGTAATTAAATTATCAGAAAAGATAATAAATAAGAAAAAGTGTTCTGTAAATAAAGCTATTGATATAGCTATAAAAATATTGAGTAGATATGAATGTGAGGGGATGTTAGAAAAATGAAATTAAAAGATATTATAAAACTTGGAGAAAAATATTGCTATTGCCCTAATTGTGGTAATGACAAGATTGGAAACAATGAAGGCAAGTTAATAGTTGAAGAACACACATATTATAGAGAATGTTCTTGTGGGTTTAATATATTAATTGATGATAGAAAGAATGAAATCTAATGAATATCTTAACTAGTTTACTTTTAATAGGAATTAGTTTTGTAGCAGGTAGAATTTATGAGTATAGATTGAATCTGAAAGAGTGTGAAAATTATGATAATAAAAGGAGTATATAAGAATGAAAAAAGAGGACTTAGATAAAAAAATATGTGATGTAGAAATTGAAGCAGATAATACACAAACATATCGAGAGTTTATTGTTGAAGCAGAAGAAGAAATAGGAACAGGTTCAGCAGACTTAGACAATATGACAGATGAGGAATTGACTGTGTATTTAGACTTTTTAGATGAATTGCTATTGAAATAAAAAGGGGGATTTAAGAATGACTAATTTTGAAATGATAAAAAGTTTGGATGAGGATGGAATGGCTGATTTTATTGGAAGTACTGATTGTATTTGCGAGTATTGTGCTTATGAAATTGAGACTTGTATCTATAGTTGTTTTGTTGGATGCAAAGAGTGGCTTGATATGGAGGTAGAAGAATAATGCATGAAGAAGCGACAGAAGAAGAGTTCGAATTAGCAAGAAGAGCATTGCATGAAGTTCTTTGCAAACTTACAAGTAAATACATGGAAGATATGCAAAATATCTAATTAAAACAGTTTAGAGAGTTGCAAAATTTATCTTAATATAAATTATTGTTTGAAGTGTTTTGTGACTCTTAAAAGTGAAGATAGAGAGGGGAATAATATAATGGATTTAAATAAAATTATGAATGATGCACTAGTAGACTTAGAGGAAAATGGTTTTGTAGAGGAAGTAGTTAAAAAACAATTGGCAGAAACAATAAAAAGAGTTGTGAATGAGGTTTTTGGAAATTGGGGTGATTTTAGTAAAAAGATTGAAAAACATCTAAGTGAAAATATAAATATAAATTTAGATAAATTAGATATACAAAAATATAATGTGCTTGTAGCAACTACAGTAAAAGAAAAGATTGATATGACAATGAAGGTAGAAGCTATTGAACACTTAAAAAGAAATTTAGATAACATGCTTGTAGGTGCTGAAAAAGAATACAAAATGAGCGAATTGTTGAAAATGTTAAAAATGGATAAATATGATATTAATGAATATGAAGGTGATGAAGATTGCATAACATTTATTCTTGATGAAAATAAATATGGTTCAGGGTGGATTAAAATTGATAAAGAACCAAATAAAAGTAAATACAGATGCGAGCACTCCATACTATTGAGAGAAGACGGAACTATTGCATCATATAGACACGAAAATAGAGAAATATCATCTAAGGATATAATAAGTGGATTTGATGGTTTTGGAGATTTATTATTTAAAATATTTGCTCATGGTTCAAAAATAATTTTAGATTTAGGCAATAGTTCGGATGATTATGACTTGACAAATAGAGAAAATTATTAAGATAGAGGGTGGAACAAATGTCTGAATATATACTAAGATGGCAAATGGGATTGTTGTTAGAAAATAAAAGAATTCACTGCACATATGGTAGCAAAGAAATGTGCCAGTCAAAGAATATCACAGAGAAAGAAAGTTATCAGCAATTTAGTAAAGAAATTTGTAAAAGCTGTAAAAATAATAAGAGAGATTGTGAAAGTAAAGATTGTGATACAGCACATAAAATATGGTTGAAGAAGGAAGCAGAAAATTATTTATAAAATTTGGAGGGAATAAAATGTTATTAGTTGAGAATAAAAATGATAGGTCCATTCTTGCAAAAGAATCGCTTGAAAGATTAGGGGCTAAAAATGTGAAAATATATAATATGGATACTGGGAGCAATGTTATATATTCAGTTGAAAATGGAAAAGAGAATCTAACTATATCAAATGAAAAAAGATTTCCTAATTGGAATGAAATTAAGTATGTTAGATATAAATTAATGAAACCAAATAAGACTATAGTACAGATATTACCACCAAAAGAAGAATATATAAATTTACATGAAAATTGCTTTCATCTTTGGGAAATAGAGGATAATGCAGTTCCAACTAAATAATTGTAAAATAAATAGTCAAGGTAAGTTTATGAAACGAATAAGATGTAGTTGGTGTGGTAAGTTATTTTATCTTGATGAAAAATCTAAGGGTGTTTATTGTTGTAAAGAATGTAGGAAGAAGGCTAAGAAGGTGAAAAAATGAATAAGGTTTTGAATTGGCCAGGTGGGAAATGGAGTGTGACACATAACATAATAAGTATACTTCCAAAACATAATATATACTTAGAACCTTTTTTTGGAAGTGGAGCGGTATTTTTCAATAAAGAAGCATGCAATACTGAAATATTGAATGATGCAGATAAACAAATTGTAAATTTATTCAAATGTATAAGAGATAATCCAAGAGAATTAGCAAATGCTATATACTTTACTCCATATGCAAGAGATGAGTATATAAGCAATTGCAATTTTAAGAAAACTGATAATGATATAGAAAAAGCTAGAAAATTTATAGTAAGAACTAATATGTCTCGAGGTGGGCTACAAAAATATAAGACTGGGTGGAGACATGCAGGACCTAAACTAAGTAAAACTAATTTTTAAAAAGTTATAGGTAAGTGGAATGATTTACCTGATTATATTTTAAATACAGCTATAAGATTAAAAGATGCAGAAATAGAAAACAGAGATGCTATAGACTTAATAAAAAAATATAACAAAAGCGATTGTTTAATATATGCAGACCCTCCTTATCTGCTAAAAACAAGAAGTCAGAAAATGTACAATATCGAAATGGAAACAGAAGAACATGAAAAATTATTAAAAGTGCTTTTAAATCACGCTGGTCCTGCAATAATAAGTGGATATGATTCTAACTTGTATAATTGTATGCTTAAAAGTTGGAACAAATTAGAATTTAGGGCATACGCAGAACAAGGCAGATTAAGAAAAGAAGTATTGTGGACCAATTTTGAAACTAATAAGCAACTTAGTTTATTTAAATAATAGGAGAGAGTAATGAAAGTTTTTCTTGTAATAGATGGAGAACCAGTTGGCAAAGAGAGACCAAGATTTAATTCGGCTACTAAAAGAACTCATACTCCACAGAAAACTAAAGATTATGAGAATCTTATAAAGTGGCTATATCAATCTAAAGTTAAGTATCATTTTACAGGTTATATAAAAATGACTTTAAGGTGCTATTATTCTATAGCTAAAAGTAACAGTAAAAAGGTTAAAGAGCAGAAAAGAAATAATGTGTTAAGACCTAGTAAGAAACCAGATATTGATAATGTTGTTAAGATTGTGGCTGATGCACTTAATGAGATAGCGTATAAGGATGATACACAGATAGTTGAGGTAGTAGCTAGTAAGTATTATAGTGATAAGCCAAGGATTGAAGTTGTATTGGAAGATGTTATTTAACCAATGGAAAAATTCGTTTGTTAGATTAGGTCCTTAGTTTTTCATAAAAATGTGAAAAAGCTAAATAAAGAATATAGCTGAGATACATAATAGAGAACTGAAGGAGATAAATAAAAATATAAATAATAATAGAAAAAGATTTAAAGATATGATAGATATATTAGATTTAAAAGTGAGTGATTTAAAATCACTGAGTTTAGAAATGGGTTACTCTAATCAATCTTATGCAAATGCAAATAACATTTACTTGTTATCTGAGAGAGGTTATTCAAAACTACTAAAGATATTAGAAGATGATAAGGCTTGGGAACAATACGAGAAAATAGTTGATGGATATTTCTCTATGAGAAAAGAATTAAATAATCCTCTTTTAAGTGCATCAAAGGAGTTGCAGGCTATATTTATGCTAGATAAGAAACAAGAAGTCTTAGAAACTAAAATAGAGAGTGTTAATGAGAAATTAGAGAACTTTATGGATGATGCTCCACTATTTAATGTTGAATGCGAGAGTATTGTTAAAGAAGTTAAGAGAATAGCAACAAAATCACTTGGAGGACATGGTAGTAGGGCTTATAAAAATAAATCTCTAAGAGGCAAAGTTTATAGTGATATATATCATCAAATTAAACGAGAATTTGGAGTAGAAAGTTACAAGGCTATAAAGCGTTGCCAGTTGGATAAGGTACTGGAAATAGTAGATAATTATAAGTTACCTACAGTTCTTGAAGAAGAAATAAGATTATTAAATAGTCAATTATCAATAGTAAGTTAAGGCAGGGATAGAATTTCCCTCTTTAAAGGGGAAAACCTTCAATAGGTTAATTAAAAGAAAAAAGGAGTGCTTTCACACTCCACTTGTCAAAAATATAGAATTATTATCATCAATAATATTATAACACAAATAATTGATAGGAGTGTGAAAGTATGAATAAAAAAACACTATTCCAAGAAGTTGAAGGAAGATTATATAACTATAAAAAACTAGAGAGTCAAATAAAAATTAAAGATATATATATTAAAAAGTTAGAAAACGAGTTTTGTGGATGTAAGGCTCAAAGTTATGAAGAAAAAACAGGACCTACTTATAATATAAGTTCAAGTGTGGAAAATGAAGTTATTAAAAGAGAAGAGGATTTAAATAGATTAAAAGAAGATAAGAAAACATTAGAGATTGAAAAAGAAACTATAGAATGTGCATTAACAAGTTTAAATAGTTTTGAAACAGAGTTCTTCAATGAAATGTACATGAACAATGAGAAAATTAACATGGATTATATGTCTAATGCTATGCACATAGATAGAAGTCATTGCTTTAGAATAAGAAAAAGAATAGTTTGCAAAATCATGGATATGTTATATCCGAAAATAAAAGAGTTTGAATTGCCTATTTTTTCATGGAAAGCTTAAAAATGAGACTATTTTGAGACTTTTTGGAGACTATCGTGAGACTTTTTATTGGCAAAAACGTGAGATAATAATATTGTGGAAATAAAGATTTCCCTCTCAAAACTAAATATATTAGGCTAGGGTTAAGGGATTACTCTAGCTTATGTGAACAGACTAAGCAGAGCGTGAGGACGCTGTTAGTTCAATTCTAACTATGTTCAAAAGGTATTAATACACTATATGTAGATATATTGGATTAAAACGGAATTTAATTCAATTGTCTGAAAGAGTGGGGCTTGGTAACCTCACTCACCATGCAGGTGCTGGTGTTTAATCTAAGTTCGATTCCTAGAACTTGCTCCCTTAAATAATATGTATCCCCCACTAAAAAGACTAAGTTCGGGTAAGCTTAGTCTTTTATTTTTTTAAAGAAGGAAAATATGAGTGTTTAGTTTAAAGAGTCATCTTTGCAGGTGGCTCTTTTATTATATTTAAATTTTAAAAAGGAGGTCTTAAAATGAACAAAAGAGAAGTTGTTTATCTTAATTTAGAAGATATAAAACCTTATGAAAATAATCCTCGAAACAATGAGTATGCAGTTGAAAAAGTAGTTAATTCAATTAAAGAATTTGGTTTTAATAATCCAATTACAGTTGATAAAGACTATGTAATTGTAACAGGTCACACAAGGTATGAAGCTTCTAAAGTACTTAATTTGAAGCAAGTTCCATGCTTAGTTTTAAAAGACTTGACAGAAGAAGAAATAAGAGGTTATAGATTAGCTGATAATAAGACAAGTGAATTTTCAGATTGGGAGTTTGATAAATTAACAAAAGAATTAGCTGAAATAGAAAATATTGATATGAGTAATTTGGGATTCAACATACACATGTTTGAAGATTTAGGAGTTATTGATGCAGATTTTATATTAGATGAAGAATTAGAAGAAAAAGAGAAAAAAGGTAAAATGGTGAAATGTCCATGTTGTGGTGAGGAGTTTGAAATATAAAAATGAGGATATTTTTAGCAGCAACAAAAAGTGGAATGAATAAAGAATTAAAAGAAAAAACAATAGAGAAGTGTAAACCACTTTATATACTTGAAACTTTTTTTAATAAAGAAAAAGCGTGTTTGGAAGCTATGAGTATAGTAGAAAATGAGAATTTCTTATTAGATTCGGGTGCATTTTCTTTTATGAATGGCACAAAAGTGAAGAAGGCAGAAATGGAAAACTATATTGATAGATATATAAAGTTCATTAAGGACTATAATATAAAATATTTCTTTGAAGTTGATGTAGATGTGATTTTTGGGCTGGAACAAGTAGAAAAATGGACTAAAAAAATAGAAAGTGAAGTAGGTAGACAATGTATTCCTGTATGGCATAAATCAAGAGGTGTGGAGTATTGGAAAAAACTATGTAAAGAGTATAAATATATTGCAGTTGGAGGATTTGCAATAAATGATATAAAGAAACAGGAATATGATTTAATAAGAAAAATGGTTGATTATGCTTATGTTAGAAATGTAAAAGTACATGGATTAGGTTTTACTAAGACAAAGATATTAAAAACATTTAAGTTTTATAGTGTTGACAGCAGTAGTTGGACTATAGGGGCAAGTATTGGTCAGCAATTATATACATTTAAAAATGGAGATATACATATAAGAAGGTTAGAAAAAGAAGGTAATAAGAAAACTGATTTAAAAAAATTAGTAGCTCATAGCATGTGCGAGTGGGTTAAATATCAAAAATATATGGATGGAGTGAGATGGTGAAAAAGACAGAAAGAAATTTAACATCATTAAATTGTGTATTTGTAACAAGTTTAGTGGTTTCTAATATTGTTGCAGGAAAAGTCGTTGATATATTTGGGCTTGTGGTTCCTGCAGCGGTGGTAGCATATCCACTTACTTTTTTATGTACAGATGTCATTGGAGAAATATGGGGCAAAGAAGAAGCTAACAGAACAGTCAAAAGAGGTATTTTAATGCAGTTATTTAGTCTTTTATTAATTACAATAGCAATAGCCCTTCCAAGTGCAAGTTTTGCAACAGAGTATAGTAGTAACTTAAAAATAGTATTAGGACAAAATGTAAGATTTGTATTAGCTAGTTTAATAGCTTATATATTAGCTCAAAGTAACGATGTATTTATATTTCATAAGCTAAAAGAGCGATTTAATGAAAAACATAAGTGGCTAAGAAACAATGCTAGTACTATGTTAAGCCAATTAATAGATACGGCTATATTTATTACAATCGGGTTTTGGGGTACTGTACCAAGCCTAATAACTATGATAATGAGTCAATATGTAGTTAAGTTCTTCTTAGCTTTATTAGATACACCATTCTTTTATTTATTGACAAGAGAAGAAACAAAAGTAGATAAACAAGCTTCATAATAAAAAATAAGATTCAAACGAATATAGAAATAATGAGGTGGTGGTGTGGCAAAAGCTAGAAGCCCCAACAGGGATAAAGCACTTAATTTATATATAGAGCATAATGGAAATATAACAAACAGAGAAATATCAGAAATATTAAAAGAAAATGAAAAGACTATTAGCAACTGGAAGTGTAGAGATAAATGGAATGTAGTACTACGAAAAGGTGAATGTAGTACTACAAAGAAAAGAGGGGGGCAAATTGGCAATAAAAACTCAGTTGGCAGTGGCGCTCCAAAAGGGAATAAAAATAATCGAAAACATGGCTTGTATGAGAATGTTTACTGGGATACATTAGAAAAAGATGAAATAGAAATGTTAGAGCAAATTGATTTTGATGATGATGAAAGTAATTTAAAAGACCAATTAAGATTACTTACAGTAAGAGAAAGAAGGTTATTAAAATCAATAGAAGAACACAAGAATAAAAAAGGTGGCTTAACATTAGAAAGCGTTGCAAAAAGAAAGCTTGAGATTGAAGGGAATTTAATCAAAGATGATACACAAATTCAAACAGAGACGATAACAAAAACTACAAGCGTATTTGATGTTATACATAGGCTAGAAGCTGAACTAACAAAAGTACAATCCAAAAAGACTAAATGTATTGAATCTTTATATAGAATAAAATCAGATAAACAAAAAGTTGAATTAGCAATATTGAAACTAGAATTAGAAGTAGCTAAAGAAAGTGGAAATATCGATGAAGAAATAGAAGATGATGGATTTATAAAAGCTCTAAGCACAGAGTCCGAAAGTGTTTGGGGTGAAGAAGATGAGTAATATCTCAAGAATAGAAGCTTTAAAAAATAAGATAAATATTTTAAAAAACAGCAAGATAAGTAATATTAAAAAGGCTACTATAAAATTTAGCCCTTTCTCTAAGAAACAGAAAAAAATCTTTACATGGTGGTTACCAAATAGTCCAGTTAAACACCTAGATGGAATAATAGCAGATGGAGCAATTAGAAGTGGTAAAACTGTTTCTATGTCTCTATCATATGTAATATGGGCGATGGAGAGTTTTAATAGCCAAAATTTTGGTATGTGTGGAAAAACGATAGGTTCTTTCAGACGTAATGTATTGTTTTGGTTAAAACTTATGCTTATCGCAAGGAAGTATAAAGTTAAAGACCATAGAGCTGATAATTTATTGATAGTTACTAAAGGAAATATTACTAACTATTTTTATATATTTGGTGGCAAAGATGAAAGGTCACAAGACTTAATTCAAGGTATCACACTAGCTGGATGCTTCTTTGATGAAGTTGCTTTAATGCCTCAAAGTTTCGTCAATCAAGCGACAGGACGTTGTTCAGTAGATAATTCTAAGTTTTGGTTTAACTGCAATCCAGATGGACCTTATCATTGGTTTAAAATAGAATGGATAGATAAAAAAGAAGATAAGAATATATTGTATCTACATTTTACAATGGATGATAATTTGTCATTATCAGAAAAAATAAAAGAGAGATATCGTTCAATGTATTCGGGTGTGTTCTATGACAGATACATAAAAGGTGAGTGGAAAAATGCAGATGGAGTTATATATTCTATGTTTGATGATAAAAAGCATGTTGTAAAAGCTTCTAGTTATAAATATATAGAGTACCATGTATCGTGTGATTATGGAACACATAACCCCGCGACATTCCAACTGTGGGGCAAGACTAGAGAGAATAAACATATTTTGATTAAACAATATTTTTATGATGGTAGAAAAGAAGGGATACAAAAGACGGACAAAGAGTATTCAGAGGATATGAAAGAGTTTATAAAAGATTATAGAGTTAAAACTATAATAGTTGACCCTTCTGCATCTTCTTTCATTACACAGCTTAGAAAGGATGGGTTTAAAGTAATAAAAGCTAGAAATGATGTATTAGACGGAATAAGACTATCAGCTTCTCTATTAACTCAAATGAGAGTATTGTTTGATGAAAGTTGCATAGATTTATTTCAAGAATTTTCAGCTTATATATGGGATTTAGAAGCATCAAAAAAAGGCGAAGATAAGCCTATAAAAGAGCATGACCATTGCATGGATGCTTTTAGATATTACTGTTTCACTATAGTTAAAAATAAGATAGTAAAGCCATCAATGACAAGAGGGTAGGGGGTGAGAACATGGATAATAATTTTATGAAAGATATGTTACAAGAACTAAATGGAATATATACAAGCGAACAATTAAAAGAGATAAAAGACATCATACAATATTATAGATGGTATGCAGGCAAAGATTTAAAGGATTGGGAAGATAAGTCAATGGGTGAATATAAACCAACTAGAAAATCTAGTAATTTTATTGGAGAATTGATAGATAAAGAAGCTAGATTCATGTTTGGAGAGTTCCCTAACATAAACATTGTTTGTGTTGATGAAAGAGCAAGAGAGAAGTTACAATCAATAATTGATGATGTGGTAAAGAAGAATTTACTTCAAGATTCATTGATAAAAGGAGCTAAAGATTGTTTTATTGGTAAAAGAGTTGCAATAAAAGTTGGTGCAAATGAGGATAAAAAAGAAAAAGGAATTAAAGTACTCTTTAAAAATAGTTTAGAATTTGTATTTGAAACAGAGCTTGACGATTCTCAAGAGCTTACAAAAGTTATATATTACTATCAGATTAAAGAAAGTAAAGATAGAAAAGAGCAGCGTTATTGGAAACAAAAATATAAGATGATAGAAAGTAAATGTATTTTTGATGAAGGTATTTACAATGGACTGGGTGAGTTAATAGAGGAAATACATAACTCATATAATACAGGACTAAGCTTTATACCAAGCTATATTATATTTAATGATGGGTTAAGTTCAGATACAGAAGGGCAAAGTGATGTTGCTAAATTAATTGATAACCAGATAGACTATAATAGACTTGATAGCGAGGATACAGATGCTTTAATAAAGGGTATGAACCAAGTCAAATACACCATAGATGCAGAAACCCCATATGACGAGTATGGCAAAGTGAAACGATTGCCACTATGTGCTGGTGCATATTGGGATATTCAATCAGCTTCTGAGCAAGAGGGTATGCAAGCACAGGCTGGAACATTAGATGTAAACTTTAATTACTCAGATAGATTAGAAAAGAAGCTTGATAAAAATAAATCTACTATGCATGATTTATTAAGTATACCAATTTTAACCATGGAAGATATAAAAGGGATGGTTACAAGTGGCAAAGGTATGAAGACTTTGTATTGGCAATTGATACTTAGATGTAAGGAAAAATTTAATGCATGGAAACCAGCTTTAGAATACACATTAAAATACATTATAGAAATAGCTAGAGAATATAAAATATATGATGTTCCTAATATTGAGTATGATATAAATATTGAGATGAATCTACCACTACCCGAAGATGAATTAGAGGAAATGAATGCTGATTTAAGTAAAGTTAATACAAACTGCATGAGTAAGCAACAATTCATAATGAAATGGTTTGATATGGATGAAAAAGAAGCTGATATAGTTATAGAACAAATGGCAAAAGAGAGAGAAGTCCTAGAGGATAGTTTTACAGATATGACAGATGAAAATATTGAAAATGAGGAAGAAATTGGAGGAGGTGAGGAAGTTGGAGATGATAAATAGTGATTAACAAAGATTTCAATAGAGCTATGAAAAAAGCTGAAAGTAAAAGAACTGCATCAGCTAATAAAACAACAAAAAGAATTAGGCACTTATACAAAGAAATATCTAATAAGTATGCTGAAAAACTTAGTAAAACAAATACTAATACTCTTACAGATTATTTTCTAAGAGACAGCATAAGACACTTACAAAAAGAGTATACAAAGCTTGGTAAGACGTTAAAAAAAGATATAGAAAAAGAAATATCTAATGTAATAAAAGCTACTACTGATGCACAATTAAGCTTCTTTAATAAAGTATGTGATAAGTATTCGATAAATTTAAAACCTCAATTTACAGATATGTTTAGTAAGGTGCATGAAGATGTACTAAGGCAAGTGATAAGTGGGGATATGTATAAAGATAAAATATCATTAAGCAGCCGTATTTGGGGTGATGTAAATAAGACTAAAATTGATTTAGAAGATATACTTGCAGAAGGTGTAGTATCTAAAAGGAGTACTAAAGATATAGCAAAAGACTTAGAAAGGTATGTTAATCCAAGTGTGAAAAAAGATTATAAACAGGCTTTAATACATCCAAAATCAAAAAATAGAATAGAATATAACTCTTATAGATTGGCAAAGACTTATATATCTCATGCTTATCAACAGGCAGCGAAAGAAAGTTGTAAGAAAAATCCTTTTGTTCAGAAGATGGTTTGGAAATCCTCACATAGTACTAGGATGTGTAAACTATGTGCCAGTCGTGATGGAAAGAAATATATGCCAGATGAGCTTCCCTTAGATCACCCAAATGGTCTATGTACATTTATTTATGATACTGCAAGTATGGAGGAAATAGGGAAAGAGCTTAGAGATTGGGCATATGGAGAAAGCAATACTAAACTTGATGAATGGTTTGAAGATTACGGACTAGAGTTTGCTGGATTTGGAGAAGGCAAAATAAATGTGTTAACTCAAAATGAAAAAGCTTCTATTTCAAAATATACAGGAGGAGATTCTTATAAAATAAACGAAAAGCTTAGAGGCGGTAAAACCTTGACAGAGGAAGATAGATGGTTTATAAATAACTTAGATAAAGCTTTAGACAAAATGCCTAACCATAAAGGTGATGTAACTAGGTCTTTATATTTTTATAATGAAGAAGCACTAAATGGATTTATGGAGCTATACAAAATGGATGAAATTGTTATAAATAATGATTATACATCTACAACAAAAGGAAAAACATATAATCCAGATGGCCAAGTACAGATATATATATTTAATTCTAAAAACGGAAAAGATGTAAGTGGATATAATCCCAATGAAAATGAAGTATTATATAAGCGAGATACTAAATTTAAGGTCAAAGAAGTAGAGGAGTTAAATGGTATATATCATATTTTATTAGAGGAAGTTGAATAGATGCTAACTATAGAAGAGTTTATAAAATTGCCAGATGAAGAAAAAGCAGAAGCATTTAAAAAGTTATCTGACCATGATAGGTTTGTGTGGAGAACACAATATGAACCAATAAATTTTAAAGTTATAGGTTCATTTGAAAGAACTGATGAAGAAAGAAAAAGAGACAAAGAAAGATTTAGAGCACACTTAAAGAAAATTGGAGTATTAGAAGAAGATTAACACTCATTTAGTAAAAACTAAAGGGTGTTTTTTTATACAAAATTGAGGTGAATAGATTTGGCTTGTATTGATATTGGAATTAAAATTGATGACTTAGGTTGCTTTGTGGAAGAAATATTGTTACTTGGAGATATATTGCTAGATGAAAGAATATGTATAGAAATTAGACAAGAGTATGAAAGAAAATTAAGTGAAATTGTAGAGAAATACGAGCAAATGGAGGTGTAAAGGTGAATTTAAAAGAGTTACTAGGAGAAGATTTACACAAGCAAGTATCAGAAAAGCTAGGAGATAAAAAACTTACTGTTGATGATGGAAGCTTTATATCAAAAGAAGAACATGAAAAAATAAAAGGTGAAAGAGATATTTATAAAACTCAAGTTGATAGTTTAAATAAAGATTTGAAGGATATTATTGATGGTCCTATTGATGCAGAGAAGATTAAGACAAAGATTACAGACTTGCAAGCTGATATAAAGACAAAAGAAACGGAGATGAAAAACAATAGTTTTAATTATGCACTAAGAGAATCTTTGAAAGATGCTGGTTGCATAGATTCAAAAGCTTTAGAAGTTTACTTAAATAAAGAAGAATTGAAGTTAGAAGAAAATAAAATAATTGGGCTTGATGCACAACTTCCAACTTTGAAAGAAAGTAAAGCTTATTTATTTGGGAGCGCAGAAACAGAATCTAAAGGAACTGGTGGGCTAGGAGGCTTTAAGAAAAAAATAGAAGATAAGAAAGAAGAATATACAATAGGCAAAACACTAGGAGAAGAAGCTAGTAAAACACAAAATGCTTATGTAGAGAAAAATCCATATTTTGATTAGGAGGTAATAAAATGGCTAGCAAAATGAAAATAACAAATTATTTCAGTGATAAGGAAATTTTAAAATTTAAGGACCATCTAGTAGCAGTTCCAGTACAAATCACTGTAGCAACAGAAGGTGTTGAAACAGTTGAAAATAGAAAAATATTAAAAGCTGGAACTATATATCCAAAAAATGATGCAACAGCAGAAGGTGTTATTCTATGGGATGTAGATGTAACAGATGGTGACCAACAAGCAAGTTTGGTTATACATGGATTTATAGATAAGGCGAAAATACCAGTTCAACCAGATGCAACAGTAGATTTACCATTAATTAAATTTTTATAAAAATAAAAGGAGAGTTTTAAAATATGCCAAAAATATATGATTCATACAATAATAAATCAATAGCTGAGTATTACAAAGAAGCTGTGAGTAATAAAATACCTTATTTAGGAGAAACATTATTTCCATATAAGAAGAAATTAGGATTAGATTTAAAGTATATAAAGAGTGGTAAGGGAATACCTCAAGTACTAAAATTAAGTGCATTTGATACTAAGGCAACTTTAAGAGATAGAGCTGGTTTTTCAGATGTGGAAAGTGAAATGCCTTATTTTAAAGAATCTATGCTAATAAAAGAAAAAGATAGACAGGAATTATTAAAAGTAATTGAAAATGATAATTCTGAGTATGCAAATATAATTCTAAATAACATTTTCGATGATACTACACATCTAGTTGAAGGAGCACTTCATCAATTTGAAAGAATGAGAATGCAACTATTATCAGAAGGTAAAATTAAAATAACTTATGGTGGATTAGGTTTAGATTATAGTTATGGTGTAAATGAAACAACAGTTTCTAAATCTTGGGCATTGCCTTCTACAGATATAATGGCAGATATAGAAAAAGGTATGGATGATGCGGAGGATAGGAGCGGAGTTAGACCTACAAGAGCAATCTGCACGAAAAAAACTTTCAAATATCTAACTGAAAATACAAAGATAATAGGAGCAATCAGAGCATTAAACACTACTAAATATGTAAACTCAAAGATGGTTAAACAGTATATTCAAGATGAACTAGATTTAACTATAGCTATTTATAATAAAAAGTATATAGATGAAGATGGAGCAACTCAGAACTTTTTTTCTGATGATGTATTTACATTAATTCCAGCCAGTAATTTAGGAAGTTCTTGGTTTGGAACTACACCAGAGGAAACGGATTTGATGAGTTCTAAAGTAGCTAATGTATCAATAATTAATACAGGAGTAGCAATAACAACAAAAGAAACTGATGATCCAGTAAATGTTTCTACAAAAGTATCTTTTATTGGATTACCTAGTTTTGAAAATAGTGAGCAAGTTCAGATATTAAAAGTTGTAACTGTTTAAAGTAGGTGAGGTAATGTCTATTGATATAGATAAACTGAAAGAAGATTTAAAAATTATATTGAAAGAAGATAACTCACAATTTTTTTCTGAAAAAGAAATAGATTTTTACTTAGAACAAAATAGTTACAATCTAAGAGCTACAGCATATACAATGCTACTGCTTAAAGCTGAAGATGATAGTTTAGCCTTAACAGGTCTTAATATACCATCTAATCAAAATTACTGGTTAAGGTTAGCTAAAAAGTATAAACCAAATACAAGTGGGGTGTTATAATTGTTAGCTGATAAAATAAAACCTAAAATAAGAAAAGCAATATCCAAGCTTCCCACAGAAGCTATTATAAAAAGGACTAGTAAAAATGATTTTGGAGAACCAACAAATGAAGAAATTATAATATGTAAAACATTTGGATTATACCATGAAGGAAATTCAAGTATATCAAAAATTTCAAAGGACAAAGGAGAAGTAAAAAGGGATAAAGACCAGTATCTCATGTTAGCATATGATGAGGAAGAATCTAAAATAAAAGAAGGTGATTTTCTTTATATGAAAGGTTCTAAGTATGTCATAGAAGATTTAGGAAATCAATATATGCTTGATTCTCATTTAGATATGAAAATAAAGTTGGTGAAAAAAGATGTCGGGCTTTAGGTTAGATTTATCAAGAATGATGAATTCATTGACGCAACAAGTTACAAAATCAAGAGCCATGCTAGGTGTTTATGCTGATACAGCTTCTAGGAAACTGGAAACAGAAGCTAAAACTAATCACCCTTGGCAAAACCGCTCACATGATGCTGAAAGTCGCTTGAAAGGAAGTTATGAATGGCAAGGTGATAATGTGAGATTAGCACTAAGTCATGGAGTTGATTATGGTGTATTTTTAGAAAAAGGTACAAATCCACATATTATAACTGCTAGAAATGGAGGTTATTTATTTTGGGATGGAGCTTCACATCCAGTAAAACAAGTTAATCACCCCGGAAGTAGACCGTATCCAATTATAATGCCAACTATAGAAGGATGTGGACCCGAAATATTAAGGGGACTAAATTGTCTCTTTGGAAGTAGGTAGCACATGTTTAAAAAAATGTATAAATATTTAAAGGAAAAAGGATTTGAAGTATATTCTATTGGCCAGCATCAAGGAATATGCAACAGTCCTTTTTTAGTGCTATATGAAAAGAATGATATGCAAACAACAGAAAGAAATATTATTAAAGAATTATTTGAGATATGGATTTATTATCCAATAGGGCAATACTCAATGATTAAAGATTATAAAGAAAAAGTAGAAGAGTCTATAAGTGAAATGAAAGGTATAAAAAGGGCTTATGAACCTTTACCAATTATGATAGATGATGAAAAACAAGCTTATTTCACAAGATTAAGTTACTATCAAAATAAAATTAGGAGGTTTTAAATATGGCAGTACAAATATTAAATCAATATCCACTGACAGATGTTGTATTAGTTCAGATTGAAACAGTTGAACAAAATCCAGTTACATATACATTTGATACATCAGATGAGATAGGAACAGAAGAAATATTAAGTGAGGGTGAAGAATTAACCCTAAAAATAAAGAAAAAAATAATTGCAAACAGAGCAGCAGAAGATACAAGCTTAGGATATGATTTAACACTAAAAGATAACGTGTTTTGTCCAGAAATACTTCAAATTATGCAAGGTGGAACAATAGAAAATGAGGAAGATGGTAGCTTTAAAAGATACTTAGCTCCGGAAGTAGGAAAGACTTTTTCTAAGAAATCCTTTAGAACTATTATATATAGTGCAGTTGTTGGACCAGGGGGAGATACTGGCCAATTTGCTAAAACTATTTTCCCAAATTGCAAAGGAAAATCCGTGCCACTTAACTTTAAAGATGGGGAATACTACTCAAATGAATATGTTATAAATAGTAGACCTAATACAGGTCAATCACCTTATGAAGTTGAAATAGTAAATGAATTACCAAGTGGATATGAAGCTACAAAGGTATTACTAAGCAGCGGCTCTGTAGCTGGTGCTATAGCTGGGAATGAAGAAATAACAGGGCTTACTATAGGAGATATATACAAAGTAACTGTTGATCCAAACGCAACAGCAACTATTAAATATACTCTAACAGATGGGACACTAACTACTGTTGAAGGAGATAAGGCAGCACTTACAGGAACAAAGATAACAGGATTAACAAATGGAACGACATATAAAGTTGAAAAAGTTGAGTCAAGTATATAGATAGGTTAAAAGCTCTAGTGAATTAGCTAGAGCTTTTATTTGAAAAGGAGATTGGGAAATGGAAGAATTAAAAGTAACAAGTTTAGAGGAACTAAAAAAGATAAAATTGACTGAGGTAATTGAGGTTGGAAGATTTTTAGATGGAACTATGTTAGTTGCAGAAGTAAAACAACCCGACTTGATGGCTCTTGCAATGGCTGGTAAGATACCAAACAGTCTAATGACAGCATCAATGAGTTTAGTTGAAGAGAAGGAAAGTAAAGATAGTACAGGTGAAAAAGTACTAAAGAAGATGAATGATGAGTCTAATTTCTCAAAAGAAATGTTTGAAATGATGGATATAGTGGCTAAAGAAGTGCTAGTTAACCCTACATATGCTCAAATTAAAAAAATAGGATTGGAACTTTCTATTGAACAAAGATTAACATTATTTAATCGTATTCAAGGAGGTACAAAGTCACTAGAAAACTTTCATCAAGAGTCCACAGATATTGAGGGTTCTAAATCAAGTGATAATGTACAACAAGATGCCTAGTGAGATATTAAGAATTAAAGATGAATATACTTCTTTTTGTTTTGATGAAGCTTGTATATTTTTAGTAGATGCTATTAAAAATGATAAAAAGCTTAAATTTGAAGATGATAAAAATAAAGTTGTAGAGAAAAAAGATAGAAAAACTTTTGTTCAAATGGCATTAGAGAAAAAGAAAAAGATATGAATTAGTATAAATTATTCTATTTCAATAGACTAACTTTGTGATTTAGTGTAAACTTTATATTGAGAAAATGATATCACAGGGGGATTGTGTTATGAAATTAAACAAAAGAATATTATCATTAGTTCTATCATTAGCAGTTAGTATTTCCATAGTCGGATGTAGCTCTCCAAGCACATCAGATGATTCAACAAACAAAGATGCAGGGACAGAACAGAAAAAAGAGGAAAAAAAGGAATACAAATTTGGGGATACTATAGAAATGAAAGATTATGAGGAGGGAACTTACAAACTTACATTTGAAGGTGTGAGGGTCACAGATGAACGTAATGAGTTCGCAGAAATCGAAGCTAAAAAGGTAGTTTTTGTTGATTTTAATTATGAAAATGTAGATTGTAAAGAGACTGTATTTGTAACTGATGGAATAGAATATCAAGTGACAGATGGGGATGGAAATATGCTACAAACTTATCCAGTAGATGATTCAGCTAGAATGCAACAAGAAACAACAGCAGGAACTAAATCAAAAGGAACAACAGCATTTGCTATAACAACAGACTCAAATGCTGTAAAAATAATTATAAAAGATAAAGTAAATGACAAAGTTATGGGAGAAATAAATGCTACTTTAGAATAAAATCATAAGAATTTAAGTGAAATGCTTACTTTAAATAGTAGGCATTTTTTATGTGGAACTTTAATAATACTTACAATTAACTTTTAAATCAATTAGATAAATATTCCAAATTAATAGACTGAGTTCTTAATTTTAGATAGAATTATATTTGAATAAATAATTTAATGAGGGAGAAATAACAATATCAGCAAGTACATACTGTACTGGTTTATTAGGTGATGATGATGAGTTGTTAAATACTAGCAAAGAGTTAATGAATCAATCACTTGAAAGATACAATAATTTATACAATTCAAAGTAATAGTATAAATTTAAGCACTTACAAACATGTAGGTGCTTTTGTTTTGCAATAAAATGGAGGTGATTGAATTAATAAAGACATAGAACTTACAGAAAAGGAGTTATATTGTATATCCAAGTACATGTATTTAGAAATGAAAATGAAGTGATAAAACAAAGAAGATAATCCATGCTGTAGATGTAATCATAAATTTAAGTGTTATGAGAATAGTGTATGTGTTTATTATTGTTCATTATTTCAGAAATTATCTAAAATAACAAGTCTTAAAATGGGTTTTGAAGTCAAACTATAATGTAAAAATTTTACATATATAGTATAATATCCTTATAAAATATAATTTAGGGGGATATTATGTTTGAAAAATTTAAGGCATTAAAAAGTTGGCAAAAGGTATTAATTGTTATAATAGGAATCTTATTATTACCATTAACATTGCTATTTTTTTCTATTCTATTTTTAGTAAAGAGTATAAGTAAAAAGGGTAATAAGTTTGTGAAAATACTAAAAGTTGTTATAAGCTTGTTTTTAATATTTGTACTCTTGATGTTCAATTGGGCGTGGTGGAGTGCTACATTCAAAGTAACAACAGAGCGTAATTTAAAGAGCCAGCAAGAAGTTGAAAGAAAAGAAAAAGAAGAGCAGGAGATAAAAGATAAGGAAGCTAAAGAAAAACAAGAAAAAGAGTTAAAAGATAAATTAGAAGCAAAAAAGAAAAAAGAGTTAGAAGAGCAGAAAAAACAAGAAGCAAATAAAAAAGCACAAGAAGAAGAACAGAAAAATGAAGTAGAAAAAAGTTTATCTAAGGAAGAAGTAAAAGAAAAAGTAGAATCTGTTATATCTGATAGTTTTAAAAACAATACAAGTTACTATGTTGATATGCTTACTCCAACTAAAGGAGATGGGTATATAGTTAGCATTCAAATAGAAGATTCTAAATTTAATAATGAAAGTGAATGCAGAAACTTTACTAAAGAATTAGTCAACAATATAAAAGATATGAATGATATCTATTCAGTAAGAATAAACTTTGTTGTTGATGGTATACTTACTTATGTAGTATGGTTAGAAGACTGGAATAATATAAAAAATGATGTAAATTTAATTGATGATATAGAATTTGAAGCTAGAAGTTAGTTCTAGGATTAG
Organism: Clostridioides sp. ES-W-0016-02; assembly: GCF_020641035.1. Lineage (NCBI taxonomy): Bacteria > Bacillati > Bacillota > Clostridia > Peptostreptococcales > Peptostreptococcaceae > Clostridioides > Clostridioides sp. ES-W-0016-02. The sequence continues at coordinate 2,062,589 of NZ_CP061361.1, forward strand.
ATTAGCTATACATAAGGCACTTACTTAAATAGTAGGTGTTTTTGTTTTGCTTAAATTTAATCAGTTGTGTGAAATTATATGGAATAATATTGCAAATAATTAATGAAAAAATTATTAATATATTATATAATTGAACTAGAAAATACATTTAGTGAAGGAGAATGTTATGGCGTTATTTGGGGATAAAGTTGATAAAGAAGATAAAAAGAAATTAAAAGAGCAAGAAGAAATACAAAAATTTATGAATAAGTATCAATTACAAGATTTAAATGAAAAAGATTTAACTATTTTAAGAAGAATAACAGATGATTTATTTGCAACTGGACTCATAAAAACAGGATTAGCATTGAGTTTTACAAAAATAGAAGAACAAACAAAAATAAATTATCTTAGTGCTTTAGTTGAGCAAAACTGGATGATAATTAGACAATTATCTCAATTGAATAGCAATATAGAAAAACTTGTAGAAGATAAAAAATAATAGACTGAAAATAATAATACACAACACTTACTTAAATAGTAGGTGTTTTTTTATGTGAAATTTCAAGGAAAGGAGGAAATAATATGTCTCTAGAATTAGGAACAGCAGTAGGTTATCTAGATTTAGATGGAGGGAAGTTTTTTAAAGCTCTTGCAGATGCAGCTAAACAACTTAGTCAATTTAATTCAAGTACCAAAACCACAGGTAGTGCTATGACAGCAATGGGAAAACAAATTTCTGATACAGCAAATTCTTTGACACAAATAGGCAGGCAATCAGCATTAGCAGCATCAGAATTAAATAAAATAGCATCAACTGCAAGTGGTCCATTTTCATCTTTGCGAAACTCTATAAAGGAAACTGAAAATGAACTAAAAACGGCAAGAAACACTATAGATGCATACAGCCAAGGAATATCAAGGCTTACATCTGAAATAGAGAAGTCAAAACAAAAGTATACAGAAATAGGAAGTAAGATAGAAAGATATGAACAACAATTAGAACGTTGCAATAGTATGTATGGAGAGAGTTCAGAGCAGTCACAAAGGTATAGAGATGCTATTGAAAGGCTTAAGAATTCTCAAACTCAATTAGCTAATGAAATCGAAAATGGAGAAGATTCTCTAACTGATATGAGAACAGCTATGAATAATGCAGAAGCAGAAGCCAATAGGTTAAGTGACTCTTTAAGAACCATGCCATTTGATGCTATTGGAACTAAAATGAAAGATATTGGGCAGACACTGACCTCTACAGTGACAACTGGATTAGTTGCAATGGGAACAGCAGCAGTCGCAGCAGCAACCAGTACCGAACAGGCTATGGCAGTTGTTAATTCTATACTACAACTTAATACAGAAAAAGTTCAAGGTGGTAAAAGTGAATGGGATTCTTATGCAAGCACATTAAAAGATGGTGCTAATGAAATTGGAATGGCTTATGATGAATATGCTAACTCTGCATATAATGCCATATCTGCAAGTGTAAAACAAGCAGACGTAACAGAATTTTTAGCACAAGCAGATAAACTAGCAACAGCAGGTTTAACAGATTTAGCAAAAGCTACAGATGTGTTGACAACTATTCAAAATGCGTATGGTATGTCTCAAAAGGATATGGCTCATGTAAGTGATGTACTTATACAGGTTCAAAATAAGGGCAAGATTACGGTGGATGAGTTAGCAAGTTCTATGGGTAAAATAATTCCAACTGCAAAAAGTCTGAATGTCAGTATAGAGCAACTTGGAGCTGGATATGCTATATTAACTGCAAAAGGAATTGCTGGAGCAGAAGCAACAACTTATATGAATGCGATGTTCAATGAGCTTGGGAAAAGTGGGAGTAAAGCAGATAAAATACTTAAAAAATTAACAGATAAAGGATTTGCTGATTTACAAAAAGAAGGTAAATCAACAGCAGATGTATTATTAATGTTGAATAATTATGCTAAGAAAAATAGTTTGTCACTAGCTGATTTATTTGGCTCAGCAGAAGGTGCAAAGGCAGCTAATGTTCTGTTAGGTGATGCAGTTAATGAGACAACTGGGGAACTAATTGAAGGTACAAAGAGTGCTGATTCATTTAATCAAATGCTTAATGATATGAAAAATTCTACTGGACTTTGTGATAAAGCATTTGAGCAACTGGATAATACTACAAAGACTAAACTTGAAGATGCCCTCAATTCAGCTAAAAACACTTTAAGTGATTTAGGTGAAGTCATGATGCCTGTAGTTGCGAAAGTAGCTGAAATGGCAACTGCCTTTATGAAAAGTGTCAGCGAAATGACAAAGAGTAATCCTAATTTTGCTAGAATTGTTGTAAGTGTTGGAGCAGTAGTCGCAGCAATAGGACCTTTATTAGTAGTTCTTGGGACAATGGCAATCACAATACCAAGGGGAATAGATGCAATCAAAAATTTAGGTGGAACCTTTACATTTTTATCAAGAACACTTGCTGTGGTAAGAGGAGCAACCATACCTACAAGTGCAGGTATGGCAACACTAGCTAAAGTGATATCTATGATAATAAGTCCAACTGGACTAGCCGTTATGGCAATAGCTGCTTTAGGAATAGCTTTGAATAAACACATGTCGCAAGACTCAATTCAAGTTTCGGAAAGGTTTGGAAAAAACATATCAGATGGGACGCAAAAAGCAGTTGGAGCTTTCATGGATTTAGAAGAACAAACAACAACAACTTTAAACCAAATGTTGTGGTCTGGAGAAACTGTTTCGACTGAAATGAAGGATACTTTAATAAGTAACTTTGACTCTATGTCTAGTCAAATAACCTCAAAGTTAAATGAAACAAAAGAAAGCAGTAAAGCAACATTACAAGAAATGTTTGTTAGCTCAACCGCTTTATCAGACAAAGAAAAAGAAGCTTTAATAAAAAATACCGATGAAGCTTATAGTAACAAAGAAAAGAAAGTAGAAGAAAGTACAGCTAAAGTAAAAGAAATTTTAACTAAAGCAAGTGAAGAAAATAGAAGTCTGACACAATCTGAAGCAGATGAAATAAATCGTATTAAAACAGAAATGTTAAATACAGCTGTAGATGTCATGTCTGAAAGTGAAGCAGAACAAGCAGCGATAATGGAAAGAATGAGAGCTAACGCTACAAATCTCTCAGCAAAACAAGCAGCAGATGTTGTGAAAAATTCTATAAAGCAAAGAGATGAAACTGTAAAATCAGCAAATGAAGAGTATAATGAGAGACTCAAGTTAGCAGCTCAACTTAGAGCTGAAGGTGGGAAAGAAAATGAAGAACTTGCAAATAAAGTAATTCAAGAAGCTACAAAACAAAAAGATGAAGCAGTAAAAAAAGCACAAGAAATGCACGAAGAAATTGTTTCAGAAGCTCAAAAACAAGCAGAAGGTCAAGTGGAAAAAATTGATTGGACAACAGGAGAAATAAAATCGAGATGGGAAGTATTAAGAGATGAAATCAAGAAGAATATTGATACATCTCAAAGCGATTTCGACACTTGGTGTAGTAATACAGACAAAGGATTCGCTGATACGTGGAACAAAATAACTCAAGGAGTTTCAAATGCTTGGAATAGCATAACAGAGAGTTTGTCAAATGCGTGGAATAGTATAAAGGAAGGTTGTAATAACCTTTGGACGAGTATATCTGAAGGTGTTAGTAGTGCTTGGAATAGCGTTTTAGAATGGACAACAAATACTTGGAGCAATATAACAAGTTTTTTAGGCGAGTTATGGGAAAGTATTAAAGAAATGGCTACAAATGCATGGAATGGTATTGTTAGTTCAGTAACAGATGCATGGAATAGTATAACAGAATTTTTAAGTCCAGTTACCTCATTTATTGCCGAAATGGTAAATATGGCATGGGAATCAATTAAAGAAACAGCTACAACTATATGGCAATCTATTTCTGATATAATACAGAGCGTTTGGGATTTTATAAAGGCAATTATAGGACTTGGCGTGGAAATAGTAAAAGCATTAGTAAGAGCTGCGTGGCAAGGTATAAAAGATATAACTTCATCGATATGGGAAGGTATAAAAAGCGTAATACAAAGTGTTTGGGATGCAATAAAACCATATGTAATGGGTGCAGTAGATGCTGTAAAAGCAGTTGTAACAAATGCGTGGAATAGTATAAAGGATATATCAAGTACAATTTGGAATGGAATTAAGACAGTTGTAACAAACGCATGGAATGGAATAAAATCAATTGCTAGTAGTGTGTCGAATGCGGTCAAGTCGGTAGTGTCAAGTGCATGGAATGGAATAAAAAATATAACATCTTCGATATGGAATGGAATCAAAACAGCAGTATCAAATGCATGGAATAATATTAAATCGAGTGCTACAAGCTCAGTATCAAATGTAAAAAATACAACAACATCAGGGTTTAATTCCTTAAAATCAACGGTTACAACTATATGGAATAATATAAAAACAGCAATATCAAATGTATGGAGTAATATAAAAACAGCAGTAAGTAATGGTGCAAATGCAGTAAAATCAGTATGTTCAAGTGTATTTAGTACAATATCTAATATTTTGACAGCTCCATTTAAAGCCGCACAAAAAGCAATAAGCGGTATACTTGGAGGAATTACAAGTAAAATAAATGGAATAAAAGATAAAGTAAGTGGATTTTTTAGAAGTGGTTCTATGATTCCTCAAAATAGCAATAATTTTATTCAGCAAGATATGTTACCAACATCAAGGATATTTAGAGCATCAATGGAAGGTTTTACATCAAGTAGAGGAAGTATACTAGACTCTATTAGCAAACTTTCTAATACTATGACAAAAGATATAGGTAGTTCTTCATCAGGAATAGCCTCACAATTTAAAAAATCAGGAGAAAACTCAGCAAAAGCGTATTTAGATGGATTGTCAAACATAGAAGAAGGATTAACAAATACACTTAGAACAGTCCAAGCAATAATAGGTAATGGAAACATAAAAGAAGCTCAAGAAATTAAAAAGTTTAATAAGGAAGTTCAAAAGCTACAAGAAGAAAAAGCTGAAGAAATAGCAGAATTAGATAAAGAACATAAGAAAAAACAAAAAGAAAGAAATGAAAAAGAAAACGAAGAAATAAAGGAAGCAGAAGCAAAGAAATATAAGAATAAAAAGGAAAAACTAGCAGCACTAAAGAAGATTAAAGATAAATATAATAAGGAATCTGTAAAAGAGCAAGAAGAATACAGAGAAAAGTTGGAAAAAATTAATAAAAAGTATGATAAAAAAGAAAAAGAAGATACTGAAAAGCATCAAGAAGAACTACAAAAACTCAGAGAAGAGAAAATAAAAGCTGAAAGAGATTTCAATAAAAAATATAATGATATTAAAGAAGATTATGCTGAAAAAGTAGCAAACTTAGATAAGAAATATATTGAGGACCAAAAGAAACTAAATGAAGAATATCAAAAGATATATGACTCAAGAGTAAAGTCTTTAATGGACTATACAGATTTATTTTCTTCTGTAACATTTGAAGAAATTGACAATGATGAGTTAATGGAAAACTTACAAGAGCAAGTTGATGTACTTAGAAAATGGGACACTGATATGGCAGATTTATCTACAAAAGTAGGTAAAGATTTGTATGAGGAGCTATTAACTAAAGGACCACAAGCTCATAATGAAATAGAAGCCATTAACAAGATGTCAAAAGAGCAACTAGAAGAATACGAAAGATTATACAAAGAAAAGAAGAAAATAGCTGAAAGAAGAGCTAAAGAAGATACAGAAGATGAAAAGTATAGAATAGAAAAAGAAATTGAAGAATTGAAAAAAACTTATGATGCAGAATATAGAAAACTAGGTCAAGAAATGCAAAAAAGTATAGAGGAACAAATTGAAAGTTTTAAGGATAAATTTGGAGTGGTACCAGCTATGTTTATGGAAACTGGTAAAGATTCTATGCAGGGCATGATAGATGGTATTAAATCTATGCAAGGAGCATTGGGTAAGGTTTTAAGTGATATAGTTAATTCTATAAATAAACAGCTTTCTGGCATAGGTTTTAAGGATATAAAGATACCTGCAAGTGGGAGGAAAGAAATATCAAGACTTAGAAATGGAGTTGATGAACTAAGAAGCATGGCTTATTCCGATACTTTAGCAAGAAATATCTCATCAAGAAATATGTTAGGAAATACAAATATAAATATAGATAACAGTAGAGGAATTGAGAAAAAGCAAAATGAAGATGATAATAAGAAAGTATACGTAACATTACATGTAGAGAACTTTATAAATAATAGAAAAGAAGATTTAGAGCAATTAGGTGCGGAAATAATGTTTATTACAAATAGAAAAACAAAATTTTAAGGAGGTGATGCAATGGCTTTGCAATATTGTGTAAGTGAAAATGAATTAATATCGTTTCAATATGGAGAAATAAATAGTAGAGATTTCGGTATTGTAATAACTGATATTAATGACCTTGCATCACCAGAACGTAGATTTGAAAGAATAGAAATACCTGGTCGAAATGGAAGCCTAATTATGGATGAAGGTTGTTATAGTAATTTTAATCTTGAAATAGAATGTTATATAGATGTAGATGGCAAAGATATTAACATACTAGCATCTGAAATAAAGATGTGGTTACAAACAGATTTTTCATATAAAAATCTTATTATAAGTAGTGACCCAAACTATTATAGAGAAGCAGTTTGTATTAATAAACTTGATTTAGAAGAAGTTATAAAGGATTTAGGATATTTTAAGATTACATTTGAATGTAAACCACTCAAAAAACAGCTAATTAGTAATTTAATTACAATAAATGAATCAAATTCTAAGTTAATAAATACTGGAATGGCTTCGTATCCTCTTATAAAAGTATTTGGAAATGGAGATATAACATTAGAAATAAATAATGAGGTGATAGAACTTACAGAAGTTCAAGGACATATATATATTGATTGTGAACTTATGAATGCTTATAAGATAGATATTCATACAAATGATATAGCTAATGAGAATAGTAGAATGTTTGGAGATTTTCCAACATTTGAACATGGTGAAAATATAATAACATACACTGGAGATGTAGAAAAAATAGAGATAGAACCTAGATGGGTGGTGTTATAGATTGCTTAGGTTATATAATGCAAATGAAACAAATTTTAAAAACAATGGATTAGGAATATTAAAAGATGCAGTTGAAGCAAAGGTTACAGAAGAATTAAATGGGTTGTTTGAGTTAGAGTTTACATATTATGTGGGCTCTTTTTTATTTGATGAAATTGATTATAATAAAATAGTTATGGCTGATGCTTCTCCAAAACTTAAAAATCAGTTATTTAGGATTTACTATATTTCTAAAGAACTTGATGGAAAAATATTAGTTAAAGCAGAACATATTAGTTATGACTTGTTAAATAATTTTATAGAGACTTTAGAACTTAAAAATGTTACTTGTGAAGAGGTTCTTAATCAAATATTTAGGTCCTGTACTGAAGAAAATAGATTTGTAGGATATTCAGATATAACTGGAAATAAAGATTTTTCAATATCATGTGTAAGTCCACACAATGCTATATCTGATATTAAAGAGTTATTTAACAACAAATCTAAATTAAAGAGAGATAATTTTAATATAAGCTTATTAAATAATATTGGAGAAAGTAATAATGTATTACTAGCATATAGGAAGAATATAACAGGTCTTACAGCAACTTATGATACACAGGAAGTCATAACTAAGATATATCCATATGCAACTAAAAAAAGTGGTAAAAATAAAAAAATTACACTATCAGAAAAATATATAGAAAGCAAATATATAAATAATTATCCAACTCAAAGAATTGTTGCAGTTGATTTTACAGATGATGATGTGAAGAATGAAGAGAGTTTAAGGAATAAGTGTAAAGACTATTTTACCAAAAATAATGTTGATTTACCTAAAGTTACTTATAAAGTTGAATTTGTAGATTTATCAACTACAGAAGATTATAAGAATTATAAAATGCTTGAGACTGTTAATATGGATGATGAAATAATAGTTAGAGATTATAACTTAGGTATAAATGCTACTGCAAGGGTAGTAAAAACTGAATATAATCCAGTATTAAAGAAATACAATTCGGTTGAAATTGGTGACTTAGTAAATCATTTTAAAGATGAAAGAATAGATGATTTAGAAGAAAAAATAGATAAGGTTCAAAATAATGTAGATAATATTGTAATTGAAAGTGATAATTTTCCAGATACACTTCCAGAGCCTTCAAATGTAATAGCACTAGGGTTATGGAGTATGATTCAGTTAGATTGGACTTTTGATAATAAACTATATTATAACTATGAAGTATATGCATCCCAAATAAAAGGATTTGAACCAGATACTGTAGGATATACAAATAGGATATATGTGGGTCAAGCAAGTTCATTACTTCATGAAGTTAAGCCTATGCAGACTTGGTATTATAGAGTAAGAGCAGGGAATACACATGATAACTATAATGAATTTTCAAATGAAGTTAGTGCAACAACAAGGAAGTTAAGTGATGCAGCTGAATATTTTGAAGAAGCAGCTATAGGTCATGCAGTTATAAGAGATTTAGATGCAGATAAGATAAATGTAGGAAAAGTAAAAGGACAGTATATTGAAGCTAAAAATTTAGTTGTAGTTGATGGAAACAGTCAAACAACTTTAAATATAGACAGTTTTGGAAATGTTCATATAGGTGCAACAACATTTACATTAAAAGGCAAGTCACTGGAGTCTATTATTGGTGGAGAAATAGATAATATAACTCAACTTGAGATATTTAATAAATTAACTAATAATGGTCTTGCTAAGGGACTATATATGGTTGGGAATGAGTTATATTTAAATGCAAGTTACATTAGAACTGGTACTTTAGAGGGGCAATTTATAAATGGTAGAAATTTAACTGTGAGAGATAATGATGGATATATAACTTTACAAGTGGATAGCAATGGAAAAGTTAATATAAGAGCTAATGAATTGTCTATAGGTGATAAAAACAACTATGAAAGTGTTTTAACTAGTGACCAAAAAGCAGTATTTGATGCATTAACAGGGAACCGAAATTGTGGAATATATTTAAGTGGAAGTAGATTATATATAAATGCTGATTATATAGATACAGGTACTATTTTATGTGACAGAATAGGTGCTAGTTCATCAAATCCAAGAATACTACTTTTTTCAGGTAATGGAGCTGAATGTGCAATAGATGCTACTGCATTAAATGGTGTTGGTATAGGTAAATCAATTAGATTTCAGTATGATAGAAGCCATTATGTAGCTGTAGATGGCTCTTCAATAAACTTTTATATAGGTAGTACAACTATTTATAATAACTTTTCTCGTTCAAAAGTTTATTTTTATCAAGATGAAATTAGATGGGATAGTGCAGTTTTTGATATGTCTGGAGCTTTAAGACTGTATACAGAGAGTGAAGAGACTGGTTTTGTAGCATGGAATGATGGAACTGCTGCAATTTATTGTGATGGAAGAGAAAGACACGCTTTTTATGATGATGGGACTAAAAAAGGAGGTTCTATTGAAATTGATGGGACTATTTTTGGTATGTCACCAGTTGACAGTCCTCAAACATTAATAGAAGATATTTTATTTGATGTAGAAGTAGAAGAAACAGGAACTATAGTTAAATTAGACAGTACTTATGCCAAAACTATTTCAAGATATGCTGTATTTCCTTCTAATGGAAAAGTTGAAGTTGTAGAAAAGCAAAATGGATATTTTAAAGTATCTGGATATACTGGGAAAGTAGATTTTAGTGTAAAGGGAAGTAGAATTGATAAAGAACATGAATATTTTTCAATAATGGGAGGAGAAGAACAACATGGCAATTTCTAAGGATATAACAAATGCAATGGGTCAAACTGCTAACTATTGGAGGATAACAACAATAAATAGTAGTTATGGTGCAAAAAAGTGTAATGTATTTATTGCTGGATATAAAGATGAGCAAAGAAGATTAGATAATAAGCAACCAATAATTGTTAAAAACTATATGATGAAGGAAGATGATTTTGCTTTATATTTAGATACAAATACGCTGGATATAAGTGGAGTAAATCAAGTTCAAGCTTGCTACAATTGGTTAAAAGAAAGTGTTGAAGAGTTTAATGGAGGAATAGATGCATAGAGAGGATGTGATAAATCTTGAGAGATAGAATTTATATTGTAGACATCAATACAAAGATGTATCAAATAGCTAGATATAAGCAAAATGACAACGATGTATTTTATAACATGAGGATAGTACAGGATTCTATAGATGTTGACTTAACTGGATATACAGCATTAGCATTTTTTAGTTTACCAAGTGGAAGAGTTACTCAGAAAAATTGTACTATAGAAGGTTCAACTGTTTATACTGAATTAAGTCATATAGAGCTTTCAGAGGAAGGTGATGTTGCTTCTGAGATAACTTTATATAAAGATGACAAGGTAGTTACTACATTTTCTACAATAATAAAAGTTGAAAAAAGTATAAATAGAAATGCAATAGAGGATGAGCCTAGTTGGGATATAATAAAAGACATATTGAATGTATTAAGTTATGAAGAAGAAAGACAAGAAAATGAAAATGTAAGAAAATCTAATGAAGAAATTAGAATAAGTTCTGAAAATGTAAGAGTTGGCAATGAGAATATAAGAATTGAAAGTGAAAATCAAAGAAAAGATAATGAAGCTGAAAGATGTGATAATGAGGAAACAAGAAAAACGCAAGAGCTCACTAGGGAAGCAAATGAAGAAAGTAGAAAGACAAATGAAATAACAAGGGAAGCAAATGAAGAAAATAGAAAGACGAATGAAACAACAAGAGAAGCAAATGAAGAGATAAGAAAAAACAATGAGATAGTCAGAGAGTCAAGTGAAGAAACTAGAAATAATAATGAAGAAATAAGAGAAAGCAGTGAAACAACTAGAGATACCAATGAAGAAGCTAGAAAGGCTAGTGAAACAACAAGGGAAACTAATGAAGAAACAAGAAAAGCAAATGAAATAATAAGGCAAAGCTCAGAAACTAAAAGAGAAGAGAATGAAGAAATTAGAAAAAGTAATGAAGAAAATAGAGAGTTAAACGAATCAACTAGACAAACATCTATAACTAACATGCAAAAGAAAGTAGATGATAAAGTAGCTGAGGTTGATAATAAAATAGTTGAAGTTAATACTGCTAAGACAAATATGGAAACTGCTGTGAGCAATAAGATTACTGAATTTGAGGATAGATTTGGAGAACTTGAAAGCCTTGATGCTAGAGGCGAATTAATTCAAGCAAGAGAAACAGTTGATGGGACTGTAAAGGATACTCTGAAAGACAGATTGACATATGACTTTGAAAAAGTTAATGAGAAGATAGCAGAAATGACTTCGGCAGCAACTAATGTAGCCTTTAGTAAGTCTTATGTTGAATCTGATTGGGTATCTGATGGAGAATACTTTAAACTTACAGTTAACCATAATCTTGTTACGGAGAATATATTTGTTGCCATATTGGATGAAGCAACTAAGAAAAGTATGACTAATTCTTATACTGTAGTTGATTCTAATACAATAGAAATTTTTAATGAAAGTAATATAGATGTAAAAGTGACTGTTGTAAATGGTAATACAAATAAAGAAGTTATAACGGCTACAATAAACGATAATATAACAACACTAGATAGTACTTATTCTAGTGTTAAAATTGATTCAAAAATAGGTGTAAACGAATTAAGCACAAATGCTAAAAACCTAACAGATGCAGTTAATGAACTTTTTCAATCTGTCAGTAATGGAAAGGAATTAATCGCTACTGCTATTACTGACAAAAAAGTACCAACTAATAGTAGTGATACATTTCAAACTATGGCAAGTAATATTAGTAGTATAAAACAAATGCCAGATATGCCTAGTGATGTTGAAGAAGTTTGGCAGTTTGCAGGTCATACAGGTGGAGTATATTCAGTATGTGTAGATTTAAATAATAATATAATTAGTTGCAGTCATGATAGTACAATAAGAAAAATATCTTCAAGTGGTGCTGAAATTTGGGAGTTCACAAGCCATACACTACCAGTAAAATCCATATGTGTTGACAAACAAAATAATATTTATAGTGCCAGCGATGATTACACAGTAAGAAAAATATCTCAAAGTGGTATAGAAATATGGAAATTTACTGGTCATACAGGGTATGTTGAAGGTGTATGCGTAGATTTAAATGGAAATGTTTATAGTGCTAGTGATGATTATACAATAAGAAAAATATCTCAAAGTGGTATAGAAATATGGAAGTTCACAGGTCATACAAGTTATGTCTTTTCTGTATGTACAGATTTAGATAACAATCTTTATAGTGGTAGTTATGATAATACTGTAAGAAAAATATCTCAAAGTGGTATAGAAATATGGAAGTTCACAGGTCATACAAGTTCAGTATATTCAGTATGTGTAGATTTAAATAATAATGTCTATAGTGGTAGTGATGATAAATCTATAAGAAAAATATCTTCAAACGGAACTGAGATATGGAAATATAATGAAAATACTAGTAATATATTTACAGTCAACACAGATTCTGAAGGTTCGGTCTATATTGGAGGTAGAGATAAAATTATAAGGAAAATATCTTCAATTGGCACAAAAATATGGGAGTTTAAAGGTCATACTGATTATGTCAGATGTGTCTCTATAGACTCTAATAGTAATGTTTATAGTGGAAGTAATGATACTACTGTAAGAAAACTACAACAAAATTTAGGTATTTTAGTTACAAAAGACAATCAAAGTGAAATACACAAAATAACTAAACTAGATACTATTGTGAAAGAGGTTTTACCTGCACCTACTGAAGTATGGGATAAAATCCAAGGTGGTTATGTATATTCAATATGTATAGACCTAAATAATAATATTATTAGTGGAAATTATGATAGAATAGTAAAAAAAATATCTCCAACTGGAGAAGAAATTTGGAGTTATAAAGGACATGAAAGTGGTGTATATTCAGTATGTGTAGATTTACAGAATAATATATATAGTTGTAGTAGTGATATTACTTTGAGAAAAATATCTTCAAGTGGTGCTGAAATTTGGAGATTTACTGGGCATACAGGTACTGTACGTTCAGTATGTGTAGACTTGCAAGGTAATATAATAAGTGGTAGTGCTGATTTTAAAGTAAGAAAAATATCTTCAAGTGGTGCTGAAATTTGGAGATTTACTGGGCATACAGATACTGTACGTTCAGTATGTACAGATTCACAAGATAATATAATAAGTGGTAGTGCTGATGATACAGTAAGAAAACTGTCAACAAATGGTGCTGAAATTTGGAGTTATAAAGAATATGAAAGTTCTGTAAACTCAGTATGTACAGATTCACAAGATAATATAGTAAGTGGTAATGGTAACTTTAAAGTAAGAAAGATATCTTCGACTGGAGAAGAAATTTGGAGTTATAAAGGACATGAAAGTGGTGTATATTCAGTATGTGTAGATTTACAGAATAATATATATAGTGGAGGCAATGATAATACCATTAGAAAAATATCTTCTAATGGAGCAGAAATTTGGAAATATTCAAACTACAAAGATTGGGTGTTGAGTATATGTATTGATTTAGAAAATAATATAATTACTGGAGATAGAAGCAACTTAATAAAAAAACTACAAAACACACATACAGTACAAAAAATAGCTTATTATAGTTAAACTCGGGAGGTAATAAAAATGAACAATCAAAAATATTTAACAGGATTAGAGCACAAAGAAGGAAATATATATAAAGTAAATTTGATACACAATATGCCCTTTGACAAAGTATATGGTCTAAATAAATCAGTACAAGAATTAGAATTAAATGGGGTATTAGTTGACGAAGTTGTAGAATCAGAGCAAAGAGAAGGTTTTGCATCTATTATGTATGTAGATAAGGCAACAAAAGAGATTACATATGAGTATGTGGAAATACCTTTAACACCTGAACAAGAAGTATTAAAAAAGATTAAAGAATTAGAACAGGAAAATGCAAATATAAATTACAGCTTAATGATGGGAGGATTAATATAATGTTAAATTACGATAAAATAAAATATTATTATGATAATAAAATGTGGACTAAAGAAATGGTTAAAAATTCAGTAGGTAAGAATAAAATAACTGAAGTAGAATATAGAGAAATAACAGGTGAGGACTATACTGAATAGTTCTTTTTTATGTTCAAAATGGAGAGTTACTTTTGTAGCTCTCTAAATAAAAAAGAAGGTGATAAATTGTTAAATGAAGATGTGGTAAAAAATATTAATAAATTAAATAATGAACAGGATAATATTAATTTAGAACTTAGTAAAAAAGCGAATAAAGAACATAAACATAATGTTAGTGATATAGAAGGAATCGTTGCAAATGCAGAAGATATAAATTATACAAATATAAAAAATGAAGAAATTTCAAACTCGAAACAAGCTTTAGACATATTATTTACAGACACAGAAACTAGTAAAAAAAGTATTTTAGATATAGAAAATTTAGTTGAGGCTGAAAATATAAAATGTACTACCAATACAGGAGAATATACTATAGAAAACAGTAAGAAAGGTTATTTAACTAACTTAAATATAGAAGGAAAAACACTAGTTAATTTAGCTAATCCAAACAACATAGCTATAACAGAAGGTTTGCGATATTTAAATCCATTTAAGTACATTGAAAAAGGAAAAGAATATACATTTATTAATTTAAGTAATAAAGAAATATACTATTTTCACAATAATGTAATTAAATTTAAAATGAATCCAGATAGTAAAACTCTATATACTATAGACATAGATATAACTGATACTAGCTGTCTTTGTGTAGCCCACAGTGAAAAGGGCTGGGGAGAAACTGATACAGATAAACAAGAGTTTACTAAGTCAGTGATAATTTTAGAAGGTGATTATACAAGTGTAGATATTAATTATTTTGAAGGGCTACAAAGTGTTGGTCAAGGAGATAATATAGAAATTATATCTTGTAAAGAAGATATGAGTTTGTTTGATAAAAAAGTAATTCAATATACACTTAGAGGATTACCAGATGGTACAAGAGATGGAATAGTTTATAAAGATGGTTGTTATAAGTTAATACAAAGATGCGAAGAAATCACATTAGATGGTCAAAGTTTTTGGTCTGAATTTACAGCTAATTCAAATGATGCAACCTTGCTATTTAAAAATCCTATAGGTAAAAGTGTATCTAATAATACAAACTTATATTGTGATATGTTTAAACCAATAGTAATATTTGATGCAACTAATACTGTTGAGGGAGTTTATGAGACGTCTAGTAATATTTGGGTAAGGATTTTTAAAGATAGATTAGCAACCCCAAATTTAGAGGGTTTTAATTCATGGTTAAACAATAACAAAGTTACTTTAGTAAGACCTTTGAAAGAGCATAAAGAGATAGATATTTCTTCAATAAATTTATATCAATATGACAATAAAACTAAATTTATTTGTAATTCTAATATTGTCACTAATATTAGTTTTGAATGTACTAGAAATTTAGGAAGTCAAATAGATGTTATTAAAAGCAGTATAAAAAATATAAATCATATACAGTCTAGTCCTAGAATTATGGATTTATCTAATAAACTTCTAAATGGATGGAAGAGAACTGTTTCAGATAATGGAGGATTTATAATAAGTAAAAATGGTAATCAAGTTAGTTTTCATATGCGAATAACAGGTGGAGCAACAACAGATGGTACGACCTTATTAAAATTACCAAATGGATTTATACCTAAAACCTTTTATGTTTTTCCCGTTTTTACAACTCAAAGCAATCAATTAGTTCAAGGTTTTATATTTTTTAATTTTGGAAATGGATATCTTCAAACTACACAATTAGGAAGTAATGTAGATGTGTATAGTTATGGAACTTATTTTATTGAATAAGAAAGGAATCGAGGTATGTTAAACCTAGAAAAAAAGAAAGAATTTTTAATAGAATATGGGTTTGAAAATGATTTAAATAATATAGATAATTATTTTATTACAGATGATAAAAAATTATTTACTCCAGTGATAAAAGATGGAGAACTAATTAAAACAGGAGAACAGGTTTATAATGAGTGGCTAGAACTACAAAATAATCTACCTAAACCAGAACCAAGTATAGAAGAAATAAATGCAAATAAAATTATAATTTTAATAGAAAATCAAAAACAGCAAGATAGTTTATTAGTAGATAATGCTTATAGAATAGCTATGTTAGAACTTAACACAAACAATGTGTTATAAAATAAATAAAAACAGGAGGTGATAATATGCATAATATTTTAAAAAGAATGATTGAACAAAAGAATTATGAAACTAAAGAAGAGTTGCAAACGAAATTGGATGTATTCTATGTAATGGATAGAATTAAAGAAAGCGAGTACACAGAGTTAACAAATTTATTAATTAAAGAAGAAATACCAGTAGAACCAAGTGAAACAATATAGGTTCTTTTTTTATGTGTATGTTTATTAATTAGTTATTTAAAATTTAATAATAAAAAGAGAGGAAAGAAAAAAATGAATATTTATGATGGAAAATTAAACACTATTACAGCACTGATAGGAACGTATTTTACGTGGTTATTTGGAGCTTGGGAGGAAGTACTGGCTATCCTATTAACTCTTATGCTAATAGACTATCTGTTTGGAGTGATTAAAGGGTTTGTGCTTAAGAAACTTTCTAGTAGTGTAGGATTCAAAGGAATTGCAAAAAAAAGTGGAATACTTGTAATTGTGGCAGTAGCAGCATTATTAGACAGACTAATAAATAATGGAGACTGGATATTTAAGACATTAGTTTGTTATTTTTACATAGCAAATGAAGCATTAAGTATAACAGAAAATTGTGCAGCGATAGGTTTACCAATACCAAATAAAATTAAAGAAGCATTAGAACAACTTGGAAAGGAGAACAAATAAAATGAAAATAGGAATAAATTGTGGACATACAAAGGCAGGGGCAGGAAGTGGAGCAGTAGGAATAATAAACGAATCTGTAGAGACAAGAAATGTAGGATATAAAGTAATAGATAAATTAAAAGCTTTAGGTAACAATGTAGTCGATTGTACTATAGATAAAGCGTCTACTCAATCAGAATGTTTATCTAAGATAACAGCACAGGCAAATAGACAAGACCTTGACTGGTTTATAAGCATTCACTTTAATGCTGGAAAAGGGAGAGGGTGCGAAGTTTACACATATAAAGGTAAACAGTATCAAGATGCTATAGACGTTTGCAAAAAAATATCTGCTCTAGGATTTACAAATAGAGGGGTAAAAGATGGAAGTGGCTTATATGTAGTAAAGAAAACAAAAGCTAAAAGTATGTTAATAGAAGTATGCTTCGTAGATACTGACGATGCAAATAAATATTTAAGTTTAGGAGCTGATAAGTTAGCTAATGCGATTGTAGAAGCTATAACTAAACATGTAAGTTCAGCAGAAGAAAATAATTACAATAGATATAAACATACAATAGTGTACAGTGGTGATGATAAAGTATCAGCAGACATATTAGGGTTATATTACAAAAGGGCAAAAGAAAGTTATTTAGTGGTAGATATAAAAGACTATAAGCCACATCAAACACAAAATCTGTATGTAATTGGTGGAGTAACTTGTAATAAGATGAAAGAAATGAGTAAGACCACAGGAGAAAAGTTTACTCAGATATATGCTGATGATGTATGGTTAACTATGGATAGAGCTAGAGAGTTTGTAAAAGAAAAGTTATAGAATTGACATACACTAAAATAGGTAAGACGAATTTTATATAAGATTCTTCTTATCTATTTTAATGGGTTAAATTTTATACTAAAGCACACTCGCACAACAAAATCATTATTCTATGAAGGCAAGACTCTACAATATCTTCTCCATATTTTTTAATGAAATCATCAAGCTGAGTTTCTATGAATGAATAATATTCTTTTAAATTAGCAATATATGCAGTCATTATGTGAATACATTCATCAATCATATCATTAAACATAAGCAATCCCCCTAGAAAATGAAAAATAAAAAATATTCAGTAAATTATGCATATTATGTTATCTAAAATCTTATTTAAATAATACTTTTTTTAAAAATATTTTACAAGTAGATATGCGAAACTAGGCATTATAATTGTAAAACTAGTTATATTTATTAATTGTATAACCAAAGAGAAGTACACAGCTATAAAAGGTAATGATTTGATACACTTTACAAAGTATTAGATTTTATCAATAGATAGAAGTAAATACTATATGAAAGAATTATAAATATATGGAAAAATATGTTTAATATCGTTTTGATTAAGGTATAAATTTAATGAATAGAATGATAAGGGGTGGATAAGATGTTAATACATGATAAGAGCTTTTATCCAAATAATATTTATCCAACAATAGACTTTCTAAAGATAAAAAGGCAATTAAAATCAATATACAAGAATGATTTATCTGATTGTGGAAGCATATGTATAATAGAAAAAAAGACTATTCTATAAGTATAAATAGCATAGGTGAGATAAATATATATTATGATTCAAGATATGAAAATAAGATACAGAGTATAGTTGGTGAGATTGAACAGTTATTTAAGTCTCAAGTTAAAAATTTTAGTGTATCAAAATTTAATCATTGATGATTAATAAGGTAGCAACTAGCTTAAGTTGCTACCTTTTAAAGCGTAGGTATATAAGAAACTAAGTATAGCCATTTTCCAAATATCAATGATAGTATAAAGCCCGAAAGAAATATACCTAATATATACCATAAAAAAGTATTTAGATTCTTTTTCATAAATAACCACCAACTTATATTATATTTAATCTTCTTAATTAAAGTATATCAATAATAAGTATAAAGAGTATCTAAAATATTACAAATATATGTAATAAAATTTAATGATAATATATTAAATATCAAAAAATATAACTATTCTACAAAAATAGATTGAAATTTCTGAATATTTATATTATAATTTATATAAACAAGGAGGTGTTCTTATGAAATTAAAAAAACTTGTACCATTTGTAATATCAGTGTTAATGATTTTTCAAGTATGTGTACCATTTACTTTTGCTGATGAAGACCCCCCTGAAAAAATTCCTCAAAGGATAATAGATTTAGCAAATCACAACATTAGACCTAGAAATGAAGACCCTAAGAGTAAAGTAATGTTAAACAGTAAAGATATCAAAAATTTAATATCAACAGAAGAAGATACAATATTAGATGTTGTAAAAATAGCTGAAAATAAAGATTCAGAAACATTTGACGCAACTGTAATAGTAACTAGAGCTATACTTAACAAATATCAGGAAGAAATACTTGCAGATGTAAAGTATTTTGTAAAAATGACATATGATAAACGTAATTTGCCTGATGGATATCCTGGATATAAAATAACTAATGTGAGTGGCGGTGTTATATCTAAGTCAGACCCACAGATGACTCCTACAAAACTATATCTACGTTCAATTTCTGGTTACAGTAGATATCTTAATGCTACAGGTAATCGTACTTCTGGAATAGAAAAATTTAATTCTACAACATGGAATTCACCAAAAATGGGTTCTACATATTCATTTTCTCCAAGTTCTAATTACTACTATGATGCTAGTGGAGCAGGTGGAGTAAATGCACAGGCTCATTTAACAGTAAAGAGAAGTGTATCAAGTGCCACTTGGACTGATTATGTAGATGTTTTTATAGGAACTAGATTTGGTTTAACATAAAATATAAATATGGAATTTAGGTGCTTTTTATGAAAATTTTTTTATATGTTTTATATAGTTTTATAGTTATTACAATTAATTTTATATTAAAAGAAAAAAATTACAACTTTATTTTATTAGCAATATTTTTTATACTCCTATTAATTCAAAATGGGGTATTAAAAACAGGTTATCAAAATAGAGCCACCTTTTATCAAGACAATTACTTTAATGAAGAAAATAAAAATGATGAGATAAAACTTATGACTATAAAGAATTTTATATTTTTGTCTTTACCATTATGCTTTAATATACTATTCAACTATTTAATTTCTTAAATTGCATTTAGATTTATTTTAGTAGTAGATAAATTAAATTTAAATATTAGACAAAAAGGTGATAGATAATTTCTATCACCTTTTTAATATATTCTACTTCAAAAATAATTTTTTATTAGTTAAAAAAATTATATAAAATTATAGTATATGTTGTAATAATAATACGAACAAAATTTATTCTACAAAATAAAATTGATGTTATAATAAAAATAATTCATTTTGATATTTGTACCCTTGTACACTTCAAGCATCCTAAAAGGGTGCTTTTTTTATTTCCAATTCTCATCAATTTATACAAAGGCAAATACTCAAGAAAGCTATTCAAACTATCTTAAAACCGATTGTATTAGCTCTTTACTTAATACTATCAACAATTTATGATATAATAAGAAAATAGAAGTGTACTACCAATACACTTCTATAGTTACAACTAAGCATTCTCATGAGCGGGAGTGCTTTTTTCATTTCTCCAAACAATGTTGTTTACTTCATCAATGATTATCAAATCAATCTTATTATCTTTCAATATTTCTGTTGCAGTACAAATAAGATTATCTAAGTCAAAACTACGAGTTATTTCTAGTTGCTTGTTATTTACAAGTCTTTTTAGTATATAAGTCTTAAAACACATCTATATTACTCCTTTAATTTTATTGTTAGAGTTATTTCTGATTTAGTAGAAATAATTTCTAATTTATTATAAATATAATATGTCTTAAAGTGTATGTCAATACAAAATTCTAATAAAATAGAAGTTTGTTTTGACATTATAGAAATATTGATGTTATCATTTACTCAAGAGAGGTGATAAAATGATTTCATATAAACCTTTATGGAGAATGATGTTTGATAAAAATATTAAAAAAATGGAATTTAAAGAAAAAGCAAATATAAGTAATGGAACTCTTTCAAAGTTAAGTAAGAATGAATATGTTGCATTAGCTGTAATTGAAAAAATATGTTTAGTTTTTGATTGTACTCCAAATGATGTTATAGAAATAAAAAAAGATATTGAGTAGTAAAATTTATGATACTAATGTGATACTAATATGTTTTACAGTGTGTTAGAAAATATGGAAATAATAAAAATAATAGATTAGCTTACATGCAATAGACGAGATTTTATCAGATTATAAAGAAAAGTAATCCTTCTGGTGTTATAAAACATATAAAGAAAAAACATAGAGGTCAATTGAGTAAAGACATTTTTAATGATATACTAGAAACTATAAAAACAGTGCTAAAATCTCCTGAGTATATAGGAAGTCATCCTAAAAAACCTGGTAAAAGTGTAGAATTTGTAAAAAAACTTGATGATTATATATTAGTTGCTACAGAACTAGATACAAAAAAGGGATATCTATATGTCTCTTCATTATACGCCATAAAAGAAGCAAAATTAGAAAGTAGAATTAGTAGTGGAAGAGTATTACAATATGATGGTTAACATAATATTATTAATTTTTCCTAAAGCATTGAAAAATATTATCAAATAAGTTATAATATAAATATATATGTAAATATTTATTTATTAGATTTGAGGTTGGAAAAGGCACCCAATACGCTGCTTATAGGGTAGTTAATAGAGATGCAGGATACGCCGCCCTGCCAAATCTAATTAAATTTAAAAGAGAGGATTAATTCCTCTCTTATTGTTTTTTTAATTAATTTATTTAAAAGGGTTAAAAATATGGAGATATTTAGCACAAAAGAAATAAGATGTTTAAATGCTAATGAAGAATTGTATTTAGAAACTGCATCAAAATTTTTGATATACAGTGAAAGAGTAGGAGACTTATATTAAAGAGTTTTCAGATACTTATATTATAGAATTTTTGGAATGTAGTTTAGAATTCTTATTATATATATAAATACTAGAAAGAACTTTTTATTAGTTTTTAAAAATTTAGTTAGAAACTATATCATTATGGAAAAAAATGTATTATAATATTTAGAAATATTATAATAAGGAGCGATTGGATATGAACTTATCAAAAAAAATAGAAGATAAAAGAAAAGCTAAACAAAGAGCTGAAAAAGCCAAACAAGCTAAAATTGCAACGGCTGGTGTTGTACTAGGAGCTGTTACTGGTGCAGTTGGAGGAGTATTACTAGCACCTAAATCAGGAAAAGAAACAAGAGAAGATATAAAAGATGCATCTCAACAAATTGCGGATAAAATAAACATGAAAACAGTGGATGTAAAAGGTAAGATGTCTGAGAAATTAGAAGACAGAAAAGGAAATTTCATTGAATCAAAGCAAAAGATAAGAAATTATATAGATAATAAAAAACGTGTTGAAGATTCTAGCGAGGAAGATAAAGTAATAGACATTGTTGAACCAGTAAGTGTCACTGAGGAATAACAATGAATAACACAATAACAATTAATATTAGTATAATATATGTATTATTAGCTATACTTGGGTGTATCGCTTTAATTTATTTAATTATTGTACTTGCTAAATTACATAAGATTTTAAATAATGTTGGAAATGTATTAAATGAAAATACTCAAAATATAAATACAACTTTAAATAATCTTCCTAGTGTTGTAGATAGTTTTGGAGAAGTAGGCGAGAATATGAAAGATGTAACAGAGGCTGTTACTGAAGTTACAGCAGACTTTCTTGTTACTAAAGACAGCGTTAAATCAAATATGGATGTCATAGTTGATATATTAACTATAATTAAAAATATTTTTTCGGATAAAAAATATTAATACGATAAGCTTTAGTATTTCTGTGAATTTAAAACTTTACTAAACTAATTTTACAGAAAATACTTTATAAAGTACAAATAAATAAAGATGTATCTATTGATGAATAAACATAATAAGTAGATACATCTTTTTATTATATATTTATAAAATAATATCTATTTTATAACTTACCTACTTGTCTTAATGCTAATTTTACAGTTTCATATCTATCAGCACCATTTATTATTACATCACCTTTTACAAGATTATTAGCTTCTCCACCTACAACATAAACTTTTTTGCCTAAACCTTGCTTATAGCTAGATGCTTCTACTACTAAAGCATCTTTCAATTGCCAGTATAAAATTTGAGCAGCAACTTTATCAGCGTCCCCCTTATAAACTATTACATTTTCATACACTTTATCTCCCCCTTGAGAATTTGATATAGATTTATTTAATATTCCTTCTGCTATTAACTTAGCAACTTTATCTTTATTATTAACATAGTAATCTGTATCCGCTTTGCTATCTACAAAGCATACTTCTATTAGTATAGCTGTTGCGTTAGTGTGATTAAGCCAATAAAGATCTCTAACATCAGATTTTGCACCTCTATTTTTAAATACTGTAGCTAGTTTAGCATTTACCTTTTCTGCATATGCTTTTCCATTATTAGATTTATATATAGTTTCTGTACCTTCTGGGGTTGAAGTTGTAACATTTGCATTAAAATGAATCTGAACAGCTAAATCAGCTTCTTGTTTATTTGCTATAGCACATTGGTCAGCTAAATGATTATTTGATGCATCAACTTTTCCTGTATAAACAGTAGCTCCTCCTAATTTAAGCCATTTAACTATTAAGTCATTCATTATTCTTGTTTCTTTACTTTCGTTTATATATCCTACAGCTCCTGTACCTTTCCCAGTTAAAGTGTGCCCTGGTATTACTACTACTTTCAAATTATACATCTCCTTTATGATTAAATTTAACTTCTATTTAATATATGCACAATTTAAAATTTTGTTTCTTTTTATACTTTAATTATCTAATATAAAATATTTTGTAAAATTATAGAATAATATGTGTAAGTATTAAAATTGCAATTTTGTATATAACACATTGCTTGATTGTAATAATCTCAAGGCATATTCATCCATCCTATATCCAGTTTTATAGTAGATATGTTTAATTCCAGATTGAATTATGGCCTTAGTACAATTTAAACAAGGAAAATGGGTTACATAAATAGAACAATCTTTAACTGATATGCCTTCTTTAGCACAATAGTAAAGGGCATTTTGTTCGGCATGAATGGTTCTAATACAATGACCATCTCTCATCTCATGACCAACTTCACTACAGTGATTATCTCCAGATATACTACCATTGTATCCAGTAGATACGATTCTGTTTTCTGAGTTAACAATTATAGCTCCAACATAAGCTCTGTCACAAGTACCTCTTTCAGCTACTGTCTCACATAATCTCATAAAATACTCTTGCCATGAACATCTATTTTCAAGTTTACTTTCCAAACTAAATACCTCCAAATCTTATCTTTAATATATAAGATTTATACCTCAAAAACAGTATTAAAAACAAATTTGTTTTATAGCTAAAAATATAAAAGATAAAATAAATTTTAAATTGTTTTTTTAATAATTAAATCTTATTTCATTAAACTTTTTATAAAATTTTCATCATAAAATATGAAAACTGTCTTAATAAAATCAAGACAGTTTTTTATAATCAAAATTTATAACACAAGTTCATATTTTTCTTTAAACTCTTTTACAGCTTCAGGCCATGCCTTTTGTTCTGTAATACCTTTTTCTTTGGCTATTTTAATTGCAATTTCTCTTATCATTGCAGCTCCTTCTAATATTCCCATTTTCAATCTCCCTTCAAGTATCTTTTTGTACAGAATATAAATAGTGCTGAAATTTCTTACATATTACATCTACTACAATATCTATACAACATATAACTTATGAATTCCTTTTATTTTTATGCGCCTTTAACCGACATATAATTATATGCATTAAGCCTTAAAATTATGAATTTGATGATAATTATTTTTTATCTTTTATATACAATTGTGTAAGTTGCAAAATAGGGTAATCAGTATTTTAATTGTTCTATTACTTTATAATATACTCAATAAAAAATAAGATTGTATGATACATCTCCAGATATTATGGAAAGATGAATTGTACTATTGGATTTATGTAATAAAATCAGTAAATATCTAACTTATTTTACTGATTTTATACACTAAAAACTGTAGGTAAATTTGCTTTATGTTTCTCACAAATATTCCTACAGTTTCACATATTAAAGTTATATAGTTATAATTTTTTAATTGTACAATTCTAGTATTTCTAGAAAACTATCCTATAAATACTAGAATGATTAAAATTTACTAAATAATATTTTTTATTTATCTAGAATTATATATTTTTTCAATAATGTTAACTATAGTATACATTGCCCATGCACAAACAGCTAACACGAATACACCCATCATTACTAAATCTAACTTAAATACTTGACTGCCATAAACTATCAAGTATCCTATTCCATATCTTGATACTAAAAATTCTCCTACTATAACACCTACCCAAGCCATACCAATATTAATCTTAGTTAAGTTTATTAAATTTCCTGTATTTGCGGGTAATATAAGTTTAAATAGGATTTGTGATTTGCTAGCTCCAAAACTCTTTAACATCTTAATTTTTTCTTCATCTATATTCATAAAGTAATTATAGGCCGAAAGTATGGTAACAACAACGGAAATAGTTACAGCTGTTACTACAATTCCTTCTATTCCAGCACCAACCCAAACTATAATTATAGGAGCCAAAGCAGTCTTAGGAAGAGCATTTAAAACTACCAAAAATGGGTCTAATATTTTTGATAATTTTTCTGACCACCAAAGAGCAATAGCTACTAAAATACCTAAAACAGTTCCTATAACAAGACCAAGAACTGTTTCATATACAGATACTCCAATATGTTTAAATAGTTGGCCACTAGATGCATATTGAATAAACAAGTTGTAAATATCACTTGGTTTGCTGAATAGAAAAGTATTTATAACGTTTAAATCAGCTAAAATCTCCCAAATTATAATAAAGCCAATTAAAATTAATAGTTGATAAAATAATACATTTCTTTTTTCTCTTTTTACACCTTTAATATAGTTTATATATCCTTCAGATCTTTTATTAAGCCTCATGTGTATCTAGCTCCTTCCATAAGATGTCGAAATACTTTTGAAAATCGGGAACTTTACGTGTTTTGAGAGGCGTTTTTGTTCCATCCATATTAAGTTCAATATCATAAATATTTTTTATAGTAGCTGGTCTTTTAGATAGTATTGCAACTTTATCTGATATGCTTATTGCTTCTGCCATCGCTACAAAAGTGCGACCTATCAGACAACGAAACTAAGTCATCTATGTCAGCACCCATATAAACAATGCTAAGAGTGTTGCTAGAACTATCCCAAACTATAGAATCAATAATAGTAGACAACAATAACTTCTTATTATCCAAATTAGCATCATCAACCATATTGTTAAACTTTTCTAAATTACTAACAACAATATCTAAATTAACACTGGCATTTTTAATATCAGCATTGTTATCTTCTAAGTTTCTAACCTTAACTTTTAATTCTTCAATTTCACTATTTAAACTTTCAATCTGAGAGATAATATAATTAGAAGCAACACTACCAGTATTTTTAGCAAGTTCTATAACTAAATTACTGATGATTTTTTCTTTATCCTTAATAAAATTCCTAAATAAATTAATCTCACTATTAATACTATTTGATGCATTATCAACTTTAATCTTATTTTCATGAAAAGCATCTATAATAGATTCTACATTACAATTTTTAATTCTTTCAATAACAATAGCTTCAACTAAAGGTCCTTTAAGATTTTTACAATTACAAGCATCAACACCAAGATTCTTTTTAGTACCACATACATAATAATACTTTAATTCTTTATCAGTTCGTTTGCCTTTATAAGTAATTCTCATATTAGAACCACACTTAGAACATTTTAAAATTCCTGATAATAAAGCAACTTTACCAGTAGCAATTCTTGGACTCTTATCACGATTAGCATCAAGTAAACCTTGAACTTCAAGCCAAGTAGTAGAATCTATAATTCCTTTATGTTTAGCAATAGCTGCTATAGGTGTAGATGTATTTTTAGCATAAGTAAGTATTCCACATTCATTATCAGGAGTACCGATAACTTCCATATTATTATTTCTAAGATATTCTACAACAACATCATTAGCTTTTACATAAACAGGACTTCTAAGTATACCAGATAATGAACTAGGGTCAAATTTACCACCACGAGGACCTTTTATTCCATTGTGATAAACATATTTGTATAATTGAGATAAAGATCTAAGTTCTAGATACTTAGCATAAACTATTTTAACAACTTCCATCTCATCATCACTAACTTCTAACTGATACATACTTCTTTCTTTTAGGTTTTCATCTAAGTATTTGATTTTTTTACTGCTAAATCCATGAGGTGTTTTACCACCTAGCCATCTCCCAGTACGAGCAAGTTCATACATATTATCTTTTATACGTTCAGCTATTGTTTCTCTTTCAAGCTGTGCAAATACACTAGATATAAACATCATAGCTCTTCCCATTGGAGTAGAAGTGTCAAATTGCTCTTTGATAGATATAAAAGATATATCTAGTTTATTTAATTTTTCTATTAGAGTAGAGAAGTCAGATACATTTCTTGATATTCTATCCAATCTATAACACACAAGATAATCAAATTTGTTTGCTTTTGCATCTTGCATCATTTTTTTAAACTGAGGTCTATCTATATTACCACCACTAAAGCCTTCATCTTCATATATTAAAAAATCTTTTATACCAACAGATTTAGCATAGTCCATACATAGTTGTATTTGATTTTCTATAGATTCACCTTTGCCCGTAAATTTTGATTTTCTTGAATAAATTGCAGCCTTCATAAGTTTAACCCCCTTAAACTTTGGTATAAATTGACTTGAATAAGTAATATTCTGGTATTCAATTTCATATCACAAAAGAGTAGATGTATTTATCAGTTCACCCCTTATAGTAGTATTTTCAATACGTATAGGTATTAATAGTGTTTTATTATTTACTTATATATAAATATATGATGTAAAGAATACATTAAATGTTAATAATACATTTTTATTGCATCATATGAAAAAATATTGATTTCGTTTTCATAGAGAAAATTTGAGACTTAATTAGTTGTGTCAAGACAAGTCTATAACCTCATAGATTAATATAATAACTCAATTAAGGCATAGGGGGGTTATATATGGATATAAAAGTTGTGGAGATTTTTCCTACAAATCCACTGGAACTAAAAAAAATAGAATCAGCTAAAGCTATATGGTTTGTAAATGCATTAAGAAAAAAGTATCCTGAGGAAGTTTTAGATAAAGCCTTTAAGATACTAGAAGAAGATTTAGAAAAAAGTGAAGCTAAAGCTTAAAATTTTGATAAGGTATACATATGATATAAGAGAGGAAAAACAAATGAGAAAATATTTGGATTCACATATATTTTATGAGACTAATGGCATTAAAAGAGAAGAGTGGTTAGAAAAAAGAAAATCGGAAATCTCCCCCCTACGTTTAAAAATAGACGTAGGGGGCATTAATATTTATTTTTTATAAAGAAGTTTCTCTTAAAACTAAATTTTCATTTCTTTCAATTAGATGTCTAATAGACCATTCATTTTGAAATAACAATACTGGATTGCTATTTTTATCTTCAACTAGTATTGTATCCATTGGTATTGAAAGCTTATCCGATTTGAAAGTATCAGGTTCAATCCAACGTATGTGACGATAAGGTAGTGTATTCATTATCATATCAACACCATATTCTTGTTTTAGACGATATTCTAAAACTTCAAATTGAAGAACTCCAACGACTCCTACAATAAGTTCTTCCATACCAAAATTAGGTTGTTTGTATATCTGTATAGTACCTTCTTCTGATAATTGTGTAAGACCTTTTAAGAACTGTTTTCTTTTAAGAGCATTCTTTGTAGATACTCTTACAAAATGTTCAGGAGCAAATTGTGGTATACCAGTGTATTGTAAATTTGATTTTTTTTCACTTAATGTATCACCAATATTAAATATTCCTGGATCATGTATCCCTATAATGTCCCCTGGATAAGCTGAATCTATTATAACACGGTCTTGGGCTACAAACTGTTGAGGTTGTGAAAGTTTAACCTTTTTATTTCTTTGTACATGAGTTACTGTCATACCTTTTTCAAATTTACCAGAGCAAATTCTTAAAAATGCAATTCTATCTCTATGAGATTTATCCATATTAGCTTGAATTTTAAATATAAATCCTGAGAAGCTATTAGAATTAGGGTCAATATCACCTAAATTACTGCTACGAGGATTTGGTGGAGGTGTTATTTCTAAGAACGATTCTAAAAATGGTTCTACACCAAAGTTGGTAAGGGCACTTCCGAAGAACACAGGCGTCAATTCACCATTTAATACTCCGTCTAAATTAAAATTATCTCCAGCAATATCTAAAAGTTCAATATCCTCTAGTAGTTTTTCATGAAGAGCATCACCTAATAAAGTATTAAATTTTTCATCAGATATATCTCCAGTTGTAGATTTAGCAATAGATTGTCCATGGTTACCATCATCAAATAGTTCAACTTGATTTTTATGACGGTTAAACACACCTTTGAACTCTTTACCAGAACCAATTGGCCAGTTTACTGGACAAGAGCGAATTCCTAGAACATTTTCAATATCTTCAAGTAGTTCAAAGGGATCCTTTCCTTGACGGTCCATTTTATTTATAAAAGTGAAAATTGGTATTCCTCTCATTTTACAAACTTGGAATAATTTCTTTGTCTGATCCTCGACACCTTTAGCAGAGTCAATAACCATTACTGCACAGTCTGCTGCCATAAGAGTCCTATAAGTGTCCTCACTAAAATCTTGATGCCCTGGAGTATCAAGAATATTTATACAAAAGTTGTTATATTCAAATTGAAGAACACTTGATGCAACAGATATACCTCTTTGTTTTTCAATTTCCATCCAGTCAGATACTGCATGTTTTTGAGATCTTCTTGATTTAACTGATCCTGCTTCACGAATGGCACCACCATATAATAGAAACTTTTCAGTTAATGTAGTTTTTCCTGCATCGGGATGGGAAATGATTGCAAAGGTTCTTCTTCTTTTAACTTCATCAATCAAGCTTAAATTTTGTTCTGTCATTTTTTATCATCCTTTATTTTAATTTTACGATTATCCAAATATAAAAAATTATATTTATTAATAGTTTTAAAATGAACATAATTTTCCATATGCTATAAAAAACTACAATCCTATTAATATTATAACTTTATTGCAAAACTGTCAATATGAAAACCTTATGAAAATAGCTTTACTATCTTACTGTATAGCACAAACCCCTTTTTAAGATTAAAAGGACTTTTTTATAATTCCTAGCTCGTTAGAAGCAATAGCACCCTCAACTATTCTACATTTCATACATATTAAGATTGACTATAACAACTTCATATTTATGAGTATTATCATGAAAAATATCTGAGTTAGAATCTAAATGGATGGATTTAAATAAAATAGATTAATTCCTAAAGTTGCACTTTTATAGAAAGTGCATCACCAATATCATGTGTAACTAAAATAGTAGACTTATTTTCATTTTTAATAATACTATAAACATCATCACAAACCAACAGTCTAGTTTGATAGTCAAGAGCTGAAAAAGGTTCATCTAAAAGTAAAACATCTGGATTTACAGAAAGTGTCCTAATAAGAGCAACTCTTTGTCTCATACCACCAGATAATTCTTTAGGATACATACTTCTGAAATCCCATAGTCCATAAGTCTTTAAAAGCTCTTCAACTCTATCTAAAGATTTTTTATCTTTTTTACCTTGAATTTCCAAACCAATAGTTATATTATCCATTATATTTCTCCATTCAAGCAGATTGTCTTTTTGAAACATATATCCAATATTTCCAGTAATCTTTACATCACCACTAGTTGGTTTTAAAAGATTAGTAAGAATATTTAAAATTGTAGATTTTCCGCTTCCAGAAGGACCGAGTAATGTTAGTATTTCACCTTCTTTTAAATTAAAATTGACATCCTTTAATACTTCAAGCTCGCCTTCCTTAGTGTAGAAGTTCATATTGATATTTTTAACTTCTACTATGTTGTCATTCATTATGCCACCCCCTATAACTTTTAGCTCGTATATATTATGTTATTAACATTACAACCTATTTGTACCATTTTTCATAAATATAATATAAATATTTTGTTTATTTACGTATTTTCTTAGTAACTTGTACGTATAAATTATAGATAAATAAATTATAAGGTAGGGGATAAAATTGAGTAACATAATAACTAATTTGATAGAGTCAATATTTACTAATCCAATAACTATATTATTTTTACTTGCAATAACTGTGTATTCTATTTTTAAAATTATGGAAAACAACAAGTTGTATTTGTTTGTAAGTTCAAAACTAGAAGAAATCAACCAAGACTATAAAACGAGTGTATTTTATAGCAAAATAAGGAATGATTACTATACATATAGTAAAGAAAATCCTTATGCTGATGTAAATATAACTTCGTTTGTAGAAGAAGTTGTATCAGATTTAAAATATAATAACTTATCGATATTAGAAAAAATTAGGAGCATAAAAAATTCATCTTCAATAAGTATATTACTTGGAGTTTTAGGTACATTTGTTGGGCTTTCTACAATGCTTTTATGTGTTGATACTAAAGATATTATAAATTCACTTCCTTCGACTATTAGTAGCATGCAAACTGCATTTACAACTAGTATATTTGGAGTGGTGTTTTCTCTAATTATAGGCTATTTTACAAAGATAAAAGACTGTGAACATGTTTTGATACAAATAATGTTAAAAGCTGAGAATCTACTGACTTCTGAGGTAACTCATATTAAATCAGAAAGAATGGATTTAAAAGTAGAGGAGGTAAAAAATACAATAAAACAAATAAGCAAGTCTATAGAAGCTATTGAAAAATTTGATAAAATATCTAAAGACTTAAATGATTTTAATGACGAATTTATTAGTGGAATAGAAGCTTTAAAAAGTCTTTTAGAAGGCTCTCAAAGTTCTATTAAGACATTTGACCAAAGTGTAAGAAAATTAGATAAACAGTTTAATATTTTAAATGTAAAATTTGTAAAACTGTTTGATAAGTATGATAATCAAGATAATATAAATAAGGAAATTTTATTTGATATAAAAGAATCCTCAAAAAATATATATAATTCCACTGAAAGCCAACATAAAATTAAAGATTATATAAGAAATATAAATGCAGGATTTGCTTTATATGAAAGAAGTGCTCAAGATTTGTTAACTAAATTAATGACTCATGAAAACAAAATATCTCAAAATCAAAAAATTCTTTTAGACGAAAAATATACTCTAGACGATTCAATTAAGAATCTTTCAAGTATTATTGAGAACTTTTCTAATGACTTACAAGCCAAACTAGATATAATGTTTGAGAACTCTTTAGACATTCAAGATAAGCTAGATGTTATGTTTAATAACTCCTTCATGCAAGACGAAGTTCCTCTTGATAGTGAAGACTTATTTGAAAGTAATATTGATAGTATATTTAATCCTTTAAGTGAAGAAATTTATGAGATAGAAAAGAAAGAAATAAAGGTCATAGGTGAGGATGAGTTAAATGAATAATAAATATAGAAGAACTGTTAACAGAGAATTTGAAAAGAGTAGTTTCTGGCCAACATTTACAGATTTATTATCCACTGTGTTGATGGTTGTAATTCTTATATTATTTAGTTCAGAAAGTATCTCAGGTTCAGTTGAACAGGATTTAGCTAAAAATGTGAATGCTTCTGTTGAAGATACCTTTAAAAAAAGTGGTATACCTGTGAAAGTGGATAAGGCTAATGGTCAAGTAACTTTTGGTGAAAGGACAATGTTTGATGTAGATAGTGATGTCTTGAAACCAGAGGCTAAAGAGATGTTAAAAATGTTTGTTCCAAAGTACATAGAAACTATTTATAAAGATTATGGCGACTATATATCTAAAATAGTTATAGAAGGCCATACAGACGATGTAGGAAGCTATATCTATAATTTAGATTTATCACAAAGAAGGGCATATAGCGTTGCTAAATTTATAGTAGGAGATGAAATAGGTAATTATAAATATAAAGATAAGGTAACTAAACATATTATTGCAATAGGTAGGTCAAAAGCTGAACTCTTAAAAAACGGAGATAATAGTGTAAATAGAGATGCATCTAGAAGAGTAGAGCTAAAATATGAAATAAATATTAATCAAAATAAATAGTTAAAAAATTATAAAAAAAAAGAAGGCAGTTGGTGTGAGCTTTAAGCCTTCTTTAAGGAAAAAGTTTATTTATTTTTGTTGATATTTAATATATTATAGTTTTTGGAAGAATTTTGCAATATTTTAAACATAAATGGGCGTTTAAAATGCATAACTGGGTACTACTGATGTAAAATAATTCATTTTATATAATATAAAACTTATAAGGTGTCAATTTTCTATGTTATTGCTTTATAAATTATTATTTAAATATTATGTAAAAAAACATCGTAAAAACTCATATCATGTTACAATTAATTAGTAAAAGGGTAATAACTAATTCTAGTTATTACCCTTTTACTGCTGATTAAAAAATTTAGATTTAATCATTTTTTATTAACTGGTAGCCAAAACATATTCCTGAACCGCCAGTTTTTTTAATTTGATACATTGCCTGATCTGCTTTATTAATTAATTCTTCAGCATTATTTCCATCTTCTGGATAGCAAGCTATACCAACACTAGTATTACAATATATAGAACCATTTTTTAAATTCCATGGGTTTTTAAACCTTTCATGTATAAAACTTACTAAATTACGTATGTTATTTTTTGTAATGTCACCACCAATTACAGCAACAAATTCATCTCCACCATTTCTATAAACTGAATTTTTAAGAAGTGGAATTGATGAGAAGAATTCCCCCAATTTTATAAGAAACTCGTCACCAGCATCATGCCCATAATTATCATTAATTACTTTAAAACCATCAATATCGAAAAAGATTACATACCCTTGCTCATCTTCTTTAGCATTGTCAATTCTATTTTTACATTCTTCAATAAGCATTCTTCGGTTTGGAAGACCTGTTAATACATCATAATTTGCCATATATTCAATTAATTCTTCATTCTTTTTATTATCAGTTATATCTGCACTACTAACAAGATGAGCAAGACGACCATCAATCCATCTGAAAGCTGTACTAAATACTCTAAACCATGCTCCATCAAAAGGTCTTTGATAATTCCAGGTATGTACTCCTGTAATGTTGCCGTTTTCATCAATAAGATTTTCTTGTGGGCAAAACTCACAATGAGATGTCTGCCCAGGGAAAAGAACCTGCCAGCATTTCTGACCCAAAAATTGAGATATCCCACCATAAGGTTCAGCCATTGACTTGTTTACATATATAATATCATATGTATAAAAATCAATGACATAAATATCTATGCCTGTATTATTTATTATGCTTTCAAGTGCAGTCTGTGTGAAGAAAACTTTATTTCTATGTATTCTTACACTTAAATACTTTTCAAGTAGTGAAAGGACAATACATAGTGTATTAAGTTCAGAATCAGAAAAATCTATTTTCCTAGATGTAGTATTTAAAAATAAAATAAAGCCATAATTATTAAAATTCTCATCTATCACAGATATTCCAATCAAAGATTCTGCATGAAAAATATTCATAAAATCAATCTCACATGGTTTATAATTTTTATTTTTATTTAAATAAATTATTTTCTGATGAGCTAATTGCTTTTGAAAATCCGATTCAATTTCATATGCATTGAAACTATTACATAATTTTATGTCATTCAAACTGTAATTCTCAGTTAAATTAAAATGATTATATTGGTCTACTTCATATACTAGAGCACATTCAAACGAAAAACTATTACATATAAGTTCAAGCGATTTAGTGACTTTTTTTGTATCTATTTGTTTTCCAACAATTATATCAGCTAATGCTAGAATGAGTGTATAATGTGAATTATCTTTCATTTTTACCTCCTGAGTAAAAATTCTGTCAATAACTCATCCTTTAGCTAGGTTTGAAATGGGAATTTCTTTCCTCAAATATAGGTTATGATAGTTAAACTGACAGTTATCAAAATCTAGAAATATATTTTTATATTACTAAGAATAGCTTATTTAGCTATTTTCTCTTGGTTAATACATATATTATAGTATATTTTTCCAATGGATTAAAGCTTAAAAATCCTTTATTTTGTAATTTATCATCATTACTATTATATTAAATATTATTACTTAAAAATATATAAAAAGTTAATAAATTATATTATTAAAATAAAAAAAGTTGAGATATTATTGTTTTATTATTAATACAAGATAAATTAACTGTATAGGATAAATATTGATATCAAATGGCTAATTATGATAGAATAAGTCGGTAGATGACATAAAGTATTGTGAAAATGGAGGAGTAAGTTATGATAGAAGGTAATATAAAAAACAAAAGAAATTGTAAAATTAAAGCTTTGGTATTTTTATTGATAATTTCTATATCTATTTATTTAACTGGATGTAGTAGTGCAACAGACAGTGAAAATAATCAATCAAATAACCAAGAAACTTTATCTAGTAGTATATCAAATGATAAAAATATAAAAATTCATTTTATTAATACTGGAAATAGTGATGCAATATTAATTCAAGAGGGCAAAACTTTTACGTTGATAGATGGGGGAGATAACGATGATGAGAATTTAATGGTAGACTACCTAAATAATCAAGGGGTAAAAGATATTAAGTATCTTATAGCTACTCATTCTCATGCAGACCATCTAGGGGGACTTGATTCTGTTGTAAAAAATTTCAATATAGAAAATGTTTTTGTATCAAATGGTTCAGCAGAAACAAAGAGTTACAGAGATTTTATAAATGCTTTAGCAAATAAGGATTTATCTCCAAGTGTACCTCTTGAAAATAAAAAGTTTTATCTTGAAGACTCCTATTTTGAAGTTCTAAATACAAATGGAGGAGATACTACTAATGAACAATCACTAGTACTTGCATATACTAATGGTAACGATAAAGCCTTATTTACAGGTGATGCTGAGGAAGGTACAGAAAAAGAAATACTATCAAAACTTGGAGAAGTAGACCTTTTAAAAGTAGCTCATCATGGTTCTCGTAGTAGTTCATCTCAGGCTTTTTTAAATAAAGTAAACCCTGAATATGCAGTAATTTTAGTTGGGAAAGGTAATTCATATGGTCATCCACATGAGGAAACAATGAACAAATTAAAAAAGATGGGTGTAAAAGTACATAGAAGTGACGAATGTTCAGATATAGTATTTGAATCTACAGGTGATGGAGTTTTTACAAGCTGTAAAGATGGAAGTTACAAAAAGGGTGTTAGAGAAGATGGAAACTACGAAAATTTAAATAACAATACAGACAAAAACGAATCCTTAAATAAGGAACAAAATGTATCAAATTCGTCAAAAACAGTGTATTTTACTCCAAAAGGGAAGAGTTATCACTCAACTAAAAATTGTAGTGGGCTTTCAAGAAGTAAAAAAATATTATCAGGTACAATTGCAGAAAGTAAGAAAAATGACCCATGTGATATATGTTATGGAAAGCAATAGTTAAAATATCAATAGCTAAAGTATGAGAAATAATAAATAAAAAGCATTAAATATTATAAAAAAGTAAATGCATATAAAAATAAGCTATTCCAAACAGATAAAATAAAGAAATTAAGATACATTTTATCTATTAAATAGCTTATTTTTTTGATATTCTTTAATAGTTATTTTATAACTCTAAATACACCAGTTACAATACCTACAATTTCAACTTCTGAGTCTTTAAGCATAATTGGTTCCATAAAATCATTTTCTGGTTGAAGTCTTATAGAGTTTCCTTCTTTAAAGAATCTCTTGACCGTCGCAGATTCACCATTTATAAGTGCAACCACTATCTGAGAATTTAAGGCTGTATTTTTTTTGTCTACTACAACGTAATCTTCATCTAAAATTCCTGCATTAATCATACTTTCGCCTTTTACTTTTAATACAAAATTATTACTGCCCTTTACTAAACTGGCAGGGAATGGAATATATTCCTCTATGTTTTGTTGAGCTAAAATGGGTTCTCCAGCTGTTATTTGACCTACTAAAGGAAGTTCTATTATTTCCTGGTTAGCTCCAGAAACATCATTGACTTTACTACGCTCTAAAACTTCAATAGCTCTTGGTTTAGTAGGGTCTTTTCTTATGTATCCCAGTTTTTCAAGTTTATTTAGATGAGAGTGCACAGTTGAAGTAGATCGTAACCCTACAGCAGTACATATTTCTCTTACAGCAGGTGGATAGCCTTTTAATATGATTTGAGATTTTATAAATTCCAGTATTAAAACTTGCTTTTCAGTTAGATCTAAATACATAACATCACTCATTTCCAAACATATTTTGTTTTTATTTCCATACATTTATATTTTTAATTATAACATAATCCATTTATATCTGCAAACATTTGTTCCTGATTTTTAATCATCTTCAATCCATTCAAAATTCTTAACTATATCACGTTTTACATTTTTTTTATGTGCGGCATAAAGTTGAGTAGTCGTGACATTATCATGGTCGAGTAAATTTTGAACATCATATATAGAAAATCCTGTTTGAATCAGAGAAGTTGCAGCAGTTGCTCTTAATTTATGAGGGCTATATCCATTATCTCTAGTTGTATCTAATGGAATAGAGGTATATTTTTTTACAAGTGTTCTTATAGCTTTTGCTGTAATCCTCTTATTTTGAAGAGATAAGAACAATGCATCTTTAACTTCATCATCTAGTAAGTCATCTCTTGTTCTCTCATTTTGTAAATAATCTTTTATTACATGTTCACAAGTATGATTTATAGGCATTAAGACTTCTTTTCCACGTTTTCTATATATTTTAAATTCACCTCTTGAAAAATTAAAAGAGGAGATATTAAGTTCTCTGAGTTCATTTAATCTAAGCCCATATGTAACAAATAGAGCTAATATAGCCTTATCACGTAATCTAGTTTTTTTCCAATAAACTTTTTCTTTTTCAGTAAGACCTTCACCTGTTTCTACTGACTCTAACATTTTTGCAACTTCATCTATTTCAAGACGCTTGATAGCATCTGGTTGTGGTTTAGGTAGCTTTATTGGATTAAATCCATCAGTTATGTTACTATCTATTTGAGAATTTCTATATAAAAATTTAAATAGAGTAGAGATGGATGATTTTTTTCTTGCCAGAGCTCTATTGTTATTTTCAAAAATCAATGTATTTTTCTCTGTATTTTTATAATATCTACTGCAATAATCACCTAAAAATAAGTTTATATCTCTTGATTTTATCATGTTAAAATCACTTTCTGTAATGTCCTTTATACAATCTGCACTTGTTAATTCCTTTGTCTCAATCATGTATAAACAGAAAAACTTTATATCTTCTAAATAAGCAAGTCGTGTAGAGACAGCAACAGAACCTTTTAAATATATAAAATAATCTTTCATAAATGCAGGAAGTTTATTTTCCAAAAGTAGACATTTTTCTATAAGTTCATTTTCTTTGATGACAATATTATCAGGTTTATCAGATTTATTATGTACTTTTATAATTTTCTTATCATTATTCAAATTTAAACCTCCTAAAATTAAAATATGAATATTTGTAAGTTATTTTTATTAATAACAATGTAGCTATGTTAGCATAAATATTTAATTTAATCAATTAATGTATTTTTTAAGAGATTAGTAGTGCTCTAATTGGTTTTTGCACTAACTATTCCCTAAATCCACATTTAAAGACTAGTTGAATTCAAATGCTCTTTTTAAATTTCTCAATATATACTTAATAAGTATTTACTAAAATATATCGAGAAATTTTATGTTTTATTAAACTCTCTTTCAATTTTGAATTTTACTATCTTTTCAATGAAAGTAAAATAGTATAAGATTTAATATCTTAATTAAAATTTTTAAATGGACTTACCAAACTAAAAATATAAGATATTATGAGAGTTACTATTGAAAAAATAACACCTATTGTCATAAAAAAACTTATAAATATATTGTACTTTACTATTAAATTAGAAATATTTAAGCTATTAAGCCCAAATAAGTATATGATTAAACTAATTGCAAATATAATTATAACTATAAAACTCAAACCCTTTAAACTGCTTTTTAAATCGGCACTACTAAGTGACATATGAGTGGAAATTGAATACATTAAAAACATAAATATAAAATATCTTAATGAATATATATCAGGCGTTAACAATATTATTTTTACAAAATTAAAAATATCATCTAAAATAATCTGTGTAAAACCTGCTATATTAAAGTTATTAATCATACTTACATATAACTTTAAATCTATACTTTGTATTATTTTAATATAGCTATCTGGTAATAGTATTCTAAAAAGTAAAATAATTATCATTGTTCCACCTATAATTGGAGCGATTCCTATAAAAAAATTTCCTATACTCTGATAAATATTATCTTTTTTATAGCTATGATTTACATATCCTAATACTCCATCATTTTTACTTTCAATTGGTCTAAAGAATTTTACTGAATTTATTTTATGCATAAAAATCAAACACATTATTAAATGACTCAATTCATGTACAAAAGTTCCTATAGCTCCAGTTACAATGACACCAGTTTTTCCAAAAGATAAAAAGATATATTTATTATTTAAATTTTCTATAATACTAAAAATCAATCCAAATACAATAAATATTCCTATAAAACAAAAGATATTTATTATACTTATTTTAAAAATCTCAACTATATGAATCATAAACTATGACCTCGCATTTAAGTATTCAACTACTCTATCTCATATCCATTACAGTTTAAAATTTTACAAGCATTTTTTATATCTTTTTCTTTGATTAAAATATAATCTGTATCATATGTAGAAATTGCAAATATACTTATTTTATTATCAGCTAATAACCCACTTATCTTAGATAAAATTCCTATAAGTGAAAAATCTAAAGGGCCTAAGATTTTAAGTATTCTCCATTCTTTTTCTGACTTAATATCAGAAGGAATATTGTTATTTGAACATACAATGCTCAATTCATCATCAGTTTTAGTTATAGAGTAAAATTTTTCTGTATCTATCCATGTTGGTATTTTACTGTTATTATTTAATCTACATACTGCATACTCTTCTAAAAATAGTTTTAATTTCATAATATACATCTCCTTCAAACTTATTTGTTTAATTAAGATTATACATTAAAATTTATATAAAATAAAATATATCGAAGTAAAAAAGGTTCACTACAGGACATCATTTCCATAGTCAACCTTTAAAACTTGATTAAATTCTAACAAAAAGATATATTATCTAGGTTCAATTATAAGTTTGATGGCAGTTTTCTTATCACCTTCGATTTCTATATCAGTAAATGCGGGAATACACACTAAGTCCATTCCACTAGGTGCAACAAATCCTCTTGCTATTGCAATTGATTTTATTGCTTGATTTAGAGCTCCAGCTCCTATAGCTTGTATTTCTGCAATACCTCGCTCTCTCAGTACTCCAGCCAAAGCTCCAGCTACAGAATTAGGATTAGATTTTGATGAAACTTTTAGTACTTCCATTTCAACATCTCCTTGTTAATTTGTTAAAGTATCCATTACCTAAAGTACTAAATCACAATTGCCATTTACTAATTACAATCATCATTTAAAGTATACTTTTATAAAAATATACTTCTATAATAGATTTAAGAAAACCTTTATTTTTTAAAACCATTTTATAATGAAAAATCTACAAATTTCTTTATATTCTATAAGCATTTTCCAATATTTCTAAATTTATTATACCTTTGAGACATTATTTCTTCTTTAGGCATATCTTTATAATGATTTAATCTTTCTAAAATATAAGACTTCATTTCCTTTGAAACAGCTTCTACATCTTTTTGTGCACCACCAAGAGGTTCTTTTATAATCTTATCTATTATTTTTAAATCATATAAATCATTACTTGTAAGTTTCATAACATCACAAGCTTCCTTTGCTTTAGATGAATCTTTAAATAAGATACTCGAAAGACCTTCAGGTGAAATTACAGAATAAACTGAGTGTTCTAACATACACACATCATTGCCTACTCCAATTCCTAAAGCTCCTCCACTACCACCTTCACCAATTACAAAGGTAATTACTGGAACAGAAAGTTTACTCATTTCAAGTAAGTTTCTTGCAATAGCTTCTCCTTGTCCTCTTTCTTCTGCCTCTAGACCACAAAATGCTCCTGATGTATCAATAAATGTCACTATCGGTCTGTCAAATTTTTCAGCTTGCTTCATAAGTCTTAACGCTTTTCTATATCCTTCTGGATGAGGCATACCAAAGTTTCTTTTTATATTTTCTTTAGTATCTCTTCCCTTTTGGTGACCAACTATAGTAACATTGAATTTTCCTATTTGCCCTATTCCTCCAACTATAGAAGGGTCATCTTTATAAAGCCTATCTCCATGAAGCTCTAAAAAATTAGAACA
This sequence comes from Clostridioides sp. ES-W-0016-02, assembly GCF_020641035.1. Lineage (NCBI taxonomy): Bacteria > Bacillati > Bacillota > Clostridia > Peptostreptococcales > Peptostreptococcaceae > Clostridioides > Clostridioides sp. ES-W-0016-02. The sequence goes on from NZ_CP061361.1 coordinate 2,104,117, forward strand.
AATATGTTCTATGTATTCCAAAGTTGTAGGTCTTTTTATATCTCTACTTAACACTACCTTTTCATATGGTGATAGATGTGAAAAGGCATCTTCTCTAAGCTTTGCTAATTTTTCATTAAGGGAATTTATTTTATCACTTAAATCTATGTTATTTGCCTCAGAAATAGCTATTAATTGTTTGATATCATTTTCCAAGACTTTTATTTTATCATTATTATTTTCAATCAAAACAGTTCCTCCTTTATGCCCTATTTCTTGTGCATAGCAAGAATTTGATACAATACTTCCTTCATTTTTCTTCTATCTACTATCATGTCAATAAAACCTTTTTCAAGTAAAAACTCAGAAGTTTGAAATCCTTCAGGAAGTTTTTGATTTATTGTTTGTTCTATTACTCTTGGTCCTGCAAAACCGATTAATGTATTTGGTTCAGAAATTATAATATCTCCAAGCATAGCAAAACTAGCAGTTACGCCTCCAGTAGTAGGGTCAGTTAAAACTGATATATATGGTAATGACTTTTCTTCAAGCTTAGCAAGTGCCTGAGAAGTCTTTGCCATTTGCATAAGAGATACCATACCTTCTTGCATTCTAGCTCCTCCTGAAGCAGAACAAATAATTATAGGTAAATTGTTTTTGGCAGCATATTCTATTGAGTAAGTTATTTTTTCTCCAACAATAGAACCCATGCTTCCCATCATAAAATCAGGATTCATTACACAAATAACTGTTTTAATTCCATTTAATCTTCCATAACCTGTGACAACAGCTTCTGACTCATTCGTTTTTTCCTTATAAGAGTCTACTTTTTCTTTATATTTAGGAAAGTTTAATGGATTTTGAAATTCTATATCAGAATTAAATTCCATAAAAGTCCCTTTATCAATCAATAAATTTATTCTATTTCGAACTCTTAAACCATAATGTCTTGAGCATTTTGGACATACAAATGAATTTTCTTCTATGTCTTTTCTAAATACATGACTATTACATCCTTTGCAATAAGTCCAAAATTTATCATCTACACTATTCTTTTTAAAGTTGTCATCTAAAGAAATCGTAACATACTTAGATTCTTTTGATGATAAAAATTTTTTTATCATAATCTATTTACTCCTTATAATGTAGCAAATTCTTTCTTCATAAAGACATCTTCTATAAATTTGGTATGATGAGTATCTTTTCTAAACTCTTCACTTGTTACAAGTGCCTTTTGGAATTCTACATTTGTATTAATACCTTCTACAATAATTTCATCTAGAGCTCTATAAATTCTATTTATACATTCTTCTCTAGTCTCAGCCCAACATATTAATTTACCTATCATAGAATCATATAAAGGTGGTATAGTATATCCTGTATATACAAAAGTATCAAATCTAACGCCAAAACCTCCAGGTAAATTTAATGACTCTATTTTACCTGGTGATGGAGCAAAATTATTTGATGAATCTTCAGCATTTATTCTACACTCAATAGCATGACCTCTAAAAACAACATCTTCTTGTTTAAAAGGTATTTCTTCTCCATTAGCTATAGATATTTGAAGTTTTATAAGGTCAAGATTTGTTACCATCTCTGTGACTGGATGTTCAACTTGTATTCTTGTATTCATCTCTATAAAATAAAAGTTTTTATCTTTATCAACTATAAATTCAATAGTACCAGCACCAATATAACCTACACCTTTTACTATATCCACTGCAATTTTATGAAGATTTATTCTTTCTTCATCTGAAAGGTATGGACTTAAAGACTCTTCTATTACTTTTTGATTTCTTCTTTGCATAGAACAATCTCTATCACCTAAATGTATTGCATTTGAATGTTTATCACCAAATACTTGTACTTCTATATGTCTAGGATTTTCTATGAATTTTTCCATATATAAATCGCTATTAGAAAATGCTGCTAAAGCTTCTGAACTTGCCATATCAAAATTTGAAAAAAGCTCTTCTTCCTTTCTAACGATTCTCATACCTTTTCCACCGCCTCCACTTGAGGCTTTTATCATAACAGGATAGCCAATTTCTCTTGCAACTTCTAAAGCTTCTTCCTTAGTTTTTAAAACAGACTCTGAACCAGGAACAACAGGGATATTTAATTCCATCATAGTTTCTCTCGCTCTAGATTTATCTCCCATCAAAATCATTTGTTCTCTTGTTGGACCTATAAAAATAATATTATTCTCTTCACATTGTTTTGCAAATTCAGGGTTTTCTGATAAAAAGCCAAAACCTGGATGAATAGCATCACATTTTAATTTAAGAGCAAGGTATATAATATTTTCTATGTTATTATAACTCTTGCTTATATTGTTTGGCCCTATGCAAATAGATTCATCAGCTATATATCTATGAAAACAATCTTTATCTATTTCAGAATAGATAGCGACAGTTTTTATACCTAGTTCTTTACACGTTCTGATGATTCTAACTGCTATATCACCTCTATTTGCAACTAGTATTTTTTTTATCAACTTAAATACCTCCTACTACAATGGTTTTATCTTAAATAAAGGTTGATTATATTCTACTAGTTCTTCATTATCAACTAATACTTCAATTATTTCACCTTTAATTTCACTTGTTATTTCATTCATTAGCTTCATTGCTTCTAATATACATAAAGTGTCACCTTCTTCAACTACATCGCCAACCTTGACAAAACCTTCTGCATCTGGACTTGGAGAATCATAGAATGTCCCCATCAAAGGAGCTACTACTATTGATAAATTCTCATTAGATACTACAGGTTCCTCGTTTACAAATGGCTTTTCTAAAGAAAGATCTACTACCGATTCTTGTTGTACACTTAAAACAGGTGAGCTTGTAACTTCAGTTTTTTTAGATGCTTCTAATTTAAAATCACTACTTTCAAGCTTTACATATTCTAAGTTAGTTGAGTCTATGACCTTTAATAATTCCTTAATTTCATTGATGTTCATGTTGTTACCCCCTTGTATTATTACCTGGTGCTAATATTATATCACAAAAAGCAAATTTATAAAAGAAAAAGTGCTGACTATAGAATCAACACATTCAGATATATTTTAATTTTAAATTAACAACCAGTAAATTCTTTTGTTTTAATTTTCCATTATTAATATAAATTATAAGTATAAAATGAATAAAATTCAATATATTTTGCAAAATACAATAAAATACAAATTAATACCTCGGGAATTTTTAAGACAAATACCAAAATTATGCAATTTAGACTTCGCTTTCTTTCATATTAGTATCATTTTCTTTGTTTTTATATAGTATATCTTTTAATTTAGTGATTAAAATACTACTATATAAGTTAAAAGTCATTAAAATTGCAGGAATTATAAAATAAAATCTAGCACCAATAAATCCAAAAACTACTGTAACAAGTATCAATCGTTTATTTAAAGTAAAAAATGGTATATCAAAAATACTTTTATCAGATGTATCTGGAGTATAAGAACGTATAATTCCAAAAATCAACGTTAGCATACAAAGTGGAAGTAATACATAGCTTGAAATTATTCCTAAAAATCCTATACTTTCAAAATAACTGCTAGCACTATTTGTATAAACAAACATATATCCATTTAAATAAGCACATATACATGATATAATACCAAAAGTTCCTCCTAAGGATTGAGTGTACCAATTAAAAAATTTAGATTCCATATACCTCGCCTCCTAAAACTGTATATATAATGATATGCATTTAAATAATGAAATATATCTTTATACACTCATGAACAAAATTTTATTAATTTTAATAATTTATATTTAAGAAATGCAAAGTATAGTGTAGTATATATTAATGTAGATAAAGTTTTATAGAACTTAATTAAATTATCTTATACGGATTTAGTACAAGTTTAAAAAGTTATATTAGGGTTTTATATTTGATTAAGCTGAAAAATTTATTATAAATGAAGGGATGTTTTCGCTTTGGTAGATACATTAGAGTTTGGTCTTAAAGTTTTATTTTTTATATTATCGATAATTTGGATGGGAAAAATAATGATTTTAAGAACTGATAAGCAAATAGTAATTAATCCTTTGCTTATTGGTATATCTGCAGTACTTGTGATGTTGCATACCTCACAAAGTAATATTGAGTTTTTTGGACTAGATGTTCAGTATATAAGAATAGTTTTGTATATAGTATATTCATTGATAATTTTAATAGGAATATGGTCTACTAACAAAAGAAATGGGATTTTTTAGATAATCTATTTATAGATATCTAAAGGTTGCTAGTAACAAAACATTAATATTAGTGCCTTGTTACTAGCAACCTTTGTTTTGATTTAATATTAAAATTAAAAATATAATAATTAAATAAGTTGTATAAATATACACTTTATTTTATGTTATTTTACATTTACAGTGATTAAAACTTCTTGAGATGTATTTAAATCATCTTTGTCATTTAGTATAACTTTCACTACTGCTTGCCCTTTATTATTACCCTTAATAATCATATCTTTACATGAAAGTATACTCTTATCACTTACAGATACCACAAAGTTTAAATCTTTCGGAAGGCTATTAGTTACTTCCCAGTATTTGTAATAACTATCAATTTTCTTTGTAACTATTTTTCTCAAATCAATACTCTCGCCTTTTGATATGTCAATATTATGGTATTTAGAATCTAATTTATATTGATTATCTTTTGTATCAATAAAATTCAAATCACAATTTACATCTACACCATTATTTGAAAGAGAATTAACTGTATTATCATTAATTAAATAATTATTTGCAAGATTAATTGAGTCCATATCTTTTAGACCTAGTATTTCTCTAGGAAGTTCCTTTATGTTATTGTTCCAAAAAATAAAATTGTCTATGTTTTCAAGATATGATATACCTTTTAAATTTGAAATATTTTCTCCAGTTGCATAAAATTCACCATCCAAAGCCTTTATATTACTTATAGTCATTTCATCTGGATTTACATATCGCTTTACAACTGCTCTCAGGTTAGCATCAGGAAAAATATCTTTAAGTTGGTTTTCACTTAAAATCTTATCGTTTGAATTTATTGGATTTAAAGCCGTCGCAGAAATAAGAAATGGTATTAAATTAGCTAAATTCATAGCACCCTCCCACATAAAACAAAATTTTTTACATAGTAAATTAATTTCTATGAGAGGGCTCTGTTTCCTTGTTATATATGCCTACTTTCGTACACTTTATTAATATAAATTAGCATAAATTTCTACTATTAAACTTATAAACATATTACTAGTTACGTTTTTTAGCTTCACATCTAAATATTCGCATTCCTTGTGACATAAATTTATCCTCATACTCTGTTGTAACATTATTTTTATACTCACTACTGCTTAAATCAAGAGAAATGTTCTTTAAGAGCCAATTATTTGCAGCAATTTCATTTAAACTAAACTCGAATAATTTTTCATTATCTGTTTTGAAATGAATTTCTCCATTATCTTCTAAAATATTATTATACATCTCTAAAAATCCAGAATGAGTAAGTCTTCTTTTACTCCATCTATTTTTTGGCCATGGGTCACAAAAATTTATATAAATCCTAGATAATTCTTTAGATTCAAAATAATTTAGAATATCACTTACATCAGCCCATAAAAATAATATATTATTTAAATTAGAAACATCAGCTTTTTCAACAGCCTTTAAAAGTACTTCTTCCTTTAATTCCATAGCAATATAGTTTATATCAGGATTTTGCTTGGCCAAGGTTGTAATAAATTGACCTTTTCCAGTTCCAAATTCAACATGTATTGGATTATCATTTCCAAATTTTATACTCCATTTGCCCTTTAACTTGTCTATATCTTCTCTTAAGACATATTCTGTATAACTTAAAAGTTTTTCATCTGCACCTTTTTTTCGTCTTCTTCTCACAATAAATTCTCCTTACATATAAAAATTAGTAAAATACATTTTTTATTATACATTATCTTACTTAAAAATAAAAAGAACTCTCTTAGAATAGAAAATTATTTCTATCAAAGAGAGTTCTCAATATACTAAAAAATCAATTCTAGTGGCACCCTGAACAACCAGAGCATCCTCCTCCACCTTGATCTTTCATATTTTCTGGAATTACTCTAAATCCAAATCCTGTATCTTCTATAATTATATCTCCATATTGACTATATTCATCAGAGCTCATCACAAATTGTAATTCTCCGACTTCATAAGTTAAGTCATCTTCTTTTTTCTCATCTAAAGCTAATCCAAAAGAAGGACCTCCACAACCAACACCTGCAAAGTATACTCTTACATTGTTAGGTTTATCTTGATTGTCTTTTAAGATACTTTTTAAAGTATCAATAGCTGTTTCTGGTAAAGTAATTTTCATCAAATCATTCCCTTTCAAGTATTTTATTAAAACAATATCTATTATATACCCATATAACGTATATAATCAATTAGTTTTTGTATATTTTGCCAAAACTTCTACCAATTATTACTTAGACTTTTAAATATTTTATTGTCTTAAATAAATACCCTAATAATATGTTTAATAAACAATAAATAAAATAATTTACATAGAGTATAATTTTTTATTCATTGTCTTAATATTATAACACATTTAACATATTCTAATTCATATATATAAAAATTATACAATCTAAAAAGACTTGAAATCTTTAAGAATATTTAAAATTATTATGTAAAAATTACCAAAATATATCTATTAATTATTCTGCTATTACACCATCTAGAACTGTAATAATACGATTACTACTTCCAGCAGCTTCAGGTGAATGAGTCACCATAATTATTGTTTGACCACTTTCTTGATTTATTTTACGGAGTAATTGCATTATTTCTGCTCCTGTCTTACTGTCTAAGTTTCCAGTAGGTTCATCAGCAAATAAAATCTCTGGTTTTCCTATTAATGCACGTGCTATTGCAACACGTTGTTGTTGACCACCTGACAACTTACGTGGAATATGTTTACGTTTATCTGATAATCCAACAATTTCCAAAATATCGTTTAATTGATTTTTGTAATCATTCATTTTTTTCCCATCTAGTAATAGAGGTAGCATAATATTTTCTTCAACATTTAAATTAGGTATTAAATTATAAAATTGGAATACAAACCCTATATTTCTACGACGTATTATACTCATCTTATCGTCATTGAAATGTGATATATCTGTTCCATTCATATATACCTTTCCACTTGTTGGAGTATCTAGCCCACCTAAAATATATAAAAGAGTACTCTTGCCAGAACCAGATTGTCCCATAATAGAAACGAACTCACCTTTCATCACCTGTAAAGATATATCTTTTAAAACTTTAGTAGTTGTATTATCAACTTTAAATTCTTTAATAATATTTTTTGCTTCTATTGCTATACTTTTATAGCTTGCTTTCATGTGTTATCCTCCATTTTTATTCAAATTTAATTTCTTCTACTAATTTCATTTTCTTTCCTTTTATAATTGGTACTACTGAACCGATTAATGTTACCGTAATACCTAACATTCCAACAAAAATGAATGTTTTAAAATCTAAATCTGGTGTCATTGAAATCTTTGGTCCTGCAACTATGAAAATCGTCTGAATTTCTAATATAGATATTAATACTCCAATAAAAGCACCAAATAAACCTGATGTAAATCCTTCAATTAAAGTCATTTTAATATTCTGTTTATCACTTTGTCCTACAGATTTATACATAGCTATAGAACGTCGCTTTTGAATATAGTTTATCAATAGATTATTAATTATACCTACTGTAGCAAGCAGTAAAATAAAATAGGTCATATTATTCATAGGAGATAAAAAGCTATTTATAGTATTTAAAGAGTCATTGTTGAATTCCTCAACAGTACGACTCCAATTAGATGTATCTCCAAATAAATCTCTTATCTGAATCATAATCACATCTGGATTGACTGCTGTGTAAGCTAAAAATCCATATGTAGTTTTATCGAAATCACTAACTGCATAACGAGATGGTATAACAGCTTCTACATCATTTGCGCGAGATTTAAAACTTCCAACTATTGTGTAAAAAACCTTTTTATCACCATCAGATACAATTATTTTATCCCCTACAGAGAAACTTGTTTTTTTAAGTGTATCTTCATTTAAAATAATAGAGCGTTCTTTTTCAAAAGATTTAATTGCTACTTCCTTCATATGAGAATTAGTATAATTTATTGCAAACATAGAACTATATGATTTTATATTATCAGTTGCTTCTACTCTTGAAAATTTTATACTGTCACAAGATATTTCATTGTTCATAACATAGATAGGTAAAACTTTTTTAATTCCATCCATGTGTTTAACATTTTCAATAAATTCTTGATTCATATTTCCATCTGCGAATCCCTGTAACTTGGCATCACGAAATACATCGCCTATATATGTCTTGACAAAACTTCCTACAACACTTATTGCAATTACAGCAGAAATACTTATAAATAGTAATGTAATGTTTTGTGTGATATTTTTATTATTCTTCATATTTCTGGCAGCTAATTTACCTTCATTTCCCAAAATCTTTTCATAAATAAATTCAAATACTGTAGACATAGTATCAGTAAAAATAGGAATTAGAATAATAGTAGATATAATCAGTCCTAATAACGAAAATCCTCCAGCTAAATACAAAGTATTTTCAGTTGTTATCCTTGGAAGTAGAATAGATAAAAAAAGTACTATAAAACCTATACAAAATATAGTACGATTTGAAATATTCTTTTCTTCCACCGTTTCCAAAACAACATCTTTTATTGATAACTTACTAGTCTTTTTTATAGGTATATATGAACTAAGTAGAGAAACAATTATCGCTACTAAAAAAGAAGAAATAATTACTATTGGAGATATTACTGTTGGAATTGATATACCTTGTTCAAGAGAATTACCAAGACCATGAAGCATGAAATTTAAAACAACTATACCAATCGGAATTCCAAGTAACCCTCCAACACTTCCATATAATATACTTTCAAATAGTAAAATATTAGTTACTGTTTTTTTATTAGCACCAATACTTCGAAATGTTCCAATGATTGGAAGACGCTCTAATGTAATTACCTTGTAACTACTATATATAATAAAAATACTCATAGTTAATGCAAAAAAACTTATTAGGAAAAATGGCATTGTTTTCTGTCTAGCATCTGCAATTATCTGAGTTTCATTTACAGTATTTGATACTTTATATTCTTTAGTTGAAATTTTTTCTGATAATTCATTTATCAAATTTTCTGTTGTTATGTCGTTTTTCGGCTCTATCAAAATTTTTGTATATCCACTTTCTTTATTTAAAATTTTGGATAGTGTGTCTTTAGGTATTAATGCATTTACCCCTCTTGTATGTCTCAAAAAGACTGTGTCATATGCAGCAATATCAGCCACTTCAAAAGTGTAAGGCTTACTATAAATTTGTAAAGTGATTAAATCACCTTTTTTAATTTTATATTTTGATGTGAAACGGTCTGGAAGAATAATTTTATCACCAGAAAAATCAGTGATATTATTTCCATTTACCAATCGTGGTTTATTAATTTTGTTTAGTTGTGGTAAATCTGCTGCTATAATATCGAATGATTCATAATATCCATCTTCATGATAAACAGCAGAGCTTTTTAATATTCCGACTTTTGATTTTATGGAATGTAAATCTGGTATATCTTCTAAACTAATTAATTTATTTGAACCTGTACCTTGAACAGCTATTGTTGCAGTCCCAGCCATACCTCTTGCCATTTTTCTCTGTGCACTTTCATAAGACAATCCAATTGAAAAGGAAACGAAAAGTAAAACTGTTGATAAAATTACGGATAGCAACATAACTGCTGTTCTTATTTTTCGTTCTTTAATGTTTGTTAGGATATATTTTAATATAATTTTCAAATTTACACCTACTTTCTTGATTTAATGTAACTCTAAAGTTTCTTAATGCTAATTAATACTCCATAAATAAAGTCAGATAAAAAAGCTTTTACTTATGTAATGATAATCATAGAATTTTTTTATTTTCATTAAATTTCCTCCTAAAATTAAGCCTTCTCCTAAATAAGAAAAGGTTGATAACTACCATATAAATATGATAATTTATCAACCTTAATATATCTTTTATTTAACCTTATTTAACCTTAATTGATAGGAAAGGAAATATGAAATGTAGTTCCTAAAGATAAAATACTCTCAACCGATATAGTTCCTCTATGAAGCTCAATAATTTGCTTTGTTATTGCCAATCCCAAACCAGTTCCTTCTGTTTTTTGTTCTGTATTAGTGCCACGATAATAACGATTAAATAAATTTGATACTTCCTCCTCTGTCATTCCTTTCCCATTATCTAAAACAGTTATATTAATTTTATCATATATCATTACATTCAAAGAAACTTTGGTATCTTGGCTTCCATGCATAAAAGCATTAATAATCAGATTACTAAATGCACGCTTTAGAAGTGTAGAATCAAAAGTAAATTTAATATTGTCAATGTTACTGTCAAATTCAATTGTATTAGTTCCATATTCTGGATAGTTCAAAATATCAATAGCTAACTCTTTCAAAAACCTTATCAAGTTGCTATTTTGCTTATTCAACGGAATGATACCATTTTCTAATTGATATGTTAACTTTAAATCGCTAATAAGTGTATTTGTATATTCTATATTCTTAAGCATGATAGAAGCATATTTATGTACTTGTTCATATGAAAGAATATTATCAGTGTCTACAAGTATCTCTGCATATCCTTTTATTGGCGAAAGGGGAGTTTTTAAATCGTGAGTTATATTTGAAATCCATTCTTCTCGTATAATATCTGTTTTCTTTTTCATTTCATCACTGATATGAATTTCTTCATTAAGAGTATTCAAACTATCATAGACATCAGCAAAAGCTCCTTTCGCTTTGGTTGGAAGATATGTTCTCTTTGCAATATCACTAACAGAAGACGTGATTCGTGAAATAAATTTTGTTACCCAATATCCATAGACAATTCCAGAAATTAAAACTATTAAAAATATAATACCTATTATTGAAAGCACAATAGGTTTTCCACCTATAAATTTAGTCCCATCAAAAAACATTGTTACTTTAGAAATATTAAGTGGAAAGTGTATAATATAAATAAATTCATCCTCATTATTTTTAATAGTACTCAAGTATACCGTATCAGCATTTGGAGTATCTTTCTTGGCTAATTCCAATAACTCAGAATTAGAATAATGATTTTTATGATTTTTTGGTTCTGAAAATCCATAAACTCTATTTCCATAACTATCTAAGATTTGTATCCATAATTGATTTTCTCGAAGCTTTTCCAAACCAGATTGTTTTATTTGTGGTTTATTATCTATAAATATAATTTGCTCAATAAAACTTTCCATAAAATTTTGAGGCCAGTCACTACGTATGCTTTTTCCATTTGGATGCTGAACATTAATAAGTGATAAGAAAATTCCTATTGCAGTTAAAGCCAGGCAGAAAAGCACTAAGAAAAAAATAATGTACGAGTAAAGTATTGTCCTGTATCCAGACTTACGCATTTAATCAACTCTTTTCCAAAACTTATATATTTGTGTTTTTTAACTATTTTTAAGGTAAATCTTCTTAAATATGATACTATCTTAAATTATATGTGTATAGTTTTATATTATCAAGTTATCTGTTATTTAATAAAGCACTATGACAATATATAAAACAGTGATGATATATAAAACAGTTTAAAATTACTTATTAAATATTAAACTATCTAAATCTGAATACAAAATAATATGTGTATATTAATGAAAATAGAAAAGCATATCATAGAACCACTTTTATAGGGGATACTTTAATAAAAGAATTAAAAATTATAACATATAAAAAATTTCCACTAAAAAATAATCGTGTTAGAAGAATGACAGAAAATCATGTACTTTGGAAATATTTCACAAATATTAAGAATAATAAAACACTTGAAATTGCTTATGTCAAGAAATTTTATATAATATAAACTGGTCAAATATGTTATAATATTAAATTGTGACAAGTTCATGGAGGTGTTTATATGAAAAAACAAAAGTCGCCAATTTTACTTGAAATGCTTGGGTTATTTTTTGGTTGTATATCAATGAGTATTGGTATAAATATGTTTTTAAAACCACATACAATTGCTCCTGGAGGGCTTAGTGGTCTATCTTTAGTGTTAAATAAAGTTACAGGGCTTCCAGTATCAGCTATCATGTTAATCATAGGTGTTCCATTAGTAATACTTGCTTTCAGAATTATGGGTACAAAAAATTCATTAAAAACGTTATTTGGGACAATAGTATTCTCTGCTATAGTCCAATTGACAGACCCACTATCAAAATTGAGATTAACTGATGACTTACTACTATCAGCTATTGCAGGAGGAATTTTAGTTGGGATAGGTTTAGGAATAATGTTTAAATCAGATGCTTCTACTGGAGGAACAGATTTAATTGCACTTATACTTAGTAAAAAGTTTCCAGGGATAAAAGCTACAAAATTTATGTCTTGTTTAGATGGAATGGTCGTTATATCTTCTGGTATAGTAAATCGTAGTATAGAAACAGGCCTTTACTCTGGGATAGCACTTTGTGTCTTAATAAAAATAGCAGATATGATAATGGAAGGATTTGATCATTCAAAAGCATTTTTTATTATTTCTGAAGAACCTGAAGGTTTAAGACAAGCCATAACAAAAGAACTTGATAGAGGTCTTACTATTCTTGATGGTAAAGGTGGTTACACTAGAGAAAACAAGGAAGTACTACTTGTTGTAGTTTCTAAAAAGCAAGAACTTTATCTTAAGAGATTAGTTAAAAAGACTGACCCTACTGCATTTGTTATTGTTACAGATGTACATGAGGTTCTTGGAGAAGGATTTAAAAACTTAGAAAATTAATAAGTTGTTTTATAACTTTGTTTATATAGTTTTTAATAACTTATAGATGCCAAAATCATATCATATTAAAGTGTGAGTATATTAATTAATATACTAAACCTTTTTAGTAGATATAATATGATTTTGGCATTGTTTTTATCTAACATTTATTAGAATACTAAATACTCATTATTTTTTCAATTCATACTGATAACATGGGACATTTTTTATTGTGCTTCCAGTATGAATTTTTTTGATATATTTTCCTACACATTTAAAACCCAATAAATCTAATGATTTTGTAGAATTCGCATTTTCCTCATAGGTTATCGCAATGATTTTATTTAGATTTAGTTCTCTAAATCCATATTGTATTACTCTTTTAGTTATCTCAGTAGCAAAGTCATGACCCCAGTAATTGGGATTAATACATACGCCAATTTCAGCTTCCAATGCCTTTGGATTTATATTATTAAACCCCATATTCCCAATAACTTTATTATCTCTTTTGTACACTATTGCAAAGTGACCTATTTTTCCTTTTTTATATGGATTTAAAAAAAATGATTTTATAAATTTTCTTGTGTCTTCTAAAGACTTATGCTCATTAAATGGTAAATGTTTTACTACTACTTTATTTTTATAACAATCAAAAAAATCCTCGGTATCATTTAATGATGCCGGTCTTAGTATGCAGTTTCTAGTTTCTAAGGTTTTCATTTGAGGATATTCAGAATCAGACATTTCTAATCCTCCTTTATACATTAATCTAATATACTGTTCATATTTAAAATACGATATTAATTATATAAATGTGCTCAAATTAACCTTATTTCTAATTTAATAAAAATTAGCTTATTATAAATCTCTCAAATCTACAACATTATTAGTAATAATATAAGTTCTCTACTAGTTCTATTTATTGTAAGATACATGTATATGTAGGTACTTTTTAATTTATTTTTATTAAACTTATTTTAGAAATGCCAAATATAAACTTACATATTATTAGATATCATACTTAAAAACTCTTTTGTTGCTAGTGATAGAGAGATATTTTTCAAATGGCAATAACCTATACTTCTTTTAGGTATTGGCTCTTTTATGTCTAATTTGAATAATTTTCCACTATTTAAGTAATCTATGCTAAATTCTTCTATAACACAAGATACTCCAAGATTTATATATGCAAATTCTAAAAGTAATTCATGAGAGCCTAATTCTATATCTGGGTTTAGTTTTATACCTTTTGATAAAAAATATTCATTTACATAAAGCCTTGAATTTGCTTTATTTTCTAACATTATCAAAGGTAACAAATTTAATTCTTCTAAAGATATTTGCTTTCCTTTGTATTCTATGTAATCATTTGCACATACAAATATGTCATGTATCTCAATACATTCAACGATATTTAATGTTTCATCTTCTATTGGCATATTTATGATTGCTATATCAATATTACCATCTTTAAGTAAGGATATAAGCTCTCTACTAGTTCTATTTATTGTAGATACATGTATATGTGGGTATTTCTTATGAAAAATTTCCAAATACTTTAATAGAAAAAAACGTGCTGCTGTATCTCCTACTCCAATTTTTAATGAACCATATTCCAATTTTTTAAATTTATTTATTCTATCTTCTCCTGATGCGATTAAGTTTAATGCAGTAGCAACATGTTCACTTAAAATTTTCCCTTCTGGAGTTAACTTTACACCTTTATTATTTCTATAAAATAATATAGTATCTAATTGTTCTTCTAATTGTTTAATTGATTGGCTTACAGCTGGCTGTGACATAAATAATTCTTTGGCAGCAACAGAAAAGCTCTTATGACTTACAACTGCATTGAAAACTTTATATAATTCAAGTTTTACGTTCATACATAACTACTCCTTATATCAAATATTAGTATTATTTATTTTACTTATGATTATATTTGAATTATAATATACATGGTACTAATATGACAATATTAATTCTTTAGGAGGATTTTAAATAATGGATAGATTAGTTGGAACTGTTTCAAGAGGTGTTAGAGCACCTATTATAAGACAAGGAGATGACTTAGTTAAAATAGTTGTTGATTCTGTCTTAAATGCATCAAAGAGTGAAAACTTTGAAGTTAGAGACAAAGATGTAATTGCTGTTACAGAAGCTGTTGTTGCTAGAGCACAAGGAAACTATGCTCATGTTGACAATATAGCGAAAGATGTAAAAGATAAATTTGGAGATGATACTGTTGGTGTTATATTTCCAATTTTAAGTAGAAATCGTTTTGCAATATGTCTAAAGGGTATTGCAAAAGGATGTAGAAAAGTTGTATTAATGTTAAGCTACCCTTCTGATGAGGTTGGAAATCACTTGATAAGTATTGATGAACTTGATGACAAAGGAATAAACCCTTGGTCAGATGTGTTAACAGAAGAAAAATATAGAGAACTATTTGGATATAATAAACATACATTTACTGGTGTTGATTATGTTGATTATTATAAAAATTTAATTAAAGAGTGTGGTGCAGAAGTAGAAATAGTTTTTGCTAACAACCCAAAAACTATACTTAATTACACAACAAGTGTTTTAACTTGTGATATACATACAAGACAAAGAACAAAGAGAATTTTAAATCAAAATGGTGCTAAAAAGGTATATTCTCTTGATGATATAATGACATCAAGTGTAGATGGTAGTGGGTATAATGACCAATATGGACTTTTAGGTTCAAACAAAGCTACAGAAGAAACTGTAAAATTATTCCCTATAAATTGTGATGAAGTTGTAAATAAAATTCAAAGCAATATAAAAGAAATTACAGGTAAAAATGTAGAGGTAATGGTTTATGGAGATGGAGCGTTCAAAGACCCTGTAGGGAAAATATGGGAGCTAGCTGACCCAGTAGTTTCTCCTGCTTATACAAAAGGCTTAGAAGGTACTCCAAATGAGGTGAAATTAAAATATTTAGCTGATAATGATTTTGCTGACTTATCTGGAGATGAGTTAAAAGAAGCAATTTCAAAATACATAGTTGAAAAAGATAATAAATCTGATGATTTAACAGGAAATATGGTTTCTCAAGGTACTACTCCAAGAAGACTTACAGACCTTATAGGTTCTTTAGCAGATTTAACTTCTGGAAGTGGAGATAAAGGTACTCCTATTATTTACATACAAGGTTATTTTGATAACTATACAAAATAATATATTTTAAAGCATTTTATGTAATTTATTTAGATTAAAAACTAATATAGACCTCTTAATTGACATAACTTTACTGTATATCAATTAAGAGGTTATTTAATATTTACATAGTTTAATTTATTAATCTTTATTAAGAATTTTAATCTCTATTTATTTCTGAAATAATATCACTCTTTAATATTTGTTTTACTGGAATGATAACTGCAACAATACTAATAGTAATATTTAAAATAATCATACCCACATATAGAGACATATTTATATTGAAAACTGGATTTATATATAAATATACGCGTTTTACTATAAAATAAATCATAGATTGCCCAATAATACTTCCAATTACCATTATAATACTTGCATATAGTCCATATAAAAAACCTTCCCTCATCATCATAATCAAAAACTTATTATCTGTGATTCCCATAGCTCTTAAAATTCCAAATTCATGTCTTCGTGAAAAAACTAAATAACTCACTGTATTGATAATATGAAACAAACTTATGCTTAGAAGTACAAATACGATACCATATATAAACAATAATTTCTGGTTTAAATAAATATTATTTTTTTCAATAGCAATAGTATAATCTGTCACAATACATCGTTTTATATTATGTATAACATTTTTTATTTCTTTAGCTACTTCCATGCTATTGCTTTCTTTCGTCTTTTTTATACTGGCCATATTGTAATTTATGATATTAAAATTACTTTCCATTTGTTCATTTGTCATAACTATATCCATGCCATAATCGCCAATAAAGTATATATTATTTGCCATTACACGTTTTACAGTAGCAGCAACTACAAATTCTTTTACTGTATAATCATTTTTATCTTCTTCTTTAAACTTAATAGTCTCATCAGTAGGTTTCATTGTTTTTGGCACTTTAACTTTGATAGTATCTCCTGGCTTTATGTCAACTGCACCATATATACCAGTACCATCCATAGGAAGTCTAACAATCACTTTATTATTTTTAACCATGTCAGAATTATCAATTTTTCCATCAATAATATAAGGATTTAATCCTTTTAACATGTTAGCATTATATCCATAGATATTTGTCTTTAAAAGGTATCCCCCATCACTTTGTTTAGTGCAAATTCCATTGAAAAAATTCTTTATTCTGTAATCTTTTTCAAGAGGTTTAAAGAAATTTTTCCAAAGTAATTGTTCATCTCTAATGTGTATACCGCCAAAAAAATACCTTACTGGGTGAATACTTGATACACCTTCTACTTCGTTTAGTCTTGAAATTTTATCTTTTGGTATTCCTATATCAAAATCAGTTGTTTGCATAGCTATTTGATAATCAGAATTTAAACCATCATCAGCCTTCATTGTAAGCTCGTTATTATTTCTAGTAAGTTGTATAGAATAGCTAGAACATAGAAAAATAATTCCCCCAAGTGCTAATGAACACAAAATCCCTATAAACATTCCTTTTTTTTGAGTCATATATTTATGAGATAATACTGCTGTCATGTTAGAAAACTTTATACTTTTTATCTCTCTATTCTGTTTACTAATAACTTCAAAATTTTTCATTGACTCAATACTAGAATATTTGCTTAGCTTATATACAACTCGTACAGTGATTAAAATTAACAATAATGCTAAAAACAAAAATCCTAAGTAAATAGATTTTTCACTTATAAAAAATGACCCTGGAATAATATCACTACCTAAGAATATATGAGGAAATTGTTGATGTATTGTTGAAGCTACTCCTATGCCTAAAATACATCCTATAGGAAAACCTATGATGAAAAGTAAAAATAATTCTAAAAACAAGAGTAGTAAAAGTTGCTTATTATTAGCACCTAACACTTCTAAAACGCCATATTGTGATATTCTTTGAAGTATCGAAACATGGAAAATACTATATATTGCTGCTGCACTAAATATTCCAATAATCAAAACAATTGCATTTGTATTTAATTTTAAAGAATTTAAAAATTGAAATACACTATATCTTTCAAAAGTTATTGGAGGTTTTACACCAAATTCACTTGATAAATTCCAGTTTACATAGGAACTTTTTTTCGATATACTAAATTCTCTCATAAATCTAGCACTCTGTTTTTTTATATTTTTATTTTCATCAAATTTTACATAAACCATATAATTACCATTTTCTTCAGAAAATGTAGAACTATCTACAAAGCCCTCTAAAGCAGTTTCTGGATTTAAAATATCAGATAAAATCCCACATAACTTATAAGTTTTTCCGTCTAATTTTATCTCTGTTCCAATTTTTTCTTTTATATTTAAATTATTTAATGAATAGGTATCAAGTGCTATTTCTCCTTCTTTGCTAGGAAGCTTTCCTTTCAATAATTTTCTACCTGTCATATCTAAATAAGATGAATCCACATTTAAAAAATTCATAATGAAAGGTTCATCTATAGAACCTTTAGTATTTGTGATACCAAGTCTATTTACAGTGTATTCATTTGATTTTTTGTTTTTCTTAATTTTTTGTAGTTGTTTATTATCTACCTTAAAATAAAAATGATAATCTCCATTATCCGCTCTTATTTTCTCAATTTTACTTTTATTTGCACTATTTACTAAAGAACCAATTCCTGTCAATAAGGCTACTGATAGTACGATGCTTAAGATTATAGATATAGATTGTTTTTTATAATGTTTAATATATTGAATTGCAAACTTCATTAAAGATATCATAGTATTTCACCACCATTATTTACTACAATTCCATCTTCAATATGTATGATAGAATCGCATATTTGTGCTAAATTTTCATTATGTGTTACCATAAGTATTGTTTGGTGAAATTTTGCACTACTTTCTTTTAGTAAACATACTACTTCCATTGTAGTCTTACTATCGAGATTTCCTGTTGGTTCATCAGCTAGTATAAGTGCAGGTTTATTTGCTAAGGCTCTAGCAATTGCTACTCTCTGTTGTTGTCCACCAGAAAGTTCACTTGGAAATTTTAGACGTTTGTCCCAAATACCTAATGTATTCATTAACATTTCAATATAGCTATGATCTACATAATTTCCTTTATCCAATGTAACAGGAAGAGCAATATTATCATAGACATTTAATACTGGTATTAAACTGTAATTTTGAAATATAAAACCTATATTCCTTCTTCTAAATACAGTCAAATCCTTTTTTCTTAATTTAGATATGTTTTTACCCTTAATTATTACATCTCCTGATGATGGGCTATCCAACCCACCTATAATGTTTAATAATGTACTTTTACCAGACCCAGAAGTTCCAACTATAGCAGTAAATGTAGACTTTTCAATTTCTATGTTTACCCCATTTAGTGCATTGACCTTGTTTTCATATTCTCCATAATGTTTTACTAAATGATTCGTCACTAATATACTCATTTTATTTCTCCTTTCAACATAACTTAAAATATAAGTTCTTATAAGATATTGTAAGTGACGATAATTACACCCATCCTACAAAGTTAATTTAAACTCTTACAATTTTGTAAGAAGATACTAAAACAACTTCCGCTTCCTAATTTGGATTCTACTATAATATTCCCTTTTTCTTTTTCTAAAATTAATCTTGTAAGATAGAGACCAATTCCTGTACCATTTTGATTTTCAACATTTTTACCTCTATAAAATCGTTTAAAAATATTGTTCAACTCTTTACCATCAATGCCTATTCCTTCATCTTTGATTATAATTTTAGTGTATAGTTCCATTTTTTCTACAGAAATAGTAATCATACTATTTGATGGTGAATATTTTATTGCATTTTCTAAGACATTTACAATTGCCTCTATAGTCCATTTTTTATTATGAAATAACTTTATATCTGAAAATATTTCTAAATTTATTTTTATGTTTTTAGATTCTGCTTTATTAAAAACAGTACTAATACTTTGAACAATAGTGTCTTTAATTAGTAGTTCTTCTGCTTCAAATTTGATAACCCCATCTTCTAATTTAGTCATCTTAAATAGAGACTCTAATAACCAGTCAATTTTAAAAGTTTGATTTTTCATTTTTTGTAAAAATTCTACTTTTTTTGATGTAGGAAGATTACTATTTTCTAAAAGTTCACAGTAAATGGTAATATTTGAAAGTGGTGTTTTTAATTGATGTGACATATTTGAAATTAAACTTTTAATTGCTTCCTTTTCTGATTTTGACTGCTCTACTTCTATCTCTATCATATCTTTAACTTTTTTTACTTGGTAAGAAATTTTTGATATTCTTGTATCTTTTGTATCTGGATAAGAAATTTCTTTACCTTCCAATAATTGATTTAGCATTAGACTTAATTCGTCACATGTATTTTGACTTTTTTTAATAGTTATTATAGCTATAATTATCATACATATTGCAACAAATAATAGTAACATATTTATTCCACCTCATTCCATAGATAGCCCATTCCATAAGCTGTTTTTATATACTTTGGATTAGATGGATTATCCTCTACCTTCATTCTAAGTCTTCTTATATTTACAGATATAATATTCTCATCAACATAATTTTCTTCACTATCCCATATATGATGTAAAATTTGTTCCTTCAATAATATTTGTCCTTTATTCTCAATTAAATAATTAATAAGCTTATATTCTACAGCACTAAGTTCCAAATCTACTTCATTTTTATACACCTTTAATAACTTTTGGTCTAATCTTATACCATTAGAATACAGCACTTTATTATTTGATTTTTTTCTTATTGCTACTTTAACCCTCGCTTTTAATACAGACAAAGAAAACGGCTTTGTGATATAATCATCTAAACCTATTTCTAATCCTGTTACCTCATCAATCTCTGAATCTCTTGCAGTAAGCATTATAATTGGAATATCTGACATTTCTCGTATTTGCTTACATATATCAAATCCATTTCCGTCTGGCAGATTACAATCTAAAATTATAAAATCTATATTTTTATTATTAAATATATGTAAGCCCTCTTGTTTTGTATAAGCTTTTAAAACATTAAATCCTTCACTTTCAAAAGCATAAAAAAGACCTTCATTTAAGTTTGTATCATCTTCAATAATTAATAAATTCAATTTTCTACTCCTTTTATTTTTAAACTTTTAAAATAGTATTTCTTCTTATCTTTTGTTAAAAATATATTGATACACCTATTTTACTAAAAAAACTGTAATTAAATTTGTTTTTTCTCAAATCTAGTTACAGTTTTTTATTTATAGACTATTCACCTTTAGAACATTCTCTATAAAAGGCTTTAATTGATTTTAAATCATTATCAGTTATAATATGTACACCACTTGCACTTAATAAATTAGCAAGACACTCAATACGTTTGAAATGTTTTTCTGTACTCTCATTAAACAATACTGGGTCTAACCAAATATTTATTAATATTATAAATACTTCAGACATTTCGTTTGGATAATCAGTTTTAAAAATGCCTTCTTCAACACCTTGTTTTATTAAGCAAGATAGTAAAGGGGTCATTTCAAGCGTAGATGCTCTTATACTCTTCATAAATAAGATAGGTTTTTTTTGGAGGCACATATAATCAATCAATTTTTTCCTTATTTCTGAACTAGATATGTGTAAGATAAATTCAGACACTTTTTCTCTAATCGTAAAGTTAGGATTATTTAATATTAACTTTAAATTTTCCATCTCTACTTTTAAATTACTTGATATAATCTCTTCGAACAGGAGTTCTTTATCTTTAAAATGGTAGTATACAGATTCTTTAGATATATCAAGAGTATCCACAATTTGTTGCATAGTTACATCATCATAGTCATTTTCTTCGAATATTTTCCACGCAACGTCTAATATCTGACTTCTCATCTTGTCAGAATGTTTATTTCTTGACATATAAATTCACTTCTTTCTTTATCAATTTATATTAATTGTTCATACATTTATTATAATAAGATTTTTTACAGTATGTCAATACACACCATTTAAAGACAACAAATCGTATTTATTCTTAAATTTCTTATTATTTATCATTAATATAATTTATATGTAAAAATATTATAAAACATATATAAATACATATTATTTAATTTAATGACGCTTAAATTGAAAATATAACCTTATTCTTATATAATTAAATTATGTAAGGATAAGGTTATATGATTTAATTATACTTTTACTAGGGGGAATAGAATTGAAAAGGGTTGATGAAAGAAATACTATGTTTGCAAGAGCAAATTATAAAAAAAATGGTTTTGCTTATAATGACTATTATGAGAAAAATCCTGAAAAAAAAGAAGTTGATGATAGTATAAGAAGTAGACCAAATTTATGTAGTGAAGGAACTATGACTTATAATGAGATAAATTCTCCAATGGCAAGTAGTGCATTTGACTTTTTATCTGATATAAAATCACTATGTGAAGGAAAAGTTTGTGACAATAAAGTGGATGTAGATGCAAAATCTATGACTAAAAAGATAAAAGGGTTTGCAAAGCAATATGGAGCTTCTGTGGTTGGTATAACTAGATTAAAAGATTATCATATTTATACAAATAGAGGTAGACATGAAGAAAACTATGGTGAGGAAGTTAATCTATCTCACAAATATGCAATTGTATTTGGATGTGAAATGGATAAAGAAATGATAAACAGAGCCCCGATGATATGTGAAGTTATAGAAACTTCAAAATGTTATGTAGATGCATCTATTGTTGGCATGATTTTAAGTTATTACATAAGAAACCTAGGATATGATGCTAGAAATCATATGGATGCTAATTATCTAGTAATGCCTGTTTTTATAGCTCGTGATGCTGGATTGGGTGATATAGGAAGAAACGCAATACTTACAAATAAAGATTATGGTTCTAGACTTAGACTAGGGGTTGTTACTACAGATATTCCACTTATAGAAGATGAATATGTTGATTTTGGACTTGAAGACTTTTGCAAAGTATGTAAAAAATGTTCTTTTAATTGCCCTTCTCACTCACTTTCTAATGATATTAAAATTGGTGATGATGGAAAATATAATTGGGTGATTGAACATGAAACATGTTACATTAAATGGAGATATTTAGGCACAGACTGTGGTATGTGTATATCTGCTTGCCCATTTAGCCAAAACCTTGAAACTATAAAAAACACTACTTCTTTTAAAGGCAATAATGAGCTTATTGAGAAAGCTTTGGATGAATATACTTCAAAATTTGGTAAAAGAATATTTGTACCTGGAAATCCATCTTGGTTAAAATAATTTTATATATTTAATAAATAGTCTGTCCCATGATAAATTCTAGGACAGATTATTTATTAAGTATTTTATTTATATGAATATAATATGATAATTTAGCAACATTTTGATTATATAATTAGCTTTATATAGAATATTAAACATAAAAGGAGTGAATATATGAAAAAAATATTAGTAGTGGAAGATGATACTATATTAAATAAAACACTATCGTACAACTTAAATGAAGAGGGATATATGGTTATTTCAAAATTCACAGCTATATCTTCTTTAGAATCTATTGTTAAACACAAATTTGATTTAATTATTTTAGATGTTAATCTACCAGATAGAAGTGGATTTGATTTGTGCAAGAAAATTAAAGAAAATTATGATATCCCTATAATTTTTTTAACTGCCAATGATATGGAATATGATATGATTAAAGGTTATGAACTTGGAGCTTTGGATTATATAACAAAACCATTTAATATCAATGTGTTTAAACAAAAAGTAAGAGCACTTTTAAATCATATTACAACAAAAACAAAACAAGATTGCTATGATGATGGATATCTCAAGATTAACTTTTCTGAGTTCTGTGCATATATAAATGACAATCAAATTGTATTTACACCATTAGAATATCGTACTTTAAAACTATTTATTGAGAATCCCAAAAACATTCTAACAAGAAAAATACTTTTAGAAAAACTTTGGGATATAGATGCTAATTTTGTAGATGAACATACTTTGACATCTGTTATAAGTAGAATTAGAAGTAAAATTGAAAAAGATGGCTCTCAATACATTAAAACAGTATATGGTATGGGATACATGTGGATAGGTGAAAAAAATGAATTTTAAAAATTTTTCTTTTAATACTATTTATTTAATAATTGCTGTTAGTATGGCTCTTACAGCTATTCTATTCAATATAGCAATTTATATAATAACTAATGATTTTAAAATAGTTGTTCTATTATTGATATACACAATAATATTCTCTGGTTTTATATTATTAATCATGCTCTTACTTCATAAAAAAATAACTCTATTTTGCTCTGAGATATGTTTAACCTTAGATAAGATGATGAATAGTAAAGATAATCTGGAAATTACTTTGGAGGAAGAAACACTTTTGTCACGTATTAATCATAGACTGATTAGAATGTATGAAGTCATTCAAGAAAATCGCCACAATATTGCTATGGAAAAAGCTGATTTACAAGAATTAGTTTCTGATATCTCTCATCAAATCAAAACTCCTATTGCAAATTTAAAGATAATTAATAATACTCTACTGAATCAGAATCTTAAAACTGAAATTCAAAATGAGTTTTTGATGGATATGCAAGGTCAATTAGATAAATTAGAATTTTTAATGCAGTCTATGATAAAAACTTCAAGACTAGAGACAGGTATAATTTCATTATCTAAAAAAAAGAATTCGATTTATGAAACAATTGCGACTTCACTTAGTGGAATTTTATTTGATGCTGAAAAAAAGGACATTGAAGTTACAGTTGATTGTGATTCAAACTTATATATATGTCATGACAAAAAATGGACTTCTGAAGCTATTTTCAATATATTAGACAATGCAGTGAAGTACACAAGTCCTAAAGGTAAGATACATATATCTACAGAATGCTGGGTTATGTATGCTAAAATAGATATTACTGATACTGGAAAAGGCATATCAGAAAGTCACCAAGCAGAAATTTTTAAGAGATTCTATCGTGAGGAAGATGTACATGATATAGATGGTATTGGAATTGGTCTATATCTTTCAAGAAAAATTGTATCTCTTCAAGGTGGATATATCAAAGTTACATCAAAAATTGAAGAAGGCTCTACTTTTTCTATATTTTTACCTAATAAATAAATTTTTAAATATTTTATTTGTGATAATTCTGCAACATTTTGATTATATACTGTATTTACAATATATAAAGGAGGTCTTTATAGTGAGTATTTTACAAGTAACAGACTTAAAAAAATATTATGGGAGAAATTCAAACATTACAAAAGCTCTTGATGGTGTGAGCATATCTGTTGAAAAAGGTGAATTTATTTCTATTGTAGGTACATCTGGTAGTGGTAAATCTACATTATTAAATATTATGGGAGGTTTAGATAATCCTACATCTGGAAATGTCATTATAAGAGGAAAGGATTTATCAACTATGAATGATGAACAACTTACAATTTTTCGACGTAGAAATATAGGTTTTATATTTCAAAATTATAATCTTGTTCCTTTACTTAATGTATATGAAAATATCATTTTACCAATTGGATTGGATGGTGAAACACTAGATAAAGACTTTATAAATGAAATTATAAGTTTACTTGCACTAGATGAAAAATTATATGATGTACCAGGTAATCTTTCTGGAGGACAACAGCAACGTGTTGCTATTGCAAGAGCACTTGTGACGAAGCCTGCTATTGTACTTGCTGATGAACCAACAGGTAATCTTGACAGCAAAACTAGTGCAGATGTATTAGGCTTACTTAAGATGACAAGTGAGAAATTTAACCAAACAATTGTAATGATTACCCATAATAATGAAATTGCACAATTAGCAGATAGAATCGTTCGTATTGAAGATGGAAAAATTTATAACTAGGAGGTGAAATATATGTTTAAAAATAATAATGGTGCTTTCATTAGAAAAATAGCATTGAATGATTTAAAAATTAATAAACTTAAATTTTTTCTTTCAGGTATTATTATAATGATTTCCACATGTTTATTATTAACAACTACTTTAGTTTCATATAATGGCTCTATGGATTTGGTTAATTCATCTCCCTATCATGCGAGATATCAATCTGTAAATGAAAAATCAAAAACATTATTACAGCAAAATAAAAACTTTAGTAGTGTAGGAGTTTATAAGTCACTTGGTAGTGAGATAAAATCAGATTATAGAATGTCAATGATATATGTAGATAACACTGCAATTGAGCTTCTGAATTTTCAACTATTAAAGGGCGGTATGCCAACAAATAAATATGAAATTGCTATTTCAGAAAAATATCTATCTGAACTTGGCTTGAATAAAGACCTTGGAGATAGCATTACATTAAAATATCGCGACAATATTACTAACAAAGAAATACAAAACGATTTTATTATTGTTGGATTTGTAGAAAATTACTATCAAGATAATGCTAAGCAATACTATACAGTTGTTTCCAATGATTATCTCAAGGATATGGCTTCTACACCTTTACAAATCAAAAGTAATAATTTTAATGAAGCAACTCCAAACACTGTAGATGTATTAGTTAGATTATCAAAAGAAAATACAGAAAAATCCCCTACTTTAATTAAGACTCAATTAAGTGAAATTGGTTCCTCTTTAAATATTAAAAAACATAATATATATTTAAATGATAATTATATTGAATCAAATTTAATTGATGGTGAACAAGTTATTACAGTTTTAATAGTAGGAGTAATTATTCTTTTTTCTAGTTTGTTTGTTATTTATAGTATTTTTTATATTTCAGTTGTTAATTCAGTTCAAATGTATGCAAAGTTGAAAGCACTTGGTATGACTTCTTTTCAGTTGAAAAAGATTATTTACCTACAAGGAAATATTTTATCTATTATTTTTATTCCAATAGGCATTATATCTTCCTGCATAATTACATATATAATTCAGCCTTTAGCATGGCAAATGACTACTGACTTATTTATTATTCTAGTATTATCAATAGTAATATTTTTGACTGTAAGAATTTCTTTAAATAAGCCAGCTAGAATTATTTCAAAAACTTCCGCTATTGAAGCTATGCAATACACAGAAATTAAATCTAGAAATAAAATTAAAACACTTAATTATATAAATATTAAAAATTTAGCACTAAAAAATATTGAGGTAAATAGAAAGAAAAATTTAATAGCATTGATTTCATTGAGTATTAGTGGAATATTATTTATTTCAATTGCTAGTCTGTCTAATTCTATAGATTTTAATAAACAGATGTCTCAGACATTCGTTTATAATGAAAATTATATTATTGGAAATAAAATTGACAATTTGTATGAACGAATTACACAAATTCAGCAAAATAATCCATTTACAAACACTCTTAGAAATGAAATCAAATCAATTTATGGAGTACAAAAAGTAATTGAATCTAAAGGAATAAAATGTGAAGTTATATACCCTTCTATTAAGGATAAAGATGGAAGTAATGTTACAACTTTGATTGAAAGTGTCACACCAGAGCTTGCAAAATCATTCCAAAAGTATATTGTAAATGGTAAAGTTGATTATAAGCAATTGGATTCAAACAGCTTGATTGTAAATAAATATAGGACAAAATCTTATGGAGTTGATTTGAAAATTGGAAATACAATTACATTTAATATATTTAGTGGAAATGACATCATCAAAAAACAAATGAAAATAGTTGGAATAATTGATAATTCAAATACAGGATGCATGTTCTTTACTTCAGACAAGGCTTTAGATAAAATAACACCATATAATACAAATTTACATTTTTCAATTTTATCCGATAAAAAGTATTCAAAAGAAGTTGAAGAAAAACTATTAAATATTATTCAAAATAATTCAAATTTAATCCTTTATTCATATGATAGCGATTATAAAATGCTAACTAGAGCTTTTAAGTATATGATTATAGCTGCATATGTATTTGTTGGTTTAATTTCCTGTTTTGGTATCCTTAATATGACAAATATCCTTGTAAATAGTGTATTAACTAGAAAAAAAGAGTTTGCCTTACTTCAGGCGGTTGGAATGACAAAAAAACAGTTGCGCAAAATGCTCTATCGAGAAGGTTTAAATTTGAGTATTAAAGCTGTATTTGTATCAATTACATTGGGTTATTGTGGTTCAAAATTACTCTGCTTTTTTATAAAAGATGTTGTTAGATTAGACTTCATTAGTTTCAATTTCTCTATACTTTCTATTTTAATTTTTTCATTTATATTAATAGGCATGCAAATATTAATAATTGAATTCCTTATAAGAAATCTAGAAAAACAATCAATTACAAAACGTTTACGCTCTCAATAAAAATATATATAAAAATAGCTACTTTTATACTACACTCAACATAGATTTTCAAGATTTAGAGGGTCTGAAAACTTTGATTTTACGACCCTCTGTTTGTTTTTTAACTTCTATTATTTATTTTCTGAATATATCAATAGCATGACTCGTAACGCCTATTAAATCTTCGCGTTCACAAGTAGCAAAGTGATATTTCAAATATAACTCAAATTCTTCATCATCCATAGCATCGACTGCTTCACGCATACATAGGGCTAAACCATCCGATGCGACGTAATGCAGTCTTGTTACAGGAAAAACAGCCATCAAATCGTCAATGTTTTCTTTACGGACAAGTTCAAACAAATCCTTAGGACCTGACTTGGTAGCAAATGTCTGTGGGTCAATCAAGCCCTTTTCAATATATTCAGCTACATTGATATTTCCTCGGTTGAACCCTTCATCAATAAGGCAGCCATCAGATATAACATATGCAGCAAAAATCACACCACCATGTTTTGTTACACGGATAGCCTCATGTAGAGCTTGTTGTTTATCCTCTTTGCTATAAAGATGATACAACGGACCTAACAACAATGTAATGTCATATTCATTGTCTGAGAAAGCAGACAAATCCATAGCATTACCTTGAGTAATAGTTATATTTTCATTTGATTGAATATTTTTACGGAAAATTTCTATGTTATGTTCGACCAATTCGACTGCATCAACGTCATATCCCTGACGTGCCAGCGTGTGAGAATATCGACCAGTTGCAGCACCAATTTCAAGCACACGGTCGCTAGGTTTTAAGTACTTTTCAATATAATGCATAGTAGTTAGGAATTCAACTGTTCCATGCTTTAATGCCAACCGACTATCTTCGTCGTAATTATTGTAAAAATCAATTAAGTATTGGTTTATTTTCATATTGCACCCCCTTATGTATTAGTTAGTAAACATCAAATAGATAAATTCCAATCCTTTTTTTCTTGTCTTATAAAAGCTGATAATATATTTTTCAACATTTTTTCGGCACTATTTCTATCTAATGTCAATTTTTTCGTTGCTGTTAAGACAGCTATGCCATGAGTATAAAGAAATAAATCTAAAAATATGACTTTTGCACATTCTAACTCTATTCCAATACTTTCAGAAAAAAGCCTTGCCTTTTTTTCATTATCAATTTCTTTGTAGAAATCATTTGGATCTTCCATCATCAAATCTAAATCGTTTATAAACAACAACTTAAATAAATGTGTTTCTTCTTGAGCAAATTCAATGTATGAAAGTGGAAGTAATAAATATTGACTGACATTTTCAGAATTATGATAATTAATAACATACTGATTATAGTATTCATATGCAAAAGCAAGAAATTCACCTTTTAATTCATCCATATTTTCATAGCAAGTAAAAATTGGTCGAGTGGAACATTGTAATTTACTTGCGATACTCCTTGCATTTACAGTTTCAAATCCTGTTTCTCTTGTAATATCCAAGACAATATTCAAAATCATTTCTTTCGTTATTTTTGCTTTAGGTGGCATATAAATTCACTTCTCCATTAAATTTTTATAAAATACATACGTTATATAACAATTGTTGCACATTAAAAAAATTATGTCAAGAAATAGTTTTGCATTTTTTATCATTCCTGAAGCTGACAAATAAAATATGAGTTGCAATTAATCTATTAATAGACGATTGCAACTCATATTTTACTTTAAATACTTTTCTTTTTACATGATATTTCATATACATAATCTTCTGATGAATTAATATCACTTTCTTTTGAATTAATATTACTTTCTTTTCTTTTTTTAGAATCAATTAAGACAAAATATAGTATAAAACCTACAACAAGTCCCCAGGTTCCACCTTTAGCAGCAATCACGCCACCCATCAGCCCAATTAATCCTCTCTCTACGCCAGTATCACATAGTTCCATTGATAGTTTAGTACATAAGTAACCTTGAACTAAAAGTGTCACTGATAATGCTAATGGTATAAGAGGCGTAGCTATTTGGGCAATTGGATAAAAGCAGATAAAAATAGCTGAAACCCATACCAACGTACCCATACCACTAAAAATAGACTGCATTGCTTCCTTTCCAACCTTATATCTTTGAGCAACACTTCCAGTAAGAGTTGCAGCTAATGGACCACACATAGCTATATATGGAGAAATAACTGCCATAACAATATTTCTTATCCCACTTATAATATTAGACCTATTAGAATTAAAATCAATATACTCATCTGTTCTGTTTTTACTTTCAGAAAGAACTAAATTTTCACCTGTTATAAAATCACCAAATGCAATTATATATATCATGAAAGCCATTGGCAATCCTTGTATAAATAATATTAGACTTGGAAAACCTATTCCAAAAGGAGATACTGTATCTATTAATTTTTGAAAATCCATTATATAAATAATATTTTCAAAATTAAAGCTAGGAATTCCTATTTCTTTACTAAATATTCCTATAATTAAACTCACTAAAATAGCTGGAACCACTCCATATTGACCTAATCGAAATAAAAGCTTATTCTTTACTTTTAGAGCATCGAATTTTTCAGAAAACATTACAAAGCAAGCAACTAAAATCCCAACTGTTATAGATATTGGATAAGATTCAAATCTGCCTTTAGGGCTAAATTCTGCTATTACAGTTGATATACCAACTCCCATAAGTATTCCACCTTTGATGGAATTTGGGATTCTATTTACTAGTTTTCCAGCTATACCTGTTATACCCATTAAAATAAATATAATTCCTAAATCTATTTGTAAAGCTGTTAATGCTTGTATTCTTTCAATACCAATATTGAACTTTAACAAATATGCAGTTGTAAGAGTTATAGAAGCTGTAATCCAGCCAGGAACTACTGGGTCTCCCATAAAAACATGCAGGCAATACAATATTGAGTTAATGATAGCCATACTCCATGCTACTTCATAGGGTAATCCTAATATTTGCGTGCTAAGTCCAATAGTTCCTAAGCTTGTCATACTTGATATTATGCCTTGAATAGCTTCCGGTTTCTCAAATCTGTAATGTATAAATGGAATTCGTATCTTAAACATTCCAAATTTTATGTGAGGCTGTTCACTTCTAGTGAGTCTTTCCATAATTTCACTCCACCTTTCAATAACTCTTATTAATTGTTTATAAATTATCAATCTTGTTAAAACTAGTATATAACATATAAATTACATAAACAATAAATTAAAATTGTAAAATTGATAGATTTTGTGCATATATAGAAAGATATATCCATTTTTATTTTTTTATATCGATTGATAAAGGTTCTTTATAAAATTCAATAGTTCTTTTCCATGATTCAAACTGTCCTTTTGCATTACCTTTTACAGTTCCTCCTGAAGAAAATATTCCTCCAGCCATATTCATAGATAAAGTTTCACTTAGAGGTACAATATATGGAATTGGTAAAGGATGTCCCATCTTATCATATGTTAATAGTTCCACATTATATTGGTAATTATTTCTTTTAAGTTTTTCTATGATTTCTACACAACCATCATAACTATTCCAAATATTATCTTCTTTTCCAGAAATCATAAGAATGTCAGCTTCAGAATTTTCTACTTTTATCCTAGCCTCTTCTTTATTGTCTGCCCTTTCAATACTTTTCTTATAAGTACTGGCAAATCCAAATGGAATTCCTTTTTCTATATCTTTTTTCTGGTCTTCAAAGAATATATTATTGTCTACCTTGATATATGGAAGTGGCTTACCTTTATATGACCATGATGAAGTATCTTTTCCATTCATTTGTCCATCAAGTGCTTGAAAACAATACGCATGAGGCTGTGATACTACTACTTTTTTAATTTGTTTATATCTTGAAGCAAGTAAAAGTGCTAACTCACCACCTTTTGATGTCCCATGTACAAATATTTCTTTAGTATTAGTGATTTCATCTTCACTAATCCATTTAAATATTTTTTCAAAGTATTCTAATGGTACTTCTTCTAATTTACTTGGCAATCCTTCTAGAGCAAAATAAGCAACTGCTAGTACATTGAACCCTCTAGATGCAAGTGGAGCTGCCAGGAGTTCTAAAGCATCTAAATTTCCATCAGAACCCCCTAAAACTAAAATTGTTTTATTACTAGAGTTTTGTTTATAAAATAATTTTCCTATAAATTCATCAGATATATCTTTTGTGATAATATCTTCTGTTTTGAACAATCTCTTCAACTTAACTTCTTTTCTTTCAATATCAGATTCAAATATCATATTCATGATTATTGGTTTATCAATAGATATATTTTCTGCAAAATTTTCACCTTCAGTTTTTGATTTTTTCAGAGAATATATTAACCCCATGCAGTCAGTAGTTTTATAAGTCCCTTCTACAGGTTCAATTGAATCTAAATCCACTTCTCCTTTTTCATTTGAATAAAATACCCCATAAGATGAGAATTCCTCTCCTTTACACCATGGAAATTCCATTTTCATAGATACTCTTAATTTACTATTTGGAATTAAGCCTGAAACTATAACTTTAATTTTATCATCTACAAGTGATTCTGCATTGTATATATTTACTTTCATAATTGATTCCTCCATGTAATAATTATTGCTCATGATTTATATATTTGAAATAGCTTTCTTTAGCAAGCTATGAATAATCCAAATATAAGACATCATGTTGACTATTTCATTATATCAACTCGAACCAATTTAGTCAATATATTGTCTTTTCTATTTACTTAAAATTATTTTAGTAATATGAGCTATTCGTAATTTAAAATTTTGCTTATATTGAGTGATAGAAAAAATAAAACCACTCCTTTAAAGAAATGGTTTTATCTAGAAAATATAAATTATTTTTTAGTAAGCTTAATAAGTATTTTTTATTTAAAATTTTAGTACAAACATGTATTTCTTTATTTATAAATTTTACAAAATTTATGCATTGGCAAAAGTGTATATGGCATTAACCCTTGCTATATATAGATTTTCATCACTACAACCAATATATTTAGCATACTTTTCAATCTTCTCTCTTGCATTTTCAGCATCACTTTCATCGCTCTCTACTAGTTCATTTATATAAAGGTCCATTAAAGAAGCCTTATATTCTTTTATATTATATCCTAAAAATTCAGTTAATCTTTCAATCTCCTTACTAAAATCTCCATCTTCCTTTACCAAAAACTCGTATACATCTTCTCTATATGGATTTAATGTTATTATTTGTTTTACAACCTTACACTCATCTGCTTTTCCAATAAAACCATCTTTGTAATTATTAAACAAGGCATTAGATTTTTTTATAGATTCTTCATCAATATAAGAATGGACTTCACTGACTCTATTTTCTATAAGCGCATCTATTACAGCATAATGAATTTTGAAACAATCATTATACAAATAATTGCTCATTTTTTTTACTGTAGATTCTATTTCTAAAAAATTTGCATGATTATTTTTTTTATTCTTATTTGGTATGATAAAAGTTTTATTTAAGTTATTAAAAAGCCTTTTAAAATCTAAATATTTTTCACAATAAACACTTTTAAAGGTATCAATATCTATAGTTATAATTCCAAAACTCACTATAGTCTCGATTCCTTTCTTAAAAGATTCCTCTATATATTTTTCTCCTAGATTTAGACCTCTATCTGATATTTGTTTTAGATTTTGAAAATTATTTAAACAATCTCTCTCAAAGTTTTTAGAAATTTCTAAAGCATACAATTTAAAAATTTTTCTTATCTTATTATAATTATTTTTTGTATCATCAAACCTGATAATAGCTCCATTTACATCAAATGTAATCATTGAGTTTTAACCTCCCCCATTAGTTTCATCAATAAAATAAATTTAATATAAACTTTATAATCATAATATTAAACTTATTTCTACTATAATTATTAATTTGATGATGAAAGCCATTTTCCTTCTAAATAAAAAATTTGTCTAAAGTTTTTAAAAAAATTAGACAAACTTTAAGTTTTTAATCTCTAAATTACTCCAAATACACCAAATAATATTGGTATAAATATGGCTGGTAATAGATTTGCTACTTTTATATTTGTTAGCTTAAGTACATTTAAACCAAGTCCTATAATTAATAAACTTCCTGCAGCTGTCATTTCTGTAACTACAGGGTCACTTAAAAATCCATTTAAAAATGATGCCCCTAAACATATAATACCTTCATATAAAAATACAGATACAGCAGAAAACATTACACCTATACCTAAAGAAGCTGTAAATATAACAGAAGCTATCCCATCTATTACTGATTTTACAAATAAAGTATCATGGCTTCCTGTAAGTCCACTTTCTAACGAACCAACTACTGCCATAGCCCCTATACAAAATAACAAACTAGATGATATAAAACCTTCAGCAATAGAATCCTTTTTATTGCCTTTAGAAAACCTACTCTGCAAAAATGCACCTAATTTATTTACCCATTTATCAATATCTATTAACTCTCCTATTAAAGCTCCTAAAGCTATAGATATTATTGTCACTAGTGTATTCTTTCCCTCTAGTGCTCCTGATATCCCTATATATAATACACATAGGGCAATTCCATTCATTATAGTATCACTTACTCTTTGAGGTAAACCACCTTTGATTATAAGACCTACTATACACCCACCTGCGATTGCTAGACTATTTGCTATTACTCCAAACATTTTTTCTCCCCTCGATTAGTTAATTAAATTTTGCTTAAGTTCATTAAAAACTTAAATGTCAATGATTTGTAGTGGATATTCCAAATATTCCAAAAATTTTTCAAATCCTTTTTTTGATATATTTACAGTTTTAGTATTTATATTTGGATGAAAATTTAAATACTCTTCTTTAATTACATCCTCATCTATGTAAAGCTCTACTTTTCTTTCTGTATCATTTACTAATGAAAAAGGATTTACACTTCCAGGAAGAAGTTTAAGTACATTGTATAATCTTTCAGGCGAAGCAAATGATAACCTAGAACTTCCTATTTTTTCTTTAACTGAATTTAAATCAACATGTTTATCCCCTCTAACTACAATTAGATAGTATTTGTTTCCTTTAGCATTTCTTAAAAATAAATTTTTACACTGACATCCTTTTGTTATATCATTTAAAATTACTAACTGCTCTGCTGTATATACAGCTTCATGTTCTACTACCTCATATTTAATATTTAACTTATCTAAAATATTGTATATTTTAGTTTCATTTAAATTTACTTCAGTTGCATCTGATAATTCTGTTATTTTATCTTTTACATCACTCATCATGCTATATTCTCCTTTAATACTTTGTATATTACACTTCTCCTGTTTTATAGTAAATATTATTCTACTATGGCTATTGCTCTTACTGGAGCACCATCAGCGTCATTATACTTAAATGGAGCTGCTATAAATAGAAATCTTTCTGGCACAGCTTCTAAATTTGTAAGATTCTCTATTATTATTTTACCTTTTTCAAATAAAATGTGATGTACCTTAAAAGCTGATGTGTCGTATCTATCTACAGATAACATATCAATTCCTATTCCCTTTAGATTACTATCAGCTATATAGTTTGCAGCCTCTTCTGTTAATGTAGGATAACCTACATAATATTGCTTTTTATCCCAAAACTTTGACCAACCTGATTTAAATATTATAAACTCACTACTTTTTATTTCATCTTCATATTTTTTTAGATATTCTAATTCTATGTTTTTGCTTCCTTGCTCAAGTTCTAATACATAAGCCTTACCGACAAAATTTTCTATATCCAATGTATCTAAGGATTCACCTTTAGTATACATATGTTTTGGTGAATCCATATGAGTTCCATTGTGAGAAAATACACTGATTAATGTTTCTTGATATCCATTTTCTTCAATAATAGCTACTTTTTTTATATCAGGTCTATTAGTCTCTGCATATACAGGCATATCATTATGTGTCACATGAGTTAAATCAAAAACCTTCATTTTTTATACCCCCTATGTTTTATTTTCTATTATATACCTAAATTCACTTTATTTCTATTGGATTTTATCCTATTATTGCCAAATTAGTATATACTTTTTATAAAATTTAATGGGTTCATAGAAAAATCTTGAAAAGAATTATCAGTAAATATAACATCTTCTCCTAAAAAACGCTTATATCTTCTTTCTTCTTTTTTTAAAGTAATCCTTTGTTTTTGTGAATGATTATTAAACACCATTATTTTAAGAGGTGTTTTTCCACCATTTGTTTGTACTCTTTTTAACATATATTTTATATGCATATCAGCCTCTGGAAATGAATACCCACAAAATACCAGAAGGTCAGCCTCTCTCAAAGTTTTTTCTGTCTCATTCCAAACATTACTTAAAAATATATTTGACATATTCTTAAAATATGTTGGTGGAACTATGATTGGTTCTGTCAGTTCTCCACACTCCAAACATTTTGTTTCTGAACTATTTTCAATTAGTTTCATAACACCACCTTCATGTGGTGTAAGAGTTAAACTATTGCAAATAGGACAGTAAAGCCAGTTCAATGAACCATGTATCTTATAGAGTTTAATTAATGGTTCTTTTGGTTTTCTCCAGTTTAATTCTTCCTTAAAATTAGTAAATTCTACACCATAATCAAGCATAATAGGCAAATCATTTTTATCTCTTAAGCCAGTAACTGTATTGTCTATATGTATATCATAATTTGCACTAATAAAAGTTGTATCAAGGAGTAAATCATTTTGTAAAAGATTTTCAACTAAAAGTTTGTGATATTTATTATCTGTTCTAGGTGTATTATGAATTGCTTCAGCCATCAATAGTATTAAATACTGTCTTAAAAAACGTATACTATCACTTCTATTATTTAAATTTTCAAGTCCAAAATTTCTAAAGGCTTCTCTTCTTTGTTCTGCTAAATCTAAAAGCCCTAAAACTTCTTCAAATGTTGGAAAATTTGCATTATCTAGATTATCTTTTCTTATGTCAATATTAAACATTTGTTTAAAAAAGGCATACAATTCTCTATTCATATCAGTATCATAATTTTTAGGTTTTAATTTCTTAAAGTATTCACTAAATAATTCATTTTGAATGGGTAAATTTTCTGCAGCTGAAGCTCCTGCTCCCAAAAATATAGCTATTTTCATATAATTCCTCCTATATAAACATTACTATTATTTTTTATATCTATTAAATATTTATCTTATTAACTTATTTAATAATACAACAATAAAGCTGTCTTTTACTAGAAAAAATCCTATTACAAGACAGCTTTATATTTATATTTAAATCTTTAATAATTCATAAATAGAAAGAGCATATATTTGAGCAGCTTTTACAATATCCTCTACTATCAAATGTTCATTAGCTTGATGCTCAGTTTCTGGTTTCCCTGGGAAAATAGCTCCAAAGGCAACACAATTGTCTAAAGCTCTTGCATAAGTTGCTCCTCCAGATGAAAGAGGTGTTCCATCAAGACCAGTTTCCTCTTCATATACTTTTCTCAATGTTTTAACAAGAAGTGTATCTTCTGGAACATAAATTGAATCTAAGAAATCATATTCTTTATAATCTAAATTATATTTATCTGTTATTTTCTTTAGTTCTTTTACAAAATCATCTTTTTTATATGTTACAGGAATTCTTACATCAATTCCAGCAAATTCTTTTTTACTATCAATAGTTACTTTACCTATATTTACTGTTAATTTTCCTGATACATCATCCTTGCAATTAGGAACTATATTGTTTCCATTAGCATCTTCACCAATAACTTCTGCTAAAAACTTAATTATATTAGAATCTATTCCTATATTATTAAGAGCTATACAAAGTCTAGCTACTGCATTTATACCAGTATCACTAGCTGCTGAATGAACACTTTTTCCTATTATACATATTTTATTGCCTTCAACAGTGTATTCAAAACCTAATTTATCTAATTCTTTTTTTAACTTATCAGAATATTTTCCAATATAAACTGCTTTTCCTGGAACTGCATTTAAAGCCTTCCCAACTGATAATTCTATATCACTTTTACTCTCACATGTTAAATGAACTTGTAAAAGACCTTTTTCTGCATTTGTTATTGGAAATCTAGAATCAGGAGTAAATCCATAGTCTGGTACTTCTTCATTATTTTCTTTGTATTTATTTATACATCTCCAAAGATTTTCTTCATCAGCTCCAAAAATGAATCTTATTCTCTTATTTAAATCTATATTTAAATCCATAAGAGCTTTTACTGCATAAATTGCTGATATTGTAGGTCCTTTATCATCTTGTGTTCCTCTTCCATATAACTTACCATCTTCTAAAACACCTTCAAATGGTGGATAATTCCAGCTTTCTAAGTCACCTTCTGGAACTACATCAACATGACCAAGTATACCTATCATTTTTTCACCTTGTCCTATTTCTGCATAGCCATAATATCCATCTTTATATACTGTTTTAAACCCTAAAGATTTACATAAGTCTAAAATACCTCTTAAAGCCTTATCTATATTTTCTCCAAATGGGAAATT
The DNA here is from genome assembly GCF_020641035.1 of Clostridioides sp. ES-W-0016-02. Taxonomy (NCBI): domain Bacteria; kingdom Bacillati; phylum Bacillota; class Clostridia; order Peptostreptococcales; family Peptostreptococcaceae; genus Clostridioides; species Clostridioides sp. ES-W-0016-02. The sequence goes on from NZ_CP061361.1 coordinate 2,142,920, forward strand.
TTTAGTTGGCTCAGATATAACACTAGGTATTTTTACACTTTCTTGTATTGAAGAAATCATTTCATCTTGTAGAGAACTCACTTTTTCTTTAATTTGTTCTTTCATAATTATCACCCTTCAATTCTCATCATAATATACTAGTAAATATTTTGACCTTTTAAAAGAAAAATATGCTTACTTTTTTAGTTTTTTTATAAATTCAATTGCTTTTAAAGTACCCATTTTAGAGTGGTCAAATGTAAGCCCTCCTTGGAAGTAAACATTATAAGGAGGTCTTATTGGAGCATCTGCACTTAGTTCTATAGAAGAACCTTGTATAAATGCTCCTGCTGCCATTATAACTTCACTTTCATATCCAGGCATATCCCAAGGTACAGGTTTAACATAAGAATCAACTGGAGCAGCTTCTTGTATTCCTTGGCAAAAACTTATGACTTCATCAGCATTATTAAGTCTAATACACTGAATAATATCACTTCTTAAATCATCATGTTTTGGCAATACATCATATCCTAATTTTTCAAAAGCTCTTGAACAAAATATAGCTCCCATCACAGCTTGAGATACTACATATGGTGCTAGGAAAAATCCTTGAAGAACATTTCTAGTAGTTCCAAAAGTAAGACCACATTCTTTACCTATTCCAGGAGAAGTCATTCTATATGATATAAGCTCAATTAAATCTTTTCTACCAGCTATATACCCACCTGTTAATGCAAGTCCACCTCCAGGATTTTTTATTAGAGAACCAGCCATAACATCTGCTCCAACATCAGTTGGCTCTTTAGTATCTAGAAACTCACCATAACAGTTATCAACCATTACTATAACTTCTGGTTTAACAGATTTTATTACATCAATGGCTTCTTTTATATCACTAATTGAAAGTGATTTTCTCCAAGAATACCCTTTTGACCTTTGTATCATAACAAGTTTAGTTTTATCATTTATTTTTCTTTTAATTCCTTCTAAATCCAAATTTCCATCTTCTAAAAAATCTACATCATCATATGTAACACCATATTCTTTTAAAGAGCCTTTTTCTTCTCTTATACCTATAACACCCTCTAAAGTATCGTATGGTCTTCCAGTAACAGATAGAATTTCATCTCCTGGTCTGACTATTCCTTGTATACATAAAGTGAGTGCGTGTGTTCCATTTACAATTATTGGTCTTACAAGAGCATCTTCTGTATTAAAAACTTTTGAATAAATTTCCTCTACTTTTTCACGTCCAATATCATTATATCCATATCCTGTAGTCCAATTAAAATGCATGTCACTTAATTTAGATTCTTGCATAGCTTTTAAAACTTTATATTGATTGTATTCTCTTATTTCTTTTATTTCCTCAAACTTATATTTTATATCTTCCATTATTTCTTGTGATAATTTAAAAGTATCATCATCTATACCATAGTAACCTTTCAATAATTCTTTTGTCTCATTAAGCATTTTATCACCTGTCTCTTTGTTATTTTATTTAAACATATCAAAGGAGACTATTTTACTAAAACAAATAAATTGTAGTTTATAAGTTAGCATAAGTCTCCTTTTAATTATCTTAAATTAAATTAGTTATCTATTGTTATTGTTGTTATTATTTTGATTTTGATTAGTTAAATTAATATATTTACCAGGTTGTATAGTCGAAACAGCATGTTTATAAATCATGTTTTGTTGTCTATTGTCCCCTTCTATCAATATTATATAACTGTCAAATCCTTTTACAAGCCCTTTGACTTGAACTCCATTGACTAAATATATAGTAACAGGTATCCTTTCTTTCCTAGCATTATTTAAAAACAAATCTTGTAAATTTAAAACTGTATTTTTCATTAGATTTGTACCCTCCCAAGATTAAATTGAACATCTAAAATATTCCTATCTTATATTCTATATAAGTTATGATAAATTTTCAATATGAAGTTGTATACTTAAAAATTTATATATATTATTTTATAGAATTTTTAATATATATAATTATTTCATTTTTTAATAAATCTATATCTTCATATTTATCCAAATCAAACCATTTTGCTGTTTCATATCTTTTAAACCAAGTTATCTGACGTTTTGCATACCTTCTAGAATCCCTTTTTATTATTTCAATGGCCTCTTCATATGTATATTCTCCATCTAGATACTTCAACATCTCTTTGTATCCTATACCTTGCATTGATATCATATCTTTTTTAAATCCCATATTTAGGAGTTTTTTAACTTCTTCAACTAAACCACTCTCTATCATGATATCGACTCTCATATTTATTCTTTCATACAAATGCTCTCTATCTCTATTCAAAACTATTATTATAGGTTGATAATCGTCATTAAATTTTAAGTCACTTGAAAAATCATTCATTTTATTACCACTTAAACAAACTTCAAGTGCTCTTATAACTCTCTTTGTATTGTTTTTATGAATTCTATCAGCAGCTTCTTCATCAAGTAATTTTAATCTATCATGCATGTAATCTATTCCATTCTCAAGAAGTTGTTTTTGAAGTTCTTTTCTTAATTCATTATTAGCATCAGATTTTGCAAAATCCATATTGTATATTAAAGAATTGAGATAAAGACCTGTTCCTCCAGTCACTAAAACACACTTTCCCTTTTGATTTATTTCAGATATATATTTTTTTGCCCTTTGTTGAAATTCTGAAACTGAAAATGGATAGTCAGGTTTAACCTCATCTATAAGATAATGCTTTACTCCTTGCATTTCCTCAGATGTAACTTTTGCACTTCCAATATCCATATATTTATATATTTGCATAGAATCTGCTGAAATTATCTCTGCATCCATATCTTTTGCTAACTTTATTGACAAATCAGTCTTTCCAACAGCAGTTGGACCTGTAAGTATTATAAGTGGTATTTTTTTCATAACATTCCTTTCCATATATTTTAAATATCCAAAATATTTTACATAATTCTTTTAAACATTTTTTCTATTTCGGTCTTAGAAATTTCAACCATTATAGGTCTGCCATGAGGACACGTAAATGGATTCTCACAATTTTCTAATTGTTCCAATAAGCTTTTTATCTCAATATCATATATTTTATCATTTGCTTTTATAGCAGACCTACATGCCATAGATGCAAATCTCTCACCTTTTAAATCATAATTACTTGTAATCTCATCTATATTATCAATTATTTGAAGTATAAACTTTTCAGTTTCTGGAATTCCAAATATAGTTGGAACACATCTTATCATTACATGATTGTTGCCAAAAACTTCTAATTCGAAACCAAATTTCATAAATAACTCTAAATTATTTTCAATTTGAAGCATATCTACATTTGATACTTCAAGAATTACTGGGTCTAAAAGTATTTGCATATTGATATCTTGTCTATAGAACTTATCCATATATCTCTCATACAAAACTCTTTCATGTGCAGCATGTTGGTCTAACAAATACATAGAATCATCTTTACTTAGAATTATATAAGTATTAAATACGACTCCAATTACAGAATATCCATATAAAGAAAATCTTTGTTTTGAATTAGTTAAATATTCCTCTTGGCTGTCTTTAATACTTCTTTCTAAATAATTACTATCTTCATTTTTAGAACTATCAATTTGTTTAGGCCTATCAACTTGAAATTCTTCTTGTATATTGTCATTTACAACCTCTTCTTCTAAAGAGCCCGTATTTTTTAATTCATTTTCTATATTTGCATTTAAAACTTCGCTTACAGAAGGAAATTCGTCTATTGGTTTTTCACTTGATAAACTTACAACTTCAATGAATTCATCTTTCTCTTTAGTTGTATTATTATTTTTTGAATTAGCTTCAATGAAGTTCTTATTTTTAAATTCATAATCTGTACTTTTTTCTCTACTATTGATAGCAATTCGAGGCTGCGTTTTTTTATCATTATATGTAGCATACTTTCCAATAAGGTTAGAATGTATTAATTTAACTTTTAAAAAATCTCTTAGCTCTATATACACTTCTTGTTCTTTTTCAAATTTAACTTCAAGCTTATTAGGATGTATATTTACATCAATACCTGCTGGGTCTACTTCTATATTTAAAAAACAAACAGCATGCTTACCTATTGGAATTATAGACTTATAACTTTCAGTTATTGCATCTATAATTATTTTACTTTTTACAAATCTTTTATTTATATAGATATGTTGCAAGTTTTTATTGGAACGATAGATGTTATTATTTCCTATATATCCATCAATTTTAAAGTGATTGCATTTAAATTCTATATTTATTAGGTTTTCCGTTATTTCTTTTCCATATATACTCCTAATAGTATTTATGAGCTTTCCATCACCTGGTGTATTTAACATTTGTTTATTATTATTTGTATATTTAAATTGGATATTAGGATTGCCTATTGCAAGCTTATTTATCAAATCACTTATGTTTATGGTTTCAGCATGGGTAGATTTCAAAAATTTCTGTCTTGCTGGTGTATTAAAGAAAATCTCTTTTATAATGATTGTTGTACCATTAGTGGAACCAATTGGCTCCTTTGAAACTATTTTTCCACCTTCTACAAATATTTTAGTTCCAACCATTTCATCCTTGGTTTTAGTAATCATTTCTAATTTTGATATAGCTGAAATAGATGCTAATGCTTCTCCTCTAAATCCAAGAGAGTACAAATCATATAAATCATCAATTTTTTTAATTTTACTAGTAGCATGTCTTAAAAATGATTTCTCAACTTCGCTTGAAGGTATTCCTATTCCATTATCTGTGATTTTAATTAAGGTTTTTCCTCCATCAATGATATCTATAGAAATCTTATTTGCACCTGCATCAATAGAATTCTCAATTAATTCTTTTAATGCAGAAGACGGTCTTTCTACTACTTCTCCTGCTGCTATTTTATTTATAGTCAAATCATCTAGGATGTTAATTATATTTTTCATTTTTACACCTCTAAGATTTTATTTCTTTTGCTTTTTTTTGAAGATTGTAAAGAGAATTTATAGCATCTAATGGAGTCATATTTAAAATATCTAAGTTTAAAATTTCTTCTGACAATATATCTCTCTTTACACTATCAAAAGATATTTGAGTTAGTGCTAATTCCTTTACAGAATCTTCTTTATCAATTTCTTCTTTACTATCCTTTTTCTTCATTGAAATAACTTCATCGTTTAACGTTTTAAACTTAGAATTTAGTTTATCATAATCCTTTTTCATGTGTTTATAATCTTTTACTATAAGCTCATGCTCTATTTTTAGAGATTCGTATTTATTTTTAAAATTGCTCTGATTTACCTTAAGTAGTTCTTCATCTAAATCATTATTAATCACAATAGTTTTTTCTTTATCTCCATTTATTGCTACACTGTTATAAACATGATTTTTTTCTAAATCCTTAAGTATATATTTTGCTCTATCTATGACTTCATCTGGCAATTTAGCTAATTTAGCAACATAGATTCCATAACTCTTATCTGCACCTTGAGGAATTATTTTTCTTAAAAATATTATTCCCTCTCCATCTTCTTTAACTGCTATTGAATAATTTTTAACCTCTTTAAATTCTTCTTCTAAATCAGTAAGTTCATGATAATGTGTTGCAAATAGTGTCTTACATCTAATATTCTTTTGAATATATTCTACTATTGACCATGCTAAACTTATACCATCATAAGTACTAGTTCCACGTCCTATTTCATCTAAAATAACTAAGCTTCTTTCAGTAGCATTTTTTAATATAAGAGATACCTCATTCATCTCTACCATAAAAGTAGATTGTCCTTGAGATAAATCATCACTAGCCCCTACTCTTGTAAATATTCTATCTAATATCGGTACATTAGCATATTCTGCTGGAACAAAAGAACCTATATGTGCCATAAGTGCTATTATAGCAGTTTGTCTCATATATGTTGACTTACCAGACATATTAGGTCCAGTTATTATGTTAATGATGTTTTCTCCACGATTTAAATATGTATCATTTGGAACAAAATTTTCTTCACCTACTATATTTTCAACAACTGGATGTCTACCATTTCTTATATCGAGTTTATTATTTTCGTTTATCTGTGGTTTTATATAGTTGTTTATGTGAGCAACTGTTGCCAAAGATACAAAAACGTCTATATTAGCTATAATCTTAGCTACTTTTTGTATTCTGTCTATATTTTTATATATAGTATCTCTTATACTTACAAATATCTCATATTCTAGAGATTTAATTTTCTCTTCAGCATGTAGTATCTTTTCTTCTATTTCTTTTAACTCTGGAGTTATATATCTTTCTGCATTACTAAGTGTCTGCTTTCTTATATATGTCTCATCTAGTTTTGCTTGTTTAAAGTTAGCCTTTGTTATTTCTATATAATATCCAAATACTTTATTAAATCCTATTTTTAATGATTTAACTCCTGTCTTTTCTCTTTCTCTATTTTCTATTTCTTTTATAAGAAAAGCACCATTTTTAGAAATATCCCTCAATTCTTTAAGTTCATCACTAAAATCAGACTTAATTATATTCCCATCTTTTATAGTTATTGTAGGGTCTTCCAAAATGGCTTCATCTATTAAACTGTATATATCGTCCAACTTGTCCATTTCTGATACATACTCTTTTAATCTATTTGCATTTGATAAGTCTATTGTGTCTTTTAGATTTGGTAATTTTTCTACTGAATTTTTTAAGTGAACTAATTCTTTTGGTGTTACTCTTTCAAATGCTATTTTCCCACATATTCTTTCTATATCATATATATTTTTAAGTATATCATTTAAATCTTCTCTTAGTATAAAATCATCTTTTATTTCTTCTATTACATTTAATCTATTTTCAATTTTAGGTTTATTTATCAGAGGCTCTTCTACATATTTTCTTAGAAGTCTTCCTCCCATTGCAGTAGATGTTTTGTCTAAAACATGTAATAGTGAACCTTTCTTTTTATTTCCTCTTATAGTCTGAGTAAGTTCTAAATTAGTTCTAGTAAACATATCTAAGACCATATACTCTGATGAATTGTATATATTTATATTATTAATATTGGATGTTATCTGCTTTTGAGTGTTATATATATAGTTTAGAAGAATTGATAAACTAGATTTTATAAGACCCTTATCATCAAACTTTAATTTTTGTAGATAAACCTCTGGAAAATACTCTTTTAATATATTTATATCTAAATAGTTGTCGCTAAAACTTTCATTTATGTATATGTTGCTTACAGTAGCTATATCTCTAAGTTTTTCTATAAAATTCAAATCATTTATAATTATTTCTGTAGGATGAATTTTTGCAATTTCTTCTATTACTTTATCTTCATTCAGACAAGTTGCATTAGCTTCTCCTGTACTTATATCTACATAAGTTAAACCTATATTGGCGTCATCTTTATATAAAGATAATAAATAATTATTCTTTTTATTTTCAAGTAAATTTCCATCTAGAACTGTTCCAGGAGTAATAACTCTTATTACCTCTCTCCTAACAATTCCTTTTGCAGTAGATGGGTCTTCCATTTGCTCACCTATTGCTACTTTATATCCATTTTCTACTAACTTTGATATATATGAATTGGCTGAGTGAAATGGTACTCCACACATAGGAGCACGTTCTTCTAAACCACAGGCTTTCCCTGTTAATGCTATTTCAAGAGCTTTTGAAGCTACTAATGCATCTTCAAAAAACATTTCATAAAAATCTCCCAATCTAAAAAACAGTATACAATCTTTATATCTATTTTTTACTTCAAGATACTGTTTCATCATAGGAGTTAATTTATTCATATCTATTTGCATTATTAAACCTCCTTCTTTTCTAATTAAATATTATATCATAGTACTTGATTATTATTAACATAATATATAAAATTTTGACGTATAACTAAAAAACAATCCAAAATGCTGATTGCACTTTGGATTGTTAAGTTTAATAATCACTAGGTAAAAACGTATAGAATTTTATAATAAAGATATTATCTCTTTTTTCAGTTTAATAACATACTCAAGATTATCTTCATTTATATTTCTATTATCTATGATAAATTCTTTTTTTACTATTGATGGTTTTTTTGAAATAACATAAATTCTATTTGATAGCATTATAGCTTCATCAATATCATGAGTTATAAGAAGTATCGTTGAATTTACTTTTTTCTTAACTTCTAAAAGCCATTTTTGCATAGATGTTTTAGTTAATGAATCGAGTGCACCAAAAGGTTCATCTAAAAGCATTATGTCATTAGAATTTATAAAAGTTCTCAAAAAATTAGCTCTTTGTCTCATACCTCCAGAAAGCTCTGATGGATATTTATACTCATACCCTTCCAAACCAAAAACCTCAAAGTAGTGTTTTACCATAGACCTAGCTTTGCTCTTTTTTTCTTTTTTTAGTACCAATGGAAGAGACACATTATCTATTATAGTTTTATATGGTAAAAGTAAATCTTTTTGATACATGTAGCTATAATTACCGTTTATGTTTACCATACCACTATTATAGTCTGTCAATTGAGTTATAATATTAAAGATAGTACTTTTTCCACATCCGCTTGGTCCCAATATAGAAACAAATTCGCCTTCATAAACATCAATACTTATATCTTTTAAAACATCTACATCTTTATATGTCTTTGATACATTTTTTATAGATATTTTTGCCTTTTTATTGTGGTAAGAATTCATTTGTGTAAGCATCACTTGCCTTCATATCCTTATCTATTAATTTATATTCTTTTAAGAATGATGTATAGTTATTCCATACACTATCTTTCATTTCTCCCCATCTTGGTGCATCATCTTTATATTTACTTGCTAAATATTCTTGACTCTTTATTGCTAGTTTTTCATCTACCTCAGGAGCATGCTTTACTAAAATTTTTGCAGCATCTTCAGGATTTTTTATTGCATACTCATAACCTTTTGTTGTAGCTTTTAAGAATTTCTTAGCAAGTTCTGGGTTGTCTTTAAGTACAGTCTCATTAGAAATTATAAGTGGTGTATAATAATCTAATCTTTCATCTAGGTCTTTTACTGGTATAAAGTTTAAATCATAATCAATTAAATTAGCTTTAACTACATCCCAACCTTCAAATATCCATGCAAAATCTACAGTTTTCATAGCTGCAAAGAAATCATCTTGACCAGTATTAACTATCTTTAATTTATTAAAGTCAGCTCCATTTTTATTCATAACTGCTTTAAAAACAGCTTCTTCTGATGGAGAACCCCAACCTCCATAAGTTTTTCCTTCAAAATCTTTTGCTGTAGTTATGTTTTTTTCTTTTGGAGATGCAAATCCAGAAGTATTGTGTTGTATAACAGTAGCTACAGCTTTTATTGGAAGTGGGTCTTCACTAGTTTTTGCGTAAGTAACTTGCTCTTGATAACTTATACCAAAGTCAGCCTTTCCTGTTGCTACTAAAGTCTCAGCTCCACTTTCAGGTGGTTGTACTATTTCAACATCCAAGCCTTCTTCTTTATAATAACCTTTATCAAGCGCCACAAATAATCCAGTATGATTAGTATTTGGTGTCCAATCAAGTACAACAGTCACTTTTTTAGAAGAAGTATCTTTACTATTTTTTTTGTCTTTATCACTATTATTTCCAGAAGAACATCCAGTTATTGTTGCTAATGTAAGAGCACTTACTAAACCTAATATTCCTAATTTTTTGAAATTCATAATATCCTCCCTCAAGTACATTTAATCTTCTAATCTATGTTTTATAACAACTTTTTTTATAGCTTGTACAATTCCTACAAATATTAAGCTAAATATAACTACTAATATAGTAGATGCAAATACTTTATCAAGTGCATATGCACTTTTTGACCTTAGCATATAAACACCAAGACCTTTAGTTCCACCTAACCACTCTGCAACAGTTGCTGCCATTACAGCATAAGTAGAAGATATTTTAAGTCCAGAAAAAAATTTATCCATTGACATAGGAAATTTGAGATGAATAAAAGTATTAATCTTATTTGAATTCATAGTCTTAAACAAATTTAAATAATCTTTATCAATATTCTCAATACCATCTACAAAACTTATTAATATAGGGAAAAAACACGTAAGTGTTACCATCAATATTTTTGGCATTGTTCCAAAGCCAAACCAAATCATAAAAAGTGGAGCTATTATTATTGTAGGTATCATTTGAGTCACTAACATAATAGGATAAAGACATTTTTTTATTATCAATACAAAATCCATTAATATTCCAATTATTAAAGATATTATTATTGCAACTATAAAGCCAAATATTGCTTCTCCTATAGTAACCATGGCATGCATGGATAAATTTTGATAATCTTTAAAAAATACATTAATTATATCTATTGGTGTAGGCAGTATATATTGAGGAACTCTTAAAACTTCTACCACAGATTGCCAAAAAATAAGTATAAACAAAAATGTTGCTATTGGATATATACTATTTTTGACTTTATCTATGATTTCTAAGTTTATCATCTATAGTTAAACCTCCAGCTTTTTCATCTACTCTAGCTACTGTTATAACTCTTTCACATCCAAGATTAAAAGGGATTTTATGTACTTTTTTTAGCAGTTCAAAAACTTCATCAAAATCACCTTCAACAGTAGTACTCATTGCTCCTATTTCACATTTAAGACCACTGTTTTCAATTTCTGCTATACAAGCATCTACTACTTTATACATTTCTTCTTCACCTTTGTAAGGTCTTAGTGGCATTACTGCTATGTCTGCAATTACCATTTAAATCACTCCTTTTAAAATAATTAATACCTACTAGGTATATTTTGTTTTTTATTAAAATATTTTATAGATAAAAACATAGTATATTTAAATAAAATAAAAGTCTTATCCAAAATAGGATAAGACTTATTTTTATCTTTACTGGTCTCCCTACACTGGCATTATCCAAACAGGTTCAAAGGGTCGAGATAAAATCTCCTCTCAGCATATTAGCTCCCCGAAATATATTATATCTTTTCTACTTGATTATACTACACTTATCATATTTTAACAAATTTTTTATTTATATCATATATTTTATTTGTATTAAAATTTACAAAACTATTATAGTAGTTTATGATTTATTGTCTTTATTCCCACTAATTTTTTAAAATTTCAATAACCATCTTTTATTTACTATAGCTTTATTCTGTTAATGCTATTATTTTTGATATAATAGATTTTTATACACATATATTTATTATCTATACTCTTTTTAATATATTGAACACTTCCTGTTGATTAATTTTGTGATACTTCATCAATATAATTCAAATAAATTAATAATATAACTTTACAGTTCCTTTTACACAACAAGCTTTATTACATAATTTACTTGTATGTTTTATTTTTAAAGGACAAAATAACTTTTATATTTAATTTTTTTAGTTTATATATTGAAAAATAAAACGTTTTCCTGTAATATTATAATCGTAGAATAAAACTAACTAGGCAAAACTAGAGAAATTTAGTGACGCAAAGCTATAGGGACTAACACTTATAAAATAAGTTATGTCAGCCAGTTGCCAAAAAGATATTTTCTTTTTGTTTTTTATGAAAGTTTTTTAGGGGGATAAATAATATATGTTTATGAATAAAATAGATAGATGTACACATATACTAACTGCCTATATATGTAGTTCATATGACTACTGTAATTTTATAGATACGCAGTTAAACGATTTTATACTAGAGTATGGTGAAAATGTTGTGGAATCTTGTTTACATCAAGTGATGGTATTGGTAAGTAAGTATAATTAAATGGATTTTATTTTCTAGAAAACCCTTTTTAGTTTTATCTACATTTTAAATGTATTATTGATATAAAATTGATAAAAAAAGATAGCAAATGAAAAAATTCTAATATAACTTTATACAGTTATATGTTCAAAATGACGTTGATAAAAAATCAGCAAATAAAAATAAAGTAGAACCACTAGAAAAACTTTTCAATTCATTAGGTAGAAAAGATTGGTAATTAGTTCATATACATTTGATTGAAGGTTTAGCCGTTTTTAAAAGAGAAACTTGAACTAGTTTCTAAAAATTTATTTAACTTATTTAAAAATATCTAGTAAAAAGCCCTTAGAACGTATTTATTTGGATTCTAAGGGCTTTTCTTTTGTTCTAAATATGTAACAACAGTCCATAAAACTAAATTTAACTACTGATTGTTATTTATATACTAATTGAATGTCATATCCTTCACTATTTTTCTTTACTTCAAATTTGTCATTCTTTTTAGGTAGTATCTCTAGTACACCATCTTGATATTTAGATTTATCTACTTTTAAACCTATCCCAAAGTCTTTTCCCTTAAAACAAGCATATGAGGAAACCTTTTTACCATTCATAAATACCATCTTAATTCTATTATCATTTTCTATATCTGCAAGATTTTTCCATTTATAACCAACTATATTGTACATCTTTTCAACACTAATATCATTGCTAAATAAATAAGCTCTGTCCCATTTGAATTTACTTAATGACGACAAATTCACTTCGCTCTTTTTATCATTTAGCTCAGATAAATTTGTTATCAAATCACCAAAATTTTCTAAGCTTTTATCTTCTTCTATCTTAGTTAACTTTGAATATTTATCTTGTACTTTCCAAGTATTATTACCTTTTTCTAATTCAAATGTTATTTTTGATATACAAGAGTTATGACTGCCTGGTTGTGTAACTATCACATTTTCACCTTTATTATTTGTATAATCATGTTGTTCAATTTCCTTATGAGTATGCCCTGCTACTATCGCATCAATTCCATCAACTTCTTTAGCTAGTTCTTGTATTCTATTACCTGGATTTTTAGGCTTTTTAGGCTTTTTAGGTTTTTCTCCACTATGTACTATGGCTAATAGTATATCTGGATTTTCTTTTTCTTTTATTTCCTTCACCCATTTTTTAGCATCATCTATCATATCATTCATATATAAATCCTGGTATGTAGCCATATCTTTTAAATCTCTGGACTTAGCCTTAATTTTATTTTCGTTTTCATCAAAATCCCATCCTTATCTGACTTCTTTGATTGTAAGACCAAGTATACCAAGCTTAACTTCACCATATTTTGTTTCAATTGTATTTATTGTGTAAGGTTTAACATAACTTGAACTGTTACTATTATATGTATTCGCAGATAAAACTTCTATATTTTCACTATTAAATTCATTTATCATTTTATCTAAATTTTTTTTAGAGCTAGAAACAAACTCATGATTACCAAGCACTACTGCATCATATTTAACTTCACTCATTTGTCTAACTATAGGTACTTCTTTTTTAATTACTTCATCTTTTTCGTAAGCATCTCGAGCCTCACTAAGATATTGCTCCATTGCTCCTAAACCATCCGAATCATAAAAATCTCCTGCATCTACTAATGTTATATTAGAGTCTTTTTTTCTTTCTTCGTTTATTTTTTCAGCTACATTATAGGTAACTTCTCCATGTAAGTCTGTAGTTGCTAATATATTGATTTCAGTGATTTTATCATTTTTAGAATTAGTGCAACCTGTCAATATCATTAGAATTGAGATTAAACATAAACTTAATACTTTGGCTTTACTTTTAAAATTCATTTTATCCCCCTATAAAACTTAATATACATAAAGTATAACAGTTGAACTAACAAACTAATTTACACTAAAATATATATTAGCGTAATTAATAATCTAATTTATTCACAATAAATCTCTAAATGTATTATTTAAAATTTACATTACTCATCTGTATTAACCTGTCCTAAGTATTTAAAATTAGAATTCTTATTTTCAATAGTTAATTGTTTTGGTAATGAATAAATTAATGATTTAGAATCAATTACATCTATTTTAAAATATGTAATCAATGATAATAAACATAAAATTAATGCCATTAAATTTCCTGTTCTATTTTTTTCATTAAACATATTAGATACTCTTTTTTTTATATCTGATTTCTTATGCAGTCCAGCTACAAATTTATTTGAAGAATTTAAATCTTTTTTCATTGCACCTATAATAGTCAAAGCATACTCTTTTTTATCTTCTATACTACGATTTTTTAAAACTCTTTCATCACAATAAAGTTCACAATCTAAATCTATAACTTTATCCATAATGTACATAAAAGGATTAAACCAATATACTATTTTTAAGAATAATACTAAATATTTAATATAAATGTCTTTACTCTTAAAATGCATAAGTTCATGTCTAAATATCCATTCAAGTTCTTTTAATTTATAATCATATGGTGGTAAAAGAACACAGGAATTAAAAAATGACGGAGTTTCAACTTCATGAGAATATTTAATCTTTACATTTTTATTTATATTAAGCTCTTTTAATAAACTATCATAAAGATTGTTTATGTCTTCATCATCAACATCATAGGACAAATCCTCTATCAGATTTTTAAGCTTAATATATTTCCATAAAGTAGAAATCAAATAAAATATCGTAACAGTAATCCAAATAGACACTAAAATAATAGTACACAAAGTAGAAATATTGTTAAAACCTTCTAAATTTACCTTATTAATATTGTGTTGATATTTCAATTCATTAAATGCAAAAGTATAATATGTAAATGGTAATAATAGTTTTATAATGACAATAAACCATATATAATAGTTAAATTTTCTACTGAAAGTTTTAAAAATAGTCATTCTAAAAACTAATAAGAGAACTATAAATAAACTACTTACTAAAACGGTTCTAAAAAAATCGTTTAAAATTGAAATCATAAATTTTCACCCCCTTATTCTAGAGTGAATTGTGGAATATTTAAAAAACAAGCACCAATATAAAAATAGCAACAGGACTATGTCTTTCTTAATACAAAGAATTCCTTCATGACACCAGTTAAAAATTCCAATATCTTTTGACAGTTGACATACTTAAATTTAATTAAATAGGATAATGACTTTTAGGTATAGCTTTTCTTTTATCTCTTTTAAGACATAATCGAGTCATCCTCTATTATCAAAAAGCATAGTTGGTTTTAATTTTATTCCATCCGAATCTTTTTTTATAAAAATTTAAATACTTCTTTTATATAATTTTGATTGTAACATAGAGCATGACATAATACCACAAGAGCTATTATATAAATAAAGAATACTCAAATATTTTTCATAATTACGCTACAATTGTTAAATGATACAAAAATAGTATAAAAGACTATAAGGATTGTTACAAAGATTTATTCTACATTTGACAGAAAGACACCCAAATATTAGAATTAAAGAAACATATGATTTCTTCATTTTTGGCGGATAAAGCCTATACAAAATAAACTATACAGAATCTAAGGAGATTATTTAAATGAATAAAAAATTAATTGGAATTTTGGCTGGGATGGGCCCAAGGTCAACAGCGCCATTTGTTGATTTAATTATTGATGAATGTCAGTCTCAGTATGGAGCGAGATACGATGAAGAGTTTCCTGAAATTATGATATATTCCTTACCTACTCCATTTTATATTGACCGCGCAATAAATCATGAACTTATGAAAAAAACTATCATTAAGGGTCTAAAAAAACTTGAATCAATTGGAACAAACTTTATTGCGATGCCGTGCAATTCAGCTCATATATATTTTGAAGAATTGAAAGAATCAATAGGTATTCCATTATTAAATATTGTAGAAGAAACTATTAAATATTTACCTGCTACGCCACAAAAAGTAACTCTACTTTCAACAAGTTCAACATTTGAATCTACAATTTATCAAAAAGGTATAACAAAAGCTGGTCATGAATTTATATTTAAAGAAGAATGGCAAAAAAAGATAAATGCTCTTATACAAAACATAAAAACAGATAAGAATAATCCACAAAATATCAATATTTGGAATGAACTTCTAGAAAGTATAAAATTTGAATCTATTGAAAACATAGTGATTGCTTGCACTGATTTAAATGTTGTCTTGGAAAATATACAACCATCAATTAACATTATTGATTCGTCAAAATGTTTAGCAGAGTCAGTTATTAAGAAATATTTAGAGTTAGAAAAATAGAATTTACTCTATTTTTAATTTATAAATATTTTAGATAAATTATTCATAAAAAAGTAAAGCAGTAAGATTATCTTACCACTTTACTTTTTTATAAATACTCACTTTTTTATTTTTGATGATGATTCTAAAATAAAATTCACCTTAATGAGATTGTAAAAATAAAAAAATGAATGTCAGTTAAAATAGAAATATATTTTTCAATTAAAGGTCACAAAATTATTTTATAATACTTTAGTTTAAACATTACTAAACTTAAATACTTTAGTATTTGTTAATACTTGTTAATATATATTTATTGATTTATTATATAATAATATAGATATTACTATATCTTGAATTAGATAAATATAATTACGTATATATTGTTATTGTCAAAATTTAATTCTACATTTTTTTAATAATATTATTTTAGGAGGAAAAAATGATAAACAATATTAAAAATAAATTTAAAGATTACAAACCATATATAAACGGTTATGAAAATATGAAAAGAGCATCTGTATTAATTCCAATAGTAGAAATAAATAACATACATCATATATTATTTGAAGTTCGCTCAAAAAATTTAAAGCATCAACCCAATGAAATTTCTTTTCCAGGTGGAAAAATAGAGTCTAACGAAACTCCTTATGAAGCCGTTATTAGAGAAACATGTGAGGAACTTGGAACTTTTAATGACAATATAGAAGTTATAGCAAGTCTTGACTTACTTATAACTCCTGTAAAATTTATAATACATCCCTACTTAGGATATATAAAAAACATCAATAATTTAAATATAAATAAAGATGAAGTTGACCATACTTTTTTGGTACCTATAAAATATCTTTTAGAAAATCCTCCAAATACCTATAATAATACAGTCAAAGTTTTTCCTGATGAAAATCTTCCATATGGTTCAATTCCAAATCAAAAAGATTATAAATTTGAAAGTGGAAGTTACCCTGTTCTATTTTATAAATATAAAGATTATGTAATTTGGGGAATAACAGCAAAAATATTAGAAAATTTTTTAAACTTCTTATCAGAATAATACTTGTAATCAAATATTCAAATTTTTATATAAGAAGTTTTTAAAATTTTCTAACTTTAAAATGTTATAATTCTAAAAAAGATAGTAAATTATGTTTTATAATATTTTTTATGCTTGATTATTGTTCAATTATTGTTACACAATTTTTAATACAATTTCAAGCTAAGCACTATGTATTAACACCACATTATAAATAAATTATAATATGATAATATATCTAATAAGATTAATCTATGAAATAAATGATTTTAATGTATGTTTATGGTAAAATATTAATAATTAAGTAAACTGATAAATCAGAGTATCTGGAGGTGCTTATAATGTTTGCAGTAGGATTCACAGTTATAATTGCAATTGCCTCTTTCATTTTAAGTATATTGTTATTTAATGGAAAAGCAAGTATGCTATTAGCAGGTTATAATACTATGAGTGATAAAGAAAAAGCTCGATATGATGTAAAAAAACTATGTAGAAGTTCTAGCATTGTTACTTTTATCGTATCTATAATGTTATTTATCATGTCATTTTTGGGATATAGAATAGAGAGTGGACAAATGGATGAAAAAAAAATGCTTCCGTTTGCTGTAATATTTATAATAGTTATACTTGCTAGCGTGTTTTTCAATATCTATTACTCTAACAAGAAATGTAAAAAATAAAAATTAGTAAGTTAAGCAGTTAATTATGAAAGATTGACTGCTTTTTTATGTCTATTAGATATTTTAATATATAATAAATACTAAATATAGTTAAGTAAGCTTTGATAAAATAGAATAAAAAATAGATGTACAATTAATTTACATCCTATATCAAATTTATTTTTATTTATAATAGAAACTGAAATTATCATAATATATATGATATGTTCTTAAAATTTAAAAATTTAATATATTTTGTTTTATAGTACATCTATTCCAATCAGTTTACATAATTTTATTATTTTATACAGTTCTAATCATTTACTAGTACACCATTCAATGAAAATGTTCTAGGTTCAGTGATTTTAACCATAACTAATTTTCCAATTAAATCATCACTTCCACCTTCAAAATTTACAAGTTTATTTTGTCTAGTTCTACCAGCAAATTTATTTTCATTATTTTTGCTTCTTCCTTCGACCAAAACTTCAACTACTCTATTTTTATATTCATTATTTATCTCTGCTGAGATTCTATTTACTGCTTCTAATACTCTATTAAATCTTTCATGTTTTATTTCTTCTGGTATTTGATTTTCCATTTTAGCAGCAGGAGTTCCCTGTCTTTTAGAATAAATAAATGTAAATGCTGAATCATATCTAACTTTTTCAACCACATCTAGAGTATCTTCTAAATCTTCTTCTGTTTCTCCTGGAAAACCTATCATTAAGTCCGTTGAAAAAGCAATATCTGGCACTTCTTTTTTAGCTTTCTCTATTATGTCTAGATAATATTCCTTTGTATAATGTCTATTCATTTTTTTCAGAAGACTACTACTTCCACATTGTATTGGTAAATGTAAAAATTCACACACCTTATCACAATCTCTAATTGCATATATCACCTCATCAGATATGTCTTTAGGATGAGATGTCATAAATCTAACTCTTTCAATTCCTTCTATATCATTAACTTTTCTTAAAAGTTCTGAGAATGCAACTGGATTTTCAAGTGTTTTGCCATACGAATCTACATTTTGTCCAAGCAAAGTTATTTCTTTTGTTCCATTTGAAACAAGCTCTTTTATCTCATTAATTATATCTTCAGGTGTTCTGCTTCTTTCTCTTCCTCTTGTATATGGAACTATACAATAGGTACAGAAATTATTGCATCCATACATTATATTTACAAATGCTTTTAATTCAAATTTTCTATTACTTCTAAGGCCTTCTATTACTTCTCCATCTACATCCCATACATCTACTAACATTTTGTCAGAATTTATTGATTCTGTAAGTAATTGTGGAAATTTATATAGATTATGTGTTCCAAATACAAGGTCTACATGTTTGTATTTTTTTCTTAGTTCCTCTACAACATGTGGTTGTTGCATCATACATCCACACACAGCTATTTTCATGTTTGGATTTTTTCCTTTTAGATGCTTTAACTGACCTAAATTTCCATACACCTTTAGTTCTGCATTTTCTCTTACTGCACATGTATTATATATTATTAGGTCACTTTCTTCAACTATCATTGACATTTGGTATCCCATTTCTTCTAACATTGAACAAAGTTTTTCTGAATCATGTTCATTCATTTGACATCCAAAGGTTTGAGTAAACACGAGTTTTCTCTTTCCAGTTCTGTTGAAGTACTCTTCATTTTGTCTGTGTATTTGTTCTATATATTTATCTTGTTCTTGTATTTTCTCTATAGGTATTGTTACTTGTTTTCTTTTGCTCACTTCTATTCCTCCTAGTTAATTTCTTATATTACACATAACCTTAATTATATCAAATAAGAAAAATCTTTTAAAGGTATTATTAAAGTTTTAACTATAATAAAAGACAGCCAAATCGCTGTCCTTTATTATATTATACTTTACTTTTATATAAAAATAGATTTTAAATCAATCCATTTACAATTCTACAAAATATATTTCTATTGATATCTAATAATTTACTAAGTTTATACTATACAAGTACATTAAATTAATCTTATTTAAGAAAATAAAATAATCATAATATCTTTATAAAATAAACTTTTTATTATATCAAGTATATCTCAAATTAAATATTATAAGCCATATATCTAATCAAATTTTAACTTTGGTAACTAACCCTTCTTATTGATAAATTAACAATCTTGAATAAAAATATTCCTGCAACTAAATTTATTAAAACAGCTGGTAATACTACTGTTAAGAATAACGCTGTAAAAGAAGCTCCTGGAAGACCAACTATAGCTTGAGCAGCTAACAAAAATATTGTTCCACTTACAAGTGTTCCTATTGGCATTATAATTGCAACTACTATAGTATCCTGTGTTTTTTTAGATAAGTTTTTTATAAAAGGCATTTTATAGCTAACATATATTAATAAAAATACTATATTGGCTGTAAGAGTTTTATCTATTATATTAGGAACTTGACCTCCTGGGAAGCTTGATGTAAGTGCTGTAAATATACCTGTCACTATTCCTGCTATTAAGCAAGTTTTATAGTCATCTCTATTTAAAACTAATATCACAAACAGCATTGCTAGTGGTACATCTGGTTTCATTGGTAATCCTATAGCAGGTGTAATTTGATGTATTAATAATCCCATTGCTAAAAGTATTGCATTTAAAGTTAGTTTTTTTGTATTTGTTTTCATTTTTGTATTTCCTCCTAATTTTTTTAATTTTCAATTTATTTTTTTGCCAGTTTTCTAAATCATCATCTTTAGCTTTAGAAATTCATAACATCTATTTCACCACCTTCTACATATCGAATTTTTCGTAAAATAAAAAACTCCGTCCTAAATTAATAGGACGGAGATTATCCGCGTTGCCACCTAAATTATATAAAAACTTAATATAAAACTCAATTTTTATATATCTCATTATCAGGTACTTACATACCCTATTCGCTATAACGTACGACTAACGATAAAGTCTACTCTCAAAAATATGATTTCGATTTACTCCTCTAAGGCCCATTCATCAAATTTTTTCTTACCAAGATTCCACCATCCTTGGCTCTCTATATTGAACCTAAATTTAACTACTCTTCCTTGTCATAGGATTTAATTTATTATATATTGTTTTGCCATTGAAATAATCATATTACTTTTTCTAAAAAATGTCAATATATTTTTATAGCTTTTTAAATATACTTCTTTTAAAACTATTTTTTTAAAATAATACTAATAAAAATCAATACTAATTTCTTTCTTAAAATTTTATACCTAATTCAAACTTTTTAAATTTTATTTTCAATAATTTAATTTATTTTCTTATTATTTATCTAGCTATTTTATGTAATTTTTGAATTAGTCTTAATAAGGCTTTAATAATTCTATTTTTATATTCTAATAAAATCTTTTCTTATTTCTTTTAATTAATATTACTATTACTATAGCTATAATGATAAATATCACTATTACTAACAATATCAACTTTGATATTATATTGTGTTTTTTTATACTTCTGTTACTATGTCTATTTATAATTCCATTTCTATACCTTTTATTACTTGTACTTCGTTTTTTTAGTTTTATTTTACTTTTATTTGACCTACTACCTCTATGTCTTTTTCTAGATTTAATAGTCTTAAACTTAGCATTAGTAGATGTATAGTTCGTTTGTGTTGAGTAAACAGATGTACTAAAATCGTTAATAATTTCAGCTTCTACTTGTAGCGGATTTACAATACTGATTACTAGCAAAAAACATATAATTATCCTAATCAATTTTTTCTTTTTTTTCATTTACTTTCCCCTCATAAAAAATTTATATCTATTTTATTATAATATATACTCACTCAAAAACTACAAATTTTTTCAAATTTCTAATTTTTTTATATTAGATATTTTTTATAATATCAGAAGAATATTAAAATTTGACTATATTTTTTCGTCCTTATTCTTAATCTAACTGGAACAATAGGAATTACACAAATAGAATTAAGCAATGCATTCCTTTTTTATATTTATCAATCAACAGTGGAATGTTCAACAATACTATAATGTCATTAACTTTAAATTAAAAACTAAAATTTTACAATTTAGATATCTCTTCAACAATCTCTTTGACAGATTTATTAGAAACATTAATTTTCGTTGTTGCTAATATTTCATACATGGGTAAATAGTTAACACTTCTTTCTATTACATCAGTAAAACGCAAACCTTCCTCTACATCGGTCTTCAACCTTTTTCTCAATACAGTTTCATCACAAATTAAGGAAATATTTATTACTCTACAATCAGATATATCTAGGCAAGATATAATAGTATCAATAATACTTTGTTCATGCATTACCCAACAAAAAATAATATTTTCAAAAGTACTACACTTTATAAAGTTATTCAACAATGAACAAATATTTGAAAGAACCATTTTTTTCGTTTCAACAGTAATTTGAAATGGATGCATATCCCAACACCAATCACCATCAAGAAAAACACTATTTTTCAAGATTAATTTTAGAGATTGGCATACTGTTGTTTTGCCTACTCCCATTGTCCCACCAATAATATAAATATTTTTCATTCATTTTTCCTTTCAAAGTTCAATTTATTTGTTAGTCATATTTTATCACATCAACATATAAAAATCATACTTTAACATCTATCATATTATTCATACCATATACAATTGCTTTGTTATCTTTAGGTCTCTTATATTCCTTCCTAAATGGATTAAGTAGAAAATTAAACTTATAAATCAGTTTTTATTACTTAAATTTTTGAAATAATTAATTTAAACTTTATACATTTATTAATTTGTAACATAATCTATATTCATACTTTCTTTCATTAAAATTCCATGATACAATAATACTGCTAGATAATAGTAGTAGTTTAATATAAAACTAATATATATATAATTATGTAATAATAAATATTACAAAGGAGAGTGAATTATAATGTTATCAAAACCAGCAACAATGCTTTTAGGTCTAATAAATGAAAAGCCTCTTAATGCCTATGAAATTATAAAAGTGCTAGAATACATGAATGTAAAGTACTGGTTTAATATCGCAGACTCAACCGTATATACTACAATTAAGACTTTAGAAAAAAGAGGATTGATTTTAGGTACTGTTAAAAAGGATGGTAATATGCCAGACAAAACGGTTTACACAATCACAGAAAAAGGAAGTATAGAATTTCACGATACTTTGAGAAGTTCTATTTTAAAATTCGATTATGACACTAATATTTTTTCTATTACAGCATTCTTTATTGAATGCCTAGGAAAAGAAGAAAGAAAGAAGCTTTTAGAAAAACGATTAGAAGTTTTAAATCAATATCTAACAGGGATTAAGCAAAAAGATGATGATTGGGAAAAAGAAGTTAGTGAATTTCATGTTGCTAATGTAAAACGTATGATAGATATAGTATTAGCAGAAATTTCTGGAACAAAAAAATTATTAACTGTTTGTAAGGGTTAAGCAAAAACTGTAGATAATGGCTTTCCACATATAATTCATAGTTTACTGTTTTGTATTTATTTTATTTACTCTTCTTTCATAGATATAGAAAGGGCACCTCATATGAAGTGCCTATCTATATTATATTCATTTTTAGTTATTACCTTTAACTATTGTATAAAACTTTTTTCTCAATATATTTTCATATACCCTTATGAATGACATCTTGCATTTATTAGGATTCTTTTTTATAAAGTTTATTATATATGATTATGTCAAAGTCGAATATTCTTCTACATACTGACTATATACATATCCAGAATATCTTTTCCCATTTTTGTGAATATTGATTCTTGTCCATTTTCCAACACTATAACAGACTTCAACTTTAAAACCATCAGGAATTGTAGTTATTATTTTTGAATCTGTTGTTCTGTCATTTCTTAATTCTAGATTTAAACCATTAGTTTTTATATTTCCTATGTAATTTCTTTTTCTGTTTTCTAGAATATTATTACTTTTAGCATTGCTCAATTTCTCTAAATATTTATATAGTAACCAACCTTTGTCATAATTACTTTCAACTTCTGCCCATTTTCCATTTACACAATTTAACTTAACCATTTTTCCTTCTGGTATGCTTTTTAATTTCATACTGTTTATATCTGGTTTCTCTCTTAAATTCAATTTAATCTTAGTCTTAAAATTGATGTTAGATTCATCAAAGTTTTTTAACATTAATTCAGATATCATTTAAAATCCTCCTCTTGCCAAATTTTAAGTTATTAAAAATACCTAACTCTTAAAAAATAAATTTAACAAAAAGAATTATTATCTTTTTGGCAACTGGCTGACATGACCTTTATTATATAAAGATTTTAGTCCCTATAGCTTTGCGTCATTAGATTTATCTAATATTGCCTATATCTGAATAATAACACAAATTAAATATTTACAAAATAATATTCCCTCAAATTTTATATTAATTAAATATAAATTCAATTTTTAATTAATAATAAATAAAAAATATCTTTATATTACTAAATAAAGTATTATTCTCTATGAATCATCTATAAAATAGTAATTTACCTAACATATAATTTTTTATAACAAACTTTTTTCTATATTAAGAATATGAAGATATAAAGACAAATTCATAATTTCTTATATCTTTAATACAGGAACTTTTATAAATATATATTAACAAAAAAGTTTGTGTGTATTCATACAGGTTCTTATACCTTATATCTCTTTTTTGATTATTGAACACTATTTAGGTATCATAATTTTTTAAAGCTTACTTGACAAAAAAGGTATATCACTGTATCATTAATATAAACCGACGGTCAGTCTATAGAATAGATATAAGTATAAAATCTACATATATTTGTATGATTATGAAAGTACATAAAGACTAACTAATAAAAATTTTAATGAAAATAGTGGTAACTATTGTTATCTCTTATCAATATATAACATTAATAAAAAAATCACTTATGATACACTTTCTTGAGTTTTTTTATATTCAACTCAGTTCACTTACTTTAGTTATTTACATTGCTATACTTATGCTATTTTTAATTTTTTAAAATTTTTAAGAAACGAGGATGAAATATGTTAAAAAGAATATTACAAAAAGATTTAGCAAGAAATAAAGTAGTAACAGCCACATTATTCATATTTATTTTCCTGGCAGCTATGTTGGTATCTAGTGCTACAAATATCATTATAGAACTTACTAGTTCTATGTCTTCCTTGTTTAGACAATCTCATGCACCTCACTATGTTCAAATGTATTCTGGAGAATTAAACCAAAAATTAATCAATGAATTTACATCTTCAACTCCGTCTGTAAAAGAACAACAAACGGTTGAACTTCTAAATATCAATGGAAGAAATATTTTTCTAGGAAATGAGAAAAAAAGCCAATCTGACAGTGTTTTAGAAAATAGTTTTGTGAGGCAAAATAGTAAGTTCGATTTTTTGTTAGACATGAATAATGCTATATTAAAAGTAGAAAATGGAGAAATAGGGGTTCCTGTCTATTACATGAAACAAAATAATTTAAATATTGGAGATAAGATACAAATAGCCAATGGTGATTTCTTCATGGAATTTACAATAAAAGACTTTGTGCGTGATGTACAAATGAACCCTTCCCTTGTTACTTCAAAGCGTTTCTTAATCAGTAATGATGATTGGAATACTTTACATGCTAACTTAGGTGAAAGTGAGTACCTTATTGAATTTCTATTAAATGATATAAATAAAATTAGTGAATTTGAAACGTTATATCAATCAACTAATCTTCCACAAACAGGAACATCAATAACTTATTCTCTTTATCAAGTACTAAATGCATTATCTGATGGAATTTTAGTTGCAATTATTATATTAATTAGTATTCTACTTATTATAATTTCTACTTTATGCTTACGATTTACACTAATTACAACTATTGAAGAAGATTATCGTGAAATTGGTGTTATGAAAGCAATTGGTATCCAAAGTGTTAATATCCGAAAGTTGTATCTTGCAAAATATCTATTGATTGCATCTTTAGCAAGTTTTTTTGGTTATATAACCTCATTATTTATTGGAACTTTTTTTACAGAGAATATCAATCTTTATATGGGTACAGTAGAAAAAAATACTTTTAGTGTCTTTATCCCATTAATTGGTGCAGTTATTGTATTTATAGCAGTTATATTCTTTTGTAATCTAATACTCAAAAGATTTAATAAAATATCAGCAGTAGAAGCATTAAAAACAGGTACTTCAATGACCACTAAACAAAACAGATATAATATAAAACTGTACAAAAGCAAAATAACAAATGTTAATCTCTTTTTAGGATTAAATGAAGTAACTGGAAGATTTACCATTTATAGCTTACTCTGCTTTGTTTATGCTGTCTGCACCTTCCTCATGATTGTACCACTTAATTTTCTAAATACTATTCAGTCTCCAGAATTTATTACTTATATGGGAGCTGGTCAAAGCGATATTCGCATTGATTTGCAACAGACAAATGAAACTCAAAACCATCTTAATTCTATATTGAATGTGATTGAAAGTGATGATGATGTTGAAAAATATGATTCCTTTATAACGAGTTCTTATAAGGTAGTGAATCAGGATGGTGCGATAGAAAACATGAAAATAGAAAATGGAGATTTTTCAACTTTTCCACTTGAATATGTAAATGGTTCTGCACCAACAAATGAAAATGAGATTGCTCTATCTGTTATAAATGCTGATGAACTAGGGAAAAGTGTTGGAGATAATTTATCCATTTTTTCAGAAGAAGATAATGAACTAATTCTCACTGTTAGTGGCATTTATCAAGATGTTACATATGGTGGTAAGACTGCAAAAGCGATGCTACCTTACAAAAAAGATACAATTTTATGGTATATCATAAATTTAAATATGAAACCTGGAGTTAATTTAACAGATAAATTAGATCAGTATAGAATGGATTGTTATCCTGCAAAAGTTACAAATATGGATGATTATGTAAGTCAGACATTAGGCTCTGTTATTAGCCAATTAAGACTTGTTATAAAGTTAGCTATTATTCTATCTGTTTCGATTTCTGGATTTATTACAGCAATGTTTTTCAAAATGCTGATTGCTAAAGATACATCACAAATTGCAATTATGCTTAGTTTAGGATTTTCTACTAAAAATATACGAACTCAATATACTGCAAGAGCATTATTAGTGCTTACAATTGGAATTATTTTAGGAATTATTGCATCAAATACAATTGGTCAGAAAATAGCAGGGCTACTTCTTTCTGGTATATCCAATTTACAATTTATAACAAATCCACTAATTGTATATATAGTTTGTCCAATAACTTTAATTATAACTGTATCTGTTACTATTACAGCAATTAGTATGACAATCAAAAAAATAAAAATTATGTCTATCATAGAATAAGAGGTATATTATGAATAATATTATAGAAGCTAGAAAAATTAGTAAAGAATATGTCATCAGCAAAGAGAATATACATCAAGTTTTAAAAGGAATTGATTTAACCATTCAACATGGAGAGTTTGTATCTGTTATGGGAGCTTCTGGCTCAGGAAAAACAACTCTACTTTATAACTTAAGTGGTATGGATAAACTCACATCTGGAAATATTACATTCTGCGGAGAAATGATTTCTAGTATGTCTGAGGAAGAATTATCGAAGATACGATTAGAAAAAATGGGATTTATCTTTCAACAAAGCAATTTACTAAAAAATTTAAATATTTTTGACAATATAGTCCTTTCCGCCTATTTGAGAAAGGAAGAAAGCCGCCAAATAATTAATGAACGAGCAAAAACACTTATGGAGAAAACAAATATTTCAGAAATCAAAGATAAAGATATTACTCAGGTTTCTGGTGGTCAACTTCAAAGAGCAGCTATATGTCGTGCATTAATTAATACTCCAGAAATCTTATTTGGAGATGAACCAACAGGTGCACTTAATTCTAAAGTAACAAATGAAGTGATGGACATTCTTTTAGATATCAACAACTCTGGTACAACCATTATGCTTGTAACTCATGATGCCAAAGTTGCAGCAAAAACAGAACGAGTAGTATTTATGTCTGATGGTGTAATCATTGGAGAAATTATATTAGGAAAGTTTAATGAATATAATAACAATTTAAAGGAAAGAGAAAATAAACTTACAAACTGGTTATTAGAATTAGGTTTTTAGAAATATTAGTATAAATAAAACAGATATTACTAATATTATAAAATCAAAATAGTTATAAGTAAAGAAATAAGTAAATCTATTATTAGGAAATCTATAAAGTAATATAAGTACAACTTCTTAAAGCAATAATTGTTTATAAGAAATTTTTCATATATCTAAATTAAGATATACAACATTTTATTAAACTATCTACTTCACATATATATTAAAGCTGATGACTTATCTAATGTTTGATGATAAAATAAAATTAATAAATATTTAATTATAGAGGATTATATTATGAACATTATTAAAAGAGTACCCTTAATATTAATAGTATTAATTGCAATATTACTAACAGGATGTTCTCCAAGAGAAAGTGCTAGTGAAGTAGCAAAAAAGTACAGTGATAGAGTAAATTCTGGAGATTATGAAACAGCATATGATTTACTAAGCAAAGACACCAAGAAAAAAGTTAGCCTTGAAAGGTTTAAAGAGTATCAAAGTGTATTACTTGAGACAAAAAAAGTAATTGGTTATAAATTAATAAAAGAAGAAAATATAGAAAAATATAAATATGATAAAAAAGAATATAAAAATCTTGTTAAACTAGAAGAAACTTATGATATAAAAAATATTTACTTAAAAAAATGTGAGTCTTTAAAAATTAATAGGTACCTTATAGTTGAAAATAATCAGTATAAGTTATTATGGCATGAAAATTTCAAACGAAATCTTAGTTCTAGATACCTTGATGTTGTATATCTAAAATTTAGAAAACATGAGATAGTTTCAGATAAAACACTTAAAAAAGCACTTAAAGATACTACTCTACTACTGAAAAAAGCAGTTGACATTGATCCTACTAATTCAGATGCTTATTATGCACAAACATGTCACTATATGAATTTAGACGAATATGATAATGGTCTGATTTCAATTAATAACTGCTTAAAATATTTAGATAAAAAAAATTCTAATTATAAAAAAGATTTAAGTGATGCATATAATTTAAAGGCCGTTATGTGTATGGGTAATAAAAAATATGATGAAGCAAAAAAATTTTTAAATAAATCATTGTATGCTAATAAGGATAACAATGATGCAAAGTTTAACTTAAAAGTAATAAAAAATCAATTAGAGTAAATGCCTAATTTATTATATTCAACAAATACATATAAATTGGTGCAAGTAATATTTTTTTACTTCCATATATAAATCACAGTACTTATGTAAAATTATTATATAATAATTTAATTTTTTATAGATTAAAATTAACATGTTTTAGACTTTTATTTATAATCCAGTTAAATTTATTATTACCTTATTCTAAAGTTTACTTAGTAACTGAATCTATATGACTTTATATAAATATAAAATAAATTCATTTATATTTATTATGTATTTATACAATATTCTCTATTAAATTAAAATACCTATAAATTAATTACAAACTTAAATTATAAAAAAGAACTTATTACTATATGAAAGTTAATATATGAGCAATAAGTTCTTTATATTTGTACGTAAAACATTAATCAATTAAATTTAAAATACATAACAAGATAATACTAAAAATATATAATTATGTTAGATAATAAAATCTAAAGCAATAGGTATTTATAAATATTTATAATTTTTAAATTTGTATATGACAGTAGTTAAATATTACATAATAAATCCAAATAAATATATAGATATCACACCTGTAACAATAGAAATTCCAATAGATTTAAATTTATATGCAACAAGAAGCACAATTAGAAAAGATATAATTTTAGGATTTACTACAGACAAATATAAATTATCTCCATTAAAAAATACATCTTTCGCTGTTAAAGAAGTAAGGATTGCTACAGGTATAAATTTCATTATTTTTTTCAAAGACTCAGGCATATCCTTTTTCGAAAAAATTAACATTGGAAGAACTCTTGGAAGGTATGTAACAATGTACATTCCTATTATAATAAAAAATATATAATTACTATTATTCATAAGATTCCTCCTTTTTCGAATGTACCTCTTCTGCAAAGAACCCAATTAAAGAGGCTAAAATTGATGCAACTATAATTACTAAATTACTCTTAAACAATACATATAAAATAATTGAAATAATAATTGACGATATAAATACTAAAACATAAATCTTGTTTTTTATTTGAGAAACTATTAATGCTATAAACATAGAGGTCAGTATAAATCCAGAAATAGAACTATCTATAGATATTGTTTCTCCTAAAAATGCCCCAATAAAATTAGCTAAGACTGATGAAACTAGGCAAAAAAAATTGAGATAGATTGCATTTTTATCAGTCCAATTTCCAGTAGTAAATTTTTCATAATTAACTGCAAAAGTTTCATCAGTTATGGTATGGCAAAATGGCAATATAAACTTTGGACTTTTATTTTTTATATACATATTTAAATTGGAACTCATTAAAAAATGTCTCAAATTAACAATAAATGTGGTTAATACAATAGACGTTACACTTGCACCAGCTGAAATCATTGAAGCTGCAATAAATTGAGAACTTCCTCCAAATACCAAAGTTACCATTAATGCTATTTGGAAAGGTGAAAGACCAGATTTCTGCAATAGTATTCCTCCTACTATTCCTATTGGTATATAGCCCAAAAATATGGGTATAGAAGCAATAAAACTTTCTCTTAGTTGCTGAGTTCTTTCCATGATAAATCACTCCTTTTAACCTTTAATACACTGAGTATTATTAAAATATAAAATAGATTAATCATATAATTGCAATTATACTTAAAAATAGATTTGAATTAACTATATAAGCTTTACTATATAAATAAAAATAAATTAATTTTGAAATACTATTAATTTATAATTACTTTTTGTTGTGAGGCAATAATATATGTCAATTCTTATAAATCCATTATCTATCATATTTTCATTGTAACAGCAAAAAAAATTACACACAATTAAAATATTGTGTGCAATACAATTATCTTTTTTCTTTTAGTAATCGTTTTAATACACTTAAACCAGATTTAAGTTCTTCTATATTTTCTGTAGCACATACAGCTATTCTTATTGCAGAAATAGGTTTTTCTTTTCCAACTGCAAAGCGCTCAGATGCATAAACCTGTACACCTTCTTTGAGTGCTTGTAACTCAAGTTTTTCAGCCATTATATCATCAGGTAGTATTAACCATCTAAATATACATTCATTATTTCCTAAAATATTATACTCAGATAAATATTGATTGACAATCTCATTTCTCTTTCTAGCAGACTTACGGCGTGCCTCAATTAATTTATCTGCTTCTCCTGATGCAATCATACGATAAGCTATTTCTGTTAAAAAATATGATTGAGAGAGATTAATATTATACAAAGCACTTGATAAGGCTTCTCTATACTTTTTAGGTGTAGCAATGTATGCAAGACGCAAGCTAGGTGCAAGAATTTTTGATAAACTTGTAATATAAATTGTCTGATTAGGTATATAATTAGCAACTGGATTCAAATGTATTTCATTAAGTAAACCATGAATAGCATCCTCAATAACAATTAGGTTATATTTGGATGCAATATGTGCAATCATTTTTCGTCCATCCTCTGACATTATATGTGTAGTGGGATTTTGATAATCTGGTATTATATATATTCCCTTGATATTTTCATTCTTGCATGCATATAATAAACCTTCTTCACTAATCTCCCCATTTTCTTGTTTAATTGGAATTAATTGTATTCCAAGCATTTTGGCTGCTGTCTTTATTCCAGGGTAAGTTAATGGGTCTACACCTATTCTATCTCCATGTTGAAATAGCCCTGCCAAAATGGCTACAATTGCATTTTGTCCTCCACTTGCAGGAAGTAAGCTATCAGCTGAGGTTTTAAATCCAGTTTGGGAAATCAATTTAGCTATAGCTTCTTTTTGCCAATCAGCGCCATCTCTCTGTCCATATTGAAATATAGTTTTAAAATCCAATTCTTTAGTTATTTGTTTAAATAAAGTACTCATTTCTTCTAATGCAAAATCAGGATTCATTGTACCCATTTCAATGAATGTAATTTTATTACTTGACATCAAAAATAAATTTGACCGTATATCATAAGCTACAAAAGTTCCACTTCCTGTCACCCCACTTATTAATCCTTTCTTTTCACAAATTTTAAAGGCTCTAGAAATAGTACTTACATTTACATCTAGGAAGTCTGCCAATTCACGTTGTGGTGGCAATTTGGTACCAGGCAACAAAGTTCCATTATCAATATCTTGTTCTAATTGTTCTGCAATAGCTTTATATAATATTTGTCCTCTTAATGGCCGTTTTGGTTTCCAATTCATAGGATAATTTTCAAAAGAATTAATTGGCATAAAGTTTCACCTCACATTACTAATTTGACTATTTTGTTTATTTAGAACAATAAATTCATTAGGAAAGTGATTATACAAATCCCTAACCTAAACAAATGAATCAATAGCTGTATTTCATAATTACATTTAAATTTATTTTAATATATACACCATATATTTAAAGCGCTTTCTTGTCAACATAAAAGTAATGCAATCATAATTAAATGAATACTAGAATATTTAATTATTTTTATACAATAAAAAAGAAGGTATAAAGAGCTACCCTCAAGCTCAATATACCTTATAAATATCTACACTTCGTTTTTGACTAATTTCTCTATGTCTTTGATAATATGTTCTTTAGATTTTTTTCCAGCTATTGCATCAAAAATTGCAACAGCTTTTTTCTCTCCAAACTTCTCTGCTACATCATTAAACTCTAGAAATCTAACACTTTCCTTTTGTTTGCCAAACATACAACACCTCTCATACATTTTTATATATTTATTATAACTTCTATATGTTTATTTTTCACCAATAAACGTTAGACAAATTAGTTCCTTTATTTTTTTGACTTTATTTTACCTTCAAAATACTTAACAAAACTAGTTTATTCTACCCTATAAATAAAAATATGCAATTTAATTTGTAAAAAACTCTGTAATAAAATCAGTACTTCTCTTTCCAAAAGTTTTACAGTAAAAATAACAAAAATTATTTATTGTGTAGCAGATTTAATATATAAGTAAGATTCCTTAACTATTTTATTTCTAAAAGTAAATAAAAGGTAAAATATTTAATAACAGAAAAGTTTCAAACTTATATGCTATTAGTAGAATTTTTCTAAAAAAACATATCAAATATTTGATTTTCCTGTAAAATACAGTATCTAGTATAATGACAGATGATTATACAGCTTGAAATAAATAGCCTGTATGCCTTTGATATATAATATTTCAAAAACTTTTATGTTATTATATAGACTTATTTAATTTCACAAAGAGCTAAGTGTAATAGGAGATATTTAAACTGATTAAATTAAGGTTATAAATAATTATAATGTCTAATTATTGACTTTGACACCGTGTCGTAGTTTATACTGAAACTGTAAGGAGGAAGTATAATGAAGACAATCACTATAAGCCAAGTATCTAAAAATATGGGGATATCCACTAGAATGCTACGCTATTATGAACAAATTGGATTAATTAAAAGTTTTCGTCGTGAAGGTTATGCTTACAGAGTTTATGATGATGAAGCAATTTCTAGAATTGAGCAGATTATGCTTTTGCGTAAATTGCGAATTCCTTTACGTCAAATTCAAACAATTCTAGAAAATAAAAATGCAGTTACTGCTATTAACATCTTTCGTCAAAATATAAATGAATTAGACGAGGAAATTACTGCTCTTTCAACAATCAAGGATATTCTCTTTTGTTTTATCAAAGAATTAATTAAAGTTACAGAACTACCATTCAAAAATATTATTTCTGAAAATGACACATTGTTATCAGCTATTGAATCACTCAATATTGTTAGTATTAATTTTAAGGAGGAGCAAGGTATGAATAAGTTAAATAAAGCAGATGAAAGACTATCAAAAATCAATGATATACGTATAGTATACCTACCACCAACTACTATTGCTTCCGCTCATTATATTGGTGATGACCCAGAACTTCATGCAAATACAATGCTTGATGAATTCGTGTGTAAAAACAATTTGAATAAAATTAAACCAGATTTAAGACGTTATGGTTTCAATCATCCTAATCCAATAGATGAAACAGGCTATCATGGTTATGAGGCATGGGTGACAATTCCAGATAATATGGATATTTCGGCACCACTTAAAAGAAAGCAATTTGCAGGAGGGTTATATGGTGCACATATGATTGCTTTTGGCAATTTTGCTGAATGGGATGCACTTCTTGAATGGGTGAATAACAGTGAGAAATATGAATTTGCAGGTGATTTACAAGACCAAGAACATATGTGTGGTCTTTTAGAAGAACATTTAAACTATTTTAGCCATATAGAAAAGACAGACCTTGAGGTAAAAGATATACAACTTGATTTACTAATACCTATTAAGGAAAAATAAGAAAAAATATCAGCATAATAATACTAGTTTGTCAAAAAGATTATATGACTGTGAGATAGCAATTATGATAGAGGAAGATTATTTTTGAAAAGAAGAAATATATCTTTCTATTTAACATTCTAACTATTGACAATTAAACAAGATTATAATAAAAAATAGATAAACTATATAGTTTATCTATTTTTTATTATAACTTTAAGCAATCAATATATTTAAATCTAATAAAATTTATCTAAAGTCTTAAAGTTGAAAAAGATAAATGAAGTACCAAGAACCACTTCCTTTTTTTAATCGTCAATCTTATCTCATACATCCTCTGATATACTTGATTTTCTAAGAGGTTTTATTATATCAGTATTAAAAAAACTGTCTTAGAATATATCTTAGATATTAAATATTAATTACAAAAACAAATCTATAATTATATATTAAGTTCTTCTAAGATTTTTATTGCAAATCTTGCATTTGGATATGTAATAGAGCCACCACCAATTACACCTATTTTTATTGCTTCTATAATTTCAGCCTTACTTGCTTCAGAGTTTACACACCCCTCTATATGATAGCAAATGCATTCATCACAACGACTTAAAATAGAAATTGCTAATCCCATCAACTCTTTATTTTTTTTACTTATAGCTCCCTCAGAATAAGTCTTATCATCAAGACTTCCAAAGGCTCTAAAAAATTCATCTGTTTCACTTAGTTTATTATTATATAATTTTCTATATTCTTTCATTTCTTCAAGATTCATGTCTACCTCCTGTGTTCATAAATAATTTTTATAGAGTATGATATAACATCATACTTATATTTTCAATATTAAATATGAATTTTCAATTTATAATGCATATCCTGATTGGTAAATGACCTTAGAATATATAGTTACTGATGACTTTTTACTTTTAATGTTAATTAATTTCAGAGCTAAGATAAATATCTTAATAAGTTTTTAATTGTCTGTTTTAGCTCTGAAATATATAAGATTTAGCTAAGTTTTATAAAAATATATAACTATCCTAGTTATTTTTAGCTGAACTTTTATATATAAAATAAGAATAAATAAATGGTATCACTACAATCATAATTATTACAAAAGTATTATAAAAAGGAATATTAATAAATGCATTAATAATTAACAATATTCCACCAATAATCCAAATCCATCCAGCTAAATGATGTGTTTTATTCCAATTTTCTTCATCATTAAGAGTCCATGGTAATTTTATTCCTAATGTATAGTTTTGTTTACATTTAGGAATATAGTTTCCAATAAAGAAAATCAATATTCCTGAAAATAATCCTATATAAAAATTTGTCTCTAAAGTAATTCCTATTGAATACACAGTCATCATTACTTGCAAAATAACTGAAAGTATAGCAACTCCCCATTTTGAAAAACCTTGAAGT
Organism: Clostridioides sp. ES-W-0016-02; assembly: GCF_020641035.1. Lineage (NCBI taxonomy): Bacteria > Bacillati > Bacillota > Clostridia > Peptostreptococcales > Peptostreptococcaceae > Clostridioides > Clostridioides sp. ES-W-0016-02. The sequence continues at coordinate 2,178,549 of NZ_CP061361.1, forward strand.
ATTTTTGAAAATCCTATTTTCTTTGGTTCATTTTCAATTCTAAACCATGTATATAAATGAATACATAGCATTAATAATGGTACACCAAAAGCCGCTATAACTTTTGGAGCATAATTATCTGGATTTCCATAATTGTCAAAATGAATTGCAACCTGATCTGGCAATCTATTATAAAAATAAACTGATACAATAAATGGTATAAAACATACTAAAGTTGATAAAACAAATTGTTTATTTATCATTTTTTTCATTATCTTTTTCTCCCTTCTCCATAAATTGTGAAAACCAAAGCATAACTTCCTCAAAAACTGAAGTATTTATTTCATAGAAAATGAAGTTTTTATACTTGGTTTCAAATATGAGCCCTGCCTTTTTTAATTGAGATAGATGATAAGAGATTGTGGCATTTGTCATATTAAATTTTTCACTAATTTCTCCTGCTGACATCTTGTTATTCTTTAGCATAAGTAAGATTTCTCTTCTTACAGGGTCAGAAAGAGCTTTAAACGTTTCTGGAAAACCCAACAATATCACCTCTCTATTTAGAATTTCATCTAAATACAATATAGCATAATTAATTATTCATTTCAATAACTATTTAGATTTTTTTCTAAATAGTTATTGAAAATTATTATATAAATTTCTAAAACTAGCTTTAAATAAAACAATCTCAATCATAGATTGTTTTATTTAAATACTTTACTTTCAAAAAAATAAAGGACTTAGAAATAAAACTCTAAGTCCTTTTATTTTATAAACTTTCTTATATTTAAAATATAATGCGCACTATTTATGCAACATATTCATACTTTTCTCTGTATTCTCTTACGGCATCATTCCAAGCTTCTTGTACTGTTACACCTCTTTTATTAGCAATTCTCTGTGCCAGTTCAATTATTTTCATAGCTCTTCTTGATATGTTCATATATATTCCTCCTACAAATTATTATATATTTCATATACATAGATTAAAGTTATATTTTTATACTATATAACTTTTCTATTATAATATTACAATTTCCATATGTATTATATATGAACTGTATTAGAAGATAATTAGAATTTTTGTAAAATTTGTATATATTCATATTTATACAACATTAACCTCATAAAAATCTTAAAATAACGTGAAATATATGTTCTCATATATACTATAATGAGCATTTAGAAACTACAAAACACTTGAAGTTTTTAATTATCAGTATCCTATAAAAAAGCCATAACTAATATAACTACAATGGTTATAGATTTTTATATAATATATAAATAATTATAGGAATTAAAACTATCTAATTAAAACAATGTCTGGTACATTAGCTTTGTGACCATAAACAATGCCATTACTAAAAATATTGGTTTTATCATTTTTGAACCATTTTTTATTGCAACTTTAGCACCCACATAGGCTCCTATTATCATCACTAATGCAAACAATACAGCAATTTTATAATATACTTGACCATTTATCATAAATAATAATAACGAAGTTACATTGCTTGTCAAGTTTAATATTTTTGTATTTGCTGAAGCATGCAAGAAATCATATCCATATATTTTTATAAATCCGAAAGTTAGAAATGTTCCTGTTCCAGGTCCAAAAAAACCATCATAAAATCCCATTATAAATGCCATAAGCATTCCTAATCTCAAATTTTTCTTATTAATACCTTCAAATCTATCTTCTTGACCTAAATTTTTAGAAACAAAAGTATAAATTGCCACTATTAAAATCATTAATACAACTAAAACATTTAGTATATTTTCATTTATTGATAATACACATTTTACTCCTAAAATACTACCTATAATAGTAAAAGGAACTAGCTTTTTTAAAAGTTCATTATTAGTTTTGCCAGATTTTGCATATCTATAAGCACTACTTATACAACCTGCTGATGCTGCAAATTTATTTGTACCAATAGCAAGATGTATTGGTACTCCAATAGCCATAAGAACAGGCATACTGATAAGCCCACCTCCACCTGCTATAGAATCTACAAAAGCAGCTATAAAACCCCCTATACATAAAAAAGTAATTACAAACATAAAATTCCTCCATACATTCTATTTCAATCTCCTTTATAATATATACTCTATACAATTTCTTTTTAATTTTTATTGTCCAATATATTTTTTCTATATTCATTTGGAGTACTATTATTAAATTTTTTAAATATTTGTGAAAAATAACTGCTATTATTAAATCCTACTTTCTTACAAATATCTGCTATACTCATATTTTCATTTTTTAAATATTTTTTAGATTCTTCTATTCTAAGAATATTTATATACTCAGTTATTGAAATTTTATTCTTTTCATTAAAAATAGAACTTAAATAATTTGGACTTATAAAAAATACATCAGATATGCTATTTAAATTTATATTTTCTTTATAATGTTTTTGTATATATTCGTTTATCTTTTCAATTAAATTTACTTTATCTTTTATCCAAAAGTCTCTATTAATATCAATACATTCTTTAGAAAATTCAAGTAATATATTCCATAAGTCTTCATCACTACTTACAAGTGATATTTTTTTAGTATATTTATTTTTTACATAATAAATAAGATTTAAATCTTCTAAATCTCTAAGTACTGTTCTAGATAATATGAGCGTCATCTCTTGAACAATACTCTTAATATTATTATGTATTTTCTTATTTACCTCTATTAATTTACAAATACCTTCTAAATTCATATTTTTAATTTCTTTCTCAAGAGAAAATTCTAATTCATAAGGATACTCTCCACCAGCAGTATTAAGTATACTAATTTCTATAGGGCTTATAATACATTTTTCTTCTAACAGCCTAGTATTAGCCTTTTTAAGTGCATCTTCAAGCCTTATATTGTCTTTTCTATTTTTTAATATTTCCTCATCCTTTATGCTAAGTTGGTTTTCAAAGAATTTTCTTTTCGCTATTTCCTGAATAAAATCAGTTACCATTAGTAAATTTTCTTTTAATACATATAATCTACTTTTAGGATTTAATGGAATTTCATTGTAAATTTTATTTATATATTTTGTATCTATATTTGAGTTATTTGATAATATAGACAACTTTTTATCTATATCAATAGATTTATATATTATAAAATTTCCACATTCTATATATCCAATTATATTTTCTTCTAATACTATAGGTATCTCTAGACTAGAAACATCATAATCACAATTATATATTTTAGTAAAATTGTCGTTATTTATATTTTTATTAAGTTTTCTATTACAGGTTCTTATATTTTTGCAAGTAACGCAAAATTTAACTTCTCCATTAGTTTCAAATATTTTTTCGTGTTTTGAATCATAAATAGATATTTTAAGCTTCAATATATTAGATATTTGATTTGCAATATTTTCAAGTATATTTATATTAACTAATTCTTGTATATTATTCTCAGAAAACATGATTGGTAATTGTTTTAAGCTCGAAAATTTATAGGGAACATAGGCGATTAATATTATCAAATCATTTTTACCAGTATTTATAATTTCATGTTCTGAATATGGTGGGCAATAGATTATTGATGATTTCTTTATATTAATCTTTCTACCATCAATTATTTGTATTCCTTCTCCTTGAATCACGTATAAAAGTTGTTCTTCACTTAAATGAAAATGTTTTTCTTGACAATTTCCTGGAAAAAATTTTACAACTCCAGCACTAAGTCTATTAGATTGTGTTTTTGATGGCTCATGTATCCATGTAACTTCTCCCCAATTAAATTTTTGCACTTCATATTTACTCGACTCACTAAAATACTCCATAAGCTCACCTCTTAGTTTTTGTCTAAATATTTTTTTATTCTTTCAAATGTCTCATTGCTTATCACATGCTCTATTCTACATGCATCCTTTTCAGCTATATTGAATGAAACTCCCAATGTATTTATTAGAAATCTAGTAATTAAAATATGTTTTTCATAAATTTCTTCTGCTTTTTTTCTACCATTCTCAGTTAAAATAATTTCACCATCAAGCATCATTATAATAAGACTACTTTCTTTTAAAATCCCTACAGCTCTACTTACACTTGCTTTACTATAATTTAATTCTTTTGCTATATCAATAGACTTTACAACTCCATTTTTCTTCTCCAAAATCAATATTGTCTCTAAATAATTTTCTCTTGATTCATACATTTTTACTTCCCCCAAGCAATAACAATTCAATTCTAATATTTTTATCATACTAATTAAAAAAGTATAACTGTATGTTTTAACATCATAATCTAGATTGTTCATATATAATAAAAAAATACTCACTTTTATACTCATAAGTATTTTTATCACTTACATTAATATATCTTATCATAATTTTCTTTTTTATTACATAGAGAAATATCATATAAAATAAAACCCATTTTAGATTTTGATATATAGTGTAAAAATCATTAAAAACGAGACTTTACATAAATAAATAGACAACATAGTTGAAAAACCTTCATAAAATCAGGTATAAATGACAGGAATACTAATTCATTTTCTACACACTATTTTAATTATTATCAACCCATTAATTCTAAGAAGTTAATATCAAAAACTAGTATCCTTTTTCTATATTTACTTATCCTCAATAGAAATAGTTATAAAAAGAGCACAAAAAATTATTTCTTAACTGCCTTTTTTTCATTTAGATAAGCTACTTTTTCATCTATTTGCTCCATACAATGTTCCAACACATGTATTTTATTTTGAATATTCTGTTTATATTGCTCAAATAGGCAAATTCTTTTATCTATTGTGTCATCTCCCATATCACAGAAATGAAAACATTCATATATATTCTTTATAGATAAACCTGCCATTTTAAGTTCTGTAATAAATATCAAGCGTTCTACATCCTTTTCTGAAAAGTAACGAACACCGCTTGGTTTTCTATTGATGGGAAGTAGTAAACCTTTTTCTTCATAAAAACGGATTGCTGATGGAGAAATTTCAGTTATTTTTGATACCTCAGTCATGGAATATTGCATGTTCTTTACCTCCCTAAACTTTTAAATGAATAATAACATTATAAAAATTCCTTTCATAATAGTCAATCAGTATTCAATAAAAAGTATTGACTTCAAGTTAGGTTGAAGTTGTATAGTTTGAAGTGTAAAAATCAATTTGTAAAAGAAAGGATTATATAAATGGAAAAATATGCAACTATGATTAAAGAAAATTTAAATGCAGGAAAAGTACTTTGTGGGATTGCAGTTTCACTGTCTGATTCAGCTGTAAGTGAATTAGTAGGATTATCTGGATATGATTTTGTATGGATTGAGGGAGAACATGGAACTTTAGACCGTAAAGACATTCAGCAACATATGATAGCAGCACATGCTGGTGGTGCTGCTTCTTTGGTTAGATTGGGAAATAGTGACCCTACTCTTGTTAGAGCTATAATGGATATGGGAACAGATATTATAGGCTTTCCATTTATTAATACAGTACAAGACGCACAAAAAGCAGTATCAGTTTGTACCTATCCACCAAAAGGCATAAGAGGATGCAACCCTCAACGTGCTTCGTATTATGGACGTATGAATTATTTAAACTATATTAAAAATGCAGATAAAGAAACATTGAAAATGATGTTAATTGAACAAAAATCAGGCTATGACAATCTTGAAGAGATAGTACAGGTTGATGGTTATATTTCTTTTACAATAAATGGAGCACATTATTACTCCTTTTCCTTACATTTTTCTACAACACTTATTAAAACTTTCATAAGATTAAATAGCTCAGATTATTCAGTTTATACTTAATAAACATACTGCCAGATAACAAATAAAAAATCGTTATCTGGCAGTACTGAATGTATATTGAAGTCAAAATATTAAATATTTTATCTTTTATAAAATATTCATTACATATATCATGCTATTAATATTTTTTAGTGTTATGTATACTAATATTATCATTAGTTTTTAAAAATTAGATTTTTATAGCATACAAATTTATTCAGCCAACATTTTACCTAATTCAATACAATTAGCCTCTGCCTCTCCATCTGGATCTTCCATTGCTGTGATTCCTTCACCACCTATAATTGTAGCACCAGCATTTTGCATACGTTCTTCCCAATCTCTCATCCATTCACAATTTCCCCAACCATATGAACCAAATAATCCAATCTGTTTACCTGATACCATTGCTTCTAATTCTGATACAAATGGTTCCATATAACCTTCTTCCAATTGTTCTGCTCCCATAGATGGGCAACCTAGTGCAAATTTATTTTCTCCTTTTAAATCGCTTGGTTTCAATAAATTTACATCTAAAACCTCTGCTATTTTACCTTTTGACTTTACACCTTCAGCTACAAAATTTGCCATTTTTTCAGTATTTCCTGTTCCACTCCAATAAACAATATATATTTTATTCATTTTTACCTCCTACGATATTTTTAATCATTCTTTTAGTTAGCTATAGCTAACTAGAATTTAAAAAATAAAAGATTTCTTTATTTGAAATCTCTTTATTTTTTCTAAATATATAATATCATGCACAGTTTTAAAAATCAATACTTATTGATAATATTTCTCATTAAACAATTTTTATCATTTATTTCGTAAATATATAGTCCTTATCTTTCATTAGCAAACAAAGATTATCTTTTAGTATTTCCCTTGTATTTATAAAGATTTAAATATAAGTAACCATTTCCTTGTTCTGTTCTAGGCAAACCAAGTGCTCTTGTACACTTTATCAACTGTGCATACAACTCAGCTTCATCAAAATTTCGTTCAAACTCTTCTCTTGCCCACTCTTTAATCAATGCCATTGAACCTGTTACATAGGGTGCACTCATACTAGTACCACTCATAATAGCAAGTTTATTATCCATATAAGTGGATAAAATATTTCTTCCTGGTGCAACTAAATCTATTGTACTATTTGAATTGCTAAATTTCTCAACTAAATAATTTTCATTTATTGCACCTACTTCTATTACTTCAGGATAACTTGCTGGATAACTATATTCACTTGTACTAGAATCCCCATCTCCATTATTACCAGCTGCACACACTACAGGAATATTATTTTTTACTGCTTGTAAAACAGCATTTTTTAGATTTTTATCATCTTTATTCCCTCCTAGAGACATAGATATAATATCTACCTTGCTACTTACAGCAAAGTTGATAGCATTAATTATACCCTGATATGTCCCAATACCATCTTTATTTAATGCTTTTGCTATTAATAATTTACAATCTGGTGCTACTCCCATAACTTCATTATTATAATTAGATGCTGCTATAATGCCTGCTACATGTGTTCCATGTCCATTAAAATCCTCATATATATTTTTATTTCCATTACTATCATCACTGAAATTTGCACCTCCAATGATTTTTCCTTTTAATAGAGGGTGAGATGTATCGCAACCTGTATCTATTATACCAACTACAACATTTTTACCAGTGTAACCCTCTTCCCACATTCCTTTAGCATTCATTTGTTTTATACCATATGGAAATTTATTCTTTGTTCCTCTTAGATTTTCATTTATCTCATATGGAATTAACTTCATTTTTTTATTCATAATGTATCCCCCTAAAAATTTTATTGCATATAAAAAATTATAAACAAGTTAAAGTGATAAACTATAAATTAAATTATTAATTTATAGTTACATGCTTATACTCATCTATTTATATTTATGATATGTTTTTTATTTTTAGGAGTCATATTTTATTGTCTACAAAATAAAATTTATATGTTATATCAAAATAAAGATTTGCTTACATATACAGATTTACTTTTATAGATAATTTACTTTTTTGTAGGATATAAAATATTTTATACATTTAAAACAATAAAATAGGATATCTTATTTATGGTAAAAACTTTTTAAGATATCCTGTTAGTATTTAATATTCTCTACTTTTTTAATATATTTACTATTTCAAAACTGCCCCTGTATTTGCTGATGTAACCAGCTTAGCATATCTACTTAAATATCCATGCTTTATTTTTGCTTCTAAAGGCTTAAATTTTGATTTTCTATTTTCTATTTCTACTTCACTTACTTTTAGTTCTAATTTTTTATCTGGTATATTTATAGAAATTATATCTCCTTCTTCAACTATTCCTATTAAACCACCTTCCATAGCTTCTGGAGAAATATGCCCTATAGATGCCCCTCTGGTAGCTCCTGAAAAACGCCCATCAGTAAGAAGTGCTACATGCTTATCAAGCCCCATTCCCGCAACTGCTGATGTGGGAGATAACATTTCTTTCATTCCTGGCCCTCCTTTTGGACCTTCATATCTTATAACTATAACATCACCTTTGTTTATTTTTTTGTCAAATATAGCACTAACAGCTTCTTCTTCTGAATTAAAAACTCTTGCTGGACCTTCATGAATCAACATTTCCTCTGCTACTGCTGATTTTTTTACAACTGCTCCATTTACAGCAAGATTACCTCTTAAAATTGATAGGCCACCTTGACTACTATATGTATTTTCTAATGTATGTATTACTTCTTCATTCTTTATCTCACAATTTTTTATGTTTTCTCCTATAGACTCGCCTGTTACTGTTTTACAATCTAAATTTATTCCTTTTATCTTTGAAAGTTCATTCATTATAGCTGGTATTCCTCCTGCCATATGTAAATCTTCGATATGATGCTTACCACTTGGACTTAATTTTGTTAAACAAGGAGTTTTTTCACTTATTTCATCAAATAAATCTAAATTAAGTTCTATTCCTGCTTCATAGGCTATTGCAGGTAAATGAAGCACTGTATTTGTAGAACCAGCCATTGCCATATCTACAGTTATTGCATTTTTAAAAGCGTCTATTGTCAAAATATCTCTAGGCTTTATATTATTCTTAAGAAGTTCCATAACATACATACCTGCATACTTTGCTATTCTTTTTCTTTCTCCTGAATGTGAAGCAGCAGTACCATTATATGGAATACCCATACCTAGTGCCTCTGTTAAACAATTCATACTATTAGCTGTAAAAAGCCCAGAACATGAACCACATCCAGGACAAGAATTCATTGCCAACACTTCTAGTTCTTCTTCACTCATTGTCCCATCCTTACAAGCTCCAACACCTTCCATTGCAGAGTTAAAGTCATATACTTTTCCATTTGCTTTTCCTGGAAGCATAGGACCTCCACTTACAACAACACTTGGTATATTAAGTCTTGCAGCCGCCATTAACATTCCTGGGACTATTTTATCACAATTAGGTATAAGTACTAAAGCATCAAAACCATGTGCCATTGCCATTGCCTCTATAGAATCGGCTATTAATTCTCTTGAAGCAAGTGAATAATTCATTCCAACATGCCCCATAGCTATACCATCACAAACTCCTATAGCTGGAAATTCTAATGGTAATCCACCACTCATTCTCACTCCATTTTTTGCTGCTTCTGCTATTTCATCAAGATGAAGATGACCAGGAATCACTTCATTTTGTGCATTTACTATACCTATTAATGGTCTTTCAATTTCTTCTCTAGTAAGACCCATTCCATACATTAATGCTCTCTTTGGAGCTCCCTCTATTCCTTTTTTTATATCGCTTCTCATGGTATTACCTCTTTCTTATATTTTTAAAATTTTCATAATATTATTATAATATATTTTTATATCAATTAATTACAAAAAACCCAAAAAATATTAAAAAATATTAATATAAAAATATTACTATTTTATATTAATATCTTACACAAATAAATTAAATAGTTATTCTCTCTTAGATATACTAGTTGGAGAAATCTTTTTTGCCAATATTAAAGATGTTATTATTAATAAAAACAACAACACTATAGAAATTATAAAAGAAGGATTAGTGATATCAATAGCTTTATCTCCTATATTTAAGAACACTAATGTTCCTGGTAAAATACCAATAAGTGTTGCAAACATATAGCTACTAAATCTTATATTAGTAAGCCCTGCTCCATAGTTTATAAGATTATATGGAGTAATTGGTATCAATCTTAATACAAATATAATAAAAAATCCTCTCTTCTCATCTGCCTCCATAAAAAGTTTCCATAAAGATGGTGATAATCTATTTTTTAAAAACTTAGTTATGGCATCCTTAGCTAATACCTTTGCCATCATAAACATAATTGCACTATTAACACCTGCACCTATTATCGTATAAAGTGTCCCTTTCCACAATCCAAATGCTAATCCTCCAGCCAATGCTAATACTGGAACGGGAAAAAAAGTAATTGGCAAAATTGAGAAAATCAATATATATACAAAGGGTGCATAGTTTCCATATGATTGCACATATTGACGTATTTGCTCTGCTGTAATACCCCTAAAAAATGCATAATAAATGAGTATAAAAATAACAATGATAAGTGCTGTAACAATTCCTTTCAAATTCCTTTTTATAATAAATATCATCCTTTCTATGTGTATTTATTGTATATCTCTATTGTTTATCTTCTTTTTTAAGTTTCAATAAATAACCCTTTATTTATATTCCATCTAAATAACTTCTTCATGACTTTTTAAAATTTCATCAAAGTTAATAATCCTACATCAAAAATTAAAATAAGATTTTTAATATTAATTAATTCAGATTCTATATGATTTAGACTTATTAGATGAAAGTTAATAGTAATCACTTCTTATGATATTATCTCTTTATCAGATTTTCAAGTTTCAATAATATCATTATAATACATTTTTATATTAACTAATTACAAAAAATCTAAAAAATATCAATAAATTACACAATTAAACTAAATAATTATTTTTTATTGTATTCCTTAGAAAATTTTTTTAATAAGATGTAAGATAGTATTATTTATAGAAAATATGAGCTTTATTATTTCATGCATTAATAAATATTGATTTTTTAATAAATAAAAAACATTCCCATTAAGAGAATGTTTTTAGGTATATAAGTATATTAGAAATACACTGCTATTTGTATTCTATCAACAATATTTTTTGGAGAATATAAGTCTAAAATATCTTCATATATTCATATATAAATCCATAAACCTTCATAAAATAATTATTTTCTAAAATCCCATATTTTTAACTGCATATCACATAATAGCATAGTTTTGTAAAGTTGAACTATTATACATATCTTATCTAATAAAGCACACTCCAAAAATACTCATAACCTTAATTATAATAATTTTCTCGCAACCTCATCTACTTCTGAAGTATTTTCCCATTTTGTTGGCTTTTCTGCAATTCTCTTTATAAAAGGTATAATTGGTTCAAGTTTTTTATCTGTGAACATTGGTAATAGACATACGATTATCCAATATTTCCAATCATCATCTTGTTCCTCTGGGGTAAGAATATCTATATCAATGGAGTAATAATTTCTTGATGTAATGCCAATACAGGCAATATATATTTTGCAACAGGCCAATTGTAATCTTGTATCCATTCTAAAAGCTTAAGGCAAATAGGTTTTATCTCTTCATCAGATAATAATTTTAATTTTTCAATATTACAGTTATCAAACTTATCTTTTGGAAGTAGTTCTTCGACATTTTTCATAATCTATTTCTCCAGTCTAACACACAATAATTGCCTTATCTTCAAGATAGACAAAAATCGTTTATGTTTAGATTCTAATATCTACATTTACAAATGTAAAACAAATTATAACTTAATATACTTGTATATAAGTACTAATTTTAAGTTAATCAAATATAATATTTGAAACTTTATCCCAGTTAATCGCTCTCGAATTATATTCAGGGTGTGATAATTTTACTACATGAGTTGAATTATTATAATTATAATAAATTGTAGTAGTACCATCAATTTGATTCCTCTTATATCCTTGATAGCTAGCATTATTTGGCACTTTTTTTTCAATAAAACTATATGCAGATGAAGCATCAAGTATTTTTACTTTATTAGGAAACATCAACATAAAAAAAGTTATAAGAGCAAAAATACATATACATGTAATACTATACCATTTAATCCATTTCATACAATTCCTCCTATTTTACCAATATATACTATTATTATTTCCATATATTTATAATATTTATACATATGATAAAATTTTTAAATACTTACATATTAAGTGTAGAAGATTCAATTTTCTAAGTCTTATAAGGATACATAGTTTATTTTTATAAGTTAATAAATTTTTAAGGTTTTATTAAAGAAAAGTTTATTTTTAAAGATTACAATAAAGATAGTATTTATAAGGTCAAAAATATAAATTTTGGAGGGAGATAAATTAAAATTATGTGTACACTTTATCCGTTATTTTGTGCAATATTACCTTGTTTAATATACCAAATAATTGTTATAAGAAGAGTAAATTTAAAAGAAAAAAGGAATTTAGTAACACATCTAATATGGGTCTATGTTTTTTTGTTTTATATTTACTTAGCACTTAGCAAAGCAGGTATTGGAAGTATATGGGATATAGGTAGATATGGTGAAATTATTAGACTAGATGAAATAAATTTAATTCCATTTAGTTCAAGTGGTGCTTTAACCTACATTCTAAATATCATCATGTTTATGCCTTTAGGATTTTTACTTCCTTTGATTTGGAAAAGATTTAGAAATTTTATTAGCATATTATGTACTGGACTAAGCTTTTCATTGGCAATTGAGATTTGTCAATTATTTAATCATAGAACCACAGATATTGATGATTTGATGATGAATACTCTAGGTGCTATTTTGGGATACTTCATATGGATATGTATAGATAATTTATTTAATTATATAAGTAAAAAGACTGTCTTTGCACATCGATATGAACAGATTCTTCAAGATGAAATTGCTGTTGAAGCTGATGATGATACAAATAGAAAAACTATTAACCTACCTAAAAATGAAGCTATTATGTACTTAATATTAGCTGTTTTAGGAGAATTTCTATTGTATAATTTTTATATCACTTATTAGATAATTTAATGTATCTATTAGCTTTACATTTTATCTTAATATTTATGTACAAATAAAATACCCATTCTTACTACCTTAAGAACAGGGTATTTTATTCTTTAATATATTTAACAATAACTTTTTATCTTATTGATAATACCTATTTTCACTTTTCTGCTTGATTATAGCAAAAACAATATTTAAAATAAATTTTAATTATAATCACTTTCAACAAAATTATTAGAATAATTTTCAAATCTGAATAGCCTAATATAATAACCTTACTTAATTGGCATTTGAAATATTCGATTTACATTACATCTAACTTTATTAGCAGTTATATAATCATATTCAGTGCCATTCTCAATAAAATTTTGTATCTTATCTAATACTTGTATTGCTCTCTCTTTACTTTCATAACATCCTATCTTCCTAGTATTATACATATCTTCAAATGTTACATATATTTGATTATCATTTATTTCAATTTTACTAACTTTCATTAAATTAGTTTTATCCTGGCTTCTAATTATTATCATTTCAAATTCTCCAATATATTTAATTTATTTTTAAGTCATTTCCTTGTTATATACTATTTTGACATAATTAAAACTTTTACCATTACATATTTATATACCATCTTTCTCTTTTGAGAGTTTCTTTAATCCTAAAAGCCTTGCTAATTAGTTCTCTTTTTTATTTCCATAATAAATCATTTGTTGATTATTCCAACATCATTATACAATCTATTTCACTTAGTAAAACTTATCCTTACCACCCTTTCCATGTTGATTTATACATTTGGTAATTGTATTAATAAAAATTTTTATTCAAATCATTTGTATATTAAATCATTTATATCAAAACTCAATATTTTGCAACATATATATCTCTTTTCTATAAACTTATTTTTATATTTTCTTCAAATAAATGTATTATAGGATTTATTTTTAATAATTTCATTATTTTTTTTATAGCATCATTTTTAATTTTGATTTGCTTCCATTCAACATATCACCCTTCCATAAATTACCATTTGTATAATTTATATTATATATATACAAACGGTAATTATCAATCTTTTTTCTTATCTTTTTTCTTTTTTTATATATTTTTGGTAATTTTATTTTACTTTTCAGCAAAATAACTTATAATTTCGGTAAGGAGTGATGTACATATGGAAAGTTTAGGAGATAGAATAGCAAAGCTAAGAAAAGAGTTGAATATAAATCAAAAGGAACTTGCTACTAAAGTTGGTATAACTGAAGCTAGTTTATCACGTTATGAAAATAATCTGCGAGAACCTAAAAGTGAAATAATAGTAAGATTAGCAAAATCACTGAAGACATCTACAGATTATTTATTAGGTATAAATGAAAATACAAAAATAAATAGAGAAGACAAATTAATAATAGAAAGTTTATCAGTTAGTGAAAAAACAAAGCAGCTTTTAGAAAAGATATATTCACTTGAAGAAGAAGATAGAGAGGCTATAGAAAAAATGATTGATAATGCTTATATAAAGAGATTTTTAAAAGAAGAGAATTAGTTCTCTTCTTTTACTTTTTCCAATATTTCTAATAACAGTTCATAAAAATCAATATCTACACTCAATAAAAAATCTAATTTAATTCCTGTGTCTTTAATTTTTTCCTTTCTTATAATAGTAGTATTTGATTTTTCCACATACACCATCCCCCAGCGAACCTATGTTCTTAATTTTATTCAAAGATTCCCAACAAATTTTTAATAAAAATTATGTAATTATGATTTTTTCATTTCATAAAATATTTTTCTCTTATCCAAAATTTTCTTGGATAATTATCTTAACTATATAATAATACTTTTATTCTACAGATGCAATAAAAAACTCGTAATTATAACAAAAAAATCTATTATTGTAGAATTTTGTATATTTTTTATGTTTTTATATATTTTTTAAGATAATTCTTATTATAAAATTTTGTATAAATATATAAATTTTTATGTTTATTTAATCTACTTTTTAGTACTTGATAAAGTATAAAAAATACTGATAATTATAGTTTACTAACTATCATTATCAGTATTTTTTTACCATTTATAAACATAATTAAAATCCACTTTCTAAAGAGGCTAGATTTACCTGACTACACTTCAAATTTTTCTCACAAAATACTATTTATCTTTTATTTATGTTATTCACTTTATATTTGTGTAGTAAAATTTATTTAGCTTGAAACTATTTTTATTATTGAGAGTTTAAGTTTTCATAACTTAATTATTGGAACTTAATTATTAATGAAAATAAAGTTAATTTTCATTATAAGTATTATCTTTTCAATATGTACTTACTATATAATTCTATTATTTATTTTCACTTTCCAGTTTTAATAAATAATCCTTTGTTTTTATTCCGCCCAAATAACCTCTTAAACTTCCATTAGAACCAATAAGCCTATGGCAAGGTATAAAAATAGAAATAGGATTTTTACTATTGGCCAACCCCACTGCTCTATATGATTTAGGTCTATTGATTGTATTCGCTAATTCTAGATAAGTTCTTGTTTCTCCATATGGAATTTTACAAAGTTCACTCCACACTTGTTTACTAAACTCACTTCCTGATGGATGTAATGGTAAATCAAATTTTTTTCTATCACCATTTAGATATTCACTTAGTTGTTTATTTGCATCTTTTATAATTTTAGTCTCTTTAACTGTATATTTTTCACAAGATAATTCTTGTATCCCAAAGAATAAATCTGTAATGTAATTATTTTCTTCTGATATTCCTATTTTCCCAATTTTAGTTTCATAGTAAAATATATTTTTCATTGAGCACTATATCCTTCCATATTTATTTTTATCTTCAGTTATGATTAATAGTTTTACTTATTTATATCATATATTTTATCAACTTTTAATAAAAAAACTTTACTCTGTTTAAAAATATTTGTTTTATATAAAATCAATTAATACCCTATATTATATAAATAATAAAACTAATTATATCTTCCTTATTAAAATCATAAATATATAAATTAATTAACATTAATGAACAAGAAAGTCAGTAGAGCATGATGTATCAAACCATACATTTTGCTCTACTGACTTTTTATTACTTAACTAAAACTTCAATATTTTCATCTTGCCCATCTATAACTATAGTACATCCATTATATATATCTCCAGCAATAAGTTTTCTTGCAATTATAGTTTCTAATGTATTTCCTATATATCTCTTAAGAGGTCTTGCACCATACACAGGGTCATAACCTTCTCTCACCATTACATCTTTAGCTGAATCTGTAACCTCAATAGAAATATCTTTTTCTTTTAATCTATTTTTTAAATCTTCCATAAATATGTCTATAATTTTCTTGATATTATCTTGGTCTAAAGGTTTAAACATTATAATATCATCTACTCTATTTAGAAATTCAGGTTTAAATCTATGCTTCATCTCATTCATTACAAGACTGTTAGTAGTATCTGTTATATTTCCACCTGCTTCTAATAAATAATTACTTCCTATATTAGAGGTCATTATTATAAGAGTATTTTTGAAGTCTACAGTCTTACCTTTATTATCAGTAAGTCTACCATCATCTAATATTTGTAAAAACATATTAAATACATCTTCATGTGCTTTTTCTATCTCATCAAATAATATTACAGAATAAGGTGCACGTCTAACTGCTTCTGTAAGTTGTCCGCCCTCTTCATATCCTACATATCCTGGAGGAGGTCCTACTAATCTTGATACAGCATGTTTTTCCATATATTCAGACATGTCAATTCTAATTATATTGTCTTCACTATCAAATAAATTTCTAGCAAGAGTTTTTGCAAGTTCAGTTTTTCCAACTCCTGTAGGCCCTAAGAATATAAATGAACCAATTGGTTTTCTTTCATCTTTTAGGCCAGCTCTTGCACGTATTACTGCATTTGAAACTGCTGTAACAGCTTCATTCTGTCCAATAACTCTCTCATGAAGTTCATCTTCTAGCTTAAGTAGCTTTTCTCTTTCACCTTCGACTAATTTAGTTACTGGTATACCTGTCCACTTTGATACAATATTAGATATTTCTTCTTCTGTAACTTCTTCTTTTAAAAGTGAGTTTTCAGAACCATCATTCATACTTTCTTCATATTTCTTTATTTGCTCTTCTAATTTAGGTATTTCACCATATTTAACCTCTGCTGCTTTGTTAAAATCATATTCTCTTTCGTACTTTTCAGCTTTTCCTTTAGCTTCATCTAATTGAGATTTTAAATTTTTGATATCTAGTATTTGACTCTTCTCTTTTTCATATTTAGCAGTCATTTCATCATTTTTAGATTTTAACTCTGCTATTTCCTTTTGAATATCTTCTAATCTTGTCTTACTCTTATCATCATTTTCTTTAAGCAAAGCTTCTCTCTCAGTTTCTAGTGTAAATAATTTTCTTCTAACCACATCTAATTCTGTTGGCAATGAATCTATTTCACTACGAATCATAGCTCCAGCTTCATCTATTAAATCTATTGCTTTATCTGGTAAAAATCTATCTTGTATATATCTATGAGAAAGTTTTGCTGCTGCTACAATAGCATTATCATGAATTCTTACTCCATGATGTATCTCAAATCTTTCTTTAAGTCCTCTAAGTATAGATATTGTATCTTCAACAGTAGGTTCTTCTGCAATTACAGGTTGGAAACGTCTTTCAAGGGCTTTATCTTTTTCTATATATTTTCTGTACTCATCAAAAGTAGTTGCACCAATACAATTTAACTCTCCTCTTGCAAGCATAGGCTTAATCAGGTTACCTGCATCCATTGAGCCTTCTGTTTTACCAGCACCAACTATAGTATGAATCTCATCTATAAATAGAATGATTTTTCCATCAGAACTTTGAACTTCTTTTAAGACAGCCTTTAATCTTTCTTCAAATTCTCCTCTATATTTTGCACCAGCAATCAATGCGCCCATATCAAGAGAAAATACTATTTTATCTTTTAATCCTTCTGGTACATCTCCTCTTACTATTCTCTCTGCTAAGCCTTCAACTATCGCAGTTTTACCTACACCTGGTTCACCAATTAATACAGGGTTATTTTTTGTTCTTCTTGATAAAATTCTTATAATTCTTCTTATTTCTTCATCTCTTCCAATTACAGGATCTAATTTATTTTTTTTAGCTAAATCTACTAAATTTGTTCCATATCTAGCAAGTGCATCATATGTTCCTTCTGGGTCTTGTGTTTCTACCCTTTGACTACCTCTAACTTGTGATAAAACATTTAAAAAATCATTTTTATTTATATTATATTGTTTCAATATTTTACCAACAACTGATTTTGATTCTGTTTCCATCATTGCAAGCATAACATGTTCAACACTTATATATGAATCTTTAAATTCTTTAGAAATACTTTCTGCTTTTATAAGTACTTCATTTATTTTTCTAGTAGCTGACACTCCTTGTGAATCTGCTCCTTCTCCATATACTTTTGGAAGTTTATCCATTTCAAAGTTTACAGTATTTCTTAAAGAATCTATTGATATATTCATCTTTTCTACTATATTTGGTATTAATCCATCTTCTTGATTAATAAGTGCTGAAAAAAGATGAATTACATCTACTTGTTGGTTATGATTTTTTACTGCTTCATTATAAGCCTCATTTAAACTTTTTTGAACTCTTAAAGTCATTTTTTCTACGTCCATATAAATCCCTCCATTTTAATATTATATCCAAATAAATTAAATTCTCTCATTTATGATTATTGATTTTCTAAGCTCTAAAAGACTATCAAGCAAACTTTCATTTTTTTGTATGTCAAAACTTAATGTCAGATTAAAGGTTCCATCTGAATTAAAAAAATCAAACACTTCTTTTGATTTTGCTCTTAGATATAAATCTTCATCTATAAGTCTTTTTTCACCTATTAACAAATATTGGCACTTATCTATAAAACTCTTTCTAAAATCAATAGTATATAGATTTTCTAAAAGATTATATTGGTAAATTGCAATATTATTAAACACTTTTAATAAATTTGAATTTACAAAATTGTAAATTTGATTATCGTTATACAGTGATATTTGTTCATATATATACTCTCTAAATAAAGGATGAATGTTTTGTTTAAGTTTCAAAGTAACTTCAGCTGGTATTTCAAAATACAACTTCCAGTATTCAGAATTATTTTTTTCTAATATAAATGCTACTCTGTTTAAACTAGTGGGGCTAATCTCTTTTAATGTACATTCAAAATTATAATATCTCAAACTAGTTTCTTCATTTTCAAATACATAATCAAACCACTGTAGAACATTTCTATCAAGTTTTAAACTCATATAAAAACCTTCTTCCTTATTTACTAACCTTATTAGGTCTTTTTATCTGATTATATTCTTCTAGTAAACTTTCTTTATCAGCTTTATTTCCTTTATATGCTATATGTGGATTTATCATATACTCACCATTTTTTACTTTCTGTAAAAAATCTAATTTTTTTAGTTCTGTAAACAATGAAGACAAGGAAGTCTTTGGATATTCAAATTCGCAAGATAATTCATGTAGTGTTTTCCTAATCTTATTATTTTTATCCATAGAATTTATTAATTTTATTGGAATTAAATCTCTTTTAGTATACATTCCTTCTGCCACTTTGATATAATTTTTAAAGCAAACATTCATATATTTACTTTTGTTCATAACCAAATTTCTACTTTCTGTGTATTCTTGATTTAAATCTTTTTTTAATGCCTTATCTAAATTAAATATCTCTTCTCACTCTCCTTATCTCTAATTGATAATATAAATATATTACAAAAAAATATGTATGTCAAAAACAAAAATAACAAAAGTTTATCTATAAACTAAACTTTTGTTTATCTATAAGCTAAACTTTATTGTTTTTTAAAATCAGTATTTTCAATTTATTGGTAAGATTTTTGAATAATATTTGTAAATTTTTTTTAAAAATTTTAATATGCTCAGTAAAATAATCTTTTCTACAGAGTAAAACCACTAAACACATAATATTTCCAATTATTTTTTTGTAAGTTTACTTGACATAGTATATATATATTTATATAATGTATATATACTATATATACAATTTAAGGAGGTGTTTAATTGAATATAGTTATTAGTAATTCAAGTGGCAAGCCAATATACGAACAAATTACTACACAAATTAAAAGTATGATTATAAGTGGAGAGTTGCCAGAAGGTACTGCTCTTCCAAGTATGAGATTATTAGCAAAAGAACTTAGAATAAGTGTAATTACTACAAAACGAGCATATAGTGATTTAGAACATGATGGATTTATTGAAACAGTTACTGGTAAAGGTAGTTTCGTATCTGGAAAAAATATGGATTTTGTTAAAGAAGAACAACTTCGTTTAATCGAAGAATACCTACAAAAAGCAGTTGATACAGCTCAAAGTAGTGGCATTACATATAATGAGTTACAAGATATTTTACTTTTATTATATAAGGGAGAATGATAATTATGGACGCAATAACTATAAAAAACCTAAACAAAGTTTACAAAAATTTTGCATTACAAGATGTATCTTTTTCAGTACCAAAAGGCTCTATAATGGGATTTGTAGGTGAAAATGGTGCAGGAAAAACTACTACACTAAAATCAATTTTAAATTTAATATCTTATGATAGTGGAAATATTGAAATCTTTGGCCTTGATAACATAAAAAATGAAAAAGAAATCAAAGAACAAATTGGTGTCGTATTTGAAGGAAGCAACTTTCATGAGAATTTAAATACAAATAATATCTCAAAAATTATGAGCCATATCTATAAAAACTGGGATGATAGACTATTTAAAGAATATTTAAAACAACTAAGAGTTCCAAATAATAAACTAATTAAAGAATTTTCAAAAGGTAATAAAATGAAACTTAGTATTGCTGTAGCTTTATCTCATAAACCAAAGTTATTAATATTAGATGAAGCAACTAGTTCACTTGACCCTATTGTAAGAGAAGAAATATTGGATATATTCTTAGATTTTATACAAGATGAAGAACATTCTATTATTTTATCTTCACATATTACAAGTGATTTAGACAAAATAGCAGATTATATTACATTTATACATAAGGGGAAAATTGTATTTAGCGAAAGCAAAGATGAATTAATCGATACTATGGGTATCTTAAAATGTAATTCTAATGATTTTGCTAAACTTACAAATGAAGATTATTTATATTATCGTAAAAGCCAGTTTGGATATGAAGTACTACTTAAAGATAAGTATAAATTTATTACAAAACATCCAAACCTTATAGTTGATAATACATCAATTGAAGAAATTATGTTATTTTATGTAAGAGGTGATAAATAATGAAGGGACTAATTTTAAAAGACTTACTTAATTTAAAAAGCAATATAAAATTTCTAATTTTATTTATGATTGTATTTGGATATATCTCTTCTGTTGGAGATGGAAATAACAGTAGTTTTATAGGTGTTATTATAGTTTTATGTACAACAATGATTGTTTCAACATTTTCATATGATGATTTAAATAAATGGGATAGCTATGTACTTACAATGCCTATCAAACGTGACACTATTGTATTAAGTAAATATTTAACTATGTTAATATTTAGCTTTATAGGTGTATTTTTTTCACTTATTATTAGCATTGTTAATGGATATTTTAAAAATACACTTGTTTTAGATGATACTTTAGTTATTACAGGATTAATTTTATCAATTTCAGTATGTTTTGCTAGCCTTATTTTACCACTTATTTATAAATTTGGTACAGAAAAAGCTCGTTTATTAATGATTGCATGCTTTTTACTTCCTACTGCTGCAATATTAGGATTTAAAAGTCTTTTGGAAAGATTTAATTCAAGTATTTCTATTGAAATTATACTTAATACTTTAGTTTATTCTCTTCCATTTATTGCGATTTTATTATTTGTAATTTCATATTTTATTTCTACAAAAATTTATTGTAAAAAAGAAGTGTAAAAGATATTAACACTAGTTTTATATTTAAGTGGTTTTATAAAAGATTTTATAAAAATACTATCAGGGTAAAATTTGATAGTATTTTTGTTTTTTATGAATTTATTTCTACTAGGATTTTTATTTTTTTATTATTTATTTATTCAGTAACATCCTATTATTTTCTAAATATACTGATATAATATAATTATCTGATAAATTTAGTTGACAATTATATTTTTAGGAGGGTACACATGTTAGGACAAAGATGTATGGATTATTTACAAACATTAGGAAAAATAAGTTCAACAACAACAGGACTTACAAGACTTATATTAACTGATGAGCATAAAAAATCGATTGAATTAATAAGTTCTTGGATGAAAAATTTGAATCTTGATATTGAAATTGACGATATTGGAAATATTATAGGTACATATAAATCTAATTTCTTAAACGCACCTACATTAGTAGTTGCATCTCATCAAGATAGTGTAAAATGTGGAGGTATATTTGATGGAATGCTAGGAATAATTGTTCCTCTAATTGGACTTGAAGAATCTATAAATAATAATAAGTCTTATCCATTTAATATTAAATTAGTTGCATTCGCTGAGGAAGAAGGAACAAGATTTGAAACATCTCTAATGGGAAGTAAAGTTTTTGCTGGTACTTTTAAAGAGGAACTACTCAAATCTGTTGATGAAAATGGAATCACGCTTGAAGAAGCTGTAACAAAATTTGGATTTGATACTAAAAATTTAATAAATTTACACCCTAGAAAAGATATTGATGCTTATTTAGAATTCCATATCGAACAGGGACCTGTCTTAGAAAACAATGCTCTTCCTGCTGGTATTGTTTCAAGTATTACAGGATTTAAGAGTTTTAAAATATCAGTAAATGGCAAATCTGGCCATGCTGGAACACTCCCAATGGATATGCGATTTGATGCTGGATGTTGTGCTTGTGAATGTGTATTATCAATTGAAAATATAGCTAAGATAACGCCTGATTTAGTTGCTACAGTTGGAAAGATGAATTTCTATCCATCATCATCAAATGTAGTTCCTGAAAGGGTTGATTTTACTCTTGACGTCCGCTCATGTTCACAAGAAACTCTTGATACTTCAGTAATAAAAATATTTGATGAAATAACTCGCATATGTCAAAATAGAAAACTTAATTATACAAGTGAACTCTCTTTTGAAAATGTTCCTGTACCATGTTCTGATAAAATGACAAAAGTTATAGAAAAAAGTTTTGTGGATTTAAATCTCAACCCATTTTATATTTATAGTGGCGCTGGTCATGATGCTCAAGAAATGGATAATATAACTGATATAGGCATGGTATTTATAAGATGTACTGAAGGCATAAGTCATAATCCTAATGAAAATGTTACTGTGAATGATTTAGATATTGCAGTAAAAATATTTTTAAAAATACTAGATAATCTTAATCTAAAATAATTTTACAATAATACTCTTCATTCTGATGTATAAAAAAAGAAAATAAACATGAAAAAGGTAGCAACTAACTCTAATTGCTACCTTCTAATTCTATTTATATAAAAGTTGATTTCTCATCAATAATATCACATCTATCATTTCCATTAGATATATGTCTTACTTATAATTATACATTCTATTCGTAATTATCTCATTTTAAATAATATATATTATACAGTAAATATTTTTCTAATAATGACAATAAATATTCAAATTATTTTTAATATCTCCATTGATTTTTATCTATTTACCTTAAAAATATAAAGGATACCAAAGCTGATATCCCTTATAAATGTTATATATTCATTTTTTATTATAGTTCCAATTTAATATTCAACTTAACTCATAGAGTTAGAAAATTCCTCTCCTGCTGTAACAAGATTAGATAATAATACATCAGCCAGTGCATCATTAGCTGAACTTATTATCCATTTATTATCTTTCTTAGTACATTCAAACTCTACAGTTTTTGTTACAAAAGTTTCTTCAACACTTTTTTGCTTTTCTTTCATAATTGACACTAACATTTCAGTTGTTTTCTCATCTGTTAAATCTTGACCTGAAAAACTCATGCCAAGCATCTTTGTAAATGCTTCAGCCACTATTTCTTTAAGTAATGGTGTTGAATCTACAAACTTACACTCTACTTGAATTTTTGCATTATTATCTTTAATCTCACTGTCTTTTATTGTGTATGTTATTTTAGATGCATTATGTTTTAGATAATCTAAAACATACTGTGTACTTGGGTCTTCTGTTTCTAATTCTTTTAGTATATCCTTATATTTTTCATCATTATTTTCCATAGCTTTGTTCATACCTTCAAAGTCAAATTTCTTTGCACTACTAAAAAAATTATTGATTGTATCTTCTGGTTTTGCACTTGAACATGCTGTCAAAGATATTGCTAATAAAAAAGTTGTTAAAAGTAATATGATTTTTTTCATATCTCAAATCCTCCCTCTTAATTTGTTGATACATAAATTATTTTAACATATAATGAGGATTTTTAATAATATATTTAGAATATTTATGACTTTTATCAAAACATAAATCTAGATTAAAAAATATTTATATTAAATTATTATTCATATTTACATCAGTCATAGTAGAAACCATAACAGCCTTTATAGTATGCATTCTATTTTCTGCCTCTTCAAATACTTTTGAATACTTGGAATTAAATACCTCGTCAGTAACCTCTAATTCTGATAATCCAAACTTTTCATAAATTTCTTGACCAACTTTAGTTTCTAAATCATGAAAAGCTGGAAGACAATGTAAAAATATAACATTTTCATTTTCAGTTTTCTTTATCATATCCATATTCACTTGATAATCTTTAAGTTGATTTATTCTCGCTTCATATTGTTCTTCTTCTCCCATAGAAACCCATACATCTGTATATATAACATCAGCACCCTTTACATCATCAATATTTTCAGTTAACAATATATCTCCTTTAGACTTTTTAGCTATTTCTTTCATATCTTCAACTAACTTTTCATTTGGCCAAAGTTCTTTAGGAGCAAGCGCTACAAAATGAATTCCCATTTTAGCACATCCTATCATCAATGAGTTACCCATATTATTTCTAGCATCCCCAACATAAACAAATTTAACTTTATTTAAATCTTTATCTACATTTTCAATTACTGTTAGAAAATCTGCAAGTATTTGAGTTGGGTGATATTCATCTGTAAGGCCATTCCAAACAGGTACTCCAGAGTATTTTGCTAAACTTTCAACTGTTTCCTGTTTAAATCCTCTAAATTCTATACCATCATAAAATCTTCCTAAAACTTTTGCTGTATCGGATACAGATTCTTTTTTACCCATATGGCAGTCATTGGGTCCTAGATAAGTTACATGAGCACCTTCATCATGAGCAGCCACCTCAAACGAACATCTAGTTCTTGTTGATGTCTTCTCAAACAATAATGCTATATTTTTACCTTGCAATAAATCTCCTTTTATACCAACCTTCTTCTTAGTTTTTAAATAACTAGATAAAGTTAATAAATATCTAATTTCCTCTTTTGTAAAATCCTTTAATGTTAAAAAACTCTTTCCTTTTAAACTTATATTATTCATATTGATTTTCCCCTTTTTGTAAATTTATTTAAATGCTATAAAATTTTTAGTTTCATATATTTTTATCTACTCTAATTCTCACCCTAACAATGAATCTTTTAATAACTTAATTATCTTCTAGTAATATATCTTTTAAAATTTCAAGAGCTTCATTTATCTCCTTGTAGCTAATAGTTAAAGGTGGTAAAAATCTAAGTACATTCTTTCCAGCAGTCAAAATAAGTAATCCTTTTTTTCTAGCTTTTTCTTCTATAGTGCTAGATTCAATAGTAGTTTCGATTCCTATCATCAAGCCCATACCTTTTGTCTTTACTACGATTGTACTATTAAAATTTTCAATAGATTTTCTTATATAATCTCCTTTTTCTAACACATCTTCATAAAATCCTTCTTTAGATATTTCATCTAACACAACAGAAGTTGCCACCATAGCTAATAAATTCCCTCCAAATGTTGTACCTTGGTCTCCTTTTCCTAAAACTTTTGAAAATTTTTCATTTACTAATACTCCTCCTATTGGTATCCCTGCGCCTAAACCTTTTGCAATTGTAACAATATCTGGTTTTACATCAAAATATTCATATCCAAAAAGTTTCCCCGTTCTTGCTATGCCACATTGAACTTCATCAAATATTACTGCTATGTCTTTTTCTTTACATATTTTTACAAGTTCTAAAATATAATCTTTTTCAAGAACATTAACTCCACCTTCACCTTGAACTGCTTCAAGAATTACTGCACAAACAGTTGAATCAATATTATTTTTAAAATCTTCAATATCGTTTTTTTCTACATATTTAAATCCTTCGGGAAGTGGATAAAAATATTTATGGTACTTATCCATACCAGTTGCCATCAAAGACATCATTGTTCTACCATGAAAAGAATCCTTTAAACTTATGATTGTCCCTCTTCCTTCACCATATTTATCACTACTGTACTTTCTTGCTATTTTAAAAGCAGTTTCATTTGCTTCTGTTCCAGAGTTACAAAAATATACTTTATCCAATCCACTTATATTAATTATTTTTTCTCCTACAGACAATACTGGACCATTGAAATATAAGTTTGATGTATGTAATAATTTATCCACTTGCTCCTTTAAAGCAGTTTTTAAATTATTATTACTATATCCAAGAGAAGACACTCCGTATCCGCTTGTAAAATCTATATATTTATTGCCTTTAGTATCAAAAAAGCAACTACCTTCGCCATAATCTATAATAAAATCAGGTTGGCTATATGTATTTATGAAATATTCCTCCCATTTTGAAACTATATTATTGTTATTTATCTTCATTTTTATCATCCTCACTTAAGTTATAATCTTTTTTATATTTAACTTATTTTCTTATTCATTTTCTTTTCTTATTAATGTGCCTATTCCACTATCAGTAAATAACTCTGTTATTATAGAATGAGGAACTCTTCCATCTAAAATATGAACTCTATTTACCCCATTATTCAAAGCGTCTACACATCCATGTATCTTAGGTATCATGCCACCAGTAATTATACCTTCATCAAATAGCTTATCAACATCATCTAGTATAACTTCTGTTATCAATGACTTTTCTTCATCTGGATCTCTTAAAAGACCTGGCACATCAGTAAGAAGTATCAGCTTATCTGCATTTAATTCTTTAGCTATAGCTGATGCTGCTGTATCTCCATTTATATTATAGGTCTCACCATCTTCTCCTACTCCAATAGTTGCAATTACTGAAATATAGCCTGATTTCAAGCAAGATTCTATAAGTTCAACATTTACTTTCTTTATTTCTCCAACAAATCCTAGTTCATAATTTTTATATGGGTCACATAAAATCATATTATTATCTATCCCACAAAGCCCTACTGCTCTTCCGCCTTTTGTATGTATCTTGTTTACTAAGTCTTTATTTACCTTTCCAGCTAAGACCATTTTTACAATTTCCATAGTTTCTTCATCTGTATATCTAAGCCCATTTACAAATTTACTTTCTATATCTACTTTAGCAAGCATTTTATTGATTTCTGCTCCTCCACCATGTACTAAAACTATATTTATTCCAACATAACTCATAAGTACAAGGTCTTCCATAACAGACTCTTTTAAACCATCTTTTTTCATTGCACTTCCACCATACTTAACTACAATAGTTTTGCCTTGATGCTTTTCTATATATGGTAAAGCTTCTATCAGTGTATTTGCTTTTTCTATATCAATCATTAAGCATTTCCTCCTAGTTTCTATAACTTCCATTTATTCTTACATAATCATAACTTAAATCACATCCCCATGCATTTCCTCTAGCATTTCCCATGTTCAAATCTACTAATATACTTATTTCATCATCTTCAAGAATTTTTTTCGCTTTTTCTTCATTAAAATCCAACCCATTTCCCTGTTTACATACTTCTATATATCCTTTCATGCTTTCAAAAATAATATCTACTTTTTCCATATCTATTTCTTCACCCGCATATCCTAAAGCACACAATATTCTTCCCCAATTTGCATCAGCTCCAAATACAGCTGTCTTTACCAAGGAAGAAGATATAACTGTTTTTG
Organism: Clostridioides sp. ES-W-0016-02; assembly: GCF_020641035.1. Lineage (NCBI taxonomy): Bacteria > Bacillati > Bacillota > Clostridia > Peptostreptococcales > Peptostreptococcaceae > Clostridioides > Clostridioides sp. ES-W-0016-02. The sequence goes on from NZ_CP061361.1 coordinate 2,206,545, forward strand.
CTAACTTTACTGCATGTTCTTCACTTAGTGCTCCATTTATATAGCATTCAATTAATTTTGTACATCCTTCTCCATCTTTAGCAACAAGTTTAGCAAGTTCTATACAAACATATGTAAGCGCACTTAAAAATACTTGATAATGTTCATCTTTTTCATCCATTCTCTCATTTTTCGCTTTTCCATTTGCCAAAATCATTACCATATCATTAGTACTTGTATCTCCATCTACACTAACTCTATTAAAACTTTTATCAACTGCACTTTTTAGAGCTTCTTTTAAGAGAACGCTATCGATATTTGCATCTGTCGTTATAAATCCCAATGTTGTTGCCATATTAGGATGTATCATTCCTGAACCTTTTGCCATACCTCCAATAGTTATTTTTTTATCTCCATACATTATTGCTACTGCTATTTCTTTCTTTATAATGTCAGTTGTCATAATTGCTTCTCTTGCTCCAATATGACCTTGTTTACTGAGATTACTTACTAACTCATCCATATTTTTTTCTATTAAATCTATATTTAGTGGTTTTCCTATAACACCAGTAGATGCAACCAAAACATCATCTTCTTTAATATTTAATTTTTCACTAGTAAATTTAGCCATTTTATATGCGTTTATAAGACCTTCTTTTCCATTAAATGTGTTAGCATTAGCACTATTGACTATAATCGCTTGTGCTTTTCCATTTTTAATATGCTCCTGTGTTACATAAACTGGATTTCCTTTAACTTTATTTTGAGTAACTACTGCTGCTGCATCACATAAAATATCTGAATAAACTAAAGCTAAGTCCCTCTTTTCTTTATTTTTTCTTAAGCCACAGTGAATTCCTGAAGCAACAAACCCTTCTGGAACTGTAACTCCACCTTTTATAATCTCCATTTTTATCCTCCTAATTATATGAGTTTAGTATTTTTCTATTCCTAAAATGCTGGTGCAATATGCTTTAAGCCTGTAGTCTCCTCAATTCCAAACATTATATTCATATTTTGTACGGCTTGCCCTGCTGCCCCTTTAATCATGTTGTCTATAGTTGAACAGATTATTAATGTATCTTTATTTTCATGTACTGATATTACACATTTATTTGAATATACAACATTTTTTAAAGAGGTTATCTTATCTAATGGGAGTATTTCTACAAATTTTTTATATTCATAATAATCAGTTAATTTTTTATGTATATCACCTATAGATACATTATCTTCTTTTATGCAGTATATAGTTGATAGTATCCCTCTATTTACTGGAATTAGATTTGGTGTAAAAACTACATCTACATCTTCTTTATACGCTTCACTTAGATTTTGTTCTATTTCTGGAGTATGTCTATGTTTTCCTATTTTATATGCAGTTATATTCTCATTAACTTCTGTAAAATGACTACTTGTTGATAACTCTCTACCAGCTCCTGTAAGACCTGATTTAGAATCAATTATTATATTATTATTTTTTATTAATTTAGAACTTAATAATGGCATCAATGGTAAAGAAATACTAGTAGGATAACATCCTGGATTTGCAACTATATCAGCACTTTTTATATCTTCTTGATATATCTCACTTAATCCATATACAGCTTTTTTGTGCAAAATTGTATCTATAAAAGATACTCCATACCATTTACTATATATTTTTTCATCTTTTATTCTGAAATCAGCACCTAAATCTATGACTTTCTTTTTAGATTCAATTGCTTTTATTGCAAACTTTTCACTTACACCATGTGGAAGAGCAGTAAATACAACATCACACATATCAATTACTTTTTCGTTTTCTATACATGTCATACTGTTTTCATAACCTATACTTGGGTATATATCAACTATGTTTTTGCCAATGTATGAATTTGAACCTATAGCTGTAACTTCTACTCCTTCATGATTTATTAGTAATCTTAGTAATTCTACACCAACATATCCAGTTGCTCCAATAATTCCAGCTTTTATTTTGCTCATTTTATTTCCTCCGTTTTATAATTATTTTAAGAATATTTCGAATTATTTTTTTAAATTAATATTATTATTTAATAATCATTTGATAATATATAAGTTTAAAACTATCTAACTAACAATAAAAAGCCCCTTAGCATTATAATGCTAAGAGGCGAATTTCCGCGGTACCACTCTTATTGGTAAAATTACAATTATAATAATTCTTATGAATTAAAAAGTATTTGCAAATGTATATTTAAAATTAAAAAAGCCTCTTGGTCAAAGACCAAGAGACGAATATACACCCGCGTTACCACTCTAATTGATAAGATAATCTTACCCACTCTAATCTCTTAAGGCGAGACTCACCAATTACCATACTACTAATTCTGGTAACTTCCTCCAAAGCTCTATTCACAATAAAATTCATTACTAGGCTTCCACCATCCCTAGCTCTCTATCAAATCCTTTTATGCTACTTTCTTTTTCATAGGATTTCAATTTCTTTTCTTGTTGTTTTATATAATAATTTATTTTTAGTAGTTTGTCAATATTATTTATAAATTTTTGGAAATTTTTTCTAGGTTGTTAATTTCCACCATTTTGTATCCGAGTTACGATATAACTTAAAACCACATCTTAATAAAACATTTTGTGAATCTGTATTGTAAGCATCAGTTTCAGCTATCACAGAAGAAACATTTGGTTGACTTAATCCCCAGCTACATATCTTTTTAATAGCTTCTGTCATATATCCTTGTTTTTTATAATCCTCACCTAATCCATAACCAATCTCAATTTCACCATAAGAATTTGGCACATCTTTAAAATCGGCTAATCCTATAATTGTACGGTTTTCATTTAACATAATAAACCAAAATGTATAAAACAATATATTTTTTTCATCTTTTTTAGCAATATTTAATTGTCCTTTTACAATATCATAAAAAAAACCAGTCATTGGTTCTGCACAATAAATGCATTCTAATTCCTTTTCTAATTCTGAATTATTGGAAGTCCAAAGTTCAAGTTGACGAAGTGATAGTGGAATTAGAGTTAATCTTTCTGTTTTTAATATCATTTTTTCTCCTTTTAAGAGAAAGACTAAAATTGTTATCAAAGAATTCTTAATCATACACAACAATCGTCTTTCTGCTGATTTTCTTTTTAATCTGATAAAAGCTCATCTATCACATGAAATTTCATTTATTAGTACTATTAGTTCTATATTTTCTAACAGGCTATAAAGTATATTAGTATCATAAATTTTACTACTCAATATCTTTTTTTATTTCTACAACATCCTCAATTTTACAATTGTAATTATTGAAAATAAAATTGATGGAAATTAACTGATAAAAGTATCATTATTAATTCAACACAGTTGAACAACAAGTGAGAATACATATAGATTTGTGTAAATATATATACATTCTAGCTTGATACTATATATGTGATAATTAGTTGCATAATATCGAGAATGATCTATATTTTTATAAGTTTAAGAATTATTTTTTAGAGAGTGTATTCCATTTATTAATACTTTAGAATCTATTTTTAAATATCTAGAATACATCCAAACAATTGGACTACGAAGCCTACCTCTAGAGCAAACAATTATTATCTTTTTACTATTGTTATCGCTAATAGATAGAAGCCTATCTTTTATTTTTTTACGATTTTTTATTAAACCATATAAGACAACAATTCCTGCGATGGGTTTATTCCTGTGCAGGAAGTCATATTCTTTTTCATTAATAACAGAGATATTATGTTCTAATTTGGCTATACTACCATATTCTATCGATGTACGTACATCAACAGTTACTTCATCAACGATTTCACTATGTTTTATTAGATATTGTGGACATAATTTTTTCATGTATACATCTAAAGTCTGCATAAGTATCTCTCCTTAACTCTTTGCATAATATATTAATTTATTATACTATAAGCAAGTTCACCTTTACAGTTGTTTATTAATATAAATTTATAATTATTATAAAAATATCTTAAATATATCATAGGATTTATATGAAGCTTTTACAATTTAGAGTGGAAATCACACTCATTTAGGTTGAATGGATAGCACAAATAGTATATAAAAAACATTGATACATACACATATAATGTTAATATAAGTATATGGAGAATAAATATAGAAGAACTCAAACAACAGCAAAGGATACTACTATTAATGAAAAGCTTACAATAGATTTAAAATTACTTCCTTTCTTTTGAAATTTTCAAATAAATGAAATTATTCCTTCCCATGTAAGAAAGTGACAAAACTAATTATTAAAAGTTAATTACAGTCAAACATATCTAAAAACAATACACAACCATCTTGTTGCAATGTTTAGTTATTCTGTAAAATATTATAATTTGACTAGTGAATAAATATACTAACAATAGCAGAACATTTATGACATGAAAAAATTGAAACAACATGGAATGTATATTCTCATTTATGTCCAAACAAACACCTAAAAATTGCACAAAAACTAGAAGATTTAAATTTATATCTTATTTTAATTAAGTTTTAAAAACCTTTACTATCTAAAAATTTTTCAATTTTTTTTTCAGAAAGTATCTCATTAGTTATAAATTCTCCATTGAAAAAAAGACTATATGTAGTAAATGGTGCAGGAGCATTTTGTGCTTCTTTTGCTGTTTCAAATTTTATAAGATTTACTTCAACACCTCTAGCATTCGCAATTTTTTTTAAAATAGGAGTATATTTTGCAGTATATGGACACTGATTACTGTAATATAAAACTATCCCATTCTCCTTTGATTTACTTTGTTTTACACAATCTTTAAAGCATGGAATAGGTGCATTATCAGTAAATGGAAAATACAATAACTCATAACTTGGTTCTGATGTATCTGCCAGATAAAATCCTTTATATTTTAAATACTTAGAATCAGATAAAAATGGTAGCTTTTTTTCAGATGAAAGTACAACTAACCCATATTTTCCTTTTGACTTTGCATCATCAATGCATTTTTGTAGTAATAAATTAGAGTATCCTTGTCCTTTAAATTTTCCAGATACCCAGAAACAATTAATATACATATAATTATCTGCAGTAATAGGACACCATGCATTTTCTGCTGGTATATATTCTATAAAAACTTTACCTCTTTCATCTAATCTTTTAAATACAAGACCTTTGTCAAAATTACTTTTCATCCAATATTTTTTAGAAGAAACACAGTTTTCTCCCTTTTTTTCAGTAATTGCACAACATACATGTTCATTATCAATATTATTTGAATTTATATCTATAATCTGCATATTACCTCTCCTTCTCTCTTTACAAAATAGTTTTCATATATATACTATATCTTTAATTGTACTATTATATATATGACACTTATATGTCATATATATTTTCATTTTATATTAAATTATTTCAAATTTATCATTATTAAATTATATGTAAAATTAAATAAATTTTTATGTTCTAACTATATTATATATGGATTGTTTTATTAATCACCTTTAAATTCAAATTTAATAAAACAATTTATATTGAAATAAATATATTTAAGGTATATAATTATAAGAAAAATTTTTAATAATAGAGGTGTTGTTTATAATGTGTGAAAAGTACCTAATAAGAGAATTAAAAGAACCTGATATTAGAAGTGCATTGAATTTAATTTGGAATGTATTTGAAGAATTTGAGTCTCCAGATTATTGTGCTGAAGGAATTAAGTCATTCCATGAATTTATAGAATATAACTCTATTATTGAAAAAGTCAAAGAAAAATCTATTTTCTTTTGGGGCTGTTTTGATTGTGAAAAGTTAATTGGGGTTTTAGCTATCAGAGACCTAAATCATATATGTATGTTATTTGTAGATAAAAATTATCACAAATGTGGTGTTGCAAAAAAATTAATGGCTATAGGTGTAAAGTATTGTACTGAAAACAGAGATGATTTAACTGAAGTAACTGTAAATTCATCCCCTTATGCTGTTGAAGTTTACCATAAATTAGGATTTAAAAATACTAATGCTGAACAGATTGTCAATGGTATACGTTTTACTCCAATGAAACTATCAATATCAAATTAATTTAACAAAGAAATATATCAAAAGCAAATCCACTTAAAGTTTTTAAAGTTGATTTGCTTTTAGATTAAATTTTTAAAGTACACTATTTTTCTTTAAGTTTTAAGTAATATACTTTGAAAGAATCTTCTAGCAAAGACATTAATATTTATTTTTTTACTTCTTATTTTCTAATCCAATCTATTAATTAAATCAACTATATTATAATTTATTGATATATATGTAATGTTGATTATTAATTCTATCATTTACATTAATATTTAGCGATATATTTAGTCATACTTTTTATGAATACCTAATAGTACAGTATCAACAGTGTCAGATAGACTTTTTATGGCTTCTTCTGAATCTAAAAGAGCTTTTCCAAGTTGCAAAGTTGAATATCCATGAATCACACTCATCAACAAATTTAATACTTCATCTATATTCTTTGTTCTTAAATTACAAGAAAGAATAAGTTTTTCTAATAGCGATTTATATTCTTCAAATATCTCTGATGTTTCTTTGTTCCCATGCCAAATAGCCCATTGAATTGTTTCATAAACCCCAGGATGAGCAATTATAAAATTAAAATATGCAATACTTACAGACTTTATAGCTGTATCTCCAGAATCACCAATAGCAACTTTCTCCATCTGTTTATTCATTTTCCTCATACCATTATGAGCAACCTCTCTCAACAAATCATCTAAGCTTTCTATATGATTATATAAAGAAGGTGTACGTATACTTAGTTTTTCTGCAACAACTTTTAAAGAAAGCTTGTTAAGCCCATCTTTATCAGCTATATCAGATGCTACCTGTATTACTATATCTCTACTAACACGCATGATTATACCTCTCTCAACTAAAATTAATTACTTTATTAGTTTAACTAATCTAATTAGCTTCGTCAACAATTAAGACTTATAAAAAACTTTATATTGAGTGCAATGTTGACAATTTAATTTTAGTTTAATATAATACTAACTATATTAGTATTATAACTAATTAAATTAGTATTATAGATAATTAAATTAGAATATTACAGTATAATTTTATAGTTTAATAGATATATCAATAGATACTATATATTAAACTGAAGGGAGATTTTTATGGAAAAGAAATATTTTCAAATTCATGGAATTCCTTCAATTCTTTGGGGAAATCCTTCAAACAAATTGTATATTTATATACACGGACAATGTGGTTATAAAGAAGAAGCCGAAATTTTTGCTAATATCGCTGTTAATCATGGATGGCAGGTTTTAAGCATTGATTTACCTAAACATGGAGAACGTAAAGAAGAAAACATTTCGTTTGACCCATGGAATGTTGTTCCAGAGTTATTAGCTATAATGAAATATGCAAAATCTAATTGGAATCAAATTGCATTATATGCAAATAGTATTGGTGCATGGTTTAGTATGTTAAGTTTTGAAAATGAGAATCTGGAAGAGTGTGTTTTTGTATCTCCAATTCTCGATATGCAACAACTTATTTCTAATATGATGCTTTGGGCAAATGTATCAGAAGAACAACTTAAACATGAACTAATTATTCCAACTTCATTTGGTCATACACTTTCATGGGAATATCTGCAATATGTCAAAAAACATCCTATTACTAAATGGAACACTACAACAAGAATACTATATGGTAAACATGACGAACTTACAGAACTAAGTGTGGTAGAGAAATTTACACGCCATTTTAATTGTAATTTAACAGTTATAGCAAACGGGGAGCATTGGTTTAATACACCAGAGCAATTAAAAGTATTAAATAAATGGACAAATACTTTATTTGAGTGAAGATAATTTCATTATTACTATTTATCTATAAATTAGAATAATTATTCTATCAATTCACTTTATCTTAATATCATTAAAATAAGCGATAATAAAGTTAAAATTATTCCAACTAGCACAATATTATTCAACATTTTAGAACTTATATTCTTTTTCATATAAACTTACCACCTTAATATTCTTATTTATATATACAATAATATTTTTATATTTTAATCAATATTTTTTTATTGAAAAACAATAAATTATATATTATAATCAATAATATAACCTATATTAAGGAGATGGTATTTATGAGTACAAAATTTTTTAGAAATATTCTAACAGTGTTTTTGTACATTATGTTAGTAAGTATGGCTGCAACAGGTATAATATTCTTATGTATGATACCCATATCTTTGTATAATTTTAGCTTTGAAAAATTGATTATTACAATTGTTAGAATTGTTTATTTTTCTGACTATTATATAGTTATTTTATTCCTAACTTTTATAATTAATAGCACTAAATACTCACCTTTTATACTTGAAAATGTTAAGAGATTTAAAATAATGGGATATTGCTTATTGATAAATACTATAATTGAATGTATCAATGGTTATAGTGTAAATGCTGGTCCTATAAAAATATTTGGAACTGATAATGGAGGAATTTCACCACTTATGGTCATCTCTTTTATCTTTTCACTAATGTGTTTTGTAATTGCTGAAACATTTAATAAAGCTATAAAAATAAAAGAAGATAACGATTTAACGATATAGAGGTGATATTATGGCAATTATAGTTAATCTAGATGTAATGATGGCAAAAAGAAAAATATCACTTAAAGATTTGGCTGAAAAAATAGATATTACAAATGCTAATTTATCAATTTTAAAGACTGGCAAAGCAAAAGCTATTAGATTCACCACTCTAAATGAAATTTGTAAAGCTTTAGACTGCCAACCAGGTGATATACTTGAATATGTAGAAGATGATTAAGAAAAGAGTGTCTAAAACACTCTTTTTGATTATCACCTATAGCTTTTATTATTTTAGTGGAACATTTAGACATGTTGCCAAATCTTTTTCAGGTGTACTAATAGGTATTAAATTAAATGTATCAACTAAGTATTGTAGTACATTTGGACTTATAAAGGCTGGTAAACTTGGCCCTAAATAAATATTTTTTATATCTAGTGATAATAATGCTAATAAATCTGCCACAGCTTTTTGCTCATACCATGATAATATTATTGAGAGAGGAAGACTATTCACATCTGTATCAAATGCATCAGCTAAAGCTAAGGCTATTCTTACTGCTGAATAAGCATCATTACATTGACCAACATCTAACAACCTAGGAAACCCCGCTACTTCACCAAAGTTTAATTTATTAAATCTATACTTTCCACATGCAAGTGTAAGAATTATACAATCTTTAGGAACTTGTTTAGCAAACTCAGTATAATAGTTTCTTCCAGGTCTTGCACCATCGCATCCTCCAATAAGGAAGAAATGTCTTATATTTCCAGATTTAACTGCATCTACTATTGCTGGTGCATTACTTAATGTAGCATTATGTCCAAATCCTACTAATATTTCATATGGTTCTTCACTTTCTTCAAACCCACCAAGTTCTAGTGCTTTATTTATTATTTCACTAAAATCTTTTTCTCCATTTTCACTTTTACCTATATATTTTACACCATCCCATCCGACGACACTAGTTGTAAAAATTCTATCTTTATAAGAATCTCTTGGTTTCATTAAGCAATTTGTTGTCATCAGTATACATCCTGGTATAGAATCAAATTCCTTCTGTTGATCTTGCCATGCTCCTCCAAAGTTCCCTACTAAATGAGTATATTTATTTAATTCTGGATATCCATGACAAGGAATCATTTCTCCATGAGTATATATATTTATCCCTTTTCCTTCTGTTTGTTTAAGTAACATTTCCAAATCTTTTAAATCATGTCCTGAAACTATTATAAAAGGTCCTTTTTTTATTTTTACATTTACCTTATGAGGTTCTGGATTTTTATAAATGGTAGTATTAGCTTCATCTAGTTTTTGCATTACAGCAACACTCATATCACCCGTCTTAAGAGTTAATGTTATTAAGTTTTCTAAAGAAATATCATCATCTGTAATTGCTGATAATGCTCTAAAATAAAATTCATCTACCTGATTATTATAATATCCAAGCTCTCTAGCCTGATGCCCATAAGCACTTATTCCTTTTAATCCATAAAGTATTGTCATTCTTAGTGAACGTATATCAGGGTTTAAACTTTCATCAAACATTATTCCAGCTCTTTTAGCATCTTCTATCATTTGACTTCTTGTTTCACTTAAATTATATTCAGCATACTCATTGTTTACAATAGGTTCTTTAATTTTTTTTCTTAATCTCTGCTTTATTTCTTGTGATTTTCTTAGCATATTTTCATGTACATCACCATCAAAATTTACATTTGTTAAAGTCGTAAATAAACTATTTTCTACAAAAGAAACTATATCTTTATCTATTTTTTCTCCATTATCTAACAAAACTTTAGCATAACAACTTATACCTTTTAATTGATAGATTAATAAGTCTTGAAGTGCTGCTATTTCTGGCGTTTTACCACAAACCCCTATTTTTGTACATCCTTTTCCACCAACAGTTTGCTCGCATTGATAACAGAACATTGAATTTTCCATATATTTATACCTCCTCTTTACCTTGTTACATAGTTTACCCATATATGTTATATATTATAAAAATAGTAAATTAAAATTGCATCTTCAAATGTACATACTATGATAAGTATTCTCTATAATGCAAGTAAGTAAATTTAAAGGTACTCCTAAATTATTTTAGATATGATTTAAAAATTTAAGTAAACTATTTTTAAATTTATTTGATTTTAAAACAAGAATGTTGAATAATAACTCATTCTAATGTATTATTGTAGTTGTAGAATAAAACTAAATCGGCAAAACTAGAGAAATTTAGTGACGCAAAGCTATAGGGACTAAGACTTATAAATTAATTTATGAGTTATGTCAGACAGTCTTAAAAATATATTTTTAAGACTAATAATAACCAAAAATGTTAACTAAAAAATATAATTGAATAGACATTCCTATTAATCTATGATATAATAATATTTGTGGTAATACACAATTAAATCAAGTATATCTTGATATAGGTTAATAGGAGTATTTTTAATGAATAATGGAATAGTGAAATGGTTTAATAATGAAAAAGGATTTGGGTTTATATCAATAGAAGGTGGAGATGATGTATTTGCTCATTTCTCAGCTATACAAACTTCAGGATTTAAATCATTAGAAGAAGGTCAACAAGTAAGCTTTGATATAGTTAAAGGCGCTAGAGGTCCTCAAGCAGAAAATATAACTATATTATAATATATAGATTTTTCGGGAAAGACTCTTTTGAGGGTCTTTTTTTATTGATAATTTAAGCAAAATCTTATTTAAATAAAAAAACTGACTGTCAGTTAAATGTCAGTCAGTTTTTTATAGTATTTTTACTCAAAAACTGATGGATTTGAGATTTTTAATAATTAATCATACTTATTAATATATAAACTTTACTCGTATACAGAATATCTCTTCCAGATTTGCTCTAAGTCATCGAAGTGCTGTTTAATATCTTCTTTTTCTTTCATACCAACAGAGATTGCAAGAGCATTTGAAATACTAAGTGCTGGAACTAGTGAATCTACAAATGAAGCCATATTACTCTTAACCAAAAGAGTATTGTCTGCAAGTGCTGCTACTGGTGCAAATAAACTATCTGTTAATGAAATTACATGTGCTCCTTTTTCCTTAGCATAATTGACAATTTGATAAGATTTTTTTGAATAACGTGGGAAACTAATTGCAACTATAACATCTTCTTCGTTTATTCTTACAATCTGTTCAAATGCATCTCCCATATCCATTCTAATTATATGGACATTATCAAGTATTATATCTAAGTAAAAACCTAGGTATTGAGCTACTACAAAAGAACTTCTCATACCAAGTATATATATTTTTCTTGCCTTTAAAAGTTTATTAGAAGCTTCCTTAAATGCTTTTTCATCAATTTCTTCTAATGTTGATCTTATATTATCTATATCACTCTTTAAAACTTTGTTCAATATTGCAAAATCATCAGAATAATCATGTGCCATTTCAACTCTTTGTACTGTAGTTAATTTATTTTTTATGAGTTCTTGAAGTGCAGCTTGTAATTTTGGATACCCACTATAGCCTAGAGCATTTGCAAACCTTACAACAGTAGATTCACTCACTCCTACAGTTTCACCTAATTTGCATGCAGTCATGAATGCAACTTTATCATAATTATTCAAAATATATTGTGCTATAAGTTTTTGCCCCTTACTTAACCTCGTGTATTGAGATTGTATATTTGATATCAAATGTTTACTATCTTTCATTTCATTTGTTTCTTCCATTTTTTTCTCCTTTTAGTTATATAAACTATTTTCTTTTTATCACTACTAATATTTTTTCTAAAAATTTTATTATTTTAGTTTTTATCTCAGCTTCTTAAACTCATAAAATTCTAACTTTTCTGTACCTTATACTTCACATAGTATTTTCGATTAAATTTATTATACCATCTTTCCTTGCATTTTTTAAGATTTATTCAATATTTCTTTTAAAATTTTCAATTTTTACTCATTTAAAAGTTAAATATTTTATTTTGCATATTTAAGTACATTACTTACTTCAAAAGTAAATTATCATATACTTATTATTTAAAGTGTTTTTAAAAGGTTACAATATATATATTAACTCTTAATAGAATCTTGTCAAGTTTTTTTTAGTGTTTATTGTGATTTTTTCTTTTCAATTAAAATCAATTGTGGTGGGTTATTGACTTGATTTAAAAATTTAGATTCTAAAACATTAAATTCATCTTGATTTAAATTATTTACAAAATTATATATACTATCTTTTTCTTCTTGCCCTCCATCATGTCCTGTATATATAGCAATACTTATTATTCCATTTTCTTTTAATATTTCTAAGCTAGACTTTATAGCTTTTAAAGTTGTATCTGGTTTAGTTATAATTAGATGTTTTGCTCTTGGAAGATATCCTAAATTAAATAAAACACATGAAACTTCTTCTTTTACATATTTATCGATATTTTCATGACCATCAAGTATTAATTTTACTCTATCTATATATCCTTCTTTTTCTAATTTTTTTCTTGTAGATTTTAGAGCTTCTTCTTGTATATCAAAAGCATATACAAAGCCTTTTTCTCCAACCTTTTCAGCCAAATACTTTGTATCATAACCATTTCCCATGGTAGCATCTATTGTTACATCACCTTTATTAATAATATTTTCTAAATAAAATTTATTTATATCTGTAATTTTAGTTAAATGTTTTGCATATGCCATAATATTATTTCTCCCTACTATTAACTTCATTTCATTTTCATGTTATTTTATTGATTTTAAATATTTTATTTCATCTTCTGTTAAGTATCTATATTCACCAACTTTTATATCTTTTAATACTATTTTCCCTACAGAAATTCTTCTTAAGTTTAAAACTGGATGATTTATAGCCTTACACATTTTTCTTACTTGTCTATTTCTTCCTTCATGTATAGTTATTTCGCATACTGAATAATTCTTTTCTTTATTTTCCTTAGTTACTCTGATTTTAGCAGGTGCTGTTGTATAATCTTCTATTTTTAGTCCTTTTTCAAAATTTTTTATTTCATCCTTATTTATAATTCCTTTTACACTTGCCACATAAGTTTTATTAATTTCATGTTTTGGATGAGTAAGTTTATATGTTAAATCTCCATCATTAGTAAGTATCAAAAGCCCACTTGTTTCATAATCTAACCTCCCTATTGGATATACTCTTTCCTTTACATCTTTTAATATATCTATTACACTTGCTCTATTAAACTGATCTTTTACAGTAGTTATATAACCTTCTGGCTTATTCAATACTATATAGACATAATTTTCGCTTGGCTTTACTGCTTTATTATCAAATTCTACTATATCTTTTTCTTCATCAATATTAAAAGATAGCTCTTTTATTATATTTCCATTTACCTTTATTCTTCCTTCAAGAATGATTTCTTCTGCTTTTCTTCTAGATGCAATTCCACAAGAAGCTATATATTTATTAATTCTCATACATAATCCTTTCTTATCTTAAATTATATGTTATTTAATATTTTTATCAACATTAATTTTGTTACATTATTATACTATACTAGACCTTAATTAAAAACAAGCCAAAAAATTATTTAATTTTCCTAAATAATTGTAATTTCTTTTCACATACTATTAATATGTAATAGCTGATTAAACACTATTTTAAGGAAGTGATTATTATTTCAAAAGAAAATGTAAAATATTATTTAATAGTCGTGTTTATTGGAATTTTATTTTTTAAATTTATTAATACTCCAGCAGATTTTATATCTAGCATTGAAGGATTATTAAGTTTTTTTAGTCCATTTTTACTAGCTATTTTACTCGCTTTGCTTTTAAATCCTCTTGTAATGCTTTTTGAAATAAAATTTAAAACACATAGGCTTTTATCCATTTTTTTATCTTATATATTGATAGGTATTATTTTAGCTTTTGGTATTAGATTACTAATTCCTTCAATAGCCAATACATTAAATAGATTAATAAATGAAATGCCTATCTACAGTGATTATATAGATAATTTTATAGAAAAAAATATGTCAAACATAGATTTTTTAAAAGCTCTAATTCCTCATATACAACACAGCTTAGATAATGCATTAAAAGAAGCTAGTAATTTTATTAGTAGAATTCCTAAAAACTTTTTAATCTATACACTTAGCATATCATCTATGCTATTTAGTATGGTAATGGGCTTTATATTATCTATATATATTATATATGATAAGGAAAAAATTGCATTAGGATTTAAAAGATTGCTATATTCTTCTACTGCTAGAAACAAAGCTGATGACATTATAGAATTTTTTAGAACTACCCATGATATTTTTTATGATTATTTAATTGGTAGAATTTTAGACTCTCTCATTATTGGTATAATTGCATTTATAGGATTTCAATTTATCATTCGAATAGAAAATGCTTTATTTTTAGCTTCAATAATATTTTTAGCAAACATAATACCTTATCTAGGGCCATTTATTGGAGCTATACCTCCAGTAGCTATGACAATTTTATACAGCCCACAAAAAACCATATGGGTTATCGTATTTATATTTATATTACAACAACTAGATGGAAATTTCATAGAGCCAAAGGTTATGGGCAAGCAAGTTGGAATAGGAGCTATATGGATAATTTCTGCGATTTTAATAGGACAGTCTCTTTTTGGCTTTATAGGTGTTTTTCTTTCAGTACCTGTAGCTGCTGTTGTAAAAACTTCTATTGACAAATATATTGACAAGAGATTGCAATAAGCTTTATCTTTTATAATTTTAAAAATTAATTATTATCTATTACATTACTATAAAAAAATGAAATTAACTCTTGGCAAAGAATATATGCTAAAAGTTAATTTCATTTTCTGATACAAAGTCTTAATTGTTTATATGTAATACTTTACATTTACTGATTATTTGAGTTCTGAGAATTTCCACTACTATCTGACCCTCCACTATTTTCTGATGAAGGTGGAGTTGGTGTCGGTGTTGGATTGCTCGTATTTGGTTTTTCTTGATTTTGAGAAGAATCATTGTTAGTTACATCTTTGTTATTGTTTGAAGTTGTATTTTTGTTTTTGGAATTAGATTTATTATTTTTACTCTTTTCACTATAGGAAGATTTCTTTGCTTCTGATTCCACTCTATACCTATCTTCTCCAGCTGTGTCTTTTGCCTTTTTCTTTCGTTCTTCCTCTGCTTCATTCTGTTCTTTTTCTAATTTAGTCAATTCCTCTTTCTTTTTAGATGCTTCATTTTTAATAACAGATGAGCCGTTTTTAATTTTCTCTATAAGCTTAAGCTCTTTAATTGCATCCGTATAATTTGTAGCTTTTTCAAATTCATCCACATTTAGCATTCTCATAGATTGCATATACATAGCTCTTGCATTTTCATTAGCGCTATCTTCTTCTAATGCAGAGGATAATGCTTCCATAGCTTTTTTATAGTCATGTTTCTCTAAATATATTTTTCCTTGCTCAGTTGAACTTATTTCATCTTTTTTATTAAATGAACATCCTACAAGAAATATAGATAATATCGATATCAATAAAATTACTCTTCCTCTCATTAAATCCCTCCTTGTCATATACTTTAAATTTTATCATAATCAGGAAGTTTTTAAAATATTTTATATTTATTACAGGAAAATTGTTAATAAAACAGAAAATAAGTAGATATGACTTGAATAACTATAACAAACTAAAAATTAGTTTAAATCTATAGATATATCGTCTAATCTACTTATTTTAAAATTTAATATTTAATTCTTCTTCTATACTTCTAAAGATAATAAGTCTTCATAACTTTGTCTTTTACAAATTATCTTGTCATCTCCATCAAATACTGACACTACTGCTGCTCTTGGTATTTTATTATAATTTGAAGACATTGAATATCCATATGCACCTGTTGATGTTGTTATAAGTACATCTCCACTTTTTATATCCATTATATCTATATCTCCAATTAATATATCTCCACTTTCACAACATTTACCAGCTATTGTTACATGGTTCATGGTTTCATGGTTAATCTTATTTACAATACTGCATTCATAATTAGCTTGATATAGTGAAGGTCTTACATTGTCTGTCATACCTCCATCTACACTTACATAAACTCTAACATCTTTTATATCTTTTATTGAACCTACTGTATACAATGTACTTCCTGCATTTGCAACTATTGACCTTCCTGGTTCTATTACCAATGTAGGTACTTCTATTCCAAGTTCTTTACAAGAATTTTCTGCTTTAGTGATTATAGTTTCACAGAATTCTCTTATAGTTTTAGGTTTATCACCTTTACTATAATAAACACCTACACCTCCGCCTAAGTCAATTTCTGTCAGCTGTATATTAAATTTTTCTTTTATTTCTTTTACTAAGTTCATCATTATATCTACTGTATCTATGTATGGTTCTACATCAAATATTTGTGAACCGATATGAGCATGAAGACCTACCAATTTAATATTTGTATAATCATTCAATTTTTCTATTGCTCTAAACAAATCTCCATTTACTAAAGCAAAACCAAATTTAGAATCTATTTGACCTGTTTTTATATAATCGTGTGTGTGAGCTTCTATACCAGGTGTTATTCTAAAATATATTTCTTGAGTTTTCTTCTTCTCTTCACATAATTTTTCAATTAAATCTAACTCATAGAAATTATCTACTACAAACTTACCTACTCCCAAATCTAATCCCATATTTATTTCTTCTTCAGTTTTATTGTTTCCATGAAAGAAAACTTTTTCCATAGGAAAATTTGATTTATAAGCTGTATATAGTTCCCCTCCTGAAACTACATCCAAACACATCTCTTCTTCATTTATAAGATTACACATATAAAGAGGTAAAAATGCCTTACCTGCATAAGCAACTTTATTTTTTCCATCTTTAGCCTTAAAATATTTTATATATTCTCTACAGTTTTGTCTTACTAAGTCTTCGTCAAATACATATAATGGAGTTTGATATTTTTTACTAAGCTCTAGACAGCTTACACCTCCAATATATAATTCATTGTCTTTTACAGTCATAGTTCCATGAAGTTTCATAATATCCTCCCTAAGTTTTATATATTAAATACTTCTGCTATTTTCTCAATAGCTACTTGTTTATCATCAGAATTTATGGCACAAGTTATACGAATTTCTGATGTAGTTATAAGTTTTACCATTATACCATTTTCATTAAATATCTTAAATACTTTAGCAGCAACTCCAGAAGTATTTTTCATACCAAGACCTACTAAAGAGAATTTAGTGATGTTATTATCAATTACTACATGTTCTTCATTTGTATATTTAGACACTATCTTTTTGCACTCTCCTAATTCTTCTTTTGGAACTGTAAATGACACACTTATTTTATCTAAAATAGGTGCAGTTTGACTTATCATATCCACACTTATTCCCATAGTTGCTATATCTTCAAATAAACTAGATATATTTTCTACTTTAAAATCTTTTATTGTTATAGAACTATCATCATCACTAGTAGCTAATCCTGTTATTACTTTATCCTCTAATTTCATGTCTTTTCCCCCTCTTATATATGTTCCTTTTACTGTACTACATGTACGTCCAACATAAATTTCAACACCATATTTTTGTGCAAGTTCTATACTTCTTGAATGCATTACTTGTGCTCCTAAACTTGCTAATTCAAGCATCTCTTCATATTCAATCTCATCAAGTTTATTTGCCTTTGCATATTTTCTTGGGTCTGTAAAATAAATTCCATCAACATCTGTATATATCTCACATTTGCCATTTAATTTAACTGCAAGAGCTACAGCAGATGTGTCTGAACCACCTCTTCCAAGAGTAGTTACATCACCATCTTCATTGATTCCTTGAAATCCAGTTACTATTACAACATTCCCTTCATCTAAACTATTCTTTATTCTATTTACATTTATATCGTCAATTTGAGATTTTCCATGAAGTCCGCTTGTTTTTATATTTAATTGATAAGCATTATAGCTTATGGCTTTACAACCAAGTGCATTTAATGCTATTGATAATAAAGATGCTGAAATCATTTCTCCAGTAGACATTAAAGCATCTAGCTCTCTTTTACTAGGTTCATTACTCAATTCTTTTGCCAAGTTTATATATTCATCTGTTGATTTTCCCATAGCAGATACAACTATTACCATTTGTGGATTTTCTTTTCTTCTTTCTATTATATTTTCTGCAATTGACTTTATTTTGTCAGTATCTGCAACTGAACTTCCTCCATATTTTTGGACAATTATACTCATGCTTTTTCCCCCTCAAGCTAAATTTTGATAAATAAAAACGCCCAAAGGTATACTTTGGACGTGTGAACTTCATAGACCAAGTAACCTTGTAGCTCACCACTTTAAAAGTGACAGCCTTATGCATATTCTGCATAAGTCCAGAAAATCTGTTTGTCAACAACTTTTCTTCGGCTATAGACCCTTTCATCAATCATCAACACTTACCAGCTACTATTGATTACTCTTGAATATAGCTACCTCTACCCTAGGCTCATTATTATTAATTAATTTATTAATATAGTTTTATCATATTCTATATAATATTGCAACAATTTTTTTACAAAATGTGGCAAATCAAAAACTTTATTTTCTAAAAATATCTTATATACAATTAAATAGTTTATTTAATCCTAAATCTATAAAATTTATACTATATTCATTATCTTCTTTCTCTAAGTCATTTAATTCAGATAAATTATCTGGTGTAACCACCAAAATATTTGGTACTCTAAAAAATGGAATTGTAGATTTATCTATTTTTCTAGAGAGATTCTCATATTTAGAAACATCTATTTCATTATTTAAATCAACATCTACTAAAACCTGCTTTATATTGCCAAATTGATCTGTATATTCAATAAATAAATCATATTTAACATCATCTACACTAACATTTCGATAAAATCTTTTTACATCACAACCTGCAGTATTAATTCTAACAACTAGTTCTGACCCTACTAGAGCCTTTATTAAATCATCTCCCTTAAAAAGCTTACTACCATTCAAATAGTAAACATATGAGAGGTCCTTATAGTTACGATAATCCACATCACATGGATATTTTTTTAGTGTATACTCACTACACATTTTTCTCAATGTTTTTTTGAAATTTTTTTTATTGTATCTTTTTTGGTCTCCATAAATCTTTCTAAATTGAGCTTCTGTAACACATCTAACCCTGCTAATTAAAAGCAATATCTCTTTTTCCATATTCGTCATAGTACATTCTCCTTGAAGTATTATTTGCAAAGTTGTACTAATATTATATTAAATTTATGACATTAAATTTACAAAGAATTAAAATAAAATAGCTAGTTTTTATAGAATTTATTTCTATAAAAACTAGCTATTAATGCACTAAACACTATCTACAGTTTTTTTACTAAGTTACACATTGCTTTGACTTTCAGAATCTTGTGAATTTGTATCTTCATTAGTTCCTGTCTCTTGTTTTGCTTTTTTATCATCAAAATTTGCAATATTTAAGTTATCAAATTCTGACATTTCAATTACACCAGAATCTTCTTTTGAATATGATATTTTAACTTTGTCTCCAACTTGAGTCAATGGTAATTCGCTAGATACTTTTGAGGTAGCTTTAAATATTATCTCTTTATTAGAATCTAAAGTTACATAGTAATTAGTATTTCCTCCTCGCACATCAGGACTTATTCTAGTTACTACACCTTCTATAACTTCATCTTTCATATCATTATCAAGCTTTAAGTCATTGCCTTTAGATTCTAATGAATCTTTATAATTTCTTAAAGCTTCATTTTTATCTTCCCCTAGACCAAGTACATTATAATCTTCAACAGATACAAAGGCTACTCTCTTTACAAGACCAGCTTTATCTTTTAAAGATGATACATATGTTGGCTGACCTAATATATTGTACATAACAGGGAATGTAGCTTCATAATTCTTTTCTTGAACATTACCTTCAGCTGATTTCATCGCAGCTGTCTCAGTTGCTCCTGGCTGCTTATACAGTTTAGCTTCTTTAGTTCTAGAGTCAACAAGCATAAATCCAATTGTAGATTCATCTCCACCAGACGATGTTATACCTGTATACCAATATGACCTATTGTCATTTCCATAGACTAGCGATGTCCCTTCTGTTGGCACTAGTACTCCCTTTTCTGATATAACAGAATTTAAAAATCCATTGACATAAACACCCCAGTCTTGAATTTGGTCTGTTACAAATTTTTGTGGTTGTATTCTATCTACCCATTTAGGTGTATTTTTAACATTATAGACATTTATTTTTCCAGTTTCTGCATCAACGGTAGCTATGCCTGTAGCATTTGCTCCTCCGTAACCAATTTTATGTTCATATAAACTTACAACCCAATAAGGTCTTCCTTCATCATTTATTTCAAGAGTAAAATCTGTCATACCAACATTTACAATACCATGTATGTATAAATGTCTTTGTAAATCTTGATGTAAATAAGCTTCTGGTTGATATACTATCTTTATTGGTTTTCCATCTATTTCTTGAACTAGTTGAACATCTTGAGGATTACTTGCTGATACCTTTACATATCCACTTGTACCACTTAAAGATGTAACCCATTTAATTATATCTCTATGCACAAGAGGTGCTACCCAGTACAACTCTCCATCTACATTTTGTATATGAAACTTTCCTAATTTTGATACACTACCTATAGCTGGAACTTCTCCAAGTTTTTTATCACCTAATTTCATTGCCATGTCTTCATCTACAAGACGAATGTCATTTACACTGACAGGACTCATATCATCAGTAAATTTACTCTCAGTCACCTTTCCTAATAAGTCTTTATAGGCTTTTGCATGAAGTACAGGTGTAGAGGCTATAAAAGGTACAACTACAACATATACAAGTAAAGCTATTGCTATTGAGAAATTATATTTAGCAAGTTTAGATGTTCTTTCATTTCTATCTAGCATCATATCTAATATTCCTGCTACAACAAAAAATATTATTCCTACTGAAAATAAAGATGTGAAGTCCAGTCTAAGTACAGGTAATTTAATAAATGCATAAATTGCTACAATTATGAGTGAAACTCCATATGTTTTAAGATATCGTTTCATTTAATACTCCTCTCTATAAAATATTATTATTACTATTATATCCATATATTTACAAAAAATAAATATTTATCATATTTATTATGTATTAAGATATCTTTATACTTTTGTACCACTATTTATTTATATTTGATTTATATCTCAAAAAAATATTATAATCATGTAAATAACTACAGAAAATCAAAAACTGAAGAAAGTGTTCTAACTAAGATTTACGAATTCTTAATCCTCTCGAAGTTAAACTACCATCTTCAGCCTAATTATTTAGCAATATTTTTATATGATAAATTTTAAAATAAATTTTTTATATGTTTGCCATTTTGGATACATAAGAATGCTGTTTAGAATTATATTCTGACAATAAACCTTCATACTCTAAAGTTAAACCATTTAAATTATAGAAATCATTTGGTGTTACTTCAAATGCTTCTTTATTCAAAATATCTATTTCACTTTTTTCTAACATATCAGCAACAAAGTTTGAACATACGTATTTATATTCAACTTTTCTGTGAATATTCATAGACAAATATATCAATGCCATTATATCATAATAGTAATCTTCTCTATAATCACTAATTAATTTTATATTTTTAAATAGATTTTCATATTGTGAATTATCTACTTCTAATGAATATACTCTACATACAGTATTTTTTCTTATAGCATATAAGCCTTGATTTATATTTTCTTCAACAAAGCCTCCAATAAATGGATTTCTTGGATTTAATCTCCCAAAAGAATACATTGGCTTTAAATTTTCATTTAATGATATTGACACATGTGTATACAGTTTTTTACTTATATTTCTTATTAAATAAGATAATACAGTTCCTGTATATGTTGTTACAATATAAATTTTATTCATCATTTCCCCCCAATCTAGTAATTAAATAATATTATACACTTACAACTTAATGTCATAAAATATTCTAACATAATAAAGGCTATTTTACAAATTTTGATTTTAAAGTGCTTTAATATTATATAAAATATAATAAAAATATAAATATAAATTTTCTATATTTTTAACCAACAGATGTTTTCTTTAAATTAATCAAATGATTTAGTATATACTGAGCTTTTCCAGAATCCTTTAGATAACCTAATGCTCCATTTATTTGTGATTTTAAATCTATTTCTACTTCCATATCCAAATCAACATTTCCTTTTTTTATAGATATATTTTTAAGTGTTACTGGATAAAGATAACTTTTTTCTAAAGTAATTTTATTTCCATTAACCTCAAATGGAACCTTTTTATTGTAATTACTTAGTATTTTTTCTAGCATTTTATCACTTATTTTAAATTTTCCAATCTTTACATTTTCAAGACTTACAACCAAATCTTCATTTTTTAAAGTGGGTTTTAGTTCAAGCTCATATTGGCTATTGATTAGACCAAAGACCTTATATGGACCTGCCACTTTTATTTTTCCATCCTTCATCTCAACAAAATTATTTTCAAATTCTTTAATTCCATGTTTATTCATTAATGTATATATTAGATTTCTAAACTCTTCTTCGGAAACAGATACTTTTCCAACCATTCTAAGTGGATTTTTTACTATTTCCATAGAATTTATATATGAACCTTTTGATAAATACTCTTCGTCTATGATTTTATTATTTTGTGAACTAACATCATATCTCTCTTTTGGTGTTAATGTGTATACAACAATACCTGTTAACACTAAAATAATAACAATTAAGCTTAATATAATCTTTGCAATCCTTCCCATAATCGTCTCCTTTACAAATCTGTCAACAGATTTAAAATAAATTTAGATAACTAACTTCACATAATATTCTTAACAATATACATATTATAATACAGTCTTTTAAAGATTAATTCAACTAATATGCTTTTTTGTAAATAAACTGTAAAAAAACATGTTTTTAGTATAAAAGTTAATATTTTGCATAATACTCTTAATTACACCTTTATTTTTTTCTAATCTTGGATTAAAATTAATATTATGCAATACAGTGTAGTGTTCTGTATTATAAGCAAATTAAATAGGAGGTATGAAAATATGTCAAATGAAACGAACTCATCTAACTTTATAAAAAATATTATTATAAATGACCTAGAAACAGGAAAACATGACAGTATAATAACTCGTTTTCCACCTGAACCAAACGGATATTTACATATTGGTCATGCAAAAAGTATATGTCTTAACTTTGGACTAGCTAAAGAATTTAATGGAAAGGCTAATTTAAGATTTGATGATACAAATCCATTAAAAGAAGATGTTGAATATGTAGAATCCATAAAAGAAGATGTTAAGTGGTTAGGATTTGATTGGAATGAATTAAATTTTGCATCTAACTACTTTGATGAAATGTACAAAAGAGCTTTAATCCTAATAAAAAAAGGTAAAGCTTATGTGTGTGAATTAACACAAGATGAAATGAGGGAGTATCGTGGCACTCTTACTGAACCTGGTAAAGAAAGCCCTTATAGAAATAGAACTATTGAAGAAAACCTAGATTTATTTGAAAGAATGAAAAATGGTGAATTTAAAGATGGAGAAAAAACATTAAGAGCTAAAATAGATATGTCTTCTCCAAATATAAACCTTAGAGACCCAATTATATACAGAATAGCTCATTCAACACATCATAATACAGGAGATAAATGGTGTATATATCCTATGTATGCTTTTGCCCATCCAATTGAAGATGCAATTGAAGGAATAACTCACTCTATATGTACTTTGGAGTTTGAAGACCAAAGACCTCTTTATGATTGGTTTGTCAGAGAATGTGAAATGGAAAATGTACCTAGACAAATAGAATTTGCTAGACTTAACATAAACAATACTGTTATGAGTAAAAGAAAATTAAAACAACTTGTAGACGAAGGAATTGTTGATGGTTGGGATGACCCTCGTGTTCCTACTATATCTGGAATTAGACGTAAGGGATATACTGCTGAAGCTTTACGTAATTTTTGTAGTGAAATAGGAGTATCGAAAGTTAACTCTACAGTAGACAGTCAAATGCTTGATTATTTCCTAAGAGAAAACTTACAGCCAAAGGCTCCACTTGCTATGGGAGTTTTAAGACCTTTAAAGCTAGTTATAACCAACTACCCAGAAGATAAGGTTGAAATGCTTGAAATAGAAAACAATGCTAAAGATGAATCTCAAGGTAAAAGATTAGTTCCTTTTTCTAGAGAATTATATATAGAACAAGATGATTTTATGGAAGAACCTATTAAAAAATATTTCAGATTTTTCCCAGGAAATGAAGTTCGTTTAAAAGGAGCTTATTTCGTAAAATGTACGGATGTAATTAAGGATGAAAATGGAAATGTAGTCGAAATACATGGTACTTATGACCCTGAAACTAAGAGTGGTTCTGGATTTACAGGTCGTAAAGTAAAATCTACAATACATTGGGTTGATGCTAAATCAGCTATACCATGTGAATTTAGATTGTTTGAGCCATTGATTCTTGATGATTTACCTGAAAATGAAGGAAAGCATTTCTTAGAACAGATAAATCCTAATTCATTAGAAATATTACAAGGTTTTGTTGAGCCTACACAAGTAAAAGATGCTAAACCTTTTGATAAATTCCAATTTGTTAGAAATGGGTTCTTTAGTATAGATAATAAATATACAACTAAGGAAAAACTTGTGTTCAATAGAATAGTTCCTTTAAAAAGTTCTTTTAAACCTGCTAAATAATTGTTATAACTAAAAAATGAAGACTTAAGATATAAATTACTTCTACTATAAATAAATTTAGTTAGAAGTAATTTTTTATTTTAGTCTTCATCATTTATTTTAAATAATTAACTTTTTCCACTACAGATTCCCATAACCTCTATTCCATCTTTTATACATTCTATATTGAGAGGAAAATCTGGACCTTTTTCCCCATCAATGTCTGTTATAAGAGAATCTTTACATTCTATATCTACTTTTTTAGTTTTAAAATACAATATTTCATTTCCATTATATTGATCTAAGTAATCACCTCTAAGCACACTTATCAAAACTGGTATTGATTTTGGAATTGGCATTCCTTTAAAAATAATTACATCTAAATATCCATCATCTATTTCAGCTTTATATGCTAAATTTATATTTCCTGCTGTTTTTCCATTAAAAATCAGCATAAGATACATATCTCCATCATAATTCATCTCTTTGGAATATACTTTTATCTTAAACTTCCTCATATACAATGCTTCTTCTATTCCCTTTATATAATAAGAAATTCTTCCAAACGAATTCTTTAAGTCTGTGCTTATTCTTTGTGATACATCAGTAAACATACCTGCACTTGCGACATTTATAAAGTATTTATTATTTACCTTCCCTATGTCTATTTTCTTTGGCTTTGAATTTATGATTTCCTTTATAGCTTCTTTTATATCAAATGGAATTTGAAGAGCATTTGAAAAATCATTTGCAGTTCCTGTAGGTAAAATTCCGATTGGAATCTTTATATCTAACTCTTTCATTGAATTTACAACTAAATCTATAGTTCCATCGCCACCTGCTATTAGTATATGGTCATAGGAACTATCTACTTCTTTAAATGCATTATTTACAGGCTCTTTAATATTCAATCTATAGGGTATCAATAAATAATTTTGTTTTTGATATAATTCTATAATAGTATCTAAATTTGATAATATTTTTTTTTCACCTGAATTAGGATTGTATATAAGTTTTACTTTTTTCATTATTTCTCCTTACTTATTTTATTCTTTTAATATCCAAAGTCCTCGTTTAAGAAAATTACATGTATTCTTTCTGGTGCTAATTGTCTTTTTATAAGTGTATAGCTACAGCAAATTCTTCCTGGACTTGAACAATCTATACATATGCCAGTAGTCTTACATCCAGTATTTGTATTCAGTCTCTTGCAATTTGCTGGAGCGGCTATTGTTTTAGTTCTTTTTATAGCTTCATCTACATCTTTAACTATTTTATTTACACCTGCTACAACTATTACTTTGTCTGGTCCATATATCATAGCAGCTACTCTATTTCCATTTCCATCTAAATTATAGAGCTCTCCATTTTCTGTTATTGCATTAGTACTTGTAAAATAAGCATCTGCACAAAATGATTTTCTGTATATTTCTTTCATTTCTTCTGGTTTAATATCTTTTGCATATCTATCAAGAAAATCATATTTTTCTCTTATAAAGTCAATAACTCCTGTCTCAAATAAAGTCATAGAGCCACCACAACCTACTAAAGAACCTACTTCTACTATTTCTTCAATTTTTTTAAGAAGCTCTTCTTTATTATTTACTAGATACCCTTTCATGTTATTACTTTCTAGAGATTTTATTGTTTTTTCTATTCTTTTTTCTTTAAGCCAATTTAGATTTTGATCCATCTCAACTTCCCCCTTATTTTCAATATGTATTAGTTTGTTATAAATTTTATTTTCTTTATAGTTTTATTTTAGTACATCTAAGAAAAAATACAATATAAAACTTTAAATAAATTTTCCATAAATTTTTTTATAAGACTAACTCATAATTTATAATTAAAAAGGAAAGTAGATGTATTTTTCTACTTTCCCTATATTGTATGTAGTATTATATATTTTCTGAAATCTATATATTAATTATATGCTTTATTTTATTAAATATCACAATTAATTTAAGTGTAATATCATATTCTTTTTTAAACATATAAATTGTATTATTAAGTTTATTATATCCAATTTTAATAAATAATGTCACTAATTTGATGAAGAAGATGCTATAGCTGCACTTGTAGCTGCCATTACACAAGCAACTTGAATAGCAATAATAATATTTAAAAATATATTATTAGCTATAGAATCTATATTATTTTCTTTTTGTATTGAATCTGCATAAATAGAAGCCACAACAGCAGAACTAATCATTACTCTATTGCTTTTTCCTAAAGACCAATTCCCAAAACCTTTTTCTTCTTTAAGTCTATTTGAAACATTTTTTATATTTTCTATTATTTCATTTTCTTTATAATCTAATAACGAAATTGCTCCTATTATTGGATACCCATAATAATTTAACTTACAATCATTCTCTTTAAATGCTTTTTTAAGTTCAATAGTTTTTTTGCATTTACCCATTGTTCTATCTTCGCTAAATAAAAGAATTTGAGATAGTGCTTGTAAGTCATTTCCTTTATAAAAACCATTTTTATTTAGAAATTCATAGCATTTTTCTATGTATTCTAAATCTTCTTCTAAATTTTTTGAATGAATTGCAATAAGTGCTATATTACAATAGTCATCACTAGATGTTAAAAATGGATGTTTTTTCCTCATATATTCGTATACTGTTTTCATTTTTGATATACATGTAATATAATCCATTTTATCTCTATTTTCATAGACTATTGATGCTGTAAGTGGTAAATATGTATCTCCCCAAAACTTTTCATTTTTAAGATTTTTATATATCTCTAAAATCATCTTAAAACTACTTTCTGGATTTGATTCAAATGAAAGTAGTGTTGCAATATAAAATATGTTATATCCTCTAAAGTTAGAGAATAATCCAGTATTTTTTTTAATAAGCTCTATTCGCTCTTCTACTAATCTAGGGCTTATCCTCTTGTTCTTAAGCGTAAATGCAAGTGCACAACTATGTTGAATTAATCCCATTTGCCAAGAACCTTTAACTTCATTTAATGCTTTATAATTTTCCATTAATAAGTTTATTTTCCCATTTATAAAAGTTTGTTCCATATTGCCCTCCCAGTAATATACATTGTTGTATTAATTAACTTAATATCTATTATATATGTAATAAATATTGCAATCAATACATATTACTTGAAGAAGAACTATTATTCCATAATGATGTATCCTTTTTTATAGTGCCTTCCCATATTATTAACCCTGTCATAATACTCTGATTCACTTTCGTTACTCCATTTGGGTACAAATACATCTATCGCATTAGAATTACTAAAATACTTACTAGACCCCCTATCCATAACGGTTTTTACTTTACCATCTACAATAATCTTAGTTCCAAAACTTAAGTGATTGTTTGCCACAAAACCATCTTCTAAATCATCTCCTGTAGCAGTTATAGCTCCATATCCATTTTCTTGGTTAAGGCTGGTATAATAACTCACTTCAAATGTTATAGGAATTAAATCCTTTATTTTGATTCCTAGCTGGTTTTCTAGTCTCTCTTTTTGCACTTTCAATTTATACTCATCACTGCTTTTATAGTCTTCCATACCTTGATTATATTTAGAATTAAAGTTTTTACCTGAAGTTACTATAGTATCTATATTTACTATAGATTCTTTACAATGCTCTGCATCTATTTTTGTTTCTCCATTTACCAATAATGGAGTTAAACATACACTACATACAACACATGTAATCAATGCTTCTTTAAGCTTCATAAATTCCCCCCTTATTATTTTGATATATTAGCATATTTAATATTATATGTCTACATTTAGATTTAAATGCCATACTCATTTGCTTTAAGAAGTTGTCTTATACTTAATTCACCCTAAACCTTTATAAATCCTTCATCTTAGAATCATATAGTATAAGGCTTTTATGACTAAATATTTTTTTTATTAATCTTTTTAATAGCTCAAAACTACTTCTATTTAATTTTTCTATTTTTAAGAATTTAAGAATTAAAATTCTATAATTTTAAAACATATTGATTTTATTTTTTTGAAATGCTATAATTTTTTTAAGAGGTGATTAATATGATAAAAAATACAAAACAAATTACAGTTGAAGTTAATGAAATTTTATTACAAGAAGTATACAAAATGACTAATAATGAAAATACAGATTTATCAAACTTTATAAACGAATCAATCATAAATTATATTCTTGAAAATAGAAAAGATGACATTGAAAATAAAGATTTAGAAGAAGTAATTAATTTCTATAAAAAAGAGAATATAGAAAATCCTAAAAGTGCAGCAAGAGCTATTGCTGAAGCAAAAACTCATACATTATACTAAACAAATAAAAAGTTCCTAAAAATTAGGAACTTTTCTTTTTATTTTAATGGCTATTAATATCTATTTTAGTAATATTTATTTTATACTTATAAATACTCATTTAAACAACAAGACAATCTAATACATTGTCATTTAATATACTATAAATAATCAATATAAAAATAAAATTACAACTTTTAATATACCTAAAAAATAATCAATTTGTATAAATAATAAAAAAATTTTAGTTTTCTATTTTAATAATCGATATTTAGCTAAGCTCCGATTAGCTATAAGTCTAATATAAAATTAAATATCAATAAATTTGATTTTATATTAGACTTATAGTATTAAAATGCATTAGAAAACTAGGGATACTTAATAAATAAATCTATGTATTTTACAGTTTACTTCACTTTTAATTCATTTTACTAATTATTGTAAAAACTATTTATTTTATGATAATTAAATTCATCTTAAAAATAACTAATAAGCCTTAGTTTTTATATACTATTAAATGCTTAAATGTTCATACATTTAAACATACAATTACTACAAAAAATATATGTTTAAAGTTATTCTTGCTATTGATCTCAAACAAACTATTCATCTTTCTTAATGTCTTTTACCCATTTTTCAACAGAATTTAATTCCTCCTCATTTACCCCCTTTTTGAACAATGCTTTCATAAAGCTTTCAATAGAACTTCCATGCATATTATCTAGAAAAGTTTTTGTTTCAAAATGTAAATATTCAGCTTCTCCAATAATAACTGTATAATGTGTATGTCTATCTATCTTTTTAGCATCCAAGAACTTCTTATTTACTAATCTTGATAAAAGTGTTAGTGTTGTAGTTTGCTTCCAATCATATAGTTTTTCCATAGCTTCAATGACATCTTTTGATGTTACTGTAAAATCTGATCCCCAAATAAATTTCATGACCTTTAATTCCGCTGGTGGTATTTTAGTAATAGTCATATGATTTTACACTCCTCTCAAACTTATACATAATTAAATACTATATTAATAAACTTTCCCAGTCAAAGGTTTTATTCAAAATATACAATTCAAATTTATTAATATAAAAAACTTATATTTTCAGTACCAATCAAACATAAAAAACCCAAAAGTAAATAATAAATTTTATTTATATATATAAGTATAACAGATTATTAAATTAAAATTCTAATATTTAAGATAATATACTCATTTTATAATCAATAAATATCAATATTTGAAATAGCCATAAATTTATTTCAAAAACTATTTTTGAGTTTATCCATATGTTATAATAAATGTATAAAATTTTGATTGGTGGGTTATATATGAATGCATTTATTAGAAAACGAAACAAGAATTATGTAGTTTATCTTGAATTTACAGATGAAGATACTGGAAAAAGAAAACAAAAGAACATGGGTATTTTTGATAAAAAAAGAGATGCGAGCAAAAGGTTAAATGAAGTAAAGGAAAGTCTGTATAAAGATGGCTTTTTAATTCCAAACGAAATCACTGTCTCAGAATTTCTATTAGATTTTTTAAAAAAGTACAGTGAAAATATATCATTAGCTACATACAACAATTATGTTAGTATTTGTAAGAATTATATTAATCCCTCTATTGGTAAATATAAAATACAGGATTTACATCCAATTCATATACAGAACTACATTGATAAACTATCTCATAAATTGAATCCTCAATCAATTAAGATTCATATAAATATATTGAAACTTGCAATAAAAAGAGCATATAGACTCAAATTAGTAAAAGAAAATATTATGGATAATATAGAAGCTCCAAGATATAAAAAATTTAAAAATGAAATTTATGACAAAGAACAAATGATAAAATTGTTGAAATTGTCAAAAAATACATATATGGAATTACCTATTAATTTAGCAGTTGGTTTAGGTCTTAGAATTTCAGAAGTTTTAGGTTTGACTTGGGATAATATTGATTTTGAAGAGAATACAATAACTGTAAATAAGATAACAGCTCGAATTAATGGCTCTGTAATTCTTAAAGAACCAAAGACTGAAAGCTCTATTAGAAAAATATCTGCTCCAAAGGAATTAATCTTTTTACTAAAGGAATATAAGATAAAACAAAATAAAAACTTATTAAAGTCTTCTATTAGAAATAGTCATGACTTGTTATTTTTCAATAAAAAATGTGAACCTATTGCTGAAGATGTTATGAGTAAAAAATTCAAAAGATTTTTAGAAAAGAATGACTTGCCACACATTAGATTTCATGATTTAAGACATTCACATGTTACTTTACTTATAAATTCTAAGGTACCTATAAAAGTTATCTCAGAAAGAGTTGGTCATTCAAATATAAATACAACCTTAAATGTTTATTCCCATGTTCTAAAAGAAATGGATAAAGAAGCATCTGACAAAATTTCTGAGAACTTATTTAATGCCAACTAATATTACATTTTTTAATTATAACTACTCTAGCCTTTATCATCTATAAAATTAATTTTTACTACTAATAAAATTAAAGTTAAATTAATATTCAAATTTAATTTTATAATAGAAGAGTTAAAATATATTTATTACAAAATAGTTTTAGCGTTATAAACTTAATTTATTTTCTCAAGATGTTGATGAAATTTTTATGGAAGCACGTAACACAACAGTTAAAATCATTTGTAGCTTAGGTGGTATTGTTACTAGTAAAGCAGAAGATTTTTATGATGAAAAAGTAACGCCTATAACCTTACAAAAAATACATTATCATAAAAGAGAATGTCTATAGACTTATGAAATTATATTATATAACTTCTTCTTATTATGTCTCCAAACATTATTGTAATTTGACACAATGTAAACAATCAATTTTGATTTGGAGACATGTACTTTTTATAATAAAAATCCATACATCTTTCTATCCGTAGTTCTGTTTGAGTTATCTCTACAACCCTATTTACTACAATATATATACTAAATAAAAAACCTCCTAATACTTGATTAAATACCTACATACTTCTATGGCGTATTCTCAAACATTAAAAGGTTTTTATTCTAATAATTATAATTATTAAAAATAATATTTAAACTAACAATTATTTATCTTTCCCATACATTTTAGCTAATTGGTCTTGTATCTCTTTACTTTCTAAATACTCATCAAAATCCATCTTTCTATCCATTATTCCATTTGGAGTTATCTCTATAATTCTATTTGCTATAGTAGATATAAACTCATGGTCATGAGAAGTAAATAAAAGCACCCCAGGGAATTTTTCAAGTCCTTTGTTAACAGAAGTTATACTTTCTAAGTCTAAGTGGTTAGTAGGGTCATCTAGCACAAGTACATTTGCATTTGAAAGCATTAGCTTACTAAGCATACATCTAACTTTTTCTCCTCCAGATATAACTTGAGCTTCTTTTAAAGCTTCTTCTCCAGAGAATAACATTCTACCTAAAAATCCTCTTATAAAACTCTCACTTTTTTCTTCAGAAAACTGTCTAAGCCAGTCAACTAGAGAATACTCTACTCCATCAAAAAACTTATTATGGTTTTTTGGAAGATAATCTTGAGAAGTAGTTACTCCCCATTTATATTCTCCACTATCTGGTTCAAGTTCTCCCATAACTATATTTAAAAGTGCAGTAGTAGCTATTTCATCACCCATAAATACTACTTTGTCATCTCTATCCAATCTAAATGAAACATTATCAAGTACTTTAACTCCATCTATAGTTTTAGTTAAATTGTGTACTTCTAAAACTTCATTACCAATTTCCCTAGCAGGTGTAAATCCTACATATGGATATCTTCTTCTTGATGGTTGTATATCTTCAATTTCTAATTTGTCTAATTGTTTCTTTCTAGATGTAGCTTGTTTAGCTTTTGAAGCATTAGAACTAAATCTAGCTATGAATTCCTTTAATTGAGCTATCTTTTCCTCAGTCTTTTTGTTTTGGTCTTTAGCAAGTTGTAATGCTAATTGACTTGATTCATACCAGAAGTCGTAGTTTCCAACATACATCTGTATTTTACCAAAGTCAACATCAACTATATTAGTACATATTTGATTTAAGAAATGTCTATCATGTGATACTATTATAACTATAGACTCTTCTAAATCCATTATAAAATTATTTAACCAATTTATTGATTTAAAATCCAAGTGGTTTGTAGGCTCATCCATTAATAGTATTTCAGGTTTTCCAAAAAGTGATTGTGCTAATAACACTTTAACCTTCTCTCCACCAACTAATTCTTTCATTTGTTTGTAATGCATATCCTTAGTTATACCAAGACCCATAAGTATTTTTTCAGCGTTAGTTTCTGCATCCCATCCATCAAGTTCTGCAAACTCACCTTCAAGTTCAGCAGCTTTTATTCCATCTTCTTCGCTAAAATCTTCTTTCATATATAAAGCATCTTTTTCATGCATTATACTCCAAAGTCTTTCATGACCTCTTATAACAACATTTAAAACAGTTTCTTCCTCATATTCGAAGTGGTCCTGTTTTAAAACTGACATTCTTTCTTTATCAGTTATAGACACATTCCCTGTATTTGGTTCTATTTCTCCTGATAATATTTTTAAAAAAGTAGATTTTCCCGCACCATTAGCTCCTATTATTCCATAGCAATTTCCTTTAGTGAATTTTAAGTTAACATCTTTAAATAGTTCCTTATCACCAAATCTAAGTCCAACACCTGTAACTTGTAACATTAATGTATTTTCCTTTCTTTTTGTTCATAATTTATTTTATCATAAAATTTTGATAACATTTTTATTATCACGTAAACAGCATATTTTTTATACCAAATTCGTGAAATATTTATTAAAATTGTACTAAAGATTGTAAGTTTCATAAAAATTAACAATCTATTATATTATACTTATAAAAAAATCAAATTGCAACTTTATTAATTCTTTTACACACTCTAAATACTTTATTTGAATCTTTAAACTGTTTTAGCTATTAGTAAAAATATATTTTCTGTATAATTAATACTTAAAAAGAGTACCTAAGTTTGTAAGTACTCTATTTTTATGGTTTTATATTTTAGCAAAATTACATGCAGGGTAAGTACATACATCACAGTTCATACAAAGACCACCATGACCATATTTAGCTATATCATATTTGTCAAGTTTTTCATCTATTAAAATCCTAGATAGAACTATATCAAACACTGTAGTTTTATGATACATTGCACACCCTGGTATACCCATAATTGGAACTTCTCCATAGTAAGCAAGTAAAAACATTGCTCCTGGTAATATTGGTGACCCATATGTAACTAAATCAGCTCCAGTCTCTTTTATAGCTGTTGGTGTGACATCATCTGGGTCTACACTCATTCCACCAGTACAACAGATAAGTTCTGCTCCTTGACTTATAAATTCTTTTATTGCATTTTTTATGATATCCTTATCATCTGGACATATAGTTTGACCTATAACTTCACATCCAAACCCCTTTACTTTTTCTTCTATTACTGGTCCAAATTTATCAACAATTCTACTGTAAAACACTTCATTACCAGTGGTAACAATTCCTACTTTTTTAGGTTTAAAAGGTATCACATTGACTATCTTTCTGTTATCAACTACTTTTTTTGCCTCTTCTAGTTTTTTCTCATCTATAATTAAAGGTATGACTCTTGTTCCAGCTACTTTCAACCCTTTATTTACTACAAAATTATTATGAAGAGTTGCCATCATTATTTCGCCAACACAATTTAAATCAAAAAGTGCATCGACATCTATTTTTAAAAGCCCATCACATGCTGCTATAAAATCTATCTTTCCTTCTTTTATTTCACTGAAATCTAAATTTTCTCCAGCAGTTAATTCTTTTAAAAATAAAGCTCCTTCATTTTCATGAATCATTCCCTCTGATTTTTCCCATACATATAAGTTGTCTTTACCAAGAGATAATAAAACTGGAATGTCTTCTTCTTTTACTACATGTCCCTTTTTAAATTTTCTTCCTTTAAATTCTCCTGGTATTATTTGAGTAATGTCATGACATAAAACTTGTCCAACAGCATCTATAGTTTTTATTAATTTCATAATTTGCCCCCTATTCTTTCATAATCCACTTTTGTATCAATATCTAATAACATTTTTTCGGGAACTTCTACGTATTTTATTTTTGATGAATTTTTTAAAATAGTTTTCCCTTTTTCATCTTCTTTAAGTGCCAACAATTCCTTTTTTTTGCTAAATGGAAATACAACTGGATTTCCACATACATCTTTGCATCTTGGAATTACTATAAAATCTCTATCTAATTTAAAAGTATTTATAATTTTATCTATATATAAATCATCAATAAATGGTTGGTCTCCCACAAAAAACATATATCCATCACATTTTGAGCTATTTAAAATGCCCAATTTTATGGATTCACTCTGACCTATATTTGCATCTTTATTATCTACATATTTAAAGCCATATTTATTGCACAATGCTAAAACTTCTTTATATTGACTTACAACTACAACTTGATGAAAATTAATTTTACTAACTGCTTTAAGTACATGTTCTATTATGGAACATCCATCATATTCCAGTAAAAGTTTATTTTCTCCCATTCTTCTGGCAAATCCTGACGCCATTATTACTGCATTTATCATATATATCATTCCTTAACATTTATAATGTATTGATATTGTTATGATTTTATAGTATCTTTATTTATATTATCTATATATATAATATCACATAAATTATTTTAATACTTCAATATCTTATACAAAAATTTTGTTTTATACTTCCATAAAATATGTCTATTTCACTTTCATGCTCTTTAATAATTTTAATTAAATTTATAGCTAAACTTTCATACATTTCATTTTCGACTTTATTAATAAATAATATTTTTTTACCATGATAATTTTTAAACAATCCTTTTGGATTTAATACTACATTTTTTAAATTATCAAGATTTACTGTAGAATTATCATTTATACTACGCATATTTAAATTAGTTATTTTTTTAAATTCATCTAACCTATGTATATTTTCTTCATTAATATCCATTCCAAGTGAAGTTATATCTAATATACCTATAGTTTTTGTAGTTTTACAATATACTACTGGTTCTCCATCATTCCAACCTTTAAGTTTTTTTCTCTTTGAACCATCACCTTCTATCAATACCAAATCAAATTTGTCTATCATTTTTTCTAAATCAGATAACTTGATTCCTACTATTTTATTTTCATTATTTATACAGCTTCCACATACTGTTACTCCATGACAAATAGATGGAATAGAAGTTCCATCTATTGTCATAAATATATTGTCATAGTCTTTTTCATCAGGTAAATATATTTTAGTAGTTGTTGTAAGTAAAACTTTTAGCTTATCTCTATAAAAATTCGCAAAGTATTTTATAAATGAAGTTTTTCCTCCTGCTCCAACTACAGTTATTATTTCATTTGCTCCTATCATATCTGATAATTTCACACTTTCACCTCTCATAAATATTTCTTTTAAATATCCTAAATTTGATTTATTTGAAATTTATAATTTAACTGTTTTAGTAAAAGTGATTTTTGAAATTCTATAAACTAAAAAGTAAATAGATTCTGTTGTAAACAACAAGGCGGATCCAATTCGCCGCTAAGCTGTAAGCTTATACGCTATCAGTTTATCTTTTAATTATTATTAAGATATTCTTATTCTTTGTGGTTGCTTTAACATCTGAGGATTATTCTGCAAGTAAGATAAATCAACTATTTGTGATTTTTTTAATATATTAAGACTTGCATTTACATCCGCATTTATAATCATACCCACACTAGATTTATATTGACCACGTGTTATTCTTTCTCCCTTAAATTTGTGTTTCTGTACATCATCCAAATTAATATCAGGAAGGTAATCATTGGCAAAAAAATCTGATTTACTAGTATAACTTTCTTCTTGTCTAATGAAATTAATATTTTTTATTTTACATAGATACTCTAGTTTTCCTTTTATCTCTCCAAAAGGAATTCTTATAAAATTTCTATATATTTTCTTTTCCATATTATCACTTTTTTCTAACTTAGCATTATATCCTACAATCAAATTGCCAATATTATTTTTTACACAGTAGTCAATTATGTAAAAGCAAGTTTTATTTACATAGTCTTTAACCTGATTATTTCTTTTATTCCATACTTTAAATTGTTTTCTTGTAATTAAACTTATATTCTTTTTTAATTTTAAAGCCTCTATTTTATCATTTTGCTTATTTGCCCATTGGTTCACAGACTTAAGCCTTCTTCCATCTATAATAAAACTATCACCTAAGTTGGTAGTACAAGTACATAAGTTTTCTAAACCTAAATCTATTGCCAGTGCATTTTTTTTATTTGAAACTTCCTCTGATTTCGGTATTTCATAACAATACTGAATTTCAAAGAACCTAGCCTTATGTTTAGGTATTATTCTTATTTCCTTAACTTTTTTGTCTAATATATTATTTGGAACTTTTATACTCACCTTTCCATACATTTTTTTAAATACGGGAGACATAGGCACATTTAAAATTCCATCCTCTTTAATTCTTATTTGTCCTATTATTATACTAAAAAATCCTTCTTTATCTAAATACTTAGGTGATTTTATTCCTCTAAAATCATACTTGCCTTCTTTAGCTAATTTAATTAAACCAAAAAATGACCTAAATGAACTATCAACTTCTTTTAGTATTTGTTGTGCTACATTACTATTGAGTAGTTTATAGTTTTCATTTTCTTTACATACGTGATAATTGGCTTCATAATTAAGATGCTCCCCTTGATTAAAGTAGTGTTGTCTGACATTATATGTACCAACATTATACAAGTTCTTTGCTAAAAAGCACATCTCTCGCAAAGCCTGATATTCTTTCTTAGTTAAATTTTTTAATTGTTGTCTCTGAGTCCCATAATGTATGTTTTTTGTTCTATTTGGCATAAACTCACCTCCTTTAACTCCTACTCTATTAGACATTATATATGGTATTTTTATAAAGCACCATATATAATGTCTATTAAATTACTTTATTTTGCAAAATAACTTAAATTTATACTTTTATAGTATATCATTTATTAAATTTATTTGTTGTTGTTTTTCATCCCCATGTACACTTTTTCAAAAGTTATAGGAAGCTCTCTTATACGAACTCCAGTAGCATTAAAAATTGCATTTGCAATTGCTGGTGCTGGCGTATGTATAACTATTTCTCCTAAAGATTTAGCTCCATAAGGCCCTCCTGGGTCAAAATTATCAGCAAAATCTACTAATATATTTCCTACTTCTTTTTTTGTAGGAACCTTATACTGCAAGAAACTGTCTGTCAATAACTTTCCATCTTTATCAAATTTAGGGTCTTCATACATTGCAAACCCTATCCCCATCATTACTCCACCTTCTACTTGTATTCTCGCTAATGTTGGATTTATAACCGTACCACAGTCAGGTACACATGCAAAATTTATTACCTTATATTCTCCTGTATTTTTATCTAGTTCTATTTCAGCAAATCCTGCTATAAATGGTTTTATTCTTTTTAACATACCAAATGATTCTGTTGCTTCTAAAACAACTGGTACATCGTCACTTGAAAACCCTATACCTCCAACTGACTCTCTTCCTAATTCCTCTAATAACACAAATTTACTCTCATCATTCTTAACAAAAACTCTATCTTTACTTAACTCTAAATCCTCTTTTTTAGACTCTAGTTTTGATTCTGCTACTGAAAGTATTATTTCTTTTAATTTATTTGCTGTTTTTATTGTTGCATTTCCTGTAACTGTTGTAGTACAAGAAGCAAACGCACCTGTATCATATGGACATAGGTCTGAATCACCTGTATAAACAGATATTCTATCTACAGTCGTATTTAAAGTCTCTGCAGCAATTTGTGCTTGAATTGTATCAGCACCTTGACCTAAATCAGCAAGACCAGATAATAACTTATATGTCCCATCTTCGTCCATTCGTATAGTCACTGTTGCCATATCTACACGTGGTATACCAGAACCATGATTTGCCACTGCCATTCCTACTGCTCTTACCTTGTTATTACCTATATCTTTACATGGGTATTTATCATCCCAATTAATTAATTTTTTCCCTTTTTCTATACACTGTTTTAATTCACAGCTTAGAATTTCTTCTTCTGCTGCTTTTCCATTAGTGTACCTATCTATTATGTTTTTAACTCTAAATTCAAGAGGATCTATACCAATCTTATTGGCTAATTCATCAATAGCACTATCTATTGCAAATATGCCTTGTGTAGCTCCATAACCTCTAAGTGCACCTGCTGGTAATCTATTAGTATATACTGTTCTAGCATCAAATCTAACAGCATCAATATCATTATATATTGGTAATGTATTATGACCTGATTCTGAAGAAACAGAAACTCCATTACCACCATAGGCACCTGTATTATTTAGTGACTTTAATTCTATCGCCTTTAAATTTCCTTCTTTGTCTGCACCTACTCTAACATCAAAAAACATTTCATGCCTACTATTAGAACCTACAAAGGTTTCACTTCTTGTAAAGACAAATTTTGCTGGTCTTCCAGTTTTCATAGTCACAAATGCAGTAAATATATCGGTTGCTGCTATATTCTTTCCTCCAAATCCACCACCTATTCTAGGCTTTATCACCCTTATTTTAGAAGAAGGAATCCCCAATACTTTTCTAAGTATTCTCTTTACATTGTGTGGTGATTGTAATGATGACACAACAACAATCCTATCATTTATATCTTTATATGCATATGACCTATGAGTTTCCATCATACAATGTGATTGACTTTGAGTCTTATATGATGCTTCTACCACAAATTCACTTTCTTTAAGCTTAGCCTCAACATCACCAAACTCGAAAAACTCTTTTGATACTATATTATTTTTTGCATCTAATCCAAAAGGATACGGTTCTACTATATCTTGTTCTGGATGTATAATAACTTCATTTCCTTCTGCTTCTTTTGCATTAAATACAGGCTTTAAAATCTCATACTCTACTTTTATCATTTTTAAAGCTTTAAGTGCAGTTTTTTCATCTTCTGCTGCTACTAATGCTACCTCATCTCCAACAAATCTAACTGTATCCTCAAGTAAAACTCTATCATAAGGAGATGCTTCTGGTTCTGTTTGACCTGGAACACAATATCTAACTTGTGGTACATCTTTATAGGTATAAATTCCTACAACTCCTGGAATTTTTTCAGCTTTTGACGTGTCTATATTCTTTATTTTGGCATGTGCATGTGGACTTCTAAGAAGTTTAAGAGTCAAAACATCTTTATGCATAATAAGGTCTTCAGTATATAGTGGCTTTCCTGTCACAATTGCTGTACTATCTATCTTTCTTATCCCCTTATTAATCATTATTTATTACCTCCCTCAATAGCACTATACATCCTCTTAAGCAGTGCACTTGCCATATCTATTCTATATTCTTTACTTGCCCTCATATTACTTCCATAAATTAATTCTTTACCTACAATAATAGATGCTTTATCTATATCCTTTTTTTTGCTCAATATTTGACTTGCTTCAAGTGCTAATTTAGCTCTTTGAGGCCTTGCTCCAATTGCTATTTTATAAGTATCATTTTCTTTTAACATAGCTGAATTTAATATAGCAAAATCTCCTGTACACTTTCTTATTGAATCAAATACAGCTACTGCATCTTTCTTAGGAAGTATTACCTCAATTAATATATCTTTATTTAATTCACTATCCAAAAACTCATTTAACTCTAATATTCCACTATTGTATAACCTTACCTTCGCACCAACAACTAAAAGTGCTGTAATCAAGTCAGAAAAACCATACTTTGAAAATACACTAGCTCCAATTCTTGCACCTTGTCTAAATTGAACACCAACTATATTAGAAACAGCACTTGAGACTATTCCACTACAATAATTTTTAATAGTTTTGTTTATTTCTAAACTTCTCAAAGATGTATCTGCTCCTATTAGTATATTTTTTTCATCCTCTTTTATATAGTCTAGATTTACATCCTTTAAATCTATGGCTGTTCCTATGTTTTTATTGCTTAATTTTATAAATCCGCAACCACCTAAAATAACATTATTTTTTTTAGAAATCAAAATTTTATATGCTTCTTCTAGGCTTTGTGGAACAGAATATTCTTTTATAGTAACCATCTTATCCCCCTTATATTATATTTATTAAAACTTGAAACCTACTAAGTACTTTGCTTTATTTTTATAAATATATAGTAAACTTAATTTAATTCTATTAGTTTTTTACTCTATATATTTTCCTTTTTATTTTTATTGTCCTTACCTTTTGAAAATTTTATCATATATAAACCTTGAACTATTATAGCAACCATAGCTCCTGAA
Source organism: Clostridioides sp. ES-W-0016-02 (assembly GCF_020641035.1). Lineage (NCBI taxonomy): Bacteria > Bacillati > Bacillota > Clostridia > Peptostreptococcales > Peptostreptococcaceae > Clostridioides > Clostridioides sp. ES-W-0016-02. The sequence continues at coordinate 2,248,502 of NZ_CP061361.1, forward strand.
ACTACACTTGAATCTGCAAGTAGTGTTTCTATAAATTTTGGAGATTTTTCAAGAACCTGAGGAACTACCATAAATCCTATCCCAGTTGCCATAGAAAGACCTAATATCATACTATTTTCTTGATTAAAACCATCCATACTAACAAGTCTTAATCCAGATGTTGTAAGAGTTGAAAATATTACGAGTGTTGCTCCTCCAACCACACAAGGAGGTATTGTTCTGATTAAATTAGCTAATAAAGGTGATACTCCCGCCAGAAATAATCCAATGCCTCCAATAGCTAGTACAAATTTACTTATAATTTTTGTATTAGAAACGATTGCAGAATTCTGACCAAACATTCCCATTGGAGTAGCAGAAAATAATGCTCCTATTGTAGATAATACTCCATTTCCTAAAACAGCAGAAGAAAGTTCTTCATCTGTAACTTGTCTATTAAGTCCTCCTACTGTAGAAAGTGTACATGCTCCCATAATATCAGCTATTTCAACCAAATATATTATTGAAAACATTACTACAACCTCAAGCTTTATATCCAATCCAAAAGCAAGTGGTTTTGGAAGTGCAACCAAAGTAAACTCTTGAATTGAAGAAAAATTTACTATTCCCAAAATTAGTGATAAAATATATCCAAAAACTATGCTAACTAATATTGATGCATCTTTAAACAATCCTTTTCCATATTTATTTAATCCTAATATCATAAGTGATACAGCTATTCCAACTATAAAATTAATTGGTTGTCCAAATGTCTCATTACCCATACCTCCAGCTAAGTTTTTTATAGCTATTGGAAAAAGTCCAAGACCCATACATGCAACTATAGTACCAGATACGACTGGGGTAAATATAAACCTTATTTTTTTAAGACCAAAACCAATTATGATTATCACTATACCAGCGACTATTTGAGAGCCAAATAAGACAGGTAATCCATACTTGCCTGCAACAGAAACTCCAGCTCCTATAAACATTGCTGTAGCTCCCATTATAACTGGTATTCCTCCTCCCAATTTAAAACCTTTAAATAGTGGTATTGGATATAATTGTAACAAAGTTGATAATCCTGCAAAAATTAAAGCAGCTTGAATTAATAGTGTAGACATTTTATGATTAAGTCCAGCCGCATTTGCAACTAGTATCGCTGGTAAACAGCTACCTATTACCATTGCCATTAAGTGTTGTAACCCCAAAGGTATTGCTTCCTTTAGTGGTGGTATTCCGTCTAATTCAAATTTTGATGTACTTTTTGCTTTCATAATAAAAACTCCCGTTACATAAAACTTATTGAATTATATAAATACTTAAAAATTTAATATATTAAATTAAATGACTTTTATAAATCTTACTATACTCAGTAATACATTTAAGTTTTTATACTTAAAAATCACGTACAACAAATTTAATTATTAACAATTAAATTTATTCTATTATTTTGTATATGTTCTATAGTGCTTTACAAATATAAGAGTATTGTAGCTATGGACTTTAAAATTTTTTACAACAATTCTAATCCAATCTAAATCTTTCAATCTTAATCATTATAAGTTATAAGTTTTCATAAGTATTTATATCTTGTAAGTTTTAAACATTTACCTATAAACGCTACTTTATAGATGCCACTTTAATCTTAAGTGACCTCATACTTTCATATGAGCGTAGACTATTTCTTCATCTTCAGCATTACCTGTTAAGAGCAACCCGTTTCCACTATCAATAGCTTATAGTGTACTCTCTTTCGAGATAGTCGTTTGACCTTCCTATTTCTAGGCTTGGCGACCAAATGTCCATTGTAAAGTACTTAGGCTCTCACCATATACCATCCTTGCTATTATTTCTGGTTTTCACCACATTCATAAAAGTTTCTTTCTATCTTTTATTGTAGTTGCAAGGCTTTAGGATTTACTGGTTTTAAAGTTGTGTCCTACATAAATTTCTTTATGTACGGGGCTAAAAGTACAACTTATTTAATATACTTTTTTATTACCCCCTGTAAATAATATTATTTACTCTTTCACTGTTTTTGTTATTAAATTAATTACATAATAATTAATTTAAGCATAAAATAATTTTCAAATTGAAAATCAAAATATTTATGAATATTTTATAATATAATTATCATAAGACAGAAAAACTTAATAAGCTATGTATCTCAGTTGTACCCATGTACTCTCCTTTACTATATTTGTATCTGCAACATAAAACATACAAGTTTCTATCTAGCATATAGATATAAACCAATATCTATAATTAAAAATAGTAATACTATTGTATAATACAATCTTTATGTACATTACTATTTATTATTTCTATACAGCAATTTTAATGCCAATATTTGCATACATTTGCATAGAATAATTTTTTTATACTTTCCTTGATAAAAATTTACTTATTCCAACTGTTCTGTAATTTTTTATTAAGCAAATTTTAAATTTTATTTTTATGATATTTTTATAATTACATAAAAAAAAAGACCAAAAGTATTTTTCAAATGATCTTTTCTCAAATTTTTATTTTAATTTCTAAAATTTATAATAAATAGTAAGACTATTATAAGCATCTATTTTTATATGAAAGTTTATACTTTTATGGATGATAAGTTAATGTAATTAAAAGATTATCTAGCTGATTTTAATTTTACAATATCGCTCCAATTTTTGCTTGTAGCTAATTCTACTAAATTTAAATCTCTTCTTATTTCTGAAACATCTTCTTTTATGGAGTTTGTATCACCTTTTATATGTGCTATACTATGTTCCATATTATCATGAGTAGCTTTATTTATTTCAGAGTTATGTAATAAACTTCCTAAAATACTATTTTGTTCAATTTGTTGTTCTTTAATTGATTTTCCTTCAGATTCTAAGGCATCTACTTTAACATCTATTTCATATAGTTTTTCATTAACTACAATACTTTCTGCTTTAATTTCACTTATATCTTTACTTGCACTACTTATTTGATTTTGCATAGAGTTCATTTCTAATTTAACTTCATGTAAATTCTCTTTCACTACATTTATTTCTTTCTTCATCATACTTACTTCTTGTTTTACTTCATTCATTTCTTCTTTCATTACACTTATTTTTTGTTTTACTTCGCTCATTTCTTTCTTCATTATACTTACTTCTTGTTTTACTTCATTCATTTCTTCTTTCATTACACTTACTTCTTGTTTTACTTCATTCATTTCTTTTTTCATTACACTTACTTCTTGCTTTACTTCACTCATTTCCTTCTTCATTACACTTACTTCTTGCTTTACTTCACTCATTTCCTTCTTCATTACACTTACTTCTTGTTTTACTTCATTCATTTCTTTTTTCATCACACTTACTTCTTGTCTTACTTCTGACATGTCATTTTTTATTATGCATATTTCTTGTTTCACTTCGCTTATTTCTTCTTTCATTACACTTATTTCTTGTTTTACTTCTGACATGTCATTTTTCATGCTAACCACATCTTTATTTATAATATGTAATAATTCTAAAATTTTATCTTCCACTTACATCACCATCCCTATTAATTATTATAACATCTTATACAAATGCTATACAATGTTAACATATATCTCTAAAATAGTTGTTATAAATTTAATTATTAAAATTATTATGTATAATTACTACAAAAAATAATTAATATAGATATAAATCTAAAAATAATAATTACAAACAAAAGGATACCATTTTAATATGGTATCCTTTATCTGTATATAAATTTTTATCTTTTGAAGTTATATTTTTTATAAAACATCTTATGCATTTAATTCTGGACATGAAATCTTTCTTCCAAGTGCCTTTGGTTTACATACTGATATACAAAGACCACAATATCTACATTCACCTTCATTTAATTCCATCTTGTCATTTAATTTTCTAGCTTGATATGCACACACTCTCTCGCACATCTTACATTTAGTACACTTTTCTTCATCATAAGTAAATTCAAAACTAAGTCTTTCATTTACCTCTCCCATATGCTTATGTACTACCCCACAAGCATTTTCTATAGTTTTATATCCTAGTCTGTCAAGATTAGAATTTAGGTCATTGTGTGTTTTAGCTATTACTTGAGCTCCTTTTAATATTACTACTGAACATATACCAACGAAGTCAGCACCTGCCATAATCATCTCTAAAGCATCATCTCCACTTACACATCCACCTAATCCAATTATAGGTATATTTACCTCTTTTTTTATTTCATATATTCTTTGTAGAGTTATTGGTTTAATAGTTTCTCCACTTAAATATCCAATTCCATTTCCACCTAATAAAGGTTGGCCAGTTTCTATATCTATTCTAAGTGCTGGTCCTACAGAATCACAAGCAGTTATTGCATCTGCTCCTGCTTCTTCTAATTTTTTAGCAAAAGCCCCTATTTCATCTATCATAGGAGGAAGTTTAACTATTACTGGTATATTCACTCTTTCTTTCGCATCCTTAAGCATTGGTATTAAATCTCTATAGTCATAAGATACCAGCTCTATAAAATCAGCTCCTGCATTTGCAATCTTTTCTACTAGTTCACTACTTTCTTCTATTGTATGACCTACTGAAGCTATACATACAGTTCCATCTTTTTTCATTTGTGGTATTTCAAAATCTATCCATTGCTCTGGTTCAAAATCTGTCCATTTCTCATTATTTAAAAGAGCATTAGCTGTATTTCTCACCATATGAGGTGCTGGATTTATAGCTCTTTCTTTTCTTATTGTCTTAGTAACAACTGCTCCTGCTCCTGCATCACTTAGTATCTTACATCCAGCTGCACTATATGTCAACGGACCTGAACCTATTATAAAAGGTGATTTTAATTCTTTCCCTAAAAAATTATACATTATTTACTTCCCCTTTTCATATTTATTTACATTTATTAAAACTTCCAGAATTCACAGGCAACATCTTTCATTTCTTTAACAATAGCTTTTTTATCTAAGTTAACCAATTGTTTTTCTTTTAAAATATGTTTACCATCTATGTATACATTTGATATAAATTCTTTTTTACCTTGCACTACTATCTGGTCAAATATATTATCAAGTGTTACAGGAGTTTTAAATTCATCTTCCATAACTATTATATCTGCTTTATTACCAACTGTTATTTTTCCTGATTTTTGAAGTCCCAATGCATAAGCACCATGTTCTGTTGCCATCTTAAATACTAAACTTGCGGGCATTACAGATGCATCTTCTTCAACTGATTTATGCATTAAAAATGCACCTCTCATAACTTCAAAAAAATCATTTATATATCCATCTGTGCCTAATGCTACTTTTATGCCTTTTTTAATCATTCGTGGAACTGGAGAAAAACCGCCACCTACTTCACAATTACTAAGAGGCATGTGAACTACCTTTACACCTTTCTCCTTTAATATGTCTATCTCTTCATCATCTACTTTTACACATTGAGACGCTAATACAGTCTCATCTAATATATCTAAATCATTGTAGTAATCAACTGCTTTTTTATTAAAGTGTTTTTTAGAGTAGTTTGGTTCATATATACTCTCACATAAATGAAATTGCATTGGTGCCTCTAATTTTCTTGCATCTTCTTTAGCTTTTTTGATAAATTTATCTGAACATGTGAAACTAGTATGTGTACACATTATTCCATTTATTAATTTACTGTTTTCTCTACTCCATTTTATTAAATTAGAATTTTCATCTAAACATCTTAACCCATTTTCATAACTTATTCTTTCACAACTTTCTAGAGATAAAACTGCTTTCATTCCTATTTCTTCTAGTATCTCCCCTTGCTCAATTAAAGTTCCTTTTTCTGTATTTGGAGCTTCTAATGTGTCACAAAATGCTACTACACCAGATTCTATAAGTTCTATTGCAGATGCTTTAGTTGTGGCTTTTACTTCCTTTAGTCCTATTCTATTTTCTATAAACGGCCACCAATAGTCATTTAAAAATCCTTCGAAATCAGTAAAATGTACATTTGCTGGTATTCCTCTAGAAAGCACTCCATATTGATGCATATGCCCATTGATAAAGCCTGGCATTACTATGGCATCTGATTTATTTATTATCTCTGAAATATCTTTATATTTTAATTCAACTTCTTCATTTGGCAATATATCTTTTATAATGTCATTTTCTATTACAACAGCATAATTTGTATATATTTCATCAGCAGAAGATATTAAGTATTTACTTTTTATAGCAACCATTTATTTACCTCCCTGATTTAGTTTTTTCATAGCCATATAAACCTTTTCAGAAGTTATAGGAAGTTCTCTTATATTCACACCTACTGCATTAAAAATTGCATTTGCTATTGCTGGTGCTGGCGTATGAATAACTATCTCTCCTAAAGATTTTGCTCCATATGGTCCTGTTGGGTCATAATTATCTACAAAATCTACTAATATATTTCCTATATCCTTTTTTGTTGGAACTTTATACTGTAACAAATTAGAAGTCTGAAGTTTACCATCAGAACCATGTCTAGGATCTTCATACATTGCAAGCCCTATACCTTGAGTTACTCCTCCTTCAACTTGTATTCTTGCAAGTGCAGGATTCATAACTGTACCACAATCAGTTGAACAAGCATAGTTTATCACCTTAAACTCACCTGTTGTTTTATCTAGTTCAATCTCTGCAAAACCTGCTAAAAATGGTTTTGCACTCTCTTTTATCCCATAAGATTCAGATGAGTATAAGACATCTTGATTTCCACCACCAACAGATTCTCTTCCTAATTCACTTAATAAAACAAACTTTTCTACATCCTCACTATAACAAACTCTGTCTTCATATAGCATTAAATCATCGATTGGTAGGTCTAATTTCTTCTGTGCTACTTTTAATATCTTTTGTTTTAAACTTTCAGCTGACTTTATTGTAGCATTTCCAGTTACATAAGTAGTACAAGAAGCATATGCTCCAGTATCATATGGACACATATCTGTATCTCCTGTATAAACAGAAATTCTATCAATAGATGTATTTAGTGTCTTGGCAGCAATTTGTGCAAGTATTGTATCAGAACCAGTTCCTAAATCTGAAGACCCAGAAAATAACTTATAAGTTCCATCCTCATCCATTCTCATATTTACTATTGCCATATCTATGTTAGCTATACCAGAACCATGAGTTCCAACTGACATTCCAACAGCTCTTACTTTATTATTCCCAATATCTATAACAGGATATTTTTCATCCCATCCAATTAGCTTTTTGCCTCTAATTATACATTCATCAAGTGCACAACTTCTTATTGGAAAATTCATTATTCCGCCTTCAGTTTGCTTTTTTATAATGTTTTTTAATTTTATTTCTGTTGGGTCCATATTAAGTTTATGTGCTAATTCGTCTATTGCACAATCAAGTGCAAATGTACCTTGAGTTGCTCCGTACCCTCTCAATGCTCCCCCTGGAACTAAGTTAGTATATACAGTCCTTCCATCAAACTTTATTGCAGGTACATTATTATAGGTTGGAAGCACATTATGCCCTGACTCGGAACAAACTGAAGGTCCATTGTCACCATAAGCACCTGTATTGTTTAATGCTTTCATATCTATAGCTTTTATATTTCCTTCTTTATCTGCTCCAACTTTTATGTCAAAAAACATCTGATGTCTAGTATTAGTCATTGCAAAAGTTTCTTCTCTAGTATATATAAGTTTTGCTGGTCTTTTCGTCATCCAAGTTACAAATGACGCATATATCTCTGTTACAGCTATATTTTTTCCACCAAAACCTCCACCTATCCTTGGCTTTATTACTCTCACCTTTGAAAGAGGTATTCCCAATGCTCTTGAAACCTGTCTTCTCATATGATAAGCTGATTGATTTGCAGAAGTTACTACTAGTCTACCATTAGTATCTATATATGTGTAAGCTCTATGAGTTTCCATCATACAATGTGCTTGTGATTGAGTCATATAAGATTCTTCTACTATCACATCACACTCTTTAAACTCTTTTTCTACATCACCTTTACCCATTTTTTCTCTTGATACTATATTTTTTGTAGCATCTAATCCAAAATCAAACGGACAAAACAAATCATCTTCTTCATGTATTAAAATTTTATTACCTTCTGATTCTCTTGCATCTAATATTGGTGTCATTACTTCATATTCAACTTTTATAAGTTTCATTGCTTTAATAGCTGCTCTTTCATCTTCAGCCGCTATTATAGCAACTTCATCTCCTACATATCTCACTATATCTTCAAGTATTAATTGGTCATGAGGTGATGCTTCTGGATATGATTCTCCAACCATTGAATATCTATAATTTGGTACATCCTTGTAAGTAAATATATCTACTACACCTTTTACTTTTAATGCATTTTTTATATCAATATTTTTTATTTTTGCAAAAGCATGTGGGCTTCTAAGAAGTTTAATAGTCAAAACATCCCTATGAAAAATTAAATCTTCAGTATATATTGGTTTACCAGTAACAATGGCTTCACTATCTATTTTTCTTACTTCTTTATTTACCATTAAACTCACCCCCAATACTATTATACATTCTAACAACTAATGCTTTTGCCATATCTTTTCTATACTCTTTACTTCCTCTTATGTTACTTCCAAATGAAAGTTCTTCACTTGATACCTCTCCAGCTTTGTTTGCATCATTTTCTAAGCTTAGCACTTCACTTGCTTTGTATGCAATCTTTGCTCTTCTTGGTCTAGCTCCTATTGCAATTTTATAAGAATTTCCTTCTTTTAACATTGCCCCATTTAATACCGCAAAATCACCTGTACATTTTCTTATTGAATCAAATACACCTATAGCATCTTTTTTAGGTAATATAATTTCCATTAATATATCTTTTTCAAGCTCACTTTCTAAAAAATCAGCTAAATTCATAACCCCTTTTTTATATAACTTAACCTTTGCATCTACTACTAGTAATGAAGGTATTAAATCTGAAAATCCATACTTAGCAAATACGCTAGCTCCCACTCTAGCTCCACTTCTAAATTGAACTCCTACTATATTAGAAACAGCGTTTGAAATTACTCCACTACAGTAATTTTTAATAACCTTATTTAATTCTAAAGTTCTTAAACTTGTATCTGCTCCAATTAATATACTATTCTCAGTTTCATTTATATAATCTAAACCTAGGTCTTTTAAATCTATTGCTGAACCAATATTTTTGCTACCTAGTTTTAAAAATCCGCAGCCTCCAAGTATTATGTTGTTTTTTCTTGATATTAGCAGTTCATAAGCTTCATCTAAACTTTTTGGAACTACATATTCCTTTATAGTTATCATATTCTCTCCCCATATCAATTTAATTTTCACTTAAAAAAATTTAAGTGTTCAAATATTTATGTATTGCTCTTAGTTGACCTTTATATCCTGTACATCTACAAAGATTTCCATTTACATAATCTATAACTTCTTCTTCTGTTGGATTTTGAAGTTCTCTTTTCATTGCTAAAACCATCATTATAAATCCAGGAGCACAAAATCCACATTGGTCAGCGCCTTCATCCGCAAGAAAATCCCCAAATTTCTTAGCTTCATCTACTACGCCTTCAAGTGTTGTAATGTGTTGTCCCTCTACTCTAGCAGTAAGATAATTACAAGACAGCACAGCTTTGTTATTTACCATTACTGTACATAGACCACATGAGCCAGTATCACAACCTTTTTTAACACTTACATATCCATTTTCCCTTAATGTATCTGCTAAAAAATCATCTGGTCTTACATTCAATTCTTTTTCTTTATTATTTATGGTACATTTGATAATCAAATAAATCACCTCAAAACTCATATTTTTAAGCCAAAGTCTATACTATATTTAATTTATTTAAGAATAATATTGTATTTATTAATAAAGACTATTCCACTTATGGCCTTCCATTCTATTCTTTATAGTCCCTCTTACACAAAGTCTCTCAGCTGTATCTTGAGCATCTTTTAATACTTTTTCTTCATCAGTTGTTAATATTTTTGAATCTTCCATTATTATATTTCCATCCACTATAACACTCTCTATATTTTTCATGCTAGAAGAATATACTAATGTAGACACTGGATTATGCATAGGTATTGCTTTTGGTGAAAGCATTGGATTAAATATTAGTAAATCTGCTTTTTTACCAATTTCTAGTGAACCTATCTCATCTTCCATTCCAATAGCTCTTGCTCCATCTATAGTCGCTAGTTCAAGAACTTTTTCTGCTGACATTGCTAATGGGTCACATTTATTAACTTTATGTTGAAGTGCTGTTAATTTCATAAGTTCAAGCATATCTTGAGAGTTATTGCTAGCAGCTCCATCTACGCCTAAACTAACTGTTATTCCTTTTTTAAGCATTTCTGGTACTGGTGCAACTCCTGAAGATAAATACATATTACTTGCTGTGTTATGAGACACCTTCATGTCATATTTTTTAGTAAGTTCCATATCCTCTTCAGTTAAATATACACAATGTACCATAAGTACATTTGGTCCAAGTATTCCCAATTTCTTTAAAACATCTATGTCATATTGCCCATGCAATTCTTTTGCTGCTTCTCTATCAAAAGGAGTTTCTGATATATGTACTGTAAATAAAGCATCATCATATTCTTTTACTACTCTCCAAAGCATCTCAAGCATTTCTTGAGAATTTGACCATATTGCTGCTGGAGCTACTCCTATTTTGATTCTTCCATTCTCTGTATTGTGGTGTTTTTCAAACAATCTTCTTACATCTTTTTCAACCGTTTCTACATCTTGCATTATTCCAGGATGAACTCCAAATTGAGCACCTGTGTTCATACAACCTCTTCCAAGTATTCCTCTTATTCCTAATTCTTTATAAGCATCTATTATTCCATCACAAAGACCTTGTTTACTGTGAGGGTACATATAGTCAACCATTGTTGTTATACCACTTCTAAGACCTTCCACACAGCCAAGCATTGCAGCATCATAAGTGTCCTTTGGCTCTAAATAATTGGCTGCTGGAAATGTCATAGTTTCTAGCCAATCTTTAAGTACCATATCATCTCCTAATCCTTTTAATAAAGTTTGGAATAAATGATTATGTGTATTTATAAAACCTGGGAATAGGACTTTGCCCTTAGCATTTATTACCTTTTTAACATCAGTGTACTTACTTTCTATTTCTTTAGAATTCCCAATATCTGCAATCTTGTTATCTTTTACTACTAATGCCCCATCAAAAATAACTTCTCTCTCTTTGTTTACAGTTACTATTATGGCATTCTTAATAAGTATATCCATCATTCTTATTTCCCCCTGCATTATTTAGTAATTTTTCTTTTAATATATTGACCTGCTGGTTGCTCCATGATATTACAACTTTGTACTACATGCTTTCCTCTTAAAAAAACATCTTCAACTTTACATCTGACTTTAACTCCTTCATATGGAGTATAATCTACATTTTGTTTTTGATTCTTATAACTGATTATTTCTTCTTTATCTGTATTTAAAATCACTATATCTGCATCACTTCCTACAGCTATTTCACCTTTTTTAGGATACATCCCAAATATTTTAGCAGCATTTGTGGAAGTAACTTCTACAAATTTATTTACACTTATTCTATTTTCCAAAACCCCATATGTATATAAAAGAGATAATCTATGTTCAACACCTGGTGCTCCATTTGGTATTTTACTAAAATTATCAATTCCTAAATCTTTTTGACCTTTAAAATTAAATGAACAATGGTCTGTACCTACGGTCTGAATATCGCCCTCAGACAAACCTTTCCAAAGAAAATCTATATCTTCTTTTTTTCTAAGTGGAGGAGACATTACATATTTAGCTGCCTCAAATTCATCCTTATTATATAAACTATCTTCTAATAATAGATATTGCGGACATGTTTCTACTATCATATCTACATTTTTTTGTCTAGCTATCTTTATACTTTCTAGTGACTCTTTACAACTTAGGTGAACTACATATGATTTTGAGTTTGACAATTCAGTTATATCAGCAAGTCTTGAAACAGCCTCTTTCTCAACTATGTTTGGTCTTGTAAGTGGATGATATTTAGGTTCTAAATCTCCATTTTGTAAACGTTCTTCTATTAATGCATCCAATAAATCTCCATTCTCACAATGAAATTCAACTATACAACCTAGGCTTTTAGCTTCCTTTAGTACTTTGTATATTGTTCCATCATCTACTTTCATACCTTCATATGCCATATACATTTTAAAGGATACTATTCCATCTGAAATAAGCTTTTCCATGTGCGTAAATGTATCTTTATCTAAGCATGTGATTGTCATGTGAAATCCATAATCACAATAACAATTTCCACTTGCTTTTTTATGATATGTTTCTACACCTTGTATTAGATTTTCTCCTTCACTTGATTCTGCAAAGTCTAGTATAGTGGTAGTTCCTCCAGCTATAGCCGCTCTTGTTCCTGTTTTAAAATTATCAGCAGTAGTTATAGAGCCTGCATTCATATCAAAGTGAGTATGTGTATCTATACCTCCAGGAATTATAAGTCTCCCTGTAGCATCAATTACTTTATCATTATTTATTTCTAAATCATTTCCTATTTCAGTTATCTTTTCATCTTCTATTCTTAAATCACTTATATAAGTTTTATCAGAGGTAATTATAGTTCCACCTCTTAGTATTGTTCCCATATATACCTCCTAACTTTTAAGCTCTAGTAGATTCTTTTAGAATGTTTACATAAATTTATGTTTGCCAAAGGTGCTAAATTTAGCACCTCTAGACTATATTTAAATAATTTATTGTGAACTAAATATTATTTTCCATATACAGATTTTAATATTCCATAGTAACCTTCTGTTCCTATAAATAATTGTTCTTGTTCTATGTACTCATCTATTGTATGAGCAAGATTTTCTTTAGAAGGACCAAATCCTATTGTTTTTATTCCAGCTTCACCTGCATAGTGACTTCCATTTGTACAGAATGAATATTGAGTTATTTCTGAATCTATTCCAGCTTCTTTTAATCCCTTATATGCTGCTTGAACAAATTCATCATCTTCATCATATAACCAACCTGGGAAGAATCTTTCACTTTCTATAGTATTTCCTGTATAACAGTCAGCTTTTTCAGATGCATAAGAAACTTTTGCATTTAATTCTGAGTCTTCTTTCATCATTTCATCTAATAATGCTTGTATTGGAGCTAATACTCCTTCTCTTGTTTCTCCAACTAATAATCTTCTATCAAAAGTAGCTTTACAATAATCTGGCACCACTGATGCACCTGGATATGGAGAAGATTTTATATCTGTTAAAACTAATATTCCATCACCTAAAACTGGATGAGTTGGAGGTACTAATTGTTGTATTCTTTGAATTACATTAGCCATTTTATAAACTGCATTTACACCTTTTTCTGGGTTAGCAGAGTGAGCTGGTTTACCAAAAGTTTCTACAACTATTTCTCCTCTACCTCTTTGACCAATCTTTAAGTTTAGTTCTGAAGATTCTCCGATTACAACATAATCAGGTTTAACAGCTTTACTTATTTCTCTAGCTGAAACTCCTTCAAATATTTCTTCATGAACAACTCCTGCTACATATAATTCACCAGCAAAGTCTTTATTAGTATCTTTAGCAAAATACGCTACAGCAGACATCATTGCAGTATACTGACCTTTCATATCAGAAGTTCCTCTACCATATATCTTTCCATCTACTATTTTTCCTTCAAAAGGAGGAACACTCCATTTACTTGCATCTGGAACTGGAACTGTATCTATATGACCATCAAATAATATTTTTTTACCTGGTCTATTTCCCTTTATGCATCCTACTATATTTCCATATCTATCTCTTGACCAGCTATCAAAGCCCAATTTTTCAAAAGATTCTTCTATTGCTTTTACAACCCCTTCTTCATTTCCAGAAGAACTAGGATTTTGGATTAGTTTTTGACATATCTCAGTTACTTCTTGTTTTCTTTGTTCGTTTAGCATTTCGTTATCCCCCTAGATTTTATAAATGTATATTTTAATTTAAGCCTTTATAATTTATATAATTTATATAATTTCTAAATTTTAGAACTTATAATCTTTTTAATATGTAAATGATTATTTGATAAAGATAATATTTTAATAATTATCTATATGCTTGGATACTCTCCATCCCAAACTATACTTCTGTATTTATCAGGGTCAGTATCTCCTTCTGTACTTATTAAAAGTACTCTTGAATTTTCATCTAACTTTAAATCTCTTCTTAAGTCAGCTAAATCTTCTCTTTCCATAGCTGCTATTAAAAGACCAGTTGTAACCGCTCCAGACTCTCCAGAGATTACTTTTTCATCACCATTTAAAGGATTCCCCAATGTTCTCATACCTTTAGCAGAAACCCAGTCTGGTGCTGAAACGAATGCTGCTGCATGATTTTTTAATACTTCAAATCCTATAGTATTTGGTTCTCCACAAGCAAGACCTGCCATTATAGTTGGCATATCTCCACCTACAAATCTTGGTTTTCCATCTCCTGCTTCTGCTGATTTATAGTAACAATCTGCCTCATCAGCTTCTACTACTACTGTTATTGGGCATTCATCATATATTGAAGCAACATATCCTTGAACTGCACCAGCAAGCGAACCAACTCCTGCTTGCACAAATACATGTGTTGGTCTATCTACTCCATATTCTTTTAATTGTTCTATAGCTTCTTGAGCCATAGTTCCATATCCTTGCATTATCCATGCTGGTATTTCTTCATATCCATCCCATGCTGTATCTTGAACCATTACTCCATGGTCATCAGCTTCTGCATAATCATTAGCTAATCTTACTGCGTCATCATAATTTAAGTCTGTTATACTAGCATCTGCACCTTCTCCCTTGATTTTATTTAATCTAAATTCAGAAGAACCTTTTGGCATTAATACAACAGATTTTTGACCTAATTTATTAGCTGTCCAAGCAACTCCTCTACCATGATTTCCATCTGTAGCTGTAAAGAAAGTTATTTCTCCTAATTTTTCTTTTATTTCATCTGAAGTTAATTTTTCATATCCTAACTCTGATATATCTGTATCTAATCTTTGAGCTAAGTATTTACCCATAGAGTAAGAACCACCCAAAACTTTAAATGCATTTAATCCAAATCTATAAGATTCATCCTTAACATATACTCCTGCAACACCTAATTTTTTTGCTAAACCTTCTAGGTTTGCTAATGGAGTTTCTTTATATTGAGGAAAGCTTTTATGGAAGTTTCTAACCTTAGTTATTTCTTCTTCATTTAAAAATTTGATACAATTTTCTTTATCGCCCTTTGGCAGATTGTTTACTTTCCATTTAATTTCTTTTAGCATCTAAAATACCTCCAAATTATTGTTAAATTTTTATACTCTATATATTAGCAATTAACATGCCAACACTTAATATATATCAAATATTTTTCTGTGGCTATTTAGCATAGAATTTGCAATACTTTCAACTTTTTTTACTTTTATCTATTAGGTTATCTAATGTATATAGAATTTGATAATAAAAAAACCTTTTTCATCTTCTCACTTTTTAATTCTCATTTTTAAAATTTAAAAATTAATACTTAAAACGTATTCCTTATGTATTTTTTGACATATAAATCTATAAAATATTTAATAAAATACATAAAATAGTGATGTAATATTTTATTACATCACTATTTTTTATTGAGCGAATAGTAAAAATTCAACTCGTATGTATATAAGTTTGTAACTGTATCAACTTAGTTTTCAGTTATGGAATTTTGTGATAAAGTGAAACAAACAATACTACTTTTGGCATTCACATAAATAATTGCAGATTTGTAATTATCATCTGTCAGATTAAAGTAAAATGCTATATTTCCTTTTCCCTTAGAGTGTCAACTTTATATCTCACATGTCCATATGTCTTTATTTTTTTTGAAGAAGTAATTGCTTTTTAATGGTCTCTAAGAGGTGATTTTTCATCTTTTTTAACATCTAATTCTTCTTTTACAAGATTCCATTTTTCAAGACCAAACTTAGAAACCATAACTGCTTCTGCAGCACCTTTTCCAAGTCTTTTTACTGTGTCCATACCTGTTTCGTCTTCTTGAGCCCCTTTTGCTTTTCCATCTTTACTCCATATTGTACCGCCTATGTAGCATCCTCCTAATCCTCCAGATACTAACATTTCATGCATTAAGAAGAAATTTATTATAGGAAGTTTTGTTAATTCTTGACCACCATATCTAGTTCCACCAGTAGTTATAGCTGCTCCAACTTTATTTTGAAGTTTTCCTGGATGAACTAAATACATAGGACGAAGTCTATTAAATACTGCTGTAAGTTGAGCAGTTATATTCATATCATACACTGGAGAACCCACTATGATTCCATCTGCTTCTAATATTTTTTGCTCTAATTCTTGTATGTCATCTTTTATGATACACATAGTCTCTTTTCTTATACATGCATCACAATGCACACAAGGACTTATTTTTTTCCCTCTAACTGACCAATACTCAGTCTCTATACCAGGTATAGTTTCAGCTTCTTTCAAAGCTTCTAATACTGCATATTCTGTTGCTCCTTTACGTGGACTTCCACAAATACCTAATATCTTTGCCATAACAATATCTCCTCATCAAATAAATCTATTTTTATTACTTTCTATAACTTTAATAAAGTTTCATTTTAAGTTTAAGTATTATTATTTTAATTTTATTGGCAATGAATGTATCTCTACATTAGTTGCATCATATACTGCATTTGCTACAGCAGGTGCAACTGGTACAACTGCACATTCACCAATACTCTTGCCACCAAAAGGTCCAGCTTTTTCATAACTATTTACAAATGCAACTTGACACTTTGGCATATCGACAGTTCTAAATAATTTATAATTTTTAAAATCAGTAGCTTTAGGTCTTCCTTGCTCATCAAAGGCTAGCTCTTCACTTAACGCATAACCTAACCCCATATGAATTCCGCCTTCTAATTGACCTTCTAAATTTAGAGGATTTATAACTCTACCAACATCATGTACAGCTACAAAATCAACTACTTTTACATCTTTAGTTTCTTTATCTACTAAAACTTCAGCAAAATGTACACCATAAGAAGTAATACCTGCTGGAGAAGAGTAATCTTCAACAACTGTCAATTCTCTCAAAGACTTACTTTGACTATATACTGCAACATCAGATAATGATGCTTTAATATTTTCATCAAGTTTACTGATTACATATCCATTGTCTAGATATAGCTCTTCTTTTGAAATTTCGAGTAACTTTTCTGCTTCTTCCAGTATTAAAGTCTTTAATTTTTCTGCTGTCTTTTTAGCTCCTCCACCTTCTACAAATACACCTCTACTTGCATAATCTCCAAGATTAAATGTACATGCATCAGTATCAGTTTCAAAAGTATCAACTTTATCAGGAGTTATTCCCAAAACTTCAGCTACCATCATTGTTTGCATAGTTACAACACCATTACCCATATCATGTGCTCCTGTAAGTAGTGTTAGTGTACCATCTTCGTTTAATTTAAGAGTCAATGTGACAACATCTCTATGTGCACCAAAAACTCCATTACCATGTGCACCTATTGCCATACCTATACCTCTTAAATAATTTCCTTCTTCTTTTGGAAGAGCTTTCTTCTCATCCCATTTAAACATTTTTTTACCTTGTTCAATACAATCAAGAACTCTAGGATTGCCAAGAGAACCGTGGAAGATTATATCAACATCATCTGGCTCTACAGCATTCTTATTTTGAAAATCTACTAAATCCATACCTATTTTCTTAGCTATTTTTGCAAATTGAGCTTGTTGAGCCATAAATATTTGAGGTGAACCATAACCTCTCATGGCACCTGCTATTGGTGTATTTGTATATACTGGTATTCCAGTAAATTTTATATTTGGTATTTTATAGACTTTAAACACTTTATGGCTAAGTGCTCCTATAACATTTAAAGCACTTGATGCATATGCACCTGTATTTGTGTATATTTTTATCTCCTGTGCTATTACTTCTCCATCTTTATTTACACCAGTTTTTAGTTTTACAAAAGACCCATGACGAGTTCTTGTTGATATCATAGACTCTTTTCTTGTAAGAACCATTTTGACTGGTCTTCTCGTCATTTTTGACAATGCTGCTGCTACTGGCTCAATTGTCATTTCTAATTTCCCACCAAATGAACCTCCAATAGCAGGTCTTATAACTCTTATCTTATTTAATGACATCCCAAAAATTTGAGATAATATTATTCTAAAACCAAATGTATTTTGGCAAGGTGTATGTACAATCAATTTATCATTATAATCATAATGTGCAATTACGCTGTGAGTTTCTATTGCACTATGATGTATAGCAGGAGTAGAGTATTCGTCTTCAAAGATGTAGTCACATTCTTTAAAACCTTTTTCTACATCTCCACCATTTATATTATTTTGAGAAACCATGTTTGAATCTCCGTGTATACATATAGCATCTTCTTTTATTGCATCTTGTATAGTAAATATAGCTGGTAATTCTTCATATTCTACTTTTATAAGTTTTACAGCTTTTTCTGCTATTTCTGGTGTTTCTGCTGCAACTGCTGCTACACGATCACCTACAAATCTAACTGTATCTGAAAAAATAACTTCATTTTCAGGTATATTATGTTCATAAAATCGTAAAGAACCATTATATTTTCTCTGTGATGTATTGAGATGTGTAGCTATGGCTCTAACTCCAACGATTTTCTCGGCTTCACTTGTATCTATACTTTTTATTTTTGCATGTGCTACTGGGCTTAAAAGCATTTTAGCATGAAGTGCATTTTGCGGTTTCATGTCTGCTACATACTTCATTTGACCAGTAACTTTTAAAGCTGCATCTTTTAGAGGGTATGATTTTCCTATGACTTTTTCCATAACTATCTACCTCCTAATCTAGCTGCAGATAATTTTACAGCTTCTATAATTTTTATATATCCTGTGCATCTGCAGAGATTTTCTTTAAAAGCCTCTCTAATCTCATCTTCACTAGGAGATGAATTTCTATTTAAAAGAGCTTGTGTAGTTATAATCATGCCAGGAGTGCAATATCCACATTGTACAGCTCCAACTTCTATAAAAGCTTCTTGTATTGGATGAAGATTTTCTCCATTAGCAAAACTTTCTATAGTGTATATAACTTTATCTTCACAGTTCCTTGCAAGAAGTTTACAAGATTTTATATCTACTCCATCTATCAAAACTTTACATGCTCCACAACTGCCACTATTACAACCTTGTTTCGCTCCAGTTAGATTTAATTTTTCACGAAGTACATGCAAAAGAGTTTCATTCTTTTCAACTTCTACTTCATACATGTAATCATTAATATTTAATTTTATTTTTTCCATTTTCTCCTCCTACAGATAAACTAATGTTGTAATAGAATATTATTACAAGTTTGTTTTTATACTAGTATAAGCTATTCCACTTATGCCCTTCCATTCTATTAGTTACATTAGCTCTCTTACATAATTCTTCTGCTGCATGTTGAGCATTCAATAAGACTTGTTCTTCACTTTCAATTGTAGTAACTCTACCATTTTCAAGTATTATATTTCCATCAACTAAGACACTTTCTACATTGTGCATACTAGCTGAGTATACCAAAGTTGATACAGGATTGTGAAGAGGTATTGATTTTGGAGAAAGCATTGAGTTAAATATTACTAAATCAGCTTTTTTTCCAACCTCTAAAGAACCTATTTCATCTTCCATTCTAAGAGTTCTTGCTCCCTCAATTGTAGCCATTTCAAGGACTTTTTCTGCAGAAATTGCAAGAGGGTCACAATTGTTTACCTTATGTTGTAAAGCTGTTAATTTCATAAGTTCTACCATATCTTGTGCATTGTTACTTGCTGCACCATCAAGACCTAAGCTTACATTTATACCCTTCTTTAACATTTCTGGAACAGGTGCAACACCAGAAGCAAGATACATATTACTTGCAACATTATGAGAAACTTTTATATCATACTTTTTAAGCATTTCCATGTCCTCATCAGTTATACATACACAATGCACTGCTACAACCTCTGGACCTACTATTCCCCATTTTTCAAGTAATTTTATATCTATTTCCCCATGTATATCTTTTGTTGCTGTTCTTGCAAATTCAGTTTCAGAAATATGAACTGTGAAGTATGAATCATACTCTTTGACTATATTCCAAAGCATTTTACCCATTTCTTCAGATATAGCCCACATTGAAGAAGGTGCTACACAAATTTTTATTCTTCCATTTTCTGAATTATGATATTTTTCAAATACTCTTCTCAAATCCTTTTCAACCGTTTCCACGTCTTCTATAAGCTCTTTATGAATACCTAAATCTATACAGCCCCTACCAACTACTCCTCTTATACCTAAATCTTTATATGCTTTTACTATTCCATCTGTAAGTCCTGGTCTATTATGTGTATGCATATAATCAACCATTGTAGTTATACCACTTTTTAAACCTTCCATACATCCAAGCATTGCAGCATCATAGGTATCTTGTTCTGTCAAGAACTTTGCTGATGGAAACATCATTGTGTTTAACCATTCATGAAGTGCCATGTCGTCTCCTAGACCTTTTAATAATACTTGGAATAGATGATTATGAGTGTTTATAAATCCAGGGAATATCACTTTTCCTTTAGCATCTATAACCTTTTTAACATCAGTATACTTCACCTCAACATCATTTGTATTTCCTATATCTAAGATTCTGTCACCTTGAATAGCTATTGCTCCATCAAATATAACTTCTCTATTTTTATTAACTGTAACAACTATTGCATTTTTTATTAGTATATCAATCATCTTAAATCCCCCTTTTAATACTTTCATTACAACATTTTATCACATAGCTTTCTCATATCATATCTAATACATTTATCCAATATTTTCCTCAAGATTTGAAGTAACGTTTTCAGCTTTCTTACTTCCTTTTAGTTTAAATAGTGTTTGAAGTAATATAGCTATTATTGCTCCAGAAACTATACTTGAGCCTCCTAGGACAGTTCCAATTGTTGCTGGAAATTGGTCTAAAACTTGTGGAGCAGTTGTAAGACCCATGCTTGTTGCTATAGATACTCCTGCTATAAGATTATTTTCTTCAGTAAAACCATCCATACTCATAATAGAAAAACCAGACATTGCTATTGATGAAAATACTACTAAAGTTGCTCCACCAACAACACAAGATGGTATAGTTGTCATTATTGCTCCTAATGCTGGAGATATTCCTGCTAGCAATAATACAAGTGCTCCTAATGCTATTACAAATCTACTTGTAACTTTATTCATAGATACAATTACTGTGTTTTGGCTGAATACTCCAGTTGGAAGAGCTGCAAATAGTGATGAAATTATAGAAGTTACAGAGTTTCCTAAAACAACTGATGATAACTCTTCATCAGTTACCTCTCTGTCCATTGCACCTATTGTTGCTATTGTACACGCACCCATCATATCAGCTATACCTATTATGTAAATAATAGTAAACATTACTATTAACTCTGGTCTAAATTCCAATCCAAAAGCTGCTGGTGTTGGCAAAGATACTATAGCTGCACCTTTAACTGCAGAAAAATCAACTAATCCTAAAACTAAAGATATAGCATATCCTACTAATATTCCAATTAATATTGAAGAGTTTTTAACTAAGCCTTTACCATACTTATTTATCATTATTATTACAAAAGCAACTATAACTCCTACTATAAAATTTATTGGACTTCCAAATGTTTGTGCACCTTCTCCTCCTGCTAAATTCTTTATAGCTGTTGCAAATAATCCAAGTCCCATACATGCTATTATAGTTCCAGAAACTATAGAAGTGAATATATGTCTAATTTTCTTAACTGCAAATCCTACAAAGAATACGATTACCCCAGCAGCAATTTGTGCTCCAAATAGAGCTGCTAAACCGTCTTTAGCTGCTACAGAAAGACAGGCCCCTAAAAATACATAACTCATTCCCATCATTACAGGTAATCTTGAACCTAATTTAAATCCTTTAAATAAAGGTATTGGATATAATTGTAAAAACGTTGCCAAACCTGCTGCTAACATAGAGCCTTGAATCAACATCGTCGCTTGCCCCTGGTTAAGTCCTACCACGTTTGCTATTAATATTGCAGGCACCATATTTCCTACTATCATTGCTAACAAATGTTGTAAAGCTAAAGGTACCGATTCCTTTAGTGGTGGTATCCCATCCACATCATATTTTGAAGTATTACGTGTTTTCATAAAATAAATCCTCCCATACATAAATATCTTGACTAAATATTTTATAATTATTTTCTATAAATATTTTTATGACCATGAATTTATTGCTCAACCGATAACCACAGCTAAACTGAGCTATTTTTATAAAAATTTAACAAACGTGCAAATATACCCTCCCCGATTTTCTTTTTGACTAAACATTAAATGTCTGATGTATACTCTTTATTAAATTTCTTATTAAAATGAATAGCTATCTGAAGTAATCTAACAATCTCATAATAAAATAATTTAAACAACCCTTTTAAATTATCATTTTTTAATTAGCCTTTTCCATAACAGCTCTTTCTTTAGCTTCATCTTCTAGACTTTTATTTGGTATTATTAGATTTAAAACAAATGCAACCAATGTCGCAATTACTATTGGAGATTCTCCAAATACTAACTTTACAAATGGAGGAAATGCTTCCTGTGCTGCCGGAACTGATGTTATTCCCATACCTAAAGCTATTGCCAAACCTACAATAGTAATATTCCTTGATGACAATTCTTCTGTAATAATTAACTTTATACCTGTCATTGTTATCATACTGAATATAGATATTGTAGCCCCTCCTAAAACAGAATATGGTATAGTTGTCATCAATGCACCAAACTTAGGTACAAATCCCGATAATAACATAAATATACCAGCTATTCCAAGTACAAATCTGCTTATTACTTTGTTCATAGCTACCATACCTACATTTTGACTATATGATGATGGTGGTAAACCTCCAAACAAAGCACCTATCATAGTACAAATTCCACTTCCTATTACTCCACTTGACAGTTCTTTATCTGTTATATTTCTATCCATACCTCCCATTGTAGTAGCTGACAAATCTCCAATTGCTTGAACAGCATTGATTATACTTACAATTACTACAGAGATTACTACTGGTATATCAAATTTAAGTCCAAATTCAAGTGGCTTAGGTATAGCAAACCAAGCTGCCTCTCTAATAGGGTCAAAATTTATTATGCCCAAAACTAAAGATACACAATATCCAACTATAATTCCCAAAAATATTGCTGCCAATTTTGCATAACCTTTTGCAAATTGACTAAGACCTATAACTACCACTAGTGTTATAGCTGCTACTGCCCAATTTTGCATAGAGCCATAAGTAGGGCTATTTACACCACCTGCCATATAATTTATTGCTATAGGATATAAAGATAATCCAATTGTAAAAACTACTGTTCCTGCAACTATATTAGGAAAAAATTTTCTTATCTTTTTTATAAATATTCCTATTAATACTGTAGCCACTCCCCCTATTAATTGTGCTCCCAATATGCTCGCTAGTCCATAACTTCCTCCAACTGCTACGAGTGTTGGCACATAAGTAAAACCGACTCCAAAAATTATAGGCAATCTTGAACCAATATTTACTATTGGATATAGTTGTATAAGTGTTGATATTCCAGCTATTATTAATGCATATTGCACTAAAAGTGTTATTTGTGTGGCACTAGCACCAACAGCTCCTCCCACAACTATAGGTACTGTGACAGTTCCAACTATCATTGCTAGTATATGCTGCATTGATAGTGGTAAACACTTTAAAATTGGTGGCCTTCCATCAATATCAAACATAGATACACTTTTTTGATATTTACTCAAGGTTATCACTCCCAACTATTTTTTAATGACAGTTATTATTCAACATCCTTTCTTTTTTATTTTGTCATCTTGATTTAATATGAAGCAATTATAATGCCAATATTTTAACAAAATTGTTTTACATATATAATTTTTATTATATTTGTTAGTATTTAATAATTTGATAAAGCATTTCTTTTTTTAAATTCTTTCAAATTTTTTTTATTTTTGGATAATAAAATCTTATTACAAAAAAAATCACTTAGAAAATAGTTTTTCAAGTGATTTTTATCAATTTTATAATTTCAAATTTTAGAATTGAGAATTAAAAGAATAATTACTATACATCTATCTTTCTATACAATGTTGCTAGCGATATTCCAAGCTTTTTAGCAGCTAACTTTTTAGATTTAGTATCATTTCCATAAAACTTTAATACCTTTTTTATATATGCTCTCTCAAATTCTTCAAGGGTAAGTATATCTTGTTCCATATTTATTTCATAGTCACTTTCCTCAAGTAATTTTATATTTATTTTGTTTAACTTAAAATATTCAATTATCTTTCTATTTATTATACCTTTATGTATTATCCCATCTTCTTCAAGAAGATTTAAAGCCAATTCTATAGTGTTTTCTAATTCTCTTATATTTCCTGGCCACGGATATTTAAGCAGCATATGTTCTACATCTGGCTCTATATGGTATACATTTTTTTTCATCTTCCTTGAATATTTATCTATAAAATTATTTATTAATATTTGTATATCATCTCCTCTATCTCTAAGAGGAGGTACTTCTAGAGGTATTACATTCAATCTATAATATAAGTCTTCTCTAAATTTATTTTCTTTAACCAACTCAAATAAATCTCTATTAGTAGCTGATATAATTCTAACATCTATATCAATTAGTTCATTTGAACCTATTCTTGTAAACTTCTTTTCCTGTAACACTCTCAAAAGCTTTGATTGTAATTGAATTGGCATATCCCCTATCTCATCTAGAAATACAACTCCTCCATTAGCTAATTCAAATTTACCAATTTTGCCTTTTGAATCTGCCCCACTAAAAGCTCCTTTTGTATACCCAAAAAGTTCACTTTCTAGCAAGGGCTCTGGTATAGCAGCACAGTTTATAGCAACGAATGTTTTATTCCCTCTGTTTCCTGCGAGATGAATGGCTCTTGCTATTAACTCTTTTCCAGTGCCACTTTCTCCAGTTATCGCTACAGTAGAATCACTATTTCCAATTTTACAAATTCTATTTTTAAGAGCAAGCATTACATCAGACTCCCCAATTATAGAGTCTACTGTTGTTGTTCCCCAAATATTGTATACTTCCATTCCACCATACATTACTGAATCACTGTGTTTATCCATAAAATATCAACTCCAAATAAGTATTATATATAATCATCATTTAAATTATCTATTTAATTATATCATAACAGAAAAGCTTAGTTATAATTTTACAATAATATTTTAATTTTCAAATGAAGCTTAAGAAAAAATATACCTACTTAAATTTCAATTTAGCAGGTATACTTTCTTTATTTTGCAAGCATTCTATGCTAAATAAGCAATTATAGTGCCATGTTTAACATCTAAAATAGTTTACAAAAATTTTCATTTATTATTTTTTTATAGTTCTTATATGCTATAAAATTGTTTATTGCTTTATACAATGTATTTTTATTATTTTTATAATTCTTATTTTTAAAATTTATAATTAAAAATTATTTTTTTCAAATCAGATATGGTGTTTTTTATATTATCCAATCTTACAGTTTTTGCTTCTATAAATTTACCTTTAAACGACTCCAATAATCTCCAAGAGCTATAATTTTTATCTTTTTTAATACAAGGATATAATAATATACACCTTTTTGCATTTTCATAAGATGTTATATATGCATACATCTGATATATATCACTTGATCTATAGAAGATATTTGAATCCAATTCAATAGCTTTCCATTTTGTATCAATTATGATTTCAGATTCATATTTTGAATCATATAAAACTATATCTGGTCTTAAATTAAAAGTTTTCTTTCCTGTTTGCTCATTTTTTAAAAGAAATTTACTTTTATCTTGTATATACGTTTCTCTAAATTCATTATTCCATATATTTTTTATTAAGTTTCCGATATATTCTTCATATAAAATGTTTATTTCAAATAATATAGAAAATGCATCTTGATTATTTTCGCTGTTATCCATCGATAAATTTAAAAGTATAAGTTTCGCCAATGAGTAACAATCTTTAAATCTATCATTATTTTTATAAAATTTGTAATCCAATAGTTCTTCTCTATTTATATAAACTAAGTCCACATTATAAAAATAACTCAAAATTTTTTTTATCTTATTTTGAATTAAATTGTCGTTTACTCTACATAATATAGATATACATGCCTTTTTTAAAACTTGATTCAAAAAATTATTTTCGCTATACTCATCATATTCACATTTTATTTTCATTGGAGATATATTTTTTTCTCTTGCATATTTACTTATTAATATCTTGCCTTTTACAACATTCGAATTATCTATCTTATTTATATATTCAAAATAAATCCCTCTCTTAATTTGCATTTGCATACTTTCAATAAAATACATAACAAAAAAATTCATGAGATTATAATTTTTTAAACTTGATTTTATATTTTCGTTTATTATAATTGGAATCTTATTACATGTAGAAAGCATTTGTAATAGCATTTCTCTATCTTTTACAATATCATTACTTAATGACAGCTTTGGAAGTATCTCCAATATTACATTTTCAAAATATATAACACCTACATAATTTATGAATCTCAGTTTTTTATATCTGATATCTATTATATTACTCTTTAACACATCATTATTATTATCCAGATATTTAAGTAATTTTTCATATTCAGTTTCTGTAAGTTCATTTTCACCATTACCTACTTTTATCCATTCATAAGTTTCCTTTACATATATATTTTTACTCATATATATTTTTTAACTCCTCAATAGATATATTTCGTTTTATACAATAATTAACTTTACTTTCCATTATTGATGAATTATTATTTTTAAATAATTTAGATGCTGTGATTTCTTCCTTATAAACAATATATTTATCCTTTTCATTTTTACCTATACCACCTAAAATAAGTCCTACTTTTTCTGAGTCATAATAGAAATATTCTTGAAGAAGTGGTATTATTTTTTTTCTAAATATGGCCACTATATCATCAATATTTTCTACATTTAGTAAGTAGGCCTGTCCAATAACATGGTCTCTATCATATAAAAACTCTATTCTCTTATTAATTGTATATAGCATATTTTTAACATCTATTCCATCTACAACGGACAATAAATCATAGTCTGGCATAATTTCTTCAAAAGCAAATCTTCTTCTCAAAGCTATATCTAAAAGAGCTATGGATTTATCTGATGTATTCATAGTACCAATTATATATAAATTTGGAGGTAGAGAAAATCTTTCTTTTGAATATGGTAGTTTTACGATAGTTTGATTTGATTTAGTAAGTCTTTTATCATCTTCTAATAATGTTATTAATTCCCCAAATATTTTAGATATATTTCCTCTATTGATTTCATCTATTATTAAAACATAGTTTTCTGATTCTTCAAAATTAAAGTTCTCGACATCTTCTATATTATCAAGCACCAACATCTTTTTTCTTGCCTTTACATCTTCTATAGTTAAAGTATCTTTTTCTAACTCAAGATTTAGCTTCTTTTCAAGTTTCAACCCATCGTAACATGCTTCTATAGATATTTCCTTCAATATACCATCTTCTGGCTTAAAATTACCTTCACCATCGGATTTGAGACCTTCTATAAACTCTTCATATCCATATGATTGATGAAAAGTACAAAATTCTACATTATTTTTATAATCTACATAACTTGTACAATCATTATTTTTTAAACTAGTTTCATTTATTAAATTATAAACTATTTGTTTTGCGTTATATGTTTTACCCGTCCCTGGTGGACCATAAAGTATGGTATTTAATGGAATTTTATTAATACATCTTTTTATATATTTTTCAACTAAATTATTATTTTCAAAGATAACCCATGCATTTCCATCAATATTCTCTTTTTCATTTTCTATCCATTCTACAGGTAAAAAACATCCACCTTCTGAAGTAGTTATTTTGTCTTTATCAAAACCCTCTTTAACTTGACAAACACCAAATAAGCTTTTCATTGTATGGTCATTTTCGTAACTTACTTTTTCGCTATTATATACTAGAATATAATCATCTGTATTTATATTTTTCAAGTTTTCTAATTGTTCTAAATTAGTAGGTTGAATAAACAGTTCTTCATTCTCTACACACTTATCTACATCTATATAATAATAGTTTTTTAGATACCATTTATTATTGTCATTTTCTTCTATTCTTTTTTTTAATGATTTATTATGTTGCAATTTAATAATGTCTAAATATGTATTTATATCTTCATTATTTAATTTATAAAACTCACTCGTATATATTTTACAATTTAAAACTGTATCAAATGTGTACATCCATTTTATAGGTAATGTATGACCCAAGATATGACTTAATTCATAACCATTTTCAAAACTTTCTTCAACAATACCAATAAGAACACTATACTTAATTTTTCCTTCTACATTTTGATATGCCTTATATAGAAAATAATCTCCTTTTTTAACTGAAATAAATTTTTTTATAAAATCTTTGTCATTACAGTTCTCATTAATGTATTTTTCAGATTTTTTTCCCATATTAAGCACTTTTTTTAAATTTATTTTTATATCAAATCCCAATGCAATTATGCTTTCTTCTTTAAAAATTTGTGGTGTATCTGTCTCTTGATAAAAAAATTCTTCCATTAGCCAATACTCTGTAACATTTATATTTTCAGACATATACTTCTCCTTAATATCTAAAATACATTAATTATATAACATTCCCACTTTAATCTTTCCATCTAAATTTTCTTTTAAGTATAAAGAAAATATTATTTCATAGCCTTCTTCTACCTTACTTTGAATATTATTCATCAAATCATTTAATTCAACTAGTGAAAATTTATCATTTCCTTCAACAAAAACTATACCTTTTTTCCCAATAAATTCTTCACCAAAATGTTCCATATTTTCAAATAAAATATCTACTATTTCACTGTGCTGTTTTGAATCTTCAAATTCTTCAAAAGAATACTTAATCCCTTTATCACTTATAATAGCTTCTTTTAAATCAGTTATATCTATATTTATCATACAAGAGTCTGAAATAGATTCTATCATAACATTCATCAAATCAACAAATTTTAAAATACTATTTTCATTGACTTTAAATTCTCTATTAATTCCTAAGTCATCTTTATTTTCTTCTTCTGAAGAATTTATACCTATAGATAAAATTCGTCTTTCATTAGACATGTATGAAATAGCTTTTATAACTTCTCGACTTTGTTTATCTTCAGTTGAATATGCTAAAAATAATATGTCAACTCCATCTAAAAGACTTCTAACATATTCTTTTTCAACCTCTTGATTCATAGTAATTTTTTCTATATCCATATTTATTTTTACTTTTTCTTCTATTTCATTTATTATATTAATACCTTTAGCTCCAATACCAATTATCTTAGCATTCTTATTAAAACTTTCCATTATAATATATATCTCCTTAATAATTATTTAATTTTAACATTTTTAAATATTATATCATATTTTCTTCATAAAAATATTTTAACTCTTTAGCCCTATCATAAAGTAATTTATTCATAAATTTTGGTTCTATAACTTTAGCATCTTTTCCTATTGAAAATAATGTAGATATCCACCAATCTATTTCTTCATACTTTATAAATTTACTAATTGTTCCACTTCCATTTTCATTTAATTCTATATCCAAATCTAAAAAACTTCTAGTTATTTTAGAAATACCTTCTTTTGTGAGTAATATATGCAAATGAACAATTTCACTAGTTTTCTTAGTAATTGCCATCTCTTCATTTAACTTGCTATATACTGAATCTAGCCAACTTTTCAAACTTATACATGCTTTTTTAGACTCTCCTACTTTTTCAATTTCCAGTACTTTGTCTATACGTATTAGTATAATATTATCACTTTCATAGTCATACACTGGCGAAAACCAAAATCCTTCATTTAAATATATACCTATTGGGCATATTTTTTTCTCCAACAACTGATTTCCAGATTTATATTTGATATTTAAAACACAAGAGTTTGATGAAGACCTGAAAAATTCAGTCACAATATTGGCATCAATATTTTTATAATTAGCTATAAACTCAATATATTTTTCAATGTTGTTTATACCTATTTTTGCACTACTTTCACGATTATAATTTATTTTTTTAATTATAGAATCAATTTCTTTTTTTATGTGTGAAAAATTGTAAACTTGTAGTGACTTAAATGCAAAAACTATAGACATAACTTCTTTTTCTGTAAATATAACAGGAGGTATATAGCTATTATTTAATACTCTATAACCTCCATTTCTACCTTTTTCTGCTTTAATTGGAAGCCCCATTTTATTTAATTCTATTAAATATCGTTGAATAGTTTTAGTTGAAAGATTAAACTTCTCTGACAACTCTTTGATTGTAAACTTTTGTCTATCATTAATATATGTCCAAACATCAGTTAATCTCTTTATCTTTGACAAATAAAATCCCCCTTATAATAATACTATTCTTAATTCACACTAATTTTTAATCTACAAAATAACTTTCTACACACTAAAACTTAATATCAATGATATTTCTATATTTTTTCATTAAAAAACAAAAGAATGGTACTCCTACCAAGGTTACTACTACAAATTCTCCAAAACCTACTTGTATCATCGATAATATTAGAGGAAGTCCAAAAAATATATTTAACATTAATCCAACTACAATTGCATTTATGATAGTCGGCCATATAGAAGCTATAATTAATGTGCTTTTATTTTGACCTCCTAACTTTCTAGTAATATACACTAAACTTGCACTTACAAATGTGGCAAATGTTCCAAAAATTATATCAGGTACACCATATGGACCTATTACATTGGCTAAAAAACAACCTAATGTAAGACCTACTATATATCCCTTATCTAAAAATGCTAGAAGCATCATAATTTCGGCTATCCTAAATTGTATTGGTCCATAACTTATAAATCCTAATGATAAAGTTAAAACTGCATAAATTGATGTAACAACTGCTGTTACTGCTATATTGGTACTATTTCTTCTCATATATCTCTCCTAGTGAAAATTTTATTGCTAAAAATTAATAATATAATTTTATTTTATACAAAATTTATAAACTTAAACAATAATTTAAAATAAATAAATTATTTTAACGAACTATTTTATTAATCTAATTTATATTATACAATAGAATACATATAAAATTAAATAGTTAGATTTTAAATATATGTTATAATTATCATATATTTAAATTAAAATAAGTTTATATCTTAATTAAAAACATTAAAAAAGAGCCTTAAAATTAGGCTCTAATAATTTATTTTAAAATCAATGAACTCTAGCATCTTTTAATTTAGATAATATCATCCAAGTTCCTACACAATCAATTTCCAGCTGTTTCTCTATTTCATCATATAACATTTCTTGATATGATGTATTTAAAACAACATTTTCAACAAGTTTAGAAATTTCTTCTTCTACGAAGTCGATTTCTATTTGATTCTTCATTTCCTTAAAAAATACCCTTGCTTTTCTCTGACTTATTGAACGACCCTCAAAGCTGACTAAACATTCTAAAATGTTATTATCTCCTCTAAAATTATTTACTGCTCTCATATTATTTAGATTTCCAGCCAAAACATCATCCCCTTAGTTAATTTTATATTTTACAAGTAAAGTTTCATAATATTATAATAACTACTTATTAAATATCTTTCAACAGGTATGACATAACTGGTTGTTTAACATGTAAAACTAGTCTAAAATCTGTATAAAATACTTACTTATTCATTTCCATAAAAACTTTTTCAGGTGTAATAGGAAGTGTATTTACTCTAACCCCAACACCATTAAAAACAGCTTCTTGAATTGCTGGTAAAGGTGTATTTATAACAACCTCTCCAACAGATTTAGCTCCAAAAGGTCCTGTTGGCTCATAGTTTTCAACAAAATCAACTTCCACATTTCCAATATCACATCTAGCTGGAATCTTATATTGCATAAATGTGTTTGTATCCATGTTACCTTTTTCTGTATATCTAACTTCTTCAAACATTGCCATTCCAATACCTTGAACAATTCCACCTTCAACCTGTATCTTTGCTAAGTTTTTATTTATAACTGTTCCACAGTCCACTATGGCTACATAATTTAATAAGTCAACTTTTCCAGTTTCTTTATCAATTTCAGTTTCTGCAAAACCAGCTATAAAAGGTGGTGGTGATACTGGACTACCATGAGATGCAAGACCTATTAATTGATTAGTATTTGGTCCAATTGTAGAGTCAACTGCTATGTCAAATAACGAAGTACTGCATTCTTTACTAGTTAATTTTATACCATCAAATTCTAATTCGTCTTTATCTACACCTAGTTTAGTTGCTCCAGCAGATATTATTTTATCCCTTAAATCCTGAGCTGCCTTAACCACTGCCATCCCAGTTACATAAGTGGTACTTGAAGCATATGAACCTGGGTCATATGGGACCAAGTCTGTATCTGCTGATATAACTGTTATATTTTCAATACTTGTCTCAAGAATTTCAGCAGCCATTTGAGCTAGAATTGTGTCACTTCCTGTACCCATATCAGTAGAACCTATCATAAGTGTATAGTCTCCACAGTCATTTAGTTTTATTTCAGCTGAAGATTTATCAAGCCCTTGTATACCAGAACCCTGCATAGTAATTGCCATACCCACACTTCTAACTTTTCCATTTTCAAGATGCTTACAAGGATATTTTTCATCCCATCCGATAAGTTCTTTCCCTTTATTTATACATTTTACTAAGTCTACACTATTTAAAGTTTTTCCATATGCAAAGGTAGTTTCACCTTGTGTTACTACATTTTTTAATCTCAAGTCCGTTGGGTCCATTTTTAATTTGTCAGCTAACATGTTTATAGTTGATTCAACAGCGAAACAGCCTTGAGAAGCTCCATACCCTCTAAGTGCACCTGCTGGCATTTTATTAGTATAAACTACATCTGCGATAAATCTTGTTGCCTCAACCTTATTATACATTGGTAAAGTCTTTTCCCCAACTAAGCCAATAGTTGTAGAAGCATGTTCTCCATATGCTCCTGTATCTGAAAGTGCATTTATATCGATAGCCTTTATTATTCCATCATTAGTAGCACCTAGTCGAACTTTTAGTTTCATTGCATGTCTACTAGTCGAACAATTAAAAGTTTCTTTTCTATCATATATTATTTTAGCTGGCTTACCTGTTTTTAAAGTTACAATAGCTGAAAAAATCTCAACACAAGCAGTTTGTTTACCACCAAAACCACCACCAATTCTAGGTTTTATAACTCTAATTTTACTAGCTGGTAGTTCTAATGCACGGGATAGATGTCTTTTAACATGAAATGGTATTTGAGTTGAACTTACTACAACTAGTCTTCCAGCATGATCTAAATAGTTATATGATCTATACGTCTCCATCATTGCATGGGCTTGAGCTTGAGTATAATATGTTTCTTCAATCACTATGTCACAATTACTTAATACTTCTTCTATATCACCTTTTGTATAGTCATGATGTGACACTATATTCTTTTCTCTCTGCATACCTATTTCAAAATTACAATGTCTATCTTCATCATGTACTATAGTTTTATTTCCGATTGCCTCTTCAAAATTCAAAACAGGTGTTAGTACTTCATAATTTACCTTTATAAGATTCATTGCTTTAACTGCACTTTTTTCATCTATAGCTGCAACTATAGCTACCTCATCACCAACATATCTCACAACATCTTCAAGAATTAGCCTATCATAAGGTGATGGCTCTGGATAGGTTTGACCAGCAAGTGTAAATCTAGATTTTGGTACATCTTTATATGTTAAAATACATTCAACACCATCAACCATTTCTGCCTTTGATGTATCTATATCTTTTATCTTTGCATAAGCATAAGGGCTTCTAAGTATCTTTACTATTAAAGCATCTTTTGCTGCTAAATCATCAGTATATACAGGTTTTCCTGTTGTTATACTCATTCCATCTATTTTTTCAATTCCTTTTCCAACTATATTCATATTCTACTTTACCTCCAGATAAGTTTTGATAGCTCTTAACTGTCCCATATATCCTGTACATCTACATAAATTTCCTGTTAAATAATGTTTTATTTCTTCGTCTGTAGGGTTCTTAAGCTCATCTTTCATTGCAAGTACAGTAAGTATAAAACCAGGAGAGCAGAAACCACATTGTTCAGCTCCTTCTTTTACCAAAACTTCACTAAATTCTTTAACTTCATTTTCTAAACCTTCAATTGTAGTTATCTCTTTATTTAAAACTCTCAAGGTTAATGTCGCACAAGATAATGTAGGTTTCTTATCTATTAAAACTGTACAGAGACCACAACAACCTGTATCACAACCCCTTTTTACACTTAAATTGCCAACTTTTCTTAAGGTATCAACCAAATATTCTTCTGGCTCTATATCAATATTTTTCATTTTTCCATTTATATTAAGCTTTACTAACATTAAATAACCTCCATTATAGCTCTTTTTAAAAGTACTTTACTCATAGCTTTTCTATAGTCTTTAGATGCTCTCATATTAGAACCAAATGTTAATTCCTCTGAAGCTATTTCTATTGCCCTATCTATATTAGCTTCATTAATTTCATTATTAGATAAAAATTCACTAGCTTTTTTTGCAATCATAGCTTTTTGAGGTCTTGCTCCTACACACAACTTAAACTTCTTACCATCTTTTGAAACAGACACATTCAAAATAGGGTAATCACTTTTTGCATTTCTCAATGACTTATAAGAGGCTTTTTTATTTTCCTTCTTTATATACACCTTAGTCAATAAGTCCTTCCCATAATCTCTATCTAAAAACTCTTCAAGGCTAATTCTCCCACCCTTATATAACTCTACTTCTGTATCTAATGAAAGCAATGCCACTATCAAATCAGAAAACCCATATTTAGAAAATACTGTTGCACCAACTGTTACTACATTTCTAAACTGAATTCCTATTATATCTTTAACTGAATCTTCTATTATTTTGCCAAAATTATCTTTTATTATTGAACTTGTTTCCAATGTTCTAAAAGTAGTCATAGAACCAATTTCAACATACTCTTTATCTTCTTTTATATAATCTAGGTTTAGGTTAGATAACTCTATTCCTGTTCCTATTCTTTTTTTCCCCATTCTTAAAAAAGCACTTCCACCAATTACTTGATTAGTTTTTCTTTTATTTAAAATTGAGTACGCTTCTTCCACTGTATCTGGTTGTACAATATCTATAACCGTAAACATAAATTTCCTCCCTTATTCGCTATTCTTATTTTAAATACAACTAATTATATCACAGCTTCAACAAATTTTGATAATAAATATATGCAATATGTAAATTATGTAAATTCATTTTTACATAAAAAATAGCTACTTCAATAATTATCACTAGATAACCTTAAAATAGCCATTATTATGTATCCTTTAAAGTGAAAAACTAAAAAGTTGATACCTTTTCGCTTATATTTATCACTTCTTCTTCTAATAATCCAAGTTTTTTAGCTACCAATTTTGTAGTGCTTCCTTGTATTACTAATGTAATTAATATAGACATAAATACTACTGATGAAATTACTTCATATCCAGGAACTTTCATTGCTGAAATAATACCACAAAGTGCAGCTGGGATTACACCAGTTTCTCTTACCCACATCATGAACAATATTTCATTTTTACTCCATTTTGCTTCTCTGTCTGCAAGTGCACATACTAAGACACAAATTGGTCTTGCTATAAACATTAATACTAGCACTGCAATTACAGATGGTACAAAATATTTACCTAACTGAGCCAAATTAACTTGACTACCTAATATTATGAATATCGCCATACGACAAATAGTTCCTAAAGTCTCAGCAACATAAAAATCTGCATCATAAGATTTTTGGCTTAACCATATTTTAAAGTTTTTCTTGTTACCAGTTATTATACCTACAATAAAGCAAGACATATATCCACTTCCGCCTAATTTTGTAGATAATTCATATGCAACCACAACTGAAATAACAGATATTATTGGTGCAAAATCTTTAAATATACCATATGGCTTATCATTAACCAATTTCAAAAGCAGTATTCCTGTAATTAGACCAACTACAATTCCTACAACAACCATTGTACCTAATTCATAAATATTGGCACTTAAAGAAAACTTATTTGATAAAATTACAGCTAACACTGCTGATGTTAATATAGCTCCTGTTGCATCATTAAAAGCTGATTCACTTATTACAGTTTGTTTTACTCTATCCTTTATCTTTACTTGATTAAATATAGGTACAAGAGTAGCAGGGTCTGTTGATGCTATTATAGTTCCTGCTAATAAAGCAGTCATTGCACTTACTCCAAAAGTAAATCCTATTACTTGTTGCATTATAAAAGCAGATATCACTACTCCTACAGTAGCTAGTAAAAATACAGATATCTTTACATTTCTCAAAACTTTTAAACTTATTTCTTTTCCACCTAAATATAATATAAATGCAGAACCAAATGTAAGTATCAGTTGATTCTCTATTTGGAATCCACGAATATCTATAAATTTCAAAAATGATGGTCCTATTAAAATACCTACAAGTAAAAATAATACAACATCTGGAACTTTTACGATTTCGCTAAGTTTGCTGCAAATTATTCCAGTTATACTCACAATAGCAAAAATTATCAATAAATTATTGCTGGCAATTGTATGTATAGATGATTCCATGTCAGTCTCTCCTCCTAATATGCATGTATACAACATATTCATTTATTCATTTTACTATACAATTATAGCACAGAAATAAATGTTATCAATCATATTTTTTATCACTTGCAACTTTACCTTCATTTTTGACAATTAAATAACGCTCATATAATTTTATCTTTTTTTTCTTGCCAAGAAAAGGTTGATTTTGTCAAGTTTTATGCATCTATAAAATAACGTTGTCCCCCATACAGGTGCATTTTAGACGATTTTCGACTTTTTTTATCATTAAAATAAGTTTAAATTTAACAATAAAACATCTCATTATATTATTTTTTTAAAACACACCATTTTCAACTACTTCATTAACTTGGACGATTGATTTTTTTCTTATCTATTCTATCTCCAAGCATACTACCTATATTTTTATTTGGATATAGTTCTTCAGCAATTTCGATTTTATTATCACTATTTTTTTTAATATTAGAATTACTCATTTGTTTTTCATTTTCTTTATTTTGTTTCATATTTTCTCCTTTTCTAAATAATATAGAGTTTGTATTTATTACTTATTATTTCAAATTTCTATAATTTTAATCAAAAAAGGGAAATATCTCAATACAATACAGCTTATTTTAGCAGTATATTTATATTTAGAATTTCCCTAATAATAATTTTATCGATTAAATTTTACAAACTAAGTAATTTATATTTCTTTTTATTTTCTAATAATTAAACTTTTTCAATAACTTCTCCTAAACTAGAATTACTTTTGTTATCATGTTTCCAGTTATTCAATGTATAATGTGTTCTGAATGTAAACAATCCTGAAATTATTAATAACATATAATATACAAATCCACTATACAAAAGCACTGAATATCCCAATAATTCTTTTGGAATTATGTTTGAGAACATGGTAAAAAATGTAACTTCATTTGCTCCAACATTTCCTGGTGTTGGAACTGGTGATATTGCCATGTATAAAAATACTTGCAATGTCATTATATGTATATATGATACTCCTTTTAAATTTGAAGCTTTATATACACAATAAACTATACTAAAGTATGCTATAAGTTGTAGTGCAGTAAGCAATATGCTTAAAAATAAAATCCTTACATTTTTGATAAATATTTTTATAGAATAATTGTAGTCATCAATATAATGATTTATTCTATCTCTTTTTAAATCTAAAAACTTAAATGCTTTAAATTTAGATAAAAAATTAATCAAAACCTCTGCTATCATTTTTACTTGCTTAGGACTAAATACTATTAAGAGTCCTCCTAATAGCATGCTTACATTCATGGTCATCCCAGCGGCGATTAAAACTCTAACTGAATGCACTTGTTCCATTAATAATGACTTATTCAATAAAATTAAAATTCCACAAAATATAGTAACTGTACTTTGAAATACAACTGTCTTATTAGTAACTATGGCTACAGATTTACTGAGACTAACATCATACTTTGTAAGTGCATATATTTGCATTGGCTGACTCCCAGATGCAAAGGGAGTAACTAAATTATAATAAAATCCCATTGTAGCCATTTTGATACCTATAAATTTTACTTTTGTTTTTTGAACTGCATTTATTATCAAATGTGTCACAATAGATTCAATTATCATATATATTAACATTATTAGTATGCCAAGAAATATATAGGTTTTATTTACTAGACTTATAATTTTAGGTATTAGTTTTACATCTAAAGTGGTTGATACTAAATAAGTAGTAATACATATCAAAAATATCAGAAATCCATATTGAATAAAATCTTTCTCTTTTTTGGATAATTTTCTCATTTATTTTCTCCTAAATTTTTTCATATCACTATACAATAGTATACTACTTAGCATATTCTTTGCAATACTTTAAAAAATAAGTCTATTTTTAACACAAATATATCTATAAATTTTTAAATATTTTTACTCCTTTAGTGGAAATAATTCTCCATAGCATAAAGTCTAATATAAGTGTAAGCACACTTGCTAAAATCAAATATATATTTAGAAATGAAACTTTCAATAACATATATGTGCCTCCAAGTATAACTATATAAATTAATGATACTAATATTGTAACTATCATACTTGCACTTCTTTTTACTACCGCCACTTCATTTTTCCAATCAAGGTTTGGATAAAGTAAATTTGATAACAATCCCATTAAAGCTACAAACATTGACATAGTTACAATCAAGCAACTTGCTACCATCACGAACTGAATTTCAAAGTTTAGTTTTATAGACACTAATATTAGACATAAAACAGATAATGGTGCATTTAATAAAAAATTCATCAATATTTTTGACCAAAATATCTCCCTTTCATCTATTGGAGAAGACTTTAGTATCCATAGATTCTTTCCTTCAAAAGAAATTGAACAATATGTTGTGCAGTTCATTACTATTATAAATAGAAACGCACCTAATAACTGTATTTTTATAATACTAAAATCTATATTCATTTTTAGTAACTCACCTATTTTATCAGCTCCAAATGCCAACACACCGATTGTAGCCACTATTAAAAATAACAGACCAATAGATGAATTCAAAAAGTAAATAAATGAAGAAGTATATCTTCTAAATTCTTTTTTCAATAGAGCCTTTGAGGGTGTTGAAATTTTTTGACTTTTAAATTTATAGTTTTTAGTCTTATAACTTTCACCCATTCTAGCATTTATCTTTGTAAATCCTTTTGCAAACAGAGTCACAAAGATAAAGAATGGTATTAATGATGTTGCCATAAACATTAAAAATGAAACTATACTTCCAGTTTTAAGAGCATCAACAAAATAGTATATAGGTGGATATATTTTATTAATTGTTTCTGAAATAGATGCACTATTTTTTAATAACTCAACTGATATAGAGTTTAATTTTGACATAAGTACAATATAAGCCAAAATTAATATTACATTACCTATGATTAACACTAAATTTTTATATTTTAGCTTTGATGATAACTGTCCTATAAATAAGAAAATTATTGATGAAACAACTATTGGTAGTAATGGCAGAGCCAAAAATAATAATATTAAGTAAGGAAAATAGGTTATACTTACATTGGCATTAAAAAAATAAACTACTGCTGGTATAATCATACACACTGAAGAAAACAAATAATTAGTTCCAACTAACATTAATATTTTACTAGCCAATATAGTAGATTCTTTTATTGGCAAACTAGTTAATAACTCTAAATCCTTCGCTTGAAATAGATATGATGAAGTTTTATATAATGATGTAACAATTGCCATTACTGTTGATAATCCAAAGCCAAACACAAGCAACATTTCCATTTGATTTATTTGTTTTAAAATATCAACTAGAGAAAGGCTTAAACTTGTTACATAAAATATTAATAGCCCTACTACAACAACTATTGAAAACATCATTCCTATTATTTTTTGTTTTTCTTTGCTGTCTATATTTTTTAAAGCATTCAATTTAAACTCATTTATTATATTAGTTTTTATTAATATACTTAGATTACTCATAATTTATCATACCTCACTTTAGACATTATATTCTGTAAAAATAGCATTTTATTTTTCTATTAATTCCATAAAAATATTTTCAAGAGAATTGTTTCCTTTCACTTCTTCAGTAGTTCCATAAGCAATTATATTTCCATCTTTTATTATGGCAATCTTATCACAGATTTTTTCAGCAACTTCTAATACATGCGTTGAGAAAAATATACAACCATCTTTTTTACAAAACTCCTTCATGATTTCCTTTAATATAAAGGAAGCTTTTGGGTCAAGACCTACAAAAGGTTCATCAAGAATTAGAATTTTAGGATTATGGATTAAAGCTGAAATTATAGCTAGTTTTTGTTTCATTCCATGTGAATACGAAGATATTAAATCTCCTAATGCCCTATTAATTTCAAATTTATTTGAATAGTATTTTATTAATTCCTCTCTTTCATTTTTATCTACCTCAAATATATCTGCTATAAAATTAAGGTATTGTATTCCAGTTAGATCTTCATATAAATCTGGATTATCAGGAATATACGCCATTTCCTTTTTGCACTCAACAGATTGTTTTTTTATAGATTTAGAGTTTATAAGTATTTCTCCTCCCTCAAAATCATGTATCCCAACAATTGCTTTAATAGTAGTAGTTTTTCCTGCACCATTATGACCTATAAAGCCAAAAATCTCTCCATCATTTACCTCAAATGAAATATTATTTACTACCTTTTTATTTTTATATGATTTAGATACATTACTTATCTTTAACATAATTTCCCTCCATGTTATATATTATAGTTTTAATACTTGTTATATATAATATATAACAAGTATTAAACAATTGCAACTACAATTTGCTAAATTTTTAAATTTAAGTATTAGACAATTGTAAAAATACTGAACTCAATATAAATATACAAAAAACATCTATATTTACTTCTAAATTGCACATAATTATAAAATAATGTATAGTTCGATTTGACTAAACAATGTATAATAAGAAATAGTTAACTACAATAATATAAGTTTTTAATAGAAGGAGCAAAAGATGAACACATTTGAACAATTAAAGATAAGTTCTACTCTAATAAATGGACTTAAAAAACAAGACATAACTTCTCCAACAGAAGTTCAGTCACTTGTTATAGAAAATATAATGCAAAATAAAGATTTATTAATCAACTCACAAACTGGAACAGGAAAAACACTTGCATATGTTTTACCTATATTTGAAAGAATTGATACATCAAAAAGAGAAACTCAGGCTCTTATACTTGCACCAACACATGAATTAGTAATGCAAATTACAAATCAAATTGAATTATTAGCAAAAAACTCAGAAACTCCTTTGACTTCACTATCCTTAATTGGAGAAGTTAATATACAAAAACAAATAAAAAATATAAAGGCTATAAAACCACATATAGTAATAGGAACTTGTGGAAGAGTTTTAGACTTAATAAAGCAGAAGAAGTTAAAATCACACAACATAAAAACTATCGTTTTAGATGAAGTGGACAATTTGTTGAATGGTAAAAACATAACTTGTGTAGAAGACATAATAAAAACTACATTAAGAGATAGACAAATCATAGGTTGTTCTGCAAGTCTTACAGATAGTACTATAAAAATTTGTGATAAATTTATGAAAGAATTTGAATTAATAAAAACAAAAGAAAAGTCACAGATAAATCCTAATATAAATCATACATATATGTTAGGGGAAATAAGAGATAAATTTAATTTTCTTAGAAAAACATTAGCTGCTACAAACCCAAAAAGAGCTATTGTATTTGTAAACAATGAAAAAAACATAGATGTTATAGTATCAAAATTAAACTATCATAATTATAAAGCAATTGGAATATTTGGAAATATGCCAAAAGAGGATAGAAAAAATGCAATAAATAAATTTAAACTTGGAAAAGCAAAAATTTTAGTTACAACAGATTTATCTGCTCGTGGACTTGATATAGTAGATATAAGCCATGTTTTTAATTTAGATTTTCCAAATAGTAAAAATGAATATCTGCATAGATGTGGTAGAACTGCTAGAGGAAACCGAAGTGGAGATACTATTTCAATAATAACAAAAAAAGAATTAGATATTATAAAAGAATTGCAAAAAGAATTTAATATAACAATTGTGCCTAAAACCTTAGAAAAGGGAAAATTAGTAGATATATCTAAGTAATACAAAAAAATAAGAACTGTAACTTCTTCTCAAAATAGATTAGAAATTACAGTTCTTTATTTTATTGAATTAAATTTTTAAACAATATCTATTATAATAGCCAAAGTTTTATTATAAATAATATAGCAAGAACAATCATTACTACTGAAACATGTTTCTTATCTTCAGCCTTTTTAGCTCCAAATATGTTGTAAAATACATTTACAAAAACATAAGTTAATATACCTAGAGTTAAACCATCACCTATACTATAAGTTAATGCCATACAAGCAATAGTAACGAAAGCTGGAACACCTTCAGTTATATTGTCAAACTCAATATCTTTAACTGTACCAAGCATCAAGTACCCAACATAAATTAAAGCTGGTGCTGTAGCACATGATGGAATTGCTATAAATACAGGAGAGAAAAACATTGCAACTAAGAATAAAACACCCACTGTTACTGCTGTCCATCCAGTTCTACCACCTGCAATAACTCCTGTTGAACTCTCAACATAAGTTGTAACTGTAGATACTCCAAGCCCTGCACCTACTGTAGTTGCAACTGCATCTGTAAGCAAAGCTCTACCTACATTAGGAACATTTCCTTTTTCATCTAGCATATTTGCTTTAGAGCAAACCCCTACTAATGTACCTACTGTATCAAAGAAATCAACAAATAAGAATGTACAAACTATTACAAAGAAACCACCTATATTTGTTGGATGTAATACATATCCTAAATCTATTTTACCTGCTATCGGTGCTAAACTTTCAAACTTGAATATTCCACTAGGTAAGTATATACCTAATTTTTGTGCATATTCTGGATTCATAAATGCAAATCCCCAAGCAAGTAATGAACTTACTACTATTCCAAAAAGGATAGAACCTTTAACTCTTTTTTTATCTAATACTGCTACAATTATTAATCCTATGCAAGCTATTATTACTGCTGGAGTAAATTTCCCCATCTTTATAAGAGTAGCTTGATCTCCAATTACGATTCCACAATTAACTAAACCTATAAGTGCAATAAATATACCTATACCACCTGTAACAGCAAGCTTCATATTCTTTGGTATTGCATTTACAACAGCTTCACGAACTCCACTTACTGATAATATTATAAAAATGATACCTTCTACAAATACCGCTGTAAGAGCTACTTCCCAAGGAACCCCCATTTGTAAGACTACTGTGTATGCAAAAAATGCATTAAGACCCATACCTGATGCTAAAGCAAAAGGAAGATTTGCAACCATTCCCATTAAAATACATCCAAATGCTGCTGCTAGACATGTCCCTGTAACAAGAGCACCTGCTGGCATCCCTGTTGCTGATAAAATGTTTGGATTTACAGCTATTATATAAGCCATAGTTAAAAAAGTAGTTACACCAGCAATTACTTCTTTCTTCATGTCGACATTTTTATTAGTCAAAATTGGAAAAAGTTTCTGCATGGTACTACTGTTTGTTGTTTGCATAACAACACCTCCTATTAAATTTTACAAAAAAACGACGCAGTAACTAATAAGCTGAGTCGTATCCTTCATAATTTAGTTAAATAAATATTTATTTAACTAAATAATAGTATACATAGTCAGAATATTTACGGTATTCCGGTAGAAACTTATGACCCGTATTGTCAAAATTATATGTTATACAATATAAAACATGAATTTTTCTTTACGAATATTATTTTAATTTATATAGTTAATTTTGTCAATATATGCGTATATATTAGAATAAATTTGTATTAATATTCGATTATATTAAATGTTAATTTTCTATATCTA
Organism: Clostridioides sp. ES-W-0016-02; assembly: GCF_020641035.1. NCBI lineage: Bacteria > Bacillati > Bacillota > Clostridia > Peptostreptococcales > Peptostreptococcaceae > Clostridioides > Clostridioides sp. ES-W-0016-02. The sequence continues at coordinate 2,292,770 of NZ_CP061361.1, forward strand.
CGTCATACTTATATTCTTTACATTTTTATAAAATATATGATTATTTAATACAATTTATTTATAGTACAGATATAAAGTTTATGTTAAGATTATATTATATTTATTATAGCAAATTGATAATTAATAATTTTTAAATTTGGAGGAATAAGGGTGAAAGATTTAACTACAGGTCATGAGGGAAAATCTATATTCTTTTTTGCTATGCCTATGCTTATTGGTAGTTTATTTCAACAACTATACAATACTGCTGATAGTATTATAGTTGGTAGATTTATTGGTAAAGAAGCTATGGCAGCAGTCTCAGGTGCTAACCCTATAATGTTTTTGCTTGTAGCAATGCTTATGGGTGTCAGTCTTGGTTTTTCTATTTTAATTTCACAGTTTTATGGTTCAGGAGATTTAAAAAAAGTAAAAGCTACTATTGATACTACATATATACTTTTATTTATTGGCTCTATATTGATAAGTGTTATTGGAATAGTATTTGGAGGTCCTATGCTTAAGCTTATGAATACTCCAGAATCAGTTTTTAATCAATCAAAACTGTATCTTACTATAATATTTGGTGGAATCTTATTTTCTGCTGGATATAATTCAGTAAGTGCAATACTTAGAGGACTTGGAGATTCAGTAACTCCACTTTATTTTTTAATAATAGCCACAATTTTAAATATAGTTTTAGATTTAACTTTTATTGTTGTCTTGAAAATGGGAGTTGAAGGTGTTGCACTTGCCACTATAATGGCTCAAGCAGTATCATTTATAATTAGCATAATATATTTAAATAAAAAACATGAAGTACTTAAATTTAAGATTAAAGGAATTGTATATGACAATAAAATATTTAAAGATGGTCTTAGATTAGGACTTCCAAGTGGAGTTCAACAGATGTTATTTTCAATTGGCAACATGGCTCTTCAATTTTTAGTTAATGGTTATGGTACATCTGCCATGGCAGCTTTTGGAGCTGGTCTTAGAATAGAAAACTTTATAAGCTTACCTATCATGAACCTTGGTTCTGCTGTTTCCACTTTTGTTGCTCAAAATATAGGTGCTGGAGAAAATGAAAGGGTTAGAAAAGGAATTCGTGAATCTATAAAAATGGCTTTAATTCTAGCAATTGTTGTCGTTGCCTTAATCTTATTATTTAGAGAAAACTTAATTTCTCTATTTAATACAGACAAAGATGTCATTAAAATTGGTTCTTCTTACTTATTTATAATAGGACCTTTTTTCTTATTTATTGGTACTTCCTTTGTACTTTCAAGTGCAATGAAAGGTGCTGGTGATTCTATGTTTGCTTTGATGAGTTCAGTCGTATCTTTATGGCTTGGAAGAATTCCTGCTTCTTATTTATTTTCTAGATTATTTGGAACAGATGGAATTTGGATGGGTATACCTTTTGGTTGGACTTTAGGTCTTATTGTTACAGTCATCTATTATAAAAAAGGTTATTGGAAAACTAAAGCTATTGTAAATCATAGAATTAATGAATAATCTTTTAATAAAATGTATTCACCTTCATTATGATATAATAAATTATGGAGGTGGATACAAAAAATGGATATTATTCTTAAACCAAAACAATTTTGCATGACTATTATGGTTACTATAATTCTTTACTTCTTTCTAAATTATAGTTTCAATATAAAATTTTCTATATGCTTATCGTTTTTAACTATCTTAATATGGGCTGTAGACTCTGTTGAAAAAACTGTAGTTGCACTAGTCTTTGTAATATTAGCTTTTATTTTTAATATTGCACCTTTGAAAGTCATTTTACAATTTTTATTTACAGAAAATTTTTATATAATAATCCTTGCTTACATAATTACTAATGCAGTTGCAAAGACAGGTGTTGCAAAAATTATTTCTGAAAAATTAATTTTAAATACTGTAGATACCCCTAAAAAAATGATTTTTTTATCATATATTTTAGGTGTATTATTAATATTTTTCATACCACAGCCATTTCCAAGAGTCATTCTTGTGTCAGCTTTTTATAAAGAATTTTTTAAAGAACAACACTTAGCTGATGATTCAAAATCTATACTTCTCTTTAGTATATTTACAGCATCTACATTTACATCAATGTTTTTTGTAAATGGAGATACTCTTTTAAACTATGTAGTCCTAGAACTTGGAAATTGTAATATAAACTGGGGGCAGTGGGCTTTTTATATGTCTGTTCCAACTATAATTACTTGTTTTATAACTTATTTTTTATTTATAATTGTTTTTAAAAAAGAATTATCTTTAATAAAATTTACTTCTTATGATAATCTTAATTCTAATAAATTTCAATTTTCATATTCTAATCTAAAAAAAGAATTTTGTTTATTAAGTGATGAACAAAAACATGTATTTTTATGTTTAGGAATAATGTTTTTTATGTTCTTAACTCAATTTATTCATAATTTAAATACACTAATTATAATGTCTATTTGTGTACTTCTTTTGTTGTTAAAAGGAATAATTGGTTTCAATACTTTAAAAGAAATAAATTGGAAAGTTCTCATTTTTTTTGTAGCAGCGTTTTCAATTGGAGGAGTACTAAAGTATTCTGGAGTTGTTGATATAATGGGAAACTATTTAATAAAATTAATTCCAAACTCTTCAAAAACTATTTCAATATTATTTTTAATAACCCTGACAATAATACTGAATATATGCCTTGGAAGTGCTGTCACTACATCCTCTGTGGTGATACCATTACTTGGAAGTTTACATATATTGAAAGAAAATAGTATTGTTCTTTGCCTTTTTGTTTATATTGTAGTAAGTATACAATACATATTGCCTTTTCATCATGCAACAATAATGGTTGGACATGGTGAGAATCTATATAATAGTAAGGTTATTTTTAAGTATGGTTTGACTTTAATTCCTTTAACCTATTTTATAATAATCTGTATAACCTTCCCTTGGTGGAGATTTATAGGTCTAGAAGTTTAACAAAGATGAAAATATGAATTTTCTTTTTAATAATTTAGAACATTATTATCTTAAGTTAATTCATATTTTCATCTTTTTTATAAAAATCTATTTATAAAATTGCATAAAAACTAATTTTTTATTCTAAAATTAAATGTTATTTGTTTTGCTACCTTTTCCAAAAGTATTTTCCCAATCTTCTATAAACTTATCAACACTCCAATCTGTCAATGGATGATTCATCATGGATTTACAAATATCATATGGCACTGTAACACTGTGTACTCCACACTTCATTAATTCTATAACCTGTTGTGCATTTTTAAAACTAGCAGCAAGTACCTTTGTATCCATATTATAAGTATCTATTATTTTTATAAGCTCTGAAACCACAGATACACCATCCCCAGATATATTATCAAGTCTGTTTACATAAGGTGCAACATAATTTGCTCCAGCTTTTGCAGCTAAAAATCCCTGATGAGCAGTAAATATTGCAGTGGCAGTTATTTTTATTCCTTTTTTATGAAGGTCTTTTATAGCTCTTAAACCATCTTGTGTTACAGGTATTTTCACATATATGTTTTCTCTCAAACTACTTATATATAATGCTTCATCTAATATATCTTCATACTTTGTACTTAATACTTGAGCATGTATAGGCATATCTTCACCTATAATTTCACCAATCTCACTTATAAGTTGCTTAAAATTCTTTTTTTCCTTTGAAATAATACTTGGATTTGTTGTTACACCATCAACTGGTAAATAAGTACTTAGCTCTTTAATTTCCTCTATGTTACCTGTATCTAAGATTAGTTGCATTAAAATATCCCCCTTTAAACTTTATTTTTTTATTTTATTTATTCTTATTATATATTGGTTTGGTATTATTTTCAACTTTTTTATTATTGTTTTTTATGTTTTTTTATTGTTTGATTTTGTTGTATATTTTTATAATTTCTTTATTTATTAAGTTTTAAATAAACTATTAAGAATAATATACTTTTTATATTAAATTAATGTTGTATTCCATATTAAAATAGTTGATATTTTATCTTTTATCTTATAATATTTACTATAATACTATATTCAGGAAAAGAGGTAAAAGATGTTTGCGGAAGAAAGGATTCAAGCTATATTAAATATCCTAAAAAAAGAAGGAAGAGTTACTGTAAAAGAACTCAGTTCAAAATTTAATGTTACTGAAGATTGTATAAGAAAAGATTTAAAAAATATAGAAAAAATTTCTTCAATACGAAGAATTTATGGTGGAGCTGTACTAGTCAGAGAAACCCTTGAAAACCAAGATACAAAAGATAGAAAAGAAATTAATATACCAACAAAAAAAATAATAGCAGAAAAAGCATTTAATCTAATTTCAGATAGAGAAACTATATTTTTAGATATATCTACAATCAATATATTGTTGGCTAAACTGTTAGCTGAAAGCAATAAGAAAGTAACATTAGTCACAAATATGCTAGATATACTAAATGTAGTTACTTCAAAGCCCAATAATTTAAATGTAATTTCTACTGGTGGTTTATTAAATCTTAGCTTAGATGGATTTGTTGGTACTCCGACAATAGACTTTATATCAAGATATAAATTTGATAAAACTTTTATGGGCAGTTGTGGTATAGATGTATTTAATTCTTCTCTTACAACATTTGAAATTGAAGATGGACTTACAAAAAAAGCTATAATAAATTCAAGTAAAAAAGTATTTATAGTTATGGAAGATAAAAAATTTAAATTTGATGGAAACTTTAAATTTGCTCATTTAGAAGACATTAGTTCTATAATTACAGAAAAATCACCTACTCCTGACATAGTAAATACTTTATCAGAATTTAATGTGAATGTTTTATAAACTTAATGATATATTTTTCAAATAGATTAAAGAGATAAACCATTATTTTGTAAATATCCTTAAAAGCCTTAATTCTATATGATTACAGCAATAATCAAATTTAATATTTAAAATTTTAAAATTGATATGATTTAAATACAACATACTTGAAATAGACTTTCTAAATATAATACAGTTATTTTTAGAAAGCCTATTTCTTCTGTAAAACCTTTTATAGTATTTCTTATCTAAGAACTATTATTGACAATAGTACCTAAATCTATAGACAAAACTTTATTTCATTTCATCTTTCATTTGCTTTTCTAAATCTTTTGCAAATTTCTTTTGCTCATATCTTTCCATCATTTCATCTTTCTTCATTTCTAGGTTTACCATAGCACCTTGAGCGTCATCTTTTAAGTCTTCAGCAGTATTTTTCATTACATAAGCTGTCTTTTTAGCACCTTCTTTTAAATCTTCTTTCATGTTTTTCATATCTCTTTTAAGTCTATCCATCAAAACTACCTCCTCTGTAAATATAATACTTCCTACAGTTATTTTTCCCAAAATGTATATATTTATTTGCTCTATCAAGTATAATTTTTAAGTTATTAAATGTAATTTAAGACTATCTGAATATATAACTTTTAATAAAGATTACCTATTTTTCGTTTTAAAATAAAAATAACATCAAGCATATATACTCTATGCTCGATGTTATTTCTTAAATTCATTGCATTTAATTGTTGGGAATTACTATAATGATGATTTAATTGGAGGATATTAGGTTATATCATCATTATAGCTTGGTGTTATTTTATGGTTTAAAATTTTTTATTTCTATTTACATAATACATTTTTAGTATGAATTTTTTATGATTTTACAATGAACTATTATTGAAGCTTCTACTTTTTAATGTAGAAAATACTATATATGTAAAGATATTGTATTGCAGATCAGTATTTAATTTACGAAATTATCCAATATAAACTGATAGAAGAATAATCTTCTGTTGGCTTATTTTTAAATTATTACCATCCCTTTTTTCTTGCTGTTTTTTTCTTTTTAGTAATCGTTAATACACTAGTTTCTTTCTTTTTGCCAGCAAGGATAATTCCAGAAATCAATAAAATGAACAGCCGTACAATTAAAGCAGGAAAAATACGATAAGTATATCCATACTCCGCACTACAATTAGAATCCATTAAAATCATACTTGCTTTAATCGGATAATAATTTAATAATGTTCCTTCAAAAGTTCCAAAATATCCATATACAAAAGCAAGTGCAACACCACCCAAAAAGTTATTTACTGAACAACAGAAAAGTAAGATAATGGGTAAAACAGCAATGTATACAAAAATGTTTGCTCCGATAATATGAATAAACATATTAATGATATTGCCAAAACCTACTCCTGGAAATCCAGCAATTATATTGATTACTAACGCTATAACACATCCTATAAAACTGAAATAAATTGTTAAGAGTAGTAGTATAAGTAATTTGCTGGAAAGTAGTTGTTTGTAAGGAATAGGAATTGTTAATAGGTTTTTTATGGTATCGTCTGTATATTCCCGTGTTATGATATATCCAGCAATCAATGTAATAATAATCGGGAAGAAAAGGGTACAATTACTAGTCATAACCTGTTGCATGAAATATTCAAATGTCCATGATTGTCCACCACTAGCTGTTGAATAAAATAATGACAGTAGTGGAGAAAGTGTTGTCATAATAATTCCAGCCTTTATTACAGAATATCGTTTTAATTTCAAAAATTCAACTTTTACTATATTTTCCATATATATTACCTCGTCCATTTTTTGTAGAATCGAACTATCAGCCATAAGGAGATAGTAACAGTAATCACCATGAGTAAAACTGTATGGCTAGTGGTTGGTACAATATCGTATGCTTCTGGTAAAAGATTATCTTTTTGCAGATTATTCATCATGGAACCGCTCGCCCAGTTCATAACACATATAACTGGAAAGAAATTTAAAAAAGTGATTTTAGAAGCACTTATGGAGGTTCCCACAGTCCCCAATATTCCCCAGTTGAAAATAGAATAGAAAAATGCAAGCAAGATGGACAATAAAAATGTTTTGTTAAAATAAATAATCAGAAAAACAATCGATAAAGAAGCCGCTACAATAAGCACAGCAAAAACTAAACTCATCATTAACTTATAGGACATACCATAAACCATTCCTGCATGAAACAAACTGGAAAACAATGCAACTGATAAGGTATTTATTAGGCAAAAAGCAATTCCAAAAATAAATAACATATAGATTTTTGCCCTGATAAGTTGCGTATTTGCAATAGGTATTGTCCTGATATTTTTTGAAGTATTACAGTCTCTTTCTATAAAGAAAAGAATAGCTGCAATAATACCAATTAAACAAGGCAGTAAAAAAACCAATCCATAACCTAACATCATTGTATAGACATAATCAAATCTTGTTTGAAGATAATGTTCTGTCATATCTGTGTTTGTTCTGGATTTTGCCATATATGTTAAAATTAAGGGAAAGAATAATGATAATGACAAAAGTGCGTATAATAACTTTTTGCGTTTTAACTTCCAAAATTCACATTTTATGAGTTTAAGCAATTCCCTCACCTCTGGTTACTCGTTTGAAGTAGTCTTCAAGGGTCTCTTCGCAAGTATGTGCTTCAAAAACCTCTAATCCATTCTCTACAAACGAAGTTACAATTTTTCCAACAGATAAATCAAGATTATGCAGTCTTAAATTGTGGTCATCTTGAATTGTAAAGTGCTGCTCATGGAATATGTGTTCCAAAACTCTTCCTGCCTGTGCTGTATCAGAAATCGTAAAATGAATATATTTGTTGCTTTTCTGTTCCAGTTCAGATAGACTTTCTTCTTCCAATAATACTCCATGGTCGATAATTCCTATATCATCAGCCAGCAGAGCTATTTCTGATAAAATATGACTGGAGATTAAAATGGTCTTTCCTCTTTTTTTACATAGGTCATGGATAAATGAGCGTATTTCTGCAATTCCAATAGGGTCAAGACCGTTAATTGGTTCATCCAAAATCAATAATTCTGGCTCGTGCATAATAGCAAGAGCAATCGCTAGTCTTTGTTTCATTCCCAGAGAATATTGAGAAAACAGCTTTTTGTCTTTATAGGGAAGACCTACTAAATCCAAAGCATTTTTGATAGCATTCTGGTTTTGAATTCCACGTAAAGTAGCAAAAATACACAGATTTTCCGTAGCAGTCAGGTTGGGATAAAAACCAGGCGATTCAATCAGACTTCCTATGTGTGGCAGCAATTTTTTTTCATTGTCTTTTAAGCATTTTCCAAAAATCTTCACTTCACCAGAAGTAGGCTGTGTTAATCCAAGCAACATTTTCATTGTGGTAGTTTTTCCTGCTCCGTTTCTACCAAGCAGACCGTAAATTCTCCCTTTCTGTACATGGATGTTCAGGTCAGCAACACTTTTTTGTGAACCATACTGTTTTGTAAGATTTTTCGTTTCAATTATGTATTTGTTCATATACATTCCCCCTATTCTGATTCCCATTATAACACTCTAATCTTACATTAATCTTGCTAGAACCTTGCATTAACCTTGCAATTTATCCAAAAAATCCCTCTCAAATTTCTTCTTCAGCAGGGAATAACTCATATTCAGTTCCAGTCTGCCTGTATAAATGCTCAATGAGATAACCAAAATCTACCTTATCCAGCGCTAGATTTTGCCCATCCTCTAAGTAAGATGCCTTGTATCTTCGGTATCTAAAAATGACTGTAACACGGCTCTAAAACCCATTCAATCAAAAGCCATCAATGAAGCCCATTCAATGACGTTCTTTACTGCCTGCTGACTTTTCAAGGATAAGCAAAATCCAATAGAAAAAGGACGCAGATTTCAAAAAATGCGTCCTTTTTCTATCATAATATTCAGTTTTATATAATCACACTGTCTGCCTGCTGTCTGCAAAGCCTTGATTTTGCTAATTTTCTACTACCATCCTTATCAAAACTCGTAAATACAGGCTATGCTGACATTTTCCAACTTATGAAAAGATACTCTATATATGTTTTAAAGCTAATTTTTAAATTCAACCGTAAATACTACAGAGTTTTCCTTATTTTTTATACTGTATTCAAACCCATGAGTTTTAAAAATTTGACTGACTATATAAAGACCTAGACCACTTCCTCCAGTTTTTCTTGAACGAGATTTTTCTATTCTATAAAATGGATTAAATATCTCTTCTAAGTAACGTTTCTCTATAGTTACACCAGTATTTTCAATTTCTAAAATAACTCTTTGATTAGAAGTTTTTTTGTTTATTCGATTGTTTTTATCATAAAGTCTAATTATAAGGTCTGAGCCTTCAGGAGAATATTTTATAGCATTATTTATTATATTATTAATTGCTTTAGTTATTCTCTCTTGGTCTGCCTTAATTTCTAGGTTTTCTTCTATTTTTAGAATAGTTTTCATATGTTTTTCTTCTATTAAAAATACTTGTCTTTTTACCAGTCTATTTAAAAGTTCACTTATATTTATTGATACTAATTTTAAATCTTTTTCTAGTATTTCTGATTTTGAAACCTCTATCATCTCATTTACTAAATCTTTTAGCTCTTGTGTACATTCATATGATTTTTTCAAGTAAGTATCCCTATCTTTATACTTACCTACACTATAAATCATTCCTTCAATTTGACCACTTATTATGGTTATTGGAGTTTTTAATTCATGTGATATCGTTGCAACAAAATCCTTTCTTCTATATTCCTGTTCTCTTTCACTCTCTATTATATTTATAAGAGGCTTTGTTATTACGATTGAATATATATATGCTCCAATAATTGCTATTAATATCGCTATTGATATAATGTATGGCATTAACTTTCTTATGACTTCATTTGCTTCGTCAATTGGCTGTAATGGCATAACAAGTTCTAAACTATATGGCCCGTCTTTTGAGTCTTTTGTATATATAGGTATAGATGTTCTATACTCATCTTCAATACTATTAATCATATACTTACTATATCTTAAAATAACTACTTCATTTTTACCATATACAATTTTTCCTTGGTTGTCTTTTAGTAAAATAGCAAGGTTTTGGTCTTTAGCCATATAATAGAGTCTTTCTTCTAAAGTATATGTATCAAAGTGAATTGAACTATCTACTAGAGATTTTAAGCTTTCTTGAAGAGACTCAATTTTATACTCATGATAATATGATGGCAATAAAAAATATAAAATTAGGTATATTATTAAAGCTAATGCTATTAATAATGATGTTGTTATGGAAAATAATTTATACTTTATACTTAATTTTTCCCACTTATCAAATATCCTTCTCAAGTGTATATCCTATTCCTTTTACAGTTTTAATATATGGTAATGATATTTTTTTTCTTATATTTTTTATATGTGCATCAACAATTCTAGTATCTCCATAATAATCATAACCCCATATACTATCTAAAAGACCTTCCCTAGTTATAACCTGTGGATATTTTTCTATCAAAGCTTTCAATATATTAAATTCTTTTAATGTAAGTTCTATAGGCTCTCCATCTATTTCAGCAATATATGTGTTTAAATCTAACTTTAATTTTTCAAAAACTATAAACTTATCATTTATCGTTTTGTTGCTTCTTCTCAAGATAGCTTCTACTCTTTTAATGAGAAGATTAAATGAAAATGGTTTTGTTATATAATCATCGCATTCTAAGTCAAATCCCTTAAGTTGATCTCCTTCATCGTTTAAAGCAGTCAAAAATATAATTGGAACACTTGATGATTTTCTTATCATTTTACAAACTCCATAACCATCTAAGTTTGGCATCATTATATCTAATATTACCAAGTCATAACTTCCTTGCTTAAATTTTTGTATACCTTCTAATCCATCATTTGCTGACTCAACCTGATAGCCTTCTGCACTTAAAAACTCTGATATTAATTCTTGTATGTTTGAATCGTCTTCGATTACAAGTATTGACGAGTTCATCCTATCAATCCTTTCTATTTTAAAATTTCTTATATTACTTATATTTTATCTCATTGTTGTGAATTTTACATGAAAAAAGAACTATCTTAATTTGTAAATTAATCCTTTTAATTAAAGATAGCTCTTTTAAATACATTTTTACTTAATTTATTATTCTAATTTTTTTTATATGCTTTGAAATTTTTAAGTCTAAGCGCATTTGAAACTACCGAAACTGAACTTAAACTCATGGCTGCTGCTGCAATCATTGGATTTAAAAGAGGTCCTCCAAATATATACAATAATCCTGCTGCTACAGGTATACCAATTGTATTATATCCAAATGCCCAAAATAAGTTTTGCTTTATGTTTTTTATAGTTTCATTACTAAGTTTAATCGCAGTTGGAACATCCATTAAATCACTCTTCATAAGCACTATATCTGCAGACTCAATTGCTACATCTGTTCCACTTCCTATTGCTATTCCTATATCAGCTTTTGCAAGAGCTGGTGCATCATTTATTCCATCTCCTACCATTGCAACAAACTTACCTTGATTTTGTAATTTTTCAACTTCTTTTGATTTATCTTCTGGTAAAACCTCTGCTAATACCATATCTATACCTACTTGACTTGCTATAGCATTTGCAGTCTTAACATTATCTCCAGTTACCATTGCAACTTTTATTCCCATATCATGAAGAATATCTATTGCTTTTTTACTACTTTCTTTAACCACATCTGCAACTGCAATTATTCCTGATAAATTTCCATCTACAGCAATATACATAGGTGTCTTACCTTGACTTGCTAGTATATTAGATTTTTCCTCTAAATCTTTAAGGTTAATATTATTGTCGTTCATAAGCTTTCTATTTCCAAGTAATATATTTTCATTATTTATAGTAACTTGTATACCAGCACCTGGTATAGCTTTAAAGTTATCAACTTTTTCAATCTGTATATTTTTCTCTTCTCCATATCTAACTATTGCTTCTCCTAGAGGATGTTCTGAACCTTTCTCTGCACTTGAAGCAATCTTAATTAGGTATTCTTCTTTCACATTATTTAATACAATATCTGTTACTTTTGGTTTTCCTTCTGTTATTGTACCTGTTTTATCAAATATTACTGTATTTACTTTGTGAGCAGATTCTAGTGCTTCCCCACCTTTTATCAGTATTCCATTTTCTGCACCTTTTCCAGTTCCAACCATTATAGCAGTTGGTGTAGCCAATCCTAATGCACAAGGGCAAGCAATTACAAGTATTGATATGAATATAGTAAGTACAAATACTATATCTTTTCCACCCACTAAAAACCACAATAATGATGATACTATAGCTATTGCAATTACTATTGGTACAAAATATCCAGAAACAGTATCAGCAAGTTTAGCAATGGGTGCTTTTGTACCCTGTGCATCTTCAACTAATTTTATTATTTGAGCAAGAGCTGTATCTCCACCAATTTTTTCAGCTTTAAATTTAATAACACCATTTTTATTTATACTAGCTCCTGTAACTTTACTTCCAATATTTTTTTCTACTGGTATACTTTCACCTGTAAGCATAGATTCATCAACTGATGTATATCCCTCTATTACAACTCCATCTACTGGTATTTTAGTCCCTGGTTTTACTAGTATTATATCTCCTATTCCAACTTCTTCTATAGGAGTCTCTATTTCTTTACCATCAACTATTACTATTGCAGTTTTAGGTTGTAGCCCCATAAGTTTTTTAATTGCTTCTGATGTTTTTCCTTTTGATTTTGATTCTAAATATTTACCAAGTAATATAAGTGCTATTATTATTCCTGCACTTTCATAATACAACTGATGATGGTGCATACCCTGAATTTGTCCATTTGCTATTTGTACTGTTGTATATAGACTATATAAAAATGCTGCCAAGGTACCAATTGCAACCAAAGAATCCATATTAGGACTTAAAGAAAAAAGTGCTTTAAACCCATTTATATAAAATTTATATCCAGCTATCATAACTGGGATTACTAAAATCAATTGAACTAATGCATAATTTAAAGTATTTGTCATAGGATTTAGAATTTCTGGTAAAGGCCATGGTCCTATAGGTTTTATTATCATAGGACCCATTGCTATATAAAACAAAGGTACTGCAAATACTATTGCAACTATGAATTTAATAAATAAAGTATTCATTTCTTTTTCTTTTCTTAATTTATCTTCATCTACATCAACTTTATTTTTTACTTCTTCTATTGGTTTATAACCAGCTTTTTCTATAGCTGCTTTTATCTGAGATAATTTTACTTTTGATGGATTATAGTCTATATTAGCTTTATCAGTTGCAATATTTACACTAATACTTTCTACTCCATCCAATTTTTTTACTACTCTCTCTACAGCTTTTGCACAGGCTGCACATGTCATTCCATCAATTTTCATATCAATTTTTTTATTACTTTCTTCCTTTATAATTCCATATCCAGCTTTTTCTACAACCTGTTTTATGTCATCAAAGCTAACTTTAGAATTGTCATATTCTATCTTAAGTTTTTCAGTAGCTATGTTTACGCTTTGGTCATATACTCCATCTAATTTCTTAGTTACTCTTTCTACTGCCTTTGCACAAGCTGCACATGTCATACCTGTTATTTTATAATTTTCTACTATTTTATTTGAACTCATAATAAACTCTTCCTCTCTTTCAATATATTTTCAATTAATTTGTATATTTTATTTTGATATGTAATATTGATAAATTCTTTATTTGGAAATCTATAGTATTTATTATACCCCCTATAGGTATATTTAATCAATATTTTTTTAATAAATAAATTTAATTTAGTTATATTTATTTGTATTTAATAAAAAAGTATACTCATAATTAAATATGTACATAAAAAGAGAGCAAATAAATTGCTAAATACTTACTCAATTTATATGCTCTCTTTTATATAATTTATTTTCTACTGTAGTTTTTTCTTACATGTATAGTTTATTTCTTACATGCTTCAAAAAATTCTTCCTCTGTTTCTCTTATTTCAAGCTCATTATCTATTATTCCTACAGCTTCTTTTTTAAATGCTCTACATTGACCTATACAACCAGTCTTCACATTTTCTTCTCCAACTAAAGTTTTTAGCTTATTTACATCCACATTTGAACAGTTTGGGCATACTCTTATCATATTTAAGTTCCTCCTAATTAATGTCTAATTAATACAGTTATACCCAAATATAAGCTTTGTAATTTTTTTTTTACAATAAATTATTTCCATGCATTCCATTTTATAGTAATTTTATTATTACATGTATGGGGGTATTTGCTGTTTTCTTACTATCTCCAACTCTTTAACTTCTATAAACTTAACTACATTTACTTTGTAGTTTTCTTTAGATTTTATATATAAAACATCTTCTTCTATTTTTTTACCCTCAATAAACTTTTTAGAACATCTTAAAAGTTCTTCAAAATTATCTACTTCCTCTTTTATGAAAGTATCACTTTCACTTGTAAAATATTTAATGATTATTTTAGTTACTTCCAATATATATCATCCTCTACTTTTAAATTAGTATGTTCATTTATAAATTTATTATTTGTCTAAAAATTTTTTTTAAACAAAATAAATTTATATATTTGAAATCAACATTTTTACCTAATTTAAATTATATTAATGCATTTTAATCTATTTTTCCTTGTACCTAACAATATATTGTGATATAATTAATAAGTTATTTTAATCGAAGGGAGCAACAAAAATGTCACAAAAACATAAAATTATAAATATCGCAGTTATTGCCCACGTTGATGCAGGAAAATCAACACTAGTTGATGCTTTCCTTTCTCAAAGTGGTGTTTTTAGAGAAAATGAAGTAGTTAAAGACTGCGTTATGGACAGTAACGACCTTGAGAAAGAAAGAGGCATAACTATATATTCAAAAAACTGTGCAATAAACTATCAAGACTATAAAATAAATATAGTTGATACACCAGGACATAGCGACTTTTCTTCTGAAGTTGAACGTGTTATGAAAACTGTTGACACAGTTATTTTACTAGTTGATGCAAGCGAAGGCCCAATGCCTCAAACTAGATTTGTTTTACAAAAATCTTTAGAGTTCGGTTTAAAACCAATACTATTTATCAATAAAATTGATAAAAAAGACCAACGAGCGGAAGAAGTAGTTAATGAAGTTTTCGATTTATTTGTAGACTTAAATGCAACAGACGAACAATGTGAGTTCCCTATAATATATGGAATAGCTAAACAAGGTATAGCTAAACTTGAAATGGATGATGACAGTGAAGACCTATCTCCACTATTTAAAACTATTGTAAATCATGTTGAAGCTTATCCTGATTACGACAATGAATCTCTACAATTCCAAATATCAGCTCTTGCATATGATGATTATGTAGGTAGACTTGGTATAGGTAGAATCTATAAAGGAACACTTAAAAGCAATGAACAAGTTGCTATTTGTAGAGAAGGTTCTGTTGTATCTAGAGGAAAAGTATCAAGACTTTCTGTATATGAAGGTTTAAAACAAGTTGAAGTGAATGAAGCTACTAGTGGAGAAATAGTTGTTATATCTGGTATTCCTGATATATCTATAGGAGAAACTCTATGTGATTTAGATAATCCACTTCCTATGGAAATGATAAAAATAGAAGAGCCTACTCTTTCTATGAACTTCTTAGTAAATGATTCTCCATTTGTTGGAAAAAGTGGTAAATTCGTTACAACTAGACATTTAAAAGACAGACTTGAAAAAGAACTTGAAGTAAATGTAGGACTTAAAGTTGAACCTCTTGATACTACTGATGGATATAAAGTTTCTGGACGTGGAGAACTTCATTTATCTATACTTCTTGAAAATATGAGACGTGAAGGTTATGAAGTTGGTGTTTCTAAGCCTGAAGTTTTAATGCATAAAGAAGATGGAAAATTGATGGAACCAGTAGAAAGAGTTATTGTAAACTGTCCAGAAGTTTATTCAGGTACTATTATAAATGAATTGAACATGAGAAAAGGTATGATGGAGTCTATGTCAATAGAAGGAGACTATGTAAAAATAGAATTCTTAGCTCCTACTCGTGGTCTTTTAGGATATAGAAGTGAGTTTATAAATGCTACTCGTGGAGAAGGTACTCTAGTTCGTTCATTTGAAAAATTTGAAGAATTTAAGGGTGAAATACCTTCAAGAGGAAATGGTGTCTTAATAGCACAAGGGCCTGGTGTTACTATGGGATATTCTCTTAATGCTTTAAGTGATAGAGCTACGATGTTTGTAGACCCTGGTGTAGAAGTTTATGAAGGCATGATAATTGGTATGAATTCTAGAAAAGATGACATGGTAGTTAATCCTTGTAAAAACAAGAAAATGAGTAACGTACGTGCTTCTGGTTCAGATGATGCTATAAAATTATCACCTCCTAGAATATTCACTCTTGAGGAAGCATTAGAATTTATAGAAGATGATGAATTAGTTGAAATCACACCAGATTCTATAAGACTTAGAAAAAGATTATTAAATGAACATGATAGATTAAGATATAATAAGTCTAGACAAGGTAAATAAATTCTAATATCTATTTACTAAATAGCCATATAATACTTAAAGATATATTTTCTTTATAGTGTTATATGGCTATTTTTATTTAAGAGTTATATTTATTCAACATTTATATAATTAGCTGCTTGAACAGCTGCGATAGCACCATCTGAAGCTGCTGTTATTATTTGACGTAAAAACTTCGTTCTATTATCTCCTGCTACATATACACCTTCAACTGATGTTGTGCAAGACTCATCTGAAACTATATACCCACCTTCATCTAACTCAAGTACATTTTCAAACATTTTATTGTTAGGTTTAAGTCCTATAGCAATGAAAATACCACTTACATCTATAGTTCTTTTCTCCTCAGTTTTTAAGTCTTTTACTTCTATTCTTGATACTGTCTTTTCACCTTCTATTTTTTCTACACCATGACTATAAAGTATCTCAATATTTTTTCTTGCCTTTACTGACTTTTCTAATACTTCTTCACCTCTAAAATCATCTCTTCTGTGAATTAAGTACACTTTTGTACAATTATTAGCTAAAAATAAAGCATCTTCTAATGCAGTATTTCCTCCACCAACTATTGCAACTTCTTTATTCTTAAAAAAGGCTCCATCACATGTTGCACAATAAGATACTCCTCTACCTGTAAACTCTTTTTCTCCAACACATCCTAATTTACGTCTTTCGACTCCATTTGCGAGGATAACAGCCTTTGCTTTATGTTCTCCTGATGCTGTTTTAACAATTTTTACTTTACCTTCTAAACTTATCCTTTCTACTTCATCAAACTGAATATCAACACCCTGATCGACTGCTTGATTATATATGTT
This sequence comes from Clostridioides sp. ES-W-0016-02, assembly GCF_020641035.1. Classification (NCBI taxonomy): domain Bacteria; kingdom Bacillati; phylum Bacillota; class Clostridia; order Peptostreptococcales; family Peptostreptococcaceae; genus Clostridioides; species Clostridioides sp. ES-W-0016-02. Next base: position 2,309,953 of record NZ_CP061361.1, read on the forward strand.
AGTAGAAAACTCTATACCAGAAATTTTTTGAACTGCTGGATAATTTTCTACCTCAGATGTACTTGCAACTTGACCTCCATAAATACTTTTTTCAAAGACTGTTACACTTAAACCAGCTCTCATAGCATAAATTGCTGAAGTTAAACCTGCTGGTCCAGCACCAATTACAATAATATCTACCATGACAATTTACCTCTCTTTATATTATTATTTCTTATATATTATTCTCATTATTCTTATACTTTACTATTATTATCCATATATACTATAAACAAAACATTATTTTTGTTAGTTTATAGAAAGGATTAATTTAAAAACTGATAGCTATAAATAAAGTATTATTTTTTACATTTTAACTTTATTTATTTATATGTTAACTTTATTTAATAAATATATAAAAAAACTGTAAATAAAAAGTAATTTTTACTTACAGTTCTACTTATTTATATAATTTAAAACCTTATTGGTTATCATTTACAGTGTCTTCTAATATATTGCTTTCTGATATATATGATAGAATTGAAAGTCCATACATAACCAAAACTAATGCTGCTGTTATAAGTACTATTCCCATATTTAATACCTCCTTTTGTTTACAGTATACTCTTATTATGTGAAATACTTGTGAATTTAATTTGAACATATTTGTAATTTTACAATAGTATTTTTTTCAAATTAAGAATTATATACTTTTATTAATTCAAGTACAATTAATCGTTTAAATATTAACGCTATTTATCTATATTTATATGATATACCATATAATTACATTTTTCAAATTAAAGTTTTGTAAACTTTTTTTGTAATATGGTGTAGCATAAAATTTTAATATTACAGATATGTAACTCTTATCTTCTAATTAATTTTTATTAAAATCCACTTCATTTCTATGAAAATTCAAGTTTTTATAGATTTAAAAAGGTTAAAAAAATATTCTGTATATAAGTCAATTTGATTACAGTTTTTTTACATTTCAAAAAATATTTTTTCCAAATTTTTATATTAATACTTGACTTTGTCTGTTTTATATTCTAGAATAATTAATAATATTAAGAATATTGAAAGGCTTTGATTAGGAAGAGTAAATCTGAATCGGTTACCAGAGAAGGAAACTATTAGCTGAAAAGTTTCTTTAACTAGAAAGATTGAAAACTACCTATGAGCTTCTATCTGAAGTTATCTTATGATTTTAGTAAGAATAGACGTTTTACTACTTACGTTAAAGTATCAAGTGGATTTTTTTAAATCAATTTGGGTGGAACCGCGGGAAACAGATTCTCGTCCCTTTTTTAGGGATGAGGGTCTTTTTTTATTACCTAAATTCAGTTTTTAAAATATTCTGTATCTAGTTTAATTAGCTAATTAAAAATTTAAAATATATGGAGGATTATAGAAATGTATTATTCAAGTACAAGAGGCACCAAAGAAAAAGTAACTGCATCACAAGCAATAATAAAAGGAATTTCAAACGATGGTGGTCTTTATGTTCCAAGTGAATTTCCAAATGTAAAAAATGAACTTATAGATTTAGTAAATTTAACGTATTCCCAAATAGCATTTTTTGTACTTAGTAAATTTTTATGCGATTTTACTGAATCTGAGATTAAAGATTGTATAACAAATGCATATGACGAAAAATTTGATTGCACTAGTATAGCTCCATTAAATAAAGTAAATGATGCTTATTTCTTAGAATTATATCATGGTCCAACTTTAGCATTTAAGGATATGGCACTTACTATAATGCCTCACCTTCTTAAAACATCTATTAAAAAAGATAATTTAGAAAAAGATGTTGTAATTCTTACTGCTACATCTGGAGATACAGGAAAAGCAGCACTTGAAGGTTTTAAAGATATAGACAAGATAAAAATAATTGTATTCTTTCCAGAAGATGGTGTAAGTGCAGTGCAAAAACTTCAGATGAAGACTCAAACTGGAAAAAATACATATGTAGTTGGTATAAAAGGAAATTTTGACGATGCACAATCTGGTGTAAAGAAAATTTTCTCTAATAAGGAATTTAATGAAAAACTATTAGATAGTAATTATATCTTATCTTCTGCTAATTCAATTAACATAGGAAGACTTCTTCCTCAAGTTGCATACTATTTTTATTCATATATGAAATTGGTAGATAGTGATGAAATAAAGTTAAATGACAAAATAAATTTTGTAGTCCCAACTGGTAACTTTGGTAATATTTTAGCTGGATATTATGCTAAACAAATGGGACTTCCAATAAATAAATTGATATGTGCATCAAATGACAACAATGTACTTTATGACTTCTTTAAAACTGGTATATATGATAAAAATAGAGCATTGAAATTGACTTCTTCACCTTCTATGGATATATTAATTTCAAGTAATTTAGAAAGATTATTATTTGAAATATCAAATAGAAATACTGAAACTGTAAGCAGACTTCTATCTAATCTTAGTGAAGATGGAGTTTATAAAATAAATGAAGATATGAAAAAGAATCTGGCTTCATTCTATGGTGAATATTCTAATGAGGAAGAAGTTAAAAACACGATAAATAATATTTTTAAAAATTACAATTATTTAATCGATACTCATACTGCTGTTGCATATAATTGTTATGAAAAATACAAAAAAGAAACTTCTGATGATACAAAAACTGTTGTTGTAAGTACTGCAAGCCCATTTAAGTTTTCTGAAGATGTTTTAAAATCTATAGACTCCAATTTGGGAAATCTTGATGATTTTGCCATAATAGATAGATTATCAAATATTGCTAAGGTAGATATACCAAAACCTATTAGAAATCTTCAAAATGCAGAAATACTACATAAAGATATTTATGAAAAGGATGAATTAAAAATAGCTATAGAAAAATTCTTAAAGGTATAGGTGATTATTATGTTAGAAATTATAGTTCCTGCAACAAGTGCAAATATAGGTCCAGGATTTGATTGTCTTGGAATTGCTTTAAATATATATAATAAATTTTATGTTGAAGAAATTGAAAGTGGTCTTGAAATAGAAGGTTGCGAAGATGCCTACAAAAATGAAAATAATTTAGTTTATACATCTATGAAATACTTCTTTGATAGAGTTAAGCCAGCTAAAATACCTACTGGTATCAAAATAAAAATCCAAAGTGATGTCCCTATATGTAGAGGTCTTGGTAGTAGTGCCTCTTGTATAGTTGCTGGCGTTATAGCTGCAAATGCTCTATCAAATGCTAATTTAGATAAATGCCAGTTGTTAAATATAGCTTCAGAAATAGAGGGACATCCAGATAATGTTGCTCCTGCTATTTTAGGTAATATGGTTGTTTCTGTTACTGATAATGACAATATACACTACGATATTATAGAAATCCCTAATGAACTCAAATTTTGTGCAATGATACCTAATTTCAAACTGTCAACTGAAAAAGCTAGAGGTGTTTTACCAAAAGAAATACCATATTCTGATGGAGTGTTTAATGTTAGTAGAGTCGCTTTACTTGTGTCTGCACTGTTAAACAAAAACTTTGAGCTTCTTAAAGTAGCTTGTCAAGATAAATTGCATCAAGATTATAGGGGTACTTTAATTGAAAACTACAGTGATATTGTTAAAAAATCTGAACAATTAAATAGTATTGGCGTATTCTTAAGTGGAGCTGGGCCTACTATAATGGCTTTAATAAAAGAAAATGATGATAATTTCGTGCATAATATGAGAGATTATCTATCAAACTTAAAATCTAATTGGGAAATAAAAGAGTTGTGTTGTGATTCTAAAGGAGCAGTTTTAAATATTCTATAATTATTGTCTCACATATAAAATATAACTACTCTTTTATTATAATTTGTAGTATAATAATTAGGACTAGGTAATAATATTAAGTATTATAATCTAGTTCTTTAAACATGTTTACATTGAGGAGGGATTATCATAAAAGAGTTAATAATTGGAGATTTAGTTGCAAAAGTTCCTATAATTCAAGGTGGAATGGGCGTTGGTATATCTAGATCATCACTTGCTGGTGCTGTTGCTAAGCTTGGTGGTGTTGGTGTAGTTTCTGGAGTTCAAATTGGTTATGATGAGGAAGATTTTGAGACTAACACTATAAATGCAAATTTAAGAGCTATAAAAAAACATATTTCCAGAGCAAAAGAAATTTCAAATGGTGGCATTATTGGCATTAATTTCATGGTCGCTATGAAAGAATATGAAACATATGTAAAAGAAGCTGTTAAAGCTGGTGTAGACCTTATAATATCAGGGGCTGGACTTCCTAATAAACTACCATCTTTAGTAAAAGGAAGTAATGTAAAAATAGCACCTATAGTTTCTACTGCAAAAGCTGCTAGTGTAATCTTAAAAATGTGGGATAGAAAAGAGAAAACTACTGCTGACTTAATAGTTGTTGAAGGTCCAAAAGCTGGTGGTCATCTTGGATACTCTAATGAGGAGCTTGATAACATAGATTCTATAGACTATGATAAAGAATTTGTTGAGATATTAAAAGTTGCAAATAATTATGGAGAAAAATTTGGCAAGAACATTCCAGTTGTTGCTGCTGGTGGCATAACTTCTAGTAGTGATGTAAAAAAATATATTGATATGGGAGCAAGTGGTGTACAAGTTGGTACGAGATTTGTTGCTACTTATGAGTGTGATGCACATGAAAACTTTAAAATGGCGTATATAAATGCTACAGAAGAAGATGTACACATAGTTAAAAGCCCTGTAGGTCTTCCTGGACGTGCTATAAGAAATAAATTTATAGAAGATGTTAAAACTAATCGTCCAGAGATAAAAAAATGTTACAACTGTTTGATTCCTTGCAATCCAAAAGAAACACCATACTGTATTTCTCAAGCATTAATTAATGCTGTTAAAGGAGATGTGGAAAATTCACTTTTATTCTGTGGCAATAATGCGTATAAAATTGATAAGTTAAGTTCTGTTGAAGATGTTATCAATGAATTAATTTCTGAATTATAATTTGAAAATTTACAAATTAAATTTTTATTAAGCTAAGGATTTTTAAATATGTTACTAATCAATCTATATTAACATATTTATATCCTTAGCTTATTTATATTCTCATCTTTATTTTTATTAAGATACTATATAAATATAATTTACACCATTATTAATAGTATATTTCAAAATTTCCCTTGCTCTTACTTAATTTATTTTCCAATCAATTGTAGAAAATTTCATGTATAAAAACTCAATCACTTATATATCATAATTAAATTTTCTTTGCTTTCTATAATACTGCTTACTGATATAACCCTATCATTGCATATTATTTAATCTTCTTTTACAAGTACATTTGTTATCTCAGCTACATATAGAGTGTGATAATCTTTTTGTGGATACCATCTTCCATCTATCTCTTCATCAATAAAACATTGTGGGTCAATTTTTTGGCAGTGCATTTTTTTACATATAATAGCCAACTTTGCCTCTTTAAAATAAGGTGTATCATTCAAATATTCTATATTAAATCCTATTTTAGATATTTTATCCTCTCCCCTACCAGATACTTTACCACAATAAGAAAGTTCTTCACGAAAATCTTCATCAAAAAAAGTAAGAGAAAATGTATCTGTATTATCTATAAATTCTTTAGTATAACGTTGTGGTCTTATTACTACAAAAGCAACATTTTTTCCCCACATAACTCCAAGTCCACCCCAACTAGCAGTCATTGTATTTACTTTACCTTCTTTTTCAGCTGTTATCAATGTCCAGTCTTTACCTATCAACTTAAATGGATTACTTTTAATTTCTTCTGACATAATCTCTTTAAATTCACTCATACCTCTAATAACCTCTCATTCTATTATATTGATAATACTTTTATTTTCATCATAAATTATTACTAGAATTTACTTTGAAAAATAAAGTATTTTTTATTAAACATATTATAAAGGAGTAAGGATATAGATACCTATTCATTTTCTAATATATTTAATATTTTCACTCAGAGTATATATATACTTTATCTAAGTTAAATATGACTGTTATGTTTTACATGTAAATTATGACAAAAATATCATTTGACTAAATCAAAACTTGATTTATATACCTGGAAAAGGTATTATATTAAAGAGTGCTTAAAATACTTCTTTTGTATATAGGCATGTATAAAATAATAAATAAGGAGAGTGATGAGCAATGGATACTAGTCCGTTGCGGAGAGAATTTTTTACAATTTCATCACTTAATAATATCTAAATTTAAAACTAATACAGATATTCAGTTATATAAATTAGTTAATTAATAGATACTATTAAATGATGAGATTTATATAAAACTGAATAAAGGATGTGTTGCCATGATAAGATATTACAAAACTATAGATTCAAAATTAGAGAAACTTAGTTTTTTTGAAGATGGCTGTTGGATAAATCTTGTTGAACCTAATCATAGTGAAATCAACGAAATTTCTAATTTATTAAATATAGATGTAGAAAGCATAGAATCTGCACTAGATGAAGAAGAGCGCTCAAGAATAGATGTTGAAGACAATCATACTCTTATACTTATAGATATACCAGTAGACGAAAGTGACTCTAATTCTTCTCATTATACTACAATACCCTTAGGTATTATAATAACTCAAGAAGCTATTATAACAGTTTGTAATGCACAAACTAAGATTTTAAATGACTTTATAGTTGGTCATATTAAAGATTTTTTTACATTTAAAAAAACTCGCTTCTTGCTTCAAATTCTTCATAAAAATGCAGCTTATTACTTGCATTACTTAAGAAAAATAAATAAAATGACAATCATAATAGAGCGAGAAATTTACAAATCTATGAAAAATAAAGAACTAGTACAACTATTGGAATTAGAAAAGTCTTTGGTATACTTCTCTACCTCTTTAAAGTCCAATGAATTGGTCTTAAACAAGATGGTTAGAACTGCTGGTATAAAGAAATATCCAGATGATGAAGACCTCTTAGAAGATGTTATAGTCGAAAATAGACAGGCTCTTGATATGGCTAAAATCTATGGAGATATATTGAGTAGAATTATGGATGCTTTCAGTGCAATTATAAGTAATAATCAAAATAATGTTATGCAATTTTTAACAGTAGTTACACTAATTTTCTCAATACCTACAATAATATCAGGATTCTTTGGTATGAATGTTATCAATATGCCATTTTCTGATAACCCAAATGGATTTTGGATAATTATGCTCATTACTTCTATAATATGCATAATAATTACATTTTTTATGTCAAGAAACAAGCTATTATAAAATATTAATAAGAAAAAGCCATTAGAGTTAATTAATTTACATTTACTCCAATGGCTTTTATTTAGTTTAAAAATACTCTTTTTATCAGGTTTTTTAATTATCATATTCTTCATCTATACTCATTTCAGTTTCAAGACCTTCCAACATTGAGTCTAAACTTTCTTTTATGTTCAATATATAAATTGGAACATACTCTTCTTCATCAAGTATTTCTTCCTGTAATTTAAATGGTGGAATTAATATTTCATCAAAGTTTATATTTAGTTTAGGGAAATCTTCTACTATTTCTCCACAGTTATCATATTCTTCATCTGCTAGAGAAATATACATATCTAAACTTTTTTTGTAGTAAAGTCCTGCAAGCATATATTCACACTTCTTACTCCCAAATTTAATACCTTCTTTATAATATTTTTCAGCTTCTGCATCATCATTTAATTTTAAATAAATTTGCCCTAAATTATATATTGATTCAACACAACCTTGTGCTCTAGCCTTCTCATACCAGTATTTGGAATTAACATAATCTTTGTAAAACATATCATAAATAAGTCCTACCATGTGTTGAGCATATATATTATTTTCATTAGCAGGTGTGTCAAGCATCATTTTAGATTCTTCTAGTTTTCCTTCTCTAAAATAAATTCTACCTAAATGTATACGCGCATTCATATGATTTTTACTACTTGCCATCTCAAAATACTTTCTAGCATTTTTTGTATTTCCTAAATTCTCATATATACATCCCAATCTATAGCTAGATTTGGTATCTCCATTTTCAGATGCTTTTTTATACCAACTTATAGCTTCTTCTATGTTATTTAAATCTTCATATATATTCCCTAATTTTATTTGACAAGATACATTATTTGGAATTCTAGAATAATATGAAACTGCTTTTTCTATATCTTGATTTTGATAATATAAGTCTCCAAGATTCTCAAGAGAACTTTTACATCCAACAGCTATAGCATCTTCATAGTACTTTATAGCATTTTCATAATCTTTTTCTTCAAAATATATACCTGCTAGATTGTTTTTAGCTTCTGTTATATCATCTTCTGCTGCCATTTTATAATAAGTCTTTGCTTTTTCTATCTCATTCTCTCTATTATATAAATTTGCAAGTCTATATTTAGAAAGTGTGTGATTTTTTTCTATTGCTTTTTCATAATAATAAATTGCATCTCCTAATTCTTCTTTTCTATCATATACATATGCAAGTCTATACTCAGATTTTACATCTTCTCTATCTGCGCTCTTTTTATAATATCTCTCTGCTTCTTCCAAATTATCATTGATTTCCATAATCATACCCAAGTTAAAACAACCTTTCATATGACCAGACTTATACAATTGCTTATATAGACTTACTGTAGATTTATTGTCCTTCTTCTTTCCATTTAGTATTGCTAGATTATACTTCGCATCATCATCTAAAAGTACAGAACCTTTTTTATAATATTCATATGCCTCATCTTCTTTTTCTAAAAATGTATACAATACTCCTAGATTAAAACAAGCCTTACCTAGATTATTATCTGCTGCTTCTTTTAACCACTTTTCGCATCTTATAAAATCTTTCATTTTAAAATGGCATACACCTAAATTATTTTGTGCTTGTAAATATCCTATAGTAGCTATTTTCTCATACCAGTATATAGCATACTCATATCCATCTAATCTATAATACATATTACCCAAATCAAATGCAGCATCTTCACTTCCATTCTTATATGCCATTGAATACCATTTTTCTGCTTCTTTAAATTGCTTTTTATTTTCATATATATTTCCCAAAGTATATTGAGATTTTACATAATTATCTAATGCTGCACTTTTATATAATTCTATTGCACTTTCTGTCTTTCCCATTTTTTCAAAAAGAGCTCCCTTAGTATGTATAACTTTGGGGTCACTAGATATATTTTTTATTTTTCTTATAGAAAATTTTGTGTTTTTCATTATTCGCTACCTACCCATTTTATAAAATATATTCTCTCAAACATTATTATACATTATAAACCATAATTAATGCTATAATATTGAATTTTTACCTTTTGTCACTATATTGTAATATTGAATTTTAAATTTTATAATCATTAGATTTTATTATTGAGTTGGTATATAATGTATATATAGGGGGGACATTTTATGAATTTCAGCAATATTTTTATTCAAGTTGCAGTTTTATTTATAATTATTTTAGTAGGATACTTTGTCAGAAAATTCAACTTATTAGATGAACACTGTACATCTAAACTTTCAAATTTGACAATGACTATTTTTTTACCATCTATGATAATTAGTTCTATGCAGATTAACTTTGATAATAAAATGATACAAAAAATACTACTATTATTATTTATATCCTTAGTTATGTATATAGTTTCTATTATAATTGCTTTTTTGTTAAAATACATTTTAAAATGTGAAGATACAAAAGACCTGGGGATATATCAGTATATAGTTGTTTTTTCAAATGTAGCTTTCATGGGTTATCCTGTAATTGAAGCAGTTCTAGGTCACGAGGCTATATTCTACACCGCTATTTTTAATCTACCATTTAACTTGTTTTCTTTTACTTTGGGAATTTACTTGTTATCTAAAGGTAGTAGCACTAAAGGATTTTCAATGAAATCACTTATAAGCCCTGCTACAATAGCAGTAGTTATTGGTTTATTTTTATTTATAACAGGTCTTAGATTACCTCAGTTTATAAATGATCCACTTAAGATGTTAGGAGATATGACTACACCAATATCTATGATTATTATTGGTAGTTTGCTTGCTAATTCTTCAGCAATAGATTGTTTTGTAAATAAAAGATTATATCTAGTTACTATTGTAAGATTATTAGTACTTCCTGTGATTATATACTTTATTCTAAAAGGGTGGGTTAATGATAAAATGATTTTAGCTATACCAGTAGTAATTTCTTCTATGCCTGCTGCTGCAAATACTGCTATATTTGCTAATCAATATGACTCTAATGTAACACTAGCCTCACAATGTGTATTTTTTACGACATTATTTTCAGTTATATCAATACCTTTTATAAGTATTTTTTTACTATCTTGATTTATTCTTTTATGTATTATATAATAATAGACTCAATAAATTACAAATATAAACAATTTATTATAGTGTATTGATGGAATTTTTTCCTAGATATTTGTCAATAATATCTATATGTATGATAGAATAGGAGGCTTAAATATGGATATAGATTTACTCTTTAAAATAGTATTTGCTATAGTTGCTATAGGCGTTTCTGTAAAAATTATAAAAACTGTTGCTAGTCTAGCTTTTAAGGTAGCTTTGATATTGCTAATAATTCTATTTGTATATAGAATGTTTTTATAAATTTTCGATAATAAAGTTTTTAAAATATAATAGAGAAGTAATATTAAATTATCTTTAATGAAAATTCTTTATTAATAGATAATCTATTCTACTTCTCTATTTTTATTGGAATGAGTTAAATTAAATCTTTATTATATCTTCCCATGATATAAACATCTTCAAATTTTCCATCTCTAATTACAGCATATTTTTTAGTTCCTTCTATTTCAAATCCCAGTTTTTTGTATAAGTTTAATCCCTTTTCATTGTCTACAATTACTTCTAACCCTACTCTCATCAACTTAATCCAATTGTCTGCTATGTCTAAAAGTTGTTCCATAAGCTTTTGACCTACTCCTATACCATGATACTTTTCATCAACAGTTATTCCTAGTTCTGCACTATGTCTTAATCTTGGAGATGGATTCACATGTAAACCAGCAAAACCTATTACATTTTTTTCTCCATCATTATCAATTTCAGCCACAAACATATAATCATTTTCACCTAGAGAATCTAGCATAGCTATAGTTCTATCCAGCCTATCACTCATTAATGCTAGTGTATTTCTCATAACATTATATGCTCTTCTCATTTCATTAATCGATTGTGCGTCTTCCCTTCTTACTGGTCTTATTACTATGTCTAATGCTTTACTCATACTGTATTCCCCCCTAAACATAACCCTCTTTTTAAATTAATACCTACAATCTTTATTTTATACTGTTTAAATCTATGTATGCTTCTATTTGAGGTATATATATCATATTATCCTTTATATGTGTACTTCCAAACTCTTTTAGTTCAGTGCCACCTTTATCTTTAGTTATTTTGTATTTAATTGATTCTTCTCCTTCGTTTACTTCAGCATGAAAAAACATCCCTTCATATTGTTTAAATCTAAAATTAAAATTATCTTTAGTAAGCCTTATTATCATAATATTTTTTACTCCTTATACAATTGTTATTTTTAATTATTATTAGTTATACATAAATTGTTTATTCATATGAATATTATAACTTATCATTTATTTAGTATAAAGTCATAAATATAAATAACTATACCTATTTTACAATCTAACTTTAATTGATATATAATATATTTATACAAATTAAAGTCTGCGAGGTGAAATATGAGTAAAAAAATAAAATATTTTTCTTTAATCCTTTTTCCTATTGCTTTGTTTTTAAATTTCATAGCAAGTAAAATTCCACATATTGTTGAAAAATATTATTCTCAAGCCATAGATAAAAAAGTTATACAGCTATTAAGTAAAGTTTCAGGAATATTTCCATTTTCTATCTACGAAATTACAATGTACATAATAGTTATATCTATTTTTTTATTTTTATGTTCTATTGTATTTACAATTTTCAAAAAGAATAGAAATTTAAAGACATTTTTAAAGAATTCTATTTTAAATATATTATCCATTTTATCAATAGTTTATTTTCTTTTTGTAGTACTTTGGGGTATAAACTACAATAGAGTTCCACTTGAGAACACCCTTATCAACCAATACAATTTAAAAAACAACAGTTCTGTCCAATCAAAGCAACATAGTACTAAAGAACTTTCTGAGTTATATAAATTTTTGGTAGCTAAAGCAAATGAAACTAGAAAACTTACACTACAAGATAAAAATGGTGTCGTAAAATCTAATACAGATTATAAAGGTGTCATAAATAGAGCTCAATTAGGATATGATAAAATTTCATATATTTTACCTAGTGTTAGTGGTAGTTACTCTAAGCCAAAGTATGTTATTTCATCACATCTTATGTGTTATACAGGAATAACTGGTATATACTTTCCCTTTACAGGTGAGGCAAATATTAATATTGCAATCCCTGACTTATATATTCCTTGTACAGTTGGTCATGAAATGGCACATCAGAGAGGATTTGCTAGTGAAGATGAAGCTAACTTTATAGGTTATCTTACTTCAATAAAACATCCTGATATTGATTTTAATTATTCTGGCTATATTTTGGCCTTAAATTATACTGCTTCTGCTTTAGGCAAAGTTGACTATAAGGCATATTCTGATATTTCTGCTGGTATTTCAGAGTCTGTTCGTAGGGATTTAAAAAATGAGAGTGAATTTTGGCAAAGATATGAAGGTAAAATCGATAAAATTTCCAATGGGTTTAATAATTCTTATTTAAAAGCTAATGGAATTGCTGAAGGAACTCAAAGTTATGGTAAAATGGTTGATTTATTGCTAACTTATTATGAATTATATCCATATAATTAAAAGTATTTATAGAGAATGGAAAAATAGATAAAAAATTGCTATTTTTATCTATTTTTCTACTATTTAATAGTTTATTTTTTATAAGTTCATTATTAAAAACAAACTATTTCTAAGTATTTACTACATGTATACTTATGATACAAGGAAGAATTATAGTATATATTCTTAAATAGGTTCTAAATTGAATAGCATTCATTATCTTTTTTATCCAATAAAAAAAGCACCTATCAAAAGTTGATACATGCCTATAATCTTATGTATATCTGTCTATGGTATATCTATCTATAAGATTCATTTTCACAATTAAAATACATCTGTAAAAATGTCTATTTCCATTGGAACAATAAGTATTTAGCTGGCTTAACACCAATTAAGTGTATACCTGATTTTATCTTATTAGTGTCAAATATTACTTACAGTAATTTTCTAACACATTAGTTGACACTGATTTTCCTTGAAAATCTTTCATCCAAGTCTCATATGATGAATTTTTCCATGCACTACCATCAGTAAATGTTACTTGCTTTACACATGATATAATATACTTCACATCATGCTTTCCAGTTGATTGGTTCCATTTATCAAACAATAAAGAAGCATCATTTTGATTCTTACCTGGAACTATTGCATTTTTCTTTGCATATTCTTTCTCTATTTGTTGCCATTCTTTCAGCCATTTTTCTACCCATGCCTTACCTTGTTGTTTTTCAAACATACTTATTATATCTTTTGGTGGTGATTGTTGCACTCTTCTATAAGTATGTGAGTATGCTTTCTTAGATACAGGAGATATACCTGCAACAATACCATAATCTACACCATCTGTACCAAATCCAACACTTCCTACCTCTCCATTTGTGGCTACATTTTGAGCATCCCAATATAGTTCAAGTGGTTTTCCGTTTTTGTCATATGCAAGACACACAATTTCATAATCTATGATTGCCTTTTTACTGTTATTCTTAACACTTATAACATTGCTAGGCCAATGATATGGACTATCATCAAACTGTATTTTGCTATTGTTTATGGCTAGTGGAAGATTTTTATTATTGGCAATACCTTTGCTATTTGAAATGTCTAAAACCTTCTGTGTTGAAGTACTTTCTGAATTTGTTAAGCATACACTTGTTTGTTCTGAATTGGTTGTATTAAGAGAAAAGGCCGTTGTCGTACCAGTAACCAATAAAGCAATAACCAAAATAGGCAATCTATATATTTTTTTATATCCCACAAGTTGCTCTCCTTTCTATTATTAATCTTTACTAAAACATTTTGTAAAATGCATTGATATTTGTGTTGACATAATACATCAATAGTTTTAGTAACTAAATATTACCATAATAGTAATTATATTTCAATACTACTGTTGTAATTTTCATTTTAGTAAATATAATTTTATTATAATAAATATAGAATGGATTTTGGTACTCACTTATATAATTGAATCATAATATATAAAACTTATTTAACAATATGATGTTAAAACAACAATATATATTTAAAAGATACTAAAAGATTTATTTACAAATACAATTCATTAAATATTGGAAACGGAGCTTTATAATCATTTAAATGATTATAGCTATTACAATAAGAATAAAGATGCTAAAATTCTATAAATAGACATAGAAATAAAAGGTATTTCTACTCAGAGTATATCAAGACATCATATGCCTCATTCACTATTAGCTAAAAGTTACTGATAAAGTTATGCATTTGACTCTTGAATGGTAAAATAGACCACCTGATATGATTTATCCAATTGTATTTTATAAATTCAATACATTATAAGACTAGAAGCGAAAGTAGAATAAATAAACAAATCAACATGTATAGCTATAGATATTAATTTAGAAAGTTTAAATATAAAAAAGGATTTTTAAAAGATTTTAAAAAATATAAAAATAAGACTATGCTTCTCACAGCCATAGCCTTACTAATAAATATTTCCAAGTTTAATTTAACTATCGTCTAATTTCACTATCCTTTAACAATTTATTATATTTGTTTTTATGAGTATACTAAGTAAATTATTTATAATATTAAATTTTCACAATTACTATTATTATTACCTATTATTTCTTCTTCAAATATATTAGAATTCATTAATTTTATTATACATACAAAATCGTTATCTTTATCTACAATATTTTCTAAATCATGTTTCAAACTCATAATTTTAGATGGAGTTATTTCTCCTCTAAAAACTGATTTTTGGAAATGTGAAAGATACTTTTTACATATTTTAAAAACTTTATTTACTCTTTTTTCTCCTACATCATAAACCACAAATACATAATTATAATTTAAATTACTTTTCTTTTTCATATATAATATATTACTTAAACTGAAAAACATATAAACTTTCAATAAATCAAAATGTTATAATTATTTTTCAGAACTTCCTCCTTTCATATTTTCAACTATCTCTGAGAATTTCTACTTTTAATTTGCACTATTATAATAGTATATTATGTATATTTAATAATAATATCACTATTATAATTCTAGTGTTATTACATTAAGGAATTTTATTTATTTTTAAAATTATAGACTATATTTTAAATTATAAGGAATAAATTCTTTTTGTTCCATTATACATTTTAATATTTTATAAGCATCTAGTTTTATACATGTTTTCAAACTTACCTTTCTTTTCAATTTTGGATGCTCTTTTACAGATTCTAACCTTTCTTCTAAGGAATTTATAAAAAGCTGTTTTCCTTCATCATTTAAAATACAATAATTCAATTTTTTATCAAAATGTTTTTCAACATTTATTTTTCTATTATTTACTAAATCAAATATAGTTTTAAATGTTACTGCATGTTTAAAATTTTCACTTAAGTCTAAGCTTAAAGAAAATCTACTTTCACTTGGTTCATGTAAGAAACTTACACTTTGATTTAGATGGGTATTATATATAGCAGTTACAGTTTTAGCATATAATATACTACTTCCAAATGATATCATAGCATTTAGGGGATTATCTGGTGGTCTCTTAACTCTTTTATTAAAAATAAATTCTTCTCTTAAAATATATTTAAAGGAAGAGTAAAATATTTGCCAAATATCTCCTTCAACTGATAATATTTCTTTTATATTATTCGATTTTTCTAATTTATTTAGAGAATCTTTTTTTAGATGTGATAATAATGGTTGTATTTCTGAATTTCCATGTTTATAATAATGTGATAATGTATTTATTGTATTAATCCTTATACCATTAACTATAGATTTTGCTATTTCTTCTCTTCTATTCTCAAAGGTTTTTACCTGAGCTACAGTTACCTTTCCACTTATCAAAAATTCTTTAGGATAAAAGGTTCCGCTATATCCACCATAGTAATTAAAAAAATGAACAACAATATTTGCTCTCGATAAAAAATCAAGTAATTTAGAATTTAATGATACTTCATTTAAACAAAATATTTCGCTAGTATTTTCTACTGGTATGTACACATTCTTTCCATTTTTTCTAAAGCATATTGAATTGTCTTTTCTTGAAAGCTCTCCCATTGAGCCAATATATTTTGTCTTTCCCAATAATGACACCTCCTTATATGTTGTTATCTAATTTTATATATAACAATACTCATAATAAGCGCATTTTTTACACCCTTTTTTTAAATCTGGATATGGTGCTTTATCCCTATTTATTAAATCGACAATGTCCTTTTCTATAGATACAAGCTGTTTTTCAGTTTCTTCTCTCAAATCTACAAAAACTATTTTTTTGTCGGTTTTGTTTTTTTCTATAAATTCAATTTTTCCTTTTCTAACAATTCCTTTTTCTTTTAATATTTTTAAGTATAAAAGAACTTGCCATTTGACAGCTTCTACATCAGCATCAGACTTTTTAATCTCTACTAAATATTCTTTTGTTAATTTATCTATCTTTATATTTTCAATTGCAATTTCTTTATGTTTTGAATTTTTTTCTTTTAGCTCATGAAGAATTCTACCTATTTTTACATCTTCACTATTTTCTTCTAGGTTTATTCTATTGCCAAGTAGCCAACATTGTCTTTTACAATGAAAATAGTAATTTATTAAAGTTCCTGTAAGCTTCATAATATCACCTATTTATTTGATTATTTATATATAAGTATATCATATATTGTCTTATTCAGAATATTAAAATTTATAATTTTACAATATAATTTACTATAAAATTATTTTTATTTAATTTAATATTGTATAATAATTTAAATACATCTCATGTTACTGTTTAACCAAAATATAAGGAGGGCTATGGTGCTGCCCTAAAAAATTTAAATACATCTCATGTTACTGTTTAACTATCACTTTTAGGTGTAGCAGGAACTAATTTTTTAGTATTTAAATACATCTCATGTTACTGTTTAACGTCATGTTACAAGGTTTAACACTACTTACAAATGAAATTTAAATACATCTCATGTTACTGTTTAACCTGGTTGTGGTAAAACATCTCAAACCATAATCCCTAATTTAAATACATCTCATGTTACTGTTTAACTTTTCTAACAAAGCAATCATTTGCAAAAGGTAAAAAAATTTAAATACATCTCATGTTACTGTTTAACGTAGATGGAATTACAAATGTTCCACCTGTTTTAGATATTTAAATACACCTCATGTTACTGTTTAACAAGAAACTTTAGTTGAACCAACTCTTTTTAACATATTTAAATACATCTCATGTTACTGTTTAACAGTTGTTTTTGAAAAAGAATTACAAGAAGTTATAAGATTTAAATACATCTCATGTTACTGTTTAACGTTTGTGAATGAAACTAGAATATTATAGACTTACTTATTTAAATACATCTCATGTTACTGTTTAACTATTTTGATGGTCGTTTGTTTCTTGCAAGTAATCACTCATTTAAATACATCTCATGTTACTGTTTAACAAGTTAAAAAAAGTTTTTTAACTGGCTCTTACAACTATTTAAATACATCTCATGTTACTGTTTAACAAAACAAATTATATCACTTTCAGAAGCCCTTTCTATATTTAAATACATCTCATGTTACTGTTTAACCTCAGCGCAGGGCTAAAAAGTAATGAATATGTTGATATTTAAATACATCTCATGTTACTGTTTAACAAGGCAAATGCAAGTTAATTTACTTTTGCCAATCTCATTTAAATACATCTCATGTTACTGTTTAACCTAGAAATATTTTTAGATTATTCAGAATTGTCTTATTTAAATACATCTCATGTTACTGTTTAACCAGAGAACACTGCAAGAGCCGACTAAACACTTGGATATTTAAATACATCTCATGTTACTGTTTAACTTGACAAAACAGTTAATGTAGTTGTTGCTTTCCAGTTGATTTAAATACATCTCATGTTACTGTTTAACTTAAAAAGAAAGTTGAGTACCATTTTAATCTTAAGTATTTAAATACATCTCATGTTACTGTTTAACAATTAGGAGTTTTTGGTTATGGACTCATGGAGTTAAATTTAAATACATCTCATGTTACTGTTTAACTAAAAAAAAATAAATAAAAAGGGGATGTTTTTATGTATTTAAATACATCTCATGTTACTGTTTAACTATGCCTCCAGTTACTGTTATTATTAATATAGAATTATTTAAATACATCTCATGTTACTGTTTAACACAGAAAAAAGGGAAATTTCTTTATGTAGATACTTTATTTAAATACATCTCATGTTACTGTTTAACTGAATTTTTTGAGGGTATATCTAATTTAGAAGATATATTTAAATACATCTCATGTTACTGTTTAACATGTTGTCTAGTACCAACATGAAGGGCTTAGAGTAGATTTAAATACATCTCATGTTACTGTTTAACCTATTGTAAATCCCGTATAATTAACTTATATATGTATTTAAATACATCTCATGTTACTGTTTAACCTTTCAAGACTAGTCAATAAGCGTTTCTTAGCGTCATTTAAATACATCTCATGTTACTGTTTAACTATATGGTATATCAAAGGCTAGAGAAAATTTTATTTATTTAAATACATCTCATTTTACTGTTTAACCCTTGAGGGGTGCGTTAGTGATTGGGGGTATTATTTATTTAAATACATCTCATGTTACTGTTTAACTTACAAGACTCTATCAGAAAAATTATACGAAAAAGATTTAAATACATCTCATGTTACTGTTTAACTGTAAAAAAAGTTGATGATTTAACAAAAGCAATAGTATTTAAATACATCTCATGTTACTGTTTAACGTTTACAACAGTCATAGCATAACTTTGTCTATCTTCAATTTAAATACATCTCATGTTACTGTTTAACCTTAGCCAAAATTACCACCCCCAAGCAGTCAAAGTATATTTAAATACATCTCATGTTACTGTTTAACGCGTATGCAAGTCTTTTTTCATGCGAATCATGCAAAATTTAAATACATCTCATGTTACTGTTTAACTAAAGTTGAGCATATTTATCCTTATATCTAAAAGTAATTTAAATACATCTCATGTTACTGTTTAACTAAAAATGTAGCTATAGGAATATTTGATGTAGCAAGATTTAAATACATCTCATGTTACTGTTTAACTATAAGGAACTTAAAACCTATACACAAGCAAATTATATTTAAATACATCTCATGTTACTGTTTAACCATTTATAAAGGTACAAGTGAAAATGATATTGTCGTATTTAAATACATCTCATGTTACTGTTTAACACAAAATCAACATCTATATCTGGGTTAGTTGTTTTATTTAAATACATCTCATGTTACTGTTTAACCATATGTCTAGAATAAAGGAATATACTCAAAAAACATTTAAATACATCTCATGTTACTGTTTAACAGGTCTACCTACAATTATAAAAATCTTTTGTAAAGCATTTAAATACATCTCATGTTACTGTTTAACTAATGAAAAGATATGGGATGAATTTAATATTTTAGTATTTAAATACATCTCATGTTACTGTTTAACTTATGAAGTTTTTAAGTATATGACTAAATCTAAAGAATTTAAATACATCTCATGTTACTGTTTAACAAGAGTGTTTCACTTATTTCTAAACACTCTTTTCATATTTAAATACATCTCATGTTACTGTTTAACCACTGTAAAAGCAATATCTCTTAAAAGGATATTGCTTTTAAACACATTGAAAAGACTGATATATAGATTTTTTATCCCAGCTAATCATAAAAAATCTATAAAAGTTATAAAATATTTAAATTTCAATACTTAGAAACTATTCTTCATTGACTAGCTTGGGATAAATTTTAATTACACTATACTATATATCCTATTTCTAATCTAACCTTACTATATATACTCATGTTCTACATTTTCATTAAATTTGCTTCTATCAAATTTACCATCTGTAAAATACTGTTCACCATCATCAATATAAAAAATATCTCCTATATAATCATTAAATGAATTATCAAATTTACGAAGTTTATATGTAAAATAATCTAATTTTTCCATAATGTCAGACATCTTTACTCTTTTTTCAGAATAGTCAATATCATTATTTTTTAATAGAGAAACATAATCTTCCCAAACATCACTTCCTACAACTATATTTCCAGATTCATCTTCTACTTGAGTGTTCAAAAAAATTGTATAATCTCTTAATTTATCTATCAATGTCATCCTTTTATTTACTGATTTAAAATCTAATTTACCTACAATATCATTTGTAAAAACATCTATATTTTCGTCATTATGTTTATTTTTATTTTCTTCTATTCTAGCTATTATTTTGTCGTAGTACTTTTCAAAATCTTTTTCTAAAATAATTTCTCTATTGCTCTCCTCATTCAGGGTTAAATTTTTCTCTTTTCTAATATCTTTCCTATATATCTCTTTTGCATCATCTAAATTAAAAAAATAAACTTTTGAATTTAATTTTTTACAAGACCTATTTATCCTTCCCAAAAATTGTTCGTCTGAATCAATTATAGATATATCTTTAAATCCCAAATCCATATCTATATCCACTCCAGCTTCTACAACTTGTGTAGCAACTAAGATTACAGATCCTATACCTTTAATTTTATTTATTATTTTTTTTCTCTCTAATTTATTATCATCTCCCGTTATTAAATAAATGCTTTCTGACTTATCCTTCAACTTTTCTTTAATATCCTTGTAAAATTCTAATGCTGATGATTTCTTTATAAACTCTATTAGTATCTTATTATATCTTTCTGATTCCTCTACAACCTTTTTTGCTATTTCTTCAATAGAATTAACTTCTGAATTTAACATTTCAAAACTTATATTTACTCTATCTTTAAAAAGTGGATTCTTAAAATACTTATCTCTGTACCTTACTAAATAAGCAAAATTATCATCATTACATCCTAATTTATTTAATCTAGGTAAAGTTGCAGACATTATAATAATTTTTATATTTAATATTTCAGCATACTTTTCTAAGAATAAAATAATCTCTTTCCATATCTCATTTTTATAGCTTTGTATCTCATCTAATATAACTACACTATTTATCATATGTATCAATGGGAAACTTTCTTCTCTTGAAACTCCAAATAAATAATTAAAAAAACCTATGTTAGTAGTAAGTACTATAGGATAGTGTAAAAACTGTCTATTTAGCAAGGATTTTTCATAGTCAATTTTTTGTTTTGTGCTATAGTCTTTAACATCTTTATTATCTTCTTCGTCATCATAGGTCTGTATCGGAGTTATAGAATTTATAACTACAACATCCTTTTCTATATCTTTAACAGAATTAAACAAATCATTTATAAATACACTTTTGGTTTGTTCTACTAATGTATTGAATGGAAATATATAAAATATTTTACTTAATGATTGATTTAATTCTATAAATTTTAATGCTAAATTTATAGATGTAACAGTTTTTCCACTTCCAGTAGGTGCTTCTAAGTAAAATATATTTTTACTTAGATTACATGTCATTGTTTCTTCAACTTCTATACTCATCTCTGTTCTCAATTTATTTATATCATTATCTTCATATGGGCATTTTTCATCGTTATTTAGATATTCTCTGTACCTATTCATATTTTCATATATTTTAGATTTTTTAAATACATCATAATATTTATTATGATTATCAATAGTCCCAAAATCATTTATAGATTTTCCACCATTATATTCTGATGTAGCATAAAAATCACAAGATGTAACAATTGCAAACATTAATTTTGAATATATATATAATTCTATATCTAAACCATCTTTTATAGAACTATCATCCAAATACTTATATGTATCACTAATTATTTTTTTAATAGTTTTTGAAGTTGATTTAATCTCTAAATTATAATTATGTATAAATAAATCTTTAAAATTATCTTCAATATTTACAAATTCATCCTCAAAAGAAGATAAAAATTCCCTAAATGATTTCAAGACTCCATGGTGCTTTGATATTACATATGTATTTATCATTAAAAACAACTTCAATATCTTTTTCTCTTCAACATCAACTTTCTTTAACTTTTCAAAATAATAATCAAAATACAATATAGACGAAATAAAAGAATGTTTAGTATATCTTGTTGAAATACTTTTAAAATTTTTATTGTTCATTTTTACAGATTGAAATGAAACATTAATTTTACCTAAATCATGCATGTAAACCATATTTAACATAAGTTCTCTATAAAAATTCTTACTTAAATAAGAGTTATTTTTAAAAAATTTATCTTCTATTCTTTTTAAACAAGATTCTAAATCTTTTTTGACACATAATTTCATAAAGTATGAGTATACTAAATCTGAATGTTCTTTCAAAGTTTCTGGAGATTTATCCTTATTTATATGTGCATAAATATTTTGATAATTATTTACATTGCTATTTATATCAAATAATTCAACTTTTTCAAAATACATATATCCCTCCTGGATTTATAAATTTAAATAAATATTAAATTCATATCCCTTACTTTATATACATCTTTTTTACTAAGCAATTTAACTGGCATATTAGTAAATATTATGGTTTCTAAAATATATTGATTAGTTATTCTATCTAACTTACAAGGAAGCTTCTCTTGATACTTAAAAGGTTCTTCATAATCATCGTCATCATCATCAAAATCATATTTCTCAAATTCAAAATCTTCCCTTGTAAAAAAACTATCTATTTTATCAACACTTTCTGATTTATAAGCATCACTAATTAGTTCAATTCCACTTATATTTGCTATATGGTCGTTTTTTCCTAAATAAGGTATGTAAACAAATTTATTAGATAAAAATCTATTTTTCAAATCTCTACAAATATCTGTATCTTCTAATTGTATATATATATCCCAACTAGGATTTTCAAGCCATTGCTCTTTTACTATTAGATTTCCCCCTTCTTCTTTTGAAGCATATCCTACAGAATTATTAAATCTCTGAATCTTTTTATCTATATATCCAAATTCATTTTTTGGAACTATCGATATTTTTATATTCTCAAGTTCAGAGTAGAATTCAGGATATTCGTCATCTTTAGTCTGTTGATTATATCCCTTAAGTCCCAAGCAAGCTCCCAAAATTCCCATAAGTGCGACTTTATGTATATTTCCATAAGTAAAACAAACTATACTATTTACATCTGGCTTTTTAAAAAATGCAGTTCTCCCACTTAGGTTAAATTTTAAGACTTCCATCTTATACCTCTTTTCTTGTAAATATATTTATAAACTTTACTTTATCTAATTTTGATGCTATTTTCTCTTTGGAAGGCTTTATTTCTGTTTTATATGGATTATAATATATTTCTATACTATTAATTTCTTCTGCTAAGTCAATCATTAAGTCAATCATATTTAAAGAAATTAAATCATTTTCATTTTCTTTCTTTTTAAATGCTATATATTGAGTTAAATCTGGTAAATATACTTCTTCATTTGTTTCAATAAATATTGCAAATTCATTTTCACATCCGATTTTTGAATTTGTATTAAACGCAGTCGCACTCACTAGAGCAACTTCTTTAAATTTTTTATAATCATTTTCAGTATACCCCTCAGTTACACCCATACTAACAAAAGCTTCATAGGCCTTTGGATTTATTGAAAAAGGATAAAAATAATGCGCTTCATCACTAACTATTTTTTTACCTAAAGTAGTTGAATTAGCATCTTCCTTTTCTTCTTCATTTGTCGATTTTTTCTTATCTTTAGCTTTTGGGTCTCTAAATGGAGAAAGTATTTGTTGCTCTTCGACATTGCTATCTTCATACTTATTAAATCCTTGACCAATTTGTACTGCTCCTGTAATTCCTATATTATTTCCTACTTCTGCAAATGTAGCTCCAAAGTTTTTGACATCAATAGCTTTAAATAAATTTTCTAACACATTTTGTTGATTTTTTTCTACCTTTAAATCTTCTATATCAAACAATTCTTCATATCTCTCTTTTAGTGACTTTGGTCTGACTTTGATTTCTCCTTTCTTAGATTCATCTATTTTTAATGACTTTATATATAATACTTTTTCACCTTCATTTTCCCACATTTTCTTCATAGGAAATTTAAGAGCTTTGTCACTTCCAAAAATTTCTCCTGTTGATATAGTTTTTGGATATCCAGAAAAATCAGCATTCCAATTTGACATTACAGATTTTATTCCTAACACCCCATATACTCTCTTATTCATCTTCTTTCTCCTCTCTTTTTGTATATATTAAATTAGAATATAGGTAACCACCTATTAATAAATCCCCATTAATTTTTTTATCTTCTACTTCATATCCTACAATCATAGCATATAAATTATCAAACCTCTTACTACCATAATCTATGGCATAATTATATTTTTTAAACAACTTCCTTATCTCTAGCATAAGCTTTTCCTTATTTCGTGCATTTAATATAGGATTAATTAGAGAATGGTTTTTATTTTTTGATGACTTATTTTTAGATATAAGATATGAAGCTAATTGTCCAATTGCAAAATAGTATTCTTCATCACTTTGTATACATTGTGTTTGTTTAGAATTTATTTTTTCAAATAAAGATTCACTAATATATTTTATTTTATCTGCCATTTTATATCCTCCATAAAAATAATTTATTATAGCTATTCTTAAGTTATACTGTTCCTTGGCTTTTACATAGTTATTGTTTTTTATAGAATTTTTAATTATCTCCATAGAATAGTTTGAAAAAGTTTGTCTTACTATATTATCCCTACCTTTATAAAACCATGTATATAACCCATCTCTATTTCTAACCAATATATCTCTTAGAATTAAATCATTTAAGTTTATTTCTTTAACTTCTCTGAAATAACTATTACACATAAATGTATTAAAATATATAGTATCAATAGTTTTTTCTAATTTTTTAAGATTATTAATATATCCTACTTCTAAACTTGGATTTAAACCATACTTGTCATATTCTATTGGTATTACAAACTTTACATTTATTTTTTTTATTTTAGTATTTAAATTTACCACAGTATCAAAATCATGTATTTCTAATTCTTTACCCTTTTTTATCCTCAGTATATATCCACTAAACTCATTTGGTATATCAGCTTTTCTATGGATTCCTTTTTCACTACTTATATATACTAATTCTTCTCCACTGGATGCTTTATTCATTAAATAATCAAAGAAAGCTTTCTGTAACAAAACTTCATCTTCATCAATTAGATATGGTGTTGAGTTTTTCTTTCGTGTTTTTAATTCTAAAAATGGCTTTTTTGCATTTAACTGCATATTATTGTTTGGTAATCCATAGGTTTTACCATCAATAGTTACATTAAAATCATTTTTATTATATATATTGGGAATTACATATTTTTGACTTTCTATATTGTATATATCCATCTCTTCATCAAAAAATATTTTTAAATAATTTTTATCTTTTTTTACATCTTCAACTAAAGTAAATATATTATTTTTTATCCACACCTTTACCTTATTTAGATTATTTTCATCTGTTCTACCATATTTTTTTTCCATAGAATCAAATATTTCTTTTTTCTTTTTATCATATTTAAGCCCTGGATTTAGTAACACATCATAATAGTTATTAATAATATCTTCTGTAAGCTTTATGCTGTTATTTTTGTCGGGTCTTAAATTTTCTTTTTTAATAAAAAATGAAAGATAGTTATTACTATGAATTATCTTTTTGTCATCAATAGGTTTATTCATATCTACCAGTTTTGACAAGTAATCCAGTTTTGAAAACTTGCTATATAATTCTTCTGTATTATCTCTATTACCCTTTGAAACTTCCAATTTTTCTATGATAGAAAAATCTTTTACCAATACATATGAGCCCTCAGATAAAACATAATTATCTGTTATAAGACTATTCCCTATAGCCCTATATTCTTTTTCAAAAATCTCTAAGCAATCCTTTAACAAACCTTCACCTCCTATAACCATCTATAGTTTACAAAACCAAATCCACGAGAATTGATTTCTCCAACCCCTACTCCAAGTGCAAAGTTTGAAATTTCTTGAGCCATATCATTTTCTGATACTTTAAAACTTATTTTATCTCCAAGTAAGGATATATTTTTATATTTCATGGAAATAGGTTTTTTGTTTATAAACTTAATCATATTAAATAATTCAAAATTTTCATCTATCTTGCTGTTGGTAAATTCGTTGTATTTTTTTATTAAATTTTCTCTAATTCTTTTCTCCAGATCTTCTACTGTATTACTACCCTTCCAATATCCATCCTCAAACTTTGCTATCACTGGAGTAATAGAATAAATACTTTCAATATGTTTTTTAGGAATTACTTTTTTACTCATTGTAATGACCTTTATTTTATCAGAATATTGATTTTTTAGATTCCTCATAAAATAAGTTCCTAACTCACTATCTACTGTTCTAATAATAAAAGTGTAGATACAATCCTTCTTATAAATTTTATCCTTTTCTAAAGGATATAGCAGATTGAAAGAATAATACTTAAATTCATTTTTATTATGAAACTCTCTATATTTATCTTCCATAATTAATGTATCATCTATTAATTTGCATATTTCTTTGGCTACATTATCTAAATAAATATTTTCAAGAAGGTATACCTTCACTGATAATTCTATACATTTAACCAATTCATAAACACCCCCCATTTTCTGATAATTGATATTAATAAACTAAATATATTAAGACCTTTGTATCTATTTAACAACAATAAATTATAAAAAATAACTTCTATCTAATAATTTCTTTATTAAACAACTTTTTCCTTTAAAATTTTTATTTTTTTGTTCGACAAATCATTTAACTTAAATTTTAAATCAATTTTATTCTATCAACTTTGTTAATTCAGCTTTATACTGTTAAAATATCAAAAACAAAGTATTATACAACTATAAAATGTTAAAATTTAAAACAGCTAGATAATTAAATACTATAGATAAAGTTTATTCTAAAAGTATTTAATCATCTAGCTGTTTAATATGTTTTAAATATATACTCTATAACTTATCAATTTCATCCAGTAACTCATCAACCAATTTATCACCATTAATCATTCTTACAATTTCACCCTTTTTAAATAAAAGACCTTCGCCCTTACCACCAGCAATGCCTATATCGGCTTCTCTAGCTTCTCCAGGTCCGTTTACAGCACACCCCATAATTGCAACAGTAATATCTTTTTCCATACTACCAATTTTATCCTCAACTTCATTTACAACACTAATTAAATCTATATTACATCTGCCACATGTAGGACATGATATAACTTTAATCTTATCATTTAAAAGACCCAAACTTCTTAAAATCTGTTTACCAACAACAACCTCTTCAACAGGGTCACCTGTCAAAGATATTCTGACAGTATCTCCAATCCCTTTAAGAAGAAGTGCTCCCACACCTATAGAAGACTTTATTGTTCCTTTATGAACACTTCCAGATTCAGTAATTCCAATATGAAGAGGATAATCAACTTTCTTTGATATTAATTCATATGCATCAACAGTTTTATAAATATCAGATGATTTTAGAGAAATAACTATATTATAAAAACCTAAATCTTCAAGAATCTTAATATGTCCCATAGCACTTTCAACTAATGCTTCAGCAGTTGCAGAACCATATTTATTTAAAAGTTCTTTTTCTAAAGAACCCCCATTAACACCAATTCTAATTTTTAGATTTTTTTCCTTGCATTTCTCAACAACCATTCTAACTCTTTCTATGTTTCCAATATTACCAGGATTTATTCTAACACCATCTACACCCTGTTCTATAGCTTCAAGTGCTAACTTATAATCAAAATGTATATCAGCAATAACAGGTATATTTACATTAGACTTTATCTTTCCTATATTTTTAGCTGCTTCCATATCAGGAACAGCAACTCTAACTATATCACAATCAGCTTCTTCTAATCTTTTTATTTGAGATATTGTAGCCTCTGCATCTCTTGTATCAGTATTTGTCATAGATTGTATGCTTATAGGATTTTCTCCTCCTATTTTTACACTCCCAACACTAACTTCTCTTGTCTGTCTTCTCTTGTAACTCATATTTCACCTCTATATATTATTTTATATTAAAATTATTCAATATCTTAAAAAATACTACAAACTACATATATATTATAAATTAAAAAGCTATATAGTTAAACAACTAAGAATAAATTTAACCTTTTAAAATTAATTTATTCTCACTTAAAACTACATAGCTTTTTTAAACTTTATATAAAGTTAAATTATTGAAATAACCTTAATATATCTTTATATGTTATAAAAAGCATAAATAACATTAAGGCTCCAAATCCAACTACATTTATCATACCTTCTTTATTTGGGTCAAGTTTTTTACCGCCTCTAACAGCTTCTAATAATAACATAAGTATTCTCCAACCATCAAGGGCTGGTATTGGTAATAAGTTTACTATACCTAGATTTAAACTTATGACAGCTGCCAAATAGACTACATTTATAAGACCTGTTTGGGCTGCATCTGATACCATACCAATAACACCTACTGGTCCTGCAACAGCATTACCAATTCCTCCTGGTACACGTCCTGTAACCATTTGACCTAAGAATGTTAACATCTGTTTTGTCATATCCACAGTAGTTTTACATGCATTTACTATTGAACCAAAGAAATCTTTTTCTCTTTGTGGCTGAATTCCTATTTCATACTTTCCATTGTTATCTTTAGGAATTACATTTACAACTTTATCATTTCCATCCCTAGTTATACTAAGCTTCAATTCTCCACCAGAAGAAGTATTTATAATATTTGCAACTTCATCCCAAGTCTTAACAGAATTACCATTTATTTTATTTATCTTATCTCCTACTTGAAGTCCTACTGCTTGTGCAGGAGTATCTTGCATTATTTTTCCAAGTGTAGTAGTTGGAGAACCTATATACAAAAACACTGGTACTAAAAGTACTGCTGCCAGTATTATATTAAATATTGGTCCTGCTACAATAGTACTAAATCTTTGTAGTATAGATTTATTTCCAAAAGAATTTGGACTTATTTGTTCTTCGTCTTCACCCTCCATACTTACATATCCACCAATTGGAAGAGCTCTTATGGAATACTCTGTATCTTTTTTTACACTATATATCTTAGGTCCCATACCTATAGAAAACTCATTTACCTTAATCCCACTTCTTTTTGCAAATATAAAATGTCCTAATTCATGTATTAATACAATTATACTAAATAGTATTAATGCAGCTATTATAGTCATAAATTCACCTTCCTATTTTTTTATCAGATTTTCAACATAAGCTCTACTCCATCTATCTGTTTCTAAAATTTGTTCTAACGTTGGTTTGCTTATGCTTTTATGAACCTCTAAAGTTTTCTCTATGTAATATGGTATGTCATAGAAACCAATTTTATCCTCTAAAAATTCACTTACCAAAACTTCATTTGCAGAATTTAAAACAGAAGAATAAGTTCCACCCATCTTTAGACATTCATAAGCTAATTTTAAACATGGAAAAGTCTCTAAGTCTGGTTCTTCAAAGGTTAAAGTACTAAATTTTGAAAAATTCATTCTTTCAAAATTACTTTCCATTCTATCTGGATATGTAAGAGCATATTGTATAGGCAACCTCATATCTGGACATCCTAATTGTGCAATTATAGAACTATCTGTATACTGTACCATTGAGTGAATTATGCTTTGTGGATGAACTACTACATCTATATTTTCTTGTTTTACTCCAAATATCCATTTAGCTTCTATTACTTCTAGTCCTTTATTCATAAGAGTTGAAGAGTCAATACTTATTTTTCTTCCCATACTCCAGTTTGGATGCTTTAAAGCTTCATTTTTAGTTATATTTAAAAGTTCTTCTTTTTTCTTTCCTCTAAATGGACCACCAGAAGCTGTAAGTATTATTTTTTCTATATTTTTATTATTCTCTCCATTTAAACACTGAAATATAGCACTATGTTCACTATCAACGGGAAGAATATTTACATTATATTTTTTTGCCTCTGCCATTACAAGCTCTCCAGCAGTTACTAATGTCTCTTTATTCGCTAATGCTATATCTATTCCCTTCTTTATAGCACAAAGTGTTGGGACCAATCCTATCATTCCCACAACAGCAGTTAAAAGTACATCAATTTCATCTAGTGATGAAATTATTTTTAAACCTTCCATTCCTGTTAAAACTTCTATCTCTATATTTTGTGGCAATATTTCTTTTAATTTTAATGCTTTGCTTTCCTCAAAAACTGTTACATATTTAGGTCTAAATTCTACAATTTGTTCAAGTAGTAATTCAATACTGCTATTAGCTGATATTGCAACTACCTCAAACTTGTCTCTATTTTCTCTAACTACATCTAAGGTTTGCTTACCTATAGAGCCTGTAGAACCTAAAATTGATATTTTTTTCATATAATAATCCTTTCTAATAATAAATATACCCTACCAAGACATTATAACACTACTAAAACAATTATTTTTACTATTCACAAAAACTTCATATAATTACTGGAAAAATATATTTAGTTTACATTATAGCATTACTCTTTAATTTTAATTTATTCACATATAGTTACTTTTATTTTTAATCCAATAAAACTCTATCTATTAAATTAAACCTTACCTATTCTTTATATGTTTTTTATAATATTATTAAAATATTTTAGCATCATTAAACATCTTTTTTTATTTCTACAACATCTTCTATTTTACAGTCTAGTGCTAAACATATCTTTTCCATTGTATCCATAGAAACAGACTTATCATTTCCTAATCTACCTAAAACAGAAATACTTATACCTGATATATTTACAAATTCCATCTTTCTTATTTTTCTATCAATTAGCAATTTCCACAATGGAGTGTATGAAATCATTTTATCACCTCTTCTAAAATCTATTTTATCATATTTTATCTATTTTGAAAAATTTTCATCTTTTTCGATAAATAATCACTTATTCAAAATTGGCTAAAACCATGTTCTTTCAATATTGATAAATAAATTCATTTTAATATAACAATAAATAGCACCTATCAAAAATATGTTTTAAAATAATCTGTATCTAATTAAAAAGCTTTACAGAAAATTATATTTATTAACTTTAAGTAATGATAGAAGTAATTTCTTCTGATTACAAATTTGTATAATCATTATCCCAAGTTAACATAACATTCCAAAAAATAAAAAACTTCAATGTTACTTTTTTATATAAATATGTTAAAATAAAACAAAGTAATGGATTAAAAAACTATACTATTAATAGAGGGTTATTAAATGAAGCAGAGTGAAAAAAGAGAAAATGAATTTATAAAAAATAGATGGACTTTAGCTGTCATAGAAAAAGAAAAAAAGGTTACTTGTATTATTCGTTATTTACTAACAATACTTGCTATCATTGCTCTCCTTACTCCTATGAAAATTAAATTTTCCATCTATATATTTATATTACTATTCAGTTGGATGATGTATTTATGGCTATATCCTAAAATGCTACTAGAAATACCTAAAGCAAAAGAATCAAGAAAGTATCATATACCATTTCCTTTAACAGCATGTTCATTATCTATGTTAACTCCACTTTTATCAACAAACACCCTAAATACACCAAATAATGAAAGATTTAGTTTTTCTGCTATTTACATGATAGTGTTATTAATTTTTTATGCCTTAGTATTAATTATCAAAAAAAGACATGAAACAAAACTTAAAGTATTACTGGTTACCTTATCTACATTTATTCTTAGTTTTTCTACAACACCAGCATTAAATTATATAGCAACATTAGATAAACCTGAGTTTGAATTTGTAACAGTTGTTGATAAAGAAATAAATCCTTCTCGCTCTGAAAACGATTACTATCTTAAAATAAATGTAAATAATAAAATAAAAAAATGAAAGTTACTAATAACATGTATGATTCGACAAATAAAAATAACTCAGTTCAACTTTGTAAAAGAAAGAGTATCTTTGGTTATGAATACTGGACATTACACAAATAACATTATTACATTATTAATAAAATCAAATTGAAATCAACTCAATTATTATATGAACATTTTATTCTTATGATTATTAATCTAAATAAAGCCAATAAGAAAAAGCATTAGTTACATTACTAATACTTTTTATCTATTGCTAATTTTAATTACAAATTTTTAATTCTTCTAGCATGTTATGTTCTTATTACACTTTTACAATATTTATATTATTTTTCAGTCACATATTTATTAAAAAATTCTTTTTCTTCTATTGGTCTCGAAAAATAAAATTCTTGTCCCACATCACATTTAATAGTCTTTAAAAAATCTAAGTCTTTCTTAGTTTCAATACCTTAACATACAACATACATATCTATACGATGTGACATTTTAATAATGTACTAAATGATACTTGTAGACTTTTTCTCAATTAAAGGTTTCTTTAAGTAAGCTTTTCTAAAATTGAATTAACTGGCTCTGATATTTCATTAAAAGCACTTTCAGTTACCTCTATTATAATGTATCTATATAACTTACAAATAACTAATCACTTAGTAAAGGTGATTACAAAAGCTTTGTAGTAACATGTGTTTGATTGATTTTATTTTTAGATGGAAAACATACAATATGTATTTTTACCTTCTTCTTTTGCTCTATACAATGCACTATCTGCACGATGATACAACTCGTAAAACTGTTTCCCATCTTCTGGGTATCTAGAAATACCTATACTTACACTTACTTCAAAACATAATTTATCATATGTAAACGTGGTATCTAATCTTTTTAATATATCATGACCTTTTTTTTGTAGGCTTTCTTTATCTCCATTATACTCCATAAATGCTATAAATTCATCACCTCCAACACGGCCAACAATATCTGTTTTCCTAAAATTACTTTTTAGACATTCCGCTAACTCAATTAAGATTTTATCTCCAAATACATGCCCCATAGTATCATTAACATCCTTAAAATTATCTACATCAATCATAAATAATGCATATTTCTTATTTTCATCAACTGATAGCAACATGTGTCTTATCTTTTCCTCAGTAGTACTTTTATTTAGTAATCCTGTCATTAAATCATTTTGAGATTGCTCAATTAACTTATTATACTCTCTCTTTTCTTCATCAATATTTCTTATTTTACCTAGTATCGATATAGTAGCATCTCCAATCTTATCAGGTTCATTAAATACTATAGAACACCATAAATGTACGTTATCTTTAGAACGTATACGTATCTCTATTGCTTCTGGCTTATTACCAATACGTGCATTTTCTAAAGCGTCAAGTAAAATCTGATGGTCTTCTTCATAAATATTTGATAATTGTTCAGAAATTGTTCCTCTTGGTTCTATCTCAAATATACTATAATAGTTATCAGAAAATGTTATTGTACCATCCTTAAAACTATATTCAAATAATATATCTCCCCATTGTTTTAAGGCTGTTTGATAGCGATTAACAAGTCTATTAGATTTTTTATCACTTTTTTCAGAAGTTACATCTGTTGCCTCTGTTACATCCACAATACTTGAATAAAAGTACTTCTTGCCATCTTTATCATTTTCACATAATCTAGAAATCGTTTCTAAAGAAATCAAACGATTATCTTTACATCTAACATGATAATGAAGTGTAACTATATCTCCAGAATTAACTTGGCTTATCATATCTCCAAGTACAACTCTTCTATCTTCTTCTATAATTAAATTGATATACTTTCCATCAAACTTACTTTTAATTTCTTTTTCTGTATAACCTATCAATGATATAAAGCTAGGAGAAATATAATCTAAAGTAAAATTTTCATCAAAATGGATACATTTTACACAAGCAGGAATATTATCTAAAACTCTTCTGTATTTCCAATAGGATTCTTCCATCTCTAAAGACCTTTTCTTAAGCCTATCATTTTCTATTATGACTACAATTAAACTTTTAGAACCCTGCTTACCTTTTACTACATTGCCTGTTCCAAGTATCCATATAGGAGTTCCATCAGATTTTACTACCCTAAATTCAATTGTAACTATATCGCTAATTCCAAGTTGCCTTCTAATTTCATAATTCACATATTCCATATCATCTGGATGCACAAATCCTAATGCTTGATTTTTAAATTTTTCTTCCATCTCTTTAATGGTATAACCTAACATCCTTCTATAGCCTTCATTACATGTAAGAAAAGTAAATTCAGGGTTCATTCCTACTTGAAATATGCCTGCATAAGCATTATCAACCAATTCTTTTATATTCATTGAATGTGTTGGAGTAAAGGCAGAATATACCATACTTTTTTCTTTTTCTATAGAAAGTTCTTTTGATATAACATCTTCCTGATAATTAATGCTCTCAATATTCTTTTCAAAGTAATGCTCATAAAACTTCTCTGCGTTTATAGGCTCATTATAATAAAATCCTTGCAATATTTCTGGTCTCATCTGTTCAATTATTTTTAAAGTTTCTTTATTTTCAATTCCTTCCACATAAACGGACATATTCATACTATGACATAGATTAATAATTTGAGAGACGATTTTTTGGTCTATTACATCATATGTAATACGGTTTAAAAGAGTATGATTAATTTTTAAAGAATCAGCACTTAGTTCACGAAAAATTTCTAAAGATGAATGTTTTGCTCCAAAGCTGTCGAATGTAATCTTAATACCTTGACTTCGAAGAAAATCAAAAGAACTCCTTATTTCTTCTATTTGTTTTATGTTATTATTTTCTGTTAATTCCAATGTAATCAGAGATGGAGATATACCCTCTTGCTTTATAGTGTCTAAAATAAAAAACTTGAAGCTAGGGTCTTCAAGCTGCTGATATGACACATTTATATTCATATTGAAATTTGGCATATATTTTGTCCATACTTTTAATTGCTTTAAAGCTGTTTTAATTACCCATTGACTAACTGTATCCATAAGCCCAGAAGATTCTAAAAAAGGTATAAATTCAGTTGGACCAAGTTTCATTTCAAAATTAGGATTTCTCCAACGAAGCAATACTTCGCATCCATATAGTTTCTTACTATTGTTAAAAATAAGTGGTTGATAATTTAAATAAAATCCTTTAAAATTATTTAATACACTTTCTCTTAGATACTCTATCAACTGTATAGAATACTGCGAAAAAGTCAACTCATCTTTTGAATAGACAATTAGTGTTTTTTTCCCTTGCTTTTTTGCTTTTTCAAATGTAACACGTGCATTTTGGTATAGTGTATCACAATCTATACCATCTTTTGGATAAAAACAAATACTTCCTGATATAGTAAATGAAATAGCATGTCCATTAATCTGTTTTATACATTGTGCGATATCTTGAAACCTATTAAAGAGTTTTGTTAATTCATAACAATCTCCATTTGGATACAAAATTCCAAAACCATTTCCATCTAATCTATATAAACTTATATCTTCAGGTAAAAAAGGTAAAATAGATTTAGAAAACTTTTTTAAAACCCTATCTCCAAATGAATAAGAATATAAGTTATTAATTTGTTCGAAATCATCAATTCCAATAAACATAATACCATATGGCTTTTTCTGTGTTTCTAGACTTGAAAGCATCATTCTCAAATTGTAATTTCCATTTAAATTCGTTAATTTGTCTATAATATTATTAGTTAACATGCCTATTAATCCATCCCCCCTAAATTGCTTTAACTTCTTGAAATAAACTTTTTTCTATTATTTTTTTAATTCCAATCATATTTTCTAGTTATGAAAATTTATATATATATAATAAATTCTTACCTAATTCAAAAGCTATTTTTATACTGGTATACTTTAAATTTACATCATCAACTTGATGATGTTGAAGATGGAGTACCTAATATATTTCAATAAACAATTAAAATATATTATTTATTGAGAATTTAACTATTTGAATTTATTTTATCATATTTTGGAAATATTTTCCTTTTTTTTGATATATTACTTAAATTATACCCATACTTATCAAATAAAATCAATAATATACTTATGACTTATTAATTATACATAAAAATAAAATTTATAATTGAGAATAAATTAGTTATATTCAGATATATAGCTTATAAAAAGATACTATATTTAAAAATGTCGAAATTATTAAATAAAAAAATGAAAATAGCCATGTAACTAAATACTCACAGAATTCTTCTGCTTTTTAAAAGTTACATAGCTATTTTCATTACTAGCAATTATAGACTGCCTTTTTAAAACCAACCAATCTTTATCTAATAAAAAATTTAATAGTATTATATACAAAAGGCGCTACTAATATAACACTATCGAATCTATCTAATATACCCCCATGACCAGGTATTATCTTTCCATAATCCTTTATCCCTACATATCTCTTTATTGAGGATGCAAATAAATCTCCTAATTGAGCTATTATACTTCCTATGCTTCCTATTATAGCCAATTGAAGCAAATCAATACCAAATAAATACCCAAATAAAATACAACAAAGTGTACTTCCTATTATTCCTCCAATAGCTCCTTCTACAGTCTTTTTAGGACTCACTTTAGGGATTAACTTATGTTTGCCAAGTAAATAGCCACTAAAATATGCAAATATATCTGTCATAAAAGATATTACAAATATAAGCCATACATAGATATTCCCTCTTTCAAAGCTATTTATAGTTATAACTATAAAATCTAAAAATACTCCTATATAAAAAACTCCTAAAAATGTAATCGAAACATCTATAACATTGCTTTTGCCCATCAACATATAAATTATACTTGCTAAAAATAAAATGAAAAGCACTGCATAAGTATATTCCAATGGTAAGTTAAAAATATTTTTTACAGCTAAATAAATAGAAAATATATACCCTATAATAAATATTGGATGTATATCTTTTATTTTAAATGCTTTATAAAATTCATGTAATGCAATATAAACTATTGCCATCTCAGCTATATAAAGAGGAATCCCTCCATATACAACAAATAGAAATAATGGAACCAGAGCTAGTGAAGCAATAATTCTTGTAAGCATAAAATAATCTCCTTACTTAAGTCCTCCAAATCTTCTATCTCTTTTTTGATATAAATATATAGCCTTTTGTAATTCTTCTTTGTTGAAATCAGGCCAATGTATATCAGTAAAGTAAAACTCAGAATAAGCAACTTCCCAAAGTAAAAAGTTACTCAATCTTTGTTCCCCACTTGTTCTTATGACCAAGTCTGGATCTGGTATAGACTTTGTGCTTAAATAGTTTTTTATAATATCTTCATCAATATTGTTTATGTCTATTTTACCACTTTCACAATTTTTTACTATATCTATAAGAGCATTTTTTATATCTGCCCTACTTCCATAGTTCAATGCTAAATTTAAGTTAACTCCTGTATTGTCTTTTGTCATTTCCTTAGCTGAATTTAATTCTCTTATACAAGTTTTTGGTAAAGCACTTATCTCTCCTATAGCTGTTACTTTTACATTATTTTGATGCAGTTCAGCTATTTCATTTCTTAAGTATGTAGATAATAAGTTCATAAGTGTATCAACTTCAAGTTTTGGTCTTTTCCAATTTTCTGTTGAAAATGCATATAGTGTCAAGTGCTTAACACCTAAATTTGAACATTCTTTAACTATATCTCTTATAGTTTCTACTCCAGCCTTATGTCCTGCAGTTCTTGGAAGAAATCTGGATTTTGCCCATCTTCCATTCCCATCCATTATAATAGCAATATGAGTAGGTATGTTATTTAAGTCTATGTCATACATGATGTTGTTATTCATATTTTGCCTCCAATATTGTTCTGACTCCTTAAATTAAGGAGTCAGAAAAGTATGTGATTATTAGTTCTACACTATCACCTATCTCAGATATTTTTATAACTCTAGGAACTACAAGTTTATCTTTATCCTTTTTACCTTCAATAGATTTTATGGTATAAGCTACATTTTGTTCATCAAAATACTGTTTTACCTCATCTATATGAAGACCTAAAAGGTTATAATATTTTTTCAATATTATACCTCCATTATATCCTTTTC
Organism: Clostridioides sp. ES-W-0016-02; assembly: GCF_020641035.1. Lineage (NCBI taxonomy): Bacteria > Bacillati > Bacillota > Clostridia > Peptostreptococcales > Peptostreptococcaceae > Clostridioides > Clostridioides sp. ES-W-0016-02. The sequence goes on from NZ_CP061361.1 coordinate 2,348,212, forward strand.
TTTTTTAGCCAATAATGTATCTATTTCTTTTATAAATTTATCAGTCATTTTTTGAACTTCATCTTGTGCTTTCTTTAATTCATCTTCTGTTATTTCTCCGCCTTTTTCCATTTTCTTAATTTTTTCATTGGCGTCTCTTCTTTCATTTCTTATTCTAACTTTAAATTCTTCTGAAGCTTTACTGGCCTTTTTAGCTAATTCTTTTCTTCTTTCCTCTGTTAAAGCTGGTACAGAAAGTCTTATAACTTCACCATCATTAGATGGATTCAATCCTAAATCTGAGTTAGCTATAGCTTTTTCTATTTCATGCATAGCAGATTTATCCCAAGGAGATATCATTAGTATTCTTGGCTCTGGTACAGATATAGCACCAATTTGATTTATTGGAGTTGGAGTTCCATAATAATCAACTCTTATTTTGTCTAACATTTGTGCATTGGCTCTTCCTGCTCTTATAGTTCCAAATTCGAACTTTAAAGCATCAATTGTCCCATTCATTTTCTCTTCTAACTGCTTATGTATTTCTAGTTTCATAATTTTACTCCTCCTTCATTCTTCATTATTTTACAGTAGTTCCTATATTTTCACCTTTTACTGCTCTTATTATATTCTCCGTTGTAAGCTCAAATACCTTTATTGGAATCTTATTATCCATACATAAAGATGTAGCTGTAGAATCCATAACTTTTAATTCTTTTTGTATAACTTCCATATAGCTTAATTCTGTAAATTTCTTAGCATCTGCATGTACTTTTGGATCCTTGTCATATACTGCATCAACATTTTTAGCTAACAAAATAACTTCTGCTTCCATTTCAGCAGCACGTAAAGCAGCAGTTGTATCTGTTGTAAAGTAAGGGTTTCCAGTTCCTGCACCAAATATAACAACTCTTTCCTTTTCTAAATGTCTAACTGCTCTTCTTCTTATATATGGTTCTGCAATTTGTCTCATATCTATAGCAGTTTGAACTCTTGTAGCAACGTCTATATTTTCTAGTGCATCTTGTAATGCCATTGCATTCATAACTGTAGCTAACATACCTATATAGTCAGCAGTAGTTCTATCCATTCCTTCGCTAGTTCTACCTCTCCAGAAGTTTCCTCCACCTACAACTACAGCCACTTCAACACCTATTTCTTGTATTTTTTTAATAGCAATAGCAATATCATTAACTACATCATTATTTATACCAAAACCTCTTTCTCCCGCTAATGCTTCTCCACTTAATTTTAACAATACCCTTTTGTACATTGGTTTATCCATCAGAAACCTCCTATTTCAATCCTTCATATCCATTTTTTCTATTTTTTAAAAAAGAGAACACCTGCGTGTTCTCTCTTTGGTTATTACTTAAGTTGCTTAGCAACTTCTTCTGCAAAGTTTTCTTCTCTCTTTTGTATACCTTCACCAACTTCGAATCTCACAACTTTAACAACTTTTATATCAGAACCTACTGCTTTAGCAACATCAGCAACTAATTGTTTAACAGTTATATCTGGATTTTTAACGAAAGTTTGCTCTAATAAACAAACCTCTTTTAATTCTTTTTCTAATCTTCCTTTAACCATTTTTTCAACTATATTAGCTGGCTTTCCTTCATTTAATGCTTGTTGAGTTAATACTTCTGTTTCATGTGCTATGTATTCAGCATCTACTTCATCTCTTGAAACGTATTTAGGATTCATAGCAGCAACTTGCATAGCTACATCTTTACCTAATTCTAAAACTTTGGCATCTCTAGCTTCTGTTTCCATTTCAACAAGAACACCTATTTTTCCACCACCGTGGATATATCCAGCAACTTGTCCATTAGTTACAACTTTAGCAAATCTTCTAAAGTCTAATTTTTCACCTATTTTTGCAACTCTATTATTTAAAACTTCTTGTAAAGTTATTCCTTCTCTATGAGTTTCACCTAATAAAGAAGCGATATCTTCTTTATCAGTAGCTAATGCCATACAAGCAGCATCTTTAACGAACACTTTGAAGTCTTCATTTTTAGCAACGAAATCTGTTTCTGAGTTAACTTCTACCATAGAAGCAACTGTATTATCATCGTTCATTTCTATTGCAACTAGACCTTCAGCAGCAACTCTACCAGCTTTTTTAGCAGCTTTTGATAATCCTTTTTCTCTTAATAAATCTACTGCTTTTTCCATATTTCCTTCAGCTTCTTGTAAAGCTTTCTTACAGTCCATCATTCCTGCGCCTGTACTTTCTCTTAACTCTTTTACCATTTGAGCAGTTATATTAGCCATTTTTTAAGTTTCCTCCTACTTATTCTATTCCATATTATAAATGGTAAGGGCGACCCTTACCATTTAATTGTCAAATTATTATTCTTGGTCTTCAGCTACTTCTTCTTCAGCACCTTGTCTACCTTCAATTACAGCTGTTGCCATAGCACCAGTTATTAATTTTACGGCTCTTATTGCATCATCATTTCCTGGTATAGCAAAGTCTAATTGTTCTGGGTCACAGTTTGTATCAACTATACCAACTACTGGTATACCTAATCTGTGAGCTTCTTGAATAGCTATGTTTTCTTTTCTTGGGTCAACTACGAACATTGCACCTGGTAATTCAGGCATGTCTTTTATTCCACCTAAGTACTTTTCTAGTTTTTCTTTTTCAGCTCTTAATTTTATAACTTCTTTTTTAGGAAGAACGTTAAATACGCCTTCTTCTTCCATTTTTTCTAATTCTCTTAATTTATTTATTCTAGTTTTTATAGTTTTGTGGTTTGTTAACATTCCACCTAACCATCTTTCATTAACAAAGTACATTCCACATCTTTCAGCTTCATCTTTTATCGCATCTTGAGCTTGTTTCTTAGTTCCTACGAATAAAATTGGCTTTCCTGTTTCAGCTACTTCTTTAGTGAACTTGTAAGCTTCTTCAACTTTTTTAACTGTTTTTTGTAAGTCGATTATATATATTCCATTTCTTTCTGTGAATATATACTTAGCCATTTTAGGGTTCCATCTTCTTGTTTGGTGACCGAAGTGAACACCTGCTTCTAATAATTGTTTCATTGATATTACTGACATATTTACCTCCTGGTTTTATACCTCCAGCTTGATCTTCTCCCTAAAAAACCATGTAATAGGCACCTTTTAAGGATCCCAATGCTGTGTGTGATTTATTTTATTTTTTCACCTCTAGTAGTATATCATAGAGGTGAAAAAATAACAATATTTTTTCCATATTTTCTATTTTTATATTTTTTTGTATATTTTATACCATTTTTTTGAATTTAATTTGCAAATTTCATTTTTAATTTTATTTTTAGTGGTACATTATCAACACTATTATCACTGACTATATCTACACTTCCAAGTAAATCACCTGAACTAGTGTAATATTTTATAGTACCCATAGTATCACCTTTTTTAACAGGATACTCCATATTTTTAATTTTTACTTCAGATTTTATATTTTCATCATTTTTTAATATTGTATAAAGTTCATTTTTTGCTTTTAAAGTAACCTCTAGTTCTTTCATTCCTTTTATATATTTCTTACCAATAAAGCTATCTTTATCAATTACTTTTTTCATATTAAAATTCTCTTTTCCATATTTTAACATAGCCAAAGAAGAGGATATTCTTTTATCTTTATGATTAGCACCTAATACAACGCCTATTACTCTACGTTTTTTCTCATTTTTATCATTCTTATTAACAATCATAGAAAATGATAAACAATAGCCAGCATTCCCAGTGTACCCTGTTTTTATACCATCAACTTCAGGTATAATTCTCAATAATGCATTTGTATTGCTTTTTTCAAAGCTTCTATCTGAGTTCGTATAGGTTTCCATATCAGTTATAGCTGTTACTTGCTTTTCATAATGGTCAAACATGTATTTTCCAAGAATAGATATATCTCTTGCAGTAGATATATTTTCTTTTGCTGGTTTTTTGGGATTACTTAAATCATATATTGGAAGACCATTTGGATTTAAAAAATGAGTATTAGTCATTCCTATTTCTTTTGCTTTTTTGTTCATCCTATCTACAAATGCCTCTTTAGATTTGCAAATATGTTTTGCTATAGCAATTGCTGCATCATTTCCTGATACAATCATAAGACCTCTCATAAGTTCTATAAGTGGTACTTCTTCACCAACTTTTAGTTTATAGCTTGAACCTTTCACTGAAGCAATAGACTTGTCTATCTTTATTGTGTCAGTTTCTTTTACTTCTTTATTTTCAATAGCCTCTATTGCAAGTAAAAAAGTCATCATCTTACTTAAACTTGCTAAAGGTACCTTCATATCAGGCTCTTTACCATACAAGACTCTACCTGTTTCTTGGTCTATAAGTATAGATGTTTTTGAGTATTTGTCTACGGATTTTTCATCAGCATATGAATAATTTGGTATTATAAATGCTAGAATTAGAGTTAATGTTAAAATTTTTTTTATTCCGTTTTTCAATTTTTTCACCTTCTTGGATTATTAAGTATATTTATATTTAAATTTTCCCTCTTTAGTCCAATTTATATCTAGTAATTAATACCTATCCATATTTACACAGATATTATCTTATCATTCTCTTAATAATCACAGATGCCCAAATTGCTCCTATTGTAACTCCTAAAAATACTTCTATACCTGCTAAAGCTTTACCAATCAAACTTGTAGCAACCATATCTCCGTATCCTACTGTACTAAATGTAGCCATACTAAAATACCATAAATCTATATATGTTTTAAAAATCTCACTTGCTGAATAATTACCTAAGTTATTTATATTTAAAGTTATAAGTGTACTGTTTGAACTTTCTATACCTACGAATAGATATAATAAGGCAAAACTACTTATTATAGCTATAATCACAAATAATATATTCCATGGTTTTTCTCCATAACCTGTAGTATAGTGCGCTATTTGGTCAAAAAACTTTTCAACCAAATAACTGCTGAGAGTTGGATAGTCAGAACGTTTTATCATTTTGCTACTATAAATTCTTTCCTTATAATAGTAAGGACCTATCATCTCATAATCTCCAATTTTTGTAGCTTGATTTCTAGCTATTCTATAATTTATTTTTCCATGCTTGCATTCACTTTTTCCATACTCCACATTTTTAAGTATAAATTTTGTACACATACTAAAAATTATTCCATCCATTCTTGGAAAATTTTCTACTTTATTAACTACTAAATCAGGCCCTTTAAATTTTACTTTTTCAAATATCTTATCATTTATATATACCTTATTGAACTTTGTTTTATTAAAATCACAATTTTCTAAAAATACACAAGCATTAAAAGATACTTGACCCCTGAAATCTGTATAGTTAAAAATAACATTTTTTTTAAAAAGATATTTTCTAAAATTTGCTTCTTTTTTAAATATCGTTTCAGAAAAATTTAATAATTTATAGTCATAAGTTAATATTTCTTCTGCATTAAATTCATTTTCAAATATAAATCCATTAAATTCATTTATTTCTTCTTTATATATATTATCCATCATCAGTTTTATATCTTCACTAGACTTATTCTCTTTGTGAAAAATACAATATCCAGAAGAATCTGCTTCTCTATGACATTTTTTTCTTTCATCTATTTTAGATATCCATTTGCAATTCATAAATATCCTCCAGTACAAAAAAATTATCACTATTTTGTATTAGTTTGGATATTATTTTATTTTATATACTTAAATACATACAAAATATATATTAAATTGTTTATTTTAAAATTTTCAAGTTATTTCTCCTTAGATAAACATTAAAATTTATCTATACTCAGTATCTTTGCTTGTCATCTCCATAGAGTAGTACAATTACAAAACTACTTATCTTTTCTAAGTAGTTTTGTAATCATATTTAATGCTACTAAGTCATCCATAAATCCTATTGGAAATACAAAGTCTGGAATAACATCCGTTGATATAACAAAGTAAAGCAGCATACTTCCAGTCAATAAATATTTTTTTATTCCTAATTTTCCTGTACAAAATTCAGCATACATGTCCCTCAGTCTATCTGTAAATTGTCCTTGTTTTTCTATAGAATCTATTTTTTTACTAAAACTATCAAAAAGTAATTTTTTCCCTTCATCTGTTTGAACATATAATTCACATTTACTTAACTCTTTCTCAATATTTCCGTTGAAATTTTTATCATTAATTAAATTTGCAAATCCAAGTACATCATCAAAGTTACTAAAATCGCTATCTATATTAAAAATTTGTTTATTATTACTGTTTTTAAACTCATATCCCGATGCTTTTAATAACTCTTCTAAATTTACATTTAAGTGTATTGCAATCTTTTCTAGGTGATTTATATTCGGTTTTTGTTTATTATTTGCTATGCGAGATATAGTAGATTTATCAATTCCGCTTTTTTTACTCAACGCTCCCATTGATATTGATTTTTCTTTTAATAATGCCTTCAATAGATTACCAAAACTCTCAATCTCAATATGTTGCTCCATTATTTTCACCTGCTTTATTAGGTTTGATTTTATATTATATAATATGAATTTTTTGTTTTTTAGGTGTTACAAAATGTTGAAATTCTATCAACACTCTATTGGTTTATCTGTAACAATTTATCTCTTTTTACAATACTATAACTATATAAGTATAAAATTTAAGAGAAAGGATGTTAATCTACTGTGATTGAATCAATTTTATTAGTAACTTCTCTTTGTATAGATGCCTTTGTAACAAGTTTTGGATATGGCGTAAATAAAGTTAAAGTTCCTTTATATTCAAATATGATTATTAGTGTGGTTTCTTCAGCAATTTTGGCAATATCACTTTTTGCAGGTACAATAGCTAGAGACTTCTTACCTCAAAATATAACAATGTTGATATGCTTTTTAATTTTATTTTTATTAGGAAGTTCTCGATTAGTTGAGAGTTTCTTTAAATCTTATTTCAAAAAAAAATCCATACATTCAAAAGATTATAATTTTAATATGCTAGACCTTAAGTTAAATTTTAATGTTAGTGTTGAACCTGACACTTTAGATACAAATAAATCTAAAATTCTTAAACCTGCTGAAGCATTTACACTTGCACTTGCTTTAAGCTTAGATGGATTAGCTATTGGATTTGGAAGTGGTCTTGTAGGTGTAAATTATATACAAGTTATCTTATTTTCTCTAATTTCAAATATATTAGCAGTATCATTTGGTTGTTTACTAGGAAATGTATTTGTTAAAAATATAAATCTAAATTTATCTTGGTTAAGCGGTTTGATTTTACTAATTATTGGATTTATGAAAATATGTTAACAAAAAGGCTATCTTAAAATTTTATTTTAGATAGCCTTTTTATATATATTTTAAATGATAAAAATTTCTACTTAAATTTAATTATTATATTAGATGAAAATTTACAATCAAATACATTTACTGAACTACAAACTTCTCTTATTGCATATTGAGTTTAATATATCCAAGCTGAACTCCCTTTGTGACAGCTTCTAATGAAGAAGATACATTTAGTTTATCAAAAATGTTTTGGATATGATTAGATACTGTTCGCTCACTTAAGTATAATTGAGTTGCTATATCTTTTCTCTTAACTCCATTATATAGAAATTGCAATATTAATTTTTCTCTATGTGTTAGCTCTTCAATATATTTTATTTCATTGGGAAAATAATTATATCCATTTTGAATCTGATTTAATATTTCAATAAATTTATCTGGCTCGATATTTTTATTTATAAAACCTTTTGCACCCATTTTTTGAGCTTCATACTTATATACAGGCAAATCATAACCCGTTAACATGACTATTTTTACTTTAGGTATTATTCTTATAATGTCTTTTGCTAGAGACAACCCATCATTGTCAATTTTTCCTAAATTAATATCAATAAGAATTATATCTGGTTTTTCATTTTTAATTATTGAAATTACCTGGGAAATATCTTTAATATAAATAAATTTTTCTATTTCAGTATAATCTTCTAATGCAATTTCTAAGCTTTTTGCAAATAACACATGGTCATCTATTAATAAAATATTTATAATAATTCTCTCCTTCCATAGGAATTTTTACAACAATACTAAACCCAGAAGCTGTCTTATCAATATTAAAAACACCATTTAATCTGTGTAATTGTTCTTGAATAGAAGATAGCCCATTATTTTGATATCTTATTAAATCATATTCACTTTCCACTCCCACTCCGTTATCTAATACTGAAAGAATTATATCTTTATTTTTTTGAATTAGTGAAATTTCCATTTTAGAGCAATTTGAATGTTTAAAAGCATTTGTTACTAGCTCTTTTAATATACGGTATATAATAAAATTATATGGTTCAGCCAAAAATATATTATCTTCACATGTAAAACAAATTTCTATATTTTTAGATAAATAATTACCTCTAACCATAACAAACATATTTTCTATATTTTCTTTTAATGTAAGTGTTTTTAACAATATTGGATGATAATCCTGCATTTGATTGCGAATAGATAGATTTAATTTTTCTAATGTACTTACGATTATATATTTTACATCTGGATTTTCAGATTTTTTCATCATATTTTTAATTGACAGTAAATCTTGTAATACTTCATCATGTAGATAATTAGAAAAATCCTTTTTAAGCTCTTCCTCTTTATATATCTGCATTAGATTATTTATTAAGTTGCTTTCTTGCACACTAAATTTTTTTACTGAATTTTTATTATATATGATATCATCAATGTTTGTGTAAATTAAAATAAAGTAAAGTAGAGTAAACCAAAATATACAATGTATTATTATAAAATACGTAATTATATTAAGGTCTAATAGTTTTCCAATTCCAACGAAAAATACACTTATTAAAGAAATAAAAATCAATCTTTTCTTACCATTTAGCATAGTATTTTGTTTTATATAACCTTTATCTTTTATAGCAATATTATGGATACTAAATATGGCTAATGATATAATTAAATACATTCCTAGATTCTCAACATATTCCTGTTTTTTAGAAAAAACTATAGCATATACAAGGAATATAAACAATAAAATAGCTGAATATATAAAATTTCTTTTCTCACACTTTAAAACAAGTATCACAGTTTTTTTATATAAGACTATTAAGAATATAAAGCTTATCAAACTTATAATTATTTGTAATAAATAAAGTAGTGCAAACAGATGATTATCAATAAATTTTGAAACGACTGTCAAAGCACACATAAGTTTCAATATAAATTCTAAGCCTTTCTGGTAGTTGTATTTGTAATCTTGAAAGAAAAATACAAATAAAAATCTTACACTTTCAAAAACAATAATCGGACTTAGGAAAAAAATTAATTCAGAAGATATTTTACTATTATCAAATAAAAATAAAAAATACCAAGAAAGCAAAACAAGCAAGTTTGTAAATTGTACGAGCACTCTATTTTGTTTCAAGTTAATTAATTCAATGTACATTATATCAACAACTATAATAGATACAAGTAAGAGAGTGAAAATGGAAATACTTTTAATATTTTTATTATTAAAAAATTCATAAATTAGAAATAATATTATCAATAATTGATTTATTAATATGAAAATCTTTCTTTTATTATAACTGACTTTGAACATATTAACTCCTTTCTGATAATTAATTATATGATAACATTACATAACTTGTAAATTAATTTATATACAAGATGCTTATCTTCTATTTTCCAAATATTTTATAAAATTTTTAATGCTATTTTTTAAGCACTATTTTATAACATGAATACTTTGTTAAAATGTAATATCCTATATATACTAGTGTAAATATGACACTTGCAAATACTATTGGAATTATTATAGGTGTATTATTTCCTAATATGTTATCTATTAAAGCAGATTTGTAAGCAATTAATCCAAATATACTATGTGCCATTCCTAATACATATGGTATCGAAAAAAACACTAAAATCTGATTCTTAATTATTTTCTTTATATTTTTTTGACTATATCCTATTTTACTCAATATATTAAAACTATTTCTATCATAAATGGCATTAGAAATACTGTGAAAATACAGCATACTTCCTGTAGCAATAAAAAATATAACAGAAAGAAAGCTAATCAATAAAAAAGTTGAACTACTCTCATGCACAATTTCAAATTTTCTTTGATAAGCACTTATAAAATATGGATTATTCTTTAATAAATTTTTAAGTTTTTCATAAATTTCTTTATTATCTCTCATATCTTTTCCATCAATACTTATAATAGAATTTCTTGATAGATTATTGTATCTAGATATTTCATTATATAATTTATCCGACACTATTAATGTTCCAATACTATTTGAAAAACTAATTGGATTATCTAATGTAGTATCCTTTATAACCACATCTACCTTTTTATCTGAATATAAATCTAAGTTAAGGATTTTCCCTTTATCCACATTCTCTTCACTTGGTCTATATTTTACTAATACACTTTCATTATAATTCAGAGGTTTTAAATCAAATGTTTTCCCTTGTTGTTTAATTAATTCTATATAATCAGACTCTGATATACAGTCAAATCCAGAGATTCTTCCTTTGTCTTTGCCAATAGAATATTCAATCGGTAAATTTTTTGATGAAGAATTTACTTTTATAATATTTGTTTCTCTGTATTTAAGGTTTTCTATTAATTCATAATCTCTTACAGCATTAATAATTTTATCAACATTACTTTTTTCTTCTAACTTAAACTCAATAGCAGAAGGTACTATACGAGAAACTGCTACTACAGGATAATAAATTGATAAAACAGTTGACGCAAATATACATAATGTTCCTGCTGACAACAAAGTTAATAAAATTAATGTTTTTGCATTAGAACGTATGGAGTAAATAAACTTAGGAATTGTAATAATCTGTATTTCTCTATAAAAATGATTTTTTTTAGTTTTTAATATTCTAATAATATAAGGTAAAAATGAATTTATAAAAAAAACAGTTCCAACAACTACGCAAAGTAAGGTCAATATAGCAATTGGAGAAAAACCAATACTATACCAAACAGAATCCTTTCCTCTAGTCATATCAAAAGCTAGTACATATCCTAATACAAGCATAAAAATACCTATAAAAGCTATCAAAGGTCTTATTATAATCTGTTTTTCTTCGTTTCGTTCTATTTTGACTAAATTAAGAAGAGAATTTCTTCGAATCAATTTCCAATTTGAAAAATATAGTACAAGTAATATAACAATTAAAAATAATATACTAGAAATAACAGCATTTACATTGAAAAAAGGTATCTTTGAACTATCTACATTTAAATTTAATGAATGCACAATTACATGTATAATAAACTTATGTAATAATGAACCAGCTAAAACACCTATAATAAAAGCAATCATGCAAATAAATATATTTTCAATCATAACTAATTTTAATATACTTGATTTTCTATATCCCATCAAGGTGTATATGCCAAGCTCTCTCATTCTACGTCTTATAAAAAATCTATTTGAGTAAAGCATATAGAATAATACAAATGAAATTATAAAAATTGAAATAGTTTTTGTCATAGTTTCTACTCTTCCATCTGATGAAATTTTATTCATTATAATATCATTCACAGAAAAAGATACAAAACTAAAAAATATCATGAGTATAAAAGCTACAGAAAACAAATATAATGAATAAAACGAAAAGTTTTTCTTGAGATTCTTTTTAGCAATGTTATATATATTCATTTTTACTATCTCCTTTTAATGTATACTAATATATTTCTTCTAGTTTACTGGTCTTGCTAACTATAGCTTCAAAGAAATCTTTATGATTTTTTTCATTTTTTTGAAGTTCATCTATAATTTGACCATCCCTAAAAATCAAAATTCTACTACAAAAACTAGCTACATAAGCATCATGTGTTACCATCAATATAGTAGTTTTTAATTCTCGATTTACATCACTTAGTGTTTTTAGTAACTCATTTGCTGATACTGAGTCAAGTGCTCCAGTTGGCTCATCTGCAAGTATTATAGATGGTTTTTTTATAATAGCTCTTGCTGCAGCAACCCTTTGACATTGACCACCAGATAACTCATTTGGATACTTATACAAAGTTGAATCTATTCCAAAACGTTTTGTCAATAACTTGATAGAATCTTCGATTTCACTTGCTTGCATATGTTTTAAAGTAAGTGGTACAGCTATATTTTCAAAAACATTCAAACTATCAATCAAAAAGTATTCTTGAAATATAAATCCAATATTATCCTTTATAAAATCCGCAGTAGAGTTATTATTTAATTCTTTTAAATTTACACCATTAATTATTATCTCACCACTATTTACACTATCTATTGTAGATAATACATTTAGTAAAGTTGTTTTTCCAGAACCTGATGCTCCCATAATTCCAACAAATTCACCAGAATTTACCTCGAATGAAACATGATTCAAACTTGGTTTTTTATTTTTACTGTAAGTCTTTGTTACATCTTTTACAGATAATAGAACATCCATATTTATACCTCCTTTAATATTATTTCATCTATGTTTAAAGTATAAATTTTTACACACAAAAAAACATGAGTAAAATACGCAAAAATAATCGCATTTATTACTCATGTTTTGTAAAATAATTATTTACATTTTAAATAGTCATTTATGTTTTTTACATTTGTTTTCTATTTTCTCTAATTTCTCTTTGAATCTGTTTAAGAGCTTTTTTTGAACCTCTATGAATGTCTTTTTCTAATTTTCTATCTTTAAAACTAGTAAACAATGAATTTAAATCATATCCTTCTGGATATAACTCTTCTGCTTTTATACTAAGTTCTAATCTTTTTATATTTACTAAAACAAAATTGTCTTTAAATAATATTTCTACATTATTAAATTTGTCTCTAGGTTTATACACAACTCCAAAGTCATTTTCATCCAATAATTTTACTTTATCACCTGTATTATACTCTGTATAATTGGAAATAAATTCAACATTATCTTTATTTTCAGTATGGGATTTTAATTTACTTCTCTTAACTAAATCTAAATTGTAGTTTCTATCAGTTATATATTCTTTAGCTCTACTTAATACCTTATTTTTTATTCCCATCTTTTTAGAAATAAAAAGAGCATTACTATCTTCAGATTTTCCTATTGTTAATTTATATAATGGTTCTAAAGTTTCTTTATCAAACATCATACCTGCATTTTCAAATTCTGGATGCAAATTAGCAAACTTTTTTATTTCGCCATAATGAGTTGATGCTATTGTTATACATCCCATACTATAAAACTCTTCTAGCAATGATATTGCTAGTCCTGCTCCTTCATTGGGTTCAGTTCCACTACCTATCTCATCAAATAGAACAAGTGTAGAATTATTTGATGAGTCCATAATTTCTGCAATATTTTTTATGTGTGATGAAAAAGTACTTAGAGCATTTTCAATACTTTGATTATCTCCTATATCTACAAACACTTTTTCAAATACACTTAGTTCGCTGTCTTCTTTAGCAGAAATATCAAAACCACATTGAACCATCAAAGTTAATAGACCAACAGTCTTAAGAGTTACAGTTTTTCCACCTGCATTAGGTCCTGTTATTACAAGACTTCTATAACTTTTACCTATTTCAAAATCTAAAGGTACCACATCTCCTGTTAAAAGTGGGTGCTTACCTTTGATTATTTTTATATATCCATTGTTGTTTATTCTTGGAGTAATACCATTTATTTTTTGACTATATTTAGCTTTTGCAAATACCATATCATATTCAGAAAGTATTTCTATATTTAACTTTATCTGAGTTATTTTATCAAATATAAGCTCTGTTAAATAAGATAATATCTTATATTCTTCAATAGTCTCGTCAGCTTTTAACATAGTCAATTCTGTACTTAAATTTGACACACTTATTGGTTCAACGAATACAGTATTTCCTTTTGATGAAGTATCTAATATAGTACCATCAACTTCATTTTTATAAGAAGATTTAATTGGTATTACATATCTATCATTTCTTTTACTTATTATAAACTCTTGTATATACTTTTTGTTTATACTTGATGTTATAAACTTATTTAATCTATCTTTTATTTTTCCTTCTGTAACTTCTATATTTCTTCTTACCTTTTTTAATTCTTTACTGGCATTAGAATCAACTTTATTTGATTTTATGCAGTAGTTTATCTCTTCCTCTATGTTTTTGCATTCTGTTATATTTAAAGCATAAGAACTTAATGTAGGCGAATAAAATTCTTTGTCTAACATAAAAGCTTTCATCTTCCTACAACCTCTTAAAAAATCCTCTATATTTACAAGTTCAATAGGTTCTATTATCATTCCTTTTTCAATTTTATCTATTGTAGAACCTGCATTAAACAACCCTTCAAGTGGTATATGATTACTATTTTCAATTATTTTTCTAGCTTCTTTATTTTCTTTTAATTTCCTTCTTACTACTTCAATATTACCACTAGGAGTTAATTTGTCTATTAAATTTCTTCCAAGTGAACTTACACAATGTATTTTTATTAATTCTTTAACCTCATTTAGTTGTAGTCTTTCAATTGTATTACTATTCATTATTTTACTTTCTCCTTTATTTATAAGTCATGAATTTTAAATAACTATTTCACTTATTTTTATAATAATTATTTGTAATCGACTTAATAAATAAGGAATTATTGTTCATTAAACTCCTTATTTATTAAGAAGTCTAACCCCGGACTCACTAATGTTAGTATTCTTTTTCATAAAACACTGCTCCTTTTCTATTTTTACTTAACTATTTTAGTCACTTTAACATTATTTCATAAATTATATCCTAGTGTCAATATAAATAAATTTATTTATCTTTTAACATAATAAAACACCTATAATACTCACTATTAAAATAAAAATAATGTTTATTCTTTCATTTATACCCAACATTTCTTACAGAATGTAATTTTATAAAAATTACATATTATGAAGTTAAGCTTTTTAAATTATTAACCCTAACAAAAAACAAAAAAATAACTGATAGTATCAAAGCATTCTTAATATGCTTTAATAAAATCAGTTATTTATAATTTAATATAATTTTTAAAATTACCCTTTATAAGTAATTAGTGGTTTCATAGTTGCCACTACTTGAATAAGCTTATATTCTATCAAACTTTCAATAATTTGTTCTATATTTTTATATGCTTCTGGAGCCTCTTGAAATAACAAGTTTATATCATTACATAGAATATGACTTTTAAATTTTGTTTGTTTTATAGTATCTTTATTATACTTGTTTTTAAGACGAGATTTACAAATTGAACGAGACCATTTTCTACCAGCTCCATGTGATAGAGAATATAAAGACAGTTCTGTATTTTCAGTAGGCATAACTATATATGATAGACTTCCTCTTGAACCAGGTATAATTACAGCTCCTCTTTCACTTGAAACAGCACCTTTTCTATGTATGAATTTATCTTCCCTTTTTTCTATAAAATTATGATTTATAGACAATATTTTTTCAATATCTCTAGATATACCTATTGATTGCATGATTTTTTTACTAACAATTTCACGATTACGCTCTGACCAGATTAAAGCTTTATCATGATTTATCATATAATCTCTTTCTTTTTCACTTCCAACTTCAATACCATTTTTATTATAAAATTTTTTAAGTATGGTTTCTCCGTAATTTCTTGACCCACAATGAACTAACATCATTATGTCATCAGATGAAAATCTTAATAGTTCAAATTTTTCTTTATTGTGAATTTTATTTACACATTGAAATTCTATAAAATGATTTCCACTTCCAATAGTCCCCAAATTTGATATTGGGCATTCCTCTTCATATGGATTTATTATTTTTATATCAGATAAATCTTTAATTTCATAAAGACGTTTAATCCATCTATCTTTTTTAAATTTCTTTTTGGAAATTCCAGTTTTAAATAAAGTCATGCCACAACCTATATCATTTCCAATTATATGTGGATAGATAATATCTTTGGTTTCAACTGCTAGGCCCACAGGTATTTTACCTGCATGTAAATCAGGCAATCCTACTATTCTTAAAACTCCATTCAATTTTAAAATATCTTCAAGTTGTTTCTTTGCTATATCTTCAATCCAACACTTGTTACTTGCTATTATTTTTATTTCACTCATACTTTGCTCCTTTTTAATATACTCCTGCCTTTAAAAAGTAGCAAAAAGCTGTGACTTTTAGCCACAGCTTTTTTATTTTAAACTACAAAAGCAGGTGGCTATTTGTTAAAATACTCTTAAACGTTTAACACCTCATTATTTTTTGCTAACATAATAACCACTTCCTCTCATAATTAAAACAATACTAAAATTTTAATCTATATGTATATTATTTATAGACATTTATTTTAAAATGTACAATATATAATTTTTATATTATAGAACCTATAATAATCATTGAAATCATAACTATAGCTAAGCCAGCAACAACAATTTTTTTATGTAATTTTCTTCTCACTTTACTTTTATCTTCTTTTCTAACCTGAACAATTTTTTTTGGTTCTTCTTCTAATTTATCTTCAACCTCTATATATGCTTTTTCATACATTACCTTACTAAGGTCAACAATAATATCATTAGCTCTAGTATATTTATTATTTCTACCAAGCAGTCTTTTTATAACATTTATAAGTTCTATGTTGCCATTAATTGCTCTTATACTATTCCAATCTAGCCCTTTATCAATCAATTGTAACATTTTTTCTTCTGAATTTGCTTCTCCAAAAGGTAATTTCTTAAATATAGACTCAAATAAAATAAGACCTGTTGCGAAAAAATCACTCTCTCTATCAGTATAGTTTATACATAGTTGATGTGGACATAAATATCTTCTATTTCCATAGCTTCTTGTATTAACCCCATTATTTGCTTTTGTAATTCCAAAATCACAAATTTTAATATTATATTCTGTATTCACCATTATACTACTTGACTTTAAACTGCCATGATATGAATAATTTCTATGTATCATTTCTAAAGCTTTTAAAACTTGTATCATTATATTTATAATTGCTTCTAGATGAAGATAATTACCTAGAATTAATTCATCTAGGCCAATACCATCAAAGTCTTCACTTACAATATAATATAATGTTGTTTCTTCTGTGCAATGAATCCCAACATCAATTATTTTTAGTATGTAAGGAGAGTTTATTTCATCTAAAGCAGTACTTTCATCAATTAAATTTGATACAAAATCTTCACAAATATAGTTATTGTGTTTTATAACTTTTATTAACACATTTTTTCTGTAAAAAACATCCCTAGCTTTATAGATTTTGTTAATTTCTAAAACGTCATCAGAATTTACTACCTCATACCTATTGCCTATAAAATTCAACCCTGTCACCTCCTCATACATTTTATATAACTAAATCTATTTATAATTATACCAATATATAGGAATATTTTCTATATATTAATGATTCTAATATCAAAACGACAATTAGTAAGTCTACTCTTATACAAAAAACAAGAGAGTTATCAACTCTCTTGTTTTTTGTATCAATTCAATATTAAGCTAAAAAATAATCTATTTTTTCAATTCTTTATAAGAACTATTTGATATATGTTCTCTTTTTATGACTTTTCCATTTGAGTCTTTATACACCCTATATGTAGAATATTTATCTTTTCCAGTGTTTTTTACTTCTATAGATATATTTGGTTTATCACCAGAATTGCCATATACTATAGATGATACACTTCCTCCACCTGCATAATTTTTAATATATACAGGATGGTTATATGGATTTTTAAATTTTAAATTTAATCCTCCATCACTTACCGTAGCATCTCTACCTCTTGGTACATAAGTAGATGCAGATGAGTGGTTTGTAACTTGTGTTATTTCCATACCTGAAAGAAGAGCTGCATTATAAACTGTTGAAGATGTTTGACAAACACCTCCACCTGCTGATTGCTCTAATTTTCCATAAACTATAACTGGTGCATCTTTGTAACCATTAGCTTTATTGCTAGGCCCTGTAAGCTTATTATATGAAAATTCTTCACCTGGCATTAGTAAAACATCACTAGTTTTTCTTGCTGACAATGCCACATTATATGCTCTACCTGATACAGATTGAGAATATGTTGTTGAATATTGACCTATAACAGAATTCACAGATTTTACTTGTTCTGTCGTTATATCTGGTTTTTGAAGGTTTACTTTTAGTTCTAAAGGCTTATGCTCTTTATTTTTTATCATGTTGTATATAGATTCTTTATTTGATGCCAAGTCAAATTCTCTACCTATAACAGACTCTGTGTAATTTAATCCACCACTTCCAACACTAACTGAAGCATTTTTCATTTTAACGTTGATGCTATCTGCTACTGAAGATACTTGAGCACTAAGTTTTGCCTCATCATATCCAGATTCTATTTTCAGGGATAGCTTATTTATTCTTATATCAATATACTTCTTTAAGTTTTGAAAGTAAGAACCTTTTTTTGTACTCTCATAAGCATTTTTTACAACTTCTTCTGTGTTATATTTTAAATCAATATCATTTGGAGATATTTTATAATCTTTTCCATCATAAGTAAGATTCAGGTCTTCTGGAGTATACTTATCTGTTACAGCTTTTAATGCTTCTTCTTTGCTCATATCGGATACATTTATATCTTCTATATATACATTTTTAGCTATTTTCCCATTATATAGAAATTTGTTGTTAAAAAAATAAGTAGACACACCAATCGCTACAGCTAAAACTGCTAACACTATTATAAAATTTCGTTTTTTTTCTTTTCCTAATTTTGAAACCCTTGTTGTACTTCTGCTCATAAATTCACCTCATTTTAACACTAACTTAATTTATCTTAATTTTGCTTATTAAAGTTTCCCTTTCAAAACTACTTTAGATTATATTTGAATAGCTTTTTTTAAACAAGGCATTTAAGCAAATGTAACTTTATTGTAAATTTATGTCTTATAATTAGATTTCTTTTTGACACTTTTTAATTATATTTTTTTAATTATACCTTAATAAAAAATTTACTCTTTATTTACGAATATTGATTAAGTTACATTAAAAATCAAATATATCCTATTACTGGATAATGGTCTGATAAATAAATCTTCTCTACTATATATCCTTTTAGTTCAGTTTTTCTATCAACAAAAATATAATCTATCCTAGAATTTGACTTTTCAAAGGTTGCAAACTGAGATTTATTTAGACAAACAGCCATATCACTAAACATATCTAAAGAGATATTTTTTTCATTGAAATCACCACATAAAACAACAGCTCCTACTAATCTATTTCTATAGTCTATTATTTCATCCAGTTGCTTTGCTCTCTCTTCTCTATCTAAACCTAAGTGAACATTTATAATATTTATAATTCTTCCATAATCATCTACAGTTATACAAAGTGCTCCTCGCTGTTCTTTTTTACTAGTTAAAAAAAAATGATTATTGTTTAATATTTTTAATTTTGTAAATGTACAAATTCCATATAGCATATTTACCTTTTTTACATTTGTAGCAAATACACCATCCATATTTAAAACAGCCTTTAAAGCTAAAAATTGAGGGTATAGTACTTCCTGCAAACAAACTACATCACAATTTAAGTTCTTTAAATATATTCCCATTTTAGATAATGTCAATTTATTATTTGAATCCATACCTTTATGAATATTGTAGGTTACTATTTTCATTAATATCACCTCTTATGCAGTATTATGCCCTTGAGATTTAAACTCATTTATTTTTTAGTTTATAAAACACTGTACTGCTTTCTAAAACTCAAGTAATCACAGATTTTATCACAAAAAACCTAACTTAAGTATTTATATTCTACATAAGTTAGGTTTTACAAAATTTTATAGTATTTATTTTATGCATTTTTAATGATGATTCTCCTTTTTTATTTTTTTCAATTTGCCTTCACTTACAACAAATAAAAATCCCATCTTTTTATATATTTCATCTAATTCAATTAAAGTCACTTCACCATTTTTTAAATTTGTTAATGTTATATCCTGTATTTTTCTTGATGGAATTATCATAAGTTATCAACACTCCTTTAAATTCTTTTTATCTTTATATTTAAATATATTTATGCATTGTGATATATATTCATAAATTATTAAAATAATTTCAAAAAACATTCGTTCTGCAAACATTCGTTCTATATATTTATTATACATCATACAAACGTTCGATTCAATATAAAAATTAAATATATATCGTTATTGGTAATTTTTACAATATTATTCACTAAATATGTCAAAACAACTTTTTAAAACGACTTATTTTGCCAAATAAAAAAAGTTATTTCGATAAAAGCTTATGCTTAAATTGAAATAACTTTTTTGATATGAATTATTTAGCTTTATACTATAGTTTCATTAAGCTAACATATGTAATATTTGAGTAACTATAAGAGCACAATAAGTTCCTATAACATTTCCTAAAAGCCCCATAAGTACACCTACTGGAATTAATACTGGATTATGAACCCCAGCAATCATTGGTGCTGTAGTTACACCACCTATATTAGCTATACTTCCTACCTCACAAGTAAATAAGTCTAATTTAAATAGTTTTGCAAGTCCTATAAATGAAATGGCATGTACAAGAACTACTACTAATCCAAACATTATGTAAACAGGAGCCTCTGATAGTCCAAAGAAATTTGCTTTACTTCCTGTTGCTGCAAGAAGCAAGTACATAAACACATTTCCTACTAATGTACTTCCTTTAAGT
The DNA here is from genome assembly GCF_020641035.1 of Clostridioides sp. ES-W-0016-02. NCBI lineage: Bacteria > Bacillati > Bacillota > Clostridia > Peptostreptococcales > Peptostreptococcaceae > Clostridioides > Clostridioides sp. ES-W-0016-02. The sequence goes on from NZ_CP061361.1 coordinate 2,368,895, forward strand.
TTTGATATCTTAGTCATACCTAACAGTATTGATACTGTAGAGGCAACAAGCACTACCCACATAGTCTCATTAAGTATGCCTGAAGTTGGAAGTATCTTAGATACAATCTGTGCAAATGCTGCAACTCCAAATCCAACAGATAATAAAGTCATAAGTTCCACAAACGTAGGTGCTGTATTATCTTTATTTTCTTTCTCAAGCTTTGCTGTAACCTCATCTATAAAACTTGTATCACATTTTGTCCATTTGTTAAATTTAGGTCCAAATTTTACAGACATTAGACAAACAGACATCCATACTGTATATCCTATAGAACCCATAAGTATTGCATAACTAAGCCCTTCTTCTGCAACACCTAAAGCATTAGCTGCTGCAATCATATTTGATGAACCACCTATCCATGACCCAGATGCTGCACCAAGAACTTTCCATGAATCTGCACCCATTGAACCTTTAAAAATTATAAAGGCTATAACAAACCCAAACATAAATGTCAATGTAGCACAGAAAAATGATAATAACATTTTAGGGCCCATTTTTAATATTTTTCTTAAATCACATTGAATTAATAAGAATACTAACATTAATGGTAGAAAATTTACGGTTATTATATTCTGATAGATACCAACTTCTTCATTTTGTGCAAATAAACCAAATGATGCAAGTATAGCAGCTCCTAAATAGATTAAAAGCATTGGATTAATAACATCGAATATCTTCCATTTTAATTTATCAACCATGTAAAAAATGCCACCTACAAATACAACTAAAAAACTACAAAATACGAATCCGTTTTCAATCACATTATACACACCCTCTCTTTTTCTAAGTAATCCAGATTTTTTATAATTCCTAATAAATTTTTTCCAAATAATGAAAATAATTAAAATAAACTTTTTTTTATATTTAGCTAATTAAATACATATATAACCAACTATTTACACATATTAATAAAGGTTTACAGATTAATTACTTTAAAAACGAATAGTCTGAATTTAAAATCTTTTTCAAAAATTATTTTATTACTAAAATCTTTATTTGTAAAGAGAATTAAACTAAATATTTTATTTATTTGTTTTTATTTGTTTATTTGTTTTTTATTTATTTTTATTATTTATACAATAAAACTATTTTCAACTTAAACCCATATAATATAAATTAATTTTACCTTATATATTATTTTTTTTAATAGATTTAGAAATTTTTCTTTCAAATACAGTTTTCAGAACATTCGTATTTATGTTATAATTTGTATGAATATACATTTTTTAGGAGGAAATAATATGAATTTAAATTTAACTAATACTATAAATTTGATGAAGAAGTATCTTGATATACCAAGTCCAGCTGGATATACTGAAAATGCAGTTTTAGAAAGCAAAAAGGATTTTGAAACTTTAGGTCTTAATACTACTCTTACAAAAAAAGGTGCTCTTATAGCTACTCTTCCTGGTGAAGATGATTCAAATCAAATAACAATATCTGCACACATGGATACACTTGGTGCTATGGTAAAAGAAATATCACCAGATGGTACTCTTAAATACCATAAAGTCGGTGGTGGTTGTTGGGCCGCTATAGAAGGTGAAAATTGCACTGTTATAACTAGAAAAGGTAAAAAAATTAGAGGAAGTGTTGTGTTTAAATACGCTTCTACTCATATATATGGACAGACAAAAGCTGCATCTGAAAGAAATGAAGAAACAATGATTATTAGACTTGATGAAAAAGTATTTAATAAACAGGATATTTTGGATTTGGGAATAAATGTTGGAGATTTTGTATGTCTAGACCATCGTTTTGAAACTACAGAATCTGGTTTTATAAAATCTAGATATATAGATAACAAAGCAGCTGTAGCAATGGTTCTTGAAATAGCTAGATACTTTAAGGAAAACAACTTAATACCTAAGCATACTACTAACTTTTATATAAGTAATTATGAGGAAATTGGACATGGTGTCTCTAAAGCTTTACCTGAAAAAACTAGAGAATTTGTAGCAATAGATATAGCACCTACTGGACCAAGTCAAACATCTAGTGAACATGGTGTAACTATAGTTGCAAAAGATAACTTATCTCTATATGATTTTAGTTTAAGAAATAAACTTGTAGATGTTGCAGAAGATAATAATTTAGATTATGCTGTCGATGTATTTACTTTTTATGGTTCAGATGCTTCAGAGGCTATTCGTTGGGGAGAAGATGTTCAAATAGCTTGTGTTGGCCCTGGAACAAATAATAGCCACCACTACGAAAGAACTCATATAGAAGCAATTGAAAATACTCTAAAACTTCTTATAAACTACATGCTAAAAAAATAATTAACTATATATTTTATTAAAGTCATTTCTTTGTAAATAACCAATTTTTATTTTTATTTTTATACAAAAATTGGTTTTTCTATAGACTTAATCTCGATTTACTACTATTATATAAGTAACTTCAATTTTCTTTAGTTAATTTTTATATGATTCACACAAATTGTATAAAAATTTTCTTTAGCTAATTGTTGTTAAAATAAATTTTACAAGCTAACCCTACCAGAAAAGAGTTATCTAATCTGTAAGGAAATAGTTTAATATAGCACATTATAATTGTGTAATTAATAACTTTTCTTTTGTAGAAACTTTTCTTTAAAAAGAAAAGTTTTTTGATTTTGGATTTGTTTAAGAACATATTTTCTGAGTTAGGAGGATATTTATGAAAAAGGTTGCGGTTATAAGTGCTATTTTGGAAGAACCAAAAGAATGTCAGCTTAAATTTAATGAAGTTGTATCAACTTTTAAAGGTATTATTAAAGGTAGAATGGGAATTCCTTGTGAAGAAGAAGGTGTCTCAATTGTATGTATAGCAGTTGTTGGCGAAATGGATATTATCAATAGTTTGACTGGTAAATTGGGAAATATACCTCATGTATCTGTAAAAACTAGTATATCAAAAAAAGAAATTTAAGGTGGTGAGTACAAATGAGTCTAAATTCTACTCCACAATCAATAAGAGTACATATAGGTCTCTTTGGTAAAAGAAATGCAGGTAAATCTAGCGTAATAAACGCTATAACAAATCAAAGTGCTGCAATAGTATCAGATATTGCTGGAACTACTACAGACCCAGTATTTAGACCAATGGAAATCCTTCCTATAGGACCTTGTGTTCTTATAGATACTGCTGGTCTTGACGATGTTGGTGAACTTGGTGAGCTTAGAATAAGCAAATCATTAGATATTTTAGAAAAGACAGACATAGCTTTACTAGTAGTGGATTGCCAAATTGGTGTGTCAAAAGAAGATTTATCACTAATTGAAAAGTTTAATGATAAAAATATACCTCACATTTTAGTACTTAACAAGATTGATACAATTAAAAATCAATCTGAAATTTTAAACTTAACTAAAAATAAAGTTAAATGTCCAGTTGTTTCTGTCTCATCAACAGATAAAATTGGAATTGAAGATTTAAAAAATGAAATAATAAAGGTTTTGCCTAAAGACAGTAATGAGTTTAAATTGGTATCAGATTTAATCGAGCCAAATGATTTAGTTGTCTTAGTTGTTCCAATAGATAAGGCAGCTCCAAAAGGTAGGCTTATACTTCCTCAACAGCAAGTTATAAGAGATATTTTGGATATTGGAGCAATTTCTATAGTTACAAAAGAAGATAGCTTAAAAGAAACTCTATCTAATTTAGGTAAAAAACCTAAGCTTGTTATTACTGACTCTCAAGTATTTCCACAAGTGGATAAAGATACTCCAAAAGATATTCCTCTTACATCTTTTTCTATATTGTTCGCTAGACAAAAAGGAGACCTTAAAGAATTAATTGATGGTGCCTATGCTTTAGAAAATTTAAAAGATGGTGACAAGGTCTTGATGGCTGAAGGTTGCACTCATCACAGACAAACTGATGATATTGGAACAGTTAAAATCCCTAATATGATTAGAAAGAAAACTGGTAAAAATATTACTTTTGAATTTAGTTCTGGAGTATCTTTCACTGAAGATATAACTAAATATGCACTTGTAGTTCACTGTGGAGCTTGTATGATGAATAGAGCTGGAATGTTATCTAGAATAGAAAAGGCAAAATCTTTCAATGTACCTATCGTAAACTATGGTATTTTAATAGCATATACAAAAGGTATTTTGGAAAGATCCCTTGAACTTTTCAATTACTAAAAATTTAAATATATTTAATAAATACATACTAAGATATGACTAAAAATAAGATTAAATACTTTATAGATAAACTTTACAGCATTAATTCACTAAGCTTTGATGAACTACTATACTTAATAGAGAATATCGACAATGAAGAATATAACTTTGAACAAAATTTGAGAAACTATCTTTACAAGCAAGCTAGCGATATGAGAAATAAACACTATGGAAATAGAGTCTACTTAAGAGGGCTTATAGAACTTACAAACTACTGCAAAAACAATTGTTACTACTGTGGTATACAATCTTCTAACAAAAATATTACAAGATATCGACTTTCAACGGATGAAATACTTGAATGTTGTGATATAGGTTATAAGATAGGATACAGAACTTTTGTTTTACAAGGTGGTGAAGACACATATTTTACTGATGATAAGATATGTGAGATTGTTTCAAGTATCAAAAATAAATATGAGGATTGTGCTATAACATTATCATTAGGAGAAAAAAGCTATGACTCCTATAAAAAATACTTTTTAAGTGGTGCAGATAGATATCTTTTAAGACATGAAACTGCTACAGACAGCCATTACAAAAAATTACATCCGCCAAACATTGAACTTAGAACTAGAAAAGAATGCCTTAAAAACCTCAAGGAAATTGGTTATCAAGTAGGTGCTGGATTTATGGTTGAGTCACCATTCCAAAGCAATGAGGACCTTGTTCGTGACTTATTATACCTAAAAGAGTTAAATCCTCATATGGTTGGTATAGGACCTTTTATCCCACATCATGATACAATCTTTAAAGATTATAAACATGGTGATTTAGAAAAAACACTACTTATGCTTTCAATTACAAGACTTCTACTTCCAAAAGTCTTATTACCTGCTACAACAGCTCTTGCATCTATAAACCCTAGTGGTAGAAATGCAGGTCTTTTAGCTGGTTGTAATGTAATTATGCCAAACCTTTCTCCTCAAGAATTTAGAAAACAATATTCTCTTTATGATAACAAAGCCTTTACTGGTCAAGAAGCTTGTGAATATCACCAGAGTTTAGAGGAAAATATCAAGTCACTAGGACTTAAGGTTGACTACTCTCGTGGTGATAATATTGAATGGAGGCGTTTGTAAATGTTCATAAAACATGAACTTATTAATTCTTTGTTAGAGGATGCAAAAAATTCAACTTCTGATGATATTGAGAAAGTACTTGATAAGGCTGATAGAAGAGAAAAACTTAGTTATAAAGATATAGCTACACTTCTTGAAGTAGAAGATAAAAAACAACTTGATAGATTATTTAGTATAGCTGGGCAAATAAAAAATGAAATATATGGTAATAGAGTGGTTTTATTTGCCCCTCTTTATGTATCAAACTACTGTGTAAATGAATGTGTTTACTGTGGTTTCAATACATGTAATAAATTTAAAAGAAAAAAACTTACTATGGACGAAATAAGAGAAGAAGTTAAAATACTTGAAAAAATGGGTCATAAAAGACTTGCTTTAGAAGCTGGTGAAGACCCTAAAAATTGTGATATAAATTATATATTAGACTGCTTAGATGCAATTTATTCAACATATAATGAAAATGGAAACATAAGAAGGGTAAACGTTAACATAGCAGCTACTAGTGTAGAAGAATATAAACTACTAAAAGAAAAGGGAATAGGAACTTATATACTATTCCAAGAAACTTACCATAAACCAACATTTATAAAGATGCATGGTCAGTCTATAAAAAATGATTACTACTACCATTTAACAGCTTTTGATAGAGCCATGGAAGCTGGAGTTGATGATGTTGGTGCAGGAGTTTTATTTGGTCTAGCTGACCCTAAATTTGAAGTTTTAGGACTTATGATGCATAATGAACACCTAGAAGAAAAATTTGGTGTAGGATTCCATACTATATCTTTCCCTAGATTAAAAAAAGCTGAGGGTATGAGTTTAGAAAATTTCCCTCATTTAGTTTCTGATGATATGTTCAAAAAAATTGTAGCTATAACTAGATTGGCAGTTCCTTTTACTGGAATTATAATGTCTACTAGGGAAACTGCTGAAATGAGAAACGAATTACTAAAATATGGTGTATCACAAGTTAGTGCAGGTTCTCTAACAGGTGTTGGTGGATATAAAGCATATGAAGATGGTGACAATACAGAACAATTTGAGGTTGGAGACCACAGAAGCCCTGTAGAAGTCCTTAAGGAATTAATCACTGATGGATATATCCCTAGTTACTGTACAGCCTGTTATCGAAAAGGTAGAACTGGAGATAGATTTATGAGTTTGGCTAAGAGTCGTCAAATTCACAATGTCTGCACACCAAATGCACTTACTACATTGAATGAATTTTTAATTGATTATGGTGACGAAGAACTTAAAGCTATGGGTAAAAAACTTATTACTGAAGAAATATCTAAGATAGAAAGAGAAGACATAAGAAACATCGTATCTAACAATATGACTGCCTTAGAACGTGGGGAAAGAGATTTATACTTATAAAATTTTATTCGTTGTATATTATTATTGTATATTCTATAGGTTAGTAGTAATATTATCTAAAGGGAAAGTTTAAGGGAGGGAGATTAACATTGAAAGATAACAACAATACCAATAAAACTATTCAATTTGGAGAAAAAAAAGCTAGCCTAGAAAACAATATTCAAAAAAATAAAAATGTCAAACTTGATGATACACACAAAGTCATTCCTTACCCTAAAAATAGAAAAAAGGATGATAAAAAGAAGAATAACAAAAAAAAGAATACAAATATAAATAAACATAAGGTCAATAAAGATAATTATGGACATTCTTTTTTTAATAACAAATACAAATATAAAAGAAAACCATATGTTATTGCTTTATACACAGTAATTTTTATTCTTTTAGCAATTTTGATTATAACAAAACTGACAGATAGTTCGAGTAAGAGTAACTACTCTCGCAATACTGTTTCTAATACTCACAAAAGTAATACCCAAAACATAACCTTTAATGAATCGACTAATCTTCTTACTTGTGGGTAACTTAAAAGAGTTATCTCATTTCAGAAATTATTTTCTAAAATTGAGATAACTCTTTTTTATTTACTATCTATTTTACCAACCTTGAGTTACTTCATAAACTTCGTCACCAATTCTACCATTTAAATAATCATCTATTGCAGAATCTATAATACTCATTGCTTTATCTACTTGTTCCTTAGTTATTACTAAAGGTGGTTGTACTCTTAAAGTGGATTGTCCTAAGAATATCATTATCAAACCAGTTTGTATACATCTGTAGCATATCTTAGCTGTAGCATCTGGATGTTTTTCAGTAGAACCTTTTCCTTTAACTATATCAACTCCTATAGATAAACCTAAGCCTCTTATTTCTCCAATTATATCGTATTTTTCTTTTAGTTTTTCAAATCCTGCTTTAATATAATCTCCCATTTCTATACTCTTTTGAAGTAAATTTTCTCTTTCAATTATTTCTATAGATTTTAAAGCAGCTACACATACTGTTGTATTTCCAGCTAAAGTAAATAGATGTGCTGGTGCATCAAGACTTTGCATTATTTCTGTTCTTCCAACAACTGCTCCTAAAGGTAATCCTCCACCAACAGATTTTCCAAGAACTATAAGGTCTGCTTCAACACCAAAATTTTCTATACCAAACCATTTACCTGTTCTTCCCATACCTTGCTGTATTTCATCACTTATAAGTAGTATTCCATTTTCTTTACATATTTTACTTAATCCTTTAATCCATTCTACTGGAGGCACTATTATTCCTGCATCTCCTGCAATTGGTTCTATAAATATTGCAGCTACTTCTTCTACTGGTAAGTAGTGTGCAAAAGCATATTCCATTTCATCTAAACATTCTTTGGCAGTTCTATTTTTATCTGGATAATGGAAGTGATAAACTTCTGGTAATAATGGACCCATTTTTCTTCTCATATTTGTACTTAATGCAGATATAGATATAGCTCCATAAGTACTTCCATGATATGATTCACACATAGATATTATTTTTGTTCTTCCAGTATATCCTCTTGCTAATTTTATAGCAGCATCTATACAAGCAGAGCCTGTTGCGCTGTATAATACTTTCTTATCATTATCTCCAGGGGCTATTTCCACAAGCTTTTCAGCTAACTTTACAGGAGGATCACTATGAAAATATGCAAGTGTATATTGTGTGATATCATCCATTTGTTCTTTAACTGCTTGTGAGATTTCCTTATTTCCATGACCTACATTTGCAGAGCCTGCACTTGCTAAAAAGTCTACATACTCATTACCTTCATAATCATATAACATCGCACCTTCACCTGATTTAAATGCTACTGGATAATAAGGTATTTTTTGAGTCTTAGCAACATATTTTTTTTCTTCTGTACTTATCATTTGACTAGTTATCTCGCTCATTGGCAAATCATTCCCCTCTTTAAGTAAATTTATATTTTTAGAATTATTGCAATTTATAAAGATATTTTTATATAAAATTCTTTATATACTAATGTTAGTATTTTTGACACAAATTGTCAATATATGTTTTTATAATTTTCAAAATATTTGTTATTCAGAGATAATATATTTTATTTTCAGCAAATCAACTCTATTTCTCCAAAAAATAAAGAACTCTATTCTATTATAATAGAGTTCTTTGCAAATTATCTTATAAATACTATTTTTCCATTTATTTCTAATTAAATCATCTTATCATCTTTTATTATCATTAATGATTTCTTTAAAATATTGTAATTGTTCTTGTTGTTTTTTATGTTTTATATCTGGGAAAGCCTTGATAATTCTTTTTTGTAAGATAATATTAGATTCTATACGGTCTAATTTACTGTTTATTTTGTTTAATTTTTCTCTGGCTTCTAACTCTTCACTATTTATTGTTTTAAATAAAGCTTGTATCTCTCTTCTATCAAACTTATCCAATTTCATGTTTATACCATTTAGGTCTGTAATTATTTCATCTAATAAATTGAGCTTCATGTCTAATTTTTTAAGTGATATGATAGTAACAATTAAATCCACAATTGTCCATAAAGTCGTAATTACCACTATTGAAATTAATATATTATACGGAATAGTACTCACAATGTATTCTATATAGGGATGTATAAATTTTATTATTACAACAGACATTATTCCAAAATATATTGCATTTTTTAAACAGACTCTTCCCTTTACATTAAATTTTTGGTCAGAATAATCCCACCATTTGGCATGGAATAATGTTTCTAAAATAAATCCTGTAAAATATTCTAGTATTGTAGTCAAAATCATTCCTATCAAAAATAAAATAATTATATTGTCAAACCTGCCTAATACTGATATCACAAGTACTGCTCCAAAACCATAAACAGGACATATTGGGCCATTTAAAAAACCTCTATTGATTATCCTTTTGCTTGCTATAGAACATCCTGCACTTTCTACTACCCATCCTAGAAATGAATATATAAAAAAATACAAAATATATTTTATTATCTCCATAATTTATCTCTACTCCTTCAATAGTTGATATATTTTTGTGCATAATGTAAAAATAATTGTAGAAATAGTTTTTTCGTTTTTTACTTTTGTTATTCTTTTTTGTTGGATATTCTATTCATCTAATCCGATTAATAATCTAGCAGCTGTAATTCCATGTTCATCTTTTGGTCGATTATACTTATCAATCCAAATCTCAAATGTATCAGATTTCTTTAACAGAGGCAAATTTTTAGCATCAAATTCTTCATATCTAATTATATCTTTATTCTCTCCTTCAGTGATTACAAAGGATATTAGTTTTGTATTTTTACTTAGATAAACTTTTATATTACCATTCTTATCCATTAAATTATCTGGACTCTTTATATTATTATTACAAGCTGCCTTAATAGTTAATACACCATTTTTAAAGCTTTCAAATGAGCCAATTATATCTCCCTCATTTTTATCTATATCTTTAATTATTTCCTTATTTTCTTCAACTAATATTCTTGAAACTTGTTTATCTGGCTTGAGTTTAAAAGTTAACAAGCTTTGGTAATTTGTAACAATGACACCTAATCCTATTACTCCCAAAACTATGCTTGTACTTATTATGGCTTGGAATTTCTTAATGTTATTAGGAAATAATTTGGTCACCTTTGTATAAATAATAATACCAAGTATCCCACCTAATGAATTTAGAAGCACATCATCTATGTCACTGCTTCCAATAGCTAAAATATATTGTATTAATTCAAATCCTAAACTAATAAGAGAAATTATTATAATTATAGTTTTTTTATCTAATTTTTTTAATACTACAGGAAGAAAAATTCCCATTGGAATAAATATACCAATATTACCTATGATATTTGCAATAGCTCTTATAAGACTAATGTTACTATCTGTCATAAATTCCCATACTGTATAGAATGGAATTAAGTTGACAGACCTAAATCCACCCTTGAAAATGGCATAAATTGGTACATCTTTAAATAAAATTATCCTTATAGTTATTAGAACATATACAAAAAATATTATGTATATAATTGATAATAATAATTTTTCTGAAGTTCTACACATGTCTTTTTTCAATAATAACACCTTCTCTCTTCTAATATTTTAATAATACCAACAAGTGTTTAAGATGCCTTTAAAATTTTCTTAAATTTTCCTTAAGTGTTAAATTAAAACATATTAAAAAGGTCTATACTTTAAAATATAGACCTTCATAAATTTCATTATAGATACATTTTATTAAATGACAAACAATTTAAGTGTAGAACAAACAATAACCAAAGTTAAAAGTAATCTAGCATATAAAAAATTTTTTTCTTTAAGCATAACTCCTGCAACTCCAAGTATAAAAAAGAGAGATGCAATAAATTTACCAAGAATATTATTACTTGGATAAGAACTAAAATACATGAAACAAAGTACAAATGTATATACACCTATTGCATTAAATACAATTGTGTTAGATGCTATCTTGCCTTTATTAAAAAAGAAACAGAATATTGATACTAAATCTAAAAACAAAAATACATAAAACATGACTTTTAAAACGCCCATACTTATACCCCCTAAAAAATTTAATTATAATATCTGCTTTATTTCATACAATTCTCAATATACCCAATATAAACTTATAATCTTAATATAATAATAGTATAAGTTTATATTATTGGTTTATTACATCTTATATTTACATTACTGGTTTATTACTTCATATTCATACATATTATAATCACATTCATACATATTTAAAGACTCATATGTTGCTTTTGCATTTATGTTTTCTTTTTCTACATATAATCTCATGCCAACAATATTTTCATCTCTATCACACATATTTTTTATATGATTAAATAAATAATTAAAGATGTTCTTTCTTCTATACTCTTTCTCTACATATACACTCTGAATCCAAAGAAAGTTTCCATTTCTCCAATCACTCCACTCATATGTATACATAATCTGTGCAACAACCTTATCAAATACTGTATATACATAGTATTTTCCTTTTCTTTCATCTAATAACAGCGCCCTTACACCTTTAGTTAAAACATCCATGTCAAGTTCTTTTCCTTCTGTTTCTTTAGCTAAATTATAATTAAATCTCGCTATTATATCCAAATCATCTAAACGGGCTTCTCTTATCTCTATCAGTTCTTCATTTTCATATAATTCTATATAGTCCTTTTGTTCCATACTTATTCCCCCATATCTATTTTACGTATTACATTAATCTCTTTGTAATAATACATTATAAAATTTTTTCTAGTTTCATAAATGCATAATCGAAGGTAGATTCTAAGTTACCATTATTTTTTCCCCCACCTTGAGCTAAAACCTGACTTCCTCCACCTTTACCATCTATAAGACTTATTGCATCCTTCAATAAACTTCCCATATTAACATCCTTCAAATTTTTAGAACATGCAAAAATCAAGTTTATTTTTTCTTCAAATCTAACAGCTAATAATGCAATTTTATTTTCATCTTCTGTAATTTTATTTGCAATTTTATTTACATATTTTAAATCTTCTTCATCATAAATTTTTTTAACAACTGAAATATTTCCAATCTTATTTGCATTTTCAACCATTTCTTTAACTTGATACTTAGCTACTATTTCTTCAAGTTTTCTCTTTTTACTTAGAGAATCTTCCACTTTCTCATTTAAATTTACAATTCCATTTATAGCATCTTCTTCACTACAACTTAAATATCTACAGATTTTAGTTAAACATATATCCCTTTTTAATACTTCATCTACAGCTCTTTTACCAGCCAAAAACTCTATTCTTGTACTAGACTTATGCTTCTCCCATTTCTTTATTTTTATCATTCTAAGCTCACTTGTTGATGTTGGATGTACTCCACAACACGCATTTGTATCTAAGTCACCTATTTTTACTACCCTTATTTCTTCATTTGTGTTTGGTAAAGCACGTCTTAACCAAATTTTTTTTAATTCTCTTTTAGTTGGAAGTAATGTTTCTACTTGTATATTCTGATGAATAATTTCATTGGCAAGTAACTCTATCTCTCTAATTTTTTCTTCATCTAAATTACCCTCTATATCCACTGTGCTGTACTCATTACCTAAATGAAAACCCGTTGTATTTGCATTAAAAGTCTTAAAAAAACATCCTGAGAGTACATGTTGTCCAAAATGTTGATGCATACCATCTTCTCTTCTATCCCAATCAATACTACACTTTACCTTATGTATCTTTATTGGTTTTTTATCTAATATATGATATACTTTTTTATCTTCTTCATATACACTTATTACTTCATAATTATCTATTTTTCCTAAATCTCCAAATTGTCCTCCTCCACCAGGGAAAAACGCTGTTTTATCCAACAAAACATGAAACTTATTTTCTATTTCTCTTATCTCAATTATTTCTGCTGTAAAATCTCTTATATACTGATTTGTATAGTATAACTTTTCCATTATGATTTTATCTCCATTTCCTTTATTCTAAACTGCCTTATTGTTTAAATATACACATATTTTAGGTTAAGTTTAAAGTAATTACACCAGATAGAGCTTAACCTATTTTTTAATAGTAATCTTCTACTATATTTTAACATATAGATATTAATGTTAACAAATTTATAATTATATATTATTTTAAATATTCAATAATATAAAGTATATTAACATTGCTTTTTTAAAAACTTTAGTATAAAATCATATTAAATAAATTTTCTGAAATGATAGAATATTGCAATCTATAAAAAACATATTTAATAACATATAGCATTGTATTATAAATATATCGTTTTATTTTGTAGGGGGAGTGATTTAAAATGCCAATAAAACCAAGAAAAATATCTATTGTAGGTTCAGGTCATGTTGGTTCACACTGTGGATTTAGTTTGATAACTCAAGGAGTTTGTGATGAACTCTTTATGATTGATATTGATGAAGCTAAAGCAAAGGCTCAAGCTTTAGATTTAGCTGATGCGGTTTCCTATCTTCCACATAAAGTACATATAGAAAAAGGAACTTTTAATGATTGTAAGGATTCTGATATTGTAGTGATAAGTGTTGCAGATTCTTCAGAAGGTCCTTTACGCAGACAAAACACAACTAGGTTAGACTTACTAAAACCAACTATTGGGATGATAAAATCTATAGTAAAACCTATAATTGATTCTGGATTTGATGGTATATTTATCGTTATTTCTAATCCAGTTGATGTAGTTACAAATTATATCTGGGAAAAGTCTGGTTTCCCTAAAAACAGAGTTATTGGAACTGGAACAGCTTTAGACTCAACAAGACTTAGAAGACTCTTATCTGAAGAAACTGGAATCGCTCAACAATCAATACAGGCTTACTCAATGGGTGAACATGGAGATTCTCAAATAGTTCCTTGGTCTCATGTTTCAATTGGTGGCAAACCAATTTTAGATATGATGAAGGATAATCCAGATACTTATGGCAAATTAGACTTACCATCAATAGTTGAAAAAAACAAGAAAACAGGTATAGGCATAATAAATGGCAAAGATTGCACAGAGTTTGGAATAGGAACTGCTTTAGTAGAAATTGTAAAGGCTATACTACATAATGAGAAAAAGATTTTACCAGTCTCTACATTATTAGAAGGTCAATACAATGAAGAAAATGTATTTGCAGGTGTTCCTTGTATTATAGGAAAAAGTGGGATTGAGGGAATTGTTGAAATCAATTTAACTAATGATGAGCAAGAAGGATTTAGTAAATCTTGTTCTGTTTTAAGAGACCATATTGCACTTTCAAAGACTATTTAGTTTTAAATCTATACGATTTATTCTTTAATTAACTTATTTAGATACTCTATAATTATTATAGAGTATTCTCATATGTATACATAAAACAAATTGTAAGGAGATGTTAAATTTGTCAATAAAACCAAGAAAAGTATCAATAATAGGAACTGGTCATGTCGGTTCACATTGTGGATTTAGTTTAATAACTCAAGGTGTTTGTGATGAACTACTGATGATTGATATAGATGAAAATAAAGCAAAGGCTCAAGCTTTAGATTTATCAGATGCAGTTTCTTATCTTAAACATGCTACAAAAATAAAAAGTGGAACACTTGATGATTGTAAAGATTCTGATATTGTAGTAATAAGTGCAGGTCCATTACCTGAAAAAAATCAGACTAGATTGGATACTCTTGAGTCTACAGTCAACATTGTAAAAACAATTGTAAAACCTATTGTTGATTCTGGATTTGATGGTATATTTATTGTAATTTCAAATCCAGTTGATATAATTTCTGATTATATTTGGAAAGTTTCTGGATTTTCTAAAAATAAAGTTTTGGGTACAGGCACTGCACTCGATTCTTCGAGACTTAGAAGGCTTTTATCTGAGGAAACAAATCTTCCTCAACAATCAATACAAGCTTATTCTATGGGTGAACATGGAGATTCTCAGATGGTTCCTTGGTCTCATGTTTCAATTGGTGGTAAACCATTATTTGATATTATGAAAGAAAATCCTAACACTTATGGAAAATTAAACTTAGATGAATTAACTGAAAAAACAGCTAGAGCTGGTTGGGATGTACTTTATGGCAAAGGTTCTACTGAATTTGGTATTGGTACTGCTTTAACAGAAATAGTAAAGACAATTTTTCATAATGAAAGAAAAATCCTTCCTGTTTCTACTTTATTAGATGGTCAGTATGGGCAAAAAGATGTGTTTGCTGGTGTTCCTGCCATAATTGGCATAAATGGAGTTGAGTCTATAGTAGAAATTAATTTAACTGATGATGAACAAAAAAAATTCAATAAATCATGTACTATTTTAAAAGAATACATTAAAATTGCTAAGGATATTTAGATTAATACCATATTAGAATACATATTTAAGTTAATAGCATATTTTAAGTGTATCTCAAATTTAATATTGAAAGCAGGTAAATTTCTTATGATAAAAAATTATCTTAATAAACCTTAAATTTAAATCATAAATACCTGCTTTTATCTTTCAATATTAAAATATTAATTTATCTTTTCCCATCAAATTTTATAACTTTACTTTTTTTCTTTGTATTTTGAGATAGGAGTCCATTTTTCAATCCCATCAATAATTCTAGGTCTTCTGGATAAAGACTTATTCCTATATCTCCTAAATTTGATACTATATTGTCTGTGTTCATTATTTTGTTTTCTATCAGTAATTCGACTGCTTTTTTTAAATATACTGGACTTACACCCTTCATTTTATCTAATGGTTCTTCTATTAACCATCCTCGTTTATCCATTTCGCTCATAAGATAATTATACTTTTTATAGCTTATCTCACCTAAATTGTATGCTCTAAAAATCATAACAGATATAGGTACAATCCATTTTTGCTTTAGTTCTACATAATAATCTAGGTCTTCTGGATAAACCAAGTCTTCTAAAAAAGTCTCTCTTGGAAGCAAAAATGCACAGGCATATTCATCTGCTAAGAATTGCTTATTTGGTATTCCCAATTGACTTGATATTATATATCCAAGCTCATAGGCTAAATCATAGTTTCTAATTGATGCTGATTTTTTATCATTCCCAAGAGATATTAGATATTTAGTTTCTTTACCTATTCTCTGTTTTTGAGTAAATACGGTTGCTCCTTTTCTATCTACATTCATTCCTGATATTATAATCCCATTAGCCTCTAATAAACTTACCATATTTACTATTGGATTGTTGTTTAAATTCCAAAGTTCTCTAGTCTTATTAGCAAGACTTTCTATATCATTTATATTAACATCCTTAATTAGTTTTCTATTTGGTAAGTTTTCTTTTGGAAATTTTATATAACTTTCCATAAACGAGTATATTTTATGAATGATTATTATTTTTTCTCTATAAGAAATTTCCTCCACTCTAGGAAGTTTAGATTGAGGATTAAAATGACTATCTTCCACAATAACATTTATACTTTCGTTTTTATAAAAATACTCTTTTGGGAAGTTTAATATATTTGATAATTTTAATGCATTTTCAATATTTGGAACATACTTATTTTCTTCAAAAGCTTGTAAATCTTTTTTATTTATTTTAGTTTCTTTAGATAACTGCTCTAGAGTTTTAGCTCTAAAAACTCTAGCTGATTTTAATCTTTTTCCATTAAAGTCTTTTAAATTCATTTGTTTTCTCTCTTTCAAAAATTAAATTCTTTAGTCATACAAATATAAATTATAACATTACAATTAATAATTTATCATATTATTGGCAAAAAAACAAAAGATGAAAACATAAATTTATATTTCCATCTCTAATCTGAATATATGATATAACTAGTTTTAATTATTTAAAAAGCTCTAAATATTCTCCATATCCTAATTCTTCCATGTCTTTTTTAGGTATAAACTTAAGAGAAGCAGAATTTATACAATACCTTAAACCTCCAAGTTCCTTTGGCCCATCATCAAAAACATGACCTAGATGAGAATTTCCTTTAGCACTTCTTACTTCAACCCTATACATGCCTTGTGAAAAATCACTTCTTTCAATTATAGACTTATCTATAACTGGCTTTGCAAAGCTAGGCCATCCACATCCTGCATCAAATTTATCCTTTGAAGAAAATAAAACCTCTCCACTTACTATATCCACATAGATACCTTCTTCATTATTATCATAATATTCATTTTCAAAAGGTACTTCTGTCATGTCATTTTGAGTAACTTCAAATTGAATAGGAGTTAAAGTCTTTTTTAACGCTTCCCTATCTACATTATTTCCATCCCAATAACTTTTTACAAAATTATATCTTCCTGAACCTTTATAATACATATTATAATTTAATGGTCTTTTTTTATAATAATCTTGATGATTTTCTTCTGCTTCGTAAAATTTAGTTGCTGGAATTATTTCAGTAACTATTTTACTATCAAATATTTTACTATTTTCTAAGCTTTCTTTTGACTTCAAAGCTGTATTTTTTTGCTCTTCATCATGATAAAATATAGCAGTTTTATATTGAGTTCCTCTATCACCAAATTGTCCACCATCATCCGTAGGATTAATTTGTTTCCAAAATATATTTAAAAGTTCATCATAACTTATTATATTATCATCATAAGTTATTTGAATAGCTTCAACATGGCCAGTTGTTCCTGAACATACTTCTTGATATGTAGGATTTTCAACATGACCAGATGTATATCCAGAAACTACTTTTATAACCCCATCATATTTATCAAAAGGTTTTACCATACACCAAAAACACCCACCTGCAAAAGTAGCAAGTTTTATCATTTTCATCACTCCTTAAAAAAATTATATTTTATTTATTCCCTAAGAAGTAACTTAATAATCTTGTATTTTATTATTTTTTACTTTATTTAGAAAATACTATATGATATTAAAGTATTTAAAATTACAAAATCTTTTATCAAAATTATAAACTATAAAAATTTTCTACTTATAAATATAATGAAAAACTATACCTAATTTTTATAAAAACCTTTTTTATTTATCCATTCAAATGCATCTTTTATATCACAGTTTTCACCTAGAGATATTAAATATTCTAGTGAATCACAATCATCCATAGCTACATCTCTCTCCATTTTAGGATTTAACCTATAGTAATTATCTCCAAGAAGTTTTTGAGAAAATAGTTGACTCATTTGAGAGTTCCCTTCTAGTGTAACAGATATAATTGGTAAGTCTGGCTCCTTATTGATTATCCAGTCAATAGCTCCCCATTCAGTTGTATCTGTCTTTATACTATTATATACATATCCAGTCCCTATAGAAAAAAGTCTTGTATTTTTATAATTTAGCTTAAGTCCACTGTCAATTGAATAAACTATACATGCTAAACTTGGGTCAGTTGCTATTATACCACCATCAACATGACAATTATAGGTTGGAAAGAATACTGGTGCAGCACTACTTGCCATTGCTACATCCACAACTTTACTAGTTTTATTAAGAGAATTTGGCATATTATTATAAAATACAGGCTTCCATGAATGTTCTTCATTACCTATATAAAAGCTTGGTACCATGACTAATTTACTTAAATCTTTCAATTCTAAGTCTTCTGGAAATATACTTAGTAAAATTTCCTTTAAATTTTTATTTTCATACTTTGGTCTGAGCATTTCTGCATAACTTTTGTTGAAAATATACTTTGAATTTTCAATTGAATAGAGAGTCTTTATCTCTTTTGGGCTTACACCATATGCAAGCCCTAATGCAATCAAACTGCCTGTAGATGTTCCTCCAAACATATTTATGTTATTTAACAAACTTGGATACTCCTCTACTATTCTCTCAAGTATGGATATACTTAATGCTCCCTTTAATCCACCACCATCGAATGTTAATATATTAAAATTCGAATTTTTCATATATACATACCCCCATATAAAATGCCTTATATATTTTAAATTTTAGTTAAAATAATTACACTATAATATATATATATTATGCAAATTCTATATTACAAAGTTCCTCTTTCTATAATTAAATTCAGTATCCTGCACTATTAAAACTATACTTTTTATTTGTTTGTACTATACACATATTTTAAGTATTATAAGTTTAAAAGTATGATTTATTATAAATATTTAAAAGTATGATTTATTATAAATAATTGATTAAAATAATATATACTTTAGTAATAGACCATAAAAATATAAATAAGGGTTGACCTTATACAAAGCCACCCCTTATTTATGTTAATTATAATTAATCTTAATAATACTTTGATTATAAAATTTATACCTTATCAGCTAAGCGTATTTTCTTTATCCTAATATTTTTTTCATATCTTCTTCTGGAGTAGATATAGGAGTTAAAGCAAATTTCTCAACCAATATATTCAATACATTTTCAGACAAGAACGCTGGTAAAGAAGGTCCTATATAGATATTTTTTATACCTAAGTAAAGCAATGTAAGAAGTACACAAACAGCTTTTTGTTCATACCATGATAGAACTATGCTAAGAGGTAATTCATTTACATCACATTCAAAAGCATTTGCCAATGAAATAGCCACTTGAATTGCACTGTAAGTATCATTACATTGTCCCATATCCATTAAACGTGGTAAACCACCTATTTCTCCAAGATTTAAATCATTAAATCTATATTTTCCACATGCAAGAGTCAATATAACAGTGTCTTCAGGAGCTTGTTTTACAAATTCAGTATAATAATTTCTTCCAGGTTTTGCACCATCACAACCACCAACTAATAAAAAGTGTCTTATGTCACCATTTTTTACAGCTTCTACTACTGTATCTTGTACAGATGAAACTGTTCCTCTTGCAAAACCAGTAGTTAGCATATCACCTCCATTTATTCCAGTCATATGCATATCTTCTTTATATCCTCCAAGTTCAAGTGCTTTTTCTATTACACTAGAAAAATCTTTATCTTCTCCAATATGAACCATACCAGGATAAGCAACCACTTCTGTAGTAAATACTCTATCTCTATAACTATCCTTAACAGGCATTAAACAGTTTGTCGTAAATAGTATTGGAGCAGGTATATTGTCAAATTCTTTTTGTTGATTTTGCCATGCTGTACCAAAATTTCCTTTTAAGTGCTTATATTCTTTTAATTTTGGATATGCATGTGCTGGTAATAATTCTCCATGAGTGTATATGTTTATTCCCTTATCTTTTGTTTGCTCTAGCAATTTGTGTAAATCATAAAGGTCATGCCCTGTAACTACAATAAATGGACCTTTTTCAATTTTCATAGGTACTTGAGTTGGCTCTGGTGTTCCATAAGTTTCGGTATTTGCTCTATCAAGTAATTCCATACATTTTAAGTTTATTTCCCCAGTTTTCATTACAAATCCTAAAAGTTCATCACTAGATAAGTCTTCTCCAACTGCTATTAACCCTTCGTAGAAAAAGTCATTCACTTCTTTATCTGTATATCCAAGTACCATTGCATGATAAGCATAAGCAGCCATCCCTCTTAATCCAAATAAAATTAATGATTTTAATGAACGTATATCTTCATTATCATTCCATAAATTCTTCATATCATAGTTATCATTTCTACTACAAGTTGTTGAGCAATCTGAACATCTAGGTACAAGTTCACTTTTTGCTAGTTCAGTTTTTTCAATTTGTCTTTTTATAGCTTCATCATCAAAACTTACATTTGTTACAGTAGTAAACAATCCTTCTATCATAACTTTATCTGTTTCTCTTGTTGGTCTATTTTTATTTCCAACAGTTGCTCTTGAAAGTCCAATTAATACTCCTGTAAGTTCATCTTGTAAATTAGCTGTTCCCCCTTTTTTACCACAAGCTCCATTTATAGTACATCCTTTACCACCAACTGTCTGTTCACATTGAAAACAAAACATATTCTCCATCTTTTATTCCTCCCATTTAATTTTATTTATTAAAATTTATTAAATTGTTTACGATTTACTTAATTAGATTTCTCCATCTACTATTTTCCCATCTACAGATATAGTAATTACTTGCCATGGTATCATCTTTCCACTATTTTGTAGGGCTATTTTAACTGCATTTACGATACCACCACAACAAGGTACCTCCATACGTGTTACCACTATATTTTTAATATCATTTAATCTTAAAATTTCTGTAAGTTTTTCAGCATAATCAACTTCATCAAGTTTAGGGCAACCAATTAATGTAACCTTATTTTTCATAAATTTATTATGGAAATTTCCATATGCATATGCTGTACAGTCTGCTGCTATTAAAAGACTTGCATTCTTTAAATATGATGCATTAGCAGGTACTAGTTTTATTTGCACTGGCCACTGATTAAGCTGAGACTCTTGTGCCTCCATTACTATATTGTTATTTGTAGATATAGTATCTAAATCTTGTCTTTTTATAGACTTAGACTGAGAACCTGGACATCCACATGCTAAATTTTCTTTTTGTGCTCTCTTTGCTTCCATATTTGCTTTTACTGCTTCTTCATCATATTCTGCAGCCTCTCTATTTTCAAATGAAATTGCATTCGTTGGACAAGTTGGTAAACAATCTCCTAAACCATCGCAATAATCGTCTCTTAAAAGTTTTGCTTTTCCATTTACCATACCTATAGCTTCTTCATGACAAGCTTCAACACATAATCCACAACCATTACATTTTTCTTCATTAATTTTAATTATTTTTCTAATCATTTATATCACCTCATAAAATTTTTTTGTTTAAAATACTACTTTACTAGATATTTATTTTTAAGACATAGGTCTTTTTTATTTTAGATTTTTGTATCAGGATTTTTATATCTCCTTGCTTTTATAAATTTAGTATAGTACAATGAAAAGAAATTATCGGTTGCATATGCAACAAGGAAGTGATTATTTGAAAAAATTTTTAGAAAAACATATAAATCTATTAAGAAGGATTTCTCTGTTTGAAGGGATTAAAGATGATGAACTTGAAGCAATGTTAGAATGTTTGGGTGTTACTGATAAGACTTATCCAAAAGATGACATAATATTTTCTGTAGGAAATGAAGTGACTTCTATTGGAATTATGCTTAAGGGAAGTGCACACATAATAAAAGAAGATATTGAAGGTAATAGAAATATTGTGGCTGAACTTTTACCTGGTGATTTATTTGGAGAGGTGTTTGCTTGCACTAGACTACATAAAAGTACTGTAACAGTAGTGACAACATCTTCATGTGAAGTTCTATTTATAAAGTTTAAAAGTGTGACTGGTATTTGCTCGTCTACATGTGAATTTCACAATAGACTTGTTGAAAATATGTTACAATTAATAGCTGAAAAAAATATTTTACTTCATAACAAAATAGAGTTGCTTTCTTGTAAAACAACTCGTGAAAAATTGCTCATGTACTTTTCAAATCAAATAGAGAGAACGGGTAACTATAAGTTTACAATCCCTTTTTCAAGAAATGAAATGGCTGACTTTTTATGTGTTGATAGAAGTTCTATGTCAAGAGAACTTGGAAAAATGAGAGCTGAAGGTCTATTATCTTTTAACAAAAATAAGTTTGAAATCTTTTGTTTCCAAAATAAGTTTGATATTTAAACTTATATGATTCAATACACATAATTTTAATTAATTCAAATTATAGGCATTACATCTAAATCTAGAATTTATATTTTTACTCAAAAAATTAATAGATATCTTAATTATATAAATTAAGATATCTATTAATTTTGTATGTTAATTAGCTTACTTTTATGAAAGTATCTCATATGTATTAAGACATACTTCAATTATATGTTTTTAATTAAATACTTCTTCTTTCCTAATAACATTTAAAAATTTTGCCGTTCTTTCATTTTTTGGATTATTAAATATTTCATTAGGAGTTCCTTCTTCAGCTATCACACCCTTATCCATAAATATAATTTTATCAGCAACTTCTTTTGCGAAATTTATTTCGTGAGTCACAATAAGCATTGTTATTCCATCTTTTGCAAGCGATTTTATAACACTTAAAACTTCTCCAACAAGTTCTGGGTCAAGTGCAGATGTTGGTTCATCAAATAATATTACATTTGGATTTACTGCCATCGCTCTAGCTATACCTATTCTTTGTTGCTGACCTCCAGATAACTTTGATGGATAAAAATCTTTTCTATCTAACATCCCAACTTTTTCTATTAATTTTAGAGAAATTTCTCTAGCTTCTTGTTTACTCTTTTTATGTACTACTATCAATGCTTCCATTACATTTTCTAATGCTGTTTTATTTTTAAATAGGTTATAATTTTGGAATACCATAGATGTATGTTTTCTTAAATTTGCTATATCCTTTTTTGTTGCTTTTTCTACATCTACTTTTACATCTCCAATCATTATTTTTCCTTTTGTAGGCTCAACTAAATAATTTAAACATCTAAGTAACGTAGATTTACCTGTTCCAGATGGACCAAGTATAGCTACTACTTCACTTTGATTTATTTCTAAATTTATACCTTTAAGAACTTCTGTACCTTTAAAACTTTTATGTAAATTCTCTACTTTTATCATCAGTATCCACCTTTTTTAATAAATATAATAGACTAATCATATATTTGATACTAAAATTAATATGTTAATTTGAAATCTAAAAATAACTTAGTCATTTTATTTTTAAATAGAATATATTCTTATAATTATAATCTAACATTGACAAAGATAATCTACTGCAAGTTGTGCAAATAATGAAGATGCTGTGCTTAAACATTTTTCATCTATATTAAACTTGTTATTATGAAGTCTGTAATTTATATTTTTTTATTTATTTCCTACCCCTATATACATAAATAAACCAGGTCTTTCATTCATATAAATAGCAAAATCTTCACCTGTCATTGCTGGAAAATCAATCATTTCAATATTTTCATCTCCAAGTATTTTTAAAGCACTTTTTCTTCTAAGATGATAACACTAATATCGTTCCTATAGTTAATGAAAATATCAGTGAGCTTATTGTTAAAATCACAGTTACATTGAATGATTTCATTATTATTTGAAATAATTCCAAAAAATATTTCATGTTAAAAATCATAAAATAAGTCCCCCTCACTTAATGTTGTTTTTTGCAAACTTTTGTCACATGTTCAATTATAATAGAATTTTCTTTATTTTTCCAATAGAAAAAAACTATTTCCTTATTCACTTATATAGCCCTTTTTAATATCAAATTTATTTAATATAATTGGGCTGTTTAACTCGTTTTTATAAAATTAAAACATATGAAAAAGTTGTGATATAGATATTTACATATCATTACTGCTATTGCAAATCAACCTCCGTGGAAGACTGTATATTAATCAATAAAAAATTAGATACGAAAAAATTTAGTAAAGAATTAAATATATCTCGTGTATCATTTACTTCAGAAGAATTATTATGGATGTAGTGATGGAACGAATACTGGATATATTAAAATAAAGACTGAGTATATATTAAATATTTTATTACCATATACTAAACATAAATATAGAGTTATCGAAACATCATGTCTAAATTTACTATAATTAACATAGTGTGCCTCCTAAATAATTAAATCATTATCTTCTTTTATCTTTATTGCCTTCTTAAATCCGTCTGAAATCACAAAACTCATAAGAGCAACCACAAAATATACAAGAGTTGGGACTGTAAAGTAAAATCCGAATCCTAAATCTAGGAACCTCATTCCTGTTCCAGTAGTACCGAAAGTTGAACTAAATTCTATAACAGAATTTAAAAGTAAAAGATAGCCAATAAGTCTAAATCTTTTTGCATTTTCATTTATGAATAAGCTATATTCAGAACTATTTAATATTTCTAACAATGACTTTACTATAATAAAATATGATACAACCAAAGAAAACCTTAACATACCAGATATAAAACTTTGTATAGTTGCTTCACCACTAAAACAAATATAACTAAAGCCTTTAATTCCTCCTACAGAAAGTACTAATGCTAAAAGAAAAAATAAAATTTGTAATATACCATTTAATAGATTTTTTATAAATTTATCAGACACTATATCAACTCCTTTAAAATATTTTATATATTATATACTACATCATACAATATCGTTTTTCAATAATTTTTTTATAATAAAAGATATATTTTTATTGTTAAAAATATAAAATATTTTAATTTCCTAAGTAAATATTTTAAGAGTAATTAAAATTAGCTGTTGTTAGTGTAAGGTTTCTGATAATTAACACTATGAATATCTATATCTAGATTCCAATTTAAAAATTATTAATATCTATATTAAAATTTATTAGATAAAAACCTAAATATAGTCACTAATTTTAAGTTATAATAAGTATATTAAAATCAATAAAAGGGAGTTTTAAATTTGAATGCTGAAAAAATAAATCAATATATTAGGTCAGTTAAACTAAACAGAAAAGGTATACATAGTATAAATGAATATCCATTTAATCTACCAATAGTAAAAAACTTATATCAACTTGAGTTTCATAAAAACGTAACTTTTATAATTGGTGAAAATGGAAGTGGAAAATCAACATTATTAGAAGCAATAGCTATTGAATATGGATTCAACCCTGAAGGTGGGACAAAAAACTTTGGCTTTAGTACTTATAATAGCCACTCTGAACTTCATAAATATATAACAATCACAAAAGGACCTAAAAAACCTAAGCAAAATTTTTTCTTGAGAGCTGAATCTTTTTATAATGTAGCTACTGCAATAGATAAAGCTTCTAGGTTTTTGTCAGGAGTAAAAACTATAAACTATTATGGAGGAGTATCATTGCATGAACAATCTCATGGTGAATCATTCTTCTCATTATTTATTCATAAATTTTCTAAAGAAGGAATATATATATTAGATGAACCAGAGGCAGCACTTTCACCTGCTAGACAGATGGCTTTTATAACAAGATTACACGAATTAGTAACCCAAAATTGCCAATTCATCATAGCAACACACTCACCCATATTAATTTGTTATCCTAATTCAATCATCTATGAAATAAATGAGAATGGCATTAATAAAGTTAAATGCGAAGATAGTGAAAATTATCAACTTACTCAAGATTTTTTAAATCATAAAGAAAAATTCTTAAACATGTTAATTGATTAGTAATCCATAAGACAAACTTTTTAAAATAAAAATTTAAACTTCTAACTATCTCAATTTTTTATTTTATAAGTATATACATAAAAAGACTACATTAAATTAGTTATAATACAAATTTAATGTAGTCTTTTACAAAGTTCATTTTACATCTTAGTATAAATTATAATTTATAATTAATCTACTTCCATATTAAACTTTAATGCTCCTGTAGGACATACCATTACACAAGGTGCATCCATACCACACTCATTTCGTTCAACACAACCATTACACTTGTTTGCTTTACCATCATTTCCATAAATCAAAGCTCCATATTCACAAGTTTTTTCACAAAGTTTACATCCTATACAATCTTGATTATCTAATATGACAAATTTATTTTCTTTTTTAAAACAATCTTTAGGACATACATCTACACATTTTGCTTCATCACAATGAACACATGATAATGAAAAATATTCTACCTTTTCTTTTTCTTCCACTGTAAATACATGTCTAAAAAATTCACCATTATCTATGTCATTATCATTTTGGTCTATACAAGCAAGCAAACAAGCCCCACATGCTGTACATAACTCTTTATTGAATTCAAATAAACTTTTCATTATATCCCCCCAATTATTTATTCACTTTTTCAATCTTACACTTACAACTTCTATATGCAGGGAATCCACTATAAGGGTCAAAATTATCACAGATGATACTATTTACATCAACTTCTCTATATCCATGATACATATGTATGTTTTTATATAAAACTCTATCAGTAACATTGACCTTGACATTCAAACTTCCTATTTTAGTAGTTATTTTTATATAATCTCCATTCTTAATACCTAAGTCTTTTGCATCTAAACTAGAAATATCACAACTAGCCTCATTTTTTAATATTCTCGAAAGCTTAACATCATGAAGTCTTGAGTGTAATGCATTTGGAATTCTTGCACCTGATGTTAATAGGTAATTATACTCATCTATATCATCATTAAATTCTTTGTATGTTGGTAATGCATCTAATCCAAAATCTTTATATTTCTCAATAATTGTAGATTTTAATTCAAACTTAGATGTACTAGTATCATAACCTTCCATTGTATACGAACCTACCTCATATGATTTAAAATCTTTACATTTCAATGGTAAATCACTTTCTTTAAGTTCATCTACATCTACACAAGTTCCTTTAAACATATGTCTTATACTTGCTTCATAACCTGCTTTTAAGAAATCATCTTCTATGTCCATAACATTTGCTAAGTCAGAAAGTATTTCTACATCTGATTTTGAATCATATAATGTATCAATTACTTTTTTCGTATATGTAATATATCCACCTGGATAACTCTTACATTCTTCTCTTTCAAAAGATGTGCATGCAGGTAAAAGTATATCTGCATATTTTGATGCATCTGTCATAAATAAATCTATATTGACAAAGAAATCTACAGTGTTTAGAGCGTTAAAAAGCCTACCTGAATTAGGAAACATTCTAGCATTTATACCATGACAAAACAATGCTTTTATTTCATAAGGTGTCTTTTCTTCTATTTGTCGAGTTAAATCCATAGCTTGAAATTGATTTACCATTTCATTCCAAAGAGTAAATCTTTCCCCACCAATTCTTTCATTTATATTTTTAGGTAGCACTTCTTTTACAAACTCTTTTTCTAATGTTTGAAATCCTCCTACCTTACCAGCAAAATAATCTTGTTTTGGTATGTTACCTCCAATTTTATCATAATTACCTGTTATAGCAGATAGAGACATCATTGCCCTATAATTTTGAAATCCATTTTGGTGATGAACTACTGGAGCAGCACTTTCATTTATACAAAATGGACCTTTCGATAACATCTCTACAGCTTTTACTATATCATCTTTAGAAACCCCTGTAATTTTGTTGACAGTATCTAAATCAAATAATTTTACATATTCCTTGTATTCATCAAACCCATGTACATGTTTTTCTATGTATTCTTTATCTATCAAATCTTTTTCTATAAATAAATTAGCCATTCCTAGAGCTAAAGCTCCATCAGTACCAGGCTTAACTCTCAAGTGCAAATCTGCTATTTTTTGAGTTGTTGGTGTTATCCTAGGGTCTACAATTATAAATTTTAAACCTTTTTCCTTTAGTTTACTTAAATTTACACTATTTAAAAATTTAGAGTAGTATGGATTAAACCCCCAACCTAAATAAGTATTTGCATTTTCCATATCCTGCATTGTAAAATTTCTCCCAGTTGCAACATTTCCAGCCATCTGTGCTGATGTTGAACAGGAGCTTGATTCTGTACCATAATTAGGAGAACCAAATGAAGATGCAAACCTTTGTAAAAACGGTCTATACCACTTTCCATACCCTGTAAAAAATGCTACATGTTTTGCTCCATATTCGTCTTTTATTTTATTTAATTTTCCCCCTATTTCACTATAAGCTTCTTCCCATGATATTGGCTTAAACTTTCCTTCACCTCTTTTTCCAATCCTCTTCAGTGGTGTTTTTATTCTATCTTCTCGATACATATATTCTCTATTACAAAGCCCCTTTGTACACAACAACCCTCTGTTCATTGGATGCTCTTTTGTTCCTTCTATTTTTATTACTTTGCCATCTTTGACATATGCATCAATTCCACAATGAATTCCTGGAGAACAAATATCACATAAAGTCTTCTTTATTTCTATTCCTGTTTCCTTACATGGTATCTTAGCCTTAATCAATTTATAACTATCCATATCAATATCTTCCTTTCCCAATGATAAATATAAAACACTATAATTATTATACATTCTTTTAATTTAAATATCATAAACTTAAAATATGTTTTTAATAATTAAATTTTATATACATTTATAAACTACTTAAATCATTATTTTTCACTCCTAGTTTACAGGAGATTACAATAAAAATCTAATAGCAAATTGTTATTTATATATATTTTGCAATAGATAAAAGCTATTTATATATGCTTTAATTTAAACACTGTATTTAGAGTGTAAATTGAATAGATTTAGATTATAATATATACAGTGAGGTAAGGTGAATAAAATGAAAATAGATATGATATATAAATTAATCAAAAGAAATACAGAACCATCAAGATGGTCAAGAGGTATAAAATACTATAGTAATCAATTAGTTGATTATATAGACATTGATATTGATGACTTACAAAATAACTTGCTAACATTTCGTGGTGGAGTCAATTCTGAGGATAATTATAGCTTTTATTTTAATTCAATAACAATAGATATAAAACACTTTAAAATAATTGAAAGTGACTGTAGTTGTGTTGATTGTCAATCAAATATTACAAATCGAGGCATCTTTATATGTAAACATCTAGTTGCTATTGTGATAAAAAGCCTAAAGCAAATAAAAAGTAAAAATGACATTCCTCCTGTTCTAATAGATATATTAGATGATGATAAAGATAAACTTTCTAAGACTGATTCTAAAGTCGGCTTGGACTTAAGTAAACAACTACTTTCTTTTTTAAATGATACTAAAAAAGAAAGAGTCAATTTAGATGTATTATTAAACATTGATTCAAACAAAGCAATTGCTGAGTTTAAAATTGGAATCGATAAAATGTATGTTTTAAAAAATATCACTGAATTTGCATATTCAAAACTTAATGGATATGAATTGGAGTTTGGAAAAAAATTTATTTATAATCCTAACATCCATTATTTTGCTGATGAAGATGAGAAGTTAATAGATATGATAGAAGAATATGGAACAAATCTTTCATATAATTTTTCTTCGTCATACTCAAAAAAGTTCATGGAAATAAATATGAGTTCTCTGAAACAATTTTTGAATGCTCTTAAGGACAAGGATTTTACTCTAATTTTTTCTAAGAAAGAATATCATCCAAAAGTATCAAGTGATATTTTACCAATAAAATTTAATTTTAAAAATATAGAAGATAAAATTGTCTTATCCTCCAAAGACTTACTACCTGTTCCACTTAGTAGAAAAGGTGATGTACTTTTATATGAGAATAATATCTACTTATTGTCTCATAAAAAGGCTCGAGATTATTCAAAAATCTATCAAGTATTATCAAAATCTAAGGAATTAAAATTTGATAAAGAAGACTCTAAAGATGTTTTAGGGCTATTAGTGCCTAAATTAAAGTCAATATCCAAAGAAGTTTATTTGGATGAAAACATAAAAAATAATATAGCAAATAATTTTGAAACAGAGTTTTACTTTGATATAATTGATGGCAATGTATGTTGCGACATAAAGTATATCTATGATGATGAAAGTGGTAAAAAATTTATACTTCCCAATATACAAAAGGAGGCTAAAATTGAAAATAAAATGCTTTCTTCACAATTTGTAAAAGAAAATAACAGATATACATTTAAAGGAACTGACTATGACCTATTTACATTTTTAGATTCACAGTTAGAATCTTTAAAGGAATTTGGAGATATCTATTATTCTGAAAAGTTTAAATTGAAGAAAATATATAATTCTTCATCAATTCAAGCTTCAATTAATCAAACTAATCAAAATTATCTAGAATTTAATTTTAATATATCTGATATAAATCCAAAAGAGTACAAAGATATTCTAAAAGCTCTCCAAGAAAAACGTACTTTTTATAAGCTAAAAGATGGAAGTTTTATAGACTTATCAGAAAAAGAAACTAAAGATTTTTTTGAACTGGTTGAAAATTTGGATGTAATTGATAAATCAAAAGATAATAAAATTCATAATAATAAAGCTCTATATATAAATGAAATGATAAAAGGTAAAGATTTAAAATTTATAACTGGTAAAAATGAATTAGAAAATACATGTGCTAAATTTAGAAATTTTAATGTTATAAATTCAGAAATTCCAAGTAATTTAAAAGCAAATCTACGTGACTACCAAATAAATGGTTTTAATTGGTTTAAAGTTTTAGATTTTTATAAATTTGGTGGTATATTAGCTGATGAAATGGGTCTTGGAAAAACAATACAAACTATTACATTTTTACTATCTGTATTCAATAAAAAAAGTATTATTGTTACGCCAACATCACTTATTTATAATTGGAAAAATGAATTTGAAAAATTTGCTCCAGATATAAAAGTTCTATTTATACATGGAAATAAAAAAGATAGAGAAAAGTGCTTTAGAGAAATAAACGATTTTAATGTAGTCCTTACAACATATGGTACTCTTAGAAATGACTTAGAAAAATATAATGAAATAATTTTTGATTATTGTGTAATAGATGAGGCTCAAAACATTAAAAATCCAGTGGCTTTAGTAACAGAAGCTGTAAAAAATATAAATGCCAAAAATAAATTTGCACTTACTGGTACACCTATGGAAAACAATTTAGTAGAGTTATGGTCTATATTTGATTTTATAATGCCTGGATATTTATATAGTAGAGGAAAATTTCAAGAGTTATTTATAAATAAAGAAGATAATGTTGAAAATTTAAAAAGACTTATAAAGCCTTTTATTCTTAGAAGAAGTAAAAAAGAAGTAATGAAAGAACTCCCAGACAAGATTGAGAAAAACTTTTTTGTTGAATTAAATAAGGAACAGAAAAAAATATATAGTGTGTATGCAAAAGATATACAAGATAAAATGAAAGATAAAAATCTTAAGAAAGATAAAATAGTTATTTTCTCTTATTTAACTAAACTAAGACAGCTTTGTTTAGACCCAAGTATAGTGGTAAAAGATTATAATAAAAAAAGTTCAAAAATAGAAACATGTCTAGAAATACTTAGAGATAGTATAAATGAAAATCACAAGATATTATTATTTTC
Source organism: Clostridioides sp. ES-W-0016-02 (assembly GCF_020641035.1). Lineage (NCBI taxonomy): Bacteria > Bacillati > Bacillota > Clostridia > Peptostreptococcales > Peptostreptococcaceae > Clostridioides > Clostridioides sp. ES-W-0016-02. The sequence goes on from NZ_CP061361.1 coordinate 2,400,897, forward strand.
ACAATTTACATCTGTCCTTAAAAATATAGGCAAGGAACTTGATAAGTGTAAAATTGCATATCACTATATAGATGGTAAAACTAATGCTAAAGAAAGGCTTGAACTTGTAGATAAATTTAATAATAGTACTGACAAAAAAGTTTTTTTAATATCTTTAAAGGCAGGTGGTACAGGATTAAATCTTACAACTGCTGATATTGTAATTCACTTTGACCCATGGTGGAATCCATCAGCAGAAAATCAAGCTAGTGACAGAGCTCATAGATTCGGTCAAAAAAATGTAGTACAAGTTATAAAGTTAATTGCTAAAGGCACTATAGAAGAAAAGATAATAAAATTACAAGAAAATAAAAAAGAGCTTATAAATCAATTTATAAATGGAGAGCTTTCTAACGAAGGTGTATTAAGAAGTTTATCTGATAGTGAGATAATGGACTTGTTTAATTGAAGGTAAGATATATAGTAAGTAAAAATAAAATACTACTATGTTATTTGTAATTGATAAACAGGAGTTTCCTAAAATATAGGAGACTCCATAATATCTTAAGCTTTGCAAATTATATGTAAATCTTTCTTTGCTTATATATTAACCTTCTTTATAAATATACAATTAATCCAAACAATCCAGATAACACCATCATAAGTATAGGTCCAATCTTATATTTTCGTAAACAGTACAATGAACAACAAAATAAAATAACAGCTATAATATCTATATTTTTGAAAATATTGGTAGTATAATAATTTGAAGAACCAAAAAATGTCAACAATATAATTGTAAATCCTGCTGAGATGATTAATCCTAAAGAGGATGCTTTCAGTCCATTTAAAATTTCAAAAACAAATTTCGAACTCTTATATTTTTTAAAAAATCCATATAAAAACATAGAAATAATTATTCCTGATATTATACAACCAACTGTTGCTGATATAGCACCCTCAATTCCTGCCACTTGCATACCAACAAAAGTAGAAGTATTAACAGCTAATGGACCTGGAGTCATTTGAGAAATTGTAATAATATCAGTAAAAACCTTTTGTGTTATCCATCCTTGCTTAAAAACTACCTGTTCCTGTATAATTGGAATAATAGCATAACCACCACCTATACTAAACATTCCTATTTTCAAAAACGTAAAGAATAAATTTATAATCATATACTCTCCCCCTTTTTTCGAAGTTGAATATATATAGCAAATAAACAAATCAAACAACTTAAAAGTAATACGAGTATTACATTAATTTTAAGGAAAGTACAAGCAATAAATGAAAATGCTACTAATAGATTTAATAACATTGATTTTTCATTAAGAATCATTTTATACATATCTATAGTCAAATCTACAATCAATGCAGCAACGCATGCCTGCATACCTTTTAAGATTGCAATTATATAAATATTTGAAGAAAACGCAACATACCACCTTGAAACAAGTCCTAAAATTACTATAGGAGGTATAATTGAACAAATACAACTGATAATTACTCCTATAAATCCAGCTGTTCTTTTACTTGCTAAAATGCTTAAGTTGATTGCAATTGCTCCAGGTGAAGATTGAGCAATTGTAGCCATTTCTACAAGCTCTGATTCACTAAATATTTTTTTATCCATAATATAGTACTTTTTTATCATAGGAACAACAACGTATCCACCACCAAAAGTAAAGGCACTTATAAATAAATTTATATAGCAAAGCCATAAATACAATTTAATATTTTTTCTCATAATATTCCTTTCTATGTGCACATGGACATATTATAAATGTTGTACTGCTATTTGTAAAATGATAAAATATTGTTGCAGACATGAATTTAATTCATGAGTAAAGGAGTCTAATTATGAATTTTAAACATTGCATTATTTTTAGAGAAGTTGCAAGAGTAGAAAATTTCACTAAAGCTGCAAATAATCTATTTATTACACAATCAGCAGTTTCCCATGCAATAAGAGAGCTTGAGAATGAGGCTGAAACCAAATTATTTGAGCGATTACATAAAAGTGTCAAATTAACAAAAACAGGAGAACTTCTTTTACAAGAAATTTTGCCAATACTTGAAAATTTAGAAAATGTTGAATCAAGGATTAAAAACTTAGAGTGTGAAACGCCCATACATATTGCGTCTTGTATTACGTTTGCTCAAATATGGCTGCCTCAATTAATAAGGAGATTTCAAGAAATATCTCCAAATACTAAGATTAACGTTGAAGTTCATAGTGCATTAAAAGCATTAAAATTATTGAAACAAGGAAAGGTTGATATAGCTTTTATTGAAGGGAAAATCATACAAGGCGCATTAGAAATCAGAAAATTTTCTTCTTATGAATTATGCATTGTATCTTCACCAAGCTATTGCAATACTGCCGAGTTAAGTTTATCTCAACTATTGGGTATGGATTTACTATTACGAGAAAGAGGAAGTGCTGTACGTGAAACTTTTGAATCAGCTGTAACCTTGCAAGGTTACAAAGTACATGCAAGCTGGGAAAGTGTAGATTCACAATCCCTAATAGAAGCTACTAAAAATAGTTTAGGTGTTTCAATTCTTCCTAAAATTCTAGTTGAGCAAGAAATAGAAAAAGGAAACCTTATACAGATATTTATTCCTGATTTTAAACTTTTTAATGATATTACTGTAGTAATAAATAAAAATAAGTATAAATCTGCCTCATTAGAAAAACTATGTCAATTAATTTAGCATTTAAAAGGATACCTGATAAATTCTCTATGAAATAATCAAGTATCCTTTTTATAAGCAATATCTATTACTTTTTATAAGTCTCTCTTCCATTGTTTGTTATTCATTATTATATACAAAAACTTTTTAAATTACTTCTTAAGAAAACCTTTAGCTATTTTTAAGAAAGCAAGACCATTTGATAAAATTGCAGGATGACCAATTTATTAAAAAAGTGTTATCAATACATAATAGATATGTCTAATTACATATTTTAATAACACCCTTTTTAAATTTTTTGTAATATAAATAAAAATTTGTTTGTGTTATTATTTAATCCCAGCTCTGTAATTCAATAATATTTCCTTCTATATCTGTTGCATATACAAATGTAGCAACTTGTCCATTAGGATATTTTGTTTTAACAATTTCTCCAACTTGACCTCCACCTGCACTTTTTATTTTATTTAGGGTTTCTTCAACATTTTCAATTTCAAATGCGATGTGTGAAAAACCATAATTATTTATATTTTTTTGAAGCACTTCACCATATAAATTATATGAAAATATTTCTAATGTTGGTAAACAATCATCATATCCAGGTAAAGCTAAGTGCACACCTTCAATATGAGCATCTTTTATCCCTGTCAATCTATCCAACCATTCACCTTTTAGGTTTCTTTGTGGTGGTACTTTTCTGCATTCAAATACATCTTTATAAAATTCAGACAGCTTTTCCCAGTCTCTTGCTATTATATTTGTATGTACGTATCTCATATATTCCAACGCCTTTATAAAATATAAAGTATTCTTTATTTCCATAACACACTCTATTCCATGCTCAAATTATATCATTAAATTATTCTTTTAAAAATTTCTTTGCTACATTTGAGAAAATTAATCCATTTGATAAAATAGCTGGATGCCCACCTTTATTAAACAGATGCATTTTTCCATTTTTAATTTTTTCAAGAAGTGATGAAAAAGTATTTTCAAAGAAATCATGAGCTACTAAAGATACAAATTCATCTTCTTTACTTCCTGTTAAAAGTACATCTGGTTGCATAGTTTCTAGAGGCTTATGAAAAAATTTACCTATAGTTTTATAATGTTCAAAAATAGCTTCTGTATCATTATCTACTACTTGCTCCCAATTTTCGCCTTGATTGTAAATATAAAAAGCTTTTGTATCATCATCTTGCTTTGATGCTTCACGCTCTAATTTCACATTTTGCACAAAGGACTCTAGAGGAGCTTCTCCTTCAAAACTGTCTGCAATTACCTTATTCACTAAATCGGGTCTTTCAAGTGCAACATTTAATGCAACAAGAGCTCCTCCACTACTGCCAATTATATTTACTTTTTTATAGTTCATCTTTTCTAAAAAACATATAACTTGCATAGCCTCATCAAACCATAAATCGACAGAAAACTTATCAACCATTTGAGATTTGCCATGACCAACAAAATCAATTAATATTATTTTATATTCATCTTTATAAAAATCGATTATATCATCAAACATCTTAGATGAGGCTGTATTTCCATGTAAAAAAAGTAATGGTGTACCATCTCCAATTTCATTATAGTAGCACTGTTTGTTATTATATTTAAAGTATGCCATATGTTTCCCCCTTTAATATTTCTATAAATATATGTTTATGATTTACATTTAAAATGACTATTGTCATAAACACTTAAAAATAGTATAACTTAGAGTATAACCAAAATCAATAATACCTTAGTTGATTTGTTGTTTACTTAAGTTATTATAATCTAACTTCTGTAAAGTTTCTTTTTTGTACGAAAATGTTCTTTCCATTTGCAACTTCATCTCGATAGCAAAGCAATTCATTAGTATTGATACTTTTATTTAAATTCATAATTTCATAATCAGAGAGAGCATTTCCTGTATCTGTAATAAAAATATTCAATCTCTCTTTCCATTGTTCATTAAAAATTTGCTCTTTTTGGGCAACTAGTACATTTACTGTTAAATCTTCAATCCTTGAGATATGTCACAAAACCCATGCAATAGTTTCGTCTTTACTTGTTGGCACAATAGCATATTCATTTCTGTTTAAGTCATTAATAAGTTTGTCCACTTCATTTTTTTCTGTATTTGATATTTCTGAGAGATGTAATTTTGAATGAATTTCTAAAAATAGTGTTTTTACCTGTTCTATTTTTTCTTCTTTACGTATGATTTTATTTAATTCTTTGTGTACTTCACTTAACCCATTTCCAAAATATTTCATATAGTACCTCTTAATCAAATTCTTTTTTCTTCTAATTTTATTTTATCTAGCCTTTATAATCTCATTATACTTAGAAAATACAAAACCAATGCAATTTATTATAATAATTAACTAATAATGATAATTGAATTATTGTATATCTCTTTTTACCTTAACCATTTTTTTCTTTATAGGAATCTCTTTATATCTTTTCAATATCAAGTCTCCCTTGTAATTTAATATATCTATATATGAACATAAATCTTGAACTTCGATTACACCTATATCATCATTAGTAATACCTTTTATATTACTAAATGCTCCAACTATATCTAAGACCCTTATCTTCTTCTTTTTGCCAGCATTTAAATACAATTTAACTACTTCATTTTCTAGATTTGATTTTATATCTTTACTTTTGTTTGAATTTTTAGCAATTTTTTTTCTTTTCGATACTTCTTTCAAAATTTCTTTTGAATATTCTTCAAACAAAACTTTACCCTTAATAATACTACTTTGTTCTATATTAGTTAACTCATTTATTTTATATCCTACATATGTTTCTATATTATCTATATATTTCTCATCTTTTTCATCTACTATAGTGATAGCTTTTCCACTATTTCCTTTTCTACCAGTCCTACCTATTCTATGTATATAGTTTTCCTTATCTTGTGGCACATCATAGTTTATGACTAAAGAAATATCATCAATATGTATTCCTCTAGATGCTACATCACTACTAACCAATACATTAAACTTTATATTTTTAAAATCCTTAATCACAAATATTCTTTTTTCTTGTGATAAATCTGCATGTAACTCTCTTACCAAAAAACCTTCCTTACTCATTTTATTATATAGTTTAGATACTTTTTCTTTAGTATTACAAAATATTATTACACTCCTTGGATTTTCGCTGTATATTAATTCTTTTAAAACTACATACTTATTTCTTTCCTTTGACTTGATTATTTTATCATCTATTTGTCTTAATCCTTCATTAGTGTTACTTTCATTTCCTTCTACATTTATAATGCTGTAATCTGGCATATATTTTTCACATATATATTTTATCTCTTCACCTATTGTAGCTGAAAAAAGACCTAATGTTCTCTCTTTAGGTATATTTGTTAATATTGTTTCCATTTGTTCAAGAAAACCTTTATTAAACATTTTATCAGCTTCATCTATTATTAAATACTTTATTTTTTCTAAATTAATAGTGCCTCTATTTATATGGTCAATTATTCTACCCGGAGTAGCTACAACGACATGAACCCTTTGCTTTAACTCAGCTACTTGTTCTTTTATAGATTGTCTACCAAATATAGCACTACATCTTACCTTCTTTAACCTTCCTATACTTGATATCTCATCTTTTACCTGTAGCGCTAATTCTCTCGTTGGTACTACTATAAGTGCTTGAATATTATTGTATTCTATATCAATATTTTCACATATAGGTATTGCAAAACTTGCTGTTTTCCCACTTCCTGTTTTTGATTTTACTGCTATATTTTTACTATTTAACAATTCTGGAATAACTTCTATTTGTACCTTAGAAGGTACATTATATTCTAAATTTTTTAATGACTTAAGTATCTTTTTATCCAATTTAAAACTTTCGAATGTATATTTCATATATTACCACCTTATTATGTTTATTTTTATCTTATCAATTATATTTTTCTCCATTATATTATTATAATGTAAGACACCGATATTTTTATACTTTTTATCATTATATATAGATTTTAGCAGAAAAAATTATGAACTAGTCCTTAAATCAAAATAAAATCTAAAAAAATACCCCTTATTAACATTGATAAGTCAATATTTTCAAGGGGTATTTTTTTTAGATAATTAAATTGATTTAAATAAACTGAATTAGTATACTTCTTAGGTTTAATTTATATTCCTAGACAATTTTTCAATTTATATCTAAGATTAAAAGGTATTAATCAATACCTAAATTACCATAATCTCACATACCTATATCTTTATTCAAAATACCTTCTGTAATTAATCGTGCTATATAGTCATAACCTGCTTCATTGGCTTTATTGCAATCATCCACATTATCACAGAAAAAACTTTCAATTTGTATTGCAACTGGATTCGTGTTTCTCAAGATATATAAATTTTCTCTTTTTTTAGCTCCTCTATTTTCAAATAATTCTCCAAGTTTATTAGATACTCTTTTAGCATATTCTAATCCTTCATTACCATAATAAAGTACTTCTGCACCAAAGCTTTTTCCATCACTTTTATTTAAATGTAGCTCTACTAGTAAATCATATTTGCCACTATTTACTTTTGGAACTCTATAAAAAAACTCTTCTTTTTCTGCTACAAAATGTCTTTCTGGACAAATTATTACATCTACTGTATTACCTTGACTTATGAGCATCTCTGCTAACATAGGAGCTAATTTTTTATTATAACTATACTCATCAACTATTGCATTTACACCTGTACTTTTTCCACCTTTTAGTATACTATGACCTACTGTTATGCATATTTTCATTTACTTTTTGTCACCTTCTTTTAAAGCTAAAATTTGTATAATAGTAATATGATTTTAAAGCTATTACTAGTAATAATATATTAATTGAAGATGGCAAAAGTTCTCATAACTTATCATTTTTTTAACATATTTGTCTTATTTTAGCATAAATCTAGATGCTTAATTTTATTTATTACAATTATTATTTAACTCTATTTCATAATAACTACTGTAAATCCAGTATAAGTATTATAGTTCAACACATTATCTAACAGTATATGTTACAAACATTGAATTATTTGGTGTATTCCTAAGAATACTGTGGTTATTAAATTTATATTTCTATATTTATTACAGATATATTGCAAGCTAAAATTTCCTCAAGAATCATAAATTTCTTATCTCTAACTTTGCTAACACTTTTATTCTTAAACTATATACTTGTAATTATAATATTAGAATAGATTATTTGATAATAGCTTATTGTTAAGGCTTTATAATCAATTTATAAGTCATAAATACTTGATTAACTGATTTTTTATAATTGATGCTATTTTAACAATAATTATCACCTTATATCTAATCTATAATAATATTTGTATACATTAAACCATATAATTGTTTTAGTAATTTTAAATTTTATGTACAACCAATTAATAGTATAATAAAAGCGATGTATTTATGAATAATTCACCATTATTCAGTTCATTTATTGATATATGTTCAGTTTTTATATTTATACTTTTTACATCTTCATAAACTATTCCAACAGGTGAACAAATAAAGCAAGAGAAACCAAAGGTTTTAGTAACTTTTTTAACTTTGCTAGGAGTAATATTAATTTGATTTTTGTAATTTTCTATATTTTCATTAGCCATTTTTATATTACTTCTATAGTCCTTATCTTCTTGAATGTTATAACTATTATCTAATTTATTTACTGATTTAAATCTACTATAATTTCTACAACTATAGTTAATTTCAAACTCTATACTTCCAACAATTATTAAATTGCATAGTTTTAGATTTTTGTCTTTATTTATAGGATTTTTTATAAGTTTTATACTAAGTATTTTGCTATTTGTATTCACTTTTAATATATCTTTTAGATTTTTAGGTGCTTTTAAAGTATTGCTTATATTTAATTGTTTAAATACAGCTTTTTTAATACTTGTATAAACACGATTACTTTCTATTGATATTTTCATTGGAAATTTTTCCATATCATACTTATAATAATAATATATATTAGCGTGGTTTTCTATAACCCTACATGCTGAATTTGCTAATACTATACTTTTAAAAGATATTATTTTTTTACAATTTCCATTTATTTTACCTATGTAAAAACCTTGTTGTGGATTTAATCCACCCTTTCTGATACCATTAACTTCTACAGTATTATTTATAAATTTTATGTACTTAGAAATATAATCTTTAAAAAATATATTCCCAGTTTTGCGATTACTCATATTTGTAACAACAATAGTATATGTTAAAATATCAAATACAGATGCACATTCTTTATCAACATATTTTTCTACCTCTAAAATATTTCCACTCATATCATTTGAAACAATATTACTAAAAGTAGTTTTTGTTATTATAGGGCTTCTAGATAATAACTTATAACTAAAATCTCCCCCATATTCATTGATACCTCTCATTGCACCCACCTTTCTATAATTTAAATATTATCTTATTTTAAAATTATTGTCATAACTTATAATTGTAGTTACACTTATAAATAAATTATTGTCATCTAAAATGGATGATGTTATATCTTGTATAATATACTTTAAATTAATTTTATCGTTATTTTTTATTCCTCTAGGCATTCGTATAAATGTACTAAAAGGTATTTTTAATTCAAGTATATTTTTCTTTGTAAAATTCCTATTTCTTTTAGCATTATTTATATTTTCTAACCTTATGTTAGTATTTATATCGCCAACTAAAATTAACTTTTTACCAGTCATCTGCTCATCCTCTAACGACATACATTCTATTGTATCAATCAATTTTATATCGTGGATATTCATGCCACAAACAGATGTATCTAATAAATTTACTCCTAAATTTACTCCAGATTTTTTAGAAACTAGCTTAAAATTTTTATATGTATTAAATTGAGAAAAGTAAAGTGTATTTTCTAGACTCTCACATTCTTCCAGATTATATATAACCTTATCTTTTTCATGCATGATTTCATCAATCTCCCTATATCTATATATTAATACTATTCATTATAACTATTTCAAATTACCATTTTTAATTTTGTATGAAAGAAATATCGCTATTTATAAGATATGATATATTTTTGATAGATATCATACCTTTTATTTAAAATAAAAATATAATTTTAAAATTATAAATTAAATATTTCTATTGACTTTTTATTTGTGATTGATTATAATTTTTATAGACCGACGGTCAGTCTTAAAAAGTGAGGTGTTCTAGAAATGCAAGATTTAAATAAAATGAATAGTTGTTTTAATAAGAATTTTAATTTAATAGTACTTGGTCAAATTGTCTCTATACTTGGTTCATCGTTGTTAAGATTTGGACTTTCCACTTATATTTTAGACACGACAGGACGTGCAGACATATTTGCAGCTTTATACGCAATATCAAGCATACCTCTTTTATTTTCTCCAATTGGTGGTGCAATAGCTGATAGATTTAATCGTAAAAATTTAATGGTTATATTTGATTTTATTAGTTCAGTTATTATTTTTACTTTTATTTGTCTTCTTTCTACTTTAAATAATTCTATTATATTAATTGGGGTTATTATGGTACTATTATCAATTATTAGTTCTATGTATCAACCTACTGTGCAAGCAAGCATACCTTTAATAGCAAATGAAAAAGATTTAGAACAAGCAAATGGAATTGTAAACGGAATAAGCTCTCTTTCAAGTATGTTTGCTCCTGTACTTGGAGGTTTGTTATATGGCCTTATTGGAATTAAGATGCTTCTTATTGTAAGTTGTATTGCATTTTTTCTATCCGCAGTAATGGAAATGTTTATTCATATACCTTTTAATAAAAGAAAAGTTAATGGAAGCATAGTATCAACAATAGTCAGTGATATGAAAGAAGGATTTTCTTATGTTATAAAACAATCTTATATTAGTAAAGCCATGATTCTAGCTGCTTCTTTAAATTTATTTTTGACTCCATTCTTACTTGTAGGAATACAATATATTTTACGTATAACAATGCATAGTAGTAATAATATGTATGGCATAGGGATAGGAATTATTGAATTTAGTAGTGTTTTAGGTGCACTTTCAATAGGTCTGTTTGCTAAAAAAATGAAAATGAATACACTGTATCGCTGGTTAATGTTAATTAGTATTCTGATGATACCAATGGCTATTTCTATTTCACCTTTAATGCTTAGACTAGGATATTATCCATCTTTTATATTGTTATTTATTTGTGTTATACCTATAGCCATGTCTATGACAATTATTACTATATTCGTTTTAACTATTATTCAAAAACAAACTCCTAATGAATTATTGGGTAAAGTAATGGCTACTATTACCGCTGTATCACAGTGTGTTGCTCCAGTTGGTCAAATTATGCATGGAAAATTATTTGAAATTTTCAGTTCCACAGTCTATATACCTATAGTATGTATGTTCATAATTATGCTATTAATTTCAATTCTTGCTAAGTATCTATATAAGAATGAATCAAAAGCATAAAGTATAAAATAATTAAAAATTATTTTTAAATGTACAAACCGATTGGAAAACAGACTTTAATCATCCACAAAATGTTAAAAAGCAACAGATAAATAAAGTATGACGCATTATTATCTGTTGCTTTATTCATTAGAACTACCTTTATTAAGTATACAATTATACTTCTATGTCTTCAACTTTTGAGATAAGCCATAAATACGAAAGTCCAGCTAATACTGCTGCTACTATCCAGACAATAATAAAAGGAATATATGTGTGAATCATAGTTGTTATAATGTTAGCAGTGCAGGAAGCAAGAATAACAGAGACTATAATCGTTGTTTGAATGGAATATTTTCGAAATCCAATGCTAGCAGAAATTACACCTATAAATAAAGAGAATACAGCACACAAAATTGTTTCAATAATAATCTTAAAAAACAATCCAAGAGTAAAATTATCAGAAATCATAGGAAAAAAAGCTTCTGTAACCATAAATATAAGGAGGGAAATAATCGTCCCAAGCAACATAAAACTCAAACATAATGTAGCTATCAATACAATCTTTGAGTTCAATAAAGTCTTTCTATTTATTGGATAAGTAAAAATCAAAATTGCATTTTTTCCAGAATATTCTTTTATAACAAATGTGGAAAACAATACAGCTGATAAAATGGCATAAGCTGACATTTGTAGAACGTTAGTGATTACCCAAATATTATGGTAATTAGAAAACTCAGCAGAATCTGTATCCCCCCCTGTATAAGCAATCATAGCAAATGTATACAAAAATCCTAATACACATAAGGTAATGATACCCATGGCATGAAGATAAGGGCGAATATTATTTTTTTTAAGTTCTAATTTTATAAGTTTATACACAGTTGTTTCCTCCATTCATTATTTCAAAAAAATACTCTTCCAAGCCATTAGGAAATTCTTGTTTTACTGTAGACATAGGAATTTCTTTTAAAATACTTCCATTCGAAATAATGCCTATTGTCTCAGCTATATACTCTATTTCACTTAATATATGACTTGAAATAATAAGTGTCATATCATATTCTTTTGCAAGTGTTCTGAATAAATCACGCATTTGTTTTATTCCCATAGGGTCAAGACCATTGATAGGTTCATCAAGTAAAAGAATATCTGGATTATGTATCATTGCACGAGCAATCCCCAACCTTTGCTTCATACCCAAAGAAAACTTACATACCTGTATCTTTCCAGTATTTTCGAGTCCTACTTTTTGCAAAACAGCATTTATATCTGCATCATAAAAATTCATGTAAGCATTATGTATCTTTAAATTTTCCTCAGCTGATAAATGTTCATAAAAAATTGGTGTTTCTATAATACATCCAATTTTTCTTAAAATATTATTACGATTTTCTGATATATTCATATCAGAAATCATTATATTCCCAGTGGTTGGTTTTAATAAACCTGCTATCAATTTTAGTACTGTAGTTTTTCCAGCTCCATTTGCACCTAAAAATCCATAAATACTTCCTTTCTCTACATTTATATTGCAATGTTTTATGACCTCTTGATTATCAAATACTTTTACCAAATCTTGAACTTTAATGATTGTATTCATTTTCTTTAATATTTTCCTTTCTCTATGAACCAGTATTTATTTTTAGTGTTTATTAAATCTTTCAAATTTGATTCATTCATAATTCATAAAATAATATTACTTCAATTAGACAATATAGTGTCTTATCTAAGAATACTATTTCAAATACAAAAAGTCAATATATTGTCTAAAATAAAAATAAAACTTATATTTATTAAGAGGCACAATGAGTATGACATATATTAGAATAATTAGGATATTTAATATTACTGAAGTAAAGCTTTCAATATTAAAAATGATATAAAAATAGTGACTATCTTAATTATTAAAATTAATTATAGTCACCATTTTGTATAGTTTAATTAAATATTATTTTATATGTGAGTTTGATAGAATTTATTTTCATTAAATCTATTATTCTGGTTTATACATAATTTTCTTATTATTATCATATATTACCAAAGAATTTGATTTTACAATTTCATTTTCATATTTAACATCTTTTTCAGAGAAATTAGCTACTACTTTTAAATCATCTCCATATTTAGTCATTTGAACTAATCTATCATCAGAAATAAACTTAAAGTCTGTCATTTCTCTTTTAATAGCCTTTTTATTGAACTCTGACCATACTTTATCATGAGAAATTATTTCACCTTTATGTTTTTCCCATTCAGTTCTATCTATATAATACATAGGTGGTGTATTATATAATACTTCTTTCATCATTCTACTTCCAACTTCATCCTTAATTTTGAAAGTTCCCCATAGCCATTGATGAGAAGATACAACAGAATCATTATAAACTAATCTAAATAAAGGTAAAGAATAAGTTGGGTCTATAAATATTTTTTTATATTTTTCTTTTACAGGTATCTGCTTTGAAAAGACTTCTGGCACTCCTCCTGTTGGAGAATAGTATCTACCAACATAATATTCACTTTCTTTGTTCTTACTCATATCTTTATCTACCCAAGCAAACGCTGGTGTTTCAAGCCCATGTGCAAATGCTATAGTGCTACTTGCAAAGTCATTTCCTCCTTCTGAACCTATAACCATATTTGCATTATCTCTTATATATGACATTCTTTCAAGTCTAGCTTTTAAATCTTGTGACTGTGTTGTTATATGATTTGGAGAATAATCATCAAAAATTTCTCCTGTAGCATCACAGTCTATAAACCAAGAATTAAATTCATACCCCTCATTCAATATACTTTTTACTCTCTCTTTTACACTTGGTAAAGATAATGTAGGATTTAGTTGTCTTCCTTCTCCTTGAAATCCAGATTCTTTTTCACCTTTTTTATTTTCTATAGTAGCATTTTCATATAGTGACTTATCTTTAAATGATGCTGTACTCCATTTTTCTTCCCCTGGCTTGTGTATAGAATGATATGAATCATATGGTCCTACAAGATAACCTAAATCATTAGCTCTTTTGACTATTTCTGGTGATACATAACCTTCTTCCATATCATCAAACCCTATCCAAGCATTATCAATACCAGATTTATTCATATCATTAATTACATCAATTGTATTATATCTTGCCCATGTATCAATTTTATTCACACTATTCCCCAATTTTAACTTTAATAACTTTTTGTTAAACTCTATAAGTTCTACTCTATTTAATTTAGATATTCCTTTATCTAGTACTTTTTTTATTTCTTTATCATTACTATCAAAAACCTTACTATTATAAAAAGTATTTAGTTGCATAACTTGATTAAAGGCTTGAACTATTTGATTTTTTTGATATTTATCTATATAATCTTGGGTTTTTATTTGATTAAGTACAGTTATAAATTCACTATTATCAGGTTTTTTACTTAGGAGTTCTTTCATCCAATTAATTAAATCATCTGATAAATTTTCCTTTAATTTGTCCCATTTAATATCACCTACTGTTATTATAGATTTGTCTGCAAAATAAATCTGAAGAGCTCCATAAAGCTTTTCAATGTTTTTATTATCCTTAGATTTTTCTTCTAATGTTTTAAACTCACCTTTATCAACTATATAATTTTTATAGGTTTTTGCCACATCTGTAATATTTTTATCAGTCAAATATATTTTAAATCCATACTCTTTATTTTTATTTATACTTGGATATTCATGTGTAAATGTAAAATTAATTTTATCTTTAGAATTAAATTTAATCTCATTATTAAATTCATTTTCAATAATATAAAGCACAGAATACTTTGTCTTATTTACTGCAAAAAACTGCATCGAAAAGGATTCTATGACATTGTAAGCTGATTCATTTAAATGCTCTTTCCAGTATTTATCATCACTTGGTATAAATTTACCTTCATAAAGTGGTAACACATAACTTTCGCCTTCAATTCTTGGCCAATTAAAACTAGCTTCTTTTTCTGAATTAGATTTAATATCTACATCTAAATAGCTTTCCTCTTTTTTTATATTTATGTCTATGTTTTCATCAGGATATGTCCATGATGTCTCTGTTTTTGTCTGTTTAAAATTTGATACTTTCCTTTCTTTTAATGGTTCAGATATCTTTTCCTTTAAACCATTAGATTCTACTGATACCTCAAAAGTTTCTGGTTTTACTTCAAAATTAAAGTCCAGATTTTTGACATTATACATAGATGATGTGTCATTAATAACCTCACTACTACTACATCCAGTGATAGTAGTTGCAATAATCATACAACTTGTAAATACCGAGAATATTTTTTTCATAAAATCCACCTCCTCGATAAATATATCACCCTCATGTTACACCAAAGTTACAATTTACTTTGAATTTCACTATCTATTAATTGAAGATTATATTGTTGAATTAATTCTATTAGACGTTCTGCATATATGTTACTTCCACTTTCATCTTTTGCAGTGCTATAACCTGCTTTTTCTAATGCTTTAGCTTGATAGATATATGTTTTTGCATCAAATACACCATTGGCTTTATATCTTTTATTTGTAGCTAAAAATTCTGCATGGTCTTTTATAGATTCACTTTTATCATCATATATTCTAAATTTATCATCTATAATTGTATCTAAATGTTCTTTTGTTTCTAAAGTAACTGATTTTCCTTTCCAATAGGCATCAGCCTTTATACCAAATAAGTTATTATACTCTTTTGCTAAACTTGATTTACCCCAACTAGACTCAATTATTGCTTGTGCAATGGTTATAGATGGCAATATTTTATAATTTTTATAGTTTTGTATAGCAGATGTTTCAATCTCATTAATAAATTTCATATATTGTGTATCAGATTTTAATCTTTCTGGCTTTATTCCATAATCTTTAAGGTCCTCTATATAATCATTAACCAATCTTTTTTGTTTATTATTAAATTTCAACTCATCTAAAACACTACTTAAATTTTCTACTTTATTATTTTTAGAAAAATCTTTAACAAATAAATCTGATACTTCTTTTATTTGTGAATCATTAACTTTTTCTAACTTATTTTTATTTAATACAGCAATGATAGAAGCCACATACTTCCAATTAACTTGTGCATTATTTTCACTTGCTAAATCAGCATATTCTATATACTTACTAACATCTATATCAGCCTTATTTATCTCTTTAATTGAATATTCTTTTACTAACACACCTATTCCAACTATTATTATCAGTATTGCTATAATGAACTTCTTATTCTTCATAAATTATTTCCTCCCTTATATTCTCTACAGAATACAATATACCCTACTTTTGTTACATATTCTTTACGAAATTATGAAGATTTTATGAAGATTTATGTAATATATTTAATTTAAAGCACGATTATTGTTATAATATATAGGTTTGCATTAAATAAAAAATAGTTAAAATAAATTTAAAATTAGATAAATTTATTTTAACTATTTACACACTAAGACATTATTTCAATTTACTTCTATTAATTTCTATAGATTTTTCTAATACATACTCTTCTCCATATACAATAATTTTTATTGGTTTTCCCTTTAAATTTTCTATCTTAATTAAATTACTATATACATCAACATGGATATTATTATCTCTATAATTTATATTGAAAGAATAATTATTCCATTCTTGAGGTAACTTAGGCTCAAAAGATAGTGTTTCATTCCATGTTCTCATCCCTGCAAATCCATGTATAATAGAAAGCCATGAGCCAGACATTGAAGTTATATGAAGACCATCATTAGTATCATTATTATAATTATCTAAATCAAGCCTAGCTGTTCTTGAGTATAATTCATAAGCTTTTTTTAAGTCATCTACTTCAGAAGCAATAATAGAATAAACACTAGAAGATAAAGAAGACTCATGTACAGTATATTTTTCATAAAAATCAAAGTTTCTCTTTTTCTCTTCTTTAGTAAACCTGTTTCCAAAATAATAAATTCCTTGCAACACATCTGCTTGTTTTATAAAACATGACCTAAGAATCTTATCCCAAGACCATTTTTGATTAAGAGGAAGATTCTCTTTTGGCAAATCCTTTACCTCTATAAATTCCTTATCTAAAAAATTATCATTTTGAACTATTATTTGTAAGTCTTCATCATATGGCAAATACATTTTATTTGATATTATTCTCCAAATTTCAATTTCCTCTAAACTTACATTATTTCTTTCAACACATTCGCTGTACTCTTTTTTTAACTTTAAGACATTTTCTACAGCATATTCTAAGCACCACTTAGCTATATAATTAGTATACCAATTATTATTGATATTGTTCTCATATTCATTTGGACCTGTAACTCCATGTATCATATATAAATCTTTTCTTGTAGATAAATGTACTCTACTAGCCCAAAATCTAGCTACTTCTACTATTACATCTATGCCCTTTTCTTTTATATATCCAAAATCACCTGTATAATTTGTATAATTATATATTGCATATACTATACTTCCATTGCGATGAATCTCTTCAAATGTTATCTCCCATTCATTATGACATTCCACTCCATCGAAAGTAACCATTGGATATAGTGCTCCCTTAAGTCCAAGTTTTTTGGCATTATCTTTTGCTTGCTTTAGCTGATTGTATCTATATACTAAAAGATTTCTTGCTACACTCTTATCTGCTACACCTAAATAGACTGGAAGACAATATGCTTCTGTATCCCAATAAGTAGCACCTCCATATTTTTCACCAGTAAAACCTTTTGGCCCTATATTTAATCTTGAATCTTCTCCATAATAAGTCGAGAATAATTGAAATAGATTATATCTTATACCTTGTTGACTACTCTTATCTCCTTCTATCTTTATATCTGCACTTTCCCATCTTTTATTCCACAATTTTGTATGCTCATTTAAAATTTCTTCATACTCTTTAGATATTTCTATATTTAAGATATCATCACATTTCTTTAATAACTCATTTTCACTATAATCTCTAGTGGAAGTTATTGTTACATATTTTTCTATTCCAATAGTTTCGTTTTCTAAAACATCCATTGTTATTGAATTTTCACAGTAATTATCAGTACTTAAATAAGATATATCATCTACTTTACCTCTTGTTTTAATATGCATCGTTGCACCTACTGTAAATATGGGTGTCTTAAATGTATTTTCTTTTGTACGTGAAAGTATATTTCCTCTATATTCTGAGGAACTTGAAGAAACTGCATTCCAAAATTCTTCTTCGTAATTTGAATCTTCGTTTTTTATATCTGAATCTAAGTATGGAATAAATTTTATTTTAGCACTAGAATTCAAAGCTTTTATATCATACTTTATTACAGCTAATTCCTTAACTGATACGCTTAAAAATCTTGTTATATTAGCTTCAAATTTTTTACCATTAATATTCACAGTAAATTTACGCTTTAAAATACCATTTTTCATATCTAATTCTCTATAAAAATTTTCAACATTACATTTTTCAAGGTCTAACTCTACCCCATCTATGAAAATTCTTATCCCTATATAGTTAACTGAGTTAGGAATTTTACCAAAGTATTCTGGGTATCCATTTTTCCACCATCCAACACGAGTTTTATCAGGAAACCATACTCCAGCTATATAAGAACCTCTATGGCTATCTCCACTATATCTTTCCTCATAGTTTCCTCTCATACCCATATAACCATTGCCTATACTCATTATAGACTCTGCTAATCTATTTTCTTTAATTTCAATCTTGTCTTGTATAACTTTCCACTCATTTATATTATCAAACAAACATTTCATATAATGCTCCTAACTATATACTTATTATACTCACTTAATATATACTTAAAATTTAACTGACTTGTTGAATTTACAAGTAAATTTGCTTTTTTTAGATTTTTATAATCTCCAACTCCAACAGAAAACATATTGGCTGAGTTTATAGCATCAATACCTGCACTTGCATCTTCTATTCCTATACAATTTTTAGGATTTACACCAAGTCCCTTTGCTGACATAAGAAATATATCTGGATATGGTTTGGTGTTCCTACATTTTGACGCATCTGCTATAAAATCAAACTTATCACTTATGCCTAGATGTTTTAATACATTTGTAGCATTCTTGCTTGCAGAAGACAACCCTATCTTTACATCATTAGATTTTATATCATCAAGTAAATTTTTTATACCTGGCAAAATATCATTTGAAGTTATTTTGTTTATTAAAGATACATAATAGTTATTTTTGTCTTCTGCCATTTTCATTTTTTCTTCTTCTGAAAATAAATCTTTTTTATATCCATATTCTAATATTTTATTTAATGACTCCATTCTACTTATACCCTTTAAAGACTCATTAAATTCTATATCTATATCTATGCCAATGTCATCAGCTAGTTTTTTCCAAGCTAAATAATGATAATATGCTGTGTCTGTAATCACTCCATCTAAATCAAATATAAGTGCTTCTAGCATTCTTGTACCCCTTTCTCTATAAGGATTTTTTAGACTAATAATTAATTTATTTTGTGTCTATACCTTATATTTAAGATATTCTCTATAGAACTATTTAATCCAATTCACTCTTTAATTCAAAATCAACTTCTATTTCACTCTCTTGCACACCATATTTTTTTATCATTTTAGAAAAATTTGACCACATTTTTCCAGAAAAAGCATTTAAATAATTTATATTACAAATAAATTTGTCATCTTCAATCTCTTTCTTATATAGTTGTGGACCCACTATATATACAGGAAACATAGCCCATGCTTTTTTTCCTCTGTATTTTTTTATAACTTTTGTATAGTTGCCATTTTTCATAATACATACTAAAAATACACATACAAATATTTTTTCTTCAACATCTATACCAAAAGAAAAGGATATATCTTTTCCAAACTCCTTTTCTATTTTACACAAATCCTCTTTAACCTGTTTTTCAAGTTTTCTTGAAGCTTCATTGCAAAATTTTTTAATCTCACTAGATGGAATTGGAATCCAAAGTGGCATATCTGATATATAGTCTATACTTTTATCATCAAATGGCAACTCTCTTCGCTTCATTTCTGCTATAGCAGACATATAACTTTTATCCGATACAAAAAAAGTTGCAATTTTATTATTATCCACATATATATTAACTGGACATTCCTGTTTCTTATTATTTATTGAAATTCTAGTAATATCATTATATGAATACTCTTTTTCACTCCCTATACATTTACGAACTTTAATATTATATAAATCAAAAATAATATACTTTCTTGTATATTTGAGAATTGAAATTAATCCATACATTGTAAGTACAAGAGTAATTAATAATATATAATACTGTTTAATATATACACAAAATACAATTAATACAATCCCAATTGATAAAAATATTAAACCTAAAATTAGATTCACGATACTAGATTTTACTGTAACTATATATTCTTCATAGTCATTCATGTTTTCTCTTCCCTCTACTTATTCAGTAATTATACATCTTTACTTAACTACAAAATAATTAAAAATTTCAATATTAATTTTTATTCAAATAAAAACTTTACTTAACAAGTTTTACTGCAAATAATTTGTATATAAAATTATACTGAATTCACTTATTATAATTAATGATACTTTGTTTAAATAATATAAAAAGTTATAGTATAATCTAACAAACACATGGTTATATTATTTTAAAATAATAAACTTGTATTTTTTTAATGTTATTTCTTCCTTTAAATCAACTATTTTTTCTTCATATAAATCTTTTACTTTTCTATTTACCAAATAATCTGGTAATCTTAAGGTTAAATCTTTGGATGAATTATTTATTATTATTGTAATAGATTCTTTCCTTAATATAATTGTTCCATTTTCTTTATCTGCTAGTATCCATTCATTTGATACAGTTCTAAGTTCTCTATTTGATTTACGAAGTCTAATAATCTTCTTCATAAAATCAAGTATATCTTTATTCCACTTTCCTTCATTCCATTCCATACATTTTCTTTGTCCTTCAGATACTGGACTTAGTTCTCCTTGCATTCCTATTTCATCACCATAGTATATACACGGACCTCCTGATTGTATAAACATAAACAAATATGCAAGTTTAAATTTATCCACATTTCCATCAGCATAGCTCAATATTCTAGTAGTATCATGACTTCCAAGTAAATTAAAAATAACTTCATTAACTTGCATTGGATAGCTTACTATTACATCATTTATCATGTATTTAAATTCTTCAGCATTTATCTCATTTGTACAAAAAAATTGTTTCATAGCTTCTGACATTAAATAATTCATAACTGAGTCAAATTGGTCTCCCATCAACCATGGTAAACTTCCATGCCAAATTTCTCCTAATATATATATCTCAGGTTTTATTCTTTTAATCTCTTGTCTGAATTTTCGCCAGAAAACATGATCTACTTCATTTGATACATCCAATCTCCATGCATCTATATCAAATTCTTGTATCCAATACCTCCCTACACGCAATAAATATTCTATTACTTCTGAATTTTCTGTGTTAAGTTTTGGCATATATTTTTCACACCCAAAAGTTTCATAAGGTATGTTTTTTTCATCTATTTCTTCTATTGGAGTATCAACTTTACTCATATCTTTTATATAAAACCAATCTTTATATCTCGAATTATTCTTATTTTTAACTACATCTTGCCACTGCTTAGAATAATATCCTATATGATTAAATACAGCATCCAACATTATTTTTATATTTCTTTTATGGGCTTCTTCTATTAGTTTTTTCAAAGTAGATTTATCACCTAAGGTAGGGTCTATTTCCATGTAGTCCATCGTATCATATCTATGATTAGTTTTTCCAACTGTAATAGGACAAAAATAAATTCCATTTATCCCTAAATCGCTCAAATAATCTAGGTGGTCTATTACACCTTGTAAATCTCCACCTGTAAAATTATCTCTTGTTGGAATAGCGCCCCATATATCTACTCCTTCTGGATTTATAGATGGATTTCCATTTGCAAATCTATCAGGAAATATCTGATACCAAATAGTTTCCTTTACCCAATCTGGAACTTTAGGTATATCTATATAATTCAAATATGGATATCCAAAAAAATTACTTATTTCGCATAACTCTTTTTCATCATTTTCGTTTCCTAATTTTATTATCTTTTTCTCTGTAAATAAAATTTTTTCTTCTTGACCTTCTATTATAAATCCATATCTCGAACGTTTATTTAAAGGCTTACACTCAGCTATCCAATAATCAAATAATTCTGTTTCTACTTCTTTGTTCATTGTTATATTTGTTCCACCAGACCAACCAAGTCCAGATGCATTTAGATTCCCTCCTCCTGCACCTCCTTTGTCCCATACATATTGGTCTCCTATCCTTAAGGTCACTTTTTTTGCCTCATTTTTTTTGGTTCTAATTCTTATATGTAATGTTTCTCTATCATAGCCATAAGCATAGTTGCTCATTGGTATATGTAGTATAGCCTCTTTTGTTAAAGTTTGTTGAGTTGATTCTGTGATTTGATTACTTAAGGTTATATTTTCTTTATTTTTATTAGACAACTTTATCCCTTCTTTCTAATAATTTGCATGATTTAAAGATAGGTTAATGTATTTAACTATTATATCATAATAAAAAGATATAATAGTTAAATATAATAGTAATAGTTTTCTAATTTGAGACAATCATTTTTCTTAAACTTAAACTCTTCTCTATTATCATTTTTTACAAAATAAAAACCTCTAGTATTTTCCTAGAGGATACAATATTCTGCTATTAATTTTTATACTAACTTTCAAATTATTTAAAAAGACTCTATATGCCATATTAGTTCTTTATGCTATATTATTAGATTTAACTTTTTCTATGTTTAAAAAATAAGTTTCTCTTTCTTTAAATAATGATACATATTTAAAATCAAGATATTTAAGCATATCGTAAGCCACATCAAAATCTTTGCAGATATCTTCTACTCTATGAGAGTCAGAACCTACAGTAACTATAAAACCACCAAGTTCTCTATATCTTTTTAAGATATCTTCATTTGGATGTATGGCATTTAATCCATATCTATAACCAGATGTATTTAACTCTATTCCACTTCCATTATTAATTATTGACTTTAAAACTTCATCAATAATATCTTTAAAATCATTATATATTACTCTGTTATCTGAATATATCCCATATCTAGATATATAATCTAAATGTCCATATATATTATAATCTTTAAACTCATGATTAGTTTCAAGTATGCTATTAAAATATTTATAGTACGCATCTTCTTTGCTAAGTCCTTCAAAGTATTTTTTTGATGGAACAGGTACGTTATCAATTGTATGAGTTGAACACAATATAAAATCAAAAGGATGTGAACTTATTACATCTTTTATTTCATTTTTTAAATGTTTTCTATATCCTACTTCAACACCTAACAATAATTCTATATCCTTTTTATACTTTTCTTTTAGTGTATTAAACACTGGGACATAGTTGTTATAATCTATACAAAATCCCTTCCCTTCATCATGTTCTAAATGGTCTGTAAAAGTTAAATATCTAACACCTATACTTATAGCTTTTTTTATTGTATCTTCCATTGAATCCTTTCCATCACTTGAAAAATTAGTATGAATATGATTATCAATTAAATTCATATTATCCCTCCCTTTATTTTATCTATCTTAATTATACTACAGGTTTATTGTATACAATTGTTAAAAGAAAATGATAATAGTTAAATTTTATTTACAATACTTCCTCTTAAATAAATATTTTATTTTTACAATAAAAGAAGTGTCTATCTTTTGATTTAAAAAAATCAATGCAGACACTTCCTTAGTAATATATTTTGGTTAATTTATCTTTTAAAAATTTGCATTTTTTGACAAATTTTAGTGGTTATATATCCAATCATATAAAAAGCGGCATAAAGTAAAATATAGATATATGCTGAATCATTTAAAAACATATACATTAATATTATATAAGTTATTAAAGATACTACAAGTGATAAAATCCAGTTGGTTTTACTCAATACACAAACTATCCCTTGAATTAAAAAGGCAATTGGAAAAATTAAAATCATCCCTATTACAAAAATCCCTTTAGAATGAATATCTGGTATATTGAATATATCTGTAGCAAAAGTCAAAAACACCAATAACATTATGATTGTAGGAAATATAATACTAAAAACATTACTCTTTTTCATAATAAATTTTCCTTATTTGTAATTTTGAATTGGTTATTTAATGAAACTCATTAAATATAACCATTAAATTAATAATTTAATTACTTTATCGCCTCAATTTCTCCCATCATTCTAACTAAGTCTTGTCCATATTGACCACCAGCCCAATTATTAGAAAGACTTTCAACTGTTTTAGCTTTCCCAAACAAAGATTTTTCATGTCTAGGGTCTACTGGATTTGAAAGTGGATAACCCTGTTGTCCTGCATATAGACATAAATGTTGAATTTGAGCTAGTATTCCCTCTTCCCAAGTATCAAATTTTGAGTGTGCATTTTTGTCAGTATCAGAACCACCAACAGAAGTCTTAAGTCCACAAGGATTCTTAAAAGATGCATCTAATACTCCACCAAAATTACAGAAACCAGTTTCTTTTGCTGATTGAGCTACAGCTAAAACAGGATTTACACCTTCTTGAACAGCTGTATCATACAGTATTGGTATTAATTCTATAAATAAATCATTGGCTTTTTTAGATTTTGCCCATTTTAAACAAGCTTCTAAGCTAGCTGTTGGTTCACCTAATATACTTGTTTCATCTTTCATAGGTGAATCCCCTTTTGTAGACGAATCACCATTATTCTGTGCAGCAGAAACACACTTATTATATACACTATCGCTTATTGAGCCTAATCTAGTAATCTTATCTGCTCCTGCTAGTATGGATTTATCACTATCTTCTGATACTAATACAATTGGATTATCTTTAGCAATTGTAGAACCTGTAAGAGCATTTACTAAATCATATCCATCACTTAAATAAAATTCTGATGAATCTGGATAAAATTCTTTTATAACTTTTTTATTTGTATCATATCTATCTGAACCACCAAGTCTCTTAGAGTTAGTCTTGTTAACTAAACTCGTACTCATAGAAATACTTCCACCTACAGCATATGATTTTACATTACTTGTTGAAAAAGGAACACTTTTTCCATCTGTAAGTACTATAGGAGCTACATCTCTTACTGAGACAGGTGCAGCACTTATAGTATCAGCCTCTCCTTTATATGCATTAGTTAATATAACTTCATCAACTTTTTTAATGCTACTTACTTCTTTGGCAACACTATAACTAGTCTTTATTCTATCATCTCCACCTAATCTAGTTACTTGTGCTCCTGTATTTTTCAGTTCAGTTTCTACTGACTTACTTATTGATAACTCTTTACCTATTATGTATATCTTTTTTACATTTTTTAATCTTTGTTTTGTCTCATTTGGTATGTTACTTTTTTGAGCAAGTAAAATCGGAGCATCTACAGCACCAGCAAGACCACTTGCTGAAAGACCATCTGCTATAGAACTATCCATATTTACCACAATTGCTGTATCATAACTCGTTTTATCTGCTATTAATCCAGCCGTCTCGTATATGTTCTTACCTTTAATGGTATCTGATGTTAATGCACTTACATTAGGTGCGTTCATTAGAAATATAGCTAATGTTAAACCTAATGCTAAAACTCTTTTAATTGTTCTCATATTCTTCCCCCTTGATATATCAAGTTTAATCCAAAAATGACTATAACATAGTAATACATCTACGCTATAGTCATTTATTATAATTTAATAATTATATGTTTCTTATTATATCATAAATTACAAAAAGTTTCCATAATATTAGATAGATTAGAGAAAAAATTTACATTTTAGTTACAATTTTCCATTTTTTAATTCTAATGTATACATATTTGGTAACAATTTGTAATAAAAGATAGTAAATACACTTTGTATTCATTTTAATATTATACAATAATGAAATTTATTGCATATAAAAATTTAATAAAAATTATATAAGACTTTCACTATTGAATAAACATATTATAAAAAGCAATAAAAGATATCTTTTATTGCTTTATTTGAATAAACGAAATATAATGTATTGCGTAGGAGATAAGAACCAAGGAGTCAAAAAAATGATTTCTCTTCTGCTCCTATCTTTAATACCTGTACTGACTAGTGGTACTGTAGCTCTTTTCAATAACAGCACAAAGACAATTTAGGATTTGTTTTTTTCAAAAATCATATTATCATTTATCATTTGCATGTTATTTGCTATTACACTGTTCTTTCTATTTATTGTACTAATTGTTATTTTAAAGTTAATGAGAAAAATAACAATCAATATTTCACTGCTTCTTTCTTTAATGTTCGGTTTTGCTCTTGAAACCCTTATTATTGTATTTGTAACTACATGTGCAGGAACAATTGTAATAAATTTAAGCAGAAATATTATAGTAACAAGTGTAGCAGGTATGACTAATCCTTCATCATGATATTAAAATAGAAAATTTTAGATATGAAAAAGTTAAGAAAGGGCACAAAAATATAGCATTTAAGTGGATGACTATTATTCTAATTGATTATATAAAATGACTTTCCCATTTTAGAAATAGGAATAATTATTTTTTCAAAATAACCTAAAAAATAAGCTTCTAATAACTTAAAAATCTGGAATCTAACTTCTTCTATTAATCTCGTCTGTTATTAATGATTTAGAAATATACATTGCTTTTATTATATTTCTAAATCGTTTGTAATTAGTAGTACCCTCTGCAAATTTTGACTGTGCTTTTTCACATTTGCCTATACTTGAAGATACAGGTCGTAGTGCTTCTATTAATTCTTCTTTTGTATATTTATCAATTATATTTTCATCTGTTATTAATGATTTTGAAATATACATTGCTTTTATCCTATTCTTAAGGAGTGAGTGTTGAGAAGTCCCTTCCATAAACTTTAGTTGTGCTTTTTCACATCTTACGATAACTGAAGATACAACTCTTAGTGTTTGTATCAATTCTTCTTTTGTATATTTATCTATAAGTATTTCACCTCAAATCCTAATTTATTATTGTATACCTTAACTTACTCTAATATTTTTTCATACTATTATAACATATTTTTAGTGCTATTCTAATATATAATGTGATATATTCTAATTAATGGTATTTTCGAACTTAATCAAATGTTATTCTATTATAAGGTCATAGTATATATATGAAAATACATAAAAATACTTAACTTTTTTAAGGAGATCTACGATGAGCAACAAACAAGGTTCTAACATAAAAGATGTAAAAATTAAAAATAAGTTAATAATACTGAAACTACTTTCTACAAATACTCCT
Source organism: Clostridioides sp. ES-W-0016-02 (assembly GCF_020641035.1). Classification (NCBI taxonomy): domain Bacteria; kingdom Bacillati; phylum Bacillota; class Clostridia; order Peptostreptococcales; family Peptostreptococcaceae; genus Clostridioides; species Clostridioides sp. ES-W-0016-02. The sequence goes on from NZ_CP061361.1 coordinate 2,428,359, forward strand.
ATGTCTAGAGTTGATTTAGCTAAATCTACAGGTCTTACTAAAATGACTTTATCAAACCTAGTCACTGAACTTATTAATGAAAATATGATTAGAGAGATAGAATCATCAACTTTAAATGCACATTCATCAGGTCGTAAACCTATTTTATTAGATATTTCTAATATCTCGCCTTGTGTTTGTGGCATTTTGATAAGAAGAAATATTTGTAAGGTAATCATTGCAGATTTAAAAGGTAATATTGTCAAACAACTTTTTGAGACTTACCCTAAATATCTGTCAAATGACGTTTTAAAAGATATAATAAAACGAATGTTTTCTAAAATAATGAAAAATAACAAAAGAGATATAATTGGAATTGGGATTTCTTCAATAGGTCCTGTAGATAATATAAATGGTATAATATTAAATCCTCCAGACTTTGGAAACGTATCAAACCTAAACATAGTAAATTTTATAGGAGAAATATCTGATTTACCTATATTTTTGATAAATGATGCTAATGCAGGTGCTTTGGCTGAAAAAATGTATGGTCTAGGTAAAGATATTCCAAATTATATATATCTACATATAATGAATGGAATCGGAGCTGGTTTAGTATTAGAAAATAAACTTCACACTGGTAATTTAGGGCAAAGTGGTGAAATAGGGCATACATCTATTAATTTTAGTGGTCCAGTATGCAGTTGTGGCAATAATGGATGTCTAGACTATTATACAAGTGTGAGTAAGTTAATTAAAAGAATTGAATCGTTAAGTCATATTTATCCAGATTCTCCACTAATTAATTGTAAAGATTTTTCTCTAGTCAAGTTAATAGATGAAGCCAATAACAAGGATAATCTAGGTATGTTTTTACTTGATGAATTTTGTACATATATATCATATGCATTAGTAAATACACTTACCTTAATTGATTGTAGTTCTATAATAATAGGTTATGACTTTAATATTCCTGGTACATTTATAGAAAATACATTATTAAAGAAATTGACTGCTTCAGCAAGTTTTTCTAAATATAAAAAAATAAATGTAAGGCATTCAAATTTTGGAGCAAATGCACCACTAATTGGTTCTGTAGCCATAGTAAGCTATAATTTTTTTAATGGTAGTATAAGTTTTGATTAAATATGTAAAATATTAAAATATTTAATCACTTTTGTTGAATATTTTTCCATTTAATATTATTATATCTTATAAGAGCGTTTAAAATTTGGAGGTATAAAAATGATTTCAGCTAAAATGGAAAAATTACTTAATGAACAGATTAACCATGAATTATATTCTGCATATCTTTACCTTTCTATGTCTTCTTACCTTGAAGCAGAAGGACTTAAAGGATTTTCTAATTGGTTTTATGTTCAATATAAAGAAGAAACAGACCATGCTATGTATTTCTACAAATACTTACATAATGTAGGAGGAAATGTTCAGCTTGATGCTATACCAATGCCAGATGCAGACTTCACTTCTGCAATGGATGTTCTTGAGCGTACATTAGCTCATGAACAAAAAGTTACTGCTTTAATAAACAATCTAGCTGCTGTAGCAAACTCTGAAGCAGACTTTAGAACTTCTCAATTCTTACTTTGGTTTATATCTGAACAAGCAGAAGAAGAGACAACTTGCGAAGACAATATAAAACGTGTTAAACTTGCTGGAGAAGGTGGGTTATTCTTTGTGGACCAAGAATTGGCTACTCGTACATATTCAGCACCAACAAATCCACCTGTAACAATATAAAAATATTACCATTAAAATTTTTAGTATAATAGATAAGGTGTATTAAATGTGGGGTGACTGAAAATCACAATCTATAAATTAGTGTGATTTTCAGTCAGTACTTTAATTATGGTTGAATACCAAAACTTGTTAACTATTTATATTTAACTATTAAGGCGTCTACTACACATACACCTTTTCCTTTAGGATATACGAACACAGGATTTAAATCTATTTCCTTAACCTCATCCTTGTTTTCATAAGCATATTTACCTAATTTAACCATCATATCTGCAAGAGCATCAACATCACAAGGTTCACTACCTCTGTATCCATTTAAAAGCTTAAATGATTTCAACTTCTTAAGCATCATTATAGCTTCATCATGATTTATAGGCAAAGGATATAAAGTAGTATCTTTAAATACTTCTACAAATACTCCACCTAAACCAACCAATAACATTGGTCCAAACTGGTCATCATTAGTTATACCAATAATTATTTCTATTCCACTTTCAACCATTTCTTGAACCAATATACCATCAATCTTGGCATTTGGCTTTGCTTCTTTTACGTTAGTTAAAATCTCATTATATGCGTTTACTGCCTCTTCTCTATTATTAATTCCTACTTTGACTCCTCCAACATCAGACTTGTGTAATATCTCTGAAGAGTTTATTTTTAGGACAACAGGATAGTTTATATAATTTAAAATTTCATCCAATTCATCAATACTTTTTGCAATACCTTGACCTGGCACTGGTACTCCATATTTCTTCATTTCAATTTTACTGTCTAATTCCGATAAAGCTACTACATTATTTGAGTTTCTTTTCTTAACAGCTTCAAATTCTAAAGTTCTCTTTGAATAATCATAATCTACAAATTTAGCCATTTTATTGAAACAAGTAAATGTAGTCCCAACTGATGACATTATAGGTACTTGGCTGTTTTCTAACCTAGCCCTATAATTCAGATATCTATTTCCTTCAAGTGTAGGAACTGCAAATACAGGTTTCTTTAATCCCTGCTCTCTAGCTTCGCTTACAGCTTGACAAAGAGTCTCATGCATTTCATTTTCTTCATCTCTTATATTTGCACCTATCATAGTAAATCCAACACTATCATCTTTATCAAATGTGTGTAATAATCCTACTATCATATCTTTTTCATGGAATAGTGCAGTCGTAGCATCCAATGGATTTTTAGGTGTTGCAAATCCTGGAAGATATTTTTTCATCTCTTCTTTAGTTTCAGCAGATATTTCTGCAAGTTCTACGCAATTTTCTTCTGCTAAATCTGCACAAATAGTATTTTCTCCGCCTGAGAAGTTTATTGCTGCAAAATTAGAATTTTTAGGTAAATTACCCTCTAAGACACTAAAAGCCTGAGCTAAACTCATAAATTGTTCTAAATTCTCTACAGAAATTACTCCATACTTTTCAAAAATACTTTCAAAAGCTTTACTTGAACCAGCTAAGTTTCCTGTATGGGAAGCAGCTGATATAGCTCCTTTTTCTGACCTTCCTGACTTCAAGATTATTACTGGTTTTCTTTTTTGAGCTGCTTTTTTTAGTGCATTTATAAATTTTTGAGGATTTTTTAGTCCCTCAAGATAAATAGCTATTACTGATGCATAATTATCATCTACAAGAAAGTCTACTGCATCTTCTAGTGTAACTATATTTCCATTTCCTGTTGAAAAACCATAAGATATATTAAAATAATCACTTGAAACAATTTCTGCAGTTATAAATCCACTTTGCCCTACAATTCCTATCCCTGGTTTTTTAGTATCCAAATCCCACTTAGAACCACCAGCCCATAGATTAACTTTATCTATACAGTTTAGTAATCCCATACAGTTTGGACCTAATATTTTCATATCATATGTATTAGATATTTCTATAAGTTGATTTTCTAAATCTACTCCATCTTCTGTTCCTTCTTCTGCAAATCCACTAGCATATACCACTGCCGTCTTTGTTCCTAATTCTCCAGAATCCTTTAATACAGATGGAACTACATTTCTAGGTGTGCATACTACCACACAGTCTACAACTTCTGGAACTTCTTGTATTGTCTTATAACATTTTCTGCCAAATAACTCTTCTCTTTTTGGATTTACATAATATACTCTATCTGTATCTTTACTTTTTACTATGCTAAGTGCAGCACTTCTACCAAAACCAAGTTTATCAGTAACTCCTACTATAGCAATACTCTTTGGTCTAATAAGTTTTTCCAAACTCATAAATTCACTCTCCTATATGTTTATAGTTGTGATTTTAAGTAAATTCCATCTCAAGATAAAGCTTCTCTTGGCACTTAAGATTTGCTAAATCTTGAGATGAATCACTTAAGATAAGGGTAATTTATTAAATGGCGTTATTATAGCCTTCCATGAATGCTGCTTCATTTTGAACATTAAATTTGCCTTTTCCTTTTTCCTCAAAGAAATCACACATAGTTTTTATAGCTAATTCTTTCTCAAATAATCCTGTTTTTGCAATCAATGCTCCAAGAACTACTACATTTGCGGCTTTTGGATTGTTTGCCTTTTGAGCTAATTCCTGACAATTTATTTTAACTACATTTACATCTTCTCTTAATACTATATTTTCATCTATAGCAGACGTATTAATAACTACTGTTCCTCCTTCTTTTACTAAATTTATATAATCTAAGGATGGCTTATTCATTGCTACTAAAACATCTATTTCTTCCATATCAGGTCCACCTATACTCTCATCAGAAAACTTAACCACACTATATGCTTTTCCACCTCTCATAGTTGGACCATATGCTGGCATCCAAGTAACTTGTTTTCCTAATTCAAGTGCTGATTCAGCCACAATTAAACCTAAAGTTAAGACTCCTTGACCACCAAATCCTGCAAATACTAACTCTTTTTCCATAACTATTCACCATCCCTTTGCTTAAATTCGCCAAGAGTATAATATGGCACTATTTCTTCTTCAATCCACTGGATAGATTTTTCTAATGATACACCCCAGTTAGTTGGGCAAGGTGCTAATATTTCAACCAATGAATATCCCTCTCCATTCAATTGAGCTTCTATAGCATTTTTTATATATTTTTTTAGATTAATTATTTCTTTTGGACTATGAACTGAACCTCTTGCTACATAGGCTACATCAAAGTAATTTGCCACCATTTCAGGAACTTTTAATGGACTACCAGTAGTTTTTATATCTCTTCCATTTACACTTGTTGTTGTAACTTGACCTGGCATAGTAGTCCATGACATTTGACCACCAGTCATTGCAAAGTTATTGTTATTTATTACAAACACAGTTATATTATGATTTCTATATGCAGTATTTAATGTTTCAGAAAGACCTATAACATATGCATCTCCATCACCTTGATAAGTCATAACTAACATATCTGGTCGTGCTACTTTTACTCCTATAGCTGTAGATGAAGCTCTACCATGTGCGGTTTGCATCTTATCTCCATTCCAGCTAAAATTCATATTACAAACACAGCCAACGCCTAAAGTTAATACATGATTTTTTTCATATCCATTTTCTTCTATCACTTCTGCTATTATACGGTTTACTATTCCATGACCACAACCTGGGCAAAATTTATTTGGTATTGAAACAATGCTAGGTGTTAATCTATCTGTAGCCATATTAGAACACCTCCTTAATTTCGCCAGATTTTATTTTGCTGTAAGTGTCCATTACTTGTAATGTTTTTGGTATATGATTTCCACTAAATAATCCATAAACAGGTACATTTTCTTTGCATATTTTCTTTGAAGCTAATGCAACATCCTCTACTAACTGCCCTGTATCAGTTGACTCTACTGAGATAAATCCTTTTACATCTTTATTTACCTTTTCAAATGCTTTATATGGGAAAGGCCACACTGTTATTGGTCTTATTATTCCAACTTTTTCGCCTTGTTCTCTAAGTCTTCTAACCGCATTCATAGTTGTTCTTGATGGTATACCGAACGCTACAAACACATATTCTGCATCTTCAACTTGATAATCTTCCCATTGTTGTTCATTTTCAGTTATTTTCATACGCTTTTCCATACAAAAAGCTGGTTTTTGGTTATCTGGAACTTTTGCATGGTCTCTATTGCTTCCATCATAAGTCCAACCTAAGTCTTCTTCTCTTTTCTTAAATTCAGGAAACTCTACTGGTTCCATCATTTGACCTAAAGCTGCTTCTGTCAAAATTTCAACAGGCACTCTATATTTCTCCGCTACATCAAATGAGTTATACATTAAATCTACAGTTTCTTGAATACTATTTGGTGCATAAACTATTAGATGATAATCTCCATTTCCTCCCCCTCTAGTGTCTCTTAGGTAGTCTGTTTGTGCTGAATCTAGTGAACCAAGACCAGGTCCCCATCTTTGCACATTTACAATTACACAAGGATAATGATTTGCACATAAATATGAGATTCCTTCTTGTTTTAAAGATATTCCTGGTCCTGAAGAACTTGTCATAGACCTCATTCCACTTGCATATGCTCCATATACCATATATATAGCAGCCATTTCATTTTCAGATTGTATAAAAGTTCTTCCAAGTTCAGACATTCTATGTGATAAAAATTCCATTACCTCTGTTTGTGGTGTAATTGGATATCCTGCATAAAACTCACAACCACCTCTTAGAGCTGCTTCTGCAATGGCGTGATTCCCCTTCCACATTTTTTTCATATTCTCCCAACTCCTTTTAAGCCTCTTGACATGCTTCTTCTTTAATTATTTCAAATACATTATCTGGACATACTTGATAGCAGATTCCACAAAGTATGCATTTGCTTTCATCGACTTCTACATGAGTATATCCTTCTGTGTTTATATTATCGGATATTTTTAATGCTCCTTTTTTACAAGATATAACGCAGTATTCACAACTTTTACATCTCTCTGCGTTTATTTTTAAACTCATAGTTACACCCCATTTCGTAATATTTCTATCTATTAGCCAATACTTGGCTCTTCCTTAAGATTTAATATTTCTTTTAAAACTGCTACAAATTTCTTGTTTTCTTCCATAGTTCCAATACTTACACGTGCATGTGTAGCATTTGGTCTTATTACAAAACCTCTTTGTTTTAAGTCTTCAAATAGCTTAGGTATATCTGTTTTCATATCTACATAAAGGAAGTTTGATTGTGAATCTACAACATCAAATCCCATTTTTGTGAACTCGTCTTTGAAATAATCCATTCCAACTCTATTTAACTCATATGTCTCCTTTATAAATTCATCATCATCAAGTGCTGCTGTTGCTCCACTTATCGCAACACGATTAGCAGAGAAAGGTTCTTTTACGGTAAATAAAGTTCTTATTATCTCATCTTTAGCAATACCATACCCTACTCTAAGTCCTGCAAGACCATATATTTTAGAGAAAGTTCTTGTCACTATAACATTGTAATTTTCTCTTACATATTTAAGCCCATCCACATAATTAGGTACTGTTAAAAATTCTATATATGCTTCATCTAATATAGTTATAATATTTTCAGGGACTTTCTTTAAAAATTCTTCCAATTCTTTATCATCTACAATTGTTCCTGTTGGATTATTAGGATTACATACACATATTAACTTTGTTTTATCTGTAATCTTATCTAATATACCTTGTAAATCATACTTATAATCCTCTGTTAAAGGTACCTCTACTGGTATTCCTTCATTTTTAACAGTTGCTGTTCTATAAGACGGGAATGTTGGGTCACAGTATATAACTTCATCCCCTCTATTTATAAAAGCTTCACCTATTAGCGTGATAACGTTATCTGCTCCATTAGCAACAATGAAATTTTCTGCTTTTAGATTCAATTTTTCAGCTAATTTTCTTCTAAGTTCATTAGCTTCTGGCTCTGGATAAAGTTGACCTTGTTTTAACATTTCAATCATAGCTTCCATTGCTTTTGGTGATGGTCCTAGAGGATTTTCATTTGAAGCTAGTTTTATTATTTCTTTTACACCATATTTTTCTTTTACTTTTTCTATTGGTTCACCTGGAACATATTGATGTAATTCTTTTACTGTATTTCTCAATAATTTTTCTATCATTTTTAAAAGCCCCCTCTGTATATGTATTTTCATTTATATAAACGCTATTGCGTCTACTTACTCTCACAACTAAACTAAGTCATTTACTCAAATTTTTTATTAAGCGTTTCTTTGATTTAATTCTTCTCTTATTTGATTTAATTTTTTATCACTTACTGGATATAAGATTGCTATAACAACAGCTATTATTAAAGGTATTGCCATAGAGTAAGAAATCATATTTATAAAACCTGTTTTAACTGCTGCTGTAACTACCATATCAGCTTGATATCCCATTGAATTCATTAAAATTGTTCTTATAGTAGTCGCAAGTAATACACCTACTTGTATTGCAACTGGATATAGTGACATACTTAAACCTGGTAAATCTTTTCCTGATTTCCAATGTCCATAATCACAAGAACCAGCAAAGAAGTTAAGATTTATTATTGATACTACATTTGAGAAACCTCCACCAATTGCCAATAACATAGTTACACCTAAAGTTGTTCTCCCCCAAGGAGTCCATGCAACTAACAAGTGACATAATGCACATATAGAGAAAGAAATTATTGAAGCTAATTTTTGTTCTTTACAAATTCTTATAAATACTGGTGCGAAAAACATAAAGCCTACACTTACCAAAGGCATTATTGCTAAAAATACTGCTAATCCACGTTCATCTTCTATTACATACTTAAAGTAATAAGGAGCTAAAGGTCCTAAACCTATAGATCTTATGCATATAAGAAACTCTAAACAGAATGCCATCATAAGTGGTACATTAGTAAATAAAGCTTTTAGCATTTCACTTGCTTTAATTTTTGGTTTTTCTTCTTTTTGAAGTACTTCAGCTTCTGCTCCAGACTTTATTATCTCTGTTGAAGAAAACCAAAATACTAGAAGACATCCTACTGCAAAGAATAGATAAGTACCTAAATAACCCATTCCTTCTCCACCTAGTACATCTGCAAATAAAACTAATAATAACGGATATGAAAAACCTACTAAAAATTTTCCAACTTCTTTGAATATATTTGTAGTAGTCGAACCTATAACTCTGTCTCTAGGTGTTTTAGTAACCACAGGGTAAATAGCATAGATTATAGTGAAAACTACTTGCTGAGCACAAGATGCTATTAACAATAATGCTGTCATTAAAGGTAAAAGCAATGTTGGGCTTATTTTCATTAATGGAACTATGAAAAATACTCCATATGTTAGTGCTAATGCTGCTGGTGTATATCTAAGCCAAGGATAATATTTTCCTTTTTTAAATGGTTGTTTGTCAAATACAGTCCCTGTTATCGGAGCCACAGCCATCTTTATGAAAGATTGTATTATTTGCATACCACCTGCCATAATTACCCCAAGCTTTGCTACATCAGTTAAAAATATGTTTGTTACTGTTGATACAAAGTAGCCTATAAAATTATATGCCAAATTTATAGAACCTGAGTAAGTGTATACTGCTCTCTTTTTAGGGTCTCTCATATCATCTCTAAAGTTTGATATAAGGTTTCCTTTTGGTTTGCTTTCTTGACTACTCACATCTACCCCTCCTTAATATAATTTATTCTTTATTTATTTTTATTCACGTATAATAATTTGAATTTCAAATCCAACTCTACACTTTCTATGATTCGAACCAAATTTTTATATGTGTATAATTTTAATTTAATTATATTCTTAAAATTCATAATTGTCAAACACTTTTTGGTTTTATTTTTTCATTACTTAAATGAACTAAAAAGGCATTTATACTTAATTTAAATCGTTATTTTTATTAATATATCCATATAAAGTGTCACCAAAGCATACATTCTAAATTATTTTATCAAAATTTTACTTATTTTAAATTATTATAAATTTATTCAAGAATAATTTTTATCTTCTTTTTATATACTACAATCAGATATTAAAAATATTTTTTCACCCTTTAAATTCCTTTTATTTTTATACATGTACTATTGATTTTAAAATAAAAGCATGTTACAATTACAAAAAAGAATATATCAAGTAAACGTTTATTATAATCTTTAATTTCAGAATTTTCAATTTTCTTATTTTATCTAACTTTTACATAACATCATATGTTAAATTATTGTAGCTACACTAATCCAAAGCCAGTTAAAGTCAATATTGTCTTACTTTTATATAAAATATATTTTATAAATATATTTTATAAATTTTATTTAAAAAATATTATATAAGGAGAAAAAATTATGTTACTTTTAATTGCTACATGTGCAGTGTACATATGGATTGGCTTTTATTTTTCTAAAAAAGTTAAAACAGCATCCGATTTCCTAATTGCGGGTAGAAATCTTCCTTTACCCATACTTGCCGCAACTATTGCTGCTACGTCTTTTGGAGGAGGATGTTTGGTTGGTGGAGTTCAATGGGGAGCTGAAAGAGGACTATGGGTTGGTATGTACTCTACTATAGGTGCGGCTTTAGCTTGTTTTGTAAATGCGTTTTTTGCAGGAAAATTAAGAAGCTTATCATGTGATATAACACCTGCTGACTATATTGAAACTAGATATGGTCATAGTATATTCTTAAGAGCTTATCAATGTCTTGTAACACCAATATCAATATTAGCTATTATGGGCAGTCAACTAATATCTTTTGGTTCTGTATCTACTGCATTTGGTATCCCTTATGATATAGCTGTAATTGTAGGAGTCATAGTAATCATTATATATACTTATGCATCAGGAATGTGGGGAGTTGCAGTATCAGCATTTATCCAACTTGCTATTTGTGTAGTATTTTTGCCAATAGTAGCTTATATAAGCTTAAAATTAGTTGGCGACAATCCTTTACTTATGTTACAATCAATGGTAAAAGAACCATTCTTCCCAGGAAATAAGTCGCTTAGTGATTTTATGTATACAGTTTTACCATTGGTTTTAGGCTCAATATTTTCTTATGAAAGTTTTTTGAGATACCAATGTGCTGATAATGCTAAAAATGCAGTTAAAAGCAGTGTTATTGCAGGATTTATACTATTATTTCTTGCTTTCCCTATAGGCATAATTGGAGCTATTGGTGGTAGTTTATTTCCAAACATATCATCTGTTCAGGTTTTACCTCAAATGATATCAACAACTCTACCTCCTTTAGTTTCTGTATTATTCTTAGCTGCTATATTAGCTGCCATAATGTCTACTGCTGACTCATTAATGACCTCAATGAGTGCCATAATATCGAGAGATATTTATAATAAATTATTACATCCTAATATAGAGTTTAATGATTTAAAAAATACTCTTAAATACTCTCAAATCGTCTCAGCTTTAACAGCTATAATAGGAGCAATTATAGCACTCAAGTTTGACAGTTTATTAGAACTATTATTTTGGCCAGCACCATTATGTACAGGTGTGATATTTGCACCATTTGTCATTGGTCTTTCCTGGAAAGGTGCTACAAAAAAAGGAGCTATCTGTGCTGTCATAGTAAGTGCAATATTAGCATTTTTAAATATCATTGGCCTCCTTACTGTCTTTGACAGAATTTTAGTACCTATAATAGGTGGTTCGGTTACGATATTTATAGTTAGTAAATTTTCAAAAAAAGATTGAAAAGAAAGGTATACACAGTAAATATGTCAAAATCAGAAAAAGGTAAGGAAACAAAAGCTAGTATTATAAGTGCTGCTAGAGAATTATTTTTTGAACAAGGTTATCACAAGACAACCACTAGGCAAATTGCAGAAAGAGCCAATATAAATTTAGGCTTAATAAGTTATTATTTCTCAAGTAAAAGTGAAATAGGAGCTATAATATATGAAGATATAAGGGATGAAATGCAATCTTTAATCTATAATTATCATGAAGAAGGTACAATGATGATGTTCTTTCTTGCTATGAATGCTGACCTTTGTTTTCTTTTAAAAAATGAAGCGTATAGAAACTTTTATTTGGATATAGCTTATGAGGAAGCTATTTTAAGCTATCAACGAAGTGTAACTGAAATGGTCATGAAAAGATATGTTAATGAAAAAGAATCTATAGAACATGACGAATTGATACTTTCCTGTATTGGTATACTCGCTATGAAACCTGAGATAATTAGGGTCTATACTTCACATAAATATGATATATCTTATCAATCTGTAATAAAATATTTTACAAAACAGTTTCTAATTAACCTTGGTCACAGCACTGATTTATGCGAAGATATTTTAGAAGAATTGAGTAAATACTATATAGATATAGTTGATAATTTTACGCCAATAATAACTCGCATAAGAACTTAATAAAATTTTATTGAACTTTTAGAGACTGAAATTTTGAAATCATAATTGTATTTTAATATTTCAGTCTTTATTACGTTTAAAAATACTTTATAATATTTTGCTCTAATGACAATAAAATGCTTATCCAATTGCATCTATAAATTTCTTTATCCATAAATCCCATAGACGCCATTCATGACCACCAACACACTCTTCATATACAATATCAACATCTAAAGATTCTGCATATTTTTTAAAGGTTTGATTATTCTTATATAAAAAATCCCTATCACCACAAAATTGATAAATTTTAGGAATATCTTTATTACTCTCTTTAAGATTCTTAAGTATGTAAAGTAAATCATTCTCACTATTTCTAGCATCTTCTGGTTTCCCAAAGTCATGGAATAGAATATCAGCATTTGTTTCTATTTGCTGATTTTCCAACTCATGAATCATATCAGGTGAACCAGAAAAACTTGCTACTGCTGAAAATTCATTTGGTTTTGAAAGTGCTAATTTTAAAGCGCCATACCCTCCCATAGACATTCCAGCTACAAAATTATCTTCTCTCTTATCTGATAAAGGAAATATAGCTCTAACAAATCTAGGTAACTCTTCACTTACAAAGGTGAAATATTTATGTCCATATAACATATCTGTGTAAAAACTAGTTTCTACCCTTGGTATTACTAAAGCTATATTTTTGCTTTTGGCATAATGTTCTACATTAGTGTATCTAATCCATGAACTTTGGTCATCTTCTAGCCCATGAAATAAGTACAATGTTTTAAACTTACCTTCAAAGTCATATATCTCTTTGCCAGTAAATAGTTCTTTTCCATTTGCTATAGGTAAAACTACGATTATATCAGTCTCTCCTCCTGTATATTTTGATTTAAATTTACATTCTATAAATGCCACAAAAAACACCTCTTCTATAATGAATTTATTATCTAAAAAACACCAAGATTTTAATTGTCTCAGTGCTTTAAATATTTTATTAATTTATATATTTTTAACTACATATAATCAGAAGTATCTGTTGGTAATCCTTTTTTATCTAATTTACCCTCAATAATATCTTTAATTATAGAATAAATTACTGCAAATAGAGGAACTCCTATTACCATTCCAACAAAGCCTAATAATTTACCTGCAACCAACAATGAGAATAAAATCCAAAATGCAGATATCCCAATTGAGTCTCCAAGTATTTTAGGTCCTATAATATTTCCATCTATTTGTTGTATTATTAATATAATTAACAATAACCATAGTGCTTGTATTGGAGAAACAAACATTACTATTATTGTAGATGGTATTGCTCCAAACAGTGGTCCAAAGAATGGAATAATATTTGTAATACCAATTATTACTGATATTAATAATGTATATGGCATTTTTACCACTGTAAGTATTACAAATGTTAAAATACCTATAATAAATGAATCTAGTATCTTACCACCTAAAAATCTACCAAATGTATAGTTACTTCTGTGAGTTAATTCTAGAATTTTAGCAGCTTGTGTTTCTGTAAAAAGTGCATAAGTTATTTTTTTACTTAATCCATAGAATTTTTCTTTATCAATTAGCAAATATACTGAAACAATCAATCCTAGTACAATATTCCATATACTAGAAGCTATATCCTTCAACATATTTCCTAATATTGGTATTAAATCTGTTACAAATTTTATAATGTATGTGACAAATTCATTCCATTTATCTACTGCTAAATTAAAGTATTGTTCATCAAGATTTAAATCAGTCATTAATTTATCAAGAAGCTTAGTTGCGTTGTTTACATACATAGGTATATCATTTGCTAATCCAACAATACTCTCAATTACTTGAGGTAATACGAATTGCATAAATAAGTAAAGTATCAATGCAGCTGTTGCATATGTTAATAAAAGACCCAATCCTCTTTTTGATTTTTGTTTTAGGTTTTTTAATTTTTCACTTTTGATAAAAAGTCTTTCTTCATAAAATTTCAAAATAAAATTCAGAAGATATGCAATAGCAAACCCTATTATAAATGGCTGTAATGTTGTAAACATAATATCTAAATTGTTAGAGAATACATCAATTTGTGATGATATAAGATAGAATATAATACTACAAGCAGATATTATAAACGTATAAATTGCTATTGTCGTGTACTTTGTATTCCAATTAATTTTCATTTTTTCCTCCTTATTTCTATATAATTAAATTTTATCACAAAATTACTACTTTTATAACAAATATGCCAAATTAAAATTTTTAATTTGATAAAATATAATCAAAATATATATTTTTAATTTGATTTGTATTTTTTCTACAATATAGTTTACATCATTTTTTTAAGAATTTTAATTAATTTATCATTATATGGTGCATATCTAATAGGAATATCTAAATTTAATTTTTTCAATACACTTTTGTAATGCGTAAATGTATCAAATCCTGCTTTACCATGATATGAACCCATACCACTTTCACCAATACCTCCAAATGGTAAGTAGTTGGTAGCTATATGGATAATTGTATCATTTACACAACACCCTCCTGCTGGAATCATTTCTAAAACTTTATTTTCCAAATACTTATCTTTTGTAAATATATAAAGAGCTAGTGGATTTGGTCTTTGTATAATTTCTTGCAAAATTTCGTCTAAGTTTTTGTATGTCAAAACAGGAAATACTGGTCCAAATATTTCCTCCTTCATTATATCATCATCCCAACTAGCATCATCTATTATAGTTGGCTCTATTTTTAATGTATGGTTATTATAATTACCACCATATACTACCTTTTCCATATCAATAAGGGATATTATACGCTTAAAATGCTTTTCATTTATAATTTTAGGAAATTGCTCATTATCACATGGATTCTCTCCAAAATACTGTTCAATATAATATTTTATTTTCTCTATTAACTCATCTTTTTTATTCTCATGTACTAAAATATAATCTGGTGCTACACAAGTTTGTCCTGCATTTATTAGTTTTCCCCATGTCAATCTTTTTGCAGCAAGATTTATATCTGCATCTTCTAGTATAATACAAGGACTTTTTCCTCCTAGTTCCAAAGTTATAGGAGTTAAATACTTTGATGCTGCTTTCATAATTACTTTACCTACCGCAGTGCTTCCTGTAAAAAATATATAATCGAATTTTTCTAAAAGTACTTTTTCGCTTTCTTCTTGGTCACCTTGAACTACTGCAATATATTCTTTTGAAAATATACTTTCAAGTATGTCTTTGATTATATGTGAAGTTGATACAGAGTACTCAGAAAGTTTTATTATTGCACAATTGCCTGCTGCTAATGACCAAACCAATGGTATAAGAGCTAGTTGAAATGGATAATTCCAAGGTGACATTATAAGTGTAACACCATAAGGTTGAGGAACAACCTTAGATATAGATGGAAAATTGACCATACTTGAACGAACTCTTTTTGTTTTGCTCCATTTTTTTATATTTTTTATAGCAAAATTCAACTCACTATATAAAATACCTACTTCTGTCATAAATCCTTCAAAATTTGATTTATTTAAATCCTGTTTTAATGCCACAAGTATTTTATCTTCATTTTTTAATATAACTGACTTTAGCTTTTTTAACTGCTCTAAACGAAATGATACATCTCTTGTTTTACCTGTATTATAGTATTCCCTTTGCATCATTACTATCTTATTTATATCCACTATTTAACCCCCCCTCTTTAAGAATTAGACTACTCTATTTTTAAAACAAATTGTTTAAATTTCTATTAATATAATTTTTATACAATAATAAATTCATATCAATATAACATAAATTTACAAATAAAAAAAGCCCCCCTTTTAGATACAGGAGAACTAATAAAAAAATTGTATTTTTAAGAATTAATTACTCTATAAATTACAATATAGTTATAAGCTTGTGTTTTGAAGTTTATCCACATAATCAAGTATAGGATTTAGATACTTTTTATCACACCAATCAAAATCTTCTCCTAATAATAAAGGAGCTTCTATTGGATTAAAACCTTGACGTTGTTTTTTAGCTATTGACTTTTTAAGAAAACTACAAAGAGTGGTATCAAGCCATGACATTTTTGTTTCATTCCATTCGCCACGGCAGTAAAAACAAGGAATATTATTCAACTTATCCTTAAAATTAACTTCTCTCAGTTTTCTTATTACTGAATCATCATATGGAGATGCTCCTACACCAAAAACAACTAGATTTTTACCTGCTAATTTCTCATAGTGCTTTTTAAAAAAAGAAATTCCTGCTATATTACAAGCATAAAGACCTCCACCTAAAATAATTGTATCGTAATCTATAATCTTTTCTAGATTAACATCCTTAATTTCAAAAATATCACAAGCTAATGATTCTGAAAGCCATTTAGCATATTTTTTTGTTGAACCATACTTACTTTTATAAATTATCACTATATTTTTCATGTTAATTATCTCCTTAATCTTGATAATAACTATAATTAGTAACTAGTTACTTTATATTATAGTAATTAATTACTTTTGTGTCAATAATCTTATTTTTTATCATATATAATGAAGCGGTATAGCTTAGATAACTATACCGCTTTATACAAATTATAATTTATAATAATTTTACAACTTAACTCCAAACTAACTACTTTAAATAAATTCTAGATTACAATACCTTTTAAAAAGTTTATTCTAAAACATACTTTTTATACTTGTTATATTCTATATTACTACATTCTACATCTAAAAGAGTTCCCTCTTCCATATATTCTGTATTTATGACACTTGTATTATTATTAAAATAAGAAGCTACATTTCCTTCACTGTATGGAATCAAAAACTTACATCTTATATAATCTTTAAATATGCTATCACAAATGCATTTTACCATTTTGTCTATATTTATATTTTTTTTGGCTGAAACAAATATACCTTCCTTGCCTATATCATCTACAATATCATTTAATAATTCTTCATCAACTAAATCAATTTTATTGTAAATATTTATTATAGGGATATCATTTGCGCCAATTTGATTTAAAGTATCTACTGTTACTTTAATATGATTTTTATAGCTTGGATTTGAAACGTCAATAACATGTAATAACACATCTGCTTCGCACACTTCTTCTAATGTCGACCTAAATGCTTTTACTAAATCATGTGGTAGATTACTTACAAATCCAACTGTATCAGACAATAAAAATTCTTTATTATCTTGAAGAACTATGCTTCTAATAGAAGTTTCTAATGTCGCAAATAACATGTTTTTTTCAAATACTTTCTTTTCTTCAGAGTTTTTAAATATATCAACTAATTCATTCATTATTGAAGATTTTCCGGCATTTGTATATCCAACTAAAGCTACATTTGGAAGATTAGATTTTTTTCTCATATTTCTTTGAGTTTCTCGTTGGAATTTTAAATCATCTAATTCCCTATTTAGAGAAGTTATCTTTTCTTCTATTCTTCTACGGTCGAGCTCTAATTTCTTTTCACCAGAACCTCTATTTTTAGTACCTACTCCTCCACTTTGACGCCCTAAATTTTCATTTGAGCCTATAAGTCTTGGTAACATATATCTTAAACTTGCTACTTCCACTTGAAGCTTGGCTTCTCTAGTTTTTGCCCTTTGTGCAAATATATCAAGTATCAATGCTGTTCTATCTATAATTTCACAGTTTAATTTTTCTTCAAGGTTTTTAAGTTGTGATGTAGAAAGCTCATTATAAAACACAACTATATCTGCTTTTTCTTGCTTTATTATATTTAATAATTCTTCAACTTTACCTATACCAATATAATATGCTCTATTAACCTGCTTTGCATTTTGAGTTATACTTCCTACAACATCAATATTGCATGCAGAGCATAAGTTTTCAAGCTCAATCATTAGTTCGTTGAAATCCTCAGATTTACTATTTATGTTTAGTCCTACTATTATTCCTTTTTTTGCCATATCCATATTCTCCTTATATACTATTTTTTATTTAATATATAGCACGAGATTATGGCTCTATAATTAAATTCATTAAGAATTTGCTTGTTTAATTTTATCCTTAAATGATACTTCTAATTTAATATTATAATAACCATAATCGTGCGTTATTTTCTTAATCTTATATAAAAAATCACTTTAAAACACCTCTCCTCAATTATATTATGTAGTTTTTTCAATAAAAAAACTCCTTATAAATCTAAGTAATACAAAACAATCTACTTACATTATAAGAAGGATTAAAATTCTAAATATATATTAAAAATATGTCAATTTAATTGACTCATATGTGATTATTATATTATATTTAACCCAATTCTTAAATTTAAGTAGTTTTTTACACAACTAATAAAAGTAACTAAAGTAGATAACTTTACATAATTGTTAACTATTAAAATTAAATTTTATTATTAATAAAATTTAAAGAATACGATTAAATATACATTTTGATAATCACCTCCAACATTTTCCTTATTATATATTATAACAAAATACATAACTTTGTAAATACATAAAAAAATAGATAAGATTATATCTTACAAAATATAATCTTATCTAAATAGTTTATTCTATATTTCTCTTACAACGATACTCATATTTTAAAGTAAATTCTTACTACATTGCTTCATCTTCTTCAAATTGAGAATTGTAAAGATTAGCATAGAATCCACCTTTCTTTAGAAGTTCCTCATGGTTTCCTTGTTCAACTATATCTCCTTCATTCATAACAAGAATCATGTCAGCATCACGTATAGTTGATAATCTATGTGCTATAACAAAGCTTGTTCTACCTTCCATAAGATTATCCATAGCTTTTTGAATTAATACTTCTGTTCTAGTATCAACAGAACTTGTAGCTTCATCCAATATTAAGATTTTAGGGTCTGCTAAAATGGCACGAGCTATAGTCAATAATTGTTTTTGACCTTGAGAAACATTGCTTGCTTCTTCATTTAATTTCATGTTGTATCCATCTGGCAATGTTTTGATAAATCTATGAACATGTGCAGATTTAGCTGCTTCTATAACTTCTTCATCTGTAGCATTTAGTTTACCATATCTTATATTTTCCATAATTGAGCCACTAAATAACCATGTATCTTGAAGAACCATACCAAACATTTCTCTAAGCTCACTACGATTGAAATCTTTAATATTATGACCATCAATTAGTATTGAACCACTATTAACATCATAAAATCTCATTAAAAGCTTAACTATAGTAGTTTTACCTGCTCCTGTAGGTCCAACAATAGCAACTTTTTGACCAGGTTTAACATTTACTGAGAAATCATTTATTATAGTCTTATTTGAATTATATCCAAAATTAACATTTTCAAAATCAATCTTACCTTCTAAACCATCTATTGAAACTGCATTTTCAACAACTTGGTCTTCTTCTTCCTCTTCTAAGAACTCAAATACTCTTTCAGAAGCTGCTGCTGTTGACTGTAGTAAGTTAGCAACCTGTGCAATCTGAGTCATTGGTTGTGTAAAGTTTCTTACATATTGTATAAATGACTGTATATCTCCAACCTCAATTGTTTTCTTAATTGCAAGCCAACCTCCTAAGATTGATACCATTACATAGCCTAAGTTTCCAATAAACATCATAAGTGGTTGCATTATCCCAGATAAAAATTGAGATTTCCATGCTGAATTATACAAACTATCATTTAATTTATCAAATTCATTAATTGCTTCTTCTTCACGATTAAATGCTTTTACTATTGTTTGACCACTATAAGTTTCCTCAACTTGACCATTTACATTCCCTAAATATTCTTGTTGGGATCTAAAGTATTTTTGTGATTTCTTTACTATTCTTGAAATTACAAACATTGATATTGGTAATATTAAAATTGCCACTAATGTCATAATACCACTTATAGATAACATCATTATCAAAACACCTATCATAGTTGTTACTGATGTTATAAGTTGTGTCATACTTTGATTTAAACTTTGGTTTAGAGTATCTATATCATTTGTAATTCTTGATAGTATTTCACCATGTGTTTTAGTGTCAAAATACTTCATTGGCAATCTATCCAATTTTACTGAAATCTCTTGTCTTAAATTATAAGATACTTTTTGAGAAATTCCACTCATTATGAATCCTTGTATAAAAGAGAATAGTGCACTTACCAAGTAAAGGCAAAGTAATAATGCTAAAATTTTTCCAATTGCGTCAAAATCTATACCTACATTGCCTCCAGAGACTTTGCTCACTAATCCTTCAAATATCTTTGTAGTCGCCTTACCTAAAATTTTTGGACCTACTATAGAAAACGATGCACTACCAATAGCAAATACAATTACCAAAATTATTGATATTTTAAATTTAGATAAGTATGCAATTAGTTTTCGCATGGTTCCTTTAAAGTCATTTGCTTTTTGTCCTGCTCCTATAGATTTTCCCATAGGACCTTTTCCCATTCTACTCATTAGCTAGCTCCTCCTTTGAAAGTTGTGATAAAGCTATTTGCTCATAAACTTCGCAATTTTTTAGAAGCTCTTTATGTGTTCCTATTCCAACTATTTTTCCTTCATTTAAAACAACTATTTGTTCTGCATGCAAGATGGTACTAATTCTTTGTGCAACTATTAATACTGTACTTTCAGCAGTTTTTGATTTTAAAGCTT
Organism: Clostridioides sp. ES-W-0016-02; assembly: GCF_020641035.1. Classification (NCBI taxonomy): domain Bacteria; kingdom Bacillati; phylum Bacillota; class Clostridia; order Peptostreptococcales; family Peptostreptococcaceae; genus Clostridioides; species Clostridioides sp. ES-W-0016-02. The sequence continues at coordinate 2,449,022 of NZ_CP061361.1, forward strand.
TACGAAGAGCTGCATCAGTTTTTAAGTCAAGAGCCGAAAAACTATCATCAAATATATAAACTTCTGGATTTTTTGCTATTGCTCTTGCAATAGAAAGTCTTTGTTTTTGACCTCCAGAGACATTTGTTCCACCTTGAGAAATTTCAGTTTTAAAAGCTTCTGGTTTAGAATCAATGAATTCTGTAGCTTGAGCTATTTCAGCTGCAGCTCTCATTTCTTCATCTGTTGCGTCTTTTCTGCCATATTTCAAGTTGGATTCTATGGTACCAGAGAACAATATTCCTTTTTGAGGTACATATCCAATTTTTTCTCTTAAATCATGTTGAACAACATCTTTTATATTAACTCCACCAAGTAATATTTCTCCCTCAGTAACATCAAAGAAACGAGGAATTAAATTTATAAGAGTCGACTTACCACTACCAGTACTTCCTATAAATGCAGTTGTTTCTCCTGGTTTTGCTGTAAAGGATATATCTGTCAATATAGCTTCTTCTGCATCTGGATACATGAATGAAACATTTTTAAATTCAACAAGACCTTTTTTATCTTCTTTAAATTCTTGTACTTTTGATTTTTCTGGGTCTTTGATACTTATATCTGATACCAACACTTCATCTATACGTGTAGCTGAAACAGATGCTCTTGGAAGCATAATAGATATCATTGATATCATCAAGAATGACATTATTATCTGCATTGTATATTGTATAAATGCCATCATATCTCCAACTTGCATTGCTCCAGAATCAACACTATATGCACCTCTCCAAACTATAAGAACTGTAATAAGGTTCATTATAAGCATCATAGCAGGCATCATACATGTCATAACTCTATTTACAAAAAGATTTGTTTTAGTTAAATTTTTATTTGCTTCATCGAATCTTTTTTCTTCATGTTTTTCAGTACTAAAAGCTCTTATAACTGGAATACCTGTAATTATCTCACGGCTTACTAAGTTTAACTTATCGACAAGCTTTTGAACCAATTTAAACTTAGGCATAACAACTGAGAATAATACAATTATTAAAGATAAAATGGCTACTACTGCAACTGCTATAATCCAAGCCATTGAAGTATTAGTATTTAAAACTTTTATTATTCCACCTATAGCCATTATTGGAGCATAAAAAACTATTCTAAGTAGCATAACCATCAACATTTGTATCTGTTGAATATCATTTGTACTACGAGTGATTAATGATGCTGTAGAAAACTCATTCATTTCACTATTTGAAAATGACATAACTTTTCTAAAAACTCCACTTCTTAAATTTCTTCCTACGCTTGCTGCTACTCTTGCTGCTAAAAATCCAACTGTAATTGTAGCTATCATACTAATCATAGCTATACCAAGCATTTTTGCACCAGTAAGTAATATATAATTATTTTGCATATTTTCTGTATCAATACCTATGTTTTCATATTCTGCTTTTACATATGATACTGAACTTTGTGTTATCATACTTTCTGGCATACTTTCAAAGCTTTTGCTCATCTCTTTAGTTAATTTGTCTAATTGTTCTGTTGGCATCATTGATAACACTTTAAATATATCAACTTCTTCACCTTGAGTCCCTTGTGTAGGAAGTTGACTCATTATCTGAGATTTCATTGCTTTTACTTCCTTACTGTCCCCCTCAAGCCCTGATACAATTAAAATAGATTTACCAAAAATAGTATTTAACTCATCTATAGTATCCTTGTTTTTAGTATTTAACTCATAAAGAGATTCGTCTTTTAAATTTGGATACTTCTCTTTATACTTGCTGTAATCTTCCTTATTCAATAAAGTATAATTGTCTAATATTTTATCCTTATTATCTTTATCCATAAACAAAGTAATCTTATCTAATTCACTTTTTCTAATTATAGATGGAACAGAGTTTTCTACTCCACCTTGCTGTATCCCTATATTTACTATATTAGATGTATATTTTGGTAAAGAAAGGTCACATACTGCTTGAACTACCAATAAGCATACTATTATTACTATTGATAAGGCTGACTTCTTTAAATATTTAATTAATTTAAACATACACTTCTTCCCTTCTGTAATATTAATTAGTCTGATAGCATTAAATTGAAAAACATTGTTTTAAACTTTAGAAATATTTTTCATGCTCATGTTTATGACATCCTGCTTTTAAATTGTCTCTAACTTGCATTAGAAGTCTTCTAAGTACTATTTTTTCTTCTTCACTAAATCCTAAAAAGATTTCTCTTTCTAATTCTTTGTTAAATTCCTCAACTTTCTTACATACTTCTAGGCCTTTATCTGTTAAAAAAATTCTAGAAATTCTTTGGTCCTTTTCATCTTGTTTTCTTTCTACAAGCCCAGTTTTTTCCATTCTTTTTATCATAACTGTCGTTGTAGATGCTTTTACTTTTCTTTTATCTGCTAATTCTTTTTGACTTTGACCATTTTTCATCCTAAGAGAAAAAAGTATTTGTGGCTGACCCTGGTACAAGCCTAATTTATCAAAATAAAAATGAGTTCTTATAAAATATATTCGCATCAATTGCAAGAAAACATCATTTAATTTTTCTTCAGAATTGCTATTCATACTTACCCTCCTTATTTTTATATTACTTAGTCGGCTAATGATTATTTTACTATAACAGCTATCTTTTTTCAATATATTTATAAAAAATTCATATAAATTTCATTTATTAAATATTTTTCTATTGATTAGTTATGATTTTAATAGCTAATAATAAGTTTTTTAATTAGCTAACTACTTATATTTTTCATTAAAACCTTAAGATAAACCTTTTCATAAATTTATCAATTAAAAAAGGTTGTTTCAAAATAAAATAAATTTTGAAACAACCTCTTATTTAATAATATATTACTTATATACTATAAAAATATATTATTTATCCTCATATCCATTTACAACAACATCTATTTTTCCAGTTTCTGGCGATATAATCAACCCATGCACAACAATTCCCTCTGGAATTAAAGGATGATTTTTTATTAAATTAATACTATCTTTTACAGAATCCTCTGCTGAATCAAATCCATGTAACCATTGTTTTGTATCAATTCCTGCACTACGAAGTGTAAGTATTACATCATTTGATATTCCTCTATCTAAGATTTTATTTAGTAATTTATCCGTATCCACATTGCACATACCACATCCATGATGTCCTACAACCATAACTTCATCCACATCAAATTCATAAATTGCAACTAAAATACTTCTCATGATACTTCCAAATGGATGCATTATAGTAGCACCTGCATTTTTTATCAGTTTAACATCTCCATTTTTAAGATTCATGGCTTTAGGTAAAAGTTCAGTTAATCTTGTATCCATACATGATAGGACTACTATTTTTTTATTTGGATGTTTTGAGGTTGCATACTGTTCATATTCTTTATTTTTTACAAATGATTTATTGTACTCTAATATCTCTTCAAGTCTTCGCATATGTAATCTCACTCTCTATAAAAATTTTTTATATTATTATATCACTATTGGACTACAATATATACATATATAATTTAATTTATATTTATCATCTATTTTTATAAAATTATTATTTTTCCATAATTTCACATATTAGTTATATTAGTAAAGACTCTTATAATAATCTTTTAATAATCAAAATTAGAATTATATATTTTTGTTATTTAATTAAATAATTCTTTTAAAACTTTATTACCTAAATTTAATCCTATTATAGTTACTTTTCCATCCTTAACTCCGCTATATTTAAAAACATTAGTTTTGCCAGAAGAATAGCTAAATTCTAAATATACATCAGATGAATTTACAAAACCTTATGCCTTTAATATTTTTTTAATGAGTGTAGCTTTTCCTACTCCTAAAAAACCTGAAACAACATCAACCTTTATCATATATACTCAAGTCTTTTAAACTAATTAATACTTTTATGTAATATGCGTAGTATTGAATTTAGTTCTTCAACTGACATTTGACCTGGTGCAGAAACCTTTTTAACTGCTCCAAAAGTCAATGCTGAGCCAAATATTTCCCCACACAAACGACTTATAACTCCCATTCCTGCCATAGACATAGTTATTATTGGTCTATCTGCATAAACTTGAACCATTTCATTTGTAGCTGTAAGCAACACCAGAACATCTCTTTCATTTTTTGGCATAACAGCTATTTTAGGTAAGTCTGCTCCTAGTTTTTGCATTTTGCATAAACGAGATATAATCTCTTCTTTTTTGGGAGTTTTATTAAAATCATGATTCGACATGACTACTTTCACTTCTTTTTCATGAGCAAACTCGACTATTTCATTTACAATTTCATCTCCCATAAATAGCTCTACATCTATTAAGTCTATTAATCCTGTATTAGAGATTTCCTTATTTAAAATAGTATAATAATCTTTTGATATTAATTTTTGTCCACCTTCTTTTATACTTCTAAATGTAAATAATAGAGGTGTATCTGGTATATATTTTCTTAATTCATTAATAACTTCTTTAACTTGTTGAATATTTTCTACATTCTCAAAGAAATCAACACGCCATTCTACAACATCCAAACAAATTTCCTTTAAGTCATTAACTTCTTCAATAATTTCTTCTTTAGTTTTTCCAACTATTGGTACACAGATTTTAGGTATACCTTCTCCTATTCTAATATTTTTTACTTGTACTATATTATTCATATTTCTCCTCCACACATATAGAAGTTTTATCAGATTTTATATTCTTTACATCACAATATTATTATATCGTAAAAATACTATAAGTCATAACAATACTAATTCTACAGTAGTACTTCAACTTCATTTTATATACTTACATTTAATTTTTTTACACTCTTTCTTGTAATTTCATTATATTACTTAATTATTATTAATAAAATACATATTATTCTTAATATTGATAGAATTAATCTATGAATTATGGTATAATATGGTATAATTTTGTAGAAATAACCCGAATTTTATTACTTATGAAGGGATTGAATATCAATGAACCTAAATCATTTGCATTACTTTAGAGTTTTAGCCAAAGTTGAGCACTATACAAAAGCAGCTACACAATTGTCTATAACTCAACCAAGCTTAAGTCATGCTATATCTGCTCTTGAAAAAGAACTGGGAACTTTTTTATTTGAAAAACAAGGTAGAAATGTTCGTTTAACTAAATATGGTAAATTTTTTTTAACTTATGTTGATAAAGCATTGAGTGAATTAGAAAGAGGAGAAAAAAAGCTTAGAGAATATACAAGTATATCAAAAGGTGTCATAGACTTAGGATTTATTTATACATTGGGAGCTTACTTCATTCCAGATATACTTGGTAAGTTTTTAGAAAAAGAGTCAAATAAAAATATTTCATTTTCATTTGGTCAAGGTACTACTAAAAAGATTATCCAAAGTTTAAAAGATGAAAAATTCGATTTAGCATTTTGCTCTTTTGTTCCAAATGAACCCAACATAGATTTTACAGCTATACTTCAGGAAGAATTGGTTGTAATAGTGCCATATAACCATCCTTTAGCCTCAAATGAAAGTGTAGACTTAAAGGATACAAAGGATTATCCTTTTATATTCTTTAGTGAAGATAGTGGAGTTAGACCAATTATTGATAAGCTCTTTGAAAAAGTTGATGTAAAACCACAAATTGTATGTGAAACAGAAGAAGATACAGCTGTCGCAGGTTTAGTTTCTATTAACTATGGTATAGCAGTTGTTCCAAATATTTTTGCTCTTAAATATTTTAATGTAAAGGTTTTATCAATAACAAATCCTATACATGAAAGGTACATATATTTAGCTACAATGAAAAATAAATATTTAACTCCTGCTGTTAATAGTTTTAGAAACTTTGTTATTAATTACAGTAAAAACAATAATCAAATTGATAAAATGGAATAAGAACAAGTTAAAAAGGGATTGTTTCAGAGTAAATACTCTGTACAATCCCAGACACATTTTAAAATTTATTAAAGTTTATTAGAAATAATCTGAGAAGTATGGATTTTTACGTTCAATAAGATTTTCTAATAAATCTACTATTTCTTTATCACAAGTAATTCTTTTTATTCTATGAAGATAAGTTGGTCTTTTGTAACTAAGCAACATAGTTGTAAGTGTTTGTATATCAAGCTTCAAATCATACTTATCACCACCAGAGGTTAGTATACCTTTACCTTCTTTAGAAACACTTAGTGTAAATACTCCTGTATTCCAATCTAATAAAGGGTCTTTTAATTGAAATACTAACTTTACTTCATTTTCTTGTTCTTTAAATGGATACTGATTTATAAATTGTTCTATATCAACAATTCTACCCATAAAGTATGGTTTTATATTTTCTTCTATGTCTCCATCTTCAAGTAAAAATGCCAATGGTTCATCTGTATATGTATTTCCAACCACTTTATTTATCATTGAAAAGTGAGCACTTATAAAATTCCATAATCCTGTACGTGCCTCTTCTTCTACAAATACCATTTCTTTAATATAGAATATTTCATCAGAAATCCAATATAACACATAACCTTGTGCTTCATGGTTTTTATCATAATAAATTGCACATGTTAAGTCATCTAAATCCCAACGCCAGTATTCTTCCCATGCCAACTCACTTCTAATCATAGATGCATGGCTCTTTTTAGAAAATCGTTCATAAACATTTATGACATCTTCGTGTTCTATACTTACACGCTCAACTTCTCCTGATACCGCTTTAGGTTTCGGCAACTGAGTATCTTTAATTTCAAAAGATATCTTATCTGATATTATTTCCCATCCCTTACGACGATAATATGGAATTGAGTATGGAAATAAATAAGATATAGATTGTTTTCTTTCTCTCATATCTGTTAATGCTTGTCGCATCAATTTATCCATAAGACCTAAATTAGAATATTCAGGATATGTTCCAACACCAGTAAGACCACCCATATCGTATTCTTGACCAAATATATTGATTTTAAATGGATAAACAGCTATTTGAGATACTAGTTTATCCTCATCAAACCAACCAAATACATCTGCTTGTCTTAATACAGGTAGTTTAGCAAGAGTTATTTCTCTTTCCTCCCAACCTACTTGTTGTAAATCATGGTTTGTCACTTGAAATACATAACGTAACAATTGATTGAATTGTTGCAAATGCTTAGTTTCTACTTTCTTCATTTCGAGTCTCTCTAGTCGACTCATAATAAAACCTCCTAAAAATAAATACATATAAATACTACCTATTTATATAATATAGACAATAAATTTACATAAATACTACATAAATATTTATATAAGCATAATTTTATCATACCCAATATATTCTAGTCAAATCACTGTTGAAAATTAAAGTTTAATTCAATAATAGCATTATTTAACTTAATAAAAAATGATTTATATTTAGTATATCTTAAATACTTGTAATTCTTTATCACTTTGATATAATCAAATAAATAGACAATTGTAATAAAATACAATTTAGTTAAAAATATTTTATTTAAAATAAAACAATAAACTATAAATAAATAAGTAATATATAAGGAGTGATTCTGTGAAGAGATGCATTGTAATAATGGGATAGTCAGGAAAACAACATAATATAAAGGAGAGATTTAAACATGACTATTCCAAATTCAGATAAAATATATCCAAGAAGTAATGATTATCAAACTATATATCTTAAAAATGTGATTACAAGAGACAATATAAAAGTTGGAGACTATACAATATATAACGACTTTTATAATGACCCAAGGGATTTTGAAAAAAATAATGTACTATATCAGTATCCTATAAACAATGATAAATTAATAATCGGAAAATTTTGTTCAATTGCATGTAATGTAAAGTTTTTAATGACTAGTGGAAACCACACTGTGAAATCACTCTCTACTTATACATTTCCAATCTTTTATGAAGAATGGGATTTAGACATAAATCATATAACAGATGCTTGGGATAATAAGGGTGATATTGTAATTGGAAATGATGTATGGATAGGCTATGATGCTGTAATTATGCCAGGTGTAAAAATTGGTGATGGAGCAATTATTGGAACAAGAGCTGTAGTTACTAATAATGTCCCTCCATATTCTATTGTTGGAGGAATACCTGCAAAAATTATAAAGAAAAGATTTAATGATGATATAATTTCAAAATTATTAAAAATTAAGTGGTGGGATTGGTCATATGAAAAAATCCAATCAAGTATTCAACACATTCAATCAGGAGCTATTGATAGATTAGTTTAATATTTTATGACTAATTTATCTTAAAACGAGATTTAGGGGAAATCTTTTTAGGAATTCCCTTAAATCTACTATATTACCAATAGTCCTACTTGATATAATTAAAATTAAAAATAGTACTAAGGTTATAAAACAAAGATAAATTAACTTTTCTAAAATTACTTTACTTTTATTATTTATTCTCTACAAGAGATTCGACTTTTCTAAAATCATCTCTATTATTTATTATCATAAAAGATTTAACTTTTCTAAAGTTGTTATTATATTTCTTCCTTCTCTAACTCCATCGATTATTCTTCGAGCTATTTTACTATCTCCTATATTTAGAACTTCCACATTTTTAGCTTCAAAATATTTCTTTAAATTATTCAAAATTGGATTATTAGATTTCATTCCTAAACATATAAATCCATAATCAAAATTTAGTAAGAACTCTTCTTCATTCTTCTTAACTTTAAAATTATCATCCTCAACTTCCAATAATGCTGTATTTGTATAAACATCAACATTGTAATCTTTTAACATCTTCATCATTGTCACCTTTGTTATAGGGTCTAAATCTTTGCCCACAACTGGTAACATCTCAACTATAGAAGTTTTAGCCTTATTTTCTGAGAAAAATTCTACAACATCTAATCCAACAGCTCCACCACCCACAACTACTACTTTCTTATTTTCTAAGTCTTTTGTTTTAAAATATTCTATATCATTAAATAGCTTAAATATTGAACTCACCTTTCCATTTTCTTGGTCTATCCTATCCATCAAACCAGTTATTGGTGGAAGTAATGGTTTTGAACCTGTAGCATTTATAATTATATCAGGTTTTAAATTTTCTATAAATTTAATATCGGCCTTTGTATTTTTAAAAACAATTAAATTTTTTAATTTATTAACTCTCTGTTTTAAATACTTTGGAAAATCATTTATTCTACTTTTATCCGGAAAAGTTGATATTGTCTCAGCAAGCCCTCCTATATCTTCTTTTTCTTCTAATAAAAATACATTACAGCCCACCTCTGCTGCTGTGGCTGCGGCTTCGAGACCAGTCGTTCCTCCACCTATAACAACCACATTTGTTGTCTTATTTACTTTTCTTTGTTTATATTCTTCTCCATTTATTAAGTCTGGATTTACTGTACATCTTATAGGTCTATTTGCTCCAATTCTATTACCTGCACATCCTATATTACATGAAATACACTTTCTTATTGAATCTTCTTTTCCATTTTGTACCTTTTCAGCCCAATTAGGGTCAGCTATAAGGCCTCTTCCCATGCCTATAAAATCCGCTTCATTATTTTCAAGTATTTTTGATGCTATCTCTGGATTCCTTATATTTCCAGTTATTATTGTTGTTTTTCCAAATCTTTTTTTAACTGCTTTAGACATATATGAACGCCACCCATCTTCTAATGTCATTGTATCGATTTGAAATTGTATAGAATCATTTAATGCTGCTGATACATTATATATATCTACTTCTTCATTTAAATATTCAAGAAGCTTTAAAGTATCATCTAAAGTATTTCCTCCCTCTATAAATTCATCAGCACTTATCCTTAAAGATATAGGAAATAAGGCTCCTACTTCGTCTCTAACTTTATCAATTACTAGTTTTGCAAATCTCGCTCTATTTTCAAGACTTCCACCAAATTCATCTGTACGCTTATTGTAAATTGGGGATAAAAATTGACTTATTAGATATGAGTGTCCAGCGTGTATCTCTATAGCATCAAAACCAGCTATTTGAGCTCTTTTTGCTGCCTTTCCATATTTTTTAGCTATATCTAGTATTTCTGCTTTCTTTAATTCTCTTGGTATTGTTCCTCCATTTTTTGAGGGTATGTTCGAAGAAGATACTGGAGTTAATCCATTTATTCTATCTGGCATAGCTGAAGCACCTGAATGATTAATTTGTATAGCTACACATGCACCATGTTTATGTAGACTCTCAGTTAACTTATATAAAGCAGGTATGTATCTGTCATGGTCTATTCTTATTTGTGTAGTTCCATTAGAACCTAAAGGAAAATCTACACAAGCATTTTCTACAATTATAAGTCCAGTTCCACCTTTAGCTCTTTGTTCATAATATTTAATGTGTTCATCTTTAAATTCTCCACTTTCTCCACCAAAGTTTGTTCCCATTGGTGGCATAACTATTCTATTTTTTACATTCATCCTTTTTATAGTTAATGGTTCAAAGATATTTTGATATATTTTCATTTCTATTCCTCCACACGTTTTTATGTTTATAGTTTTTGTGTTTTAAATTTATGTCTCTATTATAATGCGTAGAAATCTATTAAACCAGTGCATATTTTCATCATTATTGATAGATTTTTTCTATAATTTTATGATTATGTTTCTTAACAAAAAAAATCATGCTACATTAATAGTGATACACTATTAATGTAGCATGATTACTTAAACTCTAGATAATTTTAATATTTTACATCTACACATATATATTAAGAATAGCTAAATTTTACAGTCTTCTATACTCTTCTCTTTTTAATTTTAAGTTACTTAGATAATAATCTATCTCATCAATTAGACGTTGTTTATCCTCAGGTAATATTCCTTTTAAGTTAACATAATTTGAGGCATGATTACTTCTAAATACGACTTTTTCATTGGTATCTATATTTTTTATCATTTCTTTAATTTCTTGTAGCACAGCTTTATCTTCCAATACTGTAAATTCACCTGATTGAAGTAAATCGTAAAGTTCAGTATTAGGTTCTACCATTAAACTCAATACACCTACATAATCTGGTGAAATTGCTCCTAGCATTTTTCCTGTATCAACTCCATGTTGATTCGTTTTTTTAGTTCCTCCAAGACCTGCTATTACAGTAGCTGATAATTTAATACCATTTTGCTTAACTTTTCTACCAACTTTTATAAGTTGTTCACTATTAAATCCCTTTTTAATATCTTCTAATACCTCATCATTTCCACTCTCAAGCCCTAGATAAATCATCTTAACACCAAGTTTTTTTAACTCTTTAAGTTCATCATCAGTTTTTTTCTCTATAGATTTAGGAGAGCCATATAGAGTAATTCTTTCACACTCTGGAAAAACTTCTTTTATATACAATATTATATCTCTTAGTTTTTCCATTGGTATTATCAATGCGTCTCCATCTGCTAAAAATATTCTGTCTACATTTTTATAATGTCTTCTAAATATATCAATTTCATTTTTTATTACTTCTAATGGTTTTATTTTAAATTTCTTTGATTTGTACATACTACAAAATGTACATTTATTATGAGAACATCCTAGTGTAACTTGTATTATAAGACTATAAGCCTCACTTGGCGGTCTATAAAGTGGCATATCATATTCCATATTAAAATCCCCCTTTTAATCAACTCTTAATTTTATTATATTAATAATATTTACTTAAAATAATACTTTATATATATTATAAACTTCAAGCTTTTGTTTAAGATATATTATTTAAAAATTTAATAATACTATTTGCAGTAATCTTAAGCTGTTTTTCTTGACTTATAATAGCATCATTGTCTCCCTTTTGTTTTCCATAATCTCCAAATTGTGCATGATTTCCCCCTTCAATTTCAACATAAGTTGTATCATCAGGAAGTTTTTCTTTTGCTTCTATAAGATTTTTAAAATTAACTACTCCATCTTTACTTCCCCATATAGATATAACCTTTTTACCTAGCTGTTTTAGTTCATTGCCCATTGGATAAGAAGATAAAAACACAACTCCATCAATTAATTTATTGTCACGTGCAAAATTAGATGCAACAACTCCACCCAATGAGTGACCTCCTATTACCCAATGTTCTATATTATTGTAAGAATCCATAATTTTCTGTGCTTTATTAGTTCCAAGTATAGCTAGATTAAGTGGCATTTTTGCAATTACCACTTCATATCCACTTTCTGCTATTTTTCTTGCAAGTGGTGCATATGATTCAATTTCTACTTTAGCTCCTGGATAAAAAATTAGACCTTTAGAAACTTTTCTACCCTTCGGTGTAAATGAAATATTTTCATTTATGGTTACCTCAACTTTACTATTGCTAACTAATGCTTCTTTTGCTAGTTTTTGAGGTTCATATGTTTTGTTTATCCATATGAAAAAACTAAGCAGAATCAATACAAACAGTATACCTATTCCCATGAATATTTTCTTTTTTATATTAAATTTTCTATTATCATTTTTATCATCTTCGTTTTCAACCTCATCATAAAGTAAAGGTCTTTCAAGTTCCATAGTTATACTAAATGTATCATATTTCTTATTGCGCTTTACCTTTACATCTTTACTCATAAATCTAACCCCCATAATATTTGAATACTATTATAGTTTATCCTAAGTAAATTGTTTTTTCAACCAATGAAAAAAATCAATATTTTAACCTTTTTCACACAAAATTCATAAATATATGGTTTTTGTTTTTAATATACTATTTTCTGTTAACATTGTATAAAAGAAAAAGTCATATACTTTATTTTAAAGCTATGACTTTTTATATAATTTAATTAGATTAGAAAACTATGCAACTTCTTGCACTAACATTTTACTGATATTACTTATTCTATACATTTCTTTTACACCATTTAAGGTTTGAAGTAAATTTAGACAAATTATTTTATCGCCTAAACTTACTGTACTTTCAATACTATCTAAAATTACACTTCTTCCTTCATCATATTTATCAGCATCATAATTTGAAATATAACTAGTATCTCTCAATATTCTTTCTATATCTTCATCTCTAATATTATTCTTTTTGACATTTATATATAAATTGTACATATTACTTATTAGTAATTGTTGATTTTCTAAGAAATCATCTTGATGTTCATCTTTGTATATAGTATTTATCAGCATAAGTCTATCTTCAATAAGTGATGGCACTAATAATAGATTCTTTATATAATGAACATTGGTTGAATTTTCAATAGATTTATTAACTTCATTAATTATATTTTTAACTATACCTTTATACACATCTATAACATGCTGATACCCCATTTTTGCATCATATGGTAAAACAAATTTATTTATTATTAATGCAATAATTGCACCTAATACTACATATGAAATTCTACTCATAGTTAAAACATTAGGGTCTCCCATAACTGCTGCGGAACCAAGGGCTGAAACAGTTACACACACTATCAGTTTTCTATAATCAACTACATATGAGTTTATGTATCCTGCTAAAAGTACTATTAATGACCTTAATGTATTATCTTTTATTATTGAAAATGAAACAATAAATATTACCGCTCCTACTAGTGTACCTTCTATTCTTTTTCTGGATTTCTGCAAACAGTTCTCTGCATAAGGTTGTGTTAATGAAAACACAGTTAACATTATCCATCTTCCATCTTTTAAGTGAAAATAGTCCATAATAAAACCTGAGATTGCTGCAGCCAAAGCGATTTTTATTGCATAAGAAAATCTTATAGATTTTAAATTAAAATGTTGTTTATATATTGATATTCTTTTAAATTCATGTGGTATCTTTATTTTTCTTTCAACTCTTTTTTCCTCTTTTGATTTTACCTTTTTGTACTCTAATAAAAATTCATATAGATTTTCTAAAACACTATAAATTTCTTTCAAATTTATATTTTTAGTATCTTGAGCGACAACATAGTCTCTAAACCCAAGTATTTCTTTATCAGTTATCTTATCTTTATTTTCTAAGCACATCTTGATATAATTTACTTCTTGAGATACTACAACTAAAACATCTTCTTTACTATTTGTACTACTTTCTTTTAGCATATTTTTTATGTCTTCATCCTCAAATTCCTTAGTATCTATTTTATATCTATCTAAGATTAAACTTATTCTTTCTAATGAAAATAAGATATTTATTATATCCATTCCTTTAATACTAATAAAAAAATCATCTTTTCTATTATCAAATATAACCATTTTAAGACCTTTTGATATAGAATTTATTGTGTAATTACAACTATCTATTTTTCTCATATTAGACTTATTTACAGAATTATCACTGTTAATAATATTTTTTAAAAGATTTATTTTTTCCAACAACTCATCACATATAGATATTAATTCTTTGTCACCAATTTTTTTCATTCTATTTCTATTCATAACAAATTGAGCAATCATTATGACAAGTGAACCACTAGCTAAAGCCGATAATCTTATAGGAAATTCGCTTAATCCTACAGGTATACTTATCATAAATATATACATAAGACCAAAAGGTACATATACAGCCCTTTTCAAGTCATAACTAAATAAATATCCTATTATAAATAATGCTATAAAATTTAATAAAATTCCTAAATACATATTTTGTACTGCAAAAAACGATAATACTCCTAATGTTACGTTTATTATCAAGTATTTCAGTAAATTTTTAATTGGAGAAATAGTTAAATCCCTTTCCAAAAGCATTAGCATAGCTGTTACTATAGCCACACCTATAAGTGTATTTTTACTTCCAAATAAAGCTATAAATGCAGATATAAATGCTATTATAAAAATAAACAATTTAGTTTTTGATATTATTAATTTTTTTGTCATCAAATACCTCCTTAAAAATTTCAACAAAGTCAATTTTATCACACTTATTATCGTATTCAAAATCGTCTTTTCTACGTGAGGATTCTAATTTTTCTATTTATAATTCTAATTTTAATTCATATATTAACGAACTTTATAATCATATATAACATATATATTCATATGCCAGCATACGTTTTTTCTTTCAAATATTTTTTTAAAATTAAAAACAACGCTCTCAATAATACAATATTTGTACTTATTGAGGACGTTGTAAGATTTATCTAGCAAACTTGTTTAATTTTTTCTTTACCTAGTATGTAAGTACCAAGTCCCATAAATAAAGCTCCTCCAACAATGTTTCCAAGTGTTACTGCTACTAAATTATAAATAGCTCCTCCAATACTAACTGTTTGAATTGTTGGAGAAAATAATGAAACACTATAGATTGTCATATTCGCTACACTATGTTCAAACCCTGTTGTTATGAAAGCAAATAAACATAGGAATATCATAATTATTTTTGCACTATCATTGTTAGTTCTAAATGAACATAAAACTGAGACACAAACTAAGATATTACACAAAACTCCTCTAAAGAAAAGAGACATAAATGGCATAGATGCCTTGGCTGCTGCTGTGTTTGCAAAAAATTCTGCTACAGGACCTTTATCTACTAAACCAGTTCCTACAAACATTATACCTAAAATTAAAGCTCCTATTAAATTTCCTACCCAACTGTATATCCATATTTTAGAAGTATCTTTTATACTTACCCCTTTATTTAGCATACCTACAGACATTACCATATTATTTCCAGTAAACAGCTCTGTTCCTGTCATTACAACTAAACTAAGTGCTACTGCAAACGATAACCCCATCATTATCTTTGTCATAGGAGAACCTGCATCTGTCAAAATCCCTCCAATAGTAAATATCAAAAGTATACCGATACCTACATAAAGTCCTGCAAAAGCAGAAGACACTAAATATTTTATCTTACTTGTATTTAATAAATTTATTTTATTTATAGCTGCGTTAGTTAATTTATCCAAAGTTTCTTTATGCATAATTCCCTCTTCCTTCTATTAAATTTATAATTTATTTAAATATATTTTTTTATTACTTATAGATATTTAACACCACTCCAGTATATATTTTCATGTACTTTAGTTATTTCTTCAAATTGTACACCTTCAAGTGCCCATTTTTTAAATTCCATGAATCCAGTCCTGTCAATTATATATCCTATATGCTCTTTCCCTCCTGGTGCATCTTTATCTATATATTGCTCTACATATTTGTAAGTATTAAGTATTATTTTTATTATGTTGTCTTCATCTGCCCATAAAAGAAAATCTTCTGCTAGTCTTGGATTTTTCTTACCTGTTCTACCCATTATAGCTAATCTATAGTATTTTTTTTCATCTCTAGTCCATGCATTTGTTGGGCAATTTAGTACACATTCTCCACAACCTATGCATTTATCTCCATCTCTTACTACTTTATTATTTTCTGTTTTTAATGCTCCAACAGATAGTTTTGAGCATTTTTTTACACACGCTCCACAATTCACACATCTATCTTTTTCATATAGTGGTAAGGTCATTCCTATAATTCCAAAGTCATTCATTCTAGCTTTTATACAGTCATTCGGACATCCAGTCAATGCCACTTTAAAATGTAAGTCATTTGGAAAAATTGCTTTTTCTATTTTTTTTGCAAATTCAGTTGTATTATACTGCGCTTTTGGACAGACTTTATTACCTATACATGCAGCTATGTTTCTCGTACCTGCTGCTGGATAACCTGCATTTTTCTCACTTTGATTTATATTCATCTTTTCAATAACAGGTTGTATGATATTATTTATTTCTTCCATATCTTCCATATCTATTCCTAAGATTTCAAATCCCTGTCTTGTAGTTATGTGTATCTGACCATTACCATATTCATTTGCAATCCTAGAAACTGTGATTAAACTTTCAGGGTCAATAAGACCTCCTGGCACTCTAACTCTTAAAGAAGTTTTATATTTTGTTTTTGTAATTCTATAAGCATTTTTCATTACTTTTTTAGTATTTAAATCTCTTATCACAAACTCCACCCCCTAATCAATAAGATTTTTAGCATATGAATAATCAAATACTGGTCCATCTAAACATATATAAGTATCATCCATCTTACAGTGTCCACATTTTCCTATTCCACAACACATTTTTCTTTCATAAGAAACCCAAATATTTTTTTCGTCTAAATCTCTTTTTAAAAACTCTCCTACTGTAAATTTCATCATCATTGGAGGTCCAACTACAATTGCAGAAGTATTATTTATATCTTTTATATCTAAATCTGGAATATATTTTGTTACTAATCCTACATTTCCACTATAACCCTCATCAGCTCCATCCACAGTAACTAAAATATCCAATTTTTCACTCCATCTTTTTAAGTCCTCTGCAAATAGAACATCTTTTGGTGATTTAAATCCAACTATTAATTTAAACTTTTCACACTTATCTTTATTATTATAAAAATATTCAACTATTCCTCTTACAGGAGCTAATGCACTTCCTCCTGCTACTACTACGATTTCTCTTCCTTCATATAAAGATACATCAAATCCATTTCCATAAGGTCCTCTTATAAAAAACGAATCTCCTTCTTTGTAATTGAATAATTCACTAGTAACTTTACCTACATTTCTTATTGTAAAATCAATATAATCTTCTCCATATCCTGATACTGATATTGGACTTTCACCATATTTAGGTATAGATATTTCATAGAATTTTCCAGGCAGAACCCCTTTTGTATCACAATTCACTTTGAATGTCCATTCTTTATCAGTATGTTTAACTATGTCTAGTATTTTTGCACTTACTGGTATATATGAGTTCATTTATATCTCCTCCTTACTAGTTACTAAATCATTTATTTTTTCTATACATTTTGAAAATGATATATATTGTGGACATGCATCATCACATCTTCCACATCCAACACACATGTTATATCCAAATCTTTTTTTGAAATCATTTATTTTATGCATAGTTTTAAATCTCATTCTTTCTCCTTGTTTTTTTCTGAAAGAATTTCCACCTGCTATGTCTGTATATCCATCTACTTGACATGAAGCCCAAACTCTTCTTCTTTCACCTACATTTTCATTTTCCTTATAAAAAATATCCTGCATTGTAAAGCATGAGCATGTTGGACATACAAAATTACATCTTCCACATCCAATACATCTTGTGTCATATTCATCCCATATTGGATTTCCTATTATCTCATTAGAATCAATATTTTCTGGTATATCTATAGAAATTAAATTTTCTGTTACATGACTAACATCAAATTCTGATGGCTCTCCATTAAATACTTCAAATTCATTGTCTTTTATGTCTAAGTACAATGTTTCTCCTTCTATATTCAATCCAAGTGAATAGTTATCAGTTTTATTAGAATCCATACTTACACAAAAACAATTTCTAAAACTCTCTTTACATCCTACAAGTGCAAATTTTATTTTTTCTCTAATATGTTTATAAAAATAATCTTTTTCTTCTCCATTATTTAAATATATTTCATCGAGTCTCTTTATTCCATTTATGTCACAAGCTCTTAGAAAAATTAAAATCTTTTTATTGTCTAAATCGCTTTCCTTAAATTCTTTTTCAGTAAAGTAAAATAAGACTTGATTAATAGGAAGCACTACTTCTTTTGGTGAAAAGTTTGATTTTTGAGCAAATTCTATTTCTTCAAAAGTATTTACTTCCTTGTATCTTATCATGTCCGTATCTGAAAAAGTACCTTTAAATGGCATTATGACTGGTGCAAATATTTTGTAGTCTTTTTTTAGGAAATTCAGACCTTCATTGAATTTGGATGAATCTAATTTTAATTTCATTTTTATCACCTTTCTTATATTTTAGTTTTGCTTACTTATTATCTTGTTTAAATCTTAACACTTTATTTTAGATACTTCTGTGATAATTATCACAGTTTTAAAAATAATAAAAAAAATATTACTAGAGTTTATTAAACTCTAGTAATATTTCTTTATTATTTATAACTTTAAATTAAAAATCTGTTCTTTTAAATACAAGCTTTTCAAATGATTCTATATCCATAGGTCTTGCAAAGTAAAATCCTTGTCCAATATCACAGCCTGCATTTTTTAATAAATTTAATTGACCTTCAGTTTCTATTCCTTCAGCTACAATTAGCATATCTAAATCCTTACCTAATGTAATTATATTCTTTATAACTTTTTCTCCACGTGTAGATGTAATTGTCTCATTTAAAAATTCTCTATCAATCTTCAATACATCAATTGGTAATTTTTTTAAAAGACTAAGTGAAGAATATCCACTTCCAAAATCATCCATAGATACAATAAATCCAATATCATGCAAATCATTTAAAATATCTAAAAGCATGCTTATATTTGACAAAAATAAACTTTCTGTTAACTCAAGTTCTATTAGATGCGCTGGTATATTATGCTTATTTATTAAAGATTTTAAACTAGTTACTATATTTCTATTATTTAAATGAATTCTTGATACATTTATAGAAATTGGTGGTGGCTTTATTCCATTTTTTATCCATTTTGACATTGTACTAAAGACATTATCCCAAACATACAAATCAAGTTTTTCTATAAATCCATTTTTCTCAAATAGTGGAATAAAATCATTAGGCGATATAGTTCCCTTAATTGGATGAATCCAACGAACAAGAGCCTCTGAACCTACAATCTCATCTGTTATAAGGTTAATTTTAGGTTGCAAATAAACTACAAACTCTTTATTTAAAAGTGCATTATCCATATTATTTTCAATTTCTTTTTCACGAAGTATAGAAAGCCTTATTTTATCATCATAAAAAGCAACTTTACTCTTATAATTGGTTTCTATTGTTTGACAAGCTATCTTAGCTCTATCAATCATTACATCAATATTTACATCATCTTTATCAATTAAATACGCTCCACATTTAAGTATTATATCTATTTTAAATGTATTTTCTTTATCACTATTCACAATCTCAAAAAAATCATTTGCTCTTTTTCTTAAATTTTCTATATTACTTTTTTTAGTCATTACAATAAATCTATCGTCTGATAATCTTGCATATATTTCATCCTTAAAAATACTTTCACCTATTTTTCTTGCTATATATTTTAAAATATTGTCTCCAAATTCAAAACCAAACATATCATTTATATATTTAAATTTATCTATGTTAATATAATATATAACAAAGTTATACGTTCCATATTTTTCAAAAAGCTTATTAGCATCAATTTTAAATTTCAATAGACTTCTTATACCTGTTACTTCATCAACATATGCTATCTTTTTTAATTTATTCATTTGTACCTTATAATTTACAATAAATATTCCAAAAACTATAAATATAATAAATAATATTATCAAAATAAATGCCATAATATTATGCTGTATAAAATCTAATAGAGTAACTGTATGCTCTAAGTACTTCGTACTGCCTGTAACTGCAATTGCAACCTCTTCTTCTGTAACTCTATTGATGGATTTATTGAGTATTGACAATAATGCAGGATTTGCTTTTTCAGAAACCCCTATTCCAATATCCACGACTTGATTTTTTATTGGCATAAACATAAGCCCATCAGATTCTTCAGTATTAATTATATTATTTAGGATATAGTTGCTTCCTATAAATACATCACTTTCTTCTTTCTTGACAGCTTCAATACATTTACTAGCATTTGGATAAAAACTTACTTCTTGATTTGGATAATATTCTTTTACGAATGATTCTATCCCTGTCCATTTAATCATTGCTACCTTAGTTTTTTCATCCATTCTAATATCATTTTTTGCCAAACCTAACATGGTAGTTTCAAGGTAGCCATCAGTAAATATAATATTATGCTCTAACTCAGTACTCCGTGACATAAACATATTTGCACAAATATCTACCTCACCATTTTCAACCATTTTTAAACCCTTTGAAAAATTATCTACCTTTATATACTCAAACTTTAAACCTGAGTTATTTGAAATTGATTTTAATATATCTATTGATATACCTTTGTAGGAATTTGTATTTTTATCATAAAAAGATAGTGGTGACGTATCAGGACCTGATACAACTTTTATTACAGGATGTTTCTTTATATATTCTTTTTCCTCCAAAGTAAATACTTCTGTAGCTATTGCAGTACTCTTATAATGTTTATTAAATAAATTACCATCATAATATATATCTTCTCGCTTAATCTCATTTAATGCATAATTCAAACCATCTAGTATTTTTTTGTTTCCCTTAGTTGTTGCATAATAGATAGGCTCTGATGAAAAACGTAATACTACCTTTGTATTTGGTATATCTCTAATGCTTCCTGTAAGTATCATATCAATGGTTCCTTTTTCAAGTTCCTTTTGAAGTTCTTCTGCACCTTCTATGTACTTATATTTTACAGATATTTTATTTTTTTTACAGTATTCATCAAATACACTTTTAAAATGATTATCTGAAACTGTACCTACTACTTTTCCATCAATCTCTTTTAGATTATTATAAGATATTGTATTGTTTTTGGAGTTCACATACAATGCTCCATATTCATATCCAAAATTTAAATTTGTATAATCATAGTATTCTTCACGTTCTTCATCCTTTTGCAATGCTCCAAATATATCAATTTTTCCCTCTTTAAGCATTTCTAGACCTTGACTCCATCCACAAGGTATATATTCTAATTTCCAATTATTTATTTTAGCGATTTCATTCATATAATCATATGTATATCCATATAACTGACCATCTTTTGTAACAGAAATTCCATAACTAGGCCAATATCCAACCCTTACTTTTTCTTTCTCAGAAGTGGCTAAAACAAATGATGTATTTAATATAAGTAAAAAAATAACCATAGTAATAGTAAATCTATATTTTCCATTCATAATATGCCTCCATTTATAACTAAATCATATCAAGATAGTTAAAATATTCTTATTCAACTTAATATTCTTTATATTAAAAATTTAAGCCCTCCATTTGCATTTAAACTTTAAATAGAGTCATTAAATATAATAAATCTATCTTTTCCTTGATTTTTTGAATGATAAAGAGCTTTATCTGCTTTTTCATATAATTCAATAAAAGTTGTTCCATGATTTGGCATAATAGATATTCCAATACTACAAGAAACTTTATATGACTTATTTTCTCCAGTATAATAATTTCTAAATGCATTACATAGCTCAATCGCTTTGTTTTCAATAAATTTTATATTCTTCATATTTTTTATGAAAACTACAAACTCATCTCCACCAATACGTCCAATTATATCATCCTCTCTAAAAATAGAAGTTAATTTTTTTGATACTTCAACTAATACTTTATCACCAAAGACATGCCCTAAATTATCGTTAATAGCTTTGAAATCGTCTAAATCAATAATAAAAAATGCATGACTACTTTCTTTAACTCTGTCTAAACTCAAAAATCTCTTTATTAGAGTTTCAGTTGTACCTTTATTATAAATTCCTGTTAATATATCACGTTCAGCTTTAAATTTAAGCTCAATCTCTTCTTTTTTCTGTTTGTCTATATCTTTAATGTACGCAAATCCTTTAAGTTGATTGCTTTGGGGGTCTTTAAGTAAATGCATTGTACAAAGTTCCCATAAAATCTTACCATTAATGTCATATCTTCGATACTCTAACTTTAACTCATTTACTCCCTTATTATATGAATCTAAGACATTTTCATAATAAAATACTTTTTTAAAGTTTTCCCTATCTGAAATAAAAACTATATCGTCAACAATAGCCTCCATTACTTCAGAATATTTTCCAGCAGGTCTTAAGCCTAAATTGTTATCAGGCTTTATATTACTTGATATAAATTTATCTTGAGAAAAATTAATTTCATATATAGCAATTGCTTCAGACAACATAGCTTTTCTATATTGCTCTTCTTGATTATATTGCATTTCAGCTTTTTTTTGCTCATTTATGTCTTCTAGTAGACCTATCGCTCTAATTGGAATTTCTGCTCCATTAAATAGATTCGTTAGAGTCATTCTATTCCATATATATTTTCCATTGACTAGTCTTGTTTTTATTACAGATACTACACTTTCTTCACCTTTTTCCATTTTATTAAAAGATTCTTTAAACACATCAACAAAGTCAGGATGTATTATCCCAGAATCTATAAAATATTCTATGCCATTTTCAATATTTTTTTGTAATCCATATATTAAAGAGACATCACTAGAGACATGTATAGATTTTGTATGCATATAATAGTCAAATACTATGTTAGAAGTCTTGGATAAGGCTATTCTAAGCCTTTCTTCATTAATCTTAAGTTCTTCTTCTACTTTTTTTAAATCTGTTATATCAACCAACACACAGTAGAAATACTCTTTTCCATCAGAATCTTTTATAAGCTCACACTTATTTACAACCCACACAAAATTCCCACTCTTAGTAATCATTCGATACTCTATTTCAACTACTTTTGATTCTAATATTTGAAGTGCAAATTCATTTTTCACTCTATCTACATCATCTTTATAAATTACATCATAAAAATTATTATTAAACATGGATTTTATCTCTTCTTTAGTATATTCAAACAGGTTAATAAATCCATCACTTAAAAACACAAATTCATATTTTTCACCTACACTACATTTAAAAACACCTCCTGGTATATTGTTAGTGAGTGAAGATATCTCTAGATTTGCTTTTACAAGCTTTTCTTTGGATTTTTTCTCTTTATAAAATACAATTAAAATCAAAATTGAAAGTGCTATGAAGTTTTTAGTTGTTAATATAATTGCAAGTTTGTTTATCTTAGAAATCTCTTTCACTATCAAAGTCTTTGGAATAAAAGACAATACATACCAATCATTTATACCAACTGGAGTATACGTGGCATATTCCTCTTTTCCTTTGAATTTATATTCTAAAAATCCACTTTTCTTATTTGATATATCTTCAATAAAGTTTTTATAACTGTAATCTTCTCTAACATAAATAAAATCAAAAAAATCGCTAACATTATTTATGGTGTCATCAGTTTCTCCTGGAGTAGATTTTAAGACAAGATTTCCTGATTTTTCAAATATATATGTACTTCCTTCTCCATTAAAACTAGTCACATCTATAAATTCACTTAATTTACTTGTATAATAAGAACCATACAGAACACCTATCACTTTACCATTTTTGTACATAGGAGACGCTACTATAAAACTATTTTCATTGTTAACAGATGATTTTATGATTTCTGAAATATTGCTTTCCCCTTTCATTGCTTTCTTAAAATAGCTATGTTGTGATATATTATAGACCTTTCCATCACCTGTATAGGCTGTACCATCTGGATATGCAATATAGATTTTTTCAAAATCAGATTCCTTTGATACATCATTTAGCAATTTCATTATATCTTCTTTCTTCATACCCTCTGACTCTGAAATAATTTTAGAAATACTATTTATAAACTTTGTTAGTGAGTTAAGCTTAACATTTATAGTATTTGAACTTTGCAATGACAACTCTTCTAAATGCATCTTTTTACTTTTTTCTACTAATGAATTAACATTATAGGTAAAATCCCAAAGAGAAAACATCACAAATACACATATAAAAATCAAACCTAAAGCATAACCTATGAATTTTTTATTTTTCATTTTGATACATCCCTTTCTGAGTATAGAAGCTGTGTCAACATCTGTATATTTACTGTTCATATTAAATTAATTATACTATCAGAATTAAGCTGTTTCAATAAACTTAAGGCAAATATTATCATTTTAGATAAATAAAAAAGAATCTATGGATAGATTCTCTTAATAATATCTTTATTTAATTATAATTAATTATTTTTAAAGTATTTTGATAGTTCGGCTTCTTTTACATAAAAACCTTTATTATCAATCTTTATAAGTTCTTCTTTTTGCAATACTTTTATCATTCTAGAAACTGTCTCTCTTTTACAGCCAAGCATATCAGCTAAATATGTAACTGTAAGATTTACATTTAATAAGGTCCATTCTCCACAATAAATTCCAAACTCTTTACTTAATCTATACAATTTTGCTGCTAATTTCTTATCTACTTTTATAGATATTGAATTTTTTAACTGTCTATATAAACGTCTTGTCCTTCTCTCCATATAAGAAATAATATCTTTTGTAAGCTGAAAATCATTTTTCATAATTTCTGTAAATTCTTCAATGCTATAATAAGACACAATTGAATTTTCAAATGCCTCACATCCAACAGCAGAATTCTTCGTAAAATCAAAGGTAATGTCATTTATAATTTCTCCATTATTTAATATAAAAATCACCTTTCTCTCACCATTTTCGCTTATCTTAAAAATAGATACTTTTCCATCTAAAAGTACGTATACTCTGTCCAATTGTTCTTTTTCATAAAATAAAATTTCTTTTCTTTGTAATCTTTTTAGTTTAGCTTTTTCCTTAAGTTGATTCTTAGTTTCACTACATAAATTATTAAAAAGTATTACTTTGTCAATATCATAGTCTTTTAATTTAGACATGTAAAATCTCCCCATTACTAAATTTTTAAGAAAACCACATAAAGTATTACAAATATCTGATTTTATTCATTTTTAAACAGTTTTATAGCATTTGTAGTCTTGATTTTTCTTTCAATAGCTTCATTTGAAAGCTCTTTTACTACCTGTGTATATACTAAATCAATAATAAAAAATTGTGCCAATTTAGAGGATATTGAACCAGTTTCCAATACAGTTTCCCCAGATACATAAGATAAGTGCACATCTGAAATATCCTTTAATTCAGAATTTTTATTTTCAGTAATAGATATAATTTTAGCATTATTAGCTCTCGCAAGTTTTACAGTTTTTATAATTTCTTCAGTTTCCCCAGAATGAGAAATTGCAACTATTAAATCTCCTTCTTCCATTATAGAAGACATCATTATCATAGTATGACTACTATCAAAACTTACACAATTAAGCCCAATTCTCATAAACTTATAGTTTGAATCTTGTGCTATTATACCTGAATATCCAATACCAATAAAGTAAACCTTTTTAGCATTTATTATAAGTCTTGCACAGTCATGAACATCTACACTATTGATTATCTCAACAGTATTCTCTAAAGTAGTTATATTTGAGTTTAAAAGTTTCTTGGCTGTATCTAAAGCTGGCTCATCATTTTGTATATTCTTATTTATAATATTTTTTTTATTACTACTTGATATTTCTTGCGCTAAAGTAACTTTAAAGTCTTGCAACCCATTAAACTTCATTTTTTTAACAAATCTAGTTATAGTTGCTTCACCAATATTACTCTCTTTAGCAATTTGTGATATTGGTTTATAAAATACATCCTCTATATTTTCCTTTATATAAGCTATCAATAATTTATCTGACTTTGTAACTTTAAAAGTTGGTGATTCCAATTGTTCTAAAATACTCATTAAAAAACCTTCTATTCTCTATATTTTGTTTAAAAAATTATACAATGCCCCAAGCATACCTGCATCATTTTGTCTCTTTGCAAATTCTACATTAGTATTTTTATAAACTCTTTCTATAAGAATCTCCTTTAATGCTCTATCTATTTTAGGTTTTAGAAATTCTTCTTGTGCCATTATTCCACCACCTAAAATTACAACTTCAGGATTTATTACATAACATATATTTGCAATACCAATTGCTAATGATTTTATCATATTATCCAATTCTTTTAAACAATCTTCGTCATTATTCTTTGCTAAATCAAAAATTATTTTCCCATTTAGGTCATTTTCATCCATATTTTTTATTTTTGCTAATTTTTTTACCAAACTACTAGTTGATGCTAGTTCTTGGAAAGTACTTCCATTCATATTCATATATCCTACTTCACCAGCACTATTACTAAATCCATTTATAAGCTTATTATTTATTATAACACAACCACCAATACCAGTACCTATTGTCATACATATAGAAGAAGTTGCTCCCTTACCTGCTCCAAGCCACATTTCACCAAGACCAGCACAATTAACATCATTTTCAACTTCACATTTTATATTAAATTCTTTTTCTATCTCTTTCTTTAATTCCATACCTTTATAGTTTGGAATTAATTCTTCTAACGCAAATACTATCCTACCTTCACTTGGGTCAACCATACCTGCAGTTGATATACATATCCCATCAATATTGTTTTCTTTCATATATTTTTTAACTATTTTCTTTATTTTGGATAATATTCCTGGTCCACCTTTTTCTTTTGCTTCAGTATCTAAACTTGATTTATCGATTATTAACCCATTTTCTTTAATAAATCCATATTTTATTGAAGTACCTCCAATATCTATACAAACGTAATTTTTCATAACATATCTCCATACAAATTATTTTTATAACCAATATTACTAATTAAAATTTTATATTACATGAATTTTTTATTTATTTTTTCCAACTCACAGATATATTTTCTCGCTTCTGATAAATCTATGGTATCCTTTAATATAATTTTTTTCTCAGTTATATGATATTTATAAATATTCTTACATAAATCTTCTCCCAACATATTAAGACCTTCTTGACTATAATGTACATCATCAATAGTTAGACCTTGGTCATGAAATTTCATAGCAATTTTGCTTCCTATGCTTAATATGTCACATTCATTACAAGCAAATTCTTGTGCTGCTGCAATTCGTCTTGTTCTAACAAAATATTCATCTTCTCCAAGCCAATAACCAGTTAAACTAACAAACATTTTATCAATGATACATTCTTCCTTTAGTCTATATGCAATTTTTTTTAGACTCTCTTTATAGTATAAAACATCACTACCATACTTTGCATCACTTTCACCTTGAATCCAAATAACATATTTATTTGTTATTTTATAATTCTTGCTTAAAGTATTACACCCTGCATTAAATTTTTCTATAGTGTCATTTAAAAACCAGTTATTATCATGATTCCAATTTTTTATTCTTGACCCATCCTTTGCATTGTGTATAAAACAAACTTTATTACCAGTAAGTCTATTCCACTCATTTGAAAATGCAGGTGCTATAGTACCATCTCCTTCAGAAGTCTCTAATTCACATCTCATGTTTATAATCTCGTTGCTACTTAAGTATTCAAAACAATTCTCATTTGGAATAACACTGTCTTTTGGATTTCCTAAACCTCTCGCATTACTTTGTCCTATTAATAAAAATACATCTATTTTATCCATAAATTAACTCCTCTATACAATTCTAAACCTTTTAATATCTATTTAAACTTTCTTATAAAAAACTAAGGCTGAAAATAGTAATCTAACTAAAATTTACGAAATATCACTAATCGCTGAAAGTTAAATCACTATTTTCAGCCTTAGTAGTTATATAAATTTTCATTATCTAACCAAAACCTTAAAAATAGCTTTTTTTATATTTTCTTTTTCTGAAACTTTTATTGCTGTCATATGTGCATCTTCTGGATAACATACTAAGAAATCACCTTTTCTAAGTTCAACATAGCCATTGTTTTTCCCATCAAGAGGCAAAAAGTCACTATCTTCTTCATATGTCTTTTGCTCTAAATTTTCTATAAAATTCAAATCTATTCTTTCGCATCCATCTAGCATCAAGTGTACATCTATATATTTCTTATGAGCTTCCCAGAATCTTTCTTCTTTTTCACAAGTTTTATACTCAACAATATTTACAAAGATATCATCACCATCTATTGTATGAGTCCCTTTTTCGTAATCTATCAATGAATTTTCTTTAACATATTCAAAACACTTAAGTAAGTCTTCGTGTAATGTTGAATATGTCTTACTATGATTTATACTTCCAAATATCATAATCACTATCTCCCTATATAATTTTAAGTATATTCTACTTTCAGGTTTTTTACATATACAGTTCTTTATACATTCTTATAGAGTAGCTAGATTATTTATATATCTAATCACTCTAATCTAGCCACTCTATAGGATAATTTCTTATTTAAATTCTATATTATTTTTCATAATAAACTGTAGTTTCAGCTTTTGGTAAAGATACTTTTGCTTTAACTTTAGATTCTATTGCACTAAATACTGTTCCTACTACTACAGAAGTAGTTATTGTTATTAGAGAATAAGCCCAAGAAGTTACTTCTGGCATTCTATATTTTAGATAAACAACTAAAATTGCTGATACTGCAAATCCAATATATGCTCCCATTTTAGTTGCTCTTTTACAAAACGCACCAAGTACAAATATTCCTGCTAAAACTCCTAGAACTAGCCCCATAAAACTATTGAACCATTCATATGCTGACTTTATTTCTCCATTTGCTAAGATTATTGCAACAACTATAGAAAGTATACCTACTCCTAATGATATATATTGTGCAACCTTAGTTTGTCTTTCCATACTCATATCTTTTGTTATAATAGTTTGTATATCTAAAGTCCAGCTTGTAGCAACTGAATTAAGCCCTGTTGATAAAGTTGACTGAGATGCTGCATATATTGCTGCAAGTAGTATTCCTGTTATACCTACTGGTAATTCATAAGCTATATATGATGCAAATACTTGGTCTTGTTGAACTGTTTGTGCTAAATCTGGGTTTTGAGTATAGTATATAAATAAACAAGTTCCAATTAGATAAAATACTGTTGCAAGTCCCATTGATAAAACACCATTTCCATATGTCATTTTGTTAAGTTGTTTTATATCAGTTGTTGTAGTAAATCTTTGAACTATATCTTGACTTGATACATATGATGAAAAAGTATTAAGACCAGCTCCAACAAATATTATAAATGCACTTGTAGATAGTATGTTTTTATCAAACATAACTTCATTTGTTGCTAAGAACTTATGCCCACTTGTAAGAGTATCCATCACTGTTCCAAATCCGCCATTTATACTTGATATTAAATAAAATAGCGTACCTGTAACACCTACTATTAGTACCATACCTTGTATAAAGTCAGTCCATAAAACAGCTTTTAATCCACCTGTAT
Source organism: Clostridioides sp. ES-W-0016-02 (assembly GCF_020641035.1). Lineage (NCBI taxonomy): Bacteria > Bacillati > Bacillota > Clostridia > Peptostreptococcales > Peptostreptococcaceae > Clostridioides > Clostridioides sp. ES-W-0016-02. The sequence goes on from NZ_CP061361.1 coordinate 2,478,805, forward strand.
ATGAATAAATTATTGCTATTACCCCCATAACTATTATTAACACATTTACAGGTATTCCTGTAAGACCTGCTAAAACTACTGATGGTAGATACATTATTATAGACATACGTCCTATTTGGTATATTATAAACATTAAAGCTCCAAGTACTCTAAGTCCTTTACTTTCATATCTCATTTCTAAGTATTCATATGCAGTATCTATCTCTAATCTACTGTATAAAGGTAAGAAGAATTTTATTGTTAAAGGTATAGCTATAAACATACCTAATTGTGCAAACCATAAAATCCATGTTCCACCATAAGAATTACCTGCTAGTGATAAAAATGATATTGGGCTTAATAATGTGGCAAATATTGATACTGATGTAACCCACCATGGAATAGTTCCATCACCTTTGAAGAACTCTTTTCCTTTCATTTCCTTCTTTGAAAATAACAATCCTGCAAATAAAACTGCCAATAAGTAAACTACTAGTATTGCAAAATCTATCCAAGTAAATCCTACCATTTGACCAATCCTCCCATACTAAAAGTATTTTTATTAAAAATACTTTCTGTATATTTCTTTCGCTCTTGATTTCATTTCATCAGTTGCTTCTTTCATAGGTTGTCTACAGTATCCAGCTTCAACGCCTTGTTCTTCAAGTAGTAATTTAATTGTTTGATATAGACCATTTCCTAATATATCTGTTATTAAATCATTTGTCACATGTTGTACTTCAAGTGCTTCTGATATTTTTTCACTCTTCGTTAGTTCAAATATTTGTCTAGCTCTGATACCGTTTACATTAAATGTAGAACCAATTGCCCCATCTACACCTAAAACTGTAGCTGGTAACATCATTTCATCAAATCCTGCAAATATTAATTTATTTGGGAATGTTTTTCTCATTCTTTCTAATAAGTAGAAATCTGCTGCTGTAAACTTAACACCTATTATTTTTTCATTTTCAAATAATTCTCCAAATTGATCTAAACTCATATCAACACCAGTTAAAAATGGTATAGAGTATATTATTAATCTATTGTCTACAGAATTTATTATTGTATTGTAATAATGTTTTATTTCTTCAAAATCGAATTTATAATAAAAAGGTGTAACAGCACTTATAGCATCATATCCTAAATCAGTTGTAAATTTAGCAAGCTCTACAGCTTCTTTTAAATTAACTGAACCAACTTGAGCTATTAACTTTATTTCTTCTTTTACTTCGTCCTTAGCTATTTCAAATATTTTTTTCTTTTCATCAGTTGAAAGCATGAAGTTTTCTCCTGTACTTCCTCCTACATAAAGACCATCTATTTTACAAACATCTATATTATGTCTAATTATTTGTCTTAACCCTTTTTCGTTTATATTTCCTTCCTTATCAAATGAAACTAATAATGCTGAATAAATTCCTTTCATATCTGTTGTTCTCATATCTTTACCTCCAATTTTAATTTTCAAATATAGTTAAATATAATTAATTTTTAATTTATAAATTAATTTTTTAATTAATTTCAATTGCTTTGACAAATTTTTCTGTTATCAATTGTGGTCTTGTTATTGCTGAACCTACAACTGATGAATGAACTCCAATTTCAAAGACTTTCTTTAAATCTTGAGGAGTATTTACTTTTCCTTCTGCTATTACAGGTATTTTTAAATCTTTAACCAATCTTTCCATCAATACAAAATCTGGACCATCTAAAATTTCTGTATATGGAGTGTATCCAGATAATGTAGTTGAAACGCAGTCTACACCGTATTCTTGCGCCTTAATAGCTTCATCATAATTTGAAATATCAGCCATTACTAAAACATTATTTTCTTTTATATAATTTATAATTTCTTTTAAATCTTCATTGTTTGGTCTAACTCTATTAGTAGCATCCAGTGCTATCATCTCACATCCTGTTGCTAAAAGCTCATCTACTTCTTTTTTAGTTGGTGTTATATATATATCTGAATCTTCGTAATTTCTCTTTATAATACCTATAACAGGAAGTCCAGTAACTTTTTTTATTTCAATAATATCATCAACTCCTTGAGCTCTAATGCCAACTGCTCCGCCTTCTTGAGCAGCTTTAGCCATTCTACCCATTATAAAAGAACTATGAAGAGGCTCATTTTCTAAAGCTTGGCATGATACTATTAGTCTTCCCTTTACCTTATCTAGCATTTTTTCGATTACCTCATTTCTGAAATTTATTTTCTTAATTTATGTATTAATAATAACATGAAAACTTTTTCTTTGCAATATTTTTTCATATTTTTTTATTAATTCTATTTTTTTATAGATTTATTCCAAGTATTTCCTTATATTTCACAGTTTTAAGAAAATTTATTTCATTTTTTTGGTTTTTATTTTCATTCCTATATAGATACAAATGATTTCAATAAAAAAACCCATGTATACAATACATAGGTTCCCCAATATTACTCTAAATCCATAATAATTTTTCTACCACAACATGGACAAAACTCAGATTCCGAATCTACTTCACTTTCACAATAACCACAAACTATAAAATTATCGCAATCATTATCTAATTCAAATTTTTTACCACATTCAGCGCAATATTTGTCATTTATATTTCCAATATAGCCACATTCACAAGTTACATTGCTTTCTGCAATTTCCATATCATTAATTTCCATATTTTTTTCATAAATTATCTTATCAAGTTCTAATAACTCATCACAGAATTTATCAAAACACTCATCATCAATAGAATTTTCTCTAATTTTTTGATAAGTCAACATTCCCATTTCTAAAAAGATTTTACTCTTCTTTTCTTGAATATCATCAATTTCTCTATTTATCTTTGATTTTTCTTTATATAATTCAATCTTAAATTTTCCATTACCAAATCTTTTCTTAACCTTAGAAAATTTATCATCTACTGTCTTTTTATTATTTTCTTCCACAGAAGTTTCCTCCAATCATATTTAATCAGCTGAGTTTAGCTTATATCCTATTAAAGATATCACAAAACTGTATATAAATGAAATTATAATAGTTGAGAACAATTTAAATTGCATAACTAGAGTTGTTCCATAGCTAGTTGTATTAAAGAAGTTAATATTACTATCAAGTATAAAAGTACTAAATAGAGCCAACATACCCATTAAAAATGCATAATATATACTAAATATTATTACAGGTTTAATATTATCTGTATCATATTTAAATCTTAATTTATATCCATTTAATAAAATTATTAATGCAGACAAAGCCCCCATTGCATAAAACATTAATTTAGTATCTCCAAATAAAGAGGATGAGCCTAAGCTAAGCATTGAAACTGTTGAATTTATTATTGTTACCGAAATTCCATTTGCAAAAGCCCACATGTAACTAGCAATTTGTGGCAATACAGCAAATAAATCGATACCACTTGAATATCCACTCATATTCAATTCATTTAAATAACTACTATCAGATATAGTTAATATAAAAAGTATTGCTAACACTAAAACATAACCTAATATGAATATTTTAATAGCATTTGAAAAAAGGGACATATACATATTTTCTTTTTCATAGCTTTTTCTATAATTAGTTATATATGTACATATAAATCCTAATACAAATCCATTTAAAAGTGCACTAAAAAATTCATAACTATACTCTAAAGCATATCCATACTCTAGCATACTATGTGAGCTAGTTTTAACATTAGTAAAAGTACATAAAATAGCTAAAATTAATCCATAGAAAATTCCCACTCCAAGAGAATTGGCTAATGTAGTTTTTGAATCCTTACATCTTTTTCTCATAAAAATTAAATTTGATATAATTAATCCTAAAACAGGAATTATAAGTAATATTAACAATCCTATATTTGCACTTATAAATCCAGAACCCATCATAGTAGACATAGATACGCTAATTTGACCTAGATTAAGGGCTAACATTATATGTGCTGGATTTATCATGTAACTGATATCATTAAATTGAATAGTAATTATAGCCTTAAATATTAACGAAATAACAAGCAATATGAATATAGTTGAAAAAGTCGTTAAAAATATCCCTCTTGTATTTGCGTGATATGAGAGTTCTTTTATTTTAGATTTTAAGTCAAGTTTTGTTTCGCTCGATTTTAATGATACTATTTCATAAAGTTCATTTCCACAAAATTTACAGTAATTATCTTTAGGATTATTTTCTTTGTTGCAACTAGAACAAAGTTTATCTTCTTTAGTTTCAAGTGTAAGGTTATTATTTTTTATTTTTCTAGTTGGCTTACCTGTTTTTTTAGAATAGTTACTATATGAATAATTCATATTATCTATTTTTTTTTCATCCATTTTTTCCCTCCAAGTTTTACCATTGTCAATTATCAAATATAACTATATCATATAAAACTTAATTATACCTTAATTGGATATATTTATCTATTTTATTTGTTTATTGTTGTTATTTTTTAACAAGTGTTGGTATTTCAATAATTTATTAATGTCAGTTTTGTTGTTTATGTTTTATTATGCTTAATTTAAATTTATTCTATTCTTTATTTTCGGTGGCAAGATGGTGGCAAGTTAGGTTTTGCCACCATTTATTTTTTAATCATAAAAAAGGCATAAAGAACTATTCCTATACTCCTTATACCTTATAATACTTTTTTATCTAATTTATTAACTATTTATTTAAAAAATAGGTATTCACTAAGTTGTACACGATTCATTTTGGTCTCCTTATATGTATATAAATTATATAGTATATCTTAGATTTTATCTTTGAATATATATTTTAATTATAATTATTATTTATTTATAAAATCTAATTCTTTATAAAGAGTGTAAAATTAATTATTAACATTTTATGCCATTTATATTTTCATATTAAACATCTTCTTTCTGTAGCATAACTTTTATATCTGTTACATCTTCTTTTATTACTTCTACATCAGTTTTCATGGTTCCCATTTCAACAAGTATGTTTTTATTTATTTCTTGTTGTTGTGTAGATAGTTCAATAAAATTTTCTACAGTCTTTTTATACATATCCCTATCTTCTTTTTTCTCTTGCATAGTATTCTTAAATAAAAGGGCACATAATATACCTATTGCTCCCAAGCTACTTAACTCTGTTACTAGTTGTTCCATAGTGACCTCCTATTCTAACTGATATAAATTCAATAGTGTTATTTTAACTTCAGTTCCTTCTGTATTAGTTACTTTTCCTTTTGATATACTTTGTGTATTAAAAAATTCAATTCTGTAATACTGATATTTATTGTTACAACTCACTTCTATAAAATCAGCATCCGAAAAATCATACTTAGAAGTGTCATCCTTCCATTTACAAAACAAATCTGGATTACAACTTTCGCAATTGTATATTTCAATAAAATCTACACCATTATTGGAGCCTAACACTTTAAATTTAAAAGGTACTTGGGCAGTATCTTGATTTGAAATAGTTGTTCTAAAGTGCATTTTAATAGCCCATATCTTTATATCTTTATCTAGTTTTATTTGAACCCATTGACTTGTGTTTTTACTTAAACCAGTTAAGTTTAAATCATCTCCTAAAGTTTCAGTAAACGCTTTATATGTTCCCCATGTATTTTGACTTGCGTTGACTTCAAATGGTTCTGGCTTATTATTGGCTGTCATAAAAGGATTGTATTTTTCATTATGTTTTATTCCTATCATATTGGAATAAATTTCATTAGTACCAAATAAAATCTTATTTATGTTTTGATTTCCCAGAAACACATTATTTACATTTTGAATTCCAGTTTTCATCATAATATTATGTCCTCTTTGATTATATATAAAGTTGTATTCTCTTTATCTATTATTTCATCATACTCAGCTTGTGTCCCAGTCCAAAATTTTAATCCTGTTATTGCATTTGAACTTAAGTCTGGCTTATTAGTTAAATTATTATAATCTCCATTAAATTCTGACTTTGAATTCCAATTATCTACTTTTTCTTGTGTAATCTCATCTAGTATTTTTTTGTTCTCATGAATATGATTCTGTGAAGTATCTATATCTGAACTTGTTATATATCCTGAATCATTTTCAAAATCAGATACTTTAGTTGGCTTATTTGTTAAACTATCATAATTACCATCAAAGTTTGTTTTAGCATCCCAACTTATCACTTTATCTTGTGTAATTCCATCTAAAACTACCTTATTTGTATGAACATGATTTTGTGAACTATCTATGTCTGAACTTGTTATATACCCTACATCATTTTCAAAATCAGATACTTTAGTTGGTCTATTAATTAATCTATTATAATTTCCATCAAATATCTCCAGTGCTACACGTTCATCTACTTTTGTAGCTAACTCTGATATATCGTCTACTAGATTCTCCTTAGCAATATTAATATCTTGAGTCATTAAGTCTACAGAACTATCAATCCTACTAGTTAAGGTACTTATATTAGTATTTATATCCTTTATTAAATTATCTTTAGTGTCATTTATATCATTTATTGAATTTGTAATATCAAGGATTGCTTGGCCTAATAAATCCCATTGAGGTGTTGATTCTATAGCATTATCTTTGTCTAATGATTCTTCGACTTGTATTTTCATCTGAAAAGTAGTTACTATCTCTTGATTTTTTCTAAATTGAAATTCTACCTTAATTAATCCAGGTAATGCAAGAATATTGTTATCTAAAATAGCCTTTACAATGTTACCATTTATAACACAATCCTTTTGGATTAGTACCTTATCATTCTGAAAAAATGCTAATGCTGTATATCCCTCCAAATCTATATCTTTGCCATCTTCAACTAATCTTATTGAAAAAGGTATTAAATTGTCAAATTGCTTGTATATTGGAACAGAATATATTTTAGTATTCAAATCAATGGTATAGGTTTTATCTCTCATTTTTTACTCACCTACCTTTTTATTTAAAATATTTATTATTCTATCCACCAATTTATTATATCTAACTTTACTCTTAAAAACTCAAGATTTCTATTATCAAACCATATATTAATATATCCATTTAATAAATTAAATGGACAAGTCAATACTACATTATATCTATTCACTATAGTTTTTTTAATATCATCTAATACTAGTTCTTTCTTATACTTAGAAGTTGTATAATTTTCTTCACTATCTGCACTTAATCCAAATTTTGCACTTATTACCTGACCTTCTTTACTATCTGAAGAATAATACTCTAGATTTGCAATAAGTTTTACTATTTTATAGCCAGATAGTTCCATAGATTTACATTTAGTACGTATTGTAAATCTATAAAAATCTGGTGATTCTAATCTATATACAGTTCCTTGTTCTGTTTCTATTGTCCCTATAAAAAAAGCAAAAAGACCTTCTGAAAATACATCTGATACTTTTTGTCCATTTTTAACAAAAAACTTTGCTTCTTCTGATGGCTTTATAATTCCTCCACTATCTTCAGTTACATCACCCTCCAACAATATTCTTTTTTTAATACCTTCATTTTCATAATATAGCTTATCTTTTTCAAAAGATATTTTTCCATTTACAGTATCTATAAAACAAGAATTTGCATTGTTGCTAAATTTAAATACTTCATATTCTGGATAACCACTTTGATACAGTCCGAAAGAATTTTCTCTAATACATAGATAATTTTCAGAATCTCTCTTATATCTTAGTGCATCTCCAATACCCTCTTCATATTGGGCAGTAGCATCAATAGAACAATCAATACCTCGTTCCTCATTTACAAATAAATGAATAATTGGATTATCTGTACTTGATTTTAACTTATCAACAGATAAAGTATCTGTTATTATATTGCTACCATTTATTCTAGTTTCTCCCTCATCTTCAAGAGAATTAAAAGTAACATATCCTTCCAAATCAATATTTATTGCAGACATCTCTATCTTTTCTGCTGATTGGTTAATAGTTGATACTATGTACTCACCATCTATTTTTTTAGTTACTTCCATTACTATTTTTTCAGTGTCAATTACAATCTTTGATACTGCTTCATCAACTGTACTTTGTACTATAGCTTCTATACTACCAGACAATATTTCAAACTTAGATTCTAAAGTTTCTTGTTTATCTGTAATTTCTTTTACATAGAGTTCTATACTTTCATTTGTTTGAATAAAGCCACTCTCAAGTTTTTTCAAATTACCATCAAGCCTCTGTATAGTCCTTGATGCACTTTTAACTTCCTCTTTATCTATCTTTGCTTTAACTGTAGAACTAAGACCACCATTGTAATTTATATTATTATCACTTATAAATGTAGTCTTTGGTATATCATCTTTATCATAGATAATTAATTTATCACCTACATCAAGTGCAAAATCACCCTGCCAATCCATACTAAAACCAGTATAAACAAAATTCTTGTATTTATTTAAAATGCTTTGTGCAACTTTTCTTATCTCACTTTCCTTATTGTAATCAAGTAATAAAATACTTAATTGTAATCCATTTTCAAAAGGGTCTCCAGCAACTACTCCATTTATATCAACAAAATTTATTTTATTAGATTCACTACCTATAGTTACATCAAACCAATTATTACCTGTGATTTGTACATCTGTTTCTATTAAGTCTAAAAATTCTATTTCACCATATTTAACAATCAAAAAAGACCCTGCAATGACTGCACAGTCCATCAAAACTTGTCTATATGTAGCTTCATCTGAATTTGGTTTATATTCTATAAGTAAGTCATTATTATTGAATCTACGTTTTACTATCTTATCACTTAATTTTAGATTTAAAATGTTCGCTATATCTACAACTATATCATAAACAGTTGCTGGAAATCCTATATTTGGTTTGTAGGCTTTATCAGTTAATATAAGGGTATCATAACATTCAAGTTTTATTATTTTTCCACTTAACTCTGTTTCGAATATATAGTATTTTCCAAAATAAATTTCTTCTATTCTTGATTGATATTCATTTATTGCTATTTCTATATAAAAATACAGGTCAAACCATTTATTTTTAAATTTATAGTCTTTAAATTTGTTAGAATAGTTATTTATTTCTACGTTTACTGATGTAGCTATTCCTCCACCAAGTTCAAACTTTTCATTATTTAAAATAGATTCTTCTATATTTATAGATATTATATCTTCATCAGTATATTTTTGATTATTTATTATAATTCTAGAACTTATAATCCTTGAATTTTCCAATATTGCTTTTTTATATTCTTGACTAGTTTCTTTCATTATTATCACATTCTTCAAACTCAGCTAATTTTTCTTGTAGTTCAATAATATAAGTATCTTTTTCATCATTAATAGCTTTTTGTATAATTAAATCGTTTTGAAGTTTTACAACCTCATTTAAAGCCTTTTGATAAAGTAATCTGTCACTTATTTTTATATCCATGAATATACCTCCTTACTTTTCTATAAAATTCATCTTCAAACTTTGCCAAAATATATTATTATCTTTTTTTAACGCAACAGGCATAGACCTGTCTCCTACATAAAAAGTCTTTGTCTCTATATGCCCTAAAACAGGGTCTGGATATGTTATTCTAAAAAACACATCTTTTACTTGATTTAGAAGTATAGATATTTCACTTGAATCTAAAATACCCCATTCACAACTTAACTTTCTTTTAGTTGCTATTCTATCTCGACACATCTCTCCTTTTGCATTTCTATTACTTTCTCCATCTATATCAGTTAAATCTACTTGAAAAACTGTAGGAGCAATTATGTCTACACCATTTATAGATAACATATCACCACTCCTTATAATTCTAATATTGTTTTACCTGTTTTTCTTTCCATTTGTCTAAATGCTTTTATTACAACTTCACCCATTTTATTTCCATCCATTTTTAATTCTACTGTTAAATCTCCACTTGTATTATTATTTCTTCCTAATCCATTCATTCTTTCCATAATTTTACTTGCTAATAAATCAAGTCCTTGTGTATTATTTTCAAGCGGTACTACAGCTTCTGTTCCTCTTTCTCCAACCATACTTAATGTTGGTTGTTCAATGATACCACCCTTTGCAAGAAGAGGTATTTTAGGTATACCAAAAGAATTACCTCCAAAACCAGGAACCCAATCTGGAATATCAAATTTAAGACTTCCTAAACTGCTATTAAATAGTTTTATCACAGCATTAAGTGGTGCTTTTACTATATTTGCTAAACCATTAAATGCTTTTTTAAACACACCTGGTATACTATTTATAACTGATTTTATTTTAGTTCCCATTGAATTAAAAAATCCACCAATTTTACTACATACGCCACTTATAAAATCCTTTATATAACCAAATATTTCTGAAGCTTTCTTTTTTATTGTGTCCCAATTCTTATATAAAAGTACCCCTGCTGCTATAAGTGCTCCTACTGCAACAACAACTAAACCAAATGGACCTAACATTGTTCCTAAAACTTGTGGAATTAACCTCATGACTCCACCAGCTGCTGATATCGTATTTTTTAATCCATTAAATATATCTATTCCTTTTTTAACAGTATCAAATACTGTACATGCAGCCTTTACAACTCCAAAAGCAACTGCCATACTTCCAAGAACAATTATTATGGTATCTAGAACTGGTTTACCATCATTTAATAACCAATCTATAAAATCAGCTAGGTAATCAGCAAAAGTACCTAATACATCTAAAACAAAAGAAATTGCTGGTGCCAGTATATCTATCAGACCATTAGCAAAAGGTGCTATGAAATCTGTTATAACATATCCTACTAGTTCAAAGATTTTTTGTGCTAGTTTTACAATTCCTAGATATAAATGCTCTCCTCCATTATCCCAAACTTCTACTAACTTTCCTGTTAAGTTTTCAATTACACCTATAATGGCATTTAAAATTTCATAAAAAGTTGTTGCAAGTGGAATACCTACAATTTCCCAAGCTTCTCTCCAACTTTCTTGCGTATTGTGAACTAATGTAAGCAAATTAGTTATAATATCACATATTCCTTGAATTATTTGTTTTCCGATATTATTACTTTCCCATGCAATACTAAATGCATCTGTAATTTCATTTATAGTACCAAAGATATCTGTTAATATTTGAAGTATGAGTGTATTTATTTCTACCCCTGTGCCATTGTTCCATACTTCAACAAAAGTCTGACCTATATTATTTATTAACCCTAAAATAGAATTTAGCATATCAAATATAGTTTGTATTAATATTGTTCCTGTTTCATTACTCTTCCAGGCTATATCAAATGCACCTGCAATACTTCCTATAATACCAAATATTGTTTTTAGTAAATTAAGTATATTTGTACAAAATTCAATACCTGTACCATTATTCCAAACTTCTATAAAAGAATTTCCTATATCTCTAATAATTCTTAATACATTCAATAAAGCATCTGATATACTTTGAATTAATTGAGTTCCTAAATTATTAGATTCCCAAGCTATTATAAAAGCATTGTTAATGTCTCCTATAACATTAAATATATTTTGAAGTATCTGAAGAGTAGTAGTTAATATTTCTGTTCCTGTACCATTTGTCCATACTTCTTTAAATGACGAACCTATTGATTTTATTACATCTTTTATACTTGTAAAGGCATATTTCATACTATCAATAGTTGCTTGACCTTCTTTACTCCAAGCATCTTGAAATGGCTTAAACATATCTGCTAACATTTTATTTAGTTCTTGATTTACTTTTGATAAATTTCCTGTATCTATATTAGGGCTAATAGGGGAAGTTACATTTCCCATATCTCCTAAGCCCTCAGTATCTGAATTTTTAGTTAGTGTATTTATCTCATCAAAACCACTTATTAATCCTTTTATTTTTTTTGCTTCATCTTTTGATGCATCACCAATACCATTTATTGAATCACTTGCACCATCAGAGTTATTTCCAATTGATTCAATATCTTTAGGTATAGAGCCAAAACTACCAGATGATGCATTATCTCCAAAAACAGATTCTGTGAAAGCTTTAAATTGTTGTGCTACAACTTGTAGTTTAAGTATAAGTGTATTTAGCATTTTTACAACTGGTGTAAGCATATTAATAAAAGCTTGACCTAATGTAGCTTTTAAAACATTGAATTGCTCTGAAAGTATTCTAGTCTGATTTGCCCAGGCTCCTTGAGTCCTGACAAAATCGCCCTGTGCATCTTTTGTAACACTTAGTAAATAATTATATCTGAGTAAAGTTTGTTCTGATTGACTCATATTTTGATATGCTTTAGTTATTCCTTTTGACATTGCATATGCCTCTAAATTAGCAACTGACATGTTAATACCTAATTGTCTTAAAGGTTCTATCTCTCCTGCTATACCACTTCTAATTTTCGTAAATGCTTCCTCTGCATCAAGATTGTAAAATGAAGACATATCAGCAGATAATTGTGTTATAGTTTTAGACATATCAGCAGCTTGTTTAGTTGATAATCCAGAACTTTTAAGCATCGCTCCCATAGTTCCAGTATATCTTTTAGCAGCTGTTTCTGACATACCCATTTGAGTTATAGAAGTTTTAGCAAAATCATTAATATCCTGTGCCATACTTCCAAATGTAACATCTACTACATTCTGCACTTCATTTAAATCAGAGCCTAAATCAATACATGATTTTCCAAATGCTGCTATTGCAGTTGCACCTAATGCTACTCCCACCATTTTACCTAATCCACCAAAAGCACTTCCAATTGTTGATTTAGCTCCACTTGCTATACCACTTAATTGTTTATTAAAAGTCCCCTGATTTATATTTAAACCTAAATTTATAGTACCTACACTAATACTCATCTATGCACCTCCCTTCTAACTAAAGGTTTCCTTGCACCAATTCTGAAAGTTATTTATATAAGAAGAATAATTATTTTTATCTTCTCTAAGTTTTTTATTACGTTTTAATATCCAATCATTTCTTATCTTTCTTTGTTCTTTAGTAAAACTGTTTAATGTTTTAGGGTCTTTTTCAGATCTAATTGATACTATTTGACCAAGAGGTGTCTCTGGCATAATTCCAGACAATAAAGAACAAAACTCCGACCAAGACATATCAATCTCAGTTCGGAGTCTTATTCCATATTGTTTTGCAAAACTTGATTCTATTAATTCCCAATCTTCATATAAATCATAAAATCCATCAGATTTATTTTGAGTTTTGAAATCGCTTTTCTGTCTCTTCGTAAGTTTCTCCTGATATAGCAGCCATAACTGCTATGAATATGGTTTTGTAATCTACAAATGAAAGTTGCATTGAATCTATTTCCTTGAATGCCTTTTCTCCAAGTAATAGTTTCAAAGCATCATCTATAAGCTCAATTTCATTTGAATTATTCTCAGACATTCTCTGATTTACTATGAGAACAGTATTTTTACTATTATTCACAGTATATACTTTATCTTCTGATATCTTTATTTTTGGTTTTTCGTTTGTTAATTTTGTTGATATATCTATTATATTTGACATATTTTAACTCCTCTTAATAATTATTTCTAGCTTTCACTAGAACCTGATGCAGGTGTATATATTGGTTTACCATCACTTAATGCTTCCCATTCTAATGCATCTGTGGCAGTAGAATCTCCACCCATGCTAGTTACATTTATTATACAGTCAAATTTAAGAGTTGCTCCGTCTGGAAAATTGATTGAAAATACACTATTACAATCTTGTCCATTTTTAAAAGCAAGCCCTGCTATATAGTCATTACCAGGGTCTCCATAATTTCTTTTTCCTCCCATAGATACTGATAAAGACTTAGATGTCATTAACCTTCTTGTCCATCCACCTTGATCCATAGGATTCCATTCTTCTATATTTCCATCAATACTAACACTTAATGATTCTGCATCTTTAACAATAGTATCTGCATCACCAGCTCTACCAGTTGTATTAACTCCAAATGTTAAGTCATATACAGGTACTACTCCACTTTTACCAGCCATTTAATCACTACCTTTCATAAATTATATCTAAATCAATTACATATTCATAAATTCCATTTTCATCAGTACCTAAAAATACTGGTTCATCATTTTTCATAATAAAAAAAGCATTTACTTTATTAATGACAACTGTTTTACCATTAAATAAATCATAAATGCATCTAGACATTTTTTCAGTTGTGTCACAGTTTTTACTCCAATGGATTAAAATTGTAATAGCTTTAGTGGATGTTGATGTATTTATAAGTCCACCTATAGCTATTTTATTACTGTTACTATCTTTATTATAGATACCTATTACTTTTTCTTTATTAGCATCTATCTTACCAATATAAAATGCAATATTTTTATTACTTATGGTTTCCTTTAACCATTCTTTAATATCTTTAAGATACATTTTACACTCCAGTTAACTTTTTATAGCATTTATAATATGCTTTTTCTGAGAAATCTTTTTTATTTCCTTCTGTAAAAACTTCTAACCATCTACCTTGTGCGTTCTTATTTTTGTCTTTTCTAAAATTATACTCAGGATGATAATATAAACGTCTAGCATATGGTGTATCATATATTATTTTAAGCTGTCCTTTATTAAGTAACTTCAAATTTATGCTTACAGATTCTTCAAGTACTCCTGTTTGCTTTGGCACAACTTGCATTGTATTAATTTCTGTTTTTAAAGCTTCTGCTGTCATTCTAACAGCTTCTCTTTGAGTTTTTTTTAATTTATTAATTTTGGTATTATTTATTTTTATATCAATACTCAATTTACTTCTAAATGGATTTTTAATTACCATCAACTCCAAAACAAAAAAGTACTTGATATAACAAGTACTCTTTAATAATTATTATGCCCAAAACTGTTTACCACATTTTAGACATGTAACTCTAACTTTTTTAGCATTTGCATTTCCAGCAACAAGACCAATAAGATTAGAAGTAACTAATGTTCCAACAACAGCTTTCCCTATACCAAAACCTTTTTTATGTGCTGATAGAGACGTTGAGCCACACTTAGGGCAACGAGCTGTTTTTTTATCTTGTTTTATAGCATTTTTTTGTTGTTTTATATTTAGTTTTGTATTTTTCATTTCAAGCTTAAGTTGTTTTTCTTGAAGCTTTTTAATTTTATCCTCATGTTTTTTTTCATTATTAGAATCTTTTATTGCATCATATTTTTCTATATTCCCCAAATTATTATTTATAAAATAATCATCAACTATCTTTTTACACTGAGTCAAACTTAAACTGGTTAATTTATTTATTTGTTTTATAGAGTTAACTTTATTATATCCACATTCTTCTATAATAGAAGCTATCTCTATATCTGTTAGAGATAAATAGGGTAATTCTTTTTCTTCTTTATATTCTTTTACATTAATTCCTTCAGAATCATTTGAGTATATAAACTCATCTCCTACTGGAATATCCTCTAATTGCTTTCTAGCTTGAAGTTTTTCTATCTCTATATCTCCACTTAATCTTTTAATGGCATCTGTCATCTCTTTTATCTTATCAATGTTTTTTGCTTTAAATTCAACTCTATACTGATTTTCTTCTTCTATAAAGTCTATAAATATCACATTATTGTATTTATAAACCTTAAGTACATTATCAAGTGGAATAAATAGTTTTTTTTGAAACAAACTATCAAACGAAAATCCATTTTTTAATATTAATAATTGTCCTTTTGAATTTTCTTTTAATCCAGTTACTCCACCACAATAATCCACATAAGTACCACCTACTGCTCCCAATAATCCACCTGCATCTTTTTTAACTAGTTTCAATTGTTCATCTGAAATTATCATAAAAACTCCCCCCTTTTAACAAAATAATAGCACATATTAAGACAAAATGAGGGCTTTTTTTAAATTAATTCTATTTCAGTAGAAAAAATTGAGCCATCTGGATTCCTCGGTTTTGATACTCTATAAATATCTCTTTTATTACCTTGTATTTCAATATATCCTTGCAATATTTTATTTGGATAAATATCACCTTCACAAATAATCTTTCCAACTAAAGTTATAAGTTTTCTTTCTTTATCTAAAGTTTGTTTAGTTTTTTCAGAATAGTTACACATACCATCAAGTATCAAACTTTCAATAGGCTCTCCATCTTCACTTATATAAGTACTATATATCTTAACAGGTGTAACTAAAATCCATTTAGGAAATGGTAGTTTCATCTATATCTTCCTACAAGTAAGACCTGTTTGAGATAAATAGTTAATTATTTCATTTGTAGTAGTTATACCATTTATAGTACTTGCATTAAAGCTTAAAGATATGTCCCCTGCTGAATACCCACTTAAAGGCATATCAATATATTCTCCATACTTATATATGAAATCAGCTTGTATACACACAGCTTTCTTTATTTTATCTCTTTGAAACTCTGTTAAACTATCAAAACCTATAGTAACAATTCTATTAAATGTTAAAACATCTATTTGGTCAGATGCTCTTTCTAATTTACTAATTAACTTTTCATCTTCTATAAGATTTCCACCATAATCGTTTTTATAGTATTCTTCTGTTGCATAAGGCACTTTATCACTTCCTATTTACGTTTTGGTTTAGTTATTTTTTCTTCTAATCTATCATTTATTATCTTATAGCCATGTTCATTAAACCATTCAATCAAAATTGGATTAGTGGTTTCACCAATCCCATTTTGAAAATATACATTGGCACTTAAACCATTATATTGACTATTTGGTGCTATTACTTTAGCCATCTAATCCTCCCTATTTAACTTTTATATTTCTAAAAACTCCAGCTGCTTTTGATGCTTTTAAAGCTATTGCTGCACTCATTTCAACTTCTCCTGTTTTTACTGCACCAGAAGTAGTAAAATCTGGCAACCATGTTTGTACAGGTGATACACCTGCCATTGATACTCCATGTAAACCATCTAAACCAAGTCTTGCAACATATAATGATGTTGTTCCTTTTGTAGTATCTGTAGCTACTACATCATCATTTGTACCAGGCTTTGCTCCTAAATCAACAAATGGTACATTTCCGTATGATTCTATTTGTTGGCCAAAACTATTTAGTTGTGTTTGGTACATGCTTGCTCTTCTTGCACATGCTCTTAACTTAGATATCAATTTAGTATTTCCTGCTATAAATGATGGAGTTCCATCTAGACCTGTTAAAAACTCATCCAACATATCTAAAAATGCCATATAATTTGTTGTAATAGCTTGTGAAGTAGATAAGTCTATTGAACTGTCACCTAAATTATATTCTGTTGAACTTCCAGCTAGAGCTTTCTCTAAACCATCAAATGCTTTTGAATCTACTGCACTATCTCCATTTATAAATGTATCATTAAAAAGTGCTTGAGCTGCCTTTATTTTTTGTGCTTGTTGAAGCTCCACTTCTGATACAATACCACCCATATTAGCTATAACTCTATCTATTTGGTAGCTACCTCCAAATACCTTTAAATCAACAGAATGTCTTTCTTTAGTTACTTCATGTGGTATATATTCTTTGTTTATTTCTCTAAATGCTGCTGTTGGCTGAGTTTTAAGTCTTGTATAAGAATAAGTAAGTGTAGACCCTCCTCCTGTTGGTGAAACAGCATCATCAAATGTTAAGTTATCTAAAATCCAGTTTGACTTTCTAAATTCATCTATAACACCTATTTGTAAATCATCTTGTACATTTTTACTAGCTTCTTCTAATGTAATTGCCATATTTATTTTCCTCCTTTAAAATTACTCTTTAGCCATTTGAGACTGTATTTTTGCTTGTATAGCATCTTTCATACTCAATTTACTTGGTTGATTAGAGTTATCTATATTATTTCCTCCATCACTACCAAATTTAAAACCTGATTTAGGACTACTTTGTTTCTCTTCTTTAAATAAAAATTTCTTTGATTCTTGAATAGCTTTTAGTTGTTCTTCTATTCCAGCAACTTTTCCATCATCACCCAAAATTAATTTTGATTTATCAAATAAACCTGCTGCTAACTCTTCATCATGAACTTTACCTGATATTGATAACTTAATGGCATTACTAAGTTTTAAATCTTGTAATTCTTCTTGATATTTAATATCTTTATTTTTATTTTCTTCTTGTAATGTTTCAATTTGCTTTTTTAATTCTTCTGAATTTCCACTATTTATTTTTAAGTTTTCTAATTGTTTATCTCTATCTTGTATATCATTTTCAAGTTGTTTTTTAGCTGTATTTACTTCATCAAATCTTGTTTTAGGTATGTAATTTTTAAGTTCTGAAAGTGATTCTGATTCTGCTTTTTTAGCAAGTTCTTCTGTTAACCCTAATGCAATAAATTGTTCTTTATTCATTTTATCTTTCTCCCTTTTCATCTTCATTTTTTAACCTGGTCTTGCCCAGTGATGAGTTTATAGTTAACGCCCAAAACAACAAAATGGCGATAAAAAAAGCACCTACTTAGTTTTAAGTATGTGCTTAATCTTCTTGTATAGCTTGTTCTGCCCAATGAATATCATTCTTTAAATCGGAATTGGGATACTTTTTTTCAAGTTTTTTTAGAACTTCAATGAAACTTTTATTTTGAAAATTATAGGAGATATCTTCAAAATATCCACTAATAAACCAAATGCTACACTCATCACATTCATTTAGTAAAAATTCTTCAGTCTCTTTTAAATCTTTGCTAAGTATATCAACAATTTCATCCCAGTATTCATCAAGATTAGGAGATGCTCCATTTTGTGTCATAGACTCTATATAATCTATATTGTTATATATCTTATTTTTATCAATCAATCTAATCACCACCTAACATTCTTTGGTTTTCATCTGGAAAAATAGTTGTTATCTTTTCTCTATTAACATCATAACAGACACATATTGTTACATTTTTATAATTTGAGAATTTGAATATAGCAGTAATTTTTCCCTCAGTATTATATTTTTTTTCTAAAATATATTTAGATTTATCACCTATATTTGATACATAATTGCCCGCATTCTCAATATCTTCTTCCCCCCATTTTTTTGGGAACCATGCTTGGCCTGTTCCAGATTTCTTTGCTGCAAGTTTATGTGTTGGTACATTTCCTACCCTTACACCATTTTCATACTCTTTAACTATATTATACTCAATACCTTTTTCTTTTAAAAGCTGAATATTTTCTTCACTATGTCCACCACTTTTTAATCTTATATCCCCTGGCTTTATCTTTTTCGGGTTCTTAGGATTAGTAAATTCTCCTACTGTTGCATGATTAAGTGTAGATTCTGGTATTTTTAAGTATTCACCATTTTTTAACTCATTTTTAAATCTTTCTACTTCATCTTTTCTTATTTTTTCTCTCCAATTATCTCTTCTAAGATAGCTGTATTCATTTAAATGATTAGACATTTCTAGTTCATACTTATGTAGGTTATTACTTGCTTTTGCTATATTAGTTAAATCAGTGCTTCCTGCTTCTATTCTTTTCCACTTTCTTATATTTCTCTCAATTTCTCTTTGTTTCTGCTCAGCATTATATCTTTCAAGAGCATCTTGTTTTTCTTCTTCTGTCAAAGATTTAGGAATTTCATTAATATCTGGAAAAAATGTAGTTGGATGATGTCTACAGTTTGGATGTAAAAAACCTAGAGACATAGCTTCACTTAATAAAGGATATCTTCCTTCTTTTGAACTTCCTTTACTATATACATCATCAATTAATACTCTTCCTTGCCAAGGTAAACATAGTGGACAAGTATTTGTATGATTTGATGTTATTACTGTATGTACTCCATACTCATCTCTTTTTATGCCTTCCCCCATTAATGTTACACGTTGATTAGCTGTTCTTATACTCATCTCTGCATAACTAGATATATTTACTTTTCTGCCATTTTTATATGTAACACAATTTATTCCTTTATCTAAAAAATCTTTAGTAGCCATATCTACTGCTTGATTTACTGTCATAGCTCCATTGCCTACATACATTTGAGATTTGAATATTGTTTGTCTATATACATCATCCATTTTTCTAAGTACAGCATGATTTGCATTATGTAAATCACCTTTAACAGATTTAATAAGATTAAAAACCTTCTCTTCATTTATTTTAAAAAAGCTTTTTTCTTTAGGCTCAAATATGTTTTTAAATTTAGAACTTACTTTATTTAATGTCTTACTAATAAAATTTTCTGACCTTTTAGACCCATTTTTAAAACTAGATTTTAGTAACTTATCTGTTTCTCCATCAATTATCTTTTGATAATCTTTTATTATACCTTTATTTCTCTTTTGAAATTTCTTTATTTCCCTTAATTTAGTTTTCTGCCATTGTTCCCACTTAAAACCTTCTTTTAACTCCTCAGACTCATGAAGTTTCATGTTTCGTTTCATTGACTTCACTAAATCAAGTTCCATATCATTATAAATAGATGATATATCATAAGGATTTAAAGCCAACTAGACCACATCCTCATTAACTACATCATCATTCATTCCATCTATATTAGTTGCTGGTTCCTCTATATCCATTAGTCCATTTTCTTCTTTTATCCTAAGAACTTCTTCTGCCTTCTTTTCATCACTCATAGTATCACCATAAAGCTCATCTACAGCCATTTCTGTGCTCATTATTCCATAACTTTTAGCTTTACCTACTGTTTCAACTACTGTATCAAAACTTGGTGTTGAGTATTCACCAAAACTTATAACTGGATTATATTCTCCTATAGTTCTTTCATACAATAAATCATTAGCTTTAAGTACAGTTGATACTATCTCTGGTATAACTTCATTTAAAACATCTATTATTTTACCTCTAGTATATAAAGTCGTTTTTTCTTTTTCTCTTTGTGATTCTGCACTATCCGTTTTCTTCAAATCAATACCAAGAGTGGCAGGAGATATAATACCCTGTAAACACATATCTATATTGCTTGCATAGGTATTTACATATGCTTCATAATTAATTGATGGCTGCTGAATTTCTATTGTATTTTGAGAATCTTCAGCTAAACTAGATGCTATAGCTATATATTTATTATCAAATGAATTGGATTTAATAATTTCTCCTGTTACTGGATTTTTAGGAAGTAGACTTTCTGGTATATATTGTTTAACTCTTCCATCTCTAATAGCATCTACCCATTGACTTATAGTTTCATCTAAAGCATCAAAGCTATCTGACTTACTATCAAAGATACTTTTCCCTCTACCTAGCCATTTAGGTGATTTAAAAAACATCATAGGTACAGACATTAAAAAATCACCTTCATAGGTGATATCTTTTAACTCTATAGTTTCATCTAAAGTATTCAATGGAACTTCTTGACCTCTACTATTAGTCAATTTATTTATTATATATCCTTTTCCAAATATCTCAATTAAAGTGTATGTTGAATTATCTTTTGAATAGTCTGTAAGAAAGTGTACTTCAGATAATCTACCTCTTTTAAATTTATACTCTACTCTTTCACCACTATAATACTCTATAATTGGATTAGTAGTTATATCTGTATCTACTGTTATTTTAAAAGCTCCATCTCCAGTTACTAAAGTTTCAATAATAGATTCTCCAATAAGCTTATTAAAATGATTATCTTTACTTATATCAGTCCACAAATTAGTCAATTCTTCTGTATCAAGTTCTATTTTATCTATATCAGCTACAACTATATCTGCCAATCTCTCAGCAATCATAGCAGGAATTCCTGAATGTACTTTTCTAACATTAAAATCAGAACTAGGTACAGCTGCCCAGAATCTGGACTTACTTACTAAATCATTGGCAGTCTTTTTAAAAAATTGGTCTAATTCAGAGGGTTCTCCTCTATACCAAATTCTATTCTTCATTATATTCCCATTAAACCCTAATGGCTCTTTTATTGTAATTTCCCTATCAATAGCTGGTTGTATATTAAGTAACTTTATAGCTGTTTTAGTAGCCATATCTTTTAACCACCCCACATTCTTAAACCTCCAATCTCTTTTTAAATGGTTGTATTGAATACTCTGAACTATCTAAGCAATCAACAGGATAGCTTCCATCATCAACACGAACCCAATTTCCCTTTGATTTTTCATCATCATCCCATATTGCATTTTCAATAGCTTCTATCCATTTATTTAAATGTTTCATAATCTTATATCGCCCTTGATTTATTAGTATATTTACAAGCCTTATTCTATCTACTATCCCATCTTTTTTGTAGCTTGGTGTTACTTGGATATTTATACCTCTTCGTTTCAATTCATTACTTAGAGCTTGTCTAAATAATTTATCTGCACTTTCACAGAATATATAGGTAGAAAATAAAAAATGAGGATAGGTATCTGACCACTCCTCAATCTTATCGACTATTTCTTTTGCATATTTGTCATGTGTATAACCATGATTTTTCCCTTGTTTATGATAATATCCATCTAACTCTATAACTTCTCTATATCCTTTAGTAAAACCTGTTAAAGTTGCTACAGTTGCATCTGTACCACCAATATCTATACCTATACTAAATTCAATAAATGTTATATTATTATCTTTTATATAGTTTCTATCTATAACAACTTCACTCTTTTTATATCCAGTATATATTCTTCCTGTTGCTGCTACTCTTCTCCCTAATATATCAGCTTGATACCAAAGTGATGTTTTATCATAGGTTCTTAAAACTTCTTTTAATACATTATTACTTATGCTTAAATTATCTTTTATAGTGAAATGTGAATAATTATATCCCTCATTCTCTCCACTATTTTTCAATTCATCTTGATAATCTAATATGTCTCTATAAAACCAATGACTTGGTGAAAATGGATTTAAATCAAAGAATAACTGTCTTTTACTACTTGCTAGTGTTCTATCAAAAACCTCTTGCACAAATGATTGGTGACACTCATTTACTTCTGATATATAGACTGTTCCATATGAGTTACCTTTTATTCTTGCTGCATCATTTGCTTTTCCTCCACCTGCAATAATAACAATCTTCTCTCCAGTTAAAGTTTGAATATATAATGCATCCCTATTTTTATATTCACCTTCTCTACATCTACCTTCAAATAAATACTGCAAACCAAAACCATTACTATCTATAATGTTCATCTTAGCAGCTCCTAGTGAAACACCTGCTACTAAATGTAATTTATCTGGATGAACCTCTAAACACATAGAATACGCTATCAAATTTATAATATTCTTACCAGCTCTTTTTCCACCCTCTAAAACATTTAACCAACTATCTTTACTTTTCTTTATGTACTCCGTTTGTCTTATTGTTAGTGGAGAATAGTTAATCATTTTCTATAATCCTTTCTTCTACTGGATTATTTATCAAATCTGCAAGGACTGTTATTTGTGAATTGATATTAATAGTATCTTTATTTGGTATTTTAGATTTTAATATTTCAATTCTTTGTTTTTGCTCTTCTGTCGCTAAATTCCAATCTTTATTAATCATACTATCATACTGCTTTATAAGGCTTCTAAGTTCACTCATAGCTCTTGATTGAGCATTAAGAAAAGAAGCTTGTCTATCCCATGAGAATTGAAATTCATACTGTATTTCTTCACCAAACTCTGTTGTTTTTTCTTTTTTAACTTCCTTTATCATTTCTTCTTTATCTTTAACATACATTATCTTTTGTGCTCTTATTATTGCTGCATATTGGATTGTTATCTGTTCCCAAAGAATATCAAATTTATCTTTATTTTTTATTTCATTGATTATGTCTTGAGTTTCTTTGGGTAAGTATTTTGAGAAGAAACCAAACTTTTCAGCGTTCTTATTTCCAGGTGGACCAGTAGCATTTGTATTACCTATGGGTGCACCCCTTTTACTTTTAGGTGCACCCTTCTTTTTCTCACTAGCCCAATTGTATCTTTTAATCCATGACTTTAAAGTGTTTAAACTAATGTCATACTTTACTGATATTTCCTTTTGTTTCATACCTTTTAGGTAATCTTGTTTTACCTTTTCTTTGACATCTTGCACATCACCACCTCGTTTGTTTGTCGTTTTGGGAATAAAAAAAAGAACTCATTTGGAGTTCTTTAACTAATTTTTATTATTTTATTAATCTTATTGTTTCATTTAAATCATCATCTGATGGAATAGATTTTTTAATTTTATTTCTTACAATCTTAATTATAAACCAGACATCTCTTGTGGCTTTAAAAAACACTATTAGTGTTAATAACAAACTCAACAATTCAATACTTGGAACTACTATATAAAACATAAGTGGTATTTTTATAATATAATTTTTCAAAAAAATCATACTTAGTGAACAGATTATAGAAATAAAAGAAAGAAAAATACCCATACTTATATTTCTATATATATTCTCCATAAAGCCTGCTTTTTCAAGCCTAATTATAGAGCTAGTTCCACTCAACCCTAAAATTAAAGATAGAGAACTAAATAAAAAACCTACAAATACTGAATTTACAGTAATAAAATTAAAATGATTACTTAAATCTGTTGTATTTGTTAAAATTGATAAATTTATTTTTCCCTTTACAATTAAAAAATAGTATACACATGAAAATAGCACAAGCATAAATAAAAATCTTTTTTTCTTTACTGTTTCTTGTTTATTTTTCATGTATTTCACACTCCTTAAGTAGAATCTATATTATTCTATCCCACATAGTCTTAATATATGCTTTCTGTTATTTATATATTTTTCTTTCATACGAATTTTCACTTCTTCTGTTATTTCATCTAATGTATATATTTTTGTTTTACCACCCTCTATTTTATCTCTGGGAACATCTATAATCAAACTATAATTATCTACATCAAATTTATAATTTCGCATAGCATCATTAGGAGCTTTGCCTTTAAACACTTTATTTTCCAAATTCTTATTCGTACTAAAATGTTTAATTAGCTTTTTTATTGTTTCACTTTTTTCTGTAAGTTTCTGTCTCGATTCACTCGCTATTTGTATTGTAACAGTTTGGTAGTCTGTATTTTCTAAATCTGCAACAGTTTCTCTACTTAATCCTAATGATTGTAATACATATATACTTGGTACCTTGTAACTATACTCAATTTTACTTAGCTTAGACCCCGGCGTCATTAACTCTCTAACTGTTTGAGGATTTATCACATTTTTTATGTTCATTTCAAAACAACTATTATTTAAATCAAAAATTCTTTTAAGCATGTCTGGTTTTGGAAGTGATTGATTATTTAAATACCCTAAAATGCCATGTGCATAATCTAACATAAAATATGTATATATTTCAGGTCTTTTATTTTTTTCTACAATTTCATTGGCTTTATTTGTATCAATATTTCTAAGCAGAATATCACCATTTCCTTTTAATTTTCCAACTCTTCCAAATAAATAATCCTCTTCATTTGATATTATATCCATAGTTATTCTTTCAAATGCATCATTTTTATCTTTCAAAATTAAATGTTTTAACTCCTCATGTGAGATGCATTTATCATCAAATATCTTATTTAACTCAACTTTCATTTGTTCACTACTAACTTTCTCTCCATTTGAGACATTTTTCAATTCCACACAATAATACATAACTTTTCTATTAGCCATAAAGATTCCACTCCATATATGATTTTTATTCTATAACTAATAAATTCTACATATTTCATTTTATTCCTCCAACAATCGTTCGACAATAGCAGAATTCATCACAAATTTATGCTAAAATTTTACTGAAAGGAGGTGTTATACTATGAACATGATACCAGTTTCATCAAGGAGAATTAGAAGTGTTGGGTGGGAAAACAACACTTTATATGTTCAATTTCATAATGGAGTAACTTATGTTTATTTAAATGTAAGTGAAACAGAATATCAAGACTTCTTAAATTCTCCATCTTTAGGTTCAGAGTTATCAAGACTTGATAAGATACATCCTTATCATAAGCTTTAATTAACAAGAAACGACTAATCTGATAAATTAGTCGTTTTGATGTTTTATTGGTATATACATTTCTGTAGATAATAATTTTATTCCATCTGTTGAAATAACAATACTATTATAAAGAGTATATTTCTTCTTCAAATATTCTAGTATTGGTTCGCATATTTTACTCAGTTCTTCAATTTCTTTTTTCTTCATGCTACTACCCTCCTTCTAAATATTACTAGTTCCTACAATATTGTTTACTTTATTTCCTATTAAAAATTGACTTAAGTCTTCATTCTAAAGATAATTCTATCTCTTTAAAATCATTTCCAGATGTACAATCTATTATTTTTATACCACCTACATATTTATGATTTAATTCATAATCATATATTTCTTTATAATATCTAAGTTTACTATCAAAGTTTATATTTTGAATAATTATTACTTCTTCACTTGGATATCCTATTATAGTCAGTTTTAAACCAATATATTTTTTATCTAACAACTTTGCTTTATAAAAGATTTCCTCCAAATTAACTATATTCATGTTTTTATTCTCCTTATTTACAAATTAAAAAAGACTAAGTCGGGGGTAACTTAGCCTTTTTCAAGGGGATATTCTATACAATTGTTCCATACTACCATTATAACTTATCTAAAATAACAATAAAATATCATCATTTTATCACAGTTTTATTTTTAGACCATCTACTCCAAATAGGTATATTCCAAGCTCTTTAACCATTTCATTTACCCAACGTCTCACTGTTGCTACCCCACAATGTAAAAGTTCTGCTATATCCTCATAAGTTTTTTCTTTAAAAAAATATAACTCTAAAGCTTTGTATTTTTCTAAAGACTGCAACTTATTTTGTGTTACTTTTAATGTGTCTAATGCCATATCTATATGTGCAACCATAATTAAGGTTTTTGCCTTACTTCTTTTGATACTTAATATATATAAATCTTCTGTATCTAAACATAATAAATCATCATAATCACTTTTAACATCTTCAATGTCACTAATAGAATTTGCAATATGACTTTTTAAATCATTATAATGTTTAAGCAAAAGTTTAGTATTATGAAAGACCTCCCTTTTTTTATTTTCTTTTTCTTCTTTTCTTAATTCTCTTACAATTTCTTTTATACTTTCTTTATCCACTTAAACCACTCCCTCTTGCTCTCTTTGAACAACTTCTACTGCAATACTCAACTTTAGATTTATCTAGCTTATAAAATCTTCTACCACACCAAGCACATCTTACTATTTTACCTGGGCTTATAAGTTCCATCTTTTCTTTTTACTTTCATACTTTCACTCCCTATATTCTTTTAATTTCGCGTTAACTGCTTCAAGTAATGCACTTTGTCCTTTATCCTTATTCTCTAGTGCCTCCATTACTTGTTCATCTATTGTACTTTTACAGATTAGATGATGGATAATAACAGTTTCCCTTTGACCCTGTCTATAAAGCCTTGCGTTAGCTTGTAGATACAGTTCTAAGCTCCAAGTTAACCCAAACCAAACAATTATACTTCCACCTGCTTGTAAATTAAGTCCATGTCCTGTGCTTGCTGGATGACAAAGTAATAATTGTATTTTGCCATTATTCCAATCTTGTATATCTTTTGAGTTTTCTATTGTTCTTGGTTTTAAAGTCTTAAATTCTTTCATCAAACGACTATAATCATGTTTATAGTTATAAAAAACTATAATAGGTTTACCATTTGAAACATCTATGATTTCTTTTAGGGCTTCTAATTTTTCTCTATGAATTTCTTTTACCCTTTTATCATTATCATAAATTGCACCATTAGCTAATTGTAAAAGTTTATTTGCTACTACAGCTGATGATGAAGCGGTTATTATGTCTTTATCTAATTCTAATATCTTCTCTCTTTCTAGTTCTTTGTAATATTTAAGTATTTTATTATCAAGGTATATTTCAATTTTATTATCTATTTTTCTAGGAATATTCAAATAATCTTCTGCTTTTAAACTTATACAAATATCTTTTATTTTATCATGTATTGCTTTTTCTGCTCCAACTTTAAGCTGCCAATTATATATAGCTCCTGTTTGATAATTTTTTTGTCCTGGTTCAAAATATCGTTCTTTATATCCTGTAATAGTTTTGCCTAACCTTTCACCTCTATCAAGTAAATACATCTGTGGCCACAAATCTATTAAACTATTTGGTGCTGGTGTACCAGTAAGCCCAACTACTCTTTTAGTTAAAGGTAATACTTTCTTTAGACTCTTAAATCGTTGTGCTTTATTTGATTTAAAAGAACTAAGTTCATCTATAACAACCATATCAAACGGCCATTTACTTTTATAAAAATCTACTATCCAGGATACCATTTCCCTATTTATTATATAAATATCTGAGTCTGTACTTAAAGCTTTCACTCTATCTAATTTACTACCAAGAACTTTAGACACTTTCAAAAGCTTTAGATGCTCCCATTTTTTTATTTCACTACTCCAGGTATCTCTTGCGACTCTTAGAGGTGCTATAACTAAAACTTTTGATATATCAAAGTAATCATACATTAATTCATTTATAGCTGTTAAAGTACAAACTGTTTTACCCAATCCCATATCTAATAATAAACCTATATTATTATTGTCTATAGTTTTTCTAATTGTATATTCTTGGTATGGATGTGGTTTAAATTCCATCCCTTAACCTCCTTGACAAAATCATCTATTTCTTTTAATGTACTTACACATTTAACTTTAAATCCTAATTCTTTTAATTCTTGCATTTTATACTTTTGAAGCTTTCTTGGCTTTTTACCTGGTGCTTTAAGTTCTACAAATATAACATGTCCTTGTGGTAATAAGACAATCCTATCTGGCACACCTGCTTCCCCTGGTGAAATAAACTTCATAGCCTTACCACCTAACAACTCAATCTCTTTTTTAAGTCTTTTTTCTATTCGTGATTCTAACAAAATATCACTTCCTTAAATTTAGGTGTCTACAATGTCTACAGATTGTCTATATATATGTATATATGCATATTAGGCATACATATATATATACGTATATGCCTAATATTACTTTTATTACTTTATATATAATTTTTGTAGACATTGTAGACGTTAGTATTCTATACATTGCAATATCTATATTTTAGGTGTCTACAGAAGTGTCTACAAAGCTATTTTTTCTGTAGACATTGTAGACACCTACCTATTTTACATAAATTTAGTAAAACTTACTTTGTAGACACTATTTTGTTCTAATATATGCTCTTTGTTTACCATACACTTTTCCAAATCTTAGATGACTACTGTGTGGCTCCCACCCATCTAAACCTTTTAATATGTCATTAATTTCTCTTGATAAGATAGGCGTGAGTTGTTTAGGTTCTCCATTAAATAGCTCAACCCATATCTCCATAACACATGTTTTTTCTCTTAATACTGTTCCTTCTTTTAAATCACCAAAATCTGAACCATGAATATATTCTCTCTTTTCTGAAATACTTAAATCATACCAATTCTCAGTAATAGGTTTATTTAGATACTCTTCAATAATTCCAGATTTAGCATTTTCTTCTGAGTGAGCTCTTTGTTGTCTTTCAGCTTCTTTTTTCTCCTCATCTAATAGATATAGCCGTTCATTGGCTTTATACAATTCTAATGCTTCTGCCCAAATTTGATTTCTTTCATTATCAAGTTGACCATTAAATATATTTTTATTAATCTTCTTTACTCCTGTATCTACTGGCCAAAACCTTCTATTACCAGTTTTATCTCTTAAGAATTCTTTATCATTAGTTGTTCCTATAACTACACATTGTCGTAAAAACCTTGATGTTCTCTTCCCATAGGCAACCCTATATATATCCTCTGATTTACTTAGAAAATGCTTAACTGCCTCAATATCCGCTTTTTTAGTAGCCATCATTTCACCCATTTCAAGCAACCATACTCCTTGTAATTGTTCGTATGCTTCTTTACCTTGTACAGTAGTTAAACTATCAGAATACCAGTCTCCACCAAGTTTTTTAATAAAAGTACTTTTTCCTATTCCTTGAGGACCAGATAAAACAATCATATTATCAAACTTTATTCCTGGATTAAATACTCTAGCTACTGCTGCTACTAAAACTTTTCTTATTATTATTCTTGTATAATGAATATCTTCTGCACCTAAATAGTCAATTAAAAGTGTATCCACTCTCTTAATACCATCCCACTTTAAAGAATTTAAATAATCTTTTATAGGATGAAAAGTATTATTTTCAAAAGCAATTACTAGAGCATCATTTACTTTTGATGGTGATGAGATATTGTAAATTGTTTCTATATGATGTCTAAGTCCAGAATCATCACTATCATTCCAATCATTTAATTTATCATCTCTTCTCCAAGGTAACTTACCTAAAACGACAGCTCTATTTGAAAATTCATTATAAGCTATTTTTCCTTTTAAATAGGGGTCATTTTCTATAAACATTAAAATATTATTTGTTGTTTTCTTATAGCTTCCTTTATTGTCATATTCTAACTTAGTTAACCATTCATCATCTTTAAAATCTATATCACCAAAATCATCTTTGGCCTTATCAATATTTTCTCTACCTATAGTCTTTCGTACTTTAGTATCACTACTTGCAAATTCACTCATTCGAGTAAATGAAGGTAATCTATTTATAGGTGTTTCTGGTTTAGTATCTTCATCAAGTTCTCCAAATTTATGTATCCTAACTAAATCAAAAGCATTACATAAGATACCACTTGCAGGATCTGTACCATGATGGCTATAGGAAAACTTATCATCATAAATGACTACTCCACCACTTGTACTACCTTCTGCATACGTGTATCTAGTTTCATCAATACCAGGAATATATACTTCATCTAAGAAAATATCTATGGATTCTGTTATACTGTAGGACCTACAAAATGCACCTATAATTCCATCTTTTTCAATAGGGTCTTGTTGCTTTTTTAATTGTGTATTAAACTTTTGCCTCTCTCTTGAACTTTCTGGCCAATAACTTACATCTGTCCAATCCAAATATAAATCTAGTATTTCATTTGGGTTTAAAAATTCACCATCTTGAAATTTAAATATATAGTCTCCATCAATTGAAGTACTTGGAAAATACATAAGTCTATGAGGTTGATATGTAGTATCATCAAACATATCTATTCCCATAGCATCCGCTATCATCCTAGAAATTGCTTGATATTCTTCTGGTAGTACTGGTCTAGATAAAGGTATTACAAGTCTATATCTAGGATTATTTTCAGTATGTGAGTGAGTAGAATACATAAGGCAAGCATAATCATTTAATAATGTTATATCTTCCCATATATCTTTATTTGCATAATCTATATCTAAAGTTATAATACTTCTATTTGCAATATTCTCTGCTTTTCGTCTACCATTTTTTAAGCTTCCACCTACAAATCCGCCAACATCTTTCACTCTATCTTTTTCAGTCTTTGACATCTTCTTATATTCTGTAGATGTCTCTTGAGTTCTTAATGTTTTACTTAACCTATTTACAAGTTCGGACCATAAAATACTTTTATTCTTCCAATGAGTTTCTAACTTACTTTTTCCTATGGCCAGCATGAGTTGGCCATCATGTTTTACATTTATGTGTTCAATTTCACTGGCCTTTATATCCATAAATCAATCACCTAGTCTTTCTTATAATAATCACATTCATATCCATCTGCTTTAAGCGGAAGACCTTTAGCCCAAGATATTTCTTTTCCCATAATACTGTTAACTTCTTCTAAAGAACCACATTTTTTATCTACATCAAGTACAAGCTCATCATGTACATGCATTACAATGTCATAACCTGCATCTGTCACATTAAACATAGCCTCTCTTAAGCAATCTCTAGCTGTAGCTTGAACAATATTCTCAACTAACTTAGGTCCATAGGTATCTACTCTTTTCCACTGTTTACTTGTCTGTTCCATACCTTCATATGTTATCTTATCTCCACTAAATGTAGTATGTGGCTCTATCTTAGGTCTTAAATATGATAATCTTCTACCACTTGGTAGTTCTATAAATAAAACTCCTGGATTATAAATAAATTTAATCCCATGTTGAAATTCTACTATAGTCCTATCTTTTATAGCTTTTTTAGCTGCCTTATCTACATCCCACCAAAATTTAGTTATATTTGGATTAGCATTTCTCCATGTTGTTACAAGAGGTTGAAGTTCATCTTCGTCAAGACCCATTTTTATAGCTCCCATTGATATTAATGCTCCTATACTTCCTCCATATCCAAGAGCCAGCTCTGAAATCTTACCTTTTTGTCTAAGTGGGTCACCTTTTTTAATACTTTCTATTGGAATTTTAAACATCTGACTGGCACTAGCTTCATATATTTTTCCATGAGAATTAAATACATCTAATCTCCACTTCTCACCAGCAAGCCAAGCTATAACCCTAGCTTCTATTGCACTAAAATCTGACACTATAAATCTATGTCCTTCACTTGGTATAAAAGCTGTTCTTATTAACTGACTTAAGACATCTGGTACACTATCATACAAAAGCTCTATTAAATCAAAGTCACCTTCTTTTAATAGGTTTCTAGCTAGGTCTAAATCTTCTATATGATTTTGTGGTAAATTCTGTACTTGGACTAATCTTCCTGCCCATCTACCAGTCCTATTAGCCCCATAAAACTGTAACAGACCTCTTACTCTATTATCATTACCTTTAGCTAATTTCATAGCCTCATACTTCTTTATAGAAGTTTTAGACATTAATTTTCTAAGTTCTAAAACCCTAATTACATTTTCATCCTCAACTTGTTTTAATATTTCTGGAATACTTTCTTTTGTTAGACTTGTAACTTCAAAGCCCACTTTATCACGTAACCATTTTTTTAATTGAGCTGGACTATTTGGATTATTTAGACCAGTTATTTTAATTGCTTCTTTTGTAAGTTTTTCAGTATATCTTTTATCACATTCTATTGCATTCTCTATTAACTCTGTATCCACTTTAATACCAGTATCATTAATTCTCTGATCTAAATACCATAATTTAATTTCTCTTTCAGTAGTCTTATACTTACTAAGTTTGTTTCTTATTTCTCTTTCAACTACAACATCTTGTTTACAATATTCTTTAAATTTATTCCATTTTTCCATATCATGTATTGGTAAATTTCTAGTTCTTCCTTTGTTAACTTTTGTAGCTTTACAAGGCTTACAGAAATATTGTATTAATGACTTACCTTCTTTCATTTTCTGCTTATCTTCATTAAACTTTAAAGCCTTAGAAACACTATCTAAGCTTCCTGGAAGTCCTAGTGATAACGCTTTTATCATTGTACATGACCACCCATTTGGTTTTAAATTAATATCTAAAAATTTACTTATTGCTGTTCTTTCAAAGTTAGCATTAAATGCTGATTTTATAACTTCATTATCATTTAAAGATTCTATTACTTCTTTTGGTAACTCTTCATCATTTACTAAATCAATAACTTTTACCTCTTCATTATCAAAAGCATAGGCAAATAACAGTATCTCAAAATTAGCAGAGTCTACATATCTGTAGACTCCAACTTTTTTTATATCTAAATCACTATATGTTTCTATATCAATTGATAAGGTCCTCATTAACTTAAGAAATCCTCTTCTTCATCTTCATACTCAAATTCATCTGAAAAATCTGATTCTGCACTAGCTCTTGCTCCTCCAAGAACTTCTCCTTCTGCCAACTTTTGAATATTTTGTAAACCACAACCTATACCCTTATTTCCTGCACTATTATATGGGAAGAAATTTATACTGACTCTTCCATAACAACCACTATATACTTCTGTAGCATCTAATACTTCATTCATATTTTTGTCAATTACACCTGGCTTTTGAGTGCTATTTGCATTTAGAAAATACATTCCTACATATTCTTCCGCTTCATCAGCTCTTTCAGCATCTCCATCACGAAGAGGTGTTTTTAAATTACTTGGTAACTTTCCACCCCATTTAGAAGTTTTACCTTGTTCTTTGGCTGCATCAATAGCTTTCTTTATTTTTCCTAAAGTCACCTTATCTGATTTTGGTATTAAAATACAAACTGAATACTTAGGTTCTGCACCTTCCACCATTGCTCTACTTTTAAAGATGTTACAATAACTTAATCTAACCTTTCCTGTTACTACCTTTGTTGATTGTACTGAATTACTCATAATTTTCTTCCTCCTAATATTTTTATATTTTATAAATAGATATTATCTAAACATAATTCTCTTAAATTCTTTTTTGCAGTGTATACCCTATTTTCTATAGTTTTTCTTTTATATTTTAATAGTTTAGATATCTGTATAACCTCAAAACCTTCTGCATATAATCTCAGTACTTTTTGTTGCTTTTCTGGTAAATAATTAATATAATTAATCACTTTTTTTGAAATATCTGTATTTATTACTTCATCTTCTGTTAGTGTATCGTTGCTAGAAAATAATTTATAATGTTCTAGCTCTATAGAGCTTGCCTCATTTAAAAATGTATGTTTCTTTCTTAACTGACTTTTAATATAAGCATACATTTTGTATCTAATACATTTCTTAAAGTATGCTTTAGGATAAGTCTCTCCTTCTGTCTTCAAATTTTTTATCCCCTCATATATTCCAATATATCCAGATTGAATTAAGTCATCTTTGTCTAGATAAGTTTTATTTTTATTGTTTTTTAACAATATATTGGTTATTATCTTTACTTCTTTATCAAACTCTCTTAGTAATGTTTCAAATGCTAATTCATTTCCATTTTTGAATTCTAGTACTAGTTTAATTATTTCTTGATTATCCATAAAACTATATCCCCTTTTTATACTCTTTATAGCTACTAGGAATTAAATGTTTTTAATTATCCTTTACTCTTACTGATACAAAGCATACTGGACTAACCTTTATATGTTCTGGTATATACACTCTATCAAGATGATTGTCATTCACTTCAAAGAAAGTTGACATCACTTTATCTTTTATTAAACTTTCTCTCTTAAAATCCATTACTATAGCTTTTGCATTTTCTTCTACTGAATTATACTCTGTAATATTTAATCTCTTTAACATATCTAACAAGTTGTCTTTTTCATAAACCAAATTTTCTTCAATACTCTTTTTTCTTTCCTTTAAGTCTAAAATCAAACTTATACTCTCTTCCAATTTATCTTTTGTAGCTTCATCTAATGACATATAATACACCCCCTAATTTATATTCCAAAGTCTTTTTTAGCTGAATCTATACTATTAATTTCTGGTCTTTTATCACTTTCTAGAACTAAAGTAGCTTTGCCAACAGGTTTTATAATTAAATCATTTAAGAGATTAACAAAGTCTTTTTTACCTATAGCTTTTTCCATATCAGTAATTCCTTTTAATACTCTTGGCTTATAAATTTTATCTTCCTCATAATCTGAACTTAATAAAACATTAGCAACCTCTTGTTCATCTACATATTTTCTATTACTTCTACCTTCTACAAGCTTATATCCAGGATATTTAACACCATGTTTTTCAGCTTGTTCTAGTGCATAACTTTGAACATCCTTTAACCAATCTTGAACATTCTTAGCAAGTCCCAAAATGTCTGCAATCTCATATTCATTAAGAGTAAATGTATCAGCAAAATCATATTTTTTCGCTTTCTCAAGATTATCTTCAGCTCTTTTTCTACAATCATTTTTAGCTCTACAAAATCCACAATGGTCACCACTTACAAAGTCACCTTCACCATTAAAAGCCATTTGAGCCTTCTTTTTAACATCTTCTCCCCATGTAAGTAATTTAGTAACTTCTATTTCTTCACTTGATATATTATCAAGTCTAGGTTGAATTATTGTTGTTTTAACTAAATCAATATCATATAGCATTTCAAACTGGTTATATGAACCTAAACCATATAGTCTAAGTTGAGGATTCTCTATGGCTGAAACTTCTAAACCTTTTCCATACTTTAGATCTATAACTTGAAGTATTCCATCAGATATTACAATAACATCTCCTGTGCCAAATCCTTCTGGAACCCACTCACTAAAATCGAGTCTTTCTTCTAGCATCACTATTACATCATCACATATAGCTTTACTGTCATTTACTAATTCAATTACATTATCAACATAAGATTGTATATAATCTTCCATTTCAGAGTTATAGTACTCACTTTTCTGTATCTTTTTAATTCTTGCATTATATATCTTTTTACTTATTTTTTCATACTCTAGCATTAATTTAGTTTCTGCTAATTCATGTGCAACGGTTCCTTCTTCTGCATATATACTAGTTGATGATGGATAGTTTTCTTCTAATTTTATACTAGGAGTGCAGTGAAGCCATCTATGGGCTCCACTCGCACTAAGTCTTGCATGTTGTAATGGCATTTATGTACCCCCTATAAAATTTCTAATTTATTCATAAAAGCTGAATAATCTTCTTCTTTTACTTCACTTAACTTACTAGCTCCAAATTCACCAAATAACTCCTTAAGCTTATCCTTCTTACCCGCCTTACTTACTTGTGCTGCCTTACTTCTTACCTCTTCTTTTGTGTATTTAATCTCACTAGTTGTATTTTCATTATTCTCTGTTACTTCTTCCTTGACTTTTGTTTTTTCTTCTTTAACATTTTCTTTTACTTCTACCTTTTTAGTCTTTTCAGCTTTCTTAGTTTCAACTTTCTTCTCTTCTTTTATATCTGTTATATTTATAGGTTCTATTTGCATTGCTGGTCCTAAATTAAGACCTCCTAAAGCATTTGCTACTACTAATAGTGCATTTGTAAATTCTGGTGCTTCCACTTTAACTTTTACATTTACATTAACTTCAACCATTTTAAATCTCTCCTTTTTGTGTTATACTTTGTTTGTGTTATATTTTATTTTTTATTTTTTTGTGTGTTGGTTATTTGACCAGCACTTTTTTATTTAATATTCCAACTGATATTTTCTTACCAGTTTTAATATCCTTAAATATTATATCTGCTATAATTTTGCCATCTTTTTTAAGAGTTACTATATTATTCTTATTAGTATTAAGACTCAGCAATTTCATCCCCCCTCTCTACTCTTTCTAAAAGTTCATCCAAATTTCTACCTTGATTTCTTTCAATAAAATCATCAACTTCATATCTTGAAATTTTTCTACCATCACCTCTAGCTAGTGATTTTATTAGACCTGTGCTTACTAACCTACGCATAAAAACTGTATCTAACTTTAAAATGCCTCTGGCTTCTTCTATTGTTATTAAATAATTTGGATAGCTTCTTTTCATAAAAACAACTATATCTTTAGGCTCTAGTACTTTTACCTTTTGTTCAACCGTCTGACTCCTAACTCTATCAGTCTCTTGTTTATTTATCTCAACTTCTATTAAAGCCCTTAAGCTATTGCTTAATCTTTTAACTATTTCATTTGAATTATCCATGGTTTAATCCAACCCCCATATTATCAAAATATTCTGTTATTAATTTTTGTAATTTTTAGTTCTTAAAGTTTAGTTTTCAAAGGCATTTAAAGCTTTTTCTAAAACTGGTATAACATTTTCATAATATCTAAAATTAGGTACTTGTTTGTCTGAATACTTAGCCTTATCCCACACTTTAATACCATATTCTTCTGTTTTTAGATTGTAAGCATTTGCGAATCCTCCAACTTTATTAGCCGAGATACCTAACATCCTACCTATCTCTGTAGCAGAATAAGTTTTTCTTTCCATTTTAGGAAGTGGTATTAATGTTTCTCCAGAAAGTAATTCAGTCGTTTTTGAGTACATTACTTGAGCAAATTCAGGTATACCAGCTTGTGACACTTTATCAGCTAATTCTAAGTATATTTTTGCTTCTCTCGCTCTTGCATTTTTTAATCTTGCTTG
Organism: Clostridioides sp. ES-W-0016-02; assembly: GCF_020641035.1. Taxonomy (NCBI): domain Bacteria; kingdom Bacillati; phylum Bacillota; class Clostridia; order Peptostreptococcales; family Peptostreptococcaceae; genus Clostridioides; species Clostridioides sp. ES-W-0016-02. Next base: position 2,516,421 of record NZ_CP061361.1, read on the forward strand.
AGCATTCATATATCTTATTTCTGATTCATCCTTACTACCTTCAGATTTTTTACTACTATTATATGTACCTGTTTTACGAATAGATGGTAGAACTTCATCAAATACCCAACTCTCAAATTTTTCAGCACTTGGTAATTCGCTATTTGTAATTAATCTGTACATATCACCTTCTGGTATTACATTTACTTCCAATATCTTAGTTTTACTTTGTGGATGAGGTATTCCCTGTTTTAGGGTATACCTACAATGCCTTTCAATTGCATTATTTGGCTTTGCATATCCAAGAGATTTTGCTATATCTGTGGCTACAAAATATGGTTTACCATCAATTTCAACTGTTCTTATTTCTCCAAAATCACTATTTTTAAATACTTGTAAATTATTACTCATAATTTCTACCTCCCTAATTATTTATTTTGGTGTCGGTTTGAACGACGCCTAATAAACCTACTCCAGTCATCTTTCACCCACTTGTGGTCGAAACAAAACTCTGTGTAAAATTCATTCTTTCTTTCCTATCTTACTGATTTGTACTCTTTTCCATTTTTATTTTCAACTTTACACCATCCAAACTCTATAGCTGTATCTTCTGCATTGATTCCTATACTTCCATCTTCATACTTAATTGTCCTAACTTTAACTCCAAGTTCTTCATTAGTTGTTACATTTGATAGTTTTTTCATAAGTTCTTACTCCATTTAGTTTCTCTTAATTTCTCTCCCAACTTCAAATAAATTTGATAGTTTATTTGTAAAATCTTTTGGAGATTTTGTATTCATTAAAGTTTGTACTACAACACAAGAATCTACTGCTGTTATAATTAAATCTAATTCACTCTCAGTCAATGTTTGAAGTTTTGGAATTGTATCTAATATTTTTTTCTCTCTCATATTATTTACCACCTTTCTTGTTCTGTAACATCATATTACCATCTTTTCCCTTGTTGGTCAACACCATTTTAAAAGTTTGTTTATTTTTTCTTGTTGACTAACAAGATTCTTAAAATTATAATACTCTTATGGGAGGTGATATAATTGTCTAATGAAACTATAAGCACAAGAATTAGAAAGATAAGAAAAGATGCTAATTTATCTCAACCAGCTTTTGGGAAAAAACTAGGTGTCAGTAAAGATGTTATAAGTAATATAGAATACGATAGAGTTGAACCCAAACCTTTGTTTATCAATTATATGTGTGATGTATTCAATGTTAATAAGGAGTGGCTTATAAATGGTATAGGTGATATGTACATATCTTTAGAAGATGACATTCTTTTAGGAGAAGCTTTTGCTGATATAACCATGTCTGAAAATGAAAAAATCAAAAAAATAGTGATAAATCTTTGTAAATTAGATGATATATATGTAGACGCAATGTGCACAATTATAGATGGTATAATTTCAGATAGAACTAATGAAAAATAGGTGATATTATATGAACACTATAAGTGAAAGAATTATGCAAATAAGCTCTGAACAAAAACTATCTCAGAAAGATTTTGGAGAAATAATAGGATTGTCTAGAAGCATGATAAGTTGTTATGAAAAAGGATTAAGGGAAATAACTGAAAGGTCTATGGATGATATTTGTAGAGAATTTAGTATAAATAGAGAATGGCTCCTAGCTGGTGAAAATGAAATGTATATTTCTAGAGAAGAGGACACAGTACTTATTAATATATTTGATGAAATTCTACATTCTGATAATAAAAAACTAAAAGAATTAATCATGAAAATCAGTATCTTAGAAGATAAACAGGTAAATTTATTAAATCAATTAGTAAATGAATTTAAATAAAACAAGTGCCCATCATGAGCACTTGTTTTTTATGTTATCCACAAAACTTTTTATTATATTTTTACATTTTATACTATGTATACCTTGTATAGCATTAATTATAATTAAATCATTTTGGTTGTTATTATCCAAAATCCATTTTATTACATTAAATTTTTCTGCTCCACAAGATTCTTCTGAAATTAATATTTTCTCGACCCTATTTAGTTCATCCATTCTTTTAATCCTCCAAAATTTAGTTTATAGAACCATATATGTCAAAACAATCTGTCACTTTCATTTTTATGCCAATTTTAACCATTTATCTTATATATACATAATAAAACAAAAATATATTTTTTGCAACTCTCAGCCTTAATATTTTGGTGCAAAAAACACTTACTCTATAAAATAAAGTAAGTGTTTTTACATCTCATGTTACGGTTAATTAAATTTAGCATACCAAAATATTAAGGCATTTAAATACATTATATGTTACAGTTAATCTATTTTTATACTATAATAATAAGCATAACCTGTCAAATTTTTAAACCTTGAATAATATCTTCTATATAGTAAATTTAAATATTTATTTGTTAAGGTTCTAATTTATTTTAATTTTAGATTAATACAGTTAATCAAATATTTACTATAGTATATGAAATTTCTTTATAAATAGATGATAAACAATTTATAATTGTTTGTCAACTTTAAATTGTTTTTTCTGCAATTTAAAATTGTATTCTTTACTTTTACGATTATTAATTGTATATTATAAGATATAAGGAGTTGATAATATTGCCAAATAAAAAACTTGAAAAAAGATTAAAAGAATTAAGAAAAGAACTTAATTTTACACAAGAAGATATTTCTAAAAAAATTGGCTTGAGTAAAAGTGCATATGGATACTATGAGCAGGGGAAAACAGTACCAGATGCTTATATGATTGCTGAATTATCAAAAATTTTTAATGTAAGTATTGACTATTTATTAGGCAAAACAGACAAAAAAAATAATGATTGTTCTGAATCTCTACCAAATTCATTTGATAATGCAAATGATGCCATAAAATTCATTCTCCAGCAACCAACACTTATGGCTTATGGAGATTATAATGTAAAAAAACTAAGTGATGAAGAAATCATAGATTTTGCAAATGATTTATTGCAACAAATAAAATTAATCAGTTTTAAATATAAAAAATAATATTTTTAGGGGGAGTAATGGGAATAAATAATATAGCTAATGTAGTTAACTCTATTATAAAAGACTTTAAAACTAACAATCCATTTGAATTGTGCGAAAAACTTGATGTAACTATAAAATTCAAAAACTATAATCCAGAAGGAATGAAAGCTTATTATACAGATGTATTTGGTGAAAAAACAATTTATTTGAATTCAAATTTTACTGAGGAATCACAGTCCATTCTTTGTGCTCATGAATTAGGACATATTATCTTAGAGCATAAAGGTATAAATCACTTTGATTCCTCTGATTCCAAACTTGAACATGAAGCAAACATATTTGCTCTATATCTATTGTTTGATGAAAATAAGTATGATATAAAATTTTCATCAACAAATAGTTACTTAGCTAGAGGCATTATTGAGTCCAAGTTAAGTTTAATAAAATAAACATTATGATAAAATTTATTAATTATTTTATGTATTTCTAAATTTGTAATATATTTTATACTAAATAAGATAGGGGGATTTTATATGGATTTTTCAGATAAAATAAAACAATTCAGCAAAAGAATTGAAACATTAAAAGACAGTCTAGTTACAGAAGAAGCAACAAAAACAGCATTAATAATGCCTTTATTCCAAATATTAGAATATGATATTTTTAATCCTTTAGAATTTATGCCTGAATTTATTGCAGATGTAGGTGTAAAAAAAGGCGAGAAAGTAGATTATGCCATACTTGAAAATGGTAAACCTTTAATTTTAATAGAAGCAAAATGTGCTACAGATAAACTCAAAAAACATGATGCTCAATTATTCAGATATTTTACAGCAACAGAAGCAAAATTTGCAATACTTACAAATGGAATAATTTATAAATTTTTCACTGACTTAGAAGAAAAAAATAAAATGGATGATAAACCATTTTTAGTGTTAAACCTATTAAATATGGATGATAATAAAATATCGCATTTGAAAAAATTTACTAAGAGTACTTTTAATATAGATACTATTTTTAATATAGCATCAGAATTAAAATATACAAATCTAATAAAATCCCAGTTAAACTCACAATTAGAAAACCCATCAGATGAATTTGTTAGGTTTATAATAAATGATTTCTACAATGGTGTTAAAACACAAAATGTAGTAGAAAAATTCAGACCTATAGTCAAAAGATCTATGTCCCAATTTGTCAATGATTTTATGAATGAGAAATTAAAAACATTATTAGAAAATGATAATGAAGAATATGATAAAAAGAAAGTAAAAGATAATAAAAAGAAAGAAAGAAGTAAAACTGATACTGAACTTGTAAAACAGAAAGAGGACAAGCAAGCCCCTACTATAGAAAAAATTGATAAATGTAATATATTAATCACGGATGATGAGTTGGAAGCTATTAATATAGTTCAAGATATTTTATCTGAAAATATTGATAAAAATGAAATCACTTATAAAAAAGTAAATAATGAAGTTAATATCATGTATAAAAATAATCTTGAGCATTGGATATGTAAAATAGAATTAGGCTCTCATAAGATGATTCGTTTACCTAATGGGAATCAAGATTATTTGGAATATAATATGGATGCTGTAATAGACATAAAGGAGTTAAAAGATGAATTAATTTTTATTGCAGAAAAATATATAAAATAAACATTATCACTATAATTAAGCTAGTTATTTAAGAGCAGTCGTTCTGCTCTTTTATATAAATATTAAACAAACATACATTCTCAAAAGAAAGGAGTCATTATTATGAAAGGTGGAGTCAGAAAAAGAAGCAACAAGTGGTATTACTACTTTGACCTAGGTATAGTAGAAGGCAAAAGAAAAAAAGTAGAAAGAGTTGGTGGCAGTACAAAAAAAGAAGCAGAAAAAGCACTAAGAGAAGCACTAAATGAATATGAAAACTCTGGCATAGTATTTGAAGAAAGCAACATCAGCTTATCAGACTATCTCGACTTTTGGTTCAAAGAATATGTTTTACTTAACTGTAAATACAACACTCAAGAAAGCTACCGAATAAACATAGAAAAACATATAAAACCAAAGCTAGGAGTTTATAAAGTAAAAGCTCTAACACCAGCAATACTACAAAACTTCATAAACAAAAAGTACAAAGAAGACTATTCTCAAAGTACATTACAAGTATTAAAAGCTATATTACATAGGTCATTAAAATCAGCAGTCTACCCTTACAAGCACATACGAGAAAATCCCATGCAATATGTAAGCATACCAAAAACTAAAACTAAAACAGAAACTAAAAAAGTTAAAACTATTACACTAGAAGAATTTAATCAAACATTAAATATATTTCCTCAAGATTCATTTCAGCGTATAGTCTTACTAATTGGATTTTATACTGGTATGCGAAGAGGTGAAATTATTGCACTAACATGGGATGATATAGACTTTGATAATAAAACTATCACAGTAAAACATACTCTGATTAAAAAGAAGAATGGAATGTTTGAATTAAGCCAACCAAAAACAGAAAGCTCTTGTAGAACTATATTTACAGGTGATACCTTAGTAAGAGCATTAAAAGAACATAAACTATACCAAAAGAAAATCAAATTAAAATATGGAGAATTTTACTTCGATAGTGATTGGGTATGTACTAAAGAAAATGGTCAACAAGTAACTATTCACACTATGGACACTATAGTAAGACAAATTAGAGAAGCCTTAAATAATGACTTCCATTTCCATTGTCTAAGACATACACATGCTACCCTACTATTAGAAAATGGTGCTAACATTAAAGACATACAAAATCGTCTAGGTCATAGTCAATTATCAACTACAATGGATACCTATTCACATGTAACAGATAAAATGAAAAGTGAAACTGTAGATATATTTGAAAGAATTACAAACTAGTTTGCCACCCAAAAATATACTACGGTGGCAAATGGGTGGCAAACTCTCATTTATCTATTTTAAAAGCTAAAGTCATTAACTTTATACAATCGCTTATATCGTTGTAATTTCAACACTTTCAGTTTTATAGCAACTCTAATTCATATAATATATTAATTATAAATCTAACTAATACAACTTAATTATACCTTAATTGGATATATTTATCTATTTTATTTGTCTTGTATTAGTATTTCATTATAATTATCTAATATTCTAAAATAAATAACTTACTAATCTTAATTATAATAAAATACTAATACAAAATTTTATTTAATCTTAACTAATAAATACTATCTATTACAAATTTAGATTGTTACATATAACATATTTTGCTATAATTAAGTTATAAACAAAGTATTCCGAGTATCTAAGAAAAGAAGAGGAATACTTATTTTTATGTTTTATTTTTAATGGAGGCTTATATGAACTTAGAAAATTTAAAAAAATTCTTTGGATTCCCTCTAGATAAAAAATACAAAGAAAATGTTGAACGAGAACTTTGCAATTATCTTTATCATACAGGCAAAATTATTTGTATCATAATAATAATATCTCAACTAATTATGATGATATCAATATCAGCTAGAGATGGTGGTCCTTTTGCCACCCCAAGACGTCAATGGTATTTTTGTATGTATATAATACTATTTTGTATCTCTTTAATTTTTATGCTTGTTTTTTCTTATCTTTGGAATAAAAAAAAGGAACATTGTACTTATTATATAAACTTGTGGGTGATTTATGTAACATTTTTCTGCTTATGGGGTTGTGTAATTACTTTGCTTGACCAGTTAGGCGGAAATGATTTGAGTGTATTCAGTTATATAATGTTAACAGCTGCTGCTTTTTCAGTATTAAAATTAGGTCAATCAATAATAGTTTTTGGAGGATGTTTTTTATTTCTTAATCTACTCTTACCAGGAATTCAAACTGTATCAGGTAATGAGTTCAGTAATATTGTAAACACATTTTTTATAACATCACTTGCTATTTTTATTTCTACAATGTTATATAGAAGTCGTGTATTTACTTATTATGATAAAATGCTAATCCATCAACAATATGAAGAAATCTCCCATATGAACAATTTATTAAATCTTAAGGTTATGACTGATGACCTAACTAAAATGAATAATCGTAGGTATTTAGAAGATGTTCTTCAAAAAAAATTAAAGACCCATACAAAGCAAGAACCTATAACAGGAATGATGATAGATATAGATTATTTTAAACAGTTTAATGACACTTACGGACATCAAAAGGGTGACTACTGTTTACAGAATATTGCTAAAGTAATTTTAGATTTTACAAATTCTGAAAATTCACATGCTATCCGTTATGGTGGTGAAGAATTTTTTATATGTCTTTTCAATTGTGATGAGGCGAATGCTAAACTTAAATCCGAATATTTACGTAAGATTATAGAGTATTGTAATTTTGAACGTGATGACGTTCCTTCAAAATGTGTGACTGTTAGCATCGGAGTTCATACAAAGAAAGTTGAAGAATTAATAACTTTAAATGAATTTATAAGTTATTGTGATAAAGCTTTATATATTGCAAAAGAACAAGGTCGTAATCGTGTTGAGTTTTATTAGGAGTATAGAAACAAAGTATTAATCCTTATATTTATATTTTCTTAATAATAAATTTATTTTGTTCAAAATATTTGTATAATATTATGTAAACCTATAAATTAGCTTTTAGATTCATAATTATTAAATCTATAAATTATACTTAAGTCTAACTTATAGATTTAATAATTTTATATATAATTAATTCATGTTTAAAATTAATTCACATTTCAATTTTAATGTCTATAGACTATCTTATACTACATTTAGACATGTATTTTAAAATTTCTTATAACTTAGTTTTCCATTTCCTTAATCAATGATACATTTTGTTTCTCTACAGAATTTAAAACATCTGTATCCGCTCCTATACTATAATCTGGCTGATACCATGACTTATTGCTAAAATAGCTTTTATAAGGTTCTTCTTTAAATACATATCCATATCTTGCAAATATTTCATTTCTTATATATGCTAACTCCTCTTTACTATAAAGTTCAAGTTCATCTTTAGTTAATACTCTAGAATCACTATCATATATAATATAATCATCATCATAACTTACTTCTTTATTTTTCAAATTAGAACTTGAACCTGAATCACTTTTAATACTCTTTTTATCAGTATTTTCACTATTTTCCTTGTTATTTATACTCTTGATAAATTTCTCCGCTTCTTCTTTGGAAATTTTATTAAGTGTACCACTTACATTATTAGCTTGTAATGAAATTTCATTACTATTAAACTTAGTTATAGTAAATTTTTCCTTTGATAAAGTATCTTTTCCTTTTAATACTATGCTATTACTATCTGAACTTTCTACTTCATATTTAACTGTATAATTGCTTTCTTCTTCACTTTTACTATAAAGTTTTATCTTATTTGGCTCTTCAAATTCAAATATATTATATTCATCAGCTTTCCAAAAACCATTTAAGTCTTTTGGTTCTAAATTTTTAGAGTAAATCAATTTATTTCCTAAATAAATCTCTGAATATTTTCCTACATTGTTTATTTCTATATTGTCTTTCTTAGTTTTTAAATTATAAAAATGTATTTCCTTATTTTTAGTGGAATATGCTATATTCTCTGAATTAAATGAATAGCCAACAACATCACTTGCTATCCTGTCTTTATCTAAAAATAACTCACCACTTGATTTAATATAAAGTAATTTTTCATCATTAATAATAGATACATTAGAATTTTCTTTCATATCATTGCCTATTTTTTCTTCTTCTTTATTATTTTTCTTAATATATACATCTCCATCAGAATTTGTAAATACAATTCCATCTTTAATAAAACTTACATAATTAATGTCTGATTTTATTTTATTAGACACCTCTTTACCTATTTCTTTCTCATATAATTCATCATCACTATTTATAAAATAAAATTTACTATCTCTATATTTATAAGACCTAACATCCGATGCTATTTTTTCACTAGCATTATTTTTGTACAAATATAATTCACCTTTCAAATCCTTATAATTATACTCACTTATATACATAATTTCTTCATCATTAGATTTTACCCCCCATAAATTTGATACATCTGAACTAATTTTGACCTTATCATTTTTATCTGTACTTTTTAAATATAGATTATCATCATTATTTATAAATATTACATCACCTTTATTATTTACAATATCAAAACTCTGTATATCAGTAGATATTTTTTCTTTATTTCCATCTTCTTTATATAGATATAACTCTTCATCTGTATTCATATAATATATGAATTTTCCATCTGTAGACATCCTATACAATACAACATCATTGGCTATTTTTTCTTTATCTTTTCCATCGTATTTTACATACAAGGATTTTTCTGATGATATATATGCTATAGTGTTTGAAGAAGGCATAAATTCATATGAATTAATTTCGTCAGAAGATAAATCTGATGCTATTTTTTCCTTTTCTTTTTTTAGATTATACTTATATAAATTATTTTCTTTATCTTGGATTAATATTGATTGTTCTCCATTTATATAATCTTTTTTAGTATATGTAGGTACATCTGATGCTATTTTTTCTTCATCCTTACCTTCTGTCTTTATGTATACATCTGTCATATCACCTGAGTTATTCTCATCATTTTTTAATAGTATAAGAGAATTATCTTTGTTTGCTTGCTTACCTTTAGAATCATTTTGTGAACTGCAACCTGTACATATAAGTGCCAAACTTAAAACTATAAACAACCCTTTCTTTAACATTATTACTCCCCCTCATGATAATGATAAAACTTTTTGTGTAATAAATATACTATTCAATAATTTTTTAGATTTAAATCACCTTACATATTTTTATACTATTTACATAAAGATAATGCTTAAATATAATTTATATTTAAACTTCCAAAAAATTACTCTACTAGTTATAGTATAGCACAATAAACGTTATCCAAGCACACCCACTATTGTCACTCCAAAAGCTTTTAGTGCCTCTTGAAGCACTTCATTTCCACCATAAGGATATCCAATAGGGTTAAAATAAAGTTTAGCAGTTTGTTCACCAATCATTTCGCAACCTTCTATTGTATAATCGCCAAGTCCAATTTCAGAAAACACAGTCTCAAAATCCCATGAAACAGACTTTATGTATTCCTGTCGATTCTCTTCATCCAGTAGTTTATAGTTCTCCCAAAACATTTTATTTTCTGCTTCTGTTGGCCACCAAAAATAATCTAATTCTTCTTTATTATAAAATTCGTCTACTTTTTCTAAAATATAATATTCTAAATCCTCAATTTGTATACAATCATTTTTTATATCTGCTATATATGAAAATAAATTTTTTATTCGATTAAATATTTTTACATCATTCACATTAAATTTAATAAAACAAAAACTACACATTATTTATCCTCCTAGTATAAGTAACTTATAATTACATTGTATAATAAAATATGAATAAACAAACTACATATATTTGTAAACACAATAAAAATAACTTGTATGTATCTAAATCAGATAGCACACAAGCTATTTTATTATATCGAAAAATTATATAATCATATTATAGGTTATAATTATTAGAATTCAGCATTTTTAGAAGTTCTTGGGAAAGGTATAACATCTCTTATGTTAGACATACCTGTCATATACATAATTATTCTTTCAAATCCAAGACCAAATCCAGAGTGAGTAGCAGTACCAAATTTTCTAAGTTCTAAATACCACCAGTAATCTTCTTCATTTAATCCCATTTCATGAATTCTATCTAATAGTACGTCTTCTCTTTCTTCTCTTTGAGAACCTCCAACTATCTCTCCAACACCAGGAACTAATAAATCCATTGCTCTAACAGTTTTCCCATCTTCATTCATTCTCATATAGAAAGCTTTTATATCTTTTGGATAATCTGTAACAAATACTGGAGAATTGTATATTTGTTCTGTTATATATCTTTCATGTTCAGTTTGAAGATCGCATCCCCATTCTACTGGATACTCAAACTCATGTCCTGATTCAAGTAATAGCTCTACTGCTTTAGTATATGTTATTCTAACAAATTCAGAGTTTACTATTTTATTTAGTCTTTCTAGCAATCCTTTATCTATAAAACTATTAAAGAATTCCATTTCTTCAGGAGCGTTTTCTAAAACATAGTTTATAACATATTTTATCATATCTTCTGCAAGTTCCATATTATCTTCAAGGTCTGCAAAAACTATTTCTGGCTCTATCATCCAAAATTCTGAAGCATGTCTTCCTGTATAAGAGTTTTCAGCTCTAAATGTAGGTCCAAAAGTATAGACATTTCTAAAAGAAAGTGCCATTATTTCGGCATTTAATTGCCCACTAACTGTCAAATTAGCTTCTTTCCCAAAGAAATCTTGTGTATAGTCTATTTTCCCATCTTCTGTTTTTGGTATATCATTTAAATCCATAGTTGTTATTCTAAACATTTCTCCTGCACCTTCACAGTCACTACCTGTTATGATTGGAGAATGTGCATATACAAAGTTTCTTTCTTGAAAGAATTTGTGTATTGCATATGCAGCTATTGATCTTACTCTAAATACAGCTGAAAAAGTATTACTTCTTGGTCTTAAATGTGCGATTGTTCTTAAATACTCAAGTGTATGTCTCTTCTTTTGTAGTGGGTATGAGCTATCTGATTCACCTTCTACAACTATATTTTTTGCATGTATTTCTACTGGTTGTTTAGCTCCTTCTGTAGATACCAACTCACCTTCTACAAGTATAGATGAACTTATTGCCAATTTACCTATCTCTTTAAAATTTTCAACTTTTTCATCAAATACTATTTGCATATTTTTAAAGAAACTTCCATCATTTAATTCTATAAATCCAAAGTTTTTAGATACTCTAGATGTTCTTATCCATCCAGCTACTTTTACAGTTTTTCCTATGTACTGTTCTTTATCTCTGTACAATTCTTTTACTGTTATAAATTCCTTTTGCATTTTAAAGCCTCCTAGTTTAATTTTTAGTAATTTTTTCTAAATATAATTCCATAAAAAAAGCCCTTCATCCCTGTATAAAGGGACGAAAGACTATTACTTTCGCGGTACCACCCTAGTTGTCATAAATGACCTCTTAGTTAAGCAATGCTTAAAGCCTATAACGGTGCCTTCCGTCTAAGTCTACTTACTAAATAAGCTTTCGATTAGAAACTCCAAGATGTTCTTCAATATAAAACTTGTATTGAGCTTTCACCATCCTCAACTCGCTAAAACTGCATTTTATATCTACTCTTCTCTTCACAGTATTTATCTTCTATTATTTCCGCTAATTAACAAAATTATACCAATTTATAAATTTTTAGTCAATAAATTTATGCAATTGATATTTACTAGTCTTATATAATCTATAAATATTTATATGCAAAAATTTATATTTTCCTTTCAAATATTTGTAAATTACATTTTCCCTTCTGACACCTATAAAAAAAGTAAAGCAGTATACTGTTTATTAGCTTAAGTTTAACTTTAAGCTTTTTAAACTAATACTACTTTACTTAAATACAATAAATTATTTATTTTTGTTATCAAGTATAGAAGTTTTACAATTTACTTCCATTGTCAACCCAATCTTTTGCTTCTTCAACACTATTAAGTGAAGGTATTGAAACTTTACTATGAGGTTTTAATTTTTCAACATCTGCCCAAGCTGCTGTTGATTCATTTCCAACTAGAAGCGGACTTCTAAGTCTTTTGTTATCGTTACCTTTTAATGCTCTTGCTTTTTTACTTTCCAAAACTATCACCTCTATATATTTATTTTGTAATAGTTTTAGCAATTTTTCAAATTAAATTCATAAGTAAAATTTATAACAGATAAAATACCATTATTTACATATTTTTTTATTTATAAAGTATTTGCCATCTGTTGAATTGTATTTTTTAAATTTAAAATACCATATCCCTGTGAAACATTTGGATACGTATATATATCGAGCTTCGTAGCTCCCAATATTAAATATGTTTTTAAAACTTGTGTAAACAACGATAACCTTGGGATATTATCTTGTTTTTCCAAATATTCCATTAATAAGGCTAAGACTCCACAAACTATTGAACTACTAACTCCTGTACCTGTTGCTGTATTGTAGGTTCCATTTTTATATGTAGATATTATATCTACTCCTGGCGCTACTATATCTGGCTTAATTCCCCTTCCTCTAATTGGCCCTTTTGATGAACCAATCCACATACTATCAGTCTTATTATTAAATGTACCAACTGTGATTACATCATCACCAGCAGCATACATAGTTATTGTAGCCACTGAGTCTGGGTCTAAAAATCTTGTATCTGGTGCTATCAAGTTTTTATTTGGTAAATATATATCATACTCTCCCCCTATTATAAGTTCTGGAGTTAGCCTCAAAGTCCACACACCAGGTTTTATATCTCTAAGTCTTATCTCTAGGCTTTCATTCCCAGAAGTAATATATGGATAGATGAATCTCATTGAATAAGTAGTATTTTCCAGATTAAACTTTCCTCTATATACATAAAAGTCTGGAGAATATCTTATATCATGACTAACCTCACCTGAAGGAGATATTATTTGTGCCCCTATCTTATCTGGACCATTTGTATTGAGTGTTATATCAAGTGCGTAATCGTCACCATCTTGTATTATTACATCTTGGACTTCATATAAGCTACTAAATCTTCCAGCATAATGAATATCTGTATTACCTTGATTACCTGCACCACTTACTACAACAACACCAGCACTACTTAATATATTAAATGTATCTAATATGGAAGTAGTTGCTACAGCACCTGACTTAACTCCAATAGTAAGATTTATTATTATAGGCTTATTTTCTGTTTTTGCTATATTAGTAACATATGTTATAGCTGCTAAAAAATCTGAAACACTATAATTTATCTTTCCAGCATAATAAGTATCTGTATATGATTTTAATTTAACCACTATCAAATCTGACTCTGTAGTTATACCTCTATATTGTGAATTTACTCTTCCATTTCCCACTAATATACCAGAAGCCAAAGTTCCAGTACCTATATTATCTTGACTTAAACTTCCATCATTTCTACTTATAGCTAAACTTAATTCACTTCTTGTAAATTCACTCCCAAAAATAAATCCTTCTGGTGGTGGATTTGTATTTTCTTCCTGATCCCATAATCGTAAAACCTTACTCGTTCCATCCGCATTTATAAAGTCAGGGTGTAAATAATCTATACCAGAATCTATAACTGCTAATAAAATCCCTCTTCCTGTTATATCATTATATGGATTCTCATAAATATACTCTGCTTCAGTAGCTGTTGTAATAGTTTCTCCATTATTCATATTATTAGTTATTTCAATTAAACTGCTCATTGGAGCAGATTCTTCCCACCAAGCAACCTGTAATATATTGTTTAAAATAGTTTCATCAAAATCCATAGGTACATATATTACTGCAAGCTGGCTATTTAAAACCATATATTTATTTATTCCGTTTTCTTGAAGTGCAGTTTCTATATCACCTTGGTAAATTATACAATAAGATTTTTCCATAAATCCCTCCTATCTTAACACATCAAACATACCTCTAACATCCAAAGTTCCATATCCAGTACTCATATTTGGATACTCTGTAGTTTGGTTTTTTCTAGCTCCAGCCTGCATAAAAGTTTTTATTTTTTGAACATATGCTTGATTTGGATATCTTCTATCAACAAAAGTATATTGAAAATACATCGCAGCGGCTCCTGCAGCATGTGCACTAGCTGCTGCTGTCCCAGTTATAGTCGCATATGTATTTCCAGGATATGCAGCTATTATATTAACTCCTGGTGCTACTAAGTCTGGCTTTAATCTATCCTCAATAGTCGGCCCTCTTGATGAACTTTGCCACAAACTATTATTAATAGTATTATAAGCTCCTACAGTTATTAAATCATCTTGAACAGCTGGATAATTTATTGTATAAAAAGGGTCAACCTCTCTAAATCTAGTTCCACTTTTTAAAAGAGCCCTATTTGGAAGATACAAGTTATATATTCCATTTACAATATAAACTCCTACTAATCTAATCTTCCACACTCCTCTTTTAGCATTTTTCAGAGTAACATTGGTAAACTGCTGCCCTGAAAAAGTAGTTGGATATACATATGTTATAGAATACTCCGTTCCTTCTAAATCAAATAAACCTGTTATCCTATTATAACTTGATATTCCAACACTTTTACTTTCTTCACCAGTGGGAGACACTATTATTACATCTGCCTTATCTGGTTTATTCAGCCAAAGTTCAACTGATAATTCTTCTTCTTCTTCATTTAATTCCAACTCGACTTCAACGGAACTTCCTACATTTGGTATTATTCCAGATGTGTGTGTCTGAGTATTTCCCTCATTTCCAGCTCCTGCTGTTATACACAGCCCTCTAGTAAAAAATGCTTTTTCACTATTACTTCTATTGGTCAATCCAACTAAACTATTGCTACCCAAAGATATATTTATTACTAATGGTTTCCCAAGTTCTAAAGATTTTTTATATGCATACTGAGATGCAGCAAATAACATTGCACTATTATAAAATCCTTCTATCTTAGCAATTTTTATTATTATTAATTCAGCATCTTCAGCTATTCCTGCATATTCCTTATTTACATTACCAAGACCTGCACATATGCCACTTATCATAGTCCCTTGCCCAACTTCATCTTGAGATAGACTAGCATCATTTTCTGCAATTGCTCTATTAATATCTTCTCGTGTATATTCTGTCCCAATATAAAAACCTTCAGGTGGAGTTCCATTCTTTGTTTGGTCCCATAAAAAAGCTATTTTTGAGGTTCCATCTGCATATATAAAGTCTTTATGTAAATAGTCTATTCCTGTGTCAGCAATCGCTATAAGAGTACCTCTTCCTGTTATTGTTATATTGGGATTATTTTTAAAAAAATTTACACCTATTTCTTCGGTTGCAACTACACCACCAAAAGTACCTTGATTAATCTCTCCAAGCAGTGTCATCTTTATAGTTGATTCTGTCCTTATAACTGATGGAAGTTCCAAAACTCGTTGTATGCTATTATAGTCTGTAGTGTTTATAGATAATACACCAAATGAGTCACTTAGCTTAAGAAATTCTTGACTCATACCCAATGAGGCTAACTCATCTTCAAATTCAGGAGTATGAATTACATTTATTCCTGCCAATGTTCCTGATTGTCTATCCATATTTTCACTTATAAAATCCTCCAACTTTAAATCATCGTTTCTCTGAGAATTATAATTTTCTATAACTCTATAATTATTTTCTTCATCTTTAAACGACTTATTAGTGCTTCTATATCCAATGTCTTCTGTTTCTAAGTCTTGATTTATACTAGATAAAGTATACAAATCTATGTCTGATAAACTTAAAAAACCAAATCCCGATGAATTATTTGGATATGACTGATTACTTGTTCTTCTTGCTCCCCTAAGAAGCAATGCTCTTAACTTTTGCGAATATAAAAACAAATCATTTCCATTTACAATTCCCCATTCCATAAACAACGAACAAACTCCTGTAACATGAGGAGTGGCCATGCTCGTTCCAGTTAATGCTCCACTGGTACCTCCTGGTAAAAAAGATATTATATCTTCGCCTGGAGCTAATAAATCTGGTTTAAATACACCCAATTGTGTATCTCCCTCGCCAGAAAATATAGATACTATATCTGTTCTTGAATTGAAACTTCCTACAGTTATAACTCTACTTGCTGTTCCGGGAACTGTAACAGTAAGTTCTTGAGTAGGAATCAAAAATCTCGTGTTTCTATTTAATCCCTCAGAAGTTGGTAGATATATGTTTACATTACCAGTTACAATATCTATAGGTTCAAATACGATTCTCCATAGACCAGGATTTATCTGTGTATTTGAACTTAATTGCAATGTAACTCTTCTAGTAAGAGAATATGGTGCTATAGGATAAAAATAACCAGTAATTCTTGTATCTCCTAAAGTATTTCTTATTTCACCTGAAGTTAGAGAAATTGATTGTGTCTGGCTATTCGATGGACTTACTAAATGTACACTAAAGTCATCAATAAAATCTGGCCATATGTTTATATTTAATATACGCTCTCCTTCTCCAATTACAAACTCAACTTCTTCTGTAGTATTATTTTGAAGCCTAATCCTTTTATGTCCTCCCTTATCTGCATTATTACCAGCCGCTACCACTATATTATTTTTCCAAAATAAACACATATCATCTATATACTGCTCAAATAAAGAAGTCCCTCTATGTGAGCCTTCATTACTTCCATAACTTATATTTAATGTAACAGGCATTCTTAATTCTAATGCCCTATCTAAAATAAATTTAATCGCCCTCATAAACTCTGTACTTCTTGAAAAAACATCTGTCTGTATATTTCCAACCCTTACTACTATTATCCTAGCATCGCTTGCAATGGTTGAACAAATACCTGCAACATGTGTACCATGTAGACTAGTCGTTGAGATAGGTATATATGTATTACCAGCTATTGCATTATTTATATCTTCATTATTATATAAGGTTCCTTCTTTAAAACCTGCTGGAGGATTTCCTTGTATAGACTGGTCCCAATAGTATAATATTTTGGACTTTCCTTCGCTATCTCTAAATACAGGCAAAGTATAATCTATACCTGAATCAATTATACCAATTATAGTTCCTTTTCCAGTTAATCCTGTTCTATTTTTAAAACCTGTTATCCCTGTGCTTGAAAAACTTTGTATGTCTTGAGTTTGTAATATAAAAGGTTTTTCTATAAACTCTATTTCTGGATAAGTCAGTAATCTATTTATATCTTCTTCATCACTTGATGTTATTATCGCATAGGAAGCATTAAGTATTTCTACTGAAACACCTAATTCTTGCTCTAATCTTAATATATCTCCATTGTATTTTACGATTAATTCATAATTTATTATAATCACCTCAATTTCTAAAATTATTATTAATGTATATGTTTTTTGTAAGTCTAAAATGTATTAGACTACATAATTTTTAAATTTCAATTATACAATTTATAATATAAAAAATGATGGTACATTTTTTATATAATTTGTACCATCATTTTTTATATTATTTCGCGACCATTAAATTTTTCAATGATTTTTCCAATCCTTTTACAGTTAATGGATACATATTAAACTCACTTTGTATTAACCTTTGAGTCTGATACCAATAACTGATTGAATCCCACCCATCTCTCAGTTCCGGATTTAGCCACACAATTTTACTATACTTTCTTTTGAATCTTTTAAGCCACTCTATTCCAGGTGTATCGTTATATGGACCTCGATAATTACCACCAATATGAAGTAACTCAGAAGGTGCCATAGACGCATCACCCACGATTATAACTTTATAGTTTTTATCTATGTTTTGTAATATCCATTCAGTATCAATAGACTTACTTAACCAACATTCTGGTGTAGTAAATAATCTATCATAAAAACAGTTATGAAAATAGTATACTTTTACATCTTTAAAGTGATTTGATTTACTTACAGACTGAAATAATGTATTACATAAAGTACTATATCCTCTCATTGAACCCCCTGAATCTATAAGCAACAAAAGCTTCACTGTATTTTTTCTTGGTTTTTCGAAAAACAGTTTTAAATACCCTGCATTATTACAAGTCTCTTCAATGGTTTTATCTAAATCAAGTTCTGTTTTTGGAGCATCTATTCTAGTAGAAAATTGACGAAGCCTTTTTAATGCAACTTGAAATTGACGCATATTTAAAACTTCATCATCTCTAAAATCCCTATACTTTCTTTCTCCTGCAACTTCGAGAACAGCTCTTCCATAGGTGGAAGTTCCGCCTATGCGTATACCAGTTTGACCTTTGCCTGAATGACCTAATTCAGAAGTACCCCCTGTTCCTATCCAGTAATTCCCTCCATTATGTGGAGAATCTTGTTCTTTTATACGTTCCTCTAATTTAGCTCTCAATTCATCAAGGTTTATGTTGGGATTTTGCTCTAATCTTTCAAATCCTTCTAAATCTACATTTTGATTTTTAAGCCAGTTCATAATCTCTTCTGGAATTTCCTCTTTGTGTTCTATACCTTTAAAGTACTCCAAAAACACTGCATCAAATTTATCAAAATTACTTTCACTTTTTATTAAAATCATCCTACAAAGATAGTAAAAATTCGAAAAATTTGAATAACAAAGCCCTTTGTCTAGTGCTTCAATTAGAGTCATCCACTCATTTAAAGATATATCTAGGCCTCTTGCTCTCAATAAATAAAAAAATTTAATAAACATAATTATTCAGCTCCTATTGACTACAAACGTTTTTGCATAGATTCAATATCCTCGTTATTTTTAAGCAGTATCCCTGCAAAAGGAACTTCTTTTTCTATTTTTTCAATTGGAATTCCACTCAAAGTCAATGCTTGTATCCAGTCTATTAACTCTGATGTACTAGGTTTCTTTTGTATCTCTCTTAAACTTCTAATCCAATAAAAAGTAGTCATTACTTGTTCCAATAAATGTTCTTCAACTTTATCAAAATGTACTTTTACTATCTCCTCCATCATATCTCTATCAGGAAATTCTATATAATGAAATATACATCTTCTTAAAAAAGCATCTGGAAGCTCTTTTTCTGCATTCGAAGTTATAATCACTATAGGTCTTTGTTTTGCTGTTACAGTTTCTTTTGTTTCATTTATATAAAACTCCATTTTATCTAATTCCCAAAGTAAGTCGTTTGGAAACTCTAAGTCTGCCTTGTCTATTTCATCAATCAAAAGAATTACTTGTTGCTCTGAACTAAATGCTTCTCCTAATTTACCATATTTTATGTACTTACCAATATCATCTACTCCTTCACCTCCAAATTGGCTATCATAAAGTCTTTGAACAGTATCATATACATAAAGACCATCCTGTGCTTTTGTAGTTGATTTTATGTTCCAAATTACTAAATCTTTTTGCAGTTGATTTGAAATTGCTTGTGCAAGCATAGTTTTTCCTGTTCCAGGTTCTCCTTTAATTAAAAGTGGTTTTTCAAGTGCTATAGCAACATTAACTGATGCCATTAATTCTGGTGATACTACATAATCACTGCTTCCTTTAAAATTACCCATTTCTTTTTTTATCATAGGTTCTACTCCTTTTAAACAATAAATTTTCTAAATGTATATGACTATTATATTACTATTTTTGATATAAAGTGGTAATATAACACATTTGTATATCATTACTCTAAAATTCTATATCTAAATAAAATTACCTCTAAAATATTTAAATTTTATCTTTATTTGTCATAATTAAATGAAATATATATTTTTTAATAAGTACAAGATATATTATCTTATAAAAATATCAGTCATAAAAAGCGATGATTTAATTAAATCACCGCTTTTCATAAATTTGAGTTATAGCTAAATATAGAACAATTAACTTTTATATTTGGGGTATCAATATAAAGTTCTGTATATATTTACTATTTCTTCTTTATTAAGTTTAATATAACTTTGATTTAGCAACCTTTGTTGACTATCTAGTACACTGTCTGCAAAACTATTTATCTCATACTCTTTCATTCCATATTCTCTTAAACTTTTTCTTGTAATAATTTTATTAAGTAGTTCTTCCATTTTTTCATATACCTCTGATACTTTACAATTCATTATTTCACTCAAAAGCATATTTATTTTTGCTAATTTACCATCTGGTGATAATCTATTATATGCTTTAAATACTTCTATAAAAAATTGATAATTAGCTTCACCATGAGTAACATGATAAACTCCACTTAATGGGTATGAAAGTGCATGTACTGCTCCTGTACCAGCATTTCCAAAAGCAATACCAGCTAAATCACTTGCAATCAAAAAATCTTCTATAATATCAAATCTATAATCTTTTCCATTTAGTACAATTTGCTGAAATCCATTTAAAATCTTCTCTATAGCTTTGGTACTAAAAATTTCTGTATAAATACTCGCCTTTGGAGATACAAAAGATTCTATAGCATGTATTAAAGCGTCGATTGCACTTGTAGCAAAAAATGAATATGGAAGCTCTAATAATAACTCTGGAATTAAAACTGCATAATCTGGAAATAATTCATCTACAGCTAATCCAAACTTCGTATTCATCTCTGTTATTTCTGCAATTGAAATATTTGACACCTCTGAACCTGCTCCACAAGTTGTAGGAACAGCTATTAATTCTCTTATTTTTTCTAAAGGAACCTTTTTTTGAAATAAATCACTTGATTTCTTTCCATCTTTCAGTACTAACAACTTTGCCATATCAATAACTGCTCCCCCACCAATAGCAATAATTCTTGTACAATTAGTTTTTGAAAAATCATCCAATAATTTATCCATCATTATATCATTAGGTTCACCAGTTCCATACTTACTTTTATATTCTACATGTGCATCCAAACCAAGACTTTTAAAATATGTATCATATGCACTTTTACTTGTTAATATAAAATCTGATTTACAAATTTTGAATTCTTCTATAAATTCCTTTGAATTTTTAAATTTATGAACTTGTGTTTTTTGCTGAAATAACTTCATGACATCCTCTTTTCTTCAACTTATGACTTGATGTTTTATTTTATATAATCTGTAATATAATTATAAAATTTTTATTTTTTATATGCAAGTTTTACAATAAGTAATTTATATTTTAAAATATCTTAATGTAGGTCCAATATTATATAAAATAAAATTAATTCATTATAAAAATAATCTAATTTTAAAATAATTGAACAAAATTAAAATCTAAAGTATAATAAAATAAAAATTTCACTAATCTTACTGAAAAATACTGTACAATTAACCTGTATTTCCTCAATAAGAAAAATGTTTGGAGGTAATTTTATTAATTATATCAAATAATCATATTTCTTCGTTTACAAATTCTATTCAATCAAATAAGCATAAACATTGGATGTTGCAATTGTTTATAGGAATTGAAGACAGTTTAAATATAACTATAGATGGCAATGATATAGAAGGTAAATGTATTATTGTAGATAGTAATATAGAACATTGTTTTTCAACAGGAGAAAAAATATGTTTTACTATGTTAATTGAGCCAACATCATCACTTGCATTAAGCTTTAAGTCAAAATATATTGACAAAATTAAAGGTTATGGAATTATAGATATTCATAATAATAAACATACACAAAAAGAATATATTAATTTTTTCAAAAATCATGATGAAAAAAGTTATTTAAATTTTACAAATTCTATGTTCGAATATCTTAATGTTACTCAAGACAATTACACAGTAGTTGATAAAAGAATTCATAAAATAATGCAAAGACTTAATGAGTGTGACTGTCATGACCATTCTATAAAAAATATTTCTAATATGGTCTTTCTTTCGCCAAGTAGACTGTCCCATATATTCAAAAAACAAACAGGGATGCCATTAAAAAGTTATATTCTCCTACATAAAATTCAAAAAGCATATTTTTTACTTTTATCTGGTAAATACTCTATAACTGATGCTGCTATGATGTCAGGTTTTGACAGCGCTTCACATCTAGCATATACCAATAAATGTATGACTGGTATGAATATTTCTGGTATATTAAAAAACAGCAAGTTTTTGAAAGTTTCAAATTACTCTAAGATATAAAATATAATTACACTAAATAAAGGAGATTTATATTTTATGAGAAGACATTTATCAGAAAGTACATTATTAGACTTTAATTCAAAAAATGTTCAAGAGCTTATTAGCGAAAAGAAATGGAATCAATTAGATAATTTTAATAAAATCAAACAAATTTATAATTTTGTTAGAGATGACATCAAGTTTGGTTTTAATGAAAGTGACAATATATCTGCAAGTAAAATACTAAAAGATGGATATGGACAATGCAATACAAAGACTATACTTGCTATGGCACTTTTAAAAGGAGTTGGCATTCCATGTAGGATTCATGGTTTTACTCTAGATAAAAAAGTTCAATTAGAGCTCTTAGGAGTTCTTTACAAGATTACTCCTACAGAAATCATTCACACATGGATAGAAGTATACTATGAAAAACAATGGTATCAATTAGAAGGTCTTATTTTAGATAAAAATTATCTTACAAGTATTCAGCAAAAATACAATGACTGTCAAGGCTTATTTTTGGGATGGGGCATTGCCACTAAGGATTTGCAAAATCCTCAAATATCTTGGAATCTAAATAATACATTTATTCAAAAAGAGGGAATAATTGATGATTTGGGAACCTTTGATACTCCAGATGATTTTTTCAATCAATATAACCAAAAAATAGGATGGTGTAAAAATCTTTTATACAAATATATTGGAAGGCACTATATAAATAGAAATGTACAGAGAATTAGAAACAAATTATAACTGTTTCTATTTGCAATATGCAAATTTGAGAAGATAAAAACACTATTTAGAGAAAACTTGCAAAATATTGTACACTTGTCAAATTTAATATTAATCACACTATATTAATACTACTTTTTATTGTATAATAAGCTATAAATATTAACTTGATTTTAAATTTAAGTAAATATAAACTTAATAAATATAAGAAAGGTTGTGTTGTTTTGCAAGATAAAAAAATTCATTTAAATATTATACTTACTGTAGTTATTTCATATATTTTGATTAAAGTTATTGATAATTACAAATATTTTTTTGGAGTAATAAGTTTACTGATGTCACTACTAACTCCATTTATAATAGCCTTTGTATTAGCATATGTATTTAATCCATTAGTAAAGTTTTTAGAAAATAAACTTAATTTTAAAAGGATATATTCTTTGCTTCTTACTTATGGTGTATTAATAGTTATATTAATATCTTTTATACTATTTACAGTTCCATCCATAGTAAATAGTTTGGCTGATTTGGTAACTCAAGTTCCTATGTATATAGACAAGACAGAACAATTTTTATTTGATTTAGGAAAAAGCTTACAATCAGTAGACCCTAATACATTAAAAGAATATGGTGATAAAATTATGAGCGTAATGCCCAAGTTTAGTAACTTGCTTATTGGTTCACTTGGAGGAATCTTTAGTACTACCTTCTCTGTTGGAAAATTTATAGTACAACTTGTTTTAGGTTTTATAATTTGTTTCTATATATTATTAGAAAAAGAAAGATTCTTAGAATTTACAAAGAAAATTGTTTATATTTCTTTAGGTAAAAAATATGGAGACTTTATAATAGAATTGTGTCAAAGCTTAAATTTAAATATTGGTAAATACTTTACAGGCAAAATTTTAGATTCATTTGTAGTTGGAGTACTTTCTGGAATTGGTCTATACTTTTTAAAGTCTGAATATGCCCTATTGTTTGGTACATTAATGGGTATTATGAATATGGTTCCATATTTTGGCCCAGTAATAGGTATGGCACCAGTTGTAGTAATCAACTTATTCTACAATCCGACAACTGCATTAACTTGTTTAATTTACTTAATAATAATTCAACAAGTAGAAGTTGCATTTATAGAACCAAAAATTGTAGGTGGACAGCTAGGGCTTAGCCCATTCTTTACAATACTAGCAGTTACTGTTGGTGGAGGATTTTTTGGTATACCTGGTATGATTCTATCTGCTCCTGTTATGGGTGTAATAAAAATATACTTTTGTGAATTTGTTAATCGTAGACATGATAAAATACAAATGGAATAAAAATACAATTTAATTACGATTTTGTAATCAAAGGTTACAGCTGTGTAACTGTAATATTATCCTCTTTAATGGTAATATTTAATTATAGAAAACATATAATATTATTAAGAAATGAATCTTATATAATTAATTACGAAAGAGGGTTTTAGTATGAAAAAAGCACTTATATCTTTATTAGTTTTATCTTGTTTATTATTAACTGCACCAGTAAATGAATCTTCTTATGCTGATTCTCAAAAGAATGTTCCTGTAAGTCAAAGTACTAAATTGACTCAAGAGCAAGCCAAAGAACTTTTAGTAAAATACAACAATAAAGTTGATTACATATATCAAGGAAATGCTAGCGATTTTGAAGCATTAAAAGCTAAAAATCTTAATGGATATGTATTTTTACCAGATGCAGATGGTGACATTGGTTATTTTGTAAATGAAAATACTTCTGAGATATATTACTTCCATCCAAGTGGATACCTTGAATTGGTTAATCAACAACAAAATAATAAATAAAATAATTAACTAATATAAAAATGGATGCAAATTGATATAAATTTAGCATCCATTTTATTTTTATTTTAAAGTTGTTTCTTTTTATATATTTAAATATTTTATTAATCCTGTGCTTGCTCTTTTATAAGTTTCTTTATATCTACAGCTGGTTCATCTTCCATTTTTATAACTTTGCCTTCCCATGTTCTAAGCATAACATAATCTGTTCCTTTTGATACAAGGTATTGTGGAAGTAATGGAGTCTTACCGCCTCCTTTTGGAGCATTAACTATATATGTTGGTATTGCCATTCCTGATGTATATCCTCTTAGATATTCCATTATTTCAAGACCATCATCTACTGATGTATTAAAATGTTTTGTTCCTTTTACATGTTTGCTTTGGAATATATAGTATGGTTTTACTCTTATTTTAAGTAATTCTTGATTTAAACATCTCATTACAAATTTATCATTATTTATACCATTTAATAACACGGCTTGATTTCCTAATGGTATACCTGCATTTGCTAATTTTTCACAAGCCTCTTTAGATTCTTTAGTTATTTCCATCGGATGATTAAAATGTGTATTTATATATATAGGATGATATTTTTTTAGCATATTACAAAAATCATCTGTAACTCTTTGTGGCATGGTAACAAGAGTTCTAGTTCCTAATCTAACATAATCAACATGTGGTATTTCTTTAAGTTGGCTAAGAATCCATTCCAAATAATCATCTTTTAATGTAAGAGCATCTCCACCAGTTACTAATACATCTCTTATTTCTTCATTTTCTCTAATATAGTCTATAGATTCTTGTATAACAGCTTTCGACTTATGAGAATCTTGTTGACCAATATTTCTTCTTCTTTGGCAATGTCTACAATACATAGCACATTCATTTGTTACATTTATTATTAATCTATCTGGATATCTTCTAGTTATACATCCTGCTGGATTTGTATACTCTTCTCCCATTGGGTCTAAATCATCTTGTTCATCTTCCAATTCTATATGTGTCGGTATAGAAAGTAATTTTATAGGGTCACATATATCATCTGGGTCTATCAAGCTCAAATAATATGGAGATATTGCCCATCTAAATTGAGTACCAACTTCTTTTATATATTCTTTTTCTTTTTTAGTTAGATTGATAATCTTTGATAAAGTATCTACATCTGTGATTCTATTTGATAATTGCCATTTGTAATTATTCCAGTCTTCTTCTGTTCCATTTAATATGCTTAATATGTTTTGTTTTCGTTTATTTATCTCTTCTTCTTTTTCAAGACCTCTGTTAATTGTTTTCCTAGCCTGAATATAATCATCAATTTTTGATTTTAGTTCAGCAGCTCTCTCTAAGGATATTCTAGTTTGTTCATTCATAATTTTTAGCTACCAAAATTAATTAATTTCCATTATTGATAGCATCCTCCTTTCTGATGTGTTTATATCATTCTGATAGGCAAATTTAATTTTGCCATATAGATTTTATAACATATGAAATTGATTTTATTTTTGCATTTTTTCTGTTATTTTATACATTTGTGAATATTTTCCCACTATAGTCAATAAATTACAATTTATTATGCATTTTTTTTAACAAATGATTAATTATTTCTATTTTTAAGAATTATTTTACCATAAAACGATTATATTTTCAAGATGATTAAAGTTAAAATTTTAATAGAAAGTAAAGTATTTCATTAAATAATAAAAGCGGAGGTTTATTATAATAAATTTCTCCGCATTTTTATTTATTTAATTAAATTATACTCAGATAAAATCTTATTAGTAGCTTCATTTCTTTTTATAATCTCATCTTTTCTTTCTTCAATAATTATGATATTATACTTTTTTGCTATCTCTGCTATTTTCTTACATGATAAGTTAGACATAGAATGCGTTGTTGGATTATGATAATCTGGTATGATATATATGCCTTTTATGTTTTCATTTTTACAATAATTTTCACACTAAAAATTTAACACCAGTATGTTTCAATAAAATAGAAAGGATAGTATGATTACTCCCATACTATCCTCTTCTTATAATGATTTGATTTATTAATAAATCATAAATCTAACACTTCTAAATTTTTGTATAAATTTATCTTACATTTATAACATCACTATTTTTAGAATTTTGTCCATTGTAATTTGCCACTACATATATATCTAAATTTAAATCTCCTTCAGGGATACTTATAGTATGTTCATTCCCTTTTATATCACTTTGATACAAAGTAAACTCACCATCTCCATTAGTATTATTTTTTATATATATACTATAGGTACATTCTTTATGAGATACACTGCTCCAGTTAACTCTAATAACATTGTTATCTCTGTCAACATTAGCGGATATATTTTCAACCTTCATGTTTTGTATGTTATCATTATTATCTGAGTTGCCATTACCATTCATATTAGTAATGTTTATTATATTACTTGGCTTGGTTGTATCTGAGTCTTTCTTACCTAGAACATAAATATCATAATCTATACTCTGATTATCTTTTACATCAATTTCTATAGTAGCATATACTTTTTGTGATTTTCCTAAATCACTTTCATTTACAGTTATAGATTTGATTTTCTTAAATGATTCTTCTGACAACTTGTCTTTAAGATATATATCATAGTCAAAAACATCTTTCATATAATCCCATTCAAGTTTAATAATAACTTTGTTATTTACTATTTTATGTGAACCTACTAAATTCTGTATATAATCATTAGTTATAGTTTCTTTGACTACTGTTACAGTTATTATTTTAGACTTATCTCCACAAGTTATCCTTACTCTTTCTTTACCTTCTCTAAGACCTACTACACTTCCATCACCGCTTAGACTTATAGCTCTTTCCACAGGTAATTTTGAATCGGCCAACTCATAGTGTATTTTTGGTGGTTCTAAACCTGGTGGAGAAGTTATTATATCTGGTTTTAATTTCTCATTTTGGTCAACTTCTATTTTTACATCATTCATATTTATTTCGGCAACTCTAGCTTGAATTCTAAAGGTTCTCTCTACTTCTTTATTTCCACACTTAGCATATATTGTGGCTTTTCCAACTCCAACTGCACTTACTGTATTTCCTTTAATTTTTAGCACATCATCATTACTACTCTTATAGATAGGTTTATATGACTTTTTAAATTTGTCATAATCAACCTCTATTGTACTTTCTATAGTAGCACTATCACCAACATGTTTTAAATCCCCATTAATCTCCATATCTAGTGATTCTACTTCTGGGTCTACTACCTTTATAGTAGCCTTTTTCAACACTCTTGAATTCTTCATAATACCCACAGAAGAATACCCAACCTTTAATGCTGTCATCTTATTTCCATCTATTTTTAAAGTCCCTGAATTATCCAACACATTAAACCAAATATTTGGGTCTTTAGCATATGAAGGAACCTTGATATATTCGCCAGTAGACAAAGTAACTGTTTCATTTAGTTTTACTACATATTTATCTAAATCTTTAACATATTCCCCATCTACAATTTCGATTTCCACTCCCTTTACCATTGGTCTAAGTATTCCAAATTTAAAAAGGTAGTACTGCGCAACAAGCAATATAGGAATAGATATAATTATGGCAATTTTTCTGTATTTCTTATTTTCTACAAATCTCATCTATCCACTTCCTTTAGCCTAATATATAATCATTTGTTTTGTAAGCAATCTACCTAAGTTAAATATTGGGATAAACTGGAAAAG
Source organism: Clostridioides sp. ES-W-0016-02 (assembly GCF_020641035.1). Lineage (NCBI taxonomy): Bacteria > Bacillati > Bacillota > Clostridia > Peptostreptococcales > Peptostreptococcaceae > Clostridioides > Clostridioides sp. ES-W-0016-02. Next base: position 2,545,283 of record NZ_CP061361.1, read on the forward strand.
TATTATATTTCAGAATATCCCTATACTAATTATAAACCATAAATTTAAAATTTAAAACTAAAATTAGTGTTAATTTCTTACTATTACAATAGTCTTATTTTAGTGAAATAACATTTGTCTTGTCAGCTAAAAAGTTATATAATTAATTCAAAAGAAATTTATACTTGTATTATATAAGGAGGGCTTTAAATTGGAAATCAATTACAAAAAAAAAGATTTCAAATCATTTGCTAAAAGAAAAAACATTGAAATTTCTGTTCAAAGGTATCTTATTGATGCGTTAAGTTACATGGCACTCGGTCTTTTTTCTTCCCTTTTAATTGGAACAATTTTTAACACATTAGGAGACAACTTCAATATTTCTCTTTTTACTGAAGTTATAAGCCCTCTTGCTAAACAAGTTACAGGTCCAGCTATAGCAGTGGCTATTGCGTATGGACTTCAAGCGCCTCCACTTGTGCTATTTTCTTGTGCACTTGTTGGAGCTTGTGGTAACGAATTAGGGGGTCCTGTTGGGGCATTTGTCGCTACACTTTTTGCTGTAGAGATTGGAAAATTAGTTTCAAAAGAAACAAAAGTAGATATATTAGTTACACCTGCTGTAACAATACTAATTGGAGTACTTGTGGCAGAACTTATTGGACCAGCTGTTTCTGCATTTATGACTTCATTTGGAAACATAATAATGCAAGCTACAACTATGCAACCCATCATAATGGGAGCTCTAGTCTCTGCACTGGTTGGAATAGCTCTTACATTACCTATAAGTAGTGCAGCTATTTGTATGATGCTTAGTTTAGGAGGTCTTGCTGGTGGAGCAGCAACTGTTGGTTGTTGTTGCCAAATGATAGGTTTTGCTGTTATGAGTTTTAGAGAAAATGGAGTAGGAGGTCTTGTAGCTCAAGGACTTGGTACATCCATGCTCCAAGTTCCCAATATAATAAAAAACTGGAAAATTTGGATACCACCTACAATAGCTTCAATAATACTTGGCCCATTATCTACAACAATATTTAAAATGGAAAATATACCTATTGGCTCTGGTATGGGAACTTGTGGATTAGTTGGACAATTTGGAACAGTAACTGCCATGCAAAGTGCTGGAAAAGGTGGAATAACTATGTGGATTGGTATACTTTTACTTAACTTTGTACTTCCTGCTATTGTAACTCTAATAATATCAGAATTTATGAGAAAAAAAGGTATGATAAAACCAGGAGATTTAAAATTAGATGTATAAATAAAAAAACTACTCCTTACTTTTTTATAAGTAATAAGGAGTAGTTTTTTTTATGAAAATTCCAACATTTTTTTCAGTAACCAATCCATAGAACCTTTAACTTCATTCCAAAGTACTATATTTTCATCATAGTAATAGACAGCTTCTCCCTTTTCTTCCGCTGTAACAAACTCTCTACCAAAGGCATTTCGCCAATCTATTAAATATAATCCAATATATTTATTTTTATTTTTAGCACTTTTAATAGCATCACTTGCTAAAAACATATTTTTGTTTTTAAAATAATAAAGAGCTTTGCTATACATCCATGTAGCAGACTTTTCTTCTTTATACATTTCAAATAAATTATTTATTGCTATTCTATCATTTAACCTAATTAATACATTGAGTAATTTATACCTTATTCCTTGCTCATCATCAGGATTGATTTCTATTAAATACTCTAATACCTTTCTAGCTTCCTTTAAATTATCAATACTCTCTAACTTCCTAGCAAGAGACTCAAGTGCTACCATATAAGCTCTAGTAGATACACCTTTCCAAAATCCAAGTTGTCTATCTTCTTTAGTAATCATGCTTTTTCCAATGTTTACAGCTTCTTCCATATACCTAATTGACTCAATATGATTTTTAGCTTCTTGTGATAGTTTAATATATCTTTTATAAAGTATTTTTTTCTTTTCTAACTCTAAATCTATGGCTTTGGATTTAGAGTTACTCTCTCTTACCCAAAACTCAATATTAGAGATAGCAATAGTATCTTGATTTAAGAAATCAATATTACAAACGTCTTTTATCAATGATGATTTATTGTTTATAGTGTTTAAAGAAACACCTATTTTTTTTGAAAATTCCTTTTTGGTTATATGTAATGGATGCTTCTTATTATATAAGAGATTTTGCTCCAAAACTATGTTTAGTATAGCTGAAGACCATATATCAGCTCTAGAAGAATGAATTATCTCTTTATTATTATCTAAAATGTCTTGCAAGATTTTAAAACTTATATCTTTATATTCTTGATTTAGATTGGAGTTGCAAAATCTATTTATCTTGTCTTTAATTTCTTCTATCTTGCTTGTCATGACTCCTCCTCCATATTTTACACATATAAGACTACTGCTACAAATTCAAGTTCTTCTTCTCCTATATTCTCTATAGAATGTTCTTCACCATCAGCAGTGTATATTACATCACCCTCATTTACTTCTACAAATTCCCCATTATCAAAAACTTTACCTTTTCCCTTTAATATATAATATACCTCAAAATCAGTTGTATGGTCATGTACACCAATTGAACTTCCTACTGGTAAAGTTATTCTTTTAAATAATCTTCCTTTTCCTTTAAGCTCATCAATTTGTAATATATTTTCAAGCTTAACTTTTCCAACCCCACCAGTTAAATTTTCTTTTACTTCTACTTGTAATTCAGATTTCTTTCTTATCATAGCTCATCCCACCTGCCAAACAATCAATCTAACTACTAAATTGGCATATCCTTTCCATAATATGTTGTATTTTAATATAATAATAACATATATTCTTGTAAAAAAATATTACTGAATCTATAAAATAATACTATTTTTATAGATTATTAACACTTTGTTTTCTTATGCCATAAGTTGACGTCTTTATAAAAAAAACATATACTCATATAGTGTGGAAAAATTTTGTTAAATTATTGGTCTGGAGGTTCTCGACATATGTCAATTTTAAAAACTCAAGAAAAGCTTAAACAGCCTAAGGATTTATATTTTTGTTGTTCAATATTTACATTTGTAGGACTTGCATACTATGGTATGAAATTAGTGCTATTGTTATTTCTAGCTGAGCAAGTATCTAAAGGTGGTTTGGGATTAACACCAGCAGAATCTGCATCAATGCTTGCATCTTTTTTAGCATGGACTTATTTTTCTCCAGTTATTGGTGGATGGGTTAGTGATAGATTTTTAGGTCCGAAAAATTGTATTATGCTTGGAATGATAATGGTTTCAATTGGCTACTTTTTAGGATATCTGGCAAATAGCAAAATGGATGTAAACATCATGATATTCTTGTCTGGATTAGGAATAGGTTTTTATAAGGGAAACTTACATACCTTAGTTGGAAACTTATATACTAATGATGACCCAAGAAAGGATGGCGCTTTTTCTATTACATATATGGCTACTAATCTGGGAACATTATTCGGTCCTTTAATCTGTGGTTTGGTCGCTAATGAATGGTTCGCTATGAAAAATGGTACTTCTATAAATATGTATGGTTACAGATATGTATTTTTATTTGCTTCAATTACTGTTTTAATAGGCTTATTATTCTTTATATTTGGTCACAAAAGATTTTATAAATCTTCAAGTAATGAATTTAGTAGTCAAAAAGAAACTATAAAGAAATCATTAGAATATAAAAAATTACTTGCTTCAAAACCATTAACTTCAGTTGAGAAAAAAAGAATAATAGTAATATTAATATTAGCTTTTTTTACAGTATTTTTTTGGATAGCATATAATCAAGCTTCTATGTCTATAGCTTTGTATACAAAAGAACACATAAATCTGACTGTTGGTAATTTTCAAATACCAACCTCATGGATAGATTCATATAATGGTCTTCTATGTGTCATCCTTGGCCCTATATCTGCTCTAGTCTGGGTAAAATTATCTCAGACTAAAAAAGGCGATTTAAGTGTACCTTCAAAAATGAGTCTAGGGTTTATACTATTAGCTATAGCATTTTTATTCATGATAGTCGCAGTTATACAAACAGGAACTAACCCTAATTCAATTCAGAAAGCAAGTGTATTTTGGGTAATTGGATTTTTAACATTCCAAAGTATAGGAGAGATTTGTTTTTCTCCAGTTGGATATGGTATGGTAAATAAACTTTCACCAGAAAAATATATTTCATTCTTAATGGGTGTTTGGTTCTTAGGTAAATTTGCAGCAAATAAATTATCTGGTTATACACAGGCTATTATAGACCACCTTGGTATGTTACAAGTATTTATAGTAATCCCTTCATTTTTATTGCTATTTGGAATTATATTACTTATAATGAATAAAAAACTTGTAGAATTATCAAAGTAAAAACTATGTTTAAGTTTAATAGATAATATATCAAAAATCGAGGCATTAAAATGCCTCGATTTATTTATAGTATTCAATTACAAAACTATATAGCTCTAGTATAAACTTTTAACCATTCTCTTTCTTCACCAGTTAGGAAAGGAGATATCTTATCATAAACTAATTTATGATACCAGTTTAAATAATCTTTTTCATCTTGATTCATTAATTCTGGAACTATACCATCTAAATCAATAGGAGCTAATGTAACAACTTCAAATTCCATAAATTGACCATAAAAATTCTTTTCAGCTTTTCTAACTACTATTTCATTTTCTGTTCTTATACCATGAGAACCTTCTATATATATACCTGGTTCATTAGTAGTTACCATTCCTTCTTCAAGAACTGCACTATCAAATCTTTCAGGAACTACTCTCCATCTAAATCCATTTGGAGCTTCATGAACATTTAATACAAATCCTATACCATGTCCAGTTCCACATTGATAATCTATTCCCATATTCCACATACAACTTCTAGATAATATATCTAGGTTGTATCCTCTACAACCATGTAAGAATTTAACCTTAGAAAGATTTATCATACCTCTTGCTACAGAAGTGAAATGTAATTTTAATTCATCACTTATAGATCCTAATACTGTAGTTCTAGTTATATCAGTAGTTCCATCATAATATTGTCCACCTGAATCTACTAAGAATAAACCTTCAGCTTCCAACTTATAGTTTGATTCTGGAGTTGCACTATAGTGCATCATAGCAGCATGCTCTTTATATGCAGCAATTGTATTGAAACTTGGTTCAAAGAATCCTTCTTGTTCTCTTCTTAGTCCCTCTAATTTTTCAGTAGCACTTATTTCAGTTATTTCTATCTTACCTACATTATTCTTTAACCAGTACATAAATTTAGTGAAAGCTACACCATCTTTAACATGTGAATTTCTTATGTTCTCTAATTCTACCTCATTTTTTTGGGCCTTAAAGAACATTACTGGATTAAACTCATCAACTTTTTCAACTCCACAAGGTATATTATTGTAAATTGCATAGTTAATCTTAGTTCCATCAACTAAAACTTTTTCATCTTTATCTATATGTTTTACAAAATCATATACATCATTATATGGTTTTATTTTTACATTTTCTTTAGCCAATTCATTTAATATCTCTTCATTTAATTTACTTTCATCAACAAATAAATAAACTTCTTTTAAAGTTATCACTGCATAAGAAAGTACAACTGGATTGTATTTAACATCTCCACCTCTTATATTAAATAACCATGCTATGTCATCAAGAGTTGTTATTACATGAGTAGAAGTACCTTTTTCACTCATTTTTTCTCTCAATCTAGCTAACTTTGAACTAAAACTTTCTCCACAGTATTTAACATCTAATAAAAATGCTTTACTATCTGATAAAGCTGGTCTATCTGACCATATGCTATCTATTAAATCATATTGGTATTCTACTTTTATACCTTTTTTAGATAATTTTTCAGCTAATGTAGCTCCTTCTTTAGCACATATAACTTTACCATCAAAACCTAAAGTTCCACCTTCTGGAATATTTGTATATAAATATTCATCAGTAGTTGGGCAACCTTCTTGTCCCATTTTAAATAATTTTATTGTACTTCCTTCTAATTGAGATTCTGCTTGTATAAAGTATCTTCCATCTGTCCATAATCCAGCTTCATCTTTAGTCACAATAACTGTTCCAGCTGAACCATTGAATCCTGATATAAATTCTCTTGATTTGAAGTAATCTCCTACATATTCACTTTGATGATTGTCAGAAGACGGAATCATATAAGCATCAATATTTTTTTCTTCCATAAGTCTTCTTAATTCATTTACTCTGTCTTTTATATTCACAACAAGACCTCCTCAAAATAATAGTTTGAATAACTAAATATATAAGTATGTAAAGTTTATTACATAAATTTTCCTTTTATATAATTTATATAAATCTTATACACTCTAATTATCACAATTATAATTTTAATTACAATATCTATCTATGTAAAGCTTTTTTTCATAATTAAAGAGGAAATTACGTTTGATTTTATATTCAAATGTAATTTCCTTTATTTTCACTAATTAAGTGTGGATTATTTTGTTTCTGTTAACAAATCCATTGCCATTAATTTTGTCAATATATTTCTTAATCCAAGTAATATTAAACCAAAGATTATTAAGACTCCTGCTATTCCTCCAAAGATTTGCAAAAAACCTAATGTAGCTGTAAATCCAGCAATTTTTCCTGATAACAAACTAGCAAAAAAACTTGTCAGATACCATGCACCCATAGATAATGTAGCGTATTTAGCTGGAGCTAATTTATTAAACATTGCAAGACCTATAGGAGACAAAAATAACTCCCCTACAGTTGTAAATATATAGGTTACTACTATAAAAAGTATGCTAGCCTTTATTGTCCCATCTGAACCATTGGCTAATGTGGCCAATACCATAACTATAAAACCAAGACCCATTATTATCATTCCCAACCCCATTTTAACTGGAATAGAAAAGTCGCCTCTTTTAGTGTTAGATAATTTAACCCACAAAGCAGCTAATACAGGGCATAAAGCTACACATAATATAGCATTTAACGATGTAAGCCATGCCACTGGCATTTCAAATCCAAATAGAGTTCTATTTACATTGTCTCTTACATAAATCATAAATGAACTTTGTGTTTGATAGTATGCTGTCCAAAATAAAACTACAAATAAGAATAATACAACCATTGCTATGATTCTATTTTTCTCTAATTTAGTAAGTGGTCCATACTCAATTTTTTCACCTTTATTTCCCTTAGTAACTGGATGTTTTCCAACTTCTTTTAGTAGCTTTGGCGCAAAAAGTGTAAATATAATCATACCAAGCATCATACCTATACCACAAACTAAGAATGCCATCTTATATCCATAAGACACTATATCTCCGTTTACGCCTCTTACTGCAAATACATTATCAGAAAGCAGTCCACATATGATTGGAGCTATGAATGCACCTACATTTACTGCCATATAGAATAAACTATATGCTGCGTCTTTTCTTGATACCTCGGTTTTAGGATATATATCACCAACTATATTGGAACAACTTGATTTAAAAAAACCATTTCCTAAAATGATTATTGATAGACCTACCCAAACCATATTAATAGATGTAGATGATGCAAACAAAACAAAGTCACCTATTGCTATTAAAAGTGCACCTATAGATATACATTTTTGTTGACCTAAAACTTTATCTGCCAACCAGCCACCAATTAATGGTGTAAGATATATAAGACCTGTAAACAAACCAAACATTGAAGTTGCTTCTTGAGTAGAAAGTCCTAGACCACCTTGAGTTACACTCGCTGTAAAAAATAATACCAACAAAGCTGTTAATCCATAATAACTAAATCTTTCCCATAAAATTGTCATACAAACAAGCCAAAAACTCTTCGGATGACTAGCTTTTTTAGATACGCTTTCAGTATTTGACATAAAAAAACGCCCCCTTATTATTTTTATAGTTAAATTCAGTACTAAGATTAGCTTAATCATTTTAACACATACTTATAATAGCATCTTTTTTTATATTACTCAATAGATTATTGTTAATATTTTCATTTTTTTATTATTATTTTTAAAATTATGAAAAATATTCTTTTTTAAGTATTTTTAAAGAATAACTTTAGTATATATATTTGAATAGTATTTTTTTAGCTTTTAAATTTTTTTATTTATTTTTTTTATATTTTATATAGATTTTCAATGAAATAATTTAAATTCAAAATACGTTTTCATTGTTAATTTATGCATGTTATTTTTTTATAATTTCATTTTTAGGCGAATTAATTTTATGATAAAATAATAAAAGCTGTTTAAGTTCTCTATTTAAGAACAAAAACAGCTTTTAGATATATATATTAATATTTTCTTCTTTTAATAAATTGATTTAATCTATTGCTTTGCTTTCATTTGATATTTATCTGTAATTTTTACATTGTATTTTTCCTTTAAATCATTTATAAGTAAGTTTTGCTTTTCTGATGTTAAAGTACTTACTAAATCTGATTTTACTTCTTCAAATGGTTGATATTTTTCATCTGTTTTCTTAATTATATGGTATCCATAATCACTTTCTACAAGCTTACTAGATATTTCTCCTTTTTTCAAAGCAAATGCAGCTTTTTCAAAAGATTCTACCATTTGACCTTTTCCAAAAAATCCTAAATCTCCACCTGATTCTGCACTACTATCTTCAGAATACTTTTTAGCTAGAGTAGCAAAATCTTCTCCAGCTTCAGCTTTTTTAAGTATTTCTTCTGCTTGTTTTTTAAGTTCAGCTTTTTTACTATCACTGACTTGTTTACCTTTATCATCAACAGTTTTTATTAAAATATGTGAAGCTCTAACTTGTAAATAATTGCTCTTGTTTTTGTCATAATAACTTTGTGCATCTTTATCTGTTACTTTTGATGCTTCATTTAAGTATTTTGATGCTATTAGTTCTTTTTTCATATCGTCTTTTATATATTTCTCAGTCAGGTCAAATTGCTTTAGAAACTCTTCTTTTGTCATTCCCATTGCAGATTCTATGCTAGACATTAGATTATCATATTGAGAATTTAATTCGTCATTAGTTATGCTTATCTTTTCTTTTGCTGCTTCTGAAGATAATATATCTGATGTAATCATAGTCTCAATCATATTTGATTCATATGAACGTATTTCATCATCACTCATAGTATTTTTTGCATTTAAATAAAATAATGGCTCCATTCTTTTTCTTAACATTTCCCCTGTAATTTTTTTATCCCCAATAGTAGCTACTACTTCATTACTATTATAACGCTTTGAAGTGGCTGGTAATTTTCTTCCAGCTTCTTTTCCAGAGACATAGCCTCCACCCAAGCAAATTGCCCCTACTGCAACAATTGCTACAATTGCTTTAAGCTTTTTACTACTTAATTTTATTTCTCTTTTTTTGATTTTGTTATCAGTATTTTTTTCACCTGACACATCATCTTGTTTAGAACTTACATTTTCTGAATTTTTAATTTCATTCAATGTATTATCTTTTGAATTTTTTTCTTCAGACATTAATATCCTCCTTAAATTTAATTGTACAATACTTCACTTTTATTATTTTACATTAAAATAATATTAAATGTGTGAATCATAAATGAAACTCTCATGAATTTAAAATGAAATTAAATATTTCTTAAACTATATCTTATGAAATTTCTTCCTATTTTTGTATCTCCATACTTTAACATTTGTATAACTTCATTTTTTTCTTTTTGCAAATAAATAGAACATTCTTCTAAAGACTTAAATATCTCTAATACTTCGCCTTTTTTATTTACTAATTCAATCTTTTTCTTTCCACCTCTTTTGATTATAGACTTATATTTTTTAAAATATTCATCATATTCTTCATCAATACACTCAAACTTATAATTCATTTTTATTGTTTCAATCTTATCATTAGTTAAAATTTCATTTCTCCTTTTATCAGAAAGTCTTGTACTAAATATTTTGTCATTAAGAATATTAAATATCTCAGATGGAGATTTACTATTTTCTAGATAGCTCCACTCATTTTTACAGTATTCTTCTACATTTAACACTTTACTTAAATAATTTATAGCTTCTCCAAAGTAATCCATATATCCATATTTTAAATTTTCTCTTATGTAGCCAAGTGGTACCTTAAGATTTTTACTACATTGAATATGAGTATCAAAAGTCTTCTCTTCTTTAGTATATAAGTTTATTGCTTTTATACTTCTTCCTCGTTTTATTTTTATTTCTTTTATGTAATTTAAATCTTCTTCTGTTAAATATTCATTTATACCAATTACTTGCTTTTCTTCAACTTCAGTAGTGTTTGTTACTAAAATATTATTTTCACTTCGCTCAATTTCTTCAAATTTTTTAGAATCTGTTTTTTTACTTTCAAGCGGTATTTCTTCTTTATTTAAGTTGATAGATTCATCAGTAATAAATACTTCATTTTTATCTAATTCTATAGTATTTTTATTAATTAGTATTTCTTCGCTATTTATACTTTTTTCTATTATTTCTATATCATCAATTATTATTTCTACTTTATTTAAAGTTGTATCATCATTATTAACTATTAATTCTTCTTTATCATTGTTGATTATTAATTCTTCTTCAGATAAGACTTTATTTTTTTTATCACATACCACTTCTTCTTTGCGTAACACTTTATCTTCTTTATTAGACAAATATTCTTCTTGGTTTAAAGACTCATTTTCTTCACTTACAACTTCCTCTTTACAGCATAATACCTTTTTTTCTTTATCAATTAAATTTTCTTCATACAAAATTTTTTCATTTTTTAATATTATTTCACCTTCTTCTTTTGCTGCCTCAACTTTTTGTCTCTTTTTCATAATACCAAACCACTTTTTTAACACTCAATGTTCCTCCTAATACTTTATCTACTCTTTATATTGCCATACAAAATATTACTTTGTCAAAACTCTTATTTGGTATATAACTACTTAATACTATTTTCTTGATATTTTTTTGTTAAATCAGTTTTCCAAATAATATAATCTATAGCTATTCCAAGTGTAAGCATTATTCTTCTTATTGATAAATCTTCTATATCAAAATCCTCATCAATAACTTTTCCACAATCAACTTTTGGCATAATAGCTTCCATAATTTTGTTTAAAACTATATCTTTTGCTAAATCACACTCTTTAGAAAAATGTTCTTCATTATCACATAATGACTGTGCTAAAATAACTAGTAATTTTCCTATAGTTAAAAAACCATGTTTTAGACTAAAATTTTCATTATTATTAATTTCATCATAAAGCTTATTTATAAAATTATCTACTATATTGGTAACTATATTGTTATCTTCTTCATTTATCCTTTTTATTTGTTCTAAAATAGTTTCTTCTTGTATATTGGTATTACACATGTTTATTCACCATTCCTTTATTTGAAATTTTATTTATAGCTTAAAAACTAAATATCTTCTAACTTATTAATTGTTGTTTGCGACTGTTGGATGTTATATAATAATAATCAAGTACGTGTAAAAACTATACAAAAAATATAAGTTAAAATTCATAGTGTATATTCAATTATATTATTCAAATACATAATGTAAATTATTTATCATGTAAATTATTTATTAAAACTGTATCAGAATTTGTAAAATAATATTTAAAAGGAGAAAATATATGAAATATTCAACAATGGGTATGAAAGCGGTAAATACAAAAGAAAATGATAATAAATTTTCTAGTAGTATATTTTTAGAGCTGTACACGTTAAATTTGATGATAAAAAAAGACGATTGTGTTTATGGAAAGGAAGTTACAGATTATATAGGTAGTTTTAATTTATCTTGGAAACCTAGTAATGGAACTATGTATCCAATAATAGAAAAAATGCTCACAAAAGGTCTTATTGAGGTTGCAGCAAAAAAAGAACGTAAAAAGCTCTATAAAATAACTGAAAAAGGTAGAACCTATTACAATGAAAGGTCTGCAGACTTTAAACAAATGCTAATAGAATCAGCAAATTTTTATAATACTATTGCGAACGAATTAGAATAATACTCAAGAAGACCACTCTTTATATTAGAGTGGTCTAAATCTTATAAGAGTAATAATTCTTACTCCTTTAAATAATTAATCAATCTTACAGCTTTTCTCAATTTAGATTTTGCACAGGCTCTTTTTTTATTTATTGTCCCTCTACAAAGACCAAATAGCTCTGCTATTTCTGAATCAGTATTATCTTTCATATACCACATTACTAATATTCGTCTTTCAAATGTTGTAAGATCCTTAAAAATATTAGAACACGTAATTCCATTAATCCAATTATTATTTAAAAATTCATCATCGTATATATTTATAGCTACATCTTTTTCAATTATCGCAATTGACAATTGTAACTTATAAAAAAGCTCGACATAATCGAGCACTTCGTCTATTTCTTTTTGTGCATTTTTATCACAAATTGTTTCTTCTATAGGTAATTGTTGGTCAGAATCATATATCTTACATATTTTTTTCTGATAATATAGACCTCTTGCTATTGGGTCTTTAGATAGTTTTTCTAAATGTCTAAAGACATAATAATGAAAATTTCTTTTGACATGATTGTGAAAAGACGGCTTTGTATCTTTATATTTATGACACATAGATAAAAAAATAGCGCTTATCTCCTGTTGTATGTCTTCTTTGTCATTATTTGAAAATATACCAACTATTTTTGCAACTGTCTTATCTGCTACCCTTTGACCATGGCCATTCACAAAATATGAATTTAATTTTAGTCGTTCATTTTCTTCCTCTACAAATAATTTAATAAAACTTCTTATTGAGTAATCTTCTATAGAATATTGTCCATACACTATTAAAGAGACATACTTATTTAACATTGTTCTAAATGAATTAATTAATTCTTGTGCGGCATCTCTTGAACCAGCTTGTAACTCATATACCAAATCATGTATTCTTTGATATTCACTCATTCCATACTTTTGCATATTATTTTTATAAGTTATTTTTTTCTCCATATTATATACCTTCTTAGCATTATATTATCATTTCTTATCCATTAAGATTATAAAACTATACATTTATACAAGAAAAATTTACTCAAGTAAATATCTTCTTTCATTAAGTAAACCAGGAACTGATTTATCAGCCATTTTATCTATGTACTCAAAGCATTTTGGATGTATATGCCATTTAAATTCTTTTTTTCTTTTATATTTATCTATTGAAAATTGTTCTGGCATTATTGGCTTATTACATATTTGACATATCATTACCTCTCCTTTTCCTGGTGGCTTTGGAACTCTACCGCCTGTAGTGTAATGCTTTGCTTCTATATTTTTATCAATAGTAAAATTCATATTTCTCCCCCCATAAGCTTGATAAAATCATATATAAATTTCAGTAATATCTTTATGTACATTCTCTTTTGATTTTAATATCATATTTTTGACATCATAGTTCAATTTTAATTCTATTTTTTTAGTTTCACAGTCTCTTATCAAGTCCGTTAACACATAACTTTTTATAACAATTGTTTTTGTAATTGAATTGTAAAGCTTTATATTAAACAACAAGTTTTTATTTTGTAAATCAAATTTCAAAAAATAATATTTTAAGTCATCTTTATTTATATTACATATCACCACATTATTAGCAAATAGTTTTAACTCATCAATAATTTTAAAAATAAGATTTACTATTTTAGTTACTGTTTTAATTTCACTTTTATTTTTGTATAATAAATGTATAGTTTTCACCTCCTAATCTTTAATGTCGCTCTATCTATCATTATTAATGATAAATCTAAGCATAAAAGTATATAGGTCAATTGTCACAATTGACAATTTAAAAATAAAAAAAAGTCTTTCAATAAAGACAAAATTTTTTAATATTTTATTATAAACCTTAAAATATTTTATTATAAATCCTAAATCAGCACTATCAAAATAACCACCCCCAAATTTGTACTACTAATTATATCATATGCAAAATGTTAAATACAATCATTCACACTTAAAAACACTACAAGTCATCTCCATAATAGGTATAATTTATATCAATACTCTTTATATTTATTTCACTATAAATTTCACCTATTCTGCATTTAAACATCAATTTTTTTGTAGGAGGTTTAAATGGAAAAGTATCTACTATTTTATGATGATATTCTCCTTTATCTTCATAATATACGTCAAATATAAAGTCTTTAGAATATTTTCCAGTGTCACTGCTATTATTAAAGTGGGGCGTTATACCTGTAATCATTACATCTTTCTTTTCATCAATATTACACTTAAAACTAAATGTAGAAGATTCATAATTATTATAATAATTTATATAAGCTCCTAAGGATTTTATACCATAAACAAAAGTTCTTAGATTTGTTTCACATTCTTCATAATTATAACCTCTTAAAACTATTTTTATTTGATTAACTTTTTTATTAGGAAAGTTTATTCTAAATGCTCTAACTGAATTTGAAAATTCATTTGTTAAATTATTCTGTGTTATTGCTGAATGATATTCAATTCCCTCTACTTCTTCCCAATAGCTGGAATCTCCAAACCTTACATATACATTTTTTACACTACATAAAAATGGATGTATATATATTTCATTCATTTCTAATGTAGTCATAATATCCTCTGGAAGAGTAATTTCATACTCTGTATCTAAAAAATCTACGAAATTACTTGTAACTACTCTTTTTGTCCAATATAGATTATTATCTTTAGAAAAAGGTGCATATAAATCATTATCCTGTTCTGATATGACACCAAAACTAGTAATTTTTGTCTTAACCGAAAGACTTTTGGGAATAAACATAGAATTTGATATATCATCAAAAACAGCCAATTTTGAAATCTTTTTTGAAGGTCTTATAGTTATATCTGATGTTACATTGTTTATTATAGCTCCAAATGTACTCTCCTCAGTCTTACAATCTTGAGGTAATATTATTTTTCTTCTTGATTTATTAGACTTTTGTATATCAATATACTTATTCAATAATTGATTATACTTTTGTATCAAGTTTAAATTTACAGCTTCCAACTGAGCATTTTCAAGTTTTATCAAACTTATCTTATTATTTAATGTACGTTCTATCTCATTAGTTTTATTGAATAAATCTAGGATATCATTTAGCATATTATTCTGATTATCATTATGCATTGAACTTTTGTTTATGGCTTTATATCCAAAATCATTCCTGTTTGATACTGGTAAGTTATTAATGATAAGTTTATTCATCTAATCTCCCCTTACATCATAAAATATGTCTATCTCTTCTTGTATATTGTCAATTATATCTACAAAACTTCCATAACTATAATTTGAGTCTATAAGCACTTCTTCTTTCATTACACCTAATCTATCTATTTTACCACTTAACTTTCTTATATTATAATCTATCTGATTGTACATCGAACTTGTCTTACAACTTTCTTGTGGCCCCCTATACCTATTATTAAATCTTACAGCATTTGGAACTTCATCTAATACCCTGTTTGAAGTTTCGTCTACTTTACCATCTACATGAAAAATCTTACTTTCTACTTTAGATTTATTACCTGAATAATCAGTTGTATAAATCCTAAACATATAATATCCTTTTTGTAGAGATTGTGTCATCACTGTTTCTCTTTGGGTCTTATTGTATACAATATGTGAATTATTTAAAATAATTGGATTAATATCACTTTCTACAGGATGTAAACACCAATTGTACTCTTTTATGCCTGTAGTAACTATTGTGGTGGCTATGTTCGATTCTGTTACTGTTTTTGTACTTAAATCTATTCCTTCTACATAATATTGATATATACTCCCTGTATCTTTAGAAGTATATTCCAAAATGACTTTTCTATCTTCAGTAGTATACTGATTTGTTATACTTGGTTTAATTGGAATAGAGGTATCTCCAGGTTTGTCTTCAATAGACGTATTTTCAGTTAGTTGTTTCATTCTAAAAATAGTATTTGCCAATATCTTCTTTTCATCTTCCTCTATATCTTCAATATCATTTATATTGTGTCCTATTTGAATCATGGCAGTATTATTCCATGTTGTAAGATAATATGAAGCAGCTCTTTCTTGTGAAGTAGACCAATTCGACTCTCCTTCTGTTTTTTGTGGTATTATATTAAACCATATATCTCCATGTGCAAAATTAGATGTAGTATGGGTATATGATATTTTTATCTTTTCTTCTTTATTTACAATATTCCATGGATATAATGCAACTGAATCTAATTTATTTACAACTACTTCATTTCCCCATACAGAACTTGTAAATCCATAGCCTTTATCAAAAAATATATTCTCTCCTTTCCATTTTCCAATCTTTACATTAAAAAACTCCCTTAACTTATTTAAACTTTCATCTTCTCTAAATATGGATGAAATTAAATCATGACTAGCAATAACACTTCTATTTGTATTCATAAATTCAAATATAGAATCTAATGCTATCTTATTTAACTTATTTTCATTAGTATAATCTTCACCACTAGAAAATCCGATAACTATTACATCATAAATGTACATACCACTAGTATCCTTTAAAAAATCATCTGGATTTTCACAAAATTCTTTGTTTGATACAGGAGTTACATTTATCTTAGCCATACCATATCCTCTTGCATCTTCTTTGCAAGGCTCTTCCATCCATTTTTTTAAAGAAGCAGACTTCTTAATACTCCATGTAATACCTCTATAACATTTAAAACTAATTTCTTCTCCTATGTCTGGATGTATATTCAATACCTTTATGTCACTTTCTAATTTTTCTAGTTCACATAAAGAAATAGGTTGAAATATTTCATCAACAGAATTACCAAAATCATCTCCTATTTTTTTTCTAAATACTCTGTACAAGTGAGGTGAACTTGATGTATTCTCCCAACTTAAACTAACCTTATTTTCTTTATCAGATGATTTAGCATATAGTGTTATTGACATTATTCAGCCACCACCTTTATATTATTGATTACAGGAGTAACAGATATATCTGAAGTAGATAATTTAGCCATTACTCTATATCTTATTAAGCTATCATCATTTATAGATTTTAACTTTTCAATTGTTGATGGCAACATATGTCTATATTTTATAAATATTCTAAAATACTCAGCTGTATTAATTTTTATATCTGGTCTTTGGTATTGTGGACTCCTTTTTTCTCTTAATTCAATATTTATAGGGTCATTTGGGCTAATCGTATAATTAGGGTCAAATTTTGTAACTATATTGTCCATATTATCTATAGATTTTATTGCATAATATTTAAGAGAATGAGGATTTATATCTTTCACTAGAGAATTATACGTTATTCTTTTCATTTTTGGACCAGCAAATATATAATCACTATAAGACATTAGATTAAAATTATGCTTGATGGTTTTTAATGGCTCGGATAAATCTAATTCACCAAGTAAAAACATTATTTGAACTTTATTTTCTCCCTTTTTTAACTTAAATGCATACTTATTATCTTTTTTAAATACTTGTCTTCCATTTACAAGTACAACTACATCAAAAACTTCCTTGTCTTTGTCAAAACTAAAATATTTATTTTCTATTACAGTATCTTCAAGACAATTAACATATTGACTCATTACCATATAATTCCATACGCTTTTACACATTATTTCCATCATATTTGCATCCATTGGAGCTATTCCAGTAACTCTATGTTTTGCATAGTCATTTATAGATACCTTCAATGAACTTGGATATTCTTGATTATATTTATCACTTACATTCAGCCTCTCAATCATCCATTGTGAATGTCCTGTTCTCATTTCAATAGAATTTAAGTTTACATGTTCTGGAAGTTGTTGTATATAAAACAGAAAATTTTTTAATTCTATATCAAAGTCACGTCTTCCAAATAAATCAGATGTATAATAATTAAGTAGTTTTTCTTCTTTGCATAGAAGATTTAAATCTAAAGCTACACCTGGCTTTATATTCTTCCATTCTACACTATTATTTTTATCTTCTATACCTATGAAATATGATATATTCGTCATAGGTGGTATTTTATTTTTAGGATTTAATGTTATATTTGATATAGGTGCATCAATTTTAATTTTATTACTTGTATACACACTAGTTTTAGAATACTTATCATTGTAAAGTGAAATATTGTTTAATACAAATAATGAACTTAAGTTATCTATTTCTTCTTGGTCAATTTCATATTTTTCAATTATAAATTTAATCGATAAAATATCTTCTTTGTTAAATCTCCATATATTATTTCTTTCTCCATGATATTTAAACTTCTCTTTAAAATTCTTATTATCAGAAGAAATTAATAGTGTTATAATGGTATCTTGTAGTGAGTAACCGCTCAACTCAATTCTAGATACTGTTTTAATATCATCTAACACTAAGTCAATTGTAATTATTTGAGTTTCATTTTTAATTGGCATTATATTTAATGATATGTTTTCATTAAGAGCCTCATTTAATATTAAATTTAGATTTGAACTTGTACCTATCTCTTGCCCATTTAATAATATTTTCAAATTTGACTTACTTAAATCTATTTTATCATCTGGGGTTGAATGAAGTTCATTTCTAAGTGTAGATGTATTATAATCTATTTCACAAGTTGACTTAGGTATATTATTTTTTACTAAGTTTATAGTATTTGTATCTTCAAGTGTATTAAAAGTTATAACATAGGGGTAATAAGCCATTTTTTGGCTTGAAAATTCATTTGCTATTTCTGAATAAGCAATAATCTTATTTGCTTCATTATATATATTTATTATTTCTAAATCATATTTATTTACAGTCTCTATAAAAGACTCTACATGATTATTATGTACTTCATAAATAGATTTCAAATCATCTTCTATATTTTTAAACATATTATTAAACTGTTCTTTATCTGAATTTTGATATGGTAATAATGTAATTGGCTTAAAATAAGGCAAACCAATTATTTTCTTTTCAAAAAATTCACTTATAAACTTATTTACTTCATAAAAAGTCACTAAATCTCCATTATTCAAAAGCCTTTTTATTATCTCTTCTTCTTTAATTTTTAATTGATACTCTTGAATGTTCATCATATAATTTCCTCCGAACCTACATCTATACTATAACTATATACTATAGGTGACTCATCAATTATTTCCTCTGGTCTATATAACTCTATTTTTAATCTAAATTCTTTTACATCATTAAGCATATCAACATATGTAACATTTTTATTTCTATTTACAATTGATACATTACTATTTACTACTATTGTACAAGAGCCATACTGAGTTCTATGTCTTGGTCTTATCCTAGTCCATACTGAACCATCATCAAAACTTATATAATATTTAATATAATCATCAATTTTGTTGTTTTTATCTGTATATTCTATAAATCTTTTAGGTATGTAATCTTTAGAATTTAAAGTAATTGACCTTATATTTTCATTTGATAAAAATTTACGTGATAGATATACTCCATATATATCATAAACTTTGTATTTAAGATCAATATTTTTTATGCCTATAACATATCTCCTTGCACTTACTTCTTCATATTGAAATTTATAAATATCTTCACTTATCTTTTTATAAAACAATTGAGATTTAACATACTCTCTTGTCAAAAAATTGTTTATTGTTTTTGTAGATGGATAAATTATATTTTTATCATCATGATTATATTTAAGCCCTATTAATTCTATACTTTTTTGAGGTTTATCAAATTGTACATAATCTTTCTCACTGTCATAAAAAAAATATGGAATTCTAGTTGGATTTATATTTAAAAAATACTCTCTACATACTTTAGTAAAATTACTGTCCTCTTGTTCTAATTCAACTATAATTTCTTTAACTATACTCGATTCAAATGTTATTATATGCTCTTCATCTAGATATTGATTTAATTGTAATATTTGAGCATTTTCATATTTATCTCTTACAACTATTCTTTTTATTATAGGATTATGTAGATTAACATTTGGCCTTGGTATACCAGAAATTTTGAACCAATTGATATTAACAGGTATCTCCAAAGAAACTTTAAAATGTAGTTTTAAAACTCTATCATCACTTATCCAACTTATACCTTCTTTGTACTTAAATCCAACCATTCCAGTTTTTATTTTTACATCAGATTCTAAATTATACATTTCAAACTCAAACCAAGTATCATCATTTCCATCTAACATATCTGATAAATATATATGAGGGTCATCTTCTCCAATATATTTTATTTTATTATAAGATGGATATATTTCATGTGTATTTCCAGGAAAGCCATTTGATATATCTAAAACTTGTATATTTATATTGTCATTTAAACATTTACTCGATGTTGTTGCTAATGTTAATGCTCCATATAATACACTGCAAGAAGTATTATTCAAGTTATTTCTATTACTAACTTTTACAAAGTCATCTGAATAAATCATATTACTTACTGTTTTCAAAGAGTCTACTTTTTTATCTAGTTCATTTATCTCTGTTTCTATGCAGTTTAATTTTTTCATTAATATACCAGTATCTTCTTTAACATCTTTAAAATATACTTGTAAATCATTTCCTATTTTCTCACAACTACACATTAAGACATGCATATCATATTTAGCTTTTTTTAACATATCACTATAGTTTGAAAATGATGGTATATATACTGCCTCATAGAATTTAAATGATGGTTTTCCAAGTTTATTATAAAAATCAATAATCATATTCTTAAATTCGTAAAAATACTCTGCTTTAGTTTTTATTTTTCCAGAATCAAAATCTTTGTTTAAATCATCTATTAGAATTTTAATCCTTTCTTCAAACAATATATTTGGCTTTTTATATTTATAATTATTCATATTATCACCTTTAAAATGTATCTACCATATATTTTATTTCTTTTAAAGCAGGTGTTAACCATCCATCTTTAACTGTATTTCTTCTAAATAATGCTTTTAACTTTATTTTTGATACTAAATGTTTATATGATATATCTATGATATACTTATTCTCTATCTCTCTATTAAAATAGATTGAGTTCTTAAATATATAAAATTGAAGTTTGTCATTTAAATTATCAAAATTCTTATAACTACTTCCATTTTCTGATATATCTGTCACATTTAGAGTTTCTATTTCACAGTTAATATTCTGATTTAATGTGTCTACCACTTTTACATCACAATAATCCACTGTAGACTCTGTAAATGGACTGTATTTAAGTTCAAAATTTGATTTATTTTCTCCATTAAAAGATTCTATAGTTGTTTCTAACTTTGATGCAAAATCTACAGAATCACTGCCCCTTACAGGCTTATAACTTATACTATATACTGCATTATAATCATAATTAAATATTTGAATACACCAAAAAAATCCAGTTTTTTGATTTTTATGTATATAAAATCCTTCACTATCTAAAGGTATCTCTTCTCCATCTTTCATTACTTTATAAACGATTTCTGCTTCAAATCTAAAATAAGCTCTAGTACTTCCTGTTATAAATAAAAGTTCAGATTCTATAATCTCCTTATTCATTGGCAATATAGGAATCCAATCTTTAGCATCTGGATTATCAGATACTGTAATATAGTATTCTATGTCGGTGACAGTTTTTCCAAGTGAATTTTTAGGATGTAGTTCATCAGTTACTATCTGTACACTTTTTATATTAGAATTTAAATTTAAAGATTTGCTTATATAAAAGCCAGTTCTATCAAAATGATTATTATAGCATCCTAAATCATATAAACCATAGTTGTATTCATATTTTAATACCTTGTGATTCAACTTGTCATTTCCAACTATTCTAGATAGTAGCTCATCATAAGAATCTGATAATATTCTATCATTCATTTGTTGCCATAGAGAATTAACCATTTCTCTATCATAGTACACTGGTTTAAATACAGCTTTACTTACTTTTTCTTTTCTATCATTTTCATTATTAAACCAAAGTAAATTTTTATTTACCTCAGTTGGATTATATACATATGTTTCTCTTATATAATGTTTCTGTGTAAATAATATGTATATCCTCTTACATATTATTTCTGGAAATCTAAATGTAACTTTATCTCTAGTAAAAACACTTTTTAGTGTTTTGTCTTTATTATCTGGTGTTACTAACTCTATCAACACTTCATCTTCATCATCTGTCATTTTATATCTTATAGCAACTATATCAATAGGATATTTTGTAAATGGAGTTATGTTTATTTCGTTTATTTTATTAATAGATTCAAAATTAAGTTCAAGGTCACAAACTGCCCCAGAGTCTATTCCATAAAAATAATTATCTCTTACATATAGAGCTTTTGGTTTATTATTTTCAAACGAAACACTTAATGGAGCATCTGACAGTATAGTATCACTCCAAAATGATGTTGGATTTCCATCTATAGCATTTTCAAGAGATGTTCCATTATTGTAAGATTTTATAAATCCTTCACCAAGCTGAAACTTATAATTTAAAGATGCTGTTGAGACTTTATTATCATATCTTAACATGTTA
This sequence comes from Clostridioides sp. ES-W-0016-02, assembly GCF_020641035.1. Lineage (NCBI taxonomy): Bacteria > Bacillati > Bacillota > Clostridia > Peptostreptococcales > Peptostreptococcaceae > Clostridioides > Clostridioides sp. ES-W-0016-02. The sequence goes on from NZ_CP061361.1 coordinate 2,567,685, forward strand.
TCTCGTTTTAAAAATGGTAATGTTAATATGTTTTCCTTTTCATCAAAATTAACATAACACTTTTCTGGTATCCATTGACCATATCTATCTTTTTGAATACTTCTACTTTTATCGAAATTGTTTGAGTTTCTAAATCTCTCTATTATAAATTTAGGCATATGTTTAAATGAGGTAGAATATCTACAACTCTCTAGTTTATCTTTTATTTGATTTATCTTTGTCGCTATACTATTTATATATGATGTACTCATACTATCATACTTTGATATCAACTCACTCATTGAGTTAACTACACCAAAACTAGTCAGTAAATCTATATACAGTTCGTTCATAGTCTTATTAATTGATTGAGAATTAATACTTATTTCATGCTCATCTAAGCTCGTTATCAATGTATTATTTTTAATTTTTGTCTCAAATTCATTTTCTAAAATTTCTCTTTCCTCATCAGTAGAACAATTGGATGTTATTTCTCTTACAACAGCTTCTATAATCTCATCTTTTATTTTACTTATATTCAATGAAGTATTTGGCATATTACATTCCAGCCTTTAATTTATACTTTTCATGACATTTATTAGATAGATTAATTAACTCATTTACAGCCATTTTTACATCTTCTTTAGTTTTCATTACTTCAAACTCTATCTTAGTGCCATTCCATTCTGATTTATTCCATTTAATAGGTCTAATTCCTTCTTTTAGCAACTTAGTCCACAGAGATAATTTATGAACTTCATACATATTTTCATCCATTAATTCTAATTCTCTAGTTAATTGTTTTCCTATGATAATACCACTTTCCATAGTATATCCTTCTAAACTTTCTTTTGAAATGAAATACTTATCTCTTTCAAAACTGTGCATAAAGTTTCCTCCTTATGTTTATATTATGATTTTATATTCCTTCATTATTTTTTTCTTCTTTTATTTGACCATTGATAATTATTAAATCTTTATTAGTTATTATCACTTTATTTTCATCAAATGATATTCCTTTTTTTAACAAAAACTCTTCAAATAAATTTTGAATTTCAGGTAATATTAAATCTTCTTTAACTCTTTGTATAACCTCATCTATGATTTGCTCTTTAGACCCTAATATTTTTTTACCATCATATTCAAAATATCTTTGAATTATATTTATTAAGTACGCATCAACTTTATCTAAACCTTTTACATAAATATTCTCTTTTTTCTGTTGTATTCTCATATTTCACCAACTCACCATATTGTCTATATACATTACTATTTTTTCTTACTTATGATCTGCATCAAGACTTTTTCAACCTCTTTATCACTATTTTCGTAATCATCATATATAAGATAAATATCTTCTTTTTTATCTCCTGATACAGTTTCATAAATATTTATTGTATCTAAATTTCCTTCTTCAGCATAATTAAGTACTATGTCTTCAGTTGCATTACTTACTTTTATCAATTTATCATCATTTTTAGAATCTCTTAATATAGTTGTTACATCATTTAATTCTGGATATTCAGTATCTGGGAGTCTTCCTAAATCAGGATTAATTAGCCCCATTTGAGCTTCTGTAAAATCATCACTATAGAGAAGTGCTATTGCATTAATTTTAGGTGATTCTCCTGCTAAATTTGACCATATCTTAGCTCTTACTTTTACTGTTTTAGGTATATCTTCTTCTTTTTGTATAGTATATGGTACAGTATTATTTGCTCTTATCTGAAGCACTTCTTTTTTATCAGTTACTAGATAATAGATTACTTCCGAACCATTTGGTATAGTTTGGTCTACAATCAGAAAAAAATTATTTAATGAAGAACTTTTATGTTCATGAGTATAAATATCAACTGAATTATATTCTCCAAAACTGCTACCTTCATTTAAATATATACAAGTTTTATCAAAATCAAACTTTATATCACTACTATTTTGGACATCAGAATACTCCTTATTTTTAAATTCATTTATAAATAAGGAATTTGCATATCTATTATTATCAAAATTAAATAAAGCTCTATCAAAAAATAAATTATCTGAATAATAAGATATATCCTTTTCAAATGAATTTTCAATCATATCTTCATCAGTATACAGTTTATCTATTATATTTTTTCTTGAAATCTTAGTAAATTTTTCACTCATAACTCACCTATAATAAAGAGTGCTGCCCTGTTAAATATTGTTTATCAAAAACAGGTACTACACTGTATTCACATTTATTTAAAGTCTTATGCACGTATTTTATCTTATCAACTTGATATTGTATCTCAACAAAGTCTGTAGGAGAAAGTTCTATATGAATATATAAAATTTTAAACTTAGAATTAAATGTATAATTCCTATTATTTAGCTCTATGTTATTTACACTCACTTTTATAGACTTACTTACTGTCCCACTTATAGCCTTAGATACATCCCACTTTTGATTCGAATTGTACTCTAGCACCTTATTTTCATTCAACAGCACTTCAACCTTTGGATTTGGTATTTCTGCTAATAAATAACTTTGCCATCTTTCTCCTATCTTTTCATTTACATACAATTTATAACTTATACATTTTAGATTTTTTATCCTTGAAAAAGTTATTGTATTTTCTGTATATATTTTTGAAAGACTATTGATATTATCATACATATGTACACCTATAATACAGCCACTACTGGGTCTGATATATTTCCTTTCTCATCATATAAATATATAGTATAGTTGTACTTATTTGAGTACAAACAGTAATCTTTTATTGATAAAAGTGGATATCTAGAATTTAACACAACCATCTCAACTGCACCATTATCTTCTATATTATTTATATAATCATTATAGTACTTACCACCTTGTCTTATATATGTTTTAAATATGGTGACTTTTTCATCTGTTATATCAACTGGCTTTTTCTGATCGTTTTCATTTAAATTCGTTACATCTTTTCTATAGATAACCATTTTATCAATTAATACTTCAAATTTATCTTGAAATATTATTGGCTTACAGTAGTCTGTTGATATGTTTTTATATATGTTTTTCATTCTAAAAACTCTAGATTTTCTATAAAATAATTCTCTTTTATCTTTATGCCATATATTTGGTAACTTTACATATCTTATCCCATCAGTTATTAGTGTAGAATCATCTGAATGTACTTCTTGGCTAGTTATTGTATTTATTACTTTGCTGTATAAATCCTCTTTATTAATATTTATATCCTTTGATGCTTTTTCTCTTTTTATCTCTTTCCATTTTGTTATTTTAGGGTCATCTTCTTTTACTTCTAATATTTGAGTTATTTTATCTGGACTTTCAGATAATTCACAAATTCCTAGATTTGATAGTTCTGTTATATTTCCACTAGGAAATTTACTTATGACTCTATATTCATATTTATTCTTTTGCTTTTCTTTCATTTGATAAAATAATGTGTAATTTTTTCCTTCTATAGTAGCTACTACTGGATCAAACACTCCATGTGCATGTATATCTATATGTGTAACTATATCTATGGAAAAATCTAATGTGATTTTATTATATTCCACATTAGATTTTTTTATTAGAAATCCATTGTTATTTCTAATCTTTATTGTATCGTCAATCTCATATTGTTCTGTTATAATCCTATATGTTTCATATTCATTATAATTATTTCTTTTCTTAAATAAAATTCTTGATATAGTTTGATATGAACTTAATTGTATTTCTATTTTTTCTTGAGGTGCTGATGATAAATCATTTTTTAAATTCACAATTAATTTTTTAAAAGGAATTACTATTTCAAATGGTAGCGTAAATTCAGTATACCCATCATATCCTTTTGGAAAATCATTTCTACTAAGTAAAAAATCTTTGATGTTAGTCGATTCTATATCAGCATTTTCTTCTAATATTTCTATAATTGGGTCTTGATTATTTATATATTCTTCTATTTCTGTTTCTGATGAAATATTTTTAAATCTATAAATATAGTGTAACAAATTTCCTTCTGTAGATTTACATATATTTATCTTGGGATGTTCCAAATAAACTCACCTCTTTTGCATATCATTTTACTTTTGTAAACTTACTTTTATTTTTAATATACCTTATCTATATAGCAATTTGTTTAACATTTTTTAAATTATATTAATAATTTTTTATATAAATAAATATTGCAATTTAAGTTTGCCGAAAATAAGATATGTGATTACTATAAAAGGGATTGTTTCAATTTTAATTAAAACAATCCCTTTATCTAGTATACTTACTATTTTTTTTGTGCTATTGGAGTCCATTCTGCTTTATATTTCTTACCACTACTTCCATCATCATCACTTTTAGTACAAACATAAAGACCTATAGGGTATTTATCATTATCTTCTTTTTTACTTTCTGATATTGTATCCAATATATGCTTTATCCATATATCACCTACTTTAGGTTTTTTAAATGGAGGATAGTCTCCAGGAGGACAATAAGATAATGAAAATTTAGGACCTGGTAGGCCAAATCCATCTCCAAGACGGATAGAATTATTAAAAAACCACACACATCCACCATTTCCATCTTGAGGCCTATATGATAATATTCGTCTACCTACCCTCTCCTTTTTATTATGATCTGTGTACTTAATAGCTTCATCATATAAACAAAAATGGTCAATCTCTCCATCACTATCAGCATTTAGAGCACCTTCCATATCTCCACGTAATGATATTTTTCTATTTCCTTCATCAGTTATAACTATCTTAGAATTTTGAATCATAGTTAAATCTCCATACATAGAATCTCCTCGTCTTTTGACATAATCTTTTTTAATATTTTTAATTTCATTTTCTATATTGATTATGTCTCTTTTTATATCATCAATATCATCTCTTAGTTCGTCTAACTGTTCTTGAACATTGGCTCTTACCTCTTTAAGTTGAGCAAGTTCCCTAGTTGTAACAGAACTTTCACTAATACACTTATTTGTATCACTAACTAAAACTCTTGAACCATTTCTCCTATAATCAGTGTGCCTTTCCATATTATCATTTGAACAAAAAACATTTCCATTATCATCTGTCATAAGAATTTTTCTAGCATTATCACTTCCTTGAGCTATTACAACATAATAGTCAAAAGTATCCCAAATTTCCTCTACTTCGCTATCAATCTTATCCATTCTAGCTTCATAATCATAATGTCTATGTCTAATATGGGAATATCTATTATCGTAAATTGACTTTGGCTTTATAAAATGATTTGTCTCAGGAAGTCCAGATATTGTAACTGGGCTTTGATATTGATGAACTATACAAGAACTGGACATATATGGCTGTATATGTACTTCTGTTTTTTCATCTATAGCTAAGTATAATTCAAATTTGTGAGTAACTATTTCCACACCATCAACTGTAGTAGAATCTGACTTCACATGATATAACCTTAGTATATCTATCTCTTTTTGATAGCTATCCCCTTCATGTTTATATGGTGGAAATTGTTCAGCTTTATAGTCATTTTTACTAGGGTCTGGAGGAGTCTTATATCCACTTAAATCAAGAGGTCTTTCATGTGCATGATTTTCGCTTGGTGAAGTTACACTTGCATACATTGAGATATTTTCTTTTTCTAAATTTGATTTTTCTATAGAATCTTCTATTTTATCAGCTATAGTTTTATCAAAATTAATTTTTCCACCATTGTTTTTTTGTTCTCTAAATTCATCTTCTTTTATTAAATTTTCTTCAGAAGACAAACCTTCATTTAAAAATGGTAATTTTTCATCATGTAATGATACATAAAAAAACTTGTTTGTACAAGTCCATCCATCTTTATTTGTATTTGTAGGGTCTTCAAATAAACCAATATGAATATCCATAGTAGTTGGACTGTTTTCTTTAAGAAAAGTTATAGACCCTCTAAATATGGAGTTGTAAATTCCTTCTGTCATCATATCAGTGTGGTCGAATTTTCCTATATTCGGTTTTGTGTAATCGATATAATTAGATGTAGATTTAACAAATTCATCAATGTAATCTTCATTTTTCATTTTAGCCACTAGACTATTTGCAAATATCCCCTGATATGGAAGTTTACCATCTGTAGAAAAATCAGGTACATTTCCAACTCTTCTTGGAGTAAATGTGGCTATTTTAATATATCTTTTATGGGACACCAATGCAGCATGTTTAAAATGGTTGTATCCCAATCTATCTTTAAAATCAACAGCATGATACCCATCTAGGCAATCTGCATTCAATCCACTATTAGGACCATGATTTAACTCACTCCAAACTTTTTTATCATTTAAAGTCAGTTCACTTGTTATAATATTTAATCTTGGTTTATCTATCCACCAATCAAATTTAATGTCACTTGCTCTAAAATTCATTTTTGCATATGAATATCCATCATTTAAATCAGCATCTCCAAATGTAACGGATAACTTAACACCTTTGAAATCATGCAATTTCAATTCATTTGTAAGCAATGTTGCTGAAGGTAAAACACCCAATAAAATCACCTCATTTAATCTAGTAGTATATTTTTAAAATTATAGTTATTAATCTTTTAATTTAATTGTTTATAACGAGTTTCATTTAAATATATTTTGTATAATTATTAAAATACAGTTATATATTATAGTTTACATTTTCTATCCATATACTTGGTCTTACATGTTTTTGATTATCTATGTTTTTACTGACTTCTATGCTAGTCTGAGGTAACTCATCATCACTTATTACATCTACAAATTCAATAATAGGATAGCTACCATAAGCAGCCCACTTTTGAACAGCTTTTTTTATATCTTCTTCAGAAAATCTTCCTCCATTTTTATAAAGAAGCTTACTATCTATTCTTATTATAATTACAGAGTTTTCTTGATATGGTTTACCATCAAGTGTACCAATATCTAAATAATAATCACTTTCAGGCTCTAAATCTCGACGAAGTATATCTTCCATTTCTTTGATAATACCTCCGCCTCTCAATCTAGTATCTATTAAATTTGTGGATTTTAATGAAGTATGATGCCTCACAAAAATTCTACCTATATGTAAGTCAAATGGTTCTAAAGCTTCTTGATCATCAAATTTATGGTATACACAAAAATAGTTGTCCTTTAAAATCTCACCTGTGCCTCTGTCTATTATTCTCATGGGTTTTAAAAAAAAGTGAATTGTTCGATTAAATAAATCATAAGAATTTCTCATCTCATTTAGTTCATTAGAAGTGTCTGTATAAAAACTATACATATTTGGATTTAAATTTAAATCTATAATTTTGCTATCTTTATCTTGGTTTTTATAATAGCCTCTGTAATGAAGATTCTTTTCTTCATAAGTATAATCTACTAATATCTTATCATTATCACTTACTGAATCATTAATCTCTATAAATCCATACTTAAAATTAAATCCTTTTATTTCAAGTTCTTTTTTATCTTTATCATTTAACATTTTATAAACTTTTAAATTAGTTGGCTTCCAGCTATTATCAACTTCTATATACATTGGAGTATTTTTTACCTTAATAGTACTATTTCCAACAAAACTTCCTTTTTCTCCAGATATGTCAATATATGGTTTGTCATACTTTCCAAATATCTGTAAATCATATTCTGGTATGGAATATATAATTTCTATTGTTTTATCGATTCTTTCATATTTTTTACTAAAATAAGCATATTTAATAGTTGGAAACCAACCTTTTAGGGGCTCTTTTTCTAGAGGAGTTCCCACAACAATTTGATTTATATTTCTACACACTACTGAATATCCTTTATAAACTTTTCCATTCGCTGATTTATATATAGAATCTTTATCTAACATATTAGTATTTTTAATATCTCCAAGAGTAGTTGAATCTTGTTCTGGAAATCCAGTATCTTCATATGTTCTTCCATATATAAATCCATTTCCATCTGATGCTGTATATATCAAAGTCTTATCTTTTGAATACATAGTATCTAAATTTTGAAGATTATATTTAACTCTAAAAGTTGAGTTTTCATTTATTTTATCTCTGTCTTCAACTGATGAGTACTTCATAAACATCTCTCTTGCTGTCATATATCCATTTGTATCCTTTTCAGATATAATCATGTCCTCATTCTTAAAACTAGCAAGTTCTGAGTATAACGCATATTTTTTATTTATTATTTCCTTTGTAATAGGAGCTATTTCTAACTCATCCGCCATTATAATGTATTCAATTTGTATTTTACTTCTTTTGTCTTCCAATATTTCATATTCAAATACCTCTATAGAAGACTTATTTGTTATATCTTGAAACCTATTTACTCTATATGAATCTAAATCGCAACATTGAATTGGACTTATCTTTTCAAGTATACCTGCTTTAGTTTCTAAAGGATTTACACTATCTTTTCCATAAGCTTCTTCTGTCAATCCATCATACATAACATATATAGGATTTTCTACAGTTGGTACAAATGATGTATATAGATATGCATCATAGACATTTTCATATTTAGTTTTTTCTATAAAGACCTTGTACTTAAACTCATTTTCATCTATTGGATAATTATTTTCTGAAATGAGATTTATATTTTCTGAATTATACAAACCATTTATATCTAATCCGACATTATCATAAATTTTATACTTTAACTTATATCTGTAATACAGTGGTATGTTGTCCTTAAATTTATTTGTAATATAAAATAAATCGTCATCTATCAAATATTCTCCATCAATTCTATGTAAAAGACCACTTTCATCTGGATACATTATTATTTCTCTTTCCTGTTCTGGATGTATATTTGATATTTCATCTTTTTTATTTACAACACCACTATATTTAGCTGACCCATTATACAATACTTTTAACTTTCTAACCAAACCTTCATATCGTGTATATGCATTATAAGTTTTAGGGTTATAATCAATAAGTTCATTCTCAGTTTCCACAAAGCTTACAGCTTCAAATATAGAGTTTGTCAAATTTAAAACACCATACTTATCACCATCATTGTATATCTTGTCTATAGGCACTCTTTTAGCTAATAGACCTTTAAATTCCTCATGTTGAACTTTATGCTCTGGTTTAAAATCAGTAACTGTAGATTCATCCCACATAACAAAATCTCTATATAAAACACCCCAATACCCTTCTAATTCTGTGCCTTTTTCACCAGTAAATTCAATAGTTTCTGGAAAGTAATCATCATTTTTTGTAGCTAAATCTCTTCTGTGAATCCAATCTTCAACAAAATGCAATGTTACATTATTTGTATTAGTCTCTATTACAGAAACAGTATCATCTAGTGAGGCTGTTGTATTATAATAATAAGCTAAATTTACTGCTCCATTTGGAACATTTCTTCCAAGTTTAATAGATTTATTTCCTTTATTATCAAATTCTTTATGTACTTTTGTATTAGAAAATAAATCTCCAGATACATATTCTTCTTTTTCTAAAATAGATTCATCTTTTGGTGCTTGTGGATAGTCCATAATAGGTAACTTGAAATTAGGTATACTTACATCAGGTCTTTGACTTACTATAATATCATCTTTGGGTTTATATTCAGTTACAATTGTTCTTGCATGCCAAACTATATAAACAATTTCTTTTGTAGGTGAATCAATATTATATTCTCTATTTACAAAGTTTTTAAATACAATTTTCCCGTATTCATCACCTAAAAATTTCTTACTCTTTATAAATGATATATTTGCGTTATTAACGACTTTTATACTTGCCCCATTATTTACGGTCTCATTAGTAGCTTTAGTTACTATCTCAACCTTACAATCATATAAAGGATACGCTATTTCACTAAAATTATTTATAGCATCATTAGTTTCAACACATTTATCAATATTAAATTCTTTATCAGTTGAACTATAAACTATTGTAGTTGGTAATTCTATAGATTGGTTAATATTACTTGATATATTTACAGCTACTCTATTATCTTGTTCATTATCAAAATATATTTCTATAAATCTTTCTTTTGTATTTACACTCACTATTTTTTGTTCAATTAAAATACCTATTGTTTGAATGTATGTCATTCCATTTTCTAATGTCACAATAAAATCAAAAGAGTCTTCTCCAATATATAAATCATTTGCATAATAATTAAAATATATTATATTATTTAAAATACTAAAATTAACATTTCCTGATAATTTTAAAAAAGTTTCTTCTTCAATAGAACCTTTTCTATATGCTTCTCCTAGAGAATTTATGTTTCCTTCTTTTATTAAAATAACGCCTTGAAGATTAGACCCATTTGTTATCTTATAATTTAATGTTTTCAACTTATTAATATCCATAAAACATACCCCTTTTGTAGCTTATCTATATTTTTCTATTTACTATAGTGATTTCATCTTTAGCATTTTCATTAGCAATTGCCTTTATAACATCTATACAATCTCCTGTCCAACTTGTATAAATACATGGAATTATTCCATTAATATCAGTTCTATCATTTAATTTTTCAATTGTTCCAAGAGCAGATTCTATATTTACAAAAGCACCTTCAACTGGATTATTATACATATCTGTTACTGATATTAAGATGCTTATATCATCTTTTCCATTTGCAAACACAAAGTTGGTTTCTGAATATATCCTTAAAAAGTATGGTTCTAAGGTATAATCTGATATGTATATATATCCATTGTATAGGGTATTGTAGATTGGATTTAGTGATATATGCTTTAATTCTTTTAGTGAAGATGTTTTATGAGTTTCAAAATAGACCTTCACTTTATTTGGATACTTTTCTTCAAATTTATGTAATTTTATTTCAACTTCATCTTTTTCATAGTCATACAAAGCTATAAAAGAGTTCTTAATCTTGTATCTAACATTTATTATCTTTCCTTTAGGAACCTCTTTTTCAAAAACTATAACATTATTTTCAATAGTATAGTCCTTCATTAATACCTCATTTATTGTAATAACTATTGTTGTCTCATCTATATCTATGTTTTGTAAGTATAAAGTTTTAAACCCAAGAGATTCAAATTTTTCTTCACTTTCAAGTGAATATTCTCCTGTTTCACTCACAAAAAATACTTGAGTATATGGTTCTTCTATTCCAATTTCATATATGATAATAGGTGAATATTGTTGTGGTATTGGAGACATTCTTATTGTTTTAGTGTAAGGAACTTTAAATATTATTCCATCTTGCTCTGATTCTACTATAAAATCACTTTCAGATAAATATAATGATTGTGCTTTTATTGGTTTTTTAGTTACTTTATCATCTCCATCATATAAAATATTATATTCTTCAGAATATACATCTACCTTAGTAAATTTTATACTTTTTATATTTTCTAGTTTAAAATTATTAGCTTTTGCAACTGTTTCTGCATATTCTTCAATATTTTTTATAATTGTATATGGTTGAGTATCATACGGTAGATTATAAGATATTATATTTTCATATTTAGATGAGTATTCTGTAGGATTGTAAGTGGCTTTAACTTTTATATCCCCTATTGAGGGTAAAAAAGTCTCTAAATTCATTCCTGTATACTCATATCTTCCAACTTTTAGGTTTAAACTATATAGTTTTGCTCCCTCTTTTAAAACAATTTTAAATCTCACAAATCTTTTAGTTTCAATCTTGGTATTATTTTCTACTTGAATCCATTTATCTGAATTTAGTTTTCCTTCTAAATTAAGCAATACATTATCATCTTGTACATAAAATTCTACTTCTCCATCAAACTTCATTGATGGCATTATATATTTTAAATTCTCTGTGGTTTCTATTGTATCCCCTAAATCAATTATGTTAGTTATTGATATTGATATGGAATTATCCGATAACGGCATCAATACTTCTTCTCTATAATAAAAATTAAAACTAAGGAAAGAATCAATAAAGTTTCTCCAATCAGATTCACATTCATAAATTAACTCTCTATGTTGTAGTTTGGGCATTTTAGAAGGTTTAAGTATAAACCTTAATTTAAAAACTTTACACAATATTAAATTTAAAGGAATGGGCTCTCCATAAATCAATTTAACTGGTTGCATCCATTCTCCATAAATATCATTATGACCTACATAAAATACATCTACAGTACTAAATTCATTGGATTTTTGTATCCATGATATTTCTTGAATGGATGTAGGTTTTTTGTTAAATAAAAAAGGTGTTGTTTCATAAATATATTCTTCCAGAAAATCGTAATAATAATCGTTATAGTATTTTATTGGTTTTGGCCATAACATATTATCTTTATATACAAATTTTGAACTATCCAGTAATAAGTCTTTTTTATTAAATTTTCTAATATCATACCTTTCAAATTGCCCTGTTGGCTCTGATACATTCAAAGTAATCTTAATTAGTATTCTAAATTTATTAAAGGTATCCTGTAATATTTTTTCTTGACCATTCATATTACATTTATTATATAAATAATACTCCTCTTGATTATAATAATAATATCCATTATGTATACTTGGACACCAACGTGCTAAAGCATTTTGTAATGTTCTCAAGGATACAATTATAATATCATCAATATATCCATATCTTATAGTAAGCACTTTTGGATAATCTAAAATCATCACATCACTTATACTAGCTTCTACTACAAGCTCAAACCTTTTATATTCATTTGAATTTAAACTAAATTCTGTAAGACCATAAACATAGGTATGCTTTCTATTATCATCAATTATGAACTCTCCTCTATCAACTTGTCCTAAAAATTCCTTATACTCAGTTGAATCTGAAATTATAGAATCAGAATAAAATTTTATTTTGTCTCCATTAATTAATGTATAGTCTTCTTCATCTACTTGATTATCAAACTCATATAAAACATATGCTTCTTCTGGACTAAATTTTTCTATTATACAATAATATTTTCTATCATAGACATCAAGAGAAGCTTCAAAAACTGGAGCTGTATCTACCATATCCTTCTTTCCATTTTCTGATACTTCAAAATCTCCATTTATGGCTCCAACAAGCGAATCATATTCTAGTGGTGGAAATATTTCAATATATTCTTTTTGTCTTATAACTTCTACAGCTTTTATACACACTTTATGGTCAAAATAACCATATTCACTAAATTTAACGTTGGCATCAGCTTTATTGTCTTCTAAAAAATCCCTATATCCATGTGTATATGAATATATTCTTACTGGTCCTTTTATATTGTAAACTTCTATATCAAATTTATATCTCTTTGAATAATCTTTATTTTTTAATTCTGGTATCAAACTATATAAATAAATATCTGCTACTTGAGTATGCTCATCAAATACATAGTCTAAATCTAGTTCAGATTTATATGTTGGCCCAAATGGTTCTCCTTCAATTTTTTCTCTAATTTGGGATACCTCTCTTGCACTTACTCTAATACTTACTTTAGAATCATAAGTAATGTAATTAGTTTTAGCTTCCATCTTATATCTATAATAAAATTTTATAGTGTTATATTTTACCTTGTTACTTGCTCTTATTCCATATATTTTATTTAGTAGTTTAAATGTCTTTTTATATGTAGTATCTTCTGATTTATATAACTTACAATCATTATAATCTCCTATCCCAGACTGAAATGCTTTCATTCTACTTGCTATGTTAATATTCATATATGGAACTATTTCCACTCTTTCTGGCAATTTAAACTTAGTATAGCTTAGCACTTTATTTTCTTTTATAATTACATTTTTTTCTTCTTCCAATACGGCAACTATAGATGGAGATAGCGAGAATGATTCTGTATTTTCTGTTTTAAAAAAAATATATACACCCTCTGTTAACGACTCTATTTCATATCCATCAACCATTAATTTACTTATATGTATATTATTTTCAATACTATATCTATCTAACTCTTTAGCAAAATACTTGGTTATTTCTTTTGAATCAACTTCAAGTTCTTCGTGTGGGTATAGCTTTAGATTTTTTTTAATTATATGTTTATTAAAGCTTATCAACTTATTTATTTCAGTATTCTCTATAATAAGTTTAATTTCAAAGTTCAAATCCATTTTTTCACCCCCAATCTACTTTTTATAATATCCATATTTTGAAAAACCTTTTATACTGGAATCAAGAAACGTTGGTAAAAATGAAAAACTATTATCATAATCTTCATCTTTTCTTACCCAAATATCTTCATCATATCTAAAATCATTCCAGAAAGTTGAAGTATCATCTTTTATCTTTGTTACATAATCAATTAATAGACTTGTTGGAGTTGCATCTGAATTATACAATTCTATATTTAATTTTTTATTATTTATATCCACTAGTTGATACATTTCAAGATTTTTTATAAAAGAAATAACTGCTGATTGATTTTTTTTATCAGGATTTCCCTTTAAAAGAATTTCTCCTCTAGAAGTGATATAGACATCATTTAAGTCTATTATATTGTTATCTATTGATATAGTATTTATCAATACCATCTTTTCAGATATAATAAAATCTTCGCCCATATTCTTCCATTCTTTTACTTCTCTAATTCCAAGCTCTCTTGCAATTCCATTAGCAAGACCTTGCTTTGTTGAATTAGCTGGATTTTTAAAGACATCAAGAATTCTCAATTTATAATCATGATTCTTCTCACCTTTAAGCCTAGAGCATCCTACTAAAGAACCAAATTCATCAAAAAAGTTCCATACATGATGTAGACTTAGCTCAAATAAAAATTCTTTATTATTAAACTTTATTTTTATTTTACCAAAAGGTAAATCTTCTTCTTTATCGTATGCCTCTCTAACATAAATTATTTTCTTCTTTTCATCAATAAAATAATAATCTGGCTGCTTTATGTTATTTTCTAAATTTTTTTCATTTCTCTTTATTCCAAAAAAAGTATACAAATCACAACTTCTTTCAAGTATGAGTTGATTTGTATACACCATAGAAATATTATTTATATTAAAGTTACTTGGTAGTAAAGCTTTATATACCAAATCAACAAACTCTTCATCTGCTGATTCAATATACATTTGTTTTGAAGCATAAAGTAGCATTTCTTCTATTTCATCCAACTCTATACCAAATATATTTAAAAACTCAATCCCAATAGACTTATTGGTTTTTTTCTTCATTTCAAACCAAAAGGGAAGCATTGACCTTATTTTTTCTGTATATCTTGCAAAATCGCTTTCTTGCATTTAGATAATCACTCCTCTAAATTTTAGCCCTACTAAGTCTCCATTTAAATTATTTAATGTTTTATTTGCATCAAACATAATGTCATTCATAACAAACAGAAATGTATCAAATACCGTTATAGACTTATTGTATATATCTGGATAAAAAGCAGATACACAAATTTCTTGAATCCTAGCAACTATTTCATGCTGTCTATCTGAATTCCAATGATTATACTTATCCATCACTATATCAAGTACATTTACTTCTTCTTGCGAATAACGATTATTATCATTATAAAAACTTTTCAAATCGGCAATAATATTATTTAATGTATAAACACTTTCTGTATATAATTCATCTGTATCTACTATCTTTCCAGAGTCCACTTTTTTACATAGTTTTAAAGCATGAACCTTAAATATATCCATATGATTAATCAATATTTCTCTAAAAACAGCTTCTTTTCCCTTATTCTCGAGTGTAAAATGTATTTTTATAATATTTTTATTTAGTTCTATTTTTTTAAATATTGGATGCGAATATAACATTAATTGATTATTTATAGCTTTATATTGTTCTTTATTCTTTTTTTTATATTTTTTTCTACCTAAGCAAGCTCCAACTACAGTGATAATTGCAGTTGTAACTGCTACAACACTCTTTATTAATTCCAAATATATGTTTTCAGTCATTATGTCCCCTATATAATTACTACAGAATCCCCATCTGGAGATACGATAAATTTTTCATCCCATCTGCACTCCTGATTAATTAACAAACAATTTTTATTGTTTATCTTAATACTATTACAAGAATAATTTAGTATAGAATCACTGACTTGCATTATTCTCTGTGTCAATTCATTTATAAATAGTGATTCTCCTATGTTTATAGAATTTATATAGCTTATGATTTCTTCTCTTACAGATACTCTTATAGCTTGTTTTTCTATTTCGCCTATATATGAAGAAAATACCAACCCTACATTTAGCTTTACATATTTAAAATTAGGCAACTTTACTATGACCTTTTCTCCAAATGATGTTATATCTAATAATGCTTCTCTTACATTCAAAAGTAAATCTTCATCTTTTATATTTTCAGTTATTGGCACAATAGTCATACTACCTGGTCCATGAGAGTATCTTTTTAATATTACATCTTTTACACCTTTGATACTTAAGACAGCTAATCTTATTGAAGTTTCATTTGCTTTAGCCAAAGTTAGTGTTTGATGAGTAATTCTTTTTCTATAATCTTCATCTGATTCTTCAAATAATCTCTTGCATCCTACTAATATACCTATAGCATTTAAAAACCTACCAGTAGCAGTAGTCACAAAAGCTTGAAGATGGCTCATTGTAAGTACATCATAAAATTCTGATATATTTTTATTTATTATATCAGAAAAAAGTTTGGCTATAGAACCAGGGCTTGTGTCAAATCCAATTTTATTTAGTTCGACTTCCGTTTCTTTAACCAGAGATTCAAAATTTTTATTGTGTATTAATATCATATTTGATTTTCACCCCACTAACTACATCAATTTCCATGTTAATAACAATTGGATTATTATTTCTTTTTTCTTTTATGAAAATTAATAATTCTATCCTATTTTTGCATATTTTAGGTATAAAAAACAAACTATTTTCTCCAACTAACTCATCATAAAGTAATGCTTGTTCAATAGATTTTATAATTAAGTCTAATGTATTTTTATTATTTAATTCGCCTAAAAACTTTTCTATATCTGAACCTATATAATCTACATTAAACCAATCTTTTGTTACAGACTTTATTCTACAAATACATTTTTGTCTAAGTAAATCATCTGAATTTAAATATAAAAAATTATTCGAATTATTATCATATATTAGCTCTCCACTATCTGTTATACAAAAATCAAACATTCTTATCTACTCCATTTATCTCTATCTTTTTTGTATCAATAACTATCTCACTTCCAGATAAAGTAATTTTATCTTCAGCACATATATTTATATTATTTGATATTATTGACCAGTTTTCTGATTTGGTAGAAAAATCTCCAAAAACTTCTATAGTTCTATTTTCAGCATTTATCCTTAATCCAACATTGGTTGCTGTAAATATATCTATACTACTATCATCTCTTAATTTTACAATTGAAGATTTTACAGGATGGTATATACCAACTTCTTTACCTACAAAAATTCCTTTTTTTTCTATTTTTTTTACAATATTATCAATAGGATTTTTATGCATAAAATCTTTATATTTTGACTTATCTTTATTAGCGTAGTCTAGCCAAGTTTCGCTCGTTTTTTTAGTTATTTCTCTTGAATCTCTCTTTATATTTGATAATAAACATCCTTTTCTAATATGAGTTTGTCTTTTTTTTGATGGAGATTTGTATGACTTCTCTACTACTCCTGTTATTTTCGGTTGAAATATAGAACCATTATTAAATTGTATATATACTTTATCTCCTTTTTCTAATGGTGATAAATGAACTCCTTCTCCTATATTTTGAATAGGTACATTTGAAAAAGTTGTACTATTGCCTTTTATGTTCTCTACATATACATCTGCTGTATTTTTACATATATTATAATGTATTACTTTACCTATAGAAGTTGTAAACAGTATCTTTGAATATGGATCTATTATGTTATCTATTAATTTATCTTTAAGCTTCATATTAATTACCTCCCACTCTAGGTTAAACTTCCTATATGAATTAAACTTTATATAATGGATATCTAATTATAGAGTTTTTATAATTAAACATTTCATATTGTGCAGTAAATATACTATTTAGCTTCTTATAATTATCTAGTCTCGTTAGTTTAGAAGTATCAGTTGTATTGTTTGAACTTACTAAGCTTTCATTGTTTAATATATTTGCTACAGAAAACAATATTTTATTACATGATTTTAACATATTACTCATGCCACTATATTTTAATGAGTTTGCAGTCAATAGACCTGGTGTAATTGATGTTGTAAATCCAGTTTTCATATTTATAGAGTGTGTTACTTTCCTTGCTAAGCACACACCTGATAGTCCTCCAAACAAATCATTAATTGCTATTAAATCATATACATTCACTTGTGGTTTCCCCACAATAATCAACTCACCACTGTAAGTTTCTTGCCATGAATTTTGAAGTTGTGATACACAGTTTCTTATAGACATATGCCTGTTATTTGCATATAATTCTCTGCATTTCAAATTTTCATTCTCTAAAGTAGAAAATATATTAAAATTCTGTATCATTGAATTGTCTAATACTTTATTTTTTTGATTTGACCATTTCATATTGTAATCACTCGTTATAAATGGTGTTGATTCTAAAGTCCCTAATACATTATAAATTCCTCTTGTATTTGTTATTAAATTGTTATTATCTATTTTTATATTATTGGCTATAATTGAGTCATTAAAGTCTACTATATGCATTTGCGAAAAAGCTTTAGAATACTCATAGGTATCATTTTTAAACTTATTTATATCAAATTTGTACATCCAAATAGGTAAACCAAAAAATAATCTATGTTCAAATAGGAATGGTCTTGGATATACTACAAACTCAGGCATAGATTTTTCGCTCATTTTACATATGTCCCATATTTTTTTACCTATTGGTAAAAACTCATAAATTGATTCACTTATATAGTTAACACTGTGAATATCACTAAGGTATATCCCATTATAATTACTTAGATACATATTTTTAGATATATCACTCTGAACTTTTTTGTAAGCTTCTATAGAATTAAAATCATACATGCCAAAATGCTCTACATCATATTTACTCTTAAGATTCTTTTCCTTATATTCAATATTTTGGTATTCTATTTTAGAACTTCTCTTACTCATTAAATCTAATATTATATTACTTGCATCTTTCTTTAAATCTATATTATCATTTAAAAAATTCATATCTTCACTTAGATATCTATTTGTAAGCTCTAATCCATCTGACTTTGCCTCTATTAAAATAGTGTCTTTTGAAGTGTTCATTTCAATTATAGTACCATTAAACACAATTGGATATTTTGAGGGATTTGAACCATATCCCATTCGTATATGTACTCTAGTTCCTTCTTTCAAAATGTCTTGGCTATCTAATTTATTTCTTTTTTTCACTATTTCTAAATTAATTTCATCTCTTGAGTCTTCTTTATATCCTTCCAACACTTTTGATAATATACATTGATTTTTATTAAACATATTTACAGTGTCATTTTTTATACCAATACTATCACCATCTAAATTTTTTTCATTATTAAAATCATTAGGAATAATTACTTTTGCACTTGATATAGGAGAATCAACTTCTTGTGATATTTTTATATCTATAATAGACTTATATATATAGTAATTTGTCCAACTTTTTTGTCCATCAAAGCAATCTATACCCTCATCACATAACATAAATATAAAATTTGGAAATGCCCTAATGAGTGTACCTTTTTGCGAATATAAAAATTCATCAACTAGCATATTTTCTACAACTGTATTTCGATTATTTTTAGGAAACTCTTTAAAAGATTGAGTTGGCTTTACTTGTTCGATATTAAATTTTCCAACCTCATTTCCATGTATTTTATTAAAGTTTTCATTCTTAAATATTAAGTGTTTGTCAGAAGATAATTCTCTTTCAAATTCATCATCCAATTCACCTATGTTTTGTGGTTCATATCCATATTTATATTCTGGCTCTACAACTATATCTGATTTAATGCTTTTTAACTGTGTATCAATTTTATTACATTCAGATTTAGTAGGATATATAATATAAAAGTCTGGTTCAACAAAACCACTATATTTTTCATTTCTCGCTATTTCGCCCATAACTATATCTGTTCTAGGATATTTTACAAGTGAAGTTTGTTTAATTCCATTTTTAAATCTAAAATTTCTTACTTTTTGTATAGCATTGTCTATTTCGTTATATTTTGGTAGACTGAGATTTGGATACATTTCCAAATATACAAGTTTCTTGGAGGCACAAATATCCTGCATAGTTTTATTATCTATTCCTTTAGATGTATAATCTATAAAATCCTCTTCTGTACCTAGTCTCCCCTCAGGAATTTCATTGTACTCATATTCATATGTTTCTATAGCTCTATTAAATGGTCTAAAGCCTATTGGTTTCATATTTTGAATTTTATCCATATCATAACTTCTACATTTAATGGTTATATTGTATAATCCACAAAATCCAAATACAGTGTCTACTTGAACATCTTTTATGGTTATGTACTCTGTTCCAGTCAGATTTACAAGTTCATTTTCCACTTTTATAATATCTCTATCTTCATTTTCAAAACTTGTATTTTTATTATTTAATCTGTTGAATTTTTTTATTATACTCTCATCACTTGTTTTAAATATAAAGACAAAGTCAATTTTATTAAATCCCATATATTGTTTTGTTGGTATTTCATCATGATTTAATCCTATGTTCGAAAATGTATTACTTAAACTAAAATTGATATATGTAAGATATACACTTTCTTCACTACTCAATATTTCATCAAAATATTGTTCATTCATTATAATGTTTTTGCTCTTTATTTTATTAAAATCAATATTTTTTAAATGTAATTTTTTAAATGTAAATTTACCAGTGAAGTTTAGTGACTGTATCTTTTTAAGACTTGATAAGTTAGAATTTTCAAGATTTTTTTGAGTATAAAATCTATACAAATCCCAATCTATATGCTTATCTAATGAAATATTATCTTTATTAAAATAAGACTTTACATTAAATTCTTCCATAATTATTTTGATTCTTAGAGTCTCAGAAAAACCCTCTACAGTTTCAACTGACATACTCTTTAAGGCTACATTATTTATACTATTTGCATCATTTACAACTTTACATTCAACTGGAACAAATGGAGTATATTTAAACTGACAAATTAAATTTCTTAATCCATCTACATAATATTTGAAATCAAATGGCGATTCTACTTGATATCCATTAACTTGATTTATACCATTTATCGTCAAGTTCACAAATATTTCTTTTCTTATATTCTGTTTTTTAGATTGTTCTATATTTGCCATCCTATTCTCATTAAGACTCTCACTATCATTTATAGAAGTTATACTTATATATTCTGGTAATATTTTAAAACAACAGTCTCCTATTCTAAAAATATTATCAAGATTGTCTTTATATTTGAGCCTATGTTCATATTGAATATATTCGTAATAACTTAAAGGTTTATATTCACCATCTAAGTTTCTAAGTGTTGATTCTTTGTATAGCATATTGACTATTTCTTGACTATCTTTATCAGTTATTTCCTGAGCAATAGCTCCATAATAAGATTGGTTTGAACTCTTATTAGACTTATTATTCATAAACTCACCTTCTTTAACTCACAAGCACTTTTATAAATTCACTCAATTATTTTAGATATTACACTTTCAATTTCCTCGCTTGTTATGTCTTTTCTATCGTCTTGTATTGTAGTTCTTATGTTTAAATTTTTTATATTTTTAAATAGATTCTTTATAATTTTTTCACCATAATCTATATCAGTATCTAAAGGAGATTGAGCAGATATTTTCATATTTAATACTTCACTATTATTTGTAAAAATATCATCTTCTACTATGTTATCTTTACTTTCTAAGTTACAATATTCATCATTTAATTTAGAGTTGATATTATTGAAAGATGCTTTAGCTTTTATTCTTCTCCCTAATAAAAATTTTTCATATTCTTCTTTATAAAAGGCTTCTTCAATATTATTTAAATTATTCATTTATAATATCTCCAATCATTTTTAACATCTTTATTTTAAATTTTTCAAGTCTGTTTTCATAAAAATTCAAATCTATATTTGATTCTTTTCCACCTAGAATATAGTCTATATCAATATTTTTATATCCTGCTCCATTTAAAATATCTCTTATTTGTAAATGAAGTTTTGATATATCGTCGTTATAATTCTTCAAATTTTCATTAACATAGAAATCGCTTATCTTAGAATTTTTTCTATTTGTACTATTTATGATATTATCTTTATTTCTTATGTAATCTCTCTTTTTATCTTTTATATGTTTTGAATTAGTAATATTATCCTTATCATTTTTATTCTCTATTTTAAAAAAATCTAAATTTGCATATTTAGTTCCTATATTTAATTTTTGTACATTTCTACACCTTAATACTTTTAGCTTTTCTGGATTATCCCATCTTGTATTTGAGAATTTATTAGAATCCAAACGATAATTTTTAGATTTTATGTAATTATTTTCTAGGTTTTCCTTATTTAAATTATTTATGTCATTCTGATTATTCATATACTCTTTATTAGACTTATTATTTGGATAATCTTTGTCATATTCAAGGTTCACATCTACGCCTCTTAATTTAAGAATATATTCAGACTTAGCTGTCATTTCCATAAGCTTTTCATAATCCCAGTCTCGTATTTCTTTAAGAGAAATTTCTGGAAATGCTGCTTTTACAAATAATTTACTCTGTTCTAAAAAAGAATTAAGCTTACTTCTACTTTCCTCAAAACAATCTATTATTGAACTTTCATCTAAAATATGAGATTCATAAACTATTCTTTTAGATATTTCATCTGCCAATCCTGCTATTGGACTTTTTGAAAAAACAAATTTATCAGGATATATTAATGCAGATTGGCATATAAAATCATTAAACTCTTCATATGTATCAGAAATAATACCAGCTTTTATGTATATATTTAAATTAATTAATTTAAATATATATTCATGTGTACTAAACTTAATATGAATTAACTTTTTATATCCTGTTTTTTCTTTTATATTTATAATATCTTTTATTAAAAGCATACTATATTACCTCTATTGTAAATTCTTTTGTAAATCCTGATTTTTCCATAATTACTTCAGAATATGAAGTTGGTAAACCTGCTAAGGACTTAGTAGTATCTTTCCAATTATACTCTTCTGGCCATAATGTAACTGTTTGACATATAATTTCTTCACGTTCTAAAGTGTCAATATTTTGAATAGATAATAACTGCTTATATTCAAATCTGTTAATCGTTCTAAATATAAACCTTTTATTTAAAATATCAATCATATAAATATCATAACCAGACCACTTCTTTTTCCATGCTTGTACTTGAATTGTTCCTGGTCCTCCTTCAAATAATGGAGTGTCTTCTAGCCCTAAACCTTGAAATTCTTCATTTTTACTGTCCTCACTAAAAACATCTGCATATAAATCAATTTCGTCTATATTTTTTCCATATTGAGATTCTAAGTCCAGCTTGGCCTGTTTTGCTAATAATTCTATTTCTTTTTCATCATAATTCATTTACTCACCTCCAAGTACTATTTAATTATTAGTTTCAATTACATCCTTTGCTATGAATTCGTATATATCGTATATAGGATTTCCTGTTGTATCTATTTCTTGACTTACTGATACAGGTGATACTCCTATTATTTTTCTATATTTTTCTTTTTTATCTCCATATATAAGACTTATCGAAAAATTATTTTTTCTAAGCGTATTTATATTATTAGGATTAAAGGAAGGTTGATAGTCTGAATTTTCTAAGTCATATTTCAGCTTATTTTCTTTGTAATTGTAATCATCTATTAAATTATCTATCAAGTTGTAATCACATTCTAATTCATCATAAACAAAAGAATTTATAGCTTTTAAATTACAATCTGATTTATACTGATTTTCTTCTTGCATATCTTTAATACAGATTTCTTTTTCATTATTCTTCAAAATAATGATGTTATAATTAGAATATAATTTTTTAAATATTAAATTCCAAGTCTTTTCACATAACCTTCCTGTAGGTATAATTCCACTTTCTTTTTGAAAAGCCTTAACCATATCAAATGTACATACACAATAATGACCGTATTTTAATTCACTAAAGCTTAGCTCCTTATACATATATCCCATATACACTAGAGCTGTTTGTACAGAGTGTACTCTAATATCGTATTTACTTCCAAAATCAACATAAAATAGTGACTTATCATAAAGAAATGATACATTATTGTCATCTAAATTACATTTATTTTTATATAAGAAGTTATCATCATATTTACATATATAATTATCATTTAGATTTCTTAAATCATATCCATATATCCAATCTGGTATATATATTTTTTCTTCTTTATTTAAAATAAAGTCGTCACAGATACTTATATTTTGTTCTAAACAATTAGATGTATCTGAGAGAGCATTACTAACAGGAACTTTTATATATCCTAATACTATTCTATTTCCTACAGCTATATCATCAAATACCCTAGATGTATATCCATAGATAGGTTTACTTTGCTCTTTGACATAAAATTTTATTGCAGATATCTGTTTATTATGTCTTCCATTTATATAAATTAATACATCAGAACTTCCATAAAACTCTTCTTTATATGTACTATAATCTCTCTTATTTACTTCTTTTTTATCTATAGTATCAAAGTTTAAATTTGTCATATTTAACGCCTTTCAAATTACTTTTTTTAGAATATTCATATCCCTCAATAGTAAAATCATAAGAAAACACTGAATTCGAGAATACATTTGAACTACTTGTATTATTTGATACTGTTTTATCACTTGATAAACTCATAAAATCATTTAAATCTGTTGCTACAAAGTGAATTGTATTTTTTATAAAAATATCATTTATAGAAATAATCTGACTATCATTGATAATATCTATGCCATATATCATCATTTGTGTGACATATTTATATTCATTTAGAGATACTATCATTACATCAAATAGAGGCAATTCGTCTGAACTAATCTTCTTTTTATTAGATAAAGCTGAAATCTTATTTGTCAAATCACTTATTAGATTCTGATTTATTAAAGTAAATTCCATTTTTCCAGAAATCACCTTAGGTCCTCTAGTATATCCAGATACTTTTGTATTTCCTATTGATGTTACTGGCTTTTTATTTCTTTGAATTGAGTATGATATACTTGTTAAACTACCTAAAAGAATGGGCTTAGATTCTGGAAATAAAACAAATGCGAGAGAATCTGTACTTGAAAATGCTTTGTAAAAAGTATTATCTAAATCCATTTTACTTTACCTCTCTTTTGTGATTTATATTTAGAAAAACCACATGTAGCTTTTAAATACATAAAATACACCTGTAAATATTTACTACATGAGGCCTTATAATTTTTTACTTTTATCTATTTACATCTTTTATTTTATGTTTTATTTTAATTTTCTTCTTTTGAATATACACCTTGTATAAGTGGTGATATTTTTCTAGCTCTATAATTTAACTTTTTCTCTAAAACAATTGTATCAATAGAGATCTCACTAGATTCATCTATTATATCAACATCATATATCTTTTGAAATGCACATTGACCTTGCTCATTTCCAAAGGTCATTGTTATATCAAATGGTGGTAAAGAATCTAAATAAATTATTCTATTATCCCTTATTGGGCTAAAGCCATTAGGTATTTCAAAATTTTCGTCACTTACTTTAGGATTACTTTCATTATACTTAGATTTACTATCCATGTTTCTACTTAAATTTATAGCATCTTGTGCTGTTATATTCCACTTCAACATCTCTACTGCATTTATAAAGTTTTCTTCTTCTGTTATAGCTAATTTTCCTGATGTTGTAAATATTGTAGATTCTGATGATTTTAAAACGCTTTTCATAGATTTAATTAGAGAATCTTGGTCAAACATAGCAAATACTAAGGAACCTTTAATCTCTCTTTTACCTCTTGAAAAACTTCTTGCATCTGAGCTTCCTAATGTGTATACTGGTTTTTTTTCACGTTCTATACTCCACGATATTTTTTGTAATTCTCCAATAACTTGATTTGCAAAGCTTACAACCAAATCAGCACCAGAAAATGATGTTAGTGTGTTTATATTCGGACTTGACATAACGATATCTCCTAACTATTAAATATAAACGAATGGTTTTCTTCCGTTTTTATTTTTTTAGACCTACTATAGTAGTTATTTTTCTAAGTTCTTGTGGTGCTACTATACCAACTTCCAACTTAGCTTGTCCTAATATTAAATCTTGTTGTGTTGCTATTAGATTGAAACTATAATCTAATATAACTCCTTGTAATAATAATGCATCTAGTCTTTTTGCAATTGTTGCACTTAGTGCATTTCTCTGTTCTATTGTATTTGCTTCCCCTATAAATGGGTCTGCCACTTCCCTTATATTATCAGTTACTACTCTCATAACTTTTAATGTAGATAATTTTGAATATACACTATCTTTCTTCGCAGATGTTGGAGCATCTACTACAAAAACCTTATTTAAGCAAGTTCTACCCTTTAATTTTTTAGAGTTGAATGAAACCAATTTGTTCCCTGTTATATCATTTAATTGTGCATTTGAAAAAGAATATTTTAGTGATTTCACACCACTTAATATCTTATTTGTTGGAGATGAATGTGGTAAAATACTTGTATTGAACGCAGCATAAAGTACTGCTGGATTTCCTTCTCTAAGCGAACTTACCTTATGTTCCACTATAGGTGTAGGACCTGCAACTACTGATATAAACTTTCCAAGGTCTATAAAGTTCCCCTGACCATCAGTAATTATAGTACCTTTATCATCCTTCATTAAAAATTCATTACTGTATTGTGTTAAATATTTAGAGTGTGATTGGACACCTGATAGAGATGTATCTTTTAATGGATTCATTGCTATTACACCATATGTAGATTTATTTCTATAGGATAACACTGCACAGAATAAAGCAAGTTCATATGCAAAATCTTGATGTCTGTCAAATAGTTTATCATCAGCATAAACACCTAAAGGAACTATCCAATCTACATTATAATTTTCAAGCAATTGATAAGCACCTTGTTTTACTATGTATCCATTTCTATCTCTTTCTCCTGATAATGCCTTAAACATATCTTCTTTATTCATATCTAAACCATTAGAACCGCCTATAAAATATGTAGCTGATTTTATTAAATCTTTTGTAAGTTCTTCTGGTGTATCCGTTTCTGCAAAATATGTTGTCTGTAAATTGTTTATTGCATCTACTAATGCTCCAAAAGTTAAGTAGTCAAGAGTTGATAATATTAAAGGTTCTTCACCAATACTCATTTTAGATTCTGGCTTAATGATTTTTACATATTTTCCTATATAATTGCCAAAAGTGTCTCTCAAATCTTCTACTTTTACTTGACCTAAATTATACATATCTCCAGCAAACTTAGATTTTAATCTTATCTTTCTTTCTATCTTCTCTTTAACTGGCATATAATAACTTACGGATACTACTTGTCCCATTTGAAAACATTCTTTTTTAAGAGTTATAGTTTTTGACTTTTTATCTATTGAAAAAGAATTTGAATCTAATACTTTACTTCCTCCAACATATAATGTAAGTGTTCCATCTACTGGAGTATTACTTAAAAGTAGTTTTTGACTTGATGTGGCAGTCATAAAAATATTTCCATCTACTTGAGTTTCTATTTCTTCTCCTACAACTTCTACCCTATAACTTACAACTACTCTTTCTCCTTCATCTAAAGATGGTATTGTTATGACATTATCATTCATTTCAATATACTTATCTATAGATTTCCCATCATAAGTAACTACTATAGCAGCGCCATTTGGAATATTAGATAAAAAAATCTTTTTATCACGATTCAAAGTTAAATATTCTGGTTTCTGTTCAACCCAATATCTATAATTATAAGCTATTGAAACAGGTACACCTGCATCACAAGCATTTTTTTCTATTGATATGCTTTTAAGAAATTCATTATATACAAATCCAGAGAGTAGTTCTTTTCCTTTTACATAAACTCTAATTGAACTTGCAATAATCCCTTTTCCACTTAGTTTTATATCAGTTTTCTCACATCCTTGAGTAACTGATAAGTCCTCATCTATCTTTTTATTTTTTTCAACAACTTGAGATGGTGCACTTATATTTGACGTTGCGCATGTACCAGAGATTCTCATTACTCTTATATCTTGACATCCAGCATCTCTAGCTTGCTTATATGATTGAACTAATGTTGAACCATTTGGAATTCCATTTAAATTAGTGTCTGAACCAAATAGTAATTCTATAGAAGAATCATCTATCGCTACAGGCTCCATTACTGGTCCATCAACTGCTGTCCCAAGTAACAACATACTATCAGTGTTATATTCATCCAAACCAAATCTAAGTGCAGAACCACCATCTTTAAATTCGACTAACATTCCTGGAAGATTAGGATACATATTTCCTAAGTTTGCCATAAAGGTTTTTCCCCCTTTAAATTTTGTAGATATTATAGACTTTATACCAAGTGGAATTTATACTATTCTTGGCTAAATTCTATCCTTTACAGAAAATTTCATTTCTATATTTTTAAGTTTATTTACATTTAAAGTTTTTACTTTTTCTAATCGTATAAAATATTCAGATGTTTTAACTGAAGTATTTTCATCAAAACTTATGTTATCTTCAGTTGAGATTTCTTTTAAAAAGAAAATATCCCCAAGACCTTTTTTCTTTAGAAATCCTGTGTAAGATGTTATTATGTCCTCAAAAGCTTCCATAAGTCTTCTACATTCTTTTTGTGTTTTAGCTATAAATCTAAATTCTAGTATGCAATCAAAACTTTGTCTATACACTTTAATTACTTTACCTGTTTTTTCTTTATTTTCATCTAATTCATCAATTATATCAGTCAACATTGGCTTATAACTCTTACCTTTAGATATTTCTCTTAATTTTACACAGTAATTTATTTGTGGCAGTATAATTTTATCTGTCTCATCTTTTTTTATTGTTTCAAAGGAAATTACTCCCCAATTATCTTCTAATTCTGTTTTTAAAATATATTCTAGTATTTCTTCTATCTTTTCAAAGTTATTAATGTATTCTTTAGTTATAAATATATTTTTATTATTTTGAATAGATTCTGTATTCACTTTTTCACCTACCTATACTCAAACCACTATAGGTTTTAACATACTCTAACATATATACTGTCTTTAAACTTAAGTCTAAATATAATTCTCCTGATTTACGTTTAGATAGTTCATTTATTATATATTCACTTATAAGTTCTCTCTCCCTTAATTCATCTAACAATTGTGTTAAGTTTTCTTTTAAATATCCAGATGATAACAAAGCATCTATATTTTCACCTATATATGAATATAACATCTTTTTTATGTAACACATGGTCAACTGAATCATTCTTACATTACATAAATACTTATATTCTGTATGCTCACTCATTGTAATTCCATTTGATACTACTACCCTTCTATGTAACTGACTAAATCTAAATGATACATATCCAAGTTCATTCATTTTTTCTATTGTTGAAGTATCAAAGGTATTAAATAGTGAAAATGATTCTGGAACTTCCTTATTTGTAGTATTTGCTATAATATCTAAACTTGCTACAAGGGGAGCATATACTATACTTGCATTTACAATGTTAGTACCATATGTGGTATATACATCTCCAGCTACTACACTTACCAATTGTTCATAATTTTTATCAAATTTTGATACTTCATTTACTTTTTTAAAATATTCCAGTATAGCAATATATTTTTTCTCATCTATCCAAATCTCATTAGTTAGATTAAGTCCAATAACACCATGAGTTATGATACCTGTTTTCATTTGAACTTTACAAAAATTAAGCAATTGTTCATAAAAAGTCAAGTATCGTTCTCCATCTTTAATAGTTAAATAGTCTCTTGTTAGGTCATAATATTTATCTATTTTTTCTCTGTCATCTGTAAATGTATCATCATAATATACTCCTAAAGGCATAATAATATCTACATCAAGTCCTTCTAAAATAGTATATGTACTATCTAAATTATTGTACATTATATTTTTGTTGCAATCTAATCCATTATATCCTCCACTAAGTTTATATGTACTTTGATTTACTTCAATTATAGAATCCTTTGTTTCTATATAAGAATCACAATAAATACTACAAATTATCATCCCTTTTAGCTTTTGAGAATCTTTATTTATAGCTTCTGATAAATCATACAAAGTAGGATAATTTTTATATGGATATTTTAATACATAATCCCCTAAATTTTTTGGATAGACTACCCGTAAGTCATCTTGATTTATCATTATTTCAATATCATTATATATTTCATTTGCATACTTTGATTTAATGTGTATACTGTTTTTTATTATTTCTCCATTAGCACATTTTACATCCAGATAAATTTCTGCATGTGCTCCTGTAACTTTACATAGATAAACTTTACAGTCTAATTTGGATTCTTTTATAATTTTATAGGCTTCAACTAAAGAACCTTTTTTCCCAAAGTTTGAATTCATGTGAGAAATTGAATTTATTTTTATTGGAGTGTTTACTGGTCCAAATTCTGAAGTTCCCAATAGATAGATATTTTTGCCATAGAATTCTTGTTCATTAAGCAAATTTTTTGATATGTTCATGATTATTTCTTTCCTTCTAATCATCTTTATTTTTTATAATTCTTCAAGATTAATTAAATACACTATATATCTTGACATTATTTAATATACTACCACTTATATTTATTTTGTAGATTTTAATTTATATTTTATTTGCAAATCACGATAATTATTTTTTACTTTAGATTTCCTTTTTTATACTTCATTCGCTTTAGTATTAATTATTTTTTATATAAATGATAATCCATAAGATATTAAATCAGAATTTTTATCTAATAAAAATTTTAATTTCGTATTTTTATTTACACTGACATAATCTTCAAGGTTTGCTTCAATGTAATTATTATTATTTAAGTATAATACAATACAATTATCCTTTATATTAGCGCAGACAATCATTCTATCTTTATTATGTTTGTTTTCAATGATAGTAGAGGTTATTGAATTGTTAAAAATAAGCAGCTTATCTTCGATAGGGAATGTATTTATTTCTATAGATGTTTCAAACTCATTTTCATCGGTTAAAGTAATCTTTAGTACATTTACTTTATTTAATTCAAAATCGTCTTTATTAAATGTATAATCTATATTTAGAGAATTATCTACAACATTTATTAATTCAGTAGAAATAAAAGTTTTGGAATTAGTTGTATTTATTATACTAACACTTACTTTAGGAATTTTTATTGATATATCTAAATTTATATTCGCTATACTAAAACAATTATCAAAATTTCCAAATTGATTTATTTCAAATGATGGAGAAACATATAAATGTTTAATAATCAATACTGGTCTAAACCCAAAAGTTGGACCTTTATTGTTGAAAGTATTGTTTGTTGAATAGTTTGTAAGGCTAGAGTATCCTCTAGTTATTATTTTAGAATTATCAGATGCTGATATAGAACTTGTAATACTACAAATATCCCAATTCCAAATAGTTTTGTCTCCTGGTGTTATTAGTCCATTTAAGTCTGAATTTACAATATACTTATCATATTCAGATAAACCATTATTATTGGAACCTCCAGTTAAGGATTGTATTTTTAAAATATTATGCTCATAAGATTGATTTTCTAGCTCATTACCATATATGAAACCTTTTTGATTTATCTCATCAAATGATAAATCTGGAATAACTTTGTCACAGATTAATATAGACTGTCTATCAGTGTGGCTAACACAAATAAAATTTATATCTTTACCAGTATAAAAGCTTGAAAATCCATCATAGTAACTGTAATTACATGGAATATATTCTCCAACTTCTAACTTATTAATGGTTTTGTTTCGTTCTAAAGCTAAATCAAGAATATATCCATCTGAATTTATATCTATACAGTCAATAGTTGCAAGACCCTCTTTAACTGGAGATATTACAACATCATGTATAGAATCTTCTAAATTACCTACATCAATGGCAAGTATTTGACCATTTGTTTGACCATATGTATTACAAATGTATTCAACTCCATCTATTACTAATTTAGTATTATTTTGAGGTCTATTTGTATTTCTATCTGATATAAGTCTTAACTTATTTCCATAAAATTTAAATTTATAGCTACTATCAATACTTTTAAGCCAAATACTTGACCCTCCATAAAATCCATTGAAATTCTCTTTTCCCCAAAATGTTCCTTTTATTATAGCTTGTATATTTGCTTCATCATATCTTTTCCATCCTGATTCTGGTTGAAGTAATTGTTCCCCTATAACAGCCATTCTGCATCACCACCTATAACTAATATTGGCCTAAATCCTACATTAGAAGCCGTATAGGCATTATTTATTATTCCATACCTTTTAGGACTACTATCATTTACGAATTGATCATTATATCCTCTAACAGCAATTGAGGTTCCATTTGGTCTTGTTCCCCATACATCTACAACTGATAAAATAGCAATGTTATCTGTTAAAGATGCAATATTTTTATAATTCCATATGTTATTGTCACCAGACTCTATTTTTCCATTTAAATTGCTTTTCCATATATATTTATCCCAATCATTATTAGTTGGCCAACCACCTTGATTTTTATTAATTGGACTTGGAGAGGATTTTTTATATTCATACTCTTTAAGCAGCTCTAACTCACCTACAGCTACATAACCTGTTGCTCCACTAAAATTAAATTGATAATATAAATATTCTACCTGAGAATTAAAATAATGGTAAGATACAGCTCTAGCATTTTGAGGAAAGCTTGATGACTCATATATTTTTTCAAACTTTTCGTTATCATTACTACCATACACGATACATAAATTAGGAGCTTGAGGGAATGAATCACTATTTCTATTAGTGAACATAAATCCATTTGAAATTATTTTTTCTTTTTTTGAAAATATTTTTATATATGAATTTGCTTCATTAGGACTATGCCAACAATCATTAGAGTCAATGTTTGTTTTATTAAATGCTTTATATGTAAGAAGTGCGTCACTAAGAGACCCACTTGCATAAAGTATATATTCATCAGTCTCATTTGCATTTAAAGCTTTTTTAGGAAAAGATACTGTTATATCATTATTGTAAGACACTCCTCCATCTGGTAAACACATAGAGAATTTTTTATAAAAAAAATCTAAACATTTTATAGCTACACATCCAGAGTTAGAATTTGAATTTGTTATTTTTATTCTATAATGATTATAAAAAATTTCATTTTTAAAGATATAATTTTTTATTTGATCATGTTTTGGAGCAGGATTTTCTTTGACTGTCTGTAAAATTATCCATGTCAATTCATCATTACTAGCCTCTATCGTCCATTCTGTTGCTGACTGTGGAAACTGTTCGTTATTTCCAAAGTGAAACTTATATGAGTTTATTCTTTGAGGTTTTCTTTTGAAACTAACTTGTAATATATGTGGATAGTTATATAATTCGCTGTGCCATCCTATTTTGTTACCAAATGCATTGTAAGCATGCCTATTTTCATATACACTACTTGCTTTTAAAATATATTCATCTGTTTCATCACTTTCACAAATATTTAGAGGAAACACTTTTTCTCTATAAAAGATATCTAAATTACCATTAATCTCATTCCAAGATATATTATTTTGTATATTTCTATCTGCTATTAATTTATTATCATCTACTTTAACAAAAAAGAATTTTCCATCTGGAGTTGAGCTTGATACATCCCTTGGAATTTCCTCACAGTTGCACTTTCCTAGTTCTGAAAAATCTCCTATTTTTCCAGCAGTAGAAGCAGTATATCTACAAGATATTATATCTCCTATCTCCATATCTTCTATTGATGTTCGTTGTGTCAATTTAGATTCTATTGGTGACAATATATGTCCACTTTCATCTATATCTATACAGTCAAAGAATAAATAAACAACAACACTATTTTTATTTATTGATATTTTAATATTATGTAGTTTATTATCTAGGTCTAATTTTTCATATACTATTTTAGAAAAATTCATAGCGTTACCAGTTCTTGTGCTAAATTGTTCAACTTTACCATCAAGATTAATATCAATTAAATCAGACCTATCGCTACATACGTCACACATTATTCTTACTTTTGAACCAATAAAACTAAAATTAATATCTGTTTCGTCATAAGGAACATTTCTAACATATGTACCTGTTCCACCATAACATGAACTCATAGGAACTCTTTTATACAATTCAGAATAGAATATATTTATACAATCATCATTATACCTTTTCCAACCTTCCTCTGGTTGAGGAAGGGCGTCTCCAACACTAGCCATACTATTCACCTTCTTTTTCTACTGTATCAAGCTTAGTATCTATATAATAGTTAGATGTATAATTAGCAGAAAGATTTAATTCTTTATCATATTTTAGTTGAATTTTTAAATCAGATAAGCTTAGATTTTTATTTATTAAATCTAGTTTGGGATTAACAGTTTCATTTATTATTTTTATCACTTCTTCTTTATTTATTGAATTTGTATCTTCATCAGTACCTTGTGATGGCAAAGGTATTAACTCAGCATTATCAAAAGAAAGATTTTTCTCATCTTCACAAATTATCTTATACGCATTTATAATAGTATCTTTGTCCATTAGTAAAAATAAATTAATATTATTAGAATTTATATCAAAAATAGAATTTATATTAAAAATACTATAATTGGTATTATCTATAGTATATATACCAATAATTGAGCCATCAGATTTTAATTTGACTTTCACACTTTTATATTCTTTATCAAAGGGTATATTATTAGTTACAACCACTTTAGCATATTGAATAATTCCTTCATAATGTTTAAACACATTTAGAGTTTTTGGTTCTGAAGTATAATTATTTTCATCTTCTATGATAATTTCTAAGATATTTAATCCATCTAATAAATTAGTATTAATTACATCTATATCCAAACTCCCTTCATTTACATCAAGTAAATTTGTATATAATATTTCTATATCTTTACTTTTATTAATTATTTTTACTTTTATTTTTGGTATATCTATTATTTTATCTAATGATATATTTTCTATATTTATAATGCCATTACATTCTCCAAAAATATAATTAATATCAAACTCTGGATAAAAGTATAATTTCTTAATAATTAGAACTGGTCTAAAGCCACTTGCATCATTCTTAGCAGACGTATTAACTATATTATATGAGTCTGAATTTGTACCACCTCTAATTGTTACCTTAGTATTATCTGAATCAGAAAAAGTATCCGTTATAGATGCTAAATTGTGATGCCATATATCTTTATCTCCAGCAGTAATTAAGTTATTTAAACTACTATTTAAAACGTATTTATCATATTCTGAATAGAAATAGTTATCATTAAATGGACTATCTGTAATTGACTTTATAGTACATAAATAATTTCCATAAGGTTGGCTTTCTAGTAAATTACCATAAATAAATCCTTTATTATTTATTTCATCAAAGCTTAAATTTGGAATTACTGTATCTGATATTAATATACTTTGGTTTAAATTATGTTCAACACAAATAAAATTTATTGATTTTCCTGTCCCAAAGTTTGAAAAACCATCTTCATAAGTGTAATCACAAGGTATATATTCTCCAATTTGAATATTTTGTATTAAGTTATTTTCTTCTAGTGTATGATGCAATAGAGATTCGCTTACATCTACATCAATTGCATCTAAAGCTAAATAATTATCTCCATAAGGAGCACTTGAAGGTGGCGGTGTTCCAAGTTCTATATATAGCTTAACAGTATGAACACTATCTGTTAAATCAAGCTTTTCAAAAAATAACATTTGATAAATATAATTAGGATGTATAAGATTTGATGTACATTGGCTAGCTATAAATTTTTCACCATCTATCTCTACTGTACACTTATCTGTATGAGAACCATCAGAACCAGGAACTATTAATCTTATTTTAGTACCAGTAAATCTAAATTCTAATATCCCATTTTCACCATGTCTATAATTTGTAATACATCCTGTATTGTTATAAGCAGTTGGAGCATTATTATTTATAGTCCACTTATTGACATATTTTATTCTACTGTCTGTGTTGTCATATCTTTTCCAACCTTGTTCTGGCTCTGGTAAAGTACTACCTACACTAGCCATACTATATCCCTCCCTCTGCAATTAACATAGGTCTGAAACCTGTATTTTTAGCAACAGATGAAGATAAACATATATTAAATCTTTTTGCTGACAAATCGTCAATATCTTCAATTTTGCCACGAACTGGTATTAATATATTCCCATTTGTAGGCTCTATATTTTCATTGTTAATATCTTTTAATCCTGTAATAACCTTCTCTTTACATAAAGAAATCATATTGCGATAGTTCCATATATCATTGTCTCCTGCTATTATCTTTCCTTTTAAATCACTATTTCTTATATATGTATCCCAATCATTTTCTATTGGCCATCCACCTTTATTTTTATTAATTAAGCTTGAAGATGAATCTTTGCACTCATATTCTTTAAACATTTCTAATTCACCTACAGCTATATATAAATCTGCGTGCTGAAAATTGAATTTATAATGTAAATATTCTACTTGTGAATTAAAATAATGATAAGAAGTAGCTTTATTTCCTGAAGGTAAATTTGATGTTTCATATATCTTTTCGAAAACTGTATTATCATTGCTTCCATATACAGTACAAGATGATGGAGGTTGGATAGAACCAGGACAATTTCTGTTAGTTAACCTAAATCCAGAAACTGGTATTTTATCTTTTTTTGATGACACTTTAATATATGGGTTAGGTTCAGAATTACTATGCCAACAGTCATCAGAATCTATGTTTGTTTTATTGAAAGCTAAATACGCAAGAAATCCTGTACTGTATGTTGAACTTTGTTCTAAAATATAGTCATCATTTTCGTTTGATTTTAAAGCTTTCTTTGGAAAGGATATTGTTATATCATCATTATACGCTATACCCCCACTTGGAATAGTGTAATGATATTTATTACTATTGTCATATTCTTTTATACAATTAAAAATAGTTGCATTATTTTTAGTTGGTGATAAATCATAAAGTGTATCCCCAATTGCATTAGTAGATTTAAATAGACAAATTAGATTTTCTTCATTCCCTGTTAGATTATTTTCTATAGTTGCTGGTTCTATTGCTTTATCCCATATTACAAACTCTGATATTTTTCCAGTTAAACGAGTACCTGACTCTACAGAAAAACCTCCTCCTGCTTCTCCACCTAATACCAAATGATTTGTACTTCCATATATGATAGTACCATTTCGTTTTTCATTCAATTTTAAAGTTATTTCATCATATATTTTAACTGATTCTCCATTATATAGTATGTAAAAAGTCTTCCATCCATTGTTAGATGAATCAATATTAAATCCAGAAATAAAATATAAAGTTGGAGAATTAGGATGATTTGTAGCAATCTCTATTCTAAAATATCTATCTTTTGGAACATAACAACATGCATAACCTCCAAGTTGTGTACAACTAAAAAACCTATGTTCTGCTCCAACTGTCCAGTCTTCTAAATATACTCTTATTTTTATTGTTATCTCTTTAGTAGTCCTAATTTTTTCTATAGGTATACTTACATATGATGACTTACCATTAAATACTAAAGAAGTTGGAGAAAGCATTTTACAAGTTAATTTATTTTTGTTTAATTCATTCCATGAAATAGATGCTTGAACATTTCTATCAGATATAAATTTATTATCATTAACTTTTATAAAATAAAATTTTCCATCTGGTGTATCTGATGAAGTATCTACATCTATTCCTTCACAATTACAGTTTCCAAGTTCTGAAAAATATCCTACTTTTCCAGAAATAGGCGCTGTATATCTGCAAGGAATTATATCTCCTATTTCCATAGATTCTAATGTAGATTTTTTCGTTAGTTTGGTTTCAATTAAATCTATCATATATCCATCTTCATCTATATCTATACAATCAAAATCAAATCTGACACCATCATCACTTTTAATTTTTACCAAATGAATCTTCTTTTCTAAATTTATTTTATCAAAGGCAAGATATTGTCTTATAGTTTCTCCATGAATATTATAATTTTCATACTCAATATCGTCTATAATACATTTCATATTAGAAGAATGACTAGCATATCTAGTATGGAATATCCTTATTTTTGAACCATAAAAAGCAAATGTAATATAACTAGAATTTACTTCTTCTATTGTTGCATTTTCTTGTATAAACATACCTGTGTTATTATAAAGCCCTGAACTTGTATCTTTTTTCCATAATCCTATATATTTAAAATTATTATCAATGTTATCAATTCTTTGCCATCCAGCTTCTGGCTGTAACAACTGTTCACCAACTATAGCCATTTATTCACCTTCTTTTTTTACTTGACATTATCATTATTAATATCTAACTCACAATCTATTAACTGTTTTATATACTTATCATTAATAAGAGTATCAGTTAATTGATTATGTTTTAAGTTAGTATTTTTATGATATTCATCAACATCAAATTCAATATCATACACTTTATCTTCTACTGAGATAATTCTATCATTTATATATTTTATATATTTTTGTTCTTCTAGTATTTTATTGTTTAAAATATCAAAATTACTTTTTATAACATCAAATAATTCTTTACTAAGTCCCTCACCACCAGTTACTGGAAATTTATCTATGTTATTTGGTGGAGGTAAAACTTCATTAAAGTTAATGTTAGTTGTATCAGTGCAATCCTTTAGATAAATTTTATAAGCTTCAATTACAGCATCTGAATCCATTAAAAACATTAATCTTATGTTATTTGAATTTATTTGTGTGAAACTATTAATATCGCAATATGTAAATTCATTATCATTCGTTGAATATAAAACATTAACACTACCATGACCTAAAAAGAAAGGCTTAAAATGAGTATATTTTTTATCAAACAAAACATTTTTTATTTCAAAATATTTACTTGCAAGTATTAACTTTTCTTTATTTTTATAAATTTTAAATCTTTTTATAATGCGCTTAATATTGTTGAATGTCATTAGCAATTCAAATTCATTAAAGTCATCACTATAATCATCTAATAATAAATTAAAAGAGATATTATCGAAGTTATCTACTATAGTTTTTTTTAATGTTCCATTTATAAAAATTTCAAGCTTATTCATTACATTCGATTTATCATTTATTGATAATATTAATTGATTTTCAGATACTTGGTTTGCCTTCAATATAGGTTCGTAACAATATAGAATATTTGTTGGTGTAAAATTTTCATTGTATATATTCATATTAGAGATTCTAAACATACTTAATTCATTGGTAAAACGATAATTACCTCCATCACATCTTTTTGACATATATATGTTGTTACTTGCATGTTCTTGTGGTATTTCAGACAAAGTATCTGTTTTTTTAAGTATACCATTATGGTATATCTTTATATATTTATAGTCTTTAATTTCAAAAGCGAAGTGATGGTAAACATTTTTATCGAAGTTTGAATAATCTATAGAAGAATATGAATATTCACTAAGATAGAATCTTAATTTTTTAGATTCTGTATAAATTAAATATCCTTTGTTATAAGAAGAAACTCTAGTATCAAATAATATATCTTGTGTACTATTATCATTAAATTTCAAATAAAACTCTATTGAAAAGTTTCTAAAATGAGGATTAAAATTTTGTATTTGCAAATATCCAGTTTTCATATTATAAAACTTACCAAATTTACCACCATCAGACATTGTTACTCCATTGTTATTTATAACCTTTGGATTATAGCTACTATCAACAATGTCTGTTCCGTTTAGAAAGAACATTGTATTTTCATCAATTCTTTGCCTATAATGATATACTTTTTCTTCTATATTTTTATTTTCATTGTAATCTATAACAAATTTTATTTCATTTTCTCCAATTATATATTTTTCATCATATATAATATCAAATATTAGATTTTCAAAAGTATCAATATACTCTTTTTCTATTTTATTGTTTATATATACTTTAACCTTATTTATAGTAGTTGTATTTGCTAAGACATTAAAGATTATATGATGTTCTGTTTGTTCTATTATCTCAATGTTAGGTGAGTAATCATACGGCTCTAAGGGCAATTCAAAATCATCTATCCACCTTGTCACATCAGAAATTCTAATATTAGATATATTTGCATTAATTTTATTTGTCCAAACGTCGAAAAATAAAAATCTATTACCACAGTAAATAGATAATTCTTGTTGTAATTTCTTTTCATATGTTTTTATGCCATTTTCAAAACAGTATAAAGTAAGATTTTCTTTTGAATAACAAAAAGCTTTATGTATCCATTTATTAAAAGTTTTTCCTCCACAAGTTCCTTGACGAATTATATCCCAAGAACTTCCATTGCTACTACAATAAAGATTTGAAACATCTCCTTCATAATATCCTAAAAGTAGTCCATGTTTTAGTCTTTCATTAGTACTAAATATAGCTGCGTCATAAACTGATATTAAATTCTCAAACCATTCTATTGTAAAACTTGTACTTCCATTCAAAGTTATTTCTTCAGATGGAATTTGAATTAATCCAGTATTGGATTTAAACGATTTTCCAAATAAATCATCTTCAACAATCGATACATCTATAGCAGTTACTGTTTTGGGATTTAGACTTAAATCATTAAAAGAATCACCTTTTAAATATAACAAAGTATGTTCATCTATTCCTTGTATATTATATACTTCATGCATATCATTTATTATACAAGTATCAGAATCTAAATTTTCAGTATATCCACTTAAAAGGACTTCAAATGCATTAATCCAACTACTAGTACTACTACACTCTATACTTATATTATTATAATTAGCAGTTGTGACATCAATATCGACAGTAGTTATACTATTTGGTACTACTAACGTTTTTTGACCTATTATTGTTGTTCCAGATTTAATTACATAATTATTTTGTGATGCTGGAGATGCACTTACTTTCATTTGTACTTTATTTATATTTGTAGCTTCTTTGAATTCTAGTCTGAAAATTGCTTCATAAGTTGAAGACATCCATCTTGTATTTATATTTCCATCTATTGCTTTATCTGGAGTATTATCACTATAAACACTATTGGCTGTAGCCACAATTCCAAAAGGTATATAACCATCATTATTCTTAATTAGTGTTATCTTTACATTAAATTTTTTATATCCTTTTATTTTTATAGTTTTTAGTATTTCATTTATTTCATTTTCATTATGTTCTTCTATATAAACTACCTTATCTTTGCTATTTACTTTGTTATTGCTTGTTTCATATTCTGTCGTTACATCATAATTTACACCTAAATATTCTATTTTTAATCCACATTTACCATTGAATTTTGCACATGCATTCGGAAATATAATCTTATCTCCCTCTGCCTTTTTATCACCTAAACTAATTTCTTCTTTTTTATATTTGAAACTAAAATCTACTCTTGCTTCATTTATATATACATCTCTAATATCAGACCATCCTTCAGTAAATGTAACTGTTTTAAAAAATAAATGTTTATATTCATTTTTAGGTATATCTACAACAATATTTTTAATTATGCTACTATCGCTACCATTTTTTGTAGCTAATTTTACAAATGTACCATTCTCATTTTCTCCCCAGATTTCTAAAAGTTCATCTTGTAGACATACTGTAACAGACTCTATAAATTTCTTTTCTCTAAAAATCACATCAACACCCTGATTGTTAGATGTAGCTTGCCAATAAGTATCTTCATTACTATCTAAAACATTACTTGCAACGTTTTTGCCATAACTTTCCTGATCAGCTTTAGCAGTTGTTCCCTCTGGTACAAATGACAAGTAAATAGAAGCGTTGAAATCATCAGTTGATTTTATTTTTAAAGTTCTTAAAACCTCCTGAAGCTTAGTCACTTCTTCTTCTGTTATTATATAAATATTATTTGTAAGTTTTTTATTTATCTTTTTACCATTTAAAATATATTCCAGTTCAAAACCATCTTTAAAGCCATCTTTTATTTCTATAACAGAACTTACTTTGCCAGTTATATTAGCATTTATAGTTACATTTGGAAAAGATATTTCATCTCCTTCTACATTCTTATATCCTAAATCTACTCCTTGCATATCATCACCTCACTTTATGTAACATTATCATTATTTATATCAATCTTACAATCAATTAGATTTTGTATGTAATCGTCATTTATCAAAGTATCAGTGAAACTATTTTTACTTAAATTAGTATTTTTATGATATTCGTCTACAATAAGCTTTGTTTTCACAAGTTCATCTTCTAAACGATTTACTTCATTCAATACACTAATCACAAATTCTTTTAGTTCTAAATTATTGTTATTTAGTATAACTACATTTTGCTCTAATACTTTTACTCTTTCAACTAATGGAGTTATATCAGATACACCACTAGAACTCCCACCAATCTCACCATTTTCTATCATCTTATTAATAATATCTATATCATTTCTGTTATTTCTTATATCATCTATATTAATACTTATATTGTTATCTATATCATCTAGTTTTTCATTCAATCCAGTAATAGCTTTTATTGGATGTTGGTCCTCTATATCAGTATTCTTTAATTGGTTATGGTCATTTAAATATTCTGTTTTTCCATATCTTTTTATTCTTACACCCATCTACCATACCACCTTACATAAATATAATATTAAAACTATATTTATCATCAATTGTTATACAACTAGAGTCCTTTATTATCTTAATCAAAAATTTACTTGTAGTTCCAGGCAATAAAGTAATGTCCAACTCTTTAAATAATTCAGAACTTCCACTTGAATCCCCATATGGCATCAAGTAAGCCATACTATCTCCCCTATCATAACTAGAAACTCCAACTATTTTTAAGGTTCCAGTTTTAGTAAAATCACCTGCATTTACTACTTGTAACTCATAAACTCTATCTTTACCTTGTACTAGTCCTAAATCAAAGTCACCATTATCCATATTAGCTTCATTGACAATAAATCTAATTTCTGGTTCAAATGAATATACATCTCCACCATACAACTTGTCTATAGTTATAGTATCAGATAATCTTCCTCCACTTTCAACTTCTACCTTTACATGATTTATTGGAAAAAGTTTTGATGATAAATCAACAATAACTGAATCTTCAGTATATTTCATATCTACATCTGT
The DNA here is from genome assembly GCF_020641035.1 of Clostridioides sp. ES-W-0016-02. NCBI lineage: Bacteria > Bacillati > Bacillota > Clostridia > Peptostreptococcales > Peptostreptococcaceae > Clostridioides > Clostridioides sp. ES-W-0016-02. The sequence goes on from NZ_CP061361.1 coordinate 2,610,837, forward strand.
CACTATTTCTTTATTATTTTCGTCATATATTTTGATATTTTGTGTTTTATCAATTCCTATAAATGTTATAAAGTTATTCTTATACATTTCACAATTAAATATTTCTAATGTATCTTTACTGTCATTTAGATAATATCCTATTGAGTTAGAATCTAACAATTTTGTACTTCCAAAATCTTCCCAATTTAATCCATCTTTTGATGCTCTAAGGTTTAATACAAAATTATCAGAATATATTACTTTTAAATATGAATAATATATTGATTCGATTTCTGATGATAATTCACATTCTACATAATTTTCAGTAATAGACTTTATTATACAACCACCATTACCATTAGATTCTTTTGGTTCATACCTTATATATGTTTGAAATACATATCCAGATTCTTTGGGACATGGTATCAATAATTCTGTTTTATCATCATTTTCAAGTATTTTAATAGAATCACCTGTAAAGGTGATTCTATTGTTATCACTTGGAAATACATCCCACAGAGGATTCATGGTACCATTAAATTCCTCACTAAATATATATCCTGTAGATATTTTATTTAATTTTTTTTTACTCTGCATGAACTTCAACCCTTATACTAGTCACTTTACATATCTGAAAATTTTCATACCCATATTTTTTCACTAGTGATTTGGTAGTTGATATTGCTGATTGTAAAGTTGGCATGTCACATACAACTCTCCAAAATTCATTTGCTTCATTTGGTGGTCCAGATAGTTCATTTTGATTTACTTTTTCTTTATATTGAATTTGATAATTTACCATAACATTTCTTCCCTTCGATTATCTTTGATAGTATTTTAAATAATTTTTATTTTTTAATTACTCTTCGCTTACCTTTTTCTTTATTATTATGATGTTTAAACATATAATCTTTAAATGTATCAAGTGCATATGCAACTTGTACTGAATTTTGAATTCCTAACTTAACTTGTGTATCTTCTATAGACTCACCTGCAATATTTAACATATTTATCAAATATTCTACAGTTTTATTTGTTTTTCCAAGTTTTCCAATATATTTTATCTTAACTGATTTATTGAACATATCTTTTATTCTAAAAGCAGCTATATCTATAAAAGATTCCTCATTATCATAAAAAAATAAAATCTCTACGTCTTTAACTTCTTTTGGAATTTTTAAATCTATATTATAAGAAGGTTTTTCATCCCCTAAGAACGTATAAATTTCTTCTCCTATATGTATTTCTAAAACACCACGGTTTTCCATATATGCTTTAAATTTTAGTTGTAAATCAAATTCTTGATTGACTTTAAATTTTAACTTGGAACTTACACCCTTTTTCTTACTTGATAGAACAAAATCATCTGTCAATTCTAAATTGTCAATATGTAATATATTTTTTTCTAAATTTCCTAATGTTTTATTAGAATAATCAATCTTACAATCTTCTCTTATATATACAACTTCATACTCTGAATTACACAATATACTCATTTCTGCATACCATAAAAAAAGTTTTAAGGTTCTCTCAAGATGTGGTATTTTGCATCTATCCCAATAATATTTTCCACCTATATACTTCATTGTTGAGTCTATCAAATCTTTTATAGCTTTTTCAGGCTCTATACCAGCATATCTATAAATATTATGTCTCCATTGATTGTATAGTGTATCAAGAACATACTTCATAACAGAAACATCAATATTTATAACATCTATTGCTATATTTGCAAAATAATCAACTGGATTTTCTATAGGTAATTCAATTATTTGATTTCCAGCTTGTGTGTATTTTTTTACATACTTATCCTTATCTGTTATTATAAGATTGTCACCAAATATCTTATCTTTATATATATTATAATCAAAACCACTTTTGGGAAGAATCAATTCATCTTTACTTCCATCAATCACCACAAAGTCAGGAAAATATTCTGTCGCAACTCCAAAGTAACCATCATCATTTTTATATGTAGGTAATTTTGAAAACTTTAATTTAGTTGGTGATTCATCAGATGATGTATCCTTGATTTTTTTCATGATTCCAAATTGAATTTGATACATATTATAAAGATTATTACTGTACTTATATAACTCATCCATATGTTCTGAAATATTTAATAAACTACCTTCTTTATAAAAATTTATCAGACTGTAACCATAAGATGTTTTAAAGTCATTTTTTTGTATTGTCCCTTTTTCAAGTTCTTTATTTATTAGAAGTCTGTATTTGCTATTTTCTAGTCGTTTATATATATAGCATTCAAAGGTATATAATGAAGGTTTTGAAAGATAATCAGGATATATAATTGAGTCAATAAGAGATAGATTCCCTTTATAATATTCTCCAAATAACTTATGCTCAATTATAGATGTTTCCTTATTATTAGACTTTGATATTAATAAGTTATATTCATCATTTTTAAAATCAAACTTTGGATTATAGTATTTTGAGAATAAATCTATACTAGAAATATAAATTTTTTGATTGTCAGCCTTTCCTACATCTATATTTAGATTATATAAATTAAATGTGGGTTTCCCTTTTGAAAAATCATATCCAGCGAGGATATCATTCATTTGAATATTTGAACCTTCATGTGTAAAATCTTTAATATCATCTACAATATGAAGACTACTATCTATGTTTTTTTCAATATTATCTAGTGAATGGTATAACTCAATATAATTTTTAGCTTTATATAGTTTATATTTAGATTCTAAAAATGTTTGTATTTTATCTGAGTATCCCTTTGCTAAACGTTTTTTATCTTCTATAAGTATTTGCTTATTAAAACCGTTTCTTAAGTTTATATTATTATTGATTAAAACCTCTGGTATATTTGGTATATCAATCAAATAAGGTAAATTAATATCTACATTAACTGATGAATCTGATGTAGACATTTTATTTTCTTCTACAAAAACTTTTCTTAAATCTCCATTCTTTATAATTTTTTGTAAATTTATAGATAAGTTTTTAATATGATTTTCAGCAAATTTTGGTTTTTCTATAGATATTTTATTGTTTATAGAGTTTTTGACAGCTATAGAATCATTTTCATTTATTTTTTTATCTAAGTCTTTAATATTTTTTTCAAAATCAAATATATATGTATCATTTTCTGTCTCACTTATATTTGTACTTTTACAGTCTACAAAAATTTGTTTACTTGGAAGACCTATCATATCCTCATAGTCATAAATTTTTAGATATTTATCAATATTACTTACTTCTATTGTATTATCTTGAAAGAACAAAGTATTTTGATTGGTCTTAAAAGTATTGTAGTTATCATTTATTTGTATTTTGTCTCTAGTATTTCTATATTCTACGAACAGCATATGTTCTATAATTGATTTATCTAAATATTGTTCCTCTCTACTTAGATAGTTTAATATATTATTAAAATTTCTAAATTTCTTAAAATCTTTATAGCTACTTATATATTCACTAATGTTTTTATCATATAATTTTTTATATACTTTATTTATATAGATATTACTTATGGATATTGGTTGCAAAGATTTCTTACTTTTTATAAAAAATACCTGTTTTTCTCTAATATACATTGACTTTTTGTCATTTTTTAACATCAACAAAGTATTGTCTATATTACTTTCTGTGTGTTCACATTCTATCTTATAAAATAAAGCTATAGAGTTTTCATCCCCAGAAAGATTATATTTAAAATTAGCACTGACGAAAACGCCAGTGCTAAACTTAAAAGTTGCAATCATCTATTCTTCAATCATAGCTAATATTTTAGCTGGATATATCTTAGAAGCCTTAATTTCTTCTGATGTTTCTCCTTCTGACAAGACAGTAATTTTAGCTTCAATTTTTAAATTAAAACTAAAATCACCAATGCTAGAACTAGGTCTCACTATTGTGGCTTTATAAGAAAGAGCCTGATTATCAAGTTCTAATTTTATATTTGTTGATGTTAAGTCTTCACCTTCATTATCAAGTGCCGAAAAAGTCAATGACATATTTTCAACTTTAGCAGGCAATGTAAAGTTATCACTAAGTTCTGTTAATGATTTATTTGGTGCAATATATGAAACAAAGTCAAAAGTTTTTACAAAATCATCAACCTTCTCTTGATTAGTAGGCTCTTGCTTAAGTATTCTAATATTAGTTATAGTTTTTGTAGATATAAGTTCACCTTTAGTAAGTGTTGCTGTAACAGATACGATGCTATCACCGTCTTTATATGCTGGTCTAGTAACTACCCCTTTATCACTCAAGCATGTAGAATTACTTGTAGTCCATGTTATTGATATTTCATTTCCTATAGTTGTTGGAAGTACTAAATCACTTGTAACCTTATTTATATCAGTATTTTTATTTCTAATAAGTTCCCAAGTTATTGCATTAGCAGCAGATTCAACTTCACCTTCTTGAGTCCATGCTGGTACTGTAACTTTAAATTCTTTACTTCTACTTACACTTCCCTTTGACACAATAATGTTTATAGTAACTTTTGCATCTTGTTCACCAAATACAGGTCTTGTTACTTTTCCTAATTGACCTATTATATTTGGACTAGAAGATGACCATACTATAGTTGAACCACAACTACCTTTTTGTATAAAAGTCAGATTTTCTGTGACTATATTTGGTATAGATATATTTCCTATATCCTCTAGTACACTTTGTAAATCAGTTCGCTTCGATGCTTTTACAAGTACCTTAAATTTTTTAGTTTTAGAGACTTCTCCAGACTTTACAGTAGCAGATAAGTATACTTCTTTATCTCCTTCATAGAAATCTGGTCTATTAATTATACCTAACATTAATATTCATCCTTTCTATTTCTCATTATATTTTATATAACAGGGTCTTCTTGTGAATTTGATTCATCCAATTCATCTGTAGAATTTACATTTACTTCAGTTTGAACTTTTCTACTTTTATATCTAGCAGTTATAACTGCCCCACCTATTTTAATCCCTGTCAATTCTCCTTTTTGAGAAACAGTAACTATATTTTCATTTGATGAAATCCAAATTATGTTATCATCCTCTACTATTTCTTCTCCTTCAAGTAAAGAAAGAACTTTTTTTTCTCCAACTTTTAAAATTGGATTTTCAGGAGATATTTTTAATTCTATTGTAGGTTCTTCAACATCTGCTCCTTTAGAAAAACTTACTATATTCGTATCAGAAGAATGCCATGTTATCTCTAATCCATTGTCTGTTTTATCAGCAAAATAAACTGATTCAGCATTATTTGTACAAGAATAGATATCTTTATACATATCTTGTATTTCTCTTAATGCAGTTTCACATCTAGAATCATCATTGCTTTCATTATATTTAAGCTCTTTTAATACTCCAACACCATATCTTTCATTTGGAGAATTTGCAAAAGGAGTATAAGGTGTAGTTAATGGAAGGTATATATATGTTTCTTCTGGTTTATCTTCATATTTTTCAAAAGATTTGTTTACTATTAATTCATCAAATGGGAAAAGTGATTCAGCATCTATCACTATCATACCTGATAAAGCTCCACGAACACCTTCTGCACTATGGACAATTTTTATCCTATCTGCAAAGTATTCGTTTGTATATACTGATTTACCATACATATGTTTTTTCATGAATTGCTCTGTTGATGAGAACATAAAATAGTGACTTTGAAAATAGTCAGCAGAGTCTGTTTTGTACATTGCAAAGTCCGTTGTTCCATTTGCTGTATGCACACCATAAGTTTGATGGTATTTTATATCTACAAGATTTCCGTATTTATCTCTATTCGAACCACCTTCTTGAGTAGTTCTTTCTTCAACTTCATCAAAACCTAGATAAAAATAAATTGGTCTTTCAACTGTTCCATCTTGTGCTCCATATATATAATAACTTAGGTCATTTAAAAGCTCTTTTCCATCATTTTGTGCTACATACTTTCTAATATAGTTATATAAATCTTGTTCATTATAAGTCACTTGAACTTCTACTGTCATGTCTTTTACTATTGGTTTATCTATAGTTATTGGTAGCTCAGATGGAAAAGTAACTTTTTCTCTTGATATAGAAGTTCTTGCATTAGGTGTAATATAAAATACTCCATATGAGTTATATTTTATATTTGGATTCATTAATCCAAACTCAGCCACAAATTCATTATTTACAGAAGCTCCTATTGTAACTTGCAAACTAGGTTCATATATAGTTGTTTTTCCACCAGCAATATTTGAACCAAAATCTCTTGGAATATCTCTTCTATTATATGTATATTTTACTATTGTATCTGCAGGTCTAGTATTAAATAATGAATTATTTAACCAAGGAAATGTACCTATATTTACCCAAGCTGACTTAGCTCCTGCATTTGATATAACATTTTTTCCAGTTGTTTTTACTCCATCAGTTCCAAGCGTATTGACTCCATTAAAAGGCTCACTATATTTAATATTAAACTTTGGTATAGAAGGTACAGATGAAGAAGTTGTAAATATACCAAAATTACCAGTTATGTCTTTCTTAGCAAAATCAAAACTATCAATAGAACCTATATAGGCTTGACCAACTAAATATCTATTGTCCTCATAATCTACATTTGGATTACCTGTAACATTTATAAGCACTCTATTTGGATGTATATTAGCAAGTACTCTTATTTTAGTCTTATTATTTAAAGAAGATGTAATAGGTATTCTTAAAAGAGCATCTGAACCAGTTATACCAAGTTCTGATTTAAACTTTTCATCAAAATCTGTAAACCAAGATAATTTACACCATTCAGATGAAGCAGAATTAAATTCAGCTATATCACCAGTTACCATATCTATAACATTTTCTGCTGGACCAGAATAGTCCTTATTTGGATTATCAAAAATTCTCATATAGCAGTTATGATAGTTTCTAGCTTGCGCATCTTTTACACCAGTTTTTAGATTTACAACTTTTGGTACAGTTTTTCCATCTCGTTGTTGAGTAGGGTCATCCAATTCTGTATCACATAAATATTTTGGAAAATACACTTCCAAATACATAACTGTATTTTCTTCTATATCATTATCCAGAAGTCCATATTTTAAAATTTCATCAGAGCCAACTTTTGTTGTTTGCTGAGTAATTCTATCAGATGGTCTTGTTACAGCTCTCACAACAACAGAATCAGTTATTTTAGAAATTTGGTCCTTAGTTATTATTTCATATTCACTTGCATTTATCTCATCAAAAGAAGAAACTTCTCTACCTTTTATAAGTTTAAAATTTGGGTTAGGATACACTATATTCCAACAATCTTCTTTTGAAGGTAATGATTTTCTCATTAAGTTTCCAGATACATCTTTTACTTCTTTAGTATAATTCCCTAAAGCCAAAACATTTGCTAAATCTTTTACAAAACTGTCTGCATCTGTTTTAAATTCATGGAAGACAAAGTCTTTTATTTCATTACTTAACATATTTAATTTTCCTTTCCATCTCTAAATTGGTTCTGGGTCTTTTAACATTCTTATACCAAACCATAATTTTTTAGAAGTTCCGCTATCATTATGAAATTTTAAAATTACTCTTGAATTTGGAGGTGCTGAATATACATATGTTGATGAACCTAAGAAAAGTCCCTCTTTTACTTCTCCCAAGTACCAATCTTTAAACCATAATTGTTCATTAAAATATAAATTGTAGTGGTCATTTTCTCCATATCCACTACATGTAACAGATATAGCAAGAATCTCAACTTCAGATGGAGACAAAACTATTTCTTCTTCAAACACTCCTCTAAGTGCTGGAACTTCTATTAATCTCATATAATTATATGGTTGTGTTTTTGATGCAAATCCCCTTATACTACCTATCTCTTTTATTTCATTGACTGTATTAACTTCATTAAGGTTCTCTATATTAGAAACAGATTCAAGTTTTGCCACATTTTTGACTTGCTCTAAATTTTCAATGTTTTTAAGAGTTTCTATGTTTTCTACTTCAGATAGACTATCTATTTTTTCTATGTTTTCTATATTATTTATTTCTTCAATATTTCCAACTTTTTTTATTTTATCTATGTTTCCACCAGCACTATAAGTGACATTAAAGTTACTCATAATTTCACCTCTACTACATCATTTATTAAACTTCTTCTTTAGGTATTGGCTCTACTTCTATCTCTTTATCTTCAACCCCAGTTAATACAGGAGGTATATTATCTATTACAGATACTAATCTAACTACTACAGCTTCATTTGATGATTTATCAGATACTTTATAAGTAACTTGATATTCTTTTACAACAGATGTATCAACTAAATCTCCACCTTCAACAGTTATTAAATCTGTTAAATCTCCATCAACTTCATCTACAGCTGTTACACCTTCTAAAGCATTGAATGTGTCATTTAAATTTAATGTTAAATTGTCTACGCCTGAAAATACTGGCTTAACAGTATCAACAACAGTAACTTTTCTCACAACACTTGCTTCGTTATTTGCAACATCTGAAACTCTATATGTTAATGTTTGTTCTCCTAAAACAGAAGTATTAACTATTCCTTCTATTACTATCTTAGAAGTTAAATCTCCATCTATATTGTCATTAGCAGTAACCCCAGCTTTTGAATCAAATGATGAGCCATATTCTACAGTACAATCTTCAACACCAGATAATATAGGAGCTACATTATCAACAACTGTTATTACTCTATTTACTGTACTTTTATTTTTAGATTTATCTTCCACAGTATAAACAATCTTATTGTCTCCAGGTATAGTATTATCCACTGAGCCTTCTATAACTATCGAATCAGTTAAATCTCCATCTATATCATCCATTGCTGTAACTCCAGCTTTTAAATCTAGTTCTTCCAATAAATTTATAGTCTTATCATCAGCACCACTTATTACAGGAGCACCTGTATCTATAACTGTTATTATTCTAGTTGCTGTTGTTATATTTCCAGATCTATCTGGAGCTGAATATTTCAAAGTATATTCCCCAATTGCATTCACATCGACTTCACCTTCAACTGTAACAAGTTCTGTGACATCCCCATCTATATTATCTACAGATCTAACTCCTTGCATTGGGTCAAAAGAACTTCCTCTAGGTATCTTCAAATCATTAAAAATCATAATACTATCTCCTTTATTTTTTATTTTTGTTATAAATATTTTTGAAAAGTTTTTTTAGAATGTAAATATGTTAGCTATTCAATAAAATCTATTACTTATCATCTAAATACCACTTGTTTTCAGTAGAATTGTCATTCAATATTCCAAGTGTTGTGAGTAAGGCTAAAAGACAATTTACTATATCAGAATAATTTTTTGGTAGTATATCAATATATCCAAAAGATTGTATTGTAAGTGGAATCATTGCTGCTAGAGAAACCCAAAACCCTCTATTTCCTACTCTCTTTTTTAAATAGTTCTTCATATATGCTCTCCTTTTACTAACGTTTTATTTTTTTACGTTGTTTTTTAGGAATATTTGGAGTTAATGTACAATAGGTTATATGACCTATACTTTCACTAAACTCTTTTCTTGCTTGATATAAACAATCTTCTTTTTTACTACAATAACAGCATTTTATTTTTACTGCTTTTGAGTAAAGCTCCTCTTTATCTTTCTTCTTAATATTTTTTTGCTTAACAGCCATATATTCACCCTCCTTATTAATACTTTTCATTTTCTGAATATACCAACCATTTTTCTCTATTGTAAATTATTTAGTAAAAAATTCTCTTATCTTTGACTTATTCAATAGTGAATTATAAACATCTTTTTTATAAATTACAGACATCATGCAAGCATTTATTAACTCATCAATGCAAATTTCTACATCATTTAGATTATCTTCCTTTATCTCATTAAGTAAGTTAAATTCATCTCTTAAATTAATAAAATTATTTATAAATGTATTTACATCATGTTTAGCTAAAAATAGATTATGTAAAGAATCCTCTATATTTCCATGTATACTTTTTTCATTAAATAAGTCATTTTTCATAGTTTTATTTATAAGGTTAAACTTTTTGTTTAGAATAAAATGTGTTTCTGAATTTATTGGTTGTCCTTTTTTTCTATTTTCAATCAAATATAATTCTTTAATTATTTTTTCTATTTTCTTACAGTATTCTAATAAAATAAATGTAACTTGAATATCATAAAATAATGAAAAGTAATTTATATTATGATTACTCTTTTCATATTCATACTGGTTCAATTTATTAATAAATGAAGAATCTATATCATCAAATAAATAATCATTTTTTTTAGTTGTGTATATCCCCATTACAAAGATTTTTCTTATATTTAATAATTCGTTTTTTATATTTAATATCTCTAAGTAACTTTCAAACTTAGAATCTCCATATAAATTTTTAAAATTTTCCTCTTTTAGTATATATTGTTCAGATTCTGTAATAGAAAAACAATACTGCTTTGTAATCTTACCTTGATATGCATCATTTTCTATCAAACTCAAATAGGATTTGATTAATGATATAAGTTCATTTAATTTTGATACTACTTTTGATGGATGATACTTTTCAAATGACTTCAAAATATTAGTCTTATAATCCTCAATTGTTATAGGTTCATTTACTATTGATGTATATTCAAAATTTTCAAATCTCCCTACTTCTAAATTAGGATTGTAACTCAATATATTCTCTTCCTTTATACTTTTATCCATATTATTCCTTCCTTAGTTGAGATATCTTAGACTAGTATATCTAAGCTTGTTAGCATTATTTAAATGCTAACAAGCTTATTTGGGATTCTTAGATTTGTTGGTATTACGCGGATTTTTTGAGGGGTCATATTTGCTTATTCACTATGTAATATACCCTCTATAAGATATACTTTGTTAAATTAAAAAGCATATTTTTTGTTTTATATAAAATTTTTTTGTAATTTACTTTCAATATCTGCTAATGTATTTCCATATGTAAAATCAGTTATACTCATATCATTTGCTACATTATGATTCAAATTTTCATCATAAGCTAATTTATAATACTTAAGTTTGTTTTGAAAATTATTTTTGGTATTTACTATTAGCTCCTTGTGATTTTCATCTATTTTTACAACCACACCTAAATAATTATATCCCTTTTCCATAGCATGTTTAAAACAGCTCTCTAAATTAATTTTTTTTAACATTGTTCCCCCCTATTAAGTTTACTTCTTATATTTATTTTTATATATGTATACAATGACTAATTTTTGTACCATTAAAATTAGTATTGTATAAAAAATATTCTACCTACTACACTATTTAATTGATTCAAATTTACATCATTAAATACGAGTTTCAAATTATAGTAGTAAAAGACTCTGTTTTGGCAAAAGTCAAAGAATATTTATTATCTATATATATACCTATACATTTCTCCATTTTGTAACAAAAAAATAAAATTTATATTATGCTTTTTGTAGAATATCTGTATTTAATAAAAAATATTGTCTTTATAATCATATACACTTTTAAATATTTTAAATTTATTTTCACGATATAAGAAATTATATAATCTCTTATACAAGTATATACAATAAAAAATGGATTTAATTTGTCATATAATTTCTTAGACTTCATATGACTAATTAAATCCATTGCAATCAACTTTAAACTATGCATTTGATTTTTTTATTATAAAAGGAATGGTTATAATTGTACCTATTAAAGCATCTACCATATCAATCATAGTATCTTCTAGTCCTCCAGCTTGTGTAGTAGTCCCAATAAAAGTATCCATTAGAAATTCACCTATTTCCCACAAACTAGCCACTCCCATACTAAACATAAATACAAATATAACTAAAAATATTTTACTCATCTTACTTATATCTTTTTGTATATAAAAATATTTAATTGTAGAAAATGCTACAATACATGATATTATACCCGACCATGAATGTAAAAAATCATCATAATAATTTATGTCATAAAAATTAAAACAAGTACCTAATAATGATGCAAACATTATAAATAATACAAGTACAATATATAATTCATTGCTCAAAAGTCTTTTATTTTGCCTATTTAAAATACTTAATATAAAAGTACCAATTAAACTGATTGCTACTAAACCTACATTTCCAAAAGCTCTATTTGTAGCAAAAAATATGGCACATAAAACATATACTATATAAAGTAAAATGGTTATTGGCTTTAAAAGTTTATTCATAAATAATTTACCTTTCCAAAACATTCTATATTCTATAATAACTTAGGATTAACATCATTATCACCATAACCATAAAGTTTTAATGGCTTAAGTGCTGGGCCTTCAAGTATGTTTCCTTTATAGTCAAATCTTGAACCATGGCATGGACAATCCCATGTTTTTTCTTCACTATTAAAATTAAGTTCACATCCTAAATGAGTACATGTAGTATCTACAATATAAAAATCTCCTCTATCATCTTTATAAACACCATATCTTTTTCCATCAATATTAACAATCTTTCCTTCACCACTACTTTTAGGCATATCTCCACTACCTATTTTTAATTTTCCAGTTACATAATTCATCGCTACATTTGCATTTTCCTTTATAAAATCCATTGAAAAATAACTACCTAATCTCGATGGATTGAAAGTGTCCTTATAGTCAGAAGTTTTATTTATTATTAAATCTTTTATTATTATTCCTGCAGCAGTTCCATTAGTCATTCCCCATTTAGAAAATCCTGTAGCTACATAAATATTATTCTCCCTTTTATTGATATAACCTATATAAGGAACATTGTCAAAACTCATATTGTCTTGAGCAGACCATTTACATTTAAAGTCTTTTATCTTAAATACTTCTTTACCATAATGCTCTAAATCATCAAATATTTCTTCTTCAGTTCCACCTTGACCAACTTTGTGGTCTCCTCCTCCAAAGATTAATAGGTTATTATTTTCATCATTACATTGTCTAAAAGTTATTGATGGGTCATCTATACTTATAAATATACCCTCTGGCAATTCATTTTGTAGGACTGCAACCATTAAATAGGCACGTTCAGCATATTCCTTTGCAAAATAAAAATTCAACCCATCATACCATGGACTGTGAGATGAGATTATAACATTTTCAGCTTCTATTATATTATTATCTCCAGTCTTAACTCTACATATAGCTCCTTTTTCTAGGTCTACTATCGGCGTGTTTTCATATATTTTTAGCCCTAAATTTACTGCTACTTCTGCCAAACCATCAACATATTGTTTTGGATTAAATTGACCTTGATTAGAAAAATGAATAGCTCCTTTTACATCTAATGGAATATCATTTATAGTTTCATAATATTCGCAATCTATGCCTATTTTTTTACATGTACGGTATTCATCTTTAATATCCTTTATAGATTCTTCCTTTTCTGTAAAGACAAAAGATGGAATCCTTTGAAAATCACATTTTATATTATTTTCACTGATTATTTTCTCAATCAATTTTAAAGCTTCATTATTTGCATTATAATATGATTTAGCTTTATCTAATCCATATTTTTTCTCTATTTTAGAATATACTATATCATGTTGACAAGTTACTTTACCAGTATTTCTGCCTGAAGTTCCATATCCTACTTTATCAGCTTCAACAAGTGCTACTTTTTTACCTTCTTTTGCTAATAGATATGCAGTTGTTAAACCAGTTATTCCTCCTCCTACGACTAGACATTCTACTTTTATATTCTCGCCTAATTTTTCATATTCTTTGGGACTTGAATTTAAAATCCAATACGATTCATTCATTTTAAATACTCCTTTACATGTTAAATAAGAATAGTTTTTCCATCATAGGGTTTATTTATTATAAATAATATAAAAAAATAAATGCAAGACTATATATTATTTGTTTATCATTTTCTCAAAGATACTATAGTTAACCAATCTTATAGAATGCTTTAAAATTCTTTTGAGATTACTTTTAATTGATTTTTATTTAATGAACTTTATTTTTATCTCTATCAATTTATATGTCTATGAAATATATAGTTGATTTTTGTATAGTAATATATTACTATTGATATTACAGGGGGATTATGTAGTTAATGACACTAAAACAAATATTCAGAAAAAGTAAAATGGAGGTTTTATGAAAAACAAAATAATTATAGGCATTACTTGTTTATTTATATTGCTAATGTCTGGGTGTACTTCAAAACATACAACAGAAATAAATGTACTAGCCACTACCGATTTACATGGTAACATCCCTTATGAGTTAACTTCTTATGTAAGGGAACAAAGAGAAAAAGATAAAAATATAACTTTAGTAGATGCTGGAGACTTCTTTGACCGTGGAGTAGCTTTAGGAAGTAGTATGGATGATTATTCTAATGCTATGCTTAAAGATAACAACAACAAAACTGAAAGCTATATTGAAACTCCTATTTCAAAGGACATGAAAGAAGTCGGTTATGATGCTGTAGTTCTTGGTAATCATGAATTTATATCTCTTAATAAATTTCATTTAGACAATATGATATCTGATTTTGAAAAACAAAAAATAGATGTATTATCAGCTAATACTTATAAGAAAAATGGGGATAGCTATACAAAACCATACATAATAAAAAATATTGATACACCAGAAGGAAATGTAAAACTAGGAATTCTAGGACTTACTATAAAAGAAGTTGGTGAAGGAAAACAACTAAATGAAAATGGAGAACTTGTAGATTCTAAATCTTTAGAACTAAAAGACCAAGAAGGTTATAGTGGTGAACTATATATGAATGATTTAGTAGAAGATGCTAAAAAATGGGTAAAAATCATGGAAAAAGAAAGTCCAGATATAATAGTAGCTGTTGCGCACACAGGTGAAAGACCTAAAAATCCTAAAAATCCAGGCAATAGAATACAAGATTTAGCTCAACAAGTTGATGGTATTGATGCGATAGTTGCAGGGCATAATCATGTTCAAATTGAACAACACGATTATAAAAACACATTGGGAGAAAAGGTTATAGTTACTGAACCAGGAAAGCATGGAGAATGTATTTCTAAAATTAACTTTAAATTAGAAAAAAATAACGATAAATGGAGTGTAGTTGACAAATCCAGTGAGTTAGTTAAATTTGAGAAAAATAAAGAAGATGAGAAATTTGGACAATTTGTTTCTTCACTTATGAAAGCTAGTGAAAACAATAATGAAATAAGACTGGCAAAAGTAATGCCGCCTGAATGGGATAAAATATTTATCTTTAAGTCTGGAACATCAGCAAACGATATATATAAAGCTGTAGGATATAAATGGAGAAATATATCTTCTCCAAAAGATAGAGATATGCTACAAATTGTCGTTATGAAGAATAATAAACCTGTTACTTATCTATATGGAGAATCAGAGCTTATGCCATTTAATATAAAATGTGATCAATCAGAGTACAAAAACAATGTTGTGACTATTTATCCTAATAAAAATGATAAATTCAAAGTTATAAAAGGTGAAAAAAAATACAATATTAATTTAGAACATATAGAGTAGAGTTTTATTCCTTGATTTAAGATTGAATATTAAAATATTAATTAAAAGATGAGGTGTAAGATTTATGAAACATGACACAAAATATAAGTCAAGGCTAATTGAAAGTTTTTCAAGTAAAAAGCTATACTATGACTTAGTTATAAAGCTATAAAGTATTACAAATAACTATAAAATAGATATTCTCATCTGATTTAAAAATTTGACAATGAAATACCCTATAGTTTAAGTAAATTTTTTTAAATAATAAAAACTGACTGTCAGTTAAATGTCAGTCAGTTATTTTATAATAATTTCATTTAAATATATCTAAAATTATCCCTTTTAATACTCTTTGGTTATTATGCGCTTTGATTTAGTGGTTTTTTAAGTAGTGCTAAAAGCATCATTCCAACTACAGCACCTACAATTATAGCCACTATATATCCAAGTGGATGAGTAACTACTGGTATAACAAATACTCCTCCATGAGGTGCACGAAGAGCTGCATTAAATAGCATACTAAGTGCTCCTGCTACTGCTGAACCTCCAATACAAGCTGGTATAACATGAAGTGGGTCTCCAGCTGCAAAAGGTATTGCTCCCTCTGTTACAAATGATAACCCCATTACATAGTTAACTTTACCAGACTCTCTTTCTTCTTTTGTAAATCTATTTTTGAAGAATGTAGTTGCAAGAGCTATAGCAAGTGGAGGAACCATACCACCAGCCATTACTGCTGCCATTATTTCAAATTGCCCTGATTCAAGAGATGCTACACCAAATACATAAGCTGCTTTATTCACAGGTCCACCCATATCTACAGCCATCATTCCACCCAACACTAATCCTAAAACTATTTTTGAAGTTCCACCTAAACTATTTAGGAATCCAACCATAGCATTATTAATTGCTGTAACTGGAGGTATTACTAGAAATGTCATTATAACGCCCATCAAAAGGGTTCCAAATAAAGGATATAATAATACTGGTTTTATTCCTTCTAATGAAGTTGGTAATACATTAAATATTTTCTTAAGTCCTTCTACCAAATATCCTGCTATAAAACCTGCAAGTAATGCTCCTAGAAAACCTGAACCACCATCTCCTGCAAGAGCTCCTCCCACAAAACCTACAACAAATGCAGGTCTATCAGATATAGAATATGCTATATAACCTGCAAGTACAGGTAACATAAATCCAAATGCTTTATCTCCAATTCCCTTAAAAAATGCTGCTATTGGTGTATTTGAACCGAAATGTGAAGGGTCAATAGAGTAATCATCAAGTAAGAATGCCAAAGCTATAAGTATACCTCCACCAATAACAAATGGCAACATATTAGACACACCATTCATTAAATGCTTGTAGACTTTTCTAAATCCACTTTCGTTTTCTTCACTTGATTCGTTGTGACTTCCTTCTTCTCCATGATAAATTGGAGCATCTCCATTTACAGCTTTATCTATAAGTTCTTCCGCTTTGTGTATACCATCAGCAACCTTAGTTTTTATAACTTTTTTGCCATTAAATCTGGCCATTTCAACATTTTTATCTGCTGCTACTATTATACATGTAGCATTTTCTATCTCTTCTTTTGTAAGTCTATTCTTAACACCTGCTGAACCATTAGTTTCTACTTTTATAGAGATACCTTTACTTTCAGCCATTTTATTTAAACTTTCAGCTGCCATAAATGTATGTGCTATTCCTGTTGGACACGCTGTTACTGCTAAAACTTGAGGATACTTACTAATATTTTTATCTTTATTATTTAAAACATCCTCTTTACTAATTTCTTCATCCTGATATTCTTCACTGAATTTTTCTCTTTCTTTTTTATCTATTATTTCTTTGAATTCTCTTGCTGAATTTGAATTTATAAGTTTATTTCTAAAATCTTCATCCATAAGTATTGTAGATAATCTAGATAATACTTCAAGATGTGTATTATTAGCTCCATCTGGTGCAGCTATCATAAAAAATAAATTTGACAAACTTCCATCAAAAGATTCATAATCTATACCTTCCTTTGATACAGCTGCTGCTATACAAGCTTTAGTAACTGCTGTAGTCTTAGCATGAGGAATAGCTACACCTTCTCCAATTCCTGTTGTACTCATCTCTTCACGGGCTAAAATTGCTTTCTTATAATTTTCTTTATCATTTAAATTACCACTATTTTCAACTAAATCAACTAGTTCTTCTATTACTTCTGGTTTATTTTTTGACTTTAAATTTAATTTAATTGATTTTTCATCTAATAAATCTATAATTTTCATAAGTTCTCATTTCCTCTCTATATATTTTTTAGGTTATTTTTAAAATCTTTTAACAGATATTTCGTTTACTAATTTATCAATATATTTTCTTTCAGCTAAATCATATGAAAAAGCAGTTGCACTTCCTGAAGCTGCACCTAATTTAAGAGCATAATCATATTCACCAGTACTTAGATATCCAGATATAAACCCTGCTACCATAGAATCTCCTGCTCCTGCAGAATTTTTTACAGTTCCTTTTGGTACATCACTTATAAATACTTCATTATCTTCTGTAATCAGTAATGCACCATCTTTACCCATTGACACTAAAACATTTACAGCTCCCATTTCTTTTAACTTTTTAGCATACTTTACTATATCTTCATTTGAATTTAATTTAACACCAAATATTTCCTCTAGCTCATCATTATTAGGTTTAATTAGGAAAGGCTTATATTTTAATACATTAAGAAGAAGATTTTTTGTTGCATCTACAACAATTTTTATATTCTTTTCTTCTAGTCTAGACATTATATTTTCATATAATTTTTCATCTAAAGTAGATGGTATACTACCTGCCAATATTAAAATATCATCTTGATTTAATTTATCAAGTTTTTTATATAATAGGTTGATGTATTCATCACTTATATTGGGTCCTTGTCCATTAATTTCGGTTTCCTCTGACACTTTTATTTTTACATTTATTCTTGAAAAACCGTTTTTCAATTTTATAAAGTCTGTTTTTAATTTTTTTTCCTCCAATGTTTTTACTATATATTCACCAGTAAAACCACTTATAAAACCTAATGATGTATTGTCATGTCCAAGTTCTTTAAGTATACAAGACACATTTATACCTTTTCCTCCTGGATAAACGTATTCTTCATTTACACGATTTGTACTTCCTGTATTTAATTCATCTAATTCAACTATATAATCTATTGATGGATTTAATGTTACTGTATAAATCATTTTGCCACCTCTTTTTATTTATTTATCTTATGTTTATATCTTAACTCCATATTAATATCCCTGAAAGTCAAAAAATTTCTCTTAATTAAAAGAGAAATTTATCGTTTTTATCTTATTTAGTTTTATATTATCCAAATTTGCATGTGTATATACAACACTATGTTCTATATATATCTATTTAAACATGTTTACAAATTTTTCGAAATTGCTATTTTCACATATGCTTATAACTTTCGCTATGGAGTCTACTCTTTTGTATATGTTTGAAAATATAACTTCATAATCTAATATTTTATCTTTATCAAGTGCCAACATTATTATTAAGCGCACATCTGATATTTCCCAAGCAATTGGTTTTTTTAGTATTCCAATTGCTATTTTATTATCATAAACCTTTCCAATAGCTCCATGTGGTATAGATACCATGTTGCCTATTTCTGTTGTTGCTATTTTTTCTCTCTCAAAGTAAGAATTTTTCATGTCATCATCTATATAACCTTTTTGTACAAGTTCACTTGCCATAAAATCAATAACTTCTTCTTTATATTTAAAATCTAAGTCAGTAAAAAACAACGCACTATCAAATAAGTTTTTTATATCTAAATCCAAATATACATTTCCTGTTTCTATATATTTTTCAATTAATTTAATTTCCTTTTCACTCAACATTGGAGAGATGTTTATTACTGGTATATCACCTATTTCAATAGGTACAGTAGATATTACAAAATCAACATCTATAACCTTTACATATTCAACTAGATATGAAGGAATAACCTTTAATATTTCTAGCTTTTCTCTAAATATATTCTCTAATTTAGCTTTTATTAACATTGAGGTACCTATACCTGATGTACAAACTATTATCGCTTTGAAAACCTTATCTTTATTATTATAGGATGCCCTCTCAATAGCACCTCCTATATGTAGAGCTATATTTGCAACTTCATCTTCGTTGATTTCTATTTTTAAATCTTGTTCTATTGTTTTTTTAGCTATATTAGCTAACTCAAAGGCAAAAGGATACTTTATTTTAATATCTTGTGCTATTATAGGCGATTGATTCATGCCTAACTTTATTTTCTTACACAAGCTACTAATATGCTTATATAAATATTCTTCAAATATATCATCATTGCTTATATCTATTGACGTAGCTAGCTTTAAATTTTTACAAAACGTTCTTATCGAATTTATTATAATCTCTTTGTTCTGTTCATTTTCCAATATTGAACTTCTTTTGTTGCTATAAGTTTCTACATAGTCCTTTATAAACTCTCTTTCATCATACTTATGCCTGCTCAAAATAACTAATATATTATTTAATACATTCTTAAATTCTATATCAGTTAGTACTAATCCATTTTCATTTAATGCGTCTAATAGTATTTTTTTTATTATTAACTTTTTTTCTTTTATATCGTCATTTAAAAAATCATTTAGACTGAGTTGGTTGTCTCTCTTATTACTTAAATCAATTATACAATTTAATATCTTATCTTCATTTTCAGAGATACATATACCTTGTTTATGCTTAGATTTAACAGAAATTGAATACTTATCAAATATCCTCTTGACTTCTTTTAAGTCATTTTTTACTGTTGAAACACTTACATACATAGAATCTGCTAAATCTTCAAGCCTTATAGTATTTTTTTCTTCATTGCTTAAAGTTAGTATTTTTCTTATTATATATTCTACCCTATCTACATCATCATAAAGGTTACTATTTAAATTCACTTCATCAAAGCTTCCCTCTAACTTATAACCAACACCTCTTATTGATAAAATTTTACCATTTTTAAGCTGTTTGTTAATATCCTTTATTTCATTTTGTATAGTCTTTGAAGAACACCCTATTTCTTGGCTTAAGGCAAGTCCACTCATTGTATCTTTTGAATTTAACAGTATCTTTATTATATTTATCTGTCTAGCTGTTATATTTAAACTCATAAAATCACCTTTTACTCTAGATATTGATTTCTCAATTTTTTTATCTCTTCTTTATTTAAATTAAATTCTCCATATAGATACTCTTCTACACTATTGTATTCCTCATCAATTCTTCTAAAGGCTGTATTCATATATTCTTCATTTACACCAAATATATAATTTAATCTTTCTTTTGGAATATCTTTAAATTTAGGCTTACATTCTATAAACCTTTCTATTTCCTTATCTGCAAACTCATTGCTTTTTAGATAATCTTTCATTATATTTTCTCTTGATACACCCAAAATCATAAGAATTATAGCACTTCCTACACCAGTTCTATCCTTACCAGCTGTACAATGATTTAGTACTGGCAAATTAGAGTAATCTTTTATAAGTTCTACTAGCTTTTTATATGAAGGATTATTTACAGGTAGATTATAGTAGCTATTATTTAGCATATTAAACGCACCATCTTTTTCAAATAAACTCTCAATCATATCTTCGATAGAGCCAAAACGACCTCCTGATTCTTCTAATTCTCTCATTGCTGGAATTCTTATATTTTTTATATTTGATATTATTGTTGATGGATGTTTACGTGCCTCTTCATCACTCCTATAATCAAATACATATTTGATATTTAAGTCTTTTAAAATCTTTATATCATTCCTACTCAAATTTGACAACTTTGCAGACCTATAAAATAAACCATACTTTACAGTTCTACCATCCTCTGTTTTATTTCCACCTAAATCTCTAAAGTTTTTCATCTTACCACCTCTTAAAAATTCTCTATCATATGATAAGTTATCTACTATATTTAGCTCAAACATTATAAATTAATTTTATCACAATTTTATGCTATTTATTTAAAATATTTTTTCGTATTTGCTTAATAATTTTAAAATACAAAAGTATATCTTTATACAAAATTAACCTAAATTTTACATAATTTATTTACTACATAGAAGCTTTATAGTTTATAATCAATATACAGTAGTATATTTTATACAAATAAGACCATATTTAGAATAATATCAAATACATTGGAGGTTTTATATTATGGACATTCAAAAGCAAAAGAGCTTTATAATTAAATTTACATATGTAGTTTTAATAGCAAGTATTATATATGTTGTCTTAAAATTCTTATTTCCATTATTAATGCCTTTTGTGATTAGTTTTATCATTGCCTTTATTTTAAGACCTATTATAAAACTTATTACAGATAATACAAACTTAAACTGTACATTTATTTCTGCGGTAGTACTTTTAGCCTTTTATGGATTAGGAATATTTTTATTAGTTAGTTTTGGTGCAAAAATATTTGCAAGTATAAGCGACATATTTTTTAGACTTCCTGATATATATAAATCAGGTATACAGCCAACATTAAACACCTTATTTTCTAAGATAGATGCTAGTACACCTAATGTTAATCTAGCATTGATACTTGGTTGGGATAATATCAGTCAATCTATGATGTCTTTAGTTGCCTCTATTTCAACAAATGCACTTAATGCTATTGCAAGTATTGCAAGTAAAACACCTGCATTTATGTTGAAACTTATTATAACTTTAATTGCTTCTTTCTTCTTTACATTTGACTATCAAAAAATAGTGAACTTTATTTTAAGACAGTTTCCAGAAAAAAGTCAGACAATGATAATCAATATAAAAAATAGTAGTATCAATGCTATTTTAAAATTGTTAAAAGCATATGCCATACTACTATCAGTAACATTTGTAGAACTTCTTATTGGTCTTAATATCCTACAAGTTGAAAATGCATTTACTATATCTGTCATAGTTGCGCTTGTCGATATTTTACCAGTATTAGGCACAGGAAGTATCTTAACTCCTTGGATGATTATTTCATTAATCAATGGAAATATACATTTGGCAATAGGGCTTTTAATACTATACATCATCATAACTGTTGTTAGACAAATATTAGAACCAAAAGTAGTAGGACAACAAATTGGTCTGTATCCTTTAATAACACTAATGTGTATGTTTGTTGGTGCTCAACTATTTGGAATAGCTGGATTATTTGGCTTTCCTATTGCGGCTACAATCATTAAAAATCTACATGATAATGGGATTATTACTGCATTTAAATAACTTAAAATCAATATTTTATTTAAACTTAAAATAGTGAGATATGTATTATACATCTCACTATTTTTCTACTTTGCACATATAGTATCAATCATTTCTTTATATTCATTTTCATTATTTAAAAAATCAATATTTTTAAATTTTTTTCGCATCTTTTCTTTAATTTCCAATGAATAAGATATCGTATATGGAAGAAATCTCTCTATTTTTTTTATATATTCTATAGAAAAAAATTCAGCATTATAAGCTATAGAAAACAAAATCAACATTAAACAATCATTTTTTATCATGTCTGTTATAGCTTCATTTCTACTGTTAATTTTAAAGTTTTCTATTAATTCAATAGTAAAGTTTATTAACTTATTTGCAATTTCATCCAATAAACCCTTTTTTGACATCTCTGTCATAATAGTCTTATGATTACACTTTAAATCTTCTTTTATATCCTGTAAATCATCAGATATTTGTAATAAAAATCCATAACCAATACAAAACTTTACCTCTTCATTTGTCATAAGCCCATTTATTAAATATCCATCTACTAAAACAGATGAACCTCCCTTTTCAATAGAAATAGATAATATTTCGTCTTTATGCAAATAAGTCTCCTTATCCTGCTGTTTTAAACTCTTTACTTGGCTTTCAAATATTAATAACAATGACTCATATATTTCTTTAAAATCTTCTCTAGGATAAACCTCTTCAATATAATCTATCATCTGAGATACTTTACTTTCATGACAGTTATTAGGTTTAATTTTTTCTCCTAAGAGTCTTTTTTCTAACCAACGATTGAATAAGGCTTTATCCATTTCATTTGTCTTTGTATTATCTAAATAATTGTCTGTATATGGATATAACATACTATATGCAAAACTTGCTTTTGAATAATAGACATCTTTTCCAAATAATAATTGCAGTGCATTTGAAATCCATACATTTCTCATGGCCTGCATAATATCTTCTATAGGTAAATCATCATCAAATCCTCTAGCATCTCTGATAAATTGTTTTGTTATTTCTAAGAATTTTTTTCTATCTTCTACATTCATTTTCTCTAATTTAAAAATATTCTCTTTTTCTAGTGTTTTTTGCAAAAAAGCTTCACCTTTTTTTATCCACATTTTTCTTAGAACAACATCACTTGGACACTTTTCTAAGTGAACTGATACTTTATCTATCAATTTATCTAATTCGCCTTCACACTTTTTTTGTGAATCTTCACTATATGTTTCTATTTTTTTACATAATTCGATACTTGAATTATTCCATATATCTTTACATTTGTCACAATAGCATTTAAATATATAATTTAATCTCATTTGACATCCCTACTTTCATGTCTAAACTATACCCTATATTATATCAGTACATATAACTAATATATAGTTAAAGTTATGATTGTGTATAATATTGCCATGAAAACTATTTATTTTTTCAACTTAGCTAAAGCTTCTGCAAATGGATTATTAAATACTTCTTGATTTTTATTTTGATTTTTTAGATATTGATTAACATCTTTCTTTGATGCTTTCTTTTTTTCCTCTTGTTTTCTTTTATTAAAAGAGGATAATTTTTCCCTGTACCCACAACTACAAGTAAATATTCTTCCTTCACCTTCACCACGAAGTTCTAATTTTTTATGACAATTAGGGCATCTTGAATTAGTTGTTTGTGATATGGTTTTTCTAGTATTACACTCTCTATCTTCACAAATTAACATTTTACCTTTCTTACCATTTACCTCTAGCATAAATTTACCACATTCTGGGCATCTATTTTTAGTTAAATTATCATGTTTAAATTTGCTATCACTACTTTTTACTTCTAATACAATAGCTTTTGAATAATCCTTCATATCATTTATAAATGTATTTTTATTAAGCTTCCCTTTTGAAATATCTAATAATTTCTTTTCCCACGATGCTGTAAGTTCTGGTGTCTTTAAGTCCACAGGAACTAAATCTAACAGTTGTTTTCCTTTTGATGTTATATATATATCTTTATTTTTCTTTTCCATCAAAAATGAATTGAATAATTTTTCTATTATATCTGCTCTAGTAGCAACTGTACCAAGTCCACTTTTCTCCATAGATGTTAAAAGTGTAGCCTCATTTAAGTATGGTGGTGGATTTGTCCTTCCTGAAGTCATCTTCAAGCTTTTAACTTTAAGAATATCTTTTTCCAACACATTTGGAATGCTTTCATATTCATCTTCATCATCCATATCTTTATAGCTTTCTTTCCAACCTAGATTTATTACTTTATTGCCTTTGGCTTTAAATGTCTCGCCCTCTATAGTTGCACTTATAGTTGTCTGTTCATATTCAAAGGGAGGACTTAATACTGCCAAAAACCTTTTTACGACAAGATTATATATTTTTCTTTCTTTATCTGTAAAATCACTCATAAACACTTTTTGCTCTGTTGGTATTATGGCATGATGGTCTGTTACTTTTGAATTATCAACAAAAGACTTATTAGATACAATATTACTTTTTAATAACTTATTACAAACCTTCGAATAATCACTAACATTTACAGCTTTTATTCTATCTTTTAATGTCCCAACAATATCCGAAGTTAGATACCTAGAATCAGTTCTAGGATAAGTAAGTACCTTATGGTGTTCATATAGTTTTTGCATTATAGATAATGTTTCTTTTGCTGAAAATCCAAACATTTTATTTGCATCTCTTTGTAATTCTGTTAAATCATAAAGCGCAGGTGAATATTTTTTCTTATATGATTTATTTACTTCAGATATTTTAACATCTAAATCTTTTACTTTTTTTGATACACCTTCCATCTTTTCTTTACTAAAAGTTGAGGAATTATTATTTTTATCATTCCAAATAAACTTTATATCTGAGTTGCCCTTTGTTGCAATTATCTCCAATCCATAATATTCTTTAGGTTTAAAATTTCTTATTTCTTCTTCTCTTTTCAATATCATAGCAAGAGTAGGAGTCTGCACTCTTCCACAAGAAAGCTGTGCGTTATACTTTGTTGTTAAAGCTCTAGTTGCATTTATTCCAATAATCCAATCGGCTTCTGCTCGTGCTATTGCTGAATAGTACAAATTTTCATATTCTTTACCACTTTTTAGTTTTGCAAAACCTTCTTTTATTGCTTTATCTGTACTTGAAGAAATCCAAAGACGTTTTAAAGGTTTTTTTACTTGAGATTTCTCTATTATCCATCTTGCTACAAGTTCTCCTTCTCTCCCTGCATCTGTTGCTATAACTATTTCATCTATATCATTTCTGTTCATTTGAGCCTTCACTGTATTAAACTGCTTTCCACTTTTTTTTATTACAACAGTCTTTAGATACTTAGGAAGTATTGGTAAATCTTCTAAACTCCATGATTTGTATCTTTCTCCATAACTTTCAGGGTCAGCAAGTGTAACCAAATGACCTAGTGCCCAGGTAACAATATACTTTGGTCCCTCTATATATCCATTTTTTTCATTTTTTGAACCCAAAACTTTTGCTATATCTCTTCCCACAGAAGGTTTTTCTGCTAGTACTAATATTTTTCCCATTTTAAAATACTTCCTTTCTCTTTCTCCAATCTTACACTACACTTAAAAGCTAAATAAATATACTTTTTCTTAACATTGTAACTATAATATTACCATAATTAAATCAATTCTAATTAATTATTTAATATTTTCTTCTTTTTTTATCACAAACCTATATTTAATTTGATTTACACACCTACTATCCTATTTATTTTTACGTATATTATTTAAATTTGTAAGTTTATAATTCGTAATTAGACTTATATTTTTATATTTTTTTCCTGTTTTTAAATTTTTTAGTTGACAAAACACAAAACCTTATATTAATATTATTAATACAATAAGCTATGACAAATCAATATCCGGTTAAGATTTTATAGAAGAGTTGCCATATGGCACACCGAAGGAGTAACACTCTCAGGTACTTTTTTAAAGTAGGACTGTAAAATTTACGGAACTCTGGAGAGACCCATTATGGGCGCCGAAGGGGCAAGGCATTTGTGCTCAATCTCTCAGGCAAAAGGACAGGGATTATCTACCAAAACTAGTATTATTAATACTTTTATTTTGGTTGCTAATTAGTGTATATCCAGAGCTGAATCTATTTTAGATTTAGCTTTTTTTATTACACTAGAAATTATTAATAAATTATACTAATTTCCTGTCAATTACTTCATTAAAAATTCTATTGATTGTGTAAAGCAAAAAAATGAGGGAGTGTTTTTATGAATCTAATTGATATTTTAAACAAAGTTGATGCTTTTATTTGGGGACCGCCCCTGTTGGTACTACTAGTTGGTACTGGTATATTACTTACTGTTAAACTTGGCGTTGTGCAAATAACAAAACTTCCACGTGCTCTTAAGCTAATATTTGCTGCTGAAAATAAAGGTAGTGGTGATGTTTCAAGTTTTGCAGCTTTATGTACTGCATTGGCTGCTACAGTTGGTACTGGTAATATCGTTGGGGTTGCCACAGCAATTAAAGCTGGTGGACCTGGTGCACTTTTTTGGATGTGGATAGCTGCATTCTTTGGGATGGCTACTAAATACTCAGAAGGTGTCCTTGCAATAAAATACAGAACTAAAGATAAAAATGGTCAAGTATCTGGTGGACCTATGTACTACATAGTAAATGGTATGGGAGAAAAATGGAGACCTCTTGCAATATTCTTTGCTATAAGTGGTATATTAGTTGCACTTTTAGGAATAGGTACTTTTACTCAAGTAAATTCAATAACAGACGCTATCAATAGTAGCTTTGGAGTGGACCCTAGAATTACAGGTGTTGTACTAGCAGTATTTGTAGCTTTAGTTGTATTTGGAGGTCTTAAAAGTATATCTAATGTTGCTACTAAGATAGTACCTTTTATGGCAGTTATCTATATTGTAATCTGTGGAGTCATTTTAATATCTTATTGGAATAAAATACCTGAAACTTTTGTATTGATAATTAAAAGTGCATTTACACCTACTGCTGCAACTGGTGGTTTTCTAGGTGCAACTATGTCACTAGCAATTAGAAATGGTATCGCCCGTGGTGTATTTTCAAATGAATCTGGTTTAGGTAGTGCTCCAATAGCAGCTGCTGCTGCTAAAACTGAGTGGCCAGCAGAGCAAGGACTTATCTCTATGACAGGAACTTTTATAGATACTATTATAATCTGTACACTTACTGGATTTTCTCTTGTTATATCAGGTGTTTGGTGTTCAGACTTAAATGGTGCTGTTATGACTCAAGCAGCTTTTAATGGTGCTATTCCTACATTTGGACCAATATTACTTACAGTTAGCTTAACATTATTTGCATTCACTACAATTTTGGGGTGGAGTTATTATGGAGAAAGATGTTTTGAATTCCTATTTGGTGTAAAAGGTATGAATGGATATAGAACTGTATTTGTAGCTATGGTATTATTAGGTGCATTCTTAAAGTTAGAAGTAGTTTGGATAATTGCTGATATTGTAAATGGACTTATGGCAATACCTAACTTAATAGCTTTGCTTGCACTATCACCTATAATAGTATCTGAAACTAAAAAATACTTTGAATATATAAATTCTCCAGAAAATCAACTAAAAAGAAATGCATAAGTAGAAATATATAAATAAAAAATATAAAACCCTAAACCAATATAAGAATCGATTTAGGGTTTTATATTATTTTTGTTTTAAATGAATATATCAGATTAAATATATTTACTTAGGAAGTACTACACTATATAAAGAAGCTAATATCTATTATAGTTCATCTATTTAATTTAAATCATCCTAATTAAAATTTTATTTCATCTGGATATTTCCATGCTTTAAATTCATTAATATCTACTGCCTTAGGTTCTTTAAATTGATTTAATACTAAAGACCTATAGTATATTTCTGCTACTTCTTCTACATATCTCGATTTTAACAAAGCATCTTCAAGGTCATTACTTACAGTTGTCAATCCATGCCTTTCTAATAAACATGCATCCGTATCTAATAATAACTTTGAAACACTTTTGGCTAGTTCCAAAGTCCCTGGTCTTTCATATGGAGCTATGTCTACATAACCACCATAATTAACTGACTCATATACAATTGGTATAATTGGTTTATTTGCCACTGAAAATGCTGTTGCATAGAGAGAATGTGTATGCGATATAGCATTTACATTTGCTCTCACTTTGTATATTTCAATATGCATTAGTACCTCACTACTAGGTTTAATACCTTTCTCAGCTTCTATTACATTCCCATCCAAGTCTAATACACAAATGTGTTCTGTCTTCAATTCTTCTCTTCCTATACCTGAAGGTGTTATAAGTATATATCCAGTATCCTTATCTCTAATGCTAAAATTACCAGCTTTTTCCTTACACAAGCCATAATTCTCTGCTTTAATTGCTACTTCTACAATTTTAACTTTTAAAGATTCTAGCATAATTTACCTCCAGATAGTTATTTTTGACCATAGTATGCATTTTTACCATGTTTTCTTGAAAAATGCTTGTTCATAAGTAATCTATCCATAGTATTCTCAGGACTCATTAATTCTGTATAATATGCCATCTTTGCAACTTCTTCTAAAACCACTGCATTATGAACAGCCTCTTTTGCATTTTTACCCCAAGTAAAAGGACCATGGTCATTTACAATTACTCCTGGACAGTGTATTGGGTTTTTCCCCATAAATTCTTCAACAATTACATTACCAGTTTCTCTTTCATACTCACTACTTATTTCTTCTCGAGTCATTTTTCTAGTACATGGTATACTTCCATAAAAATAGTCTGCATGAGTAGTCCCACATGCTGGTATAGATTTACCTATTTGAGCCCAAGTTGTAGCCCAACTTGAATGTGTATGTACTATACCTCCTAATTCCTCAAACTCTTTATATAAAACTAGATGAGTTGGAGTGTCTGAAGAAGGTCTTAATCTACCATCTACTATATTCCCATCTAAATCAACTACTACCATATCTTCTACAGTCATCTTATCATACTCAACACCACTTGGTTTTATTACTACTAACCCTTTTTCTCTATCTATTCCACTTACATTTCCCCATGTATAAGTGATTAATCCTCTTTTAGGTAATTCCAAATTTGCTTTTAATACTTCTTCTTTTAGAGTCTCTAACATTCTGATTCCTCCTATATTTTTTTGATAAAATTTATTTTTAGTTTACTTTTATTATTGATTATATTTATTTAGAATGATTTTGCAGTACTAACTATATTTTCTACAGTCAATCCATAATAGTTTAATAGAGATTCTGGATTTCCTGATTGACCAAATTCATCATTTATACCTATCCTCTTTACTACAACAGGGTTTTTATTCATTTTTATACCTCTTAAATTTTTATATTTCTACTAGGATTTTATTAAAATTTATTTCTCTGTTTGCCATTTTACGCAGAAATTCTCCTACCTCATTAAGACCTATTTTATGTGAAATCATTGGTGTAAAAATAATATCTCCTTTTCCCATAAAATCTAATGTTGCGGTCCATGCTCTTCCAGGATAAGGACTTGTATATGAATTCCAAGAACCTTTCAAAGTAAGTTCTCCACGTAATATGCTCTCCGCAGCTTTTGCACTAAGTGGTAATTCTGTATGCGAAATACCTACAAATACTATAGTTCCTCTTTTTTTTGCTATAAGTAGAGATTGCTCTTGAGTGAACCTACTACCAGCAGTCTCTATGACAATATCAGCACCACCATTAGTTATTTTTTTTATTTCTTCAATTGCATCTACTTCTTTTGAATTTACTGTATAGTTCGCTCCTAGACCTTTAGAAAGTTCTAGCTTTTCATTGAAAATATCAACAGCTATAATTTTAGATGCTCCAAAAACCTTTGCCCATTGTAAAGCAAACTGACCTATTGGACCACACCCTAGTACAACTACACTATCTCCTACCTTAATATCTGCTTTTGCAATCCCATGATATGCTATAGTTGCTGGTTCAATTCCAGCAGCAGTTTCATAATCTAATGTATCTGGTAATTTTAAAACATGCTCTTCAGGAACTTTCACATACTCTGCTAAAGCTCCATTTACTCTTGTCCCAATTATATTGTAGTCATTACATAATCCGAAATTCCCCTCTTTACAATAACCACATTCTCCACAAGGAACTAATGGAGCAACAGCTACTCTATCTCCTACTTTAATGCTCTTTACTTTTGACCCTACTTTAGCAACTTCACCAGAAAACTCATGTCCTAAGATTAATGGATATGCTGTACCTCCACTCAATCCACTAACCATAGACCTAGGTAAATCCGAGCCACATATTCCAACATATTTAACATTTACAAGTACTTCTCCATCTGTTATTTCTGGTATATCAACCATTTCATATCTAACATCACCTATATCATATAGTACTGATGCTCTCATCTTATTTGCCATATAAACCTCTCCCTTCATGCTATACACTTATATATAGCAATATTTATGCCATACAAAAAACAAATAATTCATATCTACAAATACCTTACATACAAAGCATTTTGACAATGTATAATACATTTTATAAAATCAAATTACATTATTGTATAAATATAAAAAAATATGTTTTAAATAACAAAATAAAATTCATAAAATTAATAGTTGAGTACAATAAAACAGAATCCTAATATTTATCAAAATAAAAAGAAATCTACATTTCATTTATAGCTTTTCAGATAATCTCTGATACTCCTATAAAATCAATTATAGATTTCTTGATTCATTGTTTTCTTATATTTAATAAACTTAAGCTATGCTACTACAGGTTCTTCTGCAACATTTTTAAGTGCTTGTTTTTCTAAATATTCAAGTATACTTATTTTATTCTTTCTAAATAATGCCCATAAGACAAAGTAAATTACAACTGCTAATCCTATATAAATTGGATTTGCACTTAAGAATGCAAAGAACACTAACCCCATCAAAGGTTTTCCTAGTATATTGAAACTTGTTATAAGCATAGCTCCAGCTGGTATAGCAACACCTACACTTGTAGCCATATCTGTAAATAATGGAGCTGTAGATGTACATATATATAATCCTAATCCAAACCATATTATACCTGAAACTATTACTTTTGGTATATTACCATTATGTACTGCAACTAAACCTTGTACCATATATGGAATTGCAAGTAAGTCTACAACTGGTAATACCTGATTACCTGGAAGTATCATAGCTACTACAAGCATTATTGGAATTAAGATAAGACCTGATATTAAAGTTGCAGGTTCACCATATCCCACAGCATCATTTACTGCTATATACCACTCGCGATTTCCAGCTTTTTGCATAATCTTTCTAGCAGCTTCTGTTATAGGTGCAAATGCTTGAGCAAACATACTTGCTACTTTTGGGAATATTGCCATAACAGCACTTGTAGATATACCAACTTTCATTATTTCTCCCCAAGCTTCCATAGTAGTTATTCTAGTCATATTACCTAGTATACCAATAAACATACCCAAAAAAAGACCTAGAGTAATCGGCTCACCTAAAAATCCTAATTTCTTTTCTAGTTCTTTAGGGTTTAACTTTATTTTATTTAGTCCAAGTTTGTTATATATAGGGTCTGCAAATACTGCAAAGACAGAAGCTTCAACATTGTGCATAGCTATTATTGTACAATTAGGATATCTATAATAACTAGACCATCTCTTTGCAACTAATTCTGATATTAATAAACTGTATAAGTTTAACAAGACCATACATCCTATACCTAAAGGGAAATTGCCTGTCACTCCTATTACCATTGCTCCCCAAACCATATAAGAATAATTATTCCATAAATCTGATGGTTGGAATACATCTGTCCACTTTACTAAAAATAAAATAGTTTGCAATAATATTCCAAGACCTAAGTATATCATACCTGCACTTGTTGAAAATGCAACTAATGATGTAGCTTGCCAACCAACATCAAACACAGGTAAATTTACTCCTGTACTATCTACCATTCTATTAATTACTGGTGTTATTATTGGTGTAAATGAATTTAATATTAACGTAAAACCTTGCAAAGCAACACCTGCATATACAGCTGAAAGAAACGATTTCTTAGTAGTCACTTTAAATATTTTTGCTATTATGAATATTATAATTGGAACTATAATTGCAGAACCAAATGTATCGATTATAGATTTCATAAATGTTAACATCTTTTACCCTCCTATTTCTAAACATTTATCAAATTAATTAAATATGTCTAAATAAATATCTTTTTGTTGTCATTTTTATTCTAATAAATTCTTAAATGATGCCACTTTAATTAAATTTATTTTGATAGTAGTTATTTGAATAATAGTTTATTATAGTATCTAAATTATTAATTTAAATACTATAAACACTATTTATTTAAACTATCAATAACCTTTAAAACTTCTTCAAAGAATGCATCTTCTCCTATACCAGTAAGACAAGCAAATGCATTTATAGTTGGTATTCCGTAATCACCTGATTGAAGTGGGCTTGTAAATGTTATAAAATCAAATCTTCCTGATTGTGCCAAATTTAATGCTTCTGTTGGTCTAGCCTCTGTTGTTGTAATAGATATACCCTTATCTCCTAATACTTCTTTTAATTTACCTGCCACCATTGATGATGTAACTGTTCCTGAACCACATACTGATAATACGTTAAATTGTTTCATAATAATTTCCTCCTAATATTATATTTAAGTTTTATTTTATATAAATTAAATTGCTCAAAAGTTAATACTGCTTTTAAGTTTCTAATTTTCTATTATTTACTTCTAAAACATCTTTTCATTATATTTCTATAAAATTTAATAATTCAGCTACTTCTTCTTTTGTTGATGCATTTTTTATATCTCTCAACAGCTTTATATTCTGAAAAACTGACATTAAATCTTTTAATAATTTTACTTGAGAGTCTGGATTCTTTACTGCTAGTAAAAATACAAGCTCCACATCTAATTTATCTGTTGGGTCTATCATTGAATTAAATTTTACTGGATTTTTCAATATTCCTACAGCTACATTAGATTCATTTACATGTTGTGAGTCTGTATGTGGAATCGCAACACACATTTCTCCAATATTAAGCCCTGTAGGTAATGTTTTTTCTCTTTTCAAAACGGCATTTATATATGTATTTTTTACATATTTTTTTTGATACATTTTATTTCCTAATTCTCTGATAATACTTTCATAATCATTAGCTTCTAAGTCTAATGATATTAAATCTACATTCATTACTCTAACTCCTCTCAAATTGTTGCTATATCTATATATTTTTAAATTTATCAAATATAATCTTCTTAAAATCTTCTTTATCAAAACACTGTTTAGCACTATTCATAAACTTTTCATCTTTTAAAATTTCAAGAACATTCTTAACAATATCTTTATCATTAGTCTTAAAAACTGGCATAAATACAAAATTCACATTGCCTACACCCCAGTCAATAGGGTTTTTTAATTTAATAAAAACAAATCTTGTACTATTTACTGTAGAAGAATCTCCATGAGGTACACCTGTAGCCCCTTTAGAATAGGTTGGAAGCATTTCTTCTCTATGTAGAACTGAATCCAAATAATCTTTTTCCACATATCCTTTATTGATAAGAATTGAACATACATATTCTAGTAAATCCTTTTTAAAATATATATCTGGCTCAAATATTACTAAATCCTCATCAAGCATTCTTCCATATCCTTTGATTTGACTATCATCTTGCTTTTTTGAAAGATATATATCTAGGTTTTTAAAAACATCTTTATTATATGGAATAAAATTTATACCTGGTATTTTGGGATTTATTGTACCAACAATGGCTAATATATTATTTTTTTCTCTTAATTTTTCAATTTTATAGGGAAGATTCTCATCCAAAGCACTCATTTGATAACATTTAGTATTGTTGTACTTTTCTTCTAATGTTTTGCTTATGTACTTAGCGGTTCCCTCTCCAGTAAGACATAAGGCTACAATTGCATTGGTTTTATCTATATGCTTTTCCAGTTCATAATTATATCCCATCCTATCTTTTACAAGAGAAAAAAACATTTCATCAAGTTCTTCATCTCCCATAGAAACTTTCCTAGCTGCTTCTAATGCCATTAAAAGATCTACTCTATCAATAGTTTTAGTATTTATGTTAGTTCTCTTATTTACTATTTGTCCTATATTTGTAAGTGACCCAATATCAACTAGAAATAATATTCCTTTCCCTTGGTCTATTATTTTTGACAACTCCACCGCCTTGTTATATATATTCATTGGTTTTTCATCTAAAGGCATGTCTATGGCCACAGGAAATTTTACTCCCAAAAGCTCTTTAACAACATTTACAGTTTCTGTAGCTATACGACCATGAGAGATTATTATCAATCCAACTTTATCTTTTTTTACTTCATTCTTTAAGGCTGATTTTATATAAAGTGTTATAAATCCAATCTCATCTTCTGGAATCTTAATTTCATTTGTATCTTCAATTTTTATTGCAAAGCGTTTTGCTATTTCATATTCTTTTGAAAAATCTATTTTTATTTTTTCTAAGTTTACATTTATTATCTTTTGATTTAGTTTAATCCTTTTTATTGCTTCTTCTAAATGTATTGCTAGATATTTAAATGCATTTTTATTTACTTCTAAATTAGTATTTTTTTCAATTATATTATTCATTAGCTCTTTTACCAGTTTTACTAGACTATCACTTACAAAGCTATTTAAATCACTCATTGAGAAGATTTCTTCATCGTTTTCTAGATTAAACTTTATGTCAGCAAATCTATTTAAAACAAAAGTCCATAAAATGTTTTCTATGTCAATATCTTCAATATCTAGAGACTTTAAATCATAATATTTCTTTTCAATTGTTTTATATATATCCTCTGGTAGTATGTACTCATCATTCACAATATTTTCTTTTATTGAGGATTCCTCTACATTAAATGGTATAAATATAGCATTTTTTAAATACTTTCTTATTTCTGTGTATTCAACCTCTTGAAAAGCAGCATCTTTGAAAGAATCCTTAAGCTTTAAAACTTCATTTATATCTACTACTACTATTGATTCACAATCTTCATCTTTAGAATTTATAAACTTCATAAAAGCTCTTGCACAAAGAACCTGAATCATATTTTGTAATTGCCCTATATTTCCACTAAATTTTTTTAATGCAAGTATTTCAATCACATTTTTATCTACAAATATTTTTGCATTTATTCTGTTACACTCTTGTTGAAAGATATTGTATATAAGGTCTATTTTTTCTTTTAACAGTCTATCATGTAATGATGGTAATGTTATTAGCATTGGTATTCTTCTTCTAAATGTCAACAATAAATTAGTCTCTACGTTTTCAGTAGTTGCTCCAATCAGTATCATGCTTACCTTTCTTTCAGCATTAGTTTCACCTAATCTTCTAAATTTGCCTCTGTCTAAAATAGAAAATAGTATTTCTTGACCTTTTGGAGGTAATCTATGAATTTCATCTAAAAATAAAACTCCTCCATCAGCTTCTTCTACAAGACCTGGGGTATCATATTCAGCTCCTGTAAATGCACCTTTTTTATATCCAAATAATAAAGATAACAATAATTGTGGATTATCACTGTAATCAGCACAGTTAAATACAACAAAATTAGAATTTTCTTTTATTACCTTTTTTTTCTTTGCAAACTCATACATATGTTTAGAAAATAAACTCTTACCAACTCCACTTTCTCCTACAATTAAAGTTGGAAGACCTTTTGGAGGATACAATATAGCAGACTTTGCTTGTTCTACAGCATTTCTAAGACTTCCCTTATTTCCAATCAAAGTTTCAAACGGGTCGCTTGATTTTTCTTCAATTACCTCTACGATTTCCATTTCTAAACTTTCTTTAGGTAAAATTTCCTCTACAACTCTTCTTGATATATTGAATCCTTCTGTCATCAACTCTCTGGTAATTTCTGAAATAGAAATATCCTTGCTGTTTTGCAATATTGCTGAAATCGCTGACTTTAAATAAGGATATCTTCTTTGTCTCGAATTACTTATATTGAGTTCTTTCCTTAGATTAGTTATATTTTCTCTAGTTGTATTTAAAAACTTTGCTATTTGAACATCTGTTAGTGGGTCTTTTTTATTTTCTGTATTTATGATGTTTACAAGTTTATCTCTCAACTCCATGCTTGATAACTCCTTTCTTGATAAATATATAAGCAACTATCGTGCCATACTTATTTCAATACTTTTTTTCTTTGCAACGCTTGTAAATGACTACTTTTTCATAGGCATTCATACATTTTGATAAACATTTGCTTTTTGTACATTTAGTAATTTACTAAATGTATTAACTGTTTTTGATTGCTGATATTATAATTCATAATATAGATTATCATATAAATTAGTTATAAAATTAGGATTGAAAAGTTTATTTAATTAGATATAATATTATATATCTACTCAACAAAGAATTTA
This sequence comes from Clostridioides sp. ES-W-0016-02, assembly GCF_020641035.1. Lineage (NCBI taxonomy): Bacteria > Bacillati > Bacillota > Clostridia > Peptostreptococcales > Peptostreptococcaceae > Clostridioides > Clostridioides sp. ES-W-0016-02. The sequence goes on from NZ_CP061361.1 coordinate 2,647,999, forward strand.
TGAACCTTTATGCTTTTAACACTTTCTGTTTTTAAATTTTAATTCGATATAATAGTATTTTATTAAATTCTCATATACACAGTAATTTAATCATATCTCTAACTGAGGTATGACTTTATATGACATATTATACTATTTTATTTATAAAAATAATTTACAAGTATTAAAATTACACACAGAGAGGAAAATAATATGAAAACATTTAAATCTGAAGCTTTATTGAAATACTCTGCAAAAGATATATTTAATATATTTATAAAATCTGCAAGACTAAATTTCCCTAATTTTAACGAGAAGAGGGCGGTAGGTACATTTGTACAACAAAAAAATAATAAAAGATTTAAGGTTGAAATAACTAATTTTGAGAAGAATAGAATATATGAGATAAAAACAAGCAATAACAGAGAAAGTTTTATTACTAGATATGAACTTATACATATTGATTTAGAAAATACAAAACTTATTTTCACTGAAAGTGAAAGTGATAGAAATATATTTGGAAAAATTAATTCACTTATTGTAAGAATCTTATTTGGAAAAAGACAACCAGATGAATTTAATAATTTTATAAAAAAATTAGAACTAGAACTAGCAAATAAAAAGATTAATTCATAAATATAAATTAAATACTATTGTACTTAAAAACAATTAAATATATTTATTATAGAAATTAAATAGTTAAATAATTTATACTATAAGATAAATAAGGAGTACTTTTAATTATCTTTATTCTATGCGATTACCTAATAATAAAAGCTGTAGATTTTACCTACAGCTTTTTTAGATACTACTTATTTACATTGTTAAGACCTTTTGAATCTTATTGAAATACTTTATTCGCCTTAATACTCATAGTAGATTACATCTTTATACTCATCAAAAATCTTCTTATTTAACTCATCTCCTCCATCTATATTTGCACTATAAAAAATTGGTGGGTTCTTTAACCCTCTATTAACTAACTCTTGAGTAACTTGAGCTATAATAGAATTCATCACAGTGGTTGCAATTACAGTAGACGTTGGACTAACTTTTTGATTTAGTCCATCTATTTCTACACAGGCATCTCCCTTTTGACCATGATTATCTATTACTAAATCACACACCTCATAAAGATTTTTTCTTGAAGAATGTCTTGAAGATACGCTCTTTGAATAACTTAAATTAGTTATACATATTACTGTTGCCATCTTTTTTTTAGCTTCTATAGCAAACTCTATACTTACTGGATTTCTACCAGATACTGAGTGAACTATAACTACATCTCCTTCTTTAATTGGAGTCTTATCAGCTAGAGCTGCACCATATCCTTCTAGCCTTTCCATCTTACTAGTGTGAGTTATCGGTGCTGTATCTAGCATTAGAGACTTTGCAAATACTGGATTTATAAGAACACATCCACCTGCCCTGTAGAATAATTCTTCTGTTAGTATTCCTGCATGTGAAGCCCCAAAGGAAAATATAGCACTTTTGTTTTCTATTGCCTCAACAAGGATTTGTACTGCTTTTTCCATATTGACTTTTTCTTCATTTTCTATTATGTCAATTAATCTTTTTATCTCATCTATGTATTTAAATTTCATACTTATAATACTCCTCCAAATAATGAACCTATAAACTTACTGATTATACCAAATAATGAAAGGTCGTTACCACCAAATATTAGTATCCAGTTTTTAATAGTTCCTGAGTAAATTACAGCAGATATTCCTACTAAAGCTACCATAAGTATTGCAGCTACAGCTGTACCTATTATAGCTCCACGTATACCACCTTGCGATTCTCCTATTACTGCTGCTGCTCCGCACTCAAAGAATGAAGTTATAACAAGTGGTATAATTAACATGTTAAATATATTGAAATAGTTACATATTAAAATCATAGCTGTAGATGTTAACATAGCAACTAAAAATCCTATTAATACAGCATTTGGCTTATAGTTAAATAGTATTGGACAGTCAAAAGCTGGTAGTGCGTTTGGTACAACTTTTTCTGATATGCCTTGGAATGCTGGCATTATTTGATTTATTAACATTCTTACCCCATGAAGCATGATTATAAGACCTGCCCCAAAAGAAAGACCTTGCTTTATTGCATATGTTCCAATAAACTCATTAGCATCCTTAAATGCCCCTGGTATTACTATTCCAACAACTATAAACATTAAAAATACTGCCATTCCACCACTTATAGATATTTCTCTAAAGAATGATAAACTTTGAGGTATGTTTATATCTTCTGTAGACTTTTCTTTATTTCCTACTAACTTAGCGACAAACCCTGATACAAGTGCTAAACAACCTGCTGGATGCCCTAGTGTAAAAGATTCATCTCCAATAACGTCAAATACATACTTTCTTAATAACCATGGCATTATTGACCAGTAAAGTGCTGATAGTACTGCTGCAAAAGCTATTAATACTCCACCACCTAATCCAGCTTCAACTCCTGATGCTACAAATATAAACGGAAACCAGTAAAGCATGTGACCTGTTAAGAAGATTGTCTTAATAGGTGTAAATCTTGCTATCATTAAATGAAGAGCTAGACCTACAAACATAGCTAAACCTATAACTCCTCCATAACTTGCAGTAAAAGTAACATCACTTAAACCTTCTGTTACCGCACCACCACTTATACTTTGGAAAGCTCCATTAATTGGTGCTATCGAACTGACTAACATACCTGTTCCAGTTTCCATAATTATGATTCCAAAAGCTGCAAGTAATGCCCCCTTTATAACATCTGATGCTTTCTTTTTCTGTAATATAAGACCAAATGCTGCTATTAATCCAATTAGCATAGACGGATTACGTAAAATATTATTTGAAATAAAATCAAGCATTATATTTTTTTAGTGATAGGTTAACTATTTAAGTTTTCTACCACTAAAATCCCCCTCTCTTGCTTACTATATTTAATTTCAGTAAGCTTTTATTTTATGTCGATTAACTTAAATTTACTTTTAAATTTACTTTTTTAAATTTATACTATTTCTTATCATTTAAAAAGGTTTGAACAACTTCTGTAACTTCTGCTAAGTCCATATACTTCTTAACTGGATATACTGGTACATTACAAGTTCCTTTTAATTCATTTAATAATTCTTGGCTTGTAAATATACAGTCACAATCAGCTCCTCTAGCTGAGTTTATATCTGTATTTTCTACTTCACCTTCTATACTTAACTGCTTTAAAACCTTTTGTATTGTCATTTTTAATACCATTGATGAACCTACACCAAATCCACATACTGCTAATATTTTCATTTTAAATTCCTCCTAATTTTGTTTATTTATAAGTTCTAGTATTGAGGTTTTGTCTCCATTAATTATTAAATTTATATTTTCTTCTTCATACATCATTTCTGAAAGTGATGCTAATGCTCTGATGTGAGTAGTGTTATCTATAGCAGCTAGTACCATAAATATATTCACTGGCTTTCCTAATAAATCAACCTCATCTTTTACTATAAGTAAAGACATGGCAAGTTTGTTTACCCCTTCTTTAGAACTTGCATGTGGTAGAGCAAATCTATCAGCTAAAACAATATAAGGTCCATACTTTTCAACTGACTTTATCATATTTTCTATATACAAGTCTTCTATAGAGTTGTCTTCTAACAATGGTTTTGAGGCTATTTTTATTGCTTCTTTCCAATCTTTAACATTTTTTATTATATTGACCCTATCTTCATTAATTAATTCCTTTAACATTGGTTGATACATCTCTCCTTCATCTATCTTATGTATTATGTTTAATAAGTCAGCTTTTAGTGATTCTTCGTTATTAATAACTCCATTTTTTCTTATCGCCTGTATTATCAGTTCAAGATTGAAATACTTCTCATTTTCTTTTACACTTATGAGTTTGTTCATCAGTAATTGAATGTCTGATGTTGTTAAAAGAGGATTCACAACTATTACATTACTTACATTTTGTATGTCTATGGTTGTAATTATGTAATCATAGTATATATTTACTTCTTTTAGTTGCTTAATAGATACTATACCTACTATTTCTATAGTTGGTATGTATTTGTATAGCTGTATTTCCAAACTCTTTGATACCATAAGACCATTAGGACAAACTAGTAAAACTTTATTCTTTCTTAGACCATTATCTCTAGAACCTCTTAAGTATCCTCCAAAATATGCTGCTATAAATCCTATTTCTTCTTCTCTTATACCTTCAAATACAGGAAACTCTTCTTCATTTTCTATAATTGACTTTATAATCTTATAAAGTGACTTATGTTTATACTTCGTTTCGTCTAGCATAGGGTTGCTAATAGGAAACTTAAATCTTATTCTGTTGTAAGAAGAATGCAAGTGCCTTAAAATATTTTTTTTAAACTCATGTTTACTTTCTAATTTTATTGCTGTATTTACTTCAAACTTGTCTATAAGTTTATCTACATATTCTTCAACAACATCTTCCTTAACTTCACTATTTAAACTAGGAAGTGAACTTACATAAGCACATACATAGGCTTGTTCATTTTCATTAGCTTCTTCACACAAAAGTTCTTTACAATTATTAAAGTAACTAATTTTTTTAGCTTCATTTAGATATTTATAAGAATACAAGGTTTTCCCATCTCTTATTCTTTTATTTAGAAACTTTGTAAACTTAGTTAAATTTAATAAAGAGTAATCTGTAAGGTTTATGCATCCCTTTGTATCAAAGTCAGTTACTTCCTTACTTATAGAATTAATTTCTAATACATTTTCTTGTGTAAGTAGCAAGAAAAGTTCTCTAATAACATATTCATCACCTATTACTTTGTACTTTCCCTTGTACTCTAATTTTAGTCCCATTGTTTGAAGGTGCTTTTTTATATCAGTTATTGTTTGTACTACTGTGTTTTTTGAAAGTAACATTTCATTTGTTAGTTTTTCTATTGATATTTTTTCATCATGTAATATCTTGTTTAATATAAAAGTTTTTCTATATTCACTATCTAGAAATTTATCTTCTTCAGCTGAAATTATTTTTCTTACATTACCTAAGTTACCTTCAAATATAAATTTGTGCTTTATATTTTTTATATTACCTCTTTTTCCTAGTTCTTCATTTATAGATAGGATATCGTAATAAACAGTTCTTTTTGATACATTAAACTTTTCTTGTAGCTCTTGTGATGTTACATTGTTATTTTTAATAATAAAATCTAATATTTTTTTAGCCCTTTCCTTCATACTGCCTCCTTAATTTTATTATCTATATTTTACATACATAGTGCCATACCAAATAATTGCACATGATTTTACCTTATTCTATAATTTTGCACAGTTTAACCCTAATCTAAAAGATAAATGATACTAAAAAGTATTTTTTAAAAAATATGGGAATGGCATAGATTATTTTTTCAAAAAAACAATCTATACTGAGTAAAAAATCCCTAAGTTGTGTCTACTTAAATAAATAGTACTGTAATGATTTAATACAATCAAATACAATTATTACCATACAGATTGAAATAAGTATCTTTGCTAAAATCAGAAAAACACAGAATTTAGTATGAAGGTATGATACGATATATTTAACAAATAAATTGAAAGATAACAAATCAACCATCAAATAAAATAATGTCTATTATATTTATTATCAAGAAATTTTTGAAAGTAAGGAGAATTCGTATGGAACTGTTTAGCAAAAATAAAAAAGAAACAAAAGTCGAAAAATCAGAAGTAAAGCAGTATATTACTGGGGCAGGTGGCTGTATTGTCAGCAAATCGATTCTCAATGGAACATCAAAACTGAGGTGGCTTTTTAGAGAGCATAGTGAGTTTGGAAATGGATGGATTGCTTTTGGTGATACAGATACACAAGAGTATGTAGACAATCCCAAGAATATGGCAATTGTAGATTTTAATACACTTATTAACGTTGAACCAACTACTTTGAATATTTTTTATATGCCCATAGGAACTGATTTAGAATTTCACTCTAATAAAAGTGGAAAATATTTTATTGATACAAATACAGGAAAAGAAATTAGAGAACAAGTTAAACATCCTGCTCAAATAGCATTTGAAAAAAACCTAAAATTTCTAAATCAGGAAAACTATTCAATAGAATTCTTTCAAAGCTTGTTTCAAAGAAGTGAGAAACTTGAACCATTCATTATAGGAGAAACAGATTTCCCAAGTGGAGAAGTTGTCCTTGCAGACCCTCTTGCGTATTTAGGTAGTGAATATATGACTTATTTAGAAAGAAAAATACCTGTTGGAAGTTATTCGGTAGAAATTTCTATCTGCCATTCTAAAATTGCAGGACTTAGAATTGCAGCATCAAGATTGATTATCAATGACAAAAAACCTATCAAGTATGAAATTGCAATGCCAAAGGGAAAGAAATGCGAAGATTTTGGAAAGTCAGGAGCATGGACTTTCTTTGGTGTGGATACAGGATTAGCCTGTTTTTCAGACGCAAAAGTTGCAAAGGAGTATAGTAATTTTATAACAAAATGGCAAAATGAAAATCCAGGTAAAAACAAATATAATGATTATTTTGCAACACTTTTTCAAAAAAGTCATGAAATGCATCCAAATTTACAGAATAAAAATGGCAATTTCTTACTTTTAAAATTACCACAAACATCCTACAGATTAATTATGTTCACAAGCGGTATAGGTGATGGTATTTACAGCGGATATTGGGGGCTTGATGCAGATGGAGAGGTCGCAGAACTTGTAATCCCATTTATGAATCCAACATATTTTTAAGATATTAGGTTGATTATCAGTTTAAATTTATCATTAATATTAGTATTATACACAATATATGTTTGCCTCTATAAGAAAATATTTTGAAAAATACAATTTTCTTATAGAGTTTTTTTATAATTACTTTTTAATTACCTTTTTTCATTAGAAAGATATCATCTTTAGACATATTTTTGAATATAAATACTACAAACATTATTTCTTTTTATTTTTTGTTCTTGAAGCATGCTTAATAATCCATTGACATTCTTTTGTTATATTTTCTGTTTGCCAACTAGAAATAATTAATTCAAATTTATCTTGCTCTTCTTTGTATAAATCATTTAGATTATTTGCTACACTCTTTTGAATTGTTTTATCTGTATCATTTTTTAGATTAGACAATAATTCAAAATAAGTATCAAAGTATTCTAAGGCAACATACATTTTTTTTGCCCATGGCAACCGTATTCTGAGGCATTCACTGGCTAATCGACGAACTCTTTTATTACTATCTTTACTCCATTTTAAAAGCAATTCCATAGACTGTTCAGGAAAATTATTTATTATAGTACGCATACAATATTCACTAGTAAATCTTTTTGTCAACTCCTTACTGAAAGTTGTACTTACTTCAAAATTTTCTCCACCAAACTTCTCTACATACTTTCCAATGGGCCATAACCAATAACCCTCTGTAAACATGCCTAAACTGCCTTCTAACTCTGGACCTAATATATTCTCAAAAACATTAATAGTATCTGAATAGTTTAAATTGATAGACTTTTTTAAAGCATTTGCTAATAACTCTTGCCTTTCATTGAATTCTAACAATTCAATAGTTGGTTTTGTTAGTGAAAAAAACTCATTAATAATAAATTCTGGATATACTGATTTTATTTTTTCAGCTAAGAAGTTTACATATTCAATGTCATAGTAGTCTTTCACTTTCTTAGCCATCTTTTCTAAACCCTGTCAATAAATGAGAAATCGCTTTATAAACTTGATTTTTATCTAAAATATTGCTTTCTGCAAGAAAAATAGATAAATCATTTAATGCACCAGAAATCATATGTGAAATCATATGAATATCAAACTCTATTAATTTCCCATTTTTTTGTGCAACTAAGAGTTGTTCTTCCAAAAGTAAAACAGAATTCTCATTATCCATTTTTTTCCACTCTGTCCATTCTATAATATTGGGTGCTTCGATTAATAATATTCTTTTGTTAGATTCTAAAGTAGCTGATTGTACAAATCCAACACAACCTAAAATTAACTGTTCCCATATATCTTCGGATTTCATAGCTTCTTTTTCTACATTTAATCCAACTTCATACTGAACAAGATTTAAAACTGCTTTAAATAGATTTTTTTTATTTTTAAAATGGTGATATACTGCACCTCTAGTCATATTAGCTTCTTCTGCGATAGCTTCTAATGATGTCTTCTCATAGCCATAAGTAGAAAAATGATTACGTGCAATAGCAATCAAATTTTTTGTAGTATTTATAGATGCTAATTCTTTTTTATTTTTGTTCATTTTCTTTACCCGATTTCTTATAATTTTTAAGATACTCATTTGATGGCGGAATTATTTGAATAATATCAACCAAAATTTTACTTGGAGTTTCAATAATAAAATGTCTTTGTCCAAATTCTTCATTTTTTATATCTAATAAAAGTGATGATTTTTTTCTACTAATTACTTCTGAATATACAGTGTTTACGTCATTAACTTCAATATTAAGAATAAATCCTTTACACTGTTTTCTATAAAGTTTAGGTATTGAATCATGTGAACTATCAATCAATGCCAACTCAAATTCATCATTGTCTTTTAAGTTAATATACCAATCATTATTAAAGGTTTCCTTGAAATCAAATAATTCTATAAAAAAATCTGCTTCTTTTCTTATATCATTGCACATTAGTACAGGATAAAAACTATTTTTCATAAAAATAATCTCCTTTATATTTGGTATCATCAATGTAACATACGTACAGTATGTATGTCAACTACTTTTGAATAAAGGAGATTGAGAATTTATTTTAAAAGAAATATCTAAATTATCTTATAATCTTTCAGTTACTATCATTTTTGAACAACAAGAGTGGGGCGAAAAAATACATTTCAAATGATTTAATTTTTATTTCAAAATCTATTTTAGATTTTCATGACATAAAAATATACTCCCTTCATAGCATCAGTTGTTATTATTTCAACTGTATACTTATAAAGGGAGTATATCAAAATTTCCAGTAATATTGAATAAGAAAAATATATTTACACAAATATATCTATATTCTCATAAAATTAATTAAAAGTATTCCTTTCTTTAAAAGTACCTATATAATTGTTTTGTAAGAAACCTTTCAATATCTTAATTTTTCTGTGAAAATTATATTATATCTTGAAATTTTATTTTAATCTATCTTTACTTCTTCTTCATATTTTTGAAATTCTAAATTTGCTTTAAACAAATCTCCATCTATCTCTATATAGAATTTTCCACCTTGTAAGTTTACTAAATCTCTTGCAATAGCAAGTCCTAACCCACTACCTTCAGTATTTCTTGATTCGTCAGCTCTTTTAAATCTTTCCATAATTTCACTTGGGTCAAAATTTAACTCATATGAAGATATGTTTTTCATAACCACCTTTACATTTTCACCATTTTCATAAACATCTATATAAACTCTAGTACTTTCTAAAGAATATTTAGCTATATTTGATAATAGATTTTCAAAAACTCTATACATTCTTCTTCCATCTGCCCATATATACACTTTTTCATTTGGAACATTTAGTCTTATACTTAAATTATTTGTAGATAACTTTTCTTCTAGTTCACCTATACTTTGCCTTAAGAGTTGCACCAAATCAATTTTACTAATTTGTAACTCTATATTTCCACTACTTACTCTACTTGCTTCAAATAAATCCTCTATCAATAATTTTAACCTCTTTGACTTTGATTCTAGTACATTTATATAATCGTTTATATATTCTGGTTGTATAGAATCTTCTTTTTTAATTAAATCTACATAATTTATTATAGAAGTAAGTGGAGTTTTTAAATCATGAGATACATTAGTTATAAGGTCAGATTTCATCCTTTCACTTTTTACCTGTTCTTCTATTGCTTTATCCAGACCTTCTCCAATATTATTTATATTTTCTGCTAAAGATGTAAAATTATCATTTCCACTAATTTTTATCTTATAGTCTAATTCACCATCTTTTATTTTTTCGGTACCTTCTATAACATAACTCAAATAAGAAAGCCTTTTGGTTATATAAAGTGCAAAACCCCAAAATATACATATAGAAAATAACAATCCTAGGCTCACACTTTGAACACTAATTACAATTGTTAAAACCAAAGATATTATTACTATACCAATAACTTTTCTTGCTAAAGATACTTTTTTTATAGCGTTAATGACCTCCCTTACAGTTTTTATTAACCATAAAATCACCCTTACTATAATACTTGACTTAAATATACATATTTTATTTTCTAAATGACTTAACTGAACAGTTATAAAAAATATATTATTTGAAATTAGTAATGATGCTATAGAAATTAGTAATATAATATAAATATCATAGGATGTATCAATAACATACAGAAATAGAAGTATTATTGAGGTAACTATTATTACTGCATTAAATTCCATAGGTATTTTATTGTATATTAATAAAAATACATTGTCTTTCTTTAATGCCTTGTATTTAATTCGTTTACATAATATAATGGACAATAAACATATAATAGCTAAAATTAAACTAGCTACAAAAAATAATTGCACTTTTTCTGTAGCTTGCTTAAACGTTTCAAAGTTATTGTATACAATTCCATCTTCAATACTTAACTCTTTAGGAAAAGATACATAGGCTTCAAAAGCTTTATCCATACCATTTAGTTTTAAATCGATATTATTTAATTCAGATTTTTTTCCATTTAGTTTTTTAGTATAGGAACTTTTTTCTACTCCTTCTATTATTTCTACATCACAATAACCCTTTATGTTTTGCTTAAATTCATCTAAATCATTATATATTGTGTTCGTATAATACTCTCCTGTATATGTATTTCTAATATACATTTTTACATTTTTTAAAGAGTCTAAGTATTCTATAGATGATAGTTTATCATTTACAAAGTTATCATAATCATTATTTAAAGCAACATTTTTTCCGTTTCCTTCTGATTTTGAATCCTCATAATTTAATTTAAGTTTTTCTTCTTTGGTGTATCCACTACTTACAGATAGTTTCAAATTATATAATAAATCTTGAATTGTACTTTCATCAAATATATTGCTGTCATAAAAATCATCAGATATTCGAAAAATTCCACTATTTGTAGAAGTTTTTTGTATATTGTGTTTAGGTTCAGCAAGTCCTATTGATGCAAATAGTATAGCTAATGGAAACGAAATAGATACTATTATTAATGCTACTAACTTTAATGCTCTATATTTTTCCAAGTTGTTCACCTCATCTACATCGTCAATATCTTATATAAAATAAAATTCAATACAAGCATAATTCCCATAGAGTACACTAAGCTACTTGAGAAGAAGTTAAAACATATAAGAATTCCTAATATTTGTGTAAAAGTAAAAACGACTAAAATCAAAATGCAATTAAATATTAAACTCTTTTCTTTCATAAGTTTTCCGCTAAAATTTTTCAATCTTATAACCAACTCCCCACACCACCTTTAAAAATCTTGGTTCTTTTGGATTTATTTCAATCTTTTCTCTTATTCGTCTAATGTGTACTGCTACTGTATTTTCTGAATTAAAACTTTCTTCATTCCATACTTTTTCGTATATCTCATCTATCGAGAAGACTCGTCCTTTATTTTCTAAAAGAAGTTCAATTATTTTATATTCAATTGGTGTCATTTTTATATTTTCGCCATCAATCTTAACTTCTTTTGTCAATGTATTTAGCTCTAGAGCCCCACTTTTTAAAATTTCTTTACATGTATCTTCATAGTTACCTAAGGTTACATATCGCCTTAAGTTTGATTTTACTCTAGCTACAAGTTCTAATAGATTAAATGGTTTTGTTATATAATCGTCAGCTCCAATGTTTAATCCCATTATTTTATCTGTATCTTCACTTTTTGCTGAGATTAAAATTATTGGTATATTTCTTTCTTCACGTATTTTTACAGTTGCTTTGATTCCATCTAATTTAGGCATCATTATGTCCATTAAGATTAGATGGATATCATTTTTTGTTATTACTTCTAATGCTTTCATTCCATCATATGCTTTATGTATTTTAAATCCTTCTGATTTAAGATATATCTCTATTGAATCAACAATCTCTTTATCATCATCTACTACTAATATATTGTACATATTTTCACTTCCTCTATTGTATAATAATCCTTATATTTATTATACAATATCTTTCACTCCCTTTCTCAATAATGACTAAATTGTTATATTGTATTATCTTACATTTTTATAATTTTTCTTTATATCTATATAATAGAATATAAATCTTAAGAAAATATTATCCTAAATCTTAAATATTTCTTAAGATTTAAGATAAATTGAGGTTTATTTGAATTAATTAATTTGAATTATGTTGTTTTCAGATTACTTTCATTTAAGTATTTTGATTGGATTCAGCTGAATTAATGTATATAAATTCTTATTGAGTAGTTTTTATTTTCTAGGAGGAAGAATGGTGGAAGAATCATATTTTACTAATTTTCTTCCACCATTCTTCCTCCCGAATATAATTAGAAGCATTTATTTCACTGCAATAATAGCTACTTATTTAAATTCAATTTTTATACATCCTATCTACTATATACTATACATATCCTATTAAAATTTATATAAACAGAAGATAAACTTATTTCATTTTTTTAACATGTTCAGAATAATAAACAAAATGAAGGTAGAAAAAGTTATAATTTCATACCTTCATTTTGTTTATTATGTATCTATTTGTCATTTTTTTATTTCAAATTCTTAAAATATTCTTCGAGTTCAATTAATTTATCTTCATCCACTATCACTAAAGTTTTTCAAATAAGAGAATTTAGCTGAATATATCCATCTAATTTTTACCATATAACCTATATGAATTGCATATACCTTAGTTGTATTTTTTATATAATCTAGTTATTTCAATATAATTACTAAATATGTTACTAATAAATTTATTTATTTTATTGGCATTTATTATATTGTTTATTAGAATGAATTTAATAAAATTTTTAAATAAAAGGATATTGATAAAATGAGAGTAGCTGAGTATTTGTCACATAAACCTATAGTAGCAGTAGATAATCATGATAGAATTGATGGAAAGTATGCAAACAATTCTGATGCAAAAGCTTTGTCTTTAGAAAAACCCCAAAACAAATTGAGCATTTCCAATACTTACACATATACAACTCTCTTAAATTTGCAGTGAGTGGCTAATAGTGCAATTGATAACACTTATCAAAGTCTCTCAACACCTTATATTCCAACTGTTAAACTATACTTTAGTAGAAAAATCGCACACTACAAAACTTCTATATTTTTATTATATCATAATAATATTATTTTTGAATATGTGTACCAATTTGTGGTATAATAAAAGCAAGAAGAACTACAATCTATTTAGACGTAGAGTGAAGTTCAAATACTAATGTTTATTCTTTTTGAACTTGATTTTTAGTTCAAAACTAAAGTCACTCCTGCCAGAGTGGCTTTTTACTTTTTTAAATAACTTACTAATTAAGTAAACTATTAAACTGGCAACTAAACTGGCTAGTATGCCCTGTAAAAAATTATCCATACATATTCACCTCCCTTCTATACCTTGGGAGGATAATCTTTTGTATGAACTCCACTCTATAAATTGTAGATTACATCTTCTTGCTAAAAAGATTATAACATATAACTTTTACATATTTTACCTATTATATATTTAACTAAGCAAATTTGAACAAAGCAAAAGCGCCTACCATTTAAGTAGGTGCTTCTTTATTCTTATATATCTTTACTCTAATCTCTATTAGTATTAATTACACCAAAAATATAATCACTAAGAATATTTTTTACTCTTTTAATCTTTTCTAACACTTTTATCAAACAGTATTCCTATTCCTCCTAGTAAAGCCAATATAGAACCAAAATTTCTATATTGTGAAATAGATTGTTCTAAATATACATTGTATTGGTTGGTATCCATTGTTCCACCATTTTGTCGCATAATACAATCTATATTAAATTGCCCTAAGGCTATACAGCAAAATAACACTATTATTCCAATTACAAAAGCAAATATACATATTGTAAGTTTAATATCATTATTTTCTATAAATATACCTCTCATAATTTAGATTTCTTTGTTATTTTTTAATTAATGATATATTATCTACATTTTTTATCTTTAAAATATGTTCAGAATAATAAATAAAATAAAGGTACAAAAACTTATACTTTCATACCTTCATTGTTTTTATTATTTAATTATCTATCATTTTCATTTTTTAAATTATTGATTTATATATATATAAATTCTATCTCAATAAAGTTTTCTAAACAAGAGAATTTATATAAATATTTTTGCAATTTATTCCAAGTCATTCTTCAAAATTCCTATAATACTCTTCTAAATAATATAGTTTTTCTTTACTTATGGACTTATGTGTAGTCGTAAGAGAACGTATAATTTTTCTGTTTTTAGTAGATTTTAATACTTTTTTCTTGAAAGTATCATACTCTTCACTAGTTATTATTATTTTATAATGCGATTGAAATCTTATAATATCTCTAGCTAAAAAATCCTTACAAATTAATCCTTTTAATATTATTTTTATTGTACTCTTATGCCATCCATATATCTGCTTTATATCTCTTATTATTTCTTTTTTAGATATCAAAGAATCTTTTTCCCATAGATAGCACATTACCACAAATTCTGCTCTTACTAACTGTTCTATTAATATTTCTTCTTCCACATTTTGTCACTCCCTCAAATTCTGTCTAGTTCAAATTAATAATAGAAGCTTCTAATCATAATTGATACAGGTAATTTTTACCATAAAATCTATATATTTAGTATGTTTTTTTTAAGTAAAATGACGTTCATATTTATAAATTTATCCAATTTTCAAACAATCATGTTGAATAATAACTAATTCTGTTGTATTATTGTAGTTGTAGAATAAAACTAAATCGGCAAAACTAGAGAAATTTAGTGACGCAAAGCTATAGGGACTAAGACTTGTAAAGTATATTATAAGTTATGTCAGCCAGTTGCCAAAAAGATATTTTTCTTTTTGTTTTTATGAAAGTTTTTTAGGGGGATAATAATATATGTTTAGAGATAAAATGGATAGATGTACACATATGTTAACTGCTTATATTGGTAGTTCATATGATTATTGTGATTTTATAGATACACAGTTAGATGATTTTATACTAGAATACGGAGAAAATATAGTAGAATCTTGTTTGCATCAAGTGATGGTATTGGTAAGTAAGTATAATTAAATAGACCTTATTTTCTAGAAAACCCTTTTTAGTTTTATCTACTTTTAAATACTATTCTGTTAAAAAATTAATTAAAATATATTTCTAGCATTCACAGTTTTATTTTTTATTAAAACATGATATAATTTTGAGATTTTATTTAAGTACGAAATCAAAGAACACATGGACTGCTGTTTGCCTTCATTTCGTACATAACTTTGTTTCTATTCAAGTCTGAAATAAGTTAGACTTTTAATATATTTATATTTGTATTTACCCTAATTTCTTTATTTTTAGAATCTAATACTTCTATAATATTAGTTAATGCCTTCTATACATCATTTTCATTTACAACAAAATTATTATTTATCACCATTACAATTTATAAATTTATCTATATCTAAGGGATGCTTAAATTTAGTTATTATACCTCTATTGCATAAAAGTTCTTTCACATGTTTATTCATATATTTACACAAAATATAAAAAAATTATATAATTCAATTGGAAATAGCATTTTTATATATATTAATGTAAAATTTTGTTTTTATTTGTATCATAAAGGTACTCAAGTCATATATATATATTAGGATATTGAATTTATCCTAATATATATATAGGAGTGGTAAAGAGTGGATAATACAAAGAGTTTAGAATATTATAAAAATAATTTAGAATCATATTCTAGTGATTTAATGAAATTAGTAATTGGATTAACAGAGGAGAAATATTTAGATGCAAATACAAGAGTTTATTTAACACCTTGTCAAATATGGAGAATAATAAAATATTTTTTAGTTGGCGAAAGTTATGATTTATATGATGCAAAAGTTAAATTAGATTTTCAGAAAGATTTAAGTTTCAATTTAGATAATGGCATATTAAATGAACTTTCCGAAGAATTAGAATCTCTAATAGATTCTAATTATGTAAAAAACTGCAAACTTAGAGAAGAATTAAAAAGAGCTTTTAGATTGTCTGAGTGTTTAGCTGAAGCTATAAGACAAATAAGTTGTAATGATAACTGTGAATTTTTAGTAGGAAAATTATTTTGCTTATTGGTACAAATTATACTTTTAATAATATCTATTATAGCTAAAATAATTATACTGTTAATATTCTGTAGTGATTGCATTTCATGCAATGATGAAAAAGATGTAAGATCTTCTTTCTGCGATTGTCTAATTTGTGATTTAGAAAAAGAATTGGATGAAATAGAAGAGTTAATTGATGAACTAATTAAATTAGCCATTGCATTTATAAAATGTGGTTCAAAAAAATGTAAACATGATGAACATCACGGCTGTGACTATTGTAATATTTATCATGAAAACTCATCTTATATAAACAATTATGAAGATGATATACAAGAATGCTTTGATAAGTACAAAAAACAATGCTATACAAAAAAATGTAAATGTAATAGAAACTACTAAAAATCTTATTTTTATACAAAATAAAATCTTTCAAAAGCTCTATTAACTATAATAGAACTTGTTATTTTTATCTAATATATTTTGATAGCTAAATATATAGAATAATACAAATAATATGACTTTTTAGCTATTTGAAATATTTTATAATAATATACAAACTATAATACAGAAGAAGTTACTTCAATAGGTTTAAAAATCTAAAAGAGATAGCTTCTTTTGTATAAGTAAAAATCTATAATATTTTTACTTTTTTGAAATCTATAAAAAGACCTTATTTTTATATGTAATTGAGGTCTTTTTTTATTATCTTAAATTTACTGATATATAATTTTTTCCAATATTTTAACTCAAATAGTAACAATTATAAGTTTAATAATACTATATTATATTAATTTATTATATATCTATTTATAGTAATTGTTAAATTTTCTCTTATAGAAACTGACTTTAATTTAATAAAAAGACAATAAATATATGTAAATATACCTATTGTCTCTTATTTAAATATTTATTTGTATCTAATTTTACTATTATATTTATCACTAAGACTATATTTACATTGTGTAACATTATTACAACTATCTGAACAGTCATCATTATCATAATAGCATAAATTTGGATTATGCATACAATAACTTCTACAGCATTTACAATTATTACAATTACGAAGTTGTGGACAAATTATAAATAATAGTGATAAATCAATCATTCTACAATCAAAGTGTTTTACACAAATATTCTCTATTCCAACAAAAATAGTTTCTATAATATTATCACACTTATCATACCTCAAATCTTTTAGCAAGATAAATTGACAAAATGGTATACTCCAATGTGCAGAATGAAGAGACTGCTGACAATTATCTCCTGTATATATAACCTTAATATTTTTAAATCCTTTTATAACTAATTTTGGCCCTAGTATAGTGTTAATAATCTCCTTATCTTCTATGCATATCTTTACACTTACTTCATTAATACATTCTATATCTGGTTTTTGTGTTGGAACACATAGTATATCATCTTCTATAAATTCTTTATAGTATTTCATACATTTGTTATCTGGATAGTCTTCTAAGGGTGTAATTCCAGTTTTTAAAATACTTTCATTCATATAAATATCTCCTTAATTTTATAATTATATAGAGATTAAAGTTTCTATATACATTTTATATATGATATAAAATCATATATTGTTATAAAAAGGCTAAAAAAATAAAAAATCTTAAAAACATGTAACAAAAAGTCGAAATTTAAATAAATTATATTGAGAGGTAAAAACTTTCAATAAATTATATAAGGAGAGATAAATATGAATAGTAATGCATGTGCTTGTAATATGGATTTAATTGATGTAAGCGGTTTATGTGACATAGACGATGTTACACAGGTTATAAGTCAATATCCTTATTGGTTTCAGATGTATATACCAGAAACATTAAGTATCCCAATACAAAAACCAGATATTGAACAGATAAATTCAGTTAATGTATCAGTGAATATATTGAGAACAAAAGTAGTAAAGACACCTGTATCACCTTTAGATGCTAATTGTGATTTTATACCAAACTTAGAAGGAAAAATCTCTACAGGAAGAAAAATTATTGTTGAGGGTGAATTGTGTCAAAAAATATCTTATACAGCTGATGAAAGATCTCAATCAGTTCATTCTGCACATTTTTATGTACCATTTTCAAGCTATATAGTTATACCACAGAAAATTACTTTTAATAAGGGCACAAAATCAATGAAATTAGACTCACTTGATGTAGACTATCAAGTAAATGCGTGTATAGAAGATTTGTCTGTAAGCCTATTAGATGCAAGAACTATCTCGAAATATACAACATTATTATTATATGCAATACCAAGAAATACATTATAAAATTATAAAAATAAGGAGTAGAGGAAATGTTAAATTCTAATTATACAAATGGCACATCTTATCAATTCCATGATAAATGCTGTTGCGATGATAAGATATTAAATATTGTTGGTGTCTATCCAGAATCAAAAATAGAAAAAGTTTTGCAATGCCCCTGTCCTGAAGATAAAAACAAATGGACAGAGTTTTTTGTATCAGAAACAGTAGATATACCATCACAAAAGCCAAATATAGAAGATATAGTTGAAGTACATTCTTGTGTAGATATAATATCTCAAAGAGTAATAAAAACACCTTTAGTAAACGGATACAGCTCATGTAATGGATACTATATCCCAGGAGAAACTATACCAAATGGAGAATGTACAAATTTGACAGGAAAAAAACTAATAATAGAGGGACTACTAAGACAAAAAATAATCTATACAGCAGCACTAGGTGAACAATCAGTTCATTCTGCAGATTTTAATATACCATTTTCAGTATTTATAATAATAGAGAAAAATACACCACTATACCAACAATTTAAAATAACAGCATATATAGAGGACATATATGCATGTGTATTATCAGAAAGAAGTGTCTTTAAAAATACAACTATTTTTATAAAGGCATCAAAAATATGTTAAGTAATTTAAATAAAATGAGGAGGAATAAAAATGGGATGTAATAAAAAAACTTGTGAATGTGACTTTAATATCAAAACTTTAGGTATATGTGATGTATCAAAATTAAATATGAATGGATGTAAAAAAGAAAACTTAAATTGGACAGAGATTTCAATTCCTGAGATACTTCCCATCCCAAGATTAAAACCTGATATAGAAAATATAGATCAAGTTTATGCAAGTGCAACAATTACTTCAGTAAAACTTATAGAAACTCCATTTGCATATAAATCATATAATTTATATATTAGCTTGGATATATTGAATAAAATAGAAGCTATATTAGATGCGTTTCTAGCAACAAATATACAGACAACAATTAATACATTGATTGGTGGAATAAATGATTTAATATCAACAATTAAGGATGCTATACCTTTAATACCTGGATTAGGTGAGATTATAAATCCTTTATTAGCTAAGTTACAAAGATTACTAGATTTAGTTCAACCATCTGTGAATTCTATTTTATTTGATATTGATAATTTGTTAAATACAATTCAAACTGATATAGCAAGAATAGTATGCGAATCTCTTAATTCTATAATATGCAGAACAGACGATTTAATAAGATTACTAAAATCTATACAAATTGTTATCAATGATATATTTGAAACAGTTAGTACACTTGAAGGACCATTAATAGAAATATTAATAACAACTTTACAAACAATAATTAATAATATCATTACACCTTCATTTGAGATATTAATTGGAGAAAATGGTATATTAATTATACTTGTTGAAAGTTTAAGTAGAATACCAATCGATTGTGACAAGACTAGTGCATTTGCAATACTACAAAATGCTGAAGGAACATGCTTAAATGGAAGAAAACTAATAGTAAATGGTTTATTAAAACAGAAAATAGTATATACTGCTCTAGTAGATGAACAATCAGTTCATTCTGCACATTATGAAGTACCATTTTTAGCATATATAATTCCATATGCCAAATTTGAATGCTTGACATATGAAGAAGGAATAGTTATTTCACCACCTGGAAGACCAGTAGTTACAATAAATGGTTACAGATATAATCCTAAGTTAGACATAGAAGTGGATTTATGTGAGGAATTTATTGTAGATTCATGTATTGAAGATATATATGTAAATGATCTTGATGAAAGAACTATATTTAAAAATATAACATTATTCTTAAAAGCACAATTAAAATCGTTGTGTAATTAAGGTTAATACTATTTTACTAGTATACTATATAAAGTAATATAAACAAACCAAATTAATAACAGTATCTAAATTTTCAAAGGCGTTAATAATACCAAATTTACGCCTTTGAATTTAGTTTAAATACTTAATACCTCACTAAATGAAAGCAATGAAAAAATAGTCTTTGTGCCACGTACGCTTAGATTCAATAATTCATAAAACGTCAAGTAGATATTTAGCTTATTTATAAGTTTATTCCAATAAACCACCCCTTCTTTTTTCTTACTTCTATATAAATTTTTTTAATTTTTAGTTTAGTTAACAAAAAATTTTATTCCATTAATCTACTCTATATTTTTTGATTTTTAAGAAATAATTTTTAATGCTTTGATTGATAATATAAGTAAGACAGCTTTTCAGGAGATGATTAAATGACTCTTAAAAACAAGAAGTTTACTATAAATAAGTATGGAATTTTATCTATCATTTTAGTTTTATGCTTGATTTTAACAGGTTTTAATAGCTATGTTAATTATAGTAATAGAAAGTTTAAAGATTATGTTGTTTTCTATGTTCAACATCAAGATGATGAGGTATTGTGGGCTGGTAGTGCTATTGTAAATGCTGTAAAAGAAAGAGGACAAAATAATGTATTTGTGGTTTTAGTATCTACTGGATGTGGTATATCTGTTTTTGATAGATATAAAAAATATGAAACTCTTACAGATAGCCAAAAATCAGAATACAGAAATAGAGAGTTCTTAGCTTCTCTTAATAATCTAGGAGTAAAAAGAGAAAACATAATAATCTTACCAGAAAAAAATGTAAATGGTACTACTAATTTTAACTCTATGGAAGAAATTGCAATTACTTTTGAAAAAAAATTTAAAAGTGTAACCCATATAGCACATACTTACAAGTTAGATGACCATTTACAACACATAAAAAATGGCTCTGTTATTCAAGGTCTATATAACTCTGGTCAAATCAAAGATGCCAAATACTTTGTAAAACCTAAGTTTGCTCATGAAATAAGTTTTAACAACAAGATAGTTTATAAAGCTCATTCTATTGAGGACTATGAAAAAGTTAAAAATGCATGTGAACAATATAAACTTATTGATGAATCAGAATGTAGAGAGGGTATTGGTTATAAATCTGACCACAAATCTTTTGATAAATTATTAAGTGATAAAAATGTTCCTGCTATACTCCACACTCCTAATTTATAACAAATATTTATTTTAAAATAAATATTTGTTATAAATTCTTAATAATTATGAAATTCCTTTGTTATTTATATTTGTTAATATATTTTTAGAGCTAGTCAATTTATATACTTACTGTTTTCTGAAACCAATTTTTAGTATAAAATAAAAATTGATTAAAAATAAAATTTCGAGGGGGATTAATGAAGTGAATCAAAATATATTGGTTGTAGATGATGATAGGGAAATAGTAGATGCTATAGAATTCTATTTAAAACCTGATAATCTTAACGTTTTAAAAGCATATGATGGGTTAGAAGCTTTGGACATATTAATTGAAAATGATATTAAATTAATAATAATGGATGTAATGATGCCCAATTTAGATGGTCTTAAGACTACTCTCAAGATAAGAGAAAAAAAGAATATTCCTATAATACTTTTATCTGCAAAATCACAGGATATGGACAAAATTATAGGCCTTAATATGGGTGCTGATGATTACATAACTAAACCATTTAATCCACTCGAACTTACTGCACGAGTAAAATCTCAGCTTAGAAGATATATAAACTTAGGAGATTTTAGTAATACAAACAATTCAAATGATACTAATTATATTTTAAAAAGTGGAGGTCTTGAGCTAAATACAGATACAAAAATAGTTTCTTTAGATGGTGAAGAAGTTAAAATGACACCTCTTGAGTATAAAATACTTGTTCTTCTCCTATCACGAAAAGGAAAAATATTCTCTTCTCATGAGATTTATGAAAAAGTTTGGAACGAAGATGCTTATAGCTGCGAAAGAACTGTTGCTGTTCATATTAGAAGAATTAGAGAAAAGATTGAAGTAAATTCAAAAGAACCAAAATATTTAAAGGTGGTGTGGGGTATTGGTTACAAAATTGAAAAACTTAATTATTAATGATTCAAGAGCAAAATTTATTTTATTATTACTATTATTTCTATCGCTTTCTATATTATTTGAGACAATATACGATTTAAATAATAACTTTATTGATATTAATGAATTTAAATATTTATACAATGAGGTAGCTATACCTTGCTTTTACTACTTTGGGCCTCCTTTGTATTTATCAAAAACAAATTTGAAATTTATTTGTGAAGGTATTGCATTATTAAGTTGTATATTGGCTATATTATTTTTTATATTCTATAAAAAAAATAACCAAAATAAAGTTAAATTCTTAGAAAACATTATCACTTTCTTTTCCAATGTAAAGATTGAGTTTACACTTATATTAATTTTAATACTTTTAACATTACGATTTTACATATTTACAAACACTAAAATGTTCTACAATACAAATTTAATTGTATTTAATTTTATTATTCTATCTGTAATTTATATAATATATGAAAACATAAAGCATGGTGGCTACAATCCAAAAGATATGTCTATAACATGTAGATTCTTTTCAGATCTTGTTAGCAGATATAATAGAAAAACTATAAATAAGAAACTAGCTATAGCATTTTTAATCTCTATAGTTATACAAGCAGTTATTCAGTACATAGCTTTAGTATTATTTATGCGTATATATTACGCTAATGCTATAGTTATAGAGGTTTTATTTACACTTGTAAGTATAATTGCTTGTTCTTATATATACAACTTTTTATCTACTAAGTTTAATTACATAAATAATATCTCAAAAAATATAAAAAACATTGAAAATGGAAATCTAAAATATAAGTTGGAAGTGATAGGAGATGATGAAATATCTGCTTTATCTAAAAGCATAAATAATATAACAGATGGTCTTGAAGCTGCTGTAGATGCTAATATAAAAAGTGAAAGAATGAAAACTGAGCTTATAACAAATGTATCTCATGACTTAAAGACTCCACTTACATCTATACTAAGTTATGTAGATATGTTAAAAAATAACGACCTTGATAAAGAAACTATAAACGACTATATAAATATTTTACATAAAAAATCACAAAGATTAAAATTATTGATAGAAGATATATTCGAAGCTTCTAAACTTAGTAGTGGTGATGTTGAATTTAATATAACAAAGACTGATATAAAAGAACTCTTAATTCAAAGTATAGTAGAACTTGAAGATAAAATTCAAAACAGTAATTTAGATTTTATAATAGAAACACCAGAAGACTCTGTATTTACTATGATAGATGGAAAAAAGACTTGGAGGGTCTTTGAAAACCTAATTGGTAATATACTAAAATATTCTATGAAAAATACTAGAGTTTACATAGATATGTTTATAAAAGATGAAAATATAATAGTAACCTTTAAAAATATTTCAAATGATAAATTAAATCTAAAACCAGAAGAATTAATAGAAAGATTTAGAAGAGGTGATATATCCAGAAATACAGATGGCTCTGGTCTGGGCTTATCAATTTCTCAAAATATAATTGAATTACAAAATGCAACTATGGAAATAATTATAGATGCTGATTTATTTAAGGTAACCCTTGCTTTTAAAAAAATTAATTAATATTAAATATATAAGGTTGTAAATTGCAAAATAATTTTTATTTTAAATTACATGCTATAAATAGTTAACTTGTAATTTACAACCTTATTAAAATCATAAAACTATTTTTAATATACATATATACTTATTTTTATATACTTGCTCTAATATATAGTCTTATTTTTTCCTGATTTTTTAGCTTTATATAATTTTTTATCTGCCTCGCTTAAAAATGCTTCAAAGGAATCAAAGTCTATCCATTCAGAAATTCCAATGCTTACAGTTATTTTATATTGAAGTTCTTTAAAATTATATTTAAGTAGACTATTATGAACTTTAGATTCAATATGAATTGCTTTTTCTATATTTTCTGTCAAAACAATAAATTCATCTCCACCATATCTACCAGCAAATAGATAGTAATCTTTAAATGATTGAATGATGTAAGCCATCACTCTTATAACCTCATCTCCCACTAGATGCCCATAATTATCATTTACATGTTTAAAATTATCTATGTCGATTATCATTATTGCATAATTTTTAGAATTATCTTTAACAGTATATTTTATATTTCCCATAATGGCTCTTTGATTTAATAAACCAGTTAATTCATCCGTAATAGCCAGTTGCTGAAGTTTTCTGTTTGCCTCTAACAACATAACTCTTTGCTCTTCTATTTCTTTTGTTTTTTCATTAATAATGGCCTCTAGTCTATTATTTTCAGCTTCCATTAAACTTATAGGAAAATACTCACCTATTTTTTGTAAATCATTTGCAACAGAATTATGAACACTACTTATTAGTATTTCTCCCTCATATTCAACACATAAGTATGTTATTCTTATTTCTACTTGAAAATTATAGCCTTTTTTAGTTTTCTTACAAACTAGATACTCTCCAAATACAGTATGTGAATTTTTTGAATATTCTTTACTATCTAGCCATAACTTTTCTAAAATAAAACTATCTGGTGATTGTTTTACATACTCTTCTAATAAATACTCTACCTCTTCAATACTATTCCCTACCTCAAACTTTCCAGTACCAATCCAACATATATTTTTGTGAAAAAAAGACATACATTTTTTCACATCCCTATCTACAAAATATGCATTTATAAACTGCTCAACACGTTCAACATATTTGTTCTTAAACATAATATTATTATCCCCTTATCGTTCTAATAAAGTTATTATATCATGACATTGTGTATTTGTTTAAAGAAAAAAATTTATATCTATACATAATATATTTTTTATGCTTTTTTAGAAGTAAACAAGAAAAAAACCTCCTTGGAGGTCTCTTTCTAAATGTTGGGGTTTATATTTACATATTTATTTGATTATACCTTTTAGTGCGATATTAATACATTTTAAATTATATTTCTCTATAAATCATCATGTATTTCATCTCTCTGTATTTATAATATCACATAGAGTTTCCATAATCAGTTACATCTCTGTTACCTAAGATTACAATTTTGTAATATTTGTAATCTTAGGTATAAATTTACATCCATTCTTTAATATAGTATATGTTTTTTATTAACACTAAAGACCTTTTAAGTCATATTTTTCTAGGAAAAGTTTTAATTCAGAGTAAATTTCTTCTGCTCCACCAACTTTATTTGATTCAATATTTAAAGCTAACAATGGCTCATGTAATGATATTCTAAGTAAAAACCAACCATCTCCATTTGCTTCATTACAATTGACTCTTATACCTTCAAAGTTATTTGGTGCAACAGACCATCCATCAACATTATTAACATGAGAATCTAATTCTTTTAGTATACCTTCTGCATATGGTCTAAAATCTTCTTTATTGATTCCTATTCTAACTTCTTTTTCTTCCTTTGCTTCTTCAAGGTTTTCTATCAATTCTTCTATAGTTTTTCCCTCTAAAGACAGTTTTGCAACTTTTATTAAAATTTTAGCTATTAAATATGCTCCATCGTCTAAAAAATAATTTTCTTTTAGAGCAGCATGTCCAGATGTCTCTATAGCTAAATGGCACTCTTCATCTTCACTATTTAATCTTATAGCTTCATTTATTACATTTTTATATCCTCTTTTAAATCTATGATGTCTTCCTCCTAATTCACTTATGAATTTAGCAAGACCTTCTGAAGTAATAGAATCAGTTACTATGGCTGTATTTGGATGTTCTTCTAATATTATTGATGATATAACAGCTATAAGAGCATTTTTATTTATTGGTTTCCCATTTTTACCTACAATAGCAGCTCTATCTACATCTGTATCAAATATTATTCCTAAATCACTCTTATTATCTAATACGGCTTTACAGATGCTTTCCATTGCTTCTTTATTCTCAGGATTTGGTATATGATTTGGAAACATACCGTCTGGGTTCAAAAACTGACTACCTGTTGTATCTGCTCCCAGTATGTGTAAAACTTTTTCAGCAAAGAACCCTCCAGCTCCATTTCCTGCATCAACTAGTATTTTAAGTCCAGAAAAAGGCTTTTCATAGTTTTTACTTGAATTTACACCTGTTCTAATTTTATCTATCAATAAATTAGAATAATCTTCTATTAAATTTTTTACTACAGCTGTTCCTTTTTTGTCTACTCCTTCAGACTGTACACTATCATTTTTAACAGCTATATCTAACATTTCTTTTATATCTGTTTTTTCTAGACCACCATTTTCTGTAAAAAACTTTAACCCATTATAGTAATAAGGTAAATGGCTAGCTGTAATCATAATTGAGCCATCAGAGTGGTATCCATCCATGATAGTTGTCATAAACATTGCTGGTGTTGTAGCAATCTCACAATCAATTACATCACAATTATCATTAATCAAAGTTTCAATAACAGTATTTCTAAATTGACTCCCTGTTATTCTAGAATCAGTTCCTATTGCAACAGTTACTTTATCTTTTTTAGTTTTTTCTTTTAACCAAATATGAAATGCTTTAGCTATTTTTTTTACTTCTTCTACAGTTAAATTAACTTCCTTAGAATCATTTTTATATGCTATTCCTCTAATATCTGTTCCATTTTGCAGCTTGTATATGTCACCCATAAACATTCTCCTTACTCAATTAAAATTTTTATTAAAGATTATAAAATTCCTAACTTATTTAAAGTTTACATTATTTAAATATGCATATTTTATAATTTTATTATTAACTATTTTATACTTTCTTTTAATTCTTTTATCTTCTCTTTATATGAAATTGGAGGCTTATCATTAAATAAAGCTGAAGTACCTACAACATATATATCGACTTTTTTGCCACTCATAAGTCTAATGGTCTCTTTATTTATATTTCCATCAACTTCTATAAATGGAGGATTATCATAATCTTTTAATATCTCCGTAAGCTTATCTAACTTATCTAAAACAGATAGATTAAATTTTTGACCTGCAAATCCTGGATTTACTGTCATTACTAAGATACCCTCAACTAAACCTATATATTCTTCTATTTTATCTACACTAGTTTGAGGACTTATCGCTAATACTGGCCCTATTCCATATTCTCTCAACTTTTGTATATCAGCTTTTACATCTGTGCTTGATTCCACATGAAAAGAAATATACTTTGGTTTTATATAAGACATCATATCAATATACTTATTTGGAGTTTCTGTAGCTAAATGAATATCTAAAGGTATAGTTGTATTTTCACTTATTGATTTTAATAGTTCTGGTCCCATAGCTAAGTTTTTGACAAATATTCCATCCATAACATCACAGTGAAGCAATTTTACATCAGCTTCTTCAAGAGATTCTAGTTCTTTTTTTAAATTCATTTGGTCTGCACACATTATTGAAGCACAAATAATAGACATAACTCTCCTCCTTAGATATAAATTTTCATTATTTATAAGTTTTCATTTTCTATATCATCAATCATTTGTAATCTTCTTGTATGTCTTTCTCCATTATAACTTGAATTTAACCATTCTTCAACAATTCTCATTGCTAATCCTTTTCCAATAACTCTTTCCCCTAAACAAAGTACATTTGTATTATTGTGTTCTCTCGTGGCTTTAGCTGAAAAACAATCTGACACAACTGCTGCTCTAATTCCTTTAAATTTATTTGCAGCAATAGACATGCCTATTCCTGTACCACAACAAAGTATACCTAAATCTGATTTTTTACTTTGAACATTTTGACTTACTTTTTTTGCATATATTGGAAAATCTACACTTTCTTTTGAAGTTGTTCCTACATCTTCAACTTCTATACCTTTATTTATTAAGTTTTCTTTTATAAATTCCTTTAACTCGTAACCACCATGGTCACATCCAATAGATATTTTCATTAAAAAGCACCCCTCTTTATATAAAATTTTATAATTATCGTAAAAATAAAGCTGTCCCATTGTAGAAATTTCTTTCTATTTTTAAGACAGCTTTAATTGATTTATATCAAACCAATTTATTATTCAATGATATTTACATCTATAATAATTCTTTTATATTTTTTACTATATCTTCAGTAGTTAATCCATAATGTTTTAATAAGTCTGCTGGTGTACCTGATTGACCAAATACATCCTTAACACCAATTCTTCTAACTACTACATCTTTAGTTTCTGCTAAAGCTTC
This sequence comes from Clostridioides sp. ES-W-0016-02, assembly GCF_020641035.1. Lineage (NCBI taxonomy): Bacteria > Bacillati > Bacillota > Clostridia > Peptostreptococcales > Peptostreptococcaceae > Clostridioides > Clostridioides sp. ES-W-0016-02. The sequence continues at coordinate 2,676,649 of NZ_CP061361.1, forward strand.
ACATACAGCTGAACCTAAACCACCAATTATACTATGCTCTTCTGCTGTAACTACTTTTCCAGTTTTCTTAGCACTTTCTTTTATTAATGTTTCATCTAAAGGTTTTATTGTAGATATATTAACAACTTCTACATTTATACCTTCTTTAGCAAGTTCTTCTGCTGCTTCTAATGCTTTTGCTACCATTATTCCTGTAGCTATCACTGTTATATCAGAACCTTCTCTTAAAACAGTTCCTTTTCCTATTTCAAATTTATAGTTTTCACTGTTTACATCTGGAGTTGCAGCTCTACCTAGTCTTATATATACAGGTCCATTATAATCAATAGATGCAAATATTGCTTGTCTTGCTTCTAAAGCATCTGCTGGATTTAACACAACCATATTTGGTATACCTCTCATTAAAGATATATCTTCTATAGCTTGATGGCTTCCTCCATCTTCTCCTACTGTTACTCCTGCATGAGTAGCTGCTATTTTAACATTTAAGTTTGGATATGCTACAGAGTTTCTTATTTGCTCATAGCCTCTTCCTGCTGCAAATATTGCAAAAGTACTTGCAAAAGGTATTTTTCCACAAGTAGCAAGACCTGCTGCTGTACCAATCATGTCACCTTCTGCTATCCCCATATCAAAAAATCTATCTGGAGCAACTTCTTTAAATGATATACTTTTTGTAGCTTTTCCTAAGTCTGCATCCAATACTACTATATCTTTATTTTCTGCAAGTTCTTTTAACACTTGTCCGTAAGCTTCTCTAGTTGCTATTCCCATTCCTATAGACCTCCTTCTAAATCTTTCAATGCTTGTTCTGCTTGTTCTGCATTTGGAGCTGTTCCATGCCATGCAGCATTATTTTCCATAAATGAAACACCCTTACCTTTTACAGTTTTAGCTATTATTACTGTTGGTTTTCCTGTAACTTTTTTAGCTTCATCTATTGCATTTCCTATTTCATCAAAACAATGTCCATTTATTACTATTACATTCCATCCAAAAGATTTAAATTTGTCATCTACTGGACTAACATTCATTACCTCTTCATTAGAACCATCTATTTGTAATCCATTTAAGTCAACAAATGCAATTAAGTTGTCTAATTTATAATGTGATGCTGTCATTGCAGCTTCCCATATTTGACCTTCTTGGATTTCTCCATCACCTAATATAGTATACACTGTATAGTCTTTATTATCTAATTTTCCAGCTAGTGCCATACCATTTGCAGCAGATAAACCTTGTCCAAGAGAACCAGTAGACATATCTACTCCTGCTACTTTTTTCATGTCTGGATGTCCTTGTAACTTAGAACCAAACTTTCTAAGTGTCAATAATTCTTCTTCTGGGAAAAATCCTTTTTCTGCTAATGTAGCATATAAAGCTGGTGCTGCATGACCTTTTGATAGAACAAATCTATCTCTATCATCCATTTTTGGATTTTCTACACATATGTTCATTTTATCAAAATATAACACTGTTAACATGTCAGCTATTGATAATGAACCACCTGGATGCCCGCTTTTAGCTTCTGCAACCATTTTTATTATGTTTTTTCTAATATTATTAGAATGATCTCTAAGAGTGCTCATACTTTTTTCCTCCTGTTATTTTTTAAGACCTTACATTTTCTTATCCTACAGTAGATTTTACAATTTTTTTTAAAATAATACAAATGTTTTTTTAAGATTTTACTGCAACTTTTATTTCTTCTCCGTTCATTAAGGCTGTAATACCCTCTTTAAATTCGTCTAAACCAACAGTTCTTGTAACTAATGCTTCTGTATTTACTTTTCCACTAGCCATTAAATCTAATGCTATAATCCAAGAACTTGGTTTTTGTGATCTACTTCCAATATATTGTAACTCTCTTTGAATTATTGCTTCTTGATCCATTTCATTTAGTTTTTTGGCAAATATCCCAACTTGTACGAAAGTTCCTTTCTTTCTAAGTAATCTTAAAGCTTCATTAACTGCTGGCATAAATCCAGAACAATCAAATCCTTTATTTACTCCATTTCCATCAGTCATTTCATTTACTACATCTGCTAGACTTTCTTCCATTACGTTTACAGTTCTATCTACTCCAAGATTTTTAGCTATTTCTAATCTTTCTTTATCTTTTGTAACACCAGACATTATAACTGTAGCACCTTGAGATTTAACAACTTGAGCTAATAGTAAACCTATTGGTCCTGGTCCTATTATTAATACTGTATCATCACTTTCTATAGTAGTTTTTTCAAGAGCTGCATGAACACAACAAGCTAGTGGCTCTGTAAGAGCTGCTGATAATAAAGATACATTTTCAGGAAGTACATGTATGCTTTCCTCTCTTGATAATACATATTCAGCAAAACTTCCATCTGCTTGAGTACCAATACCTTTTCTAGTTGGGCATAAATTGTAGTCTTTAGTTGCACAATATATACATTTTTCACAAGTTGCAAAAGTAGTTTCTGATGTAACTCTATCTCCTACTTTTATATTTTTAACATCTTCACCAATTTCTACGACAATTCCAGAAAATTCATGACCTAAAGTTACTGGAGCTTTTATATTTGCATATTCTCCTTTAAATGAATGTATATCTGAACCACATATACCACTGTATTCTACTTTTATTTTAACTTTATCTCCTGTAGCTTTTGGCTCTTCTACCTCTAATACTTCTACATTATCATAACCTGGTTTAGTTTTAACTACTGCCTTCATTTATTTTTCAACCCCTTGTGGTAAAATTAATATCTTATTAAATTCTTCTTTTCTATCTCTTATCATTTCAAATGCTTTATAAGTATCTTCAAGTGAAAATCTATGAGATACCATTTCTTTTAATTTTATTTTTCCTTCATTAACTAGAGTGATTCCTTTAGTCCACTCTTGTCCTGGGAATGGTGCAGAATAAGAATTCCAGAAACCTTTTAACTCTAGTTCTTTTCTAAATATATTTTCAAATGCTTCTTCAGATAAAGTTATATCTGAATATGCTATTCCTAAAAATCCTATTTTACTTTTCTTTTTAGTTATAAGTAAACATTGTTCTTGAGTTATTTTAGAGCCTGCACATTCAAGTGCTATATCAACACCTTTTCCACCAGTAAGTTCTTTTATTTTTTCTACTGGGTTTACATCTTTAGCATTAATTATTATATCAGCACCTAATTCTTTTGATTCTCTTAATTTATTATCAGATATATCAACTGCTATAATTGTTCCAGCTCCTGCTATCTTAAGTCCTTGTATTACTAGTTGACCCATTGTTCCACTACCCATTACAGCTACAGTATCTCCAACTTGGATACCTATATTAAGTACTCCATGCATAGCAACTGCAAGTGGTTCTATCATAGCGGCATCTTCAAAATCCATGTCTCCTATTGGTAAAACATTTGTAGCTTTTATATTTGCATATTCTGCAAAAGCTCCAAAAGTTTTAGCTCCTAACATACCATGGTCATCACATAATGAAAATAACCCTCTCTTACAATATTCACACTCATTGCAAGGTATAAAAGGAATCGCAACTACTCTATCTCCAACTTTTACATTTTTTACATCCTTACCAACTTCTGCAATTACTCCAGAAAATTCATGTCCTGGTATAGCTGGAACTGGATATTTCCAATGTTTTAATACTCTTGGAGGATCTGACCCACATATTCCTGCTGCCATAACTTTTATTTTTACTTCATCACTTTCACATGGTTTTATTTCTATATCTTCAAATCTCATATCATTTGTGCCATGTAATACTGCTGCTTTCACGATAAATCTCCTCCTTTTGTATTTTGTATTTTTTAAAAATTTATAAAAAATATTACTCTTTTCTAGTAGCTGCTAAATGTTAAATTTTCGCATACTTTACTAAAAAAGAGTAATCTCTATTAACTAAATATTAGAATATTCCAAGTGAAGAAACTAATTGAGATAATTTCAATATTCCCCATTTTAGTAAGTTACCACCTGTATCTATACTTGTAACCATTGTTGTTCCTTCTGGCATCATATTTGCTTGTTGTAATAATTGCGTATGAACATCTGCAAAATTTGTAGCCATATAAAGTGATATAGCTATTACTATAGTTCCTGTTATAACTGATTGAACTATATTACCTTTTCTAAAACATACTATAAATGCCATATAGAATGGTATTGTTGCTAAGTCACCAAATGGTAAAACTTTATTTCCTGGTAATATAACTGCTAAGAATAGAGTTATAGGAACAAGTATAAGAGCTGTTGATATAACTGCTGGATGTCCAGTTGCTACTGCTGCATCTAGCCCTATATAAAGTTCTCTATCTCCATATTTTGCTTGTAAGAAATCTCTTATTGATTCTGAAATTGGAATTAAACCTTCCATTAATATTCTAACCATTCTAGGCATAAGTAACATTACTGCACCCATTGATATACCTACATTGAATATTCCTGCTACATCGTATCCAGCAAGAGCTCCAAGTATTATCCCTAGTATAATACCCATCATCATTGGTTCACCAAATATACCGAATTTTTTTTGTATAGAATCTGGGTCTGCTTGTATTTTATTTATTCCTGGTATTTTTTCAACAAATTTACCTACTAAATATCCAAGTGGAGCAAATGAAGCTGTTGAACCAGTTGGTAATGCTATACCTTCTAAATCATAAAACTCCTGAACATTCTTGGCTGTTTTTTCTGCAATAAATAGTACTAATAATTCCATTAATATTGCACAGAATATAGCCCAGATATAACTTCCTGTTACTATATATCCAACTGCACCTGCTACTATAAAGTGCCAATAATTCCATATATCAACGTTTAATATCTTTGTTTTATTGAAGTATAATAATAGTAAGTTTACTAATAAACAAACTGGTATTAATATTGGTGCAACTGGTGAAGCCCATGTTGCTGATGCTGTTGTTGGCCAACCAACATCTATTACTGTTAAATTAAGTCCAAATCTCTCAACCATTCCTTGAGCTGCTGGCCCTAGTGTTGAAGTTAATAGGTTTACAACTAAGTTTATACCCACAAACCCTATACCAATTGTAAGACCTGATTTTAAAGCTTTTGTAAATTTAATTCTAAATATCATTCCTAAGACTACAATTGTTATTGGTAGTATTACTGTTGGTCCCATGTTTAAAATGTACTGTACTACTGCTAATAATTTATCCATTTATAAATCCTCCTTTTTCTGTTTTTTTAATATGATTTCAATTTATTTATGATAGGATTATTTTAAAGCATCTAATATTTTTTTATCTAATGCTGCTGTATTAACTCCAGTTATATATGCTGTTGCTTTTATTGCTGGTATATTATAAGTTGTTGGTAATATAGTTGTTGATACTATTAAATCTGCTCCATCTTGCTTTGTTGCACATTCAGCTATTTTGCATTGTATAACTTCTGCTTGTATATTATTTTCTTTAACTAATCTTTCTACCTTATCACAAACTACTGTTGATGTTGCTATTCCTGCTCCACATGCTACTAATATTTTTTTCATTTTTATTTCCTCCTAATAATTTTTATTTTCTTATTTTTGTTGTTAGTATCTTTTATTCTTTTATTTTTTATAAAGACTTTATTGTCTTTAAAACTTCTTCTTTATCAGTAGAATCCATTAGCTTCTCAACTAATTCTTTATTTTGCATAATCCCCATCAATTCTGTTAATACAGACAATTGACTGTGTGGTTGATTAAGCCCCAAAACGAAAGCTAAATTTACAGGTACTTTTTCATCTTGGTCTTCCATAGAACTAAATACTACTGGTTCATTAAAAGTACAGACTGCTATAAATTGTTCTTTAATATATTCTGCATCTGTATGTGGTATAGCTACTCCATAATCACCTAAGTTTAAACCTGTTGGAAATACATTTTCTCTTCCTAGTATTTTTTCTCCAAATTCTTCTTTTACAAAGCCTAATTCAAAAACTTTATTATGTATTTCCTTAAAGAAATCTTCTTTTGTTTTACAATCCATTTTAAGGTTTATAACTTTATCACTTACAAAATTTATAAACTCCATATTTGCACCTCCTAATTGCTCTTATCTCATATCTTGTTTTTCTTGTCTTTATATAAAGCATATGCCGTGCCAAAAAGTGGCTTTTTTTGTGAAATAGAAGAAAATGTTTTCCTTGAAATAATGTTCAATTGCAGGATTTTAGCCAACTTTCATAGATAAATTTTTTTTAATTTTTATTTTAATTTTCACTTGTTAAGCACTTAACTATCCATATATTTTTATATTTTCGTGGTTTTTTTTGTTATAGAAATGGTTTTTTTATTTTTTATGGGTGGTTTTTTCTGTTTCTTAGCTATTTTATAAAATTATTCAATCTAAACAACATTAATTTTCGTATTTATTGTTTAATTATTTCAGTGTGAATGAATTTTCATATAATTGTCTATCAAAATTCACGTTACGCATAATTAAATTCATAGTATGTTTTTATTTATATAATAAAATCAATATGAAAATATATAAAACTTAATATGAAAAGGAGATAAGAATGAAAAGAAAAAATTTATTAAAGATAGTATTTTTATGTAGTATTTTATTTGTTTCTGGTGTTTTCGCAAAGCAAGTCTTTGCATCTCAAAGTAAGTCGAAAAAAACACTTACTATAACTGTAAATGGTTATGATGTAACACTATCTAAAGAGGGAATTTTTAATAGTCAAAACGTAAAGCAACTTAATTCAACAAATCAAAATAGTATAACAATAAAAAACTCTAAAAGTGTAAACAGTGTCAAAATAGATGATAAAGAAATTAATGTAAATGATAAATCAACTTTTAAATTGAAAGAAATCAGTAGCTCTTCTAAAATAAAAATATCTGTAATGTATAGTGGTGAGAATTCATATAGAAATTATTACATAAATTCTCTTTCAAAAGATTTTCCAAAGTATACTGTTACTGCAAATAGCCCTTATGATGGTGATTATTATCTTACTACACACAATGAAGAATATAATTTTGTATTTAAATTAAATAACAAAGGAAATATAGTTTTTTACAAGGAAGTCGAATCAAATCCTTTTGATTTTAAAAAAATCACTACAGATGATGGTAAAGTTAGATATGGATATTTACTTCAAGATAAAGACTCAACAAAACGAATAAGTTCTGTTGGATACTCACCAACATATCTTGTTATATTAGATGAAAATTATAATGAAATAAATAAAATTACTATGGAAAAAAATAAAAACATAGAATCTGGTACTGAGTTAGAAAACCATGACTTTATATACATAAATGATAATCACTATATCGTTTCTAGTTATCAAAAATCTAAGGCAACAAACATTCCTTCAAACTTGAATAAAGGAAATTCACCTTATGTGGTAAATAGTGTACTACAAGAAATAAAAGATGGTAAAGTTGTATGGCAGTGGGAAAGTATTGACCATGAAAAACTATATGAAGAAAGTGTTGAACAAAATAATTTTAGCGAAAAAAGTGATACATCCTTAGACTATGTACATTTCAATTCTATGACTATTGACCCCAAAGACGGAAATCTAATCTGTTCATTTAGAAATTTAGATGAAGTTATTAAATTAGATAGAAAAACAGGAGAAATTATTTGGACCCTAGGAGGATTGGGTGATGAGTTCAATTTAACAGATAATCAAAAATTCTCAAGACAGCATAATGCTAGAATTACAGATGATGGATATATAACCTTATATGATAATGGTGTAAAAAATAAATCTACAAGAGTTATTAAAATAAAATTGGATGAAGAAAATAAAAAAGTTACTGAATATCGCTCATATGACATAAATGACTATTACAAATATATGGGTTCAGTTCAAGAAATAGATAGTGAAAAAGATGTATTCTTAGTTGGAACTGGTGGAAAGGCTGGAGAAAAGCAAGATTTAGTAGCTATGGAAAAAGATTTTTCTAATGATAAAGTTTATTTCAGATTCTCCTTTAAGAGTGGTGAAAGTATGTATAGATGCTATAAAATTCAATAAAAAACTTATCTTAAAATAAAATATCAATTTTAATTAATACAAATCTTGCAAGGAAAATAAATCTATTATTTTTACTTGCAGGGTTATTATTTTCCTTAATTTTAATATAAAAAGCAGGTGCGAACTTTTATGTTTCTATAACACCTGCTTTGATATTAGAAAATCACTATAACACCAACATATTTGATATTTTCCTGACTACTGTTTTTAATTTCTTATATTCTACTAGATATTTCTATTTATTTGGTATATGTATAAATTATTATAATACATATTCCATCTTTTATTACTGCTCTTTCTTAGTATCTGCATATACAAATCTTTATGATTCTAAAATTTCATAAATTAATATAAAAAAAGCCCTGTATTTTAGCAATATATTTGCTTTTTAATAATTTATAACAAGTCTATAAAAAATAAAATCATTAATTATTATTATTTTGTATGTTTGCTATCTACAAATAAAAAAGGCTAATACTATAAAATTAAATAAATCAATCTTATGGTATTAACCTTATATTAAACAATTAACTATCTATCAATTGAACTTACCTTAAAACTTGTGCTAAAATAAATTTTTCTATTTAATTTTTTATATTATTTTTCATGTTGAAAATTAACTTAATATCTTTTTTATTTCATTTTTATCTTCAGTATTTAATAAAATTTCCAAAGTATGCTGGTCATTAATCTTTGAAAATAAGCTTCGTATTTCTTTTTTATTATTCTCTTTAAGTGCTAATAAAACCACTAAATCTACCATAAATTTATTATCCCACACTATGGGCTTATTTAATCTTGCTATAGCTATTGCTGGTTTTATAACATTTTCTGGAAGCCCATGTGGTACAGCAACTTTTGAAGCCATTACAACACTTCCCATAGCTTCCCTTTTATACACACTTAATATATATTTTGAGTCTACATACCCACCTTCTTCAAGCTTTGATACAAGAGTGTCGATTATATACTCCTTTGAGATTCCTTCAAAATCATATAAAATCAAATCTTCATGTATTAAATTATCCAATTGATTATCGCTACTCAAAGATGGTTGTTTATTATTTAAATGTTCTAATACCTTGTTAATTCCATTTTTTCCAAGTACCTCATTATAAGAAATAAAAGGTACATTTTTATAATCTATATCAATTGTGCCACAAATAGCAATAATATTATATTCAGCTTCAATGTCATTTAATTCATCTTCTAAATTATTATTTAAAAAAGCAATTGGCTTTACTTCAATTGAAGCATCATATTCCTCAATTTGCTTTTCTATATGTTCCTTTAAGTTTAAAGCTGTACCTACCCCACTTAAACATAATGTAATAATTACATTTTTCTTTCCATATTCATTTTTTCTATAACTAAATTTATTCGTATTTACCATAGCATAATTTTTATTTTTCTTTAAATCTGCTATTATACCATCTAAACTTTTTCCTTCAATTGTCGCCAATTTTCCTGCTTCCATTGCTAATAATGTATCCACCCTGTTTACAGTCTTACACCTAATACCAAGTCTTTTTTCAACCTCATCACCAAGGATTACTAGAGAACCCATATCAATTAGAACCAAAATTCCTTTCTGTGCTTCTATCTTTTTAAGTTCATCCAATACATGTTCTATTCCTTCTGCTGGTGAATCTGTAAGTGCTATCTCTATACCCAGTGTACATTCTATACCAAGAATGTGATTTACAACATTAGACATTTCAATTCCAACTTTACCATGCGTAACTATAACTACTTTTACTTTATCTTTTATACTTTCTTCATTGTAACAAAATTTATTTATATAATATGCTAAATATCCAAGTTCATCCTCTGGGAATGTAACTTGTGTTAAATCTTCCACTATTCCCATTACATATCTGGATAATTCATATTCCATTGGCATTGATGCTTTTATCTTATCCAAACTTGGATTTATTATAGTTTTTCCATCTCTTATTCTATCTATAGCATGCTCAATATGAATTGCTAAAGCTAAATACAGCCCCTGATTTACATGCTTAAACTGCTCTTTAATAAATACAATTACTTTGTCCATTATCTCTAGCGTGGATTCTTTTAACTGTCCACCCCAGTCTATTCGACTTCTTCTATCAGACAAGTTTTTATTGTTTTTAATAGCATTAAATTTATTGTCTAACTTTTCTATAAATGCATTTTTTAACTCTTCTTCTGAAAAACACTTACTTTCTAGAACCTTTAATTCTTTTTCTGCATAATTGTATATTTCACTTATCTCATTATCAGACAAAATTCTATTTTTCCCACTTACTAATTCACTAATATCTATATATATATCTTCAACTGAAAACTCAGAATACTTTTCATCTTCACAATTACAATCATAATATCCACTTTTTATATAATCTCTCAAGCTATCTAAATCTATAATTACCTTGTCACTAGAAAATATTGCCTTACTAAAAGCTCTAGCACAAGTTACTTGTATATCACTCTTTAACTGTCCTATATTCCCAGTACATTTATAATTCATAAGTGCACACATCACTTCTTTAGTTATTATAAAGTTTTTATTTACTCTTTTTGCTTCTCTTTCAAAGAATTTTATTATTATTTCATATCTTTCAGATTTTGGTCTTTCACTCATATTTGGTAAGTTTATTACCATTGGTATACGTCTTCTAAATGTTTGAAGTAAATTAGAATCTGGATTTTCTGTTGTAGCACTTATTATGAGAACATTTGCCTTTCTATTAGAATTACTCTCTCCTAACCTCCTAAATTCACCTCTATCTATTAAAGAAAATAATATTTCTTGACCAGCAGCAGGTAATCTATGAATTTCATCCAAAAACAAAATTCCATTATTGGCTTGCTCTACAAGACCCTCTCTATTTGCATCTGCACCTGTGTATGCACCTTTTACTACTCCAAATAGCTGAGCTATCAATAGATTAGGATTTTCTGCATAATCTGCACAGTTAAATACTATGAATGGACTATTTTCTTCTTTGATATTATTTTTCACAGCATATTTGTACATACATGTAGCTAACTCACTCTTACCTACACCTGTTTCTCCATATATTATAGTATGAAGACCATTAGGAGGATACATTATTGCTGATTTAGCTAGGTTTACTTTTTCTTTCAAACTGCCTTTTATACCTATTAATTCTTCAAACCCATCTTCTTCTACAGCTTTACTAACTTTTACATGTTTTCCAGATGATACTAGTTCTTTATCTTTTATTTCAGCTTTCGATTGACTTAAGTTTTCTTCTTTTAGTAATTTTGATACTGCACTTCTTGATATATTATAGCCATTTTCGGTTAAAATTTCAGTTATTTTTCTTTCAGACATTTGAGGATTCTCATTTACAATCTTAGATATATCCTTTATTAATATTTGTTTTCTTCTTTCTCTTGAATCTAAAATATTATTCTTTTTTCTAACCGCTATTACTTCAGACCTAGCTACATTTAATATTTCAGCAAGTTCTTGGTCAGTGTATGGATTTTTCTTGTCTTCTCTTTGTATCTCTCTTAATATTTTATCCATATTTCGCCTCCTTACTTTAAATTTTAGTTTATTTCAATATATTATACACCAAAATAAGACTAGGCAAAATAGCCTAGCCTTATTACTTAGAATTTCCATAAGAACTTCTATTAAAATTATAACCATAACTATATGATTATAATTTTAAAGAAGCACCTTCCCAATCCTTCATAAAGCTATCTATTCCTTTGTCTGTCAAAGGATGCTTAATCATTTGGTTTATAACTTTAAGAGGAACTGTTGCTATATCAGCTCCCATTCTAGCAGCTTGTAAAACATGTATTGGATTTCTAACACTAGCAACTATTATTTGAGACTCAATACTATTTACACTGAAGATGTCAACAATTTCTTCAATTAAATCAAGACCATTTTGTGATATATCGTCTAATCTTCCAACAAAAGGACTTACATATGTAGCTCCAGCTCTAGCAGCTAAAAGAGCTTGCCCAGCAGAGAATATAAGTGTAACATTAGTTTTTATACCTTTACTAGATAATACTTTTACTGCCTTTAAACCTTCTGCTGTCATAGGTATTTTTATAACTATATTTTTATGTATCTTAGATAATTTTTCTGCTTCTTCTATCATACCCTTGTGCTCTAAACTTATTACTTCTGCACTTATTGGTCCATCTACTATCTCACTGATTTCCTTAACTACTTCTATAAAATCTCTACCTTCTTTAGCTATTAGAGATGGATTTGTAGTAACTCCACATATTACACCTAAATCATTTGCTTCCTTTATTTCTTCAATATTAGCTGTGTCTATAAAAAATCTCATTTAAAAAATCCTCCATAATTAGAATATGTGCTAAACACAAGTATATAATATCATAAATTATCTAAATTTTACAGTTCCATTATCTATAGATTCAACTACTGCTAAAGATTCTAATCTTACATCATTGGCCTTTAAAAGTGCTCCTCCAGCTTGGAATCCTTTTTCAATAACAATCCCTACTCCAACTAAGTTTGCATTTGCTTGTTCAATTAAATCTTTAAGACCAAGAGCGGCTCTTCCATTAGCTAAAAAATCATCTACTACCAATATGTTTTCACCTTCGTTTATATACTTTTTAGAAACTTTTACTGCATATTCTTTTGCCTTAGTAAATGAATATACATTAGTTTCATACACATCAGTATCTAAGTTTTTAGATTCTGATTTTTTCGCAAAAACTACAGGTGCATTGTCAAAGTATTGTGAAACAATTGATGCTATAGCTATTCCTGAAGCCTCTATTGTAAATATTTTATCTACCTTTTCTCCACTAAATCTCTCTTTAAATTCTTTTCCTATTTCATTTAAAAAAGCTACATCAATTTGATGATTTAAAAAACTATCGACTTTTAGTATATCATTTCCTGAAACACTACCTTCTCTTAATATCTTTTCCTCTAAAGCCTTCATTGTACTCCCACCTAAACCTTTCTAAATTATATTAATCTTAATAAAAAAAATTATATTCTCTTTAATTTTACTCTCTACATTGCTTGTATTTTATCTTAGAATACTAAAAAAGCTCCTGTCTATATCATAGACAGGAGCTTAAAATTCAAAGTAACCAACTTAATATATAATTTAAAATAAGTATAAACTATATCATCTTCACTCCTGTAGTTAAGCTATTATTGGTAGCTTAGTAGAAACATTTGAACCATATTATCAAAAGTATACAGGTAAACATATTAATTTATTCTTTTTAATTATATATTATAATTCTCTATTATTCAACAAATAATTCAAACTGTGTAGAATAAAACATTCACTAGTTACTTGACAAAATTCAACCTTTTTAAGTAAACTTATAGATTTTCCATAAAGATATAACTTTTTTCTATATTATCTAGAAGTACTTCATCCTTGTTTATATTAGCTATTTTAGCAATAGCTTTTTTTACTCCATTAGACTTTATTAGTTCTTGTAATTCTACACTTTGAGCATCTTCACTATTGTTATAATGAAGTGCTGCACCTATTCCAAGAATTAAGTTATCAACTGTTAAGCCATATGATTTTGCAGTCATTAGAGGTTTAATCAATCTATCCTTATCGCTTAATTTTCTAAGTGGCTCTCTTCCAACTCTGACTACATCATCATTAAGATATGGATTTTTAAATCTATTTAAAATCTTATCAATATATTTATAATGTGCTTCTGAATCAAAATTATATTTTTTAATTAATCCTTCTCCACTTTCTGTCATTGCATTTTTCACTATATTGCAAATATATTCATCATTTATACTTTCTTCTATTGTTTTGTATCCCTTTAAGTACCCTATATAAGCAGTTATAGCATGGCCTGTATTTAGTGTAAATAACTTACGTTCTATATAAGCCATAAGGTTATCAGCTAAATTCATTCCAACTATATTAGGTATTTCTCCTTTAAATCCTTGTTTTTCAACATTCCACTCATAAAAATTTTCAACAGTTACATCAAGAGGATTCTCATTTTTACCAGGAGGAACTATTCTGTCAACTGAACAGTTAGGGAAACCAATATAGCTCTCTAAATAGTCTTCTTCTTCTTTATTTAGACACTTAAGTATTTCCTCTTTTAAAGAAGAACTTGCATATATTGCATTTTCACAAGCTATTATATTTAAATTATTTGTTAATCCTTTTTCTTTTCTAGTTTTTATACCTCTAGCAATTGTAGGGGCTATTTTAGTTAAAACCAAAGGGCCAACTGCTGTAGTTATTATTTCAGCTTCTACAATCTCATCTATTATTTCTTCTTTTATAGATGAAACTGCACTTATATTGTCAATTATCTCATCTACACATTCTACATCTCTTATGTGTATAGTATATTTTTTATCTTTATTTATTGAATTTAATATTTCTTCATTAACATCAGCAAATACAACATGATAACCTGACTTAACTAACAAACCTCCAATAAATCCTCTTCCAATATTTCCTGCTCCAAATTGGATTGCCTTTTTCATTTTAAGTTCCTCCTAAGATTAGTTGGCAAAAGCTTCCATAAAAGCTTGTTTGTCATTTGAATTTTTTAGTCTCTCTGTTAAATCATCATCTAAAACTATTGCTATATTAGATAGTATCTCTAAATGCTCATCTCCAACACCAGCTATTCCTATTAATAAATATGCCTTTTCTCCATCAAAATCTATACCATTAGGGAATTGTAGTATAACTATTCCAGAAGATAATATTTCTTTTTTCGCTTCATTTACACCATGTGGAATAGCAACACCCATGCCCATGTATGTAGTCATTACCTTTTCTCTTTCCAACATTGCTGGTATATATTCTTCTTTTACATATCCATTTTCAAATAGTTTTCTTCCTGCTAAAGTTATAGCTTCTTCCTTTGAAACACTATCTAATCCTAAAAATATATTATTCTCATTTAATACTTTACTCATAATATCAACCTTCCTTTTTTTAATGTAAATTTTATTTATCTATTAATGTTTTTAATTTATTTGTATAAAAATTAAAAACTATATCTTTTATTTCTAATGTCATCTCTTGTATAGAAAATTTGTTTATTTTATTAGTAAAAACAAAATTATCTATTAATGAGCCACTTACTTCACTCATTATTTGTCTTTGATAATTTGGTGAATCTTTAGGAAGTAACATAAAAACCACATTCTCAATTTCTTCCTTAGAATTTAGCTTTATGTTATTTTCTAATCTTATTATTGCTAACTTCATAATATCTATTCTTTCACTCATACAATGTAATAATAAAATCCTTGATTCTTCTATATATGGAATTGATATTTTTAATCTTTCTTCTAAGGATGCTTTTATAGATATTACATCTTCACTAGATTTTACAAATATTTTTGATGAATCCATAATAAGTTCATCTAAGTTTTTACTTTTAAATTTTTTAAATTGAATTTCATCTAAAAACTGAAGAATATCTCTTCCTATGTTCATACTTTCTGTTATCTGTTCATATACTTTATTTTTATTTTTAGTATCATCTTTTACTTTTAAATCCATTAATTTATTTTGAGCTATAGACTTTATTTTTTCTTTGATTATCAGCTCATCATCTGAACTCATAAATGGACCTACACATATATAATCTAAGTTTGTATTTAATTCTACTGTAGATACAATTAAATCGACTTCTTTTTCTTTTAAATATTCCTCATCTATGTTTATAGCTGAAATAGTTTCAAGTATATTTAGATTTGGAAATTTATTTTCAATTTTAGTCGATAAAAACCTTGAAGTTCCTATTCCAGTAGGACATGCTACAACAATATTTATATTAGCATGCATCATTAGATTTTTTTCTATGGCTGATGCAAAATGCATTGCAATATATCCTATTTCAGATTCAGGTATTGAATTTATATTTAGCTTATCTTTTATGACTTTAGAAACCTTTTCGACTCCATTATAAGCATATGAATACTTAGTTTTTATTTCATCTAAAAGGGGATTTCTTATTTCTAGTCCCATATTCAATCTGTTTATGGAAGGTCCCAGATGGTTTGCTAGGTCTTTAAATAATCTTTCATCATTTTTAAGACTTATCTTAAATTCATCTTCTGCCAAATCTATCATTTTATTTGTAATGTCCATTACTTCTATGTCATCTAAGTTTAACTCTTTATGACTTGAAGATGACCTTTGCTTTGCACCTCTAATGTGCATAGTTATATATCCAACTTCATCTAATGGTATATCCATACTAAAATCAACTGCCATACCTTTTACGA
Source organism: Clostridioides sp. ES-W-0016-02 (assembly GCF_020641035.1). Taxonomy (NCBI): domain Bacteria; kingdom Bacillati; phylum Bacillota; class Clostridia; order Peptostreptococcales; family Peptostreptococcaceae; genus Clostridioides; species Clostridioides sp. ES-W-0016-02. The sequence goes on from NZ_CP061361.1 coordinate 2,692,910, forward strand.
TTTCCTGAGCTAATTTAAACTCTTCGGTTAAAGATAATTCCTTTAGAAAATCTTTCTCCATAGTTATATTTTCACCATTTTTTATCCTCTGTAAAGCTAATGAAATATGAACTACAAGCCCTATATATGCACTATCAGCTAAATTTACATCTAACTCTGAAAGCTTCTTTGTTAATGTACTTTCAACTTTTCTTATTATGCACTTGTCCATTAAATTTAAAAGTCTATTTTCACTTAAAATCTCTATTGCTTTATCAGTTTGTATATTCTCACTTATATTTCTGACCATATCCAATATTTCTTTTTCATTAAATGAGTCATATATAAGGTTTACATATGCTTCTCTAAAGTTTTTTTCCTGACCTTTGAGATACACACCAAGCCCTGGTTTTCTAATAAGCTCAATATCAAATCTTTCTAACCATTTACTTGCTAGTGCAAAATCATTATTTAGTACTCCTTCAGATACCTTTAATATTTTTGCAAAGTAGTAAGATTTTACTGGCTCATTAGAAACTAGTAGCTTTGATAATATAATTAAGTTTCTTTCTTCTTTGTTATATTCTTTTTCTATTTTTTCCTCTTCTAACAACTCAATTATAAAATTTTGATTTTCTGTATTCTCTTCTAAAATCAAACCTACACCTGGTTTTTTTACAAAATTAAAATCATTTTCATCAAACCATTTTTCAATTCCTGACATATCTCTAAGTACAGTTCTTGAACTTAACTCTAACTCTCCTGCAATTTCAGAAACAGTTATTGGAATATTTTTTTTAGAATTTTCTACTATCATGAGTATTATCTTTTTTTGTCTAGATGTAATCTTCTTTTTTTTCAAATTATCCACTCCTAATCAGTGGTACTTTTTATTTTTTATTTAGATTCTAATCTTTTAAACAGTATATCTAAATTGGGGTCATTTAAAAAGTTATTTATTGATACTATCTCAACATTTGAATTGTTTTTGGCAACTCTTTCAACTAATGTGTTGTGAGTTACTACTATTTGTGTATCATCTGGAAGATTATCAACAGATGAATTTGTAATTTCTATATCTAAATTCAAGTTTTTTATTCTATTTTTAAATCTAGAAGCTCCCATTGCACTAGAACCCATTCCTGCATCACATGCAAATACAATCTTCTTAATTTCATTTAATTCAAGTTGCTTTTCTTTAACTTTTTGTTCTGAACTTTTGCTTGCAGATTTCATATCACTCATCTTTGCTTTAGCTTCTTCTAAAGTACCATCTTCTTCACTTTGGTTTGCTGAAGCTCTCTTAACAAATGGTGCTGCCACTAAGAATGATACAACTGTCGCAACTGCAACCCCTGCTAATACTGGAAGTAATCCTCCTTTTGGTGCTAGTGCCATAAGTGCAAATATACTTCCTGGTGATGGTGCTGCTACAAGTCCAGCTCCTAATATTGAAAAAGTTAATATTCCTGCTGCTCCACCTGCCATTGTAGCTAATATTAAAACTGGATTCATTAATATATATGGGAAGTAAATTTCATGGATACCACCAAGGAAATGTATTATTACTGCTCCTGGTGCTGATTGTTTTACACTTCCTCTACTAAACATCCAATATGCTAATAGAACACCTAAACCTGGTCCAGGGTTACTTTCTAATAAGAACATTATAGATTTACCTGCTTCTTTTGCTTCAGCTATACCTATAGGACCTAATATACCATGATTTATTGCATTGTTTAAGAACAGTACCTTTCCAGGCTCTATAAATACCGAAACTAAAGGTAATAAACTTTTGCTAACTATAAATTGCACTCCTGATTCTATAAGAGCTGTACCTGCTACTATAGCTGGTCCAATTGCATAAAAACCTAATATTGCAAGAAGCATACCTATTATACCTATTGAAAAGTTATTTACTAACATCTCAAATCCTGTTGGTATTTTACCATCTACAAGTTTATCAAACTTCTTGATTACCCATCCTGCAAATGGTCCCATTATCATTGCTCCAATAAACATTGGTATATCAGCTCCAACGATTACTCCCATCGCTGCTGCTGCACCTATTACTCCGCCTCTTTGCCCTGCTATAGCTTTACCACCAGTATATGCTATCAATAGTGGTAAAAGATATTTTATCATCGGATCGCCTATAGTACTTAATTTTTCATTTGGCATCCACCCTGTTGGTATAAATAATGCTGTTATAAGACCCCATGCTATAAAAGCTCCTATATTTGGCATTACCATCCCACTTAAAAACTTTCCTACTCGCTGTATAGATGTCTTTATTGTCGATTGATTAGAACTGCTCATAATTTTACCTCCATTTGAATTATATTCTATATCGATATGATTCCCTTTTGTTATACTTTTATTATAGAGTTTATATTTTATAGTAACAACTTTAAGAAATCGTTTCTATGTCACTTAAGATAATGACATTTGTCACTTTAGTTTTTGTTTAGTTTTATTTATGTAGTATTTTAAATTAAGAATTTAATGAAATAAATTTTTTAGGGACACTTTTGGACATACTAATATAGATTTAATTGACTTATACTTTCAGTAAAAAATACTATATACTTAATATTAACAACAGGAGTATATAGATATAATGTAAGATATTATATAATAAGAATTAACTTCAAATTAGCTACCACATTAAATAAAACATTATTTAATATACAGTTTGATTGTATAAAGCAACATATATTAAACAGATTCAGTTAAAATAGTTTAAATTTTTCAAAAATCTCAATATCTGACAAAATACTTTAATAAAATTAAAGAATAAGTTATAATTAATACTATCAATTATAATAAAGTATAAAAATATAAGGAGTGATTAAAAAATGGCGTTTTATTTTGATACACCATCACATACTTTCAGTGAATACCTACTTGTACCAGGTTTCTCTTCTACTGACTGTATACCTGCTAATGTAAGTTTAAAAACACCTGTTACTAAATTTAAAAAGGGCGAGGAAGCAGATATTCATATGAATATACCTTTAACTTCTGCTATTATGCAATCTGTTTCTGATGACAAGATGGCTATTGCACTTGCTAAAGAAGGTGGCATCTCATTTATATATGGTTCTCAATCTATTGAAAGTGAAGCTGCTATGGTAGCACGTGTTAAATCTCATAAAGCTGGATTTGTTGTGAGTGATTCAAATATTAAACCTGACAATACATTAAAAGACATACTTGAACTAAAAGAGAAAACTGGTCATTCTACGGTTGCAGTTACTGAAGATGGTACTTCAACTGGTAAATTATTAGGTATTGTTGCAAGTCGTGATTATCGTATAAGTCGTATGGACTTAGACACTAAAGTTAGTGAGTTTATGACTCCTATGTCATCCATAGTTTATGCTAACAAAGATGTTACTTTAAAAGAAGCAAACAATATTATATGGGACCATAAGCTTAATTCTCTTCCTGTACTTGATGACAATGGTAATCTTGTATATATGGTATTCCGTAAAGATTACTCTTCTCATAAAGAAAATCCACTTGAACTTTTAGATTCTTCTAAAAGATATGTAGTTGGAGCTGGTATCAATACTAGAGACTTTGCTGAGCGTGTTCCTGCTTTAGTTGAAGCTGGTGCTGATGTTTTATGTATAGACTCTTCAGAAGGTTTTTCTGAGTGGCAAAAGATAACTCTTGATTTTATTCGTGAAAAATACGGTGATACGGTTAAGGTTGGAGCTGGGAATGTAGTTGACCGTGAAGGATTCCTTTACCTTGCTGAAGCTGGTGCTGACTTCGTTAAAGTTGGTATTGGTGGTGGTTCTATATGTATCACTCGTGAACAAAAAGGTATAGGACGTGGACAAGCTACTTCTATAATTGAAGTTGCTCAAGCTAGAGATGAATACTTTGAAAAAACAGGTATTTACATTCCAATTTGTTCTGATGGTGGTATTGTTTATGACCATCATATAACTTTAGCCTTAGCTATGGGTGCTGATTTTATAATGCTTGGTAGATATTTCTCTCGTTTTGATGAGAGTCCAACTAATAAGGTTAATATAAATGGTAGTTACATGAAAGAGTATTGGGGAGAAGGTTCTGCACGTGCTAGAAACTGGCAAAGATATGACCTTGGTGGAGATAAGAAACTTTCTTTTGAAGAAGGTGTTGACTCTTATGTTCCTTATGCTGGTTCTTTAAAAGACAATGTGACACTTTCTCTAAGTAAGGTTCGTTCTACTATGTGCAACTGTGGTGCTCTTAGTATTCCTGAACTTCAAAAAAATGCTAAGCTAACACTTGTATCTTCTACTAGTATCGTTGAAGGTGGAGCTCATGATGTTATGCTAAAAGATAACAGAAACTTATAATATAAATAAAAGTGTAGTTAATTGTAAAATCAACTACACTTTTTATTTTAATATAAGCTATTATTTATGAGTTATTATTTAACTGTAAATTCAAGAAGCTTACTTTTAAGTTCATTTTCTATTTTTGATAATTCAACTTCTGCTTCCTGTCTCTTTATTCTACCATCATTCTGTATCTTAACTACTTCATCAATAGTTGATATTAAAGATTGATTAGTTTTCTTAATTGTATCTATATCTACAATTCCTCTTTCTGATTCTTTGGCTGTTTCTATTGTTCCCATTTTCAATGTCTCTGCATTCTTTAGTAGAAGTTCATTTGTCATATTACTAACTTCACGCTGTGCTTTCATAGCTTGATTCAAATGAGATATTCCAAGAGCAAGTACTATTTGATTTTTCCACAATGGAATAGTATTTACTATAGTAGATTGAATTTTTTCTGCCATTAGATTATTGCTATTTTGAACCAATCTTATCTGTGGAGCCATTTGAAGTGATACCATTCTAGTTAATTCTAAGTCATGAATCTTCTTTTCAAATCTGTCACAAAGTGAAACCATATCGTTTACAGATTGAGCATCTTCTGTTGAACCAGACAAACTTGCTCTTTCTCTTAATTTTGGCATCTCAAGTTCTTTCATATCTTTTAGCTTTTGTTTCCCTGCTATAATATACATTGTAAGCTCTTTTGAATAAGCTAAGTTTAATTCATACATTTTATCAAGCATTGCTATATCTTTCAATATTTTAACTTGATGCTTTTGAAGTTCTTTACTTACTTTGTCTACATTTACTTCTGCGCTATCATACTTAGTTTTTAAATTTGAAATTTTATTATTTGCCTTTTTAAAAATTCCTAAAAAACCACCTTGTTCTTTTTCGTCAGCTGAGAATGATTTTAAATCAGTAACTAGATTTGTAAGCATATCACCAACTTCGCCTAAATCTCTAGTTTTAACACTCTTTAAAGCGGTTTCCGAAAATCCTGCTACCTTTTTTTGAGCCCCAGCTCCATATTGCAAAATCATATTTGTATTTGTAATATCTATTTTTTCTGCAAACTCTTTTACCATTTTACGCTCAGCTTCTGATAGTTTTTCTTCTTCTGGGTCTTTTTCATTCTTTTTCATTAATAGGTCAGAATTATTTATATCATTTGTTTTTGTTTCTTCACCAAATGGGTCAAGTGTTAGTGTTGGCATAACTGGTATATCATCTAAATTATTCATTCTATAGTTCTCTCCTCTTCCTTCATAAAGTACTAATTATATACTTATATCTTACATATTTTTATCCTTCATAACTACTTAACTGTTCAAAAATAACAGAATATTTTTTATATTACAGTTAAAACTTTCCACCTGTTAATCCCTCTTGAACTAACATATTTTCTAAAACAGTAATATCTGTAGATATGTCAATAGCTTCATCCTCAAATAGAGAATCCAGTTGGTTTTCAAAAGCCACTACAATTGTACTCATTGTACTTTCAATGCTTTCCATAGTTGTTGTTATATTTTCTCTGTCTATTCCTTGTTCTTCCAATGTATGATATGAATTTAAAAGCTTTAAAGTAGTTGGAATATAATAATCCATAAATTTTTGTATCTGAATAAGTTTTGATGGGTCATGTTTTACAACATCAAATATTTTACTTGTAACATCTTCTACTTGTATAATTTTCTTGCACATTGATTCTGATTTAATATTTTCATTAGCCTCTTTTATTTGTCTCAAATAGTCCATTCCCTTTTTAATAATCATATCAGCTTCATTGCTATTCTCAACTTCATCTTCTTCAACTTCATATACTATATCTTCATATGTTGGTGGAACTCCATCTTCATTTGTCAATACAATTTGATTATTTCTTTTATCAATATAAGTATTTATAAAGTAATTTTTATCTATCATCTTTTGCACATCTTTTATTATAAATTTTAGTGATTTAGATGTACTTTCTGCAATAAGTTCTACTGGAATAATATTTTTATTACTTATGATTGTACAGTATTTTTTATAACGAGAAATTTGGTCTCCTAATCTTTTACCTTTAAAAATACAAACTCCACCTATTATTAAGAATAAAGCACATACTTGAATAGGAAGTATAACTGCCCATCCAATTATAATTGAAATAGTTGACAATACTAAGGCTGATAGTGTAAATAAGCCTACTAGACCCCATCCAACGATCTTCAAAAACTTACTTAAAAACGAATTTATTAATACAGATTTTTTAGAAAAATTCTCTGGTTTATACATGATTTATATCCTTTCATTTTTACTAATATTATTATTATATTTCAGTTTGATTATACAATTACTTACTTATTACTGTCAAGGAATTTGAAATTCTACAAATTATTTCAAATGAAGTAATAGACTTAAATGTAAGTACATTTTCTAACTAAAAATGTACTTACATTTAATGCTATACAAAAATAAGAGAACTTAATTTTAAGTAAATTTAAGCCCTCTCATTTTTTATATTTATATAATTATCATTATTTATCTCATCTATACTTAATCCAAATAAAAAATTATATTAATAAAGATTTGCAAATATCTCTCTTATTTCTTCTCTACTAAGTTCTACATAATTATTGGCAAGTAATCTCTGTTGATTGGCTATCGTACTATCAGTAAATTCATCTATCTGACTTTCTACCATTCCATACTCTCTTAGAGCTTTCTTAGTTATTAATTTGTTTAAGAATTTCTCTAATTCTCCATAAACGTCACAATTAGAGTCACATTCAAGAGCATCTGCTAAAATTTTTGTACATTGCGTAATCTTTCCATTAGGATTTTTTCTAGAGTACATCTTAAATACTTCAGTAAAGAACTGATAATTTGCTTCCCCATGTGCAACATGGAAAGCTGCACCTATCGAATAAGATAAAGCATGCACTGCTGCACAACCAGCATTTCCAAAAGCAATTCCTGCATAGTTTGATGCAAGTACAAAGTCCTTAAGATGATTGAATCTCTCTTCTTCTCCTTTATCCACAATCTTTTTATATCCATCCATAATCATTTTTATAGCCTGTAAAGAATATATTTCTGTAAATGGACTTGCTTTTGGAGATAGATAAGACTCAATAGCATGTATAAGAGCGTCCACTGAACTTGTTACAAAAAATTTATAAGGCAATCCTTTTACTGACTCTGGAATTAATACTGCATAATCTGCATAAGTTTCTTCTACTGCAAGACCCTTTTTAGTATGCTTAGATTTTAACTCTGCAATGGCTACATTTGTTACTTCACTTCCTGTACCACATGTTGTAGGAACTACCACCAATTCTTTTACTTTTTTAGGTGCTACTTCTCCTTCAAATAAGTCAATAGACTTCTCTGGAACATCAAGTGCTAATATCTTGCATATATCAACTATTGTACCTCCTCCAAAAGCGATAATTCTATTGAAATTGTATTTCTTCATTTCTTTTGTCATAGAATCTATCATTTCATCAGATGGTTCACCTGTTCCAAATTTTTCTTGGAAAATTAAATTGGTATCTATTCCAAGAGGTTTCATATATGGTTCATATATAAATTCATTTGTAATTACTAAATCATTTTTTCCTATTTTAAATTCTTCATTGAATTCTTTAAATGTATCAAAATAAAATATTTTTGGAACTACTCTAAGTGCTTCCATACTTAACACCCCTCTACTATTAATATTTCTCCTTAAATCGTTTTTCAAACTCTAATGCTAGATTTTCTCTTACACTTGGATGAGCAATATTGATTAAATTTCTTGCCCTTTCTCTAAGAGATTTCCCTTTTAGTTCTGCTATACCATACTCAGTTACAACATAGTCAATATCATTTCTAGATGTTGTTATAGGAGCACCTTCATCCACAATAGAGACAATTTTTGAAATTACTGTCCCATCTTTTTTTGTAGTTATTGAAGGCATTGCTATAATTGCCTTTCCATCTTCTCCCATAGATACTCCACGTATGAAGTCAACTTGACCTCCAACTCCACTAAATTGTCTAAGACCCATTGCCTCTGCAACTACCTGTCCCATCAAATCAACTTGTATAGCAGAATTTATAGACACCATTTTATGTTGTTTCATTATAACTGCTGGATGATTTACATAGTCTACAGGTTTCACTTCAACTACTGGGTTATTATTAGCAAAATCATATAATTTTTTAGTTCCCATTAAAAATGTAACTGTCATTTTTTCTTTATCAAAATTTTTATATTTACCATTTATAACACCTTTTTCATAGAGAGCTAGGGTTCCATCTGAAATCATTTCTGAATGAATTCCTAAATCTTTTTTATCTGTTAAAAATAACATAACTGCATCTGGAATTCCACCAATTCCAAGTTGTAAAGTAGAACCATCTTCAATTAGAGAAGCACAGTTTTTACCTATTGCTTCTTCTACTTCTCCAATCTTAGCAGGTTGCAGTTCATATAAAGGTTGTGACTTTTCAACTATATAATCAAACTCTGATACATGAACTACTTCACCATAAGTTCTAGGAAATTGGTCATTTACTTGAACAATTACTGTTTTAGCAGTTTTAATAGCCTCATAAGTATAATCAACTGATGTTCCTAGGCTACAATACCCATGTTCATCTGGTGGAGTTACCTGAGCTAAAACAACATCACATTTTAATCTTTTCTCTCTAATTAATTTTGGTACTTCATGAAAGAATGCAGGAGTAAAATCTCCATCTCCATTTTCAATTGCCTTTCTTACATTTCCACTTACAAACATTGGATTTACTCTAAAGTGAGTTTCCATTCCCTCACCAGTATATCCACCACTGCCTAGACTTACCATATGCTTAATCTCAACATTTTTATACTGTTTTGCATTTTCAATCATTGCCTCTACTAGTGCAGGAGGCTCACCTACACAATGTGCAAATACTACTGTATCCCCATCTTTAATATGCTTTACAGCCTCTATAGCAGTACATAACTTACTTTGATACAATTCTCGCCAATTCAATGAAATCACCCCATCTAACTCTTATTTAAGCCTCACAAATCGCTGATTCTATTATATTTATAGCTCTTTCTATATGACTAAAATCCCAAATTTTAATATATGATTTCTTAACTTTATATTGTTGGTAGGATGCACATAAAGTTGTGCATCCTCCAATTATAAGTAATAAATCATATTCTACATCTTCTTCTGCTACGCTAAAATCTACTCTACCATTGAAGTGCTCTTTGATTATTGCTAGAGCCTTCCCTCTTTCGTATCTAGGGTTACAGCCCCCACAAAATCTAACTCCACAGGTCATGTGTAAATTCTCCTTCTAAAATCTCTTTTTATAACTCAAACTACTACTTTATAATCATTCTTATACGATATATTTTTTCATTAATTAGTATAAGTCAATATATTTTCCCATTTATATATCAACTTTTTTATATATTAACTTTTTATAAATTTAGAGCTTTTTCTTTTTTTATTCCTGCAATTGTCTTAGCTAATTCTTTCTTCTGATTTATATTTCCTTGTCTTGAAATCATTATTCTTTGTGCCTGTGGTGAACCTGCTCCATGCATTGACTCAGTTCTATAACCAACAGCAGATGAGCCAAGACATATATTTTCTAAGAATCTTAATATTCTCATTCTTTCTTCTGTTGAAGCTACTGAAGAAGCTTTAAAATATTTATTACATACTTCACCTATTGTCATTCCACTTGTTCCAACTTTTAAATCTGACTTGAAGTCTTTTTCTGAAGGCATAGTAACCATAAGCCCACCAGCTATATCTTCTGCAAGTCTCACTATTTCATAAGGGAATCTAGTTACATTTTGTTTACATACATTTGCAAGAAGTAAATCTATTTGATAGTTTCCAGCCTCTGTCTTATGTCCTTCTGATGAACATGCTATACCACAACAATATAAGCTTTCATTAAGGTGAGTCATTTCTATTAATTTATCTTTTATATGAGAAGCTTTGTTTGCTCCATTGTAATCAGCTGCTAAAGCTGCTGCTCCTATTATTACATCACCTACTCCAACTTTACATCCACCATAACTTTGTCTATGATATCCAGCAAATCTTTCTACCAACATACCAGAGAAATCCCACTCTCCGCATAAGAAGATTCTATCATTTGGAACAAATACATTATCAAATACTACTAGAGCTTCTTGACCTCCAAACTCTTTATTTCCTAAGTCAACATCTGCTCCCTCTTCTAATTTTCTAGTATCACAAGATTGTCTTCCATAAATCATAAACACACCTTCAGCATCTGAAGGAACTGCAAATGATACAGCATAGTCTTTATCTGCTTCAGTCATGCTTATAGTAGGCATTATAAGATGTTCATGTGAATTTATTGAACCAGTTTGATGTGCTTTTGCTCCTCTTACCACTATTCCATCTTCTCTTCTTTCAACTATGTGAAGGAACATATCTGGGTCAGGTTGAGCACTAGGTGATAATGCTCTATCTCCCTTAGGGTCAGTCATAGCTCCATCAACTACTAAATCGTTTTCTTGTATATAAGTTAAGTATTTTACAAAATTATCATGATAATTAGTTCCATGCGCTTTGTCGCACTCAAACGTTGTTGAATATACCGCATTAAAAGCATCCATACCTACACATCTTTGGAAACAAGAAGCTGTTTTTTGGCCACATAGTCTTTGCATTTTAACTTTTTTTATCAAATCATCAGTACTTTGATGAAGATGACCAAATCTATTTATTTTTTCTCCTGTAATATTTGAAGTAACTGTCATTAAATCTGCATATTCTGGGTCATGTGCCAAATCATAAGTAGCTGCTACACAATTTATAGATGGTCTAATCATTGGATGGTCAACCCAATTTTTAACCTCTTCACCAAACATATAAACTTTAGTATTTAATTTTCTCAAACTTTCAATATATTGAGCTCCTGTCATTAATGCCATAATAAAACCACTCCTTCTCTTTTATAATAATTTTTATTTATGTTAATTTATAATACTTCCTTCTTTTGTTCGTCTTTCAATCTTCTAAATTCACTTCAATATTTTAAATTAAATTCATTTTTAGTTTAGATTCATTCTAAATTAAAATATATTTCTATTTTAATTTAGAATGAATACTTTTTTATATTTGAATTTTATCCCCAAAGTTCTTCATCTGTAGGTACTTCATTTTCTGGCATATAATAAGCAATTCTAGAAATATTAATTAAATGTTTGTAATCAAGATTTTCAGAAATACTATTATTTCCCCAAGAACCACAACCTAAGGTATTTGTAGGTGCAAGACCATTAAAGAAGCTTCCTCCAGCACTTGTAGCACAACATTGATTAATTACAAATCTTGATACTTCTATATTTTCTCCTGCATATTCTATGTTCTTAATTGTATTTGAATGTATAGATACACTATGTCCTTTTCCTTCTACATTTAGATTTGCTTTTGCAATAGCTACTCCTTCTTCAAAGTCTTTATACTTATATGCAGATATAACTGGACACATTTTTTCTTTTGCAAGTATGTCTTCTTCACCTGGTCCATCTGCTTCTATTACTATTATTTTTGTATCTTTTGGTATTTCAACTCCTGCAATGTTTGCAATTGCATGAACTGATTGTCCTACTGCATCTTTATTCATAGATTTATTGACAAACATGGCATTTCTAAAAGCTTCTTTTTGTGCATTATCTCTAACTATAAATCCTTTGTTACTTTCAAATTCATCCATTACTTTATCAAACATTTCTTCTGCCACTATCACTGATTGCTCACCTGAGCAAATTATACCATTATCAAATATTCTTCCAGCTATGATTTTAGGTACTGCTTCTTTAATATCTACATCTCTGTCTATAATACATTGGACATTTCCTGCTCCTACACCAAGAGCTGGTTTTCCACTTGAATATGCAGCTCTTACCATTCCCATTCCACCAGTGGCAATTACTACATCTGCTGATGAAATTAAATTTCTCGTATTTTCTCTTGATTGTTGGTCAAGTATTTGTATTAGATTTTCTGGTGCTCCTATTTTTTCTAATTCTTCATTAATCATATTAACAGTCTTAGTACTACATCCAATTGCTTTATGATGTGGTGTTATAATAATTGCATTTCTTCCCTTTAATGCAAACATAGCATTACTCATAGGTGTAACTATTGGATTTGTACAAGGAGTTATTGCTGCTACAACTCCAATTGGTTTAGCTACTTTTGTTATTCCTGTTTCTCTATCTATATCAATTATACCAACTGATTTCTTATCTTTTAAATTATTATATATAACTTTCGCTTTACTTTTATTTTTAGCTACTTTATCTTCATATACACCCATTCCAGTTTCTTCTACTGCAAGTTTAGCTAAATATTCGGCGTTATAGTATACTACCTTTCCAACTATCTTCACTATTTTATCCACTTGTTCTTGAGTATAACATTCAAACTCCCTTTGAGCTTTTCTAGCCCTCTCAATGTATCCATTAATATATTCTTTGCTTAAATCTTCAAAGTTTTCTACTGCTTTTTCCATTTTTAATATTCCTCCAATTTATTAAATATTTTTATAGTGCACTTTCAAAAGTTTCTGACTTCTTCATTGTACCTGTACTCATAAATTTACTATGCCATGATAAAGCTTCGTCTAATATATGAGGAGTTTGTTTTGCTCCATTTTGACATGCTCTATTTAGGTAATCCATAAGTTGATCTTTATAATCTGGATGAACACAATTTTCTATTATCTTAATAGCTCTTTCTCTAGGTGCAAGACCTCTTAAATCAGCATATCCTTGTTCTGTTACAATTACCATTACATCATGTTCAGTGTGGTCTACATGAGATACCATAGGTACTATTGATGATATATCACCATTTTTTGCAATTGATTCAGTACTAAATATAGTTATGGCTCCATTTCTAGCAAAATCACCAGAACCACCGATTCCATTCATCATCTTTGAACCCATGATATGAGTTGAGTTTACATTTCCATAAATATCAACCTCAATTGCAGTATTCATTGCAATTACACCAATTCTTCTAGCTATTTCTGGGTTGTTACTAATCTCTTGAGGTCTCAATATAATCTTATCTTTAAAGAAATCTATATCATTTTCAAATTTTATTAATCCTTCTGGTGATGGGCTTACAGATGTAGTTGATGCCATTGTAACTTTACCCATTCTTATTAAGTCCAACATAGAGTCCTGCACAACCTCTGTATAACAAGTTAAATTCTCAAATTCAGATTCACATAGTCCATATAAAACTGCATTTGCTACACTTCCTACACCAGATTGAAGAGGAAGTAAATTTTTTGACAATCTACCTGATTTTACTTCTTCTCTAAGAAATGCAATAATATTATTTGATATTTTTTTTGAAGCTTCATCTACAACACCCAATGGACGTGTTTTATCTTGCATATTAGTGATTACTATTCCTGCAATCTTATCTAAACCACAAGGTATATATGTCGTTCCGATTCTATCTTTAGGATGATTTATTTCTATTGGTTTCCTGTTTGGCGGATTTTCTGTAATATATATATCTGCCATACCTTCCATCTCCATTGGTTTTGCCAGATTTATTTCAACAATTACTTTGTCTGCACTTTTTACAAAAGATGGTGAATTTCCTATCCCACTAGTTGGTACAATATCTCCATTTTCAGTTATGGCAAGTGCTTCTATTATCGCTACATCCACTTTAGGTATAGTTTTATAGTTTAAAAATTGAGTAGAATGACTTAGATGCATATCTATATAATTAACATCACCTTTATTAATACTGTTTCTAAGTATTGAATTAGTTTGATAAGGAAGTCTTCTTTCAATTATTCCTGCTTCTGCCCATGCTCCATCTACTTCTGGTCCTAAAGATGCTCCTGAATATACAGTCAATTTTATCTTCTCTCCACTTTTTACCCTTTCTGAAACCGCTAATGGTACTGCTTTTGGGTAACCTGAAGGTGTGAATCCACTAAGTCCAACAACCATCCCATTATTTATAAGTTTAGCAGCTTCATCTGCATTCATAATTAAATCACATAACTTTTTATTTCTTAATCTTTCGCTTAATTCTTCAAATACTCCTTCATTATTCATAAATATCCCCCCATATAAAATCTTATTTACATTGGAAGTTTGTGTAAAACTATAACCAATATAACTTTAGTTAACAGTGCAAATGGATAGGTAGCACCATACCCCGCTGCTGGGTCATCACTATCAAGAGCATCAACAGCAGCTCCAAGACCTGGTGTTGATGTCATACCACCACAGACAGCTCCAGATAACAAAATCCAATTTAGTTTGAATACATACTTACCAACTAAAAATCCAATCATCATAGCTGTAATTCCTACTACTATAGCTACTAAAGCTAGATGCATCCCAGATGTCATAATTGAATCAACAACTTTACCACCATATCTTAATCCAACTATTGCTAAGAAAAATACTAGACCTATTTGTTTTAGAATATTTAATACTTTTTCTTCCATTCTGAAATTTACTATACCTATCTTACCTATATATCCAAGTATTAGAGATACAATTAAAGAACCACCAGTTGCCCCTAATGTAAAGTATCCTAATGGTCCCATGAACACGTGTATTCCTCCAACTAAATATCCAGCAAGACATGTTAAGAAAAATGTTATTATATTAAATGGAACTTCTGGTATCGTTTTACCACCAACACTATCTCTAGCTTCTTTCATTTCTTTTTCATATTTTCTTCTTTCTTCTCTAAGGTCCATTCTAAATATTTTAGGAAGGAAATTTACTCCTAAAATCACTATTAATACTCCAAAAGGATAGGCAACTGCATGCCCTATACCAACACCTGCTTCAGCATATGCGATATACTTATCTATTTGCTCTTGAGTTAGTGATGTAGTTGTAGCTACATCCAATTTTCCCTCTGGATCAACTACTTTTAATATTTCTTTTTTATCTTTTATTGATGCTTTCTCAAACTCTTTTGATACATCTTCTGCATGTTTACCAGCTGTTTCTAGAGCAGCAGCTAGACCAGGAGAACTTGTTAGTGCTCCTGTATAAACACCAGAAACCTCATATGCACTACTTCCTTTATTACTTGATAGCAAAGTCATTGCATAAGTCATAGAGCCTCCTATAAAAGTTATAAGCACTCCTAAAACTACAAATCTAGCTCCATACTTCTTAAGTACAGCTTTCATATCCTTAGCAGCCAATAAACCAACTGCTGCAACAAATATAATTAGAAAAAAATCAAAGAAATCAGAAGAAATAATTCCATTGCCCATCATGATAGTTGCTGCCTTATACCCTGCTGCTGTCTCTCCTTTTGCTATTACTGAATTTCCTAAGCTATACACAAGCCATCCAATAAATAATCCTGTAAATAACGCTCCTGACACTCCAAAATTAAACTTCCCAAATTTAATTTTTCCAAATAATATTCCTGTAATTACAGCAGCGAACATAAGGACAAAAGGGTTCATTAAAAAATCCATTAACTCAAATTTCACCAAACCACTCCCTTTCATATTTTGTTATTAAATTAACGATATTTATTAAAAAATATATCTCTCCCCTCTTTGCAAACTTTGCAAAATTATATTTTGTTATTAAATTAACATTTCTAATTAAAAAAATTTCATCCCTCTAACATTAGTTTTTTATGTTACAATTTAGTTAACAGTTAAATTACATAAATACTAATTATTTTTAGATAGTTAAATTTTTAATATTCATTGATATAACTAGGTTTTAAATAGTTGTTACCTAAATTATGTCAGCTATTATCTTTTGTTAATTTAATAATAGCACTATTCTTAATAGATTGAAAATATCAAAAACTTATGATATGATAGTTTAAAACTATTCTATTTTTCTACAATAATATACAAAACTTATATTGTTGTTAATTATATACTTGTCACTAATTACATAAATGAAAGGAACTATTAACCAATGAACATAAATTATCTATATTATTTCCAAACTGTTTGTAAATATAAAAACATGACTAAAGCAGCAGAAAGTATTCATATTTCTCAACCATCTATAACCTTAGCTATTAAAGAATTAGAAAAGGAACTCGGTTTTGAACTTTTTTTTAGAATAGGTAATAAAATAGATTTAACTCCTGAAGGTAAGATTTTCTTAGATAAGGCAATAAATTTCACGAGACAATTTGAGGATTTTCAAAGTGATGCACTAGATTTAGGAAAAAAAAGAAAAGCATCTCTAAAAATAGGAATTCCTACAGTTTTAGGTACTTTTTTACTTTCAAAAATACTACCTAGATTTAATGTAATTTATCCAGATATTGAGCTTAAAATTTTTGAAGTCCCAACCTTTGTGGGTGCCAAAATGATTGAAGAATCTACACTTGATTTTTGCATTGGTATAATTGATAGTGATATTTATGATGATATAGATTCAAAAACAATATATAAAACAGAATTATATTTAGTTACAAATCCTAAAAATGAATTAGCAAAACAGTCCATTATTTCAAACTATATGTTGAAAAATATTCCTTTTGTCATACTATCTGAAGGTTCTTATCACTACAAAATTATTACAAAAAGACTTGAGAAGGTTAAACCAAATATAATTTTACACTCAAATCAACTTTCTACTATTCGTTATTTATTAGAAAATGATTTAGCTTCAACGATACTATATAAAGAAATATTCCAGAATACCGAAAATCTCTGTTCAATTCCTTTAGAACGTGCAATTACTGCCAATATTGGTGTTCTTTGGAGAAAACATCAATATATATCTCATAGTATGAAACTTTTTATTGAATATATGGCTTCTATTCATATAAATTAATATTTCTACATATTATGTAAATACAGCATTATATATATTTTGATAAATATTATAAATATTTTTGAGTATCAGTATAACAATAAAATATATTATCTCAAAAGAATTACAATGATATACATTCATAACTTAAATATTATTATACTGATACCTTTAATATTAATTTTACCTATTTTAATACTCATATTTTTAATTGGGTTTACTTGGACAACCTAGCAAGAAACCCACGCATCCAGAGACAAAATCTCTCATCTGTGAAATAGTTCCTATAGATGCTGTTGCTGGTGTTGTAAAATTTCTTACAATAAAAAGTACTATTAATGCTACTATACAAATCACAGTAGCTATAACAATTTGCAATTCACTAGTTTCTCCTTTTTCAATCTCTTCATCATTATTAACAGTCACTTTTTTATCATTATTTTGATAATTGTCACTTTCTAACTCAAATCCAATAGTATTTTTCACATTCATTATATTATTTTGACTTGGTACTTGACCGTTATTAGAAGAATTATCATCTATAAAAATATTTGAATATGCATCAGTATTTGTAACTTTTCTTGAAGTTCTACTTATAAAATTAGCACTTAAAAAGTATCCAAATATTGCTGCTGAAGTAGTTCTTATCACTACATCAATAGTAGTAGTATCTTGTGAGTTAACTTCATTGACAAACAATGTGTATATAGATTCAAACATGAGTATTGCCATAACAATTATAAGACATCTATCTATCAATTTAATTTTGTACCAGGCTTTTTTTATGTTTTTCATAAACTTATGTTTTTTATTCATAGATATTATCACCTCACATAATAAAATTAAGCCCTCTTTACTAAGATATGTAGAGAGAGCTTAATGGTGAGATTACAATATTATTTTGTGTAAAAAATTATATAAAAATTAAATTATTTGTCTAAAATCATCAAATTTTTAGGGAATTTAGTTAATCTTTCAGGTCCATTTTTTGTAATTAAAACAGTATCTTCTATTCTAACTCCTCCCCATCCTGGGAAATAAATACCTGGTTCCATTGTTATTATACATCCTTCTTCTATTGTTTTATCACCATAATTACCAATAAAAGGTTCTTCATGAACATCTCTTCCAACCCCATGTCCTATCCCTTGATAATAGTAATCTTCATATTTCTTAACAACTTTTCTTATTTCTGCATCTGGAATTGTAGCATGTACACCAGCCTTCATGTTTTCAACTCCAACATCTTGTGCTTCTTTAACTAAATTATAAATCTCTAATTGTTTTTCAGATGCTTCTCCAACTATAAAAGTTCTAGTTGTATCAGAAATATATCCATTGTACATAGCTCCATAATCTACAAGTACAAAGTCACCATTTTCTATAACCTTGTCACTTGGTTTACCATGAAGCAATGAAGTTTTTGCTCCTGATATCAATATAGTTTCAAATCCTATATTTTGAGCTCCATTCATTTTCATAAAATATTCTAGTTTTGTAGCTAATTCTATTTCAGTAACTCCAGCTTTTATATGTGGAACTAACTCTTCTAATGCTTTATCAGCTATTTCACAAGCTTTTCTTGTATTTTTAATTTCTTCTTCATCCTTTACATATCTAAGAGTCTCTACAATATTTTCTGTAGGTATCAATTCCCCTCCATCTTGTTCAACTAAATTTTTAAGTTCTTCATATTTATCAAATATTATATTTGTGCTTTCAAATCCAAGCTTTTTTATACATACTTTATCACACACACTTTTTACAGCTTTTGCCACACTTCTATCAAAATTATGCCAGTTTATAATTTCAAAACCTTTACAAACATTTTCAGCAAGCTCCATATATCTACTATCAGTAACTAAAAAATTTCCATCTTTACAAATAACTGCATATGCTTCTTCATCAGGAAAGCCACTTATGTAATTTACATTTGTTTTTTTTGTTAAGTATAATGCATCAAGTCCTTTAGCTTCTAACAATTCTACTACTTTTTCTACTTTACTCATGATTTTGCCTCCAAAAAATAATTTTTGCTTTAGTTATATTATATCACTAATAATGTTATTTTTTATCTTATAGATGCTTTATTTCTAAAATTTTTTCATATGTTATTAATATTGTTTATACATTTCCACTAATTTTTTACTTAGTATAAGTAACAACAAATAAGTAAAAAAATATTACTATGATAAAAACCCTTCCTATTTCTGTTTTATCAGTTATAAATATTTAATTATCTTTATATACTTACTTTGATAATAAAAATAATATAAGTTGAGTAACAAAAATAACATATAGTTATAGCGTAGAAGGCTATAACTATATGTTATTCATTTACATGTATAATTTATATTTATTTTGCAGTGTATCCAGCCTTGATTAAAGTTTCAACAGCTAAATCACCTTTAGCATCATTTACAAGAACTATTGGCCCTGTACAACCCATACCACTTTCAGCATAGATTCCATTTTTCCATAATTCAGATACTGCATCTTCTAAGTCCATTATATCAACACCAGCTATTTGACGAGTAACAACCTCTTTATCTGGCATTTTAACTTCTACTTTTTCAGCTTTAACTTCTTTTTTAGTAAGAGAAGCTATAATATCATCAAATTTTGCACTTTTAACTTTTGTAAATTCACTTCTTGCAATATTATTTATTTCTCCTTTTACAACATCATAAGCATATTTTAATGCATTAGCTACTACTGGAGAACCTGATGCTCTTGATACTATAAGTACTCTTCTATCATAGTCTTCTCCTACTCCAGGACCATACCCAAAGCCTTGGGCTTCATAGTCTCCACCTGTAGTATATGAAGAAAATACTTTCATAAATATATTTCCAGATAATGTATCAGTAACCATAACATCAGGTGCACCTACAAGTAAATCATTACCTCTCATAACACATCCACCATCTGCTCTAATTGAATCTGCAAATTCTATATCATATCCATTATCTTTTAACTCTTTTAAACATTTTTCAACTTGTCTAGCTCCATCAACATTAAGTATTCCAACTTTTGGATGTTTATTTCCCATTGATTTAGCTGTAGCAATACCATAAATAGCATTTCTTACCATTGCTTCTATTCTATTAGTAGCACTTGTTCCTGTTGTTGTTGCAAGTATCATTTCTTTTCCTTTTGCTGGAGTTATTACTCTACCTACTGTAGATACTCCTATTGGAAAATTATAATGCATAGTAACACAAGCATCTATATATCCTGAATCTAATAATTCTTCCATTTTTCCATGCATTTCTTTTTCATCATTAACTTCAACTACTTCAAGGTCAGTTTCCACTTTTGGACCAATAAGTACTATATCAAATAAGTTAGATTTTGCTAAGTGTGCACCATTAACCATGTTCTCTACACCATGTTCACTTCCAAGTGTAGTCACACCAATTCTTATTTTTTTGCCAAATTCGCCGCTTTCTATTGCATTAGCTACTTCTAAGAATACATCTGCGATTACTTTTTTTGACATATCCTCACCCCTATTCTTCTAACATATCTAATGCTAGTTTTTTCATAGATTCAGCTATTATCTTCTTAATTTCATCTTTAGATATTCCTGAAGTCTCTTCAGTAACACCTGTATTTCTTTCAGCTATAAAAGATACTCCATCAAATAAATTAGTCATTCTTCCTAAGAATAAACTACCTTTTCCAACTATCATAGCTCTATTTCTATCTCCTGTAGTTAAATCATCTATTAAAAATCCTATATAAGGAGCTCCTGATGGTATATGTCCTTGAGTTGGTGCCCATCCTGGTAATCCTTTATTAGTCACAAAATCTTTTAATTCTTTCTTCTCTAAGTCTCCACGCTTAACAGCAAGTGCACCTATCATTTTGTAGTTTGCTTCTGGAACATCTCCTGCTCCTGCTGGCTTAGTTATATCTGGATTTTGCATTTCAACTGAATATACATCAACATCTGTTATTTTTAAATTAGCTCTATCAAGACCTGAAGTTATAAGTGCTGTCATAACTGCTTGAGGTGAAGAACCAGTTCCCACTGTATGCTTACCTGTTAAATCAGTTCTTATAACTGGGTTTACACCATCATTTTCAGATACAAGTACTGCAAATCCTCCAACAACATCTTCAAGTACAGGAAGGCCTTTTTTAACATGGTCTTTAGCATTCATTCCAAGTTTAGCACTTGCTCCACCTGCTACTACCATTACATTTTTGTGTATCCCAGATTTTACTAAAGCTGCAGCTTGAATTAATGCATGTGTTGGTGCTGCACAAAATCCTCTTGTATCAGAACCAGTTGCGTTTTGAAGTCCAGCTATTTCAGCTATTGATTTAGCAAAGTTTCCTCCACCTCTTTGGTTTATATCTCCACAAGCTTCTTCTGAACACTCAATAACATAATCTATTTCAGCAGGGTCTATTTTACTATGTCTTAGCATTTGAATAGCAGATAAAACTCCAGATGCTTTTACTACTAAATTTTCAAACATTGTATGAGCATTTAAGTTAACATCTACGTCATGTGCTCTTTTTACATAGCCAACGAATTTTCCATCATGGTATAATCCTTCTGCTATGTGTGTTGCTACTAATTCCTTACCTTCTTCTATATCATCACCCTTTAATTTTCCTACAAATGGTGCAATTTCAGGGTAGTTATTTTCGATTTTTGGTTTTACTTCATCAATAAATTCTTGCGATAACTTTACTAAGTCAAATGCATCACTTATTTGCATTAAAGCTATAAACTCATCTTGAGGCATTATTTCACCAAATTTACCATTTCTAGTTCCCTCAACTTTTTGTTCACACCATGGCATTGGCAAATCTCTTAATTCTTCTGGTCTTCTGTTTCCTATGTAAACTTGATTTGGCATGTAGTTAACTACATCCTCATAACTTCTTATATGATTACCTACTTCTTGTAAAAATTCTGAATCTGGATTTGTTGCTCTTTCAACTGTACAAGTACTTCCATTTTGCACTATCATATCTGGAGTATGAATAAGTACATAGCCTGCCCCTTTTAAAACTGGATAAGTCATTTTGTGCACCTCCATAAATTTTATGAACACCTAATTTTAATTTCATTAAAGACTTCAATTATTATATTTTTATTTTATTGTATATTTTATTTTATTCTTTTTTTATGTATTTTGGTATTTTTTAAGATTTCATGAATGAATAACTCACATTTACCCATTCATGAAATCTATATTATTTTTTTGTGTATAGTTATTTTTTATTTTTAGTGTGTGTTTATATTTTTATCTATATAATATATGTGTGTGTTATTTTTATTTTTCAAATACTGTTTGACCATCAACTTCTGTAGTTAAAGCGTTTAATGCTTTTTCTACAAGGCCTCTTCTTAGGGCTTTTTCTTCTGTAGGGTCAAGTGCTGGATTTCCAAGTGGATGAGGTATTGCTATAGTTGGAACTATTCTGTTAGCCCCTACTGTTAACGAAATAGGTACTACTGTACACATATGAACTACTGGAAGTCCAGTTTTTTCTATTTCTTTTACCATCGTTGCACCGCAACGAGTACAAGTACCTCATGTAGAAGTTAAGATTACTGCATCTACACCATCAGCTACCAACGCTGCTCCAATTTCAGAAGCATATTTTTTAGAGTTTGCAACAGATGTACCATTACCTACAGTTGTGTAGAAAGTTTCATGTAATTTTCCTATTACACCTTCTTTTTCTAAGTCTCTAAGAACATCAACAGGTAATACTCTATCTGCATCTAAATTTGCATATACTGGGTCATATCCACCATGTGCAGTTTCATAAGTTTCTTCTGTTAAATCCATAACTCCTGCTATAGAATAAGTTCCATATTTAGAAGCTGAAGAAGATTCTATTCTATCTGGATTTCCTTTAGGAACTATACCACCAGAAGTAACTAAAGCTATTTTGCATTTTGATAAGTCTTTTACAGGATTACTTGGGTCAACTCTATCAAAATTTGGCATTGGATATTCAGTTTCAAATGACTCGCCTTTTATTTTCTTAATTAACATGTCAACAGCTCTCTTAGAACCTCTGTCTTCATGGAAGTAGTTAACTCTTATTCCTCTAGCTATGTATCCTTCTTCTTTAGGAGTTCCAATTTCTTCACCTTTAGCAAGTTTTATTGCAAGTTTAGCTATCTTAGGAAGTGCTTTTCTCATACCCGCTGCAGAATCAGAAGTTTCTACTACATAAACATCCTTTTTGAACATATCTGCACCTGGATTTTCAATGTACATACCTGTTAAAGCTGGTATACTTAAAGCATCTTTTACAACTTTAGTTATTGTTCCAGCAGCAACCCCATATCTACCAGCATTAAAGGCAGGCCCAGCTATAAAAAGTTGTGGTTCAAAACCTTTTATCATTGCTAAAACTTCTTCACTTGCGCTATCTATATTTTCATTGAAATAACTGTCTCCGCACACTACTGTACCAACTACTTCAATATCTTCACCTAATAATTTATCAAGTTGTAAACTTATTGGAGGTAAAGTTTCTGCCACATGTGGCTTAGTATCAGCTTTTTCTTCTCCACCTATACCAGCAAAGAACTGATTAATATAATGCACTACTCTTAGTTTTCCCATCTCTTAGTTTCACCCCTTTTGCTTTTAGGCATTAAAATTTGCAAAATTCTTCTCTTATACCAGACATTTCTTCTGCTATTTCTTCAACTTCTAAAACCATTTCCATCATACTTATTTGATCTTCATATACAGTTTCATCAAATAATTCTTTCATTTGTTCCTCTACAACATGGTAAACACTTAATCCTAAAGCAACTCCAGCAAGTGGTCCAGCGAAAGTTGGATCCCCCGCAGTTACTGTTTCGGCTGCAAGACCTGCAGCTTCGGCTTCAGCAGCACCTAGTAAAATCACAACATTTTCAGCTCCGAATTTATCAGCAGCTTCTTTAACTCTGTTTTGATTTTCTAAGTCCATAGCCCCAGCAGCTGTTCAGACAAAGCATTCTGTAGATGAGAAAACAACCTCTGCTCCTTCTACTGTTTTTACACATTCTTCTATTGCAGGTCCTGGTATACCATCACGGTCACCTATTATAAGAACCTTTTTATTACTAAGTAAACTCATAATAATCCTCCTCATTATATTTCTAATTATTTATATATCCATAACATTCATTATGTTTTGATAGATTTATTTACAATCTTTTTAATTGATATTACTCAATCATGATATTACTAAATCGTTTAATGAAATAACTCTTAATATCCTTTAGCAGTTAAATGACCAAATCCTGTTTCATTAGTTGCACCTGTTATAGCTTGTATTTCAACTTCAATAGTTCCATCAGCTTTTAAACTTCCATCAGAACCACCAGCTATTACATCTACTACTTCTAAGTGTCCAATTACCTTATCTAACTTAGGAAGTACTACAACTTGGTTAGCATTTCCACCTGTTACAACAGCATCTGCTCTTACATCTGCATCTGCAAGTGATTGAGAACCTCCATCACGTCCAGCATATTCATCTGTAACTATAACTGTTTTTACACCTTGCATTTCTATTTTTTTGCAGTTCATTATAAGGTCAGTATCTGGATTTCCAAAACCTTCTTGTGAAACTATAACTGCGTCTAATCCTAAGTATTTACATAACTTAGAAGTCCAGTTTGAAGATCTTTCTTTATCTGCTAGGTAAACATTTTCATTAGTTATAATTACACCTACAAAATTTATATCTTTACCATGTCTTGCATATAAGTCTTCAACAACTCCATTGTTTATATGAACATAACTTGGATTTTTATCACATGCAGAAACACAGTTACCACTTACAATTGCTCCGTCCATTAATTCTGTTGGATATAATAAAGTTGGTACTATTTGTTTTGCATCTACACCATATACATAAGTGTCATGTAATAATCCTTGAGTTTGAAGCATGTAAACATATCCTACTTTTGGAAGTTCTGGATACTCTTTTATTGACTCAAGAAGAGGTTTAGTTTCATACACTGAAACTTCGTCTGGAGTAAGATTTCTTGCTGCTTCTCCTAAATACATTGCTGCTTTGAATCCTATCATTCTAACAGCTTTCTCATGAGCGTATTGTTTTAAACCATCAATAGGTTCAGCTACTACTACTACATTATTTAATTTAGAAAATGGAGTGTATTTAGCCCCTTCTCCAGTCATATCTACTATACCTTCTTGGAAACCTACTATCTTTCCAGTAGTTACAACAGCTACACCTTTTAAAGCATGAGTTTTTCCTTCTCCTACAGTGTCAACCTTAGACATGATACCTGGGAATATTCCCCCATTACCTTCAACTTTTACTCTTGGCTCAATAACATCTTTTACAGGTGTTATTCTTATGCTTTCACCTGGACGAGCTAATTCTATATCTATAGACTTAATATGCTCATCTCCACCAATTTCTTGTAGCATCTCTTGCTTATTGATGAATAATACTCCATCTTTCACTTCTGTTACATCACCAAATTGAATATCTTTTATAAAGATTTTCCCTAATTCAAGACGCATACTTGCACCTCCTGTTATTTAATTTTGTATATATGCATTTGAGTTTTTCTCAAAGTTATATCAATATTTTCTAACTTATTTTAAAGATGTTTTCATATTGTGTTTTTATGTCTTGATATTTGTTTTATTACTAAAAATTCTTTATCGTAAAAAAAATATTTTATCCAAAATTATTTTTTTAACAAACTAAGACATAAAAATCCTTTTTATTTTACTTCTAGACTTAAATCGATTTTTTCTTTGTTTTTTGTTAATATTGTATCAATGTATTAAAGATATTTTTTAATCATATCTTCTATATTAGTAATTGTAGCATCATCCTTAGTAACTTCGTCTACTTTTTCTCCATCTTTGTATATAGCCATAGTTGGAAGTCCTAATACTTTTTGTTTTATCGCTAATCTTCTAGCTTTTGTTGTATCCATTTTACAGAATTTTATTTTATCCCCATAAGTTTCAGCTAATTTATGAACATCTGGCATTAAAGCTTTACAAGGTTCACAACCTTCACTCCAGAAATCAACAAATACAAAACCTTCTGCGTTTAAAACTTCTTCATCAAAAGTACTTTTATCTAAATCTAACATTTTCATGTTCCCCCTTGAAATTTTTATTTTATTTTAATATTTTAAATATTATTCATTAACTTTACTTTATAACTTTTTAGTTTTCAAACTTTTCATCAATATATTTTTCAGCTACTATAGATGCAATTGCTCCATCGTTAGTTGCAGTTACAACCTGTCTTAGAGTCTTAGATCTGCAATCACCTGCTGCAAATACACCTGGTATATTAGTTCTCATGTCTTCATCAGTTATTATGTAACCTTTTTCATCCATATCAACTTTGCCTTTGAATAAATCAGTTTGAGCATCTAATCCAACGAAAACAAATACTCCCATTGTTCCATCCTCTTCATCTGCAAAGTATTCATGAGTTTCTCCAGTAACTTTATTTTTAAATACAACTGATTCTAATATTCCATCACCTTTTATTTCTTCTATTACTGTATCTAGTAAAAACTCTATCTTTGGATTAGCCTTTGCTTTTTCTTCAACACTTTTAGCGCATCTAAATCCTTGTCTTCTATGTACAATTGTTACTTTTCTAGCAAACTTAGTTAAATACATTGCTTCCTCTAATGCACTGTCTCCTCCACCTACAACAAAGACTTCAAAGTCTTCAAAGAAATCTGCATCACAAGTTGCACAATATGAAACCCCTTTACCAGTAAGTTCTTTTTCTCCTGGGCAACCAATTTTTCTTGGTGTTGCTCCTGTTCCTATTATTACTGCTTTTGCTCTATATTCTGCCTTTTGTCCTTTTAAAACTTTTATATCTCCATCTAGTTCAGTATCTACAATGTTGTCTCTTAACATTTCTGCTCCGAACTCTTTACATTGCTCAACCATTCTAGCTATTAGACTTGGTCCTGTTGCATTTGGAACTGACCCTGGATAATTTGCAATTTCATGTGTTATTACAATTTGCCCACCAGTCTTATCTTTTTCTAGGATTAGAGTTTTCAACTTTGCTCTTGCTCCATAAAGACCTGCTGCAAGCCCTGCTGGTCCTGAACCAATTATTACTAAGTCATACACATTTTCCATTTTGACTTATCCTCCCCAATTAAATTTCTTAATTTTTATTTAATATTAAATCAGATTTAATATTTATGCTATTTTAATAACTTTTTAACAAATTCATTTATTCATACTGCATTCTTTGTATTGTATTATAAAATATGTCATAATCGATTACTCTAAAGTCATCTTGAACGCTTTCTGTCCATGCTGGAGTCTTTTTATTATTCTGAAATTTACTTGCAGTTATGATTGCTTCTTCAATTAAGGTTAAAGAGTTTATATCCAAACGATTTCCTTGTTTTAGTATAACTGTTCTATAAGGTGTCTCATTTGGTTTTACACTCCCATATAGTGGATGAGATAAAAGTTCATATCCTTCATGTATCAAATCTCTACTTGTTTCTAAGATTCCAATATAAGTTGTATCTTTAAATAAAACTTCTCTGTCTTGAACTTCTTCTTTTACTTTTGGATTATTTGTGATTATTATCATTTTTTTACTCTCTTTCAAATTTTTATTTATTGCTCGATAAATAAAAAACAGGAAAAACAAATCTCCCAATTTGTCTTCCCTGTTAAAATCATTTTCAGAGACCCGTCCAAGTACAGTCATCTTTACCTGAGAATTTCATTTAATCTTCTGGGTATGTAAGATTAAATTTGTCCCTTCGGTCGCTTTTTATAAAGCAGTCTCCCATACTCTTCCCCCGGATTATTATATTTTCAGAAAATTGAAAAGTTAGCAATTTATCTTTTTATTTTTATAAATAGCTTTTTTCTATCTCTGTTGACTTAAGTATATAAACATTCTATAAAATTTGCAATAGTTTTTTTATATGTATTTTGTATACATTTTTACTTTTTTTTCCAAATGTTGATATTACATATTTCCTGTATTTTCTTTTTTTTTTAAGTACAAATCTTTTTTGGTTTATTATTTCATATTGATTAAAAACATAATCATTTTTGTAAGAAAGATATATGTTTTTAATTCTTAAGCTGGGAAAACAAATTTCTCATAATTTTTTACAAATTGATGTCATTTATTTCATCAAACCATGATTTCACATCACCTATAACAGATTTTATACAATCATTGTCAAATGGAGAATATAGATTTCCTATACTTACAATATCTAAAAATGACTTTGTTCCACCTACTTTACAGATGTTTATATAGTCATTCCATCCAGAGTCTTTGTCTTTAATCATTTTTTTCCAAAATTGTAATGCACAAATTTGAGCTAATGCATAATCTATATAGTAAAAAGGATTTTTAAATATGTGACCTTGTTTAAACCACCAGCAACCTCGTTCTAAAAAAGAATTATCATCATACTTTCTATGTGGTAAGTATTTTTTCTCTAAAAACCTCCATATTTCTTTTCTTTTTGATTTGTCAATATTAGGATTTTTATAAATATAATGCTGAAATTCATCAACAACTACTCCATAAGGTATAAATTTAATTGCAGATGATAAATGAGTAAACTTGTATTTATCTGTGTCTTCCTTAAAAAATAACTCCATCCATGGCCATGTTATAAATTCCATACTCATTGAATGAATTTCGCAACTATCCAGTGTAGGAAAATTAATCTCTGGCATTTCAATCCATCTGGACATATACAATTGAAATGCATGACCTGCCTCATGTGTCAATACATCTATATCATCAGATGTTTGATTAAAGTTAGAAAAAATAAATGGCGCCTTGTAGTCTGGTATATAAGTACAGTACCCGCCAGCCCCTTTTCCTTTCTTTGTTTCTAAATCCATAAGTTCGTTTTCTAACATAAAATTAAAAAATTCACCAGTTTCTTTAGATAATTCAGCATACATTCTTTTTCCATTTTCAATTATGTATTCTGAATTGCCCTTTAACGTTGGATTTCCTGTTAAAAATTCTAAGCCTTCATCTATGTAACTCAAAGATTCTAGACCGGTTCTCTTAGCTTGCTTTTCATAAAGTTCATCAGCCAGTGGTACAATATATTTTAATACTTGTTTTCTAAAATTTTCAATCCTATCTTCTCTGTAATTACTTCTCATCATTCTAATATATCCAAGCTCTACAAAGTTTTTAAAACCTAGTTTTTTTGCTATTTTATCTCTCAGTTTAACTAATTTATCAAATATATCATCAAATTTAGGTTCATTTTCTTCAAAGAAATTATAATATGCCTTATTCGCTAATTCCCTTGTTTTTCTAGACTTAGAACACATAAACATTCCCATTCCAGATAAGTTTCTCTCTTCTCCTTCAAACATTATCTGTGCAGATGCTAAAAGTTTAGTATACTCTGAACACAATTTATTTTCTTCTTGTAATTCCTTTATTATCTCTTTAGAAAAACTTTTTAAAGAATAATCCACTATTGTAAAAAATTGTTCTCCAAATTCTTTTTTTAAATTAGATTTAAATTTAGAATTTACTATAACATTATAAAAATATGAATTTAATTCTTCATATAAAGGCATGTATTCGTCCCAATATTTTTTTTCCTCTTGATAGAGTTTATTAAGAGTATTTATACTGTATCTTATAGATGCTATGTTTGACAACGTTTCTATTTTATTTCTCAAAAAATTAATTTTATGTATATTTTCTTGTTGTTCATCATAACAACAAGAATTATCTATTTCCTCTACACACTTTAAAAACTCTTTTTTTATACTATCATAATTTGGTCTTTCATACTTAAACTCTGAAAACTTCATTTAAAACTCTCCTTTATAAATTTGTTCTTTATTTATAAATATAGTTTTATATGCATTACATGCTATTATTTACATGTATTACATACTACTATGACTTTATAAATTATTATTTTGAGTAATATTTACATTATAATCATGTTGAATAATAACATATGATTATTGTAATTACAATATTTTATAGAATAAAACTAATTACTATACAAACTTTAATAAAGCTTTCATATAAAACTATTAACCTTTATAGTATAAGCTTATCTCTACATCAAAATGCAAACGATGCCATTTTTTATAGTTAACTTTTATACACTCATAAAAGATACAATTTTACATAAGTATGTTATATAAGTAATAATTTTATCAAAAAATTAATACTATTAAACTTTCTAAATTGCTTATCTCTTGGTATAATAATATACACATTAAATTTTCTACTGAAATTTTGTTCAACACTAGTTGTGTCAACGTTTTCATTAGGAAATTGAGGATATAAATTACTGGAGGTTGATATGTACAAATTAATCGCACTAGATATTGATGGAACAATATTAAATACAAAAAGAAAAGTTACTCCTGAAGTATTTGAATCTATTCAAGAAGCAAAGAAAGCTGGAGCTAAAGTAGTTATAACAACAGGTAGACCCCTTCCTGGTGTCAAAGGACTTTTAAATCAATTAAATCTAACAGATGAAGGTGATTATGTTATATGCTTCAATGGAGCTATGATTCAAGAGGTTAAAAGTGAAAAAATAATACATAATGTAGAGATGACTTTAGACGACTTTGATTTTATATACAACAATGTTTGCAAAAAATATAATACCAAAATACACATAAATACCATGACAAATTTAGTTACTCCAAACGAAATTCCTGGTAAGTACACACTTCATGAAGCTAAATTGAATGATATAGAAGTTAAATATATACATAAAGATAAAATTGATAAATCTATTAAAATCTGTAAGGTTATGATAGTTGATGAACCAGAAAGATTAGAAGAAATTATAAAACAACTTCCTAAGAATTTATTCAATAGATATACTATAGTAAGGTCTGCTCCCTTTTATTTAGAATTTTTAGGTAAAACTACTAATAAGGGTACTGCACTTCAAACATTATGTAATAATCTAAATATACCTATAGAAAATGCTATTGCTGTTGGTGATGAAGAAAATGACCAACATATGATAAAATATGCAGGGCTTGGTGTGGCTATGGGAAATGCACGTAGTAGCATAAAAGAAATTGCTGATTATGTTACTGATACCAACAATGAAAATGGAGTTGCAAAGGTTATAAACAAATATATACTTAATAAAGCTATCTAAATATCTATAAAAACTAAAAATATCCCTTTAGATTTAAATCCATCTCATATATATGTTAAATACTAATAGTGTATATTGTATGGATATTTTGTCTAAAGGATATTTTTAGTTTTTGATAGGTACATTCCTATACTAATACTTTTTGTTCAAGTTTAAATATTTTATACGATTCTACTATTGCTTCATTAATGTCCAAGCAATATATATCTTCATCATCTGATAATCCAGCTTCTTTTGTCCATGCATCAAAATCATTCTTCGTCCAGAAGAAATTCATTACATTTCAGCAACTTGCTGCCCAATTTGAATGCTTATCAAGGTTTATATGAAGCACTCTTAAATCTGGATTGTTTACATATTCAATTTTTTCATCTTTTATAAATATTTCTATTTCTTTACCTGTGGCACTACAAATAGAATTTATTCTTACATCTTGATTAAATGTGCAAGAAGTTCCTATTGCATCTATAGCACACATTGCACTGAAGCTTCTATTATCACTTAATGTAACTTTATGATTAGTAGGTAATGCTGATACTGGATATATAAAATTTATGCTATCTCCATCAACAACCATTATATTTTTATCAATAAAATGGTTCAGTGTAGTTTCTAGATATTCTTTTTCTAAGCTTAAATTTATACTTATATGTTCAATTACTTCTTTAAGTGTAACACTAGAACAATTATCTATTATCATATCCATAATAGATATTCTTATCTTTCGTTGTGTGTCATTTAAACTATTGTATTTTTCTATTTGACTCATTTCTACTCCTCTTTAAACATCATAACATTTTGACAAAATGTCAGTTAATTTATTCTTATATTCTTCATATTCTTGGCTCCCTCTAGCCCTAGGTCTTGGAATGTCTATATTTATATCGTCAAGAATTCTTCCCTTATCCCTTGACATTACTATAACTCTATCACTCATATATACAGCTTCATCAACATCATGAGTTACCATTAATGCAGTTATTTTCTTTTTTGTCCATATTCTTTCAAGTTCTTCTTGTAAGTTTTGTCTCATTTGAAAATCAACTGCTCCTAGTGGTTCATCCATTAATAATACTTCAGGATTACATGCTAAAGCTCTTATCATAGCAACTCTTTGTTTCATTCCTCCAGACAATTGATGAGGAAACAGATTTTCTTTCCCTTTTAAATCAGACATAACCAAAAGCTCTTCCAACATTTCTTCTCTCTTTTCTTTCGGTATTTTCTGCTGTTTCATAGGAAATAAAACATTGCCCCTTATAGTCTTCCAAGGAAATAGAGCGTAGTTTTGAAATATGAAAGCTCTATCTATACCTGGTTTTTTAACTATTTTATCATTTATAAAGACATCTCCACTTTCTGCCTTTTGAAATCCACCTATTATAGTAAGTAAAGTTGTTTTTCCACATCCTGAGGGTCCTAAAAGACAAACAAATTGACCATTTTCTATATCTATACTTATATCTTCCAAAACCTTTGTATGTATTTTGCTATTTACAAATGTTTTATTTATATCTCTCACACTTAATTTCATTAATCTGCAAACCTCCATCTACAAAGGATTTTATTTATAAATTTTAGTACTCTATCTATTATAAATCCTATTAAAGCTGCAAATATCATAAGCCCAATTAATACATCTGTATGCATCAATGTCTGAGCTTGTACCATGGAGTAACCGAGACCGGCACTCGTAGCTATGAACTCGGCTCAGATAACAGACATCCATCCTGTACTTATGGCAATTCTTGAACCAGTCAATATATCTGGAAGAGATGCTGGTACTATTACATTTGCAAATATTACAATTGGCGATGCCCCCATACTTCTAGCTGCATTATAATAATCCTTTGATATTGCTCTTACACCTTGAATAGTATTTAAAATTATAGGAAAAACTCCTGAAAAAGCTATTAAAAATATTGTTGGACCATCCCCTATACCAAACCATACTATTGTAAGAGGAACCCACGCCATTATAGGAACTTGTCTTACAGAATCTACTACTGGAGATAAAAGCTTTTCAAAAGTCTTAGAAAATCCCATAATAAATCCTATTGGAAGTCCAAACAATAATGCATACATAAATCCTTTAAGCACTCTTTGCAATGTTATAAACAGATTAGTCACTGTCTCTACATCTGTCACACAGTAAAAGAAACCTTTTATTACATCTACTGGCATTGGGAGTAATAAAGAACTCCCTATATCTTTTGCTGCAAAATGCCAGACTAAAAATATACTAACTAAAAGTATTATTTTATATAAAATGTCCATACTACTTTTAGATTTTTTCTTAGCTATTGTATCTCCTCTATCTTTAGAAATTTTAATTTCCAACTTCTTATTTCCTCCATATCTATATTTCTTATATTCTTATACTCTTTTAATGCTTTTTTAAATATAGTTTCTTTCCTTAAATTATCAACACTTTTATTGTATAGTTTTATAAAATCACTATACGACTTGCTTTTCTCAAACTCCTTATTCACAACTAATACATAGGTATCATAGTCACCTAATTTAGCTGTAGATTTTTTTTCGCCTTCTAATCCAATTGCTTTTATACAGTCTATTACAACACCATCTACTAAATTACTTTCTAGCCCATATGCTAGTGCTGTCCCTAATAATGGAGAAACTTTTATATTTTCATAGTATTTTTTTACTAATTCAGATTGATAATTTCTATTTTGAATTATTCCTATTTTTTGAGGATTGTTCTTCTTTAATAAAAATATATCTGAATTTTGAACTACTGTACCAACAATTTCAAACTCACTAGTTGCATTTATATACTGTTTTGCTGCATCTTTACATATGATTGCTATATCTATTTCCTCTGAACTCAGAGCCCATTGCATTGTACTTGCTCAGCAATCATTAATTGTAAAAGTCTCCATTACATCACTTACTTTTATGCTTTCAAAGTAATCTTTGTTTATCATATAATTTATTACAAAACCAGAGGTATCATCAGATACCCCTATTCTTAATTTTCCTTTTATTTCTTCTTTATCTTCAAAATTAAAAAATATTATAAATATACTTCCTAAAATAATGACAAAAAGTATTATTATATTTTTTATTCTCTCCATTTATTTATAATACCTTTGCTTTCCAATCTTCATAACTCATACCTTCTGGAAATTTGGGATTAACTTTTTCTTTTATAAACTTATCAAAGTCGTCTGCCCCACAAGAATCTAATAAGCTTGTATCAATTGTATCTTCATACTTAGGTATCTCATCTAATGCCTTTAAATCTTTATACATTTGTAAATTGTTTTTGTATTCTTCTCCTGTAACTTTCCAAGTAAGCGTTCTACCTTCTCCAACTGTCTTTTTATAAATAGTTCTAAGTGCAACTTCTTCTTCTACATTATAATATTTTGCAAATATTTTAGCTGCTTCTGCTGGATTTGTATATATATATTCTATTGCTTTAGTATGAGCTAAAACCAATTTTTTTGCTAAGTCTGGGTGCTCTTTTATAAAGTTTTTATTTAATGAGAATGAACAACAGTTATATTCTTTATTATTAGCTTTTTCTTTATATTGAGTTGATGCTATTATTTTTCCTACTCCATCATTTTCAGCTACAGAACCCCAAGGGTCACAAGATGTAAATGCTTGTATCTTTCCAGTTTTAAGAGCTAAATATTTATCTTTATCTGAATCCATATTTACAACTTCATATTTTGATGGGTCAGTTGGTAAACCTGTTTCTGGACCATAATCACTTATCCATAAGAAATCACTCATATCTGTTGCAATTTTTTTGCCCACTAAATCCTTAGGTTCTTTTATATCATTTGAAACTATTAAATATTCAGACCCACCAGTGTGATTATTTGCTGCTATTGTTATTGGTGAACCTTTAGGTATAGCTCCTACTAGACCCTTTGTTCCTATATAACCAGCATCCATCTTACCTGCTGCCATGGCTTCAGGAACTTTACCATTCCCAACAGTTTTTACATTAAGACCTAAATCTTTATATATTCCTGCTGCTTCTGCTACTGGTCCAGCTGTCATATGGTCACAATTATAATACCCTACTGTTATCGCATAATCATCTTTTCCAGATTTTTCATCCTCTTCCTTTGGTTTACTGCTACATCCAGTTAATATAAATGCCCCCACTGCACTAACTAAGATTAATGCTTGAATCTTTTTAGATACTTTCATTTCAATTTCCCCTCTTTTATGTATTATTTTTATTTTTAGCAACACTTGTCCATATCTTCTCCAAATAAATCGACAAGTTTTTTACCCTCTACTCTATAAATAGCGTATCCTACATTGCCATTTTTAGAACCTGACACTATTACTTCTATTGGTAGCTTCTCATCAATATTTTTAAAAGTTATAGTTTGATTCTCTATAGGTGCTGGTATTGGTTTTGTTATATAATGGCTCTCCTCATCAGAAACTACCACTGCCATTTCATTTGAATTATTACCTTTTTTATATATAACTACTAAATCTTTTTTTCCATCATTATTTAAGTCTTCTTCAGCACAGGTTATTATATCTTCCTTATGATTTTTCTTGAAATATGTTAATGTTTCTTGATTTACATTTGGAATAGAGTCATTTTGTTTAAGGTTATCATCTACTACCCTTGATAAGACTATTAATGCAATTACTACACATGATATTATAACTACCTTTTTAAGCATGATTTCCTATGACCTCTTTCATCTTTGGTATTACTGCTTTAAGTGCAAATAAAATAATCAAAATAGTGCATATATATTCAAAACTATCTGGTATATTTAACATTAGTTTATTTGCTAATTGTATTGAAGAATTTGTTGTCTCTAAATTCACAGTATTGTTGTTTGCCAAAAGTAAATTGGTTATATAACCTATTATTATTGAACAGAGTGTTAGTGTAACTGAGTATATAACAACTGTTCTTTTTCCAATAAGTTTACACATACTTATAAGTTCTGGTAAGTTTGTCGCTGCACCAGCTATCAAAAATGTTATCGCTATCCCAGGAGATGCTCCACTTGCAACAAGGGCTGCTATAAATGGAATATGTCCTACAGCACATACATACATAACACATGCAAGTATTGATATACTTCCAAGAGATAGTAAACCTGGATTTCCTAAGTATTTTTGAATTATACTATTTGGAAAAATTGTTGTTATAAATCCCGCAAAAAGCATTCCCATTATTACATATTTACTAATAGTAAGTGCTAACTCTCCAAAGGACCATTTAAGCCCATCAACCATATTTTCTATAAAGCTTCTCTTTTCTTCTTCTAATTCTATAGCTTCTTCATCTGAGTCATTTTGCAAAAATAATTCTTCTTTTCCAAAGGTATTCCCCAAAACTCCTACTAAAAATGGTACTAAAAATCCAGATATAAGATAAATGATTGTAATTTTAGGTCCCAAAAGACCTAAACAAAGAACTACAGCTATTGGATTTATTATTGGAGTTGATGTCATAAAGGCAAGTACTGGCCCTAAGTATGCTCCGGAATAGTACATACTTATGCCCAATGGTATTACGCCACAACTACAAATTGGTAAAAACATTCCTGAAATAGTGCTTTTAATCAGAGAAGAAAACTTCTTATTTCCAAGTTGCTTTTGAAACCTTTTTGGTGTTAAAACATTGTGAAGAACTCCTGCCAATATAAAACTTATCATAAGCCATCCTGATGCTCCATTTAGTGTAACTATAGAAGCTACCACAGTGTTTTTCACTCCACTTAAAACAATTTCTAATATATTCATTTTTACTGCTCCTAATTTTTAAACTTTTAACTATTATTTATAGCTTCTACTATTGCCTTTTCAATGTTATCTTTGTTTAATCTATCGTACTTCTTTTTTTGGTTTATTATTAAGGTTCCTTTTGTTATGATTCCATACTTCTTGACATATGAGAAATCTTTACCTGCTTGGTAAAGTTTTACTTCTAACTTGTCAGTATACTTCTCAGAAATTTTTTTTATAAACACTCCATGCTCATCACAAGATGGTCAAGTATTTATGAATTCAACTAAAATTTTAGACATTTGTTCATCCCCTACTCTAAACAATTTATCTTTTACTTAAAATAATCCACAGAAAAATTTTTTCTATGGATTGTATTCCGCAAGATTTTATAATGTTATAACTTGGTCTACACCTGCACCACCTAAACAAGCATATAAATTTGGGAAACATCCAATTGTAGCTCCATCGACCAAATTATCCTCTATCCCTCTTTCTATAGCACACTGGTCACAAGCCATTATTATCATATCTGTCTTTTCATGTAATTTACTTAATCTTTCTCCCACTGGGTTACCTTTAGACAAAAATAAGGTATTATCCATAAAGAAAAACATACCTAGGACATCTACTCCATGAGTTCCTTGTTCTAATTGTGGTATTATCATTTTGTCTAGAATTTTATGTGCGTTAGTACTACTAAAAATATAAGCTACTTTCATTTTTATTCCCCCTATACTTTTTTATCTAAATTTTATACAAAATTTTACATATGTAATTATATTATAAGTTTATTCGTATTTATCTGTAAAATAGATAATAACAATATTATCCAATAGAAATATAGTGTTTTTCTATATTTATTTAATTATTTTTTGATTATTTCATCATTTTGGTTAACTTTAATAAATAAAAAATAGATTACTTAAATTTATCTAGCTTATTTAAGTAATCTATTTTAATTATTTATCACATTATTAAATTAAATCTATTCAATACTTTTTTATTAAATTTATTTTAGTCCTGTCTTATATATTTCTTAAGTTTTTCATACTTATATCAAGTGCTTTCACTGAGTGTGTAAGCGCTCCCACAGAGACAACATCAACACCAATTTTTCCTATAGATTCTATTGTATCTAAATTTACATTTCCAGAAAACTCTACAACTGCTCTCCCATTTATCATTTCTATAGCCTTTTTTGCTGTCTCCAAATTCATATTATCTAACATTATTATATCTGCTTTAGCTTCTATAGCTTCTTTTACCATTTCTAGAGTTTCCACTTCTACCTCTATTTTTCTGACAAAAGATGTGTTTTTTCTAGCTAATTCAACTGCGTTTTTGACGCCACCTGCAGCTCCAATATGATTATCTTTAAGTAATATTCCATCAGATAAATTAAATCTATGATTGCATCCTCCACCTACTTTTACAGAATATTTGTCTAAAATTCTAAGATTAGGTATTGTTTTTCTACTATCCAATAGTTTAGTATTTGTACCTTCAAGTTTTTCCACATACATACTTGTAGCAGTAGCTATTCCGCTCATTCTTTGTAAATAATTTAACGCTACACGTTCTCCCACAAGTAAGTTTCTAGTATTTCCAGTTAATACAGCTATCTTTTCTGCATTATTTACCCTATCGCCATCATTTTTATATAACTCTACCTCTACATCTCCAAGTATTTCAAAAACCCTTTTAAACACACCTAAACCCGCTATTATACCATCTTGTTTACAAATTAAATCTACAGTAGACTTCGAATTTTCATCTACAATAGAATTAGTTGTTATATCCTCACTTGGAACATCTTCTATTAAAGCATCTTGTATCATTTTATCAATAATCAAATAATTCATCGCCAAAATCCTCACTTGTTCTTTCTATTTCTTTTATAACTAATATTTTATTCTCTTCCTTTATTTTTTCTACATCCACCTCTATATTTGGTACTTCTATAAACTTCACTTCTATACTACCTATAACTGAGTTTATATTTTTAGCTGCTCTTTTTGAAAATACAAGACCTTCAAGTAGTGAATTACTTGCTAGTCGATTAGCTCCATGAACACCTGTACAACTAATTTCACCCACTGCATATAGGTTCTCCATAGATGTTTTTGAATCTAAATCAACATGTATCCCTCCCATAAAATAATGTTGTGCAGGAGATACTTTTATATATTCTTTGGTTATATCTGTTCCTCTATTTAAACATTCATTGTATATAAAAGAAAATCTATTGATTAAATATTCACTATCTAAGTGTGTTGCATCTAAATATACATAAGGCAAATCATCTTTTTCCATTTGTTCAAAAATAGCTTTTGAAACTACATCTCTTGGAAGAAGTTCATCTACAAATCTTTTTTTGTTTTTGTTTAAAAGTTTAGCCCCTTCTCCTCTCAAAGATTCAGATATAAGCATCCTTCTACCTTCACTATTTTCTTCATAGAAAGCTGTTGGGTGTATTTGAATATATTCTAAATTTTCTATTTTAATATTATTTCTTAATGCTATAGCAATTCCATCTCCTGTAAGGTGTCTTTGATTCGTAGAATTTTTAAAAAGTCCACCAATTCCACCTGTAGCTAAAACTACTACCTTTGAAAAGATATGAATTTCTTTTTGAGACTTAAAAATTCTAGCTCCTATACACTTATTACCATCTTTTAATATATCTAAAAGATAAGCATCTTCTATAAGAGTTATATTTTCCCTAGTTTTAGCTTCTTTTAATAGAGTCTTAAAAACAACTTCTCCTGTATTATCTTTGCTATGAACTATTCTATTTACGCTATGAGCTCCCTCTCTTGTATAGTCTATCTCTCCATTTTCTTTGTCTAAAGGCATACCATAGTCTACTATTTGACCTACATTTTCTATAGATTCATCTGCAAGAACTTTGACTGCTTCAACCCTATTTTTATACTGACCAGCCTTCATTGTATCTTCTACAAAAGATTCTATATCATCAATATTTCTAGCAGTTGAAATTCCTCCTTGTGCAAGATATGTATTGTTGTTTTCAATTGTAGATTTTGATACTACTAACACATTTAAATTTTTATCCAAATTTAATGCACAATATAGTCCCGAAACACCACTTCCAATTATTAAAACATCCTGTTCTAAATTCATAAGTCTATCCCTCTATCCTTCTGCTAATCTGTGCATATTAAGCAGTGAATTTAAAGCCTTTTCCATAATTTCATCTTCTACAATAACTTCGTTTTCCATATTTTTAAGAGTACTATACAAATTCTCTAATGTTGTTTTTTTCATATCTGTACATAGTATTCTTCCACCAGGAATATAAAAATTTTTATTAGGATTGTTTTTCTTTAATTCATGTAAGATACCCTCTTCAGTTGCTATTATAAAATCTGTATTTTTGCTGTTAGTAGCATATTTTATTATTCCTGATGTACTACCTACATAATCACCTAAGTCTCTTATTTCTTTTTTACATTCTGGATGTACCAATACTTCTGCATCTTTATACTTTTCTTTTAATTCAATTATTTCTGCAACTTTTATATTGTTGTGATATTTACAATATCCATCCCAAAATATAAATTCTTTATTAGGGAATTTTTCTGCAATATATCCTCCTAGGTTCTTGTCTGGGAGGAATATAATTTCTTTATTATCTATGTTTTCTAATATTTTAATTGCACTAGATGATGTAACTGAAACATCACAATGTGCTTTAACTTTAGCTGTAGAGTTTATATAACATACAACCAAAGCATTTGGATACTGTTGTTTTAGTTTTATCACGCCTTCTTCATCTACCATATCTGCCATAGCACATCCAGCGTTACTTACTGGCATCAATACAGTTTTTTCAGGTGATAATATCTTAGCACTTTCTCCCATAAATCTCACACCACAAAATACAACCACTTCTTCTTTACAATCTCTAGCAATTTCACTTAAGTAATACGAATCTCCAACTGCATCTGCTAATTCTTGTATTTCTGGTGGTTGATAAAAATGAGCAAGTATTATTGCATTTTTTTCTTTCTTTAGCTCTTTGATTTGATATGTTAAATCTTTATCCATAATTGCACCGCTTTCTATATGTACTAGTGTATATACACCTGTAAATTCATTATATCACTTGACTATTTTTTCTTCAAGAATTTTAGACCTCTTAATATTGTTAAGATATAGACACTTACACTATCAATTAATTTATCATTTTTTTACCTCTATTTAAATTATTTTTTTTGTATTTTTTAATTTTTTGTAGAATATTATCAGAATATTTTTTATATTCTTTCTTGTTATAATATTGAATTTTTTTCCAAATACCTGTATACTAAGTGCATGATTATGTATATGTATTTATTTCTGAAATTATATTAGTTTTAATACTTTATAGAATTTGTAAGTGTTTTAAGTATAAAATCTTATAAAAACTTACACATTCAGACAATATGTATACAGAATCCAAAAAAATTTATAAATGGGGTGATGTTATGACAACATTCTTAATTGGTTTGGCTATTTTACTAATAGGAGGTGCTTTATACGGCGCTTATTGTGAAAAAGTATTTGGCCCAGATGACAGAAAAACACCTGCACTTGCTCAGAGTGATGGAGTAGACTATGTTCCAATGAAAAAATGGAAAAATAGTCTTATTGAGTTGCTTAATATAGCTGGTACAGGACCGATTTTAGGACCTATACAAGGTATTTTATTTGGTCCAATTGCGTTTATACTAATTCCTATTGGTTGTGTATTAGGAGGAGCTTTACATGACTATATGAGTGGAATGATTAGTATAAGAGAAAAAGGAGCACAGATGCCTTCTCTTATCAGCAGATTTTTAGGTAATAAGGTCTTTCAAGTTTATAATATCTTCCTTTGCTTATTAATGCTTTTGGTTGGTGCAGTTTTTATTTATACACCTGGAGATTTGGTAGTTACTCAAATTCTAAATATGAAATCAACTATCAATAATCCAGTCGTTTGGATAGTTTATGGAATCATCTTTGTATATTATTTATGTGCAACACTATTTCCAATTGATAAAATAATAGGAAAAATATATCCAATATTTGGAGCCATTCTACTTTTATCTGCTGCTGGTGTTGGAATTGGAATATTTACACAGGGTTATGACTTAGCCAATTTAAGCCTAGCAAATTGGAAAGGTATCCATCCTAATGGAATTCCTCTTATCCCTACATTCTTTGTTACAGTTGCTTGTGGTATTGTTTCTGGATTCCACTCAACTCAAGCTACTCTTATAGCAAGATCAGTTTCAAATGAAAAAGAAGGTAGAAGCACTTTTTATAATATGATGATTTTGGAAGGTTTAATTGCCATGATTTGGGCGGCAGCTGCTATGGGTATTTACAATAAAGGAATACCTAGTGAATTAATAGGTTCTCCTGATGTAATAGGTTTAGTTGCTAGAGACTTACTTGGTTCTGTTGGTGGTATTATAGCTATAATAGGTGTTATTGTTTTACCAATAACTTCTGGAGATACAGCTTTAAGATCTTTAAGATTAATGCTTGCAGATTATTTCCATTATGACCAAAAAGAAAAGAAACATCGTGTTATATTATCAATCTGTATATTTATTCCTGTTATAGCCATCCTTATATTTGCAAAACTTAGCACTTCTGGATTTAATATATTATGGAGATATTTCTCTTGGAGTAACCAAACTATTGCTATATTCGCCTTTGCTATGATTACAGTTTATCTTATAATAAAAGAAAAAAATTATATCATAAGCTTAATCCCAGGTATGTTTTATTCTTTTGTAATTTCTAGTTATATATTCAATGCTCAAATTGGATTTAACTTAAGTATAAATATATCATATATTTTAGCTACCATTTTTACTGTTTTGTATGCTGTTTTAACTGTATACTATGGCAGAAAACTAAAAAGCAAAACGGATACAAATCTAGCTAGCTAAATATAAATATTATTAGATTTTTATTAAAACTTTTAATTTTAAATAACTCAATAAAAAGAGGCTGTCTCAAAATAGAGATTAGCCTCTTTCTTATTAAATACATTAATAAATAAACAGCCACCTTTTATTGGAATATTTATCCTATATATTTAATATAAATAAATAAAAGATTTAAAATAATCTACATTGTTTATATACTCAAAATAATTTTTTGGAGGAATACTTATGAATAATAAATTACATGAACTAGAAAAAAATTTACCAGAAACATCTTGTTCTTTTTGTACACACCTTTCATTGAAGGGGCCTAGCCTAGATTACAGATATGATATTAAATGTG
Source organism: Clostridioides sp. ES-W-0016-02 (assembly GCF_020641035.1). NCBI lineage: Bacteria > Bacillati > Bacillota > Clostridia > Peptostreptococcales > Peptostreptococcaceae > Clostridioides > Clostridioides sp. ES-W-0016-02. Next base: position 2,736,261 of record NZ_CP061361.1, read on the forward strand.
TTATTTCAGATACCAAACCTGATTTTAGAGGATGTTGTGAATATTTTGAGCCAGAATATACAGACTTAAATACAGGAGATTTAGACAATCTATACATAAACTTTCTTGAGACATGCCTTAAGGTAAACTATAATGATTATATTAATTCTATGTACTGGAAGTTGTTTAGAGAAAGAACTTTACTAGAGAACAACTTTAAATGTTCTATATGTGGTTCAACTGAAAATATTGATGTGTATCATATTAATAAAAATTTAGGAAGAGAAACTTCTGAAGATATAATTGTTAAATGTAAGAAATGTAATTGTAAATAAGTGTATAAAATTCAAATAACTTCACATAATAAGTTTAAATAAAAAACTTAGGAGGTTATTTATGAAAAATAATAATTTAAATTGTGATGCTACTAACTGTGCTTATAATACTAGTGGATATTGTTATGCTGGTAGCATAAAAGTAGATGGAATGCAAGCAACTACTACAGGAAATACTTACTGTGCTTCTTTTGAAGACAAATATACATCTGGTATAACTAGTCGTTCTAATGACACTAACCAAGTTGATACAGATAATATTCATTGTGAAGCTGTAAAATGTAAATACAACAAGAATGAACTTTGCAAGGCTGAAAAAGTTCATATAAACTCAGGAAATGCAAGCTGTGAAACTTTTGAAATGAAATAATTTCATTGATACTTAACTATTTAGTATTTATAAAAAATAAAATGGAACCTATAAAACAGATACCTTTTAAAAGATATCTATTATAGGTTCTTTTTTACAATTAAAGCATTATGTATTAGGAAGTAAATGTAATTATAAGTTATCATCTTGAACTAAATTTTACACCAAATATATCCATAAGAAACATAAATATTGGAACTCCAATTAATAATCCCCATACACCTAAATAATGCTCTCCTACAAGTAAAATAATGAAAACAAAACAAACTGGAAGTTTTGTTCTATTTGACATCAACTTAGGATTTAATATATATGTTTCCACTGCATGCACTATACAAATCATGGCCAAAACGCCAAATACTTTTGCTATTCCTCCTATATTAAGGGCTATTACTGTTAATGGAATTAGAGACACTATAACTCCAGCTACTGGAATAAGACCCAAAACAAAAATCATAAGCCCTAAAGCCCATATTTGAGGAAAACCCATAAATCCTAAAAAAATCATAGAAACAATAGAATTTATAAATGCAATCATTACTTGTACTTTCATTACATCACCAAAATTTTTCACAAAACTTTTTCCAAAAAATACAAGAGAATTATAGATGAAAGAAATTTTACTTTCTGCAAGTTTATTTCCAAATTTTTTAATATCATTTTTTTCAAGTAAAAGCAGTAAACTAAGTAAAAAAGCTAGTAATATATTTATCCCAAAACTTCCAACTTTAGTTGCTGCTGATGCTATTAACAATCCTGCCTGTGAAATATATTTATTAAAATCCAACTTTGAAACAATAGGATAAATCTTTGGCCCTAAAGATTGAGCAAATTGATTTACATCAAAATCACTTAAAATCCTGCTTAACTCTGTAAGTTGAACTATAATTATTGGCACAACTGCATAACTAATTAGTACTAATAATATAGCAAATAACGAATATAATACTATAATTATTAATGAATCAGGAACATAGAAAGAAAATAATTTCCTAATTCTTTTTCTTATGGAAACTAATAAATTATAAAAAACAAAAGTCATTATAAATGTTAAAAGCACCATATTTAACATATACCAAAATGTAATTAAAATAATCACTACCACAGATATAGAAACAATCTTATATTTTGAACTATCGGGTGTCAATTCTTTATTATTCTCCACAGCGTAATCCTCCCCAGATTTTTACTACTTAACAATCAAACTTATTACTCTAATTCTAAAATCTAATTAGGAGAACATTAAAAATAATGCATTAATTCTTCCTAATACAACATTAAATTTTAGAGAAGATAATTTTAGATAATACATACTTATATCTAATTCTGCCTACATTATATATTTAAATCATTATTATCTATATCAGATAGTAAATCATATATCTCTGGATATTCAAAAAATAAGCCCTTTTTTAATAATTGTCTTATTTCACCTGTACTTACCCATTTTATATCACTTACTTCTTCTTTTTGTAAAATTGCATTTGATACATCATACTCTTTTTTAACTAAATATACATCCCATAAAGTATCTCCATGAATCATACTTCTAAAAATCTTTATCTCATCTTTGGATATATCAATTCCTATTTCTTCCTTAGCCTCACGAATTGCACCATCTAAACTTTCTTCTCCAGAAACAATACATCCAGTTGTCATCCCCCATATATTTGGCAGTGTCTTTTTATTTTCAGACCTTTTCTGAATTAAAACCTGAAAATTACTATTTACAATCCACACTTCAACTGCTAAATGATAATATCCTTCTTCAATAGAATTATCTCGCTCTATAACATTTCCTGTTTTAATTCCATCAGCATTATACAAATCCCATAATTCCACTTTCAAATCTCCTTACTTTCCTTATAAAGTTAACTAAAATATAGATACATTTTAGTATAATTAATTTTGTTCATTTTTTATTACAATGCTTGATTTACATTTATGTTCATCATTTTTCTTTTCTTTCCACTCTTTTATATCATCTATAATGAATCTATGTTTAAGAGATTTTGTATCAAATTTAAACATTCTAAACACTATTTGTAATACATACCCTAAACCTAAAGCACTTACAAGTGTACCAATTCCTACAGAACCACCTAATAACCAACCAGCAACGAGTGCTAATATTTCAAGAACTGTTCTAACAAGACGTACAGACCTATTAGTTTTTTTCTGAAGAGCAATCATAAGACCATCTCTTGGCCCACTTCCAAGGCAAACTCCTAAATACAAAAAACTAGCTATAGCAGCTAAGATGATTCCTATAACAACCATGAATACTCCTATATAAGTATTACTTGCATGAGGTATCACACCTGAAAATATTACTAAATCAATGAAAATTCCTATAAATGTCATATTTAGCAATGTACCCCATCCTATATTTTCACCAAAAACTGCATCCAATATAACGATTATAACACCTACCAATATGGACGCCTGACCTATAGTTATACCTAATTTTATAGATAAACCTTGATGAAGCACATCCCAAGGCATAAGACCAACATGTGCATTAACCATAAGCACAGAAGAAATTGCAAATATAAAAAAACCTGAAAACAACCTTATCATACTTTTTAAATTAATTTTTCCCATTAAAAATCACTCCTCATAATAATAATAACAATAAATACCAATAAAATATATATATAAGTACAAAGTTTTACAAAATTTTTCATTATTTTAATATAGAATTTCAATCATAAAAAAAGTGGCAATCCATATTTTACACGTCTTCACCTATATTCTAAGCTTTAGTGTAAAAATAGATATACCACTTTTCTAATATTTAAACATTTTTAGTTAATTTAATTAATTTTCACTATAAATTCTAGCTTCTTCTTCTCCATTTAGCACTCTAAGAGTTCCAAAAGCAAGTGATTCTAACTCATTTTCTCCTGCCATAATTTCTACTGGCGCTATAAATTCAACTCTCTTTTTAACCATTGAAGTAAACATTTCAGAATATGCAATTCCACCTGTTATAATTATAGCATCAACTTTTCCATCTACTACAGTTGCTAATTCTCCAATTCCTTTTGCCAATTGATATGCCATTGCCTCATAAATAATTTTGGCTTCTTCGTTTCCTTCTGCTATCATCTTTTCAACTTCTCTAGCATCTACAGTATTTAAATATGAAACTATACCACCTTTACCTCTTATCTTTTTAGTCATTTCTCTTTCTGAGCATTGACCTGAATAACAAGCAGCTACTAATTTTGTAGCAGGAACTCTTCCTGATCTTTCTGGTGAAAATGGCCCTTCATCATCAGATAACATATCAACCATTCTTCCTTTTTCATGAAGATAAATACTTACTCCTCCACCAATATGAGCTACTATTAAGTTTAAACCCTTGTAATCTTTACCTCTATCTTTAGCATATTTTAAAGCCATTGCTCTAGTATTTAGTGCATGCCCTGCACTTGATCTATCCATTCCACAAAGCCCAGATACTCTTGCTATATCTATAAGTTCGTCTACTGCAACAGAATCATAGATATATGAATTTATTCCAAGTGGTTCTGATATTGCATGTGCAACAACTGCTCCTAAATTTGAAGCATGCTCAAGTACTGGTCTATGTTTAAGTACATCAATCATTTCTTCATTTACTAAATATGCCCCTGATTTTACTGGTGGTAAAACTCCACCTCTTCCAACTATTGCACTAAGAGATTTTAAATCTATATTGTTTTCTTCAAGAATACTTAAAACTGCCTCTTTACGCATTTCAAATTGGTCTTGAATTGTATTATATTTTGCAATCTCCTCTACTGGATGGTCTATCGTCTTCACAAAAATTTGTTCTTCTCCATCATATACTCCTATTTTTGTAGAAGTAGAACCTGGATTTATGGCTAATATTCTATAAGTCATACTTTTCTTCCTTTCGCATTAATTTCTATAGTTTATCTTATATATATTATAAACTATTTGCCAACCATTTCCATACCTTCATGGAAAGCTTTTATATTTAACTCGACAAATTTTGGTTTAACATTTTCACTTATAATTTTTTCCCAGTCAATAGACTCTAGTTCCATAGATTTAACTAGACATCCTAATAAAATAACATTCATTATCTTTGCATTTCCTAATTCTTCAGCTTTATCTGCTGCATTTATCACTTTTGCATTTAATCTATTTAATTCTGCATCTATATCATTTTCTTGATATTCAGCTCCTCCGATTAAAACAGTCATAGAGTCTATTCTATGATTATTTACTAAAGCTTTTCCTTCTGGCTTTAGATAATTAAACCATCTTAAAGCTTCCATCTTTTCAAAAGATACTAAAATGTCTGCTCCTCCAATTTCTATAACTGGAGAATGAACACAATCTCCATATCTAACTTGTGAAGAAACTGAACCTCCTCTTTGGCTCATACCATGTATCTCACTCATTTTTACATCATATCCAGCTTCCATCAATCCCATAGTTAATAATTTACTAGCAAGTATAGTTCCTTGACCTCCTACACCTACCAAAAGTATACTTTTAGTCATATTATTTTTCCTCCTTAACTATTGCTTGTTTTGGACAAACTTGTGAACATACTCCACATCCTACACACTGATTTCTATCTATATTTGATAATTTATTTTCTTTATCAAATGATAGTGCTGGACATCCAGTTTTTAAACATAATTTACATCCTATACACTTATCATGGTCAACCTTACACTTAGTTTTAAATGGATTATTAAACTCTTCTATATCTTCTTTAGAGAATTTTTTAAGTACACATGGCCATCTTGTGATTATTACAGATGGTTCATCTTCTATAGCCAAAGCCCAATCTAATGCTTCATTTACTTCTTTTAGATTATTAGGGTCTATAACTCTTACATGTTCTATTCCACAAGCTTTGACTAATCCTTCTATGTCAACATCTTTAGTTTTATCACCTTGTAAAGTATATCCTGAACCTGGATTTTCTTGATGTCCTGTCATTCCAGTTATTCTATTGTCTAATATTACTGATATAGAATTACCTCTATTGTAAACTACATCTAAAAGACCATTTATTCCTGTATGGAAGAAAGTTGAATCTCCAAGTACACCTACTAATCTCTTTTCATTTCCTTCTTTCATGTTAAGAACTTTTTGAGCACCATGTGCAGTTCCAAAGGCAGAACCCATACAAACAACATAATCTATTCCATTATATGGAGGAGCAAATCCAAGAGTATAACATCCTATATCTCCACCAACTATTAAATTTTTTCTCTTTCCAAGTTCATAGAAGAATCCTCTATGTGGACATCCTGCACAGAAACTTGGTGGTCTTGGTGTTACTAATTCAGTTTTATATTCTATAGTGTCATTTGTTTTTCCAAATATAGCTTTTCTTAAAACATCTGGTGTCATTTCTCCATATGGAGGTATTACATCTTTTCCAATACAATCTATTCCATACGCTTTTATTTGTTCTTCTATAAATGGGTCGTTTTCTTCTATTACATATATTTTATCTACTTTGTCTGCAAATTCTTTTATTTTTTCATAAGGTAATGGATTTGTAAATCCTAACTTCATATATGATGCATTTTTTTCAAATACTTCTTTAGCAAAATTACAACACATACCTGAAGCTATAACACCTATTTTTGTATCATTTATTTCATAGTAGTTTAATTCAGTTTCATTTGAGAATTTTTTAAGAGTTTCCATTCTCTCTTCAACAACGCCTCTTCTTATTTGAGCATTTGCTGGAACAGTAACCATTTTTTTAGCATTTTTCACATACTCTTTAATTTCAACTTCTTCTCTATCATAACACTCTACTAAACCTTTTGAGTGACAGAGTCTTGTTGTAACTCTATATAAAACTGGTGTATCATATTTTTCACTTACTTCAAAAGCTTCTTTTATCATATCTTTAGCTTCTTGGCTAGTTGATGGTTCAAATAAAGGTATCTTTGCAAACTTTGCATACATTCTATTGTCTTGTTCATTTTGAGATGAATGCATTCCCGGTTCATCTGCAGTAATAAGTACCATACCACCATTTACGCCTGTATATGCATAAGTAAATATTGGATCCGCTGCAACATTTACACCAACATGTTTCATAGAAGCCATAGTTCTTGCTCCTGCAATTGAACCCCCTATAGCAGCCTCAAGTGCTACCTTTTCGTTTGGAGCCCATTCTGCAACTATTGCATCTTTATATGTTGCTAAATTTTCTAGTATTTCTGTACTTGGAGTACCTGGATATGCAGATGCATATTTAACACCAGCCTCATAGGCTCCACGTGCAATTGCCTCATTACCTGTCATCAATTGTTTCATATAAAATTCCCTCCATCTACAATTATTAAATTCATAGTCCACCCAATTTGTTCAATGAAATTAATTATTTATTTTTACTTCTAAACTTTCAAGTGCTTCTTTTATAATACTTGGTGCTTTCTTACATTTTTCTTCTGAAACTGCACAAACTGCAAATCTTAATCCCATCTTCAATGGAATTGCAAATACATTGTGTTTAGTTAATTCTTCACATACTTCTCTTGGATTATCACATGGTATACTTACAAAGAAACCTGCTATATATGGAAGAATTTCTAATCCTACTCTTTCAGCTTCTTTTACAAATACATCTGCTCTTCTAGTCAGCATTTTTTTGTATACTTCTTTTTCCTCCTCATATTCTTTGAATTTTTTAGGGTCATTTACAATATTAGATAGAACTGCCATAGCACTTCTATTGCAATTTGACCAGTTTGCTCTACATGAATGAACACATGAATAATGGAACTCTTCTGCTACATCTTCACTTGAAGATATACAAATTATAGCTCCCATTCTCATTCCATAAGCTGTAAATCCTTTTGACATACTAAAACCAACTAATATAAGAACGTTTTCAGGCAAGTTGGAAAATTTCTTAAAGAATTTTCTACATACATCATCATCACCTGCAAAGTCAATATATGCTGAATCTACGAAAAATATTATCTTTTTGTCTTTATCTTGTGCAACTTCTTTTGATAAGTCTAATATTTTATCCCACTCATCATCTGCAACACTATATCCTGTTGGATTGTGAGCTGGTGTATTTATAATTGTAAAAACTCTTCCTTGTTTTTCTGCTATATTCACAAAATTTTCTTTGAATGAATCAAAATTAAATTTTCTATTTTCATCAAACAATTGGTAGTTTACTACTTTTCTATTAGCTTCTTCAGCTATACTAACATATGGACTCCAAAACCAATCAGATGTTAAAACTTCGTCACCTTCATTTGTATAATTCCATACAGCTAGTTTTATTGCACCACTTCCTCCCGGTGAAGCTAATACTCTTATATGTCCTTCTGGTAAGTAATCTCTAAAAAATACTTTTTTAACTGCTTCTAAGTAGTCTGGCTGACCTTCAAGGGCTGCATATGCACCTATATCACAGTTATCTAATGCTTTATATTCATCATATACAGTTTTCATTGTTATTAATTTTCCTGAGTCATCCATTAGAGCGCCTATTGTTGCATTTATTACATTATCCATACCTAAAGCTTTTTCTGCTGCTTGAGCTCTTCCAGATAAGCTAAATATAACATCATTTTCTTTTGGCCACATTGCATGCTTACCAACCATACTTTGACTCATACCATCACCCCTAAAATTGTATTTACTCTCACATTTATATTAAGCAATTAGCATGCCAACAAATTTAACTTTATGTAAAACTACTTTTGTTTAGAATTCTGATTTTTTTCACTACTAAAATTAAGTGTTTAAGTTATTTTTCTTACAAATCTATGTGCTTGTCTGAAAAAATAAAATTCTACAAAAAAATAATGTTAATTTTTCTTAACATTCGTTTTGAAAAATTAACATCACCTCAAAATAATTTATATGTAATTATGTCAAATATTTTTATTATACTTTTTCCATAGAGATGTTCTACTTATTCCAAGAACTTGTGCAACTTCATTTTTGGAAAGCCCCTGAGCAAAAAGCATGCTTATTATTTTTTCTTCAACATACTTATTTACTTCTTTTATATCTATACTTACCTTACCATCATTTATCTTACTTATATCTATGACTTTATCTGTAGTTTCCATACTTGCTGTTGTTTCAACATTAAATTCTTCTACACTGGAACTAGGTACTGCTTCTTTAGCCTTAAAGTTTTGCTCTTTTCTTAATTTAATTTTCCCTGTCACAACATACTTTTGAGCTATTGTTTTTAGCTCTCTAACATTTCCAGGCCAACTATAATTATATAGCGCATTTATCTCATCCTTAGTTAGAGCAAAATTTTCATCTATACTGTTTATTCCATGTAAACCATCATCCTTTAAAACTTCATTTACAAAATTATTAAACAATGGTATTATATCTTCTCTTCTATCTCTTAAAGGAGGGATATTTATCTCTAAACTACTTAATCTATAGAATAAGTCAGCTCTAAATGTACCCATAACTATTTTTTCTGTTAAAGATTCATTGGTAGCTGCTATGATTCTAATATCCAAAGGTATTATGTAGTCAGAGCCAATTCTCATTATTTGTCGCTCCTCTATTACTCTTAATAGTTTTGTCTGAATATTAAATGAGAGACTGTTTATTTCATCAAGAAAAAGAGTTCCTCCATGAGCAAGTTCAAATAACCCTCTTTTTCCACCTTTCCTAGCACCTGTAAATGCACCTTCTTCATATCCAAAAAGCTCACTTTCAAGTAAATTTTCTGCTATAGTAGCACAGTTTATAGCCACAAAAGGCCTGTCTTTTCTTTTGCTTATATTATGTATACTATGGGCTATAATTTCTTTACCAGACCCACTTTCTCCATAAAGTAGTGTTGTGTAATCACTTTTCCCAATTTTTTTAGCTTCTTCAATAAATTCCTTTGTTAATTTATCTTTAAATAAAAAATCATCAAAAGTATATCTAGCATATAGACCTTTTTGATTTAAATCAAACCTTATTTTTCTTTCTAAATTTTGTAGCTTAGTTATATCTTGTATTATTCCTAAAACTCCATAAGTGCTATCATCTACTTTTATTAATGTTGTTCTAGTATTAACAATCAAGTTGTTTATATTTCTTATCTTCCTATCTTCTACATCATCTTTCTCATGTAGACAATCTAATAGCCATCCCATTTTTGGAAATACATCTAGAATATATTTATTAAGCGCGCATTTTCTTTCTACTTTAAGCATGTTTTTTGCACTTTCATTATACAAAATTATACTTCCATTACTATCTATAGCAATTACTCCATCTTTTATACCATCTAATATATTTCTTAATACTTCATTATTAAATTTTTCCTCGCCTAATGTATCTAATAATTTCTTACAATACTCAACAGCTTCTCTTATAGATTCGTCACTGGCAGTTGCAAATACACTATCAATACCATATTGTCTCGCAAAAGAACATGCTAGACCTCCACCAACTATTACAACTTCATCTTTTTGGTCTATATACTTTACAACCTTACTTCTTATTTCGTATTTAGATTCAAACCATTCTTCAGTTATTTCAGTACTTATGACATTTCTCCAACCAACATAATCAAAAGAAACTTCATTATCTCCAAGTATTAATACTACTTTTTTAGAATATCGCTTTGCCATTTCTATTGCTCTTAGAAGGTCGGTTGATTTCATATTCATGGGTATTACAGGTACACTTACTGTGTCTATTACTAAACTATAACCTCCTCCTCTACCGATTATAGCTTGAGCACCTTTCTCAACAAGTATACGTCCTTGATTTTCCATTAAATCAAGATTAAGTATGTCGATTATTATAGTTCCATTTTCTACATCTTCTCTATATAATTCTTCTATTCTTTCTTTTAATTCAATATCAGAGGCTATAATTCCTATCTTCTTTTGCAATAAAATCACCTCAATTTTAAATTATAGTATATACTGATTTCTACCTGCTTTTTTTGATTTATATAGGTTTTTGTCTGCATCTTCAATTAATATCTCGACATCTTTTCTACTACGACATCTTTTTATACTTACTCCAGCACTTATAGTCACATAGTTTTCTACTTTAGAGTATATATGTTCAATTCCTTCAAATTCAAGAAGTTTAAAAATTCTTTTAATATATATTTCTATCTTATCAATCTCTTCAACATTTATTGATTTTATAGAATCTACTAGTATTAAGATTTCCTCTCCTCCATATCTAATTATGTGTTCAGTAATATCTATAAATACATTTTTTATAATGTCAGTTACTTTAATTATAACTTTATCTCCTGCTGGATGACCATAGTTATCATTATAGCTTTTAAAATAATCTATATCAATCAATATTGCCATCATATTTTTATCTCTATCTTCATTGAATAAATTCAATTGTTGTTCTAAGTATCTTCTATTATATAGTCGAGTTAGTCCATCAGTTAGAATATCATTTTCCAATTTCTTATTATTATCTACAAGTAATCTTAAACTTTCTTGTTTTTGTCTTAATTCATATTGTTTATGAATACCTTGTGATGTTTTATAAGAATTGTTTTTTTCCCACTTATCTGAATACCAATCCATACTTTTATAATATTCAATCGCTAGTTTGAACTCTTTTTTCAATTCATATCCTTTTGCTATTAGGCCATAAAATATCGACAGTTTTTTAGGATTTAATGAACTTTTTTTAACTAAGTTTAAACCTTTCAAATAATATCTTATTCCTTCATCTACATTGTTAAATTTTATATATAAATCTCCATATAACTTATAAATATAATCTAATTTAGAATTATATATAAAAACATCTCCAAAACTTTTATATATGTTTTTTGATAAAATCAAATATGCATTTACTCTTTCAAAATTACAAGTATCTTTCTTTAACTCTATTTCGGCTGAATATAAAAATATGAATGAGTACAAATAATCTTTATATACGCCTTCAACAACATCCATCAGTTCTATAGTTTTTTCTAAAACAACTTCTGCTTCTTTATTCATATCTTCTTTTAAATATGCCCATATAAGGTCTATTTTTATTGCTACTCTTTCAGTTAAACATACTGAATTATTATTATGTGCAACATCTAGTGCATTTTTTATATACTTTATGGCTTCTCTGTTATTCCCACTTTCTAAATAACAGAGGCTTATTATACATTTGCAAAAAGCTTCTATAGAATATAGATTATTTTCCTGGGCTAATCTTAGACATTCAATCAAATACTCCATACTTTTTATAAAGTTGTTAAATAAGTATAGATATACCCTACCAAATATATAATTTGCTCTACTTACAAGAACTTTATTTTTTAATTTTTTAAAAAAAGATACTTCCTCTACTAAGAGTACTACTTCAGATTTAGTTTTATATAGTGCACTTATTTCTACACATAAACTCATATTAAACAAAACCAATAATTCATTCAAACGTTGTTGTTTTATAATTTTTTTGGCTAAAAAATAAAAATGATTTGCTTTATCGTATTTTTTTATAGAAATAGCAGATAGAGTAAGATAAATATAAATCTTAGATATTATATCTGCATCATCTTTTAGTGATAATTGTTTAATATCTTTTAGTGAAACTATCAAATAATTATACGATGCTTCTCTATCTTTTTTTACATAGTTTATTAGACTAATTAAATATAAAATATAGACTCTATCTTTAGCATCTATTTTTGTATTTAAAAGGTCTTTGTGATAATCCAAGATGTAGTTTAAATCGGTCAAATTCAGATAGAACTTAGTCAACATATCATATTCTATCTTTTTTATATTTCTCTTTAAATCTTCTATTAAACTCCCTTTCAAGTAAATCACCAATCCTATTTCAAGAGTTAAAAATTCTTAAAATCATAATAATGCAAACATCTATTTCTTCCAGTTTGTTTTGCTTTGTATAAGGCTTTATCCGCATTTTCAATTATTTCACTTATATCTATACTACTATTTTTACAAGTATCAATACCAATACTAATCGTCAAATCATCATTTAAGAATTTTTTTACAACCTTACATAACTTTTTTCCAAATACTTTGCTTTTTCTATAATCTTTGCATATAGACAATATTAAAAATTCCTCTCCTCCATACCTTATAACAGACATGTCCTCTTTTAAATATTTTTTTATTATCATAGTTATATTTTTAAGAGCAATATCTCCATTATAATGACCATGAGTGTCATTGTATTCCTTAAAATAATCTACATCTATCATAAATGCAGAACTGTACTCACTAATCTCTTGTTTTTCTAAGAAATTATTTAAATATGCTCTATTATAAGCATTTGTCAAAGGGTCGATGTATTTTTTCTTATCTAAATCGAGTTTTATTTTTTTCATATTATTTATTTCTTTTTCGATATGTTCATGTCTATAATTTAAGGAGTCTATATAATTTCTATTCCTAGCTTTCATATACATCTGTTTTAACTCATAGTACATTTTAAAGTATCTCATACTCATTTCATAATCTTGTATCTTCTCAAAACACATGTGTATAGTTTTATATGCTTCTTTCACATAATTATAATTTTTAGCTTCTTTAGCCTTTTCAAGAAGTTTTTTACTTGTAATCAAGGACTTTTCATAATCTTCAAATATATAATATATATTAATCTGATGATAAATCACTTCTAAATCATATATTATATACTCTTCTACATTATTTATGTTATTTAATAAACTTTTAGCCCGATTTAAATAACAAGTTGATTTCTCAAATGATTTTTCATTACTTTCTGCATAGTACATAGCTAGATTTATACATAAGTCTAATTTTTCTACTTCTTTTAAATCTTGATTCTTAAATTTTTCCAAATATACTTCAGATTTTGCTAAATTATTTATAGCACCTGAATAGTCTTTAGTTTTTATTAATAATTTAGTTATGTTATTTGATGCTCTATACTTTTGAATTATATTTACGTTTGTATATTTCTTATTCTTTATTACTTCATTAAAGTATCCTCTTGCTCCTTCATAATTTTCAAAGGAACATTCACATTCCCCTAGCTTTATATCGCATAGTGAGCATACTTCTATATCTTTTGATAACTCTGCATATTTTCTTGCTTTTAAGAAATTCATTTTAGCAATTAATGCATCATCTAAAAACAAAAAATATATCTTACCAATTATAAAAAAATATATTTTTTTACAATTAAAATCATTAGTTTCTTTTACTTTTATATATAAGTCTTCTATTTCCTTAATTATTATAGAAGAATCAATACATTTACTTGCTTTAATATAAATCAATTGAGATTCAAAGATAATTTCTTCCACTAAAAAATTGCTCCCCTTACAAATAAGATTAAATTTATCTATATATAGATCTGCTCTATTTACATCTTCATTCTTTAAACTTAAAATGGCTATTTGTGAATAAAATCGTGCTAAAAACACATAATCTTTAGGTAAGTATTGTTCAATATATTTACAGGAAATCAAAATATACTTTTTCATTTTTTCACTAAATCCTTGAATACCATACAGTAAAGCTAGCAAAAAATTTAATTTTAATAACATTAAACTACTTTGTTCAGTTTTGTAGGAATTAATTGAATTGTTAATTTCATCAATTCTTTTTTCAAAAAAGTTATCATTATTTAATAGTTTTTCATTCAAGGTCAGCTTAAACATTGAATCTAAAATTATACTATCTATATCTTCCAAATATTTATTATATATTGTAACCCACCTCCGACTTTCATTATCTCACAAATTTAGTAATTTTCCATACTATTTTTAAAAAAAGTCGGTGTCTTAATTTAGAAATTTCTCCTAAATTAAGACATAAATTACACTAAACTATACAATTTTCTATTTGAATTATATAATCTTGACAATTTTCGCAAATTATCACACTTACAATGTAACTATTATCAACTTTATTTGCTCTTGATAATTTATTAAAAGACATCCCTTTATAATCACTAGATATATTACTTATTACATATTTTCCATCCTTACTAAAAATATAAAAATGATATTCTAAAAACGGAAAGAATTTTTTCTTTTCTTTTACACCCTCCAAGCATAATGGGCATGCTTCTTGATAGTATTCTATATCAAAATCAACATCTTCTGATTCATTAAGTATCTCAATTATTTTTGGAATGCTTATTCCTTGAATTGGACTTTCCTCATCATTTATTAAAGCACTGCAATTATCTTCTTTTAATAAATATTCCTTGTCTTCATATATAAACTTGTACAAACTCATATTATATCCTCCTAATAATTATTAATCTCCCAAGTTATTCTACCACTTAAACATTCTTAATAAAAGTAATTGTTATATAATTTTATAATATTTCTTATTAAGTAAGTTATATACATATATTGTATACATATAATTTACTTAATTATCTTAAAACCCAACTTTACGTTTTGAACATCCAGTTTTTCAAAACCTATTGTCAAAATTCACTTTACCTATTAATATAAGTATATGAATACAGAGATTGAATATAGATGTAACACACTTAACTATTTTATAAGATACGATTTAGTATCAAATTTTATATATTGTATAGGGGGAGATACAGATGTATAAAGATAAAAGTGATGAATGTATACACTTAATGACTGCATATATTGATAGCATAAGTGGATATTATTCATTTATAGACACACAATTAGATGACTTTATGGTGAAGTATGGTGAAAACATTGTTGATTCAAATTTACATAGCATAATGATGTTGCTTTGTAAATGGGGATTAGCCTAACATTTCGAGCAACTTTTTTGTATATTGTATTCTATATTATTTATTCATTGATAAAAAAGAAATTGACATAAATTTAAAGGCTATATATAGATTAAAAAAATCTATATATGGCCTTTTTGAATTTTAATAAATATCCTATATATATACTATATCAACAAAAACAATTTAAGTTTATTTATCTAATATGCTATAATTTACTTACCTACAATAATAAAAATATCTAATATGTATTACTCAGTTTAACTAATCACAATATCATCTCTTCATTTACAATTAAGATATTTTCAATATAGTAATACTCAATTTTAATATAATGAAAAGGAGAATTTGATATGAACTATAATGAATTATTAGAATCTGCTAGAGATAACTTTAATGGAAAGTGTAAAGTCTGTAAGATTTGTAATGGATTAGCTTGTGCTGGAAATGTTCCTGGCATGGGAGGAAAAGGAAGTGGCTCTTCTTTTATAGAAAATAGAAGAAGCTTGGAAAGAGTAAAAATAAATATGAGAGTAATACATAATGTTTCAAATCCAGATACTACTATCGAGTTATTTGGTAAAAAAATGAGTGCTCCTATATTTGCTGCACCTGTATCAGGGACTATGTTAAATATGGGTGGTAAGATTTCTGAAAAAGAATACATAGAACCTGTTGTTAGAGGTTGCTCTAACTCTGGAATATATGCCATGGTTGGCGATACCAATGTAGATACTTTTTTATTGGATAATTTAGGCGTTTTAAAAGATAGTGATGGAGATGGAATTGTATTTATAAAGCCTTGGAAAAATTCAAAGATAATAGAAAAAATTAGATTATCTGAAGAGGCTGGTGCTTTTGCAGTTGGTGTAGACCTTGATGCTTGTGGATTAATTAATAATCAGCTTCAAGAAAATCCTTTTTCACCTAAGACAGTTGAAGAGATTAGAGAGTTGGTTGAAGCGACTAGATTGCCTTTTATAATAAAAGGGATTATGACTGTGGATGATGCTTTGATGGCTGTAGAGTCTGGAGCTAGTGCTATTGTTGTTTCAAATCATGGTGGACGAGTTCTTGATTATACTCCTGGTACTTGTGAGGTGCTTCCAGATATAGCTAAGGCTGTAAAAGGAAAGATAACTATACTTGCTGATGGTGGTGTTAGAACTGGTGTTGATGTGGTTAAGATGCTAGGTTTGGGTGCTGATGCTGTTTTGATGGGAAGACCTTTTGTTACTGCTTCTTTTGGTGGAGGTCTTGATGGTGTTGAGTTTTTTATAGATAAGGTTAGGAATGAGTTATGTGAGACTATGATTTTGACTGGTTGTCAAGAGGTTAAGGACATTGATGGTAGGGTTATATGGAAGTGATATTTCAATAAATAAAATTCCAACTAGCTATTAGTGGTAATAATTTTGTTAGTATCTACAATGCTAGAAAATATAGTAAAATTTTTTATATTTATCTTATGTATTCATATACTTCTATAGAGTTTATTTTTCATTTAATAAGAAAACTTCCTAATTAATATAATTTAATTCTATATTAATTAGGAAATTTTAATAAAATTTAATATTTACTATAGACGTACTCCAAATGCACTCCAAGTTGATTTTCCAACTATGCCATCAGCAGATATTCCAAATTCTCTTTGACAAGTTTTAACAGCATTATATGTATCATTTCCAAATGCACTATCTGTTTTTACAGGGTGATTTCTAATACCTACTAAAAGTTGTGTTAGATGTACTGGATTACCACTTGTTGTGTGTCCATAACCAACTGTTTTTTCAGTTGAAACAGTATATGATTTTTTTCCAGTTACTCTAAAACTAGACACATAGTAATCAAGCACATACTCTCCATAAACATATCCATACGTACTTCTTGTAATAAGATAAGTACTCGCAAGTTGCTCAGGAATAAATATGTCATCATCAGCCTTAGGAGTAATATTTAATTCTCTACATGTTTCTTCATATTCTTCTTTTACTTTTTGAGGTGCATTTTCATATGTAAAATCATAACCTCTAATTGTAGCACTCGCTACAGGTTCACCTAACTCTTCATAATTTACATTATTTTCATCAACAGGGCTAGCAAACGAAATACTGCTAAAAGCAAGTACTAATATACTTGTAATAACTAAAGTTTTTTTTAATCTTTTTAACATAAAACCTCCTTAATTGATATATTTTTATTAAATATTTATAAAAATCTTATTTTAAAGATTTTTATTACTCATAATCATATCCTATTCCTCTTGTAAATCCTCTACTTGCTTTATCTGGCAAATTTGAAAACACATTTGAATTAATAAAATCAATTGACTCAAATTTTAAAAAGGTAGAAGCAGAAAGCAAACATAAGATCACTATTAAAAAAATACCTTTTTTAGTTTTTCTATCAATTATACTATCTAACCTTCTCTCAAGATTCGTCTTATTAAATTCTGTAGTTAAAATCCCATTCTGATAATTTTTACTTAGCTTGATAGACTTTATAAGTGCTAATGCATATTCTTTCTTCTCTTTTAAAGAAGAATCAGACAAAACACTTTCATCACAACATAACTCACAATCGATATTTAATCTATTACTCATTATATAAACAAGTGGATTAAACCAATATATTATTTTCACAGACAGTACTAAAAACTTTATTAAAATATCTTTGTTTTTAAAGTGCATCAATTCATGTCTTAAAATCCAATTTAACTCATCCTTACTATAAGGATAATCTGGTAAGAATATGTACGATTTAAACAATCCCATACCTGCTGGACTTATCAGTTCATCAGAACCTCTTAATTCAACTTTCTTTTTTATATTTAACTCTTTCAATAAATCTTTATACATACAGTTAACATCATCATCTTCTATATCATAAGACACATCAACAACAAAATTTTTAAATTTTGTATACTTTATAAAAGTGTAAACTACAATAACTATAGTTACAAATATCCATAAATAAGCTAAATACAGCATAATATTGTCATTTATTGGATCATAAATATTAGAAATATTATTGTGAAATGAATTTCCTCTATATGTCTTTGAATCATGTATTATTGTATAGTTAAACAAAAAAAGCAACATTCTAAAGACTATTACTAACCAAATATAATAATTGAACTTTTTACTAAAATTCTTAAATAAATATCTTTTCAAAAATAATAATAGACAAATACCAAGACTACATACAATAGTTGTCTGTATAAGATTTTCAAAAACTTGTATCATATAACTATTCATCCTTTAAATTATCAAAGTAATTTTCTAGAAAATCCAGCTTATTTTTATCTATAGCTTCATCCTCATGTAAAGCTGAAATTAAACTGACCAAAGAATCATTATGTATATTACTTAGGAAATCCTTCGTCTCAAAGTTTAAGTATTCCTGTTGCTTAACCACTATTGTGTAATGTGTATATCTATCTATTTTTTGAGCATATAAGAATTCTTTTTTTACTAGTCTTGATAAAAGTGTCAGTGTTGTAGTTTGTTTCCATCCATATTCTTGCTCCATTGCTTCAATAACATCTTTTGATGTCACTGTAGCATCTACTCTCCAAATAAATTTCATTACTTTCAGTTCTGCTTGTGGTATTTTTTTTATCATGATTTACACCTCCCCCAAAACTCTTTCTAACATAATTCTACAACAAGAGAATTTTTTAGTCAAATACTTTATGAAAAAATTGTGAATTTTTACATTTTATGTTAATTTTCTAATCTTTTTTAAAATATTATAAGTTAGATTTAATAATATAATTCATTAAATTTTTATTATATTATTAATAACGACAATATATTAATATTTTTTATCTTGAGTAGTATCTAATTATGAATATTCTTTTTTACACATAAAGAACATTATAATACTTTTTTGGGAAATAAACTAGACTAATCTTTAAATCACTTTTGATATTAAATTTTTATGTATATTTTTTAAAAAGCTTTTGTTTCAAAGCTAAAATACTTTCTTTGTTTTATTACCACACTATAGTGTAAGTCAATTTATGCATAAATAAATTCTATCTCAATAGAGTCTTATATGCAAGAGAATTAAAGCAAACCTTTTCATCCAATTTTTACCATATAAGCTTTTTAAAATTCTTCTTTTTTCATATCCTATCATTTCCTAAAGCTTTTTCTAGCCTAAATTAATAATAGGCACTTTTTAACACACAACCATATAGAAGTATTTCCATATAATTTATCCATTCATTTTATTTTTTTGAGCAAAATTTATTTCACAATTTAAAATATTTTTTATTTTCTCATAATAATATTGAATAATGGATTATATTCTAGTATTATATAGGTGTAGAATAAAACTAAATCGGCAAAACTAGAGAAATTTAGTGACGCAAAGCTATAGGGACTAAGACTTATAAAGTATCTTATGAGTTATGTCAGCCAGTTGCCAAAAAGATATTTTCTTTTTGTTTTTATGAAAGTTTTTTAGGGGGATGTAAAATGTTTATGGAGAAAATAGATACGTGTACACATGTATTAGCTGCTTATATTAGTAGTTCACATGATTATTGTAATTTTATAGATACACAGTTAGATGATTTTATGCTAGAGTACGGAGAAAATGTAGTAGAATCATATTTATACCAAGTGATGTTCTTAATAAATAAGTACAATTAGATAGATTTTATTTTCTAGAAAATCCTTTTTAGTTTTATCTACTTTTAAATAGTCTTACAATAAATGATACAAATTTAATTCAAATATATTTATTTTTTATAAAATTCGATATAATGAAGATGTAAAATAACATCAAAAACAAAAAAAGAAACTACAATCTATTGCTCTAGAGTGAAGTTTCATAACCAATCATAGTAAGTTATTTTTTTTATAACACTCAATTTTTATATCAAGCTAAAAATCGCTCTTTCACTAAGAATGACTTTTTACTTTTTGAGAAATAATATATATTTCTTAAGAAAAAATAGATGTATATAAATCTAGCTGTTAAAATAACACTCTAAATAAAAATTTCCTCATTTCTCCAACTAATTTCTTATTAATAGATTGACTGTAGAATATAAAACTATAAATATTTTCAAGAATATATAAAATAATTTGCCACCAAATTACAACTTATAGTAGCAATATGGTGACAAATCAAACTTTTGTTATATTCTATATTTTTAGCTTTCAATAACTCTTCCTTTATAAAATTCGCATCTAAACCACATAAATCTGAATATTCAGATTTAAAGTATGGTATAGAATTTATTAAATCACTTGGCTCTAAATTCAACTCAATTTCTTCTTTTAACAACATCAGCTTTATCCCCTGAATTTTTTATAAATTCTAAATATTCAAAACATTAATTTTTAATATAAAAACACTTCTCTAAACTTATTTTATCATAAAGTCTTATTCATAATATATTCATACGACAAAAATCATTCGACAAAGTAAAAAAATATACACTAAAAGCACTCATATAAAAAGAGTACTTTTAGTGTATGTTAATGTATATATCTAATACAATTATAACTTGTCTTATGTTTTAGTATGATAATTTTTGTTCGTTTTAATATTACAATATGTATTATAGTTTTACTCATTTAGATTAATAATCAAATATATATATAATATTTAGCGACTTTATCCAATGATAATTTATTTTATGATATAATTATTATAAAATTTCAAATCATTTTCGTATTGTTAAATGAAATTTATTCAAAATTACTTAAGTTATGGAGAGTTTTATTATGTTAGATATGTTTATAACAATTATTTCTTCTGTTATAGAAATTTGGGTGTGCAAAAAAGTGTTTGATTACACAAGTAAAGTAAAAACTAGTTTAATAAATTTATATTTTTTAATTTCAACCTTTATTATTATTTCTACTTTCTATACTAATGTTGGTGCTGATAATAGAATATTAATATGCATTTTTGTAATGTTTATTTTTTATAAATTAAATTATGAGGTTAATATATCCAAATGTTTAATAGTTTTGTTTTCTTACTGGGCAATATTGGTGTGCATAAATGCATTAAGTATGATAGTGATAGTTTCAATAAATAATTTGAGTTCTATGAATATTTTATTAAATGATAATTTTTATAGATATGAAACTATAGTTTTAGGAAATATAGTTCTTATTGCTCTATTGTACATTTATAAATTCATATCTAACGATTTGCAAGTGACTAAAAGAGAAATTTATATGTGCATACCAATAGTAGCAAATATGATATCATTTTTTATATTTTATAAATATATCTTAAAACTTCTAGATATTTCTTCTACTACCAGATTAGATATCTTAATTATGGTACTATTATTAACATTTTCTAATATAGCATTGATTTCTAGCCT
Organism: Clostridioides sp. ES-W-0016-02; assembly: GCF_020641035.1. Taxonomy (NCBI): domain Bacteria; kingdom Bacillati; phylum Bacillota; class Clostridia; order Peptostreptococcales; family Peptostreptococcaceae; genus Clostridioides; species Clostridioides sp. ES-W-0016-02. The sequence goes on from NZ_CP061361.1 coordinate 2,757,994, forward strand.
AGTTAAAATATTAAAAAGTAATAAAAAATATATTGAATTAACTAAACTACAGGAAAAAATAAATGCTGAAAATAAATATTATAGTAATATAAAAAAATATTACATTAAAACAAAAGAACTAAACCATGATATGAAAAATCATCTTATTTGTATTAAGGAAATGAATAAAAAGAATATTGATACTAGTAATTACATAAATAACATAGAAAAAAAGCTTGATGAATATAGTACTGTATTTGATACAGGAAATATTACTTTAAACATTATATTATCAGAAAAAAAAGAACTTTGTATAGAAAAAGGAATTGATTTTAGAATTAATATAAACTTTAGTGATTGTAATTTTATTAAAGAAGAAGATATATGTTCTATATTTGCAAATGCATTAGATAACGCAATCGAAGCTTGTGAAAAGATTAAAAATGGTGATAAAAAAATCAAATTGCAGGGAATGATAGTAAATAGATTCTTTGTAATAAAAATTACTAATACAAAATCAAATGATATTTTATTGAAAAAGAATACTTTTTTAACTACAAAAGAAGATAAAGAATTTCATGGATTAGGAATAAAAAGTATAAAAAATTCTTTAGAAAAATATGGTGGTGCAATTTCTATAAATTTCTCTGAAAATTTATTTTATTTAAATATGATGATACCAATTGGAAAATCACAAAAAGATTCAAATATTGCATATGAGAATAGTTGATATCCATAATTTATTAATAAAATTATTTAAGGAGAAAGTTAAATGATAAAATCTTGTGCTGATAAAATAGCTTTTTTGTTTGTTTTAAATCAAGTAATAGAAAAAGATGATTTAGAAATCTGTTCATATGGGTTAGAGATTTTACTATCTTCTATAATAAATACTTTAGCTTCATTAATGATAGGTTTGGTATTAGGTAAATTGATTTATTCTATAGTATTCTTAATATCTTTTTGCATAATAAGACAATTTTCAGGTGGCTATCATGCAAATAGCAATAAAAACTGTATCCTAATTTTCAATAGTATTTTTTTTATCTCTATGGTTTTGGGAATAATTTTAAACAATTCTAATCCTATTCCATTATTTTTAGTGATATTGTCTAGTTTTAACTTTATAGGCATTTTTATTTTTGCTCCAGTATGCCATGCTAACAATCCACTGAATGAAATAAAATATAAAAAAAATAAGTTAATGTCAAGAATTATATCTATAACTTTATTCTTGACTATTCTTCTAGGATGCAGATACTTATCTATTTACAATTATGTTGTATACACTTTTTTAGCTCTATTTTGGATAAATTTATTGCTAATTATTCAAATCGTTATAAATAAAAAAATAATATAAGGAGATGTTAACATGAAAAAAATTCTATATCATTTTATGAAAGTATGTGGTGTATTAGCTATGTTTGTAGCATTTTTATCTGCAAACACAACTTCTCTGTGGCATGTATATCAACCAAAAACACCAGAAAAACTAAAAAATTCTAAAAATCACTAAAAAGAAGGTAGCAGCTATCTTGAACAGCACCCTATTTAGTAGACACAGTAAACAATATACTGTAAAATTCTACTAAATGGGTCACAGATATAACATATTTGTACTATGGAAAATCTCTTCAGAGAATTTATTTATCTGCTATAAAAGATTTATACAATAATGAACTCATTTCATATGAAATGAGTTCTACTTTAGATGTTAAATTTATACTAGATACAGTTACTAAGGCTATAAATAACCTTTCTGATTCAGATAAGAAGTCACTATTAATTCATAGTGATTAAGGGTTTCACTACACTTGCTGGGATTATAAAAATATCTTGAAAATAAATAATATTACTCAAAGTATGTCTAGAAGAGGAAATTGTTATGATAATGCCTATATGGAAAATTTCTTTGGTCATCTTAAAAGTGAAGAGATCTACTTAAATTCGTATACTTCAAGAGATGATCTAGAAACTGCTGTTCATAGCTATATACGTTGGTATAACTATGATAGATTACAATCTAAATTAAATAGCAACACACCTATAGAATATAAGCGTGCTGCTTAAAAATAACTATCTTATTAAAAACTGTCTACTAAGTAGGGTTCAGTTCAACTACTCTTCTATCCACTTAGTTAATATGAAGCATATTAATATTATTTTTTTAGAATACATTAAATCAACAAAATGACTTTAATATATTTATTAGATATTTTTCGCTCTCAATGCTTAAAGCTTTCAAATATACACAATAAGAGTTTTCATTCGTAAAAATTTCGATAATATTATCTTGTTTATTTACACTTACTATATCTTTAAATTTGATATGATTTTTAGTATTTTTACTTCTAAAAATATATTTATCATCAATCAAAATATCATCATCTGTAATTGAAATATAAAGTTTATTTTTATACTTTATTAAAAACTTATATGTTTGTTCAATATAAAAACCTGCAAGAAATAAGAATAGAAAAGTTACTTTGAATGCACATATTATTGAAAATATTATTACAAGAATACTTATAATATATATTTGTTTAAAATAACCTCTATCAAGATAATTTATCAGCATTGAAAACCACTCCTATTATTATCTTATTTACATTTCACTTAGTTAATGTAAAAGCTCAAAATAAATTCAAAAAATATTACTTATAACTTAGTATTTACAATCCTTACAGTATTTATTTTCAAAATATCAGTCACTGCACATTTATATATTTATTATATCATAGTTTCTATAATCAGAATTTTAGTTCGCTGATTAAATTACTCATAGAAAACAAATTTTTTAACATTATTAATAATTTATTTTTAAATTTTAATTGTAGGAAACATAGTAGTTTAAACTACTATGCTATCTACTTAGTTAATATAAAACGCAGGATGATTGTCGTATTTTTATAACAATAAATACAAATTTACATACCACATAGTTAATATAAAACCCCAAAATAGATTGAGCACTTTCAAAACTTTAAGTCACATAATCCTTTTAAAATTGCAGTGAGCGAGTAATAGTGTTTTTTGACACTTCACAAAAAACCTATATAGTACAGTAAATTCAACGACTGCGAACAAACCATCAAAAAAAACGAACACTGCAAAATCTCTATATATTTATTGTACCATAAAAGAAGTTCTATTAAATACAAGAATTACATAATAAATTAGATTAAATATATTCAAACAAAAAGAACTTGTGCGAACAATCTTTTTGTTTGAATTCTTGAATTAAATTGTAACAAGTTAATTTATTCCATCTACGCCATTATAAAAAGTCCTCTTCTATGATGGCACAAATAATATTGACATCCTCAACATCTATTAATTTGTATACCAAATAGTTATTTATATTCAAAATAATCTTCTCCATCTTGGTTATAAAATAATATTCTACTTGCCAATCCTTGTTCATATTTATAGTTTTCTTTATCACCTACATAAGAAAACGTCAATGACATACTTCTTGATGGGTCTAATGAAATTATATCTAAATAAATAGTACATTTTTCTCCTGGTTTTAATATACTAAAACTATTAAAATCCATTTTTATTTTAGCATATTGCTCCATATATAATGTTGAATTAGCTTCTCCATAAACCTTTAATTTTGTTATATCTAAATTTTGTGTACTTGTATTTTCTACATTTATAGGAACAGTTGGGTCTTTATATTCTTCAGTATAATATTCAAGGTTTTCATCGTAACATTCAAGATAGCTTCCTTTATCTTTCCAAATTATGTGATTCGAATCAAAATCAATCTTTAATCCACATATTATATTCTTATTTGAGGCTGGAAGGCTAATGTTATTAATTGTATTTTCACACTCTAACATAATTTTATCACTTAGATTTCCTATCCCTGTTACTTTTGTAGCGTTTTTAAGCATATCTTTATTACTTCCAATATCAACTAACGCTATTGGAGTATTTTGAGCTATTGTAGAACCAACAAGCGCATACACTAAATCGGTTCCACTTGCTATGTAAAATTCTTTTGTCCCATTATAGAACTTATTTACTATCTTCTTATTAGTATCATATCTATCTACTCCACCCAATCTAGTTGAATTAGTATCATTTACTAAGTTATCATTCATTGATGAAGTACCACCTATCGCATAACTTTCTATTCCAGTAGTATTAAATGGTACACTTTTCCCATCAGTCAATACTATGGGTGCTTTATCTCTAACAGCCGCAGAAGCAATACTCATAGCATCTGGTTCACCTTTGAAAGCATTAGTTAATATTACCTCACTTACTTTATTAATAGAATTTATTTCTTTTGCTACATTGTAACTTGTCTTAATCCTATTGCTTCCTTGAAGTCTTTTAGTCTCTATTCCTTTATCTTTTAGAAAGGTTTCTGTTGCCTTATCAATAGAACTTTCTCCACCAATTATATACACCTTGTTAGCTTTCTCTACTCTCTTAAGAGTTGCATTTGGTATGTTATTCTTTTTAGTTAAAAGAATTGGCGCATTTGTAGCTCCTGCAAGTCCACTTGCACTTAGACCATCAGCCATAGTACTATCTGCATTTACAAGTATTGCAGTAGTATAACTTTGTTTATCTGCAATAATCCCAGCAGTTTCATATTTATCTGCTCCTTGAATTTTATCAATTTTATCAAGTGCATTTGCAGATACAGGACAACCAGCAACAAACATTGACATAGCTAACCCTAATGATAATAATTTCTTTGATTTCAAAATATCTCCCCCTTTTTTCATGTCTCTCAATCAAATTGTATAACAAACATATATTATATGTTGTCGAAAGTACAAACTATTTCTACTCAATTAACCACATTAAATAACATTAGAATAAATTATTTTCTTATAATCTTATTCTTTATAATATATATAATTATTATAATATAATTGAAGTATTTTACTTTAACCATATTATTTAATTTTGAGAGGAAAAACTTTACGAAAGGTGGCGTAAGAAAACGTGGTAATAAATGGTATTGTTACTTTAAATTAGCCATTGTAGAAGGAAAAAGAAAGAAAATAGAACGTGTAGGTGGAGATACTAAAAAAGAGGCTCAGCCAGCTCTTAGAATAGCTTTAAATGAATATGAAGATTGTGGAAATGTTTTTGACGAGAATAATATTAGCGTATCCGATTTTTTAGATTTTTGGTACAAAGAATATGTAATGCTTAATTGTAAATTTCAGACTCAAAATAATTATAAACGTGCAATAGAAAATCATATAAAACCAAATTTAGGAAAGTACCGATTAAAACTTATAACACCCATGATTATTCAAAAATTTTTGAACGATAAATCTAAAGAAAATTATTCTAGTGGCACTATAAGAGTAATCAAGGGTGTTTTAAATAATTCTTTTAAGATGGCTGTCCATCCATACAGATTTATAAAGGAAAATCCTATGCTTTATGTCAAAATTCCTAGGTACTTTGATTCAGATTGGGTTTGTACCAAAAAAAATGGTTCTCAAATAACATTACATAACTTAAAAAACATGTCACGAACTATAAATAGAGAATTAGGAATAGATTTTAATTTTCATAGCTTAAGACATACCCATGCCACTATGCTTCTTGAAGCAGGAGCAAATATAAAAGATATACAAAAAAGACTAGGTCATAATAAAATTGCCACTACTATGGACACTTATTCTCATGTAACTGATAAAATGAAGACTGAAACAGTGAATATTTTTGAAGGAATTATAAAGTAATTTGCCACCAGATTGTAATTATGGTGGCAAATGGGTGGCAAATCACCTATTTTGTTACATTTTTAGTTATTCAAGACCTTGAAAACGCTACATTCTTTATATTTTTAATCAATTTCTGACTTAAATGGAGTGTCATCAGCTTTTGCTATTCTGTATTCTTTATCAGTTATATAACCAAGTTCATGCATTTTATACAACACAGTCAACTGTCTCTTCTTAGCCTCTCCATGGTCAATATACCTCGCAGGATTATTGGTCATACCCGCAAGCATAGCACACTCAGCTAGGTTTAACTCTCCAACTTTTTTACCAAAATACACTTCAGCTCCTTTTGCAGCTCCATATGCATTTTTTCCTAGGTACATATTATTTAGATACGCTTCAAGGATTTCATCTTTACTCATAATCTTATTCATCTGCTTTGCATTATACATATCCCTTATTTTTCTCTTCATAGTTTTATCATCACTTGTAAGCAGATTTTTTGAAACTTGCATGTCTATAGTACTTCCACCTTGTGTTGTGTCTGTAAACACATTATTAAGTACTGACCTAGCTAAGGAAATAACATCTACTCCTTTATGCTTATAAAATCTCTCATCTTCTATTGAAACTATAGCCTGTTTTAAGTCCTTTGGCATTTGTTTTATACTGACAACCTCACTACTTATATATTTAGACTTAATTAATTTTTTAGTGACTTCAGGTGAACCTTTTATAGCTGAAACTGTAAAAATTGCACCTGCCACTGAAAATATAATAAGTGCCACTAACATAACAGATAATAATGCTCTAGCTATTTTAATTCTCTTTTGCTTTCTTCTTTTTTTGCTTTTTAATTTTCTATCTCTTTGCTTGTACTCAACTCTTCGTCTATCTCTCTGACTATAATCTGTATTTAAAGGTCTTACATTATCTCTTGTAAAACTATCTCTTTTTATAATATTTTGTGAATCTACCTTTTCACTCATTCTTTTACTAGAGGCTGTCTGAGAATTTTTATTTTTTTTACTTGTTGAAGTATAAGAATGTTTAGATTTTTTATTACTATCTTTATTATTACTAACTTTTTTACGTCTTATTTTATTATTATCATCATCATTGTAATAACCCATTTTAGTCTCCCTTCTTTATATAAGGTACATTATACATTGTTCCACAAAATAAATCAAAGAACAAAATTGTAAGTTTAAGGGTCAATTTTATAAAGGATATTTTCACTAATTTTCTCTATATTTGCGATTAATATTCATCTTTTATTTTTAAAAATAGCTTTGCAGTTGCTAAAGTGTCACTATCAGCTCTATGAGCATTTATATTCTCTATATTATAATAAGCACAAGCTGTTTCAAGCTTCTTATTTTTTCCTTTATAACTTTTACATTTTTTTAATAATTCTAGTGTACATATATAATTATTTATTGGCTCTAAATCCAACTTTCTAAGATAGTAATTTAAAAACTTTAAATCAAATTTTGCATTATGTGCAATTATAGTTCTATCACCTATGTATTTTCTAAATCTAGGTAAAACCAACTCTAAAGACTCCTCTTTTTCTACCATTTCATTACTTATGTGTGTCAATTCCGTTATAAATGAAGAAATTATACCCTTAGGTTTTATTAACCTTGAATAGTTTTTTACAATTTCGTCATTTTTTATTTCTGTTACACCTATCTCTATTATTTCACAACCTTTATATGGATCTAATCCTGTAGTTTCTAAATCTACAACTACATATTCTCTCATATCTCTTCTCCTTATTATCAAATGGATATATTTATATTCTATATTTATGCAATATACTAATCAATACTTAATTTTATATGATATATGAAATTTTTACAAATTTTACTAAATATACAGCAGATATTCCATTATAAATAAAGATTATTTTACTATAATAATTAAATTTTTATCTTATTATCATTTAATCTATTTTGATAAACATTATTATTTAATTTTTTATTGCTTAATTCTTTAAAATCTAAACTTTTACATTGTTCATCATTTTCCCATATTCCTGCCTGCTTATTTCCATCACTTTTATATAATACACCTTTGCCATTTTTCTTATTATCTAAGAAATAACCTTTATATATATCATTATTTGGATAAGTTAATTTTCCTAGACCATTTTTAAAACCATCTTTAAATTCCCCTGTATATATTGAACCATCTTTATAAGTATATTTACCTATTCCATGCATCTTATCATCTTTCCATAACCCTTCATACCTTTCCTTACTTGAAAAAATATATGTTCCAAATCCATTTTTCTTCCCATCAATAAACTCACCTTTATATAAGTCTCCATTATCATATTTGAATACTTTTTCTCCCTTTAATTTCTTATCAATATTCTTATTTTTATCGCTATTTCTATCTTGTGTATATGTTTTTTCTCTCCTTGTCTCAATTAAATCTCTATCATAACGAAAACCTTTTTTTGACTTATTTTTTATACTAGTTTTTTTCTTATTAATAAAAACTCTAGCTAATTGAATAAATATAAATGCAGATGATAAACATATAAACACACATACTATTGTTCTAAAATAACTAGTTATATTTTCCATAAAAATCACCCTTTTACTATAAAAATTTATTTAAAATACCTAATATAATATATATTTTTATTAGTTGGCATTTATACTTTTAAGACTATATATTAAGTAAATCTCATTTTAAAAGAATCTCTCTTAAAATAAACTAAGTACAATAAACACAGATAATTAATAGATATGTATGAAATATCCTTGAATACTTCATATAAATATTTCTATACAAAGAAATAAAAAAGATGAACCCTAGAAAACAGAGTTCATCTTTTAATAAAAAAATATCTATTTAATAGTAATTAAAAGAAAATACCTATTTACTATTAAAAATATTTTTTAATTTATTTTATCTATTCTTTTATAAGAACTTTTACAACTTCTGATATATACATAGTATGATAATCTTTCTTTGGATACCACTTTTCATCATTTTCTTTAGCATCAAAGTTTTCTGGTGGCATTGTATCATGATATAATTTTTTACAAACCATAATCATATTAGCTTCTTCAAAGGCTACTGTATCATCTATAAAATATGGTGTAAGTCCTGCTTTTTCTACTTTATTTGTATCTCTACCAGAAATAGTACCACAAATATTTAAAGCTTCTCTGTATTTTTCATCAAAAAATGCAATTGTAAATGTGTCATTATTATCTACAAACTCTTTTGTATATCTCTGTGGTCTTATGTAAGTTGTTACAACATTTTTACTCCAATACACTCCAACACCACCCCAGCTTGCAGTCATTGTGTTAAATTTATCTGAGTTTCCTGCTGTTATAAGTAACCACTCTTTACCAATTTTAGTGAATGGATTAAACTGTAGTTCTTCAATTTTTACTTCTTTAAATCCCATAACATCATCCTACCCTTCATCTTTTAATAAATAAGTCATTTGTTAAAAATTTAAATATATGCACTTTTATAATACAGCTTTCAAGATTATTTTCCATATTCATGTAAATTATAATACAACAAATCAATTACTTTCGCAAGAAGTAGTTTTTATATTTTTTAATCATAAAATGTCAATAAAATATATTAATTATAAAATATATAATACATTTATTAAATTTAGAATACTATAATATTAAAAATGTAGAAAGCATATATACTTTCTACACTTATTACTATTTTATATATTTTTATAGTAGTTTAGTTCCATTTAAATCTAGTTTTGTTCAAAAACTATCATAATCACCAAATTTTGTTCTATTAATTGTAACTTTTTATACTTTATTAATAACATTTAAGTTATTATTCTTATCAATATATATTTTCTCACTATCTAAATCTTCATCAAACATCTTTATTATATTTTCTATTTCGTTTTTGTATTCATCTTCATGTACTCTATAAAGCATTAAATCTTCTAATAAATCTTTTATATCAAAATACACATCTTCTAATAAATAAAAATATCCATCTTCTATATTCTTTAATTTATCTATAGTATCCAATTTTTTATCTATATCTTTTATAACTTCTATGTTTTGTATGTTTATATTTATAATTGTCAATAAGTACATTCTCACAGTTTTTATTATCTCAATAGAAAAATCTACAATATCATAATTTCCTTCTTTTTTATAAAGTGATTCTTTAAATTTATCAAAACAATCATTTAAATCTGGATTTATGTTATTAAATGGAGGTCTTATTATATCTAGCATTATTAAAAGATTTTGTATATCTACATTATTTGTAATTGCCTCATCCAAAATAAATAAATTATATGCATCATTTAATGGGTCATGTGCATCTCCACTAAACTCTAAGTTAGCAAATTCAAGTAAATTTTTTAGTGATATATAGTTCATACATTTTATACCACACTCTATATATTTCTCTTTTATATCCACAAATAACTCTCTAATGTTGTTTACGAACCTTGGATGATTGTTTTTTTTAGAACTTCTCATATCAGTGTTATTGAAACATGTTAAATCTAAATTACCAAAAGTATATATTCCTTCAATCTCAGAAAATATGCCTAACCACTTTTTAAACTTTCTCATGACCTCTTCATAGCTTGGTGCATACTTTAATTCTTCTGAAGATATATGAGTCAACTCTTGTATATGAGGATACAACTGGGCATTACTTACTGGCTTTATTAAAGATTTAAACTTATCAATATTTTTTGTCTTTTCATCATACATAACTGCTCCAATTGCAATTATATCTGAATTTAATATATCTCTCTTTGATTTAGAATTTGGCATATTCATCTCAAAATCTATATATACTCTCTTCAATATAAACACCCTTTCCAATTGTTTATAGTGATTCTTTTAATTACTTTTATTCATAATTTTCTAAGAAAGAATGTTTCTCCCCATCTTTTTGCCACCCTAGTACCGAATCAAGATTTACGTTTTCTGCTGCTTTAAATATAGATTTTTCTACATTTTTAAAATTTGGCTCTAAACTTTTTATTAAATCTTTTATTTCATATCTTTTATTTCCAGTTTTTTTAGCAGCAACCATGCACGCACAATTTAAAGGCCATATACCACTATTTTGGATAAATCTTATAATGTGGTCTTCTCTTATATAGTAAAGTGGTCTTATAATTTTTATTCCTTCAAAATTAGTGGAATTAAGCTTAGGAAGCATAGTTTTAAAATTTCCTGCACACAACAAATTAAGCATAGTTGTTTCTATTACATCATCATAATGATGACCTAATGCAAGTTTATTACACCCCAATTCTTCTGCTTTTGAATATAATGCTCCTCTTCTCATTCTTGCACACATATAACATGGATAATCTTTTGCAATTTCATCAGCTATTTCAAATATTCTTGAATCAAATAAATGTATTGGAATATTTAAATACTCACAATTATCTATAAGTAATTGCCTTATATTTGCATGATATCCAGGGTCCATAGCAATAAATTCAACATCAAAATTAACTTGTCCATGTCTCTTTAATTCTTGAAACATTTTAGCCATAAGAATACTATCTTTTCCTCCAGATATTGCTACAGCTATTTTATCCCCTTCTTCAACTAGTTTATAATCTCTTATTGCCTTTATAAACTTAGACCATAAATGTTTTCTATATTTTTTTATAATACTTTTTTCTATATCCCTTAGTGAAAGTCTTTCCTCAAAAGGAACTATAATTTCACAGCCTTTTCCTGATAGCTCACTCATTTAATCACCTCGTATATTTATGTTAATAATATTTTACAAAAAAGTCTACCTACTTCTATAAAATACTATAGTTTTACTTTAATTTTAATAAATACTTTATAGTTTACAATAACACATAAACTTATAATAACATAAATAAAGCCTTTCTTTTATTATCTTTTTTATTTTTCTCATTTAATATTTTATTATGAGTAACGATTTTTAAATGTATGAATATTATACACTAGATAGACTTACCTATCTATTTACAACAAGGAGGTTTTCATCTTGGAAAATAAAACTAGAGATATTAAAAAAAATTGTGGTTCATCTTTGGCTAGACCATATATTAATAATCAAATTTTCACAGAAATGTACTGCCTTTCTGATGCATTAAAATTTGGAACTATATTTCCAGAACTAAATTTATTAGAATCTGAAATGTACAACAAAGAATTATATGCTAAGCCAAAAAAATTAAGAGGAGGTAGAAGATAATGAAAGATTCATCTAGAGCTGAACTTATGAGAAAAATTCAGGAAACATCTTTTGCATGTGTTGATATGAACTTATATTTAGACACTCATCCTGATGATAAAAATGCTATCAACACTTACAATTCATTATGTAACCAATTTGCACAGGCTAGATACGCTTACGAAAATAAATATGGTCCTTTAACTAACTTTGGGTATGCTCCAAGTAGATGCCCTTGGCAATGGGCTGAGCAACCTTGGCCTTGGGACAGAGAATTTAATTATTAGACATCAAGTATTGGAGGATTGAAAATTCATGTGGATATATCAAAAAACTTTACAACACCCAGTTAATATAAAAACTTGTGACCCAAGAATGGCTAAGTTTCTTATAACTCAATTTGGCGGACCAAATGGAGAGCTTGCTGCATCTTTAAGATATTTAAGTCAAAGATATACAATGCCTACTGGTAATATGCGTGCACTTTTAACAGATATTGGTACAGAAGAACTAGCTCACGTTGAGCTTATATGTACTATGGTTTATCAGTTAACTTCTGATGTAAGCCCAGAAGAATTAAAAGCTGCTGGTCTTGGCTCAAACTATGCACAAAATGGATATGGAATTTATCCAACAGATTCAAATGGAGTTCCATTTGATGTAAGACCTATCGCAGTTATGTCAAATCCTGTAACTGATTTACATGAAGATATGGCTGCTGAACAAAAAGCACTTGCAACATATTATCAACTTATAAACTTAACAGATGATGTTGATGTTATAAACGTACTAAAATTCTTAGGTCAAAGAGAAATAATTCACTATCAAAGATTTGGTGAAGCTTTAATGGATGCTTATGAATTAGAGGAATGTCAAAAAATATTCTAAAATTCTTCTTTATATATAAAACTACAATTATTTACTAATTTACTAACTTACTTTTTCGCTTAAATTAGCTTAAAAATATAAAAAACTATAAAGAATTGTCCATTTTCTATACACAGATAGAATAAATAAACAACAAAAAGCAGGTACTGAATCAACAGTAATAATAGATAGTAATCTACAATACTATTGACACCATACCTGCTTTTATTTTATAAGCAATAAAGAAATATCTATTTATAAAGTTTTATCATTAAATTTAAATGATTATAAAACTCTTCTTGCATTTACATATCTACTTGAATAGTAACTACTATTTATATTAGATATTGTTACCTTTTTTGATGAACCTGAAGATGCGTGTATCATCTCTCCATTTCCCATATATATTCCAACATGACTTACAGAGCCATTATTTGAACCTTGTGTATCAAAGAATATTAAATCTCCGCTTCTAAGGTCTCCTCTATTTACATATGTTCCATACTTACTTTGGTCTCTAGATACTCTTGGTATACTAACTCCAGCAGATTTTTTCATAACATATTGTGTGAATCCAGAACAGTCAAAACTATTTGGACCTTCTGCTCCCCATACATATGGTTTTCCAAGTAGTGTCTTTGCAAAGCCTATTACACTATCAGCTCCCTGACTTGGAGAATTAGTTGAATCGGATGGAGTTGAAGTATCAACAGAACCTTTTTCTGCAAGATATTGACTTGATACATATCCTGTTTGGTCATCGTGATTTACTTTTGTCCATCCACCATCTTCTGAGATACTTCCAACTTCAGTACCATAACTTAACGTAGCCACTTTAGAGTGTCCTGTTCCTGGTCCTGTTCTAAGGTTTAATGATTTTGCTGTTACAACTTTTGTATCCTTTACAATATCACTTGAACTGCTTCCATCATTTCCATTTGCAGAATCACTTAAGTTAGTTCCTAAGTATTTACTTGAAACATAACCAACTCTACCATTAGAACTTATTTTTGACCATCCATTTGATTCAGATATGTATCCAACTTCAGTACCATATCCCAAAGTAGATATTTTAGAACTTCCTGTACTTGGACCTGTTCTAAAATTTAATCCCTTTGCTGTAACAACTTTTGTTGATTTTACTGAAGCATCATTACTTTCATTACTATTTCCTAGGCTATTTATTGATAAATATTTTTCATGCACATAACCTGTATTCCCATTATATTTAACTTTTACCCAAGAACCATCTTTTCCTATGTACTCAACTTTATCACCTTTGTAGAACTTTCCTATAGATGCATTATTTGTACCTGGTCCTTTTCTAAAATTTACTGCATTCCCTGTTATTGTTCTACTTTCTACAGTTGAACTTTCTATTTCAGACTCATTAGCATATGCTAAATTCCCCATTGTAGGCATTATTATCGCTGTGGCCATTATACTGGCTGCTACTCTCTTTTGATTAAAATTCATAACTTTCCACTCATCTCCTCTTTTCTAGTAGATTTATTTTTTTATTTCTAACATAAAAGAAATAATTGACACTATTTTTAAATATCAATTATTTCTTTTATATTAATATTATTACAAATTTGTAACTATTTGTCTATAGTAATAATTCTATACCATAAATTACCATAAATGTTTTTTAATCATAGAGAGGTTAAAACTCAGTCATATAGCCAAACTATATCTTATTAAACAATTTTATATTTTTTAACTTTTTTGTAACTTTTATAACCCTGTTGAACCAAATCCACCTTTTCCTCTTTCGGAATCACTTAATTCTTTAACTTCTTCTATATTAATCTCATATATAGGTTTTACTACCATTTGAGCAATCTTCATATGTTTTTCAACTTTAAAATCATTTTTTCCATGATTTATTAATATGATTTTAAGCTCTCCTCTATATCCCTCATCAATAGTTCCTGGTGTATTTAACACAGTAATTGAATGTTTTAAAGCAAGTCCACTTCTAGGTCTTACTTGCGCTTCTGTCATAACAGGAAGTTCTATACATATTCCAGTTTTAATAAGTTTAGTCTCTCCAGAAGGTATTACAACCTCCTCTATAGAATACAAATCCATACCAGCATCACCTTTGTGAGCAAAATTAGGTATTATAGCGTCGTCATTTAATTTTTTTACTTTTAAATTGTACATTTTATATCTCCTTTCAATTTCCTATAAATATTATAACTTAAATTTCAGCCTCTTGAAGTTTTTTATTTTTTTGTGGTAATATAATTATTAGTGTTTTAAAGGAGGATTTTTTATGAAACTTGTACTTGCTGAGAAACCATCTGTTGCAAAAACTATAGCATCGTTTTTAGGTGCAAAGACTAGACAAGATGGTTACTTTGAAGGAAATGACTATATAATTACTTATGCAGTTGGACACTTAGTATCATTATATGATATGAAAGATTATGATAAAGATAAGTATTCTGGCTCTTGGAAAATGAATAACTTTCCATTTGTGCCTGAAAATAAGTTTAAATTCAAAATTGATAGTTCTAAAACCAAACAATTCAATACTGTAAAAAAACTTTTAAACAGAAAAGATGTGGAATATGTAATAAATGCCACTGATAATGACAGAGAGGGAGAACTTATAGCATTTTTAATATTTTTACTTGCAAAAAATAAGAAACCAGTAAAAAGAATTTTGGTAAATGAATGGACTCCAGAAGACATTACGAGAGGTATAAAAAACTTAAAAGATGAAGATGAAATGAGAAATCTTCAAGCTGCTGGATATACAAGACTTATTACTGATTGGCTAATTGGAATAAACTTCACTTCCGTTGCTACATTAAAATATGGAAATGGAAAATTATTAAATATAGGTAGAGTAATTCTTCCAACAGTCAAATTAGTCTATGATAGGGATATGGAAATACTGAATTTTGTTCCCAAAACTTATTATGAAGTAGAAGGTCATTTTAAAGCTGAAAATGGTGAATATAAAGGTAAATATATTAAAGGTAAAGAAAGTAAATTTGACACACTTGAAGATGCAAATAAAATCATAGCTTCAATTACATCTCAAACTGGTAAAATACTAGATAAAAAAGTTACTATGTCAAAAGAATATGCACCAAAACTTTTTAGTTTAACATCACTTCAAGGATATATAACTTCTAAGTACTCTAATTTTACCTCTGATAAAGTTTTAAATGTATGTCAATCTCTTTATGAGGGTAATGGTAAAGGTGGGTATATAACTTATCCAAGAACCGATTCTATTTTTTTAGAAGAAAGTTTAACTTCAAAGGCTTCTCAAACTTTAGAAAAATTAAAAGTCGGTCTTGAATATGAAAATAAAATTAAATTCTCCAAAACAAAAAGGGTCTTTGATTCATCCAAAGTAGATTCACATAGTGCTATAATTCCTACTTACATAATACCAAAAAATTTATCTAAAGATGAACAATTGGTTTATGATGCTATAAAAGATAGATTTGTAGCAAATTTTATGCCTCCTGCTGAATATGAGAATACAGAAATTAAAACTAAAGTAGATGATTGCACTTTTTTAACAAAAGGAAAAGTACTTAAATCAAAGGGATACCTTGAGGTGTATAATAAGGAAGAAAAAAACGATTTACTTCCTTTTGTAAACAAGGATGATATTGTTGATGTCTTAGAGATAAAGCCATTAACCAAACAAACAACACCACCTAAATCATATACTGAAGATACACTTTTAAAAGCTATGAAAAATTGTGGTAAAAATGTACCTGAAGAAGACACAACTGTACTTTCAGGGTATTCAATAGGAACATCAGCCACACGTGCTGATGTACTAAAAAAAATAAGTCAAGTGGGCTATGTAAAGAAAAAAGGCAAATCTTACTTTATAACAGACCTTGGAAAAAATTTAGTTGAAATTTTTCCTGTTAAGGACTTATTTGATGTAGATTACACTGGTAAACTTGAAAAAAGTTTAAGTGATATTCAAAAAGGTAAATACACTAGAAAAGAATATCTTACTCATATTATTAGTTTTATATATCAAAATGTTAATATTATAAAACAGGATGCTTCAAAAAATATAAATACAGAGGCTTATACTTTTGATTCAAAAACTAAAAAATTTACTAAAGTAAAAGCAAAGGATTCAAAAAAAAGTTTAACTGATTCTGAAAAGGAAATTGCTGTATCAAAAGATACAGATATTAAAAAAGAAAATAAAACCAATAATGAAAATACGTCTCTTGGTAAATGTCCTATTTGTCAAGGTGATGTTCTTGAGTTTGATAAAGGATTTGCTTGTAAAAATCATAAAGAGTGTAAGTTCGTTATTTGGAAAAATGACAAATACTTAAGCCTCTACAAAAAGAAAGTTAATAAAACTATGGTCAAAAATATTTTAAAAAAAGGTGAGACAAAAGTAAAATCTTTAACTTCTAAAAATGGAAACAAGTTTGATGCTACATTAAAATATAATAAAAATCCAGATACTGGCTACTTCAACTGGAAAATAGAATTTGATAATTAAATAATATTCATAAAAGCAGAAATAGCAGTAGTATAATATTAAATATATTATACTACTGCTATTTCTGCTTTGTGTAAAAATTTAACTTTATATAATAACTTCTCATATGTACATTTAAACTAATTTTTTTACTATTTCTGATAGTTTAAGTGTATGTTCATCTAATAAAGTTAGTTCCTCATCAGAAAGATTTGATAGTTTCTTTACTATAGACTCTTTAAGAATAGATTGTACAATATCAAATAATTCAAATGCTTTATCTGTCAATTCAACTCTAAGAACTCTTCTGTCTTTTGGGTCAGGAAATTTATTTACTAAATTATGCTCTACCAATCTATCAATAATTGGTGTCATATTTGATTTTAGTATTCCTAAATTAGAAGCTATTTGAGAAATTGATGATGAGTTTGATGTCATAAGATAAAGAATTACCTTTGCATGTGATGGAGCCATTGGACACTCTCCAAAATACTCTTTCATCATATCTGAGTTGTTTTGAAATTTTTTTAACAAATCGTTTTCTTTGAATATATTATTTTGAAGTACAAATAAAAAGTCTAAAAAAGAGTCTGCTATTTTAAGTATATTATCGTTATCCATATTTGTAACATCCCTTCAATAAATACTGTAATAAAATATTCATTACTTATTATAGTATAAATTATAAACTATTAATAAATTTAAAACAAGAAAAAGTTATTGACTCATAATAATTATAAATTTATAATCAAATTAGAGAATTATAAAATGCCAAAAAAGGGAAGTTTTTTAATTAGCCTAAAACTAAACTTAAATTATAAGACACTTTAAATTCTACAACAAGCTAGTGTAAAATATAATAGGAGGAGATATGAAAAGATATTTAGTAGTTTTTTTAATGTGTAGTTCACTGTTCTTAGTTGGATGTGGAAAAACAGATGAACCTGAACCAGAAAAACCTATAGCAGTCTCTGTTCAAAAGGCAGTAGGTGGAGAAATAGAAAATACAAATGCTTTCTCAGGAACTACAAAAGTTAAAGATGAGACATCAGTTACTGCTCAAACTGCTGGCACAGTTCAAGAAGTTTATGTGAAACTTGGCCAAAATGTAAGAAAAGGTGATGATTTATTGAGTATAACTAGTGAAGATTTAGAAAACAGTGTAAAACAGTCTAAAGCATCACTAGATTTAGCAAAAGCAAGTTATGCAAGTGCTACTGGGGGTGCATTAGAAGCTCAAGTGAATCAAGCAAAAACAGCTCTTGATAGCGCAAAACTTCAATATGATGAATCCCAAAGAAATTATGACAATAACAAGGTTCTTTATGAGCAGGAAGTAATTAGTTTAGACCAATTTAAAAAAATAGAAGTTGCTTTAGAACAATCAAAACAACAACTAGATTCTGCACAAAGAGCATACAATACAGCAACTTCAAAAAGTATACCTCAAGCTAAATCACTTGCTAAAAAACAACTTGACCAAGCTCAAGTATCATATAACTTAGCAATGAGTAACTTAGATAAGCTGACATTAAAAGCTCCAGTGGATGGAACAATCACAGCCAAAAACTTTGACTCAAAAGAGATGATAACACAATCACAACCAGCCTTTGTTATTTCTAATCCTAATATATTAGAAGTAGGCTTAAATGTAGCAGAAGCAGATATAGCTAAATTTAAAAAGGATGGTAATGTAGATGTTGTTATTGAAGACCAAAGAGTTTTAGGAAAGATAGATTATGTTCCTTCAGTAGTTGACCCTCAGACATCTTTATATCCTGTTAAAATACTTGTTACTAATACTAACAACAAATTTAAAGCAGGAATGTCTGCACAAGTAAACTTAAGCGTTGAAAAAGAAAATGGAGCTGTTACAGTACCTAAAAAAGCAATATTTGAAGAAAATGGAAAAAAATATGTATACATAGCAACTAAAGATAACATAGCAAAGAAAACATTAGTTCAAACTGGAATTGTAACAGAGGATAAAATAGCAATCAAAAGTGGTGTAAGTGAAAAAGATACAGTGGTTATTGGGGGGATAAGTCTTATTTCTGATGGAACTAAGATATTTCCTGTAGAAAAGGAGAAATAGTATTATGAATTTAACACATACTTCCGTTAAGCGTCCTCTCACAATCATAATGGTCTTCTTAGTATTAATAGTTTTTGGTGGTATTGGATATAAAAAAATGTCAATAAATCTAATGCCTGATATAGAAATACCTGTTGTAATGGTTATGACTACTTGGACAGGTGCAGGTCCTCAAGACGTTGACGAACAAGTTAGCCAAAAAGTTGATGAAAGTTTATCATCTGTTTCAAATGTAAGCTCAACTATATCAAGTTCACAAGAAAGTGTTTCTATGGTCGTAGCTCAATTTGAATTTGGAACCAACCTAGATGAAATAATGAACGATGTTAGATCTAAAGTAGATGCATTACAAACTAGTTTACCAGATGATGCAGCTAAGCCAACAGTACTAAAATTAGATATGAATGCACAAGCTATAGGTCAGCTTGTTATATCTGGTGGAAATAATAATGCACAAGCACTAAGAAAATACGCTGAAGATGTAATTCAGCCTAAAATAGAATCTATAGATGGTACTACATCAGCAGACATTAAAGGTGGAGAAAAAGCTCAAGTTAATGTAATAGCTGACCCATCAGTTCTTTCAAATTATGGAGTTAGTTTATCAACTATAAAAGGTATTTTATCATCTAGTAATAAAACATTCCCTTATGGTTCAATTACTCAAGGTGAAGATAAGATAGTCTTAAGATCAATTGATAAATTAGAATCTTTGGATGATATAAAACAGATTCAAATTCCTGTAAAAGGAGGAAACACTGTTAACTTAGATACTCTTTGTAGTGTAGATTATGGATTTGCAGACAAAGATAGTATTTATAGATACAATGGAAAAAGCAGTTTAGTAATAGATATTTCTAAGCAACAAGATGCAAATACTGTAAAAGTTATGCAAGATGCATATAAATATGTAGATGAATTGAATAAAGAAAATCCACAATTTAAAATTAAAATTGCCAATGATACAAGTGCTTACATAAGCGAATCAATAAACAGCGTAATGAGCAATTTACTTATAAGTGCAGTTATTGCATTTGTAGTAATATTTGCTTTCTTAAAAAGTGTAAGAGCTTCATTAGTTGTTGCAGTGGCAATACCAATTTCTATAATAGGAGCAATAGCTGTTCTCTATTTTACAGGCGAAAGTTTAAACCTTATCACTGCAAGTTCATTGGTAATTTCAGTTGGTATGGTCGTTGATAATGCTACAGTTGTAATTGAAAACATATTTAAATACAGGAAAAGTGGTCGTTTGAGCATTGATGATTGTGCTATTGAAGGTACAAGAACTGTCACCAATGCAATACTAGCATCAACATTGACTACTATAGCTATATTCTTACCTATTATGTTTACAGAAGGTATAGCCAAAATAACATTTGGGGCTTTAGGTAAAACACTTATAGCTTCTCTAGCCTTCTCTTTTATAGGTGCAATTACTCTTGTTCCTAGTGTATTTGCAAAACTAAGTAGAGGTAAAAGTAGTGAAAAAATGAAGGAAAAAGATAGCCCTATATTTGATAAGGTAAGTGAAGGATATAAAAGATTACTAAGTGTATGCTTAAGACATCAGAAATTAGTAGTAATATCAAGTTTACTTATATTTGTAGCTTCTCTATTCGGAATGAGCTTTATAGGTATGGACTTTATGCCTGCAGCAGATAAAGGAGAATTGGCTATTTCTATAGAACTTCCAAAGGGTCTTAGCTTAGAAGCTAATGATTATTATGTTTCTATGACAGAGAAAAAAGTTTCAGATATTCCAGAAATCAAGACATTGATAACAAGTTTGACATCAGACTCAAATAATAATAGTGCAAGTATAGCAATTGAATTGGAATCTCAAAAAAATAGAAAAAGAACTACCGATGAAATAGAAAAAGAAATAATTGATAGAGTTGCTACTGTTCCAGATTGTAAAATAAATGTAAGTCAAAATAGTAGTGTTATGGGTGGAACTTCAGGAGCAGACTTCACATTAGAGATGAAGGGCCCTGATTTGGATGTATTAAAGATATTAGGAAAAGAAGTTGAAAAAGAATTCAGTTCTATAAAAGGATTTAGAAATGTAGAGACTTCCCTTACAGATACAACACAAGAAGCTCAATTTACAATAGACAAACATAGAGCTCAAGAATACGGTGTAAATACAGCAGAAATTGCAGGATTATTGCGTACTGCAATAAATGGTGATTCAGTTACTACTGCTACTATTGATGACTACAAAGTCGATGTAAATCTAAAGTTTAAAGCAGATAGTATCGATAATCTAGAAGATATAAAACAGTTAAAAGTAAATTCTACAACTGGAAATGAAGTACCTCTTGGAGCTTTCTCGGATATAAAAATGGTAGATGGTTTACAGTCCATATCAAGAACTGATGGTGATTTTTCTGTAAATATAACTGCAACACTTGATAATTTAGATGCTGGTACAGCTACAAAATTAGCATTAGAAAAAACTAATAAGATGCTAATCCCTAAAGACTACTCTATTGGTGTTGGTGGAGAAACAGAAATGATGAATGAATCTATGGCCAGTCTTGGATTCTCAATGGTTATAGCCATAGCACTTGTTTATATGGTAATGGTAGCTCAATTTGAATCATTTAGTAAACCATTTATAATAATGTTCTGTGTGCCATTTGCATTTGTTGGAGTTGTACTTTCTCTTTTGGTAACTGGTCAAAGTTTAAGTACTGTAGGTATGTTAGGTATAATCTTACTTATCGGTATCGTTGTTAACAATGGTATAGTTCTTATTGACTACATAGAACAACTTAGAAAAGCAAATAGTAGTAATGATTTAATTGGATTGGTTTCAATTGGTTGTGCTGCGAGACTAAGACCCGTTTTAATGACAACTGCAACAACAATTCTAGGTATGTTACCAACAGCATTATCTCTTGGTGAAGGTGGAGAAACAATGCAACCACTAGCCGTAGTTATAATGGGTGGGCTTACTGTATCTACACTAATAACACTAGTACTTATCCCTACTATATATTTAATATTTGATAAGTGGGAAAATAAGTTTTCAGATAGGATGCCTAAAATATTTGGTAAAATAACAGATAAAATAGGAGATATAAAAGGAAAAATATTTAAGAAACCAAAATTAAAAGCTAAAATTTAAATATAAATGGAGGGCGATTGTATTGAAGAAAAAAGTTAGTAAAATAATTGCAATTGGATGTGGTGTTGGTATAATAACAGCTAATTTAATGCCAGCCTATGCAAATGATAATACTTCTTCTATAAATAAAGTTGATAATGCTACCTTAAGTGACTCGACTAAAAGAACGGCTGAAAAAGAACTTTTAACTGCTAGAGATGCTGTCAGTGCAGCAATTAAAAATAGTGAAAAATTAAAAATGAAATCAGAAGAAATAAAAATGTTAAAAGAAAAACTAGAAGTACAGGATGAATTTGATAGTTTTACTGGAAGTGACAACTCATTTCCATATGACCAAATTGGACTTCTTAAAAATCAAAGCGAACAGGCAAAATATTTTATGGAAGACCAAATAGCAAATGATATTACTAATAAGTATAATGATTTAGTATCAAGAGAAAATGAGTTAGATAAAATAAAAAATAATCTTGAGATAAAAACTAAAGAAATTAAAGATATGAAGCTAAAAAAGGATTTAGGTCTAGTGACATCATTGGAAACTGAGTCAGCTGAGCTTGAACTTCAGACGCTACAAAATACTCAAAAATCTAAACTTCAAGAACTAAAAAATAATCAAGATTATTTTAAGTTGTTGACTAATATAAATTTAGACAACTATCAATTAGATAAAGAATACCGTTTTGAGTCTTTTAGAGTAGGTGGTTCAGTTGATTCATACATGGAAGGTAAGGTTAATGAATACTTAAAGTATGACCAATTGATTTTAGAACGTACAGAAGAAAGTTTTAATGATGACGATGAAAATAAGGCAGATTTACCAGATAGACCTAATCTTACAAGACCAGTTGCTCCTACAAAACCAGAACAAGGTAGTTTAACTGATGCTGAATATGAAGTTCTTAAGAAGAAATATGATAAAGATTATGAGCAATATGAAAAAGCAGTTGAAGCATACAATCTTGAAAGACAGACTTATGCATCTGGACTTACTACATATGCAAATTATCTTCAACAAAAATATAATACTGAAAATGGCTTAGTTACACTAGAGGATAGTAAAAAAGCTCTAAAAAAAGGCTTGATTGATAGCTATGCACAATTACTTGCTTTAGAAGATACAATTGGAACAACTAAAAAACAGCTTGAATTATCGGAAAAACAATTAAAAAATACTAAGCTAAGATATGACTTAGGATTGATTACTCTAACTGACTATAAAAAACAAGTAGTAAGCAATGAAGATGCTAAAAATAGCTATGATACACTTATTGTAAACTATAATTCATTAAAAAATGGTATAGAAAAGCCATGGATACTTAGCGATGGAGGCAAAAAATAATACTGTTGTATAAAAGCATTTATTTACTAAAATAAATTTGCTCAATAAAATAGAAAAAGAGTTGGCTTATTATTAGTTCAACTCTTTTTCTATTTACTAAAATATTATTGATTCTAAGAACACATATATTCTTCACTACAAAATAAAGTCTAAAGCTTAATTTAATTACTTCTTATCAAATGTTTCATCTATTTTACATCTGACCATATTAACAAATTCTGAAATATTATATCCTTTCAGCTTACATCCACATTTAGGACAATAGTCCAACTTCCTAGATACTAATGCTCTACAGCTAGGTTCTGGGCATCTCATTTTAAGACTCTCTTCTACTACTTTAAATCCACATCGTGGGCATATACTACCTGGACGTGATGATACTTCTTTTCCACATTTAGGACACTTTGTCAACTTTATCCCCTCCAGTAAACTCAATTTAATTATTGGTTGAAATTTCTCTCTTACAATAATGTATGCAACATAATTAAATACGTTTCACCTACTATAATATAAATTAGTTTTTTTATAATAATATAAAATAAAAATCCCCTATACTCAATTTACAAATACTCTATTTGATACATTGATATATAGGAGATATAATATTTTAGTTTAATTATATATATTTATAATATATTATTATCTAGGGTTTTTTATAGATGCTTGAGCTGCTGCAAGTCTAGCAATTGGCACTCTAAATGGTGAACAAGATACATAGTTAAGTCCTACATTATAACAGAACTCTACTGAAGATGGTTCTCCACCATGTTCTCCACATATTCCTAGTTTTAATTCTGGTTTAACTTCTCTACCTAATTTAACTCCCATCTTAACTAACTTACCAACACCATTTTGGTCTAGTACTTGGAATGGGTCTTTTTCTAATATTTCTTCATCTACATATTGACCTAAGAATTTACCAGCATCATCTCTTGAATATCCAAATGCCATTTGAGTTAAGTCATTAGTACCAAAACTGAAGAAGTCTGCTTCTTGTGCTATTTCATCAGCTGTTAAACAAGCTCTAGGTATTTCTATCATAGTACCTACAGTATAAGGAACTTCTACTCCTTCTTCTTTGATTATAGCATCAACAGTTTCTACTATCATTTTTCTTATTATCTTTAACTCATTTACTTCTCCAATTAATGGAACCATTATTTCTGGAGAAACTTTAACACCTGCTCTTATTGCTTCTATAGCACCTTGTATTATTGCCTTAGATTGCATTACACATATTTCAGGATAAGTTATTGCAAGTCTACATCCTCTGTGCCCAAGCATTGGGTTAAATTCATCTAAATCAACTATTCTCTTCTTAATATCACTTACTTTTATTCCCATAGTTTTTGAAAGTTCTTCTATAGTTTCATCATCATGAGGTAAGAATTCATGTAGTGGTGGATCTAGTAATCTTATATTAACTGGCTTTCCATCCATAACTTTGAATAACTCTACAAAATCTTCTCTTTGCATTGGTAATATTTTTTCAAGAGCTTTTTCTCTTTGCTCTACTGTATTAGACAATATCATTTCTCTAACTGCTGGTAATCTGTCTTCATCAAAGAACATATGCTCAGTTCTACATAGACCTATACCTTCAGCACCAAATTCTATAGCTGCACGAGCATCTCTAGGATTATCTGCGTTAGTTCTAACCATCATACATTTATGCTTATCTACCCATTGCATTAATTTTTCAAAGTTTCCAGTTAAAGAAACTTCTGTTTTCTTAACATCTCCTAAGTAAACATTTCCTGTAGAACCATCTATAGAAATGTACTCTCCTTCTTTTATAACTATATCATCAAGAGCTCTTACTTCTTTATTAAACTCATCAACTTTTATTTCTCCACATCCAGCAACACAACATTTACCCATACCTCTAGCAACAACTGCTGCATGTGATGTCATTCCACCTCTAGCTGTAAGAATTCCTTCAGCCTTAACCATACCTTCTATATCTTCTGGAGATGTTTCTAGTCTAACTAAAACTACTTTTTCTCCCTTTTCATTTGCTTTTACTACATCATCAGCATTGAAGTAAACTCTACCACTTGCTGCACCTGGTGATGCTGGTAAACCTTTTGCTATAACTTTAGCTTCTTTTAAAGCTTTATCTTCAAATTTTGGATGTAATAACTGGTCTAATTGATTAGGCTCAATTCTCATTATAGCTTCTTTTTCATCTATTATTCCAGCTTCAACTAAATCAACTACTACATTTATTGCTGCTGCTGCTGTTCTTTTACCATTTCTAGTTTGTAATATATATAATCTTTCATTTTCTATAGTAAACTCTATATCTTGCATATCTTTATAGTGACCTTCAAGTATATGAGTAATTTTTACGAATTCATCAAATACAGCTGGCATTACTTCAGCAAGAGTTGATATATTTTGAGGAGTTCTTATACCTGCAACAACATCTTCACCTTGAGCATTCATTAAGAATTCACCAAATAATTTATTTTCTCCTGTAGCTGGATTTCTAGTAAATGCAACACCTGTACCACTAGTTTCTCCCATATTACCAAATACCATTGATTGAATATTTACTGCTGTTCCTAAATTATGAGCTATATCATTTAATCTACGGTATACGATTGCACGAGGGTTATTCCATGATCTAAACACTGCCTCTATAGCAAGCATTAATTGCTCTTTTGGGTCTTGTGGAAAATCACTTTTTATTTCTTTTTTGTATATTGCTTTAAATTCTTTTACTATTTCTTTTAAGTCATCAGTTGTAAGTTCTGTATCAACTGTGTATCCTTTTGCTTCTTTTACTCTATCTAGTACATTTTCAAATTTGTATTTTGGCACTTCCATAGCAACATCAGAAAACATTTGTATGAATCTTCTGTAACTATCATATGCAAATCTTTCATTTTGTGTAGCTTCTGCTAGACCAATAACACTATTGTCATTAAGACCTAAGTTAAGTATTGTATCCATCATTCCTGGCATAGAGAATACTGCACCAGAACGAACTGATACTAGTAGTGGATTTTTATTGCATCCTAATGTTTTGTTTAAATCTTTTTCTAAAGTAGCTAGATGTGCTTCTATTTCTTTTATTATTTCTGCTCTTATACTTTCATTATTAACATAGTAGTCATTACATGCCTCTGTTGTTATAGTGAATCCAGGAGGGACAGGTAAGCCTATCTTAGTCATTTCTGCTAAATTGGCACCTTTACCTCCTAGTAAAGATTTCATGTCTTTGCTTCCTTCACCAAAACTATAAACATACTTAGTTTCCATTGTTAAATCCCCCATTAATCTTTTTTATTTTAATTTATATCATTTTTATTATTAAACATTTTATTAAATTTCTATTTCTTTATATATTTTTAGACCATTTTCCTTCATTATGTCTAAAATTATACCTGCAGTTTCTTCAATTGCTTTATTTGAAACATTTATTACTGGGCATCCAATTTTCTTCATTATTTCTTCTGAATAGTCTAATTCTTGAAGTATTCTTTCTAAGTTAGCATAATTAGCTTTACTAGATAGCCCTAAAGCTTTTAATCTTTGAGTTCTTATTTCATTCAACTTTTCAGGTGAATTAGTAAGACCTATTATCTTCTTAGTTTCTATTTCAAATACTTCTTTAGGAATTGGTATTTCTGGAACTAATGGTACATTAGCTACTTTTATATTTTTATTAGCTAAATACATACTTAAAGGAGTTTTAGATGTTCTTGATATTCCCACTAAAATTATGTCTGCTTGAAGAACTCCTCTAGGGTCCTTTCCATCATCATATTTTACTGCAAATTCTATAGCCTCAACTCTCTTAAAGTAAGATTCATCTAATTTTCTGATTATACCAGCTTCTCTTTTAGGTTTTCTTCCAGTTCTTTTACTTATTTCCCTTAATATATCTGTCATCAAATCTATACAACTAAGACCTTCTCTTTCGCAATATCTTTCAACAATACTGCATAGCTCTTCATCAACTAATGTATATACAATCAAAGCGTTTTCAGCTTTTGCATTTTCTAGTGTTTCAAGTAATACTCCCTTATTAATCATATATGGAAATCTTTTTATTTCATAAGTTTCATTTACATAAAATTGTGACATACATGCTTTTGCAACTTGTTGTGCAGTCTCCCCTACTGAGTCTGATACTGCATATATAATTAGGTTTTTCACCAGCATACCTCCTTAATTGTCAACTATTTCTAAAAATAGCTTAGTTATGTTGGTTTTTGATATTCTCCCAACAACTCTCATATGATTTTTGTCTTCTTCTTTATATTCAACAATTGGAATCGAATCTACTTCATGTTCTATTATTTTTTTTGAAGCCAATAAAACACTTGCTCCCTTAGTCAGAGTAACTACATTTGGAGTTCTTGTCATTATCATACCTATTGGCATCTTATTTATATCAGAACCTCCTATAGTTGCTTTTAATAAGTCCTTTCTAGAAACAACTCCACATAATTCTTCATTTTCATCTATAATAACTATACTCCCTACATCAGATAAAAACATAGTGACTATTACATCATATATACTTTCGTCTTTCTTA
Source organism: Clostridioides sp. ES-W-0016-02 (assembly GCF_020641035.1). Classification (NCBI taxonomy): domain Bacteria; kingdom Bacillati; phylum Bacillota; class Clostridia; order Peptostreptococcales; family Peptostreptococcaceae; genus Clostridioides; species Clostridioides sp. ES-W-0016-02. The sequence goes on from NZ_CP061361.1 coordinate 2,786,357, forward strand.
GCTAGTACAGGCATGCTCATTATATCTTCTACTGTTTTTTCTTTTATACTTTTACCAATTAAATTAATTTCACTAACTCCTGAATAAAAATATCCAACTTTTGGTCTTGCGTCTAGTATTCCTGTCATTGTTAATATAGCTAAATCAGATCTAAGTGTAGCACGAGTCACATTCAAGCTGGAGGCAATACTTTCACTCGTTATTGGTTCATTTTCCTTAACTATATCTATTATTTTTAGTTGTCTTTCATTAAGCTGAATAATAATCACCTTCTTTCATTGTGCTATACTTTTTATCTTTTCGTATCTTATATAGTATATTATATAACTATATATACCATTCTGTAAACAGATTTTTTATTGAATACGATATATTTTTTACCAAGTTCTTTTGCTTAAAGATATTTATTGTATATTAATGGGGGATATTTCTTTAATTAATAGAACTATATTAGTATTACAGTTAATATTATAATACATAATTGGCTATTTTAATTCATTTTATATTAAAATTTTTAATCATATTATCTTAAATATGAATATAAAATTGCAAAATTAATTTAAATTAAACCTACTAGTAAGATTTTTAACTGTAAACAAACTATAAAATAAGATTTATCAAAACACCCTCTCAAAAAATATAAAAAAATTTAAAAGGGCTGATTTTAAAATAACCATCAACCCTCTTTTAAATAACATCTATATTATATTATTATACAATAAATTTTATCCAAATATTTTTTCTTGTAATTGTCTTAAATGATATAAAGTAGTATCTTTTTCTATCTCTACCATATCATATGTTATAACTTCACCCTTTTTAATATCTTTAATAACTTTAGTCTTTTTACTGATTAAACCAATAGGTACAGCATTCATTTCTTTTGCAACATCATATTTTTCTATAGTGCCATAGCATGTATATGCACCATATCCATCCATATACTCACCTTTTTTCAAGTCTTTCTTAGCTATAGTCATAACTTCTGCAACTAATCCAGCTTTAGGCACTATTGTAGCCTTATGCTCTAAAACTGCCATTGCTGCTGATAAAGGAGTTTCTAAACTGCATAAATGATATGGTCTATATAATATGTAATTAGGTCCATCACCCATACTTAAGTATTTTAATTCATCATTAACTGCTTTTAATTTATGAGCAACTACAACGAAAACACCAGGTGCTATACCATTTACAAAATCAACTACACCATAATTATCTAATACTCCACCCTCGCTTTTTAATGCATATTTCTTAGGTACTTCATTAACTGTAGCTTCAATACCATGCCCACCTCTTACATCAGGTACAAATCCAGTTGCATTACACATTAAAGCCATTTCTACCATTGTTTTAGTACCTTCTTTAAAAGAAGCTATCATATGAGGTGAAGCTCCTTTTCTTTCTGCTTCTTCTTTTACAGTATCAGGATTACAGTCTAAATCTAGTTTATTGTTTTTACCTTTACCTACTACTCTAACTTCAAATCCCATTGCATCTGCAAAATCAAATAGACCCATTACTGCCCCTGGTTCATCTCCTGCAGAACCTGTAAATATTACTCCTGCGTCATCTGCTAATTTTTTAAGTATTGGACCAACAACACAATCAGTTTCAGCGTTTAACATTACTATATGTTTTTTATTTAAAATAGCATTTAGTGCTATTTCTGCACCAATTGCAATACCTCCTGTTGCATCTATAACTACATCTATTGACTTTGTTTTGCAAGCCACAAGAAAGTCATTACATGTTAATACTTTTCCTTCTTGTAATTTTAATTCTGCATCTGTTTCATTTGTTACATTATCTATGATTTCTTCTTCTATACCTGCATCAGTAAATGCTTTACGAGCTAATTCTAGATTTATATCTACAACAATAGATGCTTCCATTCCTTTCATATTTGCCATTTGACTTACCATTCCATTACCCATATGACCAGCACCTATAAGAGCTACTTTTATTTTTTTACCTTCTTCTTCTAGCTTTGCAAGTTTTCTGTTTAAATCTAACATATCAATTCCTCCTGTTATAATAATTTTATTTTTCAAATTAATAAATAGTTATTAAATCTCCAATCTTTATATCTGGTTTTCCAATTTCTACATGTATTTCTCCAGGTAAATTTACTTTATCTTCTCCATCAAATTTAATTGTACAGTGACCAATTTCTCTAAGAGTATTTTGAGCAATATCACCAACTGAAACTATACAATAATCTCGATTTCCTATTGTAAGTGTATCCCCTATTTCAACATTACTTTTTAATGTTGATATTGAATGAATTACAGATATATCTTTCAAATCTTCATCATTAATAGTTTCATCGTATATAATAAGACAGTTGCTTTCATTTATTAATTCTTCAACTAAACTGCCTATCCCACTTATCTTAACTTCATACTTCATGATATCCCTCCTGATAATTTATATTAGATTAATTAAAAGAAACATTTATTTTTTCTTTTATAAATTTTATAGCTTGTACAATACTTTCTTCATCTTTAAATTTTTGCTCTGCACTATATATGTCCAATCCTTTTATATCTTCAATCTCTTTAAACTTAGCCATCACTGTGCGACCTTTTAAAATTTCTCCACACTTTATAAATCCCTCTGAATCTGAAGATATAATAGCTATACTTCCTTTAGAAAAATAACTTTTCTTTTTTCCTGTAGACACTATATCGCCCATTTTTTTAGCTTTATTTAAGGCTTTGAAATATAGTTTATTCTGATTCATTACAAACAAAGTATTTAAAACATAAACAACAAATAAAATTATAAGTAGTTTCATATTTACACACCTTTCATAAATTAATTTGTTTTTTTAGTCCTATACAAAACTTATATAATATTCTCAATCAATACTTTTTTAAATTCTACAAAGCTTCTACATTTACTTATCTTATTTGTTAATTTTACATTTTGTCCTATCTTTAAAACTTCTTCATAAATCTTTACCAATAAATCTGAATCCACCTTATCCTCACATGGAAACATTGTCATAAGTATTATTTTTATACTTCTATTTGCATAAAATATTGGCTCTTCTAAAACCCCAACTGCCATTAAAAATTTATCTGACTTTTCATTTACAGCATGAGGAAATAATAAACCTTTATCAAAAACTGTAGGAGATTTTTCTTCTCTTTTGATTATATTTTTTCTAAAATTATCATCAATACATCCCAAATCCATAAGATTGTCCATCATTTTTTCTAATGAATCAAGTATCGTTTTTTCATTTAATATCATAAATTTATTTTCATTTAACAAATTATTTATTAGTAAATTTGGAGAATCAGTAGTATCTATGTTGCCTTCTCTTAAACATAATACGGTCTTTAATTGTTCCCTCAATTTATTTTCATCAAATATTGTATTGATTTTTAATACTATTGTATTTATATTTGATGTATCTAAATCAATAGTTGTAAAAACTATATCGTATTCATCTAAATTAATGTTTCTCAAATTAAAACTTGAAAGAGTATCAATTTTAGGATTATTTCCTATCAATTTTTCAACTCTTATTTTTAATAGTTTTGCTGTTCCAAGACCTGTCCCACATATAATTGCTATTTTCTTAATTGAATAAAATCTACTACTATTTCTTTCTAAGTATCCACTAAAATGAATTGCTATATAACCAATTTCATCCTCAGAAACTTCTAGATTATATTTTTTCTCTATTACTTTTCCTGCTATTTGTGCCAGCTTAAATGGAAGTATATAGTTTTGTTTGATTTCTTCTAACAATACATTTTTTAATTTTATATTAAATAATAGCCTGTTCAGTGTAAAACTAAGATGATATCCAAGTCCTACCCTTAACTCATCCTCATTTATAAAAATACCCATATCAACATATATCTGATTGAATATGCTTTCCATTAAATCATCAATATTTTTATTTATTCTACTACTATTTAAAGCACATTCTGATGCTGGTGCATTTCCACTTACTAATGGTATAGTTAAATAAATAATTTCTTCATCATTTAAAATATATTCAAATTTTTCTGATAAAATATTCTTTATTTCCCCAGCAATAAGATACTCATCATATGACTTAAGTAAATCAAATTTTACATCGTACTCTTTTACTATCTTCTGTTCTTTTACTCTATACATCAAAACTACTATGTAATTAAAAACTTCTCTGAGCATTTCATCTGTAACATAAAAATTATTATTTTTAAATAAAGTCAATAATTCTTCTTCTAAACTTACAATTTCTTCTTTTTTGATACATTTAAAGTACTTAGAATTATTTAAATCTTTTCTTGAATCTTTATACAGCTGATTTAATATAAGTAACCTAATATCAAGTTCACTACCATGTAATTTCATTCCTGTATTTTGCTTTTTTACTAAATTCAAATTATAAGAATTTAATACCTTTTCTACATATTGAAAGTCATTTACTAGTGTAGTTCTTCCTATACACATCTCATCTGCTAGACTATCCAGTGTAATAAATCCATCTAGTTCTATCAAATAATTTAGTATAAACTCTGCCCTCTCTTCCTTTGAATTTAATGAAAATACACTTTTTTTATTCACATCAATAATCTTATTGAGTATTTGCTTATCTTTTATCTCTAGTTTATAGCCTTGACCTTTTATATATTTTATTATTGCTATGTTACTTCCTAAATCTTTATTCAATTGCTTTATATATGTTCTGACACTTCTGGTTGTAACATTCAATTCGTCTGCTATTGAATCAATACTTACAAACTCTTTTTTACTACACATAATCAATATCTTGAATATTTTACGGTCAATAGAAGGAATTTTCTCAGTTACATTCATTTTGCATCTCCTCCTTGATTTCATTCTAGTACAAACTTGAAACCAAATTAATACATAAAATTTCACTTTGCTAGAGGAAAATTTAGTATTAATCCAAATCAATAATCACTCCTAATTAATACTACAAAAGCTAGTCTTTCATTAACTAAAATTTTGACTAGCTTAAGTTTACATTTACAATTTTATTAATTAAGTTTAAATCTCATAACAACATAAAATACTATCTTAATGCAAATATTGCAACGCCATACGCAATAATTACAGATATTGGCCCAGTTATTAAACGAGAGTAAAATAATGCTGGTACGCCATATTCCACGGTTTCTGGTTCTGCTTCTCCTAAACTTAATCCTACTGGGACAAAGTCACAGCCAGCTTGCCCATTTATTGCAAATAAAGCAGGAAGTGCTAAATATGCTGGTATTGCACCAAGACCAATTTGTGTTCCTACAAGAGTACCTACTACCTGTGCTATAACTGCTCCAGGACCTAATATAGGTGATAAAAATGGAAGTGTACAAATTATTGATATAACTAACAAACCACCAATGTTTCCTGCAAGTGGTGATATTACCTTTGCAATCCAATCACCTAACCCAGATGCCAAAATAATTCCCATAAGCATACTTACAAATGCCATAAATGGTATTACATTATTCATTATCATTTGGATAGTATCTCTACCCGCATCATAAAACTTTGATACTACTTGTCCTGCTCCTTGTCCAATAGAAAGTATTATGTTTTTCTTAGCATATTCTTCTTGAGCTTTTGATTTTACTTCATTATAATTATCAGGCTTTCTAATAGAACTTTGACTTTCATTTTTATTTTCTTGAGATTTTTTTTGTGTTTCTTCACCATCTAAAATACTTATGCAATTAATATTAACATCTGATACATAGTATTCTTCAGTTATAAATTTTGCTAAAGGGCCTGTTTTTCCCACTGGATTTACATTAATTGTAGGTATTTTCTTCTTTGGATAAACCCCACATCTTGCTGTTCCACCACAATCAATAATAACTACTGCCACCTCTTCATCAGGAATCCCAGTTTTAAATCCATCTATAACCTCACAATCCAATAATTCTTTTATTTTTAATGTCACTTCATGAATACCACCAGCAGTCATTGACAATATTTTATTTCTAGTTGCTTCTTTTTTTATGTATAAAGGTCCTCCCCAACCAGAAGTTCCCTTTTCTATCTTTAATACTCTATTTTCATCCATTTTAAATCCCTCCTAAGCCTTATTTGTTGCTTTATTTTTTCTTGTTAAAAATGCGTACATTTTTTCTGTTACTACACCTCTTATAAAAATCACAATTAGACCAACTATAAAATACCATAATGCTAATGTAGTTGTTTCCTTACCTAATGTAGTTAAACCTGCTGATATACCTAGCCATACAAAAAGTTCTCCTGCATTTGCATGTGGGAAAAGTCCTGTAATTGGATGTACAAATGAAACAGCTGCATCATAAAATCCTGCTTTATGTTCCTCTTTTAGAAATCTACCAAATGTATAACACATAGGATTTCCTAAGAAAAATACTGACACTAATGGAAGCAAAGTATATCTTGTAAAAGCATTTCTTCCAAGTTTAGAAGCCCATTTATTTACTCTTTCTTCACCAACTATTTTAATCAATGAGTTAATAGCTACCATTAAAACGATTAATGTTGGAAGAGTCCCTGATATAAGACCTACAAATTGTTCTCCTCCCTTTTGAAATAAACCAATAAACCACTCTGCACCTTTACTTAGACCTGTAATAACGTTTTCCATAAGATTATAACCTCCCTATAATTTCTTTAAATTTTTAATTTTATTGACTAGCTTTAATTCTACAAATTGTATCCTTTTTCTGTAAGATATACTATTATTATAAATGTTTTTCTTTGATTAATATCATTTTAATATAATATTTTTGATAAATTAATACATCTTTTTTCAACTTTGCAAAGGAAAAAGTTGTACTAATTAGAATTTTCAGAAATATACAAATTTTATTATGACTATATTTTAAATTTTTCTTAGAAATTTAAGAACTTGTTTTTATTTATTTTATTATCGAAATTGTCGATAGCTACTATAAATAAAAAAATAGATGCTCTTTTCTGAGCATCTACTTTCTATTTCAGCTTATTTTTAGTTTTATCTACAGTTATTTTATAGGTATACAAATATCAATCTGTGAATCTACATTATCAGATCCTAAAAATCTTTCATCATATATCTCGAAATCATCTCTTATATCAATTTTTTCCTTTGTGCTTAAGAACCAAGTTCCCCATATATATTCATAAGTTTTATCTAGCTTGTCCAAGCTACCAGTATGAGTGAATACAGCGTATTTTCCTCCATCAATATTTTTTGAAACAAATAAACTTGGTATATTTTCATAGCTACTAACTTCAAGCCCTATTATTTCGTTAAATTCCATAGTTTCACTAAGTAGATGTATTTGTGGAGTTGCTTCACAAATTCCAAATGCTCTGTTTGATGGCAAAGTGTTTGGCACCATATTGTATACTTCTCTAAATTTTTCCCACAAACTAGGTAATGACTCATCTTCTAGTGTTACTTTTTCTCTTATACCAATTACTTTTATTGAATCTATCTCTTTTATAACTGGTTTGATTGTTACATTTTCAACTAAATGTTTCATAAAATCTAATTCTAATTTTTTCTTCTTTCCAACAAATACATCTATTCTATTTTTTCTATATTCTATGGGACTGACCTTGTATATAGATTTAAATGCTCTACTAAATGCTTCTGAAGATTCAAAACCACTATCAATTGCTATATCTAGTACCTTTTTATCACTGTATAAAAGTTCTTTAGAACTATTAACTAATCTTCTTTTTTTTATATAACTTCCTACACTCTCACCAAACATAGACTTAAATAAACGTGTTAAATGATAATAAGAGTATCCAGATTCTTTTGCTACATCATTTACACTTATATCTTCTTTTAAGTTATTTTCAATATATATTATAGCTTTTTCAAAATACTTTAAGTAATCCAAGATTATCCCCCTATTCGCTTTAATATTCTCAAGTATTATAATATTTCAAGTAACACTATTTTGTTTACTATACTAAAATATCATAAACAATTCAACATTGTTTAGTACTTTCATTTTATTTTGTATACTATAACTACATAGGATAATCAGAGTATTTCTTATTCAATTAATTTAAAAAAATCTGATGGTGATTTCTCTATATTTATATTTACAAGTTGTGTTGTATACTTAAAGTTATCATTTAAATAGTAACTATTCCAACCATTGTCTTCCAATCCACCCCATAAAATATTAAATTTTCCCATAGTTAGGTCCATAACTATACTTTTTAAAGTTCCAAAAAAATCATTATAATAATTACAAGATAGACCTTGTGGATATTTTGAAGTCAATAAATTGATTAAATCTTTCTCACCAATCTTTTTAGAACTTTCTATATACTCTTTAATTAATTTATATCTATGAATAGAATTGCTCATTGATTGTGGTTCTAGTTTATGAAGTTCCTCAATATGGACATGATTTGTAGAATGTAAAAATGATTCCCTTTCACTTTCTGCCTTATTTATTCTACTTATGTCTTTTCTTCCATCTAAAGTTTCTACAAGTGCAATATTTCCAGACTTATCTGCAATCAATAAATTAATATTATATGCTATTGGCATGTCTTCTATATATACCAATGCTTCCTCTACATCCTTACAGTTTTCCAACAAATATCTAATAACAGCCCAAAATTGTAAACCTACAACAGCTGGCTTTTTCAGTCCCTCTGAATTACCTACAGGTAAACCACAAGATGACTGACTCACACCTAAACCACATTCATTCCCTCAGTTCTACCAAACTGCATTACTGTAGTCCCAATATGTGCATATTTACCAGCTACCTTAGTTTTGCATAACACAAAATCCTCCATCTTGTGTGAAAAGTCAAAATTACGTGCAAATAGTACATGACCATTTTCAGTTAATTCTGGTGCTAATGCAACTTGACTACAACCTGGTCTAAGGTATGTCATAGTATAGTATAAAATTTGATTCTGATTTACATGAATAGCATCAGCAAAACCTTGTAATTCTTCATTAAGCCCTGGACAATATTTATCAAATAACTCCACCATATGATTTTCTTCTTCTTTAGTTAAAACATTAGATTTATTAATTTGTTCACCTATCAACTCTGGTATATTTACAATTGATTTTCCTAACTCATACCCTATTTCATAATTTGTACCACATAACTCGAAAGTTCTTACTTTTAAAGTCTCCATATTGTTTCCTCCTACATATATCTTGTATTTAATTTTATCATCAGAGTTATAACCTTTCATGATATTTTTTGCTATGATAAGTTAACAAATCTAAAAAGTCTAATAAGTACCAGATTTATATAGGATTATTTAAGTTTCTATATCATTTAAATCATATGATGTTTTTTAATACTAGGCATAATACCTTTTTGTATTTCTTGTTGGGCTTGTTTTACTAGTGCATTATAATCATTCCCCTTCATTCTTTCTAAGTGTCATACATTTAGCAAATGTATTTCCTGTTTTTAAATATGTATATCCAGGCATTTCAAATAAAATTGGTTTTAATTTATCATAATCGATTTTGCTTTCTTCATTTAAAATTTCTTCAGCTGCATATGTATGACTTATTTTTAAGATAAAATTTTCAAATCCATTTGTTTCATAAATATCATCCACATAACATTCCATGTTTAGTTTTGATTCTTTTATTAGTGGTGCACCTTCATCACCTATTTCGTATTCAAATACTTTTGATTTATCAATTTTACTTCCACTTACACAACCAACATAATCTGCTTTTGACAACATATACTCATCTACAATATTTACAGAAAGCACTTTGCTTTCTTTAATTCCTTTATTTGTATAATGTGATTTTGCTAAACTTACCATAATATGGTCATGTCCAATAATACCTAAATGTCCTACTAACATCCAGTTAGGTCTTTCATTAATTACTACTCCAACTACTACTAATGGTGTAGGATATAATCCTATTACAGAACCTAAATCTTTTTTCATATATAATTACCTCTTTTATTTTATTTTTTATATTGTATTCCCTTAACTCAACTTAAGGTCAAGCATTATTTTTTATATTCATGCTTTTCTTTCCACTCCTTAACCATTTTTTGTGTTACAGGGTCACACAGGTTATAGTAATTTTCAATTTTATACTCAACAACATCTAAACATTCTTGAAGTTTACTAATCTGTGTAGTCAAATCTTCCTTTACTTCCACCAATATTTCTCTACGTACTTCCTTTGTATCATCATCAGAGCATGCAAGTCGTACATATTCAATAATAGCTTCTAAAGAAGCACCTGCTTTTTTAAACTTCATCACAAACTCAATCCAATGAATAGCACGTTCATCATAATCACGAATTCCAGATTTATTTTTAGGAATAGGTGGAATCAAACCAATCCTTTCATAATAACGCAAATTATCGACTGATATTCCAGTACGTTTTGAGGCTTCTTTAATTGTCATAAGCATCACACTCCTTATAATTATCTTTTTTTAATATACAACCTTAAGTTAACTTCAGGTCAAGTCTTTTTAAAAACTTTTTTTATAAATTAAAAAAGTAAATCAAAAAGGTGAACTATATAAAGTTCACCTTTTATTTTAGAGACTATACTTAAATGTAATTTATTATATTATAAATTTTATAATTTAATATGTTCAATCCCAATATATTTTATTTTAAAATTATATAAATGTATTTTTTAACACTTTAAAAAGGACCTAAATTAATCTGTACTGCAATCATCAAAAATATAAATCCTAAAGCTAATTCCATAAGTATTATCTTTGATGCAAATTTAAACCATCTTGTATAAGGGATATGAGCAATAGATATTCCAGCCATAAGAACGCCTAGCGTTGGTACTATTCCATTTGCAAATCCATCACCCATTTGGTAAGCTAAAACTGCAACTTGTCTAGGTATTCCAATAACATCTGCAAGTGGAGCCATAAGTGGCATAGTTACCATAGCTTGACCTGTACCTGAAGGTATAAAGAAATTGATTACAGATTGCATAATCATCATTGCTCCTCCACTAAAAATCCTAGGAACATAATTTAACACTAATGACAATCCATGAACTATTGAATCTAAAATTACCCCTTGTTCTAATATAACTACTATACTAGATGCAAATCCTATCAAAATAGCTGGATAGACCATCTCTTGCATCCCTTTTACAAATCCAGAGGCAATTTTATTTGGATTCATACCATAGACTATTCCACATAAAATTCCTAGAGCAAAGAAATAAGCTGATAAATCCGACATTCCTAAAGAAAATTTTACAATCAATATCATCAGAACCAGTATTCCTCCAAAGAATGTAACTAATACTCTAATATTTCCAGAAGATAACTTATCCCCGACAGAAGACTCATCAATTTGCCAGTGACTATAATCAATGTCTGACACCAAACTTTTACTTGGGTCTTTTTTTATCTTTTTACAATAAAAAATTATATATGTAGAAAGTAAAATCATTGTACAAATCCAAAATATCCATCTAAACCACATACCTGAAAAAAGTGGTAAACCTGAAATACCTTGTGCTAATCCTACTGTAAAAGGATTAATAGTAGCTGAACCATAACCTGATGCAAGCCCTAACAATAAAATTCCTGAAGCAACTAATGCATCATATCCCAAAGCAATACATAAGGTCATCAATATAGGTAAGAATGCAATACATTCTTCATACATTCCTACAACTCCACCAGCTAGTCCAAAAGTCAATACTAGACATGTAATTATAATCTCACCTTTTTTACTTCCTTTACTTTTGGAGATAACTCTACCAATTAGGGCATCTAGTGAGCCAGTAGAATTTACTATACCAAATGCACCTCCAATAATAAGTACAAAAAAAACTGTTACAGAATTTTTTCCAAGCCCGCTTGGTATAGCTCTGAATACATCCATTATACTGACAGGATGTTGTTCTCCATATGTAAAACTTCCAGCTTGCACAATCATATTTCCAGTATTTAAATCTTCAACTCTATTATATGTTCCAGAAGGAACAATGTAGGTCATTATGGCTGCAAATATAATTAAACCTATCATCAAAACATATGCATCCGGGAATGCTAATTTTTTCTTTTTGATTTTACTCTTATTAGTCATAGCCTAATCCCCTTTGTTAGAATTTACTCTTCTTTCATTTTTTTTAGTAATTCTGGTTCTTCAAATAAACGTAATCCTGTCAAAGCTAATACTTTTATTCCATCAATTACTCTATCTTTTGCATATGGCTTTATAGCTGCTTCTAAAAATTCTTTTGTATGTAGTTCTTCACCATTTTCAGAGAATTTTATCAAAGGATGTATACATGGCATAATTTGACTAAGATTTCCCATATCTGTCGAACCTAATAATACCTGCTCATCGTCATCATATATACCAAATTCCTCCATAATGTTTGTAAAGATACCTGTTAAAACCTTGTTTGCATTTAAGCCTTGGCAAGTTGGCTCAAAATGGTAAAATTCAAGTTCACAGCCAGTAGCTATTGCAGCTCCTCTAGCACAATTTTTTACTTTTTCAACCACCTCGTCAAAGTAGTCTTGCTCTTTTGCTCGTATTTCTAGTCTTACTTTCCCCATGTCAGGTATTACATTTGCAGCAGTTCCTGCTTCTAGTATGATACCATGTATTCTAGTTCCATCTACCAATTGTTGTCTCAATGCATTTACATTATTATATAATAACACTACTGCATCCAAAGCATTTATTCCATTATATGGCTTAGCTCCTGCGTGGGATGCTTTCCCAGTAAATATAAAATCTAATCCTCCTATTGCTATAATTTCTGGAGTTACACAAGTCTTTGAGTTTGGGTGTATCATCATTGCAGCATCATAACCATCAAATACACCATGTTCTATCAAGTAAGGTTTTCCATCCCCAGTTTCTTCAGCTGGTGTTCCAATTATACTTACCTCTCCTTTGTAAGTATCTAGTATACTTGCAAGAGTTATTCCAGCTCCAACTCCCATGGAAGCTATCAAATGATGGCCACATGCATGACCATTACCTGGAAGAGCATCGTATTCTGCTATAAATGCTATTCTTGGACCATCGCCATTTTTCTTTGTTGCTTTAAAAGCTGTTGCCATACCTGCCAAATTTTCCTCAACCTCAAAACCTTCTTCTCTTAGAAATTTTGATATTTTTTTAGCAGATTTATACTCTTGTAGGGCAATTTCTGGTTCATCATACAAAGATTGACATAGCTCCAAAATTTTTTCTTTCTTTAAATCCGCCACTTGTATTATTTTTTCCTTCATATCAATCTTACCTCCCATTAAAATTAATTTATATATTTATTCATATAAGATAAAACAAACTTATATTTATTACATTAAAACTATTTCTACACTTATAGTAAAACCTAGTGACTTATTCAACAGTAAAAATTTTTCTATCCATTATTTTATCTATTAAAATAAATAATCTTACTATATATACTAACCTTTAAAATAACAGTTTTGAATATAAATATGTATTTCTACATGTATAAACCAAATAACTAATAAGTAAAAATATAAACATATGCATTAAAAATTTATAATTTATTATATTGAGTTTACATAACTTTAATATCTATTTTGAAAGTCCAATTAAAACGTCTATATAAAATACTATAAAAATCATTAATTCAATTTAACTTCTGCTCGTTCTCTTTTAAGCATCTATTTTCCCAAAATTCAGCATTTTTTATATCCAATTCAACAGGATTAAAATTTCTATCAGCTCTTTTTATTCCTAATTTTTTCTGTCTTAGGTAATCATAATATGCTTTTATAGCTGGCCTTTGAAGTGTAAAGATAGCAATTAAGTTTATATATGTTAAAACGCCTATACATATATCACCTAATGCCCAACTTGTAAGTGGTTCTATAAAACAACACATTGCTGCACATATTATAAGCATAAATCTACAGACATTTATTATATGCTTTTCATGTTTTTGTGCTTTAATTCTAGTTACCAAATAAGATACATTGGTCTCCATCATATATGAGAATGCTAATAATGTTGTGAAGGTAAATAATAATAAAACTATTGCTATAAAAATATCACCTAGTTGAGGATGTAATGTATTTATTGCACTCTGCACATATTGTGGACCTGGCTCTACACCTGGTAATACAGTTAAAACTCCTGTAACATTGTATTTTCCTGTTATTATAATCATAATACCTGTAGCCATACATATTAATAATGTATCCACATAAACAGAGAAAGCTTGAACTAATCCTTGTTTAGCTGGATGACTTACTTCTGCTGCTGCTGCACCATAAGTTCCAGAACCTTCACCTGCTTCATTTGAATATATACCTCTTTTAACTCCCCAAGATATTGCTGCACCTAACATTCCTCCAAACATTGAACCAAATCCGAATGCAGATTTAAACATAGTTATAATAGCTCCTGGAACTAAATCTATATTTACTATGATTATCACTATTGTCATGATAAGATATGCTCCACCCATTATAGGTACTACCTTTTCAGCAAATAAACCAATTCTTTTAATTCCTCCAAAAATTATTATTCCTAATGCAATAGAAGATGTAACTGCAATTGTCATTCTTGAAAATCCAAATGCTTGATTCATTGCTAAGTATAGAGTATTTGATTGCGTCCCAGGCATGAAAAATGTATAACTTATGATTGCAACTACTGAAAATAAAATTGAACATCTTTTCCATCCAAGACCTTTTTCAAAGTAATACGGAGGACCACCTCTGTACTGACCATCATGTTCATCTTTGTATATTTGAGCTAGAGTAGATTCTACAAATGCAGTCGCCGAGCCTAAGGTAGCCATTATACACATCCATACTAATGCTCCTGGCCCTCCCATTGCTATTGCTACAGCCACACCAGCTATATTACCAGTTCCAATTCTTCCAGCCATTGATGTAGCAAATCCTTGAAATGATGATATACCAACCTGAGAACTATCTCCTTCAAGTAAAAGGGTAAACATTTCTTTTATGTCTTTTATTTGGAAAAATTTTAATTTCAATGAAAAATACAATCCTATGCATAGGCACATTGCAACTAATACAGGTGACCAAACAATTCCATTAATGGTGTTAACTAAATCGGTCACTCAACTCACCACCATTCATTTTAATTTATAGACAATAATTTAAACAGCTATGTACTAATATTTTGTATAAACTTTATTTAACTCAACATATCTTATAGACTCATTTTTTATTTTATTTACCTTATTTCTATCTTTTAATATGTAAACTCCAACAATTATTACCAAAATTAAGAATATCAATTGATACATGAACATAAGTGTATAAATTTTTTAACGATATGTGCTTGACAGACAATCAAACAATATAAATTGAAATACATATAAGGAAAAGCCCAATACTACTACATAAATAGTACACTATTAATATGTAGCTAGATAATATATAGTTAGATTTCATAATTTTCTTATTCATCATTAGATATAAAATTGAGTGCAAATATCATCTATTACTAAAATCCATGTAAAATTTATATTAAACAAACTTATGTAAATATACAAATAGGTGATAATTGCTACTCAATCTTATACTTTTAGGGGTAACTTTATGCTAAAACTATACTAAAAACACTTGATAACATTTTAATTTTTTCACACTTTATTCATCAAATATAACTATAAGTTTTAATTTAGTATTACTTTTTATACAGTATTTATGTCAGTAGATTATACTGAAAAAAATACTCTCTTATTAAATGAAACTTTTAAGCTTTTAACTTCTCTAATCTTTTCTTTTTAACTTTTAATATATATAAACAAGATAATATTCCTATTACTAAAATAGCTATTTGGAATATAAATGTATATGTGTACCCTTTATTACCATAAGTATCTATCCAATGCCCTATTAATGCAAATTGGAATACATCTGGTGAAAAGCCTAAAGCTGCTGCTATACCTATAGTAGTAGCTGAATATTTAACTGGCACATTTACTTCCTCTTGAACTGCATAGTATATACCTTTTCCCATATAACCTAATATACCTACTACAAATGTTAATGCTATAAATAAAGTCATTGGCGTTGATGAAGGCAATACTAAGAATAAAACTATTACTACTATACCAAGTACATATATTGGTAAAAGCACTTTAGTAGGTGATTTTACTTTGTCTGCACAGTACCCTCCAAATGGAGCACCAAATAATTTTAATCCATGTTGTCTTATTATAGCCAATGCTCCAGATAGTGCAACTGAACCTCCAAGTACTGATGTTATATAAGGTGTAAAGTAAGACATTGTAACTGTAAATGAATATACACAGAATATACTTATACCTACTAACCAAGTATTTGGTGATTTTAAAACTACCATAAAGTCACTAGCAGCCATTTTTTCACTTTTACCTTCTTCTTTTTCTTCACTAATATCTACATCTTTAATTACAAACCATAATACTGGACACATTACTATAGATAATATTCCTAAAGATATCATTACCCATCTCATACCTAAAACAGGAGTTGAAAATAATGTATAAATATATAAGAATATAGCTCCCATTACTACTCCAGAAACTCCAACCATAGCTTCATTAAATCCATAAACTTTACCTTGATTTTCTTTTCCTATAACTCTAAGTATCTTTACCATAGAAGGGTAGTTCATAACTAATGATGTAATTGCACAACCTACCCAAGTTATGACAGCAAATGTATAGTTCATGTTAAATGCAAATAAAAATGATACTATTCCATTAAGAAATACAGAGCCTAAAATTATCTTTCTATAATCAAATCTATCTGCTAACCATCCTCCTATAGGAGCTCCAAATATATTACCTAATCCATAAATTGTAAGTAGAAAACCTAGTTGAGTATTTGAACACTGTAATGCTTTTAAAATTGGATCATACAATGTGTATTGGATAAATGGTATAATATAAACTAATTCCCAACATATAGCTATAATAACAAGTTGAATCATTAACTTTCCAAACTTTATCCCGTTCCCTTTTTCTCCCATAATTAAGCCCTCACTTTTAATATTTATTCACAAGCATAATTGAGTTCTTTTTTTATAACTTCTGCAAGTATTTTAATCCCTTCAACTATTTGCTCTTCTGACATTGTTGTATAATTAAGTCTCATAGTATTTTTTGGACCATTATTTGCAAAGAATGATTCTCCAGAAACATAGGCAACTCCAGCATCAATAGCTTTATCTAGTAAATTATCTACATTTATACTTTCAGGAAGTTCAACCCATATAAACATACCTCCATCTGGTTCTGTATATTTTGCTTCTTCTGGAAAATATTTTTTCATAGTTTCTAACATCAAGAAACATCTTTTTTTATACTCAGCTCTTATTTTTTCTACATGTTCATTTAAATTATACTTCTTTAAGTATTCTATTACCTGTACTTGAGAAAATTGATTTGATTGTAAATCGATACCTTGCTTTAAAAGTTCTGCTTTATCTATAATATCTATATTCCCACACATCCAAGCAACTCTAAATCCTGGACATAACACTTTTGAAAATGACCCTAGATATAGTACTTTATCTTTAGTATCAAGTGATTTAAGTGTAGGTAGTGGTTCTTGTGTAAATCTTATTTCTCCATAAGGATTATCTTCTATTACTATGACATCATACTTGTTTACAACTTCCATAAAATCTTTTCTTCTTTGTAAAGACCATGTTTTTCCTGTAGGATTTTGGAATGTTGGTATTACATATATCACCTTTATGTTTGAATTTTCAGATAATAATTTATCTAAATCTTCTGTTACCATTCCTTCTTCATCTGTATCTACTCCTAAAAAATCACATTCATAAGGTCTAAATGCATTTATTGCACCTAAGTAACTTGGATTTTCTGTAACTACTATATCTCCTTTTTCTAATAAAATCATAGCACTAAGAGCTATACCTTGTTGTGAACCAGTAGTTATTATAATATTTTCTGGTTTTGTTTCAATATTTTCTTCTTCTTTCATTCTCTTAGCTATTATTTCTAACAACTCATCTTCACCTTTAGTAGGTCCATAAGCTAAAGCAAATTTTCCTCTTTCATCAAGTACTTGCTTAGTTACTTCACTTATTTCTTTTATTGGAAATAAGTTTGGGTCAGGAAGTCCTGCTGCAAAAGATATAACAGTTCCACCACTTGCCACTTTTTGAGCTATCTTCTTTTGAGAGTCTCTTATAGCTGAAGCCTTTACCATATCCATTCTTTTTGCATATTTCATAATAATTCATCCCCTTTTAAATAATTTCTTATTGTGATGCTAAGCAGGCTAGTGCTATTGAATTTATTTTAATTTCGGCTGTATCAGAGCGTGAACCTAAAATTATTGGATTTGTTGCCCCCAAAACAATCCCTGCCCACTTAGCTTTATTGAATCTAAGCCATGACTTTCCTAATATGTTTCCTGCCTCTATATTTGGAAATACAAGTAAGTCAACATCGCCAGCAATATTACTTTCGATACCTTTATGCTTTGCTGCATATGCATCAAATGCAACATCAAAGGCTATTGGACCTTCTACTATACAATTTGGTATTTCTCCTAATTTTACCATCTCTACAAGTGAATTAGCATCTACTGTAGATTGTATTTTGGGGTCTACCATTTCATTTGCAGTAAGTATCGCAGTTTTAGGATTTTCCATACCTATACTCTTCATAGTAAGAAGTGAATTTATCAATATATCTTTTTTTTGATTTAAATTTGGAGATACATTTATACCACTATCTGTACAATAAAGAAGTTTGTGGTATTGAGGCAATTCATATACTGCAAGTAAACTTAAAAGTCTTCCTGTTCTAAGACCAAACTCTTTATTTAATATAGCTCTCATATAAACACTTGTATTTACTAACCCCTTCATAAGAACTTTAGCATCCTTATTTTTAACTACTTCTACAGCTTTTTTAACTGATTCATCAGGATTTTGACACCCTATTATTTCATATCCCTTTAGTCCAATCTCTTTTGATATATTTTCTATTTTATCTTTATTGCCTACGAGAATTGGTTTTATAAGATTTAAATCTGTTGCTGATTTTACAGCTTTTAACACTTCTTCATCTTCTGCAACAGCAACACTTACAATAACAGGTTCAAGCTTTTTAGCTTCTTCTAATAAATTATTAAAATCTTTTAACATATTTTTTCTCCTAAATATTAATAAGTTTTTGCCATTTCTTCTCCATTAAGTACTCTAAGAGCTCCAAGAGCAAGTGCTTCCATTTCCATCTCACCTGCCACTATCTCTACTGGTGCTAAATATGAAACTTTTTCCATTATTCCTTTAATCACCATTTCCGAATGCGATATTCCCCCTGTTAAAATAATTCTATCTATATCTCCAGAAAGTGATGCTCCATACATAGAAATTTCTTTAGCTGTTTGATAGATGAATGCATCCATTATAAGTTTAGCTTTTTCATCACCATCTTTAATTCTATTTTCAATTTCTATCATATCTTTTGTTCCTAAATAATCGTACATACCCCCAATTGAGCTTACTTTTGCAACCATTTCATCGTGAGTATATTTTCCTGAGTAGCATAATTCTATAAGAGGGTATGCAAGTAATCCTCCACTTCTTTCTGGCGAAAATGGACCATCAGACCTTCCACCACTTCCATCTATCATTTTTCCTTTTTTATGCGCTACAATTGATATTCCAGAACCTAGATGAGCTACAATAAAGTTATAATCTTCATATTTTCCACCTAGTTTTTGTGCTATTTTTCTTGATACAGCCTTATGATTTAGTGCATGCAGCCAGCTAGCTTTTTCTATATCTGATATACCTGTAATCCTTGATACATCATCAAATTCATCTACAGAAACTGGGTCTACTACAAATGATTGAACTCCTATTTCATCTGCTATAGTCTTAGCTAACAAGGCACCTAAGTTTGATGCATGTTCTCCATTTATTTCATTTCTCATGTCCTCAATCATTTCTTTACTTACAATATAGGTACCACCTTTTATAGCCTTCATAAGTCCACCACGACCCACTACTGCGTCAAAAGAATTTATATCATGATTTTCACTACTTAAAACATCCACTATTAATTGCTTTCTATAATCATATTCATCAAATACCTTGGAAAATTTTTTTAAATCTTCTCTTGTATGAGTTATATTTTTTTTCAAAACTTCATCTTTATCTTGAAATACAGAAATCTTTGTAGATGTACCACCAGGATTAATTACTAAAATTTTCACTTCAACGCCTCCTCGGTTTCATACTGTAGAACGTCGTTCTGTTAATTTTTTAAAATTTTCGTCGTCCTATTACTCAGAACGACGTTCTATATTTTATTAATTAAATACTAACACATAAAAATGAGTATTTCAATAATAATTTTAAATATTTAAAATATTCACTCATAGTCATATCCAGCTTCAAATGCTTCTACATTTTTGGCATTAAACTTTCCTTTACCTTGATTTTCAAAGTATTCACACATACCACTTTCAAATTCTTCTTTTGTGAATAAATCTAAATTCTTCACCATAGCACCTAACATACAAATATTAGCAGATTTTTCATTACCTAAATTTTGAGCTATTTCAGTAACAGGTACTTTTATAACATTAATATCTTCTCTATATTTTCTATCCTTATTTACTAGTGATTCATTGACAAACATATAACCATTTGCTTTCATTAAACTCTCATACTTATCTACTGATACACTATTCATTCCCAATAAGATATCTGGATTTTTTACACAAGGATTTGCAATTTTTTCATCACTTACAACAACATTACAATTTGCACTTCCTCCTCTCATCTCATTTCCATAAGATGGGAACCATGTAATCTTCTTTTCTGCCTTATATGCAACATACATTATAATTTTTCCTGCTGTAAGAACTCCCTGTCCTCCAAAACCAGCACATATAATTTCATTTAACATATTATTTCCTCCCTAATCAATAAATTCTCCAAGTGGATACTTTGGAACAAGTTCGTTTTCTATTCTCTTCATAGCATCTACTGGCTTTAATCCCCAGTTTGTTGGACATGGTACAAGTATTTCTATTAAGCAAAAGCCCTTTTTATCTTTTTGTTTTTCAAGTGCTTTTTTGATATATCTTTTTGTTGTATTTATTTCTTTAGGGTTAGTTATTGTTCCTCTTGCCAAATATGCTATATCTAAATTTCCCATAACTTTTACAACATCAAATGTTGAGCCATGGTCTTCATATGTTCTACCTGCTGGAGTAGAAGCTGTATGTTGACCTTGTACAGTAGTTGGAGCCATTTGCCCACCTGTCATTGCAAACATATTATTATTCATAACTAAAAATATTACATTATCATTTCTAGTAGCAGCTGACATAGTTTCTCCAAGCCCTATTGCATAAGCTCCACCATCTCCAGCTATTGTAAATATATATTTATCTGGTCTAACTCTTTTCATAGCTGCCATAGCTGCACCCATTTTACCATGAGGAGGAACAACAACATCTACATTCATACTAAATTGAAACATATGATTACATCCTATATCTGAGCATATAATCGTATCTTGACATATATTCATTTCTGTTAATACTTCTCCAATAATTCTATCGACTATAGAGTGTCCACAGCCTCCACAGAACATATTTTCACACATCATTATTGCTGGTGCTTTTTTAGCCATAATTAAAATACCTCCTCTTGCTTAGCTTTTCCATCTATAATCTCTTGAGCAAAATCTATTAATTGATTTACTTCTGCCATATATTGAGCTGTTGCTACTGAATATACTGGGAATCTATTATTACATGCTATAATTACATCTTCCTTCATTTGTGCCATCATATTCATTTCAACTGTTACAAGCCCTTTTAATGAATCTTTTAATTTTTTAAAAGCTTTTCTTGGGTAAGGCCACAATGTTTTTGGTCTTATTAATCCAAGTTTTATACCTCTTGCTCTTGCATCTCTAACTGCGCCTTCTGCTATTCTTGAAGAAATTCCATATGCAACAAATACCACATCTGCATCTTCTATCTCTATTTCTTCCCATCTTTGTTCATTTTCTTGAACTTTTCTCATTTTTTCTATATAACCTTTTTGCCATGTATCTTGGTCCTCAAAATATGTTATATCAGTTATTACTTTATTTTTTTCTCCAACAGGAGTTCCTTTTGCTGCCCATGGAGCTTTATCCTTATCATATTCTTTCATTGGTGGTGCTATACAAGGTTCTACCATTTGACCTATTGTAGCATCAGAAAGTATAAGTACTGGATGCATATATTTTTCAGCTAATTCAAAAGACTCATATGCCATATCCATATTTTCTTGAACACTATTAGGTGCTAATACAATTAAATGATAATCTCCATTTCCTCCACCTTTTACAGCTTGCCAGTAATTATCTTGACCAGCTCCTATAAATCCATCTCCTATACCATATCTCTGTACACATGCTACAACTGCTGGTAAACCAGCTGATACCCAATATGCAATTCCTTCTTGTTTTAATGAAAATCCAGGTCCAGATGAAGATGTCATAGCTCTTGCTCCAAGTGCACTTGCCCCCATAACCATATTTACGCTGGCTATTTCAGATTCACCTTGAATAAATACTCCTCCAACCTCTTTTTGTCTCCAAGCCATCATTTCTAATATTTCTGATTGTGGTGTTATTGGATAACCTGCATAAAATCTACATCCACCACGTATAGCTCCTTCTGCTAAGGCTTCATTTCCCTTAATTAATAAACTTTGCATACGTTTTCTCCCTTCCAATAAAAAGTTATTTATAATATCTCAAATACTAAATCAGGACACATTGTATAACAAGCGCCACATTGAACACACTTTTCTTCATCGACTTTGACTGTTACAAAGCCTTTTTTATTTGTGTAATCAGAAAGACTTATTGCTTCTTTTTTGCAAGCTTCAATACAAAGATAACACCCCTTACATCTTTCAACACTCAACTTGACTTTTTCCATTTTTCAAATCTCCCCTCTTATGTAGTAATTTTTTTACCTAATTTTAAATATATAATATTCATGTGGGTTTATTATATATATATTTTATTATTGTTCTATTCTTTAGAACACTGTTCTGTTTTGTATTGCTTAATTAAAAGATATCACATTCGCTTATATATTTCAATAATTTTTTCAATTTTAAAAATATTTAATTTTTATATTCAATAAAAAAGAGACCATATCTAAACTGGTATTTACAAATAACAATTTAAATTTAGTCTCTTTTTATTATTCAAATTTATTTCTTAAAATTATCTAAAAAGTTCAGATATGCTCTTTGCAGTTTCTATAACCCTTTTAATTTTATATTCAAAGTCTCCTTCTCGCATCCTTATAGTCGGACCTGATAGACTTATTGCTGCTATAGCTTTATTGTTTTTATCCAAAATAGGTGCTCCAATACAAGTTAAACCATGTTCTAGTTCTTGGTCATCTAGAGCATATCCTTGCTCTTTTATTTTTGCCAAAAAAATCATCATATCATCCCAATTATCAATTGTATGTTCTGTATATTTGTGTATTGGAGTTTTTCTGTATTTTTCAAAATCTATAGAATCATTAAATGCCATAAGACATTTCCCAACCGCTGAACAATAACATTCGCTACTAGAACCAACTGACGGATTTACTGAGAGTAATTGATTTGAACCATATTCTTTATGTATTATGATACTTCTTGGAGAATCTTGAGCTCTTTCTTCTAGTATAGACACATTCACCACTTCGTTAAATTCTTGATTTAATTTTTTCGTATATGGTTTTACTATTTCAGTCAATGACATCTGTTCTCCCACAACCATACCTATTGCATATAAATTTATTCCCAACCAATACTTACCATTCTCAGTGTTTTGTATAACAAAACCTTTGTTTTCAAGAGTTACTAAAGTTCTATGTATAGTACTCTTATATACTCCCATAATCTTACTTATTTCAGTTATTCCCATTTCTCTCTTTTCATGATATAATAGCAAAATTATGTCTAGGGCTCTATCTAATGCATTTATTATTTCTCCCATATACAAGTACTCCTCCTGCGAATATTAAGCGTTTATTCAACACTATACTAAATATTATATATTAAAATTACAAAATTATCTATTTATCTTAATTATATTTTATAAAACAAAAATATTATACTTATTTAACAAAATAAAGAGTCATACTAAGTATATGTTCCTTATTTTGACTTTTAATAGTACTCTACTGTTATATTTTTACCAACTCTAGATAATAATATATATATAATTATACAGCATATTTATTTTTATACAAGTCTAATAATGAGGTGAAATAATGGATAATTTAAAAGAGACATTGTTAAATGAACTAGATAATTTTAAAGAATATTCTTTAAAATTATTAAATGGAGAAATAAATAAAATGCAATACAAAGGATTTTCTGGTGGATATGGAGTTTATGCTCAAAGAGACAAAAAATCATTTATGATAAGACTTCGAGTATCTGCTGGGGTATTGTCGAAATCTCAACTTAAAAAAATTTACCAAATGGCTACCAAACATAAGCTAGATAAGATACACTTAACAACTAGACAAGCTATACAATTACATGACTTGTCTATAGACTCTATAGTTGATATTATGGAAGAGGGAATAAAAAATGATATCTTCACTAGAGGCGGTGGTGGTAACTATCCTAGAAATGTAGGCTTATCTCCATTATCAGGAGTTGACCCTGACGAAGCTTTTGATGTTACCCCTTATGCAGTTGCTACTGATAAATATTTTATCAAAAATGCTACTACATATCACTTACCTAGGAAACTAAAAGTTTCCTATTCTAGTTGTTACACAGATTCTGCCCATTGTAGTATACAAGACTTAGGATTTGTAGCTACTCTAAAAAATGGCAAACCATATTTTAGAGTTTTCTTAGGTGGAGGTTTAGGTAAACAACCTAAAGTTGCTTTAGAACTTGATGAAGTTATAAAACCTAAAGATGCATTATATTGTGTAGAAGGAATGATTAAATTCTTTATGGCTTATGGTAATTATGAAAATAAAAACAAAGCTAGGGTTAGATATATGGTTGAAACGCTTGGAGAAAATATGTTTTTAGAAAAATTTAAAGAATACTATAAATTAGAAAAAGAAAAAGGTAATCTTGAACTTAATGTTGAACAAATTGACTATTCTAAACCTGGAATTAAGATAGATTTACATGACTCTAGATTAATCCATCAAAAACAATCTGGCTTATATACTGTATATATACATCCAATTGGAGGTCTATTATCTACTAAAGATTTAAAATTTTTACTTCAAGAGTTAGATAATATTAAAAATCCTATGATTAGATTAGGTATGACAGAAGGCTTGTACATTCTAAATTTAGATGGAAATGAGGCAAAAAGGATATTAGAAATAAGCAAGACTATTAGTTGTAACTCTCAATTAGAACAGAGTATCTCCTGCATAGGTGTTCCTATTTGTCAGATGGGTATACAAAATAGCCAAAAAATATTACATGAGATAATAGATTATTTTAGATTACAAAACAATGAAGAAGTTTTAAGTAAAGCTCCTAAACTGTATATTTCAGGATGTCTAAATTCATGTGGTGTTCACCAAATTGGTAGCATAGGATTATGTGGTAAAAAGAAAAATGTCAATGGAGTATCTACTGATGCATTTGAATTATTTGTTGGAGGTAGTTTTGAAATAGGTAAGACTAGACTAGGAAAATCTCTAGGAGATTTTAAGGCTAGTGACATTCCTAAAATGCTTTATGAAATAGCTGAGGTTTCATCAGAAAATTTTTATGAATGGATAGATTCAAATGATGATTTATTAAATAAAATAATTGATAAGTATAAAATATGACTTAACATAAATGATTATAAAAAATGAGATAGCTTATAACTATCTCATTTTTTACAATCGTTTATGTTTTTATACTATTTATAAACTATTTTAGATAAATCACAAATTTCTAACATAGTATCATATATTTGTTTAAGTAGACCAAGTCTGTTATTTTTAATTGCTTCATCATTATCCATAACCATAACTGAATCAAATAGGTTATCAACTACAGGTCTTAAAGATGCAAACTCATCTAAAGCAGTACCGTATTTCTTATCTTTTAATAATTCTTTTACTCTTACTTTTACTTGCTTAAATTCATTATAAAGCTTAATTTCAGCATCTTCTTTTAATAGACTTTCATCAACCTTATCACATTCTGCTTTCTGAGCCAAAGTAGAAACTCTATTAAATGCAGTAAGCATTTCCACTAATTCATCTTTTTCTAGCCAATTATTAAGCTCTAAAGCTCTCATATGCATATCAGAAATATCATTTATATCAGAACTTAAAACAGCATCAACAACATCATATCTTATACCTAAATCTTTAAATAGATTTTTTACTCTTTCATTAAAGAAGTTCATTATTTGTTCAACAACATCTTCTTTATTAAAATCTAAGTTAGAATAATTATCTAAAGCATGTTCAATAAGTACTTTTAAGTCTACAGCTACTTTTCTATCCATAAGTATACTAAGTATACCTAAAGCTTGTCTTCTTAAAGCATATGGGTCTTGAGAACCTGTTGGTTGTATTCCTATAGCAAAAAATCCTGCTATTGAATCTAATTTATCAGCTATTGATAAAGCTACCCCTGCATTAGTTTTAGGAAGAATATCTCCTGCAAATCTTGGTAAATAATGTTCAAAAATAGCTTCACTTACAACATCATTTTCTCCTCCAACCTTCGCATATTCTTTTCCCATAAAACCTTGTAATTCATCAAATTCTCCTACCATTCCAGTAACTAAATCTGCTTTAGATAATTTAGCAGCTCTCATAGTGTCTGCCTTTTCATCTGCTAATCCTAAACTATCAAGTATATCAGCACTTAGTTTTTCAAGTCTTAAAGTTTTGTCATAAATAGTACCCAATTTTACTTGGAAAACAACAGTTTTTAATTTTTCTATGTAGCTTTCTAAGTTTCTCTTAGTATCTTCTCTATAGAAAAATAAAGCATCAGCAAGTCTTGCTTCTAAAACTTTTTCATTTCCAGCTTTAACATTATCTATTCTGTAAGAATCTCCATTTCTAACAGCTATAAAGTTAGGTAACAGTTTTCCTTCTTTAAGAACTGGGAAATATCTTTGATGTTGTTTCATAGGAGTTATGACAACTTCTTTTGGTAGTTTTATATAATCTGTATCAAATTCGCCATAAAAAGCAGTTGGATATTCAACTAAGTAAGTTACTTCTTCAAGTAAATCTTCATCAAACTCAACTTCGCCACCTAAAGAATTGGCTACTTCTATACATTGTTTTCTTATAATTTCTTTTCTCTTATTTTGGTCTAAAACTATATAATTTTTCTCTAATTTTTCAAAATATTCTTCTATAGAATTAACTTCTATTGTACTTTCTCCTAAGAATCTATGCCCTTTTGTTACATTAGAAGATATTATTCCTTCTAAATCAAATTCTAATACCTTATCATTTAACAATGTAACTATCCATCTTATAGGTCTTGCAAATTTTAGGTTTTTTCCTCCCCAACGCATAGCTTTTGGAAATACTACAGATTTTATAGTTTCTGGTAATATCTCTTTTAACACTTCTGAAGTGTCTTTCCCAGCTTGCTTTATAGTAGCAAAAATATATTCATCTTTTCCAACTTGTTTAAAATATATATCAGATTCGCTTAATCCTTTACTTTTTATAAATCCTAAAGCTGGTTTTGTGAAATTATTGTCTTCATCAACAGCAATCTTCTTAGCTGGACCTTTTATTTCTTCTTCTAAATCACTTTGCTTATCACTTAAACCTTCAACTACTAAAGTCAATCTTCTTGGTGTTCCATAGGCATCTATTTTATTAAAAGATATTCTATTTTCCTCAAATAATTTATTAAGATTGTTTTTTAATTGTTCTAGTGTACTACCCATAAATCTTGATGGCATTTCTTCAACACCGATTTCAAATAAAAGATAATTTTTCATTATTTGTCACCGTCCTTTAAAAGAGGGAATCCCATTTCTTCTCTTTGTTTTACAAAAGTTTCTGCAACAGTTTTTGCCATATTTCTAACTCTACCTATAAATGAAGCTCTTTGACTAACACCTATTGCTCCTCTTGCATCCAATGTATTAAATGCATGAGAACATTTTAATACATAATCATATGAAGGTATTACAAGACCACTTTCCATAAGTCTTAATGCTTCTTTTTCATATATATCAAACAGATTAAACAACATATCTGCATCACATAATTCAAACGCATACACTGAATTTTCATACTCAGCTTTATTAAACACTTCGCCATAAGTTATTTTATCATTCCATTTTAAATCATAAACACTATCAACTTCTTGAATGTACATAGCTAATCTTTCTAACCCATATGTAATTTCTCCTGTCTCAAGCTCACATTCAATATTACCTACTTGTTGGAAGTATGTAAATTGAGTTATTTCCATACCATCTAACCAAACTTCCCATCCAAGTCCCCAAGCACCAACTGTGGCAGCTTCCCAGTTGTCTTCAACAAATCTTATGTCATGTTCACTTGGGTCAATTCCAATTTCTTTTAAGCTCTCTAAATACAATTCTTGTATATTATCTGGAGATGGCTTTAGTATAACTTGGAATTGATGATGTTGATATAATCTGTTTGGGTTTTCACCATATCTTCCATCTGCTGGTCTTCTTGAAGGCTCTACATAGCATACTTGCCAAGGCTCAGGTCCTAATGATCTTAAAAAAGTATTAGGATTCATAGTTCCAGCACCTTTTTCGACATCGTAAGGTTGCATCATGATACAACCTTGCTTTGACCAGTATTTTTGCAATGCCAGTATCATTTCTTGAAAATTCATAAAAATCCCTCCTATAACAATAAAGCCTCTCGTCTACACGAAAGGCTATTTTAATAGTTCTTCTACAACTTTTAGAATATCAAATTCTATAAAATTTGTCAATGTTAGTGATAATTCTTATAATTATCTTCTTTTCATTTTTTAAAAGTCACTTTATATCTATTTATTTTCGTCTTCGTTTTCATTATTCTTTTCAGATTCTTCTTTCATTAGATCAACAGTTACATCTTTATCATCTTCTTTTTTATCAACTACTACATCTTTTACATCTTTGGCTGCATTAGTTATCATATTCTTCAAAACATGAAGTTTTTCTTCATTTAATTCACCTAAGTCTACAACTTCACCATCTTCTTCATTTTGAACTTTTATACGATATTTACTTATAACAGCAGCTGATAAACCAACTAGAGTAGCTAATGGTACAAAAGCTAATCCAACAACTCCTACTGTTAAAGGAATATTCATCATAGTTTTTCCATCTTTTTCAACTATTACTCTTACAACACTACTTTTTTTAAGAAGTTCTTTTAATTGATATTTTATATTTTCTCCATCTTTACCAAATACTTCTTCCATAGTTTCTTTAGCAGATTTAGCTTTACAATTACAAGTATTCTTTTTATTTTCTAAATATATTACTGCCTCAATTACATCTCCATTACATTCCACTAATGCTTCTTTTGCTTCTGCATAAGTTGCTCCTGGAACTCTTTCAAAGACTGAATCAACCATTTCAATAGTTATATTACTACTCATTATTATCCACTCCCTTATTGTTTTTTACACTTTGCAATACGTGTAATGATTTTAGATTAATATTATCAACATAAACTTTCAAATATTTTTCTAGTATATTTTCGAGTTCATGTGTTATATATTTTGATACTTTAGCTTTGCTACATGTTAAAATATCATTCCTTAATACATATTCCATGAGACTAACAGTTGTTAAATCCAGTTTTATATTATTATCAAAAAGTGTATTACACTTACTACATAGTATACCACCTTCATAAACATTAAACATAGAATTTTGCAAAATTTTACTTCCGCAATTAATACATTTATTTACTATTGGTTTAAATCCTATATAGTCCAAGAACTTTAACTCAAATGCAGCTGTTACAAATCTATTATCTGTATTTTCTTGTGTATATAAATACAGCGTCTGTGCAAGTAATATAAATAACCTATTATTAGTCTGATTTTCAAGTATAGAATTTTCAACTAATTTTGTAATATATGTAGCATAAGAAAATGCCTCTATATCGTAGGATATATTATAAAAACTCTTTATGATTTCACTTTGAGTAACCTTGTACATATTTCCTTGTTTTTTTAAAGTAAAATTGCTATAAGAAAATAACTGTGATGATGAAAGTAAAGAGCTCTTATTTTTTTTAGCTCCTTTTGCTATTGCAGATACTTTTCCAAGCTTTCTCGTAAACAGAGTAAGTATTATATCACTTTCCTTGTACCTTATAGCTTTAAGTACTATCCCCTGGGTGTTCAGGATTATCATCGTCTTCTTTTTTCTCCCTTACTTCTTCGACTTCTTCACTTAGGTTTTTG
Source organism: Clostridioides sp. ES-W-0016-02 (assembly GCF_020641035.1). Lineage (NCBI taxonomy): Bacteria > Bacillati > Bacillota > Clostridia > Peptostreptococcales > Peptostreptococcaceae > Clostridioides > Clostridioides sp. ES-W-0016-02. Next base: position 2,816,765 of record NZ_CP061361.1, read on the forward strand.
CAATCACAGAAGTATAGATATGCATCTATACTGCCTGTTTTTTTAAAAACTTCCCAACTGATATTGTTCATTTTTAAAAAACCCCCTTCTTACATTTATACTTATATTTTTAGTAAGAAGAGGATAAATCATACATAAAGTTATTAAACAATTTTTGACAATAACGCTGTCGTTATTATAAAATAAACTGCTATACCAGTTATATCAAGAGCTGTAGATATAATTGGTGATGAAACTGTAGATGGATCTGCATCCATCTTTTTTAATAAAACAGGCATAAATGCACCTATTGTTGCACCCAAAACCATATTTATAAATAATGATATTGAAACAATTAATACAATGTCTAATTTTTTCATAACAAAGTAAATTACAATACCTGTTATTATACTACACAAAAGACCTGTAATAATTCCTACAATACCTTCTCTTACCACATTGCTAAAATTCAAATCTTTATTAGACAGTGTTATTACTGTAACAGAAGATGATTGTGTTCCAATATTACCACCCATACCTATTACTACAGGTATAAAAAATACCAGTGGAGCATATATAGGGTTCATTATATAATCTAAATTAGAAAGTATTAGAGAAGCCAATAGACCTCCAATTAATGTAATAATTAACCATGGCAGTCTACCTCTAAGAGCTGATATTGTCTGCTCTTTCAATGTAGGATTTTCCTTTTCAGCAACTTCTCTTTCATGCTCTGAACTTCCTGCAAATTTATACATATCTTCAGTTGCTTCTTCTTCCATAACATCTATTATATCATCTACTGTTATTATCCCTTTTAACTTTTCTTGTCTATCTACTACTGGAATTGCTATTAAATTGTATTTCGATACTAACCTAACCGCTTCTTCTCTATCTTCATCTACATAAACAGAAATTATATTTTCACTCATTAAATCTTCTACTATATTTGCATCTCTCGCTATTATTAGCTCTCTTAAAGATAATACTCCAACTAGCTTTTCTTCATCATCAACTACATATATATAATAAATAGTCTCAGCTTCATCAGCTTCTTCTCTCATATGTTCTATTGCCTCAAGAGCTGTCATATCTTTATTTATAGAAATATATCCAGTGGTCATTGTTCCACCTGCAGAGTCTTCATCATAGAATAATAATTCTTTTACATAGTCAGCGTTTTCTTGATTTAAAAGATTTATTATATGTTCTCTTTCTTCTTCTTCAAGTTCACTAAGTTTATCTGCCATGTCTCCAAGAGACATAAGTTCAAGTATGTTTTTTGCATGTTCTACATCTAACTTAGATAAAATACTAATAAAAAACTCTACACTACCTTCTTCTAATATAGAAGATGCCATATCTAGAGGAAGTACTTCAAACAGTTGAATTTTCATGTCTTCCTCTAAATTTTCCATTATATCGAATATATCAATTATATGATATTCCTCTATTAATTCTCTTAACTCCAATACTTTATTATTATCAATTAATGATTTTACTTCATATAATAAATCTTGGGAAGCATCCAGTTTCCTATCCATATAACCCACCTTTATTTATCATTATATCCAAAATTATTTATATAATTTTGTAAATTTCTCCAATTTTCTTTAACCTTAACCCATAACTGGAGATTTATTTGTGAACCTAAAAGTAATTCTATATCTTGTCTTGCTGATTTACCTATTCCTTTTAGTTTCCTACCATTCTTTCCTATTATTATTCCCTTATGTGAATCTCTTTCACAATATATTACAGCAGATACATCTACTATTTCTTTATCATTTCTTGCTTTCATTTTTTCAATTTCAACAGCTACACCATGAGGTATTTCATCATTAAGATAATGAAGAACTTTTTCTCTTATAAGTTCTGCTATTAATACTCTCTCTGGTTGATCTGTAATCATATAATCTGGAAAATACTTTGGTCCTTCTTCTAAGTAATTTTGTATAACTTTTATTAGAGTATCTGTATTTTTTCCTTTTAACGCTGATATTGGTACTATCTCTTTGAAAATACCTTCTCTATCATACATTTTTATTATATCAAATAATTCATCTTTTTGACCTAGTTGGTCTATTTTATTTACAACTAGAATTATTGGTGTCTTAACAGATTTTAAATCCTCTATTATTTTTCTGTCTCCAGGACCTATTTTTTTAGAATCATCAACTACAAATAATATTAAATCTACATTTTTAAAAGCTTCTGTTGCTGCCTTTACCATGAATTCACCTAATTTATTTTTAGGTTTGTGAATACCTGGTGTATCTAAAAATACTATTTGAGTTTCTTCATCTGTATAGACTGCTTGTATTGTATTTCTTGTAGTCTGAGGTTTATCACTCATTATAGCTATCTTTTCCCCTACTACATTATTCATTAAAGTAGATTTCCCTACATTTGGTCTACCTACTATACTGACAAATCCTGATTTGAACATTAACTGTCTCCTAACTTTTATCTTCTTGTATTTAATTGCTTTAAATTTATTTTAGTTTTTTAATTTATTTTAAATCATTTCCAGAGAAATAGTTTGGTAGCAAATCTTTTATATCATGCTCAAACACCTCTCCTTTAGTATATCCTGTTATTATTTTTATATCAGAACCAAACTCTATAATTACTTGTCTACATATTCCACAAGGATATGTTTGTTCATTATTTTCTGAGTTATCACTTGCTATTGCTATTTTATATATATCCTTATCACCTTCTGATATAGCTTTAAAAATAGCTGTTCTTTCTGCGCAATTTGTTCCACCTAATGATGCACATTCTATATTACATCCAGTATAAACTTTTCCACTCTTAGTCAAAAGAGCTGCACCCACTCTAAAACTTGAGTAAGGAGCATAAGAATGTTGTCTAGCATCTTCTGCCAACTTTAACAATTCTATGTTGTCCACAACATCTCCTCCTGTATACACTTATTAGAATTTATTTTTATTTAATACTCTACATTATATCATAAAAATTTAATTGTAACAGATTTGTTTCATTGTTAAATATTTTATGTACATTCATTTTAATTATAAAACATTCCAAGCTGAAATACTAATACTGCTATTAACACGCCTAACAAAGCTCCTGCTATGGTTTCCCAGAATGTATGTATTTTTCCCTCAATCCTACTTTGAGCAACCAATACAGCCATTATATATGCAAGAGTAGATGCAACTACTCTTTCTGTCATAAGTGTAATTGCAGTTGCTATAGCAAATGCTAAAGCAGCATGACCACTTGGCATACCTCCTTTTAAAGGTGTCCCTGTTGAAGTCAATGCTTTTACTACTACTACAGCTATAAGAACCAATAATATGCATATCAAGGTTATATGTAATTCTGATTCTCTTATCTTGTAAATTAACATTCCAGATATATCTGTCAATTTATCATAAAATAAAATATATCCAACTACTACTGAGTTTAATGCTGCTACTAGTACACCACCTGCTGCAACATCTTTTGCTATTTTTGCAAGTACATGATATTCATCAGTTACCAGGTCTACTGCTTTTTCTATAGCTGTATTAAACATCTCAGCAACTACAACTAAACATATAGACATCAGTAACATTATCATTTCCAATTTTGAAAAGTTAAAAAATAAACTTATTATAAGCACAGCAACTGAGCCTAAGTAATGTATTTTCATATTCCTTTCAAATTTAAATGTATATAATATTCCTTCTATAGCTGCATTAAAAGCTTTAATTATACCTTGACGAGTTTTTCCTGTTTTCATAAGAATTACTCCCTTGTTATGTTTAACTTATTTAATATGTATTCTTCTTTTTCTCTCATTTCTTTTGTATTTTCATCTGTATCATGGTCATACCCTAAAAGATGAAACATACTATGACATATTAAAAAACATACTTCTCTTTCAAAGCTATGATTATATTCTATGCTTTGCTCTAAAGCTCTTTCAAGAGATACTACTATATCTCCTAAAGATTCTTCTTCCAATTCAACATCTTCAAAATCATCACTTAAAAGAGGAAATGATAAAACATCAGTTGGTCTATCAACTCCTCTATATTCTCTATTTAATTCATGAATCTCTTTATTATCTACAAAAGAAAGACTCACTTCATAATTATCATCATATCCTTCATAATCCAAACACTCTAAAATTATATCTTTTATTTTTTCTATTAGTTCTTCATTTACTTCTAATTTATCTTGTCTATCATCTAATATCAAATCCATTAATTACACCTACTTTTTATTCATTAATAATGCTATACATCTATATTACTACACTTTTACTTTCTTTTGAAAGTCTTTTCCTGTATTTTCATTTTTTTGCGCTCTTCTTTTTTAAATTCTTCTTTTTTATCATGCTTCTCATAAGCTCTTATTATTCTCTGTACTAACTCATGTCTTACAACGTCTCTGTCTGTTAACATTATAGAGCCTATCCCTTGAACGCCCTTAAGAATCTCTGTAGCTTGTATAAGACCACTTTTTTTATTTTGAGGCAAATCTGTTTGTGTTATATCACCTGTAACTACAGCCTTAGAACCAAATCCTAATCTAGTTAAAAACATTTTCATTTGCTCAGAAGTTGTATTTTGAGCTTCATCTAATATTATAAAAGAATTATCAAGAGTTCTACCTCTCATAAATGCAAGTGGTGCAACTTCTATAGTACCTCTTTCTAAATATTTATTAAACTTATCAGCACCCAACATTTCAAATAACGCATCATATAATGGTCTTAAATATGGGTCTACTTTATCTTTTAAATCTCCTGGTAAAAATCCTAAACTTTCTCCAGCTTCTACTGCTGGTCTTGTAAGTATAATTCTACTAACTTCATCTCTTTTAAAAGCTTTCACTGCCATAGCCACAGCAAGATAAGTCTTTCCTGTTCCAGCAGGACCAACACCAAAAGTTATATCATTATTTTCTATAAGCTTTATATACTCTTTTTGCCCTAAAGTTTTAGGTTGAACAGCTTTACCTCTTTGAGTTATAACAATTGTACCTTCAAGTTCTTTTATCTTTTGCTCACTACCTTCAAGTAAAAGAGATAATGAATAAGAAATGCTTTGTTTATCTAAATGCTTACCATTTGATACAGTTTGATGCAATTCATTCATAAGTTTTAATGCAGAATCTACATTTTTTTCTTCTCCTATTAAAATTATATTGCCTTCTCTAAGTATTACATCTATATTTAAAGTTTTCTCTATCAATTTTACATTTTCATCAAAGTTGCCAAATAACTCTCTTTCAAAATTGCCATCTGCTATTGTAAATTTTTTTTGTATTATCAATTGAATTAATCCTCCTCAAGTTTTAGGTTAAATTTTATTAATTGTTGTTACTATTATTATTTTGACTATTGTTACTATTTTGATTACTATTATTTCCATCAGAATTATTTTGGTCGTTATTATCTTTATTATCCTCATTAAACTCATTTCTTATATCATTTATTGGTCTTTTTTGTGGATTAGAAGGAACTTCCTCTTCTCCCTCTTTTGGTTTACTATCTTCCTTTATAAATCTTTCTGCCTCTGCTTTACTAAGAGGATAAATTTTAGCGATATTTTCACTAGTTTGAACTGTTATTAAATATTCTAACATATTTTTATTAACCTTATAGCTATGTTTTACATCTATTATTCTAGCCGAAGCTGGTATTATGTATTCTAATTCTTTTAAAGCTTTTTCAGATAATTCTTTTTTCAACTCTTCTTTGTTCTTTTTCACTTCAACTTTTTTGGTTTCATAAAAAGTACTCGTCTTTATTTTTATAGGGAAAGTATAATCTCCCATTGAAAGTCTTTTTTCTTTATTTTCAACAACATAATTTTTATATTTTATATTTTTTCTAATTGTAAATTCTTTATCATAAAAACTTATTGTGTGTACCTTTTTCTTTTCTCCAGTTTTTTTATTTACAGTATCTACATAGCTTGCCTTTTTAGTAGATTCATAAAAAGTACTTGCCCATACTTCGGGTATTGATTTTGTATTAGCACCATTTAGTAAAACAGCGCCCTTTTGGACTATATCTCCAGATTTAACAACAGACTTACCACTTCTAGGGATTACCTTTTCTATTATACCATTTTTTAAAGCAATTACATTACAATAATTTGATTGGTCTGTAGATTTTAAGGATTCAGCCTTTTTTGTAACAGTAACAAATATATTGGTTCCTTTTACATTAATAGATAAATATGCGACATCATTAAATTTTGACATCATATGGTCCCTAACTTCTTTTCTGTCAATACTCTTTTTGTATACTCCTGGTCTTACTCCAACTTTATAAAGTTCACTTCTAAGAGTTTCTTTTTTTATACCTTCTGGAGATTGTATATATACATCCGTTACAAATTGTGATGTTGACATCAATAAAAGTAAAGAAACAATAGCACAAATCCACATACCTTTGTGCTTATAAATTCTTTTAATAATAAAAGGAACTCCTGTTTTTTGTTTTACCTTAATATCAAACTTACTTCCTCTATAAATATTCTTAAATTCTTTTATATCTTGTCTATTTATATTAAACTCGATTTTAGTATTTTTTATTCTAGTTACATTGTAAACATTTATTCCATTTCTTATAAGATGATTTAAAAATTGTTCAAGCCCTACTCCTTCCACAACTATAACATAGTATCCCCTTATAAAACTTATCAAGTGTATCTCCTCCTAATCAACATACTCCACATTGTATATAATTCCCTTTATACCTATCTCACTGTCAGTAATATACTTAAGCGAAAGTTTATCCCCAGATATTTTAATTGTTTTTACCTTAGTCTTTATTTTTATTAAATCAACTTCATATTCTAGTATTGATAGATAATTTTCTATACTCATAAAAGTATTACTTGTAACAGTAACAACTGGTTGATTTACTTGTAAATCAGTGGATATTTCTAACATAAGCATTACCCCCTTAATTAATTTTATGCTTAAAATAGGTATTTATGCACTTTATTGATACTATCATGGAGTAGTTTTAAATTTTTTTAGACAGTAAATACCTAATATTTAATATATTATTTAAACAAGAAAAAGGTAATCATATTGATAAAAATCAACATGATTACCTTTTTACTTTTTTGTATATAAAATATAAAAAGTATACAATTTTTTTATTAGTCTTGCTCTATTAAACCATATCCACCTGCTTTACGCTTATATACTATATTTATTTCAAAGTTATCTTGATTTCTAAACATATAGAAGTTGTGTCCTACCAACTCCATTTGAAGAATTGCCTCTTCTGAACTCATAGGTTTTACATTAAATTTCTTTCTTCTCTCTATAACTATATTTTCATCTTCCTCATCATCATAGTCATAATCATTAAATTCGCTACTATTATCTATAAAGTCAATATTTTCAAATCTTATGCTTTTATTATTTTGAACTTTGTCTTTAACCTTAGTCTTATACTTTACAACTTGTCTACTTAATTTGTCACAAACAATGTCAATTGCTGCATATAAATCTTCTTCTACGTCTTCTGCCCTTATTATTTGACCATTAATAGGAATTATTGTAACCTCCACTTTCTGTCTATCCTTTTTCGCACTTACTGTTACTTTCACTTCTGATTCAGGATCAAGGTATTTTTCTAACCTACTTAATTTTCCATCTACGTATCCTTTTATTCCGTCAGTTAATTTCATTTGTCTTCCAGATACTATTATTTGCATAAAAACCTCTCCCTTCGAGCCTTTCCAATTCTAATACTTTAATATGTTAATCTTTAAATATATTTTTGATACATTTATTATATTTAAATTAATATAATTGTATATGAAAATGATTATTTTTAATAGTCTATTCATTTTTTATTTGATATGATATTATTAAAAGTACGGGGTAATTTACAAAACCTTTACATTCTATTTATTAATAAACCATATAAAATAATTCAAAAATCCAGCATAAACCAGCCATATCAAATAAACCAAATTTATATATCCAGCTCTCTTATCTATTTTAGAAAATTTTAAAATAACTATTATAGAAACCATAATCATTATTATTATGTCTATTAAAGCTGTAAATCTAAGTCCAAATCCAAAAAATAGTATACTCCAGACAAAATTTAATGCAAGTTGTAATCCATAATAAAACACTGCATCTCTTACTTTAGGCAAGTTGTAACCTTTTTTTAATATTAGGTATGAAGATATACCCATCAATATGTACAATATAGTCCAAACAATAGGGAAGATAAAAGCTGGTGGTGCAAAGCTTGGTTTTGTAAGTTGTAGATAGTACGTTGAAATATCTGTTCCACTAATCAACATGGTCAAAATACTACTTAAATAACCTATTATTAATGGTATTGATATGTTTATCAAAAAATTTCTAATTTCCCTTACCGATATAATCAAATTTTTCCCCTTCTTTCAAAATTTTCTTTGATTATAGATATGCTCAGATATGACTTGTTATTCTCAAAAATTATAAAAAGCCTAGAGATTTCTCTCTAGGCTATATCAATCTATTGTAAGTTTTGTTTTACCAACTTATTTATAAGTTTTCCGTCAGCTCTACCCTTAACTTTTGGTTGAATAACTGACATTATTTTTCCCATATCCTTCATAGATGTTGCCCCTACTTCAGATATAGTACATTTTACAATTTCTTCTAACTCTTCTTCGCTTAATTGTTGAGGTAGGTACTCTTTTAAAACTTCAATTTCAGCTTCTGTTTCTTTTACTAAGTCTTCTCTTCCAGCTTTTTCAAATTCAACTAATGCATCTCTACGTTGCTTTAATTGTTTTGCTATTACATCGATAATTCCATCTTCATCAAGTTCAGTTCTATTATCAACTTCATACTGCTTTATGGAAGCTCTTATTAAAGTTACTACAGATTTTCTCACTGTATCTTTGTTTTTCATCGAAGATTTCAAATCCTCTTGTAACTTTTGCTTAAGGGACATCCCCTTCACCTCTTTATTCTTATTTACTACTATTTTTTAGCGTTTTTTCTTCTTGCTGCTTCAGCTTTTTTCTTACGCTTAACGCTTGGCTTATCATAGTGCTCTCTTTTTCTTACTTCTGACATGATGCCAGACATTGCACATTGACGCTTAAATCTTCTTAAAGCGCTGTCTAATGTTTCATTTTCTCTAACTCTTACTTCTGACATTTCTTTTTCCCTCCCTCCAATAGCGCAATTATGCTGGGACTGTAACTATGTTCTTTTTGCATAATATGCATTACAACCTAACACTTTGTTTATTATAAACTAAATTTTTACTTTTATCAAGTATTTTTATCAAGAAGGAACTCAATTTTTCAATAATTTAGTTTAGTTTTGTTCTGCTTCGTAATTAGGAAGCTTTTTACCTGCTAAAATATGATAGTGCAAATGCTTAACTTCTTGCCCTCCATCGCTTCCACAATTATTTATGATTCTGAATCCAGTTTGGTCAAAACCTTTCTCTTTAGCTATTTTATTAATAACAACATGAATATGTGACACAATATCCATTTCTATATCAGGAATATCAATTACACTATCATAATGTTTTTTAGGTACAACTAATATATGATATGGAGCAACTGGGTTCAAATCATTAAATGCCAATACTCTTTCATCTTCATAAACTTTAGTTGAAGGTATTTCTCCGTTCGCTATTTTACAAAATATACAATCCATTTCCTTCCACCTCCTATCTTATAAATATTATAATTTCTACATGTTATAGCAAAATTCCTTCTACATATTCATTTTTTACATCATTTATTTTTACTTTTAATATCTGACCTTGTATGTTTTTGTCACTTTCAACAACAACTCTTATATAATTTGAAGTCAGTCCTTCAAACTTATTGCCCTCTATATTTTGTTCAAATAAGACTTCTAATTCACTACCAATAAATTTAGTTGCAAATTTACTAAAGTTTTCTTTACTTAAATTTAAAAGTTGTTCACTTCTAAAGTGTTTCATTTGAGGGTCAATTTGATTTTCCATAGTTGCAGCTGGAGTTCCTTTTCTTGGCGAATATTTAAAAATATGCATTTGTGAAAGCTCTATCTCTTTTAAGAAATTGTATGTTTGTTTAAATTCCTCATTAGTTTCTCCTGGAAAACCTACTATTACATCTGTAGTTATTGCTACATTTGGTATTTTATCTCTTAATCTATCCACAATAGTCTTATACTCTTCAGTTGTATATCTTCTATTCATTCTTTTTAGAGTTTCATCACATCCACTTTGAAGAGATAGATGATAATGAGGACAAACCTTCTCCATCTTTAAAACTTCATTCACAAATTCATCAGTAAACAAAATCGGTTCAACAGAGCTAAGTCTAATTCTTTCTATTGCATCTATTTCATTTATTTGTTTTATTACATCAAGAAGTTTAATATCCTTATCTTTTAAATCTTTTCCATAAGAGGCTACATGTATTCCTGTTAATACCACCTCTTTATAGCCATTTTTAGCCAATTTTTTCACTTCATCAACTATACTATCAATATCCCTACTTCTAACACGTCCTCGGGCATAAGGAATGATACAGTAGGTACAAAATCTGTCGCATCCATCTTGAATTTTCATAAATGCTCTAGTCTTTCCATTAGTTTGACTAATTTCTATTTCTTCAAATGCTTTTACCTTCATTATATCATCAACTGTGCTAACTTTTTTACTTGCATCTATCCTTCTAATCTCTTCAACAATCTTCCTTCTATCATTTGTACCCATGACTAGGTTTACTTCTTCTATATCCAAAATTTCTTCTGGCGATACTTGTGAATAACATCCCACAACGGCTATTATTGCATCTGGATTTTTCTTTTTAACTCGTCTTATATATTGACGAGATTTTCTATCACTCATATGAGTTACGGTACATGTATTTATAACATAAACGTCTGCATATTCTTCACTATTAACTTGTTCATATCCATCTTTTTCAAATAGTTCTAGCATAGCTTCAGTTTCGTATTGATTGACTTTACACCCAAGTGTATAAAAAGCTACTTTTTTCAATTTATTATTCTCCTCCTAAATCACTTAGCTCATACAAAGCTATTGTTGATGCTACAACAGAAGCTGTCTCAGTTCTCAATATTCTAGGTCCTAATGATACAGTACTGCAATTATCTTTTTGAACTTGCTCTATTTCTTCCTCAGCAAAACCACCCTCTGGACCTACAAAAATTCCAACTCTATCTATATTAGAATCACAATTTTTAAGTGCCTGTTTTATTGAGACAGTTCTTTCGTTCTCATAAGGACAAATATTTACATCATTTTTTTTCATATCTTCTAAAGCTTCTTTAAAACTTAAAACACCTCTTAAATTTGGAATTTTACCTCTTTTACTTTGCTTTGCGGCTTCATAAATTATTCTTTCCCAACGTTCAAATTTTTTATCTTCTTTTTTATCATCAACTTTAGCAACACTTCTCTTAGTTTGAACTAATATTATTTCATCTACACCAACTTCAGTTAGTTTTTGAAGTATCATCTCCATCTTTGGAGCTTTTGGAAGACCTTGATATAATTTTACCTTAAGTTTAGATTCTCTATTTATATCAACTTCTTCTAAAATTTTTAAATTAACCATATTTTTTTCTATATTTGTTATCTCGCAAATATACTCATTATTATCTTTATCACATATCTCAAGTTTTTCTCCTAGTTTACACCTTAAAACTTTTGAAATATGTTTTACATCTTCACCTTCTATAATGCAGGCTTTGTCTTGTAAATTTATATTATTTTTTTCAACAAAGAATCTATCCATTATATTCCACCCAGCCTTTTACTTTTTAAGTTTAGAAACTATCGCTGACCATTCACCTAGTTTTTGAACCTCAACTATTTCAAATCCATTTTCGATTAAGCTTTCTTTAACTTCCTCTACTTTGTCCAAAATTATACCTGAAGATATAAATATAGCATCTTCTTTCATAAAATTTTGTACATCTTTTGCAAGTATTTTTATTATATCAGCGATTATATTTGCAACTACAACATCAGCTTTATCTTTTATTACATCTGTTAAATTCCCATGCATTACAGATACATTCTCTTCAACTTTATTTTCAAGCACATTTTCTTTTGCAACTTTCACTGCAACTTCGTCTAAATCTACAGCTACAACCTCTTTTGCCCCTAATTTAGCTGCTGCTATTGCAAGAATTCCGCTACCACAACCAATATCAAATACTTTAGAATCTTTATTTACATATTTCTCTAATTCTCTAATACACATACTAGTAGTCTCATGTGTTCCTGTACCAAAAGCCATACCAGGGTCAAGCTCTATTATCAAATCCCCTTCTTGCATATCGTAATCTTCCCATGTAGGTTTTACTACTACCTTTTGACCTACTTTTGTTGGTTTATAGTATGCTTTCCATGCATTTGCCCAATCAGCTTCATTTACTTGGTCTAATGACACACTTCCTTCACCTATATCTATACCAAAATCTCTTAGTCCTAAAACTTTTTGCTTTATTATTTCGACAAATTCCATCACATTTTTTTCTTCTGACACATAAGTCTTTATCAGTACACCATCTTCTTCATTCTTTTTAAATACTTCTTCTTCTACATAATCCCAATCTAATTCATTTTTCTTTTGAAATAAGAAATCTTTTGGGTCTTCTATTACAGCCCCTCCAGCACCTTGTTCATATAGTATATTTGTTATTGGCTCAACTGCCTCTGTTGTTGTTTTTATAGTTACTTCTATCCAATTATTCATAAGTTTACCTCTCTTTTCTATATTAATTTTCCTATTTTTCCATAACTTTTATTATATCACAAATATCATACTTTTTTGTTTTATAAATTTTTTATTAGTTTATATCTACATTATAGTTAATTTACTTAATTTATAATAAATTGTCTAACTTATTTTTAGCACTTTATTTGATTATGCTTTTCCCTTAATACATTTTAAATAGTTCACATTATATTTATTATATACAAATTAGCAAGATATACATTGTAAACAAAAATTTTTGGTTATTTTATATGTTTCCTACAATAAAATCATCTGATATTATATAATTAAAATTTAAATTATTAAGGAGAATTACAATGTCAGAAGTAATATTAAAAGATATATCAAAACTTTATTCTAATGGATTTAATGCAGTAAAAAATATAAATATAGATATTAAAGATAAGGAATTTATAGTTTTAGTGGGACCATCTGGTTGTGGTAAATCGACAACACTTAGAATGATTGCTGGTCTTGAAGAAATATCTTCTGGAGAATTATATATAGGAGATAAACTTGTCAATGATATAGAACCAAAAGATAGAGACATAGCAATGGTTTTTCAAAATTATGCTTTATATCCTCACTTATCTGTTTATGAAAACATGGCATTTGCACTTAAACTTAGAAAAATGCCAAAAGATGAAATAGATAAAAAAGTTAAAGAAGCCGCTAAAATATTGGATTTAGTCCCTCTTTTAGATAAAAAACCTAAAACACTATCTGGTGGACAAAGACAAAGAGTTGCTCTAGGACGTGCAATAGTTAGAAATCCTAAGGTATTCTTAATGGATGAACCTTTATCTAACTTGGACGCAAAACTTAGAACTGCCATGAGAACAGAAATAACTAAGTTACATCAACAGCTTGGAACTACATTCATCTATGTAACACATGACCAAGTTGAAGCTATGACTATGGCTGACAGAATAGTAGTAATGAAAGACGGAGTGGTACAACAGATTGCAACTCCACAAGATGTATACGACTATCCAGCTAATGTGTTTGTTGCAGGATTTATTGGAGCTCCACAGATGAACTTTATTAATGTTACATTAATAGAAGAGAATGAAGAAATATATGCTAAAAGCGAATACATTAAGATAAAATTAAATAGAGAAAAACACTATGATTTAATAAAAGACAACTATATTAAAAAAGAAGTTATTATGGGTATTAGACCAGAAGATATACATATAGAAGATACTTTTGTTAAATCTAATCAAGATACTTGCTTTAAATCAACAGTTGAAATAAAAGAACTTATGGGAGCAGAGACCTATGCTCATTTAAAATTAGATGTAAATACAATAGCAATTCGATTTGACAGCAAAAATAGAGTTGATGTTGGTGATAATTTAACTCTTTCAGTTGATAATAATAGAGTACACTTATTTGACAAAGAAACTGACTTAGCTATAAGATAAGAGTATAATCTTATTTCTAAGGAGACTTTATGGAAGACTTGAAAAGTTTTTTTGAAAAACAACTCAATAAAAAAATAAATATTTACCCTTATAAAAATCAAAGTTTAGATGCCAATAGTCATTTAGTTACTTTTAATGATACTGTTTATGTTATTGATTTTTTAGATGAAAATAACTTAGATAATCTAAATGGTCACTTTTATTTAATTTATCAGCCACATATAGATTTTGAATATCTAAAAGGTATTTTTTATAACTTATATGATGATATAAATACAATTCAACATAGTAGTTTTTTTGTAGTAAACTCTAAGTATAACTTAGACATTAATGTAACTACACAAAATATAATTGAAACTGAAACTTATCAAAGTACTTATATTTTCTATCTTGGTGAGTTAGATAACAAATCTGATTTTAATTTTAGATTGCAGTTATGCTCTAATTTACTATCTTATATTGTAAAAGATAATGCTAAGGATAAATTTTTAAATTTATTTGACCTTATTAGGTATAAAACTTTAGACTTAATTAACAAAGACGATGTACTTAATAGACTGATAGACTTCAATAAAATAAAATCTATTGATGAAGAACTTCTATCTACAGGAATAAAATTTATAAATAATGACTTAAACATCTCTAAAACATCTAGTGATATGTTTTTACATAGAAATACACTGGTATATAGGTTGGAAAAAATTAATGAAATACTCAACCTTGATTTAAAAAACTTTGAAAATGCAATGATTTTTTATCTAAGTGTAAAATCTTATTTTCTATATAAAAAAAATTAACTGCTAAATCAAGCAGAAATGCTAACTCACATTTCTGCTTGATTTTAAGTTAAAATACTATATACTTTATCAAATGTTATTTATCAAATATTCTCTCCTTTAAACTTGTAAATATTTGATAAGATATCCTTTTTTATAAATAATATCTTTAATCTTATTGAATCTATTATTTCTTTAATACATTATTTCGCTTGCTTTAATTGTTTTGTAAAAACAAAGTTTAGCAAAAAACTTATTGTACCTAAAATCACCATAACATATCCTAAAATTTTAAATTGACTTGATGTTATAGTTGCTTCAAATACCATTCCAAGTAGTACAGTAGCAAAAATTGAACCTAAATAACGACTAGTTTGAAATAGACCAGAGGCTGTACCTATGCTCTCAGGAGGACTTTCTTTAAACATTGAAGATTGTAATGCTACATTACCAACTCCATAACTAACACCTGCTAATGATAAAATTATCCCCTTACCTATTACTGGTATTTGAATAAAGATTAATGAAAGAAGTATTGCACTAATCAACATAAAAATTGATGACACTATAAGAGGTACTCTAGTTCCAGATTTGTCTATCCATTTTCCAGTCAATGGAGATATGAAAATTCCTATACCAGACATGAACAACATAAATAGACCAGTTGACCTAGCACTGTAATGTAGTGCATCTTGAAAATAACTTGGAAGACCAAAAAATAAGATATAATTGAAGAAGTTTAATATAATAAACTGTAAATATACCTTTGATAACTTAGGATTACTCATAAAAAGTTTAATATCTATAAAGGGTAATCTCGTTCTCAGTTCATGCCAAATAAAAATGCACATCAAAATTAATCCTAATACAAATTGCTCTAAATTAAAAGACTCCTTAACTGATAATAAGAATAGTAATATAAAAATCATTGCAATTGAAAATAAAACTATACCAACAACATCTAATCTTGATAAAACATTCTTAAAAGTCTCTTTTATACTTTTTTTCTCTTTTATTTCTTTTGGAAATAAAAAATATCCTAGACAAATGGCAACCATAACAATTGGTATATTTACAAGAAATATAGCATGCCATCCACCTAAATCAAGCAATACTCCGCCTAAAGTTGGACCTAATCCTGCTGTAGTTGAAGCAAAAATAGTTAAAACTGCTAATGCAGAAGATTGTCTTTCCTTTATATTATTTTGTATAAGAGCAACTCCAGATGGATACAATGTACTTGTTCCAATAGCTTGAATTACTCTTATAAAAATCAATATAAAGAATGATTGAGTAAATGGTACCATAAATGCTGAAAAACTTACGAGTATTAAACCACTTAAAAATAAAACTTTTCTACCTATTAAATCTCCAATCTTTCCTGAAACTGGCTGTGCAATAGCACTAGCTAAATAAAAGGCTGAAACCATCCAAGACACAGTTGTAAAACTAATATTAAAATCGTTTTGTATACTATGTAATGCAAGTGAAATCATAGATGAATTAAGAGGATTCAGCATAGTTCCTGAGCCTATAGCCACTAAAAAAAGAGTTCTTTTAGCATTTATCTTACTCATATATCATGCCCCCAATATTTTTGATTCATTTATCTTATAAAAAAGCTGCTCCTATAATTCCTGCATCTGAACCTAGGGTTGCACATACAATTTTTGCTATATCTTCTTTTTTGTATAAAACAAACTTTCTTACCAATTCTTCAATCCCATCAAGTATTATATCACTTGCTTTAGAAACTCCTCCACCAATTGATATCACTTCTGGGTCTAATGTATTTATTGTATTTGCAAATGTTTTTGCTAAATAAGTTTTAAATCTAGTTATTACTTCAATTGCAACTGTGTCGTTTTCTCTATGTGCATCAAACACCATCTTTGCATTTATTTTTTTCAAATCTCCTTCTGCTAAATCTAAAATCATACTTTTTCTACCTTCTTGTATAAGTTTTTGAGAATATTTTATAATGGCAGTTGCTGAACAAAAAGTTTCCACACAACCATTATTTCCACAATTGCAATCAAAATAGTTTTCTCCTATTACTTGATGCCCTATTTCTGAGCCTAATCCATGGGCTCCAGAAAAAACTTTTTGATTAATTACTATTCCTCCACCTACTCCAGTTCCTAAAGTATATAAAACTCCAACATCTGCACCTTTCATACTTCCAAACTTTGATTCTCCAAGTGCTGCTACTGTTGCATCATTTTCTCCATGAATTTCAACATTTGGAAATCTTCTTTTTAGTTCATTCTCAAAACTTTCTCCATCCCATTTTAAGTTTACACAAGTTACTAAACCTTTTTTATTTATAAACCCAGGTACTCCAAATCCAATAGACTTTATCTCTTTCATCTTTAGATTGTTTTCTTCTAACAATTTATCAATCATTATTTTTATATCATCTAGTATTCCTTCAAATCCCTTTTCAACCACAGTTTTACATTCTGTTCTAAAAAGTATCTTTCCTTGATTATCAACCACACCTGCTTGTATGCCTGTTCCTCCAATGTCTACACCTATATAATACATCTTTCTCACCTTTCTCTTTTAAATTTTATTAATATATATATATTATCATGTCTATATTATATTAAAATGTAAAACCATGCAAATCTTTAATAATATCTTTAATACAAAACAAAAACACCTTCCCATAGTATATTTTCACTATGAGAAGATGTCTATTTTTATAAATTATTTCAATTTATTAGATGTCAAAACAAACTATATTTAAATCAATTATTTTAAACTTTTATCTCGACTTATTTTTTCGTACTAAACAATATTTTTGCAACTATATATCAACCAAATCTTAAATATATTTTTTACAAACATAAATTAGTTTTCCATAACATAATAAGTTGCTTTTATTATTCACCAATCTATACTAAAAATCTTATACACATAATATATATATTTCTTTACATATACATATATTTGACTAAATACATATTTCTTTACATACATATCTAGCCTATTACCTAACCATACATACATATTTCTTTACATATGCACATATCGAAAGCACTTTTTCACGTAAATTTTTCTAACTAAATTATAAGCAAATATGCAATTTGCAAAAGTTTTAATTCTTACAAATAACTTTAAAACTTAGATGCTTTGGCTATACAATATGACTATTTTACTACCAAAATTTTAAGTCTAGGCAATTCCAATAATTATCCCAGCTTTTGAGTTTTTCCAGTACTTAATATAGCACTAAAAACATCTAACTTTATTTCATAGATTATAATTGAGTTTTCTTCATCATTTGGCTGTGCCACATCCGTTCCCACTGGAATCACCCCTTTCTCTTATTTGATTATATTATAGCATATTAGATATGTAGGGACAAGCATTTTTTCAGAAAATTATTTATATTCAGTTTTATCTTTTTAGAGAAAAACTATTTTTATATATTTATAAATTAAAAATAGCCAATATAAAAATCATATTATATTAATTCAAAATCTTATAACTAAATAATTTAGATTCTAAAGAATATGATTACATTATATTGGCTATTTTAACTACTTTTTCTTAAACATATCTTCTATTTTCTGTCCGAATGTTTTTTTCTTTTCGTGGACGTTCGACCCGCACTCCTTCGCAAATTCTCTTAACAGATCTTTTTGCTTATCATTTAATTTTTTAGGAATCTCGACTACAACTTTGACATATTGGTCTCCTCTTGAATTACCTCTAATTCTAGGAATTCCTTTTTCTTTAAGTCTAAATACAGTTCCAGTTTGTGTTCCTTCTGGCACACTATACTTAACTTTTCCATCCAAAGTAGGTACTTCTATTTCATCACCTAAAGTTGCTTGAACAAATGTAATTGGCATCTCAAAGTAAATATCATTTCCATCTCTAGTAAACAATGGATGAGATTTTACATTAACTACAATGTATAAGTCTCCTCTTGGAGCACCTTTTTCTCCCACTTCACCTTGACCAGCAAGTTTTATCATTTGACCATCATCTATACCTGCAGGTATATCTACTTCTATAGTCTTAACTTTTCTTGTGTTTCCAGTTCCATGACATTTGCTACAAGGAGATTCAATTACTTCTCCAGTTCCATTACAAGTACTACAAGGTCTTGAGCTTGCTATATTTCCAAATGGAGTTCTTTGAACAGTTCTAACTTGACCAGTTCCATTACAAGTTGAACAAGTTTTCTTTGATGTTCCTGGTTTTGCTCCAGTTCCATCACACTCATCACATTCTTCACTTCTATTTAGCTTTATAGACATTTTTTTACCAAATGCAGCTTCTTCAAAAGATATAGTAACATTTTGTCTTATATCTGCACCACGTTGTGGACCTCTTCTTCTTTGTCTTCCACCTCCGAAGCCCCCTCCAAACATGTCACCAAATATATCTCCAAACATATCTTCAAATCCACCAAAGCCTTGGCCATTAAATCCACCTTGGCCTCCAAAGCCTCCTTGACCATTTAGCCCATCATGTCCAAATTGGTCATAAGTCTTTCTCTTTGTATCATCTGAAAGTACTTCATAAGCTTCATTTATTTCTTTAAACTTTTCTTCAGCCTCTTCATCACCAGGGTTTCTATCTGGATGGTACTTCATTGCTAACTTTCTGTAAGCTTTTTTTATCTCTTGAGCTTCTGCACCTTTACTGATACCTAAGACTTCATAATAATCCCTTTTTGTACTCAAAAATTGACACCACCTTCATTTTACAAAACGATAGCTTGTAGAATAATAAACTACAAGCTATCATTAATTCTTATATTCTACTTTAAGTTATATAATCTATGATATATTATATTCTTTATGATGTATATTGTCCATATATCTTTAATATCTATATGATTTTCATAAATAATCTATTCTTCAATTATCATTTGATGTTATATTATATAGCTTATTTATCTTCATCTACTTCTTTAAAGTCAGCATCTACTACATTGTCATCTTTAGGTCCATTATCTTGAGCTTGCTCTGCACCTTGTGCTGCTTGTTGTTCTTGAGCTGCCTTTTGGTACATTTCTTGAGATACTTTTTGGAACTTAGTCATTACTTCTTCTGTAGCTTTCTTAAGTTCTTCTGCTGTAGCATCTTGATTATCTTTTACAACTTTTAAGTCTGCTATTGCTTTTTCTATATCTTCTTTATCACTTGCACTTATTTTATCTCCAAGTTCATTTAAAGTTTTTTCAGTTTGATATATAGTAGATTCAGCTTGGTTAAATGCTTCTATTTTCTCTTTTTTCTGTTTGTCAGCTTCAGCATTCATCTCAGCTTCTTTTATTTTTTGTTCTATATCTGCTTCTGATAAATTAGTATTTGATGTTATAGTTATTTTTTGTTCTTTTCCTGTACCTAAATCTTTAGCTGAAACATTAACTATACCATTTGCATCTATATCAAATGTAACTTCTATTTGAGGTATTCCCCTTTGTGCTGGTGGTATATCAGTTAATTGGAATCTTCCTAAAGTTGTATTGTCATAAGCCATACTTCTTTCACCTTGAAGTACATGTATATCAACAGCTGTTTGGTTATCAGCAGCAGTTGAGAATACTTGAGATTTCTTAGTTGGTATTGTAGTGTTTCTTTCTATTATCTTAGTCATTACATTACCCATAGTTTCTATACCAAGAGATAATGGAGTAACGTCTAGTAATAATAAGTCTTTAACATCTCCTGCTAAAACTCCTGCTTGTATAGAAGCTCCTGCTGCAACACATTCATCTGGGTTTATACCTTTATGAGGATCTTTTCCTATAAATTTCTTAACAGCATCTTGAACTGCTGGTATTCTTGTAGAACCACCAACTAGTAATACATCATCTATTTCACTTGTAGAAAGTCCTGCATCTTGTAAAGCTCTCTTAGTTGGTTCCATAGTTTTTTCAACTAAACCTCTAGTTAATTCTTCAAATTTAGCTCTTGATAAATCTATATTTAAATGCTTTGGACCTTCTGCTGTAGCAGTTATGAAAGGTAAGTTTATGTTTGAATTCATTGTTGATGATAATTCTTTCTTAGCCTTTTCTGCTGCTTCTTTCAATCTTTGAAGAGCCATTTTATCATTTCTTAAATCTACACCTTCAGCTTTTTTGAATTCATCTGCTAAATAGTCTATTACTATTTGGTCGAAGTCATCTCCACCTAATCTATTGTTACCAGCTGTAGCTAAAACTTCAAAAGTACCATCACCTATTTCAAGTATAGATACGTCAAAAGTTCCTCCACCTAAGTCAAATACTAATATTTTCTTTTCTTGGTCTAATTTATCCATACCATAAGCAAGAGCTGCTGCTGTTGGCTCGTTTATTATTCTCTTAACATCTAGCCCTGCTATTCTACCAGCATCTTTAGTAGCTTGTCTTTGAGCATCTGTAAAGTATGCTGGAACAGTTATAACTGCTTCTGTTACTGTTTGTCCTAAGTAACTTTCTGCATCTGATTTTAATTTTTGTAATATTATTGCTGATATTTCTTGTGGAGTATATGATTTTCCATCTATATTCACTTTGTAATCAGTTCCCATGTGAGTTTTTATTGAAGTTATTGTTTTATCTGCATTTGTAACTGCTTGTCTTTTTGCAGGTTCTCCAACTATTCTTTCACCATCTTTTGTAAATGCCACTACTGATGGAGTAGTTCTCATACCTTCATTATTTGCTATTATTTGTGCTTCTCCACCTTCTAATACTGCAACACATGAATTTGTTGTTCCTAAATCTATTCCTATTATTTTTCCCATGACTAAAAATCCTCCTTGAGTAATTGTATAATTAAATTTTACTTATTTGTGTATTTTATATTAGGCTAAATATTTTAACCTTAATTTATATACTTAGCAAGAAACTTTAACCATTGAAGGTCTTATAACTTTAGTTCCTAGCTTATATCCTTTTTGAAGTACCATCACTATTTGATTTGCTTCTACTCCATCTACACTCTCTTGCATAACTGCTAGATGTAAGTTTGGGTCAAATTCCTTAGATTCTGCTTCTATTTCTTCTACTCCAAATTTTACTAGAGTATCTATTAATTGTTTATGTACAAGGCTTATACCCTTATACATAGTATCTTCCTTATCTTCACATGCATCTAAGGCTCTTTCCATACTATCTATAACTGGTATTAACTCAGTTATTATTTTCTCATTTGCAAACACACCAATTGTTTCTTTTTCTTGTTGAGTTCTTCTTCTATAGTTTGCATATTCGGCTTGAAGTCTTTGATATTTGTCATTTAATTCATCTACTTCATCTTTTAATTTTTTTTCTGCTAATTTAGAATTTATATCTGTTACATTTTCATCATCAGCTTTTTCTTCATCAGTTTTTTCGCTTGACTCTTCACATTCTTCATTAACAACTTCATCTTCTAACTCTACTTGAGTTTCAGATTCTTGGTTAATAGAAGTATCATTTTCTTCTTTTACTTCTTGTTGCTCATTTTTTTTATCCAAGACTTTACACCCCTCAATTTAAAATTTCTTTACTTTCTATTAATTAATAAACTCATATAATTTATTATAGAGTAAATTCTAGCGTAATCCATTCTTGTAGGTCCTATGAAGCTTATTCGCCCAACTAAGTCTCTGTCTACATTATAAGTTGCTGTAACTATACTACAATCCTGTGCCAATTTACAATCATTATCACTACCAATTATTATATTTAGATTTTCTTTTTGTATTCCCTTTGATTTAATTATGTCAGCTATTGTTTCCTTTCTTTCTAACATATTTAAAAATGACTTTGCTTTTAACACATCATTGAATTCTGGATAACTAAATATATTAGTGGCTCCATTTAATGATAGAGAAAAATCTTCTTCTTCCATATTTGAGTTTAGGGCATTTAAAAGTTCATCTATAAACCCTGAATACTCACTTATTTCATATTTAATAAAAGCAATCAGATTATCATCTAAATCTGTTATACTTTTTCCTAAGAGCTTCTTTGTAAGATTATCAGAAATCAAATTTAACTTAGATTGATCTAAATATACATTAGTTGTAAGGTTAGCTTTTTTTAAGTCCCCTTTATCTGTTACAACTATAAGTAAAATATTATTGTCATGCATAGCAACTAACTGTATATGCTTTATGACGCTTTGATTTATTAAACTCTTAGTAACTGCTACAGTTGTGTAGTTAGTTAATTGAGATAATAGCTTAGACGTTTCATGAATTAATTCTTTTATATGATTTATGTTATGATTCATACATTGTTCAATAAGAATCTTATCATTATCATCTAATTCACTTTTACTCATAAGAGAGTTTACATATAACTTATAGCCTTTTTCAGATGGAACTCTACCCGCAGAAGTATGTGGCTGAATTAAATATCCTAATTCTTCAAGGTCAGCCATTTCATTTCTTATGGTGGCAGCACTAACACCTAAATCATGCCTTTTAGATATTGTTCTAGAACCTATAGCTTCAGCTGTTTCTATATAATCTTTAACTATAGCTTTGAGGATATTTAATTTTCTTTCATTTAATTCCATATTATTATACCTCCTAGCTGTTAGCACTCACTAAGTTCGAGTGCTAAAAAGATTATATATATTATATACCATTATAAATTTATTTTGTCAACACCCTAAAAATCATTCCATAAATTCTATAAATATACTATTAGATATTTCTCTTCCCTTTTGAGTTAATTGTATTCCCTCAAAGCTTTGGTTTATAAGGTCTCTAGCTAGTAACATTTCTATCTGCTTACTGTATTTTTTTCTAAAATCTATTCCAAAATTTTTTTCAAAATCTTTAAATTTTATTCCCTTATTCATTCTAAGGCCCATAAATATCTTTTCTTCTATCATATCTTTTATAGAAAGATTTTCACTATCTTGTATTGGCTTCTCTCCTTTAATCAGACTTAAATGATAATCCTCTAAAGATTCTAAATTATTATATCTATTATTATCAATATAACCAGAAGCTCCTGCTCCAAGACCTATATAGTGTTCACATTCCCAATATAAAATATTATGTTTACAATTATAGCCTTCTTGTGAGTAATTTGATATTTCATATTGATTGTATCCTTTTGATTTTAAATAGTTTATTGTATACTCATACATTTCTATATCTATATTTTCATCTATAAGGTCAAATTGATTATTTTCATACATATTATACAGTTCAGTACCTTCTTCTAATATAAGAGAATATGCTGATATATGTGTTGGATTTAAATCTGTAACTTTTTCAAGAGTTTCCTTCCAATCACATAGTGTTTGATTGGGAAGACTATACATTAAGTCTATATTAATATTTTTAAATCCTACACTCAGTGCGTCCATATAGTTTTTCTCAAATTCTTTATAACTATGTATTCTTCCTATAAAGTTCAAATGCTTTTCTTGGACAGCTTGTAACCCTATGCTAAGTCTATTGATACCAACTTCTTTCATAGTTTCTAATTTTTCTAGTGTCAGTGTGCCAGGATTGCATTCTATGGTTATTTCTGCGTTTTTGTCTATATTGAATTTTTCTTTTACACTTACAAATACTTCTCTTATTTCTTCAGATGTCAAAATACTAGGTGTTCCTCCACCTATAAATATACTTGTTATTATATCGTTTTTGTCTATATTGAAATCTTCTTTATTTTTGTATTTATCATCTCTATTTAATTTATTACTGTATAACTCCATTTCTATTTTCAAATCTTCTATATATCTTTTTTTTGAATCTAGGTCCATTTTATAAGAATTAAAATCACAATACTTACATTTTTTCACACAAAATGGGATATGTATATAAAGTCCTAACATTTTATATTCCTCATTTCTTAAAATTATCTTAAAGCATCAGTTATTAAATTATAAATCAAACAAAATAACTCATCAAATAACATATAAAGCATCTTCACTATGTAATATCATAAAAAATTTGGATAAAAGTAGATTTTTACTTTTATCCAAATTTTTCAACTTAAAATAAATGACTATTTTTTCTTCATATAATAATAAACTGGTAATCCAAGTAGGGTTATAAATATACCACCTAAAGATACTGCTGTTGAAGTCAGTATTTGATTTATTATTACAAATAATCCACCTAATATAGCTATAATTGGTATTATTGGATATAAAGGAACTTTATACGGTCTGTGTAAATCTGGTTGTTCTCTTCTAAGCCTTATAACTCCAACAAAAGTCAATACATAAAATACCCATATTGAAAATATAGTTAAATCTGTCAAAAGATTAAATTGACCAGATAAAGCATATATACATGCTAATACAGTTATGAGCAGTATTGAATTTACAGGAGACCCACCAGAATTTACTTTTAATAAAACCTTAGAAGCAGGCAAAGTTCCTTTTTCAGCTAATGTATATGGTATTCTTGACCCTGTTAATAAATATCCATTTAATGTACCAAACACTGATATTAATATACCCACAGTTATTACTTTTCCACCTAAATTTCCAAATAATTTTTTTGCAACTAATGTTGCTGGTGAAGTAACAGTTGCTAATTCACTTGCTGGCACAACCCAAAGATATGCTACATTTATTATAATATATATTGCCATAACTAATGATAGCCCACCAACTATTGCTCTTGGTAAATCTTTTTCTGGAGATTTCATCTCTCCTGAGATAGCACCGACATTTATCCATCCGTCATATGCAAACAACGTTGCTATTAATACTTGTCCAAGTGCGCTTGATACACTAACTCCATCACCTACAAATGGATTTAATATCTCACTACTTTGGCCTTTAATAAATCCAAATATTATTATTAGAGCTAATGGTATCATTTTTCCAATAGTAGCTACTGTCTGAACTTTTCCTCCCAATGATGAACCTATTATATTAAGTAATGATAAAAACAGTATTACTCCAATTGCTATTGGAAGCACAACTGACATATTGTTTGGACTCATATTTAAAAGTTCAGATGCTTGTTGAGCAAATATTACCCCTAATGCTGCTGACGTACCTGGAAAAAATAATACAGTTTGCATCCATCCAGTTAAAAATCCTAATTTTTCTCCATATATTTCTTCAATATAAATCATCATACCACCAGTTTTTGGGATAGCAGCTGATATTTCTGTAGCTGTAAGTCCAGCTGTTATTGTTATAAATCCACCTAAAAGCCATGCTATAATACCTAGTCCTGGAGCTCCATTAGTTGTGGTATATATTGCCTGTGGCTTAAAAAAAACTCCTGAACCTATAACCATACCTACAACAGTAGAAAGAGCTGCTGAAAGACCAATCGTCTTTTGTAGTTGAGTACGCATGATGTCCCTCCTTACTGTTTTATAAGTGCATAAAATATTAATTTTATAAATTTATGGTTTTAGTATTCCCAAAGTTTTTTTTTATATTAACTTACTAACTTTATATTAATTTGCTATACATTTAAAATTATAGAATACCAACCTTCATAATTTCAACCTTATAAAGACTGTCTATTTTTTTAATGTAAATTATATTTACTATCTTAAATTAATTAAATTAAAGTTTAATCTTTTAACTTAAAATGTGTATATATCTAATACTTTTCCTTTTAAAATTTCTTTTTCATTTAGTTCTGGATTATTGATAACAATTTCAAGCATCTTATTTAATAGATACCCTATATCTTTACCTGGTTTAACACCTATAGACATTAAATCGTTTCCATTAATAGCTAAGTCTTTAATATGAAAGCATTCATTTTGACTTATTATATGTTTAAATTCCTTTTCACTCTCAATAAGGTTTAATATTTTCTGTTTTGCATATTTTGGGTTTTTAGCAAGTGTGTCAGCCCAATTAACCTTTATTAAATCTTCAAATAGTTCAACATCTCCAAGTTTATTTAATAACTTTTTAATAATTTTTCTTTTTGGTTCTATTCTATAATCATGATATTGTATTAATATTAAAACTTTATTAATAGTATAATTATCATACTTAAGTCTCTTCAAAATTTGCTTTGCTATTTTGACAGACTCCCTACTGTGACTATAAAAATGGTCAATTCCATTTTTATCTGTCGTTTTAGTAATTTTTTTACCCAAATCATGAAATAACATTGTAAGCTTTAGATATAATTCATCTTCAATTACTTCAGTAGCTATCAATGTATGTTTTCCAACATTATAAATATGATATGGATTATTTTGAATAACATCTTCTAAGTCACATATTTCAGGAATTATAAATTTTAATAATCCTGTTGAAATTAATAAATTTAACTTAGATGAATCAGATATTAGCATTTTATTGAATTCTACTTGAATTCTTTCCATAGACACACATTTTATTAAATCTGCGTTTCTGTAGATACTTTGTTTAGTATCTTCATCTATTTTAAAATTAAGCTGTGCAGAAAACCTAATCGCTCTAAGCATTCTAAGTGCATCTTCTTCAAATCTATCTACTGGATTTCCAACGCAACGAATACACTTATTTTGTATATCCTCACAACCATTAAATGGGTCAACTAATCCAGTCTTTGAATTGTATGCAATTGCATTAACAGTAAAATCTCTTCTTGACAAATCCTTAACTATATCATTTGTAAATTCTATTGAATCTGGATGTCTACCATCACTATAACTTCCATCTATTCTATATGTTGTCACTTCAAATGGCTCATGTTCAATCATGACTGTTACAGTACCATGTCGTATACCAGTTGGAATAGTCCTTTCAAATATCTCTACCACTTTTTCAGGTCTTGCACTAGTTGTTATATCCCAGTCATTTGGAATTTTTTCTAATAAACAATCCCTCACACATCCTCCAACTACATATGCCTCATAACCATTCTTTTCTAATTCTTTAATTATATAATCCACTTTTTTAGGAATTTCTATATTAGTCATAAATATCACCTTTTTTTATTTTTTCTTTAATATACTCTTACTTATATTCTCTATGTGTTTAATTAAAATATACCACAAAAAAACTAGATTAATTTAGAAATAATTCTAAAATCACTCTAGCTTTTAAGTATATTTATCTAAATTTATAAAAATTTAATAAATTATTCATCCAACTTAAGTACAGACATAAATGCTTTTTGAGGAACTTCAACAGAGCCAATTTGTCTCATACGCTTCTTACCTTCTTTTTGTTTTTCAAGAAGTTTCTTCTTACGAGATATATCTCCACCATAACATTTAGCAAGTACATCTTTTCTTAAAGCACTTATTGTCTCTCTTGCAATAACCTTATTACCAACAGCAGCTTGTATAGGTATAGCAAATTGATGTCTTGGAATTTCGCCTTTTAATTTCTCACACATTGCCTTTCCTCTAGGGAAAGCACGAGTTTCATGTACAATAAAACTAAGTGCATCAACTTGCTCTTTATTAATTAAAACATCAAGTTTTACAAGAGTAGATGCAACATATCCCTTAATCTCATAATCAAGAGAACCATATCCTCTAGTTCTTGATTTTAAGGCATCAAAGAAATCATAAACAACTTCATTAAGAGGAAGGTCGTAATGAAGCATTACTCTTCTCTCATCTATATATTCCATGTTTAACATATTTCCACGTCTTTCCTGGCAAAGTTCCATAACAACACCTACATAATCTTTAGGAACTATTATATCACCTTTTACTATAGGTTCTTCTATCATTCTTATCTCAGCTACTTCTGGCAAATTTGCAGGATTTTGTATCATTACAACTTCTCCATCAGTTTTTGTAACTCTGTATATAACAGATGGTGCTGTAGTTATTATATCAAGATTAAATTCTCTCTCAAGTCTTTCTTGCATTATTTCCATATGTAAAAGACCTAAAAATCCACATCTAAACCCAAACCCTAGCGCAGCTGAAGTTTCAGCCTCATATTCAAGGGCAGCATCATTTACTTGTAATTTTTCAAGAGCATCTCTTACATTTTCATATTTTTCACCTTCTCCTGGATATATACCACAATATACCATTGGAGTAGCTTTTTTATATCCTGGTAAAGGTTCTTCTGTAGGATTATTTGAATCTGTTATTGTATCCCCTACACGACAGCTTCTTATGTCTTTTATACTAGCAGCAATATAACCAACATCACCAGCTGATAATTCACTAAGTTCAGTTTGCCCTGGAGCCATAACACCAACTTCAGTTACTTCAAACTTTTTCTTAGTATTCATCATTTTTATTGTCATACCTTTTTTAACAGTTCCTTCAAACACTCTAACATAGGCTACAACACCTTTATAAGCATCGTAATAAGAGTCAAATATTAACGCCTTTAATGGTGCTTCATTATCTCCTTTAGGTGCAGGGACATTTTTTACAATATCTTCTAAAACATCTTCTATATTTAAACCTGTTTTAGCTGAAATAAGAGGTGCTTCACTTGCATCAAGCCCTATTATATCTTCAATTTCATGTTTTACTTCATCTGGTCTTGCACTTGGTAAATCTATTTTATTTATTATTGGTAATATTTCTAAATCTTGGTCTATTGCAAGATACACATTAGCTAAAGTCTGTGCCTCAACACCTTGTGCTGCATCGACTACCAATAATGCTCCCTCACATGCTACTAAACTTCTTGATACCTCGTAATTGAAGTCTACATGTCCTGGTGTATCTATAAGATTTAAATAATATTCATTTCCATCCTTCGCCTTATACATTAATCTTATATTTTGAAGCTTTATAGTGATTCCTCTTTCTCTTTCAAGATCCATGTTATCAAGTAATTGACTCTTCATGTCTCTTTCACTGACAAGCCCCGTTTGTTGTATTAATCTATCAGCTAAGGTAGACTTTCCATGGTCTATATGTGCAATTATACTAAAATTTCTAGTTCTACTTTGTTTATTGTCCACCTTAAATTCCCTCCTCTTGATTATTCTTATAGTTATCATTTTATATTATATAAAAACTTTTTATATATCAAATTTTAAATTTTTGAATATAAACTAATTGGCATTAAACAAAATTATCCACATTATATGTGGATTATCAAGTCTAACACTAAATATTATATAATATCATAAACTTAAAGTAAATCCTATAAAATATAGTTAATGTGTTTTTATTTTATACAATTAAAGATACATAACTAAAATAAGGCTTATTTTAATCAATAAACCTTATTCACTTATTTCCTACTTATTAAATTTTTCAACGATTTTGTGTATATCAAAATCTGGTATGTCAATCTTTGGTATATCAAACTTTGTAATATCAAATTTAATACTTGAGAAATAATTATGTTGTTTTATTCCCAACATACTTTTAGCATTACTATCAACTATAAATACACAAATGGATGTACCTATAATCATAATAACTAAAAATATAATTCTCATAATATACTTATATTTTCTTTGTTTACTTTTACCTTCTATATTTCTTTCTAATCGGCTCATTCAACATGCTCCTAATTACACTAAACAATCTAATTTTTTTGTTTAAAATATTCATCTAAAATTTCAGCAAGATACTTTGTAGTAGCCTTAGATTCTTCTATACTCGTTGCATTATTTCCAATTTCTATTAACATGTGATTTTTAACTGCAAATTGATTAAATCTAGCATAGTCTTTTTCTACTATTGGAGACACCAAGCCTGGATATTTCTTTTCAGCAAAAGCAGTTATATCATCTGCTAAAGCTCTAAGTTGTGCTTTATTTTCATTTTTTCCTCCTACAACAAAGAAGAATTTAGATACTCTCTCTCCATTTATCATAGTTGTATATTTCAAATGGTCTTTTTCTTTAGTGGCTGGATTAGTTAAATCCCTAGCATCCCTATGTAAATCTATTGCTATGTCCACTGTATTATATTTAGGGAGTATACTTTTTATTGTTTTTAAACTACTTGCATAAGAGTTATTATAAGATGGATAGTCATGGTATTTAGTAGTATGGACTACACCCCATCCCTTACTGTCTAAAGCACTAGTTAATGCATTTCCTACTTCCATTACTGAATTTTTCTTATCTCTTGAATGATAATTTCCATCAGGTGAGTTTGAATAAGTTTCACACCCATGAGTATGATATATCAAAATTCTTGGATTTTCTTTAGTCACTCTTAAGTCATCTTTATACTCTGCACTAGACGCAGTACTAGTTTCAGTTGTATCTGAGTTTTTTGACTCAATATCTGGAACATTTTCTTTACCAACATAAAGTTTTATATATTCTTTTTCGCTTTCTTTCTTATTGTCGGACTTACTTACATCCTCAGATTTTTTATTTTCATCTTTACTTTCTTTACTTGCTTCTTTATTTTTATCACTCTTTTTATTTTCTGTATTATTTCCTTCGACTTTAGCTTCTGGATAAGATGAATTTACTAAAAACTTTAAAAAGTCATCTTGATTTAAAGCCAATGATTTTCCTGGTAAAATGCATGCTAATATAAAAGTCAAGGTTACTACTTTAATGCATTTTTTAAACATATTTGCTCCTCCTTATTTTACAATCTACCTGGATGTAAAGACCTATTCAGACCTTCACTTATTATTATAGATAGATTTTCAATTGTATCATCTATATCTTTTGGTGTTACGATTAAGTTCTTATCATATGGATCTAATGAATCTTTTATTAGATGATATTTTTCTTCCTCTTTAAGTTTTTTCAACATATTATAAAAACTTTCTGTTTCTTCTGATTGAGATATTAAATTATCTATTGCCATATCCAAAACATCTATAGTAAGAGTTGCTGCGTCAACCACAGTTGGAACTCCTATTGCAATAACATCCACTCCTAAGGTTTCTTTAGTGAGAGATTTTCTTGTATTACCAACACCTCCACCAGGTGATATTCCTGCTGTTGATATTTGTATAGTAGAGTTTACTCTTTCCATTTTTCTTGATGCTAGTGCATCTATTGCTACTACTCTATCTGGCTTAACTTTCTCAACTAGTGACTTCACTACTTCACTAGTTTCTATCCCAGTAACACCCATAACCCCTGGACTTAGAGCTGATACCTCAGTAAAATCATCATCATAATCCTTGTTGTAATTTTTAAAGAGATGTCTAGTTACTAGTGTTTTAGATACACTTTTGGGACCCAATGCATCAGAAGTAATATTTCTATTTCCAAGACCAATTACTAGTGTCTTTTTATTTTTGTCTTGTCCAAATACATCTACTAATTCATCTTTTAGATAATTTATCATCTCTTCTCTTGACTCATCATCATCAAACTTCATAAGATTACTTTCTAGGGTTATATACTTTCCTATATCTTTGTTCATTATCTCTGAACCTTGTTCATCTATTACTTCAACTTTTGTTACAACACAATTTTCTAATTCTTTAGTTTCTATTTCCACCCCAGGAATACTACTTCCTTCTTGAGATTTTTCACACATTTCACTAGCTTCTAAAGCCAAATCTGTTCTTACATTAATCATATAAACCTCCAGTATAAATTAAATGCTAATTATAATTGTTAACAAAATTTAGTATTTTATAACAAAAAACTATAAATTTATTTAAAACAAGTAAAATTAAGGCTTTCAATGTAAGAAAATTGAGTTTGGTCAGTAAATAGTCAGTAAACTTCCTTAACTATCATCTATTTACAAATATAAAAAGGTAGCAACTATTTATATAGGTGCTACCTTTTAATCTATTTATCAATTTCATATTATCAAATTCCTGTCAAATTTTCATTCATTATACATTTCTTTTTTATCAAAATAACTTTATAATTTCTATATCATTTCATTCTGTTGAAAAAATGGTTCAGCAATCTCCAACCACTCATTTGGCAAATAAATAGCTAGATAACCATGATTATATCCCTTAGCTTCATAAATTTTACAAGAAGGTACATAAGACTGAAATATCTTTGCAGAGTTTTTTACACATTTCATTTCCTTTTCACCATACCAATACATCACTTGTGCTGTAGTTTCTCTTAAACTCTCCTTAAGTGTGTACTTCATCATATAAGTACGATACATAGCATAGAGTGTTTCTTTTCTGACATGTGGCATATCTTTCATATAATAGTTCTTAATTTCATCTGGATATTGCATGTTTTTTGGAAATAATTTTGACATCATAGCAATTTGAAATCTACAAGCTTTTTCACTAAATAAAAGCCCTCTAAAAAATCGAATCGACATCATACAAGCTCGTGCCATATTGGGTCTAGGATAGCAAATACTGCCATCAATAATTGCCTTTTCAGTAATATCTGGTTTTCGAGATAAAATCTCTATAACAATCTGTCCACCAAGAGATACTCCACACAGAGAAAAAAGATGACCACCACACTTTTCATCTATATATTTCATCAATTTATCTGCTGTATCCTCTGTAGAAATATATGCAGTCTTGTATTCTTCTCCATGACCATCCAGTGTAGGAAGTATTACATGATAGTATTCAGACAATACTCGTGCTTGTCGTAAATAATTCCACCATGCATTCCCACCTCCATGAATCAGCATGATATGTGGATTGTTTTTATTCCCAAATTCATGAAAGTTCATATATAATACCTCCTTATAAAAACAAAATGTTTGTTATTTCTTCTTCTCATCATTTTTTGCAGGTGGAGAAGATATAATTGAGAGTTTTCGGAGTTTTAAATCTGATTTGGGTTCTTGGTCTATGTATGGCTTTAATAAATCAACTATACTTTGAAGAAGATTTTCATATTCTCTATCAGTTATATATAACAATGCTGAAGTGAAAAATACATTGTCTTTCTTATGGGCTTGATTTTTCAAACTAAAATACTCATTCATTTCTTGCATCAAACCCATATGAAATGCTGTAGAGAGTGAAACAGATGCATCTACTTCCATATCCAAAGCATATTCCTTTAATGAATAAATTTTTTCAATTGTACCACGTACACGATTTTCTTTAACTACTTCAATCATATTGTTATCTTCCAAAATTTTAACATGGTGGTAAACTGTTGCACGAGGAATATCACTTAGATACTTCACAATATCAGATGTACGAACACTACCATGAATTCTGATATACTGTAAAATTCGGAGTCTAGCTGGATTTAAAATTAGTTTTGTTGTATCCACTTTATCAATCCTTTCTTTAATCCATAAAATTATTATAGTCTAATTTTTTAGACTATGCAAGAGTATGATATAAAACTATTAAACAGTCAACAGTAATAAAAATAGCGATAGTATAGTTCTGCTTATCTGCAACAATAAAAAAATTACCTTTAATTAATAGAAAAACTTTCATATTAACCATATAAATTCATATTTTTATAAAATTTATTACTAAGTCCATAAAAATGAGTAATTTCTTGTATTATCTTATAATTATTGGAAATACTATCAAAATGTATGTTAATAATTTGTATTATTTCAAGATATATGTTACAAAAATAAAATATTAAATTGTATCTATTAAAATATTTAAAGAACAAAATATATCAACATAAAAACAAAATATTTCAAATTATTTATACATAATTTATAGTCTAAAAAATCAAAACAAAAAACATTATTAAAATATATAAATAATAATCCTTGATTTTTAGATTTATTTCTGTTAAAATCTAATATGTTGACGATGAATATGAGAAAAAAATACAGGGAGGTGAACACGGTGGCAAATATAAAATCAGCTAAGAAAAGAATAAGTGTTATCGAAAAGAAAACTGCTTTAAATAGAGTTAGAAAATCTCAAATAAAAACTGCAATAAGAAGATTCGAAGATGCTGTTGCAGCTGGAAACAGAGAGGATGCTGTTGTTAAGTTCCAATACGCTCAAAAAAGAATATACCAAGTAGCTTCTAAAGGAACTATACATAAGAATGCTGCAGCTAGAAAAGTAGCTAAATTAGCTCAAAAGTTAAACGGTATGAACGCTTAATTACCAGTTTATATTTCTTATATATAATAACCCCTATGTAGGGGTTTTTTATTTTGGAAATTTATACAATAAAAAATAAATAGTTAGACATATTATAGTAGATTATATACTCTTAGACTCAATCTAGCCTACTTGTACTTTGAACTATAACATATCTTGCTATTTATTTTTTATTAATGTATAATTTTTTTACACTGCTTGTCTTTTACAGTATCTACTAACCAACATTTCTACTGCTAAGGTATCCCTTATAAGACCTGTTTTTATTTTATAATCACTTTCTAATATATAGTTTAAAATTTCTATGATTATATCATCAGAAAAGTTCTTAGCCTGCTTTAATGCTTTTCCTATTACAAATTGATGAATTTTTAATTTATCTGCTATAAGTTTTGCTGAGTATCCCTCTAATTGTAATTGTCTTACTTGCATAACTATTTTAAACTGTCTAGCTATCATAGAAAATATACCTAAAACAGATTCGCCCTCCTGTATCATATCATTCAATATTTTCATTGCATTAGAAGCACTTTGCTCTCCAATATAATCAATTAACTTAAATATATCATTTTCAACCTTTTTAGGAGATAATTTATCTATTATATCATTAGTTACACTATTTCCCTTTCCAACAAATGAGCTAATTTTATTTATCTCGTTTTCTAAGTCTGATAAAGTCTTTTCACTACTTTTATCTCTATATCCTTCTTGTTCAATAAAATACATTATCTGAGAGTTTTCTATTATAACTTCATTTAGAGCAAAAGATTTTTTTATCCACTTAAATAAGTCCATATCAGAAAGCTTGTCACAGTTAAAAACAATTCCATTATTACTTATCTTTTTAACTAAAGATTTTCTTTTGTCAATATCTCCGTATACAACAAAAACTATGGTAGTAGTGTCTGGAGTATTATCTAAATGCTCTATCAAGTATTTTTCGTCACTATCTGTAAAATTCTTTTTCTTTCCTTTTAGTAACTCAAAGTCTTTTACTATTACTATTTTTCTATCAT
The DNA here is from genome assembly GCF_020641035.1 of Clostridioides sp. ES-W-0016-02. Lineage (NCBI taxonomy): Bacteria > Bacillati > Bacillota > Clostridia > Peptostreptococcales > Peptostreptococcaceae > Clostridioides > Clostridioides sp. ES-W-0016-02. The sequence goes on from NZ_CP061361.1 coordinate 2,852,553, forward strand.
CCATAAAAGGAAGTGTCTCTATAGAGCTTATAAGCTGATTTAAGACTATTTCCTTTCCATCTATTATATCTAAGTTAAAATCGAGCATTCCTTCGTTTAAATTCTCTTTAAAGACTTTTATTGCATTTTCTATTAAATAATACTCTCTGCCATAAAAAAGATACATTTTCTCAAGTTTTTTATCTTTTATATTCCTTATAATATCCTTGTAATCCATTTTCTTGCTCCTTTATCTCTTTTCCTTCTATGTAAAATATGTAAAAAAATACTCCTATGTAATAAATCACTACAATATAAAGTTTAGGGTTATCTATATCAATATATGTAAAATTTAAATTGCTGAGTTTCTCTAGTAAAAAAAATATGATTTCTATCAATGTACTGTTAAATAAAGCTATTATTTTAGCTATTACTACACTTATTTTAAATATTATTAAACTTGCAATACTCAAATACATTATTATACCTATAAATGGTACTATGATTAAATTTCCTATGATTGAAACCAATGGTATACCTTTAAATGTATAATATATTATAGGCAAGGTTAATATATTTGACGATATTGTCAATGATACCATACTTAATTTTATAATACTATTTATTTTATTGTAAAATATTAGTATAGAGAATGTAGCTAAAAAAGATAATTGAAAACTTACATTATATATAACATAGGGGTTATTTATAATTAAAACTATCCCTATTAGAGACAGTGTTGATATTCCATCCTTTTTTCTATTAATAAAGACTGATAAATAGAAAACCATAACAAATGTTATAGACCTAATTATAGATGGAGACGCACCTACCATTATACAATATAAAGATATAAAAATCGACAATATTAATAATTTATACAATTTATTTATACCTCTTAATAAAAAAGCAATTACAACACATAGTATGCCTGTATGAAGACCAGATATAGATATTACATGGCTAGTTCCTGTTCTGGTGAACATTTCTTTTTGCTCATCTGTCAGATTTTCAACTTCTGCTAACAATATAGAATTTATAAAATCCGAATTTTTCTTATATAAATATCTATACGTTTTATTTATGTAAAACTTTACTTTACCTATTAAGTCATATATTTTATTCTTACCAATAATTTTATAGCTATTTATATATATTATACCTTTATATCCAGTGCTTTTTATATACCTTCCATAATCAAAATCTTCATATTTCATTTTAGCTAAACTTTTAAATTTGCCTGTAATATTAACTTTCTGACCAATTTTCAAATTTTTAGTTCTTGTGTAATCATTTATTAAGAAAGCGCCTACTTTATACTGATTATATCTAGGCTTTTCAAATCTTCCTTTAACTGTTCCTTGTATAGTTATTATCTTATCATTAAATTTTTCATCCTCTTTCTTCTTATTTGTGATAATAAAAGATACAGCTATCACAAATATTAATATAATTAGTAAAGGTCTTCTTATTTGAATCATAATCACTCCTCTAGAAAACATATTATTTAGATTATTTTCAAATAAATATTTTTTAAACAAAAGAAATTATTCTATAAACAAAAGAATACGTCAAAAGATTTATTAAAATCTTTTGACGTATTTTCACTTCTATATATATTCATTTATATAATTATCTTTTTTAGAAAAAATGCAATTAAGTATTTCTATTGTTTTTTTTGAAATACCCTTTATATTATTTAATAAAAGTGCTTCTTCAATGTCTATATAAGAAAATGCCAATTGTGTTAAAGCATTTATATCTAATTTAATATCAAAACACTCTTGAAGCTCATCTGTACATTCTTTATTTAATTTTTCTAACATTACTTTTTTATTTTGTATAGATATTTTGAATAGTCCATTATTCTCTTCTATATATTTATCTTCTATATATAATTTTATAGAGCCATTAATATCCTTATCAATATCTATATCTTCAATAAATTGCTTTACATTTATAACTCTTCCCATCATAAAAGGTTTTATTTTTATCTCACAGTCTTTAGGATTGTCTAATATAAACCTTATCTTATCTATCATAGGAGTAGCTATAGTAACTATCTTACATTGAGTATTGTGATTATATATAAATTTAAGCATTGATTTAAGAGCATCTATGTTTTTATAAAATAGCTCTCTGACAAACATTTTATCTCCTTGAAGAAAATAAATTACATATCCATCTTTTTCACTATCTTCATGGATATATAAATGTCCATCTTCACTTTGGATTTCTTTAAATAAGTTTTCATAATAATGTTCATCTTTTAACACATTACCATTAACCTCATTTAAAAATACTTTATCTATTTTAATTAAATCATCAATTTGTGATAAATTAGCTTTTATCATTTTTCCATTTGCCTTGAAAGTTTTTAAATCATCTGTTTTGATAGTATATTCAATTTGGTCATAACAATGCTCATATCCAAACCTTCTATAAAGTCTATAATCAATTGGCATTAATATAGATACTAGTTGTCCTTTCTTATACAACTCATTTAAAGTAAATTTAATAACTTTACTCATATAGCCAGTTCCTCTCCCCTCAGGAAGTGTGGAAACCCCTACTACATACGATGTATTGTATACCTTACTATTTAAACTTAATTTATACTGGTTTAGCTGAAGAGAGGAAACAATTTTTCCTTCATCTAAAGCTATTACAGTATTTTCATATTTATATTTATCATTAAAATAGTATTTCATAAAACTTTCACTATCATTAAAGCAATAACTCCATATTTCTTTTATACTTTCTATTTCTTCTTCTTTAGCATACCTAATCTCCATATAGTTTATTAAGCCTCCCTAACACTGTACTTTTCAACAAATCTACAAGGGTGGTAAGAAAGTTTAGCTTTTCTCAGACCTTCAATACCTAAGTCTTCTTCTCTATTTACAAACTCAACATCTTTAAATTCACTTACTAAAAATTGTTGGTTTATAAATGGATATAAACCTCTTATATCTGGATTGGCTTTTTCTATATGAATTAATGCCATGTTTTTATTTAAAAGCTCTCCGATACTAAATGCTTCTAATTTTCCATCCACATATACACCAAATACTTTTACTTTATCTTTTAAAATATCATAATTGTTAAATATCTTTTTGATACCAACTAATTCATCATCCATACTTTCATCAAATTCGTTATTTTCTTCTTTGTTACTTTCCCATTCTTTCATTAATACTAAACATTCATTGAAGTTTTCTTTATCTAATAATCTTGCTTCATATCTACCTGCATATTCTTTTAAGAAATAATTTATATGATTTCTCTTCTTTTGATTCTTTTTACCTGCTAGCGTTCTTAAACTTTCTGCATCATAGATATAATCAAATAAATCTCTTTCTTCTATATACTCAAATCTATTTGGGTATTTTTCTTTTAAAAATTCTACCACTTCAGTAGTAATACCTCTTAAGTATATTTTTTTGTTGTTATGTGAAAAATACTCAAGTACAAAATCTACAACTTCTGGAAGTTTGTCTTTTTTAGCAAGTGGTAATATTGAGAAACTATCTCCTTCATATTCACCAACTAAAACAGCAAAATCTTCACCTATATAGTATCCTGTCTTATAAACATGTTGCCACATATATAAAGTACTAAAACAGTACTCACAAGCTTCATAATCTACTAAATCAAAATAAGGGTCTAGCTCCTTTTTTGAATTTAGTTCAATATCTTTGAAAAACATAAAATCCTCCTACCTTTTTATTGCTTAATTTTTTAAAATTTTATTTTGTATCTATAAAAACTCCAATTTAGTTATGGTATTAATTTCACTTATATTGTCTAAAATATAAAATAGGATAGTTCCCATATATCTTATATTACCCATCATAAAATTATATAAACATGTAATGACTGGAGTGATTTTTTATTGAGAAATAAAATTTTTTTATTAATACTTATTATAATATCACTTTTAAGTGCTTGTGACAAAAAATCTCTACTATCTATACATATGATAGATGTTGGACAAGGTGATAGTCTTTTAGTTCAAACACCTACAAAGAAAAATATATTAATTGATGGAGGTGATGAAGATAGTGGAAATATAGTTACTAGTTACTTGAAACAAAAAAGAATAAAAACCATTGATATAATAATAGCTACGCATCCAGATTCAGACCATATAGGAAGTCTTGATAATGTCATAAAAAAATTTAATGTAAACTCCATCTATATGCCTGAACAATCAACAGAAAGTGAAGCTTATCAAAATCTAATAAGTTCTTGTAATGATAAAAACCTATCTATACAGTATCTATACAGAGATGATGTTTTAAATATCGATAACAATATAAATATATATGTATTAAGTCCTTCATATATACAGGAAGAACCTAATTTAAACTCAATAGTTTTTAAATTAAATTTTAATGACACCTCATTTTTATTTATGGGCGATGCTGAAGAAGCAATTGAAAAAGAAATTTTACATTATTTTAAATTAGATAACATCAATTTTATAAAAATCGGTCATCATGGAAGCAATTCATCAACTACTTTAGAATTTATTGAAAAAATTCATCCAGATATAGCCGCAATATCGTGTGGATATAAAAATCAATATGGACATCCTCATAAGGAAGTTATCAATAATTTAAAACAAAACAATATATCAATTTATAGGACAGATAAAATAGGTGATATTGTTTTTTATAGTGATGGTAAAATGATATTTACAAAACACAAATATAAAATAGACACTTAACATAAGAAATAAAACTGTAACTACATAACAGAACTAGGCTAAAAGTATCAACATAAAATGGTTTTATATTGATGCTTTTAGCCTTTAAAATATGTCCATAAAATTTATAGATAAAATATTTAGCATTATTACCCTAATAATTCATTAACTATTACAGATGCAATTACTAGACCTCCAACAGATGGCACAAATGATACACTACCTGGTGTTACCTTTTTACCATTCATGACTTTCTTTTTAAGTTCTATTGGTTGTTCAGTTGAATATACCACCTTTAATTTTTTAATTCCTCTATCTCTAAGCTCTTTTCTCATGACTTTAGCTAAAGGACAAGTACTTGTTTTGTGTATATCAGTAACAACTATTTTAGTTGGGTCCAATTTATTTCCCATACCCATAGAACTTATTATTTTTAAACCTCTTTTTTCACATGTTTCAATTAAATGTATCTTCGAGCTTACCATATCTATTGCATCCACAACATAATCATATCTTTCTGTTAGTATTTCACTACTAGTATCTTTATTATAAAGATTTCTTATTTTTTTTATATTAATATTAGGATTTATATCTAAAATTCTTTCTTCCATAACATCGACTTTATATTTTCCCACAGTTGAATGTAATGCTGGTATTTGTCTATTTATATTTGTTATATCTACATCATCAAAATCAACAATAGTGAGATTACCCACTCCAGCTCTTGCTAAAGCTTCAACAGTAAAACTACCTACTCCTCCAACTCCAAATACTATTACATTTGAATTTTTAAGTTTTTCTATACCATCATCTCCAACTAGAAAACTAGTTCTCGTTGTAAAGTTATTTTCCATTTTTCCACTCTCCTAGACTTTTATATACCTAATATTAGTATTAGAAAATTTACATTATATAATACTAGATATTATATATTACTAAAACTAAATTATCTCAAAATAATTTTTAAATTTAAAAAGGTATCTTTTAATATTAAAAGATACCTTTTATACTGGCGGGAATGCGTGGGAATCGAACCCACCTAAGAGGCTCTTAACCCCTCATACTAGTTTTGAAGACTAGAGGGCACACCGGCACCCATCCACTCCCATAACGAAACGTTTCTCAACGAAATCTATAATATCATATATTTTGACTCTTTGCAACAATTTTTATAGATTAATTTGATAGCAAATCATATTTTAAATAGTTTTTATCTATAGCAATTAATATTTATATATCTTCTTATTATATTTATAACTATATTTATAAACTTAAAAACTGGAAACCATATTTTAATTATCTATAAAGAATTTTTCCTCTATTTAATCAAAATACAATTTCCAGTATAAATATAAATTATTTAATTATTTTAATATACGTATATCTATAGTTTTTCTTCCCCAATTATAAACTGTCTTTGAGTCATTCATAAATATATCAATTTTATTTCCTTTTATCGCACCACCACAGTCTTCAGCAGTAAATACCATATCAAATTGAGGTATATATACTTTCGTTCCATATGGTATAACCTTAGGGTCTACAGCTATTGTTCCCCACTTAGGCTTTGTTCCTGTTGCAGTTATACTATGACCAGAATATGCAGTTGCTACAACTCTCATACTTCTACCATTGTTACTACTGCTACTACTTGAAGAAGATGAAGCCATCCTTCTTGAACTTTCTCCCCTTGATGAAGCTACTTGCATTTCTACTTTTGTTCCTTTATTTACAACTTTATTAACTGGCTCAGATGTAACAACTTTTTTCACAAATTCCTTTTCTACTTTCTTGCCATTGTGATAAGTTTCTTTATATACTAATTCACTTTTACCAGATTTTCCTTCTTCTTTAACTTTAGAATCTCCTTTTGACAAAGAGTTATCTTCAACAACTGTAACTTCAAACGGAATGTCTTTAGTCTCTACAACTGTTTTTTCCTTAACATCAATTACTTCTATTTTATCTCCATTAGATAACTTTGAATTTACATCCAAACTAACTATATCATTTCCATCATAGCTAATGTTTTGGGCTTCCAAAAGGTCTCCTACATTAGAACTAAATGTAGATACAGTTCTTTCTTCTCCTTTTACTACTAATGTTACTTGTTTATTAAGTGCAGAGTATCCAGATAAAATTCCAACTGATAAAACAACCGCCATTGCCGAGACTTTAACATTACTCAATTTCTTTAAATTCATATAAAATTTCCTCCCTCAAATTTTTTACACTATATATTTTGCTTCGTAATCTTCTGCTTCGTAAATTTCTTTTTTGTTTTTTGTGTAACTAAATTGTAACTATTTTTTCAAGAGTTGTCAACTTGACAAAAAAATAGAAATATGCATACATAGTATTTTCAACTATTGAAGCATATTTCTATTAGTTACAACAATGTCATTGTTTATTGTTGTTTTGTTATCATTTTGTTACCTTTTATCTTTATATATTTTCTATCTGCCAATTGATAGGTTCTTTTCCTAGCTTTTCGAGAATTTCATTTATCTTAGAGAAGTGCTTACATCCAAAAAAACCTTTACTTGCTGATAATGGACTTGGATGAGGTGCTTCCAAAATATAATGCTTACTTGTATCAATCAATTCTACTTTTTTACGCGCATTACTTCCCCACAGTACAAAAATTACTGGGTCTTCACGGTCACTTAAAATAGAAATCACTCTATCTGTGAAAATTTCCCACCCTTTATTTTTATGAGAATTGGCTTCATGTGCTCTAACAGTAAGTGCTGTATTTAAAAGTAACACACCTTGGTCTGCCCAAGGCATTAAGTATCCATTATTAGGTATAAAGCATCCTAAATCTTCTTTCAACTCTTTGTACATATTTAATAGAGATGGTGGAGTTTTTACTTGTGGTTGAACTGAAAAAGCTAAACCATGAGCTTGATTATCTCCATGATAGGGGTCTTGTCCTAGTATTAAAACTTTTGTATCTTTATATGAAGTGTGTTTTAAAGCTTCATATATGTTATGCATATTAGGAAAAATTTGACGTGTCTTATATTCATCTATAAGGAATTTTCTTAAATTTAAATAATATTCTTTTTCAAATTCTTCCTTTAATAATTCATTCCAATCGTTTCCTAAATTAACCATAGTTATCACCAATTCCTTTCAGCTATTTTTATTTATTGTTTTATTTAGAAATTATGTCCTCTTGATTGTCATTCTTTTCATTAGTATTTATTTTTATGCTCACTCTGTTAGGTATACAAACTATACTTTGACTTGGTTTGTTTATAAAACCTGTATGTACACACACCTTATCAGGACATGAAGCATCTATTATCTCCACACCTTTGTCATGAATTTTAACTATATTGTACCCTCCTCTATTTTCTATTTTAAATTCTTCTTTGGCATTTATTGAAACAGTCTTATACAATTTATTATCTACATAAATTTCAATACTTCCAGCATTTTTAGAATTTATAACATTTATTATTCCATAACATGCTGTGATAACAATCAAAACACCTAAAATAAGAAGAATGTCTTTTTTCTTCATTTTTTGTCCTCCTATGAAATTATGCTATAATAAGATAATAACACAATTTCATAGGAGGAATATACCATGAATAAGAAAAAAATCACATTTATTTTTGTGATATTGATTTTAGCATTAATTTTATTTTCATTTTTTAGGAGTTCAAGTCAAAATACTAAATATAGTAAGACAAGCTATTACCTTGGTACAGTAAATGAAGTTACTATATTTAATATAAAAGAATCAAAAAGTGATAAAATTTTAAATGAATGTGATTCAATTTTAAGATATATTGATAACAAGATGAGTACCCATATACCAGGAAGCGATGTTTCTAAAATAAATGATAATGCTGGTAAAGATTTTGTCAAAGTTTCTGATGATACATTTTTTGTTGTACAAGAGGCTATAGAATACTCTAAGTTGTCAAATGGATACTTTGATATAACAGTTGGTCCACTATCCAATCTATGGGCAATTGGAACAGACAAGGCTAAAGTCCCAAATGACTCTGAGATAAACGAACTTCTGCCGCTCATTGATTACAAAAATATTATATTAGATGAAAAAAATAAATCTATAAAGTTAGCTAAAGAAGATATGAAAATTGATTTAGGGGCAATAGCTAAAGGATATGCTGCTGATAAAATCGTAGGCTATTTGAAATCAGAAGGTATAAAAAAAGCTTTAGTAAACTTGGGAGGTAATATATTTACTTTAGAAGATAGCAAAAATAACAAACCTTTTAAAATTGGTATTCAAGACCCAACTAGCAAAAATGGAGAATCTATAGGGAATATAGAAACTACAAATAAATCTGTTGTTACATCTGGAATTTATGAGAGATTTATAGAAAAAGATGGTAAAATATATCACCATATGTTAAATCCATTTACAGGATACCCTTTTGAAAACAACTTAAGCAGTGTTACAATAATCTCTGATAAATCTATTAATTGTGATGCTTTATCCACTTCTACATTTGGACTTGGACTTGAAAAAGGTATGGATTTAATTAATAGTATTGATAATGTAGATGCTATATTTATAACCAAAGATAAAAAAGTATATTTAACTAATGGCATACAAAATAATTTTAAACTTACAGACAAAGCTTTTTCTATTAAAAAGTTCAATAAATAATGAGTTTAAATAATAACTATATCTATTATGCATACAAATTTATACATACAAATTTAAATAACTCTAATATAACTAATGTAAATTTAAGTTTTATATAAAATATGGTATATACTAAGTAGTCTAAAACAAATTGTACTTATGTATATACCATATTTATAGCTTGATTTGTATAAAACACTACCCATTACGCTTTAACTTTCGATAATAAATAACTCCTACAACATATAAAACAATCCACAAAACAAATAAATATCTGATTATTACCAATGAGTTGTATATATCTAATGCATTTAGTACAGAGAAAACAAAAGCAGATATAGGAATTATTATCATACATACAATGTAAGCATATCTTCCTGCTTTATCTCTATACATAACATTTCTTTCATCATGAAGATTAATGTTTTCTATTTCGAGCTTTTCTTTGTATTCTTCTTTATGCTTATTCCAGTAAAAGTAACGATAAATGGCAGAAATTCCACCAAATCCAAAGCCTCCTGCTAGTCCAGCAAACAAAGAACCTAACTTATCACCATTCATTAAACAAAGAAACAAGAAAATAACACCTAAAACTACAAATACAATTCCTATTCTTAAATTTTTCTTTTCCATGAACTATTTCTCCTTCCATAAAAATATTTCTTCAATCGACATTTCAAAAAAATCAGATATTTGAAATGCAAGTTCTAAAGATGGATTATATTTTCCATTTTCAATAGAACTAATCGTCTGCCTTGAAACCTTAAGAATTTTTGCAAAATCTTCTTGATTAAGACCTTTTTTCTTTCTTAAATCCTCTACACGATTTTTCAAAAAGATTGCCTCCTTTTTGTAAAGTTTCCTTTACATTTATAATATACCACTTGCTTTTATTTTTGTAAAGGAAACTTTACAAAATATATATAAAAATAGACATTTCATTAGAAATGCCTATCATTAAACATATTTAATTTTATAATTGAATTACATCTTGATGTCTATAAACCTTATTTTTTAATCTTTTTTAGTACATCTTTGAAACAACCTACATTTTTTTATTTTTAATAAATAACTCAACTAACTTTTTATAACGACTTTACAAACAAATCCATTCTATTTAATGCCTCAATTACATTTTCTTTTTGAGTTCCTAAATTTATCCTAACATACTTTTCTCCATCTTTTACAAAGTGACTTCCATCTTCTATTAGCACTCCTGTATTGACAGCTAACCTATCTGTAAATTCACTTGCACTTAGTCCTAGATTGCTTATGTCCATCCAAGCCAAATAAGACGATTCCATCTTCATTAGTTTAATCTTCTCATATTTATTTACCCAATTCTCTAAAAGTTCATAATTTGATTTTATATACTCATTTACGTTCCTTAACCACTCTCTACATTCATCATAAGCTGTTATTAATCCTATTATTCCAAATACATTTGGAGAAGTTATAGAATTTTGTTTTAGTTTCTTTCTAAAAGTATCTCTTATATCCTTATTTATAACTATTGAATAAGAGGTCTTTAATCCTCCAAGATTAAACCCTTTATTTGGTGATGTCAATAGGATAATATTTTCTAAAAGTTCTCTTTCAAGCTTAAGAATAGAATTAAATTCGCCATAATGAATATGCTCTGCATGTACTTCATCTGCAACTAAAATAACATTGTTTTCTTTACATATAGTTGCTACTTTCGTCATTTCTTCAATTGACCAAATTCTTCCTGATGGATTATGTGGTGTACAAAACATCATTAACTTAGGTTTATTTTCTTTAATTTGACATTCTAATCTATCAAAATTTATATAATATCTATCATTTATCACATCTAATGTATTACAAACTACATTTACACCCTGCTTTTTAGCTGATGATTCAAATGGGTCATAAACTGGTGTATTTAATATTATACTATCTCCTTTTTTACAAAAAGCTTGTACTACATAGTGAAGTGTTGACACAGTTCCATAAGTCAATGTAATCCATTCTCTTTCTACATTTACTTTATGCATATCATTTTGCCACCCAATAACTGAATCATAAAATTCATCATAACAGTATGTATATCCAAATACACCTCTTTTTACAGCTTCAATAAATTTACTTTCTATTTCTGTTGGTATTTTAAAATCCATATCAGCAATCCACATTGGTACAAAATCTTCTTTAATATCTCCAAATTTATCTCTTATAATATTTAAATCCCACTTTCTACACTTTTCACTTACTCTATCTGGTCTATCATCAAAATTATACATTTAAATTTACCTCGTCTTTTCTTATTATTATAAAAATACTTAGCTACAATTTATTTTTAATTTACAACTATTAAATCTTTGGTAGATACAGTCAATCTCATACACCCATCTTGAGTTATAAGTACATCATCTTCAATTCTTACTCCTCCAAGTTCTGGCACATATATACCAGGCTCTATAGTTACAACCATGCCTTCTTTTAATACTTCATTTGATTCTGAAGTTAATGCTGGATACTCATGAACCATAATACCTACACCATGACCCAGATTGTGTCCAAAATTATCACCATATCCATATGAACTAATTATATCTCTTGCAACCTTATCTATTTCACCAGCAGTCATGCCTGGCTTTAAAACCTTTATACACTCTTCATTAGCTTTCTTTACTATATTATATATTTTTTCTAGTTCTTTATTTGTAGTTCCCATACAAATAGTTCTAGTAATGTCTGAACAATAATTATTATACTTTGCTCCAAAATCGAATGTAACAAAATCTCCATATTCTATAATTTTTTCACTAGCTTTTCCATGAGGTAAGGCTCCTCTCAAACCAGATGCAACTATAGTGTCGAATGATTCTTTTTGTCCGCCTAATTCTTTTATGAATCTTACAATTTCATTTTCTACTTGTCTTTCAGTCATACCAACTTTTATAAAGTCAATTATATGATAAAACGTAGCATCTACTATTTCACAAGCTTTTTTTATATATTTTATTTCATCTTCATCTTTCTCTTTTCTTAAAGTAGATAAATCAATTGATTTTAAAGTTACATTTAATTTGTTATTCATACTTTTATATGAGTCAAAAGATACTTCACTTCCTTCAAAGCCAATTTCTTTTATATTTTGATTTCTGCAAATATCATTAATTATATCAAAATACGTTCTATTTTTATCCATTAATATAACATCAAATAAATCTGATTTTCTTTTAACTTCTTCAAAGTATCTAAAATCTACTATTATATATTGTTTATCTTTCGTTATAAAAACATAGCCTGATGAACTAAATAGATTTCCAATATAAAACTTATTGGTAGAACTATTAATAAGAATTCCATCTACATTATACTCTTTAAGATACTTTCTTATTTTTTCTATTTTATTCATAATTTTATCTTCACCACCCTTAATTAATCATATAGGTAAGGCTGGTAATATTGTTTCAATCAATATTACCAGCCAATGTTATTATAGATAGTAAAATTTATAAATTAATCAATATAATCTACAACAAGTTTACCATCCTTTATTAATTTATTTCTGTAAAATACATTTCCTACAGCTATGAATATAGCACCAACTGCTATACCTATTACATATCCAAATAAGTTATCTACTAGAGGCCATGCCCATATAGCTGACTCTGGGAACCACTGAATTGCCCCTAAAACTATACCTGTAATAGCTCCTATTATACTTCCTACGATATTTAAAGGTATAACAAAACCTGGTCTCTCAAGTGCAAATGGTATTGCTCCCTCTGATATACCCATAAATGATAGGAATATAGAAGTTTTTCCTGCTTGATAGAATTGTCTATCATATACTCTTCTTCCCACTAATCTTTTATCTAATAAAGTTGTAAGTCCTAATCCAATTGGAGGAACAACTATAGCTATTGTTCTTGCTGTTATTGGTAGTACATTTTCTGTAGTCAAACCAAGTGCAACGAATCCTGCTGCTTTATTTATTGGCCCACCTAAGTCAAATGCTGTAGCTGCTGCTAAAGCTGTTGCATATACATATTCTCCCGCTGCTCCTGCTGCTGTTAAGAAGTTTTTCATACTTTCATTAATTAATCCACCAAATGGAGTTATTATAAATATCATCAATACCATACAAGTTAATGATGCTATTAGTGGTATTAAAAATGTTGTTTTAAAAGCTAACCAGTTATGAGAAACTTTTATAGATTTATTTAACCATTTTACAAAATATCCTATTATAAATGCGATTAATATGGCACCTAAGAATCCTGATGCAACTGGTACAACTTCTGTCCATTGTCCATCTACGAATTGTGGTACACCTACAGGTTTATTAGCTATATATCCACCTATAAATCCTGCGATTAGGGCTGTTTTTCCACCTATAGAATTTGCACAGAATGCTGCAAATAGTGGTATTGCAAATCCAAACAGAGTAAATCCGAAGTTTGACATTAATTGTGCCATGTTTAAAAGGCTAAGTTTAAATCCTGTAAATTCACCTGAGTTCATAGCATCAACTATACCTACAGATGGGTCAAGCCCTAATATTGCATATGGTATTAATTGAGATAAAGCTCCTATAAGTCCACCCATTACTAAGACTGGTATCATATATGATATACCTGTCATTATATGTTTACTAATTTCTTTCCATTTTCCATTTCCCTTTGATTGAGTTGGATTAGATGGAGTAGTTTTTCCTGCGTTATTGCCTCCTGTTGTAGAAGCACCTGAACTGTTTATAACTTTTTTCTTGATTGCCATTCTATTTCCTCCACAGTAAATTTATTATATTCCTAAATCCTCTTCTATTTCCTTTATAACACCTTCTGCATTCTTTATAGCCTCTTGTAATTCAACCTCATAAACTTCACAACCATCAAATCTTTCCATACCTTCTGGTGTTATTGCTACTGCATGTATTATCATAGTTGCTCCTAATATGTCTTCTCTTGTTAATTCATTTTGCACACCATCTGCACCTTGAGTTTCAACTTTTGCTTCATAACCTAATGCCTTTGCAGCTTGCTCTATTGCTTCTGCTGCCATAAAAGTGTGAGCTAGTCCCATTGGACAAGCACATAATGCTACTAATTTTTTATTCATTTTAAATTCCTCCTATTTACTTTAATTAATTGTTTTTATTTTAACTTTAGTATTTATCTATAAACCTAAAGCTTCATTTATTAAATTAGCGATTTCTTCCACATTATCACTCTTTAAAAGAGAATCTTTAAAATCTTTATTTATTAATTTTCTTGAAAGAGACGATAATAATTTAAGGTGTATGTTTTCTTTACTTTTTCCTGGCATAAGCAAACTTATTGCCAATTTGACATTGTCCTCACCTTCATTCCAAACAACATTATCATTAAACTTTAGTACCACTACTGCTGGATTTTCAATTGCATCATTTTTAGTATGAGGTATTGCTATAGATTCTCCCAAATTTGTAGTAAATTGCTCTTCTCTAGCTGCTAAGCCTTCGTATACTAGATTTTCATCTTCTGTTAAATTTAATTCTTTAGCTTTCTTAGCTATAAATTTTAAAACCTCAACCTTAGACTTAGCCTCAGTATTTAAAAATACATATTCTTTGTTAAATATGTTTGTTCCCATTGTTAATTTCCTCCTTAATTACCTATCAGTGCCATTAATTTATTAAAGTCACATATTTTAATAATTCCTCTTACTCCACCTTCATCTTTTATAAAATTGTAAAGGTATTTAAATATTGAAAAATTATGTTTTTCTTTAGTATTAAAAAATACCATAAATACTAGTTGAACTTCTTGCTTATCCCAAATTATTGGATTTTCAAGTATTCCAACTCCGATTATAGATTTTTTATCTCCCTTCACTATTGTGTGAGGTATAGCTACTAGATTTCCTATTTCAGTTGATGAAATATTTTCTCTATCTATTATACTTTTTATTGAGCTTTCTTCTATAAAGTCTCTTTCTTTTAACTTGTTTGAAAGCGAAAGTATAACTTCTTCTTTTGTATTTGCTTTTATACTGAAAAAAGCTCTTTCATCAAACATATTACTTATTATTTTTCTTCTTTCTTCCTTTTCATAAAAGGCTTTGTTTACGTTTTCAATTAGGCTATCATCAAATATATTTTCTATATATAAGACTGGCTTTTCATATCCTTTTAATTCAACTGTTGATACTACCAAATCAACATCTTGACCTATTGCCATATCAAGATATCTAAATGGATAAACACCTACAACATTTAAGTCACTTATATTCTGCTTTAATTTTTCAGAAAGAAGCTGACCTGTGCCTATACCATAATGACAAACTATACAAATTTTCTTACTTGTATTTTTTTTCATTCTTTCATTTGAAGCAGCAAAGTGAATAGCTATATATCCAAGTTCATCTTCATCTAATTTTAAATTAAATTCAGTTTCTAGCTTATTTGATAAAAACACAGCTAAGTTAAAAGCTATTGGAAATTTCTCTTTTATTTGATGAAGCAGAGGATTATTAGATTTTATATTAGCTTTTGCTCTATTTAAAAACCTCTTTATATGGTCAGATATCGCTATCATAAACTCTTCATCTTTTGTATAGTCACTTCCTGAAATAAGAAGTATATCTTGAAGAGCACTACTTATAACGCTACTTATTCTTTCTTCAATTTCACTTGCATTTTTTATTCCTTGTGCACCTCTATATGCTATTACACCAGAATAATTGGAAATATAAATTACTTCATCTTCAATAAGTTTAAATCCAACTTTATCAGATATTTCTTTCATAAGCTTTTCTATAAAACTGTAATTATGAAATCTATATCCTGTATCTATTAAATTTATATTTTTGCTATGACCTCTCTTACTTCTAAACACAGAAACTATTATTTTTGAAAGTAAAAGATTAAAGTCTTTATCTGAAATTATTGTTTCTTTTTCTCTTAAATGCTTTTCTAAAATACTTTCTATGCAATTTATATCGTTTTCACTGATATCATCCAAAAATACTTTGATTTTACTCTTCTCATCCAACTTTATTGCATAATCAGTAATCAACTGTCTTATATTAATTTCTTCACCATATATATAGCTTCCATAATAAGGTTTAGATTTTATAACTAAGTCATACTTTTCAAGTTTTCTTTTAAGCTTACTAGATAATTTATTTATGGCTGCTATACTTAGATTTAATTCTTCTGCCATTACTTCTATACTCATATAATTTCTGTTAATCAGCATACATATTATATTTGACATCCTTGCTTCTTCAGAATCATCCAAGAAACCATTTATATATTTATTTGCTTCTTTTACAGCTTTTGATATGTTGGTTTTAGAGCCACTTAGCTTATATCCTATACCTCTTGAAGAATCTATTTCTAAATCATACTTACTCAAAATACCATTTAAATCTGCTATATATCTTTTAATAGTTTTAGTAGATACATCTAATTTAATAGCTAGTTCATTTGATGTCATATATCCATCTTTATTGCTTAAACTTTTTACTATTACTGCATGTTTCTTAGTTATCATTGTATCACCTTCTCTTTGATTTCAATTATATATCAAATAAAATTTTAGTTGTATATATAATATGTCTATATAAGGGACATTTTGTATTTATATATTATTGCATAATGTAACTATTGCCTCCGCATAGATACCTATCGCAGTTATAAACCTATCTAAACTGGCAAATTCATTTGCACTATGAACATTTCCAAAACTACCATCAGGAAATTCACACCCAAATATTACTGAATTCTTCATTTCAGCTGCATAGCTTCCTGCACTGGTTACTCTAACAACACTTTTTGAGTCTCCAGAATACTTTACATATATCTCATGTAAACGTCTTACAAGTTTCGAATTCTCATCTATATAATTTGCTTGCTTTAAATTTTCCCCAATAAACTTAAATTTATTAATATTATTTATTTTTATATACAAATCAAATTTTTCTATTATTTCTTCAACTGTCAATACTTCAGGATACCTAACACTTAAAATTACTTCAAGCTTTCCTTCTTTTATATTTATTATTGTTGGAACCATTGAAAGAATTCCACATTTTCCTTCAACATTTAAGCCAAACAGTTTTCCATCTATATTATCTTTATTTATTAGCCTGTACAAATCTTTTGCCCAATCTTCATCAAGATTTTCTGCTAAAATTTTAATTGTATCTAATATGGGATTTATTGCTTTTTCAGGTTTAGATGAGTGTCCACCTTTCCCATTCACAATATACTTACCATCATTAAAACTTATTGAAACATTATTAAAATCAGAATTTATATAATCATTACTTAAATTTTCAATATTTTTGATATACACTTTGTCTGGAATTGTATTAAACTCTATTCCACCACTTATATCTAGATATTTATCATCTATATCCAGCATTAGCTTTATTATCGCTCCACCCTTTTCTCCATTTAATACAGGAAATTTAGCATCTGGAGTAAATCCATATACACCATGTGGCTCTTTGCTATAATAGTGCTTTATGCACTTAAATCCACTTTCTTCATTTCCTCCAGCAATTAATCTAACTTTTCTCTTTAAATCTATATTTAGACTTTTTATCATTTTTAATGCCAAAAAATTTGCTATCATAGGGCCCTTATTGTCGGAAACACCTCTAGCAACTAATTTGTCACCCATAATATCTAGCTTAAATGGCTCACTATCCCATCCTTCTCCTGGATTTACAACATCACAATGCCCAAATATGTCTATATAATCTTTACCATCTCCATATTCAATATAAACAGCATGATTATCTATATTTTTAACAGTAAAATTATTTTCTCTACCTAAATTTTCAAACCACTTTAATGCATCATATACACCTTTTCCAAAAGGCATATCTTTAGATACAGTATTTTTATCATAAAAGGAAGGTATACTTACCCATTCCTCCAACAATTTCAAGAATTCTTTTTTATATTTTTGATTTTCTTCTTTAAATCTCTCCATGATTATCACTCCAATTTAAACCTTTATATTATATATCATAGTTTATCTTGTTTCATAAATCCTTATACTTTATGTCATTTCAAGGGACAAAACTTTTTTGCTATTGATTTTATAATCTATTTATATATAATTATTTGTAGGATAAATTTAATATCATAGGAGGAACAAGATTATGGAACCATTATTTTTAAAGCCTATTTTTATGGATAGAATATGGGGTGGTACTGCACTTAAAGATAAATTTAACTATGAGATAAAATCACCTACAACAGGTGAATGTTGGGCTATAAGTTCTCATAAAAATGGAGATTGTCTGATAGAAAATGGAGAATATAAAAATAAAAAGCTATCTGAATTATGGGAGAAAAATAGAGAATTGTTTGGTAATACACCTGGAGATAAATTCCCTTTGCTTACAAAAATACTCGATGCCAATGACAATTTATCGGTTCAAGTTCATCCAAATGATGAATATGCTCAAAAAAACGAAAATGGAGAATTGGGTAAAACAGAATGCTGGTATGTAATAGACTGTTCTGATGATGCAGAAATTATAATAGGTCACAATGCAAAATCTCGTGAAGAATTTATAGAAATGATAAATAATAACGAATGGGACAAACTGCTTAGAAAAGTTAATATAAAAAAAGGTGACTTTTTCTATGTTCCAAGCGGAACTATACATGCTATATGTAAGGGAACATTAATTTTAGAAACTCAACAAAACTCAGATACTACTTATAGAGTTTATGATTATGATAGAACTGATAACTTAGGAAATAAACGTGAACTTCATGTTCAAAAATCAATAGAAGTTACAAATGTTCCTCATACAGATTTTGATACTGATTATAAAATTGTATCAACACCAAACTTTAAATGTACAACATTTGTATCAAATGAATTTTTTAGTGTCTATAAATTAGATATTTTTGGAAAATGTGATTTTACTCACAATACACCTTTTTCTTTGTACAGTATCCTAGATGGAGTTGGTAAATTGATACACAATTCTATAGAGTATGATTTAAAGAAAGGTATGCATTTTATATTACCAAATAACTTTGGAAGTTTTGGATTTGAAGGTAATCTAGAAATCATATGTTCTCACATATAGATACAAAATACAATTAACATCAAAAAAAGCTAGACTATCATAAAAACTTATTTTTATGATAGCCTAGCTTTTTATAATGTACTCTATTAAATATAGAATATTTTATTTTACTTTTACAATTTAATAACTTTCTAATAATATATATCAGAAAATTCTATTTTTATTTTTTCTTGAAGATTGTATATTCTCTTATCTTCTGTATAATACTCATTACTAAAGCTTTTCATTGGCAGTGAGATTAAAAATTCTGTACCCTTATTAACTTCACTTATTACTTCTATATCTCCACCATGAAGACTTACTAGGTTCTTAACTATAGCAAGTCCTATTCCACTTCCTTCAGTATTTCTAGATAAAGTCTTGTCAACTTGTGAAAACTCTTCAAAAATCAACTCCAATTTATCTTGAGGTATACCAACACCAGTGTCTTTAACACTTATTATTACTTTATCAATTTTATAGTAGATGTTTACATATATCCATCCTCCATTATCAGTAAATTTAATACAGTTTGATAATAGATTTAGTATAATTCTCTCAATTTCAGCCTTGTCTACATAGACATTGATTTCTTCAAGCTCTGTATCAAATAGAATTCTTATATCTTTTCTGCTTGCATACTCTTCTATATTCATAAACAAATCTTCTATTACAGATACAATATTGTATTTTGCAAGTTTAAGTGTGTAAAATCCTGACTCCATCTTTGTCAAATCTATAATATTATTTATCAATCTTTGAAGTCTATAGGAACTTTGTCTAACTAAATCAACATGAGATTTAATATTATTATTATAGTCTTTTATTTTTTCACTTCTATAGAAAGAATCTACCAATTGATTTGAACTTGATATAACATTTAATGGTGTTTTTAACTCATGAGACATATTTGCAAAAAACTCAGTTTTTATTTTATCTGTTTTAAATCTTTCAAGTAATTCTTTTTCAGCTTGTTCAGAGTATTTTTTATGTGCTAAATCTTTTATAATAAGCATTATATATCTAGTGTTATATATCGAAAAAGGCAAGGCGCTTAATTCTACTTCTACTATATCATCATAATTATTTATTAATTCATATTCTAGTAAAAGTATACTCTTATTTTCATTTAAAACTTTAGTCATATTTTCAGTAAATTTCATTTTTTCTTCAGTATTTGCATTCATTAATATCTTAATATTAGAATCTTTTACATCATCTATACTTGTAAAAGATAGCATATCCAAAAATGATTTATTTGCATAATTTACACTTAAGTCTTCTCTTAACAAGCATATACCATCAGGTAGTATATCTATAAATCTTGAATAAGAGGATTGACTTTCTTCAAGTTTTATTTGAGATATCTTTCGAGAAGTTGTATCACGTATTACAATAATAGTTTTATAAGTTCCTTCATTATTATAATGAGAAAAACTCATCTCTACATATTTTACTTCACCCTCTATTACATACCTTTTTTCTATATTTTCTTCACTTTTACATATTGAGGAAAAATCGATGTTTTCTAATGTCTCTTTAAATATTTGTCTACATGCATTATTTACATATATTTTATTACTACCTTCAAGTACTACTATACCATCTCCAACACTTTCCAAAAAGTCTTCACTTCTCTTATTTGCTTCAATAACTTTTCGTTCGTATTCCTTTTTCTTAGTTTTGTCCTTTAATACACATAAGACTCCTTCTATTTGTGTAGCTATAATTAAAGGAGCAAATATAGCTTGGTAAACCTTATTGTCACTTGTATCAATAAATTTTTCTATATTTTTTTTATTGATAAATACATAATTAATGCTTTCTATTAAATCACTAAAATTTTTAACTTTATAACTTAATTTATCTTGTTCTTTATAATCTCCAAAAATATTTCTAAAACTTTTATTTGCATATGTAATTTCTCCATCCTTACTAAACACAACTATACTATTTACAGCAACATCTAAAGTAGATTGTAGTCGTAATTCTCTTTTTATAAGTATTTCTTTAAGTTCTTCTATTTTTTCTGTTTCATATATTAATTTTTTATTTTTTTCTTTCAAACTTTCCGTTTTTATTGTTAATTCTTCATTTGTATCATGTAATTCCAATGCTGTTTTCTTAATATTCTTAGATACTATATAATTATATAAATAATATAATGCTACATTTATTGTTATTTGTGATAACATACCTTCTATATGTATATTACCAATTACTATATGTAGTAAATTTGGAGCTCTTGATAAGATTGTTATTATTATTATTCTATTAAAAAACTTTTTCTCACTATATTCCCATTTATTTGCGTTTGAACTTGAGTTTAGTTCAATTCCACTCATAATAGAGACAATTATCATAAATATAGATGTAACAACCCCTAAAGTATAGTGTAATGTCCCTCTATCTAAAGAGTTACAAATTTCAGATATTATGAATAAAGATGATATTGTTAAAACTACAGTTACTACAAATAAAATTATGCTCGAATGAATTTGTTTATTATCCTTAACAAATTTAAAACTTAAATACACACCTAATATAGGAAATAAATCTGTCATTGCTGATATTGTAATGTTAATTCCAATTACAGCTTCTGCTCTAGTACCTAAACAATTAAATAAATATATACACTCCAATACTCCAGTTGCTGCAAATACTAATCCTAAAAATGTAGAAAATGAATCTACTTTAAATTTTGTAGTATTAAATATAATCATTCCTGTAGCTATTAAGAATGTAGCATATACAGCATGCAGTAAAATTTCATATTTATTTGTATCTTTTATAATAAATAACAAAAGCACTGAGCCCATTATTATAAATAAAAGGCTCATGTCTTCTCTTTCTTTTATATCTGGTTTCACAGCAGGTATTATATTCTTCAATACTTTACACTTCCTCTTAATTAATATTTTATACTAATTAATTTATACGATACTCGACATTATAATTCCTTCTTTATACCTCAAAGCAAAAACAGACATTTTCCGCTAAAACAAAATTCTTTTGTTTTCTACTCTTTTAGTTATTTTGTTTCTATCAAAGTTTTCTAATATAATCATACAGTTTTTTCTACTAGAATCTATCAAATCTCTGTATTCTCCTAATGTTATTTCCTTATTTTCTTTTATATAATTTATTAAAGTATTCTTTGCATCTTCATAAATATCTTTATCCATTATATACAAATCATCCAATTTTTCTACCTTGTTACCTATCATTGACTCTAATACTTCAGCATAGTTATGATTTCCTTCAGAAACTTCATCTATTGTCAATATTGAAGAAACTCCACATGATTTTAGCTTTTTTTCTATTTTTTTTGCTATTTCTCTTTGTTTGTCATTTAAGATAACTTCAAAATCAAATAATGATATTATATTATTTTCTATTTTTATAATATTTTCTGTAGATAATTTTTCTAATAAGATATCCATTTCTCTAGTCTTAAAATTACTTTCTACCTTAGACCTTACTTCTTCTTTTAACATACCTTTTCTCAATCTATACTTCTTATGGTACTCACTTAAAAGATTTATTGTACTTTCCTTCAGTTTATTGTATTGATTTATATGCATGTACATGTTTCCAATAAGCAATACTTTATTTTCTGATATAAGTATCTCAATAGCTTTTTTTACATGCTCTTCATGAGCACCACTATAACTCATTATTTCTTTTAGATTTGGATAATTTTTTAGATTTCTCTTTAAATATTCTTCTATTATATCTTTAAGTTCACCTTTTTCTTTTATTTTTAATCCCTCTATAACTTTTTCATCAAATCTCTTATGCTTTTTAGGAGATGGGTCAATTATCACACCTCCACCTATAGTTTCCATTGGAGAATAACGTCTGACAACAAAAGTATCACCCTTCTTAGATACTATACTTTCTTCAAGTCTTAATTGAACATATCCATTCTCTCCGTTTTCAATTAAATCTTTATCTAGTGGAACTGCTCTACAAAGTATTTCTCTAGTCCCATGATACAATCTCAATCTATCCCAATGCTTTATCCCTTTTTCTAGATGATTTACCAATGATAATTTCACATCTAACATCATTGATTCTTCTAATGAATTTGGAGCAGCCAAAACATCTCCTCTTTTTATATCATCTACCTTTACATTTGATATGTTGATTGCTGTTCTTTGTCCTGCATAAGCTGTATCTTTACTTTCCCCATGAACTTGTATACTTCTTATCTTTGTTTTTAATACTTGTGGATATATAACCAAGTCATCCTCTATACTTATCTTTCCTTCTATTAATGTACCTGTTATTACAGTACCAAATCCCTTTATAGAAAATACTCTATCTATATTAAGTCTTGCTGGAGAATTTTCGTTTTTATCTTCTATTGCCTCACTCATCTTATCTATTTTTTCAATAAGAGTATTTATTCCTTTTTTAGATACAGAATCAACTTCAATTATTTCTGCACTTTCAAGAAAAGTACCTTTTATTTTTTCACAAACATCCTCTTTTACTAGTTCTCTAAATTCTTCGTCTACAGTATCAGATTTAGTCAAAACTACTATTCCATTTTTTATATTTAAAAAACTTAAGATGTCTAAATGCTCAACTGTCTGTGGCATAACACCCTCATCTGCTGCTACAACAAGTAAAACTATATCAAGTCCTGATGCTCCAGCTAGCATGTTTTTTATAAATTTTTCATGTCCTGGTACATCTACGATACCAGCCCTTCTATTGTTTGGTAAATCAAAATAAGTAAACCCTAAATTTATTGATATACCTCTCTTTTTTTCTTCATCCAAGGTATCAGTTTCTCTTCCAGTCAATGCTTTTATAAGAGTTGTTTTTCCATGGTCTATATGACCTGCTGTTCCAATTACTACGTTTTTCATTTTTTGCCCCCTATCAAAGCTTCAATGCTTTTAATTTTCAATTAAAATTAATAGTATTACTATATCAAATTTAGTTAATTAAAGGCTTTTCTTAATTCCTCAACTACTACATCAAATTCATCATCAAATATAGTTCTTACATCTAAAACATATTTATTATCATATACTCTAGCTATTATATGAGCTTCACTGAGTCTTAATTTTTTTTCTAAAGATGATACATTCATATGCTCAGGAGTTATTGTTATTACCTTTGTGGCTATTGTTTCAAGAGGCATAGACCCTCCTCCTACCTGAGAGAATCCATCTTCTATGTTTATCTTAGCATTTAGATTTAAGTCAGTTATTTTTTCAAATAATTTATTTGCCTTTGCTTCTAATTCTCCAATGCTATATGTCAACATTTTTAAAGTAGGTATGTTTTCTACAGCCTTTGTTTCATCTAGGTACATCCTTAAAGTTGCTTCAAGTGCACATATTGTAAGCTTATCGACTCTAAGAGCTCTAGTAAGTTGATTTTTCTTCATTTTTTCTATATACTCTTTTTTCCCAACTATAATACCTGCTTGTGGCCCACCAAGCATTTTATCTCCACTAAAAGTAACTACATCCGCACCTTGTCTTATAGAATCTAATACAGTTGGTTCATAAGATAATCCATATTTTGATAAATCTATAAATACTCCACTTCCTAGGTCTTCTATTACAGGTAACTTATATTTTTTACCCAAATTAACTAGTTCTTCGATAGATACACTCTCTGTAAATCCCATAATTCTATAGTTACTTGTATGAACTTTCATCAATACATTAGTTTCTTCTGTAATAGCTTCTTTATAATCTTTTAAGTGTGTCTTATTAGTTGAGCCTATTTCCACTAATTCTGCACCACTAAGAGCCATTATACTTGGAATTCGGAAAGAACCTCCTACTTCCACTAACTCTCCACGTGATACAATTGCTTCTCCTCCTTTTGCCATTGTACTAAGTACAAGAAGCACTGCTGCTGCATTATTATTTACAACTAGTACATCTTCTGCACCAGTAAGTCTTTTTATTGTATTAGTTAAATGAGAATATCTTGAGCCTCTTTCTCCATTATCCAAATCATATTCCAAGTTTGAATATCTTGAAGCAGCACACCATAATTCATCTTTTATATCTTCACTAAGTAAAGACCTCCCCAAATTTGTATGAATAACTGTACCAGTTGCATTTATAACTTTTTTTAATGATAATGAGTAATTTAATTTAACTCTCTCTATTGAAGATTCTATTATCTCATCAAATTCTATTGTTACAGAATTAGATGCATCCTCTTTTAATCTTAAAATAAATTGTCTCTTAAAATCTATCACTTCTCTTACAGATTCTAAAACTAAACTTCTAGGATATTCCTCTATTATTTCTACTATTCTATTATCACTTAATACTTCATCAACTGAAGGTAACATTGCAAATAATTCTCTTTTGCTCAAAATAATCACTCTTTCTCTACATATAATATTTTATAAAACTTTAATATATTTTTCCCCTTTTTTCACTACAGAACCTATGATTTTTGCTTCTATTGCTCCATTTAACTTCATATCTCTTACAAGTTCTTCTGCTAATTCTTCTTTTACAGAAATCAATAACCCTCCAGAAGTTTGTGGGTCATATAAAATATCTTGAACTGCAACTTCTACATCTCCTACAATTTCTACATCTTTTGATACATAATGCATGTTTTTATACATCCCAGCAGGTATGATTCCCATTTCTGCCATTTCTACAGCACCCTCGATAATTGGAACATGCTTTGAATCAATTTCAATACTCACTTCAGAAGCTTTAGCCATTTCTAAAGCATGCCCAAGTAAACCAAATCCAGTGATATCTGTAACTGAATTTACATCAATTTTATCAAAACTCATTGCTGCATATTTATTTAAATGTATCATTATTTCTACTACTTTGTCACATACATGTTGTTCTACCATACCTTCTTTCATGGCTGTATTTAATACACCCACACCAATTGGCTTTGTTATAACTAACTTGTCGCCAGGCTTTGCAGTAGCATTTGATAAAACTTTATTTGGATTTACAATTCCAGAAACTGAAAGACCATATTTAGGTTCTTGGTCATCTACAGTATGCCCTCCGACTAATAGTGCACCACTTTCTTTTACTTTATCAAATCCACCTTTTAATATTTCTGCAAGTACATCCATATCATGACATGATGGAAAACAAACAATATTCATTGCAACTAAAGGCTTTCCTCCCATAGCATATACATCTGATAGTGAATTTGATGCAGCAATTTGACCAAATACAAATGGGTCATCTACCATTGGTGTAAAGAAATCCAGTGTTTGAATAAGTGCCATATCATCATTTAACTTATACACAGCAGCATCATCTGCTGTATCTAATCCTACTAATAAATTTTCTATATTATCATTTTTAGGCAGTTGAGATAAAACTGATGCCAGAACCTCTGGCCCTATTTTAGCTGCTCATCCACCTGCTGTTGTCATCTCTGTAAGTTTTTTTTGTTCCTTCTTCATAAAAGTACCTCCTTTACTAAATTTCCGCATATACACACATATACATACATATTTATAATACCATATCTATAAGTGAGTTTTGTATTATATTTTTAGTCTATACAAATTAAATCTTTTAGATTTTCGTATTTTTTATCTCCTATCCCATTCACATTTTTTATATCTTCAATTGAATCAAATTGTCCATTTTCTTCTCTATGTTGTAAAATTTTATTAGCTGTAGCTTCTCCAACTCCAGGTAAAGCATCCAGTTCTTCTAATTTTGCTGTGTTTATATTTATTTTTGATTTATCAGATAGATTTTTATTATTTTTACTTTCAGATTCATTTTTAGGTTCGTTTTCTAGACTTGGCTTATTAGAATCGCTGTTGCTTGTAACAGATATTGTTTCTCCTATTTTAGGTATTATGTAATGTTGTTCATCTTCTAACTTTAGTGATAAATTAATTCCATTTAAATCAGCTTCTTTTGTTGTTCCACCTAATAATTCTACAGCATCATAAAGTCTCTTATCTGATTCTATAGTTACAATCCCTGGTCTATTCACTGCTCCACTTATGTATATAGTTATTTTATTAATTTGAATATTTTTATCTATTTTCCCCTCATATTTATTATGCTTATTTACTTCATTTTTAACTATTTTGTCTACCTTATCTGTTTTTTTATTATGTGAATTATTTTTACTTACAACATAAATATCTTCTTTGAAGACATCTAACCGATTAATGATTATTGCTGACAATGTTAAAAAACATACCATAGAAAACAAAATAATTTTTACCTTTTTTTTCATATATTAATCACTCCTTCATTTTAATTATTGACAAAAATATGCTATACTAAAAGATGAATTTAAATTTTGGAGGCTCACAATGAAAAGAAATTTATCACTTTTATTAATCTGTTTCTTGATATTTGCTTCATTTTTAGGAAGTTCTAATATATCTTTTGCAGATGATGAACCAGCTATAGTTGCCAAACATGCCGTTTTAATGGACTATGAAACTGGAAAAATATTGTATAATAAATCTGGAGATTCTAAGCTTTATCCAGCTTCAACAACTAAGGCATGGACAGCTTGTTTAGTTCTGAAAAAGGTTAAGAATTTAAATCAAGTAATAGAAATTAAAAACCTACCTCAGATAGAGGGTTCTAGTATGTACTTGAAAGAAGGCGAAGCTTTCACTGTAAGACAATTATTAAACGCTCTTTTGATTCATTCTTCTAATGATGCTGCCTTTGTATTAGCTAGATATGTTGGTGAAGGAGATGTACAAAAATTTGTTGACCTTATGAATTCTGAGGCAAAAGATATTGGAGCTACTGGCACTCATTTTAACAATCCTCATGGATTACCAGACCCAAATCATTACACTACAGCTCATGATATGGCTCTTATGGCCAGAGAAGCTATGAATAATGATGTTTTTAGACAGATTGTAAAAACTAAGTCACTTAAGTTTGATGCTACAAAAGCATACCCTTATGAAAGATATTTTGTAAATACTAATAAATTTTTAACATCACATGATAAGATTACATATAAAGGTCAATCTATAGATATAAAATACGATATAGTTGATGGTATAAAAACAGGATATACTGATGCTGCTGGTAAATGTCTTTTATCTAGTGCAGTAAAAGATGGAAGAAGAGTCATTGCTGCTGTATTTAATTCAACTAATTACGATTTATATTTAGATTCACGCATCTTAATTGATTATGGATTTGATAACTTTAAATGCGCTACTATTGTTGATAAAGAAAAATATACTGATACTAAAAAAGTATTATTTACAAAACAACATGAATTAATTTATGAACCAAAATATAGTTATAAGATAACTTTAGGACAAAATGAGTCTCAAGGTGACTACAATACTAAAACTGAACTAGATAAAATTGATTTACCTGTAAAAAAAGGTACTAAGGTTGGTACTTTAAATATATATAATAGTGGTAAGCTAGAAAAGAGTATAGATTTAGTTGCAAAAAATAACCTTGATAGTAGTCTTCCATTTATAACTGAAAATAAAACTTTGATGCTTTCTATTAAAATTATTATGGCTATTTTAGTACTTCTAGTTATATTTATAATAGCTTCAAATATTAAAAAGAATAATAAAAGAAAGTCTAGAGGAAAAAGAAATATGAGAAAATAGCAATACCACTTATTTATAACACCCTTATCTGCTATAATTATAATGTTTTTTTAAAGAACAATTATCACATAGAAAAGGAGTTCTTAGGAATCCCTTTTCTTTTTTATACAAAAAAGGAGATACCCAAATTTTTATTTTGAGACCTCCCATATAATTACAATTAATCATAATCTTAAGCAAATCTAATTTTTAAATTTTTCTTTTTATAAAATATCATTTTTTTAATTATCTATACTGTATAAAACAACAACCTATATATCAAATTGAAATGTAAAGTTATCAATTAATCTAGTTTTTCCTATGAAAACAGCACTTGCTACAAGTACAGAATTTTCTATATGTTCAACAGGTTGTAATGTCTCACTATCTACAATTTCAACATAATCTATTTTTGTTGAATCTTCAGAATTTATTTTAGATGTTATTAATTCTTTTATTTTTTTTACATCTAGATTTCCTTTTGCCAGTTCTTCTTTTGCCAAGCTTAGGCTTTCATTTAAAACTAAAGCAGTTTTTCTTTCTTCTTTTGAAAGATATGTATTTCTTGAGCTTTTTGCTAAACCATCTTTTTCACGAATTATAGAGCATCCTATTATTTTTGTGTCTATATTCAAATCTTTGACCATCCTTTTAATTACTGCTAATTGTTGAGCATCTTTCTCTCCAAAATAAGCTTTATCAGGAGTTACTATATTCAGAAGTTTTGAAACAACTAGGCATACACCACCAAAATGAACAGGTCTTTTAGAACCACAAAGAAAATCTGTAAGTCCAGACACATCTATGGTAGTACAATTGCCTTTCAAATACATTTCTTCTGATGATGGGTTAAAGACTACTGATGCACCACTATCTATACAGTATTTAAAATCTTTTTCTATGTCTCTCGGATAACTGTTAAAATCTTCATTTGGTCCAAACTGAGTTGGATTTACAAATACACTTACTACTACCTTATCATTTTCTTTTACAGCTTTTTTAATAAGGCTTTGATGTCCTTCATGTAAAAATCCCATAGTAGGAACAAGTCCTATAGAATAGCCAGTTTTTTTCCAATCTTTAATTATATTTCTTAGTGATTTTATTTCTTTTACAAGCATTTTGTACCATCCTTAATCTTAGTATAATTTTTCTAATTCAGATTCATTTATTGAAAAGCTATGTTTTTCTTGTGGAAACACGCCAGTTTCAACTTCTAGTATGTAATTTTTAATTGAATCTTTCATTATATCTCCTATATTTGCGTATTGCTTTACAAATTTAGGTACAAAATCTCCAAACATCCCCAACATATCTTGATAAACTAAAATTTGACCATCACAATTAATTCCTGCTCCTATCCCTATTGTGGGAATTGAAATAGAATTAGTCACCTTCTCAGCTATTTTAGCAGGAACTCCTTCAAGGACAATAGAAAATGCTCCTGCTTTTTCTATTAATTTAGCATCTTCAATAAGTTGTTTTGCTGTTTCACTAGTATTTCCTTGAACCTTAAATCCACCAAATGAATTTACAGATTGAGGTGTTAGTCCTAAATGGCCCATTACAGGTATTTGAGCATTTACAATGTTTTTTATTTGTTCTATAACGTTTGAGCCACCTTCTAATTTTACAGCATGTGCCCCACCTTCTTTTACAAGTCTGCCAGCATTTTTAACAGCCTCTTCTGTAGAAACATGGTAAGATAGAAATGGCATATCACTTACAATTAAGGCATTTTTGGCACCATTTTTTACAGCTTTTGTATGATATATAATTTCATCTATAGTAACAGATAGAGTGTTTTCTTCACCTTTTACGACCATTCCTAATGAATCTCCTATTAAAATACCATTTATATTACATTCATCCATTATTTTTGCTATTGAGTAATCATAAGCAGTAAGCATAGATAGCTTCCTTCCATCACTTTTAGCATTTTTAAAAGTCAGTATAGTATTTTTCATTGTTTTTTCCTCCTAAAATTTTGTAAATCTCTTTATATTTTTCAGATTTACTCATTAAATCTTCGACTGCATTTTCTATAGAAATATTTTTTGTACATTTTAATGAATCTTCATTTTCCAAGGCTATTATTTTTAGTAGATTTAAGGAGAGTATTTTGTAAATATCTTCATCTTTTTTATCTAATGCTGATAAATGTTTTTTTATTGGTGTTATATCACCACGAACAACAGGTCCAGTAAGGGATTTAGTAAATCCATTATCAAGTATATTTTCTATATTTATTTTGACCAAAGGATTTATAGCTTTTAAAACTTCTTCTTCAGATAGACCCAATTTAATAAAGTAACTTACTCCTACATATAGTAAAGATAACACTAAATTTGAAACTAAAACATTGGCCACATGATAAGTGGATGAAGTATTTTTATCTCTTATGAAAAATCGATTTCCTAAGCTATTTATAAAATTTTGAATAAATAAATCATCTTTTTCATTATCACCTTCTATGGAAAAACAAATGTCTTTCATTTTTTTAATATCAGTATTTTTATTGGAAAATGCAAATATAGGATGGACAGAATAAATTAATGCACCTGCTTTTTTTGAACAGAACAATATACTAGATTTTAAAGAACCACTTGTGTGGCAAATGTATTTATGTTTTAAATTAAATTTGGAAAGTTTTTTGTCTATGATTTCAATAGAATCATCTGATGTTGTAATAAATAATATATCATTTTCATAAATAATGTCTTTCAAGTTACTATAAATCTTTGTTTTTGTTAAATCTGTTGATTCTAATAAAGATAATTGATTTCTTCCATAAAAGCCCGTTACACAATAATCTTTTGACAAAAAATAATTTGCTAAAGATGTCCCAACTTTTCCAGAACCAATAAATCCTATTTTAATAGTATCACCTCCAACTTGTGATACAACATCTTAATTTCCAATCTCATTCATGAAGATATGAGTTATATAAGACAAAATAATTAAAAACATTTAAAGTATAGTTCTTATAACAAGATACCATCCATGAATATTCTACCATTTAAATAAAAAATTGACAATTAATTCTACAAAAATTAAGTTAATATGTTTTTATTTATGTTTTCTTATTTTACTAAAAATGCACTTAACTTAAAAATAATTAAAATAATATTTTTCAATAATCTCTTTAACATTTTATTTTTGTTAAAAAATAAAAATGTGCTCCTTCCTTGTATATTGTGATATCTTTACTATCACAACTTTTTGGAAGAATGCACACTTTATTTCACACACTCAACACATATTGAATATGTATTCTCAAACTTATTAAATTATATATTTATGTATTTTTCTGTTTTTGCTTATCGTTAAGTTTACATTTTGAACAGTTTCCTAGACATTCATCAACCATATCTAGACATTCATTAAATGCTACCTTACTACTATTTTTATGTCTTACAATTAGTATATCCTGTTTTTTAGCCTGAGACTCAACTGTTCTAGACATCTTATGTGAAACTGTTGATGTAAGTATAACAACAGCATCAGGTTTTCCTATAGAGTTATTTAATTTAGATGACATAGTAGTATATACTTTTGTTTTATAACCTTTTTTCTTGGCCATAACCATATAATCTTTTTCCATTCTTTCATGGCCACCAATCACTAATAAGTTCATTAGACTGCCTCCCGCCTTATTTGATATTGATTTTCATTATTATTTATACTATATATAATAATATCTAAAAATAATTTTGTCAATACTTATTGATATTAATTATCATTTTAATAATAGAAGGTTTTATTTTTAGTAACTTTTTAGTGTTAATAAATTTAAATTTATTGGCTCTAAAAGTTATTGATATTGCATTATAAATAATGTTTTATATAATAAAAAGCTGTAAGTTTTAATGATACCACTCATTAAAATTCACAGCTTTTAAAACTTAATATCCTATATTATTTTAAATTCTTTTTTATTCCTTTGTTTAATATACTTTCATAGTTAATAAAGTCATAAATATCTTCCTTAAATTCATCTGAAAACTTATGTAATTCTTCTAGTGTCAAATCTTCTATTGCTTTTTTATTATCTTCACAATATATCACAATACTTCCAACAATTCCATGTGCATCTCTAAAGGCAACATTATTTTTAACTAGATAGTCAGCAACTTCTGTAGCATTTAAAAACCCATTTTTAACTGCTTGTTTCATTTTATCTTCATTTACCTTTAATGTAGCTATCATTCTCTCCATTATTTGTATACACATTTCAAGAGTGTGTACACTATCAAAGAAGCCTTCCTTATCTTCTTGCATATCTTTATTGTAAGCTAGTGGTATACCTTTCATCACTGTAAAAAGACCAAATAAATTTCCATATACTCTACCAGTCTTACCTCTTATAAGTTCTGCACCATCAGGATTTTTCTTTTGAGGCATTATACTACTTCCAGTAGTATATAAATCATCTATTTCAACAAACCCAAATTCTTGAGAACTCCAAAGTATCAATTCTTCACTAAGTCTACTTAAATGCATCATTATAATTGAAAAATCACTCATTAGTTCCAATAAATAGTCTCTATCACTTACACCATCCATAAAATTATCTACAACTTTTTTAAATCCTAATTGCTCACAAGTTATATTTCTATCTATATCATGTGTAGTTCCTGCCAAAGCTCCACAACCTAAAGGTGATTCATCTAATATTTCTATAGCATTTTTTATTCTTTTCTCATCTCTATCAAACATACTATAATATGCCATCAAATGATGTTTAAAAGTTACCACTTGCGCTCTTTGAAGATGAGTATATCCTGGCATCATTACTGAATTTTTATCAGCAACATCTTTTATAGTTTCTTTAAATCCAGATATTAACCCCACTAAATCACTTGCCTTTTCTTTGGCATATAATCTCATATCAACTGCAACTTGGTCATTTCTACTACGAGCTGTATGAAGTTTCTTCCCAACATCACCTATTCTTTGAATCAAGTTTATCTCAGTAAAACTATGTATATCTTCATAATCTCCATCTAATGCCAATTTCCCATTTTCAATATCTTCAAGTATTCCATTTAGACCTTCTGTTATAGCTTTTCCCTCTTCATCTGTTAAAAGCCCACATTTTACTTGCATATAGACATGTGCTATACTTCCTTCGATATCTTTTTTGTATAGTATACAGTCATACCCAAAAGATTTATTAAATTCTTCCATAAGTTGATTTTCAGCTTTTCTAAAGCGTCCACCCCATAATTTCATATTTTTCACCTCATATTTTAATTTTTTATATTTTAATTATAATATTTTTACTTTAGCTAAAAATAAAAAATCTCTTGGTCAAAAAGACCAAGAGACGAAATATTCCGTGTTACCACTCTAGTTGATAAACTATGTTTACCCACTCTATTCTCTTAAGGCGAGATTACCTATTACCATACTGAATTTCAAGTAATATTCTCCAAAGCTCTATTCAATATAAAGTATTATCATTAGGCTTACACCATCCCTAACTCGCTGAGACCTGCTTTATATCTACTCTCTTCTTCACTGAATCTAAATTTTTATATTTTACCT
The DNA here is from genome assembly GCF_020641035.1 of Clostridioides sp. ES-W-0016-02. Taxonomy (NCBI): domain Bacteria; kingdom Bacillati; phylum Bacillota; class Clostridia; order Peptostreptococcales; family Peptostreptococcaceae; genus Clostridioides; species Clostridioides sp. ES-W-0016-02. The sequence continues at coordinate 2,887,062 of NZ_CP061361.1, forward strand.
ATTTGTATTATAATTACTATCTATAAAATAGTCAACCTATTTTTTCCTTTAAATGCCTTTTTTAAGAACTAAGTGACTCTTTTAACTCAAAAAACTTATAAATTGCTTTTGCAACTCCACTCTCTTGATTGCTATCTGTCACATAATCAGCCTCTTGTTTAATCAATTCTTCTGCATTTCCCATAGCTACACCAAGACCAGCAAATTGTATCATTTCTATATCATTGTAATTATCTCCAAATGCAATTATATCTTCTCTATCTATATTCATTTTTTCAGCTAAAATTTTAACCGCATTGCCTTTATCAACACCAGTATTCATAACTTCAATATTATTTGGCCAAGAAGAAGTTATTTTTATGCCTTGAACTTTTTTTAATTCTTTTCTTATTTCGTCTAAAATAGCTGGATTTTTTTCTTCTATTATTACAAACTTTAATATGTCATTTTTAGAAATCTCTTCTCTTAAATCATCCCTTATAATTACTTCTGTTTCAGAGCCCAAAAACACACTTATTCTATCTTCACGCCCTTCTATTTTTTTTGAAAGCATGGAATCTATACTATTACATTGATAGTAAATATTATATTTGTCTAACACATCTAAAATATCTAGACATGTTTTTGTATCAATTTTATTTGAATATATTATATTTCCATTTTGCTCCCTTATCAATGAGCCATTACAAGCTATTATTGGCATATCTTCTTTAAGAAAATCTACATTGCATTTAGCTGAATCGAAAGTTCTTCCTGTTGCTAAAGTTACATTAATACCACTTTTAATAACTTTTTGCAGTGCAATTTTATTTTCATCAGTAACTTTATGGTTATTTCCTAATAAAGTTCCATCCATATCTGTTACAATCAATTTATATCCCATCATCCAACTCCATAACATTTTATTGTATACTTATATTTCCTTAATCTAATTTAAAGAATTACCCTTATTAAATTATATCATAACTTTACACTTAAACTATTCCAATTTATAAAATTAATAACATTCCTATACTTCCATATCAAGGCAAAATAAATCGTTTCTTGTAGTATTTTTCTGAATATTTTCAATTTATAGTCTTATAATGCTAGAAATTTTACAATATATGATATATAATCATATTAAATAAAGTGAGCTATTATAATATTTATATTTGTTTTTTACTATTATGTATTTTCACAATATTTTAAATCTAGCAACTTTTTTAACATTTATTATTGACTAAATAAGGAGTGATAAGCTATGAAATTAAAAATTAACAAAGCTATTGAAATGCAGTTGAAAAAAAGTTATGCCATAGAATCTGGTCATTGCGAAGATGTATTTGAGATAGATTGTGGCGAAGGTATAAATACAGTATCTTTCTCAAATAAAGCTGTAGAAGCTTTTAATGCTTTAGAATTTGATATGATAAGAGGATACCCTCATTCAATTAGTCTAAAAAACAATATAGTTGATTATTGGAAAGACTTTACAGCACTAACTACTGATAGAATTTGTCTAGCTGATGGTTCTATACATGTTATTTATCTTTTAAATAGATTATTTATTGAAAAAGGAGATAAGGTTTTAGGATATTCACCTCAATTTTCAGAATATGAAACAGATATAAAAATGCATGGTGCTACTTATGACTATGTTCTTTTAAAGAAAGAAAATAATTTCAAGTTTAATGAAAAGGAATTTATTGAAAAAATAAATTCAGAATATAAATTAATTTACATAGATAACCCAAATAATCCTACTGGACAAATTATACCTCTATCATCAATTGAAAATATAGTAAAAGAGGCAGCAAAATATGATATAGCTGTTATGATAGATGAGGCTTATGGTGAATATATGCCAAAAGAAAATTCAGCTGTAAAACTTTTAAATGATTATGATAATGTAATTGTTCTAAAAACATTCTCAAAAGGTTTTGGTTTGGCTGGACTAAGAGCAGGATATGCAGTCCTTCCTGAACAACTTGTTAATCCTATTAAAAAGATTTCTACTCCTTACGAAGTATCTGAAATCTCTCGTAGTATTGCAGCTAATTTATTAGATGATGTTCAATTTATAGAAGAATTAAAAGAAAAAACAAAAGCTATAAAAAATCAACTATTGATTCCATGGAAAAACCTTAACATAGCTGAGACTAGTGATACTGTATCTATAATGACAGTTGAACATAAAAATAAAGATATAAATTTACAACAAGAATTTGCAAAATTAAAAATAAGAGTTATATCTGGTAGCGATTTTACTGGACTTGATAAAAACTTTATAAGATTTAGAATGCCTGAAGAAAAAGAACTTCCTGAGGTTATAAAAGCATTCCAAATAATCGATAATCTAGAATAAATCTAACTATATAAGGGACATATTGATAAAATCAATATGTCCCTTTAGTTTAGTATTTTTAATTATTCTACAATATTTCTATTCATTAATTTATTAAGTTCCATCAATATTGATGAAAGTAATGCTAAACCTAAACAAATTCCTAATTCATATAAACCAAATACTGTTGGTATAGAGAATATCCCTCTCAAAACTGGCATTAATGTTAAAGAGTAAAGTCCAAAACATATTAAAACTGCTCCTATAACATATTTATTACTAAAAAAGCCTAGTTTTACTATTGTCTGATTATTAGAACGTGCAGGCAATGTTTGCATTATTCTCGCTAATATTAAAGTTGAAAACGCCATCGCTACACCAAGTTCTGGTGACACTTGTAATCCTATATATTGTGCAATTATTGTAACTATACCAATTATACAACCTCTTATAGCCACTGCTTTTAATGTTCCTCCTGCTAATATACTTTCATCTGGATGTCTAGGAGGTTTATTCATTATATTTTTTTCTGATTTTTCAAATCCTAATGCTATTGCTGGCAAAGAGTCGTTTACTAGGTTTATAAATAAAAGTTGTAAAGCTGTAAATGGGTTCGACCATCCTGCAAATACTGCAAACAAGATAGCCACTATAGCACCCAAGTTTCCTGCAAATAAATAAGTTATTGCTTTTATTATATTGCTATATACTGTTCTACCAACTTCAACAGCATTTACTATACTTGCAAAGTTATCATCAACTAAGACCATAGCAGAAGCATCTTTTGCTACATCAGTACCACTTCCCATACCTATACCTATATCTGCTTGTTTTAAAGCTGGTGCATCATTGACACCATCACCAGTCATAGCAGTTATGTTATTCTTATGTTGCCATGCTTTTACTATACGAATTTTGTTTTCTGGTGAAACTCTGGCATATACACTTATATCTTCTAATTTTTTATTTAATTCTTCTTCACTTAATGCATCCAACTCTTTTCCAGTAAGTGCTAAATCTCCATCTTCCATTATACCTATTTCTTTTGCAATTGCTGCTGCGGTTGTTTTGTGATCTCCAGTTATCATAACTGTTTTTATGCCAGCGCTCTTTGCTTCTTTTACTGCGTCCATTACTTCTTCTCTTGGTGGGTCTATCATTGCCATTATCCCAACCAATATCATATCATGTTCGTCATCAATTGAAGGTGTAAAACCTTCTTCTGGAACATCTTTTATTGCAAATGCTAATACTCTAAGTGCTCTATTTGAAAACTCTTCATTTTTATTCTTGTATTCTTCTATTATCTCATCTGTTATGTCTACTTTTGAGCCATTTTTTAAAGCATATTTACATCTGCTAAATACAATATCTGGAGCACCTTTTGTAAACATTATATAATCTCCATATATACTATTTACTGTAGACATAAGCTTTCTATCTGAATCAAATGGTATTTCATTTATTCTAATATATTTACTTCTTAATCTATCATAATCTAAATCATTTTTGCTTGAATAATTTATTAGTGCAACTTCTGTTGGGTCACCTACTTCTTTTCCATCACTAGTTATATGAGAATCATTACATAATGTAGAAACCATAGTCAACAATTTAGCATGATAAGAATAATTTATATTTTCTTTATTAAGCTCATCATTGTTAGTTCCATACATATAACAGTCCACAACTGTCATTTTATTTTGTGTAAGAGTACCTGTTTTATCAGTACATATGACACTTGTTGAACCTAAAGTCTCGACAGCTGGTAATTTTCTTATTATAGCTTGTTTCTTTGCCATACTGTTTGTTCCAACAGCCAGCACTATAGTAACTATTGATGATAAAGCTTCTGGTATTGCTGCTACTGCTACTGCTACAGAAAACATGAATGAATCGAGAATAATTTGTGTCATTTCTCCATTTCCAGCCATCATATAATTTCTTGCTACCTGAATTATAAATATTAAGAGTGCAAGTACTACAATACCTACACCAAGCTTTTTACTGAAAGCTTCTATTTTTTGTTGTAATGGTGTCAACTTATTTTCCGCAGTTTCTAAAAGACCAGCTATTTTACCCATTTCAGTATTCATACCTGTTCCAGTTACTACAAATGAACCTCTACCATAAACGACTACAGCACCACTAAATACCATGTTTTTTTGGTCACCTAAACTTACATCTTCGCTTATTTTTTCTGTATGTTTTAGAACTGGTTCTGATTCACCAGTTAACATCCCTTCTACAACCTTTAATGATTGTGCTTCTATAAGTCTTCCATCTGCTGGTATGTAATCACCAGCTTCTAAAAATACAATATCTCCAACTACTAAATTTTTTGCTGGAATTGTCATTTTCTTATTATCTCTTATTACCTTTGCATTTGGTGCAGATAAATTTTTCAAACTTTCTAATGAACTTTCTGCTTTTTTTGTTTGTACAACTCCTAAAACAGAGTTGATAATAATAACTGCAAAAATTATTATTGACTCTACAGTTTCACCTAAAAATATTTGTACTAAAGCAGCTATCAATAGAATTATTACCAGTGGGTCTTTAAAACTTTCTAAGAAAAGCTTATACGTAGGAACCTTATCTGCTTCCTTTAATTCATTAGTTCCATTTTTTTCTAATAGCTCTTCTGCTCTTTCCTTGCTCAAACCATTTAAGCTTGAGTCTAAATTTTTAATTATTTCTTGATAAGTACTTTTGTAAGACATTTGTTGCCCTCCTCTTTAATAAATTTATTTTATGTTTGGGGACTCTTATGTATACTTGAAATTTTAAATTTTTTAAATAAAAAATTCCTTGAATAAAAAAAGACCCCAAAACAAACATACTTAATGCTTATTTTGAAGGTCTTGCTATCAAGGAATTCCTTGTTAATTAACCGAGTATCTCTACTGTCCTGACGATTAATTACCACTTTCGTGTAAGCTACTCCCCTTCGAGTAGTTATCTTTAATTGTATTTACATTATAACACCTTACATAATTAATAGTCTAGATTATTTTTTATTTTAACCTAAATTTAACAAATTATGGCTTAATCTATATGTAAATATTCTTCTAGTGTTAGATTGTTCATTGCAAAGTTTTTACTGTGTTCAGTTCCAACATATCTATAGTGCCATGATTCATACATGTATCCTGTTATGCTTTCTTTTCCCTCTGGATATCTAAGTATAAATCCATACTTATATGCATTTTCGTACAGCCACTTAGCTTCTTTTGTATTATTAAATTTTTTATTTGCCCAACAAGATTGGTCGTCTCCTCCAATATCAAATGCAAGTCCAGTTTGATGTTCACTTTCTCCTGGCTTAGCTGAAAATCTGTTTGCTTCCTTCTCACCATGTTTCTCTGCATATGTGTTGAATAAATTTTCTTGATATTTATAACTTCTATATGTACTGAAGGCTTTTAGATTTAATCCTGCTTTTTGAGCCTCTTTATTCATTTTATAAAAAGCATCTTTTGCTTCATTACTTTCTTGTGGAGAATAGTCTTCAGGTAAGCTATACTTTTTGTTTGCTACTACAATATTATTTATTGATAAAACGTTCACACCTTTTCTATACTTACTTATTTCATATGCCATGATTTTATTTTCTCCACTAGATATATTAATAAACATTTTTGCGAAAACTAGAAAAAATGCAAAAACTATAATCAAGCCTCTTTTCTTTTTCATATACTGCACCCCCATAATTTAGATTTAATATCTAAAAAATTTAAAGACATTTTACTTCATAGTATAATCATATCATTAATTTATTGCAAATTCTTTAAACAATTCTTAAGAAACTCTTAAATTCTTCTTTATGTTACTAAAACTAACAATATTTTTTCAATTTTTTTATATCACAGGTCCAGATATTGATTTTTTTTCCAAATGATGTATAATGTATTTATGGAAACTTTAAAGTACTACTTAGTACTTATCGTTTTTACATGAAAGGAGATAGCCAATTGACTGACAAACAAAAATTTATTATAACTATTGCTCAAAGAATCTTTGACCAAAAAGGTTTTCAAAATACTTCAATACTAGATATTGTAAAAGAATGTAAAATGTCTAAAGCTACTTTTTACAAACATTTTGAAACTAAAGAAAGTTTTATCTGTGAAATAATTAATTATTATGACGAAAAATTTTTAGAAATTATACATTCTATTAATGAAAACAATGATATTCATCCATCTGAAAAATTAAAAAGAAAAATAATAGCTGTATGGGGAAATATTTTTTCTAGAACTACTATAAATACTTATGTTAGGGAAAATTTTTCTGAAGTGCAACGTAAAACGACAAGTAAGTTACAAAAAAAATCTCGAGCTAATTTATTAAATGAATATAAGCTGAGTTTATTTGATAATTATGGCGACAAAATAGAAAACATTCTATTTGATTTAGTTTTCTTACTAGATGCTCTAATTCACCAGTTTACATATATTATTCATATACAAAAAAGAGAAATAAATGTATACTTTATTGCTGAATTTACTATACAAATGCTTGATTTAGTTGTAGAAAATGCGGATAACCTAAATCCTTTAATTGAAAAATCAATGTTTTTATATGAACAAGAAGATGAAGCTTATTCTTCTCTTTATAGTAAATCATTATTTTTTAAAACAATAGAGGATATAGAAGAGCTAATCAAAACAAACACTTCTCTTGTTGAAAACCCTAAGTTACTAGAAGCATCAAAAAAATTATATGAAGAAGGAAAAAATCAACTATATGATTCTTTAATTATGGATGCAATGATTACATATCTAGAAAAAGAAGACATTTTGAGACCAAAAGTACTTTTATTGAATAGTATTAAAAATCAATTAAAAAAGGAGACGTTATAAACTATGGAAATACAAAGTAATAGCAAAAACAATAAAAAAGGAAATTTGATAATAGCAATCGTAATGACTGGTGCTTTTATAAGCTCTCTTAGTCAAACATTACTGGCAACTGCACTTCCCAATATAATGTCAGATTTTAAAATTACTGCTGATGTTGGTCAGTGGTTAACTACGATTTATCTACTTATTGCAGGTATCATTATTCCTACAACAGCTTACTTGATAAATAGATTTAGTACTCGAAAATTATTTATTACATCAATGACTATCTTTTCTTTAGGATGTGTTATTGCACTTTTCTCTCGTGATTTTTCAACTATGTTGATTGCTCGTGTGTTACAAGCAGTAGGTTCTGGCTCTTTAATGCCACTTTTACAAGTTATTATATTATATTTATGTCCTATAGAAAAACGTGGTACAGCTATGAGTCTAGTTGGTATTACAGTGGGATTTGCTCCAGCAATAGGACCAACTTTATCTGGATGGTTAGTAGATTCATTTGGTTGGCATAGTTTATTTTTGCTTCTTTCACCTATAGCTATATTAGATGTTATACTTTCATTTATATTATTAAAAAATGTTGGAGAAGCTCAGAAACTAAAACTGGATATACCTTCAATAATACTATCTTCTTTAGGTTTTGGTGGTTTATTGATTGGGTTTACTAATCAAGGTAATTATGGCTGGACTAATAGTGCAACATATCTACCAATAATATTAGGAATTGTATCATTAATTTTGTTTACATGGCGTCAATTAAAATCTAAAGAACCATTCTTAGAACTAAGAGTTTTTAAAAATAAACCATTTCTTATTTCTACATTATTAATTATGATTGTATATGCTTCAATGATGTCTGCTACATTAATGATACCTCTATATATTCAATCTGTAAGGGGATTCTCTGCACTTGCTTCAGGTTCTTTAATGATGCCTGGTGCTATACTAATGGTTGCATTAAATCCAGTTGCAGGACGTCACCTAGATAAATATGGTCCTCACGCTCTATCAATATTAGGAACTGGATGCTTATTTTTAGGAACTTTATCTTTTGCGTTTTTAGGCAAAGATACATCTTTAATTCATATATCATTAATGTATTGTATTCGTATGATTGGTATTTCAATGGTTCTAATGCCATTAACTACATGGGGAATTAAAACACTAGATAGAGAACTTATATCTCATGCTACAGCAATTAATAGTACACTTCGTCAAATATCTGGTGCTATAGGCTCTGCTGTACTTATTACTATAATGACAACTGCTACTAAAAAAGCTCACATGAGTTCAGCTATCCTGTCTAATATCCATGGAATAGATGTAGCATTTTCAATAGCAGCTACACTTGCATTTATTGGATTAATTGTATCAATATGTTTTATAAAAGAGCGACAAACTGTTAGAAGTTAAAATAAAAAAAGAGATGTTTTAAGATTAAAATCTTAAAACATCTCTTTTTTTCAGTTTGAAAAATATTGTAATCTTATAATACAGCTATTACTTCTATTTCAACTTTAACGTCTTTTGGTAATCTAGCAACTTCTACACAAGCTCTTGCTGGTTTATTTTCTCCAAAATACTCAGCATAAACTTCGTTTATAGACCCAAATTCATTCATATCTTTTATAAATACTGTAGTTTTAACTACATTTGAAAAATCAGCTCCACTTTCAGCTAATATTGCTTTAAGATTTTTTAGAGATTGAGCAGTTTGAGCTTGTACATCTCCTTCAACTACTTCCATAGTTTCTGGCACAAGTGGAACTTGTCCAGATACAAATAATAAGTTTCCAGCTTTTATAGCTTGAGAATATGGTCCTAACGCTGCTGGTGCATCATTAGTATGTAATACTTCATGTTTCATATTAAAATCCTCCTAATTGGTTAATCTACTATACATAAAATGTATCTTCATACACTATTATACTATTTTTCTTGTATATTATATACACTTTTATTATAATTCTATAATTTTAAAACCTTTTTCTTCTATTGCGTTCTTTATTTTTGCTATATGGTCATAATCTATTGTTTCTAATATAAATTCCGCACTTTGTTTTCCTAGAGCTTCACCTGCTGATAATTTACCTTGATTAGCACTTAAAATATTTCCACCATTCTCACTTATTATTCTAGTTAATTCAGCAAAGTTTCCTGGCTTATCTTCCATAATTGTACTAAATGAATATCTTCTTCCTTCTTTAGCTAGAGCAACACCTATTATTCTATATAATGTATTTATATCTATATTACCACCAGATATTATACACACTACATTTTCATCTTTTGCTGGTGCATATTTACCACTTAATATTGCAGCTGTACACACAGCCCCTGCACCTTCTGAAACTATCTTTTGACTTTCCATCATAAATAATATTGATTCAGCTATTTCTATTTCTTCAACTACTACTATTTCATCAACTAATTCATTTATTATTTCAAAAGTTAAGTCTCCAGGAGTTTTAACAGCTATACCATCAGCTATTGTACTATCATTAAATGCTGTTGTTACTTTTCCGTTTTTAATTGACTCTTTCATTGAAGGTATATTTGCAGTTTGAACACCAACTATTTTTACATTAGGATTTAATGCCTTTGCTGCAACAGCAACACCAGATATTATTCCTCCACCACCAACTGGGCATAGTATAGTATCAACCTTATTATTTAATTGTTCGAAAATTTCAAGAGATATAGTTCCTTGCCCTGCTATAACATATTTATCATTGAATGGATGTAAGAAAGTTGCTCCTGTTTCTTTTTGTATTTCAACAGCTTTTGCATATGCATCATCATAAACTGCACCATTTAAAACTACTTCTGCTCCATAACCTTTAGTTGCACTAACTTTTGCCAATGGTGCTGTTGCTGGCATTACTATTGTAGATTTTATACCAGTCATTTTTGCGCCTAATGCGACACCTTGTGCATGATTTCCTGCACTTGAAGCTATTACTCCACTTGCTTTTTCTTCATCGGTTAAACTTGCTATTTTATTACAAGCTCCTCTTAATTTAAAAGACCCTGTTTTTTGAAGGTTTTCACATTTATAGAAAACATTCGCTCCTGTTTTTTCGCTAAGTTTAACGCTTTCAAGTAAATCAGTTTTTTTAACTATGTCTTTAATGGTCTCTCTAGCTTCTTTCACATCTGTTAAGGTAACATTTATCATTTTATTCCACTCCCGTAAATCCAATTTTTATTTATTACTTTCTATATAATTCTATATCTTTTTTTTTTAAAAATCAACATGTAAACGATTTTTATAATTTTTTAATTAATCACAAAAAAACTAAAAATACAACAATTGAATACAATAAACATATCTATTCAATTAAGTTAGATTACGCTAAATGATAATATTAAAATAATTTTTACATTTTTATCAAAATAACAGTTTATTCTTTATTATTTTTATTAAAATTTATATTTATATTATTTTACTTAATTAAAAATTGTTTTTTTATTCTCTTTAATAACATTAATATTACCACATCTAACCTAAAATATTTTTATAAACAACATTAAATAAAAAAAGTTTTATTTTATACATTTTCATAATAATAAAACTGTACCTTTTACAACAAATATAACAAAAAAAATAAAATACAAGTTAAATTAGAGTTTTATTTTATATAGTAATCATTTTTTATTAAAAGGTATTTTATCTTTTAACATACATTTTATAAAGCTAAATAGAGTTATTATTTTAATTTTATACTTTACTTTTTCTATAAACCTATTATAATTAAAGTATAATCATTTTAGGAACTTGTTTATTTTATTATAAAAATGTGAAACTTATTACATAAGGAGGAATTAAACATGAAAAATAATACTTATAAAGAAATCAAAAACATATATGGAAAAATAAGTCCTTTTGAATTTAAGGACAAATTAATAGATATTGCGAAACATACTGCAAATGAAAATCATAGAGAACTGCTTGATGCAGGTCGTGGAAATCCAAATTGGACTTGTTCAACTGCTAGAGAAGCTTTTTTCACTTTTGGTCATTTTGCGATTACTGAAACACGTTCTAATTGGGATTTAGGACATTTAGCTGGTATGCCTCAAAAAAAGGGCATTAAAGAAAGATTCTTTAAATATATAAATGAAAATATAGATATGCCTGGAGCATACTTAGCTAGAGATATTATAAATTTTGGTATAAATGAACTTGGATTTGATGGCGATGAATTTGTTCATGAACTAGCTGATGGGATTATTGGTGATAATTATCCACTTCCAGATAGAATGTTGCCTCATATGGAAAAAATAGTGCATGATTATTTAGTTCAAGAAATGAAATATGATATATCAGGTAAATATGGTGATGTAGAAATATTCGCTGTTGAAGGTGCTACAGCTGCTATGTGTTATATATTTGATTCATTAATGGCAAATGAACTTTTAAAAAAAGGTGATACAGTAGCTTTAATGACTCCTATATTTACACCTTATCTTGAGATACCTAATCTTCCTCGCTATGATTTTAAAGTTGTAAACATAAACGCAAATGCAGTTGATGAAAAAGGTGCTCATACATGGCAGTATACTAAAAAAGAATTAGAAAAGCTTCGTGACAATTCTATTAAGGCTTTATTTGTTGTTAATCCTAACAACCCTGCATCTATAGCTATGGATGAGACATCTTGTAATAATCTAATAGATGTAATTGAAAATTATAATAAGGATTTAATGATAATATCAGATGATGTATATGGGACTTTTGTAGAAGATTTCTCATCATTAATGTCAAAACTTCCTTATAACACTGTTGGAGTTTATTCTTATTCAAAATATTTTGGAGTTACAGGATGGAGACTTGGTACATTCGCTCTTCATAAAAAGAATGTTTTTGATAAAAAAATAAATGATTTAACTGGAGAATTGAAGAAATCAGTAGATAAGCGTTACAGTGATATGAGTCTTAATCCTTCTAGTCTTTCATTTATGGAAAGAGTTGTTGCTGATAGTAGACTTGTTGCTCTTAATCATACTGCTGGTCTTTCAACTCCACAACAAGTTCAAATGTCATTTTTCTCTGCCTTTGCATTAATTGATAAAGTTGATGCTTACAAAAAACTTAATATGAGTATATGTCATAGACGTCAAAAACTATTGTTTGAAGCTTTAGAGCTTCCAGTTAATAAAAGTAAAAATAATGCTGCATATTATACTCAATTTGATATTGAAGAATGGGCTAAAATAAACTATGGAGAAGATTTATTCAAATTTATAAGTAAGAATGCCTCTCCAGTAGATATACTTTATAGATTGGCTAATGATTATTCAGTAGTCTTACTTAGTGGAAATGGATTCTATGGACCTGAATGGTCAATTAGAATATCTTTAGCAAATCTATATGATGAAGCCTACACTAAAATAGGGAAAGCCATAAGAGAAATATTGAATAGTTATATTGCTGAATGGGAAAAAACAAAAAAATAATCCTATTACACTGAAATGTCTAAATTATGTGAATAAAAGGATTTATATAGACCTAAATAATTTTTTTTGATATAATCCTATCGGAATTATAAATTTTATTTGTGAAAGGCAGAGAATATTATGAGTATTAAGAAAAAAGTTGCCATAGTCTTTACTGGTGGAACTATATCTATGACAGTAGATGATAAAGTAGGTGCTGCTATACCAACTTTATCTGGGGAACAAATATTATCTATGGTCACTAATATTGATAAAGTTGCAGATGTTGAAGTTTTTAATTTTGATGAAATTCCAGGACCTCACATAACACCTTGTAGAATGATGGAATTAAAAAATTATGTAAATGATTTATTAGCAAGAAAAGATATCACAGGAGTTGTAATAACACATGGTACTGATAGTTTAGAAGAAACTGCTTATTTTCTAGACCTTACAATTGATAATATTAAGCCTGTAATAGTTACAGGTGCTATGAGAAGTAGCTCTGAACTTGGCTATGATGGTTCAAGCAATTTATCTGCATCAGTTTGTACTGCCGTATCTAAAGATGCTATGGGTAAAGGAGTTCTTGTAGTTTTAAACAACGAAGTGCTATTGGCTTCTGAAGCTACTAAAACAAATACACTTTCTTTAAATACATTTAAATCTTTAACTAGTGGTCCATTGGGAATAATCGACTGTAACGAACTTGTTCTTACGAGAGATATTGTAAATAGAACCATTATAGATACTGATAAAGTAGAATCTAAAGTTGCACTATTTAAAGCATATGTTGGAGAAGATGCAGATTTTATAAGATTTGCTGTTGATAGTGGATATAAAGGTATAGTTATTGAAGCTATGGGTAGAGGCAATATTCCTCCTCTAATGCTTTCTGGCGTTGAATATGCAAGGGAAAAAGGACTTCCTGTTGTTATAGTTTCTAGATGCCATTCAGGTAGAGTATTTGATAGTTATGGTTACTTTGGTTCTGGTAGAGACTTAAAAAATATAGGATGTATATTTGGTGGAGACCTTCCAGGTCAAAAAGCTAGAATAAAACTTATTTTAGCTCTTGGAAAGACTAATAATATTGATGAAATCAAAGACTTCTTTGAAAAAGGAATCTATTGTTAATTATATTATAGAGTTTAGAATTTAAAATAAATTATATCATAGAGTTTAAAATAAAACATCCCCCTACTGCAATCTTTTACTTATATTGCAATAAGGGGATTTTATTTTATAGCTCTCTTTTTTTATTTATTCCACAACTTTTTTATTTCACAACTATATTAACTAATTTCTTAGGAACTGCAACAACTTTAACTATAGTTTTATCTTCAACTAGAGCTTTAATTTTTTCATCTTCTAAAGCCACTTTTTCCATATCTTCTTTAGATATATTTGAGCTAACAGTTAACTTTCCTCTAACCTTTCCATTAACTTGTACAACAACTTCTATTTCATCTTTTACTAAAGCTTTTTCATCATATTTAGGCCAGTCTATATCAAATACACTTCCTTCTTGACCTATCATAGTCCATAATTCTTCACCTAAATGAGGTGCAAATGGTGAAATTATAGTTACGATTGTTTGTACCCCTTCTTTTATAACTGCTTCATTGATATTATCTAGCTCCTTATATTTGTACATATCATTTATTAATTCCATAAGAGCTGATATAGCAGTGTTAAATCCAAATTTCTCACTTAAATCTACAGTAACTTTTTTAAGTGTAGAATGTATAGTATATCTCATATCTTTATCTTGAGAACTTAACTCACCAAACTCAACATCTTTTTTGAAGACATCTGCTAACTCATCAACTAATCTATATACTCTATTTAAGAATCTAAAGCATCCATCAACACCTTGTTCTGACCAGTCTAAATCTCTTTCTGGTGGTGCTGCAAATAATACGAAAAGTCTTGCAGTATCTGCTCCATATTCATCAATTATATCCATAGGAGATACTGTATTTCCTTTAGACTTACTCATTTTAGAACCATCCATAAGAACCATACCTTGAGTAAGTAAGTTTTTAAATGGTTCATCAAAGTCTACCATGCCCATACTCTTAAATGCTTTTACAAACCATCTAGCATAAAGTAAATGCATTATAGCATGCTCTACTCCACCTATATATTGGTCTACTGGATGCCATCTGTTAACTAAATCTTTACTAAATGGTTCATCTTCATTTTTATTGTCTACATATCTTAAGAAATACCAAGAAGAATCAACAAATGTATCCATAGTGTCAACTTCTCTTCTCGCTGGTTTTCCACAGTGAGGACAAGTTGCTGACATAAACTGTTTTGAAGTAGTAAGTGGAGACTCACCTTTTCCAGTAAATTCAACATCTGTTGGTAAAAGAACTGGTAAATCTTCTTTCTTAACTGGAACTATTCCACACTCATCACAATAAACTACAGGTATAGGACAACCCCAATATCTTTGTCTTGAAACTAACCAGTCTCTTAATCTATAATTAATTGTTCTTTTTCCTCTACCTTCTTTTTCTAATTTATTTATTATTCCTTCAAATCCTTCTGAAGCATCTAATCCATCAAATTCTTCTGAATTTATCATTTTATTATCTTCTGTAATTACATCTATTATATCTAGATTATATTTTTCAGCAAAATCTCTGTCTCTTTCATCATGTGCAGGAACTGCCATTATAGCACCTGTTCCATATTCAACTAATACATAGTTTGCTATCCATAGAGGAACTTTTTTTCCATTTAAAGGATTTATAACATATCTACCTATAAACATACCTTCTTTTTCTACATCAGCTGCTGTTCTCTCTATTTCTGTCATAGTGTGCATTTTTTGAACAAAAGCTTCAACATCTGCTTCATACTCAGTACCAGCAACCAATTCTTTAACTAGTTCATGTTCTGGAGCAAGTACCATATAAGTAACTCCATAAGTTGTATCTGGTCTAGTTGTAAATACTGTCATAGATTTGTCAGTTCCATCTATATCAAATACTAAATCTGCTCCTGTACTTTTTCCTATCCAGTTTCTTTGCATTATTTTAACTTTTTCTGGCCATCCATCTAATGTATCTAAATCATTAAGTAATTCTTCTGCAAATTCAGTAGTTTTAAAATACCATTGTTCTAAGTCTTTCTTTAATACTGTTGATTTACATCTTTCACATGCTCCTTGAACAACTTGTTCATTTGCAAGAACAGTCTCACAAGAAGGACACCAGTTAACATAAGATTTTTTCTTATATGCAAGTCCATGTTCTAAAAATTTCAAAAATATTTCTTGAGTAAATCTATAGTATTCTGGAGTTGAAGTTGCTACTTCTTTATCCCAATCATAGCTAAGCCCTAATAAATTTAATTGTTCTTTCATTTCTTCTATATTTTCCATTGTCCATTTATGTGGATGTATTCCATGTTTTATAGCTGCATTTTCAGCTGGTAAACCAAAAGAATCCCATCCCATTGGATGAAGTACGTTATAACCTTCCATTTTTTTGAATCTTGCGACAACATCGCCTATAGAATAATTTCTAACATGTCCCATGTGTATCTTTCCAGATGGATAAGGGAACATTTCTAATGTGTAATAATTAGGTTTTTCAGTTTGTGCTGTATCCATTTTGTATTGGTCATTATCTTTCCAAATTTTTTGCCATTTCGATTCTACTTGTTTAAAATTATATACGCTCATATTTTGCCTCCTGTTTTTAGTTGTGTTCAACTACTTTGTTTAATATTATTTACTTATAATTTCCAAATAATTCTTTGAAAATAAAAAATCCTCGTCACTAAACTTGCGTTTAGGGACGAGGATAAATCTTCGCGGTACCACCCTAATTAGCCTACTTTTATAGACTCTCTTAGATAGCTTTTAATCCAGCCATGGAGAATAGGTTTTAATCTAGTAAGTTCAAAGTTATATAATATTAGTTCTCACCTTCCACTAACTCTCTGAAAAAATATAATCTTTTACTGCTCTAGTCTATTCAATTCAATACAATTTTTGAAATTTTCTAACTATAATAACATATATTATCATGTTTATGCTAATGTGTCAATATCTATATAAGGTGCATCTTTCCATAATTTTTCTAAATTATAAAATCCTCTATTTTCCTCATTAAATACGTGAACCATTATATCTCCATAGTCAAGAAGTACCCAAGTTTGAGTTCCTTGTCCTTCTTTTCCTCTTGGTTCTAATCCTAGTTTTGCTAATTCATCTTCAACATTATCAGCTATAGCTTTTACTTGTCTTTGAGAAGATGCTGTAGTAATAACAAAATAATCACATAAACTAGAAACTTTTCCTATATTTATTATAACTGTATCTTGACCCAGCTTATCTTCTATGGCATCATATGCTATTTTTGTCATTTGTTCCACTGTCATATAAAATTTCCTCACTTTCCTAATTTAAATACACTTAGTTATTCTAACATATTAATACGATTTTGTAACATAGTCAACTTTAATTTTATTAATATGTTTGCCTTTATATAAGATTTTTATAATAACTTTTCTTTAATTAGGTAGTTTCTTGCCATAACAGTTCTTGGATGTATTTCTTCTTTTTTATTAATAACAAACATTAAAGTATTATTAAATGAAGTTAAAAGTGCTTCGTCAAGCTTACCTTCATAGGCTAATTCTCTCAATGTATCTACAACTGGAAATTTTCTTCCTTCTTCAATTAAATCTGCTATGTAAATTATTTTTTCTAAAAGAGACATATCTTCTCTTCCTGTTGTATGGTATTTAATTGCATTTATAATATCTTCATCTTCTATACCAAACTCATATTCACATATGTATGACCCTATCACACTATGTGATAGAGAGCGGTTTCCATCTTCTATTGGGTCTAAGTATATTTCATACTTATTAACATAATCCTCTACTTCTTTATCACTTAAGTATTTCGCACAATCATGAATCATCCCCGCTATATAGGCTTTTTCTTTGTCACATCCATAAATTTCACACAATTTTACAGCACATTCTGCAACATTTTTTGAATGACTAAGCCTTCCTACTGGTAGCATTTGATTTAATCTCTGGTTAATATTCTCTAAGTTCATTTAATCATCTCCATATTGATATAGTTTATTTTCATACAAATAATTTTCTACATTTTCGGGTACTAAGTAACGTATAGACTTTCCTTCATTTAGCTGTTCCCTTATATATGTGGATGATATATCCAATGATGGAACGTAAACTGTTATAATGTCAGCATTATATTTTTTAGTCAGTTTCTCTATAGTTTCTTGTGACCTTAATAAGCTAATACCTGGTCTAGTTGCAGCTATAAAAGTAGCTAACTCAAAGTTTTTCTTTACATCTTTCCACTCTTCAACACTACAAATAGCATCTGCCCCTGTTATAAAGTAAATATCAGCATTTTTGTATTTTTTCTTTAAATATTTTAATGTATCGATTGTATAAGTCCTTTTATTTCTTTCGATTTCTACTTTTGAAACTAAAAAATCTTCATTGCTTTCAGTTGCTAGAAGTGTCATATTGTATCTATCATACTTATTTGTAGTGATACCTAGTTTATGTGGTGGATTTCCTGATGGTATAAAGATAATTTTGTCAATCTCATACTTATCTCTAATAAACTCTGCTGTTGCTAAATGAGCATAGTGTATAGGGTCAAAAGTACCTCCTAATATACCTATTTTGATTTTGCCTTTATGGCGATTAAATTTCTCTAGTTTTTCAGTATTTTTCAATTCTGCCTTCTGAACTAGATTTTTACTTCTCATATTTTGTCTCCTTTTAATGTTATAATACTATTGTACCATTATTTTTTATTTCTTAAAGCTTATAAATTATTTTTTTTGGTATATAATCATATTTATATGGTAAAAAACACTTTAAAAAATAATTATTTAACATAGTTTCACTTAACTTTTTAATAAAAATAACTTTTTATTATTTTGTCTTAATTTAGATTAAATATAACGTATAATTATAAGTTTTTTATTAAATTTTATTAGTTACTTTTGTTAATATAATTACATATAAAAAAGGAGAAATTATGAGTATAATTACAAAAATAGAACAACAAAAAAGAAATGATGATAGAGTAAATATTTATGTAGATGATAAATTTTTTATTGCTATATTTAAAGAACTTGTTTATACATTTAATTTAAAAAAAGGAAATGAAGTAAATGAAGAGGAATTAAAATCCATTTTAGATGATGAGATGTATATAAAAGCTAAAAATAAAGCATTAAATATTTTGTCTCGTGCTGACCAGTCTGAAAAAAAAATGAAAGAAAAACTATCAGCAGATTTTGAAGAGGATACAATTGATAGAGTTATAGATTTTCTTAAAAATTATAATCTGGTAAATGACAATATATTGGCTCAGAAAATAGTTAATACCAATGTTAATTTAAACAAATGTGGCAAAAACAGAATTAAACAAAATTTATATAATAAAGGTATTGAAAGAAGTGCAATTGATGAAGCAGTATCAGAATTAGACAAAGATACTGAATTTGAAAATGCCATGTATCTAGCAAAAAAAAGATATGAAAGGGTAAAAAAAGAAGATAAAAAGAAAATATATCAAAAAATTTCTCAACATCTTTCCTATAAAGGCTTTGATTATGATATTATTAAAAGAGTTTTAAATAAACTTTTAAATTTTGATGAATCTGATATATAAGTATATTTTTAAATATACTAAGGAGGTAAATTATGAAACTAATTATTGGTGGTTTAAGCTTTTTATTAGGATTATATAATATATATCAATTATATAGAGAAGATAGTATGAGATAAGTATTATTTTATTAAAATATAATACTTATTATGGAGGGAAAATCAAATGAAAAGTCAAGAAAGATTTAAAATTTTAGACGTTGATGTTTATCTACAACCATTTGAGTCTGACATAAAAAAAAGGATGAAACACTATGAAGATGTAAAAGCAAAAATATTAACTAGCTGTGAAGATTTTAATTCTTTTGCAAATGGTCATCTTTATTATGGATTCCATCAAACAAATGATGGATGGTTTTATAGAGAGTGGGCTCCAAATGCAGATAGTTTATCATTAATTGGTGACTTTAATAATTGGAATAGAAAATCCCATCCTCTAAAAAAAATAGATTCTGGTAATTGGGAAATTTTTATACCTGATAAAAACAGCTTACCTCATAAATCCGAGGTAAAGGTACAAGTCACTACAAATGGGGAAACATTTGACCGCATACCATTATACATAAAGAGGGTAATCCAAAAGGATTCTGGTAGCTTTAATGGGCAGATATGGCAACCAAAAACTCCATTTAATTGGACTGATAATGAATTTGATTTAAAAAACATAACTTTCCCTTTAATCTACGAATGTCATATAGGTATGGCTACTGAAAAAGAATCTATTGGAACTTATAATGAATTTACTGAAAATATACTTCCTAGGATAAAGAAAGCTGGATACAATACTATTCAACTTATGGCTATCATGGAACATCCATATTATGCTTCTTTTGGATACCAAGTTTCAAACTTTTATGCAATTTCATCTAGATTTGGTACTCCTGAAGACTTAAAAAACCTTATAAATACAGCTCATTCAATGGGAATTGCTGTTTTATTAGACTTAGTTCACTCTCATGCTGTAAAAAATACTTTAGAGGGAATAAATGAATTTGATGGAAGTGAACATCAATTTTTCCATTCAGGTTCAAAAGGTAATCACCCTGCTTGGGGAACAAAACTCTTTAACTATGGTAAGCCTGAGGTAATTCATTTTTTACTTTCAAATATAAAATTTTGGCTAAATGAGTATCATTTTGATGGTTTTAGATTTGATGGCGTAACCTCAATGCTATATCATAACCACGGTCTTGGAGTTTCATTTGACAGTTATAAAAAGTATTTCAGTGCAAACACGGATATGGAAGCTATAACATATCTTCAATTTGCAAATGAATTAATAAAAGAAATCAAACCTAATTCAATAAGCATTGCAGAAGATATGAGTGGAATGCCTGGAATGTGTATACCTATAAGAGATGGTGGAATTGGCTTTGACTATAGATTAGCAATGGGAGTACCTGATTTTTGGATAAAAACTATCTCAAAATCTTCTGATGAAAATTGGGATTTAGGTAAAATGTGGTACGAGCTTACTACTAGACGTCCTGGTGAAAAAAACATTGGATATTGTGAATCTCATGACCAAGCATTAGTTGGTGATAAGACAATTATATTTTGGTTAGCAGATAAAGAAATGTATTGGAATATGGAAATAAACTCAAATAATCATATTATTGATAGAGCCATGTCTCTAAACAAATTAATTAAATTAGCAACATTTTCTCTAGCTGGTGAAGGATACCTAAATTTTATGGGAAATGAATTTGGACACCCTGAGTGGATTGACTTTCCACGTGAAGGAAACAATTGGAGTTATAAATATGCTAGAAGACAATGGAGTCTTTCAGAAAATGATAACTTAAAATATAAACAACTATTGAACTTTGATAAATCTATGCTTGAACTTACAAAATACAGTGATATTTTTGCACAGAATAGTTATGAACTTATACATATAGATAATGATAAAAAACTTTTAGTATACAGTAAGGGTAAATATTTATTTATATTTAATTTCCATCCTAATCTGATGCAATCAGTAGACATATCAAAATTCCAAGACAAAAAATACAAGACAGTATTAAGTACTGATATGATAGAGTTTGGAGGAAAAACAAGACCAGAAAACTTAATAGACTACGATATCTATTTTACTTCTACTCCTCCATCTTCTAAAATACCTATTGCATCTCTCACAGCAATAGTATTTTTAAATAATATTATCTAGATATAAATAACTACTAAAAGCCAAATAACAATTTTGATTTTAATACAAAATGTTATTTGGCTGATTTATTTTCTTGCTAATTAATTATTTTTTATATCTGACATTATAACTTCCAACTTTTAATTTGTGGAATTATATTCATCTTAACAGTCTGTGCCTTTAGAGCATTTCTAAATTTTTCAGTAGATGTATTTTTAAACATTTTACTAGAAGCACTTTTAAGATTTTCTATAGAATCCCAGTGTTGTATCATAATCCATTTTTGAGTTTTTTCATCATATAAAAGCTCAGTATCAATAAAGCCCGATTGAACAGAGTGAAAATTTATTTCTAAATCATTTACAATCTCTACAAATGCATCTTTTGATAAATGCTCTTCCACATTAAATTCTACTATTTCTGTAATAATTTTCATATACAAACCCTCCTATTTATCTTTCTTACATCATAACAAGAAGTAAATTAAAGGTATTGTAAAAAATCGACAATATAATTATAAATAGTTGTATGTTGTGTTTTCTTTAATAGTTTTATTCTCTTTAATAAATTTAATTGGCGATACTCCTGAAAACTGTTTAAATTCTTTAATAAAATGAGCTTGGTCATAATATTCATTTTCATAAATTAAGTCAAGAAAGTTATTATTTTTAGAGCTATAAATAAGCTGATTACTTACCATTTTAAATCTATATATTTTCCTTAGTATTTTAGGTGTATACCCAGTATATTTTAAACAAGCTCTTTCTAAAGTTTTAATATTTATGTTCATCTCATCACAAAACAATTTTATAGTGCTATATTGATTATTGTATATAAATAAATCTAGGAGATTTATCATCTTATTTATAACCAAATTTTCATCTAATACAGATACTAATATTTTTTCTAAATGTAAAACTATATCTTCTATTGATAATATTTGATTTAATGTACTTTCCAATTTCCCAACAAAACCTTTTGATACTTGTTTTAAGTCAACAAGTTGACCCTTAAACTCTGAAATTGGTATCTTTAAAAATGGATAGAGCCCAAATGGATAAAAAGAAATACCCATCACACGTATATTTCCACGTTGAATAACAAATCCATGCTTATCTCTTATTCCATTAAAATGTATATTACTTGCATTATAATTTTGATTTTCAATCTTATATTCCATAACATCAGAAAGATTAATGATAATATCTATACTATCTGTAGGTAATAACTTATTATTTAGCAATATATTTGATTTTGTTTCAAGGTACCAAATAAACTTTACCCAGGGTTTTAAACGAACATTTCTAACTGCATACCTTGTAACTGATAACATTGTAATTAACCTCTATCCTAAATTTTTTTATCATTATATACTTTATCTTTATATTATACAATATAATTTATCCTATCAAAAACTTAATCTATTCCATATCTATCTTATACATTTTTTTAATGCTTTAGAAATAGGAAGTGCTATTATAAGACCTATTAACACCTGCATTAAATTGCCTGGTATTGAAGTAAGTGGAATTATAAAATTACCATAAAGTATAACCTCTGTTACATAATATCCAAACAACATCCAAATTGATGAAACTACTACTCCTATTACATTAATCAAAAAATTTTCTCCATTCTTGCCATTTGCCCATACAATCTTTCCAAGCAAATACCCCATAATACCTCTAACTATAAATGTAAATGGAGCCCATAGAGTCCACCCAGATATCAAATCAAAAAGAGCCATCCCAATAGCACCTGATAACGCACCTTTTTTACTTCCAAATACTATTGCTGATATAAATAACATTGCTGTTCCTAAATGTACAAGACCTCCATTTATAGATATTGGCAATCTTATATTTATAAACTTGGTTGCAACAAATACTAACGCTATTAATAGTGACGTTTCTACCAAATCTTTTGTTGTAAATTTCTGTTTAGCTGTAGCTTCCATGCCACATCCTCCTTTTATATTGTGACTAAAAATAATATTTATTAAATAAATCTACTAAACTTCCATTTGTATTAAATTCTAATACTTTTAAACTTTTATCCAATACATTTAATATGTGAACTATTTTATCAAGACTAGCATTTTCCCCCATATGACCTATTCTCAAAATAGCATCCATATATTGATTTAATGATGTTGCAACAAGTGTATTGTAATTTTTAAGCATATAATCAGTAAGTTTTAATGCTCCTATACTTTTAGGTATTTTTATTGCTGTCACTGTATTAGAATATCCTTCTTCTAAAAACAATTCTAAACCATATTCTTCAACAGCTTGTCTTACACTAGAAGCTATTTTCTCATGTCTACTTAATACCTTTTCCACACCCTCTTCTAGTATATTGTCTAAGGCTCTATCAAGACCCATTATGTCACTTATTGGCATTGTATAAGGGAAATATTTTTTTTCGTAATATCCTTCCCATATACTTAAATTACAATAAAAACCTACTATGTCTGTTTTTCTATTTTTTATACAATTTTTTGCATCTTGACTTATACCGACTATAGTAAGACCCGCAGGTGCAGAAATAGCTTTTTGAGAACCGCCTAATATTACATCTATTTTAGATTCATCTACATTTAACCTTTCACCCACCATACCTGCCACAGAATCCACTACAGTTAAGATTCCATATTCCTTCAATAGCGGACATATCTCACTTACATCATTTAATACACCTGTTGGAGTATCACAATGAACCACTGTTGCATATTTAAAGTTATTATCCTTTTCTAAAAACTTTCTTAACTCATCAACATCTATACTTTTTGTATATTGACTTGAAAAAAGCACATACTCTCCACCATACATTTTTACAAAGTCTTTAAATCCTTCTCCATATATACCATTGTCAATTACAAGAACTCTATCACCCTTCTCTGTCAGTGAAGCACAAGCTGCTTCAAGTCCCAATATTCCTTCACCACTTAATATGTAAATATCATTCTTTGTACCAACTATATTTCCGAACTTTTCACATGTCTTCTTATAAAACTCAACAAAATCAACATCTATATCTGGGTTAGTTGTTTTCTCTGCTCTTATTAGCCTTACATTTTCTCTAGTTTCTGTTGGTCCTGGTGCATAATTAATTTTATTATTCATATATATCAGCTCCTTTTTATTTTCTATACGATTATTATACAAAATTTTCATTTTTCATGGTACAATTTTATATTTTTTTAGAATTGTACCAATACATTTTTTTCTGATAACAATCTTCTGAACATTAAACACACTATCACTTACAACTTAAATTGATAAGTTATATTAATAAGAATTTTATAACAGTAAAAACAACAAAATACAGGACATATGAACATTTAAGCCACTTGCCCTGTATTTGTATATTATTAACCTATTTAACTCTATTTTTATATCTTCTATAATCCTGTTTAAAAATTAAATATAGCTTTTTATATATTTTTATTCACTATATCTTACTCTATCAATAAGAGATTCTTTGTTAAAGCTTCTTCCTATTAAATAAGTTGTTATAAATTGAGCTATAAGTATAAATACAACCATAAATAAAATTGGTACTATTGGTAATGCATATGTTGCATAAGATAATCCAGTTTTTCTTAAAAATACAACTGCAATGTATCCTAATATACCTCCAAAGACAATACTTCCTATCATCATTCTAGAAGTATAATATATAGCTTCTGAATTAAGCATTTTTACTAATTGTCTATTAGTAAGTCCAATTGCTTGAAGCATACCAAGTTCTTTTTTTCTAGTAACTATACTAGTTATCATTGTATTTACAAGATTCATAAATCCAATAACACCTATTATACCAGTTAAAGTATAGCCCATTATTTTTATAAATGAAATCATCATCTTATTTGATTCTATTCTACTATCTAAAAAATCCGCTTCTAAATATCCATTAGATTTAGCAATTTTCTTTATAGCATCTTTAACTTCTTGATATTTTCCTTCTTCAGTATATATTCCAATAGTACTTGTTGTATCATATTTCAAAGCTCTATCTATAAAATCTTTTCCTATACCAAAACTTGGAGTTCCCATAGCTATTGCTTGAACTTTAAATTCTTTTTTTATCTCTTTATCTCCATCATATAGAGTTAATTTTATTTTATCTCCAGCCTTTACACCCATTTCTTTTGCTGTATCAAGGTGAGTAATGACTATTTCGTTTCCTGTTTGTAACCCTTCAAAATTTATTTTTCCATCTATTAGGTTTTTATTTAAATCCTTCACATCATTTTCATTTATGCTCTGTAAAAGGTCATGTTTAAACTCAACATTATAATCCTCCATCCCAATTTTTACAGAATTTCCTAATTCAGTTTTTTTGACTCCTTCTATACTCTTTACTTGGTTTAAAAAGTCTTTACCTAATGGATTATTCATTTGTAGAATATTCAAATTACTTTCAGGATTCTTGTCGCTATCCATTTCATATCCAGTAAATCTAACTTCTATATCATAAGGAAAATGCTCTCTAGCCATCTTCTCAGCATTAAAACTTTCTAAAGCAGTAGATACTGTTATAAATATAGTTCCACTTAACATAAGAGATATCAGTGTCATATAAGTACGCTTTTTATTTCTTTCTAAATTTGCTTTTGATAAGTTCTTTAAATTTATATTTTTATGTCCTTTTCTATCATTTTTACCACTTATTTCATTTCCAGTATATCTTACTGCATCAACTATAGATACCTTTGAAGCTACTTTCATTGGTTTCAAAAGTGATAAAACAACAGATATAAAACTTATTACCACAACCAATAATAGCACTGGTAATTGTGATGATTTTACATCTACACCCATAAATGATTTTATTATAATATTTGCAAGTGCATAACCTAAAATTGTTCCTACTGGTATTGCTATTCCTGCTAATATAAAGCCTTCCTTAAACACTATTGCTTTTACTTGTTTTTTAGTTGCACCAATTGCTCTAAGTTTTCCAAATTCTTGTACTTTAGTAACTATTGAGATGTAGAATATATTGTATATTACCAATATACTAGACAATACAATTACTAAGCCTATAAGAACTCCTCCTATCATTGTTTCACTATCTGGTTTTAAAGCATTTATATAATTTTCATTTACAAGTATATTATTAGTATCTAATCCTATATCATTTGCAATCTTATTTAATTTTTCTTTTGCCTGTTCTATAGATAAATCACTCTTATCTTTTAATTTAACATATATATTGAAATCTTCTTGTGACATATCTCTAGTATTTTTCATATATGTTTCTGATATAATAGCAGAATAATTCTTTCCTGCTTCATATATTTCACTAGTTTCTAAGATTCCAGTTATTATAAATTCTTTTTCTATTCTTTTGTCGCTTTTATAATCATCATAAGGTACTTTTATTTTTTCACCTAATTTTTGACCATGACCTAATGCTTTTAAAGCTCCACTATCTAGTACTATTTCATTTTCTTTTGTTGGTAATTTTCCTTTTATAAATTCAAAATTATTTAATTTTAAACCCTCTTCATTCATATATGATAATGAAATGGTTGTATCATCTTCTAGCTTCTCAACACCCACTCCATTCATTTTTCCAGCTAGTTCAATATCTGCATGATTACTTAATATTTCAGCTTGTTTTTCATTTACATTTGCTAATACTCCTTGATAATTGCCTGAATACTTTATTGTATTTTCCTTTTGATATTCTCTTGTATCGACAATATAAATACCTATAGATGAAAGCATCAATGTTGAAAGTATTATAGTTATTATTATTAATATACTTTTTGATTTATTTTGTTTTACATTACTTTTTGCTATTTTAGTAGTATTAATCATTTTTGTCACCAACCTTTGACACCTTACCATCCTCTATAAATATAACTCTATCAGCCATTTGAGCTATACTATCATCATGAGTTATCATAACCAAAGTTTGACTATATTTCTTAGACATAGACTTTAGTATACTCATAACTTCATCTGATGTTTTGGAATCCAAGTTTCCAGTTGGCTCATCAGCAAGTATTATGGCTGGTCTTGTTGCCAAAGCTCTTGCTATTGCTACTCTTTGTTGTTGACCTCCTGATAATGTATTTGGTAAAACATCGTGTTTATTTTCAAGCCCCAAAGATTTTAAAAGGTCTTTTATAAATTGTTCATCCACAGTTCTACCATCTAGACCGATTGGTAATACTACATTTTCCCATACATTAAGAGATGGAATTAGATTGTAGCTTTGAAATATAAAGCCTATTTTTCTTCTTCTAAATACGGCAAGTTCTTCTTCTTTCAATGTAAATATGTTTTTATTATCAATGTATACCTTGCCAGATGTAGGTATATCGAGACCACCTATCATATGTAACAATGTACTTTTTCCAGAACCAGATTTACCTATTATAGCTACAAATTCACCTTCATTTATTTCTAAATTTACATCATCTAAAGCTTTTACTAAACTTTCTCCTTCTCCATAATGTTTTGATAAACTTTCAGTATATAGTATTTTCATAAAATTATCCCCTCACTCTAAGTTATGTTGCTCCTTAATCATCTACTTCTAATTTGTGGAGCTGTTTATACTTATATAATATATGTAGAGGATTACATTCTCCTTTCAGTAAACATTACATAGTTGTAAGAAACAAAGAAAACTTACTTCCTTTTCCTAGATTAGAAGATACCATGATATTACCACCTTGTTCTTCCAAAATTTTTCTACTTAAATACAATCCTACACCACTACCTTCTATAGATTCAATTTCTTCATCTGTTCCTCTATAAAAACGTTTAAATATGTTATTAAATTCATTTTTTGCAATTCCTTTACCATTATCCTCTATTATGATTTTAAAATAGTTTACAGTCTCTTCTATGGATATATTTACTTCTCCATTTCTTTCTGTATACTTAACAGCATTGTCTAATACATTAAAAATACTTTCCTCAGTCCATTTTTTATCGTGAGGTATAATTCTACTATTAAATTCATTTATTTTTAATGTTATATTTTTAATTCTCGCTTTAGGAGTTATACTTTCTATAGCATTTAAAATAGTACTTTTTATGTCATTATCTTCTTTTTTTATGCTTATCATACTAATCTCTAGTCTTGATATGTTAACTAAAGAATTTATTAAATTTTCCAATTTATTTATAGAATTTTTATTAGTTAATAAAAACTCATGTGCTTCATCTTCGTCTAAGTCTTCTTCTATAAGTAATGTATTATATAATTTTAATGATGCTAAGGGAGTTTTTAATTGATGAGAAATGTCTGTTACTAATGATTTTACACTTTCCTTTTCTTTTTCTAATTTAATAAATTTTATCTTTAAACTTCTATTTAACTCATACAGGCAATTGTTAATCTTACTAAATGTACCCTCTTTAAAATACTCATTATATTCTACCAAATAACCAGAATTATCTAACTTGCTACCTTCTTTTAAATAATTTTCTTGTGCCATTTGCTCCACTATAAAATAAATCTTGCTTAATCTTTTGTTTATGTATCTTATAAAATAATATATTATTCCTGTAACGGCTATAAACATTATTAAAAAAACAAAAATTGATTCTTTAAAAAAAGATTTTAAATATATGCCAAAGTTTTTATCATTTGACATTTTATTTTCTAGCCCATATCCAAATTTTTCAAGTGCTTTTTCTCCAACCTCTGCATTACTATAGTCAAAATTATAAATAGACTTTACTATATCTACCTCATCATCTGGATATTTTTCAATCAACATACCTGCCATACTTTGAGTATTTTTTATTTGATGTTCATATAAAACATATAGTCTATTATATTCAAAAAATATAAATGCAAGTGTTACCACAAGCATGGATAAAATAGAATATATAACAGCCTTTTTCATTATATAGTCCTCTTTAATACTAAAATTTTCTTTGGTATTTATATCTTTTAACATTTTTTTATACTCCTTTCACCCCATATATATCCAACTCCTCTTACTGTTTTTATATACTTAGGTTCAGAAGGATTCTTTTCTACTTTTTGTCTAAGTCTTCTTATATTTACTGCAACTGTATTATCATCTACAAAATTACCACTACTATCCCATAAAGATTCTAATAGTTGTTCTTTGGTCAAAGCTTGCATTGAATTTTCCATCAAATATCTTAATAGTTTAGTCTCTGTTTTACTTAAAATTATTTCTTCTTCCTTGTCATCATTTTTTATAATCAGTTTATTTTCTATATAATAAAAAAACAAATCATCACAAACCAGTAAAGTGTAATTTTTTACTGTATTTACCCTTTTCATAAATGCATTTACTTTTGAGATTAATACCATCAAACTAAATGGCTTTGTAATATAATCATCTGCACCTAAATCATAACCTGTAACAATATCCACTTCTTCATCAAGTGCTGTAAGCATTATTATATAAACATCACTTTTCTTTCTAATCTCCTCACAAAAATCAAACCCACTTCCATCTGGTAAACCTATATCAGAAATAATTAAATTTATATCCTCTTTAAAAAAAATACCTCTTGCCTCTTCTATACTAAATGTATTAAAAACATTGTATCCCTCTTTTTTTAATTTAAAGCTAATCCCTCTATTTAAAGATTTATCATCTTCTAAAAGTAATATATTATTCATGTTTTTCTCCTCCATTATTATGTATACTAGCTAAATTATATCATACTAACTAAGCCATTTTATTTGACAATTTATAAATATTTTTTAATCATCAAGAAGATTTTACACACTTAGATAATAAAATAAACATACCAATGATAAGTTAATAATATATTTGTTTTTAATCAAGGGTACAATTATTGATTCGATATTACTATACATAAATAAAAAAACAAAGGTAATCCAGTATTTAAACATCCAATTACCTTTGCTTAGGTTTGTATTTTATATAATAATCAATACCTATTTATCAATAAATAATTATTAATTCTATTTTATTATTGATTTTATTACTAATTTTATTTTACTTTTTTATTTTTTAAATTTATCTGATTATTATTGAATAAGTAAATTAAAACACTCGAAGCTACAAATATAAACATACTATCTTTGATACCTAAATCGCCTGTTTTAGGAGATTTTTCTTTAATTTCTGCTTTAGATGCTTTTATATTAGAACTTTCTCTAGCTTTCATTTTATCTAAATTTTTACGTTTATTCTCATTTGAGTTTTTAGTATCCTCATTATTTGCACTGTCTTCACTATCATTTAAATTATCTTCATCACCATTTAATACTAAGTTACTCTCATTACTTTTAATTATCAATTCTTCCTTAGTTTTAATGCTAATTCTTCCATCTACACTCTTGCAGATTTCTTTTTTATACTCTATATACTCAATTACTGCGCTTTCTAAACTTCCAAAATCTTCTAAGATTGGTTCTTTTGATAAGCAAGGAAATTCATCTCCACCTAGTGCTATATAATCATTGGTTGCAACTGTATACTCTTTATTCATGTCAAGTGATTTTCCATCTTTCATAATACCAGTTATTTTTTCTCCTTCTTTCTGCTTTGGGTCAAAATAGTATGAGATTCCACCCACTTGTAAAAAGGCTGAATTTTTTTCTGGATACAGTTTTACTCCATGTTCTAAAACACTTTTAATTTGTTCTCCTGTAAGTTTTTTAGTAACTATAGTATTGCTAAAAGGGAATACATCTGCAATACTTCCTATTGTTATATCCCCTTTTTCAATTGTATCTCTTATATTCCCCCCATTAAATAGCGAAATATCTGCTTTAGTTTTATCTAATAAGATATCACCTATTAAATTTCCTAGATTCGTTTCTTTTGTCCTTACATTTTCATATGAGCCATCTAGAGTATTTTTTGTTACTCCTATCACTTTATCTAAAACTTGTTCCTGCTGTTTCTTTATTTCACCAATCTTTTCACTTATGTTAGAATCAAGCTTATACTCTAATGCTTCTTCTTTTTCAATTAATCTTGCTGATTTATTTTCTATTTTTATATGTTCTGTATCATTAGTATCCAATGTTAACTTTACTTCACCAATATGTTCTAGATATTGCCCTGTGCTTACAAGCAGTGTATCACCAACCTGTTTACCATTTTCAAACTTAGTATGGCTATGACCATCAATAATTAAATCAATACCATTAACTTTATTTGCTATATCTATACTATTTGGCTTACTTAAACTATTAGTTCCAATATGTGATATTGCAACTATTACATCAGCACCTTTTCTTTTTAATTCATTTACTTGCTCTTTTGCACTTTCTATAGGATTTCTAAACTCTAATCCTTCTACATTTTTAGAGCCTGTCTTACTTTTTGTTTCTTGGGTTGTAAGCCCAAAAAATCCTATTTTTATACCATCTATTTCTTTTATATCATTACTGTCAAATATGTTCTTATCATCTTCAAATATATTTGATGCTAAAAATTTTAAAGTTTTATCTCCTGAATTAGCAATTTTAGATAGCTCTAATAATCTATCCTTTCCATAATTGAAGTCATGATTTCCTGGAGTAATATAGTCATATCCAACACTTTTAATTAATTTAATTGCATCTTCACCTTTATTCATATTTACTATTGGTAACCCATGTAAGCAATCTCCTGCATCTACTAAAATTGAATTTGGAGTTTCCTTTTTTAATGTAGCTAGATTACCTATTTGTATATATTCATCACCTTCAGCATATCTTCCATGTATGTCATTAGTGTGAAAAATGGTTATTTCTTTAGATGAGTTTTCTATTTTGTGCTTAAAGTTATTTAATTGTTCTACACTTTTATAACTTTCTTCAAAACTCTCTAGTCCATAAGAAATAAAACTCTGGCCTGTTGTAATTAGAATTATAATTACTAAAATTAAATATCTTCTAATTTTCAATATAAGTTATCCTCCTAAAATTAGTTTCAGCTTTAAAATAAGACTCTTATTTTAAGATAAAGCTTTTTAGATAAATATTAGAATATATGAAGTTAATCATTTCGATTTTAATATTTATCTATCAATTTAATTTTGTCCATATCCAACAAGTTTTAATCTAGTTACATTTTTTCACACTTATATTTTCATTTATTTTATATGTATTTTTTAGAACCTTTTTAGCTGGTCTCTTTTAAAAGTCCATTGAGGAACTGTTAAATCCCCCTCAAAATTCAAGTTATACCAAGGACTTAAATTTGGTTGTTTACGATTAATAAGAAGCTGAGTTTGTTGAGCAGGCATATAACTTTGAGCTATCATAAAGACCTTTTCTCCGGTTTTTTCATTTTCTGCCATATCCATAATTATACTTGCATGTCCTGGACTGCCTCCAACTATAAAAACATCCCCTATTTTCATATCATCAAGTTGCACAGGTTTTAATTCTTTTTCAAGTGATAAAGTGCCTGAATAAGCAAATACTATATCCATAAATTTTCTAAAACTATCATATGATGTTGAATATTCACTTGCTTTATACCAACTTGAACCACTATCTTTTACTGAAATCCTATATCCTTCTGCCCATTTTGAATACTTAGCCTTAAAACCATCCACAAAGTCAAAGCTTATTTCATCATATCTCTTATTCTGATACAGGTATTCTGCTCTCATAAGCATAATTGCATCTGCACATTGATGCAAATCTCTATCACCAATATTGACATCGAATACACTATCATAGATACCTTTTGATTCCTTAGTTCTACCATCGTAATACTTAACTTTCTCACCATAATTTTTCAACTTAGTATTCCTCAAAAAACTTTCAAAGCTACCTTTTTCTACATCAACCCTTTTAAATCCTTTTGGTGGCTCATACCTATCTTTTAATATATTTTCTTCTTTATGTACTACGATAGATTGCTCTTCTTTTTTAGAATTTTGAATATGGTTAGAACCTTCAACTGTTTTTTTACTTTCCCCATTACTGCATCCAACTAAAGTCAATATCATCAATGATAAAATAGTAATTTTCTTTGACGGTTTCATTAGATTTACCTCCTATAAATTTTTCAAAAATAAATGCAAAGTTATACTTATAGAGTTCTTGTATACTATTATACAAAATTTCTATTTACTAATATTTCTTGACTCAAATGCACATTTATTGTTGTATTTAATGTTAAAATAATTATAATAGGATATCATAATAAAAACAAACAACAGATTTGTGTTAATTTTAGAAAGGGGAAAAAATGATAGATTTAACTTTACTTGGATGTGGTGGAAATGTACCCATGCCACATAGATTTTTGTCTTCTGTATTCATGAATTATAAAGGCAGAAAAATACTAATTGATTGTGGTGAAGGCACTCAAGTATCTATGAAGTTGAAAAAATGTGGCTTTAAAGATATAGACTTGATTTGTATAACACATTTACATGGTGACCATATATTTGGACTTTTAGGGCTTCTATCAACGATTGGAAATAGCGGTCGTACAAGTGATTTAACTATAGTTGGTCCTATTGGAATAATTGATTGTATTCGTTCTATGAGAAATTTAGTAGAATACATACCCTATACTTTAAAAATTATAGAAAATCCTCAAGGTAGTTTTTCTTTAGATAATGAGTATTTAAAAAACATAGAGATTTCAACAATCCATTTAGAACACTCTATAGAGTGTATAGGATACAGTTTTAATTTTAAACGAAATCCTAAATTTGATATAAATAAAGCAACTCAAAATAAAGTTCCTAAAACAATATGGAAAAATCTTCAGGATGGTCAAAGTGTAGTTTTAAATTCAAAAAAATACACTCCAGACATGGTTTTAGGAGAACCAAGAAAAGGAGTTAAAGTAAGTCTTACAACAGATACAAGACCTATAGACTCAATACCTAACTTTATAAAAGATAGCGATTTATTTATATGTGAAGCTATGTATGGTGATGATTTAGATATTTCAAAAGCTGTCAAAAATAAGCATATGACTTTTAGAGAAGCTGCAAACCTTGCAAAACTAGGAAATGTTAAGCAACTTTTATTGACACACTTTAGCCCATCATTAGATATGCCTAACATGTACTTAGAAAATGCTACTAATGTTTTTGAAAATACGATTATTGGTGAAGATAGACTTAGCTTACACTTAAATTTTGATGAATAATTAATTTTACAGCTTTAGTAAAAATTATACTTAATAAAAATTTAGGAATGAACTTACCTTAGATAAAATTATTTTAGGGTAAACTCATTCCTTTAATATTTATTACTGTTATTTAATTTATTAATAGTTACTTAATTATTAATAGTTATTTAGATAAAATTATTTAGATACATTTCCAGCTACATTTAATACATCCCAGGTTCTTGCAAATGGTGGAGCATAACATAAATCTAACATCCCAAGTTGACTTGTGGTCATTTTTCCAAAGATAGCAGCTGCCAACACATTAGTTCTTTGAACAGCATCTTTAAAACCAGCTACTTGTCCACCTAAAATAACTTTTGTCTCTGCATCGTAAATAAGTTTTACATATATTTTATTTCTTCCAGGATAATAGTGAGTTTGATTATAATCAGAAATAAATTTGGATTTGAAGTTTAATCCCAAATCACTAGCTTGTTTCTCTGTAATTCCAGTTGAGGCAGCCTCCATATCCATAACCTTTATACAACTTGAGGATAGAGAACCTTGATAAGAGACTTCTTTACCTGCTAAGTTTTCTCCTACTATCCTACCTAATTTATTTGCTCCAGTTGCTAAAGGTATATATGCATTTTCATTACTCACTATATTCTTTATAGTTGCACAATCACCAGCAGAATATATATCTTCAACAGAAGTCCTGCCATATTCATCAACTACTATAGCTCCATTTTTTAATGTTTTTATATTTGTATTTTGTAAAAATTCCGTGTTAGGTTTTACACCAGTAGCAATTATCACAACATCTGTATCTATTGTACCTTTATTTGTTATTACTTTTTCCACTTTATCTTTTCCAGACAATTCTACAACTATCTCATCCAAATACAATTTTACATCGTGATTTCTTATTTCATCCTCTAAGACATCTGTAATTTCCTTATCAAATACTTGTGGTAATACTCTCTCTTCCAATTGAACTACATGTACATCTTTACCTAATTTTTTGCATGCTTCAACTGCTTCTAATCCTATAAATCCAGCACCTATTATTGTTACTTTTTTTATTTCTTTTCCACTTAATAATTTTTTTAGATATTCTCCATCATATAGGCTTTTTAGTGTAGAAACATTTTTTAAATCTATATTTTTTATAGGAGGCAGAATGCTTCTTGCCCCAGTTGCTATCATCAATTTATCATAGTAATCTTCGTATATCTCATCTGTTTTTACATTTTTTATTTTTATTTTCTTAGACTTAGTATCAACTGCAACAACCTCTCTAAATATATTTAAATCAATGCCCGATTCTCTAAGTTTTTCAGGTGTTCTTGCCAATAAATCATTAGCATCATCAAAAAAACCACCTACAAAATATGGCAACCCACAAGCTCCAAAAGACACTATTTCAGTTTTTTCATAAACTACAACCTCGTATTCAGGTTTAATTCTTTTTAATTTCGCTGCAGCACTCATACCAGCTGCAACACCACCAATTATTATTACTCTCATTTTATCTCTCCTTAGACGTCTAATTAATTTCTCTACTTAGTTTAAACTTTTCATTTAATATCTATTCTATGTATATATTTTCATGATAATTTTAGTTATTTTTTTAACATCTTTTTATTTGAAATCAAATTTTATAAAAGTTGTTCTTACATCCATTAATCTAATTCAAAGTCTTTAAACATATATTATACCCCCTTTTCATCTATTTAATCATATTTTGATAAATTAAATTATTTTATTCTATCTCGGTAAATTGTGATATAATATTGACATTTTTTTAATATATTGATATCATTTAAGCTTAGAAAAATTTATTTTTAGACAAAGGAGAAAAAATATTGGAAAACTCATTCTTATCACAATTTCTTATGATTACAGATTTTAAAACGATTTTTTTCATATTATTACTTAT
The DNA here is from genome assembly GCF_020641035.1 of Clostridioides sp. ES-W-0016-02. NCBI lineage: Bacteria > Bacillati > Bacillota > Clostridia > Peptostreptococcales > Peptostreptococcaceae > Clostridioides > Clostridioides sp. ES-W-0016-02. Next base: position 2,923,533 of record NZ_CP061361.1, read on the forward strand.
AGGTATATTTTTTATTGTTAGACAATTTGAAAAGAAAAAAATCAAATTTTCATTGAGAACAATATATGCTACAATAATTGGTCTTATATTGGGAATTATTATTCAAGCTTTTGCTGGTTTTCCTACTGATACAACTCAAATTACTTGGTTACAAGAAGTAAGCAAATGGTATAGTTTATTTGGTTCTGGATTTATGGACTTATTAAAAATGTTAGTAATACCTTTAGTTTTCTTATCAATTATAAAAGTAATTATTAACATGAAAGATAATAACCTTGGAACTTTGACATTTAAATCTTTAGGAATGCTCCTTATTACTACGGCTATAGCAGCAATTGTTGGAATTGTTGTTGCAAACACGATGAGATTAGGAGTAGGAGCTGATTTATCCAGTTTAGGTGGAAATCAAGAGCTTAAGGAAATAAACTCTCTTGTAGATACTTTAAGAGGCTTATTACCATCAAATCCTGTAATGGCTATGGCAAATGGAAATATTGTAGCTACAATAATATTTGCTACATTTATAGGTACCTCAGTAAAGAGACTAAGTAAAAAACATTTTGAAACTATAAATCCATTTATAGATTTTATAGAAGCATCTTACAAGATAATTGTTAGTGTATCTATGACTGTTATCAAATTTATGCCTTATGCTGTAGTTGCACTACTTGCTAATACAATAACTTCACAAGGTATTAGTTCAATAATTTCTGTTTTATATTTTATATTAGCTCTTTATATATCAGTTGCAATATTATTTGTTATACATTTAATTTTTATAACTTTAAATGGTCTAAATCCTATTACTTATATAAAAAATTCAACTGAAGCTCTACTTCTAGCATTTACTTCACGTTCTAGTTTGGGAACATTACCTGTTACGATAGAAAGTTTAGTACAAAATCACGGAGTTGATGAGGGTGTATCAAGCTTTACAGCAAGTTTAGGTGCAAACATGGGTATGAATGGTTGTGCTGGCATATATCCAGCTTTGATGGCTGTTACTCTTGCTAATATGGCTGGAGTAAATATGGATATCAGTTTTTATGTTATGCTGTTAATTGTTATAACAATTAGTTCACTTGGAATAGCAGGTCTTCCAGGAACTGCTACAATAGCTGTTTCAGTTGTTATTTCTGGAGTAGGTCTTGGCTCTTATTTCCCACTAGTTGGTGGAATACTTGCAATAGACCCTATACTAGATATGGGACGTACAATGATAAATGTCAATGGTGCTATGGTATCTTCAATTACTGTAGGTAAGTCACTTGGAAAAGTTGATAAAGAAGTATTCAATAAGAAAAACATTTCTTAAAAAATATTATAAAAATAAATGGCTAACATAGTACAAAGTTAGCCATTTATTTTTTATTTTATTTACAAAATGGAAAAAATTCTTTTGTAAGGTTTTGAGGATATACAGATATAAAAACAAAGTCATAATCTTGAGACTTTGCATATTCTAATATATCTCCATCATAGTATCTAGGGTCTATCATATCCATAGTTGAACAAACAGAAGAAAAGAATGCTGCTGTTGGTACAATTAATGAGTCCTTAACAAATAACACTTTTAATCCTTCTGGATTTTCTATATTTTTAATTTTAACTAGTGGACGATTCCCCAATAAGTATGTAAAATATTTATCTGATTGTCCATCCATTAAATTAAGGTCAGCATTAAAAGGGTATGATAATATCAAACTCTCTTCAAACCTTCCTTTTAATTCAAATTTTTGAGATTTAGAATCTGTATAGTATGTATAATTCGTCTTAAATTTAGGATAAATTAGTGTAAAATCATCTATTCCACCATATAAAATTCCTGTCTTCCTTCCCATAGAACCAAGAAATGACCTAGGATATACAATCGAATTATAGTTTTCTTTATCTCTATAATAATAATTTTCATCTAATTTCATGTTATATTTTTTATTAAGCTGTTCAATCAATTCTCCAAATGCCCAAAAAGAAGTCTCTACTTTCCAATGGTGGTCTGTTTTAAAGAATAACTCATCTTTTGAAATACCACTTTTTAAAATATTTTTTCTAAAATCTATATAGTCAACATTATCATTTTTTAGTTCATTTAAAAAATTATCTGCTGTCTCATTACTATAGGAATAAGGTATGCCTTTAGGAAACTGTGTTACTCCTTTTATATATTTATCTGGAGTCATTAAATAAACTAATTTAGTATTTTGTTTATCCATTTCCTTAGAGAACTTACTTACTCTGTCTGACAATAAATCAACTTGATTTGGAGATTTAGCAAAATATGTGTAATGCATTTTGCCAGAAGTATCTTTCACAACACTAAACTTTGAAAATTCATTTTTACCCATTAGTTTTTGCAAATATCCATAAGTTTCAATAAAAGTATTTTTATATATCACTTTGTCATTTACTGTATTATCAATAGACGATATAGTATCCTTTAAACTATTCTTATCATTAATTGATTTTTTTATTTCTTGTATCATATCTTTTCCAGAATAACAGATATTAGAGATAGAGAAGGTGAATAAAACAACTAAGAATATAATTGTAGTTATTAGCCTTACTTTAAAAAATCTATTCATACTTTTCCTCCTCAGCTAAAAATTAAAGTAAATAAATGGATTATAACTTCCAGTTACTAAATATGTCACAGAAATAAAGAACAATAAAATAGAACAAATTGGATAAAATAAATTAAATAATGTACTGTATTTAGCTTGTTCAACAACAAATTTATTAACTTTTTTTGCAATAGGTACACTAAAAATAAATGCAAATATAAAGAAAATCAAATATTCTTTCAAGAACATATATGTATAGTCACTCCACATAACTCCACTTGCACCAAACATAGCTTTAAAATAGTTATATGCTTCATTTAAATTTGGAGCTCTAAACAGTACCCATCCAAAGTTTACTACTAGTAAAGTATAAATATGTTTTATGAGATTATGATTTTCAATCTTTTCAAACATTATAAATCTCTCTATAATTAAAAAAACAAAATTCAAAATCCCCCAAATCACAAATGTCCATTCTGCACCATGCCATATTCCAGTAAATAACCATACTATAAACATATTTCTAATCATAATGTCTTTATTTAAAACTCTAGAACCACCAAGTGGAAAGTATATATAACTCTTAAACCACATTCCTAAAGAAATATGCCATCTTCTCCAAAACTCAGAAATTGATTTTGAAATATATGGATAATTAAAGTTTTCTTCAAATTTAAAACCAAACATAAGACCTAAACCTATGGCCATATCTGAATACGCAGAAAAGTCAAAAAATATTTGTAAAGTATAAGCTATTGAACCAAGCCAAGCCAACGATGTAGCTATTGAACCTTGACTATTCATAGTGTAAATATAATCTGCTACTATTGCCATATTATTAGAAATTAATATTTTTTTACCTAAACCAGTTATAAACCTACATGTTCCAATAGAAAATTTATTCCAAGTTTCTTTTCTGTTATGAATTTGTTCTGCAACACTTTCATATCTAACTATAGGCCCTGCTATTAATTGTGGGAAAAAAGCTATATATAATCCTACATAAAAAGGATTCTTTTGAACTTCTCCATGTCCACGATAAACATCTATAACATAAGACATTCCTTGAAAGGTAAAAAATGAAATACCTATAGGTAAAACAATGCTTGGAATCGCAAGTTCTGTATTAATAAGCGAACTAATATTTCTTAGTGCAAAAGCTAGATATTTAAATATAAATAGAACACCTATATTATATATACACATCAAAATCAAAATAATCTTTACTTTTACTTTACTTTTTCTATATCTGTCTACTATCAAACCAAATATATAATTCATTATTATAGAAGCTATCATAATAACAACAAATTTCGGCTCTCCCCAGGCATAAAAAAATAAACTAACAATAAGTAATATCATATTTTGGATTGTCCGATTAAATCTAAATAAATAATATAATACCAAAGTTATTGGTAAAAAATAAAATAAAAAAATCAAACTTGAAAATAACATGCTATACCTCCTCTCTTTACTCAGTTTTTAAGTGTTTTTTCCAATATAAGTATATCCCTAAGCATATTGCTAATAAGGATATAAATAAAATGCGAATAAAATTTACACTATTATTCATAGCATTTACTGTTTTCATATTTTGTACGGTTGGTGATTGTTTAGGTGATACTAAGGTATACGGAACACCATCTTTATCTTTTTGATTAATACTCCAAGACTGAGTCAATACTATCTTCTTTCCAACTTTAAACTTGTCATCAACATTAACTTTTAAAATAATTTCTCCAGGTTGTACTTCATTATTTAATGTTAATTTACCTTCCTGAGATATATTTACATTGTTTTGTTTTTCTACAAATGAGTACTTAATTTTTGAACTCTGTTCCAGTCCTGACACTTTATATTGACTTATACTTTGACCCAATACAGGTATTTGTACTTCTTCATCACCAATTATTTTAATATTATGCAAGGATTCAAGTTGCTCCTCTAAAAGTAAAGATACTTTTCTTATAGTAATAACATTATGTTCTTCACTAGATGGAATAAATGTGATTCCCCACCCGTTAATATCTGATAGAACATCTGAATCTAACATGACATTATTTTTATCATTTATAAAACTGCTAAAATTCACATAAATTTTTCCCTCAAACTCACCTGGTATATCTATGCATCCATCTTTTATTTTATCTGAATATATTATATTTTGATTTTCAATAAATATTTCGCTACCTTCTTTTAACTTAAAGTCAAGCGTATCCTTACTTTGTATGTTTAAATTAATTCGCTGAGGACTTTTATTCTTATTTTGAATCTCAATATAAAAATTATGGAATACATTCCAGTCATCTTTTATATTTTTATAAATATATAGATAACGTTCTTTATTATTTTTAGAACTATCTGTCTCTATTTTTATACTTGTATTTTCATGTATGATGTTAGCACTTAAATTACTTTCCACCTTTTTAAAAGATAAATCTAAATTTTTATTACTTATTCCTGAACTTGTAAAAGTACTGTTTATAAAAAAAATAAACACTAAAATAAAATATTTTAAATAACACAAAAATACTTTTAAAATTTTCATTTTATCTCTCCTAAATATATTTCATTGGCTCAAACTCATCTGTGCATTCGTCTTTCTTTTCATTAGGTTTTGAAATTATAATTGTTTTATGTTGTAATATCCACTCCATCATTTCCTCTCTTAAAAATAAATTTTGCATTATACTATCAATATTATTTACTTTGTATAAAACACCCCTCATATCGGCTTTACCTTCACATAAATCACACTCAAGTATAATATTTTCATTAAGTTCTATTTCTATTTTTTGAGGATAAATATCTTTATTTTCAAAACCTAGTAATACATACTGATAATTAAAATTTACCAGTTTTACCTTACCTATATTTTCTATATCACTTTGGAAATTTGTATTAATTCTTGGACTTCTTCTCGATAAAGTTTTAGATTTTTCAATACGTTTTTTTACATTAATTTGCAAGTCATCAAAAAAACCTAATTGATTAGATATTGTCATTGGCAAAGTCGGCACCCTATCATGAACAATACACATCCAATTATCAAATTGATTATCTTCAATGTGTGTAATGTAACATGCATACTTCCACTTTGAGTTTATTTCCACAACATTAACTATCTTTGCCTTCATACTGGCTATATATATTTCATTTCCTGATTTTTCTTTAAACTCTACCTCAAATTCTTCTGGAGAAATATACTCTGGATTTTCCAACAAAAACGCAAATCCATTTTCTGATATATCAATTGTTTTTGAAGAAAGAATGTACGAATTTTGCTTTAGTTTAAAATCAATTTCAGCAACATAACGCTCAGATTTTCTTAATTGTTGTCTTCCTGATATAAACAGCATGGCCATAACAAGATTAAAAAGATTTCCAATTAACCAAAACAGTACGACTGAGTATGTCATTGAATTCATTTTAAATATTGATATAAACATCTTTAAGATTCCTATTATAGATAGCACTATGTATATAAAATATGGTGCTCCTTGCAAAACCTTATATATTCTTTTTTCTTCTGCTTTACTCTTATTGGTCACTGAAAATTTATTCTTAGATATTGCAAATGTTTCAAGTATTACTGCTGGCATTAAAGACTGAAACATTATAGTTTCATATATATTAGTCCATCTTGTGTTTCTTATATTTTGAGAAAATATTTTAAGGGATAAACTACTTAAAATATACATAGGTAACCAAAATATCAATACTTGAAGTAATGTGCATTTTACAACAATTACATTAAAGACTGAAAATAAAATGGGAGCCATTATATAAGTAAAGCGTTTTATACTTGCATACCAATAAGTAATTGAAGAAATATAACTTATTTTCTGCCAAAATCCTAAACCTTTTCTAAACAAAATATTCAATCGTCTACCTGTCTGTATGCATCCACGTGCCCATCTTTCACGTTGTTTAATAAGGCTTTTTAAATCTATTGGAGATAATCCTGATGCATGTACTTCTGGAATAGCATAGCATCTATATCCTTTACTTTGAATTAAAATACCTGTTGCAAAATCTTCTGTGATAGAAAAAGTATAAAATCCTCCAACTTCATCTAAAGCTTCTCTTGAAATAACTGTATTACTACCACCATAAATTACAGAATTGGTTTTATTTCTAGCTAATTGAATATCTCTATAAAAATAATCTTGTTCATTTGGAATTCTACCTTCAGAGTGTAAATTAAATTGAAATAAATCTGGATTATAGAAACTTTGTGGTGTTTGCACAAAACCAATCTTTTCGTATTGTTCTTTTTCTCCATCTTTTTTAGCCTGTTCATTTTTTAAAAAGTATGGTACTGTATCAATTAAAAAATCATGCATTGGTATCATATCTGCATCAAATGTAGCAATCAAAGGAGAGTTTGTATGCTGCATTGCATTATTTAGGTTTCCAGCTTTGGCTCCTTCTCTTTCTGTTCGAGTTATATAATTGACACCCATTTTTTCTGACAGAAGACGCATTTCTTCACGATTACCATCATCACATATATATATATGTACCTTTTTCTTATCAGGATATTGCATATGAAGACATCCATTTATTGTTTTTCTTACCAAGTCAACAGACTCATTATATGTTGCAATAAATACATCCACAGGTGGATAAAGTTCTTCACTTATAATTGGCTTTTCAGGATACTCAATATTAGACATTCCATAATAATGTACAAACATTTCCATCATCCCTATTAACTCCACTGAAAGTAGTATTATCGCACAAATTAATGCAAACATCCCTTCTTCTTTAGGTATTGTATAAAAAATTCTCCACAATATATATATAATATTAGTAATAATAGTTAAGGTTATAAGTACCTTTTTTGAATTTTTCTTCATCAAATCACCTCTTTCCTACTAGTGCATTCAATATCTCTTCATCCCAAGTACCTTCAACTTGATTATATATTCCAAATCCAGAGGCAAGTTCCCAGTAAGCCCATGAAAAATTTCGTTTTTCAGCCTCTTCTCTTACTGCTTTTATCCAAGCTACTCTTGAAGCTTCTGGTGCCTCTTTTGTTATTCCAAACTCTCCCAATAAAACTTTTACATTATTTTTATTAGCCCATTTCTCTACTGTATCAAATCTTTTCTTTAGATACTCAAGTTGTTCATTTGTTCCTTCCCAAGTAATATTGCTTAAGTTCTCAAACCCTTTATGATAGATATTTCCTTGGAATGCAAAATCATTTGGTTCATAATAGTGAAATGAAACTACTATATTAGAGTTTTTAGGAATATTTAAATCCTTTAAATAATCAATTTGGTAGTAATTGTATGGACCCACTATAATTGTCCTTTTAGGATTAGTTTTTCTAATTATATTTATAGCTTCTTTAAAGTATTCATTTAGTAACTGTGGAGATAGGCTTTCTTTAGGCTCATTTAATAATTCAAAAACCAATTTTTTATCATATTTTTGATATCTATTAGCTATTTGTTGCCATATTTTTAAAAACTTCTCTTTATTAGTTTGTGGTTCTTTCATAATGTCTTCAAAGTGATGTAAATCTAACACAACTACTAACTCTTTATCCAAAGCATACTTTATATGTCCATCAATCTTTTTGAAGAATTCTTCATCAATTTTATAATCATTAGAATCTGAGGTGTAATCAGAAAATCTTACTGGTATACGGACTGTATCAAAACCTGCCATTTTTATATCATCAAAATACTTATCTGACATTTTAACATCCCAAGGAAAATTTTTTGGTGATTCTAACGCATTACCTATGTTTATTCCTCGTTGCATTGTAACTTTATCATTATCTCCTCTTATTATAAAATAAAATCCAATAAAAGCTATACTCAAAAAGGCTGCTATACTAATACCTATTCTTTTTATGTTCCTCTCCCCCTAACTTATTTTTTGTATAATATTACTTTACTAGTTTTAGTCTATCTATAGAAGCTTTAATATCATTAGTACCCTATTATAACAAATTAAATTATATCATGTTATCTCTAATTATGCTTCTTTATAAATTTTATTCTAAATATACTTTTAAAAAAATATAAGGCAGTATATCTTAAAATAACTTTGATTATTTCTCGATATAATGCCTTATATTTTTTATAACTTATCTAACAAATCTAAAACTTGTTTTTTGACCTTATCATATCCAAAATTATCTAGTGAATATCCAAGCTCTATATTTCCGAAACCTTTAATTTCAGCATTTTCTTTTTTATTTAATAGAGTTTGCATAAGCTCAACTTCTATATATTCTCTTCCCTTTTCTTTTTCTAACATAGTAAATAACTCAAAATCTTGTATGCCAAATCTTAAGTTTTCCATTCTAACACTTCTAACAGGCTTTAAATCTTTTCCAGGATAAACAAAGAACATATCTCCAGCTTTCCAAATAGGGAATTTGTAACTTGCGTCTTTCCAAGGGTCTTCTGTCCATAAATTATAATCCCATCTTAAAAATCCATCAAGACCAAAATAATAAGTGTACCACCCTATTATTCTATTTTCTACAAAAGGAGAACTTATAAAACTATTTGGTTTTTCTGGGAAACAACAAACAAACCAAGTCAATATTCCACCTTTATCATGCATTTTTTTCTTTAGATTTTCTATATCTTTATAATTTTGAATAGTAAGTTTTAAATTTATTGACATGTCATCAACTTCATCTTTAGCTCTATCTAAAAAGTTTTGGTCATGAGTTGCTGATTTATATTTAACTTGATGAGTACTTACAGTAGAGTTTATAAATTTGATACACTCTTTTACAACCTCTGGATTATTTGGTTCATCGGCTATAATTCTGATGCTATCCCATAGACCACATTCTATTAAATGATTTAATACTAATCCTATATACTCTTTTAAATCATCTGTATTATTTATGAATTTAAACACTTTGTCTTTTTCATCAAAGTATCTTACTCTTATAGGGTCTTTATAGCCCTCTATAGGGTTTCCAAACTCTCCAGCACACCAATTACCTAACAGACCAAATAAATCTATCTCCTGAGCCATTTTGTACTTACTAGCTATACTTATATACTTGTCCATGCTTTCAAAATTACACTTGATATTTCCATCTAAATCTTTTGAGACACCTACCATGTTGTATTCATATAAGTTTGATGGATTTTTATAGACTTTATAACAACTTTGACCTGCCCATGGATAATCTGAAACTATAACTGTTGCAACTTTTTCTCCTAAAGATGCTAGTTCTTTGAGATAATTATCTATTATCTCAAAATGTATATCAGACCACAATTCAACTTTATACATTCTAGCTAGACAACTTGGATGTTGCCATAAATCTAAAAAGAATTTACTTTCGTCCAAAGGCTTTAACACAACATTTTTTACTTCTATAGGCACATCAACTGTAAAAACTTTTTCTTCATCTTCATAACCAAAACTTTTGAATATATCAATACTTATATTAAACTTATTTCCTAAAAAATCCTCAGGTACTTGCCCTTCAATCCAAAACGTTTGAGGCAAATATTGTTCCACTAGTACATCTTTATCTCTCAAAATAGCATCATTTACAAATGCTTTTGTATCATCTTGAACGTACCCTAATATATTTATACTAAAATTATTTTCTAATCCATCAGGCACATTTAGACCTAATCTTACTCTATTTCCCAAGCCTTTCCATGATATAGCACTACTACCATCAATTGTGCAATTAAATTCTTCTGTAGCTTTCAGCATAATTTGAAATGCAAATTTTTCACCTTTAGCTACTACAATATTTAAATCCTTATGTTCCCAAGTTTCAGCTTCTATAACTGAGTATTTATTGTGTTTAAATGTGCAATCTTTCAATATATATGAAATTTCCATGTTTTGATTTCCTCCGCATCTATAGTTTTATTTTGTATTTTTAAATTAGACTATTTAACCTTTTATACCAGATAAAGATACACCCTCAACAAATTTACTTTGTAAAATTAAATAGAAAATAAATGGAGGTAAAAATGTTATTGTTGCTCCTGCCATCATTTGTCCATAATTTGTTATCTGGAATGTCTTAAGAGTGGATAACCCTACTGTTAATGTCCTCATTGCATCTTTAGTTGTTGCTATAAGAGGCCACATAAACTCATTCCATGCTCCCATGAAAGTAAATATAGCTAGTGTAATTAATGCTGGTTTGATTAGAGGTAACACTATTTGTACTAAAATTCTAATGTCTGAACAACCATCTATTTTTGCTGATTCTAAGAGTTCTTTTGGTACTCCTAAAATAGCTTGTCTCATTATAAATACACCAAATGCAGTTGGTATTGGCATAATAAGAGCCAAATAACTATTTATCCATCCTAAGTGTTTCATTATTATATAAAGTGGTATCATTGTAACTTGAGATGGTATAATTAAAGTCATTATCATAAATAAAAATAACTTATCACTACCTTTAAAATCCATCTTCGCAAAAGAATACCCTGCTAATGTACTAAATACTAAGTTTAACAGTACTCCTGAAAAAGATACTATGGCTGTGTTTAAAAAATATTGCGTAAATCCTTTTTTAGTAAATATATCTATATAGTTTTGAAGTGTTACTGTTGAAAAAGATATATCCAAATTGTATGAATTATATGTTACCTTTAATGATATTATCAACATGTATATAAATGGTACTAAGCTTGTACATGCTATAAATAATAGCAACCCATCACTCAATAATCTCTTTGTTGTTTTCATATTATACCTACCTTTCTAAAAATCTGAACTGTCTCGTTTTACAAGTTTATTTTGTAAAATTGAAACTACTGCTATCAACAAAAATAATACATTTGCTACAGTCATTGCATATCCAGAATTGAAGTTTTTAAAGTTTAAGTTAAATGCATGCATAACTATACTCATAGTAGATATCCCTGGACCTCCACCTGTCACAGTATAAACCAAGTCAAATACTTGTAACGACCATATTGTTCCTAAAAACACAACCATTATTGTAGTTGGCTTTAGTAGTGGAACTGTTATTTTCATAAATTCTTGAAGTTTTGTAGCTCCATCAACCTTTGCTACCTCATAACAATGTTTTGGTAAATTCATTATAGCTGAAATATAAATTACCATAAAATATCCTATATTTTTCCACATAGATATAAACATAAGCGTAGGGAGTGCTGTTTTACTATCTCCCAAAAGTTTAGATGATTCTATTCCAAAAGCACCTAACAATTGATATATAATTGAACCTTCTCCATTTAATAAAGCTCTCCATACCATACCAATCAAAACCATAGACGACAATACAGGTATAAATATAGCTCCTTTAGCAAATGAAGCTATTTTACTATTTCCTTTTCCTGTAATCCAAACTGCCAAAATCAACGATAAAATAGTCTGGCAAGGTACTACTATAATAGCAAATTTAATCGTATTTATAATAGATACTTTTAATGTCTCATCTGTAAATAATTTTTTATAATTTTCTAAGCCTATAAATGTTGCTGGACTAATAATATTGTACTTTGTAAAACTAAAGTATATTGACATTATTATTGGTAATACATAAAATGCCACTAAAATTATGCCCAATGGTAATATGTATATATATGGTTTAATATTTAATTTTAATTTTTTTCTTGTTGAATTTTCTTCAAACTCTCTAACTAAGTTATTCATTTTTATCCTCTCCAATATAAATATTAGCATTGTACTTATAAATACAATGCTAATTTTAATCTGTAAAGTATTTTATAACATCTTACAGCCTTAAACTTTTATTGTGCTAATAAATCATTTGAATATTTTGCAGCATCATCTAACGCTTGTTTTGGAGTTTTATCTCCTGAAATCATAGTTTGAAGTTCTTTCCATAAATATTCATATATTTCAACACCATGTGGTCCTACTACCAATGGTCTATATACATCCTTATCATTTTCAACCATTGCTTTAAATCTTTCATCACCTTGATATGGTTCACCTTTTGTTATTGGTGCTCTTGGTATCGCTTTATGGAATTCTGTCATTGATTCAACACTTAACATATGTTGTATTAATTTATATGCAAGTTTTTTATCTTTTGCTGATGACATTAAAGATAAATGGTCTACTGCTCCAAAAGTTGCAGCTTTCTTGTCTTCTAAACCAGTCACAAATCCCCAATTTAAATCTGGGAATGACTTATCAAATACACTTGTTGCAGCAGAAGACAACATTATAGTAAAGGCTGCTTTCCCTGGTCCAAATACACTTTCTATCATTTCATTGCTATCTTTAGATAAAGAATCTTCAGGTACATATGCTTGTAATTCTTTTAAGAAATTAGCTGCTTCTAAACCACTCTTATCATTAAATTTAACTGATTTTAAATCATCATTAAATATATCTCCACCAGCTTGCCATAAATATGGATACCAGTTCCAGTTCATGTTACCAAAAGTTTTAGCTCCCCATCCTTGAGCTAATCCCCATTGGTCTATTTTTCCATCGCCATCAGTATCCTTTGTTGCTTTTTGGCAGATTCTTTTAAAATCTTCCCATGTTTTAGGAGGTTTTTCTCCTATTTTATCTAGAATATCTTTGTTGTAGTATAATACACCTGGATTTGCTGCTTGGAATGGCATTCCATACATTCCACCCATCATTTCAGATGTTTTTATGTAAATAGATTGTTCTTTATCCTCTTTAGTTGCATAGTCAGTTAAATCTTCTACTGCTCCACTTTGTATAAACTGAGGATACATTTCTGCATACATATATCCAACATCAGGGCCTTCATCAGCACTTATGGCTGTTGCAAATTTTTCTGAATAATTTTCCCAAGGAATTATCTGTAAATCTACTTCACAGTTATTTTTTTCCTCAAATTTATCTAAAATAGGGTCCCAAACTTCCTTCATATTATCTTCTACTGGTGGCATCCAAAGAACTAGCTTTTCTTTTTCCCCATCCTTTTTTGCATCTTTTCCACTACCACTTGAACACCCTGTTATAAGTGTTGTAGTCATAATTGCCACCATAGCTAGTGAACACAATTTTTTCAACATACTCACCTTAATTCCCTCCATCTTGTTTGGTTTTTCTTTTTTCATTGTAATTCTACATAATTTTACTCCATTTAAAATATTATCAAAGCATGTATTTCTTGTCTAATCAGTTTTTTCTATATATTTTTTTTTATTATAGTTTTTTTCTATAGTGCCATTTTTAATTTTATTTTTTATGGCAATCAATATAGTTAAAATAAACTAGAATCTTTTAGTAAAATTTTTAATTTTAAAGTCTCTTTTATTAAATTACAACACAAAAAATAGACCATATAATTATATGGTCTGTTTTCATCTACTTAAAAAAGTTTATTTTTTAGGTCTAAGTTCAGCTTTATCTCTTTTTATTTCTTCTAATATTTCTTTTAAATTATACTCAACACTAGAAAGCACATCTTCTGCATATTCAATTGAACCAATTCTTATCTCATTGGCTATTCTTTCAGCCCTATCAACTATATCCTTAGCTCTTTGGTCTGCTTGAACAACAGGTTCACTTGACTCTACATAGGCTTTTACTACATCTTCAGAATTTTTCTTTAATTCTTCTATATTTTCTTGATATTCTTGCTGTATTCTTTCAGCTTCTTTTTGTGCTTGTTCAACTATGTTTGTAGCATCTTGTTTAGCTTGGCTTATTATTTTATTTCTTTCTTTATTTATCCAGACTGCCTGTGTTACTTCCTCTGGTATTAAAGTTCTTATATCATTAACTATTGCTAAAACTTCATCCTTATCTACAGTGCATTTATGAGAAAACGGAATTGTAGAAGCACTTCTAAATATCTCCTCTAACTGATCAAATAGTTCAATCATTTCTAAATCTATCTTCATATATCAATTACCCCCAGTAGTTTTTTTCTTTAATTCTTCCAAAACAATTTTTGGAACCAAATTTTTTATATCAGCATCAAAGAGCAAAACCTCTTTTATTAAAGATGAACTTATAAATGAATATTTTGTACAACTTGGTAAAATTATAGTCTCTATATCTGGATTAAGCTCTCTATTCATATGAGCCATTTGAAGCTCATAATCAACATCTGCACCACTTCTTACACCTCTAACTAATGCTCCAATTCCATTTTCTTGACAGTAACTTATTAATAGCCCATCAAAAGTTACAACTTTTATATTCTCTAGATGGCTTGTACTTTTTTTTATAAGTTCTACTCTTTCATCAAAGCTAAATAGACCTTTTTTATTAGGATTATTTAGGACTCCTATTTGTAATTCGTCAAATAACTTCGAAGCCCTGCAAATAATATCTAAATGTCCATTAGTGATTGGGTCAAAGCTTCCTGCAAATATAGCTTTTCTAGGTTTATTTTCCATTTTATGCCTCCATCTTATAAAAAGTTAATGTAGTATTTCCATATTTTTTATCTTTAGTTTTTTCTAACTTACATATTTTATCTGGAAATAAATCATTAGTATCATGTTCTACAACTATTATTCCATCTTCATTCAATAAATTGGAATTATCAATTTTTTCAATAGCTTCTATAAACATATTTTTATAATACGGAGGGTCCATAAAAATTATGTCAAATTTACTATTTTGTAACTTAAGCTTATCTATAGCAGTTTTAAAATCAAGGTTTAAAATAAAACTCTCATTTTCAACCCTTGCTTTTTTTATATTAGATTTAACAATTTCTATACTTTCTTTACTAATATCTACAAAAGTACATTCTTTGGCACCTCTTGACAAACACTCTATCCCTAAAGAACCAGTTCCAGCAAATAAATCTAGAACTTCACTTTCCATTATATATGAATTTATTATATTAAATAAAGACTCTTTTACTCTATCCGTTGTTGGCCTTACATCTTCATTTTTTGGAGTATTTAATTTTAATCCTCTTGCTTTTCCTGAAATTACTCTCAATATGACAATCTCCCTTCAGCACATTCTTACATCAATAATATTTTAACATAAATTAAAATCAATTTAATGAAATTTCTTCCAATGTATCTTTAAATTTATCTATAATTTCCTTTTTAAGTGGAATATTCTCTTTCAATTGTAGATTATTATCTTCACCTAATATATATCGAGCTTCCTGCTGTGCTAATTTTAATATTTTTATATGCTTAAACAAATTTGCTACTTTTAATTCTGGAAGTCCATGTTGTCTGGTCCCAAAAAACTCTCCAGGTCCTCTTATTTCTAGATCCTTTTCTGAAATTCTAAACCCATCATTTGTTTCTTCCATTATAGACATTCTCTGCCTGCATACATCTGTTTTAGAGTCGTAAATTAGCACACAATATGACTTATGGCTTCCTCTCCCAACTCTACCTCTAAGCTGATGTAATTGTGCAAGTCCAAACCTTTCAGCATTCTCTATTATCATTAGAGTTGCATTTGGCACATTGACACCAACTTCTATAACTGTTGTTGAAACCAAAATATCTATTTCTTTATTCTTAAAGTTACTCATTACTTCATCTTTTTCACTTGATTTCATTTTCCCATGAAGAAGTCCAAGTCTTAAATCTGAGAAGTATTCAGCTCTTAATTCCTCTACTAATTCAACAGCTGACTTAGCTTCTATTGATTCACTTTCTTCAACTAGTGGACATACAATATATACTTGCCTTCCCGATTCAACTTCTCTTCTTACTAGGTTATTGTAAGCTCTATCTCTCTTGCTCTTTTCAATAGCAAGTGTTTCTATTGGCTGTCTACCTGGGGGGAGTTCATCTATAATAGAAATATCTAAATCTCCATAAAGTATAAGTGCTAATGTTCTTGGTATTGGTGTTGCTGTCATTACCAGTATATCTGGATTTATTCCTTTTAATGAAAGTCTACTTCTTTGCATAACTCCAAATCTATGCTGCTCATCTGTTATAACTAGACCAATATTATTAAATTCAACTTTATCTTCAATTAATGCATGTGTTCCTATCAATATATCAATTTCATTATTTTTAATTTGTTCTAATACCATATCTTTTTGTTTTTTTGTAAGACTACCTATTAATAGACCTACATTTATACCAAAATCTTTTAAGGTTTCAGTAAGTGAAATATAATGCTGTCCTGCTAATATCTCTGTAGGTGCCATCAAAGCTCCTTGATAACCATTTAAGACACAATTTGCAAGTGCTAAGAGAGCAACTACTGTTTTACCACTACCTACATCACCTTGAACTAATCTATTCATTATTTTATCAGAATTCATATCATTTATAATTTCATCTAATGCTCTATTCTGAGCTTTAGTCAATTTAAATGGTAAAGAACTTATTATATTCTTTAAACTTTCACTTGTTGTAAATTTTATTCCGTTTTCTTTATTTCTTCCACTTTTAAATACAAACAGTCCCAACTGTAATATAAGTAATTCTTCAAATACAATTCTATATAAAGCTATTTTTAACGATTCCTTATTGCTTGGTGAATGAATATTTCTAACTGCAAAATCTATATTACATAATCTATATTTTTCTATAATTCTTTGTGGCATATATTCTTGTATAATTAATTCCTTATCTTCAAGTACAGTCTTAATTATGCTCATAATCTCTTTATTTGTAACACCATATGTAAGTTGATACACTGGCATAAATCTACATGTATTTTTAGGTGAATTAGTAAGGTACTCTAATTCACACGATGTAAGTTCTAAGTTATTAAATCTTTTCTTAACTTTTCCAAAAACTAATATTGAATCTCCAGGTCTAAATGTATTTTTTATATAAGTTTTATTAAAAAACACTAGTTTAGCCGAACCAGTTTCATCTTTTACATCAATCTTTGTTAAAGTCATTCCTTCTTTTGGACTAAATGTATTTATATTTGATATTACTGCTTTTATTGTAGCTTTTTCATCATTCTCCAACTGCGCTATTTTCTTAAGATTGTTTCTATCTTCAAATTGCCTTGGAAAATAATACAATAAATCTTTTAATGTGAATATACCCAGCTTATTTAGCTTACATGCCTTTTTAGGTCCTATCCCTTTAACATATTGAACATCTTTATATAAATCCAACAAATATATCACCTACTACACAAAAATCCTGTACAACCAACTTTATAAAAGCTACATGGTCATACAGGTTCTTATAATCATTATTCAACTGAAATTAAGTAATAATAAAGAGGTTGTCCTCCATAATATAATTCCACATCTACATCTTCAAATTTTTCTTCTAAAGAAGTACGAAGTTCATTTGCCTGAGATTCTGTAACATCTTCACCAAAGAATAAAGTTATTATAGCAGTATCCTCATCAACCAATTTTTCAATAAGATTTGATGTTACTTCATCTACATAATCCCCTGCTGATAATAATTTACCTTCTGCAATTCCAATTATATTACCTTCTTTAACATCAATTTCATTCATTACTGTATCCCTAACAGCAAAAGTTACTTGACCTGATTTAACTGAATTTAAAGCATTCATCATAGCTTCTTCATTTTCATCTTCACTTAATTCTCCATTAAATGTTACTAATGCAGCAAATCCTTGAGGTGTGTTTTTTGTAGGTATAACTATTATATTTTTATCACTCAATTCTTTGGCTTGGTTAGCAGCCATTATTATATTGCTGTTATTTGGGAAAATAAATATATTTTTAGCATTTATATCCTTTATGGCATTCATAAAATCTTCAGTACTTGGATTCATAGTTTGACCACCTTCTATTATATGGTCAACACCAAAGTCTTTAAATATATTTGCTAATCCTTCACCCATCGAAGTAGCTATGAATCCAAATTCTCTTTCTTCTTCTAAAGGCTCACTATCATTTTCTTTTTTTTCTTCTACTTCCAATATTGTATTTTCATGTTGTAACTTCATATTTTCTATTTTTATAGTTAATAATTGACCATACTTTAGAGCTTCTTGAAGCACGTTTCCTGGGTCATTAGTGTGTACATGTACCTTTATGACTCCATCATCTCCAACTACTGCTAAACTATCGCCATAAGCCATCATTATATCTCGTATTTTCGTATCTTCTACTTTAGAACTTTCTAGTATAAATTCTGTACAATAACAGTATTTTATATCATCTGTGCTAGTACTATTCTTTGGGAAGTCTATATTTGTTGCAATATTAGTGTCTAGGCTAGTATTTTTTATTTCTATATTGTTACCTTTCATAGAAGCCAACATACCTTCATATATAAGTACAAGCCCTTTTCCTCCAGAATCAACTACACCAGCATCCTTCAGATTTTTTAGAAGGTCTGGAGTTCTTTCTAGTGAAGCATTTGATTCCTTTACAAGCATACTTAAAAACTTTACTACATCTTTTTCTTTTTTAGCAGCTTTTACTGCAAACTCTCCGCTCTCTCTAACTACAGTAAGTATAGTTCCTTCAATTGGTTTTATTACAGCTTTATAAGCTGTATCAGAACCATTTTTAAAAGCTTTTGCTAAATCATCTGTTGATAATTTACTTTTTCCCTCTATAGACTTAGCTATACCTCTAATTATTTGTGAAAGTATAACTCCTGAGTTTCCTCTTGCACCCATTAAAGAACCTTTAGATAATGCTTTTCCGATGTCTGATATATTATCATTGTCTACTTTCGCTAACTCTTTTAAGGCATAAGATATAGTTAAGGACATATTAGTCCCTGTATCTCCATCTGGTACAGGGAATACATTTAATTTGTCAACTAAATCTTTATTGTTTTGGAGATTGTTTGCACCTGAAATGAACATCTCTCTTAACCTTTTACCATCTATATACTGAATCATTTCTTTCCTCCTATAAAATTACTTCACTCTTATTCCTTGTACATTAATATCAATTTTAGTGACTCTTACGCCAGTCATCTTTTCAACTACATATTTAACTCTATCTATTATGTTATTTGCAACTGTAGATATATTTGTACCATATTGTATTATAACATAAAGTTCTATTGCTATGGCATCTTCTTCTACTTCTTCTACTCTAACACCTTTAGTAGCATTTTCACCTTTTAATAATTCTACTATTCCTTTAGATTTAGATGCTAAACCTACTAGACCATAACTTTCCATTGCAGCTCTATATGTGACTTGAGCTATTACTTGATTATCTATTTCTATACTTCCATATTGATTCATTACCTTTGCACTCATGGTTGACCCCCTTAAGTTTTTTTTATTAAAAATGTTTCTTAATTTATTTTTTACTATTTTTACTTATTTATTATATAAAATTATAATCATATCATACTATAAATATGGTATAATTTAAACCTAGAAAAGTTTTTGGATAAAATTTCTTGTACTGTCTATATATTTAAAGAAAAATAATAATTATTTTTCAAATATATTTACTTTATATAAAATTATATATATAATTTTATATGATAATGAGAAATTCTTCAATATATGTAAGGCAAATATATATTTCTATTGCAAATTTTTGTTATTTATGATAATATAAATATGTTTTTAGTCTTTAAATAGTTATCATTTTAAGGAGGTGTGCGTAGATGGCAAAAGTATGTAGCGTATGTGGTAAAGGTAAGGTTTCTGGAAACCAAGTATCACACTCAAATAAACATAATAAAAGAACATGGTCAGCTAATTTAAGAAGCGTAAGAGCGATTATAGATGGAGCTCCTAAGAGAGTAAAAGTTTGTACTAGATGTTTACGTTCTGGTAAAATTGAAAGAGCTTAATAGCCACGTTTAAAAGCCTACTTCCGAAAGTAGGCTTTTTAAATTTAATCATTTTTACTCTTTCTCATAAATTTTAAAACTATGTTTGAAATCCATTTTGGTAACTTTATTGTTACTACTTTCATCAATACTCACCCCACACTTTATAGTTAAAATTATTTTAACAAAAAAATAATAATGCTCCACATCCAATAAGTATTAATGCGGTAAGTGCTGACCAAATCCAGCCAGGAAGCAACATAGATAAAATTACTGCCATTCCTGTTGCTAGACACAGTATTCCTAGCAATACCTTAGACTTGTTATTTCTCATGGAACACCTCCACATAGAACTTGTATCTACAAATATTTTCATATTTAAGTTTATGCGATAAGTTCCTATTTTAGACCTATAAATACATTATGTAATTTTAATTTTTTATACTGGAATTATTACTATCTTCTGATGCAGATTCTATAATATCTAAAATACCTCTTTTTTTACTTAACCTTTCAGGTCCACTATATAGAACTACTGGTATAACTTTTGGGAGTTTAAAATCTTTGCTTTCTATTTCTTCAAGACTCTTTTTCATTATAAAGCTTTTCCAAATTTGCTCTCTGTATGATTTTAATCTTGGTACAATCTCAGTATCCATTTCTGTTTGAAACTCCAACACTATATAGTGTGAAATTTTACGATTTTTAGAAAAAACTTTATAAATTATATCTACTTCCTTTCCTTTATATTCACATATAAAAGATGTTTCTAACTCTATACTTTTAAGAGTTAATTCCTTTGCTATTGAGACGCTTGTAAAATTTTGAATCAAACTTAAAAAACTTTCTTTATCTGAATACAGCCTTCTATATTCTTCACGTTTTTCTTTGCTTCTTTTTAAATTCATACAATTCCTCCCAGGTTATAGATTCTCTATCTTTTGATAAAAATAATCTATAAATTTTATTTTTTAATTTTCACTAGTGATTATTGACACTTATGATTAAAATATCCAATAAAGATATTTTTTTATATTTTTATTAAAAGATATGAATTTTTATATTTTAATATATTGACATTGACGTTGCGTAAAAGTGTATATTTAATTTATAGGAGGTATTACTTATGGAATATACAGTTCAGAAATTAAGTAAAATAGCTGGTATAAGTACTAGAACCCTTAGATACTATGATGAAATCGAGCTTCTTAAGCCACTTAAAATAAATTCCTCAGGTTGTCGTATATATGGTCAAAATGAAGTTAATAAGCTACAACAAATACTTTTTTATAGAGAGTTAGGCATTAGCTTAGAAAATATAAAAAACATTATAAATTCACCAACTTTTGACAGTCTAAGTGCATTAAAACAACATCATAGCAAATTACTAGCTAAAAGAAAACAAATTGACTTACTGATAGAAAATGTAACTAAAACTATAGCATTAAAGGAGGGAAAATATATTATGACAGATTTAGAAAAATTTGAAGGTTTTAAAGAAAAGATGATTGATGAAAATGAAAAAAATTATGGAACTGAAATTAGGGAAAAATATGGTGAAGATGTAATCAATCAATCAAATAGAAAATTTAAAAATATGTCTAAAAAAGATTATGAGGACTGGCAGGATTTAAGTACTGAGATAATTAGTAAACTCAAAAAAGCTTTTAAAACTGGTGATGCATCTAATGAACTTTCTCAAGAAGTTGCGAGATTACATCATAAATGGTTGAGTTACACTTGGAATGCCTACTCTAAGGAAGCTCATGCCGCTTTAGCACAGATGTATGTAGATGATGAACGTTTTACATCATATTATGATAAAGAACAGCCTGGACTAGCAAAGTTTCTAAGAGATTCCATAGTATTCTATACAAGATAATAATCAATTTAAAGTAATAAAAAGAGTGCTACTTTAAAATAGCACTCTTAAAAAATTTTATTTTTCAAATTATATAGCTATAATCTGTGATAAAAATCTAACTTAGTTTTTATTAAAAGTAATTGTAACTTTAAATAAATCTCCATCTATATCTATCTTCATTTTACCACCTTGTAGCTCTACAAAACTTTTTGCTATTGCTAGACCAAGTCCAGAGCCTTCTGTATTACGTGACTTATCTCCTCTTACAAATCTCTCCATAATATCATCTACACTAAAATCAATTTCAGTTGCTGACATGTTTCTAAGCATGATTTTTACTTGTCTATCTGTTTCTAAAATATCAATATATACTCTTGAATTTGGCATTGCATATTTACTTATATTTATTATAAGATTCTCAAATACTCTAAATGTACGTTGACTATCTAATGGTAATATTATTTTTTCGCTAGAAAAATTATTTTTTATTTTCAGTGATGACTCTGCTATCTTATCATCTAATTCTAGTAATGTCTGTTTCATTAGAGATATAATATCTACATTTACTATGTTTAAGTGTACATCTCCACTATTTACTTTACTCACTTCAAATAAATCTTCTATTAAGTGTTGTAGTCTTTGTGACTTTCTATCCAATGTATCAATATACATTTTACGATTTTCATCTGTTATATTTTCATCCTTTAGTAAATCTATATAAGTGATTATAGATGTCAAAGGTGTTTTTAAGTCATGTGACACATTTGATATAAGCTCTGTTTTCATTTTTTGACTTTTAACTTCTTCATCTACAGCTTTTTTAAATCCAGATTGAATATTTCCAAGCTCATCTTTAATAGGATTAAAGAACCCTAAATCATCTTCCATATTTGCTTCTAAATTTCCATCTGAAATTTTCTTTGTAACATCTAAAAGTTGATTGTATTCACGTATTGTTTTCTTAGAGTAATCTGACAATACCTTAAATAAAACTATTGAGTAAATTAATGCAAGTATTATTCCAAAGAACCACATACTACACATTATAACTATAATTAATAAGTTTACTGCTAAAATTATAGCTATAGTTTTATTTGGCTTTTCTTTTAAATTTGTCATTCTAACTTGATTAATAACTACTTTACTTGATTTTTTAAACCATTTTAGAAACATCCCTGTCAAAGTATTTTTTACAAAGTACTCTTTTATTCCAACGTTTAGAATATGTTTTAAAAGTACTATAAATACAAATATTATTGAGAAGATTACAAACCAATAAATTAAATTCATTGAGCTTACTAATATATTTGCCATTTTACCACTTATATCATTTTTTATTAGATACTCGACATAATTTCCATTCAATGTGTTACTTATTATATCAGTAGGATATAAAGCTACAATACTCTGTATAATAACAATAGCAATAAAAAGTAACTCTAACGGTATTCTTGTGATTATCTCAAACCCTAATAACTCTTTAGATTTTCTATATGGAAATGCTACAGCTACAATTACAACTATAGATATTATGATTTTTATAATCATTGCAGAAATTTTATAATAAGAATTATTCTCTACATTATTTATATATCTACTTATATCATCACTACTATAAATCATCCCATAATTATTATATGAGCTATATGAATTATCTTGGCTTATTACTTTAGGTACCGCATATACCAATGTTTTATTTTTTATTGGAGATAATTTATATGAGATTGAATTTCCACCTAAATCTGTCTCCATCAAATCTTCTTTAGATTTAGATAATAACATTTGGCTGATAATCTTTTGGTCTACTCCATAAGAGTCTACAATATTTACTTTTCCATCTTTATCAAAATTCATCACAAGGTAAAACCTATAATTTGCTTTTATATTTTTAATCTTTTCTTGTCTTTCCTCATCATTCATAGTTGTCTCTTGAGGCTGCTTTTTATCAGATTCCTCTTTTGAAGTGTCATTTTTTGTTGTATCCAGTGCTTTTAACTCTTTATTCTCATTAAAAAGCTCAAAGTTATTTTCTTTATCAACTAAATAGTATTTTAAGTTTTTACTTGAATTATTAATAAAAGATTCCCATTCATCAAATTTTTCATTAAAATCTGCATTAATACTCTCATCAGTGTAATAGGTTTCTGAACCTTCATATGCGCTTTTCTCTTTACTAGTATTTTTTATATAATTTATAGTTTCTTCACTTAAAAAAAGCTTCGAAGGTTGTATCATCTTACCTTCTTGTTCTTCTTTCATATTGTGGTCTAAAACATAACTTCCTTTATATATGCTATCTACAAATCCTTCTTGCTCAAATGGATTTTTAGCTCCACCTTTAGCAGCTGACTGTATAGTCGAATATTGGCTAATCATACCTAATGATGCTGATAACATAAGTATAAAGACTATCACACTGATTATATATTTTTCCTTAAATTTTTTCGATTTTATATCCAACACCCCACACCACCTTTAAATATTTTGGATTTTTTGGGTCAATTTCTATCTTCTCCCTTATATTTCTAACATGTACCATAACTGTATCTGTGTTTACAGCATTTTCATTCCAAACTCTTTCATATATTTCGTCTGCAGAAAAAACCCTTCCTGCATTTCTCATAAGTAAACTTAATATCTTAAATTCTATAGGAGTTGTTTTTATATAATTTCCATCAATACTGACTTCTTTTGTATTTTCATTTAATTCTAATCCACCTATTACAAATATACCTTCATTATTTTCTGAACTTTCTTCTTTATTTTTTATCATATTTAGATACTTAGTATATCTTCTAAGTTGCGAATTAACTCTAGCCAATAACTCTAATGGCTTAAAAGGTTTTGTTACATAATCATCCGCTCCGATGTTAAGCCCCATTATTTTATCAACTTCTTCTGATTTTGCAGATAACATTATTACTGGAAAATTATGATTTTCTCTAAGTTTCATTGTAAGCGTTATTCCATCCATTTGAGGCATCATTATATCAACTATAGCTAAGTGTATTTCTTGGCTTTCTATAATTTTAAGACCTTCCAATCCATTGTAACCTTTAAAAACATTATACCCTTGATTTAAAAGGTATATTTCTATAGCATCTGCTATTTCCTTTTCATCTTCTACCACCAAAATATTATATGAATTCATTTTAATCTCCTTTATATCAATTAATTTATAAACTACCTTTACATATATGATTATACAATATGATAGAAGTTTTTCCATTTTTTTATAAATTTATAGTGGTCTATTCTAATTATTTATCTTTGATGTCCATTTTAGAACCCTCCCTTTAATTTAACTTCAATACTGTTTTACTTTATTTATATATCTAATATTAAAGCTAAAAACTTAAGATATTATATATACTTTTCTAAAGATTTTCTAAAGATTTAAATTTACTTGTTTTAATATACACAAAAAAAGTAGGTATTATTGTATTAATTAAATCAACAACCTGAAACATAAATTTAATATCAATAAAATCTACTTTTTAGTTTTTGCATATTTATTTTTAGTTTATTTACTTTTTATAAAAATTCTTGTTTTTATTTTATAAATGTACATATGTCTTCCACTGGTTTTTTAGATGGACTTCTTAAGTTGTCTTCTGGTACTCCAAGTGCTAACATTGCACCTAAGAAGTATTCGCCTTTTTCAAACCCTGTTTCTGCCTCTAAAACAGATTCTATCTCATCTGCTGCATAGTTTTGACTTGTCAACCAACAAGAACCATACCCAAGTTCAATTGCTGATAATGTAAAGTTTTCAATTGCTGCTCCTAAACTTTGCATGCCTGGATTTCTTATAAATAACTTATCTATAGTCTCTTTAGGTGCATTTATAAGTTCTAACTCATAATAGCCTGATGGGTTGTATACCTTTGTAAAAACTAATACCAAAACTGGAGCTTTTAAATAAAATAAAGTAAAGTTTGGCACAAATTTTCTAAATCTATTAGCTTTTTCTACTGATACTTTGTCCATCTCTACAAGTATTTCTTGTTGTTTTTTAGTTATCACATCTGCTATCTTTTCCATTAAATCACGACGCTTTATAACTACAAAATGCCAGTTTTGAATGTTTTTACCTGATGGAGCTGCCCCTGCTGCTTTTACCATTTTCAAAATATCTTCATCTAAAACATCTTGTTCTTTAAATTTTCTTACACTTTGTCTTTTGTAAATAGTATCTTGTAATTCCATTTTTAAGTCCCCCTGTAGATTATTTTTTTAATTTAAAAACAAACTTTAAACTTCCCTTATTTTAATATATCATGTTCTAACAAATCTTTAAATGACTCTATAGAATAATCATACTCATCCACATTTCCAAAACCATATTTTGCATATACAAAAGGAATCCCAGCAAATTTAGCACTATTTGCATCCCCTTGAGTATCTCCAATATAGATTGGATTAGTTAGTTTATTTCTATCAATTATGAGTTTATTATTTTCACCTTTATGCAATCCAGTATTTCCAGGACACTCAAAATCTATAAAGTAATTTTCTAGCTTATGTGCTTTTAAAAAAGATTCTATATATCCTTTTTGACAATTACTTACTATAAATAATTTATATTTTTTAGATAATTCTCCAAGAGTATTTTCTATGTCTTCAAATAATTTGCCTCCATATTCAGATAAGTAATCACATTCTCTTGCAGAACATTCATCTAATATATTCATTCTTTCTTCTTCATCTAAATCTGGAAAGAAACGCTTTGCTATTTCATCAAATGAAAGACCCATAACACTTCTAAATAATTCTACTGTAACATTTAAACCTATATCCTCACGTTTATCTAAGACCTCTTGCCATACCTTACATACTCCTTCAGTTGAATCCCATAGAGTTCCATCTAAATCAAAAATAATACTGTCTATCACAAAAAATCCCCCTTGCGTCAAAAATTATTATTTATTTATAATTATATATTAAAAAGCAGATACAATTATAAATATATTTTACTTGATTGTATCTGCTCTGTAATATAAAATCAATTATTAAAGTCCATTTTTATAAATTTCTAATTACAAGTACACATCCCTGCTCTACTTTAATTTTACAAGAATTCCCTAACATAACATTGGATATTCCAATAGGTACTGAATACTTCATATAATAATCATCCAAAGGATATTCCAAGCCAGTAAGTGTTACTCCTTTAGCATCTCCTTTTACAGCTATTACAGAAATAGTATCTCCTTTGTTTCCAAACAAGGTAAATTCTTCATTTTCAACTATATACATCTCTTCTTTATCTGAGAGTATCCTAGAATATATGCCATCTTCTTTTAAATAATATAATAGCTTTATATTTGCAAGGGTATGGTCAATTCTCCCACCTAAAGCACCAAAAAAATCAATATGGTTAGCTTTAAGAGTTTTAGCTAAAAAAAGACATAGTTCTGTATCAGTTTCATCCTTTTTAGATGGAAATTTTTCAAATTTAACACCTTGATTTCTATAGAAATTTATCTTGTCTTCTTCTACTGAATCTAAATCTCCCAAAATATAATCTGGTATTATATCCATTTTGTAGGTGTGATTTGCTCCTCCATCTGCACATATTATGCAGTCATAACATTCTTTAAGTATAATATCTCTTGTAATTTTATAATCTTCAATTTCACCATTTAAAACAATACAGATTTTCATACCTAAGTCTAAACTAATTCTTCAAGAGAAGCATTCTTTCTAAATAAATTAACTGTTTCTTGAATGTCATCACTTCCAAATATTGCAGAGCCTGCTACTATTACGTTAGCTCCTGCTTGCACAACTTCAGCCACATTTTTAGGACTTATACCACCATCAACTTCTATATCAATATTTAATCCTTTACTATCTATAAGTGTTTTTAATTCTTTAATTTTATCTAACACACAAGGTATGAATGATTGTCCTCCAAATCCAGGATTAACAGACATTAAAAGCACCATATCTAAATCAGATAGTACATGTTTAATAGTATCTATTGGTGTTGCTGGATTAAGCACTACACCTGCCTTTATTCCATGTGATTTTATATTTTGTATAGTTCTATGTAGATGTGTACAAGCTTCCTGATGAACAGTTATTATATCACATCCTGCTTTTACGAACTCTTCAATATATTGGTCTGGATTCTCTATCATTAGATGAGCATCAAATACCATATTTATATTCTCTTTTTTTAAACTTTTAACTACAAGTGGTCCTAGTGTGATATTTGGTACAAAATGTCCATCCATTACATCGATATGAAGATATTCACATCCTGCACTTTCCACTTTTCTTACATCCTCTAATAATTTTGCAAAATCTGCTGATAATATTGATGGTGCTAATTTAATCATGTTTCTAATACCTCCTACTGTTATTTTGTCTTATTTCATTTAGTAGCTGTATATAACTATCATATCTTTCTTTAGATATTTCTCCATTTGCAACAGCTTCTTTTATAGCACAATTAGGTTCATTTTCATGAATACATTTTGAACCAAACTTACAATCATTAAATTTATCAAATTCTATAAAATAATCTTTAAGTTCAACTTCTTCTATGTCTTCAAGTGCAAGTGAACTAAAACCTGGTGTATCTGCAACCATTCCACCAAACTCCAACTTTAAAAGTTCAGCATGACGAGTGGTATGTTTTCCTCTTTTTATTTTATCACTTACTACACCTGTTTGCAGTTGAAAATTTTCATCTATTTCATTTAATAAACTCGATTTTCCAACTCCAGACGGTCCTGCAAATACTACTACATTTTCTTTTAATTCATCTTTTACTTTATCTATATTTAACTTAGTGACATTACTTACAGGAATAACCTTATATCCACTAAGCTCGTATATCTTTTTAACATGCTCTAATATGTTATCATCATCTAAATCTGCTTTTGTAAGGATTATTACAGTTTCTAAATTTTCTTTTTCTGCCAAAACTATAAATCTATCTAAAAGAGATAAGTTTGGTTTAGGATTTTTTATTGCAAATACTATTAGTGCCTTATCTACATTTGCTATAGGTGGTCTTATAAGTTCTGTGTCTCTACTATCTATTTCTTCCACAATTCCCTTTTTTTCATCTTCATCAACAACACTTATTTTAACTCTGTCACCAACTAAAGGTGTTACTTTTTGCTTTCTAAATATACCTCTAGCCTTACATTCATAAAGACCTTTTTCTGTATCTACATAATAAAATCCGCTAATCCCTTTTATAATTTTTCCTTCTAGCATCAAATACCTCCCTTTATAAAATTATATAAACCTATACTGTTTATGAGTAGTATATAGTGTTATTCTTTCCTATTTTTATATAATACCACATTTTTTTTAAATAACAAATCCTCCGTTTGGGCTAATTACCTGACCAGTAATAAAACTTGATTTATCAGATGCTAAAAAAATAGCACAATTTGCTATATCTTCTGGTGTTCCTAATCTCATTAAAGGAGTTTCCTCTACAAGAACATCTATCTCATCTTCATTATATTCAGATAACATATCTGTATTAATAACTCCTGGTGCTATGCTATTTACTCGAATATTTGATGGAGCAACTTCTTTAGCTAATGCCTTTGTCATTCCTATTATACCTGCTTTTGATACAGAATAATGTACTTCACAAGAAGCACCTGATATACCCCAAATTGAAGATATATTAATTATGTTTCCTTTTTTTTCTGATATCATGTATTTTAAAGCAATTTGTGAACAATAAAAACTTCCTTTCAAGTTAATATTCATCATATTATCCCAATCTTCATCAGTTATATCTGTAAATAACTTATCTTGGCTTATACCAGCATTATTTATAAGTACATCTAATCCTCCAAACTCCTTTATACAATAATCTATCATATTTTCGACTTCTTCTCTATTTGAAATATTAGCTTTAAATAATTTTACAGAAAAACCCTTTTCGTTTAATACAGTGTATAATTCTTTAGCCTCATTTTCTGATTTATTAAAGTTTATTAATACATTATACCCATCTTTTGCAAATATTTTAGATATTGCTCTTCCAATTCCTCTAGAGCCTCCTGTTACCAAAACTGTTTTATTGTTTTTATTCATAAATATTTATCTCCCTTATAATTAATCTAATATTTTATACAAAACAAACTGCCCCTTTAAAGAAAATAATTTCTATAAAAGGACAGCTTTTTATTTTTAGCTACTATTTATTCTGATTTACCAATATTTCCACCAGTTCCTGATGGAGTTTCTCCAGTATTTCCTGAGTTTGAACCTCCTGAGTTATCTCCACTATTTCCGGAGTTTGAGTCTCCTGAATTATCTCCATTATTTCCGGAGTTTCCTCCACTATTTCCTGAATTATCTCCACTATTTCCAGAGTTTCCTCCACTATTTCCTGAATTTCCTCCGTTAGTTCCTGAGTTTGAACCTCCTGAACTTCCTCCACTATTTCCTGAGTTTGAACCTCCTGAGCTTCCTCCACTATTTCCTGAGTTTGAACCAGGTGTTGTTGTATCATTCTCATCTGGTGTTGTTGGAGTCTTATTTGGTGTTGTTGGTGTTGGTGTATTTGATTTCTCTGAGCCTTTGCTAACATATAGGTCTATTTCATCACCTTCTTGAACACTTGATGAACCAGAACTAGGGCTCTGACTTAAAACTGTACCTTCTTTATATACTGAACTATACTCATACTTGACAGTTCCAACTTTCAATTTATTTTCCTCTATAATTTTTTTTGCATTAGTTAAAGTAATACCTACTACATTGGGAACTGAAGCTTCGTTTGCACCTTTACTTACAACGACATTTATGGTGTCACCTTTTTTAATATTTGTACTTCCACCTTCAGGTGTCTGCGATATTATACAATTTTTATCTACCTCACTGCTATACTCTTCACTTTTTACACTTAAGGACAATCCTTCTTTTTCAACTGCACTCTGTGCTTCCTCTAATGTCATATTCACAAGATTAGGAACAGTTAAATCTTTACTACCAAATCCTCCAGCAAATAAAAATTTATATGCTAAGAATACTTGTGCACATAAGATTACTATCAAAACTGCCGCGACTACTTTTAGTCTTTTTCTAGCTTTAGGACTTTCTTGTTTTTTCTTCTTTTTCTTAGCCCTCTTACTTTGAGTATTCTTAGGCTTTTGATTCTTTTTAGCTCTCATTATCTCTTCCTCATCTTCATCGTCTTCATCTTCTTCTTCATAAAAATCATCATAATAATCTTCATCTTCATCTAAATCAGCAACTTCTATAGGTTTAACTACTTTTTCCGGAACTGGCTTTGCAAGTACTGGATTTACAGCTTTATTAATCTCTTTTTCATCAATTTTCTTCGTTGCAAAATCATCGTATTCCTTTATAAAATCTAAGTCAATATTTTTTTCTATATAATCTATATCTTCTATTAACTCTTCAGCAGTTTGGTATCTATCTGCACTAGATTTTTCTGTAAGCTTTTTTATTGTAGTTCTTACACTTTGAGGAATCCTAACTTTCTCTTCTGATGTAAAATCTATATCATCATTTATATGTTGAAGTGCTATAGAAATTGGGCTATCTCCTCTAAATGGTACTTTTCCTATCAGCATTTCATATAAAACTATACCTAAAGAATACAAATCTGCATTATTAGTTACAAACTTTCCTTTAGCTTGCTCTGGTGAAAAATAGTGTACTGAGCCTATTATACTACCAATATTAGTCATAGTTGAATTTGAGACAGCTTTGGCTATACCAAAATCAGCTACTTTTACTACTCTTCCTTCATTGGATATGAGAATATTATGAGGTTTTATATCTCTATGTATAATCCCCTTTTTATGTGCAGCACTAAGTGCCATAGCTATTTGTTTTGTTATATCCAGTGCGGTATATTCGTCTAATATCCCTTCATCCTGTATAATTTCCTTCAAATTTTTTCCATCTACAAATTCCATTACAATGTAGTGAACTTTTCCATCTTCCCCAACATCATATACATTTACTATATTTGGATGTGAAAGGCTTGCTACTGCTTCTGCTTCTCTTTTAAATTTTGTTAAAAATTCATCGTCATCTACAAATTCAGGTCTGAGTACTTTAAGTGCAACAGTCCTGTTTAATAATCTGTCTTTAGCCTCATATACAAAGGCCATTCCTCCATCACCAATCTTCCTGATGATTTCATATCGATTTCCTAAAATTGTATCTCCCACAATATCACCGTCCTAATTATACTTTTATTACTATCACCGAAACATTATCTTTACCAGAAACATCATTGGCCATGCTTATCAATTCATCACTTATATCACTAATTCTCTCATATTCGTAATCTAATATTAAACTTCTTATATCTTCGTCATAAATAAACCCAGTTAATCCATCTGTTGCAAGAAGTATTATATCACTTTTTTTGATTTCCTTCTTAAAAATATCTACAACAACCATATCATCTGTTCCAATTGCTCTAGTTATTCTATTTCTCTGTGGATGTCTTCTCGCTTCTTCTTCTGTAATAACATGAGCCATCATAAGTTCTTCAACCACAGAATGGTCTATAGTTATTTTATCAAATTTTTCATCTGTTAACAAATAACATCTGCTATCTCCAACATTTGCCACATATAAGACATTATTATACACTATCGCTGTAACTAATGTAGTTCCCATTCCTTCAAATGCTATATCTTCCATAGATTTCTTGTGCACAATTGAGTTTACATTATTATAAGCCTGTTTTAGTATATCATCTATATAGTCTATTTTTACATTATCATGCTGTAATAAGTTTTCTTTTAGAAAATCAATTATATTTTCTACTGCTAACTTACTGGCGACTTCCCCCTTTTTATGTCCACCCATTCCATCAGCTATGGCAAATATTCCTATTGGACCATGTTCTGTATCTATAACTTCTCCCTCACAATAGTCTTCATTGTTTTTTCTTACTTTTCCTATATGGGAGGCACAACTATAAACCATACGACTTCCTCCTTACATATTACTTGTATTTTCTTCTCAATTGGCCACAAGCTCCACTAATATCAGAACCCATAGACATTCTAACTGTAGCAGGTATATTATTTTTCTCTAAACTATCTCTAAACTTATAAATAAATGCCTTGTCTGGCTTTTCATATTCTCTTTCTTCAACCTTATTTATTGGTATTAAATTTACATGGCATAGCATACCTTTTAAAAGCTTTGCTAATGCCTTTGCTTCATTTTCTGAGTCATTTACACCCTTTATAAGAGAGTATTCAAATGTAACCCTTCTATTTGTCTTTTTTATATAATATCTACAGGCATCTAGTATTTCTTTAATAGAATATGCATTTGCTACAGGCATAATCTTTCTTCTTTCTTCATCATATGGTGAATGAAGTGATAAAGCCAAATTTATAGCTATTTTCAAATCAGCCAACTCGTACATTTTAGGCACTATCCCACAAGTTGAAAGAGTTATATGTCTATACCCTATATTAAGACCATTTTTTTCATTAATTATTTTTAAAAATTGTTTTGTATTTTCAAAATTGTCAAGTGGCTCACCACTTCCCATTAAGACAAGATTTGATACTCTTTTTCCAGTATCTTCTTGAATTTTAATAACTTGGTCTAAAATCTCCCATGGTTCTAAGTTTCTAATCAATCCATCCATTGTAGATGCACAGAAGTTACATCCCATTCTACAACCTACTTGATTAGAAACACAAACAGTGACCCTACTGTCATAATCCATCATCACAGTTTCTATTATATTTCCATCATCTAATAAAAACAAATATTTTTTTGTGCCATCTACCTTAGATTCTAACTTTAATTCTATATCTATATGACCTATACATGAAACTTCTTCTAATTTATTTCTCAAACTTTTTGGTATATTATTCATGTCATCAAAAGTTTTTGCACCTTTGTATATCCAAGAAAATATTTGGCTCCCTCTAAAAGGTTTTTCATCTATAGTTTTCATAAATTCCTTGAGTTCATCTTCAGTAAAGTTTTTTAATACTATTTTTTTCTCTTCCATTCTATTCACTACCTTATTCTCTTTAATTTTGCTATAAAAAACCCATCTATACCATGAATATTAGGATATATTTTTAAATATCCTTTATCTTGATTGTCTAAATCTACGTTTACTGTGTCAATTGGAGTCAATTCAAAATTATTATATTCTTCAATAAAAGAAGTAATTATATTTATGTTTTCCATATCTTGAACTGTACATGTACTATAGACTAAAGTTCCTCCAATTTTAACATACTTTGATGCATTTTCTAATATTTTCTTTTGTATAGAAGTAATATCTTCCAACTCTTCTTCTTTCTTATATTTAATTTCTGGTTTACGTCTTATTATACCAAGACCAGAACAAGGAACATCTGCTAAAACATAATCAAATTTATTTATGCTATTTTCATCAATTTCAGAAGCATCAAATCCTTCTACACATACATTTTTTAGACCAAGTCTATTTACAGTAGCTTTTATAAGCTTTAGTTTATGCTCAAAAATATCTCTAGCTATTACTTGACCTGTATTATTCATTAAAGTGGCTAAGTGAGTAGATTTTCCACCAGGAGCACTACATACATCCAAAATCAATGAATCTTCCTTTGGATTAATTACTTTCCCTACTATCATAGAACTTATATCTTGAATTGTAAATAAACCAGCCTTAAATAACTCATTATTTTCTATATTTTTTAATTTTTCGACTTTTATAGCTTCTTCCACCATAGGGACTTTCAAACACATAATACCCTTTTCATTTAATTTTTCAATAAGCTCTTCTCTGCTAATTTTAAGTGTATTTGTTCTTATATAAATACTAGGTTTTTCATTGTTTGCTTCTAATAAATCTTCAGTAAATTCTTGTCCAAAATTTTCTATCCAATTTTTTATAATCCAAGAGTTATAAGAATACTTTATAGATAAGTATTTTACACTATCTTCCTCAGTTATGTCCATTATAGTATCTTTATTTCTTATTTCATTTCTAAGAATAGCATTTATAAAACCAGAAGATTTTTTATCATATTTTTTAGATAACTTAACAGTTTCATTAACTGCTGCATAATCTGATATACTATTTAAAAATAAAATTTGATATGTTCCCATTCTTAAAAAGATTTTAACATAAGTTGACATTTTTTTTACTTTTATTTTTGAAAGTTTATTAATTATATAATCTAAGTAATATTTATTTTCTACTACTCCATAGATTAACTCTGTTGCAAGTCCTCTATCCATATCGCTTATTTCTAAGTTTTTAAAATGCTTATTTATTGCAATATTTGAATAGTTATTATTTTTCTCTATATCACATAATACTTTAAATCCAATTTCTCTTGCATCCATATAAATTTCTCCCTTTTATTAAACATAAAAAAGGGTTGTTTCTAAACAACCCACTTTATTTTTAGTCATCTCTTCTTTGAGCTATTAGTAACAATCTAAGTAATTGAAGTATTGAAACTAGTGCTGCTGCAACATATGTTAAAGCTGCTGCTGAAAGCACTTTTCTACTTTGTCTTACCTCACCCTCATCTATAATACCTAGATTTCCAAGTTGAACAATTGCTCTACTAGAAGCATTAAATTCTACAGGCAATGTTATTATTTGGAATAGTACTGAAGCTGAAAACAATAGTATCCCAATTTTTAGAAATGGTCCAGCCATAATAAATCCTAGAAATATTAAAAACCAAGAAATACTTGAAGCAAAGTTTACTACTGGCACCAAACTACTTCTTATTTGAAGAGGTGCATAACCTTTAGCATGTTGCATTGCATGACCACATTCATGTGCAGCTACTGCAACAGAAGTTATTGATGTTCCATAATATACATCTTCTGATAATCTTACAGTTTTTCTTCTTGGGTCATAGTGGTCACTTAAATGACCTCTAACCATTTCTATCCTTACATCATACAAACCATTTGAATCAAGTACTCTTCTTGCTGTCTGTTCTCCAGTATATCCTCTACGTGTATTTACTCTTAAATACTTATTTGTTGTTGAGCTCACTTTAAATTGAGCATATGCAGTGAATAATATAGCTGGAATTAATATAATCATCGTTGGGTCAAATCCCCAAAAGCCGCCATATACAGGGTACATAAATAACACTCTCCTAAAATATATTTTTATTATACATCCTCTTTAATATTCACATAACTTAAAAACAGTTTAATTACAAGCTAATATCTCTTTTCCTGTTAAAAAGCTTATAGCTTTTTCAATATCTACTATGTCTACATTAGTATTTATACAAGGTCCATTAGGTCTTTTATTAAATACTCCTAAAACAGGAATTTTTTTTATATCTTGTATTCCAGATGTTAAATCTCTCTCACATGCAACAGCTATAACAGCTTTAGGTTTATTGTCAATTATAATTTTTCTAGCTAGAGTCCCTCCTGTAGCTACAAATACTTTTACTTTAACACTTTTATTTAGCTCAGCTAATTCTCCTATATTGCATTTTCCACATTTTTTACAATTATCTATATCATTAGTAACTTTTAGTTTGCAACTATTCTCTTGAATACAATGAGGTATTAAAATTATTATATCCTCTGGATTAAAATTATATTTATTACTGTATATATATTCATTATTTAATTTTATATATATTCTTCTAATTTCACTTTTTGACATACCAAATGATGATGCAATAAAAGATATAATGGGAAATAATACACTAACAATTTTAAAATTTATTTTCATTATATTTGAGTTAACATTTTTTCCTTTAATTACTCTATACGTAACTATTGTTGAGCATAGTATTATAAGTATTAGTGATATTACTACAGCATTTATTCCTAAGGAAAATATTTGAGTCAAACTAATTATAAAAAAGTTTGCAACCCCCATTAAAATCCCTAATATTAAGACTAAGATACCAACACTTGTTAAATACTTTTTTATATCTGTCATACTTTTCACCTAACTCAATACTACACCAATTTCTATAGTATTTCCTTTTATATATTCTCCAACTAGCATTCTCTTTTTATTTGGCATCTGAATTTCTTCAATTAAAAGTACCTTATCTTTAGTACTTACTTTTATGCCATCTTTATTTACCTCAATTATTGTACCTGCTTCTTTGTTACTTTCTTCCTCTAATACTTTAGTTTTCCAGATTTTCATCGTTACACCATTATAAGTAGTATAAGCACTTGGCCATGGATTTACACCTCTAACTAGATTGTGTATTTCCTTAGCATTTTTTGAAAAGTCTATATTACCTAGTGATTTATTCATTATTGGTGCATAAGAAAATTCCTCATGATTTTGTACTTCTCTTGGAGCAGTTCCTGCTTCTATCAACTTTAATGTTTCTTTTAAAGTTTCTGCTCCTATATTCATCATTTTATCATGAAGTTCTCCTGCTGTTATATTTTCATCAAGATTTACTTCTGTCTTTAATATCATATCTCCAGTGTCTAACCCTTCATCCATATACATAGTTGTAACACCAGTTTTTTCTTCGCCATTGATTATTACCCAATTTATAGGCGCCGCACCTCTATATTTTGGAAGTAAAGAAACATGGACATTTATACATCCAAACTTAGGAATTTCTAATATTTCTTTTGGAAGTATTTGCCCAAAAGCTACAACTACCATTACATCTGGCTTTAAAGATTTCATTGTATCTATAAAATCTTTGTCTCTAGCTTTAATTGGTTGATATACAGGTATATTATTTTCAATTGCAAGTTCTTTTACTGGACTCATGCCAAGTTTTTTACCTCTTCCTTTTGGTTTATCTGGCTGAGTTACAACTCCTAGTATTTCATACTTTTCATCTATTATTTTTTGTAAACAAGGAACTGCTATATCAGGAGTTCCCATAAATACTATTTTCATCAAATCAACCCCTACTATTTTTCTATTTTATCAACAAACAGTATTCCCTCTAGATGGTCTATTTCATGACAAAACGCTCTAGCTAAAAGTTCTTCCCCTTCTAGCTCTATTGTTTCTCCATTTCTATTTAAAGCTCTAACTTTTACATAGTTTGGTCTTTTAACCTCTCCAGATTCTCCAACAACACTTAAACAACCTTCATCATCTATTTGTTCTCCAGATGTTTCTATTATTTCTGGGTTTATAAGTTCTATAAGTTCTTCTCCAATATCAATTACTACAACTCTTTTTAAAATTCCAACTTGAGGTGCAGCTAGTCCAACACCATCTGCATCATACATAGTTTCTGCCATATCGTCTAACAATTGTATTATTTTTGCATCAATTTTTTCAACTTTTTTTGATTTCTTTCTTAGTACTGGTTCTCCTATTTGAACTATTTGTCTTAAAGCCATTACACTTCCTCCTAAATTTATAATACACTATTTGGATTAATATCTATAGATACATTAATATTCTTATTAAATATCAAATCTCGTTTTGTTATACATATATATTTTATTATACCCTTTAAGAGATTAATTTCAATATTTTCATCTTTAAAGAGTATTTGCCATCTATAATTTTGATTTATTTTTGATATTGAGCATGGATTGGGTCCTAATATAAACCCTAAGTCGTTTATACCCCTTTTTTCTAATAAATAAATCAAAGATGCATGCATATTTTTTATATTTTTTATAACTAATCTTTCATCTTCACCACTAACAACTACACTTAACATGTTATTAAAAGGAGAATATCCAAATGCCTTTCTTATCTTTATCTCATCTTCATAAAAACCTTCATAATTATACTCTATGGCATGCTTAATAGCATAATGCTCAGTATCATATGTTTGAAGTACTACTTTACCTTCTTTGTCTGCTCTTCCTGCCCTTCCAGAAACTTGAGTTATCAACTGAAAGGTTGTTTCAAAACTTTTAAAATCAGGAAAATTTAGTATCATGTCTGCTGACAAAATACCTACTAAAGTTACATTATCAAAATCCAATCCTTTACTTAACATCTGCGTTCCTATCAATACATCTGCTTCTTTATCTTTGAACTTATTTAGTATTTCCTCTAATGAACCCTTTTTTGATGTTGTATCTTTATCCATTCTCAAAGTTTTTATATTTGGAAAAATACATTTTAACTCTTCCTCAATTTTTTGAGTTCCTACTCCAAATGGCTTAACATAATTACTTCCACATTCTGGGCATTC
Source organism: Clostridioides sp. ES-W-0016-02 (assembly GCF_020641035.1). Taxonomy (NCBI): domain Bacteria; kingdom Bacillati; phylum Bacillota; class Clostridia; order Peptostreptococcales; family Peptostreptococcaceae; genus Clostridioides; species Clostridioides sp. ES-W-0016-02. Next base: position 2,962,735 of record NZ_CP061361.1, read on the forward strand.
TTTTGGAATTTCTCTTTCATATCCACAATAATGGCATCTTCCAATATTACTTTTTTTATGATATGTCAAAGATATATCGCAATTTTCACATTGAAACACATATCCACACTTTCTACATGATACAAAATTTGCATAACCTCTTCTATTTAAAAATAGTATTACCTGACTATTTTCTTCAATCGCACAACTAATTTCTCTTTGAAGTTTTAAACTAAATATACTTCTATTACCTATATCTAATTCATCTTTCATATCTACAACTTCAATATTTGGAAGTGGTTTATTGTTTGCTCTATTTTTTATATTTATAAGTTTATATTCACCAGTTTTTGCTCTATAATACTCTTCAATTGAAGGTGTCGCTGAACCTAAAATAAGAGTTAGATTATTTTTTAATGCCATAAATCTAGCTACTTCTATAGCGTTAAACTTAGGATTTTTTTCAGACTTATATGATGACTCATGAAATTCATCAATTATTATCAATCCTAAAGAATTAAAAGGAGCAAATAGTGCTGACCTAGCACCAATTAAAACTCTTATCTTGCCAGCTTTAACAGCTTTATAAACGTCGTGTTTTTCTCCTTCAGATAGTTTACTGTGAAACACTCCAACTAAATCGCCAAACCTACTCTTTAATCTATCTATCGTTTGGGGAGTTAATGCTATCTCAGGAACCAAAAATATACTATCTAAACCTTGGCTTAATGCAAATTCTATTATTTCCATATAAACTTCAGTCTTTCCACTTCCAGTTATACCATGAATTAAATATGGCTTTTTATCATCTATAAACATACTTGAATTTATCTCATCAACCGCTTGTTGTTGCTCATTGTTTAATTTTATACTTTTTGATATAGATTTGTAAATACTTTTTGGCTCTCTATAATAATCTTTAAATTCTAAAGTTATTAACTCTTTCTTACTCAAAGAGTTTATACTCTGCTTTGAAGCATTTAATAAATCCAATAAATCATTTATCTCTACATTTTCATTATTTTTAAGAAAATTTAATATCTCTTTTTGCTTGCTTCCTATGCTTATTTTATTTTGTTCTATATAATCATCAATTTTATCATTTTCTAAACTCAAAGATACATAGCATACTTTCTTCTCATTTTTATGATTTTTGTATTCCCAACATAATTTTATAATTCCATTTTTATTCATTGTATATAGATAATTATTTAGATTCGCTATATATTTTAACTTATCAACCTTAATTTTTCCTTTACTACCAACTACTTTTTCTACTATCTCTCTATTTTTATCACTCAGCTTTGATATCTTTTCATATAATTCAGTCTCACTTAATCCATTTAGCTTTTCACCTAGTAAAACTACTTTGTAATTATTTAGTTTATATCCTTTTGGATATATCAAATTTATACACTCTATATAAGTACACAAATATCTATTTTTCATCCAGTAAACCAACTCTAAATCTTCTTCTCTAAATATTGGATTTTCATCTAATATATCTATGATTTCTTTAGTCTTTATTTTTTCATCTAAATTATTTGTAAGTTGAAATACAAAGGCTTCTGTTGGTTTATTACCTCTTCCAAATGGCACTAATATTCTATGCCCAACACTTATAACTTCCTCTAAAAATACAGGAATTTGATATGTAAATAAATTGTCTGTGTATATAGTATTGCTTCTAACTATTACCTTTGCATATTTTTTCATTGTAAAACTCCTACTTAAAATTAATCTACTGCTCATATTTTAACACATTTCATAACATATCAAAAAAATCTCAGCATATCTAAAAAGTTTCAAGTTATTACTAATATTAGATATATCTTAATAATTAACTATTAATCATATTTTATACTTTACAGCAAAATAAATGCTGAAAACCACAATTTAACTGACATTTGCGAGTTTTTACTCGCTAAAAGTAAATTGCAGCTTTCAGCCACTTTAGCTGTGATAAAATACACAAATATCATATTTAAAAAAGTTCTTATTTCTCAAGTAACACTTTAATCTTATTTAATATAACATTAGCTACTTCTTCCTTTTTCATTTTAGGGTACTCAGTAATATTTCCTTCTGTATCTATTATTTTTACAATATTAGTATCAGTTCTAAAGCCAGCTCCCTCTTTAGTTAAATCATTTGCCACAATAAAATCTAAATTTTTCTTTTCAATTTTTCCTTTGGCATGTTCTATTAAGTCATTAGTTTCAGCAGCAAATCCAACTAATATCCTATCTTCCTTTATTTTTCCTATTTCATAAGCAATGTCATAATTCCTACTTAATTCTATTGATAAATCATCATTATTCTTTTTAATTTTTTTGTCAGAATAAGTTTTTGGCTTATAATCTGCAACTGCTGCACTTTGAATTACTATTTTATTTTCTTTTAAATTTGATACTACTGCCTCATACAAATCTTGTGCTGATTCTATTTGTACAAATTTTTTAAGGTTTTGTGGAATAGAGAGATTTGTAGGACCTGATATTAATGTTACATCAGCACCTCTAGATATAGCCTCTTTAGCTATAGAATATCCCATTTTACCAGAAGACCTATTAGTTAAATATCTTACTGGGTCTATACTTTCTACAGTTGGTCCAGCTGTAACTATTATACTTTGACCTTTCAAATCTTGCTCTTTCGTAAGATTGGCTAAAACTGCCTCTACTATTAAATCTGGTTTAGCTAGTTTTCCTGCTCCAATATCTCCACATGCAAGTCTTCCACTTTCTGGTTCTATAAATTTATATCCAAATTCCTCTAAAGTTTTTATATTTTTTTGGACAATTGGATTTTCATACATATTAGTATTCATAGCTGGTGCTATTAAAACTTGTGCTTTTGTTGCCATAACAGTAGTTGTTAACATATCATCAGCTATACCATTTGCAATTTTTCCTATAACATTTGCACTTGCTGGTACTATTAGAAACAAATCTGCCTTTTTTGCTAATGATATATGTTCAACTTCCCAAGATTTTGGTTCTTCAAACATATCTTCTACTACATAATTTTGACTTAGTGATTGAAGTGTAAGTGGTCTAACAAATTCTGTTGCTGATTTTGTCATTATAACATGGATATTTGCATTTAATTTTTTTAATTTACTTACAACATCACAAGCCTTGTATGCAGCTATTCCGCCGCTTATGCCAATTACAACAGTCTTATTTTTTAGCATGACCTTACTCCTCTTCTGAAATTTGTTGATGTTGCTCAGCGTAGTGTCTAGCTTCTTCTATCTCTATTTCTTCTTCTGTCAATAATCTATATGTTATTTTTCCACTTGCAACTTCCTTAGTAGCTACACATACAGGTTTTTCCTTAGCTTTGTTTGGAACATATGGTTCGTCTCCATCAATTAACTTTCTTGCTCTCTTTGAAACAGTCCCTACTAAGTAATATCTGTTGTCTATTTTTTCTAGTACCTCATTGATAGATGGTTTTAACATAATTATAATTCCTCCTTAAATTTCTCTATTATAATATTTTTATATCTGCTAACTTTATTCTTTTCAGATGATATTATACCTTCTATTTCTTTAGCAGATGTTTTCACATCTTCATTAAATATAAAATAATCATAATCCTTAATCATTTTTATTTCTTCATATGCACAACTAAATCTCTTTTCTATTTCTTCTTCTGTCTCTGTACCTCTTCCAACAATTCTATTTTTTAACTCTTCAAGTGATGGAGGTAATACAAATATAAATACTCCTTCTGGACAAACCTCTTTTATTTGTTTTGCTCCTTGCATTTCAATTTCTAGTAGCACATCCTGTCCTTTTTCTAAACATTCCATTATTGCTGCTTTTGGAGTTCCATAAAAATTATCATAAATTTGAGCATACTCCAAAAACTCACCTTTTCCTATCATATCTTCAAACTTTTCTTTACTTATGAAGAAATAATTTACTCCATCAACTTCTCCTGCTCTTGGTTTTCTTGTAGTAGCTGATACAGAAAGTTTTATTGTATCATTCTCTCTAAGTAATTCTTTGCAAATAGTACCTTTTCCTGCACCTGATGGACCTGATACAACTAGCAATAATCCTTTTTTTGTAAACATTTAAATATTCCCCTTCTAATATTGTATTCTTACTCTATGTTTTGTATTTGTTCTCTTATTTTTTCTAACTCACTTTTCACTTCTACTACTAAATTAGTTATATTTATATCAGATGATTTTGAACCTATTGTATTAGTTTCTCTGTTCATCTCCTGTATTAAGAAATCAATTTTTCTACCTATAGAATCGTCTTTAAATATAGTTTTTTTAAGCTGACCAATATGACTTTTAAACCTAACTATCTCTTCTGTTATGCTACTTTTATCTGCATATATTGCAACTTCTTGTGCTAACCTATTTTCATCTATTATACTTGGGTCTTCTAGCATTTCACTTATTCTTGAATTTAGTTTTTCTCTATAGTCTTCTACAACACTACTTGAATATTTTTCAATTTCTTCTATATGATTTTTTAATAAGTCACATCTCATGGTAATATCTTCAGCTAGTTTTTTACCTTCTTCACTTCTCATTTCTCTTAGTTTTATCATTGCATCTTCTACAGCTTGATTTAACATCGACCATAGTAAATCTTCATCTTCATCTTTTTCTTCTATTTTTATAATATCAGGAAATCTTGCAACATTCATAACACTAATATCATCTATAATATCAAATTTGTCTTTTATTTCCTTTAAGATATCTATATATTGAGATGCTAATCCTTCATCAAAATTTAAGTTTACATCTTCTTTGCCTAATAAGTCAAATTTTATGTATAAATCAACTCTTCCTCTTTTTACATAGTTTTTTACTAAATTTCTAACTTTATCCTCTAAAAATGAAATTTTTCTTGGAAGACGTATATTTATATCTGAATATTTATGATTTATTGTTTTACATTCTACTAAAAAATAATAGTTGTCGTCTTTGTATTCTCCTCTTCCAAAACCAGTCATACTTATAGCCATTACCTAAACCTCCAAAACACCTTCACATATTTTTACTGCTGGACCTGTCATATAAGAAAACTCTCCTATATCTATTCGTACTGTTCCACCTTGAGAAGTCACATTTACACTATTTTCTACCATATCAAGTAAATTACATACTATTGCTGATGCAGTCATACCTGTTCCACATCCTAAAGTATATCCACAACCTCTTTCCCAAGTATAGACATGTATATTATACTTATCTTCTACTTTTACAAAATTTACATTCGTTTTTTTCGGAAATATTTTATTATTTTCAATCTCTTTTCCATATTTACAAACTTCATCTACATTTAATTCATCCACTATAACCACAGTGTGAGGAACCCCCATCAACATAGATGTAATCTTAAACTCTTTATCTAAAACTTTTATATTTTCTTGTACAAAACGTTCTTCATCAGTTAACACAGGAACATCTTTAGCTAAAAAACTTCCTTTTCCCATATTAACTTTTATAGTATTTATTTCTCCATTTATAGTGTTTATTTTTATATTTTTTACACCATCTAGTGTATCTACTGTAAAGTTTTCTTTTTTAACTATGCCATTATCATAAACAAACTTACAAAAACATCTAAGTCCATTTCCACACATAGCTGCTCTTGAACCATCAGAATTATAATACACCATTTCTACATCTGCAATTTCTGAATTTTTTACAACTAGTAACCCATCCGCACCTACAGAAAATCTTCTATGGCATACTTTTTTTGCTAAAACAGTATAATTTGATGAATCTATTTGGTCAAATCTTCCATCTATTGCAATAAAATCATTGCCTATTCCATGTAGTTTCCAAAATTTCATAAGTATCGCTCCTTTGTAAATTAACACTTAAACTATTATAACATAAAAAAATTCCCATAAACTTATAATTTATGGGAAAAGTTTTGTAATGACAACTATAATTTGAGGATGTGAGGGAGAGTTGCCATTACAATTAGGGTAATTATATTATGTTTTTAAGCTAGTTCTTTCTATGTTTATATAATAATATTTCTATATGAATTTTATGTATAGTTTATTTAAACTGTATATGAATTTTTTAAATAAAATATTTAGCATCTTCTATTTAGTTTTTTGAACATACCTAATTAGCATACACCTATTAATTCTTTAAGTGTTTTTAAAACATAATCTAAATCTTCTCTAGTAATATCTACATGAGTTACAAATCTATACTCCCCATTTTCCATTTTATTGATTTTTATATTTCTTTCAAAAAACTCTTTTATTAAAACATCTTCTCTTATTACATCTTCACTCATTTTAAAGAATACCATACTCAGGTCTGGACTAGTGTTATTTACTTCAATTCCTTCAATTTTATCCAACTCACAAGCTAAATATTTTGCATTATCATGGTCCTCATTTAATCTCAGTGTCATTTTTTCAATGGCAATTATACCAGCTGCTGCAACTATACCAACTTGTCTCATGCCTCCACCCATAACTTTTTGCTTTCTTCTAGCTTTTGCTATAAATTCTTTACTTCCAGCAAGAATAGAACCCATTGGTGCAGCTAAACCTTTTGATACACAGAACATAACACTGTCACAACATTGTGCAATTTCTTTAGCTTCTACACCTAAAGTTAATGCTGCATTGAATAATCTCGCTCCATCTAAATGCACTGGTAAATTGTGTTTTTCAGCTATTTTTTTAATTTCTTTTAAATTGTCAAGGCTTACAACAGTTCCACCTGAATATGCATTTTCTACACATATAAGACCTGTTTGTGGTTCATGTATATCATCTCTCCTAATTGCCTTCTCAACAAGCTCAGGATTAAGAGCTCCACTTTCATCTTCATCTATAGTTCTAAGTTGAACTCCAGCTATTACAGCAGGTGCTCCAACTTCATGAGTCACAATATGATACCCTTTACCAATAATGATTTCTTGACCTCTTAGGCAGTGAGTAAACAAAGCTAACTGATTTCCAAAAGTTCCACTTGGAAGGAAAATAGCATCTTCTTTTCCAACTTTAGCTGCTGCTAATTCTTCAAGTTTATTTACAGTAGGGTCATCTCTAAAGATTGAATCTCCAACAGGAGCCTTTGCCATGGCTTCTCTCATTTCATCAGTAGGCATAGTAACAGTATCACTTCTTAAATCAATAAATTTCATTTTTTCAACCTTCTTTCATATTCATATACTATACAGCTTTAATATTTATTTAGCTTTGTAAAGTTTATATACTTTTATAAGTTATTCTTTACACACTAATTATACTACATTTGTTTTATATTTAAGCAAATTTAAATTATTAATTTAAAAATATACTTCCTATTCTCTTGTGAGTATATCCTGTAAGTATAAATAATTATAAAATTTACACATTAATCCATGTTGTTTAAATTCCCCCTAGTCATAGAGCATATATTATGTGTATAATTAATTTACTGACTTATTTTGGTCAAAGAAAGGGGTGCTATACATGGCATTAGATGGATTAGTTATACATTCAATAGTAGATGAATTATCATCAAAGCTTACAGGTGGAAAAATAGATAAGATTCATCAACCTGAAGATGATGAAGTAATTTTTAATATAAGAAACAACAAAGAAAATTTTAGATTGGTTTTAAGTGCAAGTGCTTCAAATCCTAGGGTTTATTTAACAAGCAATTATAAAAAAGAAAATCCGCTAAAGGCGCCTATGTTTTGTATGTTGCTTCGAAAATATATACAAGGTGGAAATATTATAGAAATTTCTCAAATTGGTTTTGAAAGAATAATAAAAATCAGTGTTGAATCTTTAGATGAATTAAAAGAAAAGACAATCAAAAATATTATAATTGAAATTATGGGAAGACATAGTAATATAATAGTAACTCATAATGAAGATGATAAAATTATAGATTCTATAAAAAGAGTGCCTTTTAGTATAAGTAGAGTTCGTCAGGTTTTACCTGGACATAGTTACTCATTGCCACCAAAGCAAGATAAACTTAACCCTCTTGATAATATATCTAAAGATTCGTTTATTAACAATCTAAATGAATTTGATGGACCTATTTTTAAGTCTATATATTCTAAATTTTTAGGTATAAGCCCTACTATCGCCAAAGAAATTTGTTATAGAGCAGATGTAAATCAAAACGCTATTAGCAAAGATATATCTAGTCAACAGTTTGATTCTTTATACAAAGAATTTTGTAGTTTATTTAATGATATAAATTCTAATAAGTTTTCACCTTGTATTGTTATAGATAAAAAATTAGATAAAGTCGTTGATTTCAGTTGTGTCAATCTTACATTGTTTAATGATTTATCATATATCAATAAAGAAAGCATCTCTAATATACTAGAGGATTTCTACAGAACTAAAGATATTAAAGATAGAATCAATCAACGTTCATCTGACTTAAAGAAAAGCATATCTGTTAAACTGGATAGACTTTATAACAAACTTAGAAAACAAGAAGAAGAATTATTAGAGTCTGAAAATGCAGATATTTATAAAGTAAAGGGTGAACTAATTACATCTTATATATATATGGTAGAAAAAGGGATGGAAAGTGTTGATGTTGCCAACTTCTATGATGAAGAGTGTAAAAATGTAACAATAGAATTAAATAAAAATTTGACTCCATCTGAAAACGCTCAAAAATATTTTAAAAAGTATACTAAAATGAAACATGCCAAAGTTGAAATATCTCACCAAATTTCATTAAACAAAGAAGAAATAGATTACTTAGAAAACATAATTTTGAGTATTGAAAACTGTGAAAATTTGGCTGAATTACAAGATATAAAAGAAGAACTTGGTAAAGTTGGATATATCAAAGCCCAAAAGAAAAGTAGTAAAAAAGACACTATTCCTTCTACAAAACCTCATGAATTTATTTCTTCTGATGGATTTAAAATCTTGGTTGGAAAAAATAACAAACAAAATGATTATCTTACATTAAGGCTTGCTGATAATGATGACTTATGGATGCATACAAAAAATATTCCAGGTTCTCATGTAATAATAAAATGTGCTGGTAAAGAAATTACTGATAATACTATATTTGAAGGAGCTATGTTAGCTGCATTTTTTAGCAAATCAAAGATTTCTTCTCAAGTACCTGTGGACTACACAAAGAAAAAAAATGTAAAGAAACCTAGTGGTTCTAAACCTGGCATGGTTATCTATGAAACTAATAGTACTATTTATGTTACTCCTGAAGAAGAAATGGTAGCTAAGCTTAAAATTAAATCCGAATAAAATATATCTCATAGATATAAAAATTTCTGACTGGTAAATAATAATATATTTATCATATTAACTAAAAGTAGTGGCATTCTTATTGTACAAGAATGCCACTTTTAAATTTGTTTATTTTTAGTTTTTTAATAATCAATACTTATATTTAAATTGATTAATTTCTATTTTTATAAAAAAACAACGATTAGTTTAATTTTGAACATTATTTTTTATACGTCTAATTTTTTCTAATAGCTCATTATATTCTAATTCATAACACTCTTTTTTTGCATTATCTTTTTCTATTGACAGCATAGATATAATGTTTGTAAGTCTATTTTCTAATACTAAAAGATTTTCTTGTTTAACTTTACTTTCTCTACTAGAAGTTTTTTTATTTCTACTAATGATATAATCACTATAGTTACAATCAAACTCCTTTATATTCTTATCTTTTATTTCTAAAAAATAGTCACAAATATGAGATATAAATACTCTATCATGAGATACTATAAGCATAGTTTTATCAGTATTTATCAATGCTTTTTCCAATGCTTCCATAGATTTTATATCCAAGTAATTAGTTGGCTCATCAAGAACTAAAAAATTATTATCTTCTAGTATTATTTTGCATAAAGCTATCTTTACTTTTTCACCCCCACTAAGAACTTTAACTTTTTTATAAACAGTATCACCTTTAAATCCAAATAAATTTAAATTTATTCTTATAAAAGACTCAGCAAATGAACTATTTGCTTTGATATTGTACAAAATACTCTTTTCCTCATCTAATAAATCTTGATTTTGGTCAAAATAACCTATCTTTACTTTGTTATTTATCCTTATACAATCATTTTTATTACTAAGTATTTCTTTTATCAGAGTACTTTTTCCACATCCATTATCGCCTAATAAAGCTATTTTCTTACCTCTTTTTACCTTGAAAGAGATATTATCCAATAAAAGTTTATTTTCTACATTTAAACTTAAATCCTTTAATTCCACTAAGTTTTTGCTGATTATTTCCATACCATCCTGTATTTTAATATTCATATCTGTACAAACTTTAGGCTTATCCTTTACTTCCAATTTCTCAATTCTACTTTTTAATGCTTTTACACTTGAATCTATTTTTTTCTTATTTGTTTGACCACCCATTTTATGGAGTCTAGCTTCTGAATTCCCCATTCGTTTTGGAGTCTTCCTTATCCCATCACTTAAAGCTTTTTTGCCTAAAAGAGCTTTCTCCAATCTTTTTTTTTCATTTATATATTCATGATATTCAAAGTCAGCTCTTTTTGTATCCGCATCCTTTTGTTCTAAATAATCAGTGTAATTACCTTTATAAACTTTTAATTTCCCACCTTCCAATTCCAATATAGTTGTACATAATTCATCTAAAAAACGTCTGTCATGAGATATTAATAATAATGCTCCTTTATGTCTCTTAAACATATTTTCCAAAATATCTATACTCTTTTTATCTAAATTTGAAGTTGGTTCATCTGCTATTATTATATTTTTCTTATTATTCAGTGCATCTGCTATCTTTAGCTTAACTTTTTCTCCTCCAGATAAATAATCTTCAAATTTATCTGGCGCATTTAATAGACTTTTTTCTTTACTATCATTACATTTTTCAATATTATTTTCACTCTGACTTATATATGAATAGCTATCTGTAAGATAAACACAACCTTCATCAATTTCTATTTCACCCAATATTGCTTTTAATAAAGTTGTTTTTCCCTGACCATTTGAACCCACTAAACCTATTCTCTCATTCTCTAATATTTCAAGTTTATCTATATCCAAAATTAATTTATCAGCATAATATTTTTTTAAATTTTCTACTTTTATTAACATCATAAAAAAATCCCTCCCTGGTATACTTAAATATAAGGAGAGATTTACATAAATAGGCACAATAACTAAACGTATAGACTATAATCTACTCTCCTTAATTTAAGCATTATAAATAAAGCCACCAATATAGGCTTTTCAAAATTTACAATACTTTAAATTATAAAAAATAGATTATATTCTCATCTTCCCAGTTACCTTACCCTTTCTTTTATTTATTTTTAATCATTATATCAATATTGATTGCCGATGTCTATAAAAAATTGATTATTTAAAATAATATATACTTAATTAATTATTATTTTTCAACTTTAAAATCTTGATTATTCAATATTCTATTTAGTACAATACCTACAATCGCAGCCAAACTAAGACCAGTTATCTTTACAGTACTTGTTATAGGAATTCCTATAGAAATCCCTTTATTAGATAAGTAAGTTGTTCCAAGACCTATCAATAATATAACTGCTATTATCAATATATTTACTTTACTTTCTACACAAGAACTATCTTTTATAGTTTTTAACCCAACATAAGTTATCATTGAAAATAGCATTATACTGATTCCACCCATAACTGAACCTGGTATACTTTGAAGAAATCCTCCAAACTTCCCTACACATGCAAGCAATATAGCAAATACTGCTGTACGTCTAAGTATTGAAGGGTCATAGTTTTTAGTTATCGCCAGTACTGCTGTATTTTCCCCATAAGTAGTGTTAGCTGGTCCACCTAAGCATCCTGCTACTATAGTTGCAAATCCATCACCAAGTAATGTTCTGTTTAATCCTGGATTCTCTATAAAGTTTTTTCCTACAACAGCACCATTGGTAGTCATATCTCCTATATGCTCCATAAATACAGCTAAAACAACTGGAGATATAATTACAATTGCTCCTAAGCTAAATTTAGGAATTGTAAAGTCAGGTATAGCAAGTAAACTTGCTTCTGTAATTGTAGTTATATCTACTAATCCTAATACCAAACATATTATATATCCAGAAAAAACAGCTATTAATATACCTAATTGTTTTATAAATCCTCTACCAAACTTATTAGTCAAAATTGCTATTGCTAAAGTCAAAAAAGCTATTATAAAATTAGCTGAAGCCATATTAAAAGCCGTTGGTAATAAATTCAAACCTATAACTGCTATCATAGCTCCTGTAACTTGTGCTGGAAAATATAACTTAATTTTATCCACCCCAACTAATTTTACTATAATTGACATTATAATATAAATTAATCCTGCTACTATTATACCACCCTGAGCATATGCCAAATCTCCTCCATAAGCTTCTTTAGCTGCTAGTATAACAGGAATAAAAGCAAAACTTGAACCTAAAAATGCAGGTACTTTTCCTTCTGTACAAAAATGAAATATCAATGTACCAACACCAGCGCAAAAAATTGCAACTGATGGATTAAAGCCTGTTAAAATGGGAACTAATACTGTCGCTCCAAACATGGCCAATAAATGTTGTAAAGACATTATCGTTTTTTTCATAAAAACCTCCAAAAATTATTATATATGAATAAATCCTTTGTTCAATTAATATCTTTTAATTAATTATAATTCCCTAGATTCTATTTTTTAATCTCTATATACTTACTGTACAAACTATCATTTTTTTACATTTTACGACATTGAAAACCAAAATAAAGGAGAATAGAGACTACATTAATATACACATTAATAAACTTGTATTATTTATTTTGTGCAATATATGTAAGCTTTATCCTCCTCCATGACTATACAATGCTGAGCTTTTATATAATATTAAAAAACCACTATTCTTTGATTGTAACTGAATCTTCTCCATCAATTTCTAATAAACTAACAGATATAATTTCATGTCTTGAAGTAGGGACATTTTTTCCTACATAATCTGCTCTTATAGGCAATTCTCTATGTCCTCTGTCCACTAATACTGCTAATTGTATTGATTTAGGTCTTCCTATATCAATAATAGCATCAAGTGCTGCTCTTACAGTTCTTCCTGTATATAACACATCATCAACTAAAACTACTGTTTTATCATCTACATTAAAATCTAGATATGTTCCTTTGACTACTGGTTCAACATTAATTTTTTCTAAGTCATCTCTATAAAGTGTTATATCAATATCACCAGTATCTACTTTTGTTCCTTCTATTTGTTCTATTTTTTTAGATATTCTATTTGCGATTGGTACACCTCTAGTCTTTATTCCAACTAAGACTAGGTTTTCTACACCTTTATTTCTTTCAATTATCTCATGACTTATCCTAGTAATTGCTCTTGCTATAGCCTTTTCATCCATTAATTGAGCTTTTTCTACCATATCATAACTATTGTCAAAAAAATATATTCTCTTTTATTTTGACAAATCTACTCCTCTCTCTTAAATTTTTATAGAACCACTTTATTAAAATTTTCAATTTAAACAACAAAAAACTTCTCATCACAAGACAAGAAGCTTTTATATAAAAAAATATATAGTCTAATTCAGCAATTGTCTTACGATATCTCTGTATCGTTTAAAGATAATTTTTATACTCCATTAACTCAAATTATATATTTATATTTCAAATTTTTCAAGCTTTTTTAATCAAAATACTTTAATATAAAATATTTTAGCTAAACTTCACTAATTTTATCACTTGTATAAATCTAATTAGATGATTTATAATATCATACAAACTTTTATTTAATTTTTCTAAGAACTTCCTTAAAGTATTCTGGTAATTCTGAATCAAATTCAATATATTCCTTAGTGGTAGGATGTATAAATCCCAATTTCTTAGCATGTAAAGTTTGTCCCTTTAGTTTAAACTTATTTTCTTTAGGTCCATATACACTATCACCTAAAAGCGGATGATTTATAGATGAGGCATGAACTCTTATTTGATGAGTTCTACCAGTTTCAAGTCTAGCTCTCATATGAGTAAATTTATCAAATCTTTCTACCACTTCAAAATGAGTTACTGCATTTCTTCCATCTTTTACTACAGCCATTTTTAATCTATCCTTAGGATTTCTTCCTATTGGTTTGTCTACAGTTATTTTATCTTCTTTAACTACACCATAACATATAAATTCATACTCCCTAGTTATAGAATGCTCTTTTAATTGTTCTGCTAAAAAATTATGTGCATAATTATTTTTAGCTACCATAAGAAGACCAGAAGTATCTTTGTCTATTCTATGAACTATACCAGGTCTAATAACACCATTTATTGATGATAACTTATCTTTACAATGATACAAAATTCCATTTACCAATGTATTTTCATAATTTCCAGGAGCAGGGTGAACAACCATATCCTGAGACTTGTTAATTATTAAAATATCATCATCTTCAAATACAATATCTATTGGTATATTTTGAGCTACAACCTCTAGAACTTTAGGTTCTGGTATTTCTATAATAATCTTATCTTCTTCTTTAACTAAATATTTTGCTTTTTCTACTTTATTATTAACTTTTACTTTACCATCTTTTATAATTTTTTGTATGTAGCTTCTTGACATATCTCCTAATTGTTCTGCTAGATAAACATCAAGTCTAACCTCTTCTTCCTCTTCAAGCACTAAAAACTCTCTTACATTCTCCATCAAATCACCTACTTTTACTTTCAAAAAATAAAACATATATACATAAAAATACAGTTCCTACAACTACAAATACATCAGCTACATTAAATACATACTCCCATATAATCCTAAAGTCAAAATAATCTACTACAAACCCTAATCTAACTCTATCAATTAGATTTCCTAATGCACCAGATATTATTAATATGATTCCCAACTTTCCAGATGTATGTACTTTTCTTGTATTGAGATAATATAACCCAAATACTGTTGCAATTAGTGCAACTATTATAAATATCCATTGATTATTTTGTAATAGTCCAAATGCTGCACCTCTATTTTCAACATAAGTTAGATGAAATACATTCTTTATTATTGGTATTGTAGACACATTCACCAAATTATTTAACACCCATAGTTTAGACAATTGGTCTAATCCTATAAGCAGAATTATTATTAACACATATAACAATGATTTTTCCCCCTATAAATTATTTAAAAATCAATTTTGATTGAAATTCACTATTACCATTATACAAAAAAAATACTATAAAGAGCAACTCTGTTAAAATTGAATTTTTTAGTAAAACTAATCAAAAATAATATTAACCCTTCTATATTATAAATTGCTACAAATTTAAAATTACATTATTATGTATAAAAAATTTCAAAATACTCTATTATTCAATACTTTTTGTGTATTTTATAGCTTAAAGATTAATGATGCTTGTATTTTAGATTTACAAGCATCATTAGTCTTTAAACAAATATCTTTTATTTTTGTACTTGTTGATTTTTATCTAAATGTTGTATAAGTTCAGATACTGTTACAAATTTATACCCTTTTTCTTTTAACTTGGGAATTACTACTTCCAAAGCCTGTATAGTCTGTGATTTCTTGTTTCTTTTATTATTATAATCATGTAGAAGTATTATATTTCCATTTTGTACTTTTGTAAGAATAGTATTAATAATACTATCAACGCCAGGATTTGACCAATCTCTAGGGTCCAAGTTTGACCAAAGAATTATATTCATACCTTTAGAAACTATAATATCACATACACTTTTGCTCATAGCTCTATATGGAGGTCTAAATATTTTGGGCTCTACTCCAATTACACTCTTTACAGCATTTTGTGTATCTGTTATTTCTTTTTCTACTTTATTATAACTATTTTTTTCAACATTTATATGTGTAAATGTATGATTACCTATCTCATGCCCTTCCTCATACTGTCTTTTTAGTAATTCCTTGTTATATGCAACTTTTTCTCCAACCACAAAAAAAGTTGCTTTTACATTATTTTTCTTTAGTATATCAAGTACTTGTGGTGTAAAGTCTTCATCTGGCCCATCATCAAAAGTCAATGCTAAAATTTTTTCGTCCTCATTTCCTTGCTTGATTATTACATCTTCATAATCGTTCTTTATATTGTCATTTAGACTATAAGCTTCTTTTACGCTATTTTGATTATGTGTATTATGACTATATGTATATACGCCTACTATTGATAATACACATATACATATACCCCACATTACTTTTTTCATGTCATTACCTCTTTTCTTAATTCGTTCTAACAATATATGATGTCAATTTTTTAATCTCTTAATGTTCCGTTTTTGTTTAAATCAGTTAAATTTGTTAGGTCTGTTGAATAAAAATTAGAATCCTCCACTTCAGGAGTTTCACTTGCGTGTCCTAATAAATCCTCTTCTTTTTTTGCACACTCATTGCATAAATTTGTATCAGGTAGTATATCCAATCTTTCTAAATCTATTTTATTATGACATAAATCACAAAGTCCGTATGTCCCATTTTCTATTTTAGATAATGCCATATCTATTTGATACAATCTACCTTCTTCATGATTTATTAAACTATTTTGCATATTTTGCATATATAAATCTGTTCCCATATCTCCTATATGATTATCATAACTAGATAACTCTCCTGATGAATACTTTTCACTGGTATGTTTATTTGTATCTCCAAATAAAGTATTGTCTTTCATATCTCCCACTAAATTAGTCAAATTTGCTCTTTCTTTCAATAATTTATCTTTGTATTTTTTAGTATCCATTTTTAACACCTCTAATTTTAATATTTATATCATAAAAATAGTATGTGGAAAACTAAATTAAAAATACAATAAAAAGTAAGATTTGATTTTTTCAAAAAAAATTGTAGGCAAATTTTAAATTCACCTACAAATTTTTAAAACACATTTAAATGTTATATTTTTATTTTTTATAATAATTATATTAACTTGCTAATTTATGAGTATTTTGTTCTTTTATATCTTTAGCTTTTTTAAAGAATAAAATACCAAGAATTATTGCAACAGCAACACCTATTCCATTAGATATATTTACTGGTAGTCTAAAACCTTCTTTTGCCTGCATTATATAACTAAATGTTACTACAGTCATAAAAAGCGCTGGCAATGTAGTTATGTAGTGGTTTTTATTTGCTTTAACCAAATATGCAGAACCAGTCCATAACATTATCATAGCAAGTGTTTGATTTGCCCAAGAGAAGTATCTCCAAATTATATTAAAATCTATAAATGTAAGAGCAACACCTACTGCAAATAGTGGTAAAGCTATTAAAAATCTATTTTTAACTGCATCTTGATTGTAGTTCATTGCATCAGCTATTGTTAATCTAGCACTTCTAAATGCTGTATCACCTGAAGTTATAGGACATGCTACAACACCAAGTATAGCCAAAGCTCCTCCAATAGGCCCCATCAATCCAACAGATACTGTATTAACAACAGTAGCTGCTCCACCATCATTAAATATTACATTAAGTTGAGGTATACCATGGAAGTATGACATAGCTGCTGCTGCCCAAACTAAAGCTATTATTCCTTCTGCAACCATTGAACCATAAAATACTGGTCTTGCTTCACTTTCTCTTTCAACACATCTTGCCATAAGTGGTGATTGTGTTGCATGAAAACCTGATATTGCCCCACATGCTATTGTTATAAATAAATATGGGAATAGGGGTGTTCCATTTGGATTCATATTTTGTAAATTTATATTTGGTATGTTATATCCCTTTATTATTAATCCTCCTGCTACACCTACTGCCATAATTAATAAAGCTGCTCCAAATAAAGGATATATTTTTCCAATTAACTTATCTATTGGCAAAACAGTAGCCATTATATAATAAAGAATTATTACTCCAACCCATATTTGTGTATTTACTCCTGTTAATGTTTTTAGTAATCCTGCTGGACCTGTTATAAAAACAACTCCAACCAATACCAAAAGAACAACGCTAAATATTCTCATTGCTATTTTTGCACTATTGCCTAAGTAAAGACCTACTAACTCTGATGCAGATGTACCTTTATTCTTCATAGATAAATATCCAGAAGCAAAATCATGTACACCACCTGCAAAAATTGTCCCAAATACTATCCATAAAAATGCTGATGGCCCAAATAATGCACCTTGTATAGCACCAAATATAGGACCTAAACCTGCGATATTTAAGAATTGAATTAAGAAAATTCTTTTCCATTTCATTGGAACATAATCTACACCATCTCTACAAGCTATAGCTGGAGTTTGATTTTTATCATTGATTCCAAAAACCTTTTCTACAAAAGTACCATAAATAAAATAACCTACTATAAGTACCACCATTGAACCTAAAAAACTTACCATAAATTCATCCCCTTAGTTTTTTTATAATTGCTTTATAAATTTTTATAAGTTTAAGAAAACTATTTCCAGTTCAAATAGTAATACTTTTTTGTACTAATATAAATGTTAATCACATTAAGTGCATATTTAAATACATGAAATGACTTTATATGTGCATTAATAGCCTAAATTCTTTTATTCTACTTCTACTTACAGTTACTTCATAATCACTATCTTTTAACTTCAATATGTATGTGTTATTAAACCATGGGATAATTTCTTTTACTTTAGTTAAATTTACTATGTAAGACCTGTGTGTTCTAAAAAAAGTTTTATCATTTATTATGTTTTCTACTTCTGATATACCCTCTTTTAGTATAAATGTTTCCTTTTCAGTATATATAAATGTCTGTCTTTCATTAGCCTCACAGTAATATATATCATCAATATCTATTACAACCAATTTATCACCTTTCCAAAGGCTAATTTTATGTGTTATTTCCTCTATATTTTGATTTATTATACATTTTTTATCACTAGATATATGATTATTATCACTAGATATTTCACTACTATTTGTTTCACTTTTCTCTAACTTATCCAACATTGATGTAATCCTATCCTCAGAATAAGGCTTAAGTACATAGTCAAATACACCTAATGAAAAAGCATCTACTGCATAATTTTCATATGCTGTTATAAATACTATTTTAGGTCTTGCTTTAAATTGATTTAATGTTTTTGCAAGTAACATTCCATCAAGATGAGGTATATTTATGTCCAAAAAAATTACATCTATTTTATTTTCTTGAATAAAATCTAGTACTTCTATGCCATTAGTAAATTCACTTACTACCTCAATCTCGCTTTTATTTTCAATAAAATATCTCAATTCTTTTCTTGCTGGAAACTCATCCTCAACTATTATTGCTTTCATATTCTTACTCCTTTACGTAAAACATAATTAAAGTTCCTTTATCAGTTCTTCTCATATTAAGACCACTTCCATACATTAGCTTAAGTCTTAAATGAACATTATAAAGTCCAATCTTATTTTCTGGCATATTATCTTGATATACATTATTTATAACTTCTTCACTTATACCTATACCATTATCCTCAATCGATATTCTAATAGTATTTTCTAATGAATGTTGTAATTTTTTTATAGATATTTTTACCATACCAGCTCTTCCACTTTCCAAAACTCCATGTATAATTGCATTCTCTACTATTGGTTGTATAATTAAACTTGGAATTTTTATATTTACATCATCTATATCATAAATTATAGTTAATAAATCTCCAAATCTAGCCTTTTCTATTTCTACAAAAGATTTAACTTGCTCAATCTCTTTATTTATGTCTATCAAGTTATCACTATATTCAAGATTGTATCTCAAGTAAGTTGATAAATTTATTATGAGTTCTCTAGCTTTATCTGGATTAAATCTTATAAAGGATGCTATTGTATTTAGAGAATTAAATAAAAAATGCGGATTAATTTGCCTTTGAAGTGCTTTTATTTCTGCTTTATTTCTTGCTTCTATATCCTTTTTATCTTTTTCAATTCCCTCAACTATAGATATAACAAATCCTATACCAATTTGTCCTACAATTAGAGGCAAGTATATTCCATTAATTATTTGAATTGCTAGAGAATGAGGCTGTGATATTAAATATATAAGTAATATAGTAAAACTTTCAGAAATCATACCTACTAGTATTCCATATATCACTCTATGCTTCTTTGGTATCTTCTTATACAAAAATCCTGATAACACACCTGCTAGTATACTTGATAAAAGGCATGGCATGGATGTTATACCTCCAATATCCATAAAATACCTATGTATACCTGATAGCAACCCTGCTGTAATACCTACAATTGGTCCAAATAAAACGCCTCCTGATACTATAGATATTATTCGAGTATTTACTATTGACCCCATATAGTTTATGCCATTGTAAGTACCAAATATAGCTAGAAAAGTAAAAACTAAAGATATACAAATCAAATCATTTAAGCTATATTCTTCTTTTTGAAATATTTGTTTAAATGTTTTTAGCTTTGTTATTAGAAGAAATAATACTACAATAAGGCTTGTTTTTTCTATTAATGCTATTAAAATTGATGTTTTCATGTTTTTTCCTCTTATTTTTCCTATTTAAAATAATTTTTACATATGTTATTGGTATTATTTTTATGGCTTATTAAATACATAAAAAATAATTGCCTTAATTATTGTATCATATCAGTTAAACATAAAATCAAACTCATTTAATTATATATATAAATTTTTTAAAACGTTTTTTTGATATATTATTGACAATTTTCTTTATAAGAGTTAAAATTAATTCATAAATTACATATTGAGTATAAAGTATAATGGATGTATGTTCAAGGTTAGTTCAGAAGGCTCTGGTTTTCTGATTTTTTTATGCTCAGTAGTGATATGCAAAAAAGAACAAAGTTAACGTCAGTTAACTTTTACCTTTATTCTACTTTCCCCAAAGTAAGAATAATCTAACCCCTTTGAGATGAGCAAAAGCTCATCTTTTTTTATTACAAAACTAAAGAGGATATTATCTTAATAATATCCTCTCTATTTCCTATCATATACTTTTTTAATAACTTTAAATATTTATTTACTAAAGAAGATATATAATATAATTAATATCTTCTCTCTATAAACCCAACCTTTTTATAAACTTTTCTAAGAGTTTTTCTAGCTTGCTTTTCAGCCTTTTCAGCTCCCATAGTATAGATTTTTTCTAAATAATCTTTATTATTAAGAAGGTCAACGTATTTTTCTCTTATTGGTCTTAAAGCTTCTGATACTACTTCAGCTACATCTTCTTTAAATACTCCATAACCTTTACCTTCATACATGTTTACAATTTCTTCTACACTCTTTTTACTTAAATTAGAATATATATCAAGTAAGTTTTTAATACCAGGTTGTTCATCAGTATACTTTACAACACCTAAAGAATCAGTAACACTTCTCTTAATCTTTCTCTTTATAGTATCTGAATCATCTGCCAATAATATAAATGCGTTGTCATTTGAATCAGATTTACTCATTTTCTTAGTTGGTTCTTGTAAACTCATTACTCTTGCTCCGCCTTTTGGATAGTATCCTTCTGGGACTACAAATGTAGGTGAAAATCTATTATTAAATCTATTTGCTAAATCACGAGATAGCTCTAAATGTTGTTTTTGGTCATCTCCAACTGGAACCAAATCAGCTTGATATAATAGTATATCAGCAGCCATAAGAACTGGATACGTAAATAATCCTGCATTTAGATTTGCTTCACTCTTTTGTGATTTATCTTTAAATTGAGTCATTCTACTTAATTCACCCATATAAGTCATTGTATTTAATATCCACATAAGTTCAACATGCTCTTTAACATGTGATTGTATAAATATAGTATTTTTTTCTGGATCTAATCCACAAGCTAGATATTGAGCAAGTAATTCTATAGTATTAGCTCTCAAAACTTTAGGGTCTTGAGGTACTGTTATTGCATGTAAATCAACAATACTATAATAACAATTATAATTTTCTTGAAGTTCAGTCCAGTTTTTTATAGCTCCTAAATAGTTTCCTAGAGTCATCTTACCTGATGGTTGTGCACCACTAAATATAACCTTTTTTTCACTCATATGATTTGTACCTCCTTATATATTTATATTGATTTTAACATGCTTAATACGATATCTTTAGAATTGTTGGCGGCCTCATGTACAAATACTTCATATGCAACTCCAGCACTTCCATCTGCTTTATCAGACATTGCTCTTATTATGACAAATGGAACATTATTTAAGTAACATACATGAGCTATAGCTCCACCTTCCATCTCTCCACAATACCCGCCAAAATCATTTACTAACTCTTCTTTTAATTCTTTAGAGTTTATAAATATATCTCCTGTTACTACTCTTCCTTTTAATACTTTATGCGTTTTTGTTTCTTCTACAGAAGATTTATAAGCAGCTTCTACGAGTCTTTCATCTGCTTTAAATACAGATGTTTCCATTCTTGGTATAACACCTTTAGGGTCTCCAAATGCAGTAGTATCTATATCGTATTGTATCGCATCAGTTGAAATTACTATATCATTGACATTAAGATTTTCATTTAAAGCCCCCGCAACACCTGTATTGACAATAGCATCAACTTCAAATTCACTTATTAATATTTGTGCACAAAGAGCAGAGTTAACTTTTCCTATACCACATTTTACTAAAACAACACTTTTTCCTTCTAAAGTTCCTTTATGAAATTCTAAGCTAGCTTTTTTTACAATTTCTTTAATATCCATTAAATTCACTAATATACTTACTTCTTCATCCATTGCACCTATAATTCCTATTACGTTCATCTTTCCTCCTAAATTTTATATATTAAAAAATCCGTCCTAAATCAATAGGACGGATATATTTTCCGTGGTACCACCTAAATTTATATATACTCAAAGCTGAATATATATATCTTAATATGTGCTATAACGTGCACACACGATATCAGATAATCTACAGTCTTAAACTGCATTTCACATTACTCCTCAAAGACCCATTCAATAAATACTTTTTATTAAGTTCTCAGCACCCTTAATTCTCTGTGTAAAAGTCTATTTATTTACTCTTTCTTATCCCAGGATTTAATTTATTAATTTCTTTATTTTATAATATTCCTTATGATATAAATTGTCAACTATATATATAATAATATCCAAAATATATATTTAAAATACATTTTTATTTAGCTGTTCTCTTTTCATATCTATTCCATAACCATAGACCAGATAGGATAACTAGAAGACCTCCACCAATCATTTCTATTTCATATATGATATTTTCAGCAAATGTAGGCATAACTGGTGCTGCTGATAATAATATACCAACTACAGTTACAGTTAAAACCATTTTCGCTAAACCTATACAAGTACCTGTTGATTTTGCCATAGTATATGGTCTAATTTCATCTGGTCTCTCTTTTCTTAGCTTAATATAAGAAGCATATAACAATACATATGGGAATAATGCAGTTAATGCTGTCATAGTTACAAGAACATTGTATATAGCATCAACAGAAGGCATTAATGTAGTCACTAATAATATTATAGTAACTATTATTGCTTGAAGTATAACTGCTTTCGAAGGTATCTTGTGTTTATTTACTTCTACCAAACTATCTGGAAATACTCCTTTTTTAACACTACCAAATAACATTTTTATTGGTGATGCTATATAAAGAACTATTGCTCCTAATATTGAAAAAGCTATACCAAAAGCTATCAATTGAACTAACCAAGAACCTATTCCTAAAGATTCACAAACAGCTGCAAGCGCATCTAACACACCTTTAGAAGCAGTAATTTGGTCTGGTGGTATTATCATTGTTATTGCAATAGAACCTAATACATATAATGAAGCAACTATTCCAGCTGATATTAATATAGCTTTAGGGAAGTTCTTTTCAGGCTTATCTATCTCTGTTATAAAGTTAGCTGCAGTTTCTGCTCCTGCTAAACCAAACATTATAGCTGATATAGCAACAAATGCATCCATATTAAGTTTTGGAGTCATTGAAGCTATTGTATATGTTGAAGCCATATCATGTTTTTTCAATACTAATACTGCTAAAAATGAAAATATTATAAGTATAGCACTTGGTATTGTTGAACCTAATGCACCTGTATTAGTAAATATTTTTGTAAAGCTTATTCCTTTAGTTGCTATAATAGATAATATCCAGAATATTACTAAAGATAATATAAGTACAAATATCTTATTATCTGCAAGTGCTGGATTTCCTATTGTATAAGAAACATTTACTGCTAAAAAAGTTAGGAATGAAGAATACCAAAATATTTTAGCTGTCCAGTTTAACCAAGAAACTAAAAAGCCATATTTTTCTCCAAAGGCTTCCTTAACCCAATCATATAAACCTCCATCACCTTTTTGATATGTAGAAGCTAATTCAGCACAAATTAAAGCTCCTGGTACGAAATATATAAATGAGAATAATAACCACATAGGTATTGCACCTAATCCTAAACCGAAGCTTGACGCTGTCGACTTAGCTATCCATCTTATACCATATAAAGCTGATACATTCATAAATACCAAACTCCATAGGCCTATTTTTTTCTTTTCCATCCTATTATAATTTCCCCTCTCTTTATTAATTAAAAATTGATTTCATAACAGTTAAAATAACTTTAACCTATAAAATACTTCAATTTAACCTATAAAATACTTTAAATAAAAATATTTATACCTCAAATTTAGATATTTTGAAATCAAAATTTACTAAAAGTGATAAATTTTGAAAGTTCTATCACTTTCTCTTTAATGATACTAAATTTTTAAAATTGTTTCAATATTATTTTAATATAAAAATTTTTTTATTAATTTTCATAATTATATAACTATCTCAAATATATATTTTTACTTATTCAAGTTATTATTTTTATAAAATTTTCACAATATAAACTTATTTTACTTTTCTTTTAATGTAAAATAGGGAATTAAATTTAATATAAAAAATATATGTTAAAATTTTTTTATATTTCTAGAAGAAAAGTATACTAATTTTTGTTTAATAGTGCTAAAATTGATTTGTATCGAATTTTGATTAGGAGGAAATTATTATGAAGACTCAAAGATTAAATGCTGTACTTGAACAAATGAAAAAAGATGATATTTCTCAAATGCTGGTAAGTGATCCTACTTCAATATTTTATTTAACAGGATTACTAATCCACCCAGGTGAAAGACTGTTAGCTTTATACTTAAATTTAAATGGTAATAATAAATTATTTATAAATGAATTATTCCCAGTTGCAGAAGATTTAGGTGTTGAAATGGTTTGGTTTAATGATACTCAAAATCCAATAGAAATAGTAACTGAACATGTAGACAAAAATGCTACTATGGGTGTTGACAAAAACTGGCCAGCTAGATTCTTATTAAGCTTAATAGAATCAGGTGGAGGAAGTAAATTTGTAAACTCATCTTATATAATAGATACTTTAAGAATGTGTAAAGATGAAGAAGAAAAAGAATTAATGAGAATAGCTTCAAGATTAAATGACAAAGGTATGGAACAACTTAAAGCTACTGTTTCTGGTGAACTTACAGAAAAACAACTTGTTGGTAAATTATCTAAAATATATGAAGACTTAGGTGCTGATGGATTTTCATTTGACCCTATAATAGGATTTGGTCCTAATGGAGCTAATCCACATGGAGAACCAGGAAATGCTCTTGTAAAACCTGGTGATGCAATAATATTAGATATAGGTTGCATAAAAGATAATTATTGTGCTGATATGACAAGAACTGTATTCTATAAAGAAATACCTGAAAAAGGTAGAGAAATATTTGAAATAGTTCTTGAAGCCAATAAGAGAGCTGAAGCTATTGTAAAACCAGGAGTTAGATTCTGTGATATAGATGCAGCTGCTCGTGATTACATAACTGAAAAAGGATATGGACAATACTTCACTCATAGAACTGGTCACTCTATAGGACTTGAAGTTCATGATAAGGGAGATGTATCTTCTATAAATACAGATACTGTACAACCAGGAATGATATTCTCTATAGAACCAGGTATATATTTACCAGGAGAGTTTGGAGTTAGAATAGAAGATTTAGTACTAGTTACTGAAGATGGTTGCGAAATACTAAACAAATATGACAAAGAAATATGTGTGGTTGGTTGATTATAAGATTAACTTAATAACATCAAAATAAGCTGTATAAAAATGATTTTATTCATTTTTATACAGCTTTAACTTTTTAGTTTGTTGTTTATATTGCAGTTATCAAAATTGCACCTTTTGAAGTATATGTTCCCATTACTGAACCAACTTCACAGATTACAACGTCTTTATATTTAACATCTTTTTCCATAGTTTCTCTTACTTTTTGAGCTTTTTCAGGGCAGTTAGCATGTCCTATAAATAAAACCTTCTCTTCTTTATCTATAATTTTTGATTCTACTAACTGAATCAGTTTTTTCAAGCTATTCCCTTCACCCCTTGCCTTATCTATTGGAGTTACAATCCCATCTGCAACTTGTATTATAGCCTTAAAATTTAATGTATTTATAATTTTTCCTGCTATTGGATTTATTCTACCTCCTTTTATAGCATTTTCTAATGTCTCTAGAGTTCCATAAAATGGTGGATTGTCTTTATATCTATCTATTATTGAAACAATTTCTTCAAGTTCTTTTCCTTCTTTTATTAATATTGCCGCTTTTAATACTAATTGTCCTATGCCAATTGACCCACTAAGTGAATCTATAATTTCAATTTTTTTATTATTTCCTTCTTTTTCGAACATGTCTTTTGCCAAAAGTGCACTATTATAAGTTCCAGATAATCCTGAACTTATGCTAATTACTAATATACTTTCCTCTTCGCATTGATATGCTTCTAAAAACTTATCTGGTGAAGGACATGATGTTTTTGGCAATAATTTACTTTCATCCATTTTTCTGTAGAAAGTTTCATTATCTATTTCCTTCCCAGATATATAGTTCTCTTCTCCAAAAGATACATTTAAACCAATAACTTCAATATTGTATTTCTCTATTATATGATTAGGTAAGTCACATGCACTGTCTACTATCAATTTTATTTTATCCATATTAACCTCACTATAAGATATTGTTTTTGTTTATTCAGTCGGTCGTACGACCGATTTAATTATTATTTTATATTTTGGATGAAAAAAAGTCAATAGATATAGATTCTTGCTTTATTGACAATAATTTTCTATAAGCTTATAATGTTATTAATTTGTTATAAATATACATAGAAAGGTAGGTTTTATGAAAACAAATAATATGAAACAAGCTATTTTATTATCTGCTACTAATTTAATAGCCAAAAATGGAGTTCAAAATACCAGTCTTGCTGATATTGCAAAAGATGTGAATATAAGTAAGGGTACACTATATTATCACTACTCATCTAAAAATGATATTATATATAACATTGCTGATACTCATTTAGAAGTTATAACTAGTGCTATATTAAACTGTGTAAAAAATGTCAAATCCAAAAATTCTCAAATAGAAATGGTCAACTTAATACTAGAAAAAATATCTACTATAGAAAGTCGTGGTAGAGTACATATGTATCTTATTTGTGAAGCTATTACTTCAAATGATGATTTAAAAGAAAGAATGAGATTGAAATATATTGAATGGCGAGCTACCCTTAAATCTGAAATTATTGAATCTCTTGAAAAATATAGTGGTGATGAGAATGAACAGGATGCTGAATCCTTTTCTTTTTTACTTATGTCTATAGTTGATGGTTTAGTTGTCCAAAGCTTGTTAAAAACAGAAAAAATGCCTTATGAAAATATCGCTTCTTTTTTAGTTAACCATTGGATTTAAACTTGATATTTTAATAATTAATAAAAGTGAACTATTAAAGTTTTTTAATTTAACAGCTCACTTTTTTATTTGCTATGAATAATTTTTATTTAAACCTTCATGGAATAACAAAATAAAAATCATTTTATTAGTTTAAAATACTTCTATTTATGTTGATGTGTATGCCCATCTAAATGTTCATGCCCATGTATATGTGTATGTTCATGCCCATGCTCATGAGTTCCTGAAAATCCATCATCATGATTATGGTCATGACCTACACCATTTACATGCTCATGTTCATGTCCATGACTGTGAGAATGCTCGTGTGAATGTTGATGGTTATCTCCCCCACAGCATCCTTCTCCTCCAGTTCCACAGCATCCATTAGCATGTGGATTATGATGATTTCTTACTACAAATCTCTCTCTTAACATATTATTATACCTCCTAGTATATTATTGAGCACTTCATGTGCCCCATTAGTTACAGTATACATCTAACTAGGTACAATAACAAGATATATGGTATTTTTTAACACTTATATCTTATAAAAATTTATCCTTAAAACCTCCACCTTTTACTTCTTCTACATTGTTTACAGAAATAAAAGCTTCACTATCCATATCATAAATTAAATCCTTAAATTTACCTACTTCATTTGCAGATATGATACAGTAAATCATTTTTTTCTTATTCTGCGTATATGCTCCTTCTGCTTCTAAAAAAGTTACTCCTCTACCCATCTTATTCATTATTACTTTTGATATTTCTTCATATCTATTTGATATTAAAAGTATAGATTTTTTTCTATCAAAGCAATCTTTTGCTATATCCATTGTAAAAGAAATTATATACATAGTAATTAGAGTGTACATTACCAATTTTGCTCCAAATAAAAATGCACCTGCACATACTACAAAGAAATTAATAAATAAAAATGTATTTTTCATTGGTATATCGTACTTTCTTTTCATTATAGCTGCTATTATATCAAGCCCTCCAGCAGTAGCTCTTGCTTTAAAGGTCAATCCCATACCTATACCAGTTAAAACACCACCATAAATAGATTGTAGCATAGTATCATCTATTGGAAAATATTTAGCAATATCTTGTGTTAAACCAAGTGCAACAGAAAATAGTAACATATTTACAAAACTTATTAACAAAAATTTATTATCAAAATACTTCTTAGCTATAATAAATATTGGTATATTCATCAAAAAACTAGATAATCCCTGATTTATACCAAATAACTTATATAATATAACACAAATTCCAGCTACTCCTCCACTTAACAACTTGGCTGGTGCTAGATATAAATTTATTCCTAAGGTTGATAAAATCATTCCCAATATAATAAGACCATATTGCAAAAATATGTTATTATCAATACTTAGTTTTTTGCTTTCACCATACATCAAAACGCACCCCTTTGCATAATAAATAAACCACCCTGCATAATACACAATAAATTTAAAAATAAATTTACCAGAAGTAGTTCACTCTAAAATATTATTCATCCTCACTTAAACGTTTATTCACTAACATTTTATCATATGCTATAAATAATTTATATGATTTATATAAATTTATTTGTTGTAAATTTTGGAATATTAAAACATTTAATTATTGAAGTACAAAAACAATTAATTAAATAAAGAAATAAGCTATCTTTTTAAAAAAAGCCCTATAGAAATTTACAAATCATTTTCTATAGGGCTCTTAATTAACAGCTTGTTATTTTTTATTTTCTTGTAACTTTTATACCTGTCATATGGTCATTTAAGTTTTGTTCTTCTAAAGATTTATCATCCACTCTATTTATTTCTAAAGCTAAAGTCTCAGACTTGATGTATTCATCAAAATGCTCAACAGCTTTAGCAATCTCATCATCACCACAGTAATCTATTACTATGTTGTCTAGTACTTCAAAGTTATTAGATTTTCTCAATTGTTGTACTTTAGATATAAATTCTCTAGCATATCCTTCATCAACTAACTCATCAGTTAATTTAGTATCTAGTATAACAAAAAGATTATTTTCAACAGATACATTAAATCCTTCTTTAGCAGTTATACCTATTAATACTAAGTCTTTATTAAATTCAAATGCTTCTCCATTTAAATCAACTGTTAAAGTTTCACCATTTTCAAGTTTATTAGCAGTTTCATGTGCATTTAACTTGTTTAATGCTCCTACAAATAAGTTCATCTTAGCGCCTAATATTGGTCCAGCTTCTTTAAAGTTTGGTTTTAGGCTAAAGTTCATATATTCATCTAAATCTTTAGCAAATACTACCTCTTTAACATTAAGCTCTTCTTTTATTAAATCAACTACATCACTTATTGTGTCTTCAAATTTACCATCTACTAATACTTTTTGTAATGGTTGACGAACTTTTATTCTCTCAACTTCTCTTGAAGCTCTACCTAAAGTAACTAGATTCTTAGCTAAATCCATTTTTTCTTCTAATTTAGTATCAACTAAACTCTCATTAAACTTAGGATATTCAGCTAAATGAACAGATACTTCTCCAGTTAGGTTTCTATACATTTCTTCTGACATATATGGAGCAAATGGTGCTATAGCTCTGCAAAGTCCATGTAATAATTCATAAGTTGTATTGTATACAGCTTTTTTATCTTCTGTTAATTCAGTTGCCCAGAATCTTCTTCTTGAACGTCTTATATACCAGTTAGATAAATCATCATTTATGAAATCTTGTATCATTCTTAAAGTTTTATTTAATTCAAATATCTCTAAATTTTCTTCTACATCTTTCATTAAATTATTGAATTTAGATAGTATCCATCTGTCAAGTTCTGGTCTATCTTTGTATTCTACAAAGAATTCAGTTGGATTTATATCATCTGTATTTGCATATAAAGTAAAGAAGTTATATACATTTTTCATAGTACCTATAAATTTACTTTGGATTTCTTTTAATCCATCCATATCAAATTTAGTTGGAGTCCATGGTGGAGAAACATATAGTAAATACCATCTTAGCGCATCTGCTCCATATTGATCAAACAACTGCATAGGATTTACTGTATTTCCTCTTGATTTACTCATTTTCTTTCCATCTTTATCAAGTACAAGGTCTGGAACTAAGACACTCTTATACGGTGCTTTTCCTAATACAAATGTTGATACTGCAAGTAATGAGTAGAACCAACCTCTAGTTTGGTCTATACCTTCTGATATATAATCAGCTGGGAATAGCTCATCAAAGTTTTCTTTGTTTTCAAATGGATAGTGGTGTTGTGCAAATGGCATAGCTCCACTATCAAACCAGCAATCTATAACTTCTGTTACTCTTGTCATTGGTTTTCCACATTTTTCACACTTCAAGTGTATATCATCTACATATGGTCTATGAAGTTCTACAGTTTCTGGGTTTACATCTTCTATAGCTTTTTCAGCTAATTCTGCTCTTGAACCAACTGAATCTGTATGACCGCATTCACATCTCCATATAGGAAGTGGAGTTCCCCAATATCTAGTTCTTGATATTGCCCAGTCATTTAGATTTTCTAACCAGTTTCCAAATCTCTTTTCACCTACAAAGCCTGGGAACCATTTTACACCATTATTATTTTCTATTAATTTATCCTTAAGCTTAGTCATTTCTATATACCAGCTTGGTTTTGCATAGTACACAAGTGGAGTTTGGCATCTCCAACAATGTGGATAATTATGAACTACTTTTTCTTTACTATATAGTTTATTTTCAGAAGCTAGCCATTTTATTATTTCAACATCTAGCCCATCTTCCATTACAAATCTACCTTCCCAAGGAGTAGTTGTAAATTTACCAGTTTCATCTACTGGCTGTACAACTGGTAAATCGTATCTTTTACCTGTATTGTAGTCATCTTCACCAAATGCTGGTGCTGTATGAACTATTCCAGTACCATCTTCAGTAGTTACATAATCTCCTACTGTAATAAAAAATGCTTTTTTATCAACTTCTACAAAAGGCATTAATTGTTCATATTCTAAGCCTTCTAAATCTTTACCTTTCATTTCTTCTAAAACTTCATAGTCTTCACCTAGTACTTTATTAGCTAAAGGTTTAGATACATAATATACCTCATCACCTTTTTTAACTTTTAAGTAATCAACATCAGCATTCACTGTTAATGAAACATTTGATGGTAAAGTCCATGGAGTAGTTGTCCATGCTAAGAAATATTCATCAGCATCTTTTTTCTTAAATTTAGCTACAACTGTATTTGTCTTTACTTCTTTATATCCTTGTGCAACCTCATGACTAGCAAGACCAGTTCCACATCTTGGGCAATAAGGAAGTATTTTATGCCCTTCATATATATATCCTTCTTTATTGAACTTATTCAATATCCACCATACAGATTCTATATAGTTATTATCTAAAGTTATATATGGATTATCTAAGTCAACTTCATAAGCCATTCTCTCAGTCATTATTCTCCATTGTTTTTCAAATGAGAAAACTGACTCTCTACATTTTTGGTTAAATTCAGCTATTCCATATTCTTCTATTTGTTGCTTGCTAGTAAGACCTAATTCTTTTTCTACTTGTATTTCAACTGGCAATCCGTGTGTATCCCAACCAGCTTTTCTCTTTACTTGATAACCAGACATTGTTTTATATCTACAAACAGAATCTTTAAGTGTTCTAGATAAAACGTGATGTACTCCAGGATTTCCATTAGCTGTTGGAGGTCCTTCATAAAATACAAAACTTGGGTCGTCTTTACCTTTTTCTAGAGTTTTTTCAAGTATATCTATGTCTTTCCAATAGTCAAAAACTTGTGCTTCTGCTTGTTTCACAGAACTGTCCACCAATGGCTTAAATTTTGCCATGTAAATCACCCTTTCCTACAGTTATTATAATTCCAAAGTTTTTATTCTTTTACGTAAATTTGAACAATAAAAAACTCGTCCCCTTTAAACAAAGGGACGAGTTATCAATCGCGTTACCACCCTAATTCTATATGTGAACTTAACAATAGTCACATATAACACTCTAATAGTATAACGGCACTAACCGGCACAGCTTAATAAAGTTTAATCGTTCAGCCTGCAGCTCAAGAGTGATTTTCATCTTTATAAATTCCTTGGTTCTCAGCATACCCAATTCTCTGTAAAATTATCTAAAGATAATTGTCTCTATCAACGCTTTTAAAAATTTATCTGTGTTTATATGAAATTCTATAACAAATAATTTGAATAGTCAATATATTTTTGAAAAATATAATAATTTATATTTTTCTTACATATTTATCCTATTTTTTGTTTTTGTTATAGTATTCTCAAACTTAAACAATAATTCTACCTAAAATCCAGTAAAATTATTGTTTATTCTAAAGTTGTAGCAGCTTCATCATTACTATAATTATACACTGATGTACCTTCAAATGCATTTACACATTTTTCATCTACATCATAAAAAATCTCATCGACACTTCTTATTTCATCTTCTAACAATGATTTGAATTTATTTCTAAATATCTTAAATTCTTTAACTAAAGCATCGTACTCTTTTCTTATCTCTATAACACGATTATTAGCTTGTTCTATAATTTGTCTAGCCTTTAAATCTGCTTCTTCAACGATTATCTTAGCCTTTTTATTTGCTGCACTACAAGTGTCTTCTGCTGCACTTTGAGCAGTTATTAAAGTAGCTTTTAGTGTTTCTTCAATATTTTCATATTTATTTACTTGATCTTGATATAATCCTAATTTTTCTTTAAGAGCTGTATTTTCTCTACATAGAGATTCATAATCTTCTTTGATAATATCTAAAAACTCATCCACTTCTTCATCTCTATAACCTCTTAAACCTTTTTTAAACTCTTTATTTTCTATCTCAATTGGAGTTAGCATTACATTTCCTCCCAGCTATAATTTTAATTAGTCCTTATACAATTAATTTTGCTTGAACTTTTATTCTTCCTTTTTTAGTAATATCTCCTATTTGTGTTACTTTAGCTCTTCCTTTACCTCTAATAGAAATTAAATCATCATTTTTAATTATTTTAGAAGTTGAAGTTATCTTTTCATAATTGACATGGACTTTTTCTCCATTTATGTATTTTGCACTATCTTGCCTAGATATATTGTAAAGACTACTTATGATACAATCTAACCTATCTGAAGATACTGTAAATGATACTTCTTTATATTTTGAAGAACTATTAACAATATTTTCTCTGGAAATTTCCTTTACAATTACACTATTTCTTGAAACTTTCTCTAAATTTATGATTATAAAATCACAAATATCACTACTTACAACTACTTGACAAAAACTATCATGTATAATTATATCTCCAATTTTGTCTCTTTTTATACCTAGATTCAAAATTGCTCCTAAATAATCTTTATGAGATATACTTTTAAATTTAAAATTTCCTTCTATCTGTAAAAATCTAAGAGTATCTTCTATATCCTCATATTCCATGTAAAATGGATAAATAAATACAGTGCTTCTTTCAGCTTGTTCATAACCTCCATCCACACTGTATTTTATTTCATTAGTAGAATTTAATATATCTACAGCATTTCTCACTTCATATGGATTAAGAAACTCAGTAGACTTAACATCATAGTTTTTTATACAACTATTAGCCTTGTCTATTACTTTAAACATTTTATTTTTCAAGTCTACATCCTTTATGTGATTTGTCAATTTCAATTTGTCCATGTTATCACCTTAGAATATAACCAATACTAATTGTCTTAGGAACATCAATAATACTATTGCAATTAAAGGAGAAAAATCTATCGGCCCATTTGTGTATTTGTACATTATAGACCTGATTGGACCTTCTATTGGCTCTGTAAGATTTTCTAAAATCTCAAAAATTTTGCTTTGTCTTCCATTTGGAAACCAAGTCATCAAGCTTTTTATAACTATCATCCATGCTATTATGTCTAAAAGATAATATAGTGCAATTCTTATTGTTCCCATACATTAACCGCCTTTTTACTATTTATTTTGCCAAGGGAAGAATGCTTTGCTTTCTAATTCTTTTTTCATATTTGCATCTATATCTACATTATTAGGAGCTAGTATAAATATTGACTTAGAAACCTTTTGTATACTTCCATCTAAAACATAAACCGCTCCATTCATAAAATTAAATATAGATTTACGAACTTCAGAATTAGTCAATCCTTCCAAATTCACTATAACTGCCCTTCTTTGTTTTAGATGGTCTGCTATAGTTGCAGCTTCATCATAAACTTTAGGTTCAACTATTACAACTTTCATTTGAGAAGTTGTATGTAAATTTACAATTTTATTTGCCTTTGCAGCACTAAATCCTCCATTTATTTCTTCCTCTTGAACTATATCTTCCATACCACCTTCATATTCATCTTCAACATAATCTTCATCTTCATCAACTATCCAGTTCTTAAATTTAGATATTATTCCATTTGACATTATTAACTTCCTCCTTAGAATTTATTCAGATTTGAGTAATTATTTTTTATTGTAATTTCTTTCTCCAAAGATTG
Source organism: Clostridioides sp. ES-W-0016-02 (assembly GCF_020641035.1). Taxonomy (NCBI): domain Bacteria; kingdom Bacillati; phylum Bacillota; class Clostridia; order Peptostreptococcales; family Peptostreptococcaceae; genus Clostridioides; species Clostridioides sp. ES-W-0016-02. The sequence goes on from NZ_CP061361.1 coordinate 2,997,975, forward strand.
ATGTTCCAACTCTAACAATGGTAGCCCCTTCCTCTATAGCAATTTCATAATCGTGACTCATTCCCATTGATAAAACATCCATACCTACATTAGATATGTTTAATTCTTTTATTTGTGTTGATAAATCTTTAAGACCTTTGAATACACCTCTTATTTCATCTTCATCTGCTACAAAAGGTGCCATTGTCATTAGACCTTTTATTTTTATATTTTTATATTTTTCTGACACTTCTTTGACAAAATCTATAACTTCTCCTTTATCAAGTCCATGTTTAGATTCTTCTTTAGATATATTCACTTGTACTAAGCAATCTATTTCTCTATTTATTTGCTCAGCCCGTTTTTGAATTTCCTCGCATAATGCGACTCTATCTAAAGAATGTATCATACAAACTTTATCTATTATGTACTTAACTTTATTTGTTTGCAAAGTTCCTATTAAGTGCCAATTTAGTTTGTCACCTATAATATCATACTTTCTAGCTAATTCTTGAGGTTTATTTTCACCAACAGAAGTAATTCCTTCTTCCATTGCTTCATTAACTAAATCTACATCAACAGTTTTAGTAACTGCTAAAAGAGTAATTTCTTTACTATCTCTATTTACTTTTTTTGCAGCTTCATCAATTTTACTTCTTATTTCAGATAAATTCTCTTTAACAGAACCCATTATTATCACCTACTTTATCCTTATATTTGTGTTTATTTTGTTAGGTCTTAAAATTATTTTGTCATATAGATTAACACTTTTAACTCCATTTATGTCATTTTTATAATAATCCACAAATACAGAAGATTCATTTTCATAAGTTATCCCTTCTAGTATGACAAATTTTACACTTTGTGATTGTTCATCAATTACATATACACCACGTTTATTGTCTTTTGTTTTTATAGAAGTTTTAGGTATTTTTAAACATTCCATCTGATTATATATTATATCAAATTCTTCGACACTTGTATCCTGATTTCCAATAATTTGGTTACTTATTTTTAATTTTACCATTATTTTATTATTATTTTTATATATTTTGTAAACTTTTGCATCTATTTTTTGTTTGTCATATTCAATTACGACATCTTGATTTTTTTCAAATCTTTTATAATCTTCTTTATCAACATATATTGATAAATAACTACTCTGGTCATTAAAGTCTTTTTCTAGAGTACCTTCTGTACTAATTTTTGCATCGACTACTTCAGATTTTAATACTAATGTATCTACATTCTTACTAATAATCATTACTAAAATATTAAATACTAAATATATAAGAATACCAAGTATCACTAATCTGGTATATTTAACCTTTTTCAAAGACTCTCCCCCTATATAATTTCTTTCATTATAAATACTTCTTCTAAAAAAGGTTTATTCCTTTTTTATATGATAATAATTGTTTTTTTTCATATTAAATTTATTTTTTATCAATCTTCCTATACAAGATTGTATTATTTATATATAATTATATTGTAAAGTATAAGTTTAACTTAGATTTTAAACTTGCTTTATATACCTTTATAGTTATTTTTATTTTTAGATACAATATAAAACCAATTAAAATTTAAAATTACTTTTGTTCTGTTGTCATTAATTAGTTAATTATTTACACATTAGGATAACGTTATCATAAGCAAAAGTTTATGTCCTAAAAAAAATACAAGGAGGATTTTCTTATGTCAGAAATTTTATTAGGAACAGGTTTACTTTTATTGGTTCTATGTTGTTTCACAATTTTTAGTTACAAAGCTCCATATGGTATGAAAGCTATGGGAGCTCTTGCAAGTGCTGCTTGTGCTACTTTCTTAGTCGAGGCATTCAATCTTTCTTTACTTGGCGACGTTTTAGGTATGGAATTTTTTAGAAGTGTTGGAGCCGCTAATGGTAGCCTTGGTGGAGTTGCTGCTGCTATACTTGTGCCATTAGCTCTTGGTGTATCTCCAGTTTATGCTGTTTTAATAGGATTATCATGTTTAGATTTTTCTATATTATCTGGATTCGTTGCTGGATACTTTGTTTCTTTCTTAATTAAGTTTATAGAGAAAAAGGTACCACCTGGAGTGGATTTAGTAGTTGTAATCCTTCTATGTGCACCACTATCTCGTCTTATAGCATCAAATGTAGACCCATTAGTTAATAGTACACTACTACAAATCGGACAAGTTTTAATAGAGGCTACTAATATTAGTCCTATAGTAATGGGAATTATATTAGGAGGCTTAATAACAGTAGTTGGTACATCTCCACTTAGTTCAATGGCGCTTACGTCTATAATTGGTCTTACTGGTCTTCCTATGGCAATAGGAGCATTAGGTGCTTTTGGTTCAGCTTTTATGAACTCAACATTATTTGCAAGATTGAAGTTAGGATCTAAAAAAGATATTATATCTGTTGCTATTGAACCATTGACTCAATCAGACATAATTTCGGCAAATCCAATACCTATATATTGTACTAATTTCTTTGGAGGTGCTTTTTCTGGTATCATTGTAGCTTTGATGGGTCTTGTAAATATGACTCCAGGTACAGCTACACCTGTAGCTGGATTTGCTATAATGTTTGCCTATAATCCAGTTAATCAAGTACTCATAACAGCTGGCTTATGTGCCTTATTTAATGTAGCTGCAGGATTTTTAGGCTCGAAAATATTCAGTACTTTTAAAGTTCTTACTGCTGGTGAAATACGTGGTACTGATGTAGAAAAAGAAATTGCTTAAAAATAATAAGATTTATAAATTAATATTTTAAATGATAAAGTTTTATATTGTAGGCAATTTTATTAATTGCAAGCGTTTTATTTTTATATTTATTTATGATTATTATGTGTGTTAAATATTTAGATAGTTTTTTATTTTTTTAATTTACTTTTTATTTAGTTTTTTATTTAGTTGATGTATTAAAAATAAATGTTAGTATAATTTATTACTATTAGATATCATAACTTTTAAGGTACATAAAAAGTTCTATTTAATAATTAGATAATATTAAAAAATAAAAGCGATACATGACCTTTTAAAAAGTCTATGTATCGCTTTGTTGTTATCACAATCTCAACAAAAATTTTAAAATTTATTATTTTAATTATAATCTTTCAATATATAGACTCACATAGACAACTTTAATTCTGTCATATAAATCTTTATTTGAATATTATTATATGTAATGTACTTAGTTTTTAAATGAATGTATAGGAGCTGGAATTCTTCCTCCTCTTTGAGTAAACAGTTCAGATGAATTTTTATTTATAGGCATTACTGGTGCTCGTCCTAAAAGACCTCCAAACTCGACCATATCACCTACATCACACCCTGGTGCTGGTATAATTCTAACTGCTGTAGTCTTATTATTAATCATACCTATTGCTGCTTCATCAGCTATCATAGCTCCAAGTGTACCTGCTGTAGTATCTCCTGGCACAGCTATCATATCAAGACCTACAGAACAAATTGCAGTCATAGCTTCAAGTTTATCTATACTTAAAGCACCCTTAATAACAGCATCAATCATACCTGCATCTTCAGATACTGGTATAAACGCTCCACTGAGTCCTCCAACATGTGAACATGCCATAACTCCACCCTTTTTAACTGCATCATTTAAAAGAGCTAGTGCTGCTGTAGTACCATGAGTACCAACAACTTCAAGTCCCATCTCTTCTAATATATTTGCTACTGAATCTCCAATTGCAGGTGTAGGGGCTAATGATAGGTCTATTATTCCAAATGGAACATCTAGTCTACTAGAAGCTTCTTTCGCTACAAGTTGTCCAACTCTTGTAATTTTAAATGCTGTCTTTTTAACAGTTTCTGCAACAACATCAAATGGCTCTCCTTTTACCTTTTCTAAAGCTCTCTTAACAACACCAGGACCACTTACACCAACATTGATAATTCTATCTGCTTCACCAACACCATGGAATGCTCCTGCCATAAATGGATTATCTTCTACTGCATTACAAAATACTACTAGTTTTGCACAACCAAATCCTTTTGCATCTTTTGTCATTTCTGCAGTTTCTTTTATAATTTCTCCCATTTCTTTTACTGCATCCATATTTATACCACATCGTGTAGAACCTACATTTACTGAAGCACATACCTTATTAGTACTTGCCAAAGCTCTTGGAATTGATTTAATTAATATCTTATCACCTTTTGTATATCCCTTTTGAACCAATGCTGAGAATCCACCAATAAAGTCTATTCCTAAATCCTCTGCTGCTTTATCTAATGTCTGTGCGAATTTCACATAATCTTCTTCATCTGTTGCACCTGCAATAATGGATATTGGAGTTACTGATACTCTTTTATTTACAATTGGAATACCAAATTCACGTTCTATATCCTTACCAGCTTTTACTAAGTCTTTAGCAGAATTCATAATTTTATTATATATTTTTTCTCTCGCTTTATCTCCATCAGGGTCTATACAATCTAGTAATGAAATCCCCATAGTTATAGTTCTTATATCTAACTGTTCTTCATCTATCATCTTGATTGTTTCAAGTATATTTCCTACATTCACTGTTATCACCTCCCCTTACTATTTACTACAGATTATGCATTGAATTAAAGATTTCTTCTCTTTGAATTTTTACATCTACTGATAATTTCTTTCCTCTTTCAATTAAATCTTCAACCGTTTGCTCAAAAGAATTTAATGCTTTTTCTAAATCAACTACCATAATCATTGTAAAATATTCTTGAAGTATTTTTTGTGAAATATCTACTATATTAATATTTTGCTTGTATAGCTCATCACTAATTCCTGCTACTATACCTGGTTTATCCTTTCCAATCACTGTTAAAATTGCTCTCATAATAATATCCTCCCTTATTTTTTTATAAATCTTACATTTTTACAAATTGAACTAGTTGCTAACATATATTTCATTTATTTGTTGGTAAATCACTTTTTATGTATATATTTAATATATTTTAATACCTATATATTCATTTGTCAATTTTTTTTCAATATTCTATTATTTTTATACTATTTAACCAAACTGTATATTATATATCATTTTATTAATAGTTATATATAGTTTTCATAATAATGAAAGGCATTACTTAGTAGCTTTATAATTTACTAAATAATACCTTTTTAAAAATTATTTTTTTATTTGTATGAATTCTATTACATTTTTTCTTACACTTGGATTTACAGCTAATATAGAAACAATCATAGTTGGAGTTAATATACAAAGTAAAAAGAAAATCTCTCTATTTAAATTATATTTTTTAAATATAGATTTAAGATTCTCATTGTCATTTGCTATTTCATCATAATTATTTACTCCTGATTTTTCATTGTTTATTTCTTTATTTCCGTTTACAAAAGCCTCTCCATAAGAGAAATATTGATTATTATTGCTAAATACTGATTTCTGTTTTAAATTACAATTGCTATCATCTTCTATCATTAAATTTTTACTATTAAATTTATTTTTATACTCATAATCATTTTCTTTATCAGCATTTATATCAGTATTTTCTTTATTATTTTGATGATTTTTATTATCGACACCACCAGCACTTGGTCCTATGTTATCTTCTGAATCATTTGGTTTTCCTCCATTAGAATCATTATTTTCATTACTACCATTGTCAGTATTTTCTTTATTTTCATTATTATCTTCTTCTTTATTTTTATTGTTATTACCCTCATTTTCACTACTGCCATCTCTATCTGGGTCATCTCTACCACCACCTCCACGATCACCTCCATCTATAATAACGTCTCGGTCATCTTCTGGTGTCATCTGACCATTGCCTCCACCCATCACAAATCCTGGTTTTAAAAATATATTTGAATATCCGTCCCTTAATCCACCTTCTACATTTACTCTAAAACATCTCAATTTAAAATCTTCAAAATCAAGTATAATTTGGTTACTAATATAATTTAATTCTTTGCTTACCCAATTTATACCATCATCAGAATATTCTACAAATACCTTCTTGGCATTATATGGCATACTGTAATCTAAAATAGCTGAATAACCCTTTTTTGAGTTTATAAAAGATACTTCTAAATCGTTTATAGGTCCTTTATTTGTAACATGAACATATAAAATAGGCGCAACATTATGATTTAGCACTATATTATTTTCATTTAGATATTCTTCTTTAAATTTTCCTTTTATCACGAACTCTGCATTTTTATTTAAATCAGTATAGTAATTTGATAAATCCCAGTCCACATCTAACCTTTTAAACTTTCCACTAGAAGTTTTTAAAGTTACAGTTTGAGGAAATTTTAAATCTTCTATTTTATCTTCTTTTGTTATCATTATTTCCTCTTCAAAGACTCCAATACCTCTGCAATTACACCTTATAATATTATAATCATCATCTTGAGGTATATCTGGCATTATTGTATTTTGCTCTCCTATAATATAGACATTCTTGATCTCTGATACAATTGACCGTCCTTTTTTATTGTTACTTCTTAACCCTAAACTTTGCTGTTTATTATCATCATTGACAATTACTGAAGTATCCTCTATTTCGACTTCTCCCTTAGAATAAATTCCTATAGCATTTTCTCCATCAACTTCAATCGTTTTACAGTCTACTCTAACATTATTTTCCGAATAAATTCCTATAGCGTTTTCTCCACTTGCTTTTATGTTTCCAACCTCACCATAATATGTATCTATAATTAAATCAGCTTCTTCTTCTGCATACAAAGCAGTTCCATTTAAAGCAGTTATATTATCTATCCCTATCCTTAGCTTTCCTCCTCGTTCTACATGAATTACACCGTCTGTTTCACCTTCTCCAATTATATTTAATTCATTCCCATTGATAAAAAAGTTCCCTTTATCTTTTATGAGTATTTTATACTTATTGGTATCTATTGTAATCTTAGTTCCATATGGAATACTAAGTTCAAAATAACCATCTATTACCATATCACAAGAAAGAGTGTAAACTATTTTTTTATTATTATATTCATTTTTCAAAATCCAACTTTTAAAATCATTCAGACAATTATTTTCTTGGGAAAAACTCTTATTTGGAAAAAGTGCAAAAATCATAATTAACGAATTTATAAGAATAAAAGCTTTGTTTGTTTTGCTCATATTTTTCTCCTACTAATTCTCTTATCAAATAAAATTGAGTTATTTTAAACAATTTTACTTATTTTACTATTTAAATTTTATAAATTTATTTATATGCTTTATGATACCAGGATTTACTGCTATTATTGAACATAGCATGCTTAAAACTACAATTCCAATTCCAATGATGATTCCACTATTAAAATTTTGAGTTTTATTCTGTGATTGAGAAGGAGAGTCTAATTTATCATTAAACTTACCTACTTCAGAAGTATCTTCTCGATTTAAGGCATTATCGTCATTAAATGTATTTTGAGGAGATTTATAATTTTCATTATGACTTTCTGTTAATATTTCCTTTAAACTACTTTCAATTTTATTTTTCATGATTAAATCATTGCTTTTAAAGTTTTTGTCTTGATTGTTAATGTTTTTATTTGTTTCATTCTCTGTCTTAATATCTTTTTCATCTGACTTATCTTTTTTTTCATCTTGCTGAAGTTTATTGTCTTTTTCTTCATCATTAGATTCTGTATCTTTATTAGAATCTTCAGGTCTTTGCTTATCAATAGCTTCATTCTCATTATTGTCATTTGTATCTCCAATAATCTCAGAATCTTCTCTATCTGGGTCATCTCTACCGCCACCACCACGGTCTCCATCAATATCATCATTTTCCCGTTCATCATCTGGTGTCTCTTGGCTATCACCACCTCCCATTATAAATCCTGGTTTAAAAACTATATTTGAATACCCTTCTTTTAATCCTCCTTCCACTCTTACTCTAAAACAACGCAGCTTAAAATCTTCAAAGAAAAGTATAGCTTGGTCTCTAATATCCTCCTGTTCTTCAGATATCCAATTTATTCCGTCACTTGAATATTCAACAAAAACTTTACTTGCACTATATGGCATGTCATAATACAAAGCAGCTACATATCCATTTCTTGTATTTTGAAATTCCAATTCCAAATTATCTATTGGTTTTTTCTCTATAACAGATATATTCAAAATAGGAACAACATCATCATTTATTATAATTTTTTCTTTATTTAATGTTTCTGTTTTAAACTTTCCTGTTATACTAAAATTTTCTTCTTTTTTTAGCTTTTCATAATAATCAGTAAAATCCCATTCTACATCTATATCTATTTGATTACTACTAGATGTTTCTAATACCATATCTTTGGGAAATTTTATATTTTCTATTTTATCATCTTTACTTACTTTTATTTCTTCACTAAATACATTAATTCCCCTATGACAACATTTTACAATATTATATCCAGAATCTTCAGATATGGCTGGTATAAACTCATTATAACTATCAATTATATAAATATTTTTACTTTTTGATACAATTGATTTAACAGTTTTATCTGAACTTCTTAATAATCTAGTTTTGTTGTCATTATCATAAGCTCTTACTGATGTACTTTCCAACTCAATATCACCTTTACAATATACTCCTACAGCATTTTTCCCTCTTACCTCTATATCTTTATATGGCACTCTAATGTCATTTTCAGAATAAATTCCTATAGCATTATTTCCATTTGCCCTTATATTTCCAATACTTTCATAGTATGAACTAAATCTTAAATAACCTCCTTCTTCAATATATAAAGCAGTTCCGTTGGTAGCAATTATATTATCTATACCTATATTTAATCTTCCTCCTTTTTCTACATGTATTACTCCATCTTCTCCACCCTCTCCTACTATATTCAATTCATTTTCTTGAATTATAAAATTCCCTTGGTCTTTTATTAAAATTTTATATTTATTAGTATCTATTGTGAGTTTAGCTTCATCTGGAGTGAAAAACCTATATTCTTCATCTATCACCATATCACAAGAAAGAGTGTAGACCATCTCTCCAGTATTGTTTTTATTTTCTTGATACCATATTTTAAAATCTTCAAGGCAATTATCCTCTTGTCCAAAGACTTTATGTGGAAAACTTATAAAACATAAAAATATTATATTTACAAAAATAAATATCTCATACTTTCTCATACTACACCTCTAGAATTTTTTTAGCTTAAAACAGCCTTGTCTAAAAATATACTTTACTCATTATAATTTTTCCACAATTATCAATTATTGTCAATTTATATAAAAACTTTTATTGATTTTTATAAATAAAAAGCTACTTGTTAAAGTAAACAAATATTTTACTTTAACAAGTAGCTATATTTTTATAACAAAATAGTTATGATATTAGAACTTCCTTCATTTACAATTTTTTGTAGAGTCTTTTGCATCTTGACTCTTATTTCCTCTGGCATAGTATACAATTTACTTTGAAGCTGTTCTTTTACTAAATCATGAAGTGACTTCCCAAACATATTTGATTCCCATAAATCTGCTGGTTGCTCTTCAAATACCTCCATAAGATATTTTATCATCTCCTCACCTTGATTTTGATTTCCAACTATAGGAGAAACTTCTGTAGATATATCTGCTTTTATAATGTGAAGTGATGGTGCATTAGCTTTTAACTTAATACCATACTGTTTTCCTTGTTTCATTATTTCTGGTTCTTCCAAGCTAAGTTCTTCTAAAGAAGGGGCTACTACTCCATATCCTTTTATCTTAGCATCTATTAAAGCGCTTTCTATCTTATCATACTCATTTTTAACTTTAGATAGTCTAGTTATCAGGCTAAGTAATTGATAATCCCCTTCAATTTTAAATCCACTTTTTTCTTCAAGGACATTATAGAATAAATCTTGCTTTGTTTGTAAGTCAATGTTTATGACACCTTCCCCTAACTCTACATGGTCAACACCTGTATCATCTAAAAAATCTAACTCAGAGAAACCTTGCATAATTCCTTCTATATCTCTTATTTTACCTATATCTATAATGCTCTGTTTTAATGTTGTTATTATACTACTTTTTATCCAGTGATTTCTCTCAAGACCTTCCACCCATTTAGGTAAGTTTATTCTTATTTCTGTAAGTGGGAAATCATATAGTACAGTTTCCATAACTTCTTCTATATCCTCATCTTCCATTTCAACTATATTCATTGGAAGGACTGGAACTTCATATTTTTCCTCTAATTCATTTCTAAGCAGACTTGTTTCTTCACTTCTAGGACTTAACGTATTTAAAACTACAGCAAATGGTTTTTTAAGATTTTTTAATTCTTGTATAACTCTCTCTTCTGGCTCTACATAGCTTTTTCTATCAATACCAGTAACTGAGCCATCTGTCAAGACAACTATTCCTATTGTAGAATGGTCTTTTATAACTTTTTTAGTCCCTATCTCTGCTGCTTTCTCAAATGTCATAGCTTCTTGTGACCAAGGAGTGGATACTAATCTTTGCTTTCCACCTTCCTCATGACCTAAAGCTCCTTCAACTATGTATCCAACACAATCTACCATTCTCACTTTTAAAGATACTGTGTCTTTTATTTTAATTTCTACACCATCTGCTGGTACAAATTTTGGCTCTACTGTCATTATAGTTTTGCCTGAACCACTTTGAGGTATCTCATCTCTTGTTCTATCTTTTTTGAACTCATTGTCTATATTTGGGATAACCAACTTTTCCATAAACTTTCTTATAAAAGTTGATTTTCCTGTTCTTACAGGCCCCACTACTCCAATATATATATCCCCCTGAGTCCTTTTGGATATATCTTCGTATATGTTATTATTCATATTATTCCTCCTATACATCTAATCTTATTAAATTATATTTAGATTTCGAGGTTAATATTCTTAAAATAGAAAAATAAAGACCAGCAATATTAATTTAGTTTACATATAGAAATTTGCAAATTTCAATGTAAATTAAATTATAATGCTAGCCTAAATAGTAATGTATTATATTAACTAACTTTAGTAGTATTTTCATTTGACTTACTATTCATTTCAATAAGCTCTTTACGTCTTTCTTTAGTCATATTCATCCATATAAATGTAAACACCAATCCAATTATGGCTACTATAGTAAGAACAATGAAGTAGTACTTATATCCAGTTACACCTGGAAATGCATCTAATATCTTTCCTGCTGCTAGAGGACAAAGTACTTCTGGAAGATATCCTAATGTAGCAACTATACCTATAGCAGTTCCTGATATTGATAGTGAATAATTACCTTCTTCAAGTAATGAATAATGTAAACCTTGAATTGCATACATAGATACATATATTGCAACACATCCAATCAATAGTACATAAATCATAGAAGATTTCGTTGGTGTAAAGATTACACCTAAAAGTCCTGCAATCATAAGTATAAATCCATAAGATATAATCTTTGATGAACCAACTTTATCTCCAAGCAATCCAGAAGCAGCTGATGCTACTGGTCTACAGTACTGAGCTAATATTGATATTGCAGATGCAAATACTACAGTAGCTCCAAATGCTTCAGTTGAATACGGCGTAAAATAATAAAATGACATATTAGCTGAATATGAGCAAAACATTATTATTGTTATTATCCATGTATGAGGCATTTTTATTACTGTAAAGAAAGCTTCTTTATCAAATTTGGCTGATACCTCTTTTTCATTATCTTTTAACTTAAAAAATACTAATAATCCAACTATTACATTTATAGCTGAATACAGTACTATAATAGCTGTAAGACCAGATTTATCACTTACTTTTGATGAAATATATCCAAATAATATTAAGACTATAGATAAATGAATTGCATTGGTAATTCCACGACCACTTTCCATAAATCCAAAAGCTTTTCCTTGTTCATTTTCAGATGCTAACATCCTGACAGCTTTTACAAGAGCTGGCCAAAAAGTAAGTATTGTTGTTATTCCCCATAAAGCATGGATTAAAAATACAACAATATATGGAGGATAAAGCGTTAATACAAGACCAGATACCCCTGTAATAATTAAAGAACCTGAAAGTAGTTTTCTGGCTGAAATACGGTCTGCTAAGAAACCACCAAAAAGGTATGATACCATTGCAAGTAGACCATAAATGCTTCCTAAACTCCCCATTTGTGTATTTGTAAGATTAAATGCTTGTGCAAAAGTGTCATAGTAATAATTCTTTAAATATGGTAAAGCATATATAAAGGCTCCTGCTACAAAGAGTATTATCAAGACTTTGAAATTTTTCCAAATGCTTGGTTTATTCACTTCAACTGACATATTTCCTCCTTATGTAAATACTCATAAATTTTTATGACAACTAATTATTGATTTTTTAACATTTCAATATATTATAGATTTATTGATATGTTAAGTTAATTTATCCATAATTTTTAGTGAACTAAAGAGATACGCTTTTAGTTCACTAAAATAATTATATTTTTATTTATAGGAATCTCCAGAATTATTAGATACCTTCTTTTCATAGTTCTTCCATATCATTAAACCTGTTATTATAACAAAAAGACCTCCACCTATCATTTCAATCTCATAGACTATATTATCCTTTAAAGTCTCCATAACTGGTGCTGTTGAGAAAAGTATCCCTACTACAGTCACTACAAGTACCATTCTGGCTATATTGATACAAACTGAATCACTTTTTGCAATTGAGTATGGTCTTTCTTCGTTTGGTCTTGTCTTTCTAAGTCTTATATATGACGTAAAAAGTAATACATATGGAAACAAGGCTGTTAATGCTGTCATAGTTACAAGGACATTATATATATTATCTACTGACGGCAGTAAATTTGTTCCTATAAGAAGTAGACTCACTATTATAGCTTGAATTACTACAGCATTTGATGGTATATTGTGTTTATTTGTAACAGTTAATTGCTTAGGAAATACACCTTCTTTTACATTTCCAAAAAGCATCTTTACTGGACCTGCTATATAAAGTATTAGTGCTCCAAGTACTGATAAAGTTATCCCAAATGCTACTACTCTTATAAACCAGCTTCCTATTCCTAAATCTTGTGCAACTTTAGCTAGCGCATCTAGTATTCCTGTCGATGCTGCAATTTCATCTGGAGGAAGTATCATTGTTATTGCTACTGAACCTAGGATATAGATTCCTCCTATTAAAACAGCTACTGTCAATATAGCTTTAGGGAAGTTTTTCTTAGCATTATCCATTTCGGTTATGAAATTAGCAGTTGTTTCAGCTCCTGATAGTGCAAATATTATAGCAGATATAGAAACTAGTGAATTAGCATCTATCTTTGGTATTATATTTTGGATTGTATATACAGATGCTGATGGAGCTTTTTTGAGAATAACTACAGACATAAATGCCATCACTATAAGTAATATAGCAGGAATTGTAGAACCTAATGCTCCTGTATTTGTAAAGAATTTTCCAAATGCCATTCCACGAGTACTTACTAAGGATAACATCCAGAATATTATGAGTGAAAGCACTAAAATAAACATCTTATTGTTTGATAGAGCTGGATTTCCAAGCATATAAGCAATATTTATAGCTAAGAATGTCAAGAATGAGGAATACCAAAATATCTTTGATGTCCAATTTAACCATGACACCATAAATCCCCACTTCTCTCCATAAGCCTGTTTAACCCATTCTCCAAGTCCACCATCTTTTGGATATGTTGCAGCCAACTCTGCACATATAAGTGATGCTGGAACAAAGAATATAAAAGCAAACAATAACCAAACTGGTATCGAACCAAGACCCAACCCAAAACTAGAGGCAGTAGATTTAGCTATCCATCTAATCCCAAATAATGCTGATATATTCATAAATACTAAATCCCAAAATCCAATCTTCTTTTTCACTGTAATTCCTCCAATTTCAAATTTACTTAAATTCATACATATGTACTAATTTAAATATCAAGTATAAGCTCTTCAACACTTCTTGGATAATTAGTTATAATTGTAGCACTATTTTTACCTACTATTGCTGTATCTGAATGTCTAAATCCTCCAATTCCAGGTATATATATTCCTGGTTCCATAGAAAATACCATTCCTTCTTCTAATATTAATTCATTGTCAAATCTTAAATATGGTTCCTCATGTTCTGATAAACCTAAACCATGACCAATTCTGTGATTTGAATATAACTCTAGACCATGCTTTGCAACAACAGCTCTTGCTGCTTCATCCACCATTCTTGCTGGTATACCAGCTTTTATTGTATCTAATCCAGCTTGTTGAGCTTCTACTGCAATTTTAAATACTTCCTTTTGTCTTTCTGTTGGCTTACCTATAATAAAAGTTCTTTCATTTTCTGCTCTATAGTTTTCATACCAAACCTGTCTACTATGTATTACTATATCTCCTCTTTGAAGTATCCTAGTATTGGAGTCTAAATGTGGTTGTGCTGTTCTATCGATGCCTGAACAAGTCCAGTTTGCAAATCCGATATATGTATCAGGATAATTTTCAGATACATATTTTAGTAAAGCATTATCCCCTGCAACGTCAAATTCCAATTCACTCATCCCAACTCTAACATTTTCCAAAGAACCTTTTATTCCTATATCAGATAAGTAACCAGCTATCTTTAAAAATTCTATCTCTCTTGCATCTTTTACATATCTCATTTCAAATATTTTACTTCCAACATCTTTAATAGCAAATGATTTCTCAGTTATATATTCTGAAAAGCTTGCAGATACTATATCTTTTTCTATCCCAACAGTTATTCCTTTAGGATATCTATTTAAAATTATATCTAAGTAATGTTTATGTGATATTCCATGTTCTTTCATCTCTGGTATTTCATAATATACATATACATTATCAACTTTTGCAACTTCTTTAGCATGTAGCTCCTCTAATCCAGGTACTATTAATTCTATTTTATCTTGAGTTACTACTGTTACAATTGGTCTAGAGTAAGTTATTGCTTTAAATCCACTAATATAAAATTGGTTGTCTGGTTCAAATATTAGGGCAATTTCGATGTTTTTTTCATTCATATACTTTCTTAATCTTTCTAGTCTCATATTATTTGACATAGGGCACCTCTTTCTCAATATTTAGATAATTTATTCAACACAACAAAGATAAACATATTATTTTAAAATTATTAACATTTTTATTAATTGTTGTATTCGTATGTAAATTAAATTTATTTGTGATTATTTTATCATAATCATGATTATTTTGTCAATCATGATTTAATTTTAAAATATTTTTTATATTATTATGATTTTAAATTATCTAAAATATAACAAGTATACATTATATTTTGGGATATTATTCTTGATTTATGGTAAATTTAATGATAAAATCACGATTATATAAACTATATTGATTATTTGTAGGTGAATAAAATGACAAATAAAGAGTTACAAAAGAAAAGGATATTGATGTATTTCATAGAAGCTGCTCAAAACATTATGGAAAATGAAGGAATAGAAAATATTACACTTCGTAAGGTTGCAGATATGGCTGGCTATAACAGTTCAACACTATACAACTACTTTAAAAATTTAGACCATCTAATATCATTTGCATCTATAAAATATTTTAAAGATTATAACTTGAATATTTCGAGGTGTATAGAGAATGTAAATGATGAATATAAGAAATATATAATTATGTGGAAATTATTTTGTAAACATTCTTTTGAAAATGCCCAAGCTTTTTATCAGGTATTTTTTAACTTGTCCAGTGATGAGCTTAGTTATATAACAAAACAATATTATGATATGTTTCCAGAAGATTTAGGTATTCATGACAGTGATATATCTTTAATGATTACAGGAAAAAGTATAAAAGAAAGAAATAAAATACTGTTGAACAATCTTGTAGATACTGGATATATACCAGCTAAAGATTTAGGCATAATCAATGATATAATTATTTCTTTTTATCAAAATCTATTATTCTTAAAAAAGAACACAGGAAAAAATTCTAATGATGATGAATTAACTATGAAAATGATTTCTTCTATTGAATACATAATAAAACATGCTAAGTAATATTAAAATAGCCCTCTTTATATAAAGAGGGCTAAAACACGTCTATTATTTTTTTATTTTATTATGCAATAAATTTATATATCATCACCTAAAACTACTTCTTCCATTTCGTGCTTTTTGCTTCTCATCATTAGCTCTATTCCAACTTCTTTAGGATTTGCACCTTTAGTTATCACAGAATATATAGCATTAGTTATTGGCATATCTATATTCAGCTTTTCAGCAACATCATGTGCTACTTCAGTAGCCGTTATTCCTTCTACAACCATCTTTACTTCTTTTAATGTATCTTCTAAGCTCATACCTTGTCCTATAAGTATACCCGCTCTTCTATTTCTACTATGCATGCTTGTACAAGTAACTATTAAATCTCCAATGCCTGAAAGGCCTGCAAATGTAGACATGTTAGCTCCCATAGCAGTACCAAGTCTACTCATTTCACTAATTCCTCTTGTCATAAGAGCTGCTTTTGCATTGTCACCATACCCTAAACCATCACATATACCAGCACCGAAAGCTATAATATTTTTTAATGCTCCTCCAAGTTCAACTCCAACTATATCTGGATTTGTATAAACTCTAAGTTTAGGGCTCATAAATAAATCCTGTATACTCTGTGCTATTTTTAATTCTTTAGAGGCTACTACTACTGTAGTAGGTATATTTCTTGCTACTTCTTCAGCATGAGATGGACCAGATAGTATTACATATGGATTTTGTGGCAATTCTTCTTCACATACCTGAGACAATCTAAGTCCAGTGCCTTTTTCAAGACCTTTTGCTACATTAACGATAATCTGTCCAGCTTTTACAAAGGGTTTTATTTTTTCACAAGTACTTCTTACTGCTTGAGATGGAACTGCTAAAACTATTACTTTGCAATTTTCTATAGTTTTTTCTATATCAGTACTTATAGTTATATTATGTGGAAATAATACTCCTGGTAAATAGTCTGTATTTTCTTTAGTCCTGTTTATTTTTTTAGCTTGTTCTTCTTTTCGAGTCCACATGCTAACATCATTACCTTTATTTGCAAGGCCTAAAGCTAATGCACTTCCCCAACTTCCAGTACCTAATACACATACTTTCTCCATGTTTAACACCACCTGAGTATAATATATTTACTATTCTTTCTTTTGACCAATTTTTCTTTCTGTCCCATTTAATAATCGCTTTATATTTGCTCTGTGATTATATATTACTGATATGGTTAAAAACAAAGCTACAACTAACCCTGCTTTATTTTTTGCTATAATCATAAATATTGGTGAACAACCTATACCAACAACAGAACCTAATGAGACATATTTTGTTATAATTACCACCAATATAAACACTGCCAAACACATTAATGTTATTGCTGGATTTACAGCAAGCATTGCACCTAGTGAAGTTGCAACACCTTTACCCCCTCTAAATCCTAAAACTGCTGGCCAATTATGACCTGCTACAACACATATAACTGCTAGATATCCAGCTAAAAGAGTATCTATACCAACCAACTTTGCTGCAATTTCCGATATCAAAACAGCAATTACACCTTTAAAAACATCACCTAAAAAAGTCATTGCTCCTGCTCTTTTCCCAAGTGTTCTAAGTACATTTGTCGAGCCTGCATTACCCGAACCTTGAGTCCTTATATCAACCCCAGCAATTCGCTTTGCAACTATATACGAAGTTGATATATTGCCTAATAAGTATGCAATTACAGCAATAATTATATAACTAAATATTTCCACTGAACTTACCCCCTTTAGTTATATTTTAGATATTTACTTTTTATTTTTTTGTCTATACTCAAACTTTATAGAAGTTCCTTCAAATCCAAAGTTTTCTCTTATCTTATTTTCAAGGTATCTTTGATATGAGAAGTGAGTTAAGTTCTTGTCATTTATAAATAAAGTAATTTTAGGAGGTCTAATGTCTGTTTGAGTTCCATAGTAAATTTTTAATCTTCTACCTTTATCAGATGGTGGCTGATTTAACATTACAGCTTCTCCAATTACTTCATTTAATGCTGAAGTTGATATTCTCTTAGAATGCTCATTTGATACATATTCAACTGTGTCTAATATTTTATTCATTCTTTGATTAGTCTTTGCAGAAACAAATACTATTGGAGCATACATCATAAATGGGAATTTTTCTTTTATATCTTTTGTGTAATTACTCATTGTCTTATTATCTTTTTCTATTAAGTCCCATTTATTGACTACAAATATACATCCCTTGCCTTCATCATGTGCTATACCTGCAACTTTTGTATCCTGTTCTGTAACGCCTTCCAAAGCGTCTATAACTATTAACACAACATCTGCTCTATCTACAGCACTCATAGCTCTTATTACGCTGTATTTTTCTATCGTCTCATATATTTTGCTCTTTCTTCTAAGCCCTGCTGTATCTATAAGAAGAAACTTCTGTCCATTTTTTTCAAAATAAGTATCTATTGCATCCCTAGTAGTTCCTGCAATTGGACTTACAATTACTCTTTCTTCTCCTAATATCTTATTAAGTATAGAACTCTTTCCTGCATTTGGCTTACCTGTTATAGCTACTCTTATTATATCTTCTTCATACTCTGTATCTAATCCTGCTGGAAAATTTTGAACTATCTCATCTAATAAGTCTCCAAATCCCATACTATTGGCTCCTGACACTCCAAAAGGAGTTCCAAAACCTAATTCATAAAAATCGTATATATTGTCAAACTGACTTTGACTATCAATTTTATTAACCACTAAAATTACTGGTTTTTTTGTTTTTCTAAGTATCTGAGCAATTTCTTTATCAGCAGCTGTTATTCCAGCCTTGCCATCAACTATAAAAAGTATTACATGTGACATATCCATTGCAAGCATAGCTTGATTTCTCATTTGAGATAATATTATATCTTCGCTATCAGGCTCAATACCTCCTGTATCTACTAATGTAAAATATTTATCTAACCATTCTACTTCTGCAAATATTCTATCTCTTGTAACTCCTGGTGTATCTTCAACTATTGATATCCTTTTTCCTGCAAATTTATTAAATATTGTAGACTTACCAACATTTGGTCTCCCAACTACAGCTACAACTGGCCTACTTATACTCATGTTGTTTCTCCTTCCATCTTTTGTTTTCTATTTTAAAATTTTATCCACAAAATCTTTTCCTTCATTTAAACATGGGATAATTTTTATTTTCATAAGTTCTTCTAACTGATTTAGTTCAATATTATCTAAGAAAATTTCTTCATCTGCTTTTAACATACTTCTTGTTATATAAAGAGCTTCTCCCAATTCCTTATGCTCAAGTTGCTCTTTTAAATCTTTAGCTGTTAAAAGGCCTGATACTGTTATTGTTTCTCCAAAAAACTTGTTTTTTATTTCATAAACATCTATTTGAAGATTTTTAAACTTGTCCATCATAGCATCTGCCATACTTTGTATAAATTCATATGCAGAATGTCCAGTAGCTATTGATACCTTTTTATCTTTTTTGAGAATATTCTCAGACAATGTGTTTAGATACTCTTCAATATCTGTTTTTAACTTACGTATCATACCTACACCATCTTCAAACTGTAAAAATCCTTCATACTCTTCATATCCAGGCAATTCTCTACTAGATAATATATAAAATTCATCTGATAAAAATGCAAATCGAGTTCCTATTTTCTCAAGATATATCTGTTGTATTTCATGTATTTGCTCTATAGTTTTACTTGCACCCTTATTATCAAATATATTTAATTCTACTAAATTTTCTCTATGCTTTGTAATTCCAACTGGAACTATAGCAACACTATTTACATATGGATAAAGTTGAGCTAATTCTTTTATTGTTCTATCCAATTCCTTTCCATCATTTATACCTGGACATAAAACAATTTGACAGTTCATCTCTATATGAGCATCTGCCAATCTCTTCATTATACCATATAATTTTCCTGCAAATTTATTACTTATCATTTTTTGTCTTAATTCTGGATTAGTTGTGTGCACAGATATATTTATAGGACTTATTCTGTATTTAATTATATTATTTATATCTTCTTCGCTCATATTTGTAAGTGTAACAAAATTTCCTTGTAAAAAAGACAATCTTGAGTCATCATCTTTAAAATAAAGTGTTTCTCTCATTCCTTCTGGCAATTGGTCTATAAAACAAAACATACATTTATTTCTACAACTTTTAGCTTGGTCAATTATTGGATTTGTAAATTCAACACCCAAATCTTCATCATAGTCTTTTTCTATCTCATATATGTAGACTTCGCCATCTTTTTTTTGTATCTCTACCTCTAAATACTCATCACTTAGTAAGAATCTATACTCTATTATATCATGTATTGGCTGTTCATTTACAGATATAAGTAAATCTCCTACTTCTATACCTATTTCTTCTGCAATACTATCTTTGTAAACTTTACTTATAATATTATTTATTTTTTTTACATTTACTTCCATTTTTTTCACCACTCTTTTATATTCATCAATATTTATTATAATATATTTTCATATACAGTTTATTACTTTATTATATTTTACAATAGCATTTTTAAACATTTCATGTCATAATAACACATTTTAATTCTAATAGTCAATATAAGTAAATAGCTATAAAAAGATTAAAACAAATAATATTCAAATTTAAATATTTTATAAATTTGAACATTATTTGCTCTTAAAAGTATCTTATCGTTTTAATGCTTTACTATTATTAATGTTCCATTAGTCATATCGTGAACCATTCCACCTACACACTTTGACATGAGCATCGCCTTATTTTGCAAGTCTTTTTCATCATTTGCATAAAATATTGGACAACCTCCACCATTTCTCATATTTTTATCTAGTGTAACTATTGCTAGGGTATATTCATTTAGACCTATATCCATTCCCATTTTATGCACTTCCTTTCTTTCCTATTTTATAGTTTTTCAGTGATAAGTTTTTACCTTTAGAACTTGAAAGTATTGGACATGATTTTACAGCTTCCATTACCTTTTCAACATTCCTATCTATTGGTAAATAAGCAATCATTATACTTTCATCATCTTTATTTCGTCTAGGTAATGGTACAAATGCAGGTTCTTCATAATCTCCATATAAACCTAATCTTGAATATATATTGTACACTATAGCTTGTCTTTGACCCGAATCAAATAATATTCCTGCATTAGCATAATCTCTATTTTTAGGAATTATTTGTATTCCTACACCTCTATTAATATATACTTCTCTATCACTTTTTAGACCTATATTTGTTATTCCTTTTAAATCTCCCACCTTCAATATAGATTCATTTACGAAGCTAATATCAGCAGGCATTACATCAGCTATATCTCCAATACTTTTTCTAGTAAGAAGTTTTTTAAGTATGAAAGCTAATAATAAACCACAAATTGAACTTATTATCAAACTCATACCTTCACTTATTTTAGTTTCTTCAATAATTACATAATATAATCCTATTGTTAAAAAAGATGTAACTATGCACATATAATTTCTTACTTCATAAGTTCTAGCTATCTCTTCTATAAATGCAGCTCCTCTTTTTACAAGTTGAACTTCTTCTAAGTTTTGTAATGTATTCCTTCTATTTGCTCTTACTTGTCTAAACTGTTCTGCTGCCAAAGATAAAAATGTTATCGATGTATAAGAACGATTTATAAGAGCTGGAACTAGTAATGCTCCTAATGCCGAAGCAACAAAGGCTAATATGAGCTGAGATAGTAAAACATTTGGTTGTGTAGGGTACTGTTTTTGGTCTAAATTCAACATTATAACTCTTGATGTTATACCAATAATAACTGCAACAAAAAATACTCTATCCATTAAATCACTCCTAAAATATCTAATATAAAATGTTCACTTATAAATCTACAAAGTCTTTCTAGAAAAATCACTCTGTTTTCCTTTTGATGTCTCTATGATAGGAGTACTTTTTACTACATCTATCATTACATCTATATCCTTGATTATTGGTATATATGGTATAACCACAGTGCTTTTTTCTAAGTTAGTTTTAGATATAGCTACAATATCAACCTCATCTACATCTTTATCTATACCCATATGAATAAATAGATTATGTATTATAGCTTGTCTTTGTCCTATATCATTTACTATCCCAAATGCACCCAAATCTCTTGGTATAATTTCTATAGCTAAACATTCATTTTTATATTTTTCTCTTGTATTCTCTAAACCTATATTGGTTATTATTACACCATTTACTTTTAAAATAGGCCCTTCAAAACTTACTTCAGCAGGAACTATATCTGCTATATCTGCTATACTATTTCGTCTTAGAAACCTTCTAAAAATTAAACCAACCAAAGCTCCTGCTATAACAGCTAGTATTGTACAATAAATAAAGCTAAGGTCATATCGTTTTGAAACAGTAATATAAACTATAGAAGATACTAATGCAGAAAAAAGACTGATATAACTTCTAGATTCATACGTAGATGCTATTTCTTCTACATAAGCATCTCCCTTTGGTACTAATTCTTCATTGTCTATATTTTTTAATGTTATTCTTTCCTGCTCTGCAAGACCTTGAAATTGTTGTATCGCTACTGCAAAAAATGTTAATGCTGCAAACTCCTTATCTATAAGTGCAGGTAATGCTATTGCACCCAATGAAGCTGAAAGCCCTGATATTATTATTTGCTCTAAATAATCTTGTGGTCTCGATGGGTATTGCTTGTCTGTAACTCTTAAAACTAATCCTCTACATAATATTCCTATAATTACTGCTACTATAAAAGAGTGTCTAAATAAATTGGCACCTAATAAGCTTTCTTCCATTTTCTCAGCTCCTTCTCTTATATAGTTTGTGCAAAAAACAAAAAAAATTTCCTTCTATTTAAGGAAATTTTTTTGTAGGATTGTAACAATAAATT
Source organism: Clostridioides sp. ES-W-0016-02 (assembly GCF_020641035.1). Taxonomy (NCBI): domain Bacteria; kingdom Bacillati; phylum Bacillota; class Clostridia; order Peptostreptococcales; family Peptostreptococcaceae; genus Clostridioides; species Clostridioides sp. ES-W-0016-02. The sequence goes on from NZ_CP061361.1 coordinate 3,020,820, forward strand.
CGCTACCAATACCAAGTTCACTTTTTACTTTTATACATCCATTTAATGATTTGACTATATGCTTCGTTATAGCCAATCCTAAACCCGTTCCTCCTACATCTCTACTTCTTGCTTTATCTACTCTATAGAAGCGTTCAAAGATACGTTCTACATCTTCTTTTGGTATTCCAACACCATTATCTATAACTTTGATTATTATTTTTTCTTCATCTTTTAAAACTACCACTTGTACAATACCATTATCTTGAGTATATTTTATAGCATTATCAACTAAATTTAAAAATACTTGTTTGATATAATCTCTATTAGAAAGTATGTTTATTGATTTATCATCACATTTATATAAAACTTCTATGTTTTTTTCACTAGCTGAACGTTGAGTTATTTCATATACTTCTCTAAATACATCGTATATTACAACATCTTCCATTAGAAGAGTGTCTTTATTTTCTACAAATGATAATAATAATATGTCGTCAATCAATCTTTTTAATCTGTCTGATTCACTTTCTATTATTTCCAAAAACCTATTTCTAGTGTTTGCATCTATATTTTCATTGGATTTTAACGTTTCAACAAATCCACTTATAGATGTAAGTGGTGTTTTAAGTTCATGACTTACATTAGCAACAAAATCACTTCTCATATTTTCAAGCTTCACTTTTTTAGTAATATCTTCTATGTTTACTATTGAGCCAATTATTACATTATTGGTATTTTGAAGATAAACTGGATCCACTTTTATTTTGTATACTATATCATCTTTAGTAGTAATCTTTGCAGTTTCATTTTCTTTAGAACCTATAAATTGAAGTATCTGCTTTAATATTTCTTCTTCTTTTATTACAGCATTGATATTATGTCCTTCAACTAGTTTGTTTGGTTCACTCTTTATCATTTCTTTAGCTTCATCATTTATCAATAATATGTTTCCATTTACATCTATAGCTAAAATTCCATGAGATATACTCTTTAATATAGACCTTAATTGTAAATGTTTATATTGTACTTCTTCCAATGTATCATCCATATTTTTTATCATATGATTAAAATTTCTGGCTAATTCGCCTAATTCGCCTTTAGCTGATATATTCAACCTAGCATGAAATTCCTTGTTACTTACTTTTTTTGAAACGTATATAAACTCTTTTAAATATTTTCTCAGTGTTACTGTATATCTTACAGACAATATTACAATGGCTATAGACAACATAACAATAAAAAAATATATGCTATTTAATTCTTCCACAAGATAACACTCCTAAAATATAACTTTTTCTAATCTATTTTGTATCCTACACCTCTTATAGTTTCTATATATTTTTCTGATTTATCTTCATCTTCTATTTTTTTTCTTAAATATCTTATATGGACATCTACTGTTCTAGTTTCTCCATAGTATTCATAGCCCCATATTTTATCTAAAAGATAGTTTCTTGAAAGTACTTTACCTTTATTCTGAATTAATAATTTTAACAGTTCAAACTCTTTAAGTGTTAACTCTATCTTTTCAGAACCTTTAGTAACTTCATGTTTTGATAAATCTAGTTTTAAATTACCTGTGGTAAGTATATTATTTTCTTCGCCTGTACTAGTTAAGTTATATCTTCTTAAAACAGAGCTAACCCTAGCTAACAATTCTTTTATACTAAATGGCTTGGTTATATAATCATCAGCACCTACTTCAAGCCCTTCAACCTTGTCATTTTCCATATTTTTAGCAGTAAGCATTATAACAGGAATATTTTTCAAGTCTTTATCACTTCTTATTTTTCTCAATACTTCTATTCCACTTATATTTGGTAGCATCCAATCTAAAAGTATTAAATCTGGTTTAACTTCCTTAGCTTTTATAAATCCATCAAATCCATCATATGAATAACTAACTTCGTAGTTTGACACCTCCAAATTGAATTTTAATAGCTCAACTATATGCATTTCATCGTCTATAACAAGCACTTTAGTATTCATTAAAAAGCTCCTCTCTATTTTATCTGTAGTACCGTTCCTATTCGCTCTGATGCCTTATTATGTTTTCTATAAGAGTGGAATTCATCTGCTCTACAACTAGTGCATAGATTTAAATTTATTATATTTTCTTTTTTGACTCCACTACATCTCAGCATATACTCATTAATTTTCCATAAATCTAAATAGTAACTTCCCTCTTTTATTATATAGAACTTTTCATCATTATTTGTAAGAATTGTGTTAAATTTTTCTACTAACTCCTCAGAAACTTCATAACAACAAGGTCCAATTGATGGTCCAATTATACATATCAAATCTTCAGGAGCTGTTTTATAAGTCTCAGACATCAATTTTATTGTTTTGTGACCTATATTACTAAAAGTACCTTTCCAGCCAGCATGTGCCAGTCCTATGGCTTTATTTTTAGCATCTATAATTGATATAGGTACGCAATCTGCTGTAAACAATAAAAGTGGTACTTTCTCTAAGTTTGTTATAAGTGCATCTCCTTCTATTTTTTGTCCTATATTCTCTCTACTAACTATGTTAACTATGTCTGAATGTATTTGAGAATTACTAGTTAAATTTTCAAACATTAAATCGCATTCCTTGCAAACCCTTAACATGTCTTCTTTACTTTTTGCATCTATATTTTTACAAGTTATAACTAGATTTATAGAATTTAATTTTTCATCAATTTCTTTACAATTGCTACTTAAGTTAACATACTCTTTAATATCTTCTACACTTTTTAGATTTATATAATCTTTCATCATTTGTCTCCTTTTTCTATTAGTATACTTTTAAGTTCATTTACAAAAGTATTTATATCTTTAAATTGTCTATACACAGAAGCAAATCTTACATAGGCAACTTCATCTAAATCTTTCAATTTATCCATTACCATTTCACCAATTCTTTTGGTTTCGATTTCTTCTATAAAGCATTTATTTATTTCATTTTCAATATGTACAACTATATTCTCAATATCTTCAACAGATACAGGTCTTTTTTCACATGCCTTTAATAGTCCATATTTTATTTTTTCTCTATCAAAATACTCTCTACTATTATCTTTTTTAATAACCATTAAAGGAGTAGTTTCTATTTTTTCATAAGTAGTAAATCTCTTTTTACATAATTCACATTCACGTCTTCTTCTAATAGATTTTAAATCTGTATGTCTAGAATCTATTACCTTTGATTCTTTATAATTGCAATAAGGACATTGCATCTGTATTCCTCCTTTGTTTAGCTATATATCAAATTCATCTAAGCTTAATTCTGAACCTATATTTACTATTATTGTATCACAACCTATTTTAAGTATATCATTCCAAAATATAACTTCTTCATCCCCTCCTCTTGAAAAAAAACTTCTACTTCCATCTCCAAAAATGGTAAATGAGACTACTTTTCCCTCATGAATATCCATATCTATGTCGATTATGAAACCCATCCTTTTTCCATTTTTTACATTTATAATTTCTTTTTCCATTATATCAGAAACTCTAATCATATTATACTCACCCTTCCTTTAAAAATAAATATGTATTTGGATAAAAAAAAATGACCTATATAGGTCATTTAAATTTAAAATTATGTTTACATTCCATGGATTACTTATACATACTTTCTCATATTTTTTAAAGCATTTTTTTCAATTCTTGATACTTGTGCTTGAGATATACCGATTTCATCAGCAACTTCTATCTGAGTTCTTCCTTTGTAAAATCTTAAATCTAATACCAACTTTTCTCTACTATTTAATTTTTTAATAGCTTCCTTAAGTGATATTTCTTGCAACCAGTTTTCATCAGTATCTTTTTTGTCTTGAACCTGATCCATTACAAATATGGCATCTCCATTATCTTGATATACTGGGTCAAATAAAGATATTGGATCTTGTATAGCATCAAGTGCCATTACAACTGACTCTACTTCTAATTCTAATTCCTTTGCTATTTCTGATACTGTTGGTTCTTTTGAATTTGTTCTAATTAATCTTTCTCTAACTTGTAGTGCCTTATATGCTATATCTTTTAATGATCTACTAACTCTGATTGGATTATTGTCTCTTAAGTATCTTCTAATTTCTCCTATAATCATAGGAACAGCATAAGTTGAAAATCTGACATTTTGACTTAAATCAAAATTATCTATAGCTTTTATAAGACCAATACAACCTATTTGAAATAAATCGTCTATATTTTCTCCTCTGTTGTTAAATTTTTTTATTACACTCAAGACTAACCTTAAATTTCCTCTTACAAATTGTTGTCTGGCTTCTTCATCACCACTTTTTATTTGTAATAAAAGTTCCTTCATTTGCTTATTTTTAAGAACTGGAAGTTCAGATGTATTAACACCACATATTTCAACCTTATTAACTTGCATACATTTCAGTCCTCTCTCAAAAAGTATTCATCTATTGAAATTATTTACATTTCCAATTTTTTTATACTTTTTAAGAAGAATTAATTTAGCATTATACAAATTTTTTCATTTCTTTTTGTAATCTTGAAATTATTTTCTTTTCAAGTCTAGATATGTAGGATTGAGATATTCCAAGCATTCCAGCAACTTCCTTTTGTGTTTTTTCAATACCTTTATCTATAAGTCCAAACCTTAATTCCATAATTTGCTTTTCTCTGTCACTTAATCTGTCAAGTGCCATAACCAATAAATCTCTATCTATTTCTTCTTCGATTATTTTATATATTTCATCATTTTCTGTACCTAAAACATCTGATAATAGAAGTTCATTTCCATCTAAGTCTATATTTAAAGGCTCATCAAATGATACCTCCGTTTTCTTTTTATTATTTTTTCTTAGATACATTAGTATTTCATTTTCTATACATCTCGAAGCATAGGTTGCTAATTTTATATTTTTATTTAATTTAAAAGTATTGACTGCCTTTATCAAACCTATAGTCCCTATAGAAATTAAATCCTCTACATCTATCCCTGTATTTTCAAATTTTCTTGATATGTAGACTACTAATCTCAAATTTCTTTCTATTAAAATTGATTTTACGGTTTCATCAGTTTCTAGCTTTTGCAAAAGTTCCATTTCTTCTGCTGGTTTTAGTGGTGGAGGAAGAATATTGGCTCCACCCATATAGTATATTCCTTTTGGCTTTATTATTTTTAATTTAATACCTAACATCGTAATAAAGCTTATGATTCTTTCTTTTAATCGTAACATCCTTTGTCCCCCTTAAATTTTTAGCTAGAATCCAGGCAATATATTTGGATTCATTATTGCCCCATATTCTCTATCATTAAAATTTGAAATACCAAGTATTATATTTCCTATCTTTTGCTCATCTACCTCTACATAATCAGCTTTTAGACCAATTATTATGCTTGTCTTATTACTTCCAGCATGTTTATAAGGTATTATTCTAACTCTCCCTGAAGTTCTGTCATCTAAACTACATATAATTTCCTGAGCTTTTTTCATATCTATATCTTCATAGTTAATATTTAATAGATTTTCTGGAATCAATCCTTCTAATACACTTGATTTGACTATTATTACATCACTTTGACTTATTGGGTCTTTTAATAAATTTCCACTATCAACTAATGCCTTACAGCAAAAGCTTTTTTCTAATAAGTTTATATTTATGGTCTTCGTAAGCTCTTTGATGTATTTAAGCATCTTCAAGTCTTTGTAAATGTACTTTAATAGTTCACAACTTACATAAGTACATGCAATTAAAAAAGATATTTTTAAATGGCTTATTCCTGTAAAATAAATTACAAAATAAGTACTTCCAGAAATAAAAATATTTACTAAATAAAAAACTAATGCTACATGAGCATAATCTTTTTTGCTCTTAGTCCTAAATGAAATTAAAGTTATAATACTCATGATTATTATTTTAAATGGCACTGTAAATAGTATATCCATTGATGGGTATAAATAAGCAACAGAGTAGGCTCCTCCTAAACTAGCCCCCAGCAACTTATTTTTTCTAGGATTATATTTTTTAGTAAGAATAGAAGTACAACTTATAATAATATAATTTATTACTAGGTTTTCTATAACATAGTACTCAATATACACCATGTATCCCCCCTTAAAACCTTTAAACATATTATAAGATAGTATGTACAAAATTTTATGTCACTTTTGACAGTCGAATCCAAAACAAATTCTATTTAAAAATAACAATGATATATGTCTTATACTTTATGTCGTCAAAAGATATTTTTTTAGCATCAAAGAAATAGACTTTTTTGTAGAATTCAATATATCTAGGTAGAAGTTATTCAACTCTACCTTTGGAATATTTCCATAAAAAAAGACTATGCGACTTAATAATATAGCAAGTAAATCGTTTACTTGTATAAAATTAAATTGCATAGTCTATAAATCAAATATAAAATTAAATTATTGTGCTAACAATTCATTTGCATATTTTGCAGATTCGTTTAGTGCTTGTTCTGGAGTTTTGTCTCCAGCTATCATCATTTGAAGTTGTTTCCATAAGTGTTCATATATTTCTACTCCATGAGGTCCAACTGTTAATGGTCTGTACATATTTTTATCTTTTGTTACCATTTCTTCAAATCTTGGATCTCCTTGATATTTTTCACCTTTAGCAACTGGTGCTCTTGGTATCTCTTTATGGAAAGCTTCCATTGAGTCTTTGCTTAACATATATTCAAGAAGTTTAAATCCAAGTTCTTTGTTTTTACACGCTGACATTAAAGTTAAATCATCTACTGAGGCAAAACTACCAACTGTTTTATCTTCTAATGAAGTTACATATCCCCAGTTTAAGTCTGGGAATGATTTATCAAAAGTACTTGTAGCAGCAGAAGACAGCATTATAGTAAATGCAGCTTTTCCTGGTCCAAATACACTTTCAACCATCTCATTACTGTCTTTTGATAAAGCATTATCTGGTATATATTTTTTCATATCATTTATAAAGTTTGCAGCTTTTAATCCTTCTTTATTGTTAAATTTAACTGATTTTAAATCATCATTATATATATCTCCACCAGCTTGCCATAGATATGGATACCAGTTCCAGTTCAAACTACCAAACACTTTAGAACCCCAACCTTGTGCAAGACCCCATTGGTCTATTTTTCCATCTCCATCAGTATCTTTTGTTGCTTTTTCACATATTCTTTTAAAATCTTCCCACGTTTTAGGAGGTTTTTCTCCCAATTTTTCTAGTATATCTTTATTATAGTATAATACACCTGGATTAGCAGCTTCTATAGGTAAACCGTAAATTCCACCCATCATTTTTGCATTATCTAAGTATAAATAATTATCTGAAGTTCCTGATTTTTCTAAATAAGGAGTTAAATCTTCAACTGCTCCCATTTCTATAAATTGAGGAAACATTTCTGCATACATATACCCTATATCTGGCCCCTCACCTGCACTGATTGCAGTAGCATATTTTTCTGCATAATTATCCCATGGTACTATTTGGAATTCAATTTCACAGTTATTTTCCTTTTCAAATTTCTCAAGTATTGGTTTCCATGCATCTGCATCATGATCTGTTAACGGTGCAGACCATACAACTAATTTTTCTTTGCCATCTTTGCCTTTAGATTCTTCTTTTTTTGTACATCCAGCAAGAAGTGATGTTGACAAAATAGCAACCATGGCTAAAGAAAGAATTTTTTTTAGCTTAATCATACTTAATCCCCTTTCAGACTTTAATTTCTCTTTTTCCTCAAATTTTTACAATTCAATTCAGGTTTAATATTACCAAATAAAAATGTCATTGTCTAATTATAAAAAACTATAACCATTTATATAACTATCATTTTTTTCTATACTCAGTAGAAAAAACTTTAATCTCCTATTTTTTTTGATATTAAAATATGTTAAAAAAAATAGGAGATTAAAGTACAAAAAATAAAAAGAAGTCTATTGACTTCTTTATAAGTTTACATATTATCTTCTTCTTCTTAAAAATGTAGGTATTTCCATGCTCTCATCATCATCTTCTTCTATTATACTTGCCTTTTTAGGAGCTTCTATCTTTTCTTCAACCACAATTTCTTCTTCTTCTATTTCTTTTACAACTTGTTTTACAGTTGTATTCAGAGAAGACCTTATACTTGATTTAGGCTTAGTATCCAAATCTAAAATCCCACCTTGTAAACCTTCAAATCCTGTTGCGATTACTGTAATCATTATTTCATCGCCTAAATCTTCTTTTATAGAAGCACCAAATATAACATTTGCTTCTGGGTCACAAGATTCCATAACTAAAGTAGATGCTTCATTAACTTCAAATAATCCTAAGTTAGGACCACCTGTAACATTAAGAAGTACTCCTTTTGCTCCTTGTATTGATGTTTCTAAAAGTGGTGATTGGATAGCTTGTCTAGCAGCATCTATAGCTCTAGTTTCTCCACTAGCACTACCTATACCCATATGAGCAAGACCTTTATCTTTCATTATAGTAGTAACATCTGCAAAGTCTAAGTTTATTAATCCTTCAACTGCTATAAGGTCAGAAATTGATTGTATACCTTGTTTTAACACATCGTCTGCAACTGCAAAAGCATCCAGCATTGAAGTATTCTTTTGTACTATTTGTAAAAGTCTATCATTTGGTATTGTTATAAGAGTATCTACCTTTGACTTAAGCTCAGCTATTCCACCTTCAGCATTTTTCATTCTTATCTTACCTTCAAATGCAAAAGGTTTTGTAACTACACCTACTGTAAGGATACCCATTTCTTTAGCTAGGCCTGCAACTACTGGGGCAGCTCCTGTACCAGTACCACCACCCATTCCAGCTGTAACAAATACCATATCAGCTCCTTGAAGTAGTTTTACTATTTCATCTTTACTTTCTTCTGCAGCTCTTTTTCCTACTTCTGGATTAGCTCCTGCACCAAGTCCTCTAGTTAATTTTTCTCCTATTTGAACTTTATATTCAGCCTTTGATGTATATAAAGCTTGTTTATCTGTATTTACTGATATAAATTCAACGCCTTTAAGTTGAGCTTCTACCATTCTATTGACAGCATTGTTTCCACCGCCACCTACACCTATTACTTTAATTTGTGCACATTCTTCTAATTCTACGTCAAAGTTTAGCATCATAAACCCCCTTATCTCATGATTCAAAGTTATCGTATGTATTAATTATATCATTTTCTTCTTTTATTTTGTTAACCTTTAAGTAACATATTCCACAAAAACGTAAATTTTCCTTTTTAATTTTCTTACTTATATTGTCAAATATTACTCTTTAAGTATAAAATATTTTATGTATATCTCAAAAGTTCTTTAATTTTTATGTTTTTTATTCATAATATTGGCAATGATATAACGTCTAATTATAGATAAATTATTAAATAGTCTCATCCCAAAAACTAATACTGCCACGTAGTAAAGTGAAATTCCCAACTTTTCTCCTATATAAGTCAATAATATAGCCAAGATAGCATTACCTATGAAACCAGTAACAAAAATTACATTATCATAGTTATCTTCAAAACTGGATTTTATAGCTCCAAATATAGAATCCATTATTGCAAGAATAGCTACTGACATATATATCGAATAATCCATAGAATATGTAAATGGAATGTAGTAACCTACTACCACACCAAATGCCAATCCTCCTAAAATCCATATCATAAATCCTCACCTCTTTATTTTACTTTGAAACACAACTATATTACAATCCTTTTTATTAATTTTTTTTATTTTTTCTTTATTTTTTTGTATTTTTCGTTTTATTTTGCAAATAAATTCACTCTATTTCCATTATTTTCCTCTATTTTTATATTAATCCCATATATATCCTTTAGAGATTTAGCATATGATTCTGGAGAATTTATAGCTGCACTCAATAAATCTATATCTCCTATAGCTTTTATTATAAATGGTTGTCCATATGTAGTATCATTCACTGTAATAGTTGCTCCTGAACATTTTATCTTACTTGTTGACAATACTCTTTCTCCATTTATAGATATTGCTTTTGCACCTGCTTTTTTCAAATCATTTAAAACTCTTAGAATGTCAATATCATGTATAATCAGGTCGTTTGGATTTTGTCCATCTTTTAATTCTCTTTCACTATCCTTCATAGTAATAGTTATTCCTGGACCTGTGACAGCTGAATAACCACTTAACTCTTTAACTTCTTCAAGTTCTTTTTTCATTAATGTTTGAATAGATTCATTTCCATTATTTTCTGCTTGCTTATATTCATCTAAAGTCTTTTTGTTACTTTTAAGAGCTTCTTTTAGATTTTTTATTTCCTTATTTGTATTTTCTATCTCACTTTCAATATTTTTAGTCTGGCTCAATGTTATATACACTTTATTTGGGTTCAGTGATTTTATATAAGTTGATATGAAAATGCCTAATATGAATGCTCCTAATATAATCATTTTCTTTTTCATATTATTATTTCCTCTCTACTTTATCTGTATCACCATGTCCATTTATTTTTACATTATCTTCTTTAATTACTTTTACCTTTGCATTATAATACGTTTCTATTTCCCAGACAATACCATACTTTATATTGAGCGCAGAAGCTAATGTATCAGAATCACCAATTGCCTTTATTGTAATTGGCTCCTTTATAACAGTGTCATTCATATAAAGTTTATCTTCTTTCAAATACATATATGTATTTGAAACTACTCTTTGATTATTTATAGATATGGCACTTGCTTGTGCTGAATTTAATTTATTTATCATTGACAGTAATAAATCATAATTATATAGTATACTGTCATTTTTATCAAAGCTTCCTAAAGTTTTTGTAGAATTTATTTCAACTTCAATACCTTTTCCTTCTACATCTGTATATCCAGCTAAAGTTTCATATTTTTCTATTTCTGATTTAAGTATATCTTGCTCTCCTTTTTCACTTTTACCTCTATATGTCTCTATATCTTTTTTTACACTATTAATTTCTGATTGAAGATTTTCTTTTTCTTTTTTTAGAGATTTAAGTTCTTCTGTAAGTTGCTCGCCTCTCTTAAAAGTCGTCATTCCTCTATTTTCTATATTAATAATTTTTAGTTGTAAACTAACGAGAACTCCCAATACAATACTTCCTATAATTATACTCTTATTTATAAACCTTTTTTTCAAAATATCACTTCCTTACAATTGTCTATCCTTCTGGACTATATACAGCTAGCTTTCCATAATTTAGATTTATAGTCCCACCATTGGTATTTTTATTTTGCAGGTCAATCAAAATTTTATTTACCCTAGATATATTATAATCTAAGTTATCATCATTAGAAAGTAAGATTTTTATATTGCTTCTCGTAAGCATATCTACATTCCCTTCTTTTTTAAAGTTTACATAATTTATTTTTCTATAAATACCTTCTTCTTTTAAATAATTTAAAGTCTTAAATACACTCTCTTTAGTTTTATAATTTTTAAATTTTATTGATTTTGTATCATTAATACTATAATCTACTTCCACTATCAAATCATTTTTACTTTCATTAGTGCCTTTTAATTCCTCTAATAAGTTCCCTTTTTTATCTATATAACAATAGTTATCTTCATCCTTTAATACCGCAAAAATTTCTTTTTCTTTTAAGCTTATAATTATCTTATTTGGAAGTTTCCTTTTTATTTCTACATCTTCTATATACGGATTTTTCATAAGCTTACTTTTCATGTCTTTAAAATTGTATGCAAATATATTTTCATGTGAACTTACATTTAACGATTTCATTATATTTGACTTGGTGACTCTTTTATTTCCAATCACATCTATCCTATTTACATCAAATAAATCACTCCCTACAATAATACATATCCCAAAAGATAGCATAAGTATAAAAACTAAAACTATCATAACATTATTCGTATTTAGCTTCTTTCTCCTCTTCAAATACAATCAACCCCTTTGGTTAATAAATACACCTTTCGAGTTTATATTCCCTACAAAAAAAATATAATATTTAAAGTCAAATTTTCTCATTTTCTTACAAAACAATCTAATAAAACATTAAAAAAGAGGATTAAATTGATATTTCATCAAAATAAATATAAAATACTATATGTATTTTATAACTTAAAACTTATATACACATAAATAAACCCCTAATTTAGAATAATTTAGAAAATCTAATATATTATAAATTAGGGGTAAATATTTATTTATCGTTTCTTTATTCCTATTACTTTAGCCTGACCTTCTATACTTGGAGCTGCTTCTTTCTTTACTTCCTCAATAGCTTTTTCTTTTTTTGGTTTCTTAGCTGTTGATTTTTGTGTTGAGTTATATACCTTTATTATCTCATCATATATAAGGTCTATAGCCTCAGGTCTACCTATAGTTTTACTTGCATTTGCCATATCAACTAGAAGTTCTCTATCTCCTAAAAGTTTAAATACGGCTGTATTCAGGCTTTCTGGAGTTACGTTTTTTTCCAAGATTGCAACCCCTGCCCCTTGCTTCTCTATACTCTTAGCATTGTACTCTTGATGATTTTCAGCAGTATATGCTTTAGGTATTATTATAGAAGGTTTGCCAAGAGCTGTTATTTCAGCTAATGAAATTGCTCCTGCACTACCTATAACTAAATCACTTGCTGCAAGTGCATTTGCCATATCTTCTAAATAAGGTACTACTTTTTGGTATGGTTTAAGATTTATATTACTGATACTTTCCATAAATTCTTCATAATAGCTTTTTCCTGTTGCAAATATAAAAGCTATATCTTCATTTACCATATTTTTAATGACAAGTCTCATTGCATCATTTATTTTTCTTGAACCTCCACTACCACCGTAGCAAAGTACCATTTTTTTCTCTTCACTTATTCCTAAATTTTTTCTTGCGATATTTTTTCTTGATAACAAAATTTCTTTTCTAACTGGATTTCCTGTAAAAACTAATTTTTCTTCTGCTGCCTCAGGGAATCTTTTATGTGAATCTTCAAAACTTGTAAGTACCTTTGTAACTGTTTTAGATAAAATCTTATTAGTTACCCCAGGAAAAGAATTTTGCTCATGTATTATAGCTGGTATTTTTCCCATAGACGCATTAAATAAAACAGGTCCACTGACATATCCACCAGTTCCTATGACTACATCTGGCTTAAATTTTTTAACAATTTTTCTTGATTGTTCCAATCCTTTAAAAAGCTTAAAAACTCTTTTTACATTATCGAAGTCTATTTTTCTCTTAAATCCTTGTACTGTTACAGTTTTCAATTCAAATCCATACTTAGGAACTATTTCTGATTCTATTCCTTTTTCCGTCCCAACAAACATTATCTCGGCGTCTGGATGTTCATCTCTTATTTTGTTAGCAATAGCTATAGCTGGATATACGTGTCCTCCAGTTCCACCGCCTGATAATAAAACTTTCATCAAATCATCATCTCCTGTTAATTAATTTTGACATGCTTTGAGATGTTCAACACTATACCTACAGCCCCCATAAAGATGGTGAGTGAGGTACCTCCATAACTTATAAATGGTAGTGCTACACCTGTAGCTGGCATTGATGATGTTGCAACTGCTATATTTAAAGCTGCTTGTATTCCAATTTGTGCCCCTATACCTATGACAACCATACAAGCAAATACATTAGAAGTCTTCAAAGCTATTCTTACACATCTGTAGACTAAGGCTACAAATAGCATTATAACTATTATACAACCAATTAATCCTAACTCTTCTCCTATTATAGCAAATATAAAGTCATTTTGTGGCTCTGGTATATAAAAATACTTTTGCTTACTCTTTCCTAAGCCTAAACCAAACAGTCCTCCTGAACCTAATGCATATAAACCTTGTATTACCTGATACCCCTTACCAAGTGGGTCTTGAAATGGGTCTAAAAAAGATGTAACACGACTAAGTCTATACGGTTCAGCAATTACTAATGCAGCAAATAAAGCAGCCCCACTTCCTATCATAGCAAATACAATTTTCATATCCATTCCAGCAACAAATATCATTACAAATGTAACTAGAATTACAGTACCTGCTGTTGACAAATTTGGTTGAAGTATTATCAACGCAAAAAATATTCCTGGAACTACGAGAAGTGGTACAACACCTTTTGTCAAAGATTTTATTTTATCATAATTTTTCTCAATCAATTTTGCAGTTAATATTATTGTAGCAAACTTTGCAATTTCTGCAGGCTGAAATGTTAAAGCACCTATCCCTAACCATCTTTTTGCTCCGTTTGCTTCTATTCCCAAAGGAGTTAAAACCAACAATAATAATACTACTGCTATAGCTCCAATTGCTGTAGCATTTTTCTTCCAAAAATTATAGTCTATTCTAGATGTAATAATCATAACTATAAATCCTAGTATAGCATATATTACATTTTTCTTTAGAAAATAGTATGCATCATTGTGTTTAAATGAAGATTGTATAAAACTTGCACTAAACACCATAACTATTCCTACAAATACTAAAAGCATAGTAGTATAAAATACTACTCCATCAAATTCAGTCTTCATCCTTATGTCAATTTGTTTTTTCAAATTTTCTTTAGGCATCCAACTAATCTACCTCCATTCTTCCATCTAAGTAAGTTTAGAGGTAAGAGATTATTTTAAATTGTTTACATTATCTTTGAAGTCTTTTCCTCTTACTTCAAAACTTTCATACATATCCCAACTTGCACAAGCTGGTGAAAGAAGCACTATATCTCCATTTTTTGAAATCTCATGAGAAGTCTTAACTGCTTCCTCCATATCTTTTACTATATGTATGTCATTAAATCCTTTATTTTTAGCACAATTTTCTATCTTTGGTGCAGTTTCTCCTAATAAGATTAATGATTTAACATATGATTTTGCAATTTCAAGAAGTTCATCAAAGTTGCTTCCCTTATCCATTCCTCCTGCTATAAGCACTATTGGTCTATTATAAGACTGTACAGCTTTTATAGTAGAATCTGGATTAGTTCCCTTTGAGTCATTTACATATATTACATTATCTAAGTTTCTTACAAACTCTTGTCTGTGTTCAACTCCTTTAAATGTCATCAATACATCTTTTATTACTTCTAAATCTACTTTACAAACATATGCTATTGCTATTGCTGCCATACAATTTTCTAAATTATGGCCTCCAGGCAAACTTACATCATCTTTATTTAGAAACTTAATCTTATCCTCTATATCTATTATTATGTCATTATTTTCTAAATATACTCCTCCATTTACTCTATGAGTTCTTGAAAAGTAAATTACTTTGGCATTACATTTATCAGCTAGGCCTCTCACTATTTCATCATCATAATTTAATATACAAAAATCTTCATCATTTTGATTCATAAATATTTTTGATTTAGCTTCTATGTACTTTTCCATAGTATGATGTCTATTTAAATGATCTTCTGTAATATTTAATATTGCACTTACTTTAGGTCTAAATTCATCCACACTTTCAAGTTGGAAACTACTCAGTTCAGTTACAAGTATAGATTCTTCATTTGAAGTTTCTATAGTATCTATTACAGGATTCCCTATATTACCAACTACATATGTATCTTTTTTGGCACTTGAAAAAATTTCTCCTACTAAGCTAGTTGTAGTTGTCTTACCATTTGTACCTGTAATCCCTATAAAAGTTGGATTATTTGACAATTTAAAAGCTAATTCTACCTCACCAATTATATACTTGCCTGAATTTTTTAGCTTCAAAATAAATGGCAAGTCTAATGGTACTCCTGGAGATACTACAACCATATCTACATCGTCTACAGCCTCTGGATGGCATCCTAATATGTATTCTATGTCATTTATAGATTTTAATTCATCAAGTATGTTTTTTAATTTATTTTCATCTTTAATATCATTTACAATTATACTTGCTCCTAATTTATCTAAATGTTTAATTGTAGATATACCAGTTTTTGCAAGCCCTACTAATAAAACTTTTTTTCCACTTAAGTCCATTTTTTATTCCCCCTAGGCCTAAAATACTGCTATTATACTTATCCAAGCTAAAACAACTGTAATAATCCAAAAAACAAATACAACTCTTGTTTCTGGCCAACCACATTGTTCAAAATGATGGTGTATTGGAGCCATCTTAAAGAATCTCTTTCTAGTTACTTTAAAATATCCAACTTGAATTAAAACTGATAGAGCTTCTGCAAAATAAATGCCTCCAATTATAGGTATTATAAGCACTGAATTAGTTAAAACTGAAAATGCTACAACCGCACCACCTAATGCCATTGAACCTGTATCTCCCATAAACACTCTAGCTGGATATGAATTAAATCCTAAAAAGCCTAGACATGCTCCAACAGTTGCTGCTGCTAAAACTGCAACTTCTGTATTGCCTGCAACTGAACTTGCAAACAACATAAAAAATACAGAAACAACTAAAGTCACTCCTGATGCTAGACCATCTAGACCATCAGTTAAATTTACAGCATTTACTATTGCTACTATTATAAACATCATTATTGGTATATATAGTATTCCAACATTTATTACAAAATCTGTAAATGGTATCATAAGTTGCGAAGCACTTGATGACGATGTATACTGATAAAAAGCAACATAAAAAGATAATGCAACTTGAAGGATTATTTTTTGATATGCTTTTAGTCCAAGTGACCTTTTTAGCTTTATTTTTATAAAGTCATCTAAAAAACCAATAAAACCAAAACCAGCAATACATATAAGACCTACTGCCATGTCATGACTAACTTTTACTCTTGTAAGTCCAGTTATTAGAATTGCAACAATCATTATAATTCCACCCATAGTAGGTGTTCCATTCTTAGCTAGATGTGTTTGAGGTCCATCATCTCTAACTGTCTGACCAAATTTAAATTTCCTAAGCATTGGTATAAATATTGGTCCTATTATAATTACTATCAAAAACGCAATCAATGCGGTGTACGTAAGCTCTGTTATTCCTAACATCATAAAACTCCTCTCCCTTGTCAATCAACTCATTAGTTTAAGCTTATTTATTTAGATATTCAACTATTTTTTCTAATTTCATGCCTCTTGAGCCTTTCACTAAAATAGTGTCTCCTGTTTTTATTAATTCATCTAATCGATTAAATACATCGTCTCTATTTTTAAAGTGATATATATTGGATGAATCGAATCCTAATCGTTTTGCTTCGTCTCCAATAAACACTGAGTTTTCACCTATAGTTATTATGATATCAGTATTATTCATAGATGATTTTCCAACTAATCTATGACCATACTCTGAAATTTCACCCATCTCAAGCATATCTCCAAGTATTGCTACTTTTCTACCTTTATATCTACCAAGTATTTTCAAGGCTGCTTCCATAGAATCTGGACTGGCATTATATGAGTCATTAATTATTGTTAATCTTTCATTTTTTATTATATCTAATCTCATTTTTGTCCCTTTGAAGTTTTTTAAACCTGTTTTTATACAATCCAAAGAAATATTTAAACTCATGCCAACTAATATCGCCGACATAGCATTATATATATTATGCTCTCCTATTGTTGGTATAAATATTTCCTCTTTTTTTCCATTTATGACACATGTAAATGTCAAACTATCTTCTTCCATAGTATAATCTTCACAATAAATGTCATTATCTTTCTTAAATCCAAATGTTTTTAACTTATATACATGCTCTTTTTCTTTTAATGTAGATAAAAATTTATCATCGCCATTTACAATCAAAGTATTTGTATCATCAAAATTTGAAGCAATCTCCAGCTTTGCCTTTAAAATCCCTTCCTGTGAACCTAGGTTTTCTATGTGTGACAATCCTATATTTGATATAACTGCAATTTTAGGATTTACTATGTCCACCAAATACTTTATTTCATTAAATCCAGACATTCCCATTTCTATTACAGCACACTCATGTTCTTTATTTAAATTAAACAAAGTCAAAGGAACCCCAAAATGATTATTTAGGTTCTTTTCATTTTTCAAGATGTTTAATTTTGCAGAAATAGCTGCATATATCATATCTCTAGTAGTTGTTTTTCCTACACTACCTGTAACACCTATAAATGGAATGTCAAATTTTTCTTTATAATATCTGGAAATATTTCCTAGAGCCAAAGTTGTATCTTTTACCTCTATTAAATTTATATCCGAACTTTCTAATTTTATTCCATTACTTTCATTTTTTATAAAAGTTTTGCATCCACTATCATATGCAGACTTTATAAAGGTATGCCCATCTAAATTTTCTCCAACTATGGCTACAAATGCATTTTGTGCATTTGCTTCCCTGCTATCTATAACTATATCACTTACACAGTCATTATAATCTCCATATATTAACTTTCCATTAGTTGCAAGTACTAACTCCTTTATTGTTAAGCACTCCATTCTCAAACTCCTCCTTATAAAAACATTAGCTATATTATCTTAGCAACAAAAGGCAATGTATACCGTTACATATACATTGCCTACGATAACTCTTAACTTTATAATTATATACTATATTTCTGTTTTTTTGAAGATGTTTATGGATATATGTTAATTATCTGTTACTTTTTAGTTTTCAAAATATAGTGTTATACTTGAATCTTCATTAACTTTTATTCCAGGTTTTGGAAAAACATCCTTTACTTTTGTATCCTTTGGAATTTCTATATCTGTATCTAAATTTGGTTTTAACTTCGCATCTTCTAATGCTTTCACTGCATCCCCAATTTTTAAATTTCTTACATCTGGTACTTTGACTTGTTTCTTTTCATATTCAGCTTTTTCTTCTTCTTTATATACTGGTTTGACCCCTAAATATTTTAGAGAATCATTCATTATTTCTTTTACTATAGGTCCTGCTGTAGTACTACCAAATGCACTTACTCCTGTTGGCTCATCAACAATAGCAAGAACTACAATTTGTGGGTCATCACAAGGTGCTATTCCCACGAATGAACATATATATTTTCCTTGAGCATATTTACCATCTATAACCTTTTGAGCTGTACCTGTTTTCCCACCTAGTCTATATCCTGGTATATATGCAATTTTTCCTCCACCATCAGTTACAACTGACTCTGCAATTTCTAACATTTTTTTAGATGTTTCTTTAGATATAACATTTCTTACTTTTTTTGGTTTTACTGTCTCAGTTATATTACCTTTGTTATCAGTATAAGATTTTACTACTCTTGGTTGCATTAAATCTCCACCATTTGCTATTGATGATATAGCTGTTATAAGTTGTATTGGAGTTACTGATATTGATTGACCAAATGATATTGTAGCTAACTCAACTGGACCTACATTTTTTTCATTATACAATATTCCTTTAGCTTCTCCTGGTAAATCTATACCTGTCTTATTCATAAGACCAAAAGATTCTATATAATCATACATTTTACCAACACCTAATCTACTTCCTAATTCAACAAACACAGGGTTACAAGAATTTTGTACTGCTTGTTTAAACTCTTGTGTTCCATGAGGTCTATAGTGTCTCCAACATTTAATCTTTCTTCCTCCTACAGTTACACTACCTGTACATGTGAATTTCTCACCATCTTTTATTACTCCTTCTTCAAGAGCACTGGAAGATGTAATAAGTTTAAATGTAGAACCTGGTTCATATGTATCACTTACTGCTGGATTTCTCCACATTTGATAATAACCCTTTATTTTGTCTTTATCGCTATATTTTTCAAGTTCTTCTTGATAATATGGATATATTGGCGTTCTTGAGTCATTAGGGTCATAATCTGGTTTTGATGCTAGAGCAAGTATATCGCCAGTTTTAGGATTCATTGCTATTGCAGTGACTTTCTTTGCATTATTTATTTCATAAGCCTTTTGTACTGCTTTTTCAGTATAATGTTGGATTACTTCATCTATAGACAATACAAGACCATTCCCCTGAACAGGTTCATAATATTTTTCCATACCTTGTGGAATTTCTCTACCTGAAGCATCAGTACTTACTATTAATTTTCCAGCTTTTCCTTTTAATTTTTTATCATATTGCATTTCTATACCAGATATCCCTGTTGCATCTGAAGAAGTATGACCTATTACATATGGTGCAAAATTTCCATAAGGATAATATCTTTGATTGTCTTCTGCTACCCATATTCCACCTAATTTAGCATCTCTTATTTTACTTGCCTTATCATCATCTATCCATCTTTTGACCTTTACAAGAGCCATATTTTTTTTGCTTATTAAAGCATAAATATCTTTATAATCTTCGTCCAAAATTTCAGCCACTTTTTCAGCCGCTTCTTTTTTATCTTCAACTTCTACAGGTTTGCACCAAACTGTATATTTAGTTACACTTACTGCCAATTCTTTCATGTTTCTATCATATATAGTTCCTCTTTTAGGCTCTATAGGTATATCTCTTGTTTGTTGTTCTAATGCTTTTGTACTTAACCAATTACCTTTCATAAGTTGTAGGTATCCAGTCCTAATAACAAGGCAAAAAAACAGTGCACATGCTAAAACAAGAACAAGTACCAGTCTTTTTTTGCTTATCCTTTTTACTTTTCTCAAACCTATTCCCCCTAGTTATCCACATTTATATACTTTATTTGTCCATCTTTTGGATAGTCCATATTGAGCAATTCCTTTGCTTTTAACTCAATTTCTTTTATTGATGTTTTTTCAGTTTCTTTTGCCTTTAGTTCCTCTAGTACTATCTCTTTTTTTCTTAAATCTTTTTGTAAATAATGAATATCATATTTCATTTCTGAAATTTTTGAATAACCACATAGATTCAATATTATTACTACGAAAGTTGTAATCAATAAAATACATTTAGCCCCTATTTTTTTATTAATTCTCTTTTTATAATTATTCTTTTTTTTATTTTTATATTCATTTAGATTATGTATTTTATAATTTTTTTTCAAATTATCACCCCGATAATATAGATTTTTAGATTTTCCTCTATACTATATTTGTTATTAATCATATCTCTTCCTTTAAAATTTCATCGCTAAATTAATACACTGTTACACAATCTATTTGTAATTTTTTCTATACACAACAAAAAATCTATAGATTCACTAATTCTTGAATTCAAACCTATAGATTTTACACTAATTTTTATTTATTTTTATCACTATATATTTTCTTTAACATATAAATCAATACACTTAAAGCAAATAATATTAAAAGTCCTGTCATCATGACTTTAGCTCCACCAGTCAACATACCACCAACATAAGAATATACAATGGTTGCTGGTAATTGTCCTACTCCAGTAGCTATAAAGAAAGATATAAAACTCATGGATGTTAGACCTGCTGCATAGCTCACAAGGTCAAAAGATATAAAAGGAAGCAATCTTGCAATTAAAATCGTATGTTTTCCATACTTATCAAAAAAACCATCTATACTTTCTAGTGCAAATTTGCTTGTAAGTTTTACAACTACATCTCTACCTAAAAATCTTCCAATTACAAAACAAATTGCAGCACCTGCCATTGCACTAATCCATGACAGTATAGCACCATTTACCCATCCAAATAAGGCTGCATTTGCAAAAGTAATTAAAAATGCAGGAAGAGGTGCAGCTATTGATTGTAATATCATAAGTGCAAATGATATTATTGGTGCCCAAACTCCAAATGATAATATGTACTCCTTAATTGCATCTAGATTTAACATACTCAGATAAAATATCATCTGATTTACCATTTTTTTAACAGGAGGTATAAAAAAGTAAATACCAAATACCCCCAATATAATACAAATTTTTATTAATAATTTTTTATGCTTATTCTCTATTTTTCTCCACTCCTAATATCTACTTTAGTTATATTATAACAGAAAATATTTTTCTATATTGTCGATTATATCATAGTTGTTTTCTATTCTAATAAAAACTATAATAGGTTTTAACTATAATTAAGAAGTTTATTATTTTATTACATTGCTAGTCCTTACTCTCAAACTATATAAATTATATTTTTTCCGCTACTCTCAATTTAGCACTTCTTGAACGTGGATTTACTTCTATTTCTTCAGCACTAGGTAATATTGGTTTTCTAGTTATTATTTTTACTTCAGATTCTTTATCACATTGACATATTGGTAAATGCTGTGGGCATATACAATCTGATGCGAGATATTTAAATGCATTCTTTACTATTCTATCTTCTAACGAATGAAATGTTATTATACAAATTCTACCATCTTCATTCATTATAGAAGAAGCATCATTTATCATTTTTGTAATTACTCCAAGTTCATTATTTACTTCTATTCGTATAGCTTGAAAAGTCCTTTTAGCTGGATGAGGCCCATCTATTCTAGCTTTTTTAGGAATAGCTTTTTTAATTATATCAACCAATTCACCTGTAGTTTCTATTGGTTTGTTCACTCTTTCCTCAACTATAAATTTAGCTATACGTTTAGCCCAGTTATCTTCACCATAATCTTTAATTATCTTAGCTAGCTCATCTTCTGCATAAGTGTTTACAACATCATATGCTGAAAATTCACACCTAACATCCATCCTCATATCAAGTGGTGCATCTTGCATATAAGAAAATCCTCTCTCAGCTTCATCAAGTTGATGAGAGGAAACTCCTAAATCTGCTAATACACCATCTATCTTATAAACTCCGATTTTTTCCAATTCTTCTTTTATATTTTCAAAATTGCTATGAACAAATTTTACTCTGCTTTCATATTCACTTAATCTTTCTCTTGCTGTATTTATAGCATTTTTATCTTGGTCAAACCCTATAAATAATCCTTTATCTGATAATTTTTTTACTATTTCTTTGGAATGTCCTGCACCACCCATAGTACAGTCAACATATACTCCATCTGGTTTTATCTTTAAATTTTCTATACATTCATTTAAAAGAACTGATACATGATGAAATTCCATAACTACCTCCTTCAAACTTAATATTTAAATTATTCTTCAATACTGTTGCTTTTATTTCTCTTTGATAAATAAATATGTGCTATTATACCACCAATAACACCAACTAAACTTATCACTTGAGCCATTCTAAGTGGTCCTAACATTAAACTATCTGTTCTTAGTCCTTCTATAAAAAATCTTCCTATTGAATAAAGGGTTATATAAGTCACTATAACTTGTCCTTCGTATTTTTTATTTTTTCTAAACAATAATAAAACTATAAATATTCCAAAATCCCATATAGACTCATATAGAAAAGTTGGATGAACCTTTACTCCATCAACCATTATTCCCCATGGTAAATTAGTTGTACCTCCATGAGCTTCTCCGTTAATAAAGTTCCCCCATCTTCCTATAGCTTGTGCTAAAGGCATTCCAAGTATGACAGTATCAGCCATTTTTAAGAAATTAATATTTTTAAACTTAGTGTATATATAGCCAGCTAAGATTCCACCTATTAACCCTCCATGTATAGCAAGTCCGCCACCTCTGAAATTAAGTATTTGAAATAGATTTTGAGCATAATAACTCCAATTAAATATAACATAATATATTCTTGCACATATTAATCCAACAGGAATTGCTATGATAGCTATATTTAATACATCATCTTCTTTAAGCCCAACTCTTTTCGACTCTTTTATTGCTATTAAAGTTCCCAAAATCATGCCACTAGCCATAAGTATTCCATACCACATTATGTCTATCCCAAACAGTGTAAATGCTACTCTATCCATAACTCCACCTCTTTATCTTAATTAAAATATTTCCAAAGCAATACACCATGTTTACAATTAATTGTAATTATACTAAATTATGATAACATATTAATGTTAATTCTACAAAACATATTGATGTTGATTCTACAAATACTTAAAATATATTATACATGCTGTCTCAACAAAATTATGCATAAATTATTTACAAGCAAAGAAATTGGTGTATATTATACACCAATCTCTCTACAAATTTTTATTAATAATATTTAATTTTTACTAACTTAATTTGTATAAGTATATTCAACAAAATCACTTGCTACCTAAATAAAACAAGTATCAAAATTAACTATTTGGCCTTTAGCTACTTATTTGTAATATTCAAACGTTCTACTTAGGTTCTACAATAGAAATAACACAATACTCTTCTTTAAAGTGTTCTTTTAATCTCTCTTCAACTTCCTCAAAAGCAACATCCTTAATAATATCTAAATAATCCAATATATTTATATCTTTAAAGATATAAGATATAAAACTATTTCCTATAAAGTTTATAGAATCAAAACATTTAATAAATGAACCAATTTTTTTCTTTTTAGTTCTTTCAAACTCCTCTTTAGATAATCCTTCTTTTTTAGCTCTTTCTATATATTCAAGAATTATCTCTTTTACTTTTTTAGGTTCCTTAGAATCTCCAGCAATTACGCTAAAAGCATAGTCTACTTGAGATGAAAATCCAGCTCCAAAATTTTCATTTATTAGACCTTGCATATACAAATCTTCATAAAGTTTACTGCCCTTTTTAAATAACATACCTATAAGGATATCAGTTACAATTTCTTTACGTAAAAGTTCTTTTCCTTTTACACCTACATTATTATCTTTAAAACCTATGTTAAACATAGGTATAGATATAGGAAACTTTTCTATAACTTCTTTTTCCTTTACAGTTGCTGGTTCTTCAGGATAAAATCTTTCTATATTCTTAGAAAGTTTATCCACATCATAATTGTTTGCTTTTTTAGTTACATCTATTACCTTTTCTACATCCAAATCACCTACAACAAACAAAGCCATATTTCCTGGATTATAGAAAGTATTGTAACACTTATATAGTTCTTCCTTAGTTATCTTATATATACTATCTACTGTACCAGCTATATCAATTCTAGCAGGATAATTTACATACATAGCCTTTAGACAATTAAAATACACATTCCAGTCTGGATCATCATTGTACATTTTTATCTCTTGTGCTATTATACCTTTTTCCTTTTCAACATTTTCATCTGTAAAATAAGGTGTTTGAACATAATCAATTAAGTGCTCTAAACTTTCATAAAAATTTTCCGTAGCTGAAAATAAGTATGCTGTCATTGTAAAGTTAGTAAATGCATTTGCACTTACACCTAATTTAGAAAATTTTTCAAAAGCATCTCCTCCATCAGGTTGTTCAAACATCTTATGTTCTAAAAAATGTGCAATTCCTTCATTTACTCTAATCTTTTTATCTTCTCCTATTGGAATAAATTCTAAGTCATTTGAACCATAATTAGTAGCTAAAATAGCATATTTTTTTGTAAAGCCTCTCTTTGGCATAAAATATACATCTAAGCCATTTTGTAATTTTTCATAATAAACTTCTTCTCTTAATATATCATTAACTATTTTTTCCATAGACATCTCCTCCATTAATTTCTTAAAAAGTATACAATATCAAGTTCTATATCTTTTACAGCCTCAACTATATCTTTTTTAGTAACTTTCTCTATGCTAGATATTATGTCTTCTACTTCAGAATTTGTCTTTGCCATAGACTGAGAAAAAGCAAAATCAGACATTCCACCTATATTATCTGTTATAGATTTCATAGAGTTAACTAAAGCAAGCTTACTATTTTCTAACTCTTCATCAGATATATCTCCTGCTTTTAAACTTTCTAATTGTTCTTTTATTAATTTTACAGCTTTATCATAATCTTTAGTTTCTATTCCAGATGATATAAGCATAATACTTTTATACTTCTCTATTGAAGAGAAAATATAATAGCATAAGCTTTCCTTTTCTCTTACATTCACAAATAGTTTAGAGTGTGGACCACCACCTAATACATTACTTCCGACCACAAGGGCATAATATTTATCATTATCTACATAATCTACATTTGCTCTATACCCCATAACTAATTTACCTTGAGTTATTTCCATTTTTTCGTCTATTACTTTTACTTCATCTACATGTTTTATGAAATCTTCTTTTGGTATATCTATAATATCTTCTCTTTCGAATTTTAAATTCTTACTTATTATGTCTACAACCTTATCTTCATCAAAATTACCTTCTACAACTATGTCTATTGGAGATGTTTTAAGTATATTTCTATAATGCTCATATAGCTCTTTTGAAGTTATGTTATCTATTTCATCTTCGTAACCAAACTCACTTATACTGTATCTTTCATTTCCACACATAGCTTCTATACATTTATCTTGTGCATATTCTTTTTTATCATTTATTATTGATTGTATCTTATCTCTTAAATTTTCTTTTTCAATATTTAAATATTCTTCTTTAAATCCACCATCTACAACAAGTGTATTATTTATTACTTCATTAAAAAATTCTACTACTTCTTCAAATATATTTTCATCTAAATACTTTTCACTTATATTAATTATTTTAAAACTTAGTACTTGACGCTCTCCACGTTTTACAGCATCAGCTCCCATAGACGAACCATATAAATCATCTAGTTTATTGGATATTGCTCTGGCACTAGGATATTTTTCACTTCCACTTGCTATTATTGATGGTATCAAAGCATTTTTTGTAGTTTCTTTTTTATCCAACAATCTCTGAACATACAAACTTATAAGATTTGATTTAAACTTTTCTGTTTTTATCAAAGTCAAATTAATATTATTACCTAAATTTATTATTTTCTTAGTATTAACCATATGTACCTCCTATTTTTTATTTAAACATCAATTTTAAAATTGAAATTTATTCATTTTTTGATTGTATATACTTATATATAAAAACCTTCTATTTAATTATATCCTTTTTATTATTTTCTAAAAGTAATATTTTTATTTAAATTTAAATAAAAAGTTATTTAGAGCAATCTGCTTTAAAGTCTAGTTTACAAGCTTCATATATATGATGTATAATCAATATGTATGTCTATAATTAAAACAATTTTACAATCCCATAGATTGATTGTTTAAAGTTATATAAAGAATATAAAAAGAATAAGAGAGAGGACGATTAATATGAAATTAGGTATAGTTGGTTTACCAAATGTAGGTAAAAGCACACTATTTAACGCAATAACTCAAGCAGGCGCAGAATCTGCAAATTACCCTTTTTGTACAATAGACCCAAACGTTGGAGTTGTATCTGTTCCAGATGAAAGATTAGATAAACTAAAAGAATTGTACAACTCTGAAAAAATAGTTCCTACTGCTATAGAATTTTGTGACATAGCTGGTTTAGTTAGAGGTGCTTCTAAAGGAGAAGGCTTAGGAAATAAATTTTTATCACATATAAGAGAAGTTGATGCAATCGTACATGTTGTCAGATGTTTTGAAGATGAAAATGTTATACATGTAGATGGTTCTGTTGAACCACTTCGCGATATAGAAACTATAAATTTAGAATTAATTTTCTCTGATATAGAGATTCTTGAAAGAAGAATTCATAAAACTCAAAAAGCCGCTAAAGCTGATAAAACTTTAGTTTCTGAGCTTGATTTGTTAAATTCAATCATGGCTACTTTAGAAAATAGTAAGTGTGTAAGAACTATGCAATTTACAGAAGATGAACAAAGCTTTGTAAATTCATTAGATTTACTTACATCTAAACCTGTAATATACGCTGCAAATGTATCAGAAGATGATTTGGCAGATGATGGAGAAAGTAATAAGTATGTTCAACAAGTTAAAGTATTTGCAGAAACAGAAGATGCTGAAGTTGTTGTTGTATGTGCACAAATAGAAGCAGAAATTTCTGAACTTGATTCTGCTGAAGAAAAGAAAGAATTTTTAGAAACATTAGGGCTTGAACAATCAGGGCTTGATAAACTTATAAAATCATCTTATGCCTTACTTGGTCTAATTTCATTCTTAACAGCTGGTCCAAAAGAAGTCAGAGCATGGACTATAAAGATTGGAAGTAAAGCACCTCAAGCAGGAGGAAAGATACATTCTGACATAGAAAGAGGATTTATCAGGGCTGAAACAATTGCTTTTAATGATTTAGTTGAACATGGTACTATGGCAGCTGCAAAAGAAAAAGGATTAGTTAAATTAGAAGGTAAAGAATACATAGTTAAAGATGGAGATGTAATATTATTTAGATTTAATGTTTAAAATGCTTATTTATCTACAATCTTAACTATTGTATTACAATAAGAAAATTAGAATAATAGAAACTTCTATTATATTATAATAGCTATTTAGATTTTATAAAAAAGAGAGTTTTTCTAAATGATTTTTAAAAATCATAATAGAAGCTCTCTTTTTTATAGTATTCCCACAGAAATTATGATTGTCAACAATGACAGTACTTTACTGTAATCCCAAATACGCTTTCCACCAAAACAAGCTTTCTTTCATCATTTACCATTTCCCTAATTGTTATATTACTCAAAAATTTTCCTCCCTTAAGTACTTACATAATTGCTGATATTCTTATATTCACAAACTGCTACACTCAAATTAAAAACTTCTAGTCATGGAAAAATTATATCTCTTTTAGAAAATATTATATGCTCCATATAATGTAAAGTAATACTCTAAACCTAATTCATATTTTTATACCAAAGTATTTTTACATAAATAAAGTGAACTTTGACTATACAAAGTTCACTCTTCTTACAAATCTTTATTTCATTTTGTACTAAGTTTTTTAATTTGTACTCATACCTTCAATATCATTCCTATTTAATATCAACTTTTCGTATTCTTCTATTGGCATTGGTTTTGCAAATAAAAATCCTTGAGCCATATCACATCCTATAAATCTTAAAAACTCTGCTTGCTCTAAGGTTTCAACTCCCTCTGAAACAACTTTTATATCAAGTTGCTTTGCCATCTGAACAATGCTTGAAACCACAATTTGACTCTTTTTTGTATCTTCTACTGTTATAAAAAACTGTCTATCTAATTTCAATACATCAATTGGCATATCTTTAAGCATATTTAAAGAAGAATACCCTGAGCCAAAATCATCCATAGATATTTTAAATCCTACAGATTTTAAATTCTGCATTATTTTAAATAACATTTTTGTATTATCAAATATTGCACTCTCTGTTAGTTCAATTTCAATTAAATTTGGTTCAATATCATATTCTTTTGCAATGTTTTCAAACTTTTCTATAAAGTCTGGATTTTCAAGATGTACTCTTGATAAATTTACTGATATAGGAAATCTAGGTAAGCCTTCATTTTCCCAACGTTTAAAGTTTTTACAAACTTGAATAAATACAAACATATCCAATTCTGTTATAAAACCATTCTTTTCAAAAATAGGAATAAACACACCTGGACTTATTAATCCCTTTTTGGGATGTTGCCAACGTACAAGAGCTTCAGAACCTACTATTTTACCTGTAGATAATTCAATTTTAGGTTGCAAATACACCTTAAATTGTTCATTTTTTAAAGCATCGTGCATCTCTTGCTCAATATCACGTTCTTCTATAAGAGTTTCCTTTAAATTCTCAGCATAAATCTCATACACTTTTAAGTATTTTCTTTTTACTGTAGTCTTTGCAATCATAGCCTTATCAAGACAAGTAGATATATTTGTTTCTCCCTCTTCAATAAAATACACTCCTATAGATGGTATCAGATTAAGTTCTACATCTAAGCTAGTTTTTATCATAGATAATTTTTTACGCATAATTTCACATATCTCTATAACTGATTCTTTATCCTTCTTTTTTTCAAATATTATAGCAAAATTATCATTTGAAATTCTTGAAAATACAGACTCTTCTTTAAACATATTTTCAATCATCTCTGCAATTTTTCTTAATACTCTATCTCCCTCTTCATATCCAAATCTATCATTTACTAACTTAAATTTATCTATATCAAAATAAATTAAAACTAGATTCTTTTTCTCATGAGTGGATAAAAATTTACCACCTTCCAGATTAAATTTATTTGAATTTCCAATTCCTGTAATACTGTCTTTAAACGCAAATTCTTCTAACCTTTCCTTACTCTTTTTTTGCATAATCAAGATATAAATTATTAATGATGTAAATATCACAATTAAAACTATACATGCTGATAGTGTAAGTTTTATAATAGCATATGATTTTTCAGATACAGCAGTTCTAGGAACTTCAGAAAAAAGATACCAATCATTAATTCCTATTGGAGCATAACTTAAATAATATCCTTTTCCAGACATATTATAACTTAATGAACCTGATTTAGAATTTTTTATATTTAACTTCATATCATTAAGAGTAGATTTTGATAAGGTATTACTTTTATTTATATATGAAAATAAATTTTCCATATTAGAGTTTGCGTTTTTGCTACTTGGATTTAAAACAATATCACCATTACTATTAGCTATATAAGAATATCCTTTTCCATTAAAAGTTGGTACAGAGAGTATCTTTTCATATAACTTTGTACTATGTGTAGCAAATATAACACCAATAATCTTGTTCCCCTTATAAATTGGTACAGAGTACACATTAATGTCTTTATGATCTTTTATTACATCTTTTAACTTACCTGTTATGACTACTTCTCCTTGCATTGACTTGGAAAAATAATCTCTCTTAGAAAAATCTTCTACATAACCATCTGTAGTATATGCCATACCATCTGGTAGAATAACACCCATTCTTTTAAATGAACTATTTACAGATTCTCTTTTAAGTATTGAAATAATATTGTCCAATTCAAAAGATTCTTCTCCTTCAATATATATTGAAATTGATTGTAACAATTTTATATCGCCATTAATTTGTTTTTTTAACACATTGACACTTTGATTTGCTATTTCTGAAAGATATTGATTCGTTTCCTCACCTAGTGTCTTATTCAACTTTGAACCATAAATCAAACAGGAAATTGTAACTACTAAGATACTTATGATAGCAATTATGGACAAACCCTGCCTATTATTTTTTGCATCACCCAACATCACGCTTCCTGCCTTTCTGGAATCTATATGTATACAATTATTATTTTATATCAATTATTTTAACAATTTTGCGACAATACTTATTTTTCCATATTTACTGTAATTATACAAAATTATCAACTTTATTACAATAAAAAATTAATTAATATAGATAATACAATTTTAATAAATTATATTATCTATATTAAAGGTTACTAACATAATTTGCATTAATGTACACTACATAAAAAGAATATAATATCAAAATAATTTTGATATTATATTCTTAAAATATATATTTTATTAAATTTTCACCTTACATTTTACTTAAACATTCATTAGCAATCTCTTTATCATCAAAATGATGCTTAACCTTACCTATTATTTGGTAATTTTCATGCCCTTTACCTGTTATAATTACAACATCATCTTTCTTTGCCATACTTATAGCTTCTTCTATAGCTTGCTTTCTATCAGCAACAACATGATAATTTTTCTTTTCCTTATCTATTCCTTCAAGTATATCCTTTATTATTGCTTCTGGTTCTTCAGTTCTTGGATTATCAGAAGTTACAATACATATATCAGAATATTTTTGTCCAATAGCACCCATTAAAGGTCTCTTTTCAGTATCTCTATCTCCACCACATCCAAATACAGAAATTATTTTTCCTTCTGCAAATTGTTGTGTTGTCTTTAATACATTTTCAAGTGCATCAGGAGTATGAGCATAATCAACAATTACACTTATACCTTTATCGTTTGGTACAGTTTCAAACCTTCCTGATACTCCATTAGAAAGTCTAAGACCTTCTTTATATACTGGTTTAGGTATATCAAGTACATAACAAGCAGCTATAACAGCTAAAGTATTATATACTGTAAACATTCCTGGAACTGGTATAAATATAACTTCTTCATAAGAAGGAGTTATTAATCTATAAGATACACCATCTGAATCTGATTTTATATCTCTAGCCATAAAATCAGCATTAGTTTCAACTCCATATGTGTAACAAGGGACATCTATATCTTTTATATTTTCGTATATCTTTTTACCACCATCATCATCTATATTTATTATGTTTGCCATAGTAGTCTTAAAAAACAATTTTTCTTTAGCTTTTCTATAGTCTTCTAAATCTTTGTGAAAATCTAAATGGTCTGGTGTTAAGTTTGTGAATATTCCTAGTTTAAAGTCTGTTTCATCAACTCTATTTAGTGCTAATGAGTGTGATGAAACTTCCATAGCACAGTAATCACATCCATTATTTAACATATTATTAAAATGATATTGTAAATCTATACTTTCTGGAGTTGTTGAATTAGAAATAATGTCTTTTTCACCATCAAATATTTTTATAGTACCAATAAGACCAACTTTATTTTTATTCAAAGTTAATATTTCATTTAGTATAGTAGTTATACTAGTTTTTCCGTTAGTACCTGTAACTCCTATAACATTAAATTTTTGTGATGGATGATTATAAAAATTATCAGCTATCTTTGCCATATCTTCTCTTGTATTTTTTACTTTTATAAACGTATACCCTTTTATGTCTACATCTTCTTCAACAATAAAAGCTTTTGCTCCTTTGTTTATAGCATCTTTTATATATTTATGACCATCTGACACAAATCCTTTTATACATACAAATAATGTACCTTCTGTAACCTTTCTTGAATCATATTGTACACTATTAATATCTATATTTAATTCACCTTTGACACTGATTATATCCAACCCCTGTATAATATCATTTAATTTCATAAATGCTTTCCTCCCTTTAAACTCTTTTTGCTAAAATTACACTTCATGTAATATTATATTAAGAATTTTTTACTATGTGAATGGTTAAAAATGCTTGAAATATTGTAAAAAATGCTCTATAATTCTCTATAATATAATCTAAGAGAGGTCTTTTATGAAAATTACAGACAATAAAATTGGATACTTAAATGATAATTTTAAAATATTTAGTATCCGAGATAAAAAAGACATAGAATTTGAATACCATAATCACGATTTTAATAAGATAATTATATTTATAGATGGAAATGTAACTTATTTTGTTGAAGGAATTCCATATAAACTAAAACCTTGGGACATACTTTTTATTAGTAGTAATGAAATTCACAAACCAGTTATAGATTCAAATGTATTTTATGAAAGAATTGCAATATGGATTAGCCCAGAATTTATGAAAAAAAACAGTGATAATACTAGTGATTTAGAAAAATGTTTTAAGACAGCCACAGAAAATAAATGTAATCTATTGCGTTTAAAGATACATGACATCGAAGCACTCAAACTTTTTATTGAGCAAATAAATATTTCTGAATCTAGTAATGAATTTGGAAATGAAATACTGAGAAATACCTTGTTCATACAGCTTATGATATTTTTAAATAGAATTTTCTTAAAAAGCGAGAACATAGAATCTGTAGAAGATGTATTTTATGATGAAACTATAAAAAAAATATTAAACTATATAAACTTAAATATAGAGAATAAACTTTCTATAGACTGCATTGCATCTGAATTTTTTATAAGCAAATATTATCTCATGAGAAGATTTAAATCTCATACTGGAACATCCATACACAATTATATAATTCAAAAAAGACTGATTTTAGCTAAATCATTAATAACCAATGGACATCTTATGAGTGAAGTTTGTAGTAAATGTGGATTTAATGATTATTCTAGCTTTGTAAGGGCATTTAAAAAGTATTATGGTGTATCTCCTAAAAACTATCTAAACAATAAAAGCCCTTTAGATAGTAATTTGTTAGATGAATAAATAATTATTATAGATTTTATTTCAAGAAAAATTAGATGTATTAGTAAAATAGATATACTAGTACCTCTAATTGCTTGAAATATAAATCATATATTTTTATTAATTAAACTAAAATATATAAATTAAAATTATGCTTATATAATTACTAAAACTCATACAAGTTTTAAGTATATATACTGATGTGTCTATCCTATTTTTTCAATACTCTCTTTTAATATACTTACACGATTACTTTCTTTTGCTGTGACTTTTCCCTTTTTAATGTTTAGTTTTTGATTTTGTTCTAAATTAGTAAATACTACTGGGCTTATTGTTGATAAACCATTTTTTTCAATATATTCTAAATCCATATTAACCAGTTTATCACCCGATTTAACTTCATCTCCTACATTTACAAATACATCAAACCCATTTCCTTCTAAGTTTACAGTCTCTATACCTAAATGTATAAGTATTTCTACTCCAGTTTTTTTAGATTTGATTATTATTGCATGTTTAGTTGGAAATACAACTCCAATAGTTCCATCTACTGGTGAATAAATTAATCCATCATCAGATTTAATTGCAAAACCATCGCCCATTAATTTACTTGAAAATACAGAGTCTGGAACTTCTTCTATACCTAAGATTTCTCCATTTGTCAATGAATAAATTTCTTCTTCCACCAAAGTATTACCTATATTAGTGTTTTCTGTGTTATTATTTTTTTCCATTTTCTTTTTATCTATATTTTTAATATCAGTATTTTCAATCTTTACTTTTCCCTCTATTATATCTTTTATATTAGATTTTATTGCATCTGATTTTGGACCAAATATAGCTTGGACATTGTTTCCAATAACCATTACACCTGCTGCTCCAAGTGATTTCAACTTTTCTTTATCCACTTTATCTATATCATTTACAACTAATCTAAGTCTTGTTATACAAGCATCTAAACTTTTTAAATTTTCTTTATTTCCTAAAGCTATTAGTATTTCTGATGCTAACTCATCTTTTGAAATCTCACTAGTCTCCACATTAGACTCTGATTCATCTTCTCTTCCTGGCGTCTTTAGGTTAAACTTTCTTATCATAAATCTAAACACACTATAATATAATACTGCAAATCCAATACCTACTAAAATAGCTAGATACCATTGAGTTCTATTAGGAAGTACACCAAATAGCAAGAAATCTATTAATCCTCCTGAAAATGTGAATCCGATTTTAACTCCTAATAGTTGCATTACTGCATATGATAAACCTGAAAACAAACAATGTACTACAAATAATGCTGGTGCAACAAATAAAAATGCAAACTCTATTGGTTCAGTTATTCCTGTTAAAAAAGATGTAAGTGCAGCTGATACCATTATTCCTGCTACAAATTTTCTCTTTTCTGGCTTTGCTTCATGTACCATAGCAAGTGCTGCTGCTGGAAGACCAAACATCATAAACGGAAACGCCCCTGTCATAAAAGTACCTGCTGTGAAATTTACTCCATCTTTAAGTTGAGCAAAGAATATCTTTTGGTCACCCATTACAAGTTCACCTGCTTTGTTTACATATTCTCCAAATTGATACCAAAATGGATTATGGAAAACATGATGTAAACCAAATGGTATTAATAACCTTTCTAAAGACCCTTCCATAAATGCTGCTAATGTTTGATTTGCTTCTATAACATTTTTTGAAAAACTAAGTAATCCTTCTTGTATTGGTGGCCAAATAAATGATAATATAATTCCTATTACTATTGCTGTTAATGATGTAACAATAGGCACAAATCTTTTACCTGCAAAAAAACCTAAATATTGAGGTAGTTCAATTTTATAAAATTTTTTATAAAGATAAGCAGCCACTATGCCTATTATAATACCACCAAATACACCTGTTTGAATTGTTGGTATTCCAACAATACTTGCATACATAGAATTATCTATCATATCTTCTGTGACACCTGCCATAACACCCATAGACGTATTAAGGATTAAAAAACCTACTATAGCTGCCAATGCTGCTACACCTTCGCCTTCGGTTAGACCCACGGCTACACCAACTGCAAATATAAGTGGCAAGTTATTGAATATGATTTGCCCTGAACTTTCCATTATACTTATTATAAGTTGGAATGTAGGATTTGCTAGTGCTGGAAAATGAGCAAGTAACGCATCTCCTGCTAAAGCATTACTTACACCAAGCAATATACCTGCTGCTGGAAGTAATGCAACTGGTAACATTAAAGATTTTCCTACTTTTTGTAAAACACCAAATATTTTTTTCATTTACTTCTATCTCCTTATTATTTTATATTTTTTAAATAAAAAAGACTTAAGTTTATAAAAAATTACACTAGTAACTTTAATCCTAAAAATAAACCTCATGTTAATATAAATAAACCTATATCAACCTAATTTTAGAATTAAAAATAAACTGTTATAATTTTTTTATAAACCTAAGTCTTGCCTGCATTATCAGTAACAATCTTAATGTTTTAAAATTATTATATTGCTATTAAATTTTACATAATATCTTAAACACCGATATTGAATTTATATTTATTTAGTATGTTTATCATGAATTCAACACAGATATGACTCTTTTAATATGTAGTGTTAAATATAATAATTCATCTTGACTTACATAGTACTCATAGTTTTTCTCTACATGTGTCTTTATTTTATATGCACAATTATAGTCTTTTTCATACTTTATCTTGATTATATCTACAATATCATTATTAGTATCATTGATTTCCTCTCTTTTTACTAATCTATTTGCAAAAAATTTTAAGTGTGTAAGAAGTCTATCATAATTTATATCATCTTCTTTAAACTCAACTCTATAATAATATCTTATAATATTTAGTATGTCTTTTACAATTTTAGTAATTAACAGGGATTCCTTTGAACTGCCTTTATAATTTGAATTTACTATGTGCATAGCTATAAATCCTGCCTCATCTAAAGGAAACTCTACATTAAATTCTTTATTTATATAATCTACAGCCCATTTTCCAATTTCGTATTCTTTTTTGTGAATTCTTTTTATTTCATGTAGTAAATCATTTTTTATATTTATATTTTCATGATATCTTTTAATTGCAAATGCAATATGGTCAGTAAGTGCTACATATATGTACTCATAAAGTTCAGTATTTAAAATGCCTTCTGCATGAGCAATTACCTCTGTACTCACTTCAAAAAACTTCTCATCAACCTGGCTTGCTAATTTTCCAATTTTATCTATAAAACTTTCATCTTGTGTTACAAAGGTTCTTTCAATTTTACTTTTATCTACTTCTTGACCTTTCTTTTTTTGAAATCCTATTCCACATCCTGTTAGTATTAATTCTTTTTTTTGGTTTTCATCTAAAACTAACACAACATTATTATTGTAAATTTGTTGAATAATCATAATCAATATCTCTCCCAAAATACAATTTCCCTTATTCATAAAAAAACACCTAAATTAAGATACAATTCACCTGTATATCCTAACTTAGGTATTGCCTGCTTCCCAGTAACAATCCAATTTGTTAACGCTCATAAATATTGTATTCAATTTATAGCTTTATTCTATTATAAATGGATATCTATGTCAAGCAATTATTGAAAACTGTTTCCTATTTTTTAGTACCAATAAAATTTAAATCCTATACAGTTTATTTTTTTCATTCTATCATCATCATTTCATCATAGAGAATATTTTCCAATAGTTCTTTAGCTACGTCTCTTGATATTTGTTTGGTTTCAACTAGTTGTTGAATACTATCTCTTTCACTTTGTATTGCCATTAATCTATAGTATACTACTTTTGCTTCAAATTTCTCATCATTATGAATTTTTCTAGTTAGCCAATTTAGATAACGATTATAAAATCTAATTACTATTAATGATTCATGCCTATTATCTTCATTAATATTTTTATTTATAAATGATATAGCTGTCTTTGTAGAAAGTGCATATGCATGGTGAAACTCTTTAATTAGTTCCTTATTTTCAGATATTATTTTTGTAATCTTTTCTTTTACTTCTGTTTTTACCTTTCTATCTATAATCCACATACTTATTTTTAATTTTACAATCTTAAATATTGATTTTTGGACAGATTTTCTCGATTTTGTAATATAAAATCTATATAACTCAAATGCTCTACCAGAAATTTTTCCATCATTCAATAATTTATGAACAGCTATTAAGCCTTGATTATCTGCCTCTGCAATCATCATATTTATAATTTTGTTATCTGGAATATTTAATATACCCTTTTCTAAATCTACTAGCTGCTCATTTAAATCATGTATTACTGGCTGTACCTCTTGCGCTTTTTCATTGCTAAGTTTTAAAATAGCTTCTTTTAAAATTAATTTATATGCCTCTCTATCAGACAATAAGTCTTCTGACTTTTGTACATTCTTTTTTAATAGTACTGGCAATAAAACTGTTGCGAGTAATAAACTTATAAGTATGACTTCTGATGATATAAACAAAACAATATCTCTCATTGGAAACATATCTTTATTGTCTAGGTAAAATGGTATAGATAGAGCAGTTGCAAGTGTAAATGTACCATGAACACCACAAGTAGCAACTATTAATGAATATTTCCATCTAGAAGTATCATCTTTTTCAAATTCTTCATTCTTAAATCCTAAAAAACCTGTAAAGAAATTATTTAAAGGATTTTTCTTGATTTTTATAAAAGAACTGTGCCATAAATACACCCATACAAATCTTATAATAAATAATATAACTACAATTAAAATAGCAATAAAAGTTAAATTTAATGCTATATCTTCGTTGTTAGTGATAATTCCTTGATATATACCTGGCAACAAAAAACCAAGTAATGTAAAGACAAACCCATTCAGTACATACTCCAAAACATACCATGTATTATCTGATATTATTCTCAATTTAGTTGTTGTATTTTGTAAATGTTCTTTTTCGATTCCATGGGCTATACCTGCCATTACAACTGCTAAAATTCCAGATACCCCTAGCTCTTCTGACACAAAATACACAAAAAGTGGAGTCATTATCTGTATGACTATTACCATTGGTATTTCTTCTAAATTCCACTTGTGCAAATTAAGTCTTATTTTTATGATTATATATCCTAAAATACTTCCTACTATTATTCCTCCAAATGCAGTAATCAAAAATTGAATACTTGCTTCTTTTATTGAAAAAAAGCCTGTAACGGTAGCAAGTACTGCAACTTTAAATGCCACTACCCCTGCAGCATCATTTAATAGCGATTCTCCTTCAAGTATATTCATCATATTTTTAGGAAAATCTAAACCTTGTGTAATTGATTTTACTGCTACTAAATCAGTTGGAGATATTACTGCTGCCAAAGCGAATGAAACTGATAGTGGCATTTCAGGAATAAGAAAATGTATAAAAATCCCACCTGCAAATACTGTTGTTAAAACCAGTCCAAATGCAAGAAGTAAAATTGGTCTTCTAAGTTCTAATAATTCTCTTCTTGATACATTTTGACCTTCACTAAATAATAGTGGAGCTATGACACATATTACGAATATATCTGGACTAAACGAAAAGGAAAATTTAAATGGTAAAATAGACAATAAAACACCTAATACAATTTGATAAATTGCAAGAGGAATATTGCTCCATTTTTTACTAAGTATAGTTGAAATTATTGTACAGACCAACAAACCTAATAAAGTTACTAAAATTGACATATCTACATCTCTTTTCAATATATAATTTATAGATTAGACTTATATATTAACTATCTTAATATTGATAGTATTACACTTTACATGTAATTATAAAATATTTACTTTAATCTATTATTCTTATTATATACGCCAAATTTAGTTTTGAAAACCTCTATACTAAGTGACATGCAACCATATGATTTTTTGAGATTTCCTTTAAAGCTGGCACTTCTATTTTACATATTTCCTTACAATAAGGACATCTTGTATAGAACTTACATCCAGATGGTGGGTTTGTTGGAGATGGAATATCTCTCTATGATACTACTACTAAACTTCAAGAACCTAGGTTAAAACATATTTTTGGTACAGATGAACTAGGAAGAGATTACTTTGCTAGAACACTTTATGGTGGACGAATTTCACTTAGTGTTGGTATCTTATCAATGCTTATTTCTATAGTATTTGGTACTGCTGTAGGTGTTATTAGTGGCTATATTGGTGGGAAACTAGACCAGTTCTTGATGAGATTAGTAGACATGCTTATGAGTATTCCAAGTTTTTTAGTTTTAATTGTATTAAATACTTATCTAGCTCCTAAGGCTTCTATAAAGAAACTATCACAGTTGCTGGTTCATTAAATATTGCAAATGCTATCTTAACTGAATCTGCACTTAGTTTTTTAGGACTTGGTATACAGTTACCTCTTGCATCATGGGGTAACATGCTTCAAGATGCTCAAAGACATATTTTTGATAAGTTATATTTAGCTGTATTTCCTGGCTTACTTATCTTCTTAACAGTTATGAGTTTAACTATAATAAGTAAAAAGTTCTCTAATAACACTTGATAATATCAATACTTTAAAATAAAAATACAAAATATTTTACAGTGAGTGTATAAATACACTCACTGCTTTTTATATATTTCAAAATAAAAATTTTATATGTTATAGAATTTAATGAAGTTATATATTAAGTAACTTTAATAACCTTCTAAATTATTTATATATTATATAAAATTTATTTTCCCTTAATTAATATGTAGTTGAAAAACTAATAGTTTATTGTAATTGAACTTAATTATTTTATCTATAATTTGTTATTAAAATAACAAATCATAGATTCTTTTTACTAAAGAAATCTATAATAAATTTAAATACATGTTCATCTACATGACTATAACGCTCTTTTTTAGGTCTACATAACACAACCTTCCATGTGATAGGGTCATTAAATGGTTTTTCTATAATTTGACTATTTTCAAAAAAATCGTGTACTGGTGATGGTAAAATAGTTATAAAGTCAGAGTTTGTAGTTGACAACAACAAGAAATCCCAAGAACCAGACATAATATACCTCTTAAGTTTAACTTTTTCATCAGTAAATTTTTGCATTAATTTATGATGTATCATAAATGTAGGATTAAATATTGCAAGCAGTTCTTCATTTAAATCATTCCAATCTATTTTATTTTTCTTTGCGAGATGATGATTTATATTTAAAAATGCTGTAAGTTCGTCTTCTTGAAGTACATGTTCTGTTACTACACTCCTATCAATTTTATGTGGATGTAAAAGAACTGCATAATCTAATTCCTGCAAAATAAGCATTCTACTTAAATCATATGCCCCCTTCTCTACTATATCAAATTCTATGTCTGGATTGTTTGCAACTAATTGTGCAACTACATCAGAAAAAGCTATTCCAAGTATAAGTGGTGGTATTCCTATTCTAACTTTCCCTTTAAACTGAACAGAATCTTCTCGCAAATCCTCCATCATATTTTTATATTCATTTATAATATTTTCTGCATTTACATAAAATCTTTCTCCTGCTGGAGTTAAGCCATTTAACCTGCCTTTATATCTCTCAAATAAATATACATTTTCATTTTCTTCAAAGGTTTTTATAATTTGACTTAAGGCTGGTTGAGATATGTGAAGAGTTTTTGATGCAATTGATAAATTAAAACCAGATTTCACTATTTCAACAAAATATTTTAACTGTTTTATATCCATTTCAAACCACCTTTCTTACAAGTATAGTTGATATTAATATTTTTTCTTATAAGAACATTTTATAAGAAAAGCGAAATAATTTCATTAATATTTTAACAAAATATTCCTATATATATATTCTAAATTTTTATCCTATAAATTTTCCTTATATGTTGTATAAAAAATTAGACTTAGACAAAACACATTTTTAGCCGTAATCTATAGTTAGAAAGAGGAAAACCTAAGGCATTAGGAATAAAAATAATTAAACTACTTAAAAACAAGCTTGTATTATAAGTAATTTATTATAGTGTTCTTCAAAGTTTTTTATTCAGAAAATTTCAAATAATCATTCAAGGAGGAACTATTAAACATGAAAGATGTAGTAATTGTATCAGCAGTAAGAACACCTATAGGAAACTTTGGTGGCGTATTTAAAAATACTTCTGCTGTTCAACTTGGAGTTGTAGCTGTTAAGGAAGCTATATCACGTATAAAACTTGATTTATCTGAGATAGATGAAGTGATAATTGGAAATGTTCTACAAGCAGGTCTTGGACAAAATGTTGCTAGGCAAATTGCCATAAACTCAGGTATACCGAGTTCTGTACCAAGTTACACAGTAAATAAATTATGTGGTTCAGGACTTAAAAGTATTCAACTAGCAGCTCAATCAATTATAGCTGGTGAAAATGATGTAGTAATTGCAGGTGGTACTGAAAATATGAGTCAATCACCTTACATTATTCCTACTGCTCGTTTTGGTAGTAAAATGGGCAATGTTACTATGGTAGATAGTATGCTAACAGATGGTCTTATAGATGCTTTCAATCAATATCATATGGGAATTACTGCCGAAAATGTTGCTGATAAATTTAGAATTACAAGGGAAATGCAAGATAAAATAGCACTAGAAAGCCAAAATAAAGCTGAAGAAGCTATAAAAAACAATCGTTTTAAAGACGAAATTGTTCCAGTAGAAGCTGCAATAAATCATAGAGAAATTAAAACTATTGATACAGACGAATATCCAAAATTAGGCATGACATCTGAAATACTATCCAAGCTTAAACCTGCCTTTAAAAAAGATGGTACTGTAACAGCTGGAAATGCATCAGGAATCAATGATGGTGCAGCAATGATGATACTAATGAGTCAACAAAAAGCAGATGAACTTGGGCTTAAGCCGCTTGCTACAATAAAATCATATGCATCATCTGGTGTAGAACCTGAAATAATGGGAACTGGTCCTATTCCTGCAACTAAAAAAGCACTAGAAAAAGTAGGTCTTAATATTAACGATATAGACTTGATAGAGGCGAATGAAGCATTTGCGGCACAAGCACTTGCAGTTAAAAATGAACTTCAAATAGATTCGTCTAAACTAAATGTAAATGGTGGTGCAATAGCACTAGGACATCCAATAGGAGCAAGTGGAGCTAGAGTACTTGTAACCCTTATTTATGAAATGCAAAAACGTAAAGTAGAAACTGGCCTTGCAACACTTTGTATTGGTGGTGGTCAAGGAATAGCAATGATAGTTTCACGATAGGAGGAAATATGAATAAAATAGTTAGCATTGATGAGGCTCTATCTCACATCAAAGATGGAGATACAGTAATGGTTGGTGGATTCATGGCCAATGGTTCCCCAGAAAATTTAATTGATTATTTATGTGATAAAGGTATAAAAGATTTAACATTAGTTTGTAATGATACTGGTTTTATTGACAAGGGTGTTGGAAAGATGGTTGTTAATAAGCAGTTCAAAAAGATAATTGCCTCTCACATAGGATTAAACAAAGAAACAGGAAGACAGATGAATGATAATGAAACATGTGTTGAATTAGTTCCTCAAGGAACTCTTGCTGAACAAATTCGTGCAGCTGGTTATGGCTTAGGTGGAATACTAACACCAACTGGCATTGGTACTCTTATAGAAGAAGGAAAGCAAAAGATTGTTGTCGATAGTAAAGAATATCTTCTTGAAAAACCAATTCATGCTGATGTTGCTCTTTTATTTGCTTCAAAGGTAGATAAAGCAGGTAACTTAGTTTACAAAGGTTCTATGAATAACTTTAATAATTTAATGGCTTCAGCTGCTAATATTACAATAGTCGAGGCAGGCAAAATTGTTGAAATAGGTGATATCGACCCAAATGAAGTTACTACACCAGGTATTTTTGTGAATTACAT
Source organism: Clostridioides sp. ES-W-0016-02 (assembly GCF_020641035.1). Taxonomy (NCBI): domain Bacteria; kingdom Bacillati; phylum Bacillota; class Clostridia; order Peptostreptococcales; family Peptostreptococcaceae; genus Clostridioides; species Clostridioides sp. ES-W-0016-02. Next base: position 3,064,198 of record NZ_CP061361.1, read on the forward strand.
CGTTGAAGGAGGTAATTTATAATGGATAAATTAGAAATACAAGAATATATTGCAAACAGAGTCTCTAAGGAATTAAAGGATGGAGCTGTTGTAAACCTTGGTATAGGCTTACCAACCAAAGTAGCCAATTATATTCCAGATGAGGTAAACGTTATTTTACAATCTGAAAATGGATTTCTAGGTCTAGGACCAGCTGAAAGTGGAAATTCAAGTGATGAAACTATTGTAAATGCTGGTGGTCAGCCAGTTACTATCCTTCATGGAGGTTGTTTTTTCGATAGTGCCACTTCTTTTGGAATAATTAGAGGAGGTCATGTAGATATAACTGTTCTTGGAGCACTCCAAGTTGACAAATATGGTAACATAGCAAATTATATGATTCCAGGTAAAATGGTTCCTGGGATGGGTGGAGCTATGGATTTAGTAACTGGAGCAAAAAAAGTCATTGTAGCAATGGAACACACTTCAAAAGGTTCAGCAAAAATATTAAATAACTGTACTCTCCCACTTACTGCAACCAATGCTGTAGATTTAATTGTAACTGAGATGGGAGTTATAGAAGTAACTACAGATGGACTCCTTCTTATAGAAATAAATCCTATCTTCACATTAGACGAAGTTCTTTCTGCTACTGAAGCACCTTTAATATTGTCAGATTCATTAAATAAAGAGGCATCGATTATTTAAAATTAATCAAAATTACATCAGAAAATAAATTTAAAAGATGTAAAATATTAATACAAAAAATTAATATAAAAATAAAATTAAATTGGAGGAAATAAAAATGGTTAAAGAGAAAGTTGTATTCGTAACAGGAGCTGCAAGTGGAATAGGTAAACAAATAGCTGAATCATTCTTGAAGAATGGTTCTAAGGTAGTATTCTCTGATATAAATCAAGAAGCGCTAGATAAAGTTACATCAGAATTACAAAAAGAAGGTTATGATTGTGCAAATGTAAAGTGTGATGTAACTAAAGAAGAAGAAATTAACCATGCAATAGATAAAACTATAGAAAAATATGGAAGATTGGACATACTAATAAATAATGCTGGTCTTCAACATGTTGCTATGATAGAAGATTTCCCAACTGATAAATTTGAATTTATGATAAAAATAATGTTAACAGCACCTTTTATAGCTACTAAAAAAGTATTCCCTATAATGAAAAAACAAGGATTTGGTCGTATAATAAACATGGCTTCAATCAATGGTGTAATTGGATTTGCTGGTAAAGCTGCTTACAATTCAGCTAAACATGGACTTATAGGTCTAACAAAAGTTGCTGCACTTGAAGCTGCTGACTCAGGTATAACAGTTAATGCTATATGCCCTGGATATGTAGATACTCCACTTGTTAGAGGTCAATTTAATGACCTATCAAAAACTCGTAATGTACCACTAGAAAATGTATTAGAAGAAGTTCTATATCCACTTGTACCTCAAAAACGTCTACTAGATGTTCAAGAAATTGCTGATTATGCAATGTTCTTAGCTAGTGATAAGGCTAAAGGAATTACAGGACAAGCTTGCCTACTAGATGGAGGATATACTGCACAATAATTATTACATATTTAGGACTTGAGGAATTTATTCTTCAGGTCCTTCTACTAAGGAGGGATATTTATGAGTATTATCGCACCAATTGGTATAATTATTGGTATTATAGCTATTATATATTTTTCAGTTAAAGAAATTCATATAACTATAGCTGCTCCAATAGCAACTTTGATAGTTGTTCTCTTAAATAAAATGGATGTTGTGACATCAATGCTGGGTGCTGACAAAAATAATTATATGGGAGCACTTGGAAACTATATAATGAGTTACTTTGCAATATTCTTGTTAGGTTCTATACTTGCCAAGTTTATGGAGGAAAGTGGAGCTACTGTATCTATAGCTGATTTTATTCTAAATAAATTTGGTTCTAATCACCCTTATAGAGTTTTAGTGGCTATATTTATAGTAAGTTTTATATTAACATATGGTGGAATAAGTTTATTTGTAGTTATGTTTGCAGTTATTCCACTTGCAAGAACTCTATTTAAAAAACTTGATATTTCTTGGAATCTTATTCAGATACCTCTTTGGCTTGGAATTGCAACAATTACTATGACTATGATTCCTGGTACACCAGCTATTCAAAATGTTATTCCTATTCAGTACCTAAACACATCTCTTACTGCAGCAGCTATACCAAGTATTGCAGGAAGTATAGGTTGTGCTGTATTTGGTCTAGTATACATGAAATATACTTTAAACAAGAGTCTTAGGAAAGGAGAAACTTATGCAACTTACACTTCAGATGTAGAAGAAGAATCTTTAGATAGAGAGTTACCAGGATTTTTTGCAAGTATTTTTCCTCTATTGTCACTTGTAGTCATAGCAATATCTGGAAGCACTTTTGGTTCAGAGTTTATGAAAAAAAATGTAATTTACATAGCTTTAATAGTTGCAATTGTTTTATCTGCTTTTCTATTCCGTAAATTTTTATCATCAAAAATACAAACATTGAGTATTGGTGCTAGTGGTTCTATAGGACCTATTTTTGCAACATCTTCTGCTGTTGCATTTGGAGCTGTAATAATGGCTGCACCAGGCTTTGATATATTCAGTAAACTTATCATGTCAATACCAGGAAGTCCACTTATAAGTCTTACTGTTTTAACTTCAACAATGTCAGCAATAACAGGCTCCTCTTCTGGGGCTTTGGGAATAGTAATGCCGAACTTTGCAGATTATTATCTAAGTACTGGTATGAACCCAGAGTTAATCCATCGTGTTGCTACAATTGCTTCAAATATATTAACAATAGTACCTCAAAGCGGTGTGTTTCTTACATTCTTGAGTTTATCTAAATTAACACATAAAACTGGTTTTAAAGAAACTTTTATTGTGGTTGCAGTTGGTTCATTAATAGCAGAAATCATTGTAATTACATTAGGATTACTAATGTATTAAACTAAATCAAACTACAATTTATTATATAAAAAGTCATCTATTTATGATAGATGACTTTTCTATTTTCAAGAATCTAATTAAAGATACTTTTTTTACTGATTTTCAAAGTATATATTAAATAAATATCACTAACTATAAAAAAAATTTACCACAACCAGAATTTTACATCATAGAATTATTATAAAAACACTATTTCTTCTAAAGCAGTTATTCCATACTATGCAGATTAATGATGAAAATTATCAAACATCATAAAATATACCTATTTATTCCAGGTATATTTTATTTACATATCTTTACAGTAAAAAAACACTTGATTCTATGTTAGTATAAATGCACGGGTACCCCCTACACTAAAGGTTACAATTTAGTAACATTTTTAGAATTTTTAGATTGAGAGGTGTTTATAATGAGAAAAAATATACCAACAAAATTAAAAACTATACTAGCTTTAGGAGTGTTAACCTTAGCAACAGCTTCCAGTGCTGTTACTGCAAGTGCTTCGTCACTTGAAAATAATATGAATATAAGTAATAAAAATTTAGTATATACTAATGCTAAATTTAAGTTTTCAGCAAAACCAAATTGTTCTGTAAAACCAGAACTTAAACCTGACAAAGATAATTCTTGTAAAGATAAAAATCACAATGACAAGAATTGTAATATTACTAACAAGCCTAATGGCAACAATAACTCAGGTTCTACTAATAAACCTGAGGATAATAATAACTCAGACTCTACTAAGCCTGAAGATAATGACAATTCAGGTTCTACTAATAAGCCTGAAGATAGTAATAAACCTGAGGACAACAACAATTCAGACTCTAATAATAAGCCTGAAGACAATAATAACTCAGAATCTAATAAACCTGAGGACAACAACAATTCAGACTCTAATAATAAGCCTGAAGATAATAATAACTCAGAATCTAATAAACCTGAAGATAATAACAATTCAGGCTCTACAACTGGAAATTTTTCAGCTTACCAAAAAGAAGTTGTTGATTTAGTAAATGTAGAGAGATCTAAAGCTGGATTAAATCCACTTACTCTTGATGCTGATGTATCAAATGTCGCTACAAAAAAATCTCAAGATATGATTGACAACAACTACTTTGCACATAATTCTCCAACTTATGGTTCTCCATTTGACATGTTGAAAAAGTTTGGGATAAGCTATAAAACAGCTGGTGAAAATATAGCAATGGGACAAAAAACACCAAAAGAAGTTGTAAATGCTTGGATGAATTCTGAAGGTCATAGAAAAAATATATTAAATCCAAATTACAGTAAAATAGGTGTTGGAGTAGCACAAAAAAGTGGTGGTTCAATTTACTGGACACAAATCTTTGTAGGATAAAATACTCTTTTTCTATATATACAAAAAGAGTATCTCAAGATGATTTTTAAAAATCTTAAATGGGATACTCTTTTGTATCTATACTATTATATAGTGTTTTATCTTTAATATATTTTTTATACTAAATATAGATTCTTTTAAAATGATAGATTCAAAGCTAAATCACAAAAATGAATACTTATATTTGAATATAAAATATAAATTCCTATATTATAAATATTATTTAATAATTAAATAATTTAAAAATCCCTTATAAAAAAATTAAACCTTCCTTTTGGTGCCATTAGACTTCTTTCTAAAATCAAACTTAATGCTTCTAATTTGCGTTTTTTCTCCTCTTTATTCCAATAAAAAATACCTGGGTCAAGTAAAAAAGTAAAAACAGATAAAATTATCTCTGATACTTCTAAAGTATATTCACATTTAAATATGCCTTCTTCCACTCCTTGTTGAAATAGTTCTGCAACAATAGTAGAAAGTGAAGTAAGTATTTCTGCAAGAGATTTTTCATGGATTGAAGCATTAAATTGTTGATGAAGATATTCATCAATTGAAGATTCAACTGTTGATGTTATATAACTTTGAAATAATAACATCAGTTTTGAAAAATTATGTGGTCTATACTAGTAATTGTATATTATAGATTAGCAAAAAAAGAAGAAAAAGACATGATAAATGAATTTGGAAACAATTATATTATTTATCGCAACAAAACAGGTATATTTCTTCCTAAAATACTCCTAAAAAACATAGACAATATACCGAAACAAAATCTTAATTCTCACAGTTTGATATAAATAAAAAAGGGATACTATTTTTTAATAGTATCCCTAATTATTATCAAATCATATCTTAAATAAGCATTATAATATTTTAATTATTATTCAGCTAATTTTTTATATCCTTCGTATCTTTCTTTAGCATCAGCTTCAGCTTTTGCAAATAATCCATCAGCTTCTTCTGGGAATTGTTTAGCTATAGCAGAGTATCTTACTTGTGCAAGTATGAAATCTCTGAAGCTTGCAGTTGGTTCCTTAGAATCTAAAGTGAATGGGTTTTTACCTTCAGCTTTTACTTCTGGATTGAATCTGTATAAATGCCAGTATCCGCAAGCAACAGCTTGTGCTTCGTTAGCTACAGTTCTTCCCATACCTTCTTTTAATCCATGGTTTATACATGGAGCGTAAGCTATTATTAAAGATGGTCCATCATGTTTTTCAGCTTCTAGAACAGCTTTGATAAATTGGTTTTTATCAGCACCCATAGCAACTTGAGCTACATATACGTTTCCGTAAGTCATAGCCATCATACCTAGGTCTTTCTTTCTAGATTGTTTACCTGCTGCAGCAAATTTAGCCATAGCAGCAGCTGGAGTAGCTTTAGAAGCTTGACCTCCTGTATTTGAATATACTTCTGTATCAAATACAAGTACATTTACATTTTCGCCAGATGCAAGAACATGGTCTAATCCACCGTAACCGATGTCATATGCCCAACCGTCTCCACCTAGTATCCATTGAGATCTCTTAACTAGATAATCTTTTCTATCTCTTATAGCTTTTACTAATTCTTTAGCTTTTTCATCTGTGCAATCACAAGCTGGTTTTTCTAATAATTCAACAACTTTAGCACTTGCTACTTTAGATGCTTCTCCATCATTTCTAGAATCTAACCATTCTGTAAATACTGCTTTAGCATCTTCACAGATATCCATAGAAACTAATTCTGTCATAGCATCTACTATTTTTCCTCTTATTTGTTTAACAGCTGTGTACATACCAAATCCGTATTCAGCATTGTCTTCAAATAAAGAGTTTGCCCAAGATGGACCTTTGCCTTCATGGTTACAAGTATAAGGAGTTGAAGGTGCAGAAGCTCCCCATATAGAAGAACATCCAGTAGCATTAGATATCATCATTCTATCTCCATATAATTGTGTAACTAACTTGATGTATGCAGTTTCTCCACATCCAGCACATGCTCCTGAGAATTCCATTAATGGTTGTCTAAATTGACTTCCTTTAACAGTGTTTGCAGGCATAACATCAACTTTTGGAGCTACCTCTTCAGGATTTACTGCAAATGCCCAGTTATCTAACTCTGTATCAAGTTGAGTATCTATTGGTTTCATAACTAAAGCTTTTTCTTTAGCTGGACATATGTCAGCACAGTTTCCACATCCTGTACAATCTAGTGGACTAACTTGGATTCTATATTTTAATCCTTCTAATCCTTTACCTAATGCTTTTTTAGCTTCAAATCCTTTTGGAGCATTAGCTAATTCTTCTTCTGTAACTAAAACTGGTCTTATACATGCATGAGGGCATATAAAAGAACATTGGTTACATTGGATACAGTTATCCATTACCCACTCAGGAACATCAACAGCTATACCACGTTTTTCATAAGCTGAAGTACCACAAGGGAATGTTCCATCTTCTATACCATTGAATGTACTTACTGGTAAGTTATTACCTTCTTGTGCAGTCATTGGTCTTAATATATTTCTTATAAATTCTGGTTCTTTAACTTCTTCTTTATCTGCATCAACAGCATTTGCCCAAGAAGCTGGAACTTCAACTTTAACTAAAGCATTTATTCCTGCATCAACAGCAGCATAGTTCATGTTAACTATCTTTTCACCTTTTTTACCATAAGCTTTAACTATAGAATCTTTTAAGTATTTAACAGCATCTTCTTCTGGTATTATTTCAGCTAATTTAAAGAATGCAGATTGCATTATCATGTTTATTCTATTTCCAAGACCTATTTCTTGTCCTAGTTTAACAGCATTAACTGTATAGAATTTTATATCATTTTTAGCTATATATTGTTTCATATGAGCTGGTAAGTTTTCTTCAATTCCTGCTTGGTCCCATATAGTGTTAAGTACAAATGTACCACCTTTTTTAAGACCTTTTAATAAATCATATTGATAAACATATGATTGTTTATGACAGGCAATATAGTCAGCCTCATCTATTAAATAAGTAGCTCTTATTGGAGTATCACCAAATCTTAAGTGAGACATAGTTATACCACCAGATTTTTTAGAGTCATAATCAAAGTAAGCTTGAGCATATTTTTCAGTGTGGTCACCGATTATTTTTATAGCTTGTTTGTTAGCTCCAACAGTACCGTCAGAACCTAATCCCCAGAACTTACATCTTATAGTTCCTTTAGAAGCTATTTTAATTGATTCAGATGGAGCTAAAGAAGTATTAGTTACATCATCAACTATACCTACTGTAAATCCATTCTTAGGTTGTTCTGAAACTAAGTTATCAAAAACAGTTTTTATATCTGAAGGAGTAGTATCTTTTGAACCTAATCCGTATCTTCCACCTATTATCATAGGAGCATTTTCTTTTCCATAGAATACATCACGTACATCTAAGTATAATGGTTCACCAGTTGAACCTGGCTCTTTAGTTCTATCAAGTACACATATTCTTTCAACAGTAGATGGCACAGCATCTAAGAAATGTTTCATTGAGAATGGTCTATATAAATGAACTTTAACTAAACCATATTTTTCTCCCTTAGCATTTAAGTAATCTATAGTTTCTTCTATTGTTTCTGTTACAGAACCCATAGCAATTAATATAGATTTAGCATCTTCTGCTCCATAGTAATCAAATAAACTATGTTTTCTACCTGTTAAATCACTCATTTTTTCCATGTATTTTTCAACTATACCTACTATATTTTGATAGTATTTGTTAGAAGCTTCTCTAGTTTGGAAATATATATCTGGGTTTTGAGCAGTACCACGAGTAACTGGGTGATTTGGAGATAAAGCATTATCTCTAAATGCTTGAACTGCTTCAAAGTTTAATAAACTTGCATAATCTTCATTTTCTAATAATTCCACTTTTTGGATTTCATGTGAAGTTCTGAATCCATCAAAGAAATGTATAAATGGTAATTTACCTTCTATTGCAGCTAAATGTGCAACAGGTGCTATATCAGCTACTTCTTGAACTGAACCAGAAGCTAATAATACACATCCAGTTTGTCTAGCAGCCATAACGTCTTGATGATCCCCAAATATTGATAAAGCTTGAGATGCTAAAGCACGAGCACTTACATGGAATACTCCTGGTAATAACTCCCCTGCAACTTTATACATGTTAGGTATCATTAATAATAAACCTTGAGATGCTGTAAAAGTAGAAGTTAAAGCTCCACCTTGTAAAGAACCGTGGAATGCTCCTGCTGCTCCTGCTTCTGATTGCATTTCAACAACATTAACTTTTTGTCCAAATATATTTTTTCTTCCTTGTGACGCCCATTCATCAACTACTTCAGCCATAGTTGAAGATGGTGTGATTGGGTATATAGCTGCTACATCTGTAAATGCATAGGCAACGTGAGCTGCAGCTGTATTCCCATCAAGTGTTTTCATAAACTTAGCCATAATATGTATCCTCCTTGATAGCTACAATTGTACTTGTTTATAACAAGTCTATTTTTTTATATTTACATATAATTTACACAACAAAAATATAAACACACATAGTCGCGCAAATACTCTATCTTCTAATATAATACTACAGATTTGATAAAATTCCTTTGAAAATTGTAAATTAATTACATATTTAAGTAGATTTTTTTTTAAATTAAATATGTTAAGTTTTTTTCATAATTTTGTATACAATATATAATAAATTAAGTTAGATTTTTCAAACTTTTTTATCTATTTGCATATATTGGTATTAGGAGTAAAAGAGCCTTCTTTATCATATATAAATTTTATATATCTAATTTTACCATATTATATCATATTTTTGTAAGTTTTTATTATAATTTTCATAATACCCCTTTATATTATAAATTAATCTGATAGATTAAATTTATAATATAGAAATTTATTACATTAAAAAATATGCTAGTAAATAAAATATTCACTAGCATAAATTTCATACATAAAACTAATCAACTATTAATTCTACTAAATCTCCATTTTTAACACCTGCTGCATTTCCTTCTTCCATGTCAACATGCATTTCTAAATTAAAGCTATCACTAGCTCTTACTAATACATTTTCAAATACTAATGCTCTTGGTCCAGATGTTTTAACTTTTACTATTTGTTTATCAGTTACACCAAATTTAGCAGCATCTTCATTGCTCATATGTATATGTCTAGAAGCAACTATAACTCCTTCTTTCATTTCAACTTCTCCAGCTGGTCCTACTAATTTAACACCAGGAGTTCCAGCTATATCACCAGATTCTTTTATTGGAGCTTTTACTCCTAATGGGAATCCATCTGCTAAAGAAATCTCAACTTGAGTTTGAGGTCTAGCTGGTCCTAAAACTCTAACTCCTTTTAGAGTCCCCTTTGGACCGACTAAATCAACTTTTTCTTCACAGGCAAATTGTCCCGGTTGAGATAATGGTTTAAATTTAGTTAATTCATGACCTGCTCCAAATAATACGTCTATATCAGCTTGACTCAAATGAACATGTTTATTAGATAATGCTATTGGTAATTTCATTGAAATTCCCTCCTTTAATTATTTTTAAATTATTGCAATACAATTATACATAATATTACTTACAAAATCAAATTATATTGAATCAATATAAACTTTTAGACTCTTCGACAGAGTGTCTTTAAACTCTTGATTATCTGTGTAAGGTATATTATCTGTATTGTTTAAATATATATTGTGTAAAAGTTTAGTATTTATACTCTTAAAGAAAAAGTCCATAACTATTTGCCCACCTTTAAATTGTGAATCATAAGGTTTACTACCTCCTACTGCAATGTACATACCTATACGCTTTTTATTCCTATCAATTGAAGGCTTATTTAATATATACTTACTCGCATAGATAGCTTGAGTTCTATCAACAACAGTTTTTACTTTAGCTGATATTGAATCAAAATGTACAGGACTTATTACTATAGTTCCTTTTGATTTATCAAACATTTTATATAAAGGTTTCATATCATCATTAAATTTGCAATACCCTGTCTTATTACAAAACCCACATGCTGTACAATATTCAATATACATATCATATATATTGAATATTTTACTACTAAGTCCACTCTCTTCTAATTTAAGTTTTATTTCATTTGCTATAAAACTACAGTTTCTATTATTTCTCGGACTTCCATTTATTATTATAATTTCTGGACTTTCAAGTTCTATTTTATTATTTAAATCCATAATCAATCTACCTATCCTTTAACATAACAATTAAAATATCATCATCATAATTATCTTTTGATGAAAAGTTTCTTAAATCTAATTTTAAATTTTCTACTATCAACTGGTGATTTAATCTAAAATTTTCTTTTAAAAAGTTTTCTAATCTATCTATACCATATTCTTCTTTTGATTTATTTTTTATTTCTAAAATTCCATCAGTATACATACATACCATTGCATAATCTTCCATTGAAAGAGTATTGTTTTCATATGTTGCATCTTCCATTACCCCAATAGGTATTCCCTTTTTACAATTTAAGTTAGTTTCTATTGTTCCATCTTTTTTTACAACTACAGGGCTATAGTGTCCTGCATTAGATACTGTAATCATATTTTCTTTAATATCTATAAGTCCAATCAAACAAGTTGTAAATACTCCCATCTTGTCAAATTCATCATATAACATACTATTTAAATTTGTCATTATTTCTTGTGGTGTCTTATACTGATTACATAACACTTTAAAAGCACCTTTTATCATTGCAACAACATAATTTGAAACCATTCCATGACCCATTACATCAGCAACAATATAAACTATGTGTTCAGAATCTACCTTTGTAGCATAGTAAAAATCTCCACCTACTACTCTTGCTGGTTTATGATAAAAATAAAGTTCTTTTTCATCATTACAATCCATTTTACCTTTGTCCATAATAAGTTGTTGCTGTTTATTTAATACATTTAACTCATTCTCAAGAACCTTGTGCTTTACTTCTTTTTCATTGTGCTCATATAACTGCATACCAACCAAAACCTGTTTAGATAATATACTAAGAATATTTAAATCATCACTAGTGTAGTTTTTGCTGTTTGCACAAACAATGCATCCTATAGTCTCATTTTTATCTTGGAGTTTGTAATATATATAACTTTCCAAGTTTATCCCTTTTTGTGAACATGGTTTTAAATTATTTAAATATCCTCCTAAGGATTCTTTATTTACAAACTTGTCTAACATAGGATATAAATTTGTTTTCTTCTTATGCTCTGTATTATAACAGCTAAATATCTTATCTTTATTATCATGACCTGTTATAATTATCAAAGCTTCTTTACTATTAGTGATATTACACGCCTGTTTACTTAAGTTTTCTAAAAATCCATCTATACTTTTATTGAGATATAATTTTTTAGTAGCTTCATTTATAGCACTTATTGAACCTCTTAATTTATCAACCAAAATTTGTACATTATTATTTTTATTAGTTATTTCTATTGATAAACTTAAGAGAGATGCAACAGAAGATATAAAGTCTATATCTTGTTCTGTTAGAAAATCTTCTTCTGTCAAAAAGCAAGTCATAAATCCAACTACTTCATTATTTATGATAAAAGGAAAAACTATTCTACCAATGTAACCTTCAGATTTTGCTAAATCTCGTTCCCCTTCTGCTCTAGAATCTTCAAATACATTTTTTACATATATTATCTTTTTCTCATTTACAGCTTCATGGATATATTCTGGATATGTGTCAAAATCAATTTTTGCACCTTTAAGACTATTGATTGGAAAAATTTGAGGTACATATTCTAAAGTTTGTGAACATACTAAATAGGCATATTTAGAATCATTTTTATAAAATAGATTTACACATGCCTTTGTAGGGTGAACAACCTCTAACATTTTTTCTATTATTTTATCTTTTATATTAAAAAAATCTGTAGATTCAGTCACCATAGCAGATATTTCCACTAAATTCTTCATTTTATAATTGCCATTAGTCATACTCAATTTCTCCCCCTATATATTAAACTATTTATTAGTATTTTAACATACATTCTTTATAGTAAAAACAAAAACAACGACAAAACTAAGAACTAATATCAAGTTAAATCCTGTCAATATTCCTATAAGAAGTAATGTAATCAATGCATTTAGACCTGTTCTTCCCTTTTCATCCATAAAAGTTATCTTAGAGATGTCGATATTATTTTTTACATTGTTTATATGTTCCTTCACTTGTTCTTCCATATTTCTCTTATAAAGAATGTATACCACTCCAACTAAAAATACTCCTATACCTAATATCCAATTTAGATTAAATGCTACAATAAGCAGTATTGAACCAAAAACTAACTTTAAAAGTTTAAAAAACACACTGTCTATCTTTAAAGTTATATTTCTGATTTCTTTACATTCATCCCTTAATGAATATCCACTTGAATCTAAGTTATTAATCTTTGTTTTTACAATTTCAGAATAAAAAAGTTTTATTATCCCATTTAACATTTTCATCACTCCTAAATATTTTACATATATTTGTAAGTTTTACAATTATAATATTTTTTATACTTGGTAATAATAAAAAATAACAAATATTTTATAATTTAGTATTTATTGTAAATAAATTATTAAAACTTTATAGACTAAGTATAAACTTTTCAAAATAAATATTCTTACAATTAAAAGGAAGTGTTTTTGTGCAAATAGAACAACTCGATTTAGAAACAAGAAATAAAATATACTGCTATACAAAAAAAATTCTTAGAAAATACCAAAAAGGTATTATATCTGGAAAATTAACAGCAGATAAATTTGCAGATAATATATTATCTCAAGATTTTATAAATAGTATACTTGATGAAAAAATAATAAGTGAATATGAATTTAAGTTATCTTATATAGACTATATTGAAACTTTAATAAAAATACAAAATGAAAATTTGTCTAATTCAAGAAAAAAATCTACTAAGTCTATAAAAAGTTTTAATATCACTCAAATAATTCAATTGAAAAATTTATTACATGATACTGGTTATAATCTATCAATTCCATACAAGTACCTGACTCCTAAGGATATAGAAGGTATTATTACACTTATCAATACTGGGTCTATTGAACTTGGAAATGAGAGAATATATAATTATATATCAAAAGCATAATAAAATAAATTTATTATAAAAAGGCAATTTATTTAATATAAAATCTATTTTTTTATATTAAACAAATTGCCTTTTTAATTTTTATTTCTATATGATATTATCCAAGAGCTTTTTCTAATTTAGATAAGTGTTGTATTGGATAATATTTTAATAGTTCTTTAAACTGTTCTACTGATAATCCTTCTGTTGTCGTATATATTCTTATTTTTTCATCTAAATCACTATTAATAAATTTATTTTTTAAATCTTCAAAGTTTACACTACTCATTTTACATCACTCCTTATGTAATATATTCATTTGTACTATTTTATCCAGATTTCTAAAATTTATTACATAAAAATATCGACATATAAAACTTAATAAAAAAAAGCTATCTCAATTTAGAAATTACTTTCTATATTTGAGATAGCTCTAGCTATAACAATAGCCTAATAGTTATAAATAATTATTTATTAACTATCTGTTGTTTTTTCCAGCCATTTGTTGTTCAGCCATTTCAACTAATTTTTTAGTCATGTATCCACCTACATAACCATTTTCTCTTGCAGTAAGGTTTCCTTTATCAACTTGTTGATAATTACTCATACCAAGTTCATTAGCTATTTCTAATTTCATTTGGTTTAAAGCTTCTTTTGCTCCTGGTACTACTGTTTTGTTGTTGTTATTGTTACTTGCCATGTTGATTACCTTCCTTCTGTTTAATTTATTTTGTGTTGCTGATAATATTATGTGATTTTAAACATTTTTAATTCAGGTAATTTTTAGCAATTAAAACCTGCCAAATATCCAGTCGAAAAAGCTATTTGCAAATTAAATCCTCCTGTGTATGCATCTATATCTATTACTTCACCAGCAAAAAATAAACCTTCTATCAATTTTGATTCCATTGTACTTGAGTTTATCTCATTCACTTTTACTCCACCAGAAGTTATTATGGCTTCGTCAATAGGTCTATATCTTTTTACTGTAAATTTCAAATTTTTTAGTAAATGAACTAAATTTTTTCTTTCTTCTCTAGAAACTTGATGAACAACTGTATCTGGAGAAATCTCACTTAAATTTATTATTATAGGTATAAGTTTTTTAGGAAGCAAGTCATCCAATGCTTTTTCAAATTTTTTATTTGTATGTTTTTGAAAATCTTTTTGAACTCTTTTATCTAATTTTTCTTCATCTAATGCAGGTTTTAAATCCAACAGTATAGTATAATTTTCTTTAGTTGTATCTTTCATCCTACAGCTTGCAGACTTTATTATAGGTCCATCTAAACCAAATTTAGTAAATTCAAGTTCTCCAAAATCATTATACACTTTCTTTTTTTTACTATTAAACACTCTTATCTCAACATTTCTTAATGATAATTTTTCTAAATCTTTTACAAAACCTTCTTGAACTTCCATACCAATCAAAGATGGTTTTGTATCTACAATAGTATGACCCTGCGAAATAGCAAATTTATATCCATCACCAGTAGAACCAGTAAGTGGATAACTTAATCCACCCGTTGCTATTATGACAGAATCACACTTGATTTCTTTTTTATTGTTTAGAACTACTTTTTCAATTTTATTATTTTTAGATATTATTTTTTCTACCTTAGAGTTTAATAATATATTTACTTTTTTGCTTCTTACTTGTTTTTCAAGAGCTTTTACAACATCAAACGCTTTATCGCTTTCTGGAAAAACTCTTTTTCCTCTTTCTGTTTTAGTTTTTACTCCAAGATTATTAAACATACTTATTACATCATCATTTGTAAAAGTGTAAAAAGCACTATATAAGAATTTACCATTTGTAGGAACATTTTCTATTAATTCTTCTATATCACAATCATTAGTTATATTGCATCTACCTTTTCCTGTTATTGCAAGCTTCTTGCCTAACTTATGATTTTTTTCAATTAAAGTTACATCAAACCCTCTTTTAGATGCAGTTGAGGCTGCTATCATCCCTGCTGGTCCACCGCCTATTACTACTATTTTCTTCAAATAATCACTCTTTTCTACCCTTAAATTTTCTTAAAATTAAATTAGTCTCTATACAATAGTACAAATTAAATTAATTTAATTTCAAAATTTTAAATAATGCAGGAGCTCCTGCTATTCCATAAAAAACAACCAATGTATACTTAATAAAATTCATGAAAATTATACTCATACTAGAGTCACTTATATTTAAAGTCGTTATTAATATTGAAATCAACACTTTAATAGCAACATATAAAATTCCTATTGTGACTATTCCAATCAAAAACCTACATATTCTCGAAAATACTATGTTTTTGCTCTTTTTATTTTTATTACTAAAATTAATCTTTTTATTATTATTTTCTGTAGTAAATTTAACAAACTTATCTTCAACTATATACCCAAATATAAATCCTACTAGAATACCAAATTTTTCAAAATATTCAGGGCTTTTTAGAAATATTGCTATTAATATAAATGGGATGAGTAATGCTACAAGAAAAATATATTTTTTATTATCATCGATATAGTCAAATACTTTTACAAATACAATGGTAAAAAATATGCCAAGTATCCAACCAGCAATTACATCTATAGGCCAATGAACAGCCAAATATAGTCGAGATAATCCTACTCCTAAAACCATCACTGCACCCAACAAACGTATATAGTTTCTTTTAAATATAGTCATAATACTAACCCAAAATGTAGTTGCAGTTTGAGTATGTGCACTTGGAAAAGAGTATCCTCCAGCGGTAGAAACTCTCAGTGATTCAAGACCTTTTATACCTATTGGTCTAGGAGCTTTTACAAATTCTTTAATACCTAGGTTCACAATAAAATTTCCAACTATCGCGAACAACATTTTTTGTCCACATTTTTTATTTATACACCAATATATAACTGCTGTAATTAATATCAATAATGGTGCTTCTGTACTTACTGTAAATACAAGAAATATAAAATTTAAAATT
This sequence comes from Clostridioides sp. ES-W-0016-02, assembly GCF_020641035.1. Lineage (NCBI taxonomy): Bacteria > Bacillati > Bacillota > Clostridia > Peptostreptococcales > Peptostreptococcaceae > Clostridioides > Clostridioides sp. ES-W-0016-02. The sequence goes on from NZ_CP061361.1 coordinate 3,080,572, forward strand.
GGATTTCTTAAACTCTGGAAAAATAATAATATACTCAATTGAATATCCATACCGATGTCTCCTTTACTAAAATTTTATATACTTAATTAAAAAGCACTAACTCCTACAGAGATTAGTGCTTTTAATTCACATTTAAGTCTATTCTACATCCTCAACTATACCTATATAAGGTAAATTTCTGTATTTTTCAGCATAATCTATTCCATAACCAACAATGAATTTATCTTCTATAACAAATCCAACATAGTCTACAGGTATATTAGCTTTTCTTCTTTGAGGCTTATCAAGTAGAGTGCATAATTTTAGAGATTTTGGATTTCTAGTTTTTAAAGCTGCAACTAGATTACTTAATGTTAAACCAGAATCTATTATATCCTCTACAATTAACACATTCTTTCCTTCAATATCTACATCTAAATCTTTTAATATTTTAACTGTACCAGAAGATTCTGTTGAATTTCCATAACTTGTAACACTCATAAAATCTATATTTACATCTAAATCTATACATCTTATTAAATCTGAAACAAATACACTAGCTCCTTTAAGTATACCTACTACTAGTAAATCTTCACCTTTAAAATCTTCTTCTATTTTTTTACCTAATTCATAAACTTTTGCTTTTATCTGTTCTTCTGTCAACATTTTTCCTGTAACTTTGTACATCTTGAATCCTCCCGCTTTCCATCTATTAACCTATATATTATAGCATACTGAAATATCAATTAAAATCTTTTTCATCATTTTTAAACCTAAATTAACAGCTTATCCATACTTTTTTGCTTTTTCTCTTAAAAATTTGGAATAAATATTCCTTTGTATTATAATCTATATGTAAATATATTAATCAGTTATTTTTATTAATTATATAATTTTATTTTTGGAGGTACTTTTATGAGCACAAATCATGGAGCTAATTTATATAGTTTATCTAGTAAGTATGGCTTTTCAAAAGAAGAATTTATGGATTTTAGTTCTAATATAAACCCTTTTGGTACATCAGTTTTAGCCAAACAATACATTGTAAACAATATAGATATAGTATCTATGTATCCTGACCCTGATTACATAGACTTAAAAACTTCTATATCTAACTACTGTAAGTGTTCTATAGATAATATAGTACTTGGTAGTGGAGCTACAGAATTAATTTCATCTTTTATACATACAATTAACCCTAAACAAGCTCTTTTACTTTCTCCTGCTTATTCAGAGTATGAAAAAGAACTATCTAAAATTAATTGTTCTATAGATAAATATTTTGCTAATGAAGAAGATAATTTTCATATAAAATTAGAAAATCTTATAAAGACTATTAATTCTAAAGACTATGATTTAGTTGTAATCTGCAATCCTAACAATCCAACTGGATTTGCATTTAACAAAATAGAAATAAAAGAAATATTAAAAAACACAAATAAATTTTTAATGATTGATGAAACTTATGTAGAGTTTACTGATACAAATATATACTCTTCTACTCAATTAGTCGATGATTATTCTAATTTATTTGTTATAAGAGGAACATCAAAATTTTTTTCAACACCAGGCATAAGACTTGGATATGGACTTATATCTGATAATGCTGTTAAGAATAAAATAAATAACAACTTAGATTTATGGAATATCAACATAATAGCCTCTAAGATGGGAGAAATAATGTTTAGAGATTCAAACTTTATCTCTAGTACTATTTCCTTAATGAATACTGAAAGAAATTACTTACTTGGGGAGCTTAAAAGCATAGACAGCCTAGATGTATATGATACTCAAGGTAATTTTATATTATGTAAAATTAAAACAAAGGAATTTACTGCTAAAGCTCTTCGTGAGAAACTAATTCCTCAAAAGATAATAATAAGAGATTGTTATTCATTTGAAGGTTTAGATGAATACTTTTTTAGAGTATGTATATTAAAGCCTGATGAAAATAAATTATTAATATCATCTCTTAAAACAGTTTTTAGATAGAAAAATACTAGATACAGATTAGCATAAAGAATACAAAAATATATAATTACGAAAGACTTATAATTATAAAAAAATGAGCTATCTCTTTTTGAGATAACTCATTTTTATTTATTAAGAAATTAAGCGCTTTGCTTTTCTTTATTTCCTTTTTTACTCATTCCATCATTTATTTTATCGACAACTACTGCTATTGCATTATCTCCTGATACATTACATGCTGTACCAAAACTATCTTGAGTTAAGTATAAAGCTATCATTAAGCTCGCAAGACCACCATCTGATGGTATTCCAACCATTGGTAAGAAAGGAAGTGCACTCATTATAGCTCCTCCTGGTGCTCCTGGTGCTGCAACCATTGCTATCCCCAACATTGCAATGTAAGGGAATAATACATTGATTCCATGAGGCATACCATTCATCATTAAAACTGCTGTTGTAAATCCAGTTATAGATATCATACTACCTGATAGATGTATTGTTGCACAAAGAGGTACAACGAATTCTCTTATTTGTTTACTTACACCATTGTTTTCTGCACAACCAACGTTAACTGGTATAGTTGCTGCTGAAGATTGAGTACCTATAGCTGTTAAATATCCAGGTATTTGATTTTTTAACATTTTGATTGGATTCTTTCCTGAGAATGCTCCTGCTGCTGTGAATTGACATGCCATGTATACAAAGTGTAATGGTATTACAACTAAATAAACTTTCCAGAATACTCCTAATATTGTCCATACTTGTCCTGCTATAGTTATATTTGCAAAAGTTCCTGCTATATATAATGGTAATAAGGGTATAATTACTGTTGACAACGTTTTCGTTACTATTTCTTGGAATTCTTGGAAGAAATTAAATAGAACTTCTCCTTTTCCATGATTTCTTAAAGCTGATATTCCAAGTCCCATTACAAATGCAAACACTATTGCTGCTGTTACATCTACCATAGGCTCTAGTGGAATTGTAAATATTGGTGCTAACATTCCTGCTTCTGGGTCTCCAATTTGACTTGCTACACTTGCATCAATAAAATTTGGAAATATTAACATAGATACTGCAAATGACAATACTCCTGCAATTAAAGTAGAACCATATGCTATTCCTGTAGTTATTCCTAATAACTTTCCTGCTCCTGTTGCTAAATCAGCTATCCCTGCTGTTACAAATCCTATAATTATAAATGGTATGACAAACTTTAAGAATGCTGAGAATAAAGTACTAACTGTTACTAATATTTGAACTATTATTTCTGGTGCATAACTTCCGATTAAAATACCGACTATGATACCGATGATTAGTTTAGGCACTAAACCTATCTTTTTCTTACTCATAATTTTTCCCTCCATAAATTTTTTTAGATTAAGTATTCTTGTACATTGAATACTTTGTCAATCATTGAATCCCCCCACTTCTTATGATAATAGAGTTTTATCTCTCCGTCAACATTTTAACCATTTTTTGTTAATAATAAAAAGAATAACACTTATAAAGTGTTATTCTTCTTCATCTTTTATAGAAAATTCTACATTTTCAATTATATTTGAATGTTTATCCTGTTTTGCAATGATTCTGTATTTATTAATTTCTTCATTCACAATACCTATACTCCAAATTAATACTATAGCATCATCTATAAATCCAAATGCTCCAGCGAGCATTTCAGGTATTATATCAATACCAGATACAAAGTAGGATACAGTAAAAACTAATACAGAAACTACTTTGACCTTATCAATTATATTTATTCTTTTATCTGTCATAAAATCTGGTAGTTTAAGTAAATCAAATATAAAAAGTAATCCAAACTTAGCATTTTTAAATCTTACTAAAATTTTTTTTAAAGTATCTAAAATTATATCAATAACTCTTTTTAAAAGTTCCATATTTATCACCTCTTATAATCATAGGTTACTCTACATTATAACCGATATAATTAATTTGATGAATATTTTAGATATAAATTTTATTAATTAGTTTATACTTAAATTGTATTGATTACATATGGACAGTTATATAATAACTTAAGTATTTTAAATTGTTTATAATTTTTACAATAATATTAATTTGTTTTTAATTATAACAATTCAATTCCTGCGTTTCTAAAATTTTCAATCATATCTTGTGGCCATACTCCAACTTGTACTTCCCCTATATGTGCCTTTTGCAAGAAATACATACAGATTCTTGATTGACCAATTCCTCCACCAATTGTATATGGAAGCTCACCATTTAAAAGCATTTTATGATAATCAAATTCTTTTCTATCTTCACATCCAGCAAGCTTTAACTGTCTATCTAGTGATTCTTCATCAACTCTAATTCCCATTGATGATAATTCTAATGCAGAATCTAGAACAGGGTTATAAAATAGTATATCTCCATTTAATTCCCAATCATCATAATCAGGGCTTCTTCCATCATGTTTTTCTCCTGATACTAATGTCTTTCCTATTTGTGTTATAAATACAGCTTTTTTATCTTTTACAATTTTATCTTCTCTATCTTTTGGCGATAACTCTGGATACATATCTTCTAATTCCTGTGATGTTATAAATGTTATTTCTTCTGGTAAAATTTCTTTTATACCTTCATACATACTACACACAAATATTTCAGTATCTTTAAATACTCCATATAATCTTTTTACAACGTCTTCTAAAGTTTTTTCATTTCTGCTACTTTTTTCTATAACTAATTCCCAGTCCCATTGGTCTACATATAAAGAATGTATATTGTCCAGTTCTTCATTTTTTCTTATTGCATTCATATCTGTATATAAACCACTTCCAACTGCAAAACCATATTTTTTAAGAGCTAATCTCTTCCATTTTGCAAGTGATTGAACAATTTCTGCATTTTTATCCATAAATGGTATATCAAAGCTTACTGCTTTTTCTCCATTTAAATTATCATTTGCACCTGTTTCAGGCAATACAAATAGTGGTGAAGAAACTCTTATTAAATTTAACTCATTACTCAATCTCATTTCAAAGAAATCTTTTAATTTTTTTATGGCTACTTGTGTATCAATTACATTTAGACTGCTTTTATAATCTTTTGGTATTATTGTACTCATACTATTCACTCCCTATATTCTATATATTTTTCCATTAAAAAAACCTCTCATCCCTATAAAAAGGGACGAAAGGTTGCTTTTCCGCGGTACCACCCTGATTAGTTTGAAATAGATTCAAACCCAGCTCATAATGTACAGATATTACTCGATACATCCCAATATGATAACGGTTTGGTTCCGACTAAGCCTACTCTTTTAAAATTTCAGTTAGCAACTCCAGGATGTTCTTCACTATAGACTTCATATTGGTCTCACACCATCACCAACTCGCTTTAATTACATTCTATACCTACTCTTCCTTTCAACGTCTTTAAAGTTTTATTTTTACTTTAATAAAAGTTAACTTTTGTGTTTTCTATTTATTCATAATAGTATGATAAGTGATTAGTTAAATTTTGTCAAGTTTATTATTTTTTATTTTTTATATACTTTATACATTTTTCCCCATGTTTTATAAGTTTTCAAATGTAGTTTTTAATCTATCCATACATTCTTTTAATAGAGATTGTGGGCATGCTACATTTATTCTTTCAAACCCAATACCTTCTTTTCCAAATATATAACCTTCATCAAATAGTACATTGGCTTTTTTAAACATTAAATCTTCAAGTTCTACTTCATTTAATCCATAAGCAGTAAAGTCTAGCCAAACTAGATATGTCCCTTCTGGATAAACAAGTTTAACTTTTGGTAAGTATTCTTTTAAGTATTCATCAATAAATTTTATATTATTATCTAGATATTCATTTAATTCATCAAGCCAGTCTTCACTTTCATTATATGCTGCAATAGTAGCTACAATAGCAAAAGGATTTGGTGAATTACCAACTCCAACAGCTGTAACTTCATCTTGATACTTCTTCTTTAACTCTTTATTATTCACTATTATATTGGATAATTGCATTCCAGCTAAATTGAATGTCTTACTTGGAGCTATACATGTGACTATTTTCTCTTTATATTCTGGGCATAATGATTGTAAAGGAATATGTTTAAATCCTTTTCGAATTAAGTCAGAGTGTATTTCATCTGCTATTATCCACAAGTCATATTTTTTGCATATTTCTACGACTTTTTTTAATTCTTCTTCTCTCCATACTCTACCAACAGGATTGTGAGGGCTACAAAGAATAAGTACTTTATTATTGCCACACTTAGCTTTTTCTTCTAAATCAGTGTAATCCATTCTATAAGTTCCATTTTCATATATTAGAGAATTATTTACAACTTCCCTATTATTGCTTTTTATCTTTGCTTCAAATGGATAATATACTGGTTTTTGAATTATTACTCCTTCTCCAGAGTTTGTTAATATTCTTACTAAAATAGCTACAGCAGGTACAACTCCAGGGCTAAAAACAATATCTTCTCTATTTACTTCCCAGTTAAATCTTCTTTTATACCATCCACAAACTGCATCAAAGTATTCGTCACTATTATTAGAACTATATCCAAATATTTTGTGGTCGATTTTTTTATGTAATGCTTCTATTATTGGTTCTGCACATTCAAAATCCATATCTGCAATCCAAAAAGGTAAACCATCTTTTTGTGCTTTTGGTGAACAATTAGTTCTGAAATCCCACTTTACACAGTCTGTTCCTACTCTGTCTACAACTCTATCAAAATTATATTTACTCATTTAAGCCTCCTAAAAATATAAATTCTATAAATATTAAATTTGTCACTACTTGTAATCTAATGACATTTTACCACTCTACACACTATAATAATAATACTTTTTGGTTTAATAGATTTAAAATATATCTATTTTTCCTACAATAGATTTTTTAGATATTGTAAAAATAACTTCATTACAACAAAATAAAAAGAGACTATTTACGTCAATAATATTACAACTAACATAAAAAACCTCTTTTCATAAGTTTAAAAAATTTTAAATATAAATCAATTAATTTAAAATCTTATCCTAATCTCTTTTCAACTAGTCTGCACCAGATATCAACTCCATATTCTAAAGCCTTAGTATCAAACGTCACATTAGGATTGTGGAATCCTGGTGTAGCATCAGCACCTAGTCCAATATATGTAGTCTTACATTTTAGCTTTTGAGTATAATAGTGAAAATCTTCTCCACCAGAGTTTTTAAATACACCTATAGATGCATCTTCACCAAGTACATCTTTAATAGTCTCTTCAGCTAAACTTACAAGACCTTCATCAAACTCTGCTGCTGGAACTCCATCTTTTGAAAGCAATATAGCCTCTGCGTTTATAGAACTTGCAGCGGTTTTTATAGCATGAATAGCTTTTTCTTTTAATTCTTCTATTATTTCATTACTCTCTGCTCTTATATCTAAAGCCATAAAAGCTTCATCTGGTATATTATTATATGTTTCACCTTTAACTGATATATTTGTAACTTTAATAGAATTTGGAACAGCTGGATTTACTCTTATTGCATTTATTGCATTTACTGCTAAACATACAGCATCTACTGCATTTACACCTAAGTGTGGCTTAGAACCATGACAAGTAATACCTTTAATAGTAAATTCCATTATGCAACTGGCACAATGATACATTGCAGGTATGGCCTTTCCTAATCTACAATCTTGCCCAGGTCTTAAATGCATACCTACCATCTCTTCAACATCATCTAATAAACCAGAATCTATTACTCTTAATGCTCCATAAAGTTTTTCTTCACCTGGTTGAAAAATTATTTTAAGTTTTCCTTTTTTTACTAAGTCCCTCTCTTTTATTAAACTTGCAGCTGTTAGAAGCATGGAAGTGTGACCATCATGACCACAAGCATGTATCATTTTCTTTTCTCCATCTATTATAAATTCTAATGCATCTATATCTGCTCTTATCGCAAATACTGGTCCTTCTTTTTTTGAGTCTATTGTTACTATAATGCCAGTTTCTGCAACACCTTCATCTATATTTTCAAATCCCATTTTTTTAAGTTCTTCTAAAATAAATGTAGATGTCTTGTATTCTTCAAATCCTTTTTCTGGAATTGTATGTAAATAATCATACACCTTATGTACATAGTCAATATAACTTTTATTATTTTCCATAATATAATACCTCCATAAATTTTAATTTTTACCTTATATTACTCTTTTCCATATGTTGTCTATACTACAAAATAATTCATTATAAGCATTGCAATACATCCATTTAAAGTTGCTATTATAAACATATGTGGATAGTATTTAGTTTTTAATTCGGCTGTTCCTAACAACCTACCCATAAACTGTATCTGAGCTCCTGAAAGTAATAACATTGGTAAAAGTATTGCAACATGTGCTTGATTTATTTGACCTGCTGTAAACAAGCCAGCTATTACCCCAGAAGCTCCTCCCATTGATATAAATATTGTCATTATTGCAGTTGCTGCAACACCTGGAAGTCCAAATATGCTCATTACAGGTGTGAAAATTGTTCCTATTATATCCAAAAGACCAGTTAAATTGAATATAGAAATTATAGCAAAACCAAATATAACATTTGGAGCCATTGAATTTGTGCTTATTTGAAACCCGTTTCTAGCTCCACCAATAAATGCATCTATCACATTTCCTTTTTTAACTTTCACCTCTTTTTTTGCTATATCACTCATATTAAGCTTCCTCCTTTTCGAATTTATTTAAGTATAATCTAAGTAAGTTTGCTCCAACAAATTTCATAATTAAGATCAAGGCAAGTGGTATAAATATTGGAACATCGCCTATAAATGGAAACAATGCTGCTCCTGAAGCAAAGAAATTTGTGATTGCAGATGCTCCAGAAAACTGAAATGCACAGAAAACAGCTTTTTGCTTTTCATCTATATACCCATCATCTTTAAGTTCCTTAGTCATAGATGCAGCAGCGTCTGTAGATTGTAAACTAGCTATTAAAGTTAATCCTGCAAATCCAGGTAATCCTAGTAATGGTTTTAATAGTGGACTAAGAAGTTTTTGCGCTGCTTTCATACCATCTAAGTGGTCTATAACTCTGACTATTCCAAGTGCAAACATAACTGATGGTATTAAAGTCAATGCATATAGCCATCCATCACGAGGACCAGTCCCTCCATCCCCTCTGAAGTTTGCAGCTAATGTACCTACACCATCATTAACTGTCCCCAGTGAACCAAAGTTTCCTAATACATTATTAAAATCTAGTACTTTTAATGCTCCAGGTGCATCTTTAAATATTCCTGAAAAGAATAATGCTCCTAATATTAATGCTACATACCCATACCATTTAACTTCTATTTTTTCTGTTGTTGATTCTAGCTTGCTCATATAAATTCTCCCTCCTGCTTAAATAAATTTTATTAGTACACCTTTTCATTAAGCAAAACCCATGCCAATACTTTAATAATAATATTTTTTCATTTGTTTTTTTATTGTTAATTTTTTACATCATATAAATTGCTTGCAATTGCTAACTTTTTAAACTTATATTTATACATCTTTTATTGTCATGCAGTAGAAAAATCTTTATATTATAAATATTTTTCTATATAATTTTTCAAACTAATTTTATAAATAGGATTTTATAGGATAAAAACCTATAAAATCCTATTATTTAGCTAAATATATAAATTTATCATGTTATTTGTTGTATAATATAACTTGTTCTGCTCTTAAAAAAGCAAACTAAATATTACCTTAGTTAGGAGAAATAAAATGGACAGAAAAAAATTAATCCTTATAACATATGATAAATTAAATGCTGACCACTACAAAGAAGAGTTAATAAGCTTTTTTGGAGATGAAATAAGTATAGAAACTCAAAACATACTTGATGGTATAAGAGAGAATTTAGAGGGTGATGTAGTTCTTTCTCTATCACCTTTAACTAGTAATTTTTTAATAAAGCATTTCAAGGAAGACATTGAAATTATCCATGGAACAAAGGCACTTTCAAAGCTTGGATATGAGAAAATGATGAAACTACCTCCAGGTACAAAATCATTACTTATGACTACCAATAAAACTTCAGCGTTTGAAATGGCTACTTATTTATATAAAATAGGAATAAATCATATCGATTTTGTACCAACATACCCAAACTGTGAAGAAATATATGATTTAGATACAGCTATAACACCAGGTCAGACTAGATTTATACCAAAATACATAAAAAATATCGTTGACTTAGGTTGGAGAAAAATTTCATTAGATACATATATGTCGTTACTAGTAGTATTAAAGCTAAAAAACGAGAAGTTTATAGAAAAACTATACAAGCTATCTAAGGAAATACTTAGTCATGATTTTTTAAATACATCATTAGATAATATATCTAAATTAAAAACTATACTCTATATGACTATTGACGAAATTGGAGATGGGTTAATATTTTTCAATACATTCAACAAGGTTACATTTGTAAATAAATCTTTACTAAGCATGTTGGAATTAGATGAAAAGCTCATAAAATCACCTTCTTTAATGGAATATTTACCAAAGAGTTTTTTGGATAAAATCACTCAAAATCTAAACATAGATAATATGATTATATACATAGATGAAATAGACAAAAAATTTATACTATCAAAAAAACCATTTTATCTTTATAAAAATATAGAAGGTTGCTTAATTACATTAAAAGATGTAAGCAAGATAGAAATACTAGAACAAAAAATAAGAAGTGACTCTGTTAAAAGAGGTTATATAGCCAAGTATAAGTTCAATAATATAATTGGAAATAGCACTGTTATAAAAGACTGTATCAAAAAAGCAAAAAAAATGGCTCTTACAGATAACCCTATTCTAATAACTGGTGAAACAGGTACTGGTAAAGAAGCTTTTACTCAATCAATACACAACCATTCTCCTAGAAAAAATAAACCTTTTGTAGCAATAAATTGTGCTTCACTTCCAAGTGAATTGCTTGAAAGTGAACTGTTTGGATATGAAGATGGTTCTTTTACTGGAGCAAAAAAGGGTGGAAAGAAAGGATTATTTGAATTAGCTCATACTGGAACCATATTTTTAGATGAGATAGGAGATATGCCACATGATTTACAAGTAAAACTCTTAAGAGTTTTACAAGAAAAGGAAATTAGAAAAATTGGTGGTACAAATATTATTCCAATTGATGTAAGAATACTAGCTGCTACAAACAAAAACCTAGAAAAATTAATTTTAGAAAATAAATTTAGAATGGATTTGTTTTACAGGATAAGTATGTTCACATTAGAGTTGCCTCCTCTTAGAAATAGATTAGAAGATATACCATTTCTTTTAGAATCGTTTTTAAAAGAACTTCCATATAAAAATATTAAACTCGATAAAAATCTATTAAAAGCTTTAAATTCTTATACTTGGATGGGCAATATCAGAGAATTGAGAAATTGTATTGAATATATGGCTTATATGGGTTCTAATCAACTTACGATAAATGACTTGCCACAAAATATATCTTCAAAATTAAATAATCATCATATGTTAGGAAATACTTCTATATTTCATGATTTAAATCAATATGATAAAAATATATGTGTTTCTATCCTAAAATCGTTATATATAAAGCCAATGGGAAGAGCAAAACTCATGAAATTTATGGAGCATAATGTCACAGAATATGAAGTAAGAAGTATGCTAGAATATTTGACATCTAATGAATATTTAACTCCTGGTAAAGGAAGAAAAGGTAGCTCTATAACCGAAAAAGGTATAAAAATTATAGAAAATAATATATTTTAGTTTTATATTAATTCAAATTTACTACCTCAAACTTTATATTTATAATCATAAATTTTATTTTACTATAACTTATTATAAAATAATAAAAGATACCTTCAGCAAAAAAGCTATGAAGTAATAATTTTTATTATTAGTTTCATAGCTTTTAATATTAGTATATTAATTGATTTAATATTACTGATTGATAATTATAAAGTGTATCTGTTAAAGGTACAAACTCTGAACCAATCCCAAATTTTAATTCTGCAAACGCCTCTAAATAGTCTGGGTCACATACATCTTCCTGTGTTAAATCTTGAAGTACCATCTCAGTCGCAAGATAAGTCGCTAATGATGGTATAAAAGCGTCCATTGGCATAGGATATCCACCAAGTCTATTTGACATGCCAGCAGCTTTAGCCTTTTCACTTATCATATCATTTATCTTGTCATAATTTTGAGCATCTTTTTTAGCTATTTTAAATCTCATAACGCTAGGATATGTATCTGTTGGTGATGGATTACTTTGCTCTGCAACTATATATTTTAACTCTAAAGCTTTAGTTAATATAACTTCATCCATATACTCATTTACACCAAATACATTTATATCTTTTCCATACTTCTTAACCTGTTTGTCTATATCTTCATTTAAAAATTGCTTCATTTTGCCCTTATCTTCTTCTGTATTTACATTTGGTGTATCAACTTGTACAAATTGCATTCCTAAACTTCTACAAGTCTCTTTAATTTTTTCCAGTCTTTTGGCTATATTGGCATCTTTCAAATCATCCTTAGATGCATAATGAATAAAAGCTTTTGCTCCCAGTTCCTTTGAACGTTCAGCTAATAACTTTCCTCTTTCCTCTGTGTCAACGCCTAGATTTACATCTACATATTGACTCAATTGGTTTTTGTCCTCTCCCATAGGAGCTGAGATAGTTATTATTTCTGGACGCTTTTCTTTTACCTTTTGTAATGCTGGTAAAAGACCTGCTTGGTCCGCTGATACTACAATCGCCTGAATTTCTTTATCATCAGTCAATTTTACTATTTCATTTATAGACTTATCTATATTAGAAGTAAAGTTTTCTGGCAACACAACATGTTTTATAGTTCGCTCAACTCTAGCTTCACCATCTTTTTCTTTATCAGTTTCATTAGCTTCCTTATACTCTTTTGCTAAATCTTCTACTATACTGTATTGTACTTTATTTTCAGATAATGGCTGAGTTACTACTGCAACTTTGAAATCATCAATGATTTTCTCTTTATCATTTTTGCCTGTAACTAAACTACACCCTGTAATCCCAATAATTAAACATATAGATAGCATAAGTGCTGTTATTTTTTTAAGCATTAGTTAAAACCTCCTAAATTTGTACTTTCTTATCACTATTACTAATTTTATCATACTTCAAAGAAAAATTATATTATAAAAAAATTATATGCTAACTATTATAATCCAATCTAAAAAGTACTATGGGTAGATTAGATTTTGATTAAATCTACCCATAGTACTAAAAAAATTATATATTATAAAATTAAATTAACTATAAATTATTATGCTATTTGTTTTTTGCTTTTTATGAAGTTACCAACTATTCCACCCAATATAGCTGGTATTACCCAGTTAAAGCCCAAACCTGCAAGTGGTAAACTTTGTATAAATGGAACAGCTCCTGTCATTCCATTTACAGCTGATAATACACTAACTAGTAATGTAACATATGCTGCACCCTTAAATGCATTATCATTTTTTATATGCTTACCAGCTAATTCCATGATAACTATTGCCAATAAAACAGGATATATAGTTTGTAGAATTGGAACTGATATAGCTATTATAGCATCAACACCTAAATTAGATATAAGCATACTAGCCACACATATACCGATAACTAGTTGTTTATAAGTTGCTTTACTTATTCCTTCAAAATAAGTTGAAATTGATGCTGTTAGACCTGTAGAAGTAGTTAAACAGGCAAGTGCTACAATTACACCTAAAATTATCTTTCCTACTTGACCATATAATAGTATACTAGTTATCTCAACCAATAAAGATGCTTGAGGTATGCTAGTATCATATAAAGTTGAAGCTGTTGCTCCTAGATAAGTAAGACCACCATATACTAATGCCAGGAATACACAGGCTACAAAACCAGCTTTAATAGTCATACCTATTTGGTCTTTATCTAATGTATATCCTTTAGCCACTATAGACATTAACATTATAGTAGCCATAGACGCTGCACCTAGAGCATCCATTGTTTGATAACCTTGTGATATACCTTCACCAAATAGATTTTTATCTATCATATGTTCTGGACTCATAGGTCCTGCTGGAGATATTATCCCTTTTACAATTAGAACAAATAATACTAATAATAACGCTGGAGTTAAATATTTACCTATTATGTCTATAACTTTAGAAGACCTAATCGTAAATGCTAAAGTCAAACCAAAGAATATTACTGAAAATACTGCTTTAGCTACTGTTCCATGGTCTCCAAATATAGGTATAATACCCATTTCATATGTTGTTGCACAAGTTCTTGGTATAACAAGAAGTGCTAAACATGCTAGAGCAGCTACACTCATTACTCTTGCTAATCCTTTACCTGCTCTTCTAAGTACATCATCCATGCTTCCTTTACATCTTGCTGTTGCTATGATAACAAGCATTGCTATACCAGCATCTGCAACAACAAAGCCAACAAGAGGAATTAACCAGTCTTTACCGGATTCCATTCCTAAAAATGGAGGGAACATAAGATTTCCTGCGCCAAAGAACATAGAGAACAAAGCAAAACCAACTATAAAAATATCTCTCATCTGCTTACTCACACCAAACTACCCCCTTTGAAAATATTTTGAATATTAAGATAATCTTACTTTATTTTCATAAAAATGTCAATCTGGTAAAAATTCTCATATTGTTAACGTTTTCCCAATTTAATATTTGCATATAATTTTCATTTTATGATAATTCCCATCAGTTTTGTTAAATCAATTGCTTGCGACACATCAAAACAAGCTCCCCTAATATCATTTATTCCTACTTCAATACCTTCAATATTATTAGTTGTAAAATCTACTCCAGAAAGTTTAGTTCCATTAAAATTCGATTTTTTTAAATTTGTATACTCGAATACTAAATTTTCATTTTTTACTTCCTGAAACACAGAACTTTCAAAATTTGAATCTAAAATAGAAACTATCTTGAACTTAGAAAACGAGAAGTTAGAATATCTACCTAAAACATCCTTAAACAATACGTTTTTAAGTATACAATCATCCAATCTAACTCCTATTAATTTGCTGTCTTTAAATTCAACTCTGTATATACTTCCTCCATAGAAAGACGTATTGGATAAATTACAGTTTTCAAATACTACATCAAATAAGTCAATCTTTTTTAAATTACAATTTTCAAAGGATACATTTCTAAATATACAAGATTCAAAACTTGCTCCTGTAATATCTAAATCACTTATAACCTCATTTTCTATAGTTTTATTAAATATTTTTTCATCATTGAATATATCATCTAATATAACTTCAATATTTTCAACATTTTCTAATTCCCCTGTAAATTTAGGCTTTTGTACTTTAATAATCTTAGTCATTTTCTCCTCCACTATAAATTATATTATTTTTAAACTCGTTTTTATTATTATATTAAGCTATTATATGTACTTTCAATATATTAAAAAGTTTTTACGAAATATTCTTGTATTCAGTACATTTATAATTATATCACAAACTTATTTATAATGAATTTCCATTAATAACATAAGTGTTACAGAAGTATAACATTTATTATACTTCTGTAACATTTATCTTTAGAAATAATTATTCTTCATAAAAAATGACCTCGGTTTTTTATAAAATCGACAAAAAAAACGAATAATTTCTTTAAATTTATTGTAAATAATACAATATTACGATATAATACAACAGAAAAACAAATAGAAAATGTTCATATAATATTAGTAATATGGTCTAATAGTCTCTACAAACTCACCTTAAATGAGTTTTCTATGAATAGAATGTTAACTTTAATATATATTCTATTCTATCTATATGAATATATATTTTTTTGTTTATATTTTAAAGTTTTTTGGAGGTAAAAATGGTACCAAACACTAATAATGTACAACCAGATGGAAATAATTCATCATTAAGCTTTTTAGACAAGATGTTTAAATTCAGCGAACGTGGCTCTAACCTTAAGACAGAAGTAATAGGTGGGGTTACTACATTCTTAACAATGGCATACATAGTTTTCGTAAATCCAGCAATATTATCTGAAGCTGGCATGGATAAAGCAGCACTTATAACAGTTACTATATTAGCTACAGCCATTGGTACACTGATATTTGCAATTTTAGGAAATGCACCATTTGCACTAGCACCTGGTATGGGTCTAAATGCATTCTTCACATATTCATTGGTTATAGGAGCAGGAATTCCATGGCAAACAGGTCTTGGAGTTGTATTCTTATCTGGATGTGTATTCTTCACACTCGCAGTAACAGGTTTACGAAAGACAATTGCTGATGCAATTCCTCGAGAATTAGCAGTAGCATCTTCAGCAGGTATAGGTCTTTTCCTTGCTTTTGTTGGTTTAAAAAACATGGGGGTTATAATTGCAAACCCAGATACAATAGTTTCACTTGCAGATTTTACACCAACAGTTTTAATAGCTCTTTTTGCACTTATCTTAATGGCAATATTAGAATACAAAAAAATTAAAGGTGGAATATTAATAAGTATAGTAGTCGCAACAGTAATATCTATTATATGTGGATTTGTAGAATTACCAACAGCAATAATCTCAACACCACCAAGTATAGCACCAATTGCTTTTAAATTAGATATTATAGGAGCGTTAAAATTCTCATTAATTGGACCTATCTTCTCTTTCATGTTTATAGACATGTTTGATTCGTTAGCATTCCTTATCACTTGTTGCAAACAGATGGGTCTTGAAGATGAAAATGGAGAAATAAAGGACCTTGGAAAAATGTTATATGCAGATGTTTCTTCTACTTTAATAGGTTCGTTTTTAGGAACTAGTACAGTTACAACATTTGGAGAATCGGCTTCTGGTATAGCAGCAGGTGCAAGAACTGGACTTGCTTCTGTAGTAACCGCGGCATTATTCTTAGCTACACTTATATTTACACCATTACTTGGTATAGTTCCTACTTATGCTGCAGCACCTGCACTTGTCATGGTTGGTGTATTTATGTTTGAAAGTATAAAACAAATCGATTTTGCTGATAGTAAAATAGCAGTCCCTGCTTTTGTTACAGTTTTATTGATGCCTCTAACTTATAGTATAAGTATTGGTTTGTGTTTTGGATTTATTTCATATATAATAATGCATGTTGTAGCTAAAGAAACTGATAAGGTTAGTATAACACTTTGGGTTATAGGGATACTTGCAGTTGTAAACTTAGTACTAAGTTAGTATTTTAATTTTGATATATTAAAAGCTTATTTATTTTTAATTTAAAAATAGCAAAATCAATTTTATATCTAAATTGATTTTGCTATTAACTTTATATATAAAATTTATTATCATAATATATAGATAGAAAAATACATAGAAAAGGGATGATATTTATGTCACAATTACTTATAAAAAATGCATATCTAATCACTATGAATACAGATAGAGAAGTATATGAGAATGGAAGTATACTTATTGAAGACAATATTATAAAAAAAGTTGGGAAATTTGATAATAATATTGTAGATAAAGATGCTGAAATATACGATGCTAATGGAAAAATATTAATGCCAGGATTAGTCAATACACATGTTCACTTATCTCAACAATTAGGTCGTGGTCTTTCTGATGATGTTGTTCTTTTAACATGGCTTAGAGAAAGAATCTGGCCATATGAAAGTAGCTTTAATTACGAAGATTCTTTAATCTCATCTACTGCATGTTGTGTAGAACTAATAAAATCTGGTGTCACTACATTTTTAGAGTCTGGTGGTCAATATGTCGATGCTATGGTTGAAGCTGTTGATAAAACTGGAATTAGAGCATGTCTAGCTAAATCAGTTATGGATACAGGAGATGGTCTTCCTGAAGCATGGCAAAAAACTACTGATGAAGAAATCAACACTCAATTAGATTTATACCATAAGTTTAATAATACATCTAATGAAAGAATTAAAATATGGTTTGCTTTAAGAACTATTTTTAATACAACTGAGGATTTACTTGTTAGAACTAAACAATTAGCTGACAAATACAACACAGGTATACATATGCATGTAGCTGAAATAGCTGATGAAATTTCATTTGTAAAACAAAATACTGGAGTTGGAACAGTTGAATATCTTGATAAGTTAGGTGTTTTGGGGCCAAACCTTTTAGCTGCTCATACAGTTTGGCTTACGCATAAAGAAATTGATTTATTCAGATTACATGATGTAAAAGTTTCTCATAACCCTGGTGCAGCTATGAAAGTAGTACTAGGTTTTGCATCAATTCCTGAAATGCTAGAAAAAGGAATTCCAGTCTCAATTGGTACTGATGGGGCTCCTTCAAATAATAGAATGGATTTAATGAGAGATATGTATTTAACTTCATTAATACATAAAGGAAGAACTTTAAATCCAACAGTTATTCCAGCTGAACAAATATTAGAAATGGCTACTATAAATGGAGCAAAATGTGCTTTACTTGAAAAAGAAATTGGCAGTCTTGAAGTTGGCAAAAAAGCAGATATGATTATTCTTAATCCAGATACAATTCATTGCTTACCAATGCATAATCCAATTGGAAACATAGTGTATTCTATGACTAGCGAAAATGTAGATTCTACAATTTGTGATGGAAAGTGGCTTATGAAAGAAAGAAAGGTATTAGTTGTAAACGAATCTGAGTTATTGGAAAAAGTTAAAAAACAAGCTTCTAAAATAAAAGAAAAATCAGAAGTTAAAATTCCTTCTAAATTTAAAATTATAAAATAAAATAAAACCAATTGTTTTGTAGAGATACAGGTTCAAGTAAACTTGTATAGTCTACTTACAAAACAATTGGTTTCTTTATGCTATATTTTATTAAAATAAAAATAGCTATTATATTATAAATACATCACTAACAGTTAGGTTCAGATTTAGATTCATTTTTTTATACTTAGTTATATCATTACAACACATTAGGCACGCACTTTTTTGTTCATTCATTGGACAAACTTCACATGGTTTATCTCTATGTTTGGAGCTATACTCAATGTGTTTTGATTTATAAATAAAAGCTCATATGTATTCTTGTTTATCACATAAGTCCATTAATTCAAATTATCCATAACTGCTTTTATATATTTCTGGTATAAATGTCAAGGATTCTATTTCCTCTTTTGTCCAAAATCTATTTCCATTACACTCGTCAAAGCCTACATAACCACTAAATTCGCCCTCATCTAAGATTGTACATTGTGACATAGATTCTATCCATTGTACTTTCAAAATTTTATATAACCCATCATCAAGTGAAGATTGATTACAGTTTAAATTTCATATAATTCATAATATTATTTAGTTTATAACTTTTACCTTACTTCTATCTAATACCATTTTAAGTGAATTTTCAACAGTTTCAATCACGTCTTTATAACTTAAATATATGTTTATGTAAATATAATCTTCATCTAGATTGTATTCAGTTACTCTACAATACAAAAGTTTTCCTCCATCTAATAAATTACTCAAAATATAATTATCTTTTCTTGGAACATAACCTATTACATACCCAGTTTCTCCAACTATTTTAATAGCATTTTCATCATATAAATTATCTTTCTCTCTTTTTAGATAGTATATCTTACTCTTCTCCAATTCATTTTCTAAATATTCTCTATTTCTAAACCTTGAGCCAGCAACAGCTACTGAAATCAAATAAATGTCTTTACCATGCTCATTTACCTTCAGCTTTTTAGTATTTACAAATTCTTTTTTTAAGTTATTACTTTCATATAACAATCGTCTTAACTCATCTTTTAATTTGATATTTTTTTCTTTTTCATAAGCTTCTTTAACTATTTGCATTTCTTTAAGAGAAAGTCTCTCTCTATACCTCTTCAAAATATTTATAGATTCCTTACGTACTTCATTTATGTTTCCAAAAAGTCCTTTTAAAGATAAATTTTTTCCTTTAGGGTACAGTGATTTACTACCTTTAAGGACAATGAAAAATAACATATCATCATAATATTCTTGTGTTAATTTATTTTTTTCTATATCTTCCATTTTTCCAATTAACTCTTCTGTTTTAAATGTTTTTTCAAAAAAATCTAATAACTTCAACTTACAGCTTGCACTTCCCTTTTTAGATATATGCCAATATATCTCAAAATCTCGAATATCTTTATTTAAATATGGTAATAAATCATCAAAAGATAAACGTACATCATAAATTTCTGACATTTTTATCATATCTTCTGTCTTTCCATCAGCTTCATTTAATGCTTTAAAGAATATACTTTTCCACTTTTCACTGAGTAAAACATTATTCATTTCTTTCTTAAATTCAACTTTATCACAACTTACTTTGTCATCCTCTAAAACACCTACTGCTATTAAAAAAATAGAATACAGACTATCAAAGTTAGTCCCATAGCTTGCTACAATTGGAAGAAATTGATTCACTAATTCCACTTTATTCCCTATATATTTAAATTCTACACTTAACAAATAATTGCATATAAGATATGCTAAGTTGTTTACCTTATCTTTATCTAAATCTCGTCTTTCAAGATATTCGCTTAAATCTACTGTAGAAATAATATAGTTCATTAGTAATCCTTCATATTTTTTATCTTTATATCCTTCTTCAATTAAATAAGAGGTTATTTCAGAATCTAGATTTTCCATATTGACAATGGCAAATACTTTTATTGAGCCTGTAGATATTCTAGATAGATTAAACAAATATGTATTGTAAAACTCAAGTTTTCTAATAGTATTACTTAAGTAAAATATGTATTCTCCAGATTTAGAAAATGTATCCACTATTTCTCTTATATTATCTACATCTAAATAATTTTCACTTAAAACAAGCCCAAGTTTTACATACTCATCTTTTTCACTTGTATATATTAAATCCTCTGTTAGCTGATATAACCACTTTTCATCAATTATTCGCTCTTTTATTAGAGTGTTTATCTTTTTCATAAAAATTTCAAAATAACAAATTAGAGACTTATGACTATACTCTTCTAACAGGTCAATTTTATTAGATTCACTTCTATAAATATTTAAAATATTCTCTACCAAATTATTTGCAAGTTCTACTTGTTCTCTTAAAGGTATCTTTTCGTATATACATAAATAATTCATTTCAAATGATTCTTTATATCCATCATAATCCTTAATCTTTTGTAGTTGCTTAAAAATACTACCCACTAAATTATCCTCCTTTACATTATTATAATTTATATTGATTATACTACTTATTTTAATGAATTTACATTTTTACACATAAAAAAATATTACTAGAAATTAAAATTTCCAGTAATACTAATTGTACAAATATTAAAGTTTCATCGCTTAACAATGGTTTTGTTAAATTAGAATTTATTTATCAAGTTCCGTTAACTTTACGACCAACTCTTCACAAATTTCTTTTATTGTTTTATTATCTGTTTTTACAATAATATCTGCTGATGTCATATATTTCTCTTCTCGTCTTTTCATCAAATCAGATATAAATTCAACATTCATATTATTATTAAGTATTGGTCTTTCATCACTATGTTTAACACGTTGAAGAATAGTTTCTGGACTTGCTGTTAATAAAACAATTCTTCCACTTTTTTTCATATATTCTACATTTTTATCTCTAAGTACGATTCCTCCCCCACAGGAAACAACTAGTCCTTCTCTTTGTTGTAAATTTATTAATGCTTGGCTTTCAAGATTTCTAAAATATTCTTCTCCTCGTTTTTCAAATATTTCAGAAATACTCATCCCTTGATGCTCAACTATATATGCATCTGTTTCTACTTGCTCCATTTCTAATAAATGACTCAAGTATGATGATACAGTGCTTTTTCCGACCCCCATAAATCCAACAAGCATTATATTGTAAGAGAATAAATTTTTAGCCTGTATTTTCTTACTATTTTTTACTACATATCTGAAAATATCTATAATTTCATTTTCAAACTTATGACCTTTTAGCTTCTCAATTAATGCTACTTCTTTTTTATTTTCATAGTCTGGCTGTAAAATGGGAAGACCTTTTTCCTTTTTAATATCAATAATACCTTTTATACATTCCATTCTTTTCTCAAGTAAATCAATCAGCTCATCATCATATAAGTCTATTTTTTCTCTTATTTTTTCTATATTTTCCATTGTCACACCTCTTCTTTCAGACATGTTAAAATTAAAAATACTTACAATTATATTATACTAATGTTACATATTACAATCATGTACTTTTTCTTTTTCATATCTCATGTTTACAAACAATGCAAGTAAAATTCCAACAAATGTTATAGCTACATTAAATAGTACAACATATTTTGGCCCATTTACTCCACCAGATTTTGTAATAAATCCAGCTATATTTAAAATAACATAGTTAGCTATACTAGATGCAATCATAACTATAGATGTTATTTTTCCTTTATTAGTTGGAAACATTTCATTTGCTGTCGATGTAGTCAATTGAAGCACACCACCTGCTGCTGAATAGCCTATTACAAATCCTCCTACCATACAAATAGTTGGAGACTGAACAAAATACACAATTAATAACATAATTGAAGCTATTACAGGATAGATAACAAGTATTCTTATTGGCTTAACATATTTTTTTATAAGCACAGAAGTTATTAATACTGCACAGATTACTCCCATTGAATAAAAAGATTGAATTTTTGTAGGGTCAGCCATACCATATAATTTACCTAATTCTTGATTACAATTTAGCCATAGTACAAATGTAGATGTACATGTAAATCCAATACAAACAAGAGCTATACTTGTTGGTGTAAACTTCATTTTCTCTGACTTAACAGTCTTTCCATTATTATCAATAACATTGTTAGCTGGAGGAAATGGCAATATAGCTATTAAAATTGCATCTACAATAATAAGAACAGCTGTTACTATAAAAATAACTTTAAATGATATTGAATTTGCTGCAACAAATCCAATTATAAAAGGAAGTAAAAATTGCGCTAAAGCTATTGTGAATTTAGTAAACATATTTGCTATTGTTCCTAGACTAGCAAATATCTCCATACAAGAAGGTGTTACACAAGTATCTAAAAATGAGTTTGCTGCACCTCCAATTACTGCAAATATATACGCTATGTAAAAATTTGGTGAAAATACAATTCCAATAAAGAAAATTGCATGTAGAAAATTACCTATAAGTCCACTTACCTTTCTTCCATATTTATCTGAAATAGGGCCTGCAAATGGATATGATATAAGTCTACCTAACCCTAATGCAGCAATAACTGCTAAAACAATACTCACATCAAGAGTTCCATCTGATAGTGTCTTAGCTCCCCACATAGATGCAAATTCTGGTTTATATTGTCCTAAAATTGAAATTCCAATACCAAGTAAAAAATATGAAAAATACAACGCTATGGCAGTAGGATAGTATTTTTTATTATTCATAGTTATTCTCCCATTCTTGTTAATTTCTTAACATTTTTATATACAATAAACGTATTCCCATAATGGGTTTAAAGAATAGCTAAACTTTTACATTTAACTATACCACCGATACAAAACCCACTATGACAACTTATAAAGTAATATCAAAATATTTTGTAAAGTAATATCAAAACATTGAGATACATATATATTCTATATTATTAAAGTATTATTTTTTCGTCTATTTAAAGTATAATTCTTTAATTTCTTCTACAGGCATTTCCAATCCAGTGTATAGATTAAAAGCCTCAGCTCCTTGATATAATAACATTCCTAATCCACCAATAGCTTTACAACCATTAGCTTCAGCATCCTCAATCATTTTTGTTTTATTTGGATTATAAACAACATCTGTTACAACTAACTCTTTTCTTAATACACTAACATCTTTTATATTAGTTTCATTATCATGAGGTTTCATCCCAATAAGCGTTGCATTTGTCAAAATATCACTTGATGATACTTCTTCATAAAGTTTTTCTGTATCTGCTAAATCATATAAATTAACAATACATTCTGGTACTTCTTTCTTTATATTTTCAATTGTTTTTTCCGCTCTTTTATAAAAATCATCCTTAGCATTGAAAATAGATATTTCTCTTGCTCCATCTAATGCACATTGTACTTGTATAGCAGTTGCCGCACCACCAGCACCCATAATCGTAAGTTTTTTACCCTTTACTTCAACTCCATTTTCTTTTAAATTACGAACATAACCCACACCATCTGTTATATGTCCAATTAACTTTCCATTTTCATTTACAATTGTATTACATGCTCCAATTATACGAGCAGCTGGAGAAAGTTCATCCATATATTCTGTAACAGCAGTTTTACATGGCATTGTTACATTTGCTCCTTTTATGTTGAACGTCTTTATAGCTGAAAGTGCATCTTTTACCTTGTCCACAGTAATATCAAAAGCTAAGTATCTATAATCTAAATCTAATTTTTCAAAACTATAATTATACATTAGTGGTGATTTAGAATGCCCCACTGGTGTACCTATTAATGCGAATAACCCTGTTCTACCTGAAATTTCCATAATTTTATATCCTCCCAATATCATCAATTTCTTTGCAAATAATCTATTTAATTATTTGCAAAGAAACATCTATTTAATTTCAACTATATATTTAATGCTACTTCAAAAGCTTCTTTTGTTGCATCCAATGCTCTACGAGCCTTTACTGCATCCCCAACAACATAAGTTTCATTCACAAATTTCTTTACTTCTTCGCTTAATGGGTCATAATTACGAGAACCCATAGCAAGTACTACTGAATCGAAGCCTTTTAAATTATCTTCTGTTCCATCTGCAAGTGAATAGTCAACTCCATCGTTATAGAATTTAGCAACTTTAGCACCAGTAACAGTATGTATATTGTAACTTTCAAAATCATCCATAAGGAATTTACGATGTTCAGAAATTACATCTGCACCAACTTGTTCTCTTAATTCAATAACAGTAACATCATGTTCTTGTTCACCAAGGAAGGCTGCCACTTCACAACCAACCATTCCACCACCAACAACAAGAACTTTCTTTCCACAAGATTCTTTTCCATCAAGAAGATCCACTGCATGTATTAATCCTGATTCATTAATTCCTGGTATAGGAAGTACAAGTGGAGTTGCACCAGTAGCTACAATAACTGCATCAGGTGATTTTTCTTTTATAAACTCTACTGTAACTTCTGTATTAGTGTATATTTTTACACCATATTGATTGCACTTTGAAATATAACTACGAACTAAATTAGTAATATCTCCTTTACCTGGAGGATATGCAGCTAAACGCATTTGACCACCAAGCATTTCAGATTTTTCAACTAGAGTTACCTTATGCCCTCTCTCAGCACATACCCATGCTGCAAGCATACCTCCAACACCACCACCAACAACAAGAACTTCTTTTGTAGTTTCAGCTGGTTTAAGTTCAGATTCATGACCTAATATCGGATTTGCAAGACAAGCTATAGGCTTACCTTGGAACATATTTGGCACACAACCTTGTAGACACGCAATACATGGTATCATTTCATCTAACTTCCCATTTTTAGCTTTGTTAGGCATACTTGGGTCAGCTAAACTTTGTCTACCAAATGCTACTAAATCACATCTACCTTGACGAACCATTAATTCAGCAAATTGTGGCTCTGTATAGCGACCAACAGTTATTACTGGTATACTAACAGATTTCTTTATTTCTGTAACTAAATCTGCACTAAATCCAGCATGAAGAACTGTAGGAGCCCACATATATTCATCATGTATATGTATACTACGTGAAACATGAAGTCCATCTACTCCACAATCTTCTAAATAAGCTGCGATTACTGAACTATCATGTACATCAATTCCACCTAAAATATCATCTGTACTATTTATACGACATAGTATTGCTATAGAATTACCTACCTTTTTACGTATATTTTCAATTATAAGGCGAGGTAATCTCATTCTATTTTCAAAACATCCACCAAATTCATCTACACGTTTATTTGTCCTTGGTGATATAAAGCTACTAACTAAATATCCATGAGCACAGTGAACTTCAACAGCATCTACACCAGCTTTTTTTGCACGTAACGCAGCATCTCCATAAGATTCTATAAGTTCATATATTTCTTCAGTTGTTATTGCTAATGGTGTATTACGTCCATTTGACGCAGGTATTGCAGAAGCAGCTTTTAAAGGATACCCTGCAATTTTTTCATTTCCCTCAGAACCAGCATGTTGTAATTGTATAGATACTTTTGAACCTGCATTATGACAGGCATCTATTACATTTTTAAAACTATCTATTGTGCTATCATCATACAAACAAGGTTTACGAGGTCCTCCTTTAGCTTTCTTATCCACAACACTAGATTCTATAGTTATTAATCCAAAACCACCTAAGGCACGTTCAAGATAATAAGCCTTAGAAGTTTCACTTAAAGTACCATCTGTGTTTGCGAAATTATTTCCCATAGGAGGAACTACAAAACGGTTTGGAACTGTCATTGAACCAATTTTTATAGGTGTAAACATAGAACTAATCTTCATAAGGTTTTCCTTCCTTTCAAGTTTTATATTTTTTTCTTATATTTTTATGCTTTATATACTTTAATATCGAATAAGTCTATTTTTATTTTGGAGATACTTCTGGCCATGCTTTATCTAATACTTTTTTAGTTGCCTTAAATACAGTCTCAGCTGTAGTTGATAATCCTTTAGCTACTAAAGAATCAGATATTACTTCAACACCTATAACTTCTGGTGATATATTATGTTCTTTGATTATTTTTACAAATTCTTCTGTATTTCCATATCCTTCACCTGGAGCTACACGGTCATGTAGTGATTCATCTCTAAGTTTTTCATAAGGTGTCTCTAAAACATCACAAACTTGAATTGATACTATCTTTTCTGCTGGAACAGGTGCAAGGTCATCTACTGTTTGTTTTGCTCTAGCCCAGTGCCATGTATCTAATATAAGCATTGCATTTTCACGGTTACATCCTTTTACAACACGCCAAGCAGTAGCTAAATCTGGCACACCGCTGTATGGCATAAACTCAAGTCCTATAATAAGTTCTCCTGCTCTATCACATAATTCTCCTAATGCAGTTATAATTTGTTCTTCTGGTACCATTTCTAATAGACCACAGTTTATATGTTTAACATTAAATAAACGAGCCATATGATAAACATTTTGTTCTTTTTCTTGTTGAGCTTCTGTTCTATCCTCTTTAGTCCCCCATTGAGTTATATATTCTACTTCTGTAACTTTCATATTATATTCATCAAGAATTGAAAGCATTTCTTCGTCTGTAACTCCAGCGTTTTTTGCATCCACATAATTTTCAGCACGTAATCCGATGCCATCAAATCCAGCTTCTTTTGCAATACGCACTCTATCACGGAATGAAACTTCTGTGCCTAATGTATAAGAACTAATAGTAATTGGAATGTTAATATTTTTTTGATTATTCATAATTTAAATATGCCCCCTTTAATTTCTTTATAATTAATCTTTTTTTTGATTTTATTTTTTTATTTATTCTACTAGTAGCATTATTTTACTTTAAAAATAAAAATATTTTTTTGATTTATCTTTATCTAGATTTTATAAATTCATTGTATCATGAGACTTTATTAATAACAAATTGATAATTTCCTATCAATTCATAGATTTTGTTTATAGATTTTATTGATAATATAATTTATTAATATATACCTTAACTCTATCTATCTAAAATTTAAGACAAAAAACGATAAATTTCTTTAAAAGCTTTTATTATTACGCTGTAATCATATATAATAAAAATGTGAAAAACTTCTTTAAGGTCAACTTCTTTAAATACATACAAATAAAAAATACGATACTCATGAAAGGATGAACAAAAATTGAACTTATATCACTTACGCTATTTTGTTACATTGGCACATTTAGAGCACTATACAAAAGCAGCAGAAAATTTATCTATAACACAACCAAGTTTGAGTCATGCTATTTCTTTGTTAGAAAGTGAACTTGGAGTGTCTCTATTTGAAAAGGAAGGTAGAAATATAGTTTTAACTAAATATGGTAAAATATTTTTAAGAGACGTGGAAAAATCATTAGAAATCTTAGACTCAAGTGTAAAGTCACTAAAGATAACGGGTACTGGTGAAGGTCAAATTGACTTAGCTTTCCTTAGAACACTTGGTACAGACTTTATACCTGATATGGTTCATAGATTCTTAAAATCTAATCCTGATAAATCAATTGACTTTAAATTTCATACAGGTGTAACTACTGATATTATCCAAGGTCTTAAGGAAAGAAAATACGATATTGCTTTTTGCTCAAAACTTGAAAAAGAGAAGGGAATTGAATTTATACCTGTATCCAAACAAGATTTAGTATTAATTGTACCATATAGCCACCCACTGGCTACAAAAGATACTATAGATTTAAAAGAGACAATACCTTATCCTCAAATAGTATTTAATCAAAGAAGTGGACTTAGATATATAATTGATGACATGTTTAAAAAAATAAATCAACAACCTAACATAGTTCATGAGGTAGAAGAAGACCAGGTAGTTGCTGGATTAGTTGCAAAAAATTTCGGTATAGCTGTAGTACCAAATATGCCTATGCTTAAGTTTACAAAAGTAAAAGTAATTCAAATTGTTTACCCAAGTTGGGAAAGAAATTTTTACTTAGCAGTTATAAAGGATAGATATTTGCCTCCTGCAATTAAAAATTTCAAAAACTTTGTCATTAAAAATGCTCAATTATAAGTATTAATAAAAGAGGTTATTTTTAAATAGTCTCTTTTTTAGGGTTTCTTCCAAAATAAAAAAATCTATACTTCTAAAAGTATAGATTCTTAACTGACAGTCGGCATCCGAGTCTCAGTAATAAGCGTTATATAACAGCAACTGTATTTCAATTCCTGAATAACTAAGTTATTTATATTATATCAATTTTCTAAAAATTTGTCAATCTATCTATCTCATTTTTTCAAGCCATGGTCCGACAGGCTCTACAATTGGAACTTCTTTAAAACCCCAATTTCTTATGTCATTTAAACTAGTTGGAGTGTATATTTTACTTCTTACAGATTTAAATATTTTATTTTTTTCTCCATATTGCACACATTTTGGATTTGCTTCTATTAATCCTCTTCTAGCTCTACTAAGAGGATTACATAGAATATCAGCTATTTCTAAACCTTCTTTGTAATCTACATCTTCCTTTTTGGCAATTATAAAACCTTTTACCTTGTCTCTTAACTCTTCATCTATATCTAAATATATTGTTCCATTATTAAAAACATCAAAAAATGCCTTTTGTACTTTTAAATTTGAAACATCATCTCTTGATTCAATAACGATTCTTGCAGACTCTACATTTTCATTATTTACAAATGAATAGAAATTTTGAAGCACATGTATAAAAGCTACAACATAAGGTTCCTTTGAAGGTGCATAGTATTTTTTTAATCTAGCCTTATCTACTGTTACTGATATTATGGTGCACTCTAGTTTAGATAGAAATAAAGGTAATTCATCATAAAATAACTTAATTTGTGAATCATCAAACCTTTCAAATGCTCTTGACTTTCTGGATATATCAGTCAAGTGTATTCCTATATTACTAGTTCCAAAGCAATAATCTTTAAATGCATCCATCTCTTTCCTTAAACAACAGACATAATCACCTTGACTCACTGCGTATTTATATTCAAAAATTACTCCTGTTAATGTAAATGGGTCCTCATGATTTATATCAGCTCTCCCACTTTCATCAATAAACATTATATACTTCTTCTTTATAATTTCACTCACCCTCTTAACATATGATGATATCACCTATATTTATTTTATATGAGTTTTGAAAATATTCCAAGATTTTTAGATAACTTAAACTTAATTTTGTAATAAAAAAATTGAGATATAAACAATCAAAGCTTTAGGCTGTTGAATTTTACATCTCAATTTCATTTTATACATTATTTATATAGTTTTATTATTTTCTAAGAATATCTATTAATTTATCCATACCTATATAAGATACTCCTCCTCCAATTTGATAAGGAGTTTCAACTTTTTTATTTGCAAATACTCTATTTTGTTCTGCTGATAATCCTGAATTATCCATTAAAACTATTGGTGAGTGTAATTTTGCAGCTAATGGTCCAGCTGATAAAGCATCTACTAAAGCATCTGATTTGCTAACTAACACAGATTGTAAATCAGTATCGCCATAGAATTTTTCTATAACTTTAGCATTAGTATCTAATCTGTCGTTTCCATATATTCTATTTCCTGAAACATCTTCAGTAGTTATTTCATTCATCTTAGCTATTGTTGAATCATTAATTGCATTTGGTCCACCTATAAAATATGCATTTTCTAATTTTCTTTCTGTTAGCCAAATATAAGATTCTTCTGTAATTCCATCTTTCTTAACTAGTATTATAGGTTGTTTTTCTTCTCCAGCTTTAGAAGCTACAGATAGAGCATCTGCCTCTCCATTTCCAGAAACCATATAAGCTGTCTTTATTTCTTCTCTGTTTCCAAGTTCATTAGCTATTCTTACAGCAGTTTGATATCTATCTTGACCTGATATTCTCTTTGTCTCTGCATTAAAAGTACTCTTTATTTCTTGCTCTAATTTAGAACTTATTGCATTTTCTCCACCTATTAAAATTACTGTTTTAGGTGCTAATAAATTCATTTCTGCAACAGTTTCAGTTGGTAATTTATCTGTATTAGTAAGTAATATTGTTGCATTGTAACTACTTGCCAAAGGTGTTGCTGTTATTCCATCTGCTATTGCATTTCCATTTACTAATACAACAGTATCTGAACTATCAGCACCCCAATTTCCAACTTCACTTATTTTTTTAGCTGTATCAAATCTATTTGCTCCTATAACTGTGTTCCATGTAGGGTTTATTGTTCCATCTTCATTGAAAGTATAATCTTTTCCATCTATTTTTTGAGTTCCTGTTAGCATTTTACCTTCTTTGTCTAAATAGTAAGATTTACCTTCTAATTGCTGCCATCCTGTTTGCATTACTCCTGTTTTATCAAAGTAATACTTATTACCATCTATTTCTTGCCATCCTACTACTGATAAGCCATCATTTCCTAGATAGTATTTCTTGCCATCTTTTTCTTGCCATCCTGTTTGCATTACTCCATCTGAATTAAAGTAATAAGTTTTTCCATCTATTACCTTCCATCCAGATACTCTTACTCCATCAGTTCCTAAGTAATATTTTTTATTATTAATTGTCTTCCATCCTGTTTGCATTACTCCTGAAGCATCAAAATAATACATTTTTCCATTTACTTTTAACCAACTATTTTTTTGGTATGTTCCATCAGATTTTACATAATACTTCTTACCATTTTCTGTTTTCCATCCTGTTTGGTTTAAATTTATCTTATATTTTGCTGCTATTTTAGTATAACTGTCATTACTATAATCTATAATTACATCTGAACCTACTGGAACTTGGTCAAATAACCATCTAACCTCTTTATTGTGCATTCTTATACATCCACCAGAAATGTGTTTTCCTATAGAACTTTCATTATTATTTCCATGTATCCCATATGTATCTCCATAAGTTCCTTTTAGTGCTAATCCCATCCATCTATCTCCTAATGGATTTTTTGGGCTTCCTCCAGGTATATTTCCTTTATAATATGGTCTATTTTTTATCTTGTTAACTACCTTTGTTTTCCCTGTTGGTGTCTCTGAACCTTTTTTCCCTGTTGCAACTTTAAATTCTTTTACAAGCTTGCTATTTACAAAATATCCCAGAGTATTTTTTCTTGAGTTTACTATAATTACATGTTTACTGGCTGCACTTGATTCTGGTACACCACATGCAAATACTAAAACTAAAGTCATTGCTAGTACTAAATACTTTTTTAGACTTTTTTTCACTATAACTTCCCCCTCTTTTAGAAACATAACTACACGCCTCTAATTATAACATAAAATTACCAATATCTTGCATTTACAAATTTGTTACATTTACCCCTTTAATATACATTTTATGCTTCGTATCCATTTGGATTCATACTTTGCCATCTCCAAGAATCTTGGCACATTTCTTCAAGTTCATATTTAGCTTTCCATCCAAGTTCTTTCTCTGCTTTTGATGAATCTGCATAACACATTGCTACATCTCCAGCTCTTCTTCCAACAATTTTGTATGGTATCTCTTTTCCACTGGCTTTAGAAAATGCTTTAACTAAATCAAGAACACTATATCCTTTACCAGTTCCTAAATTGTAAACAACAAGTCCTGGATTTTCTTCTAATTTTTGTAATGCCTTTACATGACCAGCAGCTAAATCTAATACATGTATATAATCTCTAACTCCAGTCCCATCATGAGTTGGATAATCATTTCCATATACACTTAGTTCTTTTAATTTACCCACTGCTATTTTTGTTATATAAGGCATTAAGTTACTTGGAGTTCCATTTGGTTCTTCACCAATTCTTCCACTCTTATGAGCACCTACTGGATTAAAATATCTTAAAAGTGCTATATCTAATGACTCATCTGCTTTTGATATATCCACTAACATCTGCTCTATCATAAGCTTAGTTCTTCCATATGGATTAGTTACGGAAAGCGGGAAATCTTCTAATATTGGACAAGTATGTGGATCTCCATATACAGTAGCTGATGAACTAAATACAAATTTTTTAACACCATATTCTCTCATTAATTCAAATAAATTTAATGTACTTATTAGATTATTACTATAATATTCAATTGGCTTTTCCACTGATTCTCCAACTGCTTTTAAAGCTGCAAAATGTATAATAGATTCAATATTATTCTCTTTAAATACAGTGTGCATTTCATTTTTATTAGTTATATCAATATTATAAAATTTTACTTGTTTTCCAGATAATTCTCTAATTCTATCAACTACTATTGAGTTACTATTACTTAAATTGTCAACTATAACAACTTCATAACCTGATTCTAAAAGTTCTATTGCTGTATGGCTTCCTATATATCCTGCTCCTCCAGCTACTAAAACCGCCATAGTAATTACCTCTTTTCTAAATTTATTTTTCGCTTACTTTTTTTCTCATATAATCCATTAAATCATCTTTTAGATTTTCTCTTTGTAGAGCAAAATCTATTGTCGCCTCTAAAAAACCAATCTTATCTCCCACATCATATCTTCTTCCTTCAAAATTATACGCATAAATAGCTTCTTGTTTTCCAAGAGTTTGAAGTGCATCTGTTAACTGTATTTCTCCACCTTTTCCAGGTGTTTGTTTCTCTAATATATCAAATATTGCAGGAGTTATTATATATCTTCCAAGTATGGCTATATCTGATGGTGCTTCTTCAATTGCAGGCTTTTCAACCATATCTTTAACTTTATAAACTCTATCCTCTATATGTTTTATATCCAATATTCCATATTTGTTTGTATCTTCTTTAGCTATCTTTTGAACACCTAGTACAGTTGTTTTATATTCATTATAAGTATCTATTAATTGCTTTAGACAAGGCACATCTGAGTCTACTATATCATCACCTAATAGTACAGCAAAAGGTTCATCTCCTATAAAACTTTTTGCACAGTAAATTGCATGTCCAAGACCTTTTGGCTCCTTTTGTCTTATATAGTGAATATTTACCATATTTGATATATCTCTTACCATTTCTAGCATTTCTGTCTTACCTTTTTGTTCTAATTCTAACTCTAATTCAACTGATTTATCGAAATGGTCTTCTATAGATTTTTTATTTCTACCTGTTATTATAAGAATTTCTTCAATTCCTGAGTCTATAGCTTCTTCTATTATATACTGTAAAGTTGGCTTATCTACTATAGGAAGCATTTCTTTGGGCTGTGATTTTGTTGCTGGTAAAAATCTAGTTCCTAGCCCTGCTGCTGGTATTATCGCTTTTTTTACTGTCATCTGCATTTTTTCACCCTTCTTCGTAAATTTTCTCTTGTACCAAATTAATATACCATATTTATACTTTTTCTTCAAACTCTATATTATCCCAATTCTTAACATTACAAGAACATAAAGGTAGATGAAATTTCATCTACCTTTAGTTTTTATAAGTTAATATATTATATTTTATATATTCTACCTAAAACTCACATAGATACTAAATTTCATCTAAAATACCCTTTATATCACTATCTATATCATCATCCAAATATGAATCTAAATCTTCTAAATCCACGTCTAATTCTTGATATGTCATGTCAACACTTACATCTTCATCTATATCCATTTCTGATATTAATTCTCCTAAGATGCTATTTCCATCAGTATCTAAATCTCCATCTATATCTTCACTTATATAGTTTTCATTTAAGACTTCATCTAAATCAATCTCATAATAAACTTCATTATTTTTTTCATCACTTGAATTCAAACCTAAAAACTCATAATTAAAATTCCATACATTGTATTTACTTGACATACTTCATACCTCCTGTGAAAAACATATTTTCATCTATCTTATTGGCTCCATAATCAACAGAATTATATATTTTTTCAATTATGTCTTTTCTTCTTTCATTTGTATTATTATTTAATGTCAATTGTCTAAATACATATGTATTTGTTATTCTCTCGAATAATACTTCTTTTACACTATCATCATTAATATTTTTATAATTTTTCCATAAAACTTCAAATAACTTAAACATCTCTCTACTAGTTTCATCCACATAGTAAGGATACATATTTTCTACTAAATGATTTAATCTTGATATAGCTTGTTTTAAAAATACATCCAAGTTTGCACTTTCACTTTCCTTTAACATCCTATAATTGTATCGCTTCTTATCTTTACCTGATATTACAAATATAATATTATCTAAACTTTTTTCAACTCCATCTAAATAACTACTTATATTGTATGATAAATCAAAGAATAAATTTTTAATCTGTCTAAATACTTGTACATCAAGTTTTGCATTATACTTTTCAAATAACTCTATCTCTTGATTTTCTAATATTCTTGGAGTATAAGCTGATATCAAGTCTAAATTATTTCTCTGTTCTTGTATCTGATTATAAAGTGCATTTATGACTTCTATTCTTATTTCATCATTCAATTCTCTTTCTAATACTTTATCAAATTCAGATTTCATGTAATAAATATTTCCAAAGAAATTAAATATTATCATATCATTCATAGCTTTAGACCAATTTTTATATAAAATCTCAACAGAAACGTCTTTAAGTAGTGGTTTTTTTGCATATATAAAGACATCTTGCATAAGTTTTTGAACCATACTTCTACTTAAATTTAAAATTATTTTTTGATTATTAAATTTTATTTCTGTTTCTACAAAATCAGAATTTTTACTTTCAATATCTCTATTAATTACAATATCTTTAACATCACTATTTTTTATAGATATAATTTCTTTTTGGAAAGACTTCATTATTGTTAAACTATTAAAATCTTCTTGGATAAAAAATGGGGCATGTTTTAATGTATATCCTACTATTTCA
Organism: Clostridioides sp. ES-W-0016-02; assembly: GCF_020641035.1. Lineage (NCBI taxonomy): Bacteria > Bacillati > Bacillota > Clostridia > Peptostreptococcales > Peptostreptococcaceae > Clostridioides > Clostridioides sp. ES-W-0016-02. The sequence continues at coordinate 3,116,000 of NZ_CP061361.1, forward strand.
TTTTCTATATCTTTTAAATCCTCTATTTGCATAGCTTCTTTATTTTTATCATTTATGTGCAAGTTAAATACATTTTTATTATCATATAATATAATGTCTTCTCCTAAAATTAACTTTGAACAATTATCTTTTGTTGACTTAACAATAGTTTTTTTAGACTTCTTATTTATAAAAATAAGTTGATCCTGATATTTTACTAAAAGCATATTAGTATTTTTATAATCAAATCCATCTATATTTCCTGATATTTTACAGAATACTATCTCACAATCTTTAGGAAGATTTCCTATTTTCTTATTATCTTTAACTCTCTCACTTAAATCGGCTGGAACTATATTTTCTACATTATTATTAAATATAGAAATAGACCTTACTATAAGACCTTCTCTTTCCATATGAAAATAACCCTTTAGAGAAACTCTCTTATCTTCTAAAATATATCTTTCTATATCATCAAAGTTTATTTCAAATCTATTTTTTCCACTGATAAATATAAACTTTTCATTATCTTTATTAATTCCACCCATATAAAATTTATTATCATCTAAACTCAAGATAGTCATGTTGTCTTTTAAATAAAATATAAATTCTCTTTGGTTCTTACAGATTAAATCATATTCATCTAAAGTTATTTTCATAGTTAAACTTGCTGTAACATTCTTACTTGAATTCTCACTTTTTATATAAAAAGGCAAGTTATCTCCATAAATGATTATTTGAGAACCTTCTAAAACTGCTTCTAACTTTTTTTTATTATCTGAAAAACTATATATATATTTTACCCCTGATTCATCATTAACTTCATCTGCTTTGCTGATTATAATATTACCTAAATTTGTTATATGAAGTTTCTTAGATTCTTTTGAATATCTACTGATACCACTAAGCTCAAATCCATCTGAAAGCTCATATATAATTTTTTCTCCTAATTTCAACATACCTTCACCGCCTAAACAAAATTATAATTATTTTCTAAAGGTGAATAAAATGTCTCAAAATAAATAATATCTTTTAATACTTTTTATTTTGAGACATAATTCGTCCTTATTTAATAAATATCCTAAGCACCTTCAACTATTTCTTCATAAAGTTTATCTAAATGTTTAACATATTCACGATATCCAGATTTATTTTTTAACTCACTTCTTAAATCTTCATATTTTTGTCTAAGTTCTTCAGCACTTAATGAAGGAGCTGATTCTTTCAAATCTTCTAATTTGTAATCATAGTACTTATCATACATCGCTATATATGTATCAATAGATTTCTTAGCTAATTCATTACATTTTTCTTGTGCTTCTCCATACTCAGAATAATCACCTATCTTCACTTTATAATATCCATTCTCTTGAACTATTGTTGAAGAAATACCTTTAGCTTCATATTCTTTTGCTGTTTCTTTTGCTGTTGCTTCAACTTTAAGTGAACCTGCATAGACAGTATAATATACACCTTTACCGTCTTTATATGCTTCCATCTCTTTTGCTTTCTTTTCAGCTTTTTCTTTTTCCTCTGCTTTTGCCTTTTCTTCTGCTTCTTTCTTTTCTTTTTCAGCTTTTGCTTTCTTTTCTTCTTCTGTTTGTTTATTGTTGGCTTGTTGCTGAGTTGGTGCTTTTGGAGGTGTCGTGTCTTTATCATTTTTCTTGTTATTGCCTACTGTTATAAAGTATCCTACACCAACAATTGCCACTATAACTATAGCTATAATAGTCTCTTTTAATCTGCTTTTTTTAGAACCAACCTCTTCATCATCTATAGAATCTTCTTCATTTGATTCATAATTTTTTATTTCTGTTTTCTTTTCCTTAGAATTAAACTTAGAAGAATGTTTAGACTTTTTGCTATTTTTTTCTTTCTTGTTAATAGGTATTACTACTGATTTTTCACTTTCTACCTTTTTTTCTTCTGCTTCTTTTGGCATTTCATCACCTAATCCCTTACTTTCTTTTTCAGATTTAGGCTCATTACTTGCTGATAGTTTTTTATCTAACTCATCATTATTTATTGGTTTTTCTATTTTTATGTTGCGTTCTTCTTCTAAACTTTGGTTTATTTCTTCTAAGTTTTCTATATTTTCCTTAATAGATTCATCAGCTTCACCTGGAACTGTATCAGAAGTATTATCTAATCCAATCTCTTCCTTTTCAGTTTCTTCTAGCACATCCTCTTTTTTGCTTTCCTTTTTCATAAATCCAAATAATTTATCTTTTTTTCTACTCTTCTTATTTTCTGGTTCAATTATTTCTTCTTTATTTATATCATGATCTTTTTCAATATCTTCTTTATTTTCTATAGCATTCTCTACATTTTCATTCTTATTAATTACTTCTTCTTTAGTATCTTCCTCTATAGAAATGCTACTTCTAAAACAAACATCTTTATCTGCATTTTTTATCATATAAATATATTCTTCAATATCAATGTCTTTATTTTTTCTAGTTCTCTTTGATACAATATCGTGATTTTCTAATTCAGAAGATTTATCTTTTAGAACAATGTGTGCTTCTTCCCAAACATTTTCACTAATTTCTGTTTTATTTTTAATTACATAATCTATGAATTCCTTAAAATTTTCAGCACCAAATTCTCCAATTATAGTTAATCTCATCGCACCTTCTATAAGGTCTCTATTTCTTCTCTTCAAAAATTCTAATGCAACTGTTGCACAAACAAAGTCTTTAATAACTTCTCCACCAAAGCCATAGCCTTCAACATAAGGAAGTTCTTCTAACCCACATAATTTTTTATATTCATTATATACAGTTTGAGATATACTTTCATCATTTAAACTATTTAGTTTATCCATAAACTTTGCTTCTACATCATTTATCTGCGGTTCTTTTCCTAATTCTGACTTTTTAACTGAATTTAATAAAACATCATTTTCTGAATTATCTTTACCTAATTGTAAATCTTCAATTTCTGTTGCTTTTATATCTTCACTGCTTTGTTCAGAATTCTCTTCTATATTTTTAGGTACTACCTCTTTGCTACTAGCTAATATCTTATTTACACAGAATATTATTTCTCTTTTTAGTTCTCTTTTAGCATCAGCTTGATTCTTAAGAAATAAACTTGCACAATCTTTCTTTTCTAAACTTATCTTTCTAAGTGTTATATTAAGAAGGTCTTTATATAGATTTAGAACCTTATAATCCTTTTCTAAACGTCTTCGTCTCTCTAATAGGTCCATTTTATCATAAGCTAAAAAACTACTTAAATCGTTGGCTTTTAGACAGTCTAAACCATCCTTCATTGCCTTATTTACATACTTTCTACATTTAGCTGTAGTTAATTCTAATTCTTTCTCTAATTCATCTATTTCAGGTATGTATTTATCTACTATCCATTTCCCGATAAGCGGTTCTGTATTTCTTGCTAATGTTTTATAAAACAATATATTAAATTTTAAAAGCTCAGCATATTTTGCTTCATTGAATTCTACTTTTTCAAATTTCTTTTCTAAAACACCTTCTAATTTTTCATTTATCTTAGACTCTTGTTTTAAAAAACTTGCTGTGACATTTAAAACAGTATTTCTTATTATATTATTTTCACTCAAAACCTTCACTCCTTAAATCAATTATTTTATTGTGATATTTACATTATGTAAAATTACTAATTTGATTATGATATTTTAATAATTAGTTACTAAATTTACTACATCTTATATCATATCATATTATTTACATCATTTTACTTTTTCTTTTTATATCCATCTTATATTATACCATTTTTAATATCTGTACTAACTTATATTACAATATTCCACAAAATTTTGAAAGTAAATTAGACAAATTTGCAAATAAAAAAACATCAGTTTAAACTGATGTTTCACCTATCGAAAAAATTAAGCAAGTCTATAAGCGGAGTTCTGTATTAGATAATCATCTTTCTAGGCTTATTGTCACCAATAAGCTCAAGCGACCTACCTACCGGAGAGTACGAGCAGCACTCTTTATTCCTATCTTGGTCTTGCTCCAGGTGGGGTTTACATAGCCAACTAGTCGCCTAGCTGCTGGTGAGCTCTTACCTCGCCTTTCCATCCTTACCACTTAAGTGGCGGTTTATTTCTGTTGCACTATCCTTAGGATTGCTCCCACTAGGTGTTACCTAGCACCCTGCTCTATGGAGCTCCGACTTTCCTCATGTAAAATTACATGCGATTATCTGGCTTACTTAATATTCATTTTACTTAGCTATATTATCATAAATACTTAAGTATGTCAAAGTAATATTATACTAAAAATTTAAATTTCTTCAAAAATAGTGTAATATAGGTATATAAACTATTATTTATGATTTGAGGTGGAATGTTGAAAAAATTATATAGAGTAATAATTAATATTATATTAATATTAGTAATAATCTATAGTGGATTTAATATATGCTTAAAGCTTAGCAAGTACAGCCATGATACTAAAGTATCTGCTCAACTTCAGAAAAAAGAAAATAAAAAAGAAGACTTATTAAAAATAAACAAAGATTTTAAGTTTTGGCTTTCTGTTGATAATACAAATATAAATTATCCAGTTGTACAATCTAAAGATAATTCTTATTATCTTGACAAAGACTTTTATGGTAAAAAATCTATCTCAGGTACATTATTCATGGATTATAGAAATAAATCTCTGGATGACCAAAATGTTATAGTATATGGACATAATATGAAAAACAAAACAATGTTTAATAATCTAAATAAGTTTAAAGATGATGATTTCTTTAAAGAAAACAATCAAATAAAAATCACTATGGATGGAAAAGAATTATTATATGAAGTATTTTCTGCCTATATTGTAGAATCTGATTATGATTATCTAAAAACAAGCTTTAATAGCGAATCAGACTATCAAAAATACATAGATGCTATTACTTCCAAATCATTACATAAATCAAATATGAAAGTAAGTAGTAAAGATAAGATAGTTACACTTTCTACATGCACTTATGAATTTGATGATGCTAGAATGGTAATCCATGGCAAGTTAGTTTCAAATTAAATATACATGTCTTTTTAACAATTCTTACACAAATAATCAAATTTTTGCGTTAAGGTATTCACATACAGATTAAAATAATTATTTTAATCTGTATAGCTATTTCTTACTTAATAGCTATTTTTTACTTAAATTTATCAATTTCCTGTCTATTTCTATAAACTATATAAAATAATAAATATATTATATAATAAAAAAGACTATGTTAAAAACATAGTCTTTACTGGAGCTGGTGATAGGAATCGAACCTACAACCTGCTGATTACAAGTCAGCTGCTCTACCGTTGAGCCACACCAGCACACTTATTCTATTGTGAGTTAAATTAACACTCTAAAAACTGCATATATATTTTAATTAATGAACATCAAATAAATATTGGTCAAGTCCTCGACCTATTAGTATCGATAAGCTAAATACATTGCTGCACTTACACCTTCGACCTATCAACCAGATAGTCTTTCTGGGGTCTTACCCTTGCGGTGGGAAATCTTATCTTGAAGTTGGCTTCGCGCTTAGATGCTTTCAGCGCTTATCCATTCCGTACATAGCTACCCAGCCATGCCCTTGGCAGAACAACTGGTACACCAGAGGTACGTCCATCCCGGTCCTCTCGTACTAAGGACAGGTCTCCTCAAATTTCCTACGCCTGCGACGGATAGGGACCGAACTGTCTCACGACGTTCTGAACCCAGCTCGCGTACCACTTTAATGGGCGAACAGCCCAACCCTTGGGACCTACTACAGCCCCAGGATGTGATGAGCCGACATCGAGGTGCCAAACCTCCCCGTCGATGTGGACTCTTGGGGGAGATAAGCCTGTTATCCCCAGGGTAGCTTTTATCCGTTGAGCGATGGCCCTTCCACGCAGAACCACCGGATCACTAAGTCCGATTTTCATCCTTGCTCGACCTGTATGTCTTGCAATCAAGCTCTCTTTTGCCTTTACACTCTACGTACGATTTCCGACCGTACTGAGAGAACCTTTGAGCGCCTCCGTTACCTTTTGGGAGGCGACCGCCCCAGTCAAACTGCCCACCTGACAGTGTCCCAAGACCAGATTCATGGCCTATGGTTAGAGTCCCAGTACTACAAGGGTGGTATCCCAAGGATGGCTCCGCCAAAACTGGCGTCCTGGTTTCAAAGCCTCCCACCTATCCTGTACATGTAGTACCAAGACCCAATGTCAAGCTACAGTAAAGCTCCATGGGGTCTTTCCGTCCTGTCGCAGGTATCCGGCATCTTCACCGGAATTACAATTTCACCGAGTCTGTTGTTGAGACAGTGCCCAAATCGTTACGCCTTTCGTGCGGGTCGGAACTTACCCGACAAGGAATTTCGCTACCTTAGGACCGTTATAGTTACGGCCGCCGTTTACTGGGGCTTAAGTTCACTGCTTCGATTACTCTAACAGATCCCCTTAACCTTCCAGCACCGGGCAGGCGTCAGCTCCTATACATCGTCTTGCGACTTAGCAGAAACCTATGTTTTTGGTAAACAGTCGCTTGGGCCTATTCTCTGCGGCCACCGTATGGTGGCACCCCTTATCCCTAAGTTACGGGGTCATTTTGCCGAGTTCCTTAACAACAGTTCTCTCGCGGGCCTTAGGATACTCTCCTCACCCACCTGTGTCGGTTTGCGGTACGGGTACCTTTAACCTCGATAGAGACTTTTCTTGACAGTGTGAAATCAGCTACTTCGCTACTAAATTTCGCTCCCCATCACATCCCAGCATTATCAAAGCGGATTTACCTACTCTGACTGCCTCAATGCTTGGGCACACATAACCAACAGTGTGCTTAGCTTATCCTACTGTGTCATCCCATCTCTCAAACGGTTATCGGTAGTACAGGAATATCAACCTGTTGTCCATCACCTACGCCTTTCGGCCTCAGCTTAGGTCCCGACTAACCCAGGGCGGACGAACCTTCCCCTGGAAACCTTGGGTTTACGGCCTGTGGGATTCTCACCCACATCTCGCTACTCATGCCAACATTCTCACTCCCATACTGTCCACATGTCCTTACGGTCATGCTTCAACCCGTATGGGAAGCTCCCCTACCCATCATTACTGATGCCGTAGCTTCGGTAGTAAGTTTTAGCCCCGGAAATCTTCGGCGCAGGATCACTCGACCAGTGAGCTATTACGCACTCTTTGAATGAGTGGCTGCTTCTAAGCCAACATCCTGGTTGTCTGTGCAATCCCACATCCTTTACCACTTAACTTACATTTAGGGACCTTAGCTGACGATCTGGGCTGTTGCCCTTTCGACTATGAATCTTATCACCCACAGTCTGACTCCCAAGTATAAGATGACGGCATTCGGAGTTTGATAGTCTTCGGTAGGTGCAATACCCCCTAGGACATTCAGTGCTCTACCTCCGTATCTCTCACCTTGAGGCTAGCCCTAAAGCTATTTCGGGGAGAACCAGCTATCTCCGGGCTCGATTGGAATTTCACCGCTACCCACAAGTCATCCCCGAGCTTTTCAACGCTCGTGGGTTCGGACCTCCACGAAATTTTACTTTCGCTTCATCCTGCTCATGGGTAGGTCGCCCGGTTTCGGGTCTACGTCAAGTAACTGAACGCTCAGTTAAAACTCGCTTTCGCTACGGCTCCACACCTTAAGTGCTTAACCTTGCTACTTAACGTAACTCGTTGGCCCGTTCTACAAAAAGTACGCGGTCACACAAGAAATGTGCTTCCACAGCTTGTAAGTGCAGGGTTTCAGGTTCTATTTCACTCCCCTCCCGGGGTTCTTTTCACCTTTCCCTCACGGTACTATACGCTATCGGTCACTAGGTAGTATTTAGCCTTGGAGGGTGGTCCCTCCTGCTTCCCACAGGGTTTCACGTGTCCCGTGGTACTCTGGATCATATCTGAAGTTTTCTCGTTTGACATACAGGACTATTACCTTCTGTGGTGGGTCTTTCCAAACCTCTTCAATTACGATACCTCTTCGTTTAAGATATGTCCGCAACCCCAATAAAGAAAACTTTATTGGTTTGGGCTATTCCGCGTTCGCTCGCCGCTACTTACGGAATCGAATTTCTTTCTCTTCCTTCAGGTACTTAGATGTTTCAGTTCCCTGAGTTCCCCTCATTAAGCTATGTATTCACTTAATGATACTTAGACATTACTCTAAGTGAGTTTCCTCATTCGGAAATCTTCGGATCAAAGTTTACGTGCAACTCCCCGAAGCTTATCGCAGCTTATCACGTCCTTCATCGGCTCCTAGTGCCAAGGCATCCGCCCTGCACCCTTAATAACTTGACCAGTTAAAAAGGTTTGATAGATTAGAAGCTATCAACTTCGATAATTTTTAAAAGTTATCAGCTTTATATATTACAAATTAGATGTCATATCACTAAATATATATATGCAGTTTTCAAAGTGCTAACGCACAGCGCCAACAGATAAATCCTGTTGCTCAAAGTGCTAATTGAGTATTCGTAAAAACGAACCCTCAAAATTAAACAGTAGGCAATTCTCCTTAGAAAGGAGGTGATCCAGCCGCACCTTCCGATACGGCTACCTTGTTACGACTTCACCCCAGTTATTGATTCCACCTTCGACGACTTCTTCCAAAAGGTTAGATAATCGGCTTCGGGCGTCTCCAACTCCCGTGGTGTGACGGGCGGTGTGTACAAGACCCGGGAACGCATTCACCGCAGCATTCTGATCTGCGATTACTAGTAACTCCAGCTTCATGTAGGCGAGTTTCAGCCTACAATCCGAACTGAGAGTAGCTTTAAGGGATTAGCTCCACCTTACGGCTTGGCAACCCTCTGTACTACCCATTGTAGCACGTGTGTAGCCCTAAGCATAAGGGGCATGATGATTTGACGTCATCCCCACCTTCCTCCAGGTTATCCCTGGCAGTCTCTCTAGAGTGCCCAACTTAATGATGGCAACTAAAGACAAGGGTTGCGCTCGTTGCGGGACTTAACCCAACATCTCACGACACGAGCTGACGACAACCATGCACCACCTGTCACCAATGTCCCCGAAGGGAACTCTCCGATTAAGGAGATGTCATTGGGATGTCAAGCTTAGGTAAGGTTCTTCGCGTTGCTTCGAATTAAACCACATGCTCCGCTACTTGTGCGGGTCCCCGTCAATTCCTTTGAGTTTCACTCTTGCGAGCGTACTTCCCAGGCGGAGTACTTAATGCGTTAGCTGCGGCACCGAGGGGGGTAACCCCCGACACCTAGTACTCATCGTTTACAGCGTGGACTACCAGGGTATCTAATCCTGTTTGCTCCCCACGCTTTCGTGCCTCAGCGTCAGTTACAGTCCAGAGAGCCGCCTTCGCAACTGGTGTTCCTCCTAATATCTACGCATTTCACCGCTACACTAGGAATTCCACTCTCCTCTCCTGCACTCAAGTCTCCCAGTTTCAAGAGCTTACTACGGTTGAGCCGTAGCCTTTCACTCCTGACTTGAAAGACCGCCTACGCACCCTTTACGCCCAGTAAATCCGGATAACGCTAGCCCCCTACGTATTACCGCGGCTGCTGGCACGTAGTTAGCCGGGGCTTCCTCCTCAAGTACCGTCATTATCTTCCTTGAGGACAGAGTTTTACGACCCGAAGGCCTTCATCACTCACGCGGCGTTGCTGCATCAGGCTTTCGCCCATTGTGCAATATTCCCCACTGCTGCCTCCCGTAGGAGTTTGGACCGTGTCTCAGTTCCAATGTGGCCGATCACCCTCTCAGGTCGGCTACTGATCGTCGCCTTGGTAAGCCGTTACCTTACCAACTAGCTAATCAGACGCGGGTCCATCCTGTACTGGCTCACCTTTGATATTCAAGAGATGCCTCTCAAATATGTTATCCCGTATTAGCATACCTTTCGGTATGTTATCCGTGTGTACAGGGTAGGTTACCCACGCGTTACTCACCCGTCCGCCGCTCTTTACCGAAGTAAATCGCTCAACTTGCATGTGTTAGGCACGCCGCCAGCGTTCATCCTGAGCCAGGATCAAACTCTCAAATAAAAGTTTATCAGGCTCAGATACTATTGTTATCTAAATATCTGGCTTTATGGTTTGTTTCTTGTTTTATAAATTAACCTACTGTTTAATTTTCAAAGTTCATTTTATTAAATAAATCATTTTGTACTCATTATTTTTTGGTTCCTTTTGGTTCCTTGTTGAGCACATTTATTATCATAACATCTTATTATAATATGGTCAACTACTTTTTTACATTTTTTCTTAAATTTATTAATTATTCATATTTTATAATACTATTGCGACTTTATTTTCAAATATGTAACTATTAATAATAACACTTTCAAACTATAATAATACTATATATAATTACAATTAATTTAGAAGGGAGCTAAAAAATGCTTAGAAAGATACTATACGTTTTGACAATACTTTCTATATCTATTTTTTTCGTTGTGGGATGTTCAAACTCACAAAAAAAACAAAACACAGAACAGAATAAAGAAATATCAACACAAGGAGATTCTCAAAATGCTGATGATAGTAAAAATACTTCCAATGTAACTGTTTCAGATGGAACAGACAGTCCATCAAATAAAAATACTGTGAACAATGATAATGAAAAGTTAGATGTGTCATCTTTGGATAATACTGCTCTTGATTGGTTTTATATACCAAATACTAAACATCAAACTCCAGAAGTAAATACTGACATCAAATTTAATTTTTCTGACTATAATGCTATATATAATGGACCCATCAAAGATGGTCAAAAAACATTATATCTTACATTTGATGAAGGTTATGAAAATGGATATACATCAAAGATACTAGATGTTTTAAAAAAAAATAAAGTAAAGGCCATTTTTTTCGTTACCTCTCCATATATAAAGGAAAATGAAGATTTGATAAGAAGAATGGTTGCAGAAGGTCACATAGTTGGAAGTCATAGTAAAACTCATCCTTCTATGCCAACAAAAACAAGCAATCTAGAAAGCTTTAATGATGAATTTGAAGATGTTGAAAAACTTTATAAAGAATTAACTGGAAAAAACATAGTTAAGTTTTTCAGACCTCCTATGGGTAAATATTCAGAAAAAAGCTTAGCAATGACTAAAAACCTAGGTTATAAAACTATATTTTGGAGTTTCGCATATAGAGATTGGGATACTGAAAAACAACCATCACATGAGGAAGCTAAGAAGAAAATAATGGATAATTTACATGATGGTTCTATCTTATTACTACATGCTGTTTCTAAAACTAGTACAGAAATTCTAAGTGATTTTATATCAGATGCTAGAAAACTAGGATACAATTTTGAGCTTCTAAATTATTAACATTTAGAAATATATTTAAAAGCTATATTTTAAATCTAATATTCAGATATTAATTTACATAAACTACTTCAAATTAAATACTTCCAAAAAAAATAGATGTATAGTTTTTACATGATACAAAAGTCTTTTAGTAGATAATAACTGTACATCTATTTTTAATTTATATGATTTTTTATTTTTAATTTATATAAGTTTTAATTTACATAAGCTTTGTTAATCTACAAGTAAAATAATATTAGCTTTTATTTTCTAAATAATGAATACTGCTACTATTGTTGTTACAATGAGACCTGTTATCACAGGAATAAAGTTCCTTTTTGCCAATTCAATAGGGCTAACTCCACAAATTGCTGCTGCTGAAATAAGCCCCCAAGGAACTAGACATCCTCCACCAACCCAAATACCACTAATTTGACCTAATGCAGCTAATGCACCAACACTTGCATTAATAGCAGTTCCAAATACAGATGCAAGTGAACCAACTAATGAGATTCCAGAGAACCCAGAACCATCAAGCCCAGTTATTGCTCCTACTACAGTTTCTATACCTGATACTGCAAATTTATTAAGTGGTATAGTTTGAGAAAGAGCTATCCCTATATCTGATAATAATCCTTGAGAACCAGGGGCTAATACCTTTCCAAATACACCAGTTAAAGGTGCAACTTCTCCCATGTAGAAAAACGCTGCTATTGGTATAATAGCTCCAAATATCTTTATACCAAACACAAAACCATCTATTATATTTTCACACACATTTTCAAGACTATTTTTACCAAAATTTATAGTGTTTATAATAATTATTAGAAACACTGCTGTTCCTCCTAAAAGAGCTGATGCATCTCCTCCTTTTAGGTCAAACATATACATAGCAATTATATCAGCAAGAAATCCTAAAGCTACTAAAATAGTTGCTATCTTAGATTTTCCATTAAATTCTTTTACTTCTTCACTTTCAAAATCTTTAAGCTCTTCTCTAAACATTCCTTTATTGATATCTCTTTTTAATGTATAAAACGCCATCGATATCGTTACAATTCCCATTACCCAAAATAAAATCATACCATCATTTATGACATATGATACTGCTACTCCTGCGGCACCAGCTGTTATACTTGGGGCTCCCTGAATAACAAAGTCTGTAGATAAGGCAAGACCATGACCAAATAAGTTTAATGCTACTGCAACACCAATCGCTGGTAATCCAGCTCTAATAGCAACAGGTAAAAATACAGCTCCGACTAAGGCAACAGCTGGAGTTGGCCAAAAAAACCAAGAAAGAATCAACATTACAAATCCAGTTACAAAAAATGCTGTGTTAGAATTTTTTATAACTTTGGAAAATGGTCTTACCATATACTGTATGGCATTATTTGCTTCTAGAGCTTTAGATAAAGCTACCATAATAGCTATGATTAAAATAATAGGTCCCAACTCATTTAAAGATATAATAAACGAGTTAAACACTGCTGTTATAGCTCCAAAGATATTTTTTTCAAAGAATAGCCCCATGAAAAAAACACCTAATATACATGGTACTATAGTATCTTTTTTCATAAGCATAGTAATTAAGATAATTACCATAAATACAATGTAAATATAATGCGCTCCTGTTAAAACCATATTATTATGTCCCCTTTTTTTAAGATAATAATATTATATGGTCTTACAAGTAAACTTGTTACTTGGTCATAGGCACATAACAATTGGCATGTGCAGTACTTAATTTAGACATTTATGATTCATTTACTGGAATAGATATTTCAATAGAAAACTCTTTGTCACCTGATTTTACATTTATACTTCCATTGTGATATGCAATTATCTTTTCACAGTTTTTTATGCCAATTCCAAAACTTTCTACATTTTTATGAATGTTACTAACTTTGTTTTTTTGTATAATTAACAGCTTACCATCTTCAACTTTAATTAAAAATACTATTGGTCTATCCCTTCTTGCATACTTTATTATGTTGGAACATAGATTATCAAATATTCTTCTAAATTGTGTTACATCTACATAAATATGATATTGATTATAAAGTTCATTTTCTATTTTTATATGAAATCCCTTTTCTTCCAATGTATATGAACTATCTAAAAGCAGTTGAAATATAAATTCATTTGCATTAATCTTTTCATATTTTTTAGAAACTTCTTCTTCCGAATTAACAAAATGTGTAAAAAGGTCATCTGTCAAATCTTTTATCTGATATGCTTTTAATCTCACATTTTTTATATATTGCTCCAATTGCTCAGGGCTATTATACTTATGATCTTTAATTAAATCCAAATAACAAATTACTGATGTCAATGGAGTTCTGACATCATGTGATATTGAAGTTACTATATCCTTATTTTTATTCTTCATTTCTCTTTCTTTTATAATCTGATTATCAAGTGCCTGACTCATCTCATTAATACTAGATGCAAGTGATGATAATTCATCGTTACCCTTAACAGGAATTCTATACTTTAAACTACCACTTTCTACTATCTTTATGCCCATCTCTATTTTTCTTAGATATTTAATCTTTCTACTCAACAGCAATAAAAATGTTACAATAAATGTAATTGCCATAAATGTGATAGAAACAGCTTCTATAAAGTTTTGAAATCGAAATCTAAACAGTGCTACTATAACTACACTAGCTTTAATATCAGAAAATTGTATCTCATAATGTCTAGCCATAGAGCTACTATAAAATTCATTTTCTTCACTCTTATCAGGTACTTCATCTGGATAGTACAGTGTATCATAAAAAAGCTCATTTCCTTTATATACTTTCATAGATACAAACCAATTGTCATTATTCCAATTTGATATATCTTCTCCATCCTTTGAACTTAAATTTTTATCATTCACATAGATTTGAAAATCAGCCATTAACTGGTCTGCTTCTCTTTTAAAATATGTTCTACCTTCTGATACATCCTTTACTATTGACTCAACAGCAGAATAAAATGGTATATTTAAAATAAAAGCCACCCCAGCTGAGATTACTACATATATCAATAGTATGACACCCAACTTTGATGGCTTAATTTTGCTAATCAATATAGTACCCCTTTCCCCATGCAGTTTTTACATATTGTGGATTTTTCTGATCTTTCTCTAATTTTTTTCTTAAATTTCTAATATGTACCATTATAGTATTATTTGCTGTATAAAAATATTGCTCATCCCAAATACTTTCATATATATTTTCAGACGAGAAAACTTTTTTTCTATTTTTTAGCATAAGAACTAGTATGCTATATTCTATAGTTGTCAAAAATATAGTTTCTCCATCCAATATGACATCTTGAGTATCCAAATTTACACTTAAACCTCTTGTTTTCAATATATTTTGCTCCTTATTCTTTTCCTTCCCCTGATATATATAATAACGTCTAAGTAGTGACTTAACTCTTGAAATTAACTCAGAATATGAAAAAGGCTTTGATAAATAGTCATCTCCTCCTGCTGAAAACCCAATAACCTTGTCGGAATCTTGAGTTTTCGCAGTTAGAAATAATATTGGAGCTGTTGTTTTTTCTCTAATCTCATTACATGCAACAAACCCTGTCTTTACTGGCATAACAACATCCAAAATAATCAAATCAATTGTACTGTCTACTAAATTTACAGCCTCTTCTCCGTTCGTCGCCATAACAACTTCATAACCTTCACCAGTTAAAAGTATTTCTACAATTTCCCTAATTTCTGGATTATCATCAGCTACTAAAATTTTTTTTTGAATCTCTTTATTCATCGCTAAGCTCCTTTTTTACTATATTTCTTAAATATTTCAAACTATATAAAATATTATACTTTATTAGTAAAAGCTTAGCAATGTCATACGTTTTAATACTTTCTACTATTGTAAGTATGCTCAAAGTTTAATCAAAACGTACACACATATCCTTGATGTAAAAAATAAACTATACAATACTATCTTACATAAACAACTTCTTTTACTGACTTAACTTTTTCAGAAGATTTAACATGTGCTACAATACATACTAAACCACTTATAGCAACGAATGCATAAAAACTTATTCCTCTGCTAAGTAACATCGCTGGCACTAATAAATGCCCTGGGAAAAATATCTTAAATAATGTCATAAAACTATTTTCAGATGCCCCAACAGCTCCTGGTAATGGTAAAGATGAAACAGCAATATTGAGTAATGATTGTATTGCTAATATTTCAAACACAGTATATGTTGATAGATGGAAAGCTTTATATACAAAGAATGGTACTAAAAACATAGCTGTTATTTGCACAATAGTTATAAGTAAAATCTTAATTACTAACTTTGGATTTTGTTTTATATATTGAGCACCTTTAACATATTCTTC
The DNA here is from genome assembly GCF_020641035.1 of Clostridioides sp. ES-W-0016-02. Classification (NCBI taxonomy): domain Bacteria; kingdom Bacillati; phylum Bacillota; class Clostridia; order Peptostreptococcales; family Peptostreptococcaceae; genus Clostridioides; species Clostridioides sp. ES-W-0016-02. The sequence continues at coordinate 3,131,636 of NZ_CP061361.1, forward strand.
AATTTGAGAAGTTATCACTTTTCGTGAACCTTCAACATCTTTTATTATTCTTAATTTTCCTAATAAATTCGTTATGAATATTATGAAGTTATTTACTAATTTTTTTGAAAATATAACTGCAATTACTCCAACAACAAGAGCAACATTCGTTATTACACCATATATCAATAAAATACTCATTCCTCTTACATTGTTTAGTATAAATTCACGTTCCATAATGAACATTATTCCGCTATATGCCAATACAACAACTTGGTGAATGACAACAATAACTAATAGTATAAGTGAAGAATAAGATATGTTTATATCATCTTTCTTCATGTAATAAACTTGCGCTGGTTGACCTCCAGACGCTGAAGGTGTAATTGAACTAAAATAAAATCCAACAAACGCATATCCCATACATTTTAAAAATGTAGTTTTTTGATTTAAAGCCTTTATACCTAAATATATATTTATACCTTCACAAGCAACATATATAAACATCATTGCAAATCCAATTAATATAAACACAGGACTTGCACCTTTTAATGATTTTATTAACGATTCAATTGATTGACCTCTAAAAACAAAGTATCCAGTTATACCCATTAGTAAAACTAAGAAGGTTACACTACCTAGACACTTATTTTTCTTTTCAGTTTTACTTATCATAACTACATCCTTTCTGGTGTTACAAATTTAAAACCACTAGCTTTGAGTTTTGGAATAGCTATCTTTAATGCTTCGATAGTACGTTCAGGTGCGCCAACTGCTCCTCCTGAGTTTTCTCCTGCATCATGCAAACAAATTATAGAATTTTCTTTTGTTCTATCTATTAACTTATTTACTATAATCTCTACTGTACTATCTTTACTCCAATCTTCTGCCATTACATCCCATAAGGTCATCTTTAAGTTATATTTTTTAACAAATTGATATGAAAATATATTAGTATGACCCCATGGTGGACGATAGTAGTTTACATCTACACCTAAATTTTTCATTGTATTTGTACTTTCAATAAAATCTTTTTTAACATAATTATAACTATAAAGCCATGCATTCTTATGTTCTAGTGAATGTAAACCAACTATGTGATTTTCTCTTAACATTCTTTTTATAATTTCAGGCTCTTTTTCAGCATTCTTTGCCACTACGAAAAACATGGCCTTTATATTATTTTCTTTTAGTACATCCAACAATTTTTCTGTATATCTTTTGTCTGGTCCATCATCAAATGTAAGAGCAATTTCATTCTTCTCAGTCATATTTTTCAATACATCTTTATTTAATAATTTATTATAATATGTAGGTATAATTGAATGGATTAAAAAAATCAAAGCAACAACTATAATTAAACCTACTACATACATTCTCTACACACTCCTTGTCCATCAAATGAAAATAAAATATTTTCTAATGAATTATTATCAAATTGTTTTTTAAGTTTTTTCATATTCAAACTCATTTCTTTAAGTGTAACATCATCATAGATTAAGTCTTTTATCTCATCTACATAGTATTTTTTATTTTTATCAAGTATTCTTCCAATTCCATTATTTAGTATAAAATCAGCATTATTTATCTCTTGTTGCAAAAATGGATTGAATGCTAATATTGGAAGCTCTGAGTAAATTGTTTCAAATAATGTTATTCCACCTGGTTTAGAAATAATAAGGTCAGCACTCTCCATATAGTTGTATACTTCATTAGTATAGCCTACAACCTCAATATTTTCATATCTATTGTACAATTTATAGTACATTTTTTTATTATTACCAGTTATTACAGTAGTTTTTACTCCTTCTAAACTATTTAGTTCTCTATAAAATTGCTCTGACTTAGGCAATAAACCTAAGCCCCCACCCATTATGAGGATGTTTTTTTTATCTAAATGATTTATATGTTCTATTTTTTTAAATTCTTTTTTTACAGGTATACCATTAACTTTTACTTTATCTTCATCTATTCCTTTTAAAATAAGTTCTTCTTTAGTAGATTCACTAGCCACTAAGTAACAATCTGTATTTTTACTAATCCATTCTGAATGACTACTTATATCTGTTATACATGTTATCAAAGGAAGATTTGAATTATACTTTTCTTTATATCTTGATACTACTTGAGAACAAAATGGAAAAGTTGAAATAACTACTGTTGGTTGTATTTCATTAAGTAACTTGTCTAATTTAGTTAAGAAATAATCTGAAAATGTAAATTTTATATCTTTTTTTCCATTTTCAGTGCATTTGTAAAATAAATTATAAAGACTACTTCCCCGATTTACAAGAATAGAAAAAGTTTTATACATTTTATCTGAGTAGTTAGGCATAATATATTCAAATATATCCTTAATTATTATTTCAGAATTATTAAATTTTGTTTTTATATCTTCACTTAAAGAGTTTGATGCTGAGTAATGACCCATACCAAATTTTCCTGTAAGAATTAATACTTTCATAAGATTCCCTCCTCATTAAAGCCTTTAAATACCTTTAATTACTATATTTATAAGTATAAACTTTAAATCTTTAGAAAAACCTAGTATAATTCTTAAGAAATCTTAAAGTTTTAATTAAAAAATACAAAACCCAATTAATATTGGAAGCTATATCCTAATTAATTGGGTTTTGTCTTTATAAACATACTTAAACATAAATACTATCATTTTAATTCTTTAAATATGTCTTATTTAATTATACTTTTAATTAATCCATAATATTATATTCTTCATATAGAGGATATTTTTCAGTTAAACCAACAACCAATGTTCTTGCCTTAGATTCTTCATCATAAGTTAAACATAGGTCTATAGCCTCAGCAATTACTGCCATATCTTCCTCTTTCATGCCTCTAGTAGTTACAGCTGGAGTACCAAGTCTTACTCCACTTGTAACAAGTGCGCCATTTGGATCAAATGGTATTGTATTTTTATTAGCAGTTATGTAAGCATCATCTAATCTTTTTTCTGCGGCTTTACCAGTTATATTTTTATTAGTTAAATCTAATAATATTAAGTGATTATCTGTTCCTCCAGAAATCAATTTAAAATCTCTCTTAATAAGTTCTTCAGCTAAAGCTTTTGCATTTTTAGCAACCTGTTGTTGGTATGTTTTAAATTCATCACTTAAAGCTTCTTTAAAACATACTGCTTTAGATGCAATTATATGCTCAAGAGGTCCCCCTTGAATTCCAGGGAATATTGCTTTGTCTATAGCTTTAGCATATTTTTCTTTACAAAGGATAACTCCTCCACGAGGTCCTCTTAAAGTTTTATGAGTTGTTGTTGTAACAAAATCAGCTACTTCACATGGATTTTGATGAAGACCAGCAGCTACAAGACCTGCTATATGAGCCATATCTACCATAAGTAATGCTCCAACCTCATCAGCTATTTCTCTAAATTTTTTAAAATCTATCTCTCTAGGATATGCACTTGCTCCTGCAACTATCATTTTAGGTTTTACTTCATGTGCTATTTTTCTAACATCATCAAAATCTATAAGTCCACTATCTCTATCTATTCCATATTCATAAAATTTATAATATTGACCAGAAATATTAACTGGAGCACCATGAGTTAAATGCCCACCTTGAGATAAATTCATTCCCATAACAACATCACCTGGTTTTAGCATAGCAAAATATACACCGATATTTGCATTTGCTCCAGAATGAGGTTGAACATTAGCATGTTCTGCCCCAAATATCTTTTTAATTCTATCTATTGCAAGAGTTTCAACTTCATCTATGTACTCACATCCACCATAATATCTTTTGCCTGAGTAACCTTCTGCATATTTATTAGTAAGATGACTTCCCATAGTTTCCATTACTGGAACTGATACTATATTTTCAGATGCTATCAACTCAATATTCCTTTGTTGTCTTTTTAACTCTCTTTTCATACTTTCATAAATCTCAGGGTCCGCTTTTTTCAAGTTCTCAAACATATTACTCCTCCTAGTTATTATTTAAATTTTACTTTTACAGACATTTCATAATTTTCGTTTTTATCAATATGATAATTTATTATTATAGTCTTTTATAAATTAATAGTCAAGTGTTTTACTACTTTTACATGTTTTCTTTCTGTATTTTAAGTTAAAATATAATAAATAATATTGTCTAATTCTTTTAATTGGATATAATTTAGATGTGACTATTTTTAAATAAAAAAAAGATAATATAATTTATATATATATAAGGAATATTACTTAAAAATTTGATATAATTTCAATATTATGTTTTTTAATTTGGAGGTGTATTTATGAATCAAAATGAGGAACTTGAATATAAAAAAAATATTCTAAAATTAGCTCTATTTGTAGGGGAACTTATGATAAAAAATGGAGCTGAAACATCTAGGGTTGAAGACAGTGTCCTTAGAATATGCAGGTCAAGAGGATTTTATCATGTAAATATTTTTACAACTCCTACAGTAATAATTATTTCAGATGAAAAATTTGACGGTTTTTCGTTTATGAAAACGATTCAATCAAGAGGTATAAACTTAAATAAGATTTCCTTATTAAACAGTTTTTCTCGAGAATTTGTAAATGATAAAGAATATGATATTGATACTGCTATTGCACGTCTTTATGAAATTCAAGAGGTAAAACCTTATCCTTTATGGTTGTTTTACTCTTGTACAGGAATTGCATCTGCTTGCTTTGCTTGCTTGCTTGGAGGGAATTATATATTAAATTTTATTCTTACATTTATAATAGCAATATTTGCTGCAATTACTTATGATAAAACCATGAAGATAAGTGCAATATCTGCATTTTCATGTTTAGTATCTTCTTTTTTAATAGCACTTTCAGGAGTTTTACTAGTTGAAATAGGTATTTTGAATGACCCTAAAATGCTTATAGTTGGAGCAATAATGCCACTACTCCCAGGAGTTGCTTTTATAAAAGCCATCAGAGATTTAATATCAGGTAATTTAATATCAGGAATTTCTCGTGCTTTCGATGCTGCTATGATTATTATTGCAATTGCTTCTGGAGTCGGTTTTGTCCTTGATACATGGTATAGAATTGGAGGTCCTTTCTAATGACTGATATGTCAATGATTTTACATTTTTTATTTTCAGGCATTGCAACTGCTGGATTTGCTGTTTTTTTTAATGCACCACTTTATCTACTTCTTCCAGCTGGAATAACTGGTGGAGTTGGTTGGATTGTGTATGTATATTTATTTAATTTCACTACAAACTCAATTTTTGCGGGTTTTATAGCTGCCGCTTTGGTTTCAGCATGTAGTGAGATATTGGCTAGAAAACTAAAGCAACCAGCTATTGTATTTGTAATTCCAGGTATTCTTCCTCTGATACCAGGAATTGGATTATACAATACAATGTTATCTTTAATTCAAAAAAATTATGATTTAGCTATGTCAAAAGGTACTGATGCACTATTTTTAAGTGCTGCAATATCGCTTGGTGTATTGGTTGTAACTTCTTTTGTAAGAACATTAAACCTTTTAAAAATACGAAAGAACTTTATTCCTCAAAGAAAATCAAAATAAAAATATAAAAATAGCAATGTACCCAAATCCTATAAATATACATTAAGTGTTTATAAGAGTACATTGCTATTTTTAAATTATAATCATTTTAAAGGTCAATTAAGATTCTTGTGATTACTGGTATAAATTCTCTACTATCTCTAAATTTTTTATCATTTTTCTTTAAATACAAATAACAAATTATTGTAAGACAAATCCCAACTAATCCACTTATCGCTTCAACGCCAGATGTCATGCCAATTGCTCCCAATATATAGTATGTTCCTATTGTTCCAACAAGAAGTGCTACAAGAGGTATTATATAAGCCATCACAGCTGCTTTTAATACATTCATGTTATCCATACTTACTTCTACATGGTCACCAACCTTCGCACCAATTGTATTGTCTACCTCTACTAATATCTCTTTTGACTCTGATGAGTCAGCAGTAGCACATTTTCCACAAGCAGCACAAGCTGAGTGTCTTTGCATTTTTAATTTTGCAGTTCTATCATCAACAATCTCCATAATAAATCCTTGTTGATTCATACCTAACCGCCCCCTTATTTTGTAAATTTATTTATGGTATCCATAAGTTCTTTTATCATCTCTTCAGTTTTTTCACTATCATCATGTTTGATACTTTCTGCTACACATCCTTTTATATGATTTTCCAAAATAATTGTACCCACTCTATTTATAGCAGACCTTATAGCAGATATTTGAACTAATATATCAACACAATAACGCTCCTCTTCTACCATCTTTTGTATCCCTTTAACTTGACCCTCTATTCTTTTTAATCTTTTTATAAGAGCTTCTCGCTCATTGTTTGGTGCTAATTTTCTTTCTTCCATAAACTCACCTCATACTCTTATGATGTTCTATACAATTATGATTTACTTACCAATTTGCTTAAAATATAATACAGTTATTACTATTATAAATGCTAAAATTGATATTGCTATAGACCTGCTCTGATGCTTAGTTTGCTCCATACTTAATTTACCATTCATCTTAAACCCTGCTAATGGAAATAAAAATATAACTAATGCGTCAATTCCAAGTACAATTTGGGCTGCAATAGTCCATTTGCTCAAAAAGCAAAATATTCCACCTACACCTAAAAGAACCTCCAATATATTTATAAACTTATAAGTAGGTTTTTTTATTATATATTCTTCAATTTTTTCCTTACATTCTGTACGGCATGGATATATATTGGTATTGTCATCGTATTTTATAGCCAATTTATTATTTGGTGACTTTATATCCCTATTACAGTAAAGACATTTTTTCATTTTATGTTCTCCTCATAGTATTTCTCTTAAGAAATTTTATCTAAATTATTATATGTTTCAATACTATTATACCAAATAGATACAAAAAACAAAAATAAAAGGACTCATTTTAGCTATTTCTTTTATATTACTACTTAATTTATAATAATAATTAGATAAAATTATTTATATTTAAATTATCTCATCATATTAATATGCAATTTTGGTATTAAGCATCGGATTTTAAGTATTTATATATTAATAATATCTACAATAATAACTTCTAAAGTTAGGTTATCAAAATATAAATCATTATTAAAATCTACATTTCATAACAATAAAGAGACTGTCATTAATATTAAGACAGTCTCTTTATTGTTTATTATCTATAAGTTTAGATAACTGGTGTATCAGATAGGTAATCATTACTTACATAACCATATCCACTATTGTATTTTATTTTTACCCATCCAGTAGCAAACATTTCTACAGTTTCTACCTTACTTCCATATGGAAGTTGTCCTATTTTTTCATCTTCCGTACTTGGTCCTTTTCTAACATTTAGACCATCTTTTTCTTTTACATATTTTATCTTAACATTCTCACTGCTGTTATTAGGTTTATTACTTGTTAGATAAGATCCACTGACATATCCAATATCGTCATTGTATTTTATCTTAACCCATCCCGTTTTTAGTACTTCTAAAACTTCTACTTCATCACCATTGTTTAGATAACCCACTACAGAAGCTTCTATTGTAGCATCACTTCTTACATTTACTTTATCTGTATTAGCTACATACATTACTTTCTTACCAGTACTACTCCCTTGTAAATCTTTTAGTTCTGCAAATGCATTTTCATTTCCACCACTACCAACTTGAGTTATAGCAGTCGCCTTTTTATTTGTAAATATACTCTTTTGAGTTGCACTCAATTTATCTCCTACTATAAGTACTGGAGAATTTTCTTTTGATGCCAATACACCTACTGCTAGAGCATCTATAAGTTGATTTTGTTTTTTCATTCCATCTTTAGCTACAAATACATTATCTAAGTCATTTGATGTATAAAATTTTTCTATTACCTTTCCATTTGTTTCATTTCTATCTGCTCCACCTATTCTTTCTGAATTTGGTAGACTTTGTTTTATTTTATCTGATACAGCATTAGTAGAGCCTATTATGTATGACTTACTTATATTTTTAGAAGCTATAAAATCCTTAAAACTAGACACTCCAGATGCATCAGAAACCGGAAGTATAACCATACCATTAGTAGCAGCTACAGAAGCTATACTAACTGCATCTGCAAGACCTGTATATCCATTTATCACAGCTATTTCTGATATGTCTTTTAAACCTTCTATCTTTTTAGCTATGTTTAAAGCTGTCTGATGTCTGTCACTACCACCAATTCTATCAACTGTTAAGTTATTAGATTCTAGTTGTTTTTCTACATTATCTGATACAGAACCAGATAGTCCAATTATATAGACTTTTTTAACACCTAATCTTTCTAATTCTTTCTTTGTTTGTAAATTTAAATTATTTTTTTCTGTAAGTAGTATTGGAGCATTCTTTAATTTAGCAAATGGTGTAACAGATAATGCATCTACAATAGATTCACTATTCACTATTACAGCTTCATTTGCGCTACTCCAACCCTCTTTACTTACTTCAATAGCTGTTTGATATCTATCTTTACCTATTAAAGTATTTTCTGTTGCCGTTCTACCCACTTCATTTGCATATGATATTGATGATAAACTTAAAACTAGAGATAAACACAATACTGATGATATTGATTTTGTTGATTTCATATTAACTCCCCCTAAAATTATTATATCTACAATTTTTATTTACTCTAAATATTATATCACAATAATTTAGCCTATATCATCCATTCTAAAACATCAATAAAAGACAACTTTATTCTTCTCCAAAAGTTTGAAACTTATCTAAGCTTCCATATCTATTCATTAAAATATTCCATTCATGTTCATCATAAAACTCACAATTTCCACCACAATAGTGTTTTGCTACTTCAACAACAAATCTTCCTGCACTCTCTAAATCAGAATAATTACTTGCTCCAGTTGCACATCCAGCAACTGTTGTCTCAGTTGTTATAGCAACTCCTACTACAGGTGCTTTTGTAGCTACAGCAGGCTGAAGAATACTATTTATATGGTATAAACCATTTCCATATGGAGTTATATCTTGTATTGACACTGGAAATACGTAAGGAAGTCTTCCTGTAGTAGTCTGCATTATGTCTAATAAATCATTACTTGTTTTTAGAATATACCCTTCTTTTATTGTGGGAGATATAGCAAAACCTCTTGTATTTATAACTCTATTCCCTTTAGTTGTATCTATTGATAATATAGCATCACAGCTTAAATCAACTTCATTTTCATTCATAGTTCTCATATCAATTGGAGAATCCATAAATGGAACTGGTTTATGTTCTTTAGTAGGTGCATCTGGACATATGTGAGTTGAAACTATTACATCTCCATCAATAAAATCTCCCTTATTCTGCATGTCCAATAATTTTGCTCCTACTGCTATTGCTACTAAAGCTCCATCAGCGTCAGAAACCATACCTATCATTTCTGGTCTTGCTCCAATTCCTCCTAGTCTTCCTAAAACACCTAATGTCTTAGCTGTTCCTCCTGATGATTTTCCATTTTTTCCTGGTATTGTAAGCTTTACTAAGTCAGTAGACCCTTTTTCCGTACCTAAAGTTTTTACTAATATATTCTTCCCACCATAGCTTTCCAAATATTTTTTTACACATTCTCCATCTACTTCTGCGCTATCAATAATATCATAAACTTCCAAAACTTGTTTTAACATCATATTTGCTCACCATCCAATTTTATTTCTTTTATTTATAGTTTTTGTTTAAATATTTTTACTTTTATTTTTATAAATATTACAGCATTTTTTATTTTATCTATATTTTTATAAACTTTTTCTTATTATCTTTCATATCTTATTTATTTTTTTATTTTTATAAACTTTTTCCTAAGTATTTGTTTTATTTATAGTTTTATAGGTATTATATTGCTCATTAAATTTAATCAATTTTAATTCTTCAATCAATCAAATTACTACATATCCTAATTAACTCCAATTATTTTTTTATTTAATATATCTTCTATATCTTTTAATAATTCTTCTTGTGTCATTGTTATTGAAAGTTTTAAATTTTCTTTAGAAGTTTTTATTAAAACTATCTCTTGCCCTTCTCTGATTTCTGCTGATGTAACAGGCATGCCTGTGTTTTTATCAAAAGTCATAATTAAGTCTGGAAATGTTGCTATTCTATTATTCTCTTTTTCTATTGTCATATATTCATTCCAAAAAGTTACCTCATAACCATTTACAATCAATTTACCTACATCAAATCCACCTGTAGTTTCTAACTCTAAAATTTCTATTGTTCCTTCTGAAACTACATCTCCATTCAAAAATTCGACAACGTTGTTTATTGCTTTATCTTTTGATATTTCTAAACCTAAGTAAAACTCTCTACCCAAATCTATTGCATGGCTTATACCTCCTATAGCAGCATTTTCTTTTACAACAGATGCTTTTACAGGATTTCTAGCTACAGCAACTAAACCTTCTGCTGCTACAGCACACTGTCTAACAAGTCCTGCTGTCTTATTTAAAGAACCCTCTACAAATCCCTCTATATGATTATCAAGTTCTGGATTTCCACCAGACACAGCTTGATAAGACTTATATGTTTTATCTCTATGTAATCCAAGGCTCCCCATCAGGCCTGTTGGATGGGCTCTACCATTGCAAGGTGCATCTATTAGTGGTATTTTAAGTACAGAAGACTGAATCCATCCATTTATTGTTGCACATCCTCCATTTTCATTTGTAATAATACCTTGTATATCTAATCCTAGTTTATCAATAAATATCTTGACTGTATTTATATAATCATCATTATCAGCATACTTGAGTGGTGCTGCTGGAGCTCCTACTGCTGATACATTTAAGACAATTGCATCATCATGTAATTCATCTATACTTATTAGATTTGGAAATCCATGTTGTAAGGCATATTCCCCCATCTCTCTTCCACTTTCCTTTGCACCACCACCTCCTCCACCTAAAATTGTACCTCCTATTAAAGCATATTCTAATATTTCCTTAGTTAATTTCATATTAAATATCTCCTTTATTAGTTAGATTATGTAAATGTATTAGTAAATATTTACATAACTTTATGCCATATTATAGTTTATTATACAAGCTTTGTATTATAATGTATAATATATAATTAATTATCAAATTTATATAATTCAAGTTATATTAAAAGAGGTGTATTTTATATTATGGATTTATTGCATCTTAAGTATTTTCAAACTGTCGCTAGAATGGAACACATAACAAAAGCATCACAAAAACTAAATATAGCACAACCAGCTTTAAGTAAAACCATATCTTCTTTAGAAAAAGAACTTGGAGTTCAGTTGTTTGATAGAAAAGGAAGATATATTGTACTAAATGAGTATGGTAGATTATTTCTAAAAAGGGTGGATAGTATTTTAGATTTAGTAGAAATGTCAAAAAAAGAATTACAAGATATTTCCTTAGAAAACTCTGGTGAAGTAAAAATATTAGCTACAGCAGCTGCTAATGTATTACCGCCACTTTTGAGCAACTTTAGAAAACTATATCCTAATATTACCTTTAATGTTTCACATACTCTACCATCGTCTTATAAGAAAAGTGATTTTGATTTGTATATATCTTCTTCATTTACAAAATTAAACTCAGAAAATAATATAACATTAACCTGCGAGGAAATATTATTAGGAGTTTCAATAAACCACTCTCTATCCTTAAAAGATGAGGTTTATCTAAATGAAGTTTCAGATGAAAATTTTATAGTTATAACTAAAGGTGAGAACTACAGAGAAATAATAGATATATTATGTGAATCAGCTAATTTCAAGCCAAAAATAGCCTTTGAATCCGATTCTCCATATACAATCTATGCTCTTATAAAATCACTTCAAGGAGTTGGATTTATATGTGGAAAATCATGGGGCTTATCTCGAGACCCTGAAATTAAACTATTACATATAAAAGATATTGAATTTAAAAGATATTTAAATCTTTCATGGTTTAGTGAGAATTATGCATCTAAAGCAGTCTTATTATTCAAAGACTTTCTTATGAACTATTTCAAAAATCTTTAAACCAAAGCTGGTATTATTAAAGAGGATATATCAAACAGAGTTAATAACTTTATCTTTAGCGTTTGACATATCCTCCTATTTTTATTTTTTATCAAAATTGTACCTTAACATATAATGTAAAATTATATATTGTAACAATTTTTTCTGTCTTTTAAGTATGGAATATCGTTCCTATATTTTTCTATTTCATCTAGGTCAATCTCTGCTAATATATATTTTTCTCTATATGTATCTAATTGACTTATTATAGTTCCTCTAGGATTGCATATTTTACTCTTTCCAAACAGTATCAAATTAGGGTCATTACTTACTAAATTTACTCCTACTGTATACACAGTATTTTCTAAAGCTCTTTGAGATACGTTTAAATCCCACATATCTTCATCTTGTATTCTCCATGCAGAAGGTATAAATATTATTTCAGAGCCTTTTAATGTCAACTCTCTAGCCACTTCTGGGAATCCTGCATCATAGCATATCATTACACCAAATTTACCAAAATCAGCATCATATACATCTACTTTTTCCCCTGCTTTAAAGTATACTGCTTCTAATGACCATAGGTGATTTTTACAGTATTCTCCCATCATATTACCTTGTCTATCGAATATAACAGCTGAGTTGAAAACATGTGTAGAGTCCTTTTCTAAAGTTCCATATGGAGATATTAGGTATACATTATTTCTTTTAGCTGCTTCTGACATTGATTCTTCTATGTATTTGTTATGTTCTCTTATTAGGTCTAATGTTTTAATTCCACCTAAATATTCTAAGTTATATCCTGTAGCAAATAATTCTGGCAAACAAATAATATCTGCACCTTGATTTCCCAAATCATCTATCATCTCTACTGCTTTTTCTATATTTTTTTTAACATCTCCAAGTACACTATGCTGTTGAATTATACCTATTTTCACTTTACGACTCATACAAATTCCCCCTTTATTTATCCTTACTTCCAAAACATTTCATTAGTATATAATAAAGAATCATACTTACTACAATTCCATTTATTGGTGGTATTAAGAAACTTATTTTTGAAGTATAATATGATGCTGCAAAACCAATTAACCAACTTATTACTGCAATCCAATTTATTCCTTCTCTGTGTTTATAAGTTCTTCCTTGTATAAAATAATATTCACACCACATAATTCCTGCTATAGCTGGAACTGCTATTCCTAAGAAAGATAAGAACGATTGGAATTTGAATATTATACCAGTAGCTGCTATTGTTGTACCTATTAGACCTGCAACTAAAGTTAATACATTTCTCTTTACATTTGGAAAAATAGTTTTTAGTGCCAATCCACCAGAATAGGCATTTGATACATTGGTTGACCAAGATGCAAGTATTAAAATAACAAATGCTATCCATCCAAATCCTAAATTAGCCAATACTTCTGTTATATCCCAAGTAGGAGCACCCATAGACATTACACCTGCTGCAACTTGTTGGAACAATGAAATAATACCTAATCCTAAAAAACCAATTATCCAAATATCTTTTACTCCCCTTGTATATCTTAATTGGTCAGGTGATATAATCGCACCAACTATGATAAGACCAACAACCATATTTAATCCTTCAACCATGCTCATTGTTGTTTGAGGAGTGTAATTGTAGATAGCTTCAACTCCATAAGTAGAAAAAGCTTTAAAAACTCCCCAAGCCATTAATATTATAAGTGGTGGTATAACTAAGTAATTAAACTTAGCCATTGCCTTAAAACCATACAAAGCGAAAACTACCATTAATAATCCAAGTATAACTGTGACTAGAGTTAAGTTTACACTTGGAAATATTTTTTGTACTGATAATCCCGCAACTCCTGCTTGTACACCAAACCAACCAAAGCTAGTTATTCCAAGCAATAGAGATATTAGATATTTTCCACCTATCTCTCCAAATGCCCCCTTAGCTAATACATATGTATTTAACCCTTCTTTACAACCAATATAACCTTGTATCATAATAATTGCGACTAATATTAAGTTCCCTATAATTGATGTAATAATCATATTGGAAAGAGTCATTCCTAAAATTAAGGTTCCTCCAACCATTAATTCTGATATGGCTATATTAGAGCCAAGCATATTAAATAATGGAGCTAACCATCCAACTCTTTCCTCTTTTGGAACTGGATTTAAAACTAATTCTTCTCTCTCTTGCAAGATTATCCCTCCCTTTCTTTGTAAAAGAATCTTTTCTACTTTTTTCTACATTTTTTTCACCCTTGATAGTTTTTTTTCTTTCTATAATTATAATTCTACTCTACAAAAAAGTATAATATATAGTTTATTATCAATTTGATATAATTTAAGTTATAGATAGATAAATAGTCTAAAATTATTATTTAAATTTAGACTATTCACACATATTTTAAATTTATTTCAGTTTTATTAGAATTATACTTATTTTATTAAAATTTTATAGTGTATAATTTATTCCCAAATATTTTTTATGAGGCTTATAAATACTTCAATTTTCACCTATTCTAACTTATTTTTAGTGAATTTATTACAACTTTACTAATCAAATTTAGTCTAAATTTTCTGATTATTATTATAAAAATAGTTTTTAAAACAAAATTTACTTAAAAACGAATTCATGATAAAATTTTAAAATACAGTATTTTTATTATATTGAATATGAATACAAAGGAGGATGTGTAAGATTATGGCTAGAAGACCAAAGATAAAGATAACTTTAATGGATAAAAAAGAAAAAGGTGCTTGCCACTATGGGCATAAAATTGGTGATTTATTTGAACTTAGTATTTACTTTTTATTCAAAAGGGGAATCGCCTATTTTTTAGTACGCCCCCCCTTTATATATTTCAATTGTAGAAAAGATTATCAAAAATCATATTCATAATTTTACTTATACTACCCCAATTGCAGCTAATATTATACAAATAATCATAACTGAAATTAATATCGTAGTTGTCTTGACTTTTTTTCCTAATAACCAATACATAATTCCAAATATCATAGCTGGAAGCATACATGGCATTATTTGGTCTAAGTAAGTTTGAATAGGCTCTGCCCATTCTCCACTCCCCACATTAACACTAAGTTTTAGTATTACATTAGAGGCGGTCATCCCTCCAATTACCATAAGTCCTAGCATTGATGCTGCTTCCATAACTTTTGAGACTATATTTGAACCACTTACATCTTTAAAAAATTGAGTTCCATACTTAAATCCTTTATCTAAACATATATAACGAATAATAAAGTGAGGAATATTTATTATTAGAAGGAATAAAATTGGACCCATTATATTCCCCTGAGAAGCTAAAGCTATACCAACTCCAGCTGCTATAAGCTTTAATGTTCCCCAGAAAAATGAATCTCCTATTCCAGAAACTGGACCCATTAAACTTGACTTAACAGCATTTATACTCTTTGCATCAAATTCTTCATTTTTTGCATTTTCTTCTTCCATAGCTCCAGATATACCAACTAAAAGAGTACTTATATGAGGTGTAACTGACATAAATTCAAGATGTCTTTTTAAAGCTTGAGATTTTTTTTCTTTATCATTTTTATATAATCTACGGATTATTGGTGCCATCGTATATGCATATGCTATATTTTGCATACGTTCATAGTTCCAAGATGAATCTAATGTTAAAGACCTTCTAAAACATTTCCAAAAGTCTTTTCTTGTTATTTTGCTATCTGGCGAAATTGTTTCTAATTTCTTAGAATTCGTTGTCATCTACTACTACCTCCTTTTCTCCTAAAAAGTTAACATATATTAAAGCTACTGCTAATCCAAATAATGCAACTCCTGTTACTGTTATTTTTAAATAAGCAACCATTATAAAACCTAATAATAAGAATGCTATCGTTTTCTTATTAAGCATCATTCTAGCTAACATGGCAAAACCTATTGCTGGTATCACGCCTGCTGCAACATCCATACCATGAATTACATATGATGGTATAAATGAAAGTATTTTTTCTATTACTGGAACACCTAATGAGAATCCTGTACCTACTATTATTGCTAGTATTAATTTATTGCCTATACCAAATAATAATTGTATACGTTCTACGCCTTCAATGTTACCATCTTCTGCATAACGGTCAGCAAGATGAGCTCCCCATGTAAGTACTACTGTCATTAAGAAGTTGTCTATAAGTAATACTAAAGTTGCTATAGGAACTGCAAGTACAACTGCTGCTGATACATCTTGACCAGTTAATATTACAAATGCTGTAGCAATAATAGAACCAGATACAAAGTCAGGAGGATTACTTGCTCCAACTGGGAATGCACCCATAAATACTAGTTCTAATGTTGACCCTATTACTATACCTGTACGTAAATCTCCTAGTGCTAAACCAACAAGTGGTGCAACAACTATAGGTCTATTATGCATTGTAGAACCTACAAAACAATGCATATATGCAAAGAATGCAATTAGAGTTATTAGAATAACTTGTGTAAATTCCATTTTTATCCCCCTAAAATTATATTAGTTTCATTACATTTGTAGCATCATCATCAGGAACTAATTGTACGAATACATTTACACCTTCTGAATCTAATTCTTTAATCATGTTTATATCATCCTTTGATACATGAACTGCTTTAGATATATTTTCACGATTATCATCTGATTTTGTTCCACCAAGGTTTATTGATTTAATAGATTTAACTTCTTTAGATAGTCTATAAACATCTTCTACAGATTCACAAAGTATCAAAAGATTGTATTTATCAGTTACACCTGAATTAAGTGCTTTTATAGAATCTGCTATACTTTTCATTACAAGTTTGACATTAGATGGCTTAGCCATTTTAAGCCCTGCCATTCTTAAATCATCCTTTAATAGTTCATCACTTGCTATTAATATACAATCTGTATTTAAAAACTTTGTCCATGTAAATGCTACTTGTCCATGTATAAGTCTGTGGTCTACCCTTACTAATTTAATCATTATAATTCCTCCCTAATTTTTTTTATTTCATCCATAAATGTTTTTACGTGTTCTGCACTAACATCTCCAAAGTCTTGGTAATTATCTTTGAAGTAACTTCCTATTATTGCCATATCCCCTATCTCAAGCTGCTTTTTTGCATTTTCTAATGTAACTCCAGCTGCAATAACTAAAGGGAAATCTCCTACATTTTTGCGGAATAATTCTATTTTTTCCATTGATGTTTCTTGCCCTGTAGCATTTTCTGTAACTGCTATAGCATCACATCTTGTCATTCCTATCTTTAAATCTTCTTCAACAGTATTTTCTGATAAAACTGGTTGATACTTAAAACGTACCCCTCCAATTAAATAAGCTTGACATTTTGAGCGGTGTAATTTGAAAAATTCTTCTAAAGTAGCCTCATCTCTAGGTTTGACATGACCTACTACAGAGTCAACTTGTACATAGCTTGCATTATATCTTGTTGCTAGTTCAAATCCCATAGTATCAACATTTAAGCAATTTACTCCATATGGTATTGACAAATTAGATTTAGATACATATTCAAGTATTCTTTCTAAATCATAGTAATTGCCATAGTAATTTTCTAACATTATTCCATCTACACCATTTGCTTCTAAGATACTAATTTCTTTTTTAGCTCTTTCAAAAATATCATCTGAAGTATCTCCCTTTAGGTGTATCATTGCTATAATTGGCTTTTTGTTTTTAAAAACTGATAATATTCCCTTATTGTCCATAAACTAAAATACCTCTTCTTCTTCATTTATTTGTAATGTTACATTTTGTATTCCCATTCTAGATTCTTTTGCTAACTGTTCTGCATCTTCAGTTGTTAATTTATCAGAAAATCTTGTAAGAAGCTCTAATACCATATTTAAATTCATTCCTGAAAATAGCTTAACATTATGTAACTTAGTTAACCTTAACATAGCAGTACATACACTTGCTCCGTATAAATCAGATAAAATTATATATTCACATTCTTTATCTTCTACTATTGTTTTTTCTAACTCTAAAGCAAAATCTGAAGCGCTTTGTCCAGGATATAAACTGTATGAATTAACGCAATTTGCTAAATCTCCTACTATCATTTTTACTGAATCTAAAAGCCCTTTTGAAAAGTCTCCATGAGACGCTAATATTATTTTTCTCATATTTATTCCTCTCCTAAGTGTAAATTATATTTCTGCTGATACTGCATATTTATACTTATCACTTCTTATAAATTGTTCATTGTAATATAAAACATCATTATTCTCTGTATATACTAATTGTCTTACTTTTAATAATGCCATATTGCTTGCACATTTAAGGTGGTCAGAATATTCTTTGTTTGAGTGTTTTACTTCAAATATATTTTCCACACGATTAGGTAGTGTACTTATATTATTAGATATAACTTCCATTAAAGACTTATCTTCCAGCTCTTCTTTTAATAAAAACATGTAATCTATTCTAAAGTAATCAACTTCAAAAATAACAGGTACTTCATCTATTAATCGAAGTCTTTTAATACATATTATCTTCTCTTCTAGTTCAATATTTAAAGCTTCAGCCACCTGCTTATCAGCTTTTTTTATCAAAATAGAGATTATCTTAGTACTTGGTTTTGCATTAATACGATGACAAGAATTAGTAAAACTATTTCCTGCACATGTTGCTTCTATTCTCTCTGGAATAGTTACATAAGTTCCTTTTCCACGCTTTTTACATAATATATCTTCTTTTACAAGTTCATTAAGCGCATTTCTCACAGTTATACGACTTATATTAAACTCCTTACATAGGTCTACTTCAGATGGAAGTTTATCTCCTGGCTTATATATACCAGCTGCTATTTGTTTTTTTATGTTGTCATATAGTTGTTGGTACAAAGGAATAAATGAATTTACCTCTAAGTCCATTTCTTTTTTTTGCTTTTTTTCATCCATTTTACTCACCCCCTCATGTAGTATTTTTATAACATTATATAACAAGTTCTTTATTACATATTATAACAACTCGAAATCGTTGTCAATTTATTTTTAAATAATTTTTAATTTGGTAATTTTTTAATTTTTTTGTCTAATATAGTATTTTATTGTTTGTAGTATCAGGTAGGAATAGTTTGGATTATTAATCTAACAGAATTCTTTTTTAGAATTGTGTAAATAATAATTAATGTTACTTTTAATTGACAATTATTACTATTAAATAGTACAAAAAAAAGACGTCACCCTATTTTTAGTGCGACAGTCTTTTATATATTATTTCTTATTCATATATTATTCTTTATCTTTTATATCAACTTTTATACTTAATTCATCCAATTGCTCATCATCTGCTACTGTAGGAGCATTTGTCATAGGACAAACAGCATTTTGATTTTTAGGGAATGCAATAACTTCTCTTATATTTTCAGCTCCCGCAAGCAACATAACAAGTCTATCAAGCCCAAAAGCTAGACCAGCATGAGGAGGAGTTCCATATTTGAATGCTTCTAATAAGTAACCAAACTTCTCATTAGCTCTTTCTTCTGTAAACCCAAGTGCCTTAAACATTCTTGATTGAACATCTGAATTTGATATTCTAACACTTCCTCCACCTATTTCATATCCATTTAATACAATGTCATAAGCTTTAGCTCTTAAAGATGCTTTATCTCCATCTTCTAGTTTATCTAAATCTTCATCCATAGGTGATGTAAATGGGTGATGCATTGCTGCAAACTTACCTGTTTCTTCATCTTCTTCAAAAACAGGGAATTCAGTTACCCATAATAAATTATATACATTCTTATCTAATATATTAAGTCTATTTGCCACTTCAAGTCTAACTTGTCCTAAAGCATCAAATACTACTGAGTTTTTATCAGCTACAAATAAAAGTAAATCTCCTGCTTCTGCATTCATTCTTGTAAGTATAGCATTCATTTCATCTTCGCTAAAGAATTTTGCTATTGGAGAAGTTACTCCATCTTGACCTACTTTCATCCAAGCAAGCCCTTTTGCTCTATATGTTTTAGCATGTTCTTCTAATGATGATATTTGTTTTCTAGTAAAATCGTCAGCTTTTCCTTTTACATTTATACCTCTAACGCTTTTTCCTGGTTGTGTAGCATCAGCAAACACCTTAAATCCACAATTACAAACGACATCAGATATATCTGTTAGTTCATAACCAAATCTAGTGTCTGGTTTGTCTGAACCATATCTAGCCATAGCTTCTGCATAAGTCATTTTAGGAAGTGGAAGTGTCAATTCTACATTTAAAACTTCTTTAAATATAACTTCAAGTAATCCTTCAATCATACTCATAACATCTTCTTGTTCAACAAAAGACATTTCACAGTCTATTTGTGTAAATTCTGGTTGTCTATCAGCTCTTAGGTCTTCATCTCTAAAACACTTAACAATTTGGAAATATCTATCCATACCACTTACCATTAATAATTGTTTGTATAATTGTGGTGATTGTGGTAATGCATAAAATTTACCTGGATTAACTCTACTTGGTACAAGATAATCCCTTGCTCCTTCTGGTGTTGGAGCAATTAAAAATGGTGTTTCTATTTCACAAAATCTATTATTTGATAAGTAATTTCTTGTAATATTCATTACTTTATGTCTTAACTTTAAATTTCTTTGCATAGATGATTTTCTCAAGTCTAAGTATCTATATTTTAGTCTTAGTGCTTCTGAAACATCATCATCATCTTTTATATAAATAGGTGGAGTTTCTGATTTATTTAAAAGTCTAAGTTCAGTTGCAAATATCTCTATGTCCCCAGTTGGCATGTTAGGGTTTTTAGACTGTCTTTCGCATACTTTTCCTTTTACTGCTATTACAAACTCAGCACCTAATTTTTCAGCTTTTTCAAAAGCTTCTTTATCTACATCTGTATCAAAAACTATTTGGCATAATCCACTTGTATCTCTTAAATCAACAAATACAAGTCCTCCTAAGTTTCTTTTTTTCTGTACCCATCCCATAAGTACAACTTCTTCATTTATGTTTTTTTCTCTCAACTCTCCACAGTAGTGAGTTCTCTTTAAACCCTTTAAAGTTTCCAAGATACTACCTCCATTTTATTTAATTTTAATGCTATATATTTATCTAATACACAAAACATCATACTTTCTTATTTTACAGCTTTTGCTTTAATTCTTCAACTAATGTACTTAATTTTACAGTAGTTTGCTCTGATGTTTTCATATTTTTTAATGTTGCAGTGTCATTTTTTAGCTCGTCATCACCAATTACTATTGTAAATTTTGAATTTATTTTATCTGAATACTTAAATTGTGCTTTTACACTTCTTTCTATATGGTCTTTATCCGCACTTATATGATTTTGTCTTAAATCTTTCAACAATTTAAAGCTTCTTGTATTTGCTTCTTCACCTATAGTTACTATAAATATGTCTGTAGATTGAGGGTTTTCTATTTCAATTCCATTACCTTCAAGTGTAAGTAAAAGTCTTTCAATCCCTAGTCCAAATCCAATTCCACTTATACCTTTTGGACCACCTAGTTGTTCAACAAGACCATCATATCTGCCTCCACCACATACAGTACTTTGAGCACCTATATCATTAGATATAATTTCAAAAGCAGTTTTTCTATAGTAATCTAACCCTCTAACTATTGTTTTATCAATTACAAAGTTTATATTCATTTCCTTTAAGTATTCTTGAAGTTTATCAAAGTGAACTTTACAATCATCACACAAATGGTCTGCAATAAATGGTATATCTTTGATATTTTCTTTACATGTAGGGTTTTTACAGTCTATAACCCTCATTGGATTTTTTTCTCTTCTCTCATTACAAGTTTCACATAATATATCTGCTTTTGAATCAAGATATTCTTTTAATAAAGCATTGTACTCTTTTCTACAAACTGGACAACCCACTGAATTTATACTCACTACCAAATCATTTAATCCAACTTCATTAAAAAATTGAACAGCTAGTGCTATTATTTCAGCATCCATTGAAGGAGTATCACTTCCAAGTGCTTCTATACCAAATTGATGAAATTGTCTCTGTCTACCAGCTTGTGGTCTTTCGTATCTAAAACAAGGTGTAACATAAAATAATTTTGTTGGTTGAGTATCTGCATATAATTTATTCTCTATAAATGCTCTTACTACACCAGCTGTACCTTCTGGCTTTAGAGTAATTTCTCTATCCCCTTTATCTTTAAAAGAATACATTTCTTTTTGAACTATATCTGTAGTATCTCCAACACTTCTCTTAAAAAGTTCTGTATGTTCAAATATAGGAGTTACCATTTCCTCATACCCATATAAAGCACATATTTCTCTAAATTTATTTTCTACATAACGCCATTTATAAGCCTCTTTTGGAGTTATGTCTTTAGTTCCTCTAGGAGCTTTAGTCAACATTTTTATATACCTCTTCTTTCTTCCTTTTTATCATTTCATCTACTCTATCAATGTATTGTTCAACATTCTTTACATTTTCTACTCTTTCAATTCTATCTTCATCTACATAGACAAATTTTGATATAGCACCTGCACCCAAGGCATAGTTGCTTTGTTTTTCCTCCATAATTTGTATATTGTAAATACACTCATATCCTTCTTTAGCATAACCTATATTTTCTAAGTTACCTAGCATATGTTTTTGTCTGTACATATAATATGGATTAAGTCCCATATCCTTGGCATATTTCATTGATAAATCTATCATTTTTATCATTTCTTCATACTGAGTTAAATGTTCTTTGTACTTATCCATATTTATATTTAGGTTAGAAGCTCTTTTTATAGCTAATGTATGAACTGTAAGACTTTCAGGAGAAAGCTTTTTTATTTCCTCTAATGTATTTCTTACCATGTCTAAGTCTTCATCTATAAGACCTAAAATTATATCCATATTTATATTGTCAAATCCCATATTTCGAGCCATATTAAAACATTCTACTAAATCAGAAACTTTATGTTCTCTTCCAATTTTAACTAAAGTATCATCATTCATAGTTTGAGGATTTATACTAATTCTACTTACATTGTGTTTTTTTAATACACTTAATTTTTCTTTGGTAATAGTATCTGGTCTACCTGCTTCTACCGTAAATTCTTTAATTTTGCTTAAGTCCAATTCTCTAAAGAGAGCATTTATAAGTAAATCCAATTCTTCCTCATCCAATGTAGTAGGAGTTCCACCACCGATATATAGAGTTTCAATTTCTTTATTAGTATCCTCAATAACTTTGGCAAACCCTTTAATTTCTTCAATCAATTTATAGACATATTCTCTTTTTAAATGGCCAAATTGCTTTAACGAGTTTGAAGGAAATGAACAGTATACACATCTAGTTGGGCAGAATGGAATACTTACATAAAGAGAAATTTTATTTTTGTCTATCGGATACATAAATAAGCGTTCTCTTTTAGCTATTTCAAGAGCTAAATCTATTTTCTCATCCATTATAAAATAGTTCTCTTTTAGAATAGTTCTTATACTATCATCATCTAGTTTTTCATCCATCAGATTGTGGACAATTTTGACTGGTCTGATACCAGTCAAAATGCCCCATGGAACATAAGAATTAAATATTTGTTTAAGTACTATAAACATACTTTTTTTAATACTTTCTTTGCATAATTTTCTAATCTTTCTCTTACTTTCACTGTCTAGTCTATCTAAAAACTCTTCAATCGTATTATTATTACAAAATCCATTTAAAAACTCCGTATTTATATCTTTGATATTTTGTATTGATTCATACTTTAAGTTACCACCTTCATAATATTCAGTAATTGAAAGTAAAGTATCATTTTCACAAATCAATCTATTTATTAAATATCTTGACTCTATACTATTGCTACAATCAGCAAAGTCATTAAATTTAAATTCACTAGTAAACAATTTTATAAGTTCTGCTACTTCATACTTATAATCATGTCCTTTTAAAAAAACATCCAACATCAACTTAACTCCTTCTATTTAAACACTAGAAGAACCCCATCACTGATACATTTATTAAATATTTGATACTATTTTTAAATATTAATATAAAATTACATGTAAGGATTTGTCTTCTTTTCAACACCTAAAGTACTAGTTGGCCCATGACCAGGATATACTCTAACAGCATCTTCATATTTACATAATTTTTTAAGTGATTTCTCCATTTGGTGGAAATCTCCACTATATAAATCAGTTCTACCAATACTTCCAGCAAACAAAGTATCTCCTGTGAACATGTCATCTTCAACTCTTATACACATACATCCTTGTGTATGACCTGGTGTATGCAAGAAAGTCATTTTTAATTCACCAAGTTCCATTTTATCTTTATCATTTACATATATATCTGCATCAAATTCTTGTGCGCCACATCTCATTGTGTAACTTAAGTTTTTATTTTTATCATTTAATAATTCTTTTTCATCAGTATGTGCAACTACCTTAGCACCAGTCTTATCTTTAATATCTTTAACATACCCTATATGGTCACCATGTCCATGAGTAAGAATTATATATTCAACATTCAATCCATTTTCTTTGACAAAGCTTAATGTATCTACTAAACTTCCTCCTGGGTCTATAACTGCACATTTTTTAGTTTTTTCATCACCTAACACATAAGTGTTTACTCCAAAATAACTGTCTACAAATTTTTTTATAACCATTAAAGTTTTCCCCCTTAAAAAGATTTACTTGAGTCTAATAGTATTGTTACTGGTCCATCATTAGTTAATTCTACCATCATATGAGCTGCAAATTGACCTGTACCTACTGTTACACCTTTATCTTTGGCTTTTTTTACAAATTCTTCATACAAATCATTTGCAAGTTCTGGTCTAGCTGCGTTACTAAATCCAGGTCTTCTTCCTTTTCTACAGTCTCCATATAAAGTAAATTGAGATACTACTAAAAGTTCTCCACCTATGTCCATTAGAGATAAATTCATCTTATCATTTTCATCTTCAAAAATTCTTAGGTTTAATATTTTATCAATCATGTAGTCTACATCACTTGATTTATCATCATGAGTCACTCCCAACAGTACTAGCAACCCCTTATTTACTTGACCTATAATGTTTTCATCTACTGTAACTTTAGATGAAGATACTCTTTGTACTACTGCTCTCATATTTTCCTCCCTATTATTTTAACTCTAATTTGTCATTCTATAAATACTTTCTACACCAGGAATTGCTTTTAATTTTTTCATTAGAATTTTCAATTCCTCAGTGTCATTAACTTCTACAAGTAGATTTATACTTACAATACTATCTTTTCCTTTTCTTGCATTTATTCCATTTAAGCTAAGTTTATCCATTGCAACAATATGAGTTATTTCATTAACAATTCCTCTTCTGTCGACAGCCTTTATTTGAATCTCTGCTTCAAACTTGCCTTTACCTGCTGAACTCCATGACACTTCCACTAATCTATTTTGGAAGAAGTCTCCATTGTTATTTGCATTTGGGCAATCCGCTCTGTGTATAGCTACACCTCTACCTTTAGTGATATATCCTACAATCTCATCTCCTGGAAGTGGATTACAACATTTAGCAAACCTTACTAAGATATTATCAAGTCCTTTTACTACAATACCTTGTGATGAATTTTTCTTTCTCTTTTTGCTGTATTCTGTTTCGCTCATATTGTGTTTATTTAAATCTTCTTCTTGCATCTGTTGTTCTTTTTTTACTTTTTTAATTTCTTTTAAATACAAGTCTTTTACTTTAGATACAACTTGAGATGACATTATACCACCATAACCCACAGTGGCAACTAAGTCTTCAACACTTGGCTGATTAAACTTCTTGGCAACTAATGCCATGTATTTTTCAACAAGAGGGTCTTTCTGTGGTATATCATGTTTCTTAAACTCTCTTTCTAATATGGTATTCCCACGGTCAACATTTTCTTCTCTTCTTTCTTTTTTGAAAAATTGTCTAATTCTACTTTTTGCATTTGGTGTTTTTACTATGTTAAGCCAGTCTCTACTTGGACCATTAGAATTAGATGATGTAAGTACTTCAACAATGTTACCATTTTGAAGCTTATAATCAATAGGTACTATTCTTCCATCAATTTTTGCTCCAACACATTTATTTCCTACATTTGTATGGACTCTATAGGCAAAATCTATAGGAGTTGATTCTGCTGGTAATTCAATTACATCTCCTCGTGGAGTAAATACATAAACCTGACTATTAAATACATCTTCTTTAAGTGCATCCATAAATTCTTGTGGGTCTTTTAAATCTTTTTCCCACTCCATCATTTGTCTTAACCACTGAAGCTTTTCTTCAACTTTTACTTCTTTGCCAGAAATACCTTCTTTATATTTCCAGTGTGCTGCAATACCATTTTCTGCTATATTATGCATTTCATGAGTCCTTATTTGTATCTCTAAAGGCTCTCCATCAGGCCCTACAACAGTAGTGTGTAATGATTGGTACATATTTGGCTTTGGCATTGCTATATAGTCTTTAAATCTGCCTGGGATAGGTCTCCATAATGTATGAACTATACCAAGTACAGCATAACAGTCTTTTACATTATCTACCAGTATTCTTACAGCCGTTAAATCAAAAATTTCTTCAAAAGTCTTATGTTTTTTCTGCATCTTTCTATAAATACTGTAAAAATGCTTCGGTCTACCATATACATCACATGGTATACTTAAATCTTTAAACTTATCTTTAAGAAGCTCAACAATCCCTTGTATATAGTCTTCTCTTTGACTTCTCTTCATTGACACTCTATCAACTAATTCATAGTACCCTTCTGGGTCCATAAACCTTAATGCTCTGTCTTCTAATTCCCACTTTATCTTAGATATACCTAATCTGTGGGCTATACCTCCATAAATCTCTAAAGTTTCTTTTGCTTTATACTTTGCTTTTTCTGGAGGCATGTATTTTAACGTTCTCATATTATGCAATCTATCAGCAAGCTTTATAAGTATAACCCTTATATCTTTTGCCATTGCTAGAAACATTTTTCTTAAATTTTCAGATTGAGTTTCTTCTTTTGAACGATATTTTATCTGACCAAGTTTTGTTACTCCATCAACTAAATCCGCTACTTCTTTTCCAAATTCTTTTGTTATGTCTTCATAGGTATATTCTGTATCTTCTACAACATCGTGAAGCAAACCTGCTGTTATAGTTTCAATATCTAATTCCATCTCTATTAAAATATTTGCCACTGCCAATGGATGAATAAAGTATGGTTCCCCAGATTTTCTATATTGTCCATCATGCGCTTTTTTTGCAAGATTGTAGGCTTTTTCAACCTTTTCAAAATTTGCATTAGGTGCATAAACTTTTATCTTTTCAATTATTTCTTGTAATTCTTTATCATGCATATAACCACCTATTTTGTATAAAATTTTAATATATATGAAAATAGTTGGTGCTATACCAACTATTGTAAAAGTACTAGTATTTTATAAGAGAATTAACATCATAGTTAGATAACTTTTCTCTCCCATTTAAGAATTCTAGCTCAATTAAAAATTGCATAGAAACTACTTCTCCACCTAATTTTTCTACAAGCTTAGCAGCAGCTTCCATAGTTCCACCAGTAGCCAATAAATCGTCTACTATTGCCACTTTTTGACCTTTTTTAATTGCATCTTTATGTATTTCTAAAGTATCCGTACCATACTCTAATCCATACTCATAACTCTCAACTTCTCCTGGTAACTTTCCAGGTTTTCTAATTGGAACAAATCCTACTCCTAGTGCATATGCTACAGGTGTACCCATCAAAAATCCTCTTGCTTCTGGACCTACTACTAAATCCACACCCTTGCTTTTCAATTCTTCAGCCATAGAATCTACTGCATATTTAAATGCCTCGCCGTCTTTAAATAGAGTTGTAACATCTTTAAAATCTATACCTGGCTTTGGGAAATCATCAATATTCCTTATAAAGTTTTTTAAATCCATGGGAAACGCCTCCTAATAACTGCTATTGTATTGTTTTTCTAATTTTTTTAAATTATTGAGTATTAAACTCTCATTTAAGTCTAATTTTTTCTGTGGTTTTGGCAATATTCTTATGAGTACAGAATTTTTTTCATAATTTAAATTAAAGTCAAGTAAATTTAATTCTCTAAACACATTCAATATCGTAAAAAACTTTAATGGAATTACATTAAAAGTTCCCTTTATATTTACCATATCCAAATCAATTTCTTTTTTTATAAGTGCTTGTTTATAAATTGTTATAAATTCATCTCTTGATGGAACTATATTACTAACTACATTCTTTAAATATAATAGGTCTGTTTCATTATAATATTTTATAATTTCACTTTCTTCTCTTTTATTCTCATATATATACGAATATTCGCCTTTATTGTATAAATAATCATAAAGAATAATATTATTATATCTTTTTAAGTCTATTTTATCAATATTAGGAGAAAATATAAGCTCTAATTTATCAGTATTTTTGTTAATATCTTCAATAATATTGTAATTTATGTTAAAATCCAAATCTATAAGTGATACATCTGATATTGCTCTATAGAATCCATTTATAGAATTAGATATTATCAATGTCTCTTTTTCAAAATAATCAAATATATTTATATCTGTATTTCCATCAAATAATTCAAAACCAGACTCAGATATATTATACAAGCTTTGTGAATCTTTTGGTATTATTTTTGACATTAATTTTAGCGAAAGTTTGTCATTACTTGCACTTTTAGGTCGAGCTAATCTAATATCTTTAAGTAGAAACTGCACTTTTCTATTTCCCATATAGTTGTTCTCATCTAGTTGGAACAATACATCTACTTTATCTCCTACCTTGAATAATGATTTTAAATGACTCATGTTAAATCCTATACATTCATAGCACTTTTCATTTTCTATGCTTAATTTCAAATGTTGTTGATTTTTACCTATGATTTTTAAGTCTTTTAGAATATAGTTCCTAACTATAAATCTAGGATTAGGATTATTTAATCCAAATGGTTCTAACTTATGTAATTCCTCCACAAGATTTAAACTTATTACATTTTCTTGTAGTTCAAATTCAACATTTACATTTTCTATCATATCATCTTCAGTCAAATTATAATCTGCAAACTTATTTATTTCATTAGCCAAAGCTTCCACATTTTCTGAATTTAAAGACAATCCAGCTGCTTGCTCATGTCCACCAAACCTAGTCATTAAGTCTTTGCACTTTACAAGAGCCTCAAATATATTAAATCCTTTTATTGACCTTGCTGAGCCAGTAGCTTCTCCACCTTCTACACCTAAAAGAATCGTTGGTTTATAGTATTTTTCAGTCAACTTAGATGCTACAATTCCTATTATCCCATGTTGCCAACCTTCTTTAGCTAAAACCAATACTTTATCTTCATTATATCTACTATTGGACTTTAATATTTCCTCAGCTTCATGATACATCTGAGCCTCAATCATCTGTCTTTCATTATTTTTTTCTTCCAATATATTAGCTATTTCAACAGCTTCATCTTTAGATTGAGTAGTAAATAACTCAACACCCAAATAAGAATATCCTAAACGTCCTGATGCATTTATTCTAGGCCCAATTGCAAAGCCTATATGAGAAGAACCTATTTTTTCACTTTCTACACCACAAACTTTTATAAGCTCTCTTAATCCAATATTTTTGCCTTCTTTCATTAATTTTAAACCATTTTTTACAATTATTCTATTTTCATCCACAAGTGGAACAATATCACAAATAGTTGCCAATGTTACTATTTCTAAATAATCATACATACTAGTCTTAAAATCTTCTTCTGGAGTAAGTGCTTGTATCATTTTAAAGGCTACACCACATCCACATAATGCATCAAATGGATAGTTACAATCTTCTTGCTTTGGATTTATTACTGCAAAAGCTGAGGGAATTTCATTTTGGCATTCATGATGGTCTGTTATTATAACATCTATACCCAAATTATTTGCTAGGTTAACCTCAGATACTGATGTAATTCCACAATCAACACTTATAATCAAGTCACATCCCCTAGAGCTTATAAGCTTTATAGCCTCTTCATTTATACCATAGCCTTCTTCTAGTCTATTTGGAATATAGTAATCCACATGATATCCTATACTATTAAAATATAAGCATAAAATAGAAGTAGAAGATACACCATCAACATCATAATCTCCATAAATCCAAATTTTTTCTTTTTTATCAATAGCTGACTTTATTCTATCTACAGCCTTTTGCATATCTTTCATTAATAAAGGGTCTCTTAAATAGTCTAAAGATGGATTCATGAATATTTCTGAATCTTTTTCAGTATATATACCTCTATTTTTTAAAATTTGGCAGATTTCCGGGGAAATATTAAGTTTTTTGCTAAATTCACTTTCCTCTATCTTCCCTTTATATTTCAGTGTCCATTTTTTCAAATTTAATTCCCCCTAATCTTTTTTGTATTTTGACCTAATACTTCTTATAACTAAGCATAGCCCTATTATAAAAGAAATAAAGAACCCTGCTATAGCAGTAAATTTTATCCATATATTATTTTCTATATTTGGTGATGCAATTATAAGTGAAGAACCTACTATGATGGATGCTAATACTAAACTTAATGACATTTGAGAAGTTAATTCTGTTATACAAATTTCTAATTTTGTCATTTTAACATCTTCAATTTGCATTTTTATATTATTTCTTTCTACATTTCTTAAGATTGCTTTTAACTGTTTTGGAATAGTTTTTACATCAAGCAATATCTCTTCCACATTTTGTCTTGAATTTAAAACTACATTCTTAGGATTGAATTTACTTTTATAATGATGCTTCATAAACTCTTTTCCCATAGAGCCAAGAGAAAAATCTGTATTCAAGGTTCTACTTGTACCCTCTAATGTTATAATAGTCTTTGCAAGTGTTACAAACTGTGCAGGCATAATTATCTTATACTGTCTAAAAAATCTAAACAATTCATTTAATATATCTGTCACATTTATCTTTTCTATAGAGATATCATAGTAGTAATGTATTAGATACAGTAAATCCTGTCTAAGACCTTTAACATCAGCTTCTCCATTTAATGCATCCATTTCTATTAATAAGTAAATTATTTTATCAACATTTTTTTCTACACCTGCTAATGCAATTTCATTTAATTGGTTCAAAGTTCTATTATCAATAATTCCAATCATTCCAAAGTCTATATATGCTATCTTGTTTCTGCCAACTATAAATATATTACCTGGATGTGGGTCTGCATGAAAAAAACCATGTGACAATACCTGTATAAAAAAAGACCTAACACCTATTTCGACAATAGTTTTTGTATTGTAGCCTAATTTTCTTATTTTTTCTACATCACTTAACTTTGTGCCATTAACTTTCTCCATTACTAAAATTCTCTTACTGTTATATTCTGAATATACTTTTGGTATATATACTTCATCACTATTTTTAAATATCCTAGAAAATTTAGTTGCATTTATAGATTCAAAATTGTAGTCAAGTTCTCTCATTAATTGAGTTTGAAATTCTTCTATCATTTGCTCTAAATCTAAATTAAAATCTTTTTTTAAGTCTTTTAATGTATGTGCAATAGTTCTAAGAATCTCCAAGTCAGATTTTATTATCTTCTCTATATTTGGCCTTTGAATTTTTACAATCACTTCTTCTCCTGTTTTAAGTATTCCTTCATAAACTTGACCAATTGAAGCTGCTGCTATTGGTTCTTCTTTAAATTCTGAGAATACTTCTTCTATGCTTAAGCCTAC
This sequence comes from Clostridioides sp. ES-W-0016-02, assembly GCF_020641035.1. NCBI lineage: Bacteria > Bacillati > Bacillota > Clostridia > Peptostreptococcales > Peptostreptococcaceae > Clostridioides > Clostridioides sp. ES-W-0016-02. Next base: position 3,163,335 of record NZ_CP061361.1, read on the forward strand.
TTGTTCTTTAAATATTTCAATGGCTATATTTGAATCAAATTTTTCTACATCATCTCTAAGCTTTGATATTTCATCAATTATATCTTGGTCTAACAAGTCTTTTCTTGTACTCAATATTTGACCTATTTTTACATATGTAGGTCCTAGTTCTTCTAAGACTCTTTTCATTCTCTCACCAGTTGTCATATTTTTTATTTCTTCTGGTGGGTCAAATAGTGGTATTTTATATGCTATGCCCTCTATATTTAATCTTTCTACAATAAAACTAAAACCATACTTTATCAAAATATATCCAATTTCTCTATATCTCTTTAAATTCCTATAACTTATTCTCAAATTTTTTCACTCCTAGAATAGGTATACCCAAAAACTTACACCTTAATTTATCTCTGTCTACGACATTATTTTACTAATTGATACTCTAATATCTTATATCCTCTTTAATATTTAATTTTATCACATATACTAGTAATTTTATTAAATTTCTTTAACTCAGTTAATTTTTATTTTTGACATTTCATACCTATTCTAAACAACTGCTTTCTCAAAATTAAAATACCAACTAACCTAATAAAATAAATTAGTGGTTGCCTCAAAACAAATTTAAGCATGTTTTGAAACAACCACTCTTTAATTGTTATTTTTGATTTTGTGCTGCTTCTAAATACCATTGATATGACTCATCAATATATTTTTTATCTTCTTCAGTAAGTTCTCTAACTACTTTTCCGGGAGAGCCCATTATTAAAACTCCTGGTGGGAACTTTTTATTGGATGTAATTAATGTACCTGCTCCAATTAAAGTGTATTCTCCTATTTCAGCATTATCTAGTATTATTGAACCCATTCCAATTAAAACATTGTCACTAATTTTGCAACCGTGAACTATTGACCTATGCCCTACTGTTACATTATTCCCAATTACAGTATTTTCATCTCCATGTACTATTGAACAGTCTTGTATATTAGTATTTTCTCCAATAGTTATTGGTCCTTCATCTCCTCTAACTACTGCATTGTACCATACACTTGAATCTTTACCGATTTTAACATTTCCAATTATATCTGCTGATTTTGCTACAAAGACACTTTCATCAATTAAAGGTTTATCTTCTAAATACTCTCTAATCATATATAAACAACTCCTTTAAGATATAAATTTAATTATTTGCTCCTTCTAACATTAATTTTGCTTGTATCATAATAGAACATTCTGTACGCTTTCTTTGCATTTCACAGCCCAACTCATATGGTTTTGATATATCATTGTTGAAGTTTATTGCATTTGCATGACATCCACCTGAACAATAGAACTTATTCCAACATTTTTTACACTCTTCCTTAGTATATACATGAGCTTCTCTAAATGTATTTTTTAACTTTTCTGGAAGTACAATTTCTTTATCCAATATATTTGCCATTTTAAATTCTTCATTTCCAACAAATTGATGACATGGGTATATGTCTCCACTTGGTGTTACAGAAAGATACTCATTTCCAGCACCACATCCAGTTATTCTCTTTATTACGCATGGTCCTTGATTTAAATCTATCATAAAATGGAAAAATTTAAATCCATCTCCTTGTAACTGTCTATCTGCATACTCCACCGCAAATTTTTCATATTCATCAAATATTTTTGGTAAATCTTCCTCTCTAAGTGCATATGGATTACTTTCATCTCCAACAACTGGCTCTACAGATGTTAATTTAAACCCTAAATCTGCAAAATGCATAACATCTTTAGAAAAATCTAAGTTATCTCTTGTGAATGTACCTCTTATATAGTAATACTTATCTTTTGCTCTTCCTTCTACAAGTTTTTTAAATCTTGGCAATGTAATATCATAACTACCTTTGTCATTTAAAGTTGGTCTCATATTATCATTGACTTCTTTTCTTCCATCTAAACTTAAAACTACATTATGCATATTTTCATTTATATAATCTATAATTTCATCATTTAACAGAACACCATTTGTAGTTATTGTAAATCTTATATTTTTATTATAATCCTTTTCAATACTTTTTCCATATTCAACTAATTGCTTTACAACTTCAAAGTTCATTAGAGGCTCTCCACCAAAGAAATCTATCTCTAAGTTTTTTCTACTTCCAGAATTGGCAATCAAATAATCTATTGCTGCTTTACCGACTTCAAAACTCATAAGTTCTTTTTCTCCACCAAAATCCCCTTGAGCTGCAAAGCAATACTTACATTTCAAATTACAATCATGTGCTACATTTAAACATAATGCTTTTACTACAGGCTCTCTATGTACAAAGCTTGGATGATATTGATATGTATCTTCTGTATATAAAAGACCTTCTTTTTCTAAATTTAATATTTCTTCATATGCTTCATTTATTTTTTCTTCTTGATATTTAGATTTTAATATATCTAGTACTTCTTCTTTACTTTTTTCTTTATAAAAATCTAATAAATCGTATGCAACATCATCTAATACATGAACAGCTCCTCCATTCACATCTAAAACGATATTATATCCATTCATAGAAAATTTATGTATTATACTCATAACCTACCTCCTAAACTACTATCTATACTAAAGTTTTTTACTGTTTTAATTAAACTTTACCCTTCATTATATCATACAGTTTGCTTAAAATACATACAATACAAAAATGACTTACTACTCGTAAGTCATTTCAATGGATACACTATATCCCCCTAAATTAGCACACTTATACATTAAAAAATAAAGTATATTATGTACTCATAAAATAAAATTTTTGTATCTAATTACTTATTTTATATTTATTAAAAGTATAATAAGTTCTTTTTATAATAATTCTATATAAATAATTTGCTTATTTTGTATTTATTAAACCATAATATTTCTTATAATTATTTCATATAAATAATTGCTTGTTTTTAATTTATCTTTTTTAAATTCTTAATTTCTTTTGGTACCTTGGGTTGATGTATAATCCATGGACAAGTGCTATTTGCTGACAAAATTGCAGTACTCAGTGCTAATGAACTAGCACACTTCATAATTTTCACAATAAACTTTTTCATAATTTAATTCTCCCTCGTACACATTTTACTTATATTCTTTTTAGATTTTAATTTACCTAATACTAGCATTATACAAATCCAAAACATTGCAAAAGCACTATATATAAAGTAATCCATAAATACATTTGATGAAAAACTTGAAACTGTCATTAACAAGACTACTGTAGACATAGATATAGCAATTTTTTTATAAGTTAACTTTTCTATCTCACTTATAGGATTACTTTTATGCTCTACTGGACACATGATGCAAATTCCAATCCAACTAATACTAGCAATAATCATAATAATATTTTTAAATAAATATACATTTAGATTTTCTATAATAAATATTGTAGATAAGATTATAAAAATAAAGGTTAATAGACATCTAAAATAGTTATTTGCATGATACCCTCCAGAAAATTGCCTTATTGGACAGTAACATATTAAAAAAAATAATATATATGTAAATTTCCCAAATAAAAAACCTAAGAGTAGTATGGTCGTTATATTAACTATAAAAGCAATTAATATTTCAAATCCATAAGAATACACCCTAGATTCATGGTTATCTATCATGTTGTTATAAATTAAAACAGATGTCATTTTATCAGCATATCTCTTAAACATTATAACCTCCAGAAAAAAATTTTACATATATAGAATAGCGTCTTTTTTGAGAAAATTCAATATATTTTTCAAAACTAGTTATTGAAATTGTAAAACTGGTCAAAAAAAGACCTATATAATCATTTTGTTATTTTTTATATAATAAAAAAGTTATAATAAAAGAGTTTTATTAAGCTTTATATGCATAAAAGCACATAACTTATAGCATATAAGTTATGTGCTTTTATTTTTATTATAAATCCTTAATTTTATATTTATTTTTATGATATACCTTAGTTTTGCTTTTATTTTCGTAATATATATGTTTAACTTTGTTTTTGCTTCACATATTGAAGTGCTTTTCTATTCTGTTTTACTGCCTCTAAACAAACTTTTTCTGTTTGATTTTCTACATATTCCAAAGCTCTATAATTCTGTTTTACTGCTTCTAAACATATCTTTTCTGTTTGATTTTTAACATATTTTATCATTCTATAATCTTGTCTTACTGCCCTTAAACAAATATCCTCTGTTTGTTCTTTTACATATTTAAGTGCCTCAAAACTTTGATTTACTGCTTCCAAACAAACCTTTTCTGTTTGCTCTTTTACATATTGTATAGCACTGTAATTTTCTTTTACCGCCTCTATACACATTGATTCTGTTTGCTCTTCTATATATTTAAGAATATTTCCATTTTGCTTTACTGCCTCTAAACATACTTTTTCTGTTAGTATCTTTATATAGGTCAATATTTCTTTTATTTCAAAATCTTTAAATGAGCCCCTTATAGCTTCTATACATATTTCTTCTGTCTGTTTCTTTACATATTGTAATACTTTCCCATTTTGTCTTACTGCCTCTAAACAAATATTCTCTGTCTGCTCTTTTACATATTGTAGTGCTCTTCCATCATTTCTTACTGCCTCTAAACAGATTTCTTCCGTCTGCTTATTTACATATTGAAGAGCCATATAACTTCGTCTTACTGCTTCTATACATATTTTTTCTGTCTGTTCATTTACATAATACAAGGCAAAATCATTTTGCTTTACTGCTTCTATACATATTTCTTCTGTCTGTTCTCCTACACAAGGCAATGCACTGTAGTTTTCCTTTACTGCTTCTAAACATATACTATTATTTTGTTCCTTAACATAAGCTAAAGACTTTCCATCTTTTTTTACTGCTTCTAAGCATATTGTTGGAGTCTGTTCTTTTATATCCTTTAATATTTCTGCCACATCATTTTTTGATGCCCTTTCTATTAATTCTAAGCATACCTCTTCTGTCTGCTCTTCAACAAATCTAAAAACTTCCATAACATCATGAGTTGATGCACTTCTTATAGCTTCAATTAATATATTTTCTGTCTTGTCGTTTACATAATATAAGGCTCTATAATTCTGTTTTACAGCTTCTATACATATAGCTTCGGTTTGATTTGTTATGTATTTGAGAGCTTTATAAGTCTGCTTTACTGCCTCCATGCACACCCTATCATTCTTATCTTTTACAAATTCTATTATTGTACCATCTTGCCTTACTGCTAGTAAACACATTTCTTCAGTTTGATTTTCTATGTCTTTTAATTCTCTATAGTCATATTTCACTCTGCTTAAGTCATTTAAATGTACATTATTATCTTCTTCTGAATTATCCTCATTAATTTTTATATCATCCTCAAATTCTTCATCATCTAAATAGTCATCTTTATCTGGCAAAAACATAGATTTAATTTTATTTTTTATATCCATAAAATTAACCTCCTTTAATACGATTTTATCATTAAAGTAAATCATTTTTAAGTATTTATTTAATTAATTTTATATTAAGTTCTTTTAAAAGTCCATTCATTGTCGATAGATTCTATTTTATATTAATAATTTAATTATAAACATGCGGGGTAATAAAGTTAATAGTGGACATTTTTCATCCCATTAGTATATACTATTTATATTTAATACTCATTTATAGTTATTTTTTTCAATTTTTTCATCATTTACTATATCATATTCATTTAATTTATGATATTATTTAAGTATAATATAAGTTTTATAAAGTATATTAAATATATTATAAGATGGAGGTTGAGTAATTTTGAAAGGAAACATAGTACAATATAATTTTGCAGATATAGAGGAAGAAGTATATTCATTGGATTATGCTATAGCATGGAATATAGACGAGGAAAACGTAAACATTATACCATTTACAAATAAATTCTGTAAAGAATCTATAGAATCTTTTTGTTTAGGTAAAATTGACAACTTTGTTGAAATATTAAATGAAGGCTTTGTTGAAAATCATCATTATGTACATTTGGATAAGATGGTAAGTGTTCCTAAGAAAAAAGTTAATTTAGTATATCAACAAGACACATATGGTTCTCTTTTAAGAGATAGCAATAGTAATCTTATTCCTGTAAAAATAACTTCAGAACAATCTAAGTCTATATCAAATAAGGTTGATTTATTTTGTGCTGGTGAAGAAAAATGTTTAATTAATATATTACTAAAGGCTGACCCATCATATGTTTTGGATGTAGATAGCATAAAAGATAAAAACATCTTAAATTTAGGTTATGAATCTATTGATAGATACAAAGAATATAACTTTGATGATGATAAGATTTTAATATTTTTTATAAATAAAAAGCGTTATTCTGTAATTATGAAAAAAACAAATAATTCTAATGGAGATTTAGCTACTAGAAACAATGTTATTAAGGAGTTATTTGCTAATAAAGCAGGAAATATCAACTAATCTTAGGATTTTAATGTGATAATTTTTGATTAAATAATAATATACAAAGTGGGAGTAGAAAAATCTACTCCCACTTATTTATAATAAACAAATAAATCCCTGAATCTATTGAGTGATTATAATTTTTAGATTGTACTAGCTTACATTTTTAAATTTACATTTTAAAATTTAAGGTGCACTTTCTACTCTAAACTTTAATCTCTACATCAATATCATCAACTGTAACACTTACAATTAAATCTTTAATAATCAAACCTTAGACCATATATATTAAAACTCAAATTAAATTCAGGATTTATCTGGATATCACATTAGAATTATACATTCATATTCAATATCTTAAGTTCTTAATTTATTTTACCCTTAATTCTATTATTAAATACTTTTAATTATTTTTCAATACAATATCAAATTTTAACATTAATAATTTTAAGTTTAAATTTATTTCGTAAATCCAGATACTTTCCACACTCCACCATCATTTATAACATCAATATTAATGTCAGAAAAACCTAATTTTCCACCAGCCTTTTCTACCCCATCATTGGCAAATATTACATTATAACTTCTTTTATCTTTTTCTTCTTCTTCTCCTAAATCCATTTTTTCTATATATACAATTGTATCGCTATTAATATAATCTGGTAAATTCATTTCAAATCTAGTATCAGTGAACTACCATCCACTTAACTACCTACGGTAATGTTTGAAGTGGTGGCTTCTTGGTCAAGATAACTATTGTTATCAGTATCTCCAAGCTATTGGGCTAGTTCCTAACCCTTATGATTACCATTTATATGGCTAAGTTTAGTAGATTGATACTTGCTATCTCTATCGTGGAATGCTCCACACTCTGGACATTCCCATTCTCTTAGTCCTAAGTTCTTCACTAATGGATTTTTATATCCACATTTAGAACATAATTGACTAGATGCGAAATTCTTATCTGCTACTATTATTTCTCTACCATACCAATTAGCTTTATATTCTAACATTCTTCTGAACTCCGACCAACTTGCTTCGCTTATAGCTTTCGCTAACTTATGATTTTTCACCATATTCTTTACCTTCAAGTCCTCAATAACTATAACTTGGTTTTCGTGTATTAGTTTAGTTGATAACTTATTTAGGAAATCTGCTCTTTGGTCTGATATCTTTTGATGCAACCTTGCTACCTTCAATCTTGCTTTATATCTATTATTGCTTCCTTTTTGTTTTCTTGATAAGTCCTTTTGTAGTTTAGTTAATCTTTTCTCTGATTTTCTAAAGTGTTTAGGATTATCTACTCTAAATCCATCGCTACATATTGCAAATTCTTTCAATCCAACATCTACACCTATTTTCTTATCAATAGTTTTTAGTTTCTCTATTTCAGTTTCTGCTAATATAGAAATATAATATCTATTACCTGGTGTTCTCGATATAGTACAACTCTTTATTTCTCCATCAAACATTCTATGTTGTTTTATCCTAACCATCGATTTTAGTTTAGGTAATTTTATATATCCATTTTCAATCCTTACAGTACCTTTTTGGTTGTTAGTAGTATAACTATGGTAGTTTATTTTCTTAGATTTGAATTTAGGAAAACCTACTGATTTATCTCTAAAAAAGTTTTTATAGGCTTTATCTAAATTCATTTGTTCATTTGCTAGTGCTAAACTATCAACTTCTTTTAGGAACTCATATTCCTTTTTGTAATGTGCAGGTGTAGGATATTTTATTTTTTTAATATCTAAGTCCTTGTTTTCCTCATATGCTTTAATCCTATAGGATAACATAAGATTATATATAAGTCTGCTACATCCAAAAGTTTTAGCAAAATATTCTTTTTGTTCGCTATTTGGATATAATCTATATTTATATGCTCTTAGCATATTATCCCTACTTTCCTTGATTTTCTATGTATTATTTTACAACATCCAATGGAGCTCCACCAGTTGTTACTAGACAATAATTTTTGCTCCAAAAGTATTCTTTCCATAAGGACTTACGAATACTTAGAAATTCATTCTTTATTCTTCTACTTGATGCTGATTTATAAGCATTTAGGAGTTTAGATATCTCTGTATTTGGTTTTGCTTTGAATAACAAGTGCACATGGTCAATATCATGATTCCATTCTAGCAACTCCACTCCATAATTTGGGGAGATATCTACAAATATATCTTTTAGTCTATCTGATATAGAGTTATCTATTACTTTTCTTCTATATTTTATACACATAACTAAGTGATAGTGTAACAAAAATACTTAATGATTATTACTATCTAATTTCATTGTAGTTACTTCCTTTCAGTTTTTACTACTGATTTTATAATACAATACATTTTTTGAAAATCAAGTAAAATAAATAACCTATCGGTTAGGCTTACATCCTCCATCTCCTATGACGAGGAAGAGGAATTTCGCCATAGGAGGTTAAATATATACTCTTTAAACCATTCACCCTTAATATATATTACCATATTTCAAAAGTACATCCACATAACATTAATACATATTCAGGTGCAATTACCTAAAAAATAAGTCTACAAAAAACACAAACTATAATTAAAGTATTATAAATTTTAATTTATAATAATAAAAAAGCCATAGCGTATAAAATAAACTATGGCTTTTCTTTACTTATTGAGTTATTCATATTATTTATAACATATCTACATGGATATTTTATATAATATAAGTTTGTAAATTACATATTATATATTTTATAAATTACATGTTAAAAGTTGTTTCAATATATCTTTTTATTTCTTCCGCAGTACCCATATTAAGTACTTCATCAGCTAATTTTTTCATATCCGCTTCTTTAACTGAAGTTATTAATTTTCTAGCAGGAAGTATTGATATTGGAGACATAGAAAACTCGTCTAATCCCATACCTAAAAGTATTGGTATCATTTTTTGGTCTCCAGCAGATTCTCCACACATACCTGCCCATTTACCTTCTTTATGTGCATTATCTATAACTGTCTTTATAAGTCTTAAAACAGCTGGATTAAATTGATTGTAAAGATAGCTTATCTTTTGATTCATTCTATCAACTGCACAAGTATATTGTATTAAATCATTAGTTCCTATTGAGAAGAAATCTACATGTTTAGCAAGTATATCAGATATTACAGCAGCAGATGGCACTTCTATCATCATACCGATTTCTACATCTTTAGCATAAGCTATACCTTCAGAATCAAGTTCTGCTAAAACTTCTTTTACAACTTCTTTAGCTTGTAATAATTCTTCTAAAGATGAAATCATAGGGAACATTATTCTCAATCTTCCATGAACACTTGCTCTATATAAAGCTCTTAATTGAGTCTTAAATATATCTGTTCTATCTAAACAAAGTCTTATTGCTCTGTAACCTAAAAATGGATTCATTTCAGGTTCCATAGTCAAGTAACTTAACTCTTTATCTCCACCTATATCTAATGTTCTTATAACTATAGGTTTACCTTCCATTCCTTCTAATACAGCTTTATAAGCTTCATATTGTATTTCCTCAGTTGGGAAAGAATCTCTATCCATATATAAAAATTCTGTTCTATAAAGACCAACACCTTCAGCATCATTCTTTATTAGACCTTCTATATCATTAGGAGTTCCTATATTACCAGCTAATTCCACGTGTTTCCCATCAAGAGTTACTGATTGCTTTCCTTTTAATAATTGTAATGCTTTTCTTTCCTCTTCATACTTAGCTTTTAACTCAGTGTATTTGCTTATAGTTTCTTCATCTGGATTAACGATTACTTCACCAGTATCTCCATTGAAAACTACAAAATCTCCATCTTTAACATTTGAAGTTATATCACTTAGTCCAACGATTGCAGCGATTTCTAAAGTTCTAGACATTATAGCTGTATGAGAAGTTCTTCCACCTATGTCAGTTAAAAATCCTAAAACCATTTTTTTGTTCATAGTTGCTGTATCTGATGGAGTTAAATCATGTGCTATTAATACTACTTCTTCACTTAAAGCAGATAAATCAACAACTTTGATTCCTAGTATATGTCTAAGTATTCTATTTGTAACGTCCTTTATGTCTGCTGCTCTTTCTTTCATATATTCATTGTCCATAGACTCAAACATACTAACAAACATTTCTTTTATTTCATTTAAAGCATATTCTGCATTTACATTTTCAGTTTTGATTTTATCAATTGCAGAACCAATTAACTCTGGGTCTTCTAAAACTAATAAATGTGCTTCAAATATTTCTGCCTCTTCTTCTCCTAATTCTTGAGAAGCTTTTTCCTTAACTTTTATTAATTCTTCTTTAGAAACTACAACTGCATTTTCTAATTTAGCAACTTCCGCTTCAACATTATCTATAGTTTTTTTCTCAATTACTAACTCACTATGCTCAACTACTAACGCTTTCCCTAAAGCAATACCAGGAGAAGCTCCTATTCCTTTGTAAGCCATAACCCTACCTCCTAAAAATATCTTCTGTATTTTGATTCCAAATTTATAATTAAAAATATCTTACTTATTTCATCATTTAAAATATTTATATTTTCATACCCAATTAATAATAATCTTAATCTTCTGATTAAATAAACATGAAAGTAACAAAGAAACTAAATATTTACAAACTTTTGTCTGTATATTTTTAATGTTTCTCTGTTACTTTTACTCTAAGCAATGATTAGATTATAAATACCAAATTTTTAGAAATTATTATATCTACTCTCCAAATCCACTTTCAACTAATTCAACCATTGCTGCTAAAGCTACTTCTTCATCTTCTCCATTTACAACTAATTTTAATTCTTCTCCTTGAGCTAAACCTAAACTCATTATTCCCATGATTGATTTTGCATTTACAGTTTTGTCTTTTGCCACAACTTCTACTGTTGATTTAAACTCAGCAGCCTTCTTAACAAACATTCCTGCTGGTCTAGCATGTAATCCACTTGCATTTTTGATACTAACTACTTTTTCCATTTTTTAAATCCTCCTATAAACCTAACATTTTATATTTTTTAAAATTGTTTTCCTATTTTTTACTTTAATGGCACTTAGTGGTACTTTTTTGTCCTATGGTCATTTTTTGTTCCCACTAGTGCTACAAAAATATTATACTACTAATATACACTTTTTTCGAGTATAATTACAAATTTTTTTTTGTTTTTTATTTAACTTTGACTTTTTAAGTCTTTTATAATACAATTTGTCAATAATTTTGTGTTTTTGTTCTTTTTAATACTGATTTTAGGTCTAATTTCAAAATTTGATGCTAAATTCTTATTAGAATCAATATTTGTATTTACAACATCTATAACCTTATTAAAATCATATAATTTTACCCTATTTATACTATTTTCTTCAAGTTTTTTCTCATATACACAGTAAAATAAATCTTTATATGAAAAATTTTTGGGTAAACCAAGTGTCTCACCAAGCTTTGGTATTACATTTTCCATAACAGTTCTAAGCGAAACATCTCTTTTTATATTCAATAAGTTACAAATACATTGTATTGTTTCATTACTCATTCTTCTAAATCTATCAAAACAATACTCTTCATCATACTTATACTCTACATCAAAGTAATACTTAATACCATCGCATCTTTCATAAGCTTTCATGGTATCTAAATATCCTAATCGAATATTTTTTTCTACATTATCTCTATCTTTATTAAGAGAACCGCCTAAATATTCTGATGGTATTATGGTTTTTATATTTATATTTTGATGTTTATTTAGGTTCATTTTTCCAAGAAAATCATCAATTAACCTAATTACAACAACATCTTCATATCCTTTATCTTCTAAAAGCCCTATTGGCATATTATCACAAAACATTCCATCCAAATACAATTTATCATCCATTACATTTGTTTGGAAAATAGGCAAACTAGAACTAGCAATTAAATAATCAACCAATCTACCTTGTGGCATATCTTCTATATACAATGGATGAGGATTAATTTTTTTATCCCACCAAACCGTAACAAGTCCAAAGTCTTTTTTTGATTTTCTTATTATATCTTCATTTAATGTAGTTTCCATCAAGTGTCTTAATGGGCTTATATCTATACCTTCATTTTTTCTGGCTTTATTTATAAGTTCAAAAACTGCATTGATATTTTTCGTAGTAAAATCTACATTTTTAAATCTCTCATAGCTTTCTTTGTCAATATTCATAAAATGAGTATAATCATAGTTTAGCCATATATCTTCCATTACCTCAATATCGTTTTGAATTATATATGCTCCATTCAAAGCCCCAATTGATGTTCCTGTTACTCCTTGAAATTCTATACCAAGTTCTCTTAAAGCTTTATACGCACCTATTTGATAAGCTCCTTTTGTTCCTCCACCTTCTAAAACTAATCCTTTCATATTATCACCTACTATTTAAAGCGTTCCTAATTTATATTCCTCAGCAAATATTAATTCAAAAAACTACTTTTAGCTATTGGAGAAAAATAAAATTGTACAAATTTATTTTTATTTTATCAAAAAAATATTCAAAAGTATATATTTTTAATATTTTTTATATGGTTAACTTTTTCTTTATCAATTTAGATAAATTATTAACATTCAACATATTTTTTCATATCCATACTTATTTATATTCCCAAAGAATCTATTACTAATTTATCTATTTTTATCTGCAATTTTTCTACTCTGTCTTTGTCTATTGTTTCATTTAATAAAATTGATATTATTTGTTTTGATAAATCCTCTATTGCTTCATAATTATTATCTCTAAAAATTCTTATCTTCATAACCTTATTAGGATAATAATCATATATATTTTTACTCATTTTTTTAGCTGTTATTTTAAAGTATTTATCATATACACTAGAATTTAAAATTCCAACTAAATATTCATATGAAAATTTATCTAAATACTCATCTTTTATGAAAAAAGAATATACATCTGCACTTGAAAAATTATTATCATAATCTATAGCAAACCTATTTTCTTTGGATTTATATGGATACATTATCTTTTTTCTTTCGAAAAAAAGCTTTTCTCTACCCCATTGAAGCTCATACCACTTTCTTATTCCACTTTTACATTCTCTTCTGTTTTCTAATTTAGTCTTATACACACCTATAATTTCATCAAGTATTTTTTTGTTTTTAACCTCGTCATCTATATCATTTGAGTATATTAACTTATATTTACTTTTCTCTACTACATACTTGTTTATATTTTTGCTTTTTATCCAATCTTTTAAAAGCTTCTCATCTACAAAATTTAATTTTAAATCCCCTTCACTTAAAATAAAAGCCTTATCACATCCTGTAATTATGCCTTGAAAGCTTACAGCTATGTCTTCTAGGCTATATTTACCTTTTTCTTGTATTTTATTATAAAAAGATTCATTATCCTTATTTACAATTATCCATTCATCAGAAAGCAAGTTTTGATTTATATTAAAATATTCAAATTTACTACTATTTAAAAGTTCTTCTAGTGTTTCAAATTTATTTATAGATACATCTTCATTCTTTATTCTAAATATATCTATAGGCGTATCATTCAATTTTTTTTTATTAAAAGTAAGAATACAACTAGAAACACCTATATTTTTAAATATATTTGCACCCAAAAAATCTACTATTTCTTTAATATTAACATTTGACTTAATATAATCTCTCAAATCTTTTCCTGACAAACTTTCTAAGAAATATCTCGGCGTTATAACACTTCCAGTTCCTCCACATTTTAAGATATCTATAATCTTTTTATAAAAACAAAAATATAAGTCAGCTTTATCTTTATAAACTTCACTGTACTTTTCTAAAAGAAATTTTTTATATTTTTTTTCAAGTTTTTTATGTCCAATATACGGAGGATTACCAACTATGTAATCAAACTTATATCGCCAGTTTTTCTTTAGACTATCACAACAAAATAGGTTGATTTTAATACCTTCATCTTCTAAATCATTCGTTGTCTTTTTGTTTTTTAAGCTATCCTTTAGTATATTTATAGCATTTTCATCGATATCAGCACCATATATACAATAGTTCAATATATGATTGTGTATATTATCAATCTGCCAATAATTTTCATCATATTTATTTTTTAATTCATAAATATTTTTTTCAAATAAGTCATATAAAATATCATATACTTCTAAAAGAAAGTTCCCACATCCACAAGATATGTCAAGAATTCTCGGATATGGATTTTTAATTATATCGTGATTTCTCAAGGTTTTTTTAACAATATAATCGACAATGATTTTAGGTGTATAGTATATTCCACCTGCTTTTTTAGTATCTACATCTAAACTATTCTCATACTCTTTAGATAATAGAAAATTATCTTGAGATATATCATCCATAACTGAAAACCTCCAACTATTAGCTAAGCTAAAAATTTATTATTCTAATATCTGTCTTATAGATTTTCTTGATAAAAGTTTATAGATTTCTTTTTCTATCTCTAGTAATTCCTGATTTACCTTGCAACCTTTTAAACAATTACTACAATTAGATACATATCTAGTACATTTATTTATATATATTTTCCCATCAATTATTTCTACAATTGTTCTCAAACTTATTGTATCCAATGATACATTTAACATGTATTTCTTTCCATCTTCTTTATTAAAAGTAAGTAAATTATTTGCACAAAGTTTTCTAAGTAGTTTATATAGTGTTAATATTGGTATATCTTCATTCTTTAATATTGTTTTGACATCTATTGGATTATTTTCTCCATTATTAAATATAGCTCTTACAATTCTTATTGCATAATCTACGTCTTCTGAAATCATTATTCCACCTCCTCAACTGCCATATATTCTTTCAAAAGACTCTCTTCTAAACTTATATTACTTCTTCCAGTAAGAAGTTCCTTGTAACTACATTCTTCTATTGGCTTAGAAAATACATAACCTTGTATAAAATTACATCCCATATTATTTAAAACTTTAACTTGTTCCATATCCTCTACACCTTCACATATAACAGCTAAATTTAAATCGTGCGAAAGATTAACAATGGCTTTTATCATAACCTTTGTTTTTGAGTTGGTTACTATATCTAATATAAGTGACCTATCAATTTTTATAACATCTACTGGTATCCCCTTAAGATTGATAAAATTTGAGTTCCCTATGCCAAAGTCATCCAATGATATATTCATACCTAAAGATTTAATTTCATAAAGTCTCTCACTAATAAATTTTACATCATTTAAAGCTGTTGTTTCTGTTATTTCTATTTCTACAAGTTTTCTAGGAACATTATATGTATCAAACATCGACTTAAAAAAATCTACTAAATCATTCTTATAAAGTTCTACTCTAGATAAATTTATTGAAACTGGTAAAACATTTATCCCTTCTGAAATCCATTTATCAATAGTAATAAAAACTTCTTCAATCACCCATCTACCAATATTATTTATCAAACCACTTTTCTCAGCTATAGGTATAAAATTATTTGGAGCAACCATACCTAAGGTTGGATGAATCCATCTTATTAATGCTTCTGAACCTATAATTTTATTTGTACTTGAATCAAATTTAGGTTGGTAGTGAATTATGAACTCTTTGTTTTTAATAGCTAAAAATAAATCTTGTTCTATTTTCATAAGTGATTTTATTTCTTTTTCCATAGCATCATCAAATTCAACATATTCTATATGCTTTAATCCTTTTGATTTAATTCTTGCCATATCAGCATTATCTATGGC
The DNA here is from genome assembly GCF_020641035.1 of Clostridioides sp. ES-W-0016-02. Taxonomy (NCBI): domain Bacteria; kingdom Bacillati; phylum Bacillota; class Clostridia; order Peptostreptococcales; family Peptostreptococcaceae; genus Clostridioides; species Clostridioides sp. ES-W-0016-02. The sequence continues at coordinate 3,179,416 of NZ_CP061361.1, forward strand.
TTTTTTTATGTCAATTTCATCATTATTAAATTTATAAATACCAATAGAAGCTTCAATGTTTATATTCATTTTAAAACTATCTATCTGACTCAAGGTCACAATTTTATTTTTAATAAGGTTTGCCAAATTAGGAATCTTTTCATCTCTATCTTCAAGTTTTATTATTAATAAAAAGACATCGCTTTTTAACTTTCCATAAATAGCTTCATTTCCAAAATAATTTTTTAAGTTGTTTGAGATATTGTCTAATGCTTCATCCCCTAGCTTATAACCATATATCTCATTTATAAGTTTAAGTCTGCATAAATCAAAGCATGCTAACACACAATTTTCTCTCTTATTAGCAAATATATAACTTTGAATATGTTGTAAAAAGTCATCATCCTTAGTGATGTTTATAAGTTTATCCAAATTACTTGTGATATCTAAATTAATTTCGTCTTCATATGCCTTAACCTTAAGGTATGAAATAAACATACTTATGCTAAATAAGATTAATAAAAGCAAAATTTGACTCTTAATGTCTATTCCAATATGCTTTGTAAGTAAAACTATTCCCAAAACACCAATTATAATAAAAACTATTTTATTTAACCAACAAATTTTCATTATACTTTTTTTATTCATATAAATTCCCCTATATTATTTTTTAAATTATTTTACAATCAAACTTTTTTTATATTATATATTAATTATAAGGCACAATTGCTAGTAAATCAATCTAACTTAAAATCACATATAAATAACTCTATTTCTACGATTTTATTTCTCTATTTTTTTCAAATACCAACTAATTTTGACAAAAAAAACTATGAAGACAGACATACATAAAACAGTCTGTAGTTTCATAGTTCTTGAATCTAAATAATCTTTTCAGTATGAAATCATACTTTTAATATAATTCACACCTTTGCATTTTTAATTTAACTTTTACATTTAGATAATAATTAAATTATTTGTTTCCCTTAGAATCCAAATATGAAAGTATACCTTGAACAATTCCCTCTGTAAGTTGCTCTTGATATTTCGCATTTATTATTTTTTGCTCTTCTGAAGGCGTTGTTAAAAAACCACACTCTATTAATATAGCTGGCATATTTGATTCTCTAAGTACTTCAAAATTATTTTCAATTATTCCCCTATCCCTTACTTTAACATAAGATGCTATTGTACTTTGAACTGTTTGTGCAAATTCTTTTGAGCCATCTGTAGCTTTATTTCTATACCATGTTTCTATACCCGTTGCTGTATTTCCATTTTTTTCTGCATTTAAGTGTATAGAAACAAGTACATCAGCAGAGCTATTTTTTGCTAAGTTTACTCTATCCATTAATGATACATATGTATCATCAGTTCTAGATACAACTACTTGAATGTCCTTTTGCTTAGCTAATTTATTTGCTAATTTCTTTGAAATTTGTAAAGTAAGGTCTTTTTCATATCTGTTACTAGTTTTACTTTGAGTTCCTTTATCATTTCCTCCATGACCTGGGTCTATAAATACAGTATATTTTTTGTTTTTATTTTCGTTTTCATCACCAAGGTCAAATTGTTCTGAGTCAACTTTTTGTTGTTGATTTGCTTTATTATTTTTATCCATCCCTTTGACCAAAGCTACTACACCTTGAGTAGCCTTAAATGCAATAAATAAAAATAACGCTGTAAAGCAAATCAGTACTACTAACTTTTTTTTATTTATTTTTCTTTTTTTTCTATTTAGATAGCTGGTATTTTTAGATTTGTTTCTTGAATTATTGTTATTATTGCTTTTCGACATTTCTTCACCCTTCTTGGTATAGATTTTTACATTTTTTCATATTATTAGTGTTATTTTACCACCAAGAAGTTTTTTTTTCAATAATTTAAAATACTCTACAATCTAAAAACTGAAATTTCTTAATTATCCGCCTAAAGTGACATCTTGTGTATCATACCAACTAAAGGCATCTTTTATATCATCACCTTTGAAATCTGGCCAATAATTATCTATAACATAAAAGTCTGCATAAATTGATTGCACAGGCAAGAAACCGCTTAATCTGCGTCTTCCTCCCCATCTAATTATCAAATCCAGTCTTGACACATCAAATGACTGTATGTAATCCTGTATGTTATTCTTATTTACATTTTCTACTCCTGATATATTATTTAAATCCCAATACCATCCATAATTTACCAGTAAATTTGCTCTTATCTGTCCATCTTTAGCTTGAATTCGATTTGTATATGGTAATAATTCTTCTGGGAACATTGGAGATTTTGTGTTTCCAACAACTAGTAAAGCTGCACCTTCTTCTATCAATATATTTGCTGCATCAATACATGCTTTTGTAAACGCTTTTGTCTGGACTGATGGACGTCTTGTATTATCAGTTGTAAATCCATAAAAAGTTACTTCTTCACAACCTAAATCTCTACATAATCTATAAGATTCTAGTCCAGGATTTATTCCACTTTCATATCCTCTATCCTTTGTCATTCCATTTTGACTTGCCCATCTTCTGTTTCCATCTGGGATAATTCCTACATGTTTTGGTACTCTCATTTTTAATCACCTCTTAATAGGTATTATTATCAAATTCTTACATTATTAATCAAAACTGTAACATTAAATACATTTATTTTTATATAATTATGTAGTAAACTAAATTAAGATAGAGTTAAAAAAACTTGGAGGTTTCTCATGAAAAAAATTTTAATGTTGTTTTTTTCAATAATCTTATCCTTTGGAATGGTTAGTTGTTCTTCAAGTAGCGATTATAAAAACGTTTCTACATCAAAAATTGAAAAAGCATTAAAGTCTTCTGATTTGCTTATAAAAGAATCAAAATTTTTTGATGCAAAAGAATTTAATTATTTTAACGATGTAGAAGAAGACATTACACAAGGTTTTGTAATCAATTCTTCTGAAAAATTATATCTAGAAGATATCATTGTCATAAAAACTGACGATGTAAATAAAATCTATAAAACTCTAGAAAATTATAAAAGAGACATGATTCAAGCACCTTTTGGAGAAGGACATGGAGAAAAAAACAATTCTGAAATAGCAAACAGTACTATTGTTGAAAAAGCAGGTAAATATGTTTATTTGATTTCCGCAGAAAATGTATCTCAAATAGAGGACAAAATACTGAGTATCATAAAAAAATAAATATCTTTATTGATGTTTATTAAATATCAATGTAATTTTTATATAAATAAATTTATTTTATCAAAAATTACATTGATATTTTTTATTTATTCAATTAGTATCATTTAACTCTCTTTGATATTTATATTTTTCTTTTTTCCTAAAACTAAACTTATTAATATCAAATCGACCATAATTACAGTCAATACTAAGTATGTCATCCATGCTAATGTATATCCACCAGACATATCATATAGTTAGTTAGTTTCTATTTCTGCAATTTCTCCCAATACTTCTTCAAGCTGTAATTTATATGCTTCCTTTAATTTATCATTTATACCAGCCAAAATAATCTTTTTCATTTAGAACCCCATCATAGATGGCTATCCAATTTTTATGACTTCTTTTATCTTATCTACAACACCATTTTCAGTATTTCTTTTTGCTCTAAATCTAGCAATTTCTTTCAAATACTCATTTGCATTCTCCATGGCATAGCTATGATAAGCACTCTTCATCATTTCCACATCATTCAATTGGTCACCAAATACCATAGTTTCTTCATATTTTATATCTAACATTCTTTGTACTTTTTTTATGGCACTTCCTTTATTCGCACCTTTTGCAGTTAAGTCAAGCCACTCTACCCCAGAAATACATACTTGAGCTCTATCAGAAAACTTATCAAAGTAGATACTATTGTTATGTTCTGCACCTTTGAAATCATGTATAGCTATCTTTAATATATCACCTTCTACTTCAGTCAAGTCATCTACAATTTTAAACTTTGCATAGTAAGTATTAACTTCTTCTATAAAAGCTTCATCTTTGCTCTCTATATAGGCGTATTTTTTACCACTCATTACAATTTTTTTCCCTTTTATACTTCTTGTTGTCTCTATGATTTCATTTACTAACTCTTTATCCAAAGGATTTGATAATATTTCTTCTCCTTTATATACTACTAATGTTCCATTCTCTGAGATAAACATCATATCATCTTTTATATCTTCAAATTTTTTTATAAGATTTTGATACTGCCTGCCACTTGCAGCAGAAAACATTATTCCCCTCTCTCTTAATTTTTTAAATACTTTATAAAATTCTGGATTTATTTCGCTCTTTTCATCTAACAAAGTTCCATCTAAGTCTGTTGCTATTAATTTTATCATACATTTCCTCCCCCAAATTATATAATTTATGATTATTTTTTATTAATTTTTATCAGTTTAAATTTTCAATTCCTATTATACACCAAAAATTCTAAATTACAATTTACACCTTTTGTAAGATGATATAACTACAATCAGGAAAATATTTTTTCCAATATATACAGTAATTTATAAAAATTTAAATCTTCATATAATTATATTCCAAGAAAATTAATAATAACTACACACTTCCTTCTATAAAATATTATAAAAATAATTATATTATGACAAACTTATGCTAATTTATTGTGTTTTTTATTGCTTATGTAACAATTTTTTAATATAATTAACTATGTGTAATTAAAAAATTTAGAAAGTAGGGGATATTATTGTCAGGACTCAAAAAATTTGTTATATTTCTAGCCCTTTTAGTCATAGCATTTCCTGTCAGTGTATACGGATATGTTTTTACTAAATTAAAAACTATCCAAGATGATAGTATAAATACAGAGGCTCTTAGCAGTAATGACTATAAAAATGAAGAAGATATTACAAATATATTATTATTAGGTACAGATGCAAGACCAGGAGAAGAAGTTTCTCGTTCTGATGCCATGATGATATTAACTATTGATAATAAAAATAAAAGTCTTAAATTAACATCATTAAATAGAGATACGTACGTTAATATACCAGGACATGGAGAGCAAAAATTAACACATGCTTATGTATATGGTCAAGCTAATTTATTAATAGAAACTATAGAAGAAAATTTCCAACTCGATATACAGAATTATGCTGTAGTTGACTTTTTCTCTTTTATGGATATAGTTGATGCTCTAGGAGGGGTTACTGTTACAGTTGATAAGAGTGAAATAAGAGAATTAAACAAATTTATACCTGAAACTTATAAATGGCATAAAAATTCTGACAAAGGCTCTCTTGAGTATATAAGAAGTTCAGGTGAGCAAAAACTAAATGGATATCAAACACTTGCATTTTCTCGTATAAGAAAAAATGATAGTACAGATGAGAGAGATAGAAGACAAAGAAGTGTTATACAAAGTTTAATAAATGGTGTTAAGGATTTACCAGTTACCAAATATCCTAATCTAGTTAATACTATACTTCCATATGTTAAAACTAATATGAGTCCTAATGAAATAATTTCTCTAGGAACAAAACTTTTAAGTATTGGAAACTTAGACTTAAAATCAATGGAATTCCCTCTTTCTACTGAAAATGGTAGAAAAATTGGTAGTGCAGGCTATGTAATTCCTTTTGAAGAATATGAATTAGATGCAATGCACGACTTCATATTTGAAGATATTATGGTTGAAGAGTAAAATATTTATTTATATTAATAAAAAGTTATATACAGAATTTGACAGTAAGTGCATGCCTTTCAAGAAGCAAATTATTTTGTAATTGATAGGTGTGTACTTATTTTTATTGTAAAAAAACATATAAATCTTATTTTTCTTTAAAAATTTAATTAATTTTTTAAAGAGTATACTACACATACTTTTAATTATATATAAATTGACAAATTTTCTTATAAATTATGCCATTGTCTTTTTTTTGTAACTGAAACAAGTATTGAATATATCTCAATACTTTAATATAATTAAGTGTATGCTATTAAAAAATATACAGGAAAAAGAAGAAAGAAGGGGTACTTTTGTCAAAATTAAAGAAATTTGTTATACTACTGGCTTTCTTGGTAGTAATATTCCCTATAAGCGTCTATGGATATTTTTATTATAAATTATCTACTATTCATGACTCAAGCATAAATAGTGATTTATTAGATAATAATGACCATAAAAATGAAAATGGGATAACTAACATACTACTTATGGGAACAGATGCTAGACCAAATGAAGATTCTTCAAGGTCAGATGCTATGATGATATTAACTATTGATAACAAACATAATGATATCAAACTTACATCATTAGCTCGTGATAGCTATGTAGACATCCCTGGTCATGGTAAACAAAAACTTACTCATGCCTATGCTTATGGACAAGCTGATTTATTAATACAAACAATTGAAGAGAACTTTAATGTTGATATTCAAAATTATGCTTGTGTTAATTTCGAATCATTTATGTATATAATTGATGCTATTGGTGGCGTTGAAGTTACAATTGAAAAAGGAGAAATAAGTGAATTAAATAAATTTATTCCTGAAACTTATGGTTGGAATAAAAGTGATGATAAAGGTAGCATACAATATATTAGAAAATCTGGAGCACAAACTTTAAATGGATATCAAGCATTATCTTTTGCACGTATCAGACATAATGATACAGCTTTTGCAAGAGATGGAAGACAAAGAGAGATTATACAAGCTATAATCAAGAAAACAGAAACCTTACCTGTTACTAAATATCCAGGTTTATTAGATGCTGTTCTTCCATATGTTAAAACTAATATGAAACCTAATGCAATACTTTCTTTAGGAGCTCAAGTTTTAAAAATGGGCGACTTAAATGTTAAACAATTTGAATTCCCTATTGATGATGAAATTCATAGTACAGGTGGTATATATGGAAAGGCTGGTTGGGTTCTTAGATTTGACCCAGATACTTTAGATATATTACATGATTTTATATTTAATGATATAGAATTTAAACAATAATAACACTAAAAAACATTTAATACAAATATTATTATAAAATATAAGATTAAATATAGAAAAAGAACTATATTACATAATTATTTTCAAGTTGTTATCCATGCTTGATTATAAAATGTATATAGTTCTTTTTTTAATTTCTACTTTTATTTAATACTTTTTAATTTAACATTTTCCAATTTGATACTTTTATTTTAATTTGCCTTTATAGAATTTATAATATAGCATCTTTATTAAATTCTTACTACTGAACTAAGTTTAATAAACTGTTTAATGCAGTTTGATTTATGCCATCTCCAGCTTCATATACTAGGCTTGTCTTTTTAGGCTCTAGAGCAGTTTTCTGAGCAGATGTTACACTATTTCCAAGCATAACTACTGGTGATTTTAATTTTGCTGCTAAAGGTCCTGATGTTAATGCATCTACTAACTGATTACTCTTACTTACAAATATTGATGAATATTCAGCATTTGGATAGAATTTCTGTATTACTTTTCCATTTGTTTCTTCTCTATTTTCTCCAGCTATTCTATTTTTAGATACATCATTAGTAATAACTTTATCTAATTTACTTATTACTGAATCAGATATACTTAAATTACCACCTATAAAGTATGCATCTTTTACATTTAAGTCTGATACCCAGTTATAGATTTCATCACTTACATTATCTTTTGATACTAATACGATTGGCTGTTTTTCTTCTCCTGCTTTTGAAGCTATAGAAAGAGAATCTGCTTCACCTGTACCACTTGTTATATATAGTTTGTCTACTGGATTAGTCTTAGCTAATTCTTTTGCTATTAAAAGAGATGTGCTATATCTATCTGAGCCACCCACTCTGTTTATTGATACATTTGATAATGTATCTTTTATCTCACTTTCAACTTTATCTCCAATAGAATTATTTCCTCCTATTAAGATAACTTTACTTGGATTAAGTCTTTTTATTTCATTTTTGGTAGATGTTGGTATGTCACCCTTATTTACTAATAATATAGGTGCATCATTTGCAGTAGCAAGTGGAGTTGATGTTATACCATCTACTATAGAATATCCATTTACTAATACTACTGTATCTGAATTTGTAGCCCATCCTTTTTTACTTATTGCAACTGCTGTATCATATCTTTCAGCACCTCTTAATTTTTCCACCTTGACATTAGATGGTGGAGTCACTGGCTGTTCATTGCTGTCAGAGTACAAGCTCTTTAAATCATTTTGTATAGATGTACTATTTGCTATATCTTTAGCTGAAAAATACATACTACCCTTTATTTCACTATATTTTCTATTTAATGTTACTTGCTTAACTATTTCTTTTGCTATGTTTTGCCCATTATAACTTGATTGCCCTTGCTTATATATACCTTGTCCTATGTATAAATCTACATTTGTTCCTTTTACTTCATTTGCCCACCATGCTACTAATTTAGAGTAATCTGCAGCTTTAAGACCAATTGGCCAGTAAAGTTGTGGAACTACGTAATCAACTAATCCTTGTTTTATCCATGCTCTTGTATCTGCATATGTACCTACATAACTTTCATTACCTGATGTATCTGAACCTGTTGGGTCACTACTCTTATTTCTCCATATTCCAGCTGGACTCACACCAAACACAACTTCAGGCTTTATACTCTTTATAGATGCCTTTACATCTCTAAGTAGAGTATTTACATTTTCTCTTCTCCAATTGTCTTTGTTTTGTCCTTGTCCATATTTTTGATATGTAGCAGTATCATTGAAGCTTACTCCTGGATAGAAATAATCATCGAAATGAACACCATCTATATCATAATTTTGAACTACCTCTGCTATACTATCAACTATGTACTTTCTAACTTCTGGTAGACCTGGGTCATAGTAATACTTATTTCCATGTTTAACTACCCAGCTTGGGTTTTTCTTTGCTGGATGGTTTGCTGGCAACTTATCTATACTCTCATCTGCCATAGTTATTCTGTATGGATTAAACCATGCGTGAAATTCCATTCCTCTTTTGTGTGCTTCTTCTATTAAAAATGGTAATGGATCATATCCAGGGTCTTTACCTTGAGTACCTGTAAGATATTCAGACCATGGATTTATATTTGATTTATATAAAGCATCTGATTTTGGTCTTACTTGAACCACTGCTGTGTTTATCCCTGAACTTTTTAATTTGTCTAATAGGTCTGTGTATTCCTTTTTTTGCTTGGCTTCATTATTTTTAGTCTTAGGCCAATCTAAGTTATAAACTGTAGATATCCAAGCTGCTCTCATTTCCTTATCATTTGACGAATCAGCAAATGAACTTACACTACACATTGTAAGTGTCATTACCAACGATAATAGTAATATACTTATCTTTTTCATTTCATCCCCCTTAATTTCTTAAATTTATTTTTTTCTACAATATACTCCTTACTAAGTATATCTAAAATTCATATTATCTGTCAAATATTGAATAATATAGTTAATATTTATATTTAATATTTGATTATAATATGAAATAATTTATTATAAAAAAAACAGCAAAGAAATTTATCTTCTTTGCTGTTTTTATAACGTTCATCACTATTTTAATATTAATTAATACTTCACTCTCTATGTAAAACATTAAACATAACTGCATTTAATGTTAATATTCAATCCTATGTAAATTAAATCTATTATTATTGTAAAACACGTGTAGCAGTTATAAGTCTTCTAGCATAATTAGTTCCTGGAGCCATACTAGTAACTTTTACTACATCTCCTGTTTGTGGTGAATGTATAAATTTAGAATCTCCTATATACAACCCAACATGATTTATTGAACCACCTGAACCAAAGAAAACTAAATCTCCTGCTTTTAATTCTGCTCTAGATACTTTCTTTCCTACTGTTGCTTGTGATCTTGATACTCTTGGCAAATTAACTCCTGCTCCATTTTTGTAAACATAAGAAGTGAACCCAGAACAATCAAAAGAGTTTGGTCCAGTTGCTCCCCATCTATATGGTTTACCTTGTTGCTTAAATGCTAAGTTTAAAACATTTTGTACCTTTGCGTCTACATTTCCACCTTCAATAGTTAAATAATCTCCATTTACCCATCCTGTAACATTGTCAACTGTTTTTATTTTTATCCATCCATTTGAATGTAATTCTAAAACTTCAACTTTGTCACCTGTGTTTATCTTTCCTACTATTGCATCATTTGCACTAGCTCCACTTCTCATGTTTAAGAAGTCACATTGATCTACTGTCGCAGTCATAGGTGAATTAGATAACTCTGCTGCACTAGCTGTTATTGCTCCCGCCTCCACTGTAACAACTCCTGCTATTAACACCATCGCTATAAATTTTTTCAATATATGTTTTTTATTTTTAATATTCATCATAATCTCAAATACCTAATCCTTTCGAAAATTTAACATTTTGTTCCTTCGTTTCCAATTCCTAATTAACATTCTAACTTACATCAAAATAAATTGCAACCTTTTTTGTAATCTTTTTGTAATCTTTTTGTAATCTTTTGTTTCTTTTTAGTCTCTATTTGTTTCTTTTTGCTCCCCCTGGTTACAAATTAGAAATATATTCTACTTATCTCGAGTTATTGCAATTTCCTTGATATTAGCATCTTCTGGTTTAATGTAAGTTGGTACTAATTTTCTCATTACACTATCTATTTTTTCAGTTTCTTCATTGTTTGTAATTTCTTTTAAAAGTTTTAAGTATTTTGTTATTTCTTCTCTATCAACATCTATTGGCCTACCAATAAAAATCTTTTTATGCTCTGTATCTAACAGACCTTCTTCTGACATAAGAAGTTCTTCATACAATTTTTCTCCTGGTCTAAGACCAGAAAATTCAATTTTTATATCAACATCTGGTTCAAACCCACTAAATTTTATTAAATTTTTTGCTAAATCCAATATTTTTACAGGCTCTCCCATATCAAGCACAAATACTTCTCCACCTTTAGCCATAGCTCCAGCCTGTATAACAAGTCCTACAGCCTCTGGTATCGTCATAAAATATCTAATGATATCTGGATGTGTAACAGTTACTGGTCCTCCATCTTCAATTTGCTTCTTAAAAAGGGGAATTACACTTCCATTACTTCCAAGTACATTTCCAAATCTAACTGCAACAAACTCAGTCTGACTTTCATCATTCATTGTCTGTATAATCATCTCAGCAGCTCTTTTAGTAGCTCCCATTATATTTGTAGGATTTACAGCTTTATCTGTAGATATAAGGACAAACTTCTTAGCTTTATATTTTGAAGATAAACCTGCTATATTTAAAGTTCCAAATATATTATTCTTTATAGCTTCACCAGGGCTTGACTCCATAAGAGGAACATGTTTATGAGCTGCTGCATGGAACACTACTTCTGGCTTATATTTATTAAATATTTCATCCATTCTTTTTTCTTCTCTTATTGAAGCTATTATTGCTTTTAAATCCAGCTTGTTTTTATATTTTCTAAGCAATTCTTGTTGTATTGCATAAGCATTATTCTCATAATTATCAACTATAATAAGTTCTTTAGGATTAAATCCTGCAATCTGTCTGCAAAGCTCTGAACCAATTGAGCCTCCTCCTCCAGTTACAAGGATTACTTTTCCTTCAATGTAGTTACTTATCTCTTTTAAATTTGTTCTTATAGGCTCTCTACCCAATAAGTCTTCTATTTCTACCTCTCTAATCTGTTTTATGTCAACTTTTCCATCTATAATTTCATAAATCCCTGGTATTGTCTTTATTTTACAATTAGTATTTTTACACATATCAATAATTTCTTTTTTTCTGCGTTTTTCTATGTTGGCAATAGAAAAAATTATTTCATCTACTTTATATTCTTCAACTATATCATTTATCTTTGAAGTTGTTCCTACAATCTTTACATTATGAATTATTCTTCCGATTTTATTTTTATCATCATCGATTATAGCTACTGCGACTTTTTTAAGTTCTGGATTTCGCTTTAATTCTTGTATAACCATCTCTCCAGCATCTCCTGCTCCAATTATAAGAATGTTAGAAACCTTCCCTCTAGAATAGGTTTTATTCATGACTATTCTTATAGCTCTGTACCCTATTCTCACTCCACTTGTAAACATTATAATGAATATCGTATTTAATACATAAAGCATTATAGGATAATCGAGTCCCAATATTCTATTTATCACATAAGCTGGAATTAGATAAGCTAAAGTTGCAATAAAAATCGAAATAATTTCTTCTTCTCCTGCATATCTCCACAATGTGTTGTAACATTTAAACAATCTAAATGATACTATATGGAGTACAATATATATACAAACTGAAATTATTACATTATTAACATTGAATACATCTAAATTTCCTGTCAAACTCAAAGACATTCGAAATGCTACTAGCACGCTACAAATATCTAGAATTAATAATGTTAGTTGTCTAAATTTATATTTTTTAAAAAGCTTATTAAAAAAGCTTTCTTTCTCTAAATCTATACTTTCTCGCATAACTAGAAGCCCTCCATTAAACAGCAAAAGCTACGCACCTAAGCATAGCCAACAACATCTATCTTTTGCTGTATTTTTCAATTCTTATTTTTTATATTTATCTAATATAGAGTCGTATATTTTTGCTATATCATTAAAGTTTAAATTAACTTCATAATTTTCTCTAACAAACTGACGCCCTTTTTTACCCATATTAAGTCTAAGTTCATCATTTTCCATTAGCTTTATTATAGCATTTTTTATTTCTTCTGGTTGCTTTGGCTCTACAATTAGCCCAGTTTCATTTTTCAATACAGATTCTGGATGTCCACCTACATTTGTAACAATGACAGGAACTTCACAAGACTCTGATTCTATTGCAGCTACACCAAAACCCTCTCTCAAAGAAGGAAATACAGTTACATCAAAAGAATTAAAAGTCTTACTTACATCCTCTGGAGATATTCTACCTAAAAATTGAACATCTTCTTCTAGTCCTAATTCCTTAGTCAAATTCACTAAGTTATCCATTTGACTTCCAGAACCACCTATTTTTAAAATTATTTTCTTTTCTTTATATTCATCTTTCAACATCTTAAATGCTTGTACTAAATATTCAATTCCATATTTTTTTTCCAAACTCTTTATAATTCCTATTACAAAAGCATCTTCTTTTTCTACTTCCATAGGTTTAAATCTATCCATATCTACTCCGAAAAAGGTTACATCTACATGCTTAGTTGTATATTTATTAGCTTCTTTAGCCATGTCTCTACTATTTGAAAATATATAATCTGCTTTTCTAAAGTTATGTTTTATAATTTGTTTTTGTATAAAACCATTGTTTGGGAAATCGTAAATATCAGTACCCCAAACAGAAATAATATATGGATGATACCCAAGTAAACTCCCTATAAATCCATAGCTACTTGCATATTGTGCATGAAGTATATCTGGCTTTATTTCATTTACTAGTTTCTTTATTTGTTTTATTGAACCTAAGTATCCTGTTTTTTTAGAAATATTTTCATTTTTCAGTTCTTCTACGTTAGAACCAAAATCATATATTTTAATTCCTTCCATGTGACCTCCATTTAAAGAGATTACATGAATGTCATATCCTTTATTTTTAAAAAAACTACACCATTTCAAAGTATGAGGATTTGACCCATCAGCCAAATAACAAACAGTCTTCATAATATTTACCTTCCTATCGAATAATACTCAATACCTAGTTCTTTCATATCTTCAAGCTTATAGCAATTTCTTCCATCTAGAACTAAAGGATTTTTCATCTTTTCCTTATACTTATGTATATCATAATTTAAGACATCTTTCCACTCTGTCATTATAAAACATATCTCTGCATCTTCTATTGTATCATCTATAGATTTAGCATAAAGTATAGAATCTCCAAATATTTTCTTAGTATTTTCAACTCCTATTGGGTCAAATGCAGTAACTTTTGCTCCTCTTTCAAGCAAATATTTTATATTTGGGATAGATGGAGCTTCTCTTATATCATCAGTATCTGGCTTAAATGTTAGTCCTAAAACAGCAACTTTCATATCTTGAAAGCTCTCTACTAGTTTAGATGCCTTTCTAACTAATTTAAGTTTTTGGCTTTCATTCACTTCTATAGCAGCTTTTACTGTTTTTAACTCATATCCATTATGTTCAGACAACCAGTGAAGAGCTTTTGTATCTTTAGGGAAACAAGAACCTCCATAACCTATACCTGCTTTTAAGAATTTACTTCCTATTCTATCATCATAACTCATTCCTAAGGCAACATCTTCCACATTAGCTCCTGCTATCTCACAAAGATTTGCAATATCATTCATAAAAGATATCTTAAGTGCTAAAAAATTATTTGATGCATATTTTATCATTTCAGCACTATTTCTATTAGTTACTATTATAGGTTGATTAAAAGGTTTATAGATTTCTTCCAGTATTTCTCTTGCCCACTCACTTTCCACTCCTATAACGATTCTTGAAGCATGTAAAGTATCTCTTACTGCGCTACCTTGTGATAAAAACTCTGGATTAGATGCAAGTTCAACTTTCACATCATTTTTTAAGTTTCTATTTATATAATCTTCTATTTCTTCATTTGTTCCAATTGGTACTGTAGATTTTATTACTACTAAAGTATCTTTTGTTACAGTTTCAGCTATTTGCTTTGCAACTGCCTTTATATAATCTAAATTAGCTGAACCATCACTTCTTTCAGGAGTTCCCACAGCTATTAGTATTATATCTACATCTTCATAAGCTTTTTTATAATCTGTAGTATAATTTATTCTTCCTTTTTTATAATTTCTAACCATAAGTTCTTCTAGGCCTTCTTCATATATAGGTGCTATCCCAAGTTGCATCGATTTAACTTTGTGTTCATCTATATCAACACAAATTACATTTTCATTGCCTACCTCTGCTAGACAAACACCTGTTACTAGCCCTACATATCCAGTCCCAGCTATAGCTATTTTCATTTTTTTACCTCCAAGTATATAAAACTTATACTCTTTTTTTAATGGCATTAAAAACATAGAAACAAAATACATATAGACTTTTTGGTAAACTTAAATTTTCAACATTTCTATAAGTATTCCAAGTTCGTTTTAATGCTTTTATCTTATTGCTTGATATAGAATTCCCAACTAGCCTATAATTCACTAAATCTTCTTGAATTCCATATGCATATTTTTCCTTTTTAAGTAATTGTAACCAAGTTGCAGTATCTTGTCCTCTTCTTACTAAAGGCATACTAAATTCACCTATGACATCCTTATCGATGACTACAGTAGAACACCCTATTATAGTATTTCTAAGTAATCCTTCATAGTCAATCTTTTTAGGTGCTCTTGCAACTTTACTCGTTTTTGTTCCATCTTGTCTCATATATCTATAAGATGTAAAAGAAAACCCGATATTTTCTTTTAACATATATCCTATCTGAATTTCTAACTTTTTACTCTCCCATAAATCATCACTATCTACAAATGCAATAAATCTACCTTCCGCATTTTCAATACCAACATTCCTAGATACTGCAGCTCCAGAATTTTTTTCAAGCTTTATATATTTTATTCTAGCATCTTCTTTTTGAAAACTTTTTATAATTTCACTTGAATTGTCCTTAGAACAATCATCCACTAATAAAAGCTGCCAATTTTTATAAGTTTGATTTTGGATTGACTTTATTGTCTCTGATAAAAACTCTTCTGAATTATATACAGGAGTAATTATCGATACTAAAGGCTCATTCATATTTTTACTCTCCTTATATAGCAACTAGCAGTACTATACCAACAAGTTTACTTAGATACTAACTTTTTTTGTCCAATATATTTGTAATATCCTAATGGGAATAACACTAAATACAATAATTTATCAGATATTTTTTTGATTTCGCCAAAATAATGACTGTCAGATAACAATGAGTATCTAGCTAAATTTATGTAATTCTTTATCCACATATATGGATATCTACCTAAAGGATATGTATTTTGATTTATTAAATATAAAAACTCTAATGCTCTACCTTTTAATGCATTTTTATTTAATATATTCTTAGTCAAACCATCATCCAAATAATCTCTTATTATCATAGGTTTGTTTACACATTTAACATTATAGTATTTAGACATTTCATTCCATACTACACTTTCTGGTAAAAATCTCACTTCTTTTCTTTCTGGAAAAGGAAATTTTATAAGCTCATCAGTTACAAATACTATGCTTTTATCTCCCTTAACACCATATTTAAAATATAGGTCTGCAAAGTGACATATTTTTTTATCCTCAGGCATTTCTGTGCCTATTAAATCTCCACTTGGGTATACACAAAGTCCAACAACTCCACTAAATCCTTCTTTATTTTCTACAGAATTCCATTCATCATTAGCAATTTCAAGAGAATCTTTAATTAAACCATCATCACTATCTACAATGAAAAATAGTTCTCCATCTGCATTTTTTACACCTAGATTTATTGCAGTATGCTTTCCTCCATTTTCTTTGTATATATATCTTATATTTAATTTATCTTCTGATATAAATTTTTCAACTAATTCTTTAGTACCGTCACTACTTCCATCATCAACAATCAACCATTCAAAGTCGTTGAAATCATATGTTTGAGCTTTTAAATCATTATACAAATTTTCAAGTAAATGTGCTCTATTATATGTTGGAGTAAATACAGTAAATTTATATTTATACATTAATTAAATCTTCCTCTCTATCTAACTTTTTTTAATTCCATTTATTCCATAATTAATAAAGTAGTATATAGCTTTGTATAGAGGTATTTTTTCTATATTTCTATATATATTCCAAGTCCACATAGCAGCCTTTATCTTATTACCACTAAGGGAGTTACTAGATTTTCTATATAATGCTAAAACTTCATTTATTCCATGAGCGATATGTCCTCTTTTCAATATAGATAACCACAAGACATAATCTTCATGTCTTACACCACTCATTTTAATTTCAAAATCCAATTTAGACTTATCAATTACAACAGTAAGACATCCCAAAATATTTCCCTTTAATAACCTTCTATAATCTACATTAGGTGGCACTTTTATTACTTTATTTAACTTTTTATCATTTTCGTCCATCAGTTCATATGAAGTAAATGAGATTACATAGTCATTTTCTAACATAAAGTTTACTTGTTTTTCTAACTTACTACTATTCCACTGGTCATCACTATCTAAAAAAGCTATAAATTGTCCTGTCGCATTACTTAATGCTAGATTTCTAGCATTAGAGACACCCTTATTAGTCTCAGTCTTTATGCATTTTATTCTACTATCTTGTTGCATATAAGATTTGACTATACTAGGACTATTATCTGTTGAGCAATCATCAATAATTAACATTTCCCATTCTTGATAAGTTTGGTTTAATACTGATTTTATGGTTGCTTCAATAAATTTTTCAGAATTATACATGGGAGTAATTATAGATACTAAATTCTTCTTCATATTACCTTCCTCATCATTTATAAAATATTTATTTAATTTTACTTAATACACAATCATATATCCTCTTGCAGTTCTTATTGTCATTATATCTGAAAAACTTATTTCTTTCATTTTTTTGGTTACCCATAACCTCAAAATTATTTTCAATAATATCAATAAGTTTATTCACAGCTTCATCATTATTATAAGCCAAAGACCCAAACATTTCGCTTTTTAAATCTATATACGAGTCAACTTTTTCCATATATTCATCTAAATCAAATTGATAAAATAAAATAGGTCTGTTCATATATAGAAAATCTATGGCAACACTTGAATAATCAGTTATGTTTGCAGCTGATTTTCTTATTTCATTTGCTAGAGTTACCCCTTTATCTAAAAATACAATTCGTTTACCAGTTATGTTTTCTTTTATGTCATCTATAAACTCATGCATAAGATGATGCATATAAATTTTTACATTTATATCTTTCTCATCTAATATTTTATTTAATTTATCATCATTCAAGAAATTCATTATATTTTTAAAATAATCTGTATCTGTAAATTTTCCTGAACTAAATTTTATCCAGTCTCTCCATGTAGGAGTATATAATATATCTCGTGTTTGTGCAACTTCATTTGTTGGTAAATTGTCATATCTTGCATTTCCAATTATATAAACTGAGTCATCTAACATTCCCCAATCATTTACCATAACATCTCTTTCAAACTCAGAACTTGCTGTAACTATATTATAACTTTTATATAGGTTATCTATAATATTTTTAAACTTTTTATTCATTGGCTTTCTCTTTTTAAAACTTATCGTTCCATGATTTAAGAATACTTTTATCGTCTTTTTATGGAAATAATTAAGAACAGGTACAGCAAAGTTATAAGGTGCTATATCTGCTGATGGCGCATGTGAAAATACTATAGCTTTTGAATTGTAATAATATAGATAGTTTTCTACACTTCCTCTTATTAATTTCTTGCCTGGAATTTTATTGAATACTTTACTGTCTTTATTTACTACCCAATAAGTTTCTACATCATTATGTTCTTTCAACATATACTCATAAAAGAACTTGGCATTATCATTGTATATATCTCCTGAATGTCCACCTATAAGCCAAATATTTCTACCATTAAACTTATGCTTATTAAATGGATACATAAAAAAAGCCAAAAGCATATTTATTAAAAATTTAACCTTGTCCATAAACACCATCCTCATTATAACTTATACTGTCTAAATCCATTAATTCTTCCTTTTATAGTGGCACTATGATAATCTTTGTTGGAACTCAATATAAGACCGCCTATATTTCTTACAAGCTTTGATGCCATAACCTTTACAAACTTATAATTCTTTCTATAGACTATTTCTTTTTTGCAAATGGCTCCAAAACCTCTTCCATAGTTATAATCTTTTTGATACTTTTCTTTAGATTTAGAATGTTTTTTTGCAGGATGGTAAATTATATCATTCCCAAAGTATTTTCCTTTAAATCCTAAACTCAACAGGTTTAAAACATAATCTATCTCTTCACCAGCACCAAAATCTCCACCAACACCTAATTTTTCGTCAAATCGTGTATATTCTTTTTCTCCAAAATCAACAAAAAAAGTTATGGATGTTATAGTATTTAAAACGTTGGAACTTGTGATATCACAAGTTCCATCATACATTTTCTTAAATGCATCAATTTTATTTGCATCCATAGTTTTACAACTGTATATTTTATAATCTTTATTTTTATTAAAGAAGTTTGTAACTTTTTCTAATGTATCATTTTCGTAGACACAGTCATCATCAGGAAAACCTATAATTTGCCCTTTAGCATTATCTATGCCTACATTTCTGTTATAACTTAATCCTAGCTTATCGCTTTTTATATACTTTATATCTAACTTATCAACGTATTTATCAACTATCTCCTTAACTTTGTTATTATCATTTTGATCTATTACTATAAGTTCAAAGTTCTTGTAAGTTTGATTTTCTAAGCTATCCATAAGTAAGTATATATCATCATATCTATTTAATGTTGGCATTATTAATGATATTAACATTACTACCTCCTACTTTTCATTTTCCACAAATCTACCTCTCTTTTATCGTTTAATATTACTTCTTTTATTAGTAATACTATTGTGAAACTAAATGAAGCTTCTAATAATAAATTTTCTGCAAAAGAATATAGTAAAAATATGAATAAAGCTACTAAATACTCTTTTTTATCTTTTTCTATAAAGCTTTGTATACCTTTATACATCAAAAACATAAATAAGATGCAAGCAATTACTCCTAGTACACTAATTATATATATATAAGAACTGTCTAATGGATTAGTTGCTTTTATAGCAGCACTATATGAATTTCCAAAAGGTTTCATAAAATTTCCCTCTTGAGCTAAGTATACATTCCAGAACTTAGGTCTACTTGCTAATAATCTATTTAGTACACTACTTTTAGAAAACATCATACCAATAATTACACTAAATAAAGTAAGTATTATCGGTGATGTCTTTATAAGCATTGGTAGTACTTTTATTTTTTTTAGGTCTATCACTCTTATTATCTCTACAAATATTAATCCTGCTAATATAGTAAAAAAGCCAGTTCTACTATATGTAGTTTGATAAACAAAGAATGCAGATCCAAATAAAATTATTCTATCCCATTTATTATAGTTTTTATATCTTAAGAATATATATGCTGCATATATAGTAACCATATAATAAAATACTCCATTTGGATTACCAAGTCCAAAATCCATTCTTGTAACAAGCGTATCTAATTTTCCTATATATCTATAGTGGACTTCCTGATTAAATACTAATGAAGGAAATAAATTGAATAATAATATAGCTCCTATTAAAAAACATACAGATATTATTAAATAACTTTTAACTATACATTTATCATCTATTTGTTTAGCTGATACAGCTAACAAAACAATTAATAATATAGCTCCTTCTCTATTTAATATATAAAGTAATACACAAGCTCCAACTAGCACCATTTCTGTTATACTTTTTTTCTTATCAAATAAAAAAAGTAGCATTAGTATTCCTATTGAAGAATAAAATAACGCTGATTTAATTATCCCTATACTCAAATCTGGGTCAATAAATGATATCATATACTTTCTAAGTACTATGATAAACAAAACAAATATATAAAGATATTTTTTAATCATAATATTTCTATCATCGTTTAAAGTCTTCATTTCACTTTCTCCCTTTTAGCTTCTTAAAGTATTACTTGCAAATATTTTACAACACTTCCATATCTTATTTACACCTGTTAAGTGCTTACTTTCTAAGAAATAATTTCTTTTCTTAGCCCAACTTTTTCCCCACCAATGTATTCCATAAGTATTTTCTGTAATACATTCTGGTGTAAAGTCTTCTTTAAATCCAAAAGGATAAAAATATTCTTTATCGTAGACACGGATGCCTTCTTCATAGTTATTTTGGTCAATCTTTTTATAATTTTTTTCCATAAGATAAGTCATAACTTTTGGTATTGTAAACAATGAAGAAGTAAGCACCTCTTTTTCGTAGTACTCTAATAAATCTTTAAAGAAAGGATGTCCTTTTTCTACACCTACTATGGCTGCATTCATGTATTCTCCATCATCTTCATATCCACATATAAGCCTATTATTTTCTAAGAGAGGAGTTATATCCTTTAATATCTGCATATCTGTATCCAGATAAACTCCACCTTGTTCATAGAGTACCCTTACTCTTGTATAATCTGATATGAATGCCCAAAGCTTTCTTTTATAACATTCTTCCAAAAACTTATTTCCTTTTATTTCTTTCTCTATATCAAAGTTTTTTTCATTCCACTCTACTATCTCATATTCTGGAAGTTTTTCTTTCCATGAATTTATACATATATTTTCTATATTTCCTTTTGGACCACCAAACCATACATAATGTATTTTTTTAGGAATCAAATGAACACCTCCTACATATATTCTTGTCTATCTTCTTCTTTTAATTGCTCTACTATCTTTTTGACATCTTGAGCTTTATCTTTTCTACAAACCATAACTGCATCATTTGTAGATACTACTATCAAATCACTAATACCTATTGTCGATATTAATTTGTCATCTGAATATATAATTGAGTTTTTAGTATCTATAGTAATATTTTCACCTCTTTTGATGTTACCTTCATCATCAGTTGGATATATCGCACCTAGGGAGTCCCAAGAACCAACATCATTCCAACCAAAATCACCAGGAACTACTATAACGTCATTACTTCTTTCCATAATACCATAATCTATAGAGATTGATTGTATTGTTGGATAGATTTCTCTTATTTTTTCTATTTCTTCTTCTGTTCCTAAGTAATTACTGATTTCCTCTAATTTTTCATATACTTTTGGTAAGTATCTCTTAAAATCTTCCAATATCTTGGATACCTTCCATACAAACATACCACTATTCCACACATATTTCTTAGAATTTACATACTCTTTAGCAATTTCATAGTTTGGCTTTTCTACAAACTCCACTACTTCATATGCAACATTTTCTATTGTATTTTCTCTACTAAAGTTTATGTATCCATATCCTGTTGATGGGAATGTAGGATTTATCCCAATAGTTACTAGTTTATCATTATTTTCTGCTATATAAATAGCTTTTTCTAAAATAGCTTTAAATTCTTTTTCATCTTTTATATAATGGTCAGCTGGATATACACACATAACACCATCACCATATTTTTTCATTATGTTAAAGGCTGCAAAACCTATAGCTGCTGCCGTATTTCTGGCACATGGTTCTGGTAAGATATTACTGTATAAACATTTATCTTTTACTGTATCTTTTAAAGCGTCCATTTGCTTCTCATTAGTTACTATAAATAAATCCTCTTTGTTTGCTAGAGAATCTATTCTGTTTATAGTTTCATTTATTAAAGCATCTTCTCCACTTAAATTTATAAGCTGCTTAGGTACTTCTTGTCTACTAAGTGGCCAGAAACGAGTTCCGCCTCCTCCAGCCATTATGACATTATATACTTTCATCGTTTATCTCCCCTTAGCTCTTTATATAGAATCCACCACATTTAATATATAAGATATTAAATTATTCAACTTAGATTCTACATCTTCTTGGTTATCTGAATTTGCTCCAAAGTAAAATTTAATTTTAGGTTCTGTACCTGAAGGTCTTATAGCTATCCAAGAACCATCTTCAAGTAAAAATTTAAGTACATCTGATTTAGGTAAATCATCTACTCCATCTTTATAATCTAAAATCTTATCTACTTTTACATCAGCCACATTATCTATTTTAACACTTCTAAAGTAAAGCATCATCTCTTTTATTTTTTTTATTCCTTCTATGCCTTTTAAAGTCACTGACTTTAATTCCTCTTTGTAGTACCCAAATTTATTATATGTATCTATCAAGGCTTCATACAAGTTCATACCTTTTGAAAAATAGTATGCTGCCATTTCACATATCATAAGCGAAGATACAACACCATCTTTATCTCTAGCATGAGTTCCAATTAAGTAACCATAGCTTTCCTCATATCCCATTATAAAGCTTCTATCATTACTTTCTTCAAACGCTTTTATTTTTTCTCCTATAAATTTGAACCCTGTTAAAGTATTCAAACAATCTACATTATAAGCCTTTGCTATTTTTGCACCTAGTTCTGATGTAACTATAGTTTTTATTATTGTAGGATTGTTTTTAGGAAGTTTATTTTCTTCAACTAAACTCTCTACTATATATCTAACTAAAAGTGAGCCAACTTGGTTTCCATTTAAGACTACATACTCACCACTAGAATCTTTTACAACAACACCTACTCTGTCACAATCAGGGTCTGTCCCTATTATCAAATCAGTACCATTACTCTTTGCCATTTCAATAGCTATATTAAATACTGACTTTTCTTCAGGATTAGGATACTTAACTGTTGAAAAATTAGAATCTGGCAATTCTTGCTCCTTAACCACCATTACATTTTCAAAGCCACATTCATTTAAGACTCTTCTTACTGGTTTATTTCCGGTTCCATGAATAGGTGTATATATTATTTTTAATTTTTTTCCATATTCATCTATCGTGCTTTGTCTTAAAACTTGCTTCTTAACAGCCTTTATAAACTCATCATCTATTTCATTATCTAATATAGTTATTAAATTTTTAGATAAAGCTTCTTCAAAATCTACACTTTTAATGATACTGTAATCATCAATCTTATTAACTTCTGCAATTATATCATTGGCCATATCTATACAGATTTGACCTCCATCTGAGTCATATACCTTATATCCATTGTACTCTTTAGGATTATGACTTGCTGTTATTACTATTCCCATAGCACACTTTAAATGTCTAACAGCAAAAGAAAGTTCTGGTGTAGGCTTTAACTCTTCAAAAATATAAGCCTTTACACCATATGCACTTAAAGTTTTAGCTACTTCTATACAAAACTCTCTTGACATGTATCTACTATCATGTGCTATAACAATTCCTTTTTGCTTTCCTTCTTCACCTTGCGTCTTCATAATATAATTTGAAATTCCAAGTGTTGCACGTCTAACAGTATAAATATTGATTCTATTAGTTCCCGCTCCTATTATACCCCTTAGACCACCTGTACCAAATTCTAAATTTTTATAGAATCTATCTTGTATTTCTTTGTCATCATCCTTTATACTTAATAGCTCTTCTTTGGTTTGTTCATCAAAATAAGGAGAATTTAACCACATCTCATAATTATTTTTATAATCCATATTTTCATCCTTTCTGACTCTATTTTAATTTTTTAAGGTAAATGTCTATCTTTTAAGTAGTTTTTGCTTTCCTTTTTTTAAAAATTCAAAAGCTAAGTCCATCTCTTCTACCTTAAATAAAACTATCAATATCGTATATACAGAAGCCCCACCTAATACTCCAGTTCCAACTGCTATAATTTCTTTAATTGTTCCTGCACCTATAAATGCATATAGATTGTTATATATCAATAAAGTGACTACTGCCATCACACCTGATGCTACCAAACTTTTAAGACCAGTCTTTATGATTTTATCTCCTCCAAAATATCCAGTTTTCTTTTTAAGAGATATAAACAATAATATAACTGTAATTATATTAGACGTACTAGTTGATATAGCAATACCTGCATGACCAAGTGGTCTTATCAATATTAAATTAAGAACTATATTTATTATTAGCGCGATACTTCCATTTATCATTGGTGTCTTTGTATCTGAAAGAGAATAGAATGCTCTATATAAAACATCTCTTACCCCACAAGCCAATAAACCTAACGAATATAATCTAAGAGCTATAGATGTAAGGTCTGTTGATAATGCATCAAACTTACCCCTTTGGAATAGTATTCTAACTAGAGGTTCTGCTAATATAATAGCTCCTATGGATATTGGAAGCACTACCAATATAATACAATTTGATGACTTTACAATAGTACTTATAAAGCCTTCTTTATTATCTTTACCCGACATTTTTGCTAACTTAGGATATATAACTGTTATTATAGATGTAACAAATAATGCCATAACAAACTCATTTAGTCTATTTGCATAGTTAAGGGCAGACAACTTTCCATCCCCCAAAGTAGTTGCCAATAACCTGTCAACAAATATATTTAACTGTCCAACAGCTACACCTATTAACATAGGCAAGACTAGATTCACTAATTCTTTTATGGACTCATCCTTTAAATTTATATATGGTTTATACTTGTAGGACTTCTTAAATGCAAATGGGAGTTGAAACAATAACTGACTTGCCATGGCAACCAATGCTCCTGCTGGTAGTATCCATACATTTTTACCTGCACTTAGTGCTATTGCTGCTATTATTATGATATTATATGGAATTCCTATAAGACCTGGAATTACAAAACTGTCATTCACCTGTAAAAATGAACTAAATATTTTACTTCCACTCAAGAACAAAACTCCTGAAATCATTATTTTAGTAAATAGTATTGCTGCTTGAAACTTAGCAGGGTCA
This sequence comes from Clostridioides sp. ES-W-0016-02, assembly GCF_020641035.1. Classification (NCBI taxonomy): domain Bacteria; kingdom Bacillati; phylum Bacillota; class Clostridia; order Peptostreptococcales; family Peptostreptococcaceae; genus Clostridioides; species Clostridioides sp. ES-W-0016-02. Next base: position 3,204,819 of record NZ_CP061361.1, read on the forward strand.
CTTCTAAATCCTGCTGCAAATACTGTAACAAATTGCTCTGTAAATAAAAGCCCCAAAATAGCTATTATTATAGCCATTATATAGCATATATTTAAAACATTGTTAGTAAATTTTAAGGCACCTTCATCTCCGAGTCTTTTCTTTGTCTCAAAGTACATAGGTATATAAGTTGTAGCAATTGCAGAACCTATGACTGCTATGATTAAACCAGGTATATTTAATGTTAATACAAATACGTCTGCATACATACCTGTTCCATAGAAATTTGCAAGTACAAGTTCTCTAAGGAAACCTAATACTTTTGAAAACATAGTGGCCGCCATAATCCACAATGCTGCTTTAGCTGTTTTTGACATTTTCTTTCTCCTTCTCTAATTTAAACTCTAAAAGTAGAACTTTTAAAACTGCTTATAAACATTATTCTGATTAAGTAAATTTAACCTATGAAAAGCTTCCTTAATAAATTAAAGACTATCTTGACTCATATCTAAGCGCTCTAAATACAATCAATAGTAATAATAGTATTAATATTATACAAGATAAGGATGTTAAATTAAGTATACTCTTTAACAGACTATAATTACCTACTGTATATCCAACTTCAATTACATCACTTATGTTGTTATCTTTCAAAAATTTATCTTGTGCATGACTTAAATTATCACTACAAATCAGTATTGGCATATTTTCTTTGGCCGATACTACTCCCAAAGAAATATATTCGTTTACATCAGATCTACTTCCAAAATCTAATTTAGCAGTATAGATTTTCTTTATATCTTTTTCATCATAAAACTTCTTTATTAAATCGACATTTGTGCTTGACTTATTTATTTGCTTTATACCTTCTATATTCTTTAAGCTAGAATCAATGTCTGCAATAAACTCTTTTGAATCACCTAATGCATATATTTTTTCAAGGTTTTTACTTTTTAAGAAGTCAATTTGTTCTTCAAAACCTTCATCTTGAGCCCATATTATTGGCATTCCATTTTTAGCTGCATAAGAATATACAGATATGGCATTCTCTAATCCTGTAGTTGAGCTAAGTAAAAATGCCTTATCGAATCCTACTGTTCTGTACATTTCTCTAGCTATCTTTAAAGATGTATCATATCTGTCTTTTCCTCTTATTCTTTCCACTTTAATTCCCATTTTCTCTATATTACGTTCAGCATCTTTAGATACTGCCTTTAAACCACCTATTATCGTAACCTTCTCTGGACCTAGCTCTTTTAGATAATTTCTTGTTACTCTACCAACATTTTTACTCTTAGTTACAACTATCGGAGCATTTTTTACATATGCCAAAGGTGTTGCACTTATACTATCTACAATTGACTCTTCATTTACAAGAATTACTTCTTTAGAATTCTTGAACACTCTTTTATTTAATTCTGTTGAAATCTCTGGTATACTACCTTCTATCAACTCTTTTTTAGGACTTACATCTGCAAATACCCCCACTGTACTAGAAATAGAGATTAGCAAAACTAACGATAATATAGTAGAAATTTTTTTAATCATAAGTTCTCATTCCTTTTCTTTTTGTATTTTTTGACAATAAAAAAGCTCTTTTTTAAAGAGCTTTTTCATTGATTAATAATCTAATATTTTAAAATTATCTAGCTCCGTCTCCTGTCAATACTACTTTAACAGTTTTAAAGAGTATCTTAAAGTCAAGTAATATACTCCTATTTTTTATATAGTAAATATCTTCTTTAAGTTTTTCTTCAGGAGTGATTTCGTATCCACCATTTACTTGTGCCCAACCTGTAAGTCCAGGTTTTATAGCAAGCCTGTTGATAAATCCAGGTATTTCCTCATTAAATTGAACAGTAAAGTTTGGTCTCTCTGGTCTAGGACCTATTAAGCCCATGTCCCCCTTTAATATATTAAACAGCTGTGGAATCTCATCAATTCTAGTTTTCCTAATAAACTTTCCAACCTTAGTTATTCTAGGATCATCTTTTTCAGCCCATTGTGCGCCAAATTTTTCTGCGTCTGTTCTCATAGATCTCAATTTATATATATAGAATCTTCTCCCGCATTTTCCTAGTCTTTCTTGCTTATAAGTTATTGGTCCTTTGTCCTCTATTTTAATAAGAATTCCAAATATTGCTATTAAAGGTAAACCTACTACAAGTCCTAATATAGATAAAACTAAATCCACAACTCTTTGGTACAAGTCAAACAACACTGTGCCTTTTACTATGCTATAGTCAATCTCACTTGCAATTTCTTTATCTGCCCCTGGATAGCTTGTAACTTTAGGTATTTCACATTCATCATTAGTATATCCAGACATAGTTACCTCCATATTGGAATAAAAAATTTTTAAATTCTTAATTTCAACGTATTTCTATCTTATTTTTGACTTATTTCTATATTATACTCAATAATGAGAAGTTTATCAATACAATAAACGTCATTGTAAACAATTTGATTCTTTGCAAAAATATATCATCTCTTGCTATATTTTACATTATAACAGGAGATGATATATTTTGCTTTAATATTTTTTATTTTATTTTACTGTATCTTCTATTCCTATTCCAATTTGAGTTCCCATTGTCTTTACTTTTTCTGCTGTATTTAACTTATCCATGTCGCTCTTATTGTCTATAAATGCGCATTCTACAAGTATTGCAGGATATTTATTGTTTCTTAATACATATAGGTAATCATTTCCATTAGCAAGTGTTCTTGTCTTGATTCCTCTATTTTGCATATTAAATTTCTCTAATATTCTTTTTAATATATTTGATGCCGCAGTCTTAGTTGTTCCACCATTTTTATCTTTTACTTTGTAAAAAATTTCCACACCATTACCAGCTCCATTAGATGCATTGTAATGTATACTTGTAAATAAATCTGGCTTTATAGTGTTTGATAATGTCGTTCTTTCTCCTAAAGCCATTGTTTTATCTGTATCTCTAGTCATAACAACATTTATACCTTTTGAACGTAAATATTCAGTAGTTGCTAGTGCTGTATTAAGAGTATATTTCTTTTCTTGAGCTCCACCATTTAATCCACTTGTTGCTCCTGAGTCAGAACCCCCATGACCTGGGTCTATCACTACAGTTTTTCCTGCTGCTGAACCTGGATTTTCTGGTTCTGTTGGTGCATTGTGTTTTGATAAACTAGATGCTATAGAATTTATAACACTATCCTTCATTCCATCACCAATTTGATATACTGTTCCTGCTGTTTTTTCTGATAAATTTGTACTATGGTATGCAGAAACGTAAGTTTTTGGAGTTATAAGTATTGGAGATTTCAACTTAGCTGCTAAAGGTCCTGCTGTTATTGAGTCAACTATTATGTCAGATTTTGCAACTAACATTGCACTCAATTCTTTATCTGGATAGAAAGTCTTAATTACCTTCGCATTAGTTTCATGTCTATCAGCTCCAGATACTCTGTTTTTTGAAGTCCCATTTTTTGCTATCTTAGATATTTTATCTATAAGTTTTGATGATAGACTTTGGTCTCCACCTATGTAATAAGCTTCTTCTAAACCTTGTGAAGATAGCCAATTATATGTACTTTCTGGTACAGAATCTTTATTAGCTAATATTATAGGTTGTTGGTCTTCACCTGCTTTTGATGAAATATTAAGAGCATCGTACTCACCAGCATATCCATTTGCTATATATATCTTATTAACATCATGATACTTATCGATTTCTTTTGCTATAAGTAAAGATGTTTCATGTCTATCAACTCCACCAATACGAGTTACATTTACATCTACAGCAGATTTTATTTGAGATACTGCCTTTTGTGAAACTGAACCATCATCACCTATGATTATTACATCACTTGGGTTTAGACGTTTTAATTCAGCCTTTGTACTTTCTGGTATATCATCTTTATTTGCAAGTAATATTGGTGCATCATATGTAGAAGCAAGTGGAGTAGCTGTGATTCCATCTGCTGCTAGTTCTCCATTAACTATTACAACCTTACTAGCTCCATCTTTCCATCCTTGTTTACTTATCTCAACTGCTGTCTCAAATCTAGTAGCTCCTGCAAGTTTTTTTACTGGTGCAGAAGTTTTTCTCATATATTCATTCACTGCTTTTGTTGAGTTAGCATCACTTATTATAAACTCTTGTGTAACATCATAATCTTTAAGATTTAACCCCATAGATTCTAAATCTTCTTTATTTAAAACCTTCTGTCCATCTTTACCATTTACTTTTATGCTTTGAAGTTCCCATACATTTAAGTATTCTGGGTCTTTGTTATAGTTTATTACACCTTCATATGTATCTGTTTTTTCATTGTAATTTAAAGTAGCTTCAAGTGGCATATCATAACACATAAAGTTTAATGTTATTGAATCAGCATTTAATTTTTCTTTAAACTTTACACTTGCATTCGATTTACTTCCTAACACAACACTTTTTCTTTGTAAATTTATATTAATATCTGAATTAGATTCTGTATTTGCAGTAGTATTTTCCGCTGCTAAAGCCACGTTTGGTGCCACCATTGCTATAGACAACATTCCTGTTGCTAATAATTTTGTTCTCTTTCTCATCGTATCCCCCCTAGATTTTTAGATCTTTAAATCTTATTTAATTCTTATTTAATTCTTCTTGAACTTGTTTTATATTACATAAATTCAATATTATGTAAATCTTTTTTCATTATAGCACAAAAGATTACAAATTGTAATCTTTTTGTAATCTTTTATGGCATGTTTTTTTAATTTTCGCTAGGGAAAAACTGGATTATTACTGAGAATTTCTGCATATTTAAACAAATTGAATAAATATTTTTTTAAACAAAACACTACATTAAATTTTAATAAATATTTTCTTTTTATACATAAACGACATTATTATAACCCAAAACAATACATACAAGAGAGAAAATACAAGAGAATCCCATGTTGTACCTGCCCAAGGTGTTATAAATTCATATGTAGTCCATTCCACCAAAGTAGTAGGATAATCTACTTTATCAGTAAGTTTTGGTAAATTCCAAAACACATGGCTCAATATTTCAAGACACATATATGTAAAAATAGGGCTACTTCCAAGTGCTATTATTGGAGTAAATATTTTGCTTTTATTTTTGATGTCACATATAAAGTAAAATATTGCCAATAAAATACCATAACTTCCAGCCATTAAAAGTACGAATGAACTTGACCATAATCTCTTATTAAATGGAAAATATTGATTAAAAGCAAAAGCACATATAAGTAAAATGATACTCATAATTAATATTTTAAAGAATTTTTTATACTGTCCTATATTTTCTTTTAGAAGTACACACCCCATAGTACAGCCTAACATACCTGAAGAAATTGCTACTATACTTGTTAAAAATCCATCTGGTTCAAACTCTGGCTTGTACAAATGTCCTTTGAAAAAATGGAAATCCACTAATTGTGCAAGAGAACCTTCTAGCTCAAATCCATATGGTTTTGCCACTATATAATATCCCACTATGATAAATGCAGATATACATAAGAAAGTAATTATAGTTGCAGTGCTTTCTACATTCAGTTTTTTTAGTAGTAAATACACTAGACTAGTTACAAGGTATACTAATCCCATACGTTGAAGCACCCCAAGTATTCTTACAGTACTTAAGTCATGATTTCCTAGGTAATTTAAGAAAAATCCAAACAACATTAGTAAAATACTTCTCTTAAATATACTTAGTATTATTCGTATTGTAGATTTATTATTCTTTAGTTTACTGTTTATTGATATTGGAATTGTAACACCTAAGGATATAACAAAGAAAGGAAATGCAAAATCTGCAAGTGTTACACCATGCCATATAGCATGTCTAAGTTGTGGATACATTCTCATCCAAGTCCCAGGATTATTGCAAACTATCATGAGGGCTATTGATAGCCCTCTTATTATATCAATTGATTTAACTCTATTTTTCATAATTTTTGTATCTAATTTACTTTCAAATCCACTCTCCATATTACCGCCCCCAAGATTTAACTGTATATTTAGCTTTAGCTATGAATCCATCTAACTGTATATCTTCAAATATAAGTCTAAAACATAGCTTTCTTAAATATACATCTTTTTAGTTAAGAAATTTCTTTAGAAATCCAAGTTTATCTAATATATCTTGTATCTTATTAATTTTCTGGCTTATAGAATCTATAGCTTTTTCAATTGAATCAACCTTAGCTTCTAAATCTTCAACCTGATTTACTTTTTTGTCTATAGTACCATGATTAGTGATGTCACTATTAGATGAGTTATCTATAAGCTTTCCTATATAACCATCATTAATCAATTTTGTATCATTAGCAGATGCCAATATCATCATTGTTTCTATATCTGAATTTCTAGTATTTTCTATAACTCTACCATTTTTGTCACGAACTGACAATATAGTTATTGTATCATGATTGTTAAATCCACCTTCTCCAATATTTCTCACTATAACATTTACTAAAGTAGCATAGTTATTTACCTCACCATTAGGCATATCAATAGTGATAGTCTTTGAACAATCACCTTTTATATTCACAGTTATTGGCTTATTTGTTACCATTCTAAAAGCTTCATTTACAGTATCCTCTTTTGGATTAAAGTTAATAATGTCATTAGGACTTGCAATATTTATCATATTAGTTAATTCCTCAACGGTTTTAGCTTCAAAGATAGTTTTATCTTGTAAAGTCTTAATTTCATTAAAAGCTTCTTCATTTCCATTTCCACCAACTTGTGTTACAGTACTTAATTTTTTAGTACTAAGTATATCCCTTTGCTTTGTATTTAGTTTATCACCGACCAAAACAACAGGTGATTCATTCTTTGCTGCCAATACTCCAACTGCCAATGAATCAATAAGTTGATTTTCATGTTTACTTCCATCTTTAGTTACATATAGATTGTTTAAATCTACATCAGAATAAAATTTTTCTATAACCTTGGCATTAGTTTCATTTCTATCCTTTCCACTCAATCTTTCTGCATTAGGAAGACTCTTTTCTACTGCTCTTGAAACAGAATTTGTACCTCCTATTACATATGCCTTTATAACTTTCTCATCTTTTATAAATTTCTCAAATGCTTCTACTCCATTCTTTGGACTAGATAATACTACAGGCATATTATTTTGAGCAGAAGGTGCCCCAACACTTACAGCATCACTTAGCCCTTTTTCGCCATTTACAACAGCTACTTCCTTAACATCTTTAATATCTTTTAGTTTATTTGCTAAAAGTAATGAAGTTTCATATCTATCATTACCACTAATTCTTTCTACATTTAATCCATCACTTTTTAATTGATTCTCTATATCCTTGTTTAACACGGCAGTCCCACCAATTAAATAAATATCCTTAGCTCCCAAACGCTTTAGCTCTGTTTTGGTTCTATCATCCAGTTTATTACTTTCTGTCAAAAGTATTGGAGCTCCTTTAGATTTTGCAAATGGTGTAGCTGAAAGAGCATCAGCCAAAGAGCTATCATTGACTAATACAGCATTATTACTAGAACTATATGCTTTTTGGCTTATCTTTACAGCAGTTTCATATCTCCCTTCACCTATTAATTTTTCCTCTGTAAGTGCATATGATGAAGTTATAGAAATCCCACTTAAAGTAAGCGCTATTGTCAATATTGTTAAAATAGTTTTTGGTGCTTTCATTTTATTACCCCCTTATTTCGTTTAAAATCTTACTATATTATATTATAGAATATATTTACACTATTTTACAGTTTAAAATTATTACATTTTCTAGATAAAAAAATTCTCAACAAATAAGCCCTAACCATATTAACAGTTAGGGCTTATTTCTTTTATATATTTTTAAAGCAATATTAAATATTTTTTAAATTACAAAATATTTAACTTTGTTATTTTCCTAGAAGACTATTTAAGTCATTAAAAGCACTTTCATTTCCATTTCCACCAACTCTAATTGGAGTTTCTATTTTCTTAGATTTAAGTACAGTTTTTTGACTTTCATCTAATTTATTTCCAACTAGAACTACTGGTGAATCAGTTTTAGCACCTAATGCTCCTACTGCTAGTCCATCTATTAAGTCACCTTGACTTTTTGAACCATCTTTAACAACAAAAGCATATTTTAAATCTGAATTAGTATAGAACTTATCTATTATCTTAGCATTAGTTTCATTTCTATTGCTTCCTGCAAGTCTTGTTGGATTTGAAAGCTTACTTTCTAAGTTTGATGATAAAGTAGCTGTACCACCAATTATATAAGACTTAGTTATTTTTGATGAATTTAAAAACTCATCAGCACCTTGTAACTCACTCTTTTCATTAGTAAGTATTATTGGCATATTGTTGTCAGCAGCTGCTGCGCCAACACTAATTGCATCTGCAAGTCCATTGACACCATTTGCCACTGCAACTTGTGAAACAGATTTTATACTATTTAGTTTTTGAGCTAGAGATATACTAGTCTTGTATCTATCACTACCACTAATTCTCTCTATTGATATACCCATATTGCTAAGTTGAGTTTGTATATTCTTACTTAGAGAATTTTCTCCACCTATTAGATAAACCTTTTTAGTTCCTAATCTTTGTAATTCTGATTTAGTTTTTGAGTCTAAATTATCTTTTCCTGTTAAAAGGATTGGAGAATCAATTGCTGCTGTAAATGGTGTAGCTGTTAAAGCATCCACTATTGCATTTCCATTTACTAGTACTGCATTTTGTGAAGAAGTCCATCCTTTCTGACTAACTTTAACTGCTGTTTCATATCTATCTGCTCCAGTTAAAGATTCTCCTGAAGTAGCTTGTCCAGAAGATGTTTTTGTTATAGCTTTTATAACAAAGTTACAAGGAGAAAATTCACTATATGTATTTATATCTTCAAATTTATTGTTTTGAAGTATGTAACTTTCACCTAAGTTTGCTTTAGCTTCGTATAGATAGTATCCATCTATGTTAGTTTCATATGCTAAAGTTGATTTTTCTCTATTAGGATTTGCTGTGTTGTCTATAACTACTACTATTGCACCTTTACCTTTTGGAAGGTTATAAGAGTTAGTAGACACATTTATGTATCCAGAGTATGATACTGTTCCATTTGCAAGTTTTGTCATTGAGTTATTTTGAGGAACTCCATTTACTACTGGTGCATAATATACTTCATATTTTGCTCCTACAGAGTCTGTTTCAAACATAACTGAGTCAAGTTTTTCAGAGTCTCTACTAAAATCAAATACATTTGCTGCTGTTATCTTATTTGACATTATCTTGCTAAGACCAGCATATTCAAGTTGGTACATTTTTTTATCACTATCTGGTTTTGATACTGATTTCATTGAATAGTTATCTGTATCTGTTAAAAGAGTTTTATCTTCATAAGAAATCCAGAAGAATCCTTTCATAGAGTTGAATTCTCCCCAACTACTTTTTACTAACCATGCTCCATTTGATTCTGGTTTAACATCAGATGCAAAGTTATCTTTTGAATAATTATCATCCCATCCCACTATTGATACAGAGTGATTTAAAGGTGCACTTCTATTTGTGCAGTTATATGCTGTTTCATTGCTATTAAAATAGCTTTTATAGTGAGCATAGCCTGATGTTACTGCACCATATTGCATTATTGCATTTTTTACGGTATTTTTATCTTTATTAAGACGTACAACATCTGTCACATTAAACTGTGTAGGTGCAGTATCCATATTTGAAGGTCTCGTTGCACCTTGTTCTTCAGATTTAAGATTATATGGTATGTCCTTTTCTAATTTAGGACCTGCCCATGCTGTAAGATATCCTATAGCTGTTACATTTGAACTACCTGACATATCATCTAAGTCCCATCCATGTGTTCCACCAGTTGACCACCATCTAAAGTGTTCTTCTGAGAGGTCATAAGTTCCATAACCTTTTAACTTTAAATATGATTCTAAAGTTGACATACTAGAAAATGCCCAACAGGTATTAAGCTCTCCTTGATTTTTCGCTGGTGTAGTTAAGCCTAAGTTCATTGGATTGTATGCTACACTTGATTTGTATGATGATGGAAGAGTACTTCTTCCCTTATTTTGAAGTATTGTCCCTTCCATTTCATATGGAACTGGTATTACTCCATTATATTTTGCTGTGTCTCCATTTTTAACATCTTCTAAGTATTGAAGATAGCTTTCAGAATACTCTGCAGTTTCTACTCCATCTAAAGTTTTATTGTTTTCTGCTGAGACATGTATTGTTGACACTATTAAAAAGCAAACTGTCAACAATGCCAGTAGCTTTGACAATTTTTTTAATTTGTACTTTCTCATATTTACCCCCTTGTATGTATTTAATTTTTATTATATCAGATTTCTAAATCTAGGTCATATTTTATTTTTATAAAATATGGATTATAAGTATATATTAATTATATAATCTTATAGCTTTATTCTTTATAGTATTTTAAAATCTATTGATTTATTAATGGATATATTATACTAGAATGTTTTAATTTTTATTTAAAGATAGTTATATTTAATTAGTTTAGGAAGGTTATATTTGATTTAAAAAAAGCATAGAGAGACAATATTATATTTATTTTTTGGAGCATTTACTGCCCTTATCAATATAATTTCATATTTATTTTTTACTTGAGTTATTTTATTTAATTTTATGATTGCAAATGCTTTATTATAGACAATTGCAGTTTTATTTGCTTATGTTACAAATAAGTTTTTTGTATTCAAAAGTATGAGGGTTGAGATAATCTTCTTATTTAAAGAATTTTTATCTTTTCTTAACTTTAAGTTGCTTTCTGGTGTTATTGAAATGGTAATAATATATATAATGATTGATTTACTTTTTGTAAATGATGTTATAGTTAAAGTGATTACAAATATAATTGTTATAATTTTAAATTATTTATTTATTAAGATGATAATTTTTAAGAATCTTAAATAAAAAAATAGCCTACTATTTCAGCAGGCTTCGCTATATATTTAAGTAATATAAATATATTAGATATTAAGGTGTATGTACATATTGAATCTTATTTTCCTTTAATTCGTCAAAGTGTGATTTTACAGAATGATATCCTATTGCGTACTGTCCATTCTCTGGATTCCATTTTTTATAAGCATTCATAGCACTCAGTAGTTTATTTTCTTGACTATTTAAAACTTCCCATACTTCTACATTTGGATTAACTTTTGTGAAATCATTATAGTCATATGGTTCTACATAAAATCTTAAATCCTTTATTTTTCCTTCTTTATATAACTCTAATGCTGCTTCACCTAAAGCTCTATGGTCTTCATGTATTCCACTAGCTTTATATGGGGTCACTGTTTTTACTTTTGCATTTGGATATTTATCTAGATATTTCAATATTATTTCTTTTGCTTTTTCTTTACTCAACTCTCCATCATGAGCTCTATTTTCTTCTATATGTATATTATTTTCTTTAACTCCCATTTCCTTACAACTACCTTTAAATTCTTCATCTCTGTCTTTTGAGAATTCTTCTTCTGGCAGAGAATATTTATGTATGTCTTTTATATGATATGAACATGTTCCTCCATCATCTAATACCTTTCTTATTATTGATTTACTACCATCTGTACATAGTATTACATGTGTATCACTTTTTTCAACATGTTCAATTATTGCATTTCCCATGCTTAAAGTTTCATCATCTTGATGTGGTGAAAAAAATAAAGTTACTTCTACCAATCTTATGTCCTCCCTTTTAATAAAAAATCCGTTAATATTATAATTTTTTCTTAAAATACATGATATGCTATTGCAAATACAATACCTCCAGATAAAACATTACCTAAAAATATGCCTAAAATTGCATCTTTCAATCTCATTTCAAGTAATGATGCAATTCCAGCTGCACTCCAAGTTCCTGTAGTTGGTAGTGGAATTCCAACAAACAAAATTATTCCAATTACACTTATGGACTTTAATTGTTTTGCTCTCTTACGTAATTTATTTTCAAGCAAATCAATTAAATACTTAAAATATCCCTTCACTTTGAAATAATTTAATATATATCTAAATGTTAGTAATATTGGTATGCCTATTATAGTAGAACCAATTAAACATGATAAATATACCAATAATGGATTTAAATCTAATGCCAGCCCCATAGGTATAGCCCCTCTAAGTTCTATGACTGGTATCATAGAAAAAAATATTAAATTTATATATTCCAATATATCTCTCCTTGTATTTATATTTCTTAAAAACACTACTTATTACTCTAATATGCATTTTGATTTACAATTCCTTTAAATATTGTTAAAAATATTATTTTTATATCAAACAAAAATGTCCAATTTTCTATGTAATATAAATCATGCTCTATTCTCTTCTCTATTGAAGTATCCCCTCTATATCCATTTACTTGAGCCCATCCAGTTATTCCAGGTCTTACTTGATGTTTTATCATATATCTTGGGATTTCATCTTTAAACTTTTCCACAAAAAAAGGTCTTTCTGGTCTTGGGCCTACTATTGACATATCACCTTTTAAAACATTAAAAAATTGTGGTAACTCATCTATACTTGTTTTTCTAATTATAGACCCCCACTTTGTTTTTCTAGGATCATTTTTAGTTGTCCATTGAGTTTTTTCTACTTTCTCTTCTTGAACTCTCATAGACCTAAATTTATACATATCAAAGTTCTTTCTATTTAATCCTACTCTTGTCTGCTTATAAATTATTGGTCCTGGAGATGTTAACTTTATTAATATTATTGTTACTAACATTATTGGAGATGTTAATAATATAGCAAATACAGAAAAAAATATATCAAATAATCTTTTACATGCACTATTAAAATAGTTATCTAAAGGCACATGTCTTGTGTCTATTATTGGTATACCATCTAAATCATCTATATATGGCTTTGATGGTATATAATTGTAATAGTAAGGAACCATATTAGTTTTTACTCCAGCCTTTTCACATTGTTTTATTATATATTCTAATCTAATAAAATCCTTTGGAGCTAATGTTATAAATACCATGTCTAAATATGTATTTTTCAATATATATTCCAAATTATCTAGATTACCTAATATATCATTTTTTTCAACTATATTATCTGCTTCTTTTTCCTCACTTAAATACCCTACAATATTATATCCCCACTGTTTATTTTTATTTATCTTATCTGTAAGTTCATTGGCCATACTTGTAGTCCCAATTATCAAACAATGTTTCTGATTAAAACCTTTTGATCTATACTTTCTTAATAAAAATCTTTTTATTATTCTAATTAAACTAGTTAATGTTATATTATAAAATATGAACAACAATAACACTAATCTAGAGTAATTAATCAATTTGAGTATAAATAATATTAATATTAAGATTAATGCTCCAAACATATTAGCATTTACAATATGTCTACACTCTTTATACACATTAATAGTTCTCTTTGCATTATATAAATTAACTACATGATATAATATAAAATACATTGGCACAGAAAATAAAGCTGTCAATATGTATCCTTTTAATCCAATAGAATTAATTCCATCTAGAATATAAAACCTTGTACAATATGCTAAAAAGTATGAAAATATTATAGCTATCATATCTAATATAATCTGTATTCTATTTAGGATTTTCTGATTTTCTTTTATCATACAAACACCTTTTTCTAAAAATTATATTTCTTTACCTAATTATTTTATCATAACTTATAATTTTTTGTAAAATAATCTTAATCAAAAATAAAATTTAAATAAGTCAAAGTAACACATAAAATCCTTATTATCTATAAGACAAAGCATACATACTAGAATAATATTTTAAGTAATCACCTGAAACAACTCTTTCTAGCCATTTTTTATTATTCATGTACCAATCAATAGTTTCATATATACCATCTTCAAATGTATATAGTGGCTTCCATCCAAGCTCTTTGGTTATTTTTGTATTATCAATTGCATATCGTCTATCATGTCCTGGCCTATCATTTACATAAGTAATTAAATCTTTATTTTTATTAAGTTTTTTGATTATAATTTTTACTATATCTATATTTGCTTTTTCATTATTTCCACCAATATTATATATTTCTCCAATTTCGCCTTTATGTAAAACAGAATCAATTCCTCTGCAATGATCTTTTACATGAAGCCAATCACGAATTTGCATACCATCACCATAAATAGGCAATAGTTTATTATTTTCACAATTATTTATCATTAAAGGTATCAATTTTTCTGGAAATTGATATGGTCCATAATTATTAGAACATCTTGTGATATTAATAGGTAATTTAAATGTCTCATAATATGCTCTTACAAACATATCTGCACTTGCCTTTGATGCAGAATATGGACTATTAGGAGATATTGGTGTTTCTTCTGTAAATAGACCTTTTTCTCCTAATGTTCCATAAACTTCATCAGTTGAAACTTGTATAAATCTAACACCATTCATAAATTTAAAGCAATATTTATCATCTGGATTGCATTTCCATTTATTTTTAGCTACATCTAAAAGTACTTGAGTCCCAAGAACATTCGTTTTCAAAAATACTTCTGGATTATTTATACTTCTATCTACATGAGACTCAGCTGCAAAATTTATAACTGTATCAATAAAATACTTGTCAAATATATCTTCAATTAACATTTTATTTGTAATATCACCTTTTATAAAAAAGTAATTATTATAATTTTCAAATTCTATCAAATTTTCAAGATTTCCAGCATATGTAAGTAAATCTAAATTTATTATGTTATAATCATATAGACTCAACATATGTCTAATAAAGTTGGAACCTATAAAACCAGCGCCACCAGTAACTAAAATATTTTTCATTGATTATTCCTCCGCTATATGAATCAGATATTTACCATAATCAGTCTTTAACATCGGACTAGCCAATCTAACAAGGTCATTTTTTGTTATATAACCTTTTCTATATGCTATCTCCTCTATACATGCTACATAAAGACCTTGTCTTTTTTGTACTATAGAAACAAAGTTTGCTGCTTCTAACAAACCTTCTGATGTTCCTGTATCAAGCCACGCCATGCCTCTGCCGAAAAGCTCTACTCTTAATTTTTTTCTTTTTAAGTATTCATTATTTATACTTGTTATTTCTAGCTCTCCTCTTTCAGATGGCTTTATTTTCTTTGCTATTTCAACTACTTCATTATCATAAAAATATAATCCAGGAACTGCATATGTAGATTTTGGATTTTTTGGCTTTTCTTCTAATGAAATTACATTCCACTTCTTATCAAATTCTACTACTCCAAATTGAGATGGGTCTGGAACATTATATCCAAATATTACAGCTCCAGATTTTATATCTACAGCATTTTGTAGCATCTCAGAAAATCCTCTTGCATAAAACACATTGTCTCCAAGAACTAAAGCAACTCTGTCTTTTCCAATAAAATCTTCGCCTATTATAAAAGCTTCTGCTAATCCCTTTGGTTCTTCTTGAATTTTATAAGTTAATCTTATTCCTAAATCATTACCACTTCCCAACAAATTTTCAAACATAGAGATGTCTCGATTAGTAGATATGATTAATATATCTCTTATACCAGCAAGCATAAGTGTTGATAATGGATAATATATCATCGGCTTATCATATATTGGTAACATCTGTTTTGATACAGATTTAGTCAGTGGATATAGGCGTGTACCAGATCCTCCTGCAAGTATAATTCCTTTCATATAATATATCCTCCAAATTAGTTTTTAAATATCATAAATTTACTAAAAATATAATTTAATAGTATAACTAAAAAATTCACACTTATTTTTGATATAAGTTCATCTATACTTATATTTATTAAAATTAACATCCCTAAATTATCAAAAATAAGTGTGAAAAGTCGCATTCCTAAAAAAGCAATAAACTTTTTAAAAGTATTTTTTGTTTTAAAAACATATTTAGTATTCGTAAAATAGGCAAATAATACTGCTATAAAAAAAGCAATTGTATTTGCTTCAAGAATACCAAAAAAGTTACTGCTTAACATAAAGGCAACAGTATTAACTATTACTGTAAGTATACCAAATATAATGTATGCAATTCCTTCATTATACTTAGCCAACAAATGCTTAAAATTAGTATTCATCATTTTTCTCCAAATACGCTACAATATCATCAAAAACATCAAATGCATGTTCTATCACATCATCCATATTATAGTATCTGTATTCAGCTAATCTTCCACACAAAAATAAGTTCTTATATATCTTACACTCATTATGATACTTCTCATAAATCAACCTATTTTTGTCATTTATAACTGGATAATATGGCATATTTCCCTTTTCATTTTCTTTATTATACTCCAGAGGATATTCTATTGATATTGTAGTATAAGGTATATTCTTTTGTCCATTAAACTTTTTATATTCAGTTTTTCTTGTATATCCATCAACCTGTGGATATGACACTATATCTGATGGCAATAAAGCATCAGTTTTCTCTGTATAATATTTTATGTCTAATGACCTATAAGGTAAATTCCCATATTTACAATTTAATAGTTCATCTATTGCACCTGTAAAAACTATACATTTAGATTTTTCTTCCTTGTGTGTAACAATACTACTTTCTTTATCTAAAATTAAAGCTTCTATAGCATTACAATTTAGTCTTACCTCTATATTCTTATGGTTTAATAGATTTTTAAATATATTTGTAAATCCTCCACATGGCATATACTGAAAATCTTTATTTATATAACGCTCATCATACGATAGTGTCATTTGTACTCTATTTAGCACACTTCTATCTATTTCATCTGTATTTAATCCCCATTGTTTTGAAACATATGGCTTATAGGCTTTTTCAAAAATTAATTCTCCAAAATTTCTAATCTTAATATCTTTTTCTTCAAGCATTTCAAAAATAGAAATCCTGTCCCTACCTCGAAATTTTTCACGCAACTTATTTATTACATAATTAGCTTCATTTATAGGTAATAATTGTTTTACAGTTTTAAAATTATATGGTAATCTAATATATTTATTATCAAAAAAACTAAATCCTTTTATATCATGTTCAAACCATTCTCCATATTTATTTAGATATTCTATAATCCAAGGCTTATTAGTAGTCAGTGAATGTGGTCCATACCTCTGCACCAAAACACCATATTCATCAATCTCATCATACATATTTCCAGCTATATGATTTCTTTGTTCTAAAAGCAAAACTTTTAAATTTTTTTCTTCTGCTAATTTTCTACTTATTACGCTCCCTGAAAATCCAGCTCCTACAACTATAACATCAAACATGCTTTCACTCCTCTAAAAATTCAATGTCTTTACCCATTCAACTGTCTTTAAAATACTCTCTCTAAAATCACATTTTGGCAAATATCCTGTATCTTCATATACAGAATTTAAGTTTATTTGTGAATAATCTATAACAGATGTATCATTTAATTCTCCAAAAGTAATTTCTAAATTAGGGTTAATAATATTTTTCACTTCTAAAATTATATCTTTAAATGTTCTTAACTCAATATTTCCAATATAATATTCTCTGAAATTTACACTTTTCTTCCCAATTTCAATTAGCATATTAACAACATCATCAATATATATCCAATCATACAAGTAATTTCCTTTAACTAGTTTAGGCTTTTCGTTATCAATAAATTTTTTAATTAGCACATTTTGTATCATTTTAGATTTATCTCCTGGCCCAAAAACACTACTAATAATAGCTGTATTAAATTCTATATTATTATTATATGCCAAAGTTTTACACATCATTTCACATGCAAGTTTTGAAGTTCCATAAATACAAGCTAATCTAGGTTCACAAGTTTCCATATTCATATATTTTTTTATTTCAAGTTGATTAATTGTTCCTGCAAAAATAAATTTTTTACATCCTAATTTAGTAGCCAACATCAATGTATCACAAGTATTTTTAACATTACTTAATTGTAATTCATAGTTTGTAAGCTTTTGACCATATGTTCCATCCCACGCGAAATGGTAAAACACATCTATATCTCCTTCTATATTAGATATAATCTGCTCATAGCAATTAAAATCAGCTTCAATAATTTTAATATATTTATTAGATACTAAATCTTTCATTTTATATGAGTCTCTAACAATAGCATATGTAAATACTTTACTCTCAATTAACGCTTTACAAAGAGATTTTCCTATAAATCCACTTGCACCAGTAATAACTACTCTATTCATATCTACATTCTCCATAAACAAAATTTACATCACTATTTTTTAAATATGGTGCATTTTTATCCTTTTCAGATACTATAATAGATTCCATACCCCAATCTATATTAAATTCAGGATCATTCCATAATATAGCTCTATCAAGTTCAGGATGATATAATTCATCAACCTTATACTGAACCTCTGTATCATCAACAAGTGAAATACATGCATGCCCAAAACCTTTAGGTATAAATATTTGTCTCTTATTATCAGCACTCAATTCAACAGAGACCCATTTTTTATATGTAGGCGAACTTTTTCTCAAGTCTATAGCAAAGTCCATAATTTTACCCTTAGTACATCTAACTAACTTAGCTTGAGCTTTAGGCATATTCTGAAAGTGTATGCCTCTTATTGTACCTTTTTTGAGTGATAGTAAATGATTATCTTGTACAAAAGTATTCTTTATACCAACATCTGAAAAACTTCTCAGAGAGTAAGATTCCATATAATATCCTCTAAAATCTTCATGTACAATTGATTCTACTAATTTTACACCTTCTAAACCTAAATCAGTAATTTTCATATTTTATCACTCCTTTGTTCGATTCAATTATAGTTTGAATTAAATGGCTTTGATTCATAATTTCAATATATGAATCTATTCTAGTATTTACATTATTTATGCAATCATTAAAATAATCAATTGAATTAAAAAACTGATCATCTGACTGTAAATTAATTACTTTCTCCTCATTACCAATTTTAATCATGACCTTTGGGTTAAAATCAGTAGGAGCTGTAAAAATTCTTGTTGTAATAATACAACCATTACTTCCCCAAACCTCCAAATCACATTTATACGAATTATCCATACCAAAAGAAACTTGC
Organism: Clostridioides sp. ES-W-0016-02; assembly: GCF_020641035.1. NCBI lineage: Bacteria > Bacillati > Bacillota > Clostridia > Peptostreptococcales > Peptostreptococcaceae > Clostridioides > Clostridioides sp. ES-W-0016-02. Next base: position 3,223,850 of record NZ_CP061361.1, read on the forward strand.
GTTATAATTCCTTTTTCATTCTCAAGTACAGCAGAACCAAAAATATCAACATCAAAACTCTCTAAATAGTTTAGCTTTGATGTTACAACTCTAGTCTTGTTTCCCATCAAATAAGATGCAAGTTTAATTGTATAACCACCACAATCAAATAATGCTCCTCCACCTAATTGTTTATTATATCTAAAATCATTAGATGCTCTCATTGGAAATCCAAAAGATGTTTTAATCAACCTTATTTCACCTATAGACTTTTTATCAATTAAGTTTCTAATATATTCTAATTGACTATGGAACTTAAACATGTAATTTTCATGTAAAGCCAATTTTTTTTCTTTTGCTAAATTTATCAATTTGTTAGTATCGTCATTACTTGTCGTAAATGGTTTTTCTAAAAAAACATGTTTACCATTTTCTAAAGCTTTACTAGCCCATTCGTAATGAAGTGCTGGTGGTAAAGGTATATACAATGCATCTATCTCATTGCTAGAAATGATTTCATCATAATTAGAAAAAATCATTCCCTTATATTCTTTTATGAATTTCTTTGCTTTTTCTGGATTTCTTGAAGCTATTCCAACATATTCAAATTTATCATTCTTAATAAGAGCTGGCAGAAACCTTCTAAAAGCAATATCTGAAGCTCCTATAATTCCAATTTTTATTTTATTCAAATCTTACACCTCCAAAAGAGATAATAAATTCCTTAATTGAATGTTTAAACAATTATTGAATTGTACCATTATATTTAAAGATTTATAATCAATCCATAAATATCCTTCTGGTACATTTACTAAATCTGATTTTTCAACTTCAATAATGACATTTCTATTTTGTTCATGATAGAATCTACCACCTTCTTCAGATAATAGATTGTCAAAAATAATATTTTTCCCACAATCTAAATAATTGAAAAATAAGCTTGTAACTTCATTATATATCTTATCTTTGTCAATTGACTCAATTTGAACACTTGGACCTAATTCAATTGAATCAAAACACCCAACTTCAGAATTTAAATTAACTAGAAACTTTTTTATTCCCTCATCATTACACATTAAAAGCCCAAATATTGCCACTCCATCTGCTTCAAATAATGGTTGCGTCCATTGACTTACTTCTCTTCCTTCAATTGAAATATCACAAAATATCACTTTAAAATTATATGGTTCTTTAGATATAAATTCTTTTTCTTTCATTTTCCACAAGTTCAATTTTTCTAAACTAACAATTTCTATTTCACTATTATCAAACATTTTATAATTGTTTATCTGATGATACACTTTGGGAAATAAGTTTTCATTTACTCCATAAAAAATAGAATGAAAAAGTGACTTATCTCTAAATAATTTATATATATTTTCAAGCTGTATTTCATCTAATTTAATATTTGAAAATGGAATACATGAAAGTACAGTTCTAGTATCCATATTTACCAGATTATCAACCTTCATCAATTTCTTAATTTGTCCTAATGTCATCCATTTATAATTTGGTAAAACATCTATATCTTCATCAACCTTTATAATTATATTCCTATTTCTTTTTTTATAAAATCTAGAAGATTGTTCAGATTGAATTTGGTCTACTATAATTTCATGATTAGATGACTTTATAAAATAATCTAAATACTTTGGTTTATTTCCACCATGCTTTTGTGTAAAATTACTTTTAGTTGCTTGTATTGTTGGCGAAATTTGAATTTTATTTAAATTTCCAGGTTCAATTTTGGCTTGCATAAGAAAATTTAAAACTCCATCAAACTCTTTACACAATATCCCTAAATATCCAATTTCATTTTGAATTATTATAGGTTGCTCTAAAAGTATTTCATCATTTACTTTTTTTATAATTCCTTTAATTGAAAAGAAACTTCTATTTGTGTTTACAATTCCACCTTCTAATTTATCATAATACCAAAACTCACTATCATCTAAACTTATTTTATTTACATTTACACATATGTTTTTGTTTAAAAAATCAACCCAATTTATTATATCTTCTATAGCATTTATATTTCCTGTATTATTAGACCAAGATTCAACCATTTTAACTATTATATTCTTCAATTTTTGCATCTCCATCTTCAAAGTTAATTTTTTTCTCTGCTACTACTAATGGTCTTTTTAATGTACGTGTATTAATACTCAATATGTATTCTCCAAGAATTCCTATAAAAAACAATTGAACTGCTCCTATAAAAAACACTCCCACAGTTAGAGCAGCAACTCCAATTGGGTAAGTATTCCAATTCAATATTTTATTTATAAATATGATTATTGCTATTATTAAGCTAATTATCCCTACAAAACCGCCTATAAAAGTAGCTATTCTCATTAATATTTTTGTATATGAAGTAACTGCTAACATAACAACATCATAATATTTAAAGAAGTTAAAATTAGATTTTCCTCTTGCACTTTTTTCTTGTTTGTAGTTTATAATACTTTGTTTCATTCCAAATTCTCCAACAATACCTTTTAAATATGGCTGAGAATCGTCAATAGATTTTATTACATCAATAAAATCTTTATCATACAAACCAAACCCATTAAAATGTTGTATTTGCTTTACTTGTGACATATTGTCCATCATTTTATAAAATAGAGTCCTAAGCAAATAAACAAATTTATTCTCTTTACTTTTTATTTTTTGACCAAGTATAACTTTGTGACCTTCTCTCCATTTTTCAACAAATTCTAAAAGTAATTCTGGAGGGTCTTGTAAATCTCCAAACACTAAAAATACTGCATCTCCACTACCTTGCATCAATGAATAAAAAACATTTCTATTAAATCCAAAATTTTTAGCATTAAAAATAGCTTTTACTTTTTTATCTAAAATACATATTTTTTCTAATTCATTTCTAGTATTATCCATAGAATAGTCATCAACAAATATCAATTCGTAATCAAAATCTTTCAATTCTTTATGAAACATGTTAGTAATTTTTTCATGCATAATATGTACACTTTTTTCCTCATTAAAACATGGTACAATTATACTTATCTTTTTCATAAGCTTATCCTTTCAAAATTTTTAATTATAAATAATAAATACTCTATAACCCTATTTTAGATTTTCTTGTTGTTTAAATTCTTCAAATCTATTTTTAAATAAATCAGGGTATTCCTTATATGAAAAATCAAACATATTTTCTAAATAGTTTATTTCTTTTAAAGAAAAATCTTTGTTTTTTATATAAATTTTTGCTTTTACATCTTTCTCTAATGATACACTATCAACCAACTTAAAATTGTCTCCTATTATTGAATTTTTATCTAATATCTCTTTTGCAAGCTTTATTACAACTTGTTGATCATTAGGTTTCAAATGATACTGTATTGGATCAGGAACAATAATTATATCAGAATTAAGGAATGATACTGGAAATCCATCTCTTAAATCTACTTGATAACTACCCACCAATTTATTTTCAAAACTTATTCTTTCTGGTAACTTAAGACATCGTATCAAATCATCGTTTAATATATCTGAACTTGATAGAACATATACTAGACTGTCTTTTTCTATTAATTTTTCAATTTTTTCATATAAAATGTTCATTTGTTCTATATCATATCTTTTTCTTGGTTCATAGATTCTTTCTGTAAATATATATCTTTCAAATGCGTATTGTTTAACAAGATTATGTGCATATAAAAAGTTATATATATGCAAGATACCAATAGTTAATACTATTATATTTCTTTTACTAATCTCTGAATTATATATTTTTAAAATAGTAACTGCAACCAATAAAGATAATTGTCCTGTAATTTGATAGTATTGATGTGGTCCCATTTGTATATTAGAAAACAATATTGCTACTATTATTATATTTACAATATTTTTTACTACAAAACTCATTAAATACTTATCCTTAAATGATGTTATTATTGACAATATTGAAAGTATTATCATATATACACCATAATAATTTACAAATTCAATTATTTTTTCTTTTGATGAAGTCATATTCCATGCTGAATGGACAACTCTTATATTACTAGTTGCTATGTTTTTCAAAAAATTTGGAAACATTATCACTAAAACAAGACTGCAAACAATAAAAATAAATAAAAGATTTTTCATATATGCTTTAATAATTATTTTTAAATCTTTTCTATTTGTTAATATATTAAAAATCATATATACAAATAAACTAATCGCATATCCTACAATCCAATATCCATAAGCTCTTCTCATTAAAACTAATACTAATAATAATCCAGAAAGAGCTAAACATTTTCTCTTTTCAAACTTCAAAAAATCAATTTCCATAGTTAGAAGTATACATAACGAAACTATAAAAACACATACAATATCTATATAACCGCTTAATGTTGGATAATACAAACTTGGTAATATTAGAAAAAATAAAAATAATATTGAAAAATTTACATTTTTATAGTTCATTTTTATAATAATTTTTTTCATAATAAGTGCATATGTAATACAAGTTGGTATAATAAATATAACTTCTAAAATGAGAACATAACTCATATAACTTCCACCTAAAATCTTTAATGGTATAGCTATCATGGTTGGCATAAAAACATTATGTTCTGCATAACATATATTAATATAAGAATTTTTTAATGCTAGTAAAGGCTCCTTTAAAAAAATATCCAGCTGTTGTAAAGCAAGACTCCAGAAATTAGAAAAATCCCCATAATATATAAATTTATCTCTACTTATTTCTGAATATACAAATATTATAGATATAATAGATAGCAAAAGTATACAGTTTTTTTCTTTTTTACTAAGTGACTTTAAAATTTCTATACTATTACTCATCTTTAAAGCAAAATAAAATAAACTATAAATACTAATAACTATTAAAAGGATAATAGTTATTCCAATGATAGATTTAAATTCTAAATTTAATAGAATAATTAAAGTTAAAAATATTAGAATTAAAAAATATTCTAATTTTTTATATTCCATATTATTTTTTTTATTAATACAGCTCATATATTTCCTCCAATCTTTATTTTAAGTATATTATCAAAATGTGAATACCTAAAACTTATTTAAAATAAAAATTCAATTACTGTAAAATAGCTTACTTAACAATATTGGAAATTATATTTAACAAATTACTATCAAATACATCCATAGAGAAATATTTCTCATAAGTTTTTCTACTTTCTATTTTCAAAGAATCAATTTTATCATTATTATCAATAACATACATAATCTTATTTGCTAATTCTTTATAATCGTTATTTGCATATACAAATCCATTTTTTCCATTCTCAATCAATGTAGCTGTTCCTGTATTTTCAGAACAAATACATATTTTAGACATCATCATACCTTCAGTCATAAAAACAGGCATTGGATCATCTCTAGAAGAACAAACTATACATGTTGCTTGTTTAAAAATATCCATAATTTCATTTCTTTTTACTTCGTCAATAAGCTCTATATTTTCAGGAAATTTATTTTTTATATCAATTAGACTATCATAAATAGTATCAGAAACTTTTCTACCAATAAAAATAAATTTACACTTATCTATATAATAGTCAGGCAAACTAGAAATAGCCTGTGAAAATACATCTTGCCCTTTTCTTTTTTCAATTGTTCCTACATTTACAAATATTACTCTTTCCTTTTCATTTTCTAACTTATACTTAGGAATATTTGGTATTTCAGTTGAAAAATCTGGTAAACCATACAAAAGAACATTAGGTTTATAAGAAGGTCTATAGTCATTTAATACATTCTTAGCATAAATGCCAGCACAAAATGTATGAATATTATTTCCTATCTCACTAGGAATTATATCTTTCATATATAATTCATATCCTTCTCTAGCATCATGAATCCACCATAGGGTTGGTATTTCTGTTTTACTTAATTCAATTATATTCAAATATTGCACTATTGTATTTACTATAACTATATCAAAATTTTCTGCATAATTCATCCAATTATTACTACTATATATTGAATCATCAATTATAACAGGGATACCTTCTTTTAAAAATTCTTCTTTCAATTTTCCATCTTTTGGTGATAAAATTACTGGATAGTCACCATTTTTTATTAAAGCCTTTATAACATACTGTAAAGTAATTGGAGCTCCTGTCATAGATAGCTCATGACTAATAATTAGAATATTTCTTCCTGAAAAATTAGTATTATTAATTTTAATTTTGTTATCTTTAAATATATTAAATTCATAAGGAAAATTACTAATTATTTGCTTTTGCATTGTTTTTGTATAGTATGGATCATCTAACAAATAGTTAGCCCAATTTTTTAACATATATAAATACCCTGTTTTATTCTTTGTATTATACCAACTATCATATTCATCATCTTTTTTAGTTGAAATAACTAAACTTTTAGAACAAAATATACATTTATTATTATTTTCTTGAATTTTAAAAGATAGTTCTGTATTTGAAAACTCATTAGGTATATTTTTTTCATCAAATCCAGAAATATCATTAAACAATTCTCTTTTAATTACAAAACAACTTGAAGAAAGAACTGATATTTCTCTTGTAGCAAATGCTATTTCATTATAGCCTTTATGTACTATATTTTTTTCACCATCAAATGGAATTGGGAAAAAACCATATCCACCTGAAATAATTCCAGAGTATTTTATACCATTATATTTATTAATAATTTTTGGGGACACAGCACCAACATTTTTAAATTTAAAACATTGAATCATTTCACTTAACCAGTTCTCATCTTCTATAGATATATAATCCTTTAAAATAGTTACGTATTTGCCCATTGCTTTCGAATTTCCCAAATTACATTTTTGAGCATAACTTAAAGTTTTATTGTATTTACATAATTTAAAATTATCTAAAAATGTAAATTCTTTATAAAGATATTCACATACACTCTCTTCAGCAACTACTATAATTTCAAAATTTATCCATCTTGTACTTTTTACAATACTATCAATACATGCAAATGTATCTTCCTTGCAGTCACTAATAATTATTAAAGAAACTGTTTCTAAATCATCTACAGGTAAGTCTATATCATAAGAATCATAAACAATATTTTGTCTAACATTTGACTCTATACCAATATTTCTCAAATGTTTTTTTATCATACTTGAATTGTACATACTTTCACATATGCTTTGTTTTGTTACATCTCTTAATAATAATATTTTTTCTATATGCGCTATTTTATCTGAAAATTCTAACATATTTAAAGTAGCACCTTTTAACAGTGTATCAAGATTCTCGACTTTATTATCAAATCCTCCACATTCCATAAACTCTTTCTTCTTTAATAAGATAGAATGCTCTATATACAGCTTATTGTAAAAGTAAACTGGTGAGAATTTAGGCTTTAAAAAATATCTATTCACCGTTTTATTATCAAAATCATACAAACATTCATCACTATATATCAATATAAACTCATCATTTTGGGATACTTTAGTAAAATTTAATATTGCATTTGGAGAAAGATAATCATCTATATTTATTACTAAAAAGTATGAACTTTCTATTTTGTTAATAACTTCATTCAAAGCGGAGCCATCAATCTTATTACAATAATGAACATTTTTTTCTTTAAAGTTTATACTTTGTTTATATTTTTCAGCCATTAAATATATGATATCAAAATTTTTATACACTTGCTCTCCTAAACTTTTCTCTACTCGTTCAATGTTACTAAAATCATTATAAATACAAACTATTACTGATATTTTTTCAAACACATCATCCAAAACAATAATTTCTTTTTGTTGATTTTCATATATGTTATTTCTTTCATTATACAAGTTTTCTTCTTTATAAGCTGCATATATAACACCTAAAGTACGATTCTTTAAATTTTTTATTCCTCCTTCATGTATAGAATAGAATATTTTTTTTAGTAGAGACTTTTTATTGCCTATTTTAAAATAGGCTTTTTTTAAATACCTAGCTTTATCTATTAATTTCATCAATCTACTCCTTAATATAAAAACTCATTTAATTATTTTTATATGTTACACTTTAATACTATATAACATGTTTACTTAAAAAGAGCATAAAATTTTTTAATAACTTTATAAGTCTTTGTATTAACAATTTCGTTAATATCTTTTTCTATTTTCAAATATTTTTTCTTTAATTCAAAATTTATATTTTTAAGCTCAATAATTTCTTCTTCTAAGGTTGTATTTTCTTTCTTCATACAATCTATTATTTTCAAAAGATTAGTTATTTCATTATTTCCATTATATAATTGAATATTTATCCATGCATTTCCGATATAAGAGTCATTTAACTTCTCATATAATGGTATAATTTTTTTTAATATATTAACTACATTATTAAATTCTTTTTTTAACAGTTCATCAAGAATCAGATTAATATATACAAATTTTTTATTATAAGTATATACTTCAACATAATTAATTAGATTATATAAATTTTCTATTACTAAAATCAATTCTTTGTCATCTAATCTTGAGGCTAATATTCTAAAAACAATATCTTCTACACATTCATCAAAAACAATTCTAAAATGCTCAATGATATCATACTTTAAAAATACCTTATACATTAATTTATATGAATCCATTACGCTTAAGAAAAAGTTAACATTCATATTTTGACTGGTTGACTTTTCTCCTTTATTTCTCAATCTATAATTTAAAATCAAAGCATTCTCATATACAATTCTTTCACATAACATAAAATATTCACAAGCAAATATTCTATCTTCTCCTAAAACAGATTCTTGAAATTTAATATTATTTTTTTCAATTAATTCTCTTTTATATATCTTATTAAATAATGGAATAACAAAATTTAACTTATCTTTTAATTCAATCACTTCAAAATCAGAACTATCATCATTTAAATAATTTACATATTTATCTGATATTGGGTTTCTATCAATTGTGACATTTTCCTCATTAACATAGTTATAATAACCAAATGCTACATCAGCATCAGTATCTTCAATCTTATTATATAATATCTCACATGCATTTTGATCAAAAAAATCATCTTGATCTAAGAACATTACATATTCACATGTTGCAATTTCTAAACCTTTATTTCTTGGTTTTCCTGGCAATCCACTATTTTTTTCCAAATGTATTACTTTTATATTATCATATCTATTTGCATATTTATCTATAATAAGTCCACTTCTATCTGTAGAACAATCATCTACTAAAATTACTTCTAGAACTTCAAAACCTATACTCTGATTTAAAAGTGATGAAATTGCATGTTCTATATACTTTTCTGCATTATATATTGGGACTATTACACTAATTTTATATTCATACATATATTCAACTCCTTATGATATGCCCATATATCTATCACATACCTCTTTTGTATCTCCAATCATTTTTAAAGTTCCTTTTTCAAGCCATATTACTTTATTACATAGTTCTCTAACCTGATCAATTGTATGAGAAACAAAAATAACGGTTGTTCCATTTGAAATTATCTCATTCATTCTCTTTTGACATTTCTCTTGAAATTTATAATCTCCTACACCTAGAACTTCATCTACAATAAGTATATCTGGAACAATTGATGTAGCTATAGAAAAACCTAGTCTAGCTACCATACCAGATGAATAATTTTTTAATGGAGTATCAACAAAATCCCAAAGTTCCGCAAAATCTATAATGCTTTCAAATCTACTCTTCATATCTTTCCTACTATATCCAAGTACTGCTCCATTCAAGAATATATTTTCTTTCGCAGAAAGATTTACATCAAAACCCGCCCCAAGCTCTATTAATGGTGCAACATTTCCTTTAACTTCAACAATTCCTACTGTTGGTTTCATTACTTGAGCAATAATTTTTAAAATTGTACTTTTTCCAGAACCATTAAAACCTACAATTCCAACAGCTTCTCCTTTTTTTATACAAAATGATAAATCTTTAAGAGCCCAAAATTCTTCAAACATAAGTTGCTTTTTTAATAATCTAACAAAATATTCCTTAATATTATCAATTTTTTCAGGGCTTTTATTAAACATCATAGAAACATTTTTAACTTCAATAATATTTTCCAAAACTAAACACCTCATTATATATATAAAATAAATTTATCTTGTTTTCTATAAAAAACAAACAATCCAAATATTAAAAATGTTAATCCAATTAAAAAACAAATAATATTATCTTGATAACTTGGAATAGTTCCATATAGTACAAGTTCTCTTAAATAGGTTATAAAATGATACATTGGATTCAATGTTAATGCTAAAGTAGTTTTTTCCTTTAATATAGATACAGGATAAAAAATTGGTGTTAAATACATCCATAATAAAGTTATTACACTGTACAAATGTGCTATATCTCTAAAAAATACCATCATTGTTGATAAAATAAGACCTAAACCTATCGCAAACATGCTAATATATAAAATTAATATTGGAGAAAGCAACATGGTAACCTTAAAAGGTACATTAGTAATAATCATTACAATCATCATAGCAACATATGAAAAAAATAAATTCACTAAGCTAGATATTACCTTTGATAAAGGAAATAAATATTTAGGTATATAAACCTTTTTAATTAAACTACTACTTTCTATCATAGAATGCAAAGAATTTGTTGTAGATTCTGTTAGAAACGAAAATAATATATTCCCAGCAAAAAAATATATTGGATAATTTTCAATTTCAAACCTAAATAATTGTGAAAATACAACTGTCATTACTAACATCATTAAAATAGGATTTAATATAGTCCATAAAAGACCCAAAACTGAACGTCTATATCTAATTTTAATATCTCTTGTTACAAGTTCGTATAAAAGATCTTTATACTTATAAAAACCTAATAACATTATCTTTAATTTATTCATACACACACCTATTCTTTACTGTATTTCAATTATATTAATTGATATTATATAATTTTTCATATTCATTCATCATTATGTCCAAAGTAAACTTCTCTTCATATATTTCCAAAGATTTTAATCTCATACTTTTAATCATATTTTTGTTTTCAAGCAATTTTTCCAAACAATCAAATCCTTGAATATGATTACCAACTTCAAATAATAACCCATTTTTATTATTAACAACTATTTCATTATTTCCAATAACATCTGTAGCAATAATTGGTAAGGAGGAAGCAAGAGATTCGACTAGCACATATGGCATACCTTCATACAGTGATGTAGTCAACACTATATCAAAAATACTCAGTATATCTTCTGTATCTTTTCTAAACCCTGTAAATAGTATTTTTTCTTCTAATCTCTCATGTAATACACATTCTTTCATAGATTTATATAAATCACCATTTCCAACATAAATAAATTTTACATTTGAATATTTATTTAATGTATATTTAGCTATATTGATAAATGTATTAGGATCTTTTTGTTCATCAACTCTTGATACAACACCTACAACCATACTTTCTTTATCCACATCAAATTCTTTCTTTAATTTATTTTTAATCAAAATATTACTTATACTGTAATTTTCTTTAACACCATTATAAATTACAATAAATTTATCCTTTTTATCTATATTATAATTTAACGCATAATTTTTCTCACCAACAGAAACATTTATAGTTTTAGTTGTAAAATATCTACTTAAAATTTTTTCTATGAATATATATATTTCTTTTTTCATTCTAGATAACTTAGTATTTTGAAAAATATATGCATGTGGTGTATAATATATAAATTTAACTCCAATAAACTTAGCTGCAATTCTACCTACTGCCCCAGCTTTTGAACTATGACAATGTACTATATCTGGATTTATCTTTTTTAACTCTCTATAAATATTTTTAAGTGCAAAAATATCACTTAAACCTATTTTATTACTTAGATTCTTAATTTCTACCAAATGAACACCTAAATTCATTAAATTTTGAATCTTTTCTTGCATTATATCATCCGCTCTATGGGAGTTATATAGAAAATAAATATCAAATTTATCTTTATTTAGATTTTCCATAAGATCGATTATATGTCTTCTCACTCCTCCTCCTAATGCTTCTGAAATTAATGCTATTTTTACTTTCATAATTTACTCTATCTCCTCTAAATTAAATTCATAAATAAAAGTTACTAAGATTCATTTTTCATATCTTCAGTTTTTAATATCTGATTAGCTACTAATCCAGCAAATATCCAAAAAATAACAGATGTGCCTGCAAAACTATCATTAAACATACCTTGTATTGCATATGCTAATACACCTATAGTAAATATATATAAATATTTATTTTCTACTCTATCAACACAACTATAAAATGATCCTTTTATTAAAACTAATATTGTACCAATCAAACCTATTAGACCAACAACACCACTTCCATAAAGTACTGTCATATACCAATTATGCGGTTTATCTATAGTATCACCAAATGAGTTAAGAGTACCATGTTTACCTTCACTTAATATTTTATATGGTAGGGTATCAAACCCATTTCCTAGTATTGGATTATCAATCAACTCTATTGTCTTAGACCAGATATTCAATCTATCAGTACTCAGTTCATTAACTTTTTGAAAAATTTTAGAATCTGAAATTTTAGTTATAGTTGAATTTGGATTTGCTTCTATAGCTTTATTCTCTTTTTCTAGATTATATGAAAATAGTATTAATCCTATAGATATAAATCCTACAAATAATATCATTGTATAATTAAAAAATTTCTTTTTATTTACGAATTTCATAATCATTAAAAGGGCAACAATTATTAAAATTAATCCTGGAATTATAAGTATAGAGATACTATTTAACTTACCAAGCATAGAGAATGATTCTTCATAAATTGTAGAATTAAATGAATTCAACACTACATATATGATTAAATTTATAATAAAAGTAACTCCAGTCCATATATACAAATCTTTCTTATCTGCAAATCGCCATGCTAAAATTAGTATAATAGGAATTGATATTATCATAGTAATAAATCCACTTGATGAAGTTGAAGTTAATATCATTGTAAAAGAAATTACTTCACCCAATAGTATCCATATTTTTAGTTTTGTATTTTTTTCAAGTAACATATAAAGTAAACTTACTCCAAAAATAACGGATGCTATACCACTCATAAAATTATAATGGTACAAAGTTGTCCAAAAAGTTCCTGACAATTCACCACCACCAAGAATCAATTTAATAATTTTGTAATCTAAAATATTTATTCCAAAAAATTCAAATAAACCTAAAAATAGATTTATAATCAAAAATGGGAATAATCCAAAATAAAACAGCTTAAAACTCTTTACATCTATTTTAATATTATATAAAACAAAAAATATAATTATATAACAAAACCAAGCTAATGCACCTTCAAATCTATCAACATTACCAAATAGAGCTATATCTTTATAATCTGAAACGATAACTGAAAAGATCACACCTACTGTAAGTATAAGTAATAATATGTTTATTTTTCTATTTTTTAATTCTTCCTTAAGAAATACTATTTTGTACATGAAAAAAAGAAAAACAATCGATGTTCCCAAATAAAGTACTGCTGTCTTATAAAAGTTAAATATTTCTATTCTTTGCCCTGAAGAATATATTGATAGTGTAAAAATTGGGCTATAATTTGTAAAATCATAGCTATGGACTATCATTGGAATAACACACATCATAGCTAATAAAATAAATAAAATAATTTTATCTACTTGTTCAATTTTTCCTCTATTATAATATTTATCTAACATATCTTTCTCCTTTTACTTTAATTGTGATAAAACCTTATCTGTTCTATCTTTATAATTGTCTTGAGCTCCTAACTGAATTGCTTCTGTAATCATTTGTTTTGCTAATTCTTTATCTCCATTTTTCAATGCTACTTCAGAGTACAAAAGTATAAAGGATACTGTTTTTCTTGTTTGTGGATATTTATTATAAACCTTCTCTATTTCATTCTGTAAAGATTTATAATCCTTTTCTTTTTTATATAACTCAACTTTAGATAAACTTAAAGCATCACTTTCACCATATTTTTTTTCCAATTCAGTTATTTTGTCTAAAGAACTTTTTACATCTTCCTTGTCAGAATTAGCCTCAAGATATATATTATAATCCTTTTTTCTCTCAGCAATTTGAGCGTTACCTTGGAATGCTGAAAATCCAAAACTCAAAATTGCTAAAACAGATATTCCTAAAACACATTTATTAGTTATATTCAAATTACTATTTCCTCCTTATTCATTCTTATTTCACTAAAAATCTCCATAAAATGAGTATACACTACTTTTGAAATTATTAAAACTTTATTGAATAATAATTTTAAAAGTTTTATATCAAAAACAATATACTTGCCTTAAATTTATTGCTATACTTTTTCATAAAAATAAGCTATATAATGACTTCACAATAATTAAAATTACTTATTGTAACAGGTTTATATAACTTATTTTTAGATTATACATATTCTATAGCTTCATGAAATTAACAGTTAAAAAACATTTATTAATTTATATAGACTAATATTTTATTTATAACTTCTTAATGTTGCTGATGAAGTTGTATTGTTATATCCATCATCTATACTTCCTGATCTTCCCCACTTACTTACCTTTCTATCAGAATCATAGATTTCTACAGCTTCTACATAATATCCATCTGGAGCACTAATCATAAATGAATCTCTAGTAGTTACTTGAGTCCAACTATTTTTTGAGATAGTATCTCCTACACTCATTGCAGATGGTCTGGATTTCACTATTCTATAATATATCTTATAACTAGAATTTTTAGGTTCTTTTGGTATTCTTAGCATTACTTTACCTTCTTTTGGAGGAGAACATGAATCTATATATACAGATATTCCTCCTGCTTCTTTGTCATCACTATCCTTTATATTTTCATCATTAGCTTGATTACCACTTACTGCAGGTGACTTAGTTCCGCTTATTGAATCAATTTTTCCTGAATTTTTTATAGTTGTATTTGATGCATCACTAACAATTTTAGTTATTGTTCCACTGTTATTTATATAAGTATTCTTAGATGTATCCAATAATGTTATTTTCCAAATATCAGCATCTTTTTCATTTTCTATTTTGCAACCATTTGGATCATATATAGTTATATCATTAATTGTTCCCTCATTTACTAAAGTATCAGCTTTTATATCTTTAATATCTATCTGTCCACTTATATCTCCATAATTATACATATCTCCATTTGGCATATTTATATTCATTTTCCCACTATATAATCCATTAAATTCAATTGTTATCGCTTTTTTTGTACTTATATCAATTGAGCCAGTTATTTTATCATCATTTTTAAATCTTATAATATCATTAGCATCTGATTTCTTTATAGCTGTATCAAGTTCAGCAATCGTTTCAACTGTGTACTTAGTTTCTTCTTGAATATCTTGTATTGACTTAAATACATCTTCATTTCCATTTCCACCAACTTGTGTAATCTTATCAAAAATTTTGGTATCTAGTATATCCTTTTGAACCGAGTCCAATTTACTCCCTGCCAAAAGAACAGGTGAACTATTTTTAGCAGCTAAAACACCAACAGCTAGCGAATCAATTAAGTCACCCTGTTTTTTCATACCATCTTTAGTTATATATAAATTTTTTAAATTTGTACCCTTGTAAAATTCTTCTACAACTTTTGCATTAGTTTGGTTTCTATTTTCTCCAGAAATTCTTTTAGCATTAGGAAGCGAATTTTTAATGTCCTCAGATACAGAATTAGTACCACCAATTACATAAGACGTTGTTATATTATGTTTACTTATAAAATCTTTTGAAGTGCTAGTTCCATTAGTAGTATCTGAAAGTATTATAGGCATATTTCCTTGAGCTGCCGCAGCTCCAACACTTACAGCATCAGCTAGACCTTTTTGACCATTTACAACAACAATTTTAGAAATAGTATTTATACTATCTATTTTTTTAGCCAATTCTAACGAAGTAGAATATCTACTATCTCCAGATATTCTTTCTGAGTTGATGTTTATACTTTTCAACTCATCTTCTAAATTAGAACTTAGTGTAACATTTCCTCCTATTAAATAAACCTTTGATACATTTAATCTTTTTAATTCAGCTTTAGTTCTTGTGTCCAGACTATTACTTTGTGTTAATAAAATTGGAGCATTTTTAGCTTTTGCGAAAGGTGTTGCTGATAATGCATCTGCTATTGAACTATCATTGACTAATACTGCTTCTTTTGAACTTTCCCAACCATTTTTACTTATTTCTATAGCAGTCTCCCATCTCCCACTACCAACTAAAGATTCCTTTGTTGAAGCATTCACTGTATTTAAAGATAATCCACTTAACATTATTGTTATTGTCAATAACGATATAATTTTTTTTGGTATATTCATAAGTTGTACTCCCCTCAATTTCTAATATATTTCATTTAATGCTCTTACTTATTAAAAAACTTAAGTGTTAATATAAATTGTAATTATAAAAATTTCAATATTCCAGAATCATCATACATAACATTAAAATCTTTGATACTGTATGGACAAACTTTATTTAGATTATGAATTATGTATATTTCTATTTATATTTTTAAAATTACTTATTATCTATAAATTATAATATAAATATAATATTATTTCAATGTATATGATAACTCTGGCTTTATTAGAATCTTTATTTCATTATACAAAAATTAATCATTTTTTTCCATGTAAAATATTGTCATATATTTATGTATACATAAAAGTAACAATTTTGTAATTTTATTTAATTTTACCACTTATAACTAATAGACTTTTAATACTCTTTATAGTATAATATTAAAAGGAAGAAAGAAATTTCAATCATCTCTTTTTTCCGTATTTCTCACACAAAAAGAAGCTATATTTTAAAATAATTATTATTTTAAATATAGCTTCTTTTTTCTAAGTTAAATAACTAAGTCATACGTTATTACTTGATATAATTAAAAATAATTTTAAAAAACTATTTTTAATTAATCAAACTTATACAAATATTGAACTGTTGTTGTTCTTATTTTTCTATTTAATTCTTCAAACATATCATATCCTTCTAAAGCATATTCCTTAAATGGATCTTTTTGCGCATATGACTTAAGTCCTATATATTGTCTTAGTTGATCCATAGCATCTATATGGTCTATCCAATAAGTATCAACTACTTGCAATAAAACTCTCTTCTCTAATTCTTCTATTTTTTCTATGCCAACTTCCATTTTTTTAATATCGTAAACTCTTTTGGATATTTCATATGTGTGTTGCACAACTTCATCTACACTTTTTTTATCTACCCCTGGAATCAACAATGTGTTTGGAGGCATAAAATCATTATACAAAGATTTAAAGTAACTATAATAATCTCTTTGATTAGATAAATATCTCTTAGCTGTATCTTCTATTATTTCTCTAACCATTTTTTGTATATCTTCAGATATATTTAAATCATTTAAAACTCTATTTCTTTCCTCATATATAACTTTTCTTTGTTCATTAATAGTATCATCATATTTAAGTACATTTTTTCTTTGCTCAAAATTCTTTCCTTCTATTCCTCTTTGAGCTCTTTCTATGGCTTTAGATAATGATTTACTCTCAATTGCATCTTCATCTTTGGCATTCATTCTTTTTAAAATCTTTTCAATTCCTTTTCCACCATATAATTTTATCATTTCATCTTCTAAACTAACAAAGAATCTAGATGTTCCTGGGTCTCCTTGACGTCCAGAACGACCTCTAAGTTGATTATCTATTCTTCTTGATTCATGTCTTTCAGTTCCTATAACATATAATCCGCCAATATTTCTTACTTTTTCTTCTTCAATTTTATCTCCTGCACCTAAGGCTATATCTGTTCCTCTACCTGCCATATTAGTTGCAATAGTAACAGAACCTAATTTTCCAGCCCTTGATATAATTTCAGCTTCTTTATCATGTTGTTTTGCATTTAGAACTTCATGCTTTATTCCTCGCTTTTTTAACATACTTGAAAGCATTTCTGATTTTTCTATCGAAACAGTACCCACTAATACTGGTTGTTTAGTTTTATTTATCTTTATTATTTCTTCTACAACTGCATTATATTTTGCATTTTCTGTTTTAAATACTTTATCATGTAAGTCAGCTCTTATAACAGGCTTATTTGTTGGTATCTGAACAACATTTAACTTATAAATTGATTCAAATTCGCTTTCTTCGGTTTTTGCAGTACCAGTCATCCCTGAAAGTTTTTCATACAATCTAAAGAAATTTTGAAAAGTAACTGTTGCTAATGTTTTAGACTCATCTTTAATCTTTACCCCTTCTTTTGCCTCTATAGCTTGGTGAAGACCATCTGTATATCTTCTTCCATCTAATATCCTTCCAGTAAATTCATCCACTATTTGTATTTCTTCATCTTTAACAACATACTCGACATCTCTCTCCATTAATTTATGTGCTCTTAATGCTTGATTTGTATGATGGTAAATCTCTATATTATCTATATGCGTTATATTTTCTATACAAAAAAAAGACTCTGCTTTACTTAAACCTGTTTGTGTAAGACATACAGTGTTTTCTTTCTTATCTACCTCATAATCTTCATTTTTTAAAGTTTTAATGAAGGCATTTGCAAGTTCATACAGCTTAGTGTCTTCTTTTCCACTACCAGCAATTATAAGTGGAGTTCTTGCTTCATCTATCAAAATTGAATCTACTTCATCTACTATAGAATAATATAACTCTCTTTGAACTTTTTCAGATTTATTAGTTATCATATTATCTCTTAAATAATCAAATCCAAACTCATTGTTTGTACCATAAGTTATGTCACAATTATATTGTTTTTTTCTATTTTCTGGAGATAAATCTGATGTAATAACTCCTACACTTAAACCTAAAAACTCATAAACTGCTTGCATAGTTTCTTTATCTCTTTGTGCTAGATATTCATTAACAGTAACTACATGAACGCCTTTTCCTAAAAGAGCATTTAGATATATAGGGGCAACACCAACTAGTGTCTTACCTTCACCAGTTCTCATTTCTGCTATTTTGCCTTGATGTAGTACTATACCCCCAATTAATTGAACTCTGTATTGACGCATTCCAAGTACTCTCTTAGAAACTTCTCTAACCACTGCAAAAGCTTCTTGCAATATATCATCTAAAGTTTCTCCTTGTTTTAATCTATCTTTAAATATACTTGTCATATTTTTTAGCTCATCATCACTTAAAGATTCCATTTTGGGTTCTAGAGTATCTATATCATCAACTATATAATTAAGTACTTTAATTTCTAGCTCATCTGACTTATCTACAATTCTATCTAAAACTGTCATTTATAGTTTTCCTCCTTATTTGTTTTTCAAATACTATTATACATTAAAATTATGTATAAGTAGACATTTTTTTTTAAGTATAGTATAATGATTGTACTTAAATAAATAAAACATCTTTCTTATTTAAGTATTTCTCACACAAAGACAAAAGAGAAACTCAGATGAGTTTCTCTTTTGTTTTTTTTTATAAAATAAAAGACTTCTCTTTCGAGAAGCCTTATTATATAAATATATAATAATTAAATTACATATCTAATAAATCTTTTATTTTCTTAACAACAGATGTAGCTATACCTTTACCAACTTGAGTTAAGTCTTTAGATCCAGTTTCTTTTACAACCTTGCTTATAGCAACAGATTGATCAGAAGATAATGAATCAGTAGCTAATATAACTGGAGCGTATTTAGCACCTGCAACAGCTCCTACTGCTAATGCATCAACTAATTGATCTTCTTTAGTAGATCCATCTTTAGCAACAAAGAAGTTTGATATTCCAGTAGTTTTATCACCTATTGCAGTACCTGATTTGTAATATTCTTTTATAACTTCAGAGTTAGTATCTTGTCTGTCATCACCTTTAACTCTTGTAACACCTTTACCAGTAGCATCTGCTATAGCTTCTTCCATTTTTTCAGAAACACTTGCAAATCCACCTATTATATCTACATCAGCACTTCCTAAGAAGCTATCTAAATCATCAGATACTTTATCAGCTTTTCCATCTACAACTACTATTGGAGTAACCTTTCCATTAGGATCTACATCACCAGAACTATCTAACTTAGTAGAAGCTACAGAAGCTATACTCATAGCATCTGCTAATCCAGTACCACCAACTACATATGCTTTATCATTGTCTAAACCAATTTCATCAGCTATTTCTAATGAAGTTTCATATCTATCATCACCTGAGAATCTTTCAACTTTTAATCCCATTGACTCTAATTCTTTCACTACATCTTTAGAAACACTATTTTCTCCACCAGCTATATAAACTTTTTTACCAGTTACTGCTGTTGAAGTTTTTAAGTCTAAAACTCTCTTTATTTCAGATTTAACATTTGAGTCTAATTTATCTTTAGAAGTTAATAATAATGGAGCATCTTTTTCAGCTGCTAAAGGTGCTGCTACTAAACCATCAACTATAGCATTAGCCCCAACTAATACAATATTATCAACAGATTTTACAACATCATCTGCATCATCATTTCCATAGTATTCTTTACTTATCTCTATAGCTGTTTCTATTCTATCATCGCCAGCTAAAGTTGTAGTATTTGAATAGCTTGCATTTAGTTTTTGTAATTCTTCTATAGCAGTTTTTAAATTACTTTTACTAGTAGATTTAACTGTTAATATTACTGGAGTATTACCATAAGCTTCTCCACTATTTAAAGAATCATTCTTATTGTAGTTTGTTGCTGAATAAGATGAAAATCCTTGTAATCTTTTACCTTCTGGGTAAAGAGTTACTTCATAATAACTATCTGT
Organism: Clostridioides sp. ES-W-0016-02; assembly: GCF_020641035.1. Taxonomy (NCBI): domain Bacteria; kingdom Bacillati; phylum Bacillota; class Clostridia; order Peptostreptococcales; family Peptostreptococcaceae; genus Clostridioides; species Clostridioides sp. ES-W-0016-02. The sequence continues at coordinate 3,244,599 of NZ_CP061361.1, forward strand.
TTTACTAAAATCAGGCTTACCTATTTTATCTAAAGCTTTCTCTAAATCATCATCATTAAATACATACTTTTCAGCTATAGATTTTGCAGTATCTTTTGCATCACTTGATACAATTTCTGTCTTTTCAGTTGCTGATACAACTCTGATTTTAACTTTATCAGAACTATCATCATATGTCAGTACTATATCTGCATATTCTCCTGAAGCTAACCCTTTTAAAGTTGTCTTTACATAATCTTCATTAGTGGCATTTAAAACATTTTGAGCTGAATATATTGGTTTAGGGTTTGTAGTATTACCATCTTTTTTATTTGCATCAAAAAACTTTATTTCTACACCTGATACTTTTGCACCAGTTGCTGTATTTTGAGCTGCTATTATATCTTTTACTAAGTCACTTCCCTTAGAACTTGCTACTGTATAGCTTGCTCCTCTTTCTAACTCAATTACATCTGAACCTGCTGCAAAAACTGGAGCAGCGGAACCTACTACAGTAACAGCTGCCATAGCCATTGCTAAATTTCTTTTCTTCATTTAAAAATTCCTCCCAACATTATATTAAATTACATCTCTTATTATGTACATTAAAATTTCATGTTCATATTGATCCAAATATTTCTCACATCTCTATGATAGACTATATAAAATAAATTTTCAATAAGTTATACAAAATTATCAGAAGTTTTTTCCAACATTTTTTTCTATTTTTTTACAAATTATCTTATTTTAAAATTATTTTTATTTTAAAATTATTTTTTTAATTTTAAATTAACTATTTAGAAACTCCATTGTAGCATGTACTTCACCATTTGATGATACATACATACCAAATCCGAAACTGTAAAATTCACTTTTTAACAGATTATCATTATATTTTGAAGACTTTTTCCATAAATCAAAGATAGAATTAGCAATCTCTTTTGCCTCTTTATCTCCATATACAGATTTAGTATTCATAGGTAGATATGCAATATTTTCACCACTTCTCATTCCAAAACCAGAAAATACCTCAGCTGCATTTTTCCCATTAATTTCATGAGCAAATATTTCCTTTTCATACATATACTTAGACCATGCATTTGCCATTCCAGTCAAAGATTCCAATTCTTTCAAAGGCTTTTTACCTTTTTCCTTTCTATAAGAATTAACTAGATTGTATATTTCATTAGAAACCATTGCCTTAAACTCATAACTATTTGGTTCCTTTGTATTTGTATTTACAATTACCTTGACATTTACACTAATCTCACACTTTTGACCAAAATTATCATAAGCACTTATTTTCAAGACATAAGTTCCTGCCTTATTAGTATCCACATTGCCCTCAATATTAGGCTTTAAATCATTTCCATAATAATCAGTAGCAACTATATTTAACATACTATTATCAAACTTATCCCCTACAGAAATCTCAACATTATTAGCAGTTATCGTAGGCAATGTATTTTTATCAGATGCAGAACTAACACATTGATCAACAATCTTCTTATCCATTCCACCTAAAGAAGTAACTTCATCAGCACCTCTAAGCACACTCTTATCACTACCATCATTAACAAGTACTATTGGCTTATCTTTAGCCAATGGAGAACCTGCCACAGCATCAACTAATTTATACCCTTGAGAAACATAAAACTTCTTTGTTCCTTTATAAAAACGTTGTATAACTTTCTTATTAGTCTCAAATCTATCCTTACCAGCAATTCTAACAGAATTAGTCTTACTTACAAGTTCATTACTCATTATCTCTTCTGACCCAAGAGAATAACATTGAACATCATCAACCTTAAAGGGTATGCTCTTCCCATCTGTAAGTATCACAGGCACACCATCCCTAGCTGCAACAGAAGATACACTCATTGCATCAGCCTCACCTGTATACCCATTTACAAGAAATACTTTATCACCTTTATTAACTGGCTTAATAGTAGAAATCTCTTTTGCTATAAGATAGCTAGTCTTTATTCTATCTTCTCCACCAATTCTCTTAACATCAATCCCCTTATTCTTAAGTTGATTTTCTACAGATTTACCTATAGTATCCTCTGTACCTATAACATAAGCATTCTTAACATCCTTTAATCTTTTTTCAACATAGGCTGGTATCTTATCTTTTTGTACCAACATTATTGGCGCTTTTGCAACCCCTGATAATCCACTTGCACTTAATCCATCTACTATAGAATTATCAGTATTTACTAATATGACTGTATCATATATTTGTTTATCTGCTATAAATGCAGAAGTCTCATATCTGTCTTTCCCTTGTATCTTCTCTATACTTGAAAATGCATTGATATTTATTGCCCCTGCCATTATTAATGATACTGTCAATCCTATTGATAATATTCTCTTATTTACCTTCATAAAACTCCTCCTACCAATCTTTTAATAATTCAACTCATTATAAATTACATCCTCAGTAGTTATTCCCTTAAAATTTATAAATGTCTAAAATAAAAAACACCTAAAATACCATAACCTATAAAGCAATAACAAAATAGACTACAAAAAGTACTTTAGATGTGATTTTAAATTTTATGATATCAGTAAATTAATAAAAAAACAAGATTTATGGTAGTTTTTTACAAACTACCTTCATTACCATTTAAAAATTCTTGAGTAGCATGTACCTGACCATCAGATAATATATAAAGTCCAAATCCAGTACTAGAAAAATCATCACTAAGCATATTTGTATTGTATTCAGGAGACTTCTTCCACACTTCAAATATAGTCTTTGCCATATCTTTAGCATCTTGAGTCGTTTGAACACTCTTAGAATTAATATAAATATATGCTATATTCTCTTCACTTCTCATTCCAAATTCAGAAAATACTTGTGGAGCATTTTTCCCATCTATATAATGCGCAAAAACTTTTTTATCCATCATATACTTAGACCATGCATTTGCCATTCCTTCTAGCCTACTAGATACTACTAAAGAATCTTTTCCTTTTTCTTTTCTATAAGAATTAATTAGGTTATACATTTCAGTAGACACCATCTTTTTAAATTCTTGACTATTATAATCATGAGTTTTATCATCTAGCACTTTTATTTCTACCCTTTTTTCTGTGCTTTTTCCCCATTCATCTGTAGCCTTTAGTGTCAATATATATGTACCTACTCTATTTGTATCTATAAATCCATCAATTTCTATTGGTAAAACCTTCCCAGTGTTATCTTTAGCTACTATATTCAACTTACTAGTATCAAACTTTTCCCCTTTATATATCTCTGTAGCTCCTATTGTGATTGTTGGAGATTGCCCATTTGATTTTGATGCACTTATACATTCTTCTATTACCTTATTACTTAACTCTCCTATAGAAGTTATATGTTTAGCTCCTTCTAATACAAGCTTACTACTACCATCATTAACTAATACCATTGGAAAATCTTTAGTCAATGGTGCAGCTGCTATAGCATCTACTAATTGATAGCCATCTGATACATAGAACCTATCTACATTTTTATAAAAATAGTCAATTACCTTCTCATTGGTTTCAAATCGGTCAGTTCCTTCTATTCTTACTGAGTTTGTATTTTTAACTAGAGCACTACTCATTATTTCTTCTGAGCCTATACAATATGATTGTACACTTTTAACATCAAAAGGCACACTCTTTCCATCTGTAAGTATAATTGGAACACCATCTCTAGTAGCTACTGATGATACACTCATAGCATCTGCTTCTCCACTATAGGCATTAGTTAATAGTACCTTATCCACCTTTTTTATAGTTGCTATTTCTTTAGCTATTAGATAACTTGTTTTTAGCCTATCTTCTCCACCAATTCTCTTTACTTCTATATGTTTAGAATCTAGCTCTTTTTCTACTGATTTACTTATAGTATCTTCTGTACCTATTATGTATGCTTTTTTGATATTTTTTAGACACTTATTTGTCTCTGTTGGTATCTTATTTTTTTGTGTAAATAATATTGGTGCTTTTGTTGCACCTGACAACCCACTTGCACTTAATCCATCTGCAAGAGATTTTTCTGTATTTACTAAAATAACTGTTTCATAAGTTTGTTTGTCAGCTATCTTTGCTGCTGTTTCATATCTATCTTTGCCATATATTTTTTCTACTACTGATGATGCATTTACACTTTTGAAGTTTACCAAGATTAATGATACTGCTAGACCTAATGATAATATTTTTTTATTCATTTTCATATCCCCCTGATGATTTTTATGTTTTATATTTATATGGTTTTTACTTTTTTTTATTATTTTGTTATTTTTTGTATATTATAAAGTATATCTTATATAAATATATTACGTCTATATATTAATATTTTATTTAATTAAAAATTCAAAAACTATCTCTAGTTATATTTTAAATATTTGTAAGATATATTTCATTATTAAAAATAATTTACATCACTTTACAAATTAAATTTAATTCTACTTAAATTTTCACATATATTCCAGCATAATATTATTAAGATAATATAAATAAAAATAAGAATGCACTTAGACATATGATTTATATCTAAATACATTCTTATTTTAAGCTTACTTATATTTATTTTGATTCAATTAAACTCTTAATCTTATCTACTACAGATGAAGCTATTCCTCCACCCACTTCAAACAACTTAGATGAATTTTTATTTTTTAATGATGATTCTTGTGATTTATCTAACGTATTTGTAGCAAGTACAACTGGCGAATTATTTTTAGCTGCCAATGGAGCAACTGCCAAAGCATCTATAAGTTTATCTTGATTAGCAACTACAACCCCATCAAGTTTAGATTGAGAATAGAATTTATCTATTACTTTAGCATTTGTCTCTTGTCTATTTTGACCTGCTATTCTATTTTTTGATACATCTTTATTCGTTATTTTTCCAACTTGCTCAATAGCCTTGTTAGATATCTTTTCTACTCCACCAATAAAGTATATATTTGATACTTTATTCGATTTAATAAATTGTTCAGCTTCATTGTCTACACCATCTTTTTGTGTAAGTACTATTGGAGTTTTTTCCTTTCCAGCTAATGATGCTATTGATAATGAATCTGCTTCTCCATTTCCTGCTCCTATATACAACTTGCTTACATTATTTGTCTTATCAATTTCTTTTGCTATATTAATAGAAGTTTGATATCTTGTTTCTCCACCTATTCTTTGTACTGATATCTTTGAATTTATGCCTTTAATAGCTTCAACAACTGAATTTGGCATTGAGTTATTTCCACCTACTACAATTACTTTTGATGGATTTAATCTTTTTAGTTCTTCTATAGTTTTTTGAGGAAGTTTATCATTTGAAGATAAAAGAATTGGTGAATTTTTTACACTAGCAAGTGGTGTTGCAGTAAGCCCATCCACCATACTTCTGTCTTCTCCATTTACTATCACAACTGTATCTGACTTTGTCCATCCACTTTGAGATATTTTAACAGCAGTTTCAAATCTATCTGCACCTTTTAATTTTTTTACTGTAACATTAGATGTAGAGTCGCTTGAACTTCCTCCACCAGAACTACTACCTCCAGATGAACCACCTGAATTATTATTTCCACCATTATTATTGTCATCAGAATTGTCTGGTGGTAATTCATCTGGTTTAGCTAACTCATTATCAACTACATACTCTAAACTTTTTGGAAGTGTAACTTCAACATACTTACTTATTGTAGCTTTTCTTCCTTTACTTGATTTTTGTGATAATCCAAGCTTCAATATTATATTTGAACCACTTTCTTCTGTTTCTTTACTAACAACAGAATAGTTTATTCTAATATTATTTAATAAATATTCAAGTGATTCACTTTTCTCAACCTTATATTTTTCAGGATCGTTTTTACTAGTTCCAGTTCCTCCTATTGGTTTTACTTCATTCTCATTGATAAGAGTAAAGTTTAAACTTTCACTAGAATCTATACTTTCATAATCAACGGTTTTATTGTTGTAAGTTACAATTTTTAAAGCTGGTTTGGAATTTTCCCCATTACCCAATATTTTATACTTAGCACTTGAATTACTTCCAGATTTTTTTACTGATATTCTTCCTATATTTAATGTATTTCCATCTAACAAATCTTCATTTGATGTAACATATATATCTAATGTTGTTGTATTACTTGCTTTATCATATGTTGAAACACAATTGGCATTTGCATTTCCACTTTTTATCTGAACTTCTATATTATCAGACCACTTAATCTTTTGGCCTGGCTCATTATCTAGTACTTCAACCTCACCTTGTACTTTTATACTAGCTTGAAATGAATATACTATATTTTCTACTGAATCCACAGATATATCTATAGTATTTACTTTTTCATATGTCTTTGTTCCTTGTAACACTGGAGCAGCATATGCACATGTAGCACTACCAGTTACAGCTACTGTCATAGTTGACACTGCAATAGTTCTTATAAGAGATTTTCCTTTACTCATTAACACCCGTCCTTATCTACCATCAGCCAGATAGATAAAATCCTTTATCTATCTGGCTTTTATATTTAATTTATAAATTACCCTAAACTTATAGTTACATTATATATACTTTACTTTTAACATCTTACTCTTTTAAAACTTTTCTAGTACCTAATCCTACTAAATATCCACTATTGGCACTAGCATGTTTAGTTTTTTTTAGATTTCTATTACTTATTTATCTCTGACAATATTACCTTTTACTTTATTATTTATAGATATAACCTTCTTATTGCTAACATCAATAGTATTCTTTGTAGCTTTTCTCGCTTTACTATTACTATCAGTAAGACTTATCGTCTTTAACTCATCATAAGTTTTAGCTTCCACAGGTACATACATTGTATCACTTACAAATCTTTGACCTATTGGAGTATCTCCTTGAAGGTCATTATATCTATATAATTCTGCCTTAACTTTATCACTTAAAGAATCAAAGCTTTCTTTTGGCAGATAGTAAACCCATGTACCTTTGCTTATTTCACCTAATTCACCTTTTTCTGGTACCTCTGCAAATAAAAGTGCTTCCCCAGAGATAGTTTTATTATTTTTATCTATAAGTAATGGTAAATTAAATGCTGGATTTCCACTGTATTCACCTGTAATTACTATTGAACCTGCTGGAATCTTAGCTGTTTCATCTTCACTCGTATTAGTGTCATCCTTTTGATATACATAGTCTTCTGCTAATTTTCCAATTCCATTAGTGCGAGTTTGGTCTACACTATTTACTGTTCCAATCTCTATATTGTCACCTGGAGGTCCTATTACATCAAGTTCTGCAACCTCTATATTAGACTTATTGTTTGATATTAGTTTTACATATCTAGCTTGGTATGTCCAAAGCTTACCATCTTTATTAAATGTAACTCTAGCTTCATTATCTTGGTCTTTTCCTCCACCAACTAAGTCTTGTCCATATTCAAAAGTTCCTTGGCTAACATCTTCCCAATTCTTTTTATCATTACTTACTTGTATTTTGTAATTAGTTAAAGGATTGTATGTTGTACTAGTATCCTTTCTAAGGTTGAATAATCCTTTTAATGAGAACTTTCTAGCTTCAGTTTTTGGCTTTGTATATTTTAGCCCTACTATAGGTAATGTTTCCTTCATATCTACTATTATATATGGATTTTCTTCTACATTTATATCTGGGTCTTTTTGAGGGTCTTTGTTCCACTCAGCTTTACTTATTCTTTTTCCTTTATATGTAGTACTTGCATCATTATCCTTGATGTTATCAATCTCTGGATTTTGTAATGGTCCATGTGAGTCATTTTCAGTTCTAACATCATCATCAGAAACAGTGTTTGTTATAAATGACCATGCTGATTTGTTTATTTTTCCTTCATCTGATAATTTTACAGTACCAATTTCAAACTCATCTGTTGGATTTAGATGATAATCGTATGCAACTACTTTATATGTAAATGCTCTATTATTAAGAGGAGATATATTATCAGTAAATTTAGCTTGACTATTTCCTTTTGCATCTACAAACCCTACTGTTCTATATTTTACTTGAGTTCCATTTTCACCATCTAAGTAGTTTCCATCACTTCTTATTATCTCGTATCCCAATATCTTGTCTTTGTCTTTGTCAACATCTAGGTCTATAGATATTTTATTAGATTTAAATAGAGAACCACTTTGTACTCCATCAGCAAAACCAGCACTTACTTTAGTATCTTCTGCCATACTAGATATATTTTCATTTAAAATCTTTCTTCTAGCTTCATCATTTATATATTGTATCTTTCTAGACTCTTTTTCGTACTTTTTACCATCCATTATACTGTTTAACTCTGGTGTAATTTCTACTCCCCATGCTTTAAAGTAATCTCTTAAATCTTTTTCAACAACACTTGATGCCATTGCTACTAACATTTGGTCTTTTGGTAAATTATTTATTGGGTCATCACTTGAAAGTGCTCTATATTTTCTTGAAATCTTAGCATAGAATGTGTCATTGCTTAAATCAGCGTCTGAGTTATTCTTTAGCATTGAACCAGTAAAATCATTATCATAAGCTAAATGTAGTTGCCACAACATTCCAAGTCTCTCAAATACATTACTTGGTATACCTACACTGTTTGAAGTTACATGTTCATATATCTTGTCCATTGTTGAACCTTCAAGTCTTGAATGTGTCTTATCATCAAATGTTTGAGCAAGTAAAGCAAGTACATTGTTACTAGTTTCGCTATATGTCATCTTCCCAATGTCTGTAACATGTCCTATCTCATGACCTATTCCCCATCCAAACAAACTTCCTCCTGTAGCTTTTCCAGTAGCATCTATTTGGAAAGGTACTCCATTCATAAGTCCTGGAACTGAACCGTATTCTACTCCTACATGTAAACCAGAAGCATACATAAATGCTCCAATAAACATTCTTTGATATTTTATATTCATACGAGATTTAGGAGCCATATCATTTTTAGTTATGTCAAATTCATTATCATCTATAGTTCCATTGCCATCTAAATCTTGTGTCTTAAATACTCCTCTTTCTGAGTATATTAAGTCCATTATTTGTTCCCATGCAAGCATACTACTGTATAATCTATCTACTTGTGTATTTAAATCAGAATTTCCACTTGATATTCCTTGGTATACAGCTGTTGCAGGAACATTTAACGTAACTTTATCACTTTCAATATCTGTAGTGTTTAATACACCCGTTGTTTCTGAATATCCATATGAATTGCCAATATTCGTTCCTGGATAATATGGCTCTCCCTTTATATCATTCTTATATTTAGCTAATTCTTCTATATAGGCTCTTATCTTTTTCTTAGATGCAGAAACTCCTTCAGGGCTCTTATCATTTATCATTCCATTTAAGTTAAGATGTGGTATCTTAGTAGCTCCTGCTACACGTACTTTTATATCTCCACCACTTGGAGCATCATAAGGGTATCTTATATACAAGCTTCCTCCACATTCTACATCTAGACTATGAAGCTTACTTAACTGAATTACATTTTTACCAGTGTTAAGATTTATTTCTCCACTCTTATATGCACCCGACTCTCCATAGTATTGTGTATATATTAACTTAGGAGTTCTACCACTTTTACTTCCAACATATACTGTGATTTCATCTCCAGCTCTAGCAGCTACACCCAATGCTTGCCAGTCATTTCCCATACCTAAATTATTGGACTTAACAGTATAGTTTCCACTCTTATCTTTATACTTTCCTGAAACATTTATATCTTGATTTACAGTTGTTACATCAGCAAGTGTAGCTCTATCATTATATAAGTCTTGAGCTAATTTTAATTCTCTATCAATAATTGTCTTGTATGGATGATATTCCCCACTCACTTTATCAGGAGTACTAATTCTATCTTTTAATTCTGTTATTTTTTCTTGAGTTACATCTTCTTTTAATTCAACTTGTAAGTCATCTACAAATAGATTTCTTACATCTTTTTCTATACTGTCATATTCATAGAATTTAAGTTCTGATATATTAGACTTATATGAATAAGAAGAACAAACACTTACTTGTATCTTAGTAGCATTTATTGGTTCCTTTAATCTTACCATTACATATATATTATTATTTACAGGGTCTGTTTTTGTTTCAAAGGGTACATCTCCTAAATTATGTACTTGACCATTTTCATCCCAGTATTTTATTTCAAAGTCATTGATTGTCTTATCAGAAACATCAAAACGAGGGGTAGCCATAAAAGTATCCATCGTATAAGCTTTATCAAAAGTTATGATTGGACCTCTATTTGTTCCCTCAGCAGCATTATATTTTGGGAATGTCCAATGTGTTGTAAAATCTCCATCTACTATATTAAATTTATTAAATGGATTTTTGTCACTATATTCACTTTTATCATATCCAGCTGGATAAGTAACATCTACTATATGATTTGTTGGTATCCCAAAACCTGCATCTAACTTAGGAGTATTAATTAGTCTATAGTTAGGTGTTGTTGGAGCATCAACACTCTCAGTTGTTCCTATATATGTTTTAGACATTCCACTCGTACCTAAATGGTTCGTAGCTGTCATTCTAACTTCATATGTTGTATTATCCTTAAGCCCCTCTATTTTTAAACTTGTTCCACGAATAAGTTTGTCATTATATTTTATCCAAGAGCCATTAGAACTTTTTTCTCTATAATATAAATCAAAGTCTTTAGCTTGTTTATGATTTTTCCAGCTTACATCAAGAGCCTTAAATCTACCTTTGACATTTATACCTTCTGGTGGTTCTGGTTTTGTATCTGGAACAACTTGAAATTCTATTATACTGTCTGGACTAAATTGTATAGGCTTATAGTTTGAGTCTACATTTTCTGGGACTCCATCTAAGTTTTCTGCTGTTGCCTCTTTATATCCACTAGCCCAATCTCCATTTAAAGACTGTATGCTCACTCTATATAATCCATATGCTTGTATATCTCTTACATCTATAGTGTTTTTACTCGTTTGTAATTTTTTAGTCGATAGTACTTTTCCTTTACTGTCAATCGTATCTAATACAAGTTCATATGCAGATACATTTACTTCATTATTCCAATAAAAAGATACTTTTTCGTTTCCAACAGCAGTACTAGTCGATATTTTATTGATTTTAGGTATATTCATATCTGGTTTTGGTATTTCTTTATAAACATTATTTAAAAATTCAACTTTAGATATTTCTGCAAGATTTCTATCATTTGCTGTTGTAGCTGTTATTTTTATTGTTATCTTTTTTACTGCTACTTGTTTACCAAGATTTATTACTATATCACTATTTTGAACTTCTGCATATGTTTCTACTGCTGACCTACCATATGTAGATGTTGTAGAATTATCATCTTTGCTGATATTGTCTTCTTGTTTTGATGTATCTTTGTCTGAATCAGACTTATCTGTTGATGAATTTTCTTTATCGTTGTTTTCTTTATCAGTTGTATTTGAATCTTCTTTATCATTTTTTTCTTCTTGATTATTGTCTAAATTATTGTCAGACTGCTCTATATTTTCATCTTTATTATTTGTTTCTTCTTGCTCATTATTTACTTCCTCTTGCTTCTGCTCTTCTTTTAAAGTTTCTACATATTCTTTATTTTCATAAGGAATCTGTTGAACATTACCATCTTTATCTGTAACTTCAACTATTCCTTTTGCTGGAGCATTCCCTTCAGGTGCTTTTATATTTATGACTTCCATATCAAGTGCTTCTGATAAAGCTATATCCATTACTGCTGGTTTTTCTTCTGATATCTTATCATCTGCATTTGCTGGAGATATTTTAACTCCACTATTATCTCCACTGAATAAATCCTCTACAGTACCTTGAATATTTGTATCACTGTTTTTTTCTAATGTTACTTTACTTGTATCTACTATAGGATTGGTAGATACTATACTCTCTAGGCTTTTTTCATCTTCACTTTGCCCTAAATTTTTCTGAACATAGTCTAAGTCAGCAATATCTACCTTTCCATCTCTATTTAAATCATATTCACTTTTATTTGAGTTTATATTTTTCAATACATCCTCATAATCCTTCTTATCAACTTTCCCATCATTATTCACATCACCCATCAAGAATAGTTCATAGTTTAGAGGTTTATTTTTATCATCTACACTTGCTCTATTACTTAACAAAACTCTTTGTGAATAACTTGATATATCAATGTCCTTAATTTCCTTACTCTTGAATCCTCCTCCAGAGACTTCTACATTGTATTTTCCAACAGGTAAATTATTAAATACAATATTATAATATGATATATTTTCATCTTTATTTTTTATTTCACTTCTACTTGCAGATAGTTTTTTTATAGTATACTCTATGTTATCTGCCCCAATATTTAATGTTCCTGAATCTTTTTCTCCAAGCTTTATTATTCCACTGTTATTACTATCATCTTTTAATTCCAATTGTGTATTAGTTATACTTTCTGATTCATTATTTTTTATTGGAAGTGAAAAATTTAAATCTACTTCAAGATTCCCCTTTAACTTCTCTGTAACTGATTTTTCAACTGCCCTTAACTTCCCCTCTAAGATAGGTTCTGCAAAAACGTTTAGTGGTGCACTACACATTGATACTGCTAGTACACAAGATATTGCTTTTTTCATGAAACAACAATCCTCCCTCAATAAATTTCTAATTTCTCATGAATTTAAATACTATAGTTTCAGACAATAAAAAAAGACACTCAAAGAGAATCTTAATTATAAAATAAAAAGACTTTACTCTTTTTAGCAACTGGCTGATATGGCTTTAAAAGCTTTAACCCCTATAGTTTTGCGTCATTAAGTTTCCCTAATTTTGCCATTTAATTTTCACTACTTTCTTACCCATTTTATACCATATTTAAACTTTTTGATACAATTTTTTCACTAAATTTTTAAAAAAATAACATTTATATTATTGTATTAATATAAATGTTATTTTCCATTATAATTTTATTATTTATATATTATTTTCTCACAGCTATCATTTTGTGTGTAGTTACATTTTGTAAGATGCCTAAATCATAACAAATATTTATTCTTTATATCTTCCATAAAACTCATGTGTTGCGTATATAGTCTTATCCCCCGTTATGGCTATTCCAAATCCCATTATTTCATATCCTTTATGTAGCATATTGGTACCTTCTTCAGGATTTGTCTTCCACTCATTGAAAATAAAATTTCCTATATCATCTGCATCTCTATTTGTATAAACGGGTTTATCTGGAATTTTATATTTAATTATATTTTCACCTTGAACTGCAACATATCCAGATTTAATCTCACTCCAATCTAAGTACTTTAGAAAAGTAGAGTATGAGTTTTTGCCATTTATTGTGTGAGATAAAGTCTTCTTATTTGCCATTAAATTAGACCAATCATTTGCTAATCCCTCTAATCTACTTGCTACAGATAACTCTTTTACTCCGTTTTCTTTTCTATATTGTCTTATATGAGCATACACTTTTCCCTTTATTCTGTCCTTAAATGCTCTATCATTTGGATTATAATATAGTCCTTGTTGATTTGGAGAAGCTTGATTTATACACTGTTTGATTACATTCTGATTTATCCCTCCAAGTACTGTAAGTTTATCTGCTCCACTTAAAACACTCTTATTGCTACCATTTTCCACTAATACTACAGGAGCATTTTTTGCTATTGTAGAAGCAACTAATGCATCCGTTAATTGTAGACCCTTGCTTAAGTAAAACTCTTTACTGTTTTTATAAAACTCTTGTATAACTCTCTTATTGGTGTCAAATCTATCTGTTCCACCTAACCTAACAGAATTTGTACTTTTGACCAATTCATCACTTATTATTTCACTAGTACCAAGTGCATAACTCTTTAATCCTGTAGTATCAAACCCTACACTATTTCCATCTGTAAGTATTATAGGTACTCCATCTCTTGCCGCTACTGGTGATGCACTTATCGCATCTGCTTCTCCTGTGACTCCATTAGCTATAATTACCTTATCAATAGGCTTGATTTCTTTAATTTTCTCAGCTATTTTTACGCTCGTATCAAATCTATTTTCACCAAATATTCTTTGTACAACCTTCTTTTTAGAAAGTAATTGATTTTCAATATTTTTACTTATTGTCGATTCTGAACCTATTATATATACAGTGTTTGCTTTGTTCAGTCTTTCCATAGTAGTACTTGGAATTTGATTTTGTTTTGTCATTAAAATAGGCGCATTTAAAGCTCCAGCTAAACCACTTGCACTAAGACCATCTGCCAAGCTATTATCTGAATTAATTAGTATTGCTGTATTATAGCTTTGTTTATCTGCTATTTTTGCTGCTGTTTCATACCTGTCATTACCTTTTATTTGTTCAACGGATGTCAACGCATTTACTATAGGAGTATTTACCATTACTAAAGATAGTGTAAGTCCTATAGCTAATATCTTTTTACTATTCTTCATATTATTATTTACCCCCAATATATTTTTCGTATTTTTTATCAATAATTTTATCCATTCTCAATAAAAAGTTACAGTTTTGTTACCATATTTTATATATAATACCATAGTTATCCATATAACTCAAATACTATAATTAAAGTCTTTATTCTCCGTAAATTCAAAACATTATAACTTATTTTATTTAATTAAGTAATAAATTCAAAATAATATATGTTAATAAGATGTTTAATCATTATAAACAATATCATTTATAATAATTTTTTTATAATATGAATTTTACAGTATTATAATCAAAAAATAAAACAACAAGGTATCTCAAATTAAATCTAAATGAGATACCTTGTTGTTATTCTTTACTGTTATTCTTTTTATTTCATTATTTGTATATATTTTATATTGTAGACATCATATCTTATCTAAGCATCTTGTATAAATGTACATTATAGAAATTTTATATTATCTAAACAAACTTATAATATCAATTTTTATATACTATTAGTTCTTATTTAAATAAGTTTATTTTTTCTGCTATTTTCTCAATAGCATTTTTAGCTATTCCTTCACCTATTTGTACTAACTTAGTAGCATTTTTAAGTCTTAACTCAACTACTTCTTCCTGTGACTTAGAAAGTTCTTCTGTAGTTAATACTATTGGTGCTTTTGAACTAGCTGCAAGTGGTGCTGCTGTAAGTGCATCAACTAATTGTCCATTTCCACCTACATAACCGTCTTTTGCAACATATGCTTTAGTTGCTCCTGCATAGTACTTGTTGATTACTTTAGCATTAGTATCTTTTCTGTTTTCTCCAGCTAGTCTTTCAACTTTGTTGTTTAAATCTATTTCCACTAATTTATCTTCAACTTCTTTTGATACAGAATTCTCTCCACCAACGATTTCTAATTCTTTTCCTTTTAATAATTTTTCAGCACTTGCATCTAACTCGTTACCTGTAACTATTATTGGAGCTCCAAATTGAGCAGCTCTAGCAGATATACTCATAGCATCTGCTTCTCCATTTCCACCTACTACAAATGCAGTTTTAAATGTATCTTTTAATTGTTTTGCTATTTCTAAAGAAGTTTCAAATCTATCATCTCCAGAAACTCTCTCAACTTTACTTACACCCAATTTAGAAAGTTTTTCTTCAGTTTCTTTTGATATTTTAGATTCTCCACCTACTATATATATTTTCTTAGAAGATAAGTTACTTCCAAGTACTCTTAATATCTCAGCTTCTATTTCTGATGGTAATGAATCTTTTTTAGATAATAGTATTGGTGCATTTTTTTGAGATGCAAGTGGTGCTGATGCTAATCCATCAACTATAGCATCTTCTCCAACTAAAATTATTGAATCTGCTTCTCCATCTTTGAATCTTTCCTTACTAACTTCTACTGCTGTTGTAAATCTTGAATCTCCAGATAAAACTTCTACTTTTAATTCTTTTCCGTCTTTTACATCAGTTAGTACTTTGTGTAAATCTCTAACTAATTTATGGTTTTTACTTGATACACTTATTGTTTCTGGCTTTTCATTTGTCTTACTTAAAACCATATCAAAGCTTGACTTTTCTGGCTTATCTTTATCATCACTATCTTCTTGCTCTTGAGTAAGTATTGCTTCATTCTCAAATGTTAAAGTATATCCATTTTTAACTTTATTAACTATTTCTCTACCTAATGTAGTTAATCTAACTCCATCAAATAAATCTTCTGCTGATATGTCTTGTAAATCTGCATTTTTAACTGTTATTGTATGTAATTCTTTTGATTCTATATCGCTGTAACGCTTTTCATATCCTTCAAAAGTACCTTCTTCTGATGTTACTGGTTTTGCAAAGTCTAAATGTTGGTCTCCTACATTTACTGTAATTGTATTTTTTGAATCTTTTGCTCTTTTTACTTCAACTGTACTAGTAGACTTTATAGTTGCTGTTAACTTGCTATCAGAATCTTCTGCTAAAGTTGCATTGAAAGCATTAACTGCATCTACTATTTCTTGAGCTGTTTTGTAGTTTTCAATTTTATAGTCAACTACTTTTCCACCTATAGTTTGATGGCCTTTATCTTGTATAGTAACTTTTAAACTTTGTCCTTCTACTAATGAGTTTATCTTGTTTTGTAATTGAGTTGCATTAGTTAAGTTTACATTATCTACTTTTATATCATAAACTCTATCATTTACATTCGCTCCTGCTTTTGTCTCTTCAAACTTAATCTCTAATGCTTTTCTAACCTCTTCGATTAGTTTAGTAGAATCTTTTGCACTTACTGTGTAATTTTTATCAACATTTTCTGACACAGTGTTGTCTGCGAATATTGGTGCTGCTGCACTCATAACTGTAGCTCCTGCCATTACTATTGCCATACTTCTCTTTTTGTTACTTAACATATTTATGTCCTCCGAATATTGTATTTAATTTTTTATATTCGTATTTCCCACATATAGATAATATTATATATAATATTATTTATCAATACATTTTATAAGTTTACATAATTTACTAATGCATATATTAGAAATATAAGAATAAAAAGTTAGATTTTGAATATATAAAAAATTAAACACTAACAAGTCAAACCTTATTTTTTATAAACATATTAAACATTTTATATGGAGACAAAAAATAAAAAAGGATACCTCATTAATGATAAAAGAACCATTTTGAGATACCCTCTTACAAACAACTAAATCAATAATTTTCTATCTTTCACACTCTTGATTTGCAACTGTACAAGAAGTTTTACAAGCTGATTGACAAGAAGTTTGACACTCTCCACATCCACCTTTTGCAGCACTTTGCTTTAAAGTAGCTTGAGATAAAGTTTTTACATGTTTATTTTCCATTTTCAACGCCTCCATTTCTAATTGTTTCCTATTGATTATATCACAAAACCACTTTAATATAAACTCTATTTAAAATTGACACCTAATACGCCTCCAATACCTCCTGCTGCTGATATAAGCAATAACTTATAAATCATTCCTACTTCAAATATGAAGCTCTCTTGTGCTAAAAACACAGTCAAAAAAATACACACTATGTACAAAAGTCCAACTAAAAGCCCATACATAAGTCCCTTTTCTTGCATGTGTTTTGAAGTGTAAAAACCTCCTATAGCTGCAGAAATAGTAGTTATAAATGATGCAACCATAGTTATATTATCTCCACCGATATCTGTAAATGTCAAAAATAAGTTATACACTAATAAAACAGCCAAAGTTATTATATATGCATATCCCAAACCTTTAAAAATATAATTAGATTTTCCCATAAAAAAACCTCCTCTCAAATTAATATATATTCGAGAAAAGGCTTTTAAATTACTATTTTACTGTTCTTCTATTTCTTCTTTTCTAGATTGAACTGTCCCTATAGCCCATTTTTCAAATGGAACTTTAGTTCTGTTTGGTCCTAATTCTAATATTACAACATCATCTTCAACTTTAGCTACATTAGCTACTATTCCACCTATTGTAATGACTTTGTCTCCTACACCTAGGCTACTTCTCATTTCTTTCAATTGTTTGTCTTTTTTCTTTTGAGGTCTAATCATTAGGAAATAAAAGATTGCAATTACTACTACCCATAGACCTATACTCATCATTATTTGTTGCTGTGGCATTAATTTTTCACTCCTTTGTAAATTATACTCTTTTGCAAATCGTAATAAATGTTTATACAACAATTTACTTTCTTTAGCTTTGAGTACTATTGAATATTATATATTAAAATGATTATAATTAATAGTGCAAAACCTATATTTCATATCCATATTTTGCAAAAAATTCATTTCTAAAATCAAGTAATCTATCTTCCATTATTGCTTGTCTTATTTGTTTCATTAAATTTAGTAAAAAGTGAAGATTATGAGTAGTTATCAATCTTGCACCCAGTATTTCATTTGCTTTTACAAGATGTCTTATATAAGCTCTTGAATAATTTTTACAAGCATAACAATCACATTCAGGGTCAAGTGGAGTAAAGTCTTCAGCATAAGTTGCATTTCTAACTACTACTTTACCTTGACTAGTCATTGCAGTTCCATTTCTAGCTATACGAGTAGGTAAAACACAGTCAAACATATCTACTCCTCTTATAACACCTTCCACTAAATCATCTGGACTACCAACTCCCATTAAGTATCTTGGTTTGTCCTTTGGCATAAATGGAGTTGTGTGTTCTAGTACATCGTACATAAGTGGCTTTGGTTCTCCAACACTAAGTCCACCAATCGCATATCCAGGTAAATCAATGCTTGTTATTTCTTTCGCTGATTGCTCTCTTAAATCTTTATACATTCCACCTTGTATTATACCAAATAAAGCTTGCTTGTCTGTATTATTATGGGCATCTTTACATCTTTTTAACCATCTTGTTGTTCTTTCTAATGAATTCTTTACATACTCTCTATCTGCTGGGTATGGCGCACACTCATCAAATGCCATCATTATGTCTGAACCTAACGCATTTTGTATTTCCATAGCTTTTTCTGGAGTTAAAAAATGTTTTGAACCGTCTAGGTGTGACCTAAATTCTACACCTTCTTCTTTTATCTTTCTCAAAGGCCCTAAGCTAAATACTTGAAATCCTCCACTATCTGTAAGTATTGGCTTATCCCAGTTCATAAACTCATGAAGTCCACCAGCTTTTTTTATAAGTTCATGTCCTGGTCTCATATATAGATGATAAGTGTTACTAAGTATTATTTGTGAGCCAATCTCTTTTAATTCTTCTGGTGTCATAGACTTTACTGTTGCTTGAGTCCCAACAGGCATAAATATTGGTGTTTCTATAATCCCATGTGGCGTGTGTAATCTTCCAAGCCTTGCACCACTTTGTTTACAAGTTTTTATCAGTTCGTATCTTACTGCGTACATAAATATCTCCTTAATAATTTTTATTTCTAGTTATTCATAACATATATTTTCACTAATCTAAATATCTAATATATTTTCTAAATAGATTTATCTTTATCTTCTTTACTTTGTTGTTCTTTGATTGCTTCTTCATCATGAATACTCGTTATATTAAGAGCACTCTTGTCTTTTGTTACTAAAAACTTTTTTATAGCAAATAGTCCTGCAATAGCTATAACTCCAATTAAAACATCTATCATTCCTTCATTTTTAGGAAGCAATAACATTTTTCTAGCTATAGCATATAGTAGTGCCTCAATAAATGCTCCTGGTATATGAAGTGATAGCATTACTACAAGCTCAACACCTATCACCAAAAGTAATATTTGTGCTAAGAAATCATTAAGCTGACTGTATTGTACTGGGTTTTGAAAATCAACTATATATGCTCCCCACATAAGTCTTAATACATCTATTGTACCTAAAAATACTGCTATTAAAACTACTACTGCTAATACACGTTCAAAGATAAAAGCAATCTTTAATATAGGGTTATTCTTTTTTTGTTTTTGTAAGCTATGCATCTATTCCCTCCCTACTTTATAATCATAGCATCTCCAAAACTGAAGAATCTATATCTTTCTTTTACTGCCTCATTATATGCATTTAAAACATTTTCTTTTCCACAGATAGCACTTACTAACATGATTAAGGTAGACTCTGGTAAATGGAAATTAGTTATAAGTCTATCCAAAACCTTAAATTTATAACTTGGATATATAAATATATCTGTCCATCCACTAGTTTCTTTCATCTTGCCATTTTTATCACAAGCTGATTCTATAGTCCTACAACTAGTAGTTCCAACACATACTACATTGTTCCCATCTTTTTTTGCTTTATTTATTTTGTCAGCTGCCTCTTGACTAACCATATAATACTCTGAATGCATCTTATGATTTAAAACATCATCCACTTTTACTGGCCTAAAAGTACCTAAACCAACGTGTAAAGTTATAAATGCTATATCTACACCTTTTTCTTTTATTTCATTTAATAATTCTTCTGTAAAGTGTAAACCTGCTGTAGGTGCCGCTGCTGAGCCATTATGTTTTGAGTAAACAGTTTGGTATCTTTCTTTTTCCTCTAATCTAGCAGTTATATATGGAGGAAGTGGCATATTTCCAAGCTCATCTAAAATCTCTTCGAAAATTCCATCATAATGAAACTTTATAATTCTTGAACCTTCATCTGATAAATCTACAACTTCTCCAATTAATTTCCCATTTCCAAAGGAAAACTTAGTTCCCACTTTTGCTCTTTTACCTGGCTTTACTAAAGCTTGCCAAGTATCTTCCTCTGTTCTTTTTAATAATAAAAATTCAATTTTTCCACCAGTCTCAAGTTTTTCCCCTATTAATCTAGCAGGTATAACTCTAGTATTATTTAAAACTAAACAATCTCCTGGATTTAAATATTCTATTATATCTCTAAATACTTTATGCTCAATTTCTCCTGTTTCTTTATCTAATACCATCAATCTTGAACTAGCTCTATCTTCTATAGGAACTTGAGCTATAAGTTCCTGTGGTAAATCAAATTTAAAATCACTTGTTTTCAATGTCAAACTTCCTCTCTTAAAATTTCTCTAGCTACAATAATATCAAAAAAACAACTTATTTTCTACAATATTACCATAATCTATCAATAAATCCCTATTTTTAACATACAGCATATCCACAATATATAGATATTTTTCCACGTTATACACGTCTTATCCACAATATATAGATACAGTACACACATTTTTCCTTGTATTTATCCACAGTATCTACAGATATAATTACCATTTTGTGGATATGTTTGAATTTTTGCCCATTTTAGAAATATTTTAATTTAATGATTATTTTTTTAATTGATACCTCTTTCTTCTATTCTTATCTATCACTAGGATAAGGTATTTTTAGATGTTCATAGGCTAATGGCATGGCTACTCTACCTCTAGGCCCTCTATTTATAAACCCTAGTTGAAGTAAATACGGCTCATACACATCTTCTATTGTATTCCTATCTTCACCAATTGAAGCTGCTAACGTATCAAGACCTACAGGACCACCCCTAAATTTTTCTATTATAGTTATAAGAAGCTTTTCATCCACAAAATCAAGACCTAAATTATCAACTCCTAAAAGTTCAAGAGCATCCTTTGCAACTTCATCAGTTATCCTTCCATCAGCCCTAACCTGTGCAAAATCTCTAACTCTTTTTAGCAATCTATTTGCTATTCTTGGAGTTCCTCTTGAGCGTTTTGCAAGCTCTAAAGCTCCTTGAGATTGTATTTCTGCATCTAAAATATTTGATGACCTAAGCACTATTTTTGAAAGTTCATCAACTGTATAATAATCTAATTTACAAATAACACCAAATCTATCTCTAAGTGGATTTGTAAGCATACCAGCTCTTGTAGTAGCTCCAATAAGTGTAAACTTAGGAAGGTCAAGCCTTATACTTCTAGCAGATGGTCCTTTTCCTATTATTATATCTAAACAAAAATCTTCCATTGCTGGATACAATACTTCTTCAACACTCCTATTGATTCTATGTATCTCATCTATAAATAAAACATCATTTTCATTCAAATTTGTAAGTATAGCTGCTAAGTCTCCAGCTCTCTCTATTGCAGGTCCTGATGTAATCCTCAAATTTACTCCCATCTCATTAGCTATTATACTTGCTAGTGTAGTTTTTCCAAGCCCTGGTGGTCCATATAAAAGTACATGGTCTAACTGCTCATTTCTTGATTTTGCTGCCTCTATAAATATACTAAGTTGCTCTTTGGATTTTTCTTGACCCAAATAATCTTCTAGTGTTTTTGGTCTTAAACTATTTTCTATATCTATATCTTCCACCTTCATAGTAGAAGTTATTATCCTATTTTCATCTTCAAAATCTTGCATTTATACCCCTCCTTCCGTAATTTTGCAAATCTACTTTATTTTAAATATTATTTTACATTCACAAATTAAATGCTACTTCATAGATTTACTCATTATATATGTAAGTGCTTTTTTTATAATGTCTTCTGTATTCATACCATCTTTTTTACATTTTTGAACTGCCTCTTTTGATTCTGCTAAGGTATACCCCAAAGCTACAAGTGCATCTATAGATTCATCTTGAGATATGAAAGTAGGTTTTTGTGATAATAATGTTGGTTCAAAGTCTATATTATTTTTATCTACTTTATCTTTAAGTTCTAAAACGATTCTCTCTGCTGTCTTTTTACCAACGCCTGGAGCTTTAGATAGTTTCCCAACATCTTCGCTTAAAATATAAGCTCCTAGTTGCGCTGGTGATGCAAATGATAGTATTGAAAGCCCCACCTTAGGTCCTATTTTTGATACAGATGTAAGCAATTCAAACATCTTTAATTCTTCCCTGCTTGCAAAACCGCAAAGACTCATATCATCTTCTCTTACTATTAGTTTAGTATATATTTTTGCAGTATTCCCTATTTGCAAATTCATTATTGTATTGGATGACACATTTATCTTATATCCTATATCATTGTTTTCAACAACTATACTGTCTATATAAATTTCTTCTACTGTACCTTTTATATAACTATACATACTTCCCACCTATATTCTTTAAAGTTTTTTCAAGTTTATTTGAATGAGCATGGCAAATAGCCACAGCTAGAGCATCTGCAACATCATCTGGCTTTGGAACTTTTTTTAAACTTAAAAATGAGGTTACCATCTGTTGAACTTGTGCTTTGTCTGCTCTACCATATCCAACTACACCTTGTTTTACTTGAAGCGGAGTGTATTCATATATTGGTTTACCATTATGTGCACAAGCAAGCATAGTAACCCCTCTAGCCTGTGCTACTGTTATAGCAGTCTTTACATTCTTGTTAAAGAATAGTTCCTCCATTCCAACTTCATCTATATTGTAATTCTTTACTATTGTATCAATTCCTTTATATACAAGTTCTAACCTCTTAGAGATATTCATATGCGCAGGTGTTGTCACTGCTCCATAATCTATTACTTTAAATTTACTATTTTTATATTCAATTATACCATATCCAACTATGGCTATACCTGGGTCAATCCCCAATATCATCATTTTAAAAAATTCCTCCTAAAAATAAAAGAAATACCAAAATGTATTTCTCATAAAAACTTATGTTCTAAATTATTATACCCTGAACCTCCCACGACTAAAATCGCAGAGTTCGATTACGTTCAAAATAACCTAAGCTACTTTGATACGTACAGGCGTGTCCAGTTCGCCCCTACTGTATAGTCCATCTAAGGACACAACATTACTTTTTCTCAAAATATTTAATGCACCATTAACATCAGCATTTAAAATCATTCCTTTTTTAGTTTGATACAATCCTCTTTTAATTCTTTTTCCAGAGAACTCATACTCCTTTGGATTATCGTCATTATAAGCTGGTATAATATCTTTATCAAAAAAGCTAGCTTTGGAAGTATAACTTTCTTCTTGTTTTAAAAAAGTAATTCCATATAGTTTACATAGATATTCTAATTTATCACGTAATTTACCAAAAGGAATATGTACAAATGTTTGATTATTAACTTTCCCGATATTACTTCTGTATTGAAAAGTTTCATTATACCCACAAACTAAAATACCAATATCATTTTTTAAACAATAATTAATAATAATACGAGCTGTTTTAGCCATATAATCATTTACTTTATTGTTTCGATTGCGAGTATTCGATTTTTGTCGATTGGTATTTCGTTTTACATACCCCTGTAAATCTTTAATACTTTGAAGTCGTGCATTTTGTTTATTATACCATTGATTTATTGATTTTAAACGCTTTCCATCAACAATAAAACTTTCACCAGTAGAAGTAATACAAGTTGCTAAATTATTAATTCCAAAATCAATTGCTAGTACTTTGTTTTTATTTAATTTTCTTTGTTCTTCTTTCACTTCGTAAGTGTATTGAATTTCAAAGAACCTAGCTTTTGCTTTTGGTATAATACGAATTTCCTTAATTTTCTTATCTTTAAGAATTGGCGGAATCGTTATTATAACTTTTTTATGTTCTTTTCCAAATTGACGTGAATATGGAATTATTAATTGATTATTATTTAATCGAACAAAACCAATGACAAGTGTAGTAAATCCATCTTTTGGAAGATAATGTGGTAATTTTATATCTTTGAAAGAATATTTACCTTTTTTCACTAATTTAAGCAGTCCAAAAAAAGACTTAAATGAACCATCTACTTCCTTCAAAATTTGTTGAGCCATATTGGAATTTAAATTTTTGTAATTAGGACTATCTTTCAGAAGAACATAATTCTTTTCATAATTTAGATATTCGCCTTCTTGGAAGTAATATTGCCTAATATTATAGATTGCTTCATTAGCTAAATTTTTAGCTATACGAGAAAGCTCTTTAATATTCTTATAATCTTCCTTTGAAAGATGTTTTACCTGCTGTTTTACAGTTAAATACATGATATATATCACTTCGCTTTCTAAGATGATTATAACATATCTTTACTGTAAAGCCAATGTTTTGGTAAAAAACAATGACAGTAGAGAAAATTTAACCTGTAGCTAAATTCTACATTAATCGTATTAGAGGTTGTCGTTCACATAAGCTTTAGGGGTTTCCAGCAATTCAAGTGGTATATTGGATAGATTGTTTACTATCTCTACATACAAACTTCTCTATACGCTTACTATTTCCCTAATTCATCTCATGACTAAAGTCACGAGTATTCTTAGAGATTTAATAAAATCAAATAAAAAAGTTATATCAAAGCGAACTTCTCACTCCAATATAACTTTTATATTTAGTACAAATAAATTATTGTATTTTAATAGGCATTAAATATGTTTTGAATCTTAATATCAATTTGAAATATTAACTTGCAAAATCTTCTAATCTTGAATAGGCCTCTTCCTCTGTATCCATAACTACACCTTTTTTAAGTTCATCTTGAACAGTCTTAGGAAGTGAATCTACTCTTATTTTAGTTTTTTCTACTAATGTTTTATTTCCACTATCATCATATTTATACAATGCTATATTTCCATTATCATTTTCAATTGTATATTTACCTTTTATAGTAGTGTTCATTGCTTGTACATCTTTATTATCACTGTTTTTAGATTCTACTAATATGATTTCATTTTTATCCATACTCTTTATTGTTTTAGTTGGATATTCTTGCTTAAAATATGATACTATTTCTGATTTTGTCTTATCTAATAATGACTCTGGAACTACTCCAGCCATCGTAAGTACTCTCTTATAGTTAGTTTCATTCTCACCTTCGCTTTGAAGCCAAACTTCACAGTTTTTATTTAATCCAAAAGCTTCTTTTGATTCTTCATTCATATTCGCACTAGCACTTACAACTTTACCAGTTTGAACTCCATTATTTTTTAACTTTGTTCCTATATAAACTCCACTACTTAATACAAATACTCCTACTAGTACTAATGCAGATATTTTCCAAGGAAATAATTCTTTTTTCTTCTTTTCAAACATTGATTACGCCTCCTTTTTCTATTATTTTCTCCAAGCTGTAAGTTTTTATACAATTTAGGTAAATTTTAGAAGAAAATATATCTGTATTTCAAATTAATCTAAAAATAGATATCTTCTAAAAGGAAGTTTTCTCTTAAATGTTATATTCTTGCAATTATATGGACATAATTTATAATAAATAATAGTTTAGGAGGTAATAACTTTGGAAAGAATCAATTGTAATGTAACTAACTGCTCACATAATAACAGCCATATATGTTATGCAGATAAAATTTTTATAAATGGTGAACAAGCTCATAATGATAGACATACTTGCTGTAGTTCGTTTTTAGATGAATCTATTTATAGTAATCTATCTAATAATGTTAACAATAGAAATTGTGAAGAATTAGTTTGTAGTGTCAAGACTTGTAAGTATAATAAAGATGGTAGCTTATGTAATCTTGATAATATAGTAGTAGCTCCTGAAACTGATAGAGTAAATCTTTACACTGAAACATGTTGTTCTAGTTTTAAATGTAAATAAACAAAATATAAATAATATAGGGTGTCAAAGGTAATCAAAACAATATACTGTAGAGTATCTACAGATATTGATTTGATTATACTTGACACCCTTATTTATTTTAAATAAAATCTCATTATTATAGTTTTGCATATAATATTATAATTGCAATTAAATTTGATAAATTTCTATAAATTGGTATAATCAATATGTAAATTAAATTTAAAGTAATATAGTTAATTGTGAAAGAAAATACCAGATATATAGTATTATATAATGTTATATTAACTAGAAATGAGGTGCTTATGAGTACATTTTATATCCAATTTCTTTATTTTGTAATTTATAGTTTTATAGGGTGGTGTTGTGAGACTACATATTGTTCTGTTTTACAAAAACAATTTGTAAATAGAGGTTTTTTAAATGGGCCATTTTGTCCTATATATGGATTTGGAGCACTAGCAATAGTAGCTACATTAACTCCTTTTGTTCATAATATTCCCTTATTATTTGTGTTTAGTATAATTATCACCAGCATAATGGAGTATTTTACAAGTTTTGTATTAGAAAAAATATTTAATATGAAGTGGTGGGATTATTCCAATCACAAGTTCAACATTCATGGAAGAGTGTGCCTAGAAAATTCACTTATGTTTGGTGTGTTGTCATTAATTGTAATGCTGATAATACATCCTATTGTAGTTGATTTCATAGATTATATTCCTAAAAATATACTATTTATTCTTGGTATATCCATAGAAATTTATTTTGTTTTAGATTTAATAATTACAGTACACACAATTTTACAATTAAATGGTAAATTAAAACAAATCAATCTTATAATTAAGGAATTAAAAGATAAAAAGGAATACTACAAAATTATTACACAAGAAACTATTGAGAATAAACTTGAGACTTTGGTTGAAAATAGACTTGAGACTTTAGAGGATAGATTTGAAATATTAAAAGAAAGAGAAAATTATCGTTATGCTAAAAATAGAATTGAAGAACTTAAAAACAAGCTTAATACTCTACTATCTAGCCACAAATTACTTCATAGACGTATTATTAAGGCGTTCCCTAATATAAGCTCTAATAAGCATAAAGATATTTTAAATAAAATCAAAGAAGATATTAAATCAATCAAAAAAAATAAATAATCTAAATTATATGCCATATTATAATATAAATATTTATAAATACAAATAAGGTTTAGAATATTATTGATAATATTCTAAACCTTATTTAATATATTCTAAAACTTACTATTGACTTATCCTTATTTTTAAATCAAATCTTCTAGCCCATTAATACTTCAACAGCTTCTCTAAGTGTACTAACTTCTCCAACATTGCCAGGGAAAATTATATATGGCATATTAGGAAATTTACTTTCTTCTCCTGTCATCCATACTGGTATACCAGGTTTTATTTGACCCATTACAGTAGCCTTTTTTACTTTTAGCGCCTTAGTTCCAACATCACTAGATGTAATTCCACCTTTTGCTATAATAAAATTTGGTCTTACATTAAGCATACCAACTATACTAGTTACAGCATCTGAAATTTCTACAGAAACCATAAGTTGTTTATCTTTATCATTCGTATCTAAATCAAAACGCTCACGTCTAGTATACACAGCAACAGTCTTTCCATTAGTTATTCTCTCTTCTACAACTTGTATAACTCTTTTTACTTCATTTTTTAATCCATCTTCTCTCAAAACTAAATGTTGATTAAACTCTATAAATTCTATAGGATATTTACAATTTTTAAGTTCTTCTAGTTGTTGAGTAGTTTTATTTACATGTGAACCAACAAGTATAATACCTCCATTAGTATTATCTTTTGATACTAATTCCTCTTTAGTAAGTAATTCCTTATCACTTACACCTCCAAGTATCTTTGTTATAGCAGCAGCGCTTCTAAATATAAATTCTTTGCCACTGTTTACTGCACGTATAAACGCAATTGTAAATACCTTTACATCTACATAATCTATTGCATTTACAATGATTTTGTTGAAATTCTTAGCCATTTTAAGCTTTTCTGTCATACTATCAATATTTAAACTTCTAAGTTCCTCTAATGAAATGTATATCATATCACTAGATTTATATTCTCCATTTGTTTTTTCTTCACACCATTCTCCTATATCAGAAGATTTATATCCAAAAGATTTATCTTTTGCAAATTCAGTCATTCCCGCTGGTACAAGCATTTCTCCTTCTTTTACATAATGCACATTATCTATCGTAAATCTTCCACCTTCTTTGAAAAATGGCATTATTATTTCACCATCAAATATTTTCCCTGATAATTTTTCCACCTCATTTTTCAACAGATTAGTTTCAAGAGGATAATGCCCCCTCATTGTTGAATCACTTCGGCTTATAATAATAAAATCCTTATTAACTTTTTGAGAAATATCCACAATATTTTTTGAAATTTTCTTATGCACTTCTGTTGTTTGAGAAACTGTAAATCCCCTTGAATTAGTAAGTATAAAAAACATACTATTTTCTTCATCAAAACCTTGTTCTATGCTATTCTTATCCCAATCAGTATATACAGAAACATCATGAACTGTTTGTACTCCAGTTGGGTCATCATCTAATACAATAATTTTTCTATTTAAATTTTTAAGTTCATTTACAAGTAATTTATTTAATTTATCTTCATCTACGTTCTTAAAAGTATCGAGTATATCTATGTTAATTGAATTGACTTCTCTCACTAAAAATCCCCCTTTATGCAATTTATTACAGTATGCATATGTTTAATATTTATATTTTTTATAAGCCTGGAAGTGGTATAATACCATTTATAACACTAAGTAATAAAACCATTGCAAATGCTGTAATACCAGCTATTGTACCTCCTATTGTCCATGAATTTAAAGTATCTTTAACTGACAATCCACTAAATCTTGAAAGTACCCAGAATCCAGAATCGTTTGGAAGAGAAAAACCAACGCCACCAGCACATATAGCAAGCCCTACTAAAACTGGTGACATCCCAGTTGCTAAAATTGTCGGTCCTAAAATTGATGAGGTAGTCACTAGTGCTACAGTAGCAGAACCCTGAGAAATTCTAAGTAATGCACTTAATAAGAATCCAAGTACTACAACTGATATACTAAGACCAGACATAGTGTCAACTAAGAAGTTTCCTATTCCACTAGCATTTATAACACTACCAAATGCTCCCCCTGAACCTGTTATTAATAGTATCAATCCTGCTGAATCGGCAGCTTCAATAACAACATCTCCCATAGGTTTACTTATGTACTTCTTTAAAAATACTATTGCTACCAATATTCCAAGTAATATTGCTATATTCTTATCGCCTATAAAAGCAAGTATTCCACTCATTTTAGAACCTTTTTCTAAAAACATACTAAATACATTTGATACAAGTATAAGAAGTATTGGGAATAATAAAGAAAACATAGAAACTCCAAAACCAGGGACTTTATTAGAGTTATCATCTTCAAGTTCAATACTCTCTTTTTCTTGTTCTAAATTTTTTTCTCTATTATTTTCGTCAATTGCATAAGCTGGATATTTTTCAAAACGTTTTCCATAAATCCATCCTCCTGCAAGAGCTGCTGGAAATGCAACAATTATAGAATAAAGTATAAAACTACCTACATTTGCATTTACATTTGCTGCAACAGCTAAAGGCCCTGGTGTTGGTATTACAAGTGCATGACCTACTATTGTACCAACGCCTAATGCACATACAAAAACCATAAGAGACTTCTTAGTTACTCTCGAAACATATTTAACTATAGGCATCATTATAACAAATGCAGCATCCATAAACACTGGAATTGAAATTAAAAATCCTGCTGTAGTTATAGCTAACGCACTATTTTTTTCTCCAGTTCTAGCCAACAATCCCTTTGCAATAGATTCTGTTGCTCTTGATTCTGAAAGTATATTTCCAAATATTATTCCAAGTCCAATTACAATACCAATACTACCTAATGTATTTCCAAATCCAGTTGATATTGTAGTTGAAATTTCATTTATAGGCATTTTAACCATAAATCCTGTAATTATTGATGTTATAAGTAATGCCAAAAATGGGTTTACTTTAAACTTGATAATTGACACAAGCAAAATTCCTATAGATATAATAAATGCTATCAAAAGTCCATATCCTGTAATCATAATCTTTTCCCCTTTATAATTTACTTTATTATCTCTTGACCTTATTTTTTCTTTTATTATGATACTGTAACTCTATCATCTCTGTATAATATAATCTAAATCTAATTTTTATAATACATATCTACTATATCATCAATATCTTTGCCATTAGTTATTGTGTTTTTTTATTTCAACACCTGCTAATTTTTCAAAATATTGAGCTATTCCACCATGGTCATCTTCTAAGTGTCCATGTACTTTTAATGTTTGCATAATTTCTAATAGCTGACTTGTCATAGGTAGTGGCACATCCAAATTATGTGCTGTCTGCATTACATTTTTTATATCTTTTAGATTGATAGATATTTTCCCACCTGGTTTAAAATCACGATTCATAATCATTGGTATTTTTGCATCCAATATTGTACTGCCAGCTAAACCTCCCCTTATCGCTTTGTACACTTTATCTGGGTCTGCTCCTGCTTTGGCTGCAAGTACAAATGCTTCAGATACTGCTGCTATTGTAAGATTAACTATTACTTGATTTGTAAGTTTTGTAACACTTCCACTACCATTATCTCCAATTAAGATAGCTGAACTTCCCATTATATTAAAGAATGGCTCTACTTTTTTATATACCTCTTCTTTACCACCAGCCATAAAAGCAAGTGTTCCATCAATTGCTTTTGGTTCACCTCCACTTACTGGCGAATCTATAAATTCTAAGTTCATTTGCTTTAATTTTTCTGCACATAACATAGATTCTGTAGGTGTAACTGAACTCATATCTACAATTATACTTCCCTCTTTTAAAGTATTTGTTAAACCATTAGCTCCAAATAATATATCTTGAACAATAGCTCCATTTGGAAGTATTGTAAATACAATCTCACACTCTTCACCTATTTCTGAAAGACTTGCATATTTTGCACCATACGATACAAGCTCATCTACAGCACATTTATTAATGTCATATACTAAAAGATTACATCCATCTTTTAGTAAGTTTTTGGCCATTGGTTTTCCCATTATTCCTAATCCGATAAATCCTAATTTCATTATATACCCCTCCATATTTTCATATTTTTGAAAACGTTTTTTATGATTTAAAGTATACTACACACCAGTATACCGGTCAATATAAAATATAAAAGTATTTATTTTAACAATAAAACACGATTTTTAGATTTATATAATAGATTTTATCTATAATCATTATATTTAACGCATACTATTTATGTTAAATAAACCACACTATTTTTATATTATATTTAATCATACTTTATATTAATTATTTTTCTTTATATCAACTATTTTTATCAATAATTAAGTATCATTCAACTAAACCTTTATTTATATCGCCATATCAACCAATATATAATTTAAATTTCAAAGGATTGACCTTAATTTTACTATGTTGTATTCTTAACATTATATAAGTTTTTGTATTTTTACATTGTTTAGGAGGGGTAAAATATGGCTACATTTAAAAGATTACAAGAACAAGCATATGACTATTTAAAAGAATTAATACTATCTGGTGAAATAATAGAAAATGAAATATATTCTGAAACAAAGCTTGCAAGTGAAATAGGAATCTCAAGAACTCCTATAAGAGATGCTCTTCAAAGACTCAGTCAAGATGGTTTTATAGATATCATTCCAAGTAAGGGTTTCAAAATTCATCAAATCACAGCCAATGAAATTGTAGAGATATTTCAAATACGTTCTGCAATAGAAGGATTTTGTACTTTTTTGATTACGAGCCAATACAAAGAGCCTAGAGCAATTCAAACTATAGATAAATTAAAGTATCTTTTAGATAAACAAAAAGAGATTGTATCAAGTGATAAGAATTTAAACACATTTGCAGAATATGATACTTTATTTCACACAACAATCGTCTCATA
Organism: Clostridioides sp. ES-W-0016-02; assembly: GCF_020641035.1. Lineage (NCBI taxonomy): Bacteria > Bacillati > Bacillota > Clostridia > Peptostreptococcales > Peptostreptococcaceae > Clostridioides > Clostridioides sp. ES-W-0016-02. The sequence continues at coordinate 3,276,970 of NZ_CP061361.1, forward strand.
TGCTCAAAATACTGAATTTGATAAGATGTTCAACAGCTATATGTACAGAATAAAAAAATTAGCTCTTGATTCATTATCACATGAGGGAAGACTAGAAACAACATTAAAAGAGCATACAGATATTTTTAATAATATATCTAATGGATGTACTGAAGATATTTACAAAACAACACTTATTCATATGGAGACTCCTAAATACATCAATTTAGAAGATTTTTGTAATAATAAATTATTTTAATAATCTATTTACATTTACTAAAATGTTATTTATCTCAAATCAATTTCTTATTTATAAAAAATACTCTATAATTATAATGTAACTACTATTATTTTAAGGAGTGATTTTTTTGAACAAAGATACTGTAACTAATGAAACTATTGACAAAGATTATGCTATTGAAGAAGTTCGTATGGCTTGTAAACATTTTGGTGATTTATATTTTTATTTTACCAAAGTATTAGTTGAGGAATTTGGAAATGAAAAAACTGCTGAAATATTAAAAAAAGTTTTGTTTGAAAGATCAGAAGAAAGAGCTATTTCTATGAGAGAAAGAGCCAATGAAAATGGAGATGAATTGATTGCTGACAATATTGCTAGTATAACTGATGTTCCATTTTTAGGTTGGGTTCCTGAATTTGAAGAGTTACACTGTCCTTATGGAGCTTCCTGGCTTTCACGCTTTGAAGAAAATCCTTGGTTTAAGCAGTTTGCATCCCTTTATTGTGATGTTACTGATACCACTGTTGCTGAGGTATTTACAGGAGATACATCACATAAAATAACAAAAAATATTCTATGGGGTGATAAAGTTTGTGAGAGAATATATTTTCATGATGATAATATATCTCAAGGTAAATATACTTACGGAACTAGAAACTGCAAGTAAATAATTTAATTTTTCTATATTTTTATACTATATTTTGTACTTTTTCATATAAATATTATAACTAGTCTTTTATTTTACTTTTGTTTAACTTAAAGATAATTTACTTTTAACTTCTATGAATTAACATATAAGTAATAAAAAATTTATCTTTATAAAATTATAGCCTTTAGGTCTATAATTTACATAATATTTATACTCTTTATAAAATTTTTTAGAAGCTTCTATTGTTATACTATAAAACTATCTTGAGAAAGGCTGATTAAATGTTTAATAAAATATATGAAAAAAAAGAATTTATAGTTTTTCAAGTTAAAAAAGGTTATGTAGTTTATAATACTAGAAAGAATTTTGAAGAAGGTCATACACACTTAAAACATTTTGAGGCAGCAAAGACAGCTATTGACTTAGCTATAAACAAAAAAATTCCTCGAAGTAAAGACGGATATTATCTAACTAGTTTAATTCGCATAAGTGATGATTGTTATTACATCGATAAGTTAAGTGAGTTATTATATGTCAGAGAACAAAAAGGTAAAAAAGAAAAATACTGCAATTCTAGCTATCAGATATAACAAGATTAATTGTCAAATATAAATATTTTTAAGCTTAAATATAAAGAGTATCAGTAATTTTATTAAAAAATAACTTTGCTGATACTCTTTTCAATTCTAACATTATCAATTTAAATTTTAGCTATTATTCATGCAGATATTTTACTATTCAGATTCTGTATCTGCAAATTGGCTATTATAAAGCTTCTCATAAAATCCGCCTTTTTCCATTAGTTCATCATGATTACCTTGCTCTATAATACTTCCATTATTCATAACCAAAATCAAATCAGCATTACGAATTGTAGAAAGTCTATGTGCTATAACAAAACTAGTTCTACCATTCATAAGATTTCTCATTGCCTTTTGAAGCATCAATTCTAATCTAGTATCAACAGAACTAGTAGCCTCATCTAATATCAATATTGAAGGGTCTGATATAAAAGCTCTAGCTATAGTTAAAAGTTGTTTTTCTCCCAACGATATATTAGATGCTTCTTCATTTAAAAACATATTGTAGCCATCTGGAAGTGTAGTTATAAAGTGATGTACATTTGCTACTTTTGCTGCTTGTATAATTTCTTCCTTAGTAGCTCCAAATCTACCATATTCTATATTTTCAAAAATAGTACCATTAAATAACCATGTATCTTGAAGTACCATTCCAAACATTGAACGTAAATCTTCACGTCTCATATTTCTGATATCTACTCCATCTACTTTAATAGCTCCTCCCTTTACATCATAAAACCTCATCAATAAGTTTATTAATGTTGTTTTACCTGCTCCAGTAGGACCAACAATAGCTACCATTTGACCACTTTTTATTTCTACATTTAAATCTTCTATTAAAGTCTCACTTTCTCCATATCCAAAATTCACATGTTCAAATGTAACATTTCCTTGTACATTTTCTATCTTAACTGGATTTTCAACATCAGGAGTTTCCTCTTCTTCATCCAAAATTTCAAATACACGCTCTATTGCTGCAAAAGAAGATTGTATTACAGTTGATAATTGTGTCATCTGTGAAAGAGGCTGATTTATTTGCCATATGTAACGTACAAATGCTTGTAAATTTCCAACTGTTATCCCTCCACTCACTGCATATATAGAACCAACTACTGCTACTGCTGCAATTCCAAAATAAGTTACTAATGAAACCATTGGATTCATCATACTTGATATAAATTGTGCCTTAAATCCATTTTCACAAAGTTCTTGATTTACTTTTTTAAATTCTTCTATAGAGTCTTCTTCTTTACCATATAATTTTATTTCATTAAATCCAGTATACATCTCTTGTACTTTTCCATTTAATTTTCCAAGAGCATTTTGTTGTAATGAAAATCGCTTTTGTGATTTTTTTACTATAAACTTAGATACAAAATAACTAATTGGAATTATAAAAAGAGCTATAAATGCCATATATACATTAATTGTAAACATCATAGAAATTGCCAAAATTATTACTAAAATTGAGTTAATAATTTGCATAAAACTCTGTTGTAAGGCATTTGATATTGTATCTACATCATTTGATATACGGCTTAGTACATCTCCAAAACTATTGCTGTCAAAGTAACTAATAGGCAGTTTTCTTATCTTATTTTCTACTTCATTTCTTAAGTCTCTCATCGTATTTTGAATAGCATTTGTAAGTAAAAAACTTGAAGCATACGTAAAAATTGCATTAGCAACATATATACATGCTAAGAGTGCCAAAATTTTTACTACATAGTTAAAATTCACAGATGCTCCTGGTATTCCTTTTGCTATACGAATTACATCTTTAGTTAATTGTGTTATTATTAATCCCTCTGTTTTAGGAGCAATTGCATTCATAGTAGCTGCTAAAATTATACATATAATAGCTATAATAAATGAAAATTTATATTGCTTTACAAATGGAAGAAGTCTACCAATTGTTTTTTTAAAACCTTTAGACTTTTTCATTATTCCAATTCCTCCTTTTTCAACTGAGATGTTGCAATTTCATAGTATATTTCACAATTTTTCAATAATTCCTTATGAGTTCCCATTCCAACAACTTGTCCTTCATTTAGTACTACAATTTTATCAGCATCAATAATTGAGCTAATTCTCTGTGCAACAATCAATACAATTGCATCTTTTGTTTCTTTTTTTAGCTTAGAACGAAGTATTGCATCAGTCTTAAAATCTAATGCAGAGAAGCTATCATCAAATATATATATTTCAGGTTTTCTTATAATAGCTCTGGCAATAGAAAGTCTTTGCTTTTGACCTCCAGATACATTAGCTCCACCTTCACTAATTAATTCATCAAATTTTCTAGGTTTTTTTGATATAAACTCATATGCCTGTGCAACTTTGGCTGAATGTTCTAATTCTGATGTTCCTGCTTTATTTTTACCAAATCTAATATTATTTGCTATACTACCAGTAAAAAGCAATGCCTTCTGAGGTATAAACCCTATCTTTTTTCTTAAAGCCTTTAAGTCATATTCCCTTATATCTACTCCATTTATCTTAATACTACCTTCTGTTACATCATAAAATCTAGGTATCAAGTTAATTAAGGTACTTTTTCCACTACCAGTACTACCTATAAAGGCAACTGTTTCACCAGTCTTTGCAGTAAACGAAATATCTTTAAGCACAGAAGCTTCTCCATCTGGATAAGTAAATGTTACATTGTCAAATTCTATAAGTCCTTTATTTTCAGTATCTTTTACTCCATTTTTAGGATTTTTTATAAGTGGTTCTTCTTCTAAAATTTCTTTTATTCTATTTGCTGAAACTTCTGCTCTTGGATACATGATAAATACCATTGAAAAAAGCATAATTGAAAACATAGCATGGAAAAGATATTCCAAAAATGCAACCAATTGTCCAACTTGAATTTCTCCAATATTTATTTTTTCACTTGAAATCCAAAACACAGCCAAAACAGCTATATTTAATAATAAAAAGAATGCGGGTTGAGTAATTGACATAAGCTTAAACAATTTTTTAGAAACATTAGCATAATATGTATTTGTTTCTTCAAATCTTTTTGTCTCATAGTCATCATTCCCAAATGCTCTGATTACTCTTATTCCCGTTAAATTTTCTCTTGATATAAGGTTTAGTTTATCCAGTCCTTTTTGTTGTTTAGACGATATTGATTGAGAAATTTTTGCTATTACTGCTACTCCAATAATTATAAAAGGAACTGATATAGCTAATACCAAAGAAAGCTCTACACTTGTTCTAATTGTCATGATTATACTTATAATAAACATGACTGGAGTTAATAAAGCTGTTCTAAGAAGTATATTTACAAATTGTTGAATTTGAAATGCATCATTTGTAGTTCTTGTAATCATTGAAGAAATCCCAAATTTATTGTATTCAGTGTGTGAAAATTCTTGAGATTTTTTAAATATATCATTTCTTATATCTCTAGTTACTCCTGTTGATATTTTTGCAGAACAATAACCCAATAATACACTACCTACAACTCCTATAATAGAAATAACAACTATTACTATTCCCATTTGTTTTATGTAAGTTGTGTTTTGATTTGCAATACCATTATCAATTATTTTAGCTATTATTGTTGGTATACCTAATTCAACTAATGCAAAACTAAATATAGCCAGTATATTTAATGCTATTAATAACTTATAATTTTTTAAATAATTTAAAATTAATTTCATATTCTACTCCTTTCTTAATTTTTGAGACAGTGTAATTATTATGTAGTAATGCCAAGCTTATGAATACTTGCTTTTATAAAAAAAGGAGAAAAGAGTTAGTGCACTCTCTTCTCCAGCATATTCTTTTTAATACACCCTCCGATAAGTCGCTTATATGTTACCATATTTGACAAGTAATGTCAATTCATATATAATTTAAGTTTTTAAATACTTTATTTTATAAAATGATAACAAGCCAGCACATACTTTATACTTGTTTTTTACTATATTCTAATTTTACAAGTTGTTCTATATTACTAACCTTTTTAAGATTTAAGTTTGTTCTCTGTATTCCAGCTTTAAATAATGGAATTCCTCTACCTAATATTATTGGCAATACATATACAAAATAATCATCAATTAGATTATCTTTTGTAAATAATTCTACTATTTCACTTCCTCCAATTATCCAGATATCTTTCCCATTTTTCTCTGCTCTAATTTGCTCAATTAGTTTTTTAGGTTCCAAATTGGTATACTTTACATTTTCATTAACTCCACTAGTAGTCTTTGAATACACATAACATTCTTTCCCTTTATAAAACCATTCATTTGGGCTTAGTTCATTTATTATTTGTGTATATGTTGAATTTCCCATAATAACTGTATCAATTGTATCGTAAAAAGTATTATAATCTTCCTGTTGAGAATCTGAAGCTACTTCATCTAAAAAAGCTACACTACCATCTTCTTCTGCTATATAACCATCTAAACTCATTGCAATATAAAGTACCACTTTTCTCATATTTGCTACCTCCAAAATTTATAATATAAGTTTTTTATGCTGAAATAAAATTTTCACCTATTTAAAATACCCTATTAAATAAAACTCAAACAGTTTTAAGTAAAACCACAAAAATAAAACATTATTATATATACAGTTTAATAGTTACATAATTTGATAACCAATAAATATATTGAAAATTCTAATTAATCTAAATAAATATTGCTCTAACCTCATACTGGTTCTATAATATAATTAGAAGATATTTATATTATAAAATTAATCTTATCATAATATTTATTAATATCGTAAAATTAAGACCTGTGATTGATTTTATTTTTATTGAAAGGTGGTAAACAATATGAAAATTTCAGAAATTGCTACACCAAGCTTTTTACTAGATTTAGACCAGTTAGAAGAAAATATAAATACAATACAAGAAATTTGTACAAAGAATAACAAACAGCTTTGGCCTATGCTTAAAACTCATAAAAGTACATATATTGCAAAACTTCAAAAAGATGCAGGTGCTACTGGATTTCTTGTTGGAACTCTTGATGAAGCTGAAGCTTTGATAAATGCTGGCTTTAAAGATATTATGTTGGCTTACCCTTACATGGGAGATGCAAATATAAATAGGGTAGTAACCATGGCTTCAAAAATAAATTTAATATGTGCCACAGATAATATAGAATGTGCAAGAGCTTACAGCAAGGCTTTTTCTCTAGCTAAAATTGAATGTAAACTACTTCTTATTGTAGATTGCGGATTACACCGTTTTGGTGTTAAACCAGAAAAAGTAGTAGAACTTGCTATTGAAATTTCAAAACTAGAAAGTATAAAGATTGTTGGAATAAGCTCACATCCAGGTCAAGTATACGGTTGCAGTTCTCCAGAAGGTGTACCAGATGTTTGTGTTCAAGAAAATTCTGCTATGGAAAAGGCATCTAAATTATTAACTGATAATGGATTTAATATAGATATTGTAGCTTCTGGAAGCACTCCAACAGTTGAAACTGAAGCCACTTCTAAAACTATCACTGCTGTAAGACCTGGAAACTATGTATATTATGATGCTATACAAATAGCTTTAGGATGTGCTACTGAAAAGATGTGTGCTCTTACTGTCGTATGTACTGTAATATCAAAAAATAGTGATGGATATTATTTAGTTGATTGTGGAAGTAAATGCCTTGGACTAGATAAGGGTGCTCATGGAAATAGTAGTATTGTTGGCTATGGTATAGTTTGTGGACATCCAGAACTTATTATTGATTCACTTTCAGAAGAAGTTGGTAAAATTAAAGTAAATGGAAAAACTAATATAAAAATAGGTGATAGGATAAGAATCATACCTAACCACTCTTGTTCTACTGCAAACTTAACAAGTAATTTACTAGGCTTTAGAGGAGATACAATAGAAAAAGTCATTGAAGTAGATATACGAGAAAATTCAAAACATATTGTACTTTAAAAATAAAATCATAATAAATTTATATTGATATTAACTAAAAATGAATTTAATTTATTGTTGATTTAAAGATATTAAAACAAAACATAGAAAGTTTTAAAAAAAACTCTAAAAACATAGAAAATCTAAAAGAAGTTTACTACTATACTAGTAAACTTCTTTTTTAATTAACATATCATTTTTTAATTAGTACATCATCATGACATTATTATGTTAGTTTTATTTAATTTTTACATTAATCCCATAAAAGTAAGTAAAACTCTAACTATCAACATACCTACCACTGCATCAAATATAGGAACTGCTAATAGTAACATTCTATACTTAGTGCTAGTATTAGCTACAAGAACTATTCTAGCGTAATGACCAACTAGAGTACCCATTAACATACATGGCATAATCAAAATAGTTGCTTGTGATGCTGTAATTATACCTTGTGCAAATAAATTTGCGGCTGTAGCTGCTCCTGCTGCCTTAGCAAAGAAAGCCGCTATCAAAACTACGACTGATTCTCCAGGTAGTCCAAAAATCCCCATTACTGGACCAAAAACATTTCCTAAAATATCAACTAGACCAGTCAATTGTAGAAATTGTACTATTACATACCCCATTATCATGGCTGGCAATATTTGTTCAACACCTATGTAAAAACCTTTTTTTGCGCCTCCCATAAATGTTTCAACAACAGTTTTTTTTGGTTTACTATTTACAATTGTACTTCCAGTATTTTGTTGACTCATATTACGCAGCCCCCTTATTTTTATTCTTTTTATTTTTTATATTTATAATTAGTCTAACTAGATTGGCACCAAGTATCTTACAGAATATCTCTATAAGTATTATTGGACCTAATGCCAATAATGCTATTGGCAAAAGTGGAGCTTGAGTATTTATTGTATTTAATATAACTGCTGAACCAGCATATTGATAAGCTACAAATATAGTTCTTTCATCATCCGTTATTTCTCCGCTTTCACATAATTCTTTTGTCATTATTGAGGCTACATCTGAACTAGTAAATGAAGATACAAATGCTATACCCGCTATTCCAGGTATCCCAAGTAAAGGTTTAAGTAATGGATTAAATATTTTTGATGCAGCTTTCATCCCTCCCATAGATTCAACTACATCAATAAGTCCTACAGCAAAACACACAGTTGGTATTAAAGTAAGTGCAAATAAAAAACCATCCTTTGCACCAGTTCCACCCTTTCCCATAAAGTCTACGCCATCTGAAATAGTACCAAATGAGCCAGTTAAGTTAGCAAAGTCTAAAGCTTTTAGAAATCCTTGACTCTCCTTAAAAATACCAGAAAATAGTATTATCAATACAAATAAAGACATATATCCTTTCCATGTTACCTTATTATCTCCAGCTGTTGTATCCATATAAAATCCCCCTTTTATATATCAAATTTATCTAAATTTAAAACAATCGTAGAAATCAATTTTACCCTTTCAAACATAGAATCTACTAATGCATATTCTCTTGATGTATGATTCCATTCTCCCTTTACTCCAAAAGAACATATCGCAGGAACGTTTGCAATAGTTAAATAGCTAGCATCTGAACTTCCTCCAAGTCTCTTAGAATTTATTTCACCAAACCCATTTTCTTTTGATACTGTATTTACAAATTTGTGAAACTTCATAACATCCTCTGTAGTTTCAAATGGCATCATTTCACTTATAAAATCAACATATGTAGAGGTTCCTTCTATGTAAGTATCTTCACATATTTCTTGAATTCTTTTTTTAACATTCTCCATTTCTTCTACTTTTTCAAATCTAAGGTCTACTTCTATACTACAATCTTCAGGAATAGAATTTGATACTCTTCCTCCTTTAATTATACTTACACTTGCTGTAGTCCCAACTTCAAGATTAGTCAATTTTTGTATTTGTAATATCTTATTAGCCATTTCTTCTATTGCATTTCTTCCACCTTCAAAATCATTTCCTGCATGTGTTTCTACACCTTTTACATTTATATTACACCCGATTCTTCCTTTTCTACCTACACATAAGCTATTATCTACCAACCCAGTTTCCATATTGAATGCACATAGACCACCTTTTGCTTCTTTTAATATAATGTCTCCTCCATTTGAATCCTTATGTCCTATCTCTTCATCACCTGAAAAGACTATTTTTATTGGTCTATCTTTGTATCCTATCTTATTTAAAGCTTTGATAACATATAAAGAAATTACTATTCCACCTTTCATATCTAACACACCTGGCCCATATGCTTTTCCTTCCATTATTTTAAATGGATTTTCTCCAAATGTACCTATTTCAAAGACAGTATCCATATGCCCTGAAAAAATTATTGGTTTCTTATTTCTGTTAGAACCAAGTGTACCTATTAATGTACTGCCATTATTTCCAGCATCTATTAAATCACAATCTAATCCTTCTTTTTCAAACTCACATTTTAATCTATCAGCCAATTTATTTACACTCTCTTTACAGTTTGTATAGCTTTCAATATTAACAATCTCTTTCCACAGTGAAATTATTTCTTCTCTATTCTCGTCAACAAATTTAGAAATCTCCTTTAAATATGTAATCATAATAATCTCCTTTATTTTTGAATAAAATTTTTTTCCTAAAAGCTGAGTTTATACTTTAGGAAATTTTAAAAGACTAGTCCTTAATTACAAAATAACACAATCATTTTCATCAGTCAACATTTTTCAGTATATTTTTTATTTTCTGATTTTTCTTTTAATTTTTACTTTGTAAAATAAATTGACGCTTTTTATCTACTATTATAAAATGAGGTTATAAATTGATAATTAGTTACAATACTTTCGAAATTTTAAAGGAGGTTTTATGAAATATAAGATTGGCTTTTTAACAACATCTTATTTTATGGCAGATAACTTTAAACAAGCTCTCGAAGAATTAAAAGATATTTGCGAAATTACATACATTGAACTAAAAGGCGAAAATCCTTTTAGTAATTTGCCAAATATATATAATGAACAAGTAGATAATTTTGATGGATTTGTTTGTAGTGGTCTAATTCCATATAGTGAGCTTATAATAAATATAGAGGATATAAAGGTCCCATTAAGTTTCTTAAAGCTTGATGAAAGAGATTTTTATAAATACTTATTTAAACTATTAAATAGTAAAAGAGAGATTGATTTTACAAAATCATTTATTGATTTTTTAAGAGAAGATAATAACTATTATGACATCTATTCATTGATAGATTCTAAAAACTGTCCATATACAATTAGAGATTTCAATATTCCTCAACCTGTATATGACTTTAAAAAATTAAATGATAAATTATTGGAGATACACTTAGATTTATTAAAAAATAATAAGATTAACCTTTCTATTACTAGAAATTATATAATTAATTGTGAATTAAATGGACTTGGATATGATTGTATTTATATGGTGCCATCTACTGAATCAATCTTAAACACATTTAAATCTGTAATAAACGAAATAACATTAAAAAATTTAGATAAAAATAAATCTGCAACTTGTATAGTCACAATAAATAGCTCAGAGTATATAAATGATGACCTAATATTTAAAAATGATGAGATACAAAATCAAATATACAATACTATCTTAAATTCTTTATCAAGAAATGGGTTCTATGGAGTTCAAGTCAAAAAAAATGACATGAAAATAGAAATACATACTACTAAAGAAATGCTAAATAATATGACTAAGGATTATACAGAATTTTTTATTTCAGAAGACTTAAAAGAAATCAAGTATAGCTTAAATATTGGTTGGGGAATTGGCAACACAAATATTCATGCAGAACAGAACGCTCGTCAGGCAAATAGTAAATCAGCTTCTCTAGGTGGAAATTGTACGTTTATAGTAAATGACACTAATAATATAATAGGACCTTTATATTCAAATAAAAATTCTAATGACCTGGAAGAAAGTTCAATAGCTAATAAAGTTGCTTCTTTCATTCCTTTATCTAATGTAAATGTATCTAAAATTATGAGTATGATTAATGATAGAAATTCAAATAATGTATCAGCAGAAATATTATCAGACTATATGAATATAACTCTTAGAAGTGCAAATAGAATCCTAAGTATCTTATATAAGGCTGGTATTGCAACTATTGTAAACACAAAACTGGATAATCAAAGAGGTAGACCACGAAAAATATACAAAGTTGATTTCTTAGCTTTTTTAGATAATATGTAGAGAGATAACATGTAGAGATTGAAGTCTGAATTATTAGCTTTTCCAATAAAAATAATAATTTTCCACTGATTCTCAATAAGCAAAGTTTTTAAATATGAATATACAAAATGCCAGAATCCTCATAAACACTATATTTTTATCAACTCTGGCATTCTTTTTTATTTCGCTATCAAAATTTAAACAAATGATGCTAAAGTAAGCTTTTGCTTTTATCTTACTTCATCAACATGGAAAATGTACCTTAGCACGTACCCTAAATTCTTTATGGAAAGTAAGTTCACTCCTTACTCATTTTTTGAGAGTTGCTTGTTTTTTGGTATATTTTATTCCATCATACTAGTAATAAAATCATAAATACACAGGTATCTACAAAAAGAATAACTGTAACGTTCTTGACAATATTGTAGACAAAAAATATTGAAAATACTTCTACGGATAAAGCTACAAAGCATAAAAAGTTTGTCAAATAATCTGCAATAGTATCACTATAGAAAGCTCGTATTTGTAACCATCTACATGTAAATGGACGTAAAATAAATCTGAATACAACACAAATAATTGGATAAGCATAAATAAATTTTTTATCTACACTATTGGCTATACCATTATTCCATTGCACAGGAATTTGAGTTGGCAGTTTTGGAAATGCTATGATTGCAATCAGTAAACAAGCAATGGTTATAATTCCCCATGTAATATTTCCTCCCCACATATATAAGAAACTTACAGAGTCCAGTTTTAAAGTATGTTTATTTTCATTCCAATATTCTGGTATCTCAGTTATATATTCTTCTACTTTTAAATTTAGATAACTTAGTTCATTAAATTTAAGCATTTTTTCACACATAGTTTTTGCATTTTCCAAATCATATATTTGAGTTTTGAGAACTTGTTCCTGTTTTTCAACAATCTCATATAAAGATATTTGCTGAAGTATAATATTACGAATATCATCAATAGAAATCCCTAATGTACGTAAATATGCAATTTTTTTGATGTCCTCTATATTTTCATCTGAATACTCTCTATAACCATTACTCTCATTACGAATGGGCTGAATTAGCATTTCTTTCTCATAAAATCGAATATTAGAACGTGTTAGTCCAGTTTTTTCTTCAACTTCTTTAATTATCATTTTTAAACACCACCTTTCGATTTATTGAATTACCTAATATCTTTCTTTTTTATTGCTCTAAGTCTTCTTTAATGTTTTATTTCATTATTTTATTCGCCAATATTCCATTCTCAATAATACCACACTTTGTAATAATCTCCTCCTTGTGTGTATCTAAAACTGCTTGATTATTATATAAGATACAGTATAAACATGGTTTACAGTCAAGTATTTTTATCATTTTTTTGATTCTATTAAAAAAGGCATCGCAAATAAATGCCATGCCTTTCTATTAATTTAGTCTTTTCATATCTTTCTCAGTCCAAAAGTCAAATTAGCCTGTCTTATATTAAAATTGATAAAAGATATAACAAGTCGTATAAGATTTTCTATCATATTAAATAATTAATTGCCCACTTCTCACAATCCCAAATTTTATTAACTATATCATTATAAAACTCTGGCTCATGGCAGACTAAAATTATACTGCCTTCATATGATATTAAAGCTTTTTTTAGTTCTTCCTTTGCTTCAGAATCTAAGTGGTTTGTTGGCTCATCTAGTATTAATATATTACTAGGATTATTTATAAGTTTACATAACCTTACTTTAGCTTGTTCTCCACCACTTAATATAGAAAGCTTGCTTTCTATATGTTGATTAGTTAAACCACATCTTGATAGCATTTTTCTTATTTCATATCTTGTGTATGTTGGAAATTCATACCACACCTCATCAATAAGTTTTTTATCACTTATTTCTTTAACTTCCTGTTCAAAATATCCAACATTTTGTTCTTCTCCTACTTCAATACTTCCACTTATTGGTTTATTTATTCCAATCAAGCTTTTTAATAAGGTTGATTTTCCTATGCCATTTGCACCTATTAAAGCTACCTTTTCTCCTCTTTCCATAATTAAATTTATAGGTTTACTTAATGCTGTTTCATATCCTATAACTAAGTTCTTAGCTTCAAATATCATTTTCCCAGATTTTTTGGATATTTTAAAGTCAAAGTGAGGTCTTACTTTTTCCTTTGATATACTTATTCTTTCTATTTTATCTAATTTTTTCTGTCTTGATTTTGCCATCTTACTGGTTGATGCTCTAACTTTATTTTTTGCAATATATTCTTCTAGCTTTGATATTTCTCTAATTTGTTTTTCTTGAGCTATTCTTAAATTTCTCTTGTTTTCTTTATACATCTTTTGAAAATTTTCATAATTACCAATATATCTTGTCAATGTCATATTTTCAAGATGACACACCACATTCACAACACTATTTAAAAACTCCAAATCATGTGATATCAATATGAATGCATTTTCATAATTTTGAAGATATTTTCTTAACCATTCTATATGTTCTTCATCCAAATAGTTTGTAGGTTCATCTAAAAGCAATATATCTGGTTTATCTAACAATAATTTGCCTAATAATACCTTTGTTCTTTGACCTCCACTCAATTCTGAAACATCTCTATCAAGTCCAATATGTCTAAACCCAAGACCTAGGGCAATTGAATCTATCTTTGAATCAATATTGTAAAATTCATTGTTATTTAAAAATTCTTGTATATTTGCAACTTTTTCAAGAGACTTATTTATCTCATGTTCATTCATTTCTCCCATTTTACTGTATATGCTATTCATTTCACTTTCCATATAAAAAAGTTCCTTAAAAGATTCTCTTAAAATATCTTTTATTGTATTACCTTTTTCTAGTTTAGTGTGTTGATCCATATATCCAACTCTTACTTTACTACTCCATTGTATATCACCACTATCTGGAATTAGCTGACCTGTTATTATATTCATAAATGTAGATTTTCCCTCGCCATTTTTTCCAACAAGACCTACATGCTCTCCTCTTAACAATCTAAAAGATATGTCTTTAAATAATGTTCTATCTCCAAATCCATAACTTATATTATTTACATTTAAAATACTCATTGTTCTATTCCTCTTCTTAAAATTTAGAAATTCCTCAATAAAATCATACCATTTAAATAGATTATCCCTCAAGTTCATAAACAAACCTGTACTAATTTTGTACGAAAAAAGAGACTTTGTTAAAAAGTCTCTTCTTAATTTTTTGTTATATAAATCTATCTTTAGAACATTAATATTCTATTTTCAATCACTTTTTTCTTCTCTGATTATTCGTCTTATACTATGCTCCGTTAAATAGTAGTCTTTTGTAAGTTCTTTAACAGAAATACCTTTATTGTACTTATCAAGTATTTCCCTATTTCTTTCTTTCAAGATATTTCTTGAACCACTATTTTCGCCCCAAGCTTTTTTATTTTCAGACTTTCGTGGTATATATAAATAACTACCATCTGTATATTCTTGAATTAATTCAAGTATCTCTTCTGGCAATATATTTTGTGCTTTTTCATACTTCATAATACTCTGCTCCCATCTACATTTTTAATTGTAAATAAAAGCAAAGACTGCACAAAAACAATTTAGCCTAAATATTATCTTTATCTATTAGGCTCTAAACAAAGTTTTATTGCAATTGTATTTTGCAGTCTTTGCTTAGAGCCAACTGAAATTATAATATCGTTACTCTCTTTCATATTGCAAACTCCCTTTCTATCTAATTTAAACTATTACATATCACTAACTTTAGCCATTATATCTTTTGTAAATCTAACAGCTTCAGATACATCTTGCTCATCTGGATGACTTTGAGACTCTTCATGACCTTTTAATTGCTCACGAATATGTTCATTTTCAGGATGAAGCTTTAGCATTTCTTCATATTTTACCTTTAAACCTTCTGCAATCTTTCCTTGGCATATAAATGACCCAACTATTTCATTATCTTTCGAAAAGACATCTTTCACTTTGTCCATAATGTTAATTCCATAGTTACCCTTTGTATTTGCTCCCATTGTTCCAAATAAAGCTAGCTTTTTGTTGTGAATATTTTCAAAGACTAGTTTTGAATTTTTATCACAAATACCCTTATCTACCCAATATCCCAAGAATATTATATCATATTTTTCATAGTCAACATTATTATCAGTTACTTCACTGATATTTTTAATTTCTTTTTCGCCTTGCATTGTATCATATATAGATTGAGCAATTTTTTTAGTATTTCCAGTTAAACTTGAATATAAAATTAAACTTTTCATGATATATCCTCCTATATGTTAATTATTTATCTAAAATTTCTTAATACCATTAAGTTTTCAATTACTATAAGATTTTATTAATCTAATATACAACCAAATTGAGAATGTGTCTGTAATGCATCTGCACATTTTTTATTGCAGTAGCAACACTTCTTGATATCATCTACTCTTTCCTCTCTTACTTTCTGCAACCAATCACTGTCTGCCAATAGTTGTCTCGACATAGCAACCATATCTACTCTGTTATTTGATATAACACTTTCTATGAAGTCTGGACTAGATAGCTTCCCAACACCACAAACTGGAAGGTTTGTGTGTTTTTTAACTTCATCAGCTAAATACAAAA
This sequence comes from Clostridioides sp. ES-W-0016-02, assembly GCF_020641035.1. Lineage (NCBI taxonomy): Bacteria > Bacillati > Bacillota > Clostridia > Peptostreptococcales > Peptostreptococcaceae > Clostridioides > Clostridioides sp. ES-W-0016-02. Next base: position 3,293,133 of record NZ_CP061361.1, read on the forward strand.
AGCATCCTTCATCTTTAAAATAAGGATGATTATTAACTGGTATGGTATCTTCTAATTTGGAATGATTTGCTAATGTTACATGAAAACTATTTACCCCAAGTGATTCAAATTTTTTTACAAAATGCTCTACTTCAGAAAATAAAACTCCTGCATTGCCATAATGAGGATTTTCTTGTCTAATTGCAAGTTTATAGTCTATTGGAACATCCTTTATATTATTACGAATACTACTAATTATTTCACTTGCAAATCTACTTCTATTATCATAACTTCCACCATATTCATCAGTTCTACTGTTGTATATACTGGATGAAAAGCTTCCTATAAGTCTATCTCCATGAATTTGAATCATATCAAATCCTGCTTTTTTTGCATTCAATGCTGTTACTCTAAACAACTCTATAATATTTTTTATTTCTTCTTTTTTCATATTTGTTACATAATCCTTTACTCCATCATCCATAATTTTTTTTATTTCGTCATGTGAAGTAATTCCCGATTTCATAGTATTTCTGATTAAATTTATGTCATAATCTGAACAAAATATTTGTGCTGAAACTTTCGCCCCTGAATCATGTATTGCATCTACAATTTTTTTATACTCTCTAATTCCATCTTCATTGGATAAGCTTAGAGCCATTTTATGAAAACTAGGTCTAACTGATACATCTCCTATAGTAATTAAAGCTACTCCTGATTTAGCAATTTTACAAAGCTTGTTAATTCGTTCTTCCAGATTAAGACCCATACTTGTAGGTGCAAAAGATACTCTATTTTTTAATTCTAAGTTTCCAATTTTAATTGACTTTAATAAGTTGCTATACATCCTATTCTTCCTCCACTGTTGCCTTTATATCTTTTACTGTATGTAATTTCTTTACTAATTCTTTGTATTCTTCATCCAAAAACTCTTTTTTTATATTACTATCCCACTTTGAAAATATGTTTTTTATATCTCCCAGTACTTCTTCACCCTTATCTGTTACTCTCAATTGAAAAGCTCTACTATCATTAGGGTTTTGAATCTTTTCTATGTAACCATCTTGTTCTAATCTAGAGATAGTTCTTGTAGTATGAGCTTTATCCACCTCGAATTCCGTCGAAATATCATTCAAAGAACAATTCCTATTCTTATTGATATAAATTAAATAAAAATATAGACCATTCGTAAGCTTATATGGCTTTAGACATTTTTCACAATAAAGTTTAAAGTTCCTTTGTAAATAACAAATAATATACGATAAACTCTCATTCTGTAAATTTTTAAAATCCATTTTTAATTTCCCCTCTATAATTCTAATATAATATATTTGACTATATCAACTATATTATATTAAATACTTGATACAGTCAAGAATATTTTGCCTTATAACTGTATATTTTTATACTACCTTATAAAATTATCATAAAATATAATTCTTCTTTAGTTAGAATTTGTAATTTTTTATATACATCATACATAAATATATTTTATATAAAAGTTTATATTTTCAAGCAAATAATTTTTCGAAAATTGTCTAAATTCAGTAAAAATATGGTAATATATACATAAGCAATATAAATCTATAAAAGGGAGTGTTACATATGATATCTAATAAAATGCAAACTTTAGTTGCAAACAGCTCTGTTATAAGAGCCATGTTTGAAGAGGGAAAAAAACTTTCCGATATATACGGAGAAGAAAATGTTTTTGATTTTAGTATAGGAAATCCAAGTGTTGAGCCTCCAGAAACTATTAAAGCAGTTATAAGCGATATTTTAAATGAAGAATCTCCAAATCTAGTTCATGGATATATGAACAACTCAGGATATGAAGATGTAAGAGATGCTATTGCCAGCCACATAAATAAAAAAAATGGATTAAACCTTACAAGAGATAACTTAGTTATGACTTGTGGAGCTGCTGGTGGGCTAAATATCATTTTAAAAACTCTTTTAAATCCTGATGACGAAGTTATTGCTTTTGCACCATATTTTGGTGAATATAAAAATTATACAGAAAACTATGATGGAAAACTAATCGAAGTCCCTACAAATATAGAAACTTTTGAACCAGATTTATATGCTCTAAAAAATGCTATTACTCCAAAGACAAGAGCTCTAATAATAAACACTCCAAACAATCCTACTGGTGTTATTTATTCTGAAGAATTGCTAAAAAACCTTGGAGAATTACTAGATACAAAACAAAAAGAATTTAATACAAATATATATTTAATTTCTGATGAACCATATAGAGAAATAATTTATGATGATGCTAAAGTTCCTTGTATATTAAAATACTATAAAAATTCATTTATAGGATACTCTTATAGTAAATCATTGTCTCTACCTGGTGAACGTATAGGATATATTGTGGCTAATGGAGAAATGGATGATTTTGATGATGTTATGTCTTCATTAAATGTTGCAAATAGAATACTTGGATTTGTAAATGCTCCTTCTCTTTTCCAAAGAGTTATTGCAAGAAGCTTAGATGCAGAAGTTGATGTAAATATTTACAAAAAGAACTTTGACCTTTTATATAATAGCTTAATAGAAATGGGATTTTCTTGTGTTAAACCTAGTGGTACATTCTATTTATTCCCAAAAGCTCCAATTGAAGATGATAAAAAATTCTGTGCTGATGCTAAACAATTTAATTTACTATTGGTTCCAGGTTCTTCTTTTGGTTGCCCAGGACACTTTAGAGTATCATACTGTGTATCTTACGATAAAGTTAAGAGTTCTCTACCAGCATTTGAAAAATTATCTAAATTGTACAATTTAAAATAATTAAATAAATATAATTACAAATAATTAGCTACCTTAGTGTAGAATTTTATATTCTATATTAAGGTAGCTTATAATTTTATAGCTTATATTTATATACCATTTTATACCAATGTACTTGAATATTGTAGCTTATAGTACTAGTATAAATTACAAGGAGGTGTTTGATTTGAAAAAAGGTTATGTTTATATAATACTAACTACCCTATTTTTTAGTTCAATGGAAATTAGTCTAAAGACAGTTACTAATGACTTTAATCCCATACAAATAACCTTATCAAGATTTTTTGTTGGTGGCTTAGTCTTATTACCTTTTGCTATAAAAAGATTAAAATCCCTTAGTCTTTCTATTACAAAATCAGATTTAAAATACTTTGCTTTTTTAGGTTTTATGTGTGTTGTAGTAAGTATGTCATTGTACCAGTTAGCTGTACTAAACACAAAAACATCTGTAGTTGCTGTCTTATTTAGTTGTAATCCAGTATTTGTTATGCTTCTAGCTTATTTGATTCTAAAGGAAAAAATCTATAGGCACAATATAATTTCACTTATATTAGAAGTCCTTGGAATTATAGTTATTATAAATCCACTGCACACAAAATTAACTTTTAGTGGTATATTCTTAACACTATCTTCTGCCATTATTTTTTCAATGTACACTGTTTTTGGTAAAAGAAAAACGTTAAAATTTGGTGGAATAGTTGTGACTTGTTTCAGCTTTATATTTGGTAGTTTAGAAATGCTTGTATTGGTTCTACTTACTAAGATTAATTTTATATCAAATATATTAAATAAAAAAGGACTACATGTATTTGCAAATATACCTATTTTTAGTGGTTATACCTTACACAACATACCTACTATGATTTACGTATTTGTATTTGTTACAGGTGTTGGTTATGCACTTTATTTTATGGCAATGGAAGCTACATCTACTAGCCTTACATCTTTAGTATTTTTCTTTAAGCCAGTAATATCTCCAATACTGGCATTACTAATTCTTAAAGAATTTATTCCTATTAATATGATTATAGGAATTCTATTGATAGTAATTGGTTCAATAGTTTCTATTATACCTACAATAATAACTCAATCTCATAATAAACATATTGAGTCATTATATAAAAGTCAGTAATAAATATATACATAAGATTAAATTAATTAGTTTTTCACGCAATATAAAAGAGATGCTAGCATACTAGCATCTCTTAATTTTTTTATATAAATTTTCTATTTTGCTAAGTTTTGTAAAAAGCTATAAGTTTGTGGACAAGCTGCTTTTAATTTACTATTTGTGTCTTGATTTAAGTAGTAATATGCAAATGCCTCAGCAAAGAATTCTTCTGGATATACACCTAAATAATTTACATTTCCTAAAGAACGCCCTTCTTTAGCAAATATTTGTTTAAATTGTGCTGATTTAGAAATATCATTTAATGCAAGATGGTCTACTGCGTGTGCTGTTTCATGTAATTCTAAGTTTATTGCATCATGACCTTTACCTTTGTTACTAAATCCTATTCTAAGAGCTACTGTACTTCCACCTAAACCAGGAACATCATCCCAAGTTTTACCAGTATTTTCCCATCCCTTAGGAACTACACCTTTTAAATAAGCATATTCTTTTTCATCTGTTAATTTTCCACTTAATAATTTTATTTTTAAGTTATCTTGTTTTAATACATTTAAATATTTTCCATCTATATTAGCAAGTCTATTTATCATAGCATTAGCTTCTTTTTTATCGTAATTTCCATTTGGAAGAACCACTATTTCACTAAGTGTTTCTTTATTGTTTTTTAAAGTTGCACTATCTGCATGTGCACTTACTGGAACTGAACTTATTAAAAATATTGATATTATAGCGATTAATAATTTTTTACTTGGTTTCATATTATTCCCTCCTTTGAGTTAGGCCGGGAGTAATAAATTTCAAAATAAAAAAGATACCCAAGAGTATCTTTGTATATACAAAAAGAAATTTTTACTCTTTTCGGCAACTGGCTGGCGTAGTTTATTTAAACTTTAGCCCCTATAGCTTTGCGTGACTAGGTTTCCCTAGTTTTGCCTCGTTTAATTTTATATTTATATTATATCTTATATCTGTCTCTTTGTCTATAGTTTTTTGGATTTTTCTTCTAAAAAACGATTGTTTTTTTACATAATACTCCAAAAAAAAATATCTTCTAACAATATTCTCACTTGAAAATATTGTTTTAGAAGATATTTTTTAATATTACTTATATTTTTATAATGTTAGGGTCTAATTGATGTTTTTCTTTCTTCTCAATATAATAAGTCCTACAATAGCTCCTAATCCTAAAAGTATTTCTACAGTAATTGTAGTACTATCACCTGTCTTTGGTGGCACTGGTGGATTTACTACAGTATTATCTTTTACTGTATTATTCTTTTCCTGTGGCACTGGTGGGTTTACTACTTCTGGTATTGGAACAATTTGTTTAACAGGCTTTTCTATTACATCTTCTGATGGTGGTATTGGTGGATTTACCACGTTTTCTGATTGTGGTATTGGTGGATTTATTGTTGCTTCCTCTGTATCAGATGGTCTTGATGGTTTACTTGGCTTATCTGTACTTGGTGGCACTGGTGGATTCACTGTTGGTTCATCTGTACCTGGTGGTACTGATGGATTTACTGGAATATTTTCTTGTTTTACATTTTCTATATTCCCAATATCAACAATTTTACCAATATTTTTTCTATCAATTTCCACCTTTATTTTACCCTTTAATTTTTCATATCCACTTGGAGCCATTGTCTCCACTAAATAATATGTTCCTGGATTTTTGACACTAGATTCAATTATACCATCTTCATTACTAACTAAATCCTTAACTACTACTATTCCAAAGGTATTTTCCAAATTAAATTTTGCACCTTCAAGAGCACTTTTATCTGAACTGTCTACCTTCTTAGCTTCAAAAGCATATCCTTGTTTAGTAGTTTCTACACCAGGAGGACTTGAACCATTAATCTGAGCTACATTTTGTATAGTCTCCCCTACTTTTACATCTGTAAAATCTGCATCAAATGTAACCCAACCTTGTACAGGTTCACCTTCTTTTATTTGCTTAAATTCATATTTATTTACTAATCTTATAGTATTTTTTCCATCTTCAGCTTCTTTTTTAAGTTCAAGATTATCAGAGTATTTTATATTAGATATTTTTAATTTTGGATTTACTTCATCTAAAATATTTACTTGCCCTGCATCATAAACACCATAAGTTGACATGTTTATTTTATACTTAACTATTTGGTTATCATTTCCATCTAATACCTTTTTATCAACCTCTTTTTTGGCACTTATTAATCCAGAGTTCTTCTTAAAACTTATCTCATCTCTTTTATCTACTTGACTATTATTCGCATCAAGAACAGCTCTATTTGTATAACTATCTTCAATACTAATAACTTTTAATGTATATGCTATAAAGAACTTTGATTCTACTTCTTCCTCACTAAGATTAATTGTAAATCCAGTTATAACTTTTTCTACTTGCCCACTTTCATTTCTTTTTTCTTCTGTTTTATATGAAATATTATTTGCAATTTTTTCTTTACTCCAAGGAGTCCAGCCACCATTCATTGGAACTTCTACAACTCTAAAATCATGCCCAGCTTCTCCAGCAGTAGTTAATCTCATACCTTCTGGTATATTATCTGTTATAACCACATTACTTACTGGTGATTTATCATCATTTATTGAAATCTGATAGTTGATTACTTGACCTACTTGAGTAATATTTGTTGCTCCTGAATGCCCCTTAGTCAAAAGATAATCATTTCCTCTATCAAATATACTTACAATAGCATCATCTTCTTGAACTTTATTACCTGCAGATTCTAATCTAGCTATATTCTTATATTTGTTACCATGTTTTGCATTTTCATCACTAATTCTAGCCTTATACTTAACAGTATACGCTTTATCTATATCTCCAAAAGTAACTGAAATAGAATTTTCACCTTGTTCAATATTAAAATCACTTACTTCTTTTCCATTGCTTGCTACTATACTTACAGAATCTTTTATTAATGTCATTCCTTCAGGGAGTTCGTCATATAAAGTAATATCTTTTAATTCTTCTTCTTTTTCATTTACTTGTATAGTATAATTTACATCTTTATTTTTAACTGGCATAAATACAGTAGTTGACTCTCTTCCTTCAACAAGCTTCTTAAGTGTTCCTTTAGCTTCTTCAATGTCTTCTTTATCGCCAGGTTTTATTTCTATATCCACATCTCCATTTCCACTTTCTATCTTTCCAGTAGTTTCAATATGAATTTTGGCACTTGTTTCTTCATTAACTTTATTCACATATGCTTCTAATCCAATTTTTCCTTGCATTACACTTTGACCATTAGGTAATTCTCTAAATGTAAGCGTATACTCTCCATTACTCTCTGTTTTATCAAAACATTCACTTGTATAATCTAAATTAACTTTATTAAATACATCTGGAACCTTAAAAGTTATTGAGTCACCTGCTTTTATCCCTTTTGATGTTGGAGTATAAGTTAAATTAAATGTAATTTTTTTCATTGACTCTGTTTCTATTGCATCATTATTAATTTTTACGATAAATCCGTGGTCTTCATTATCTTCATTAAGTTCTTCTTCTAAAGTCTTAAGTAAATTTTCATCCTCTATCGAAGTTTGTTCTGGTTTCTTGTTTTCTTCTGGTTTCTCTCCTTCTGGAGTTTGCTCTGGCTTCTTATTTTCTTCTTGCTTATCTCCTTCTGGAGTCTGTTCTGGCTTCTTATTTTCCTCTTGTTTATCCCCTTCTGGCGTTTGCTCTGGCTTCTTATTTTCTTCTTGCTTATCTCCTTCTGGCGTTTGCTCTGGCTTCTTATTTTCTTCTTGTTTATCCCCTTCTGGAGTCTGTTCTGGTTTCTTATTTTCTTCTTGCTTATCTCCCTCTGGAGTCTGTTCTGGTTTCTTATTTTCTTCTTGTTTTCCATCTCCAGTTGGTAAATTATTTGAATTGCTTTGTATAGACCCACTGCCTTCTAATTCTGATGCATAAGATACAGATGGATATATTGTAGTAACTATCATACTTAAAATCATAATTAAACTGATTAATAATGCCTTTTTATTTCCTTTCTTCATATAGATTGCTCCCCTCTAATCTATTTACACTCTTGTAAAATTCCATAAATACCCAATATAATTTAACTTTTTTTATCAAAAAACTATACAAAAAAAGCTATGAAATAAATAAAATTTATATTCATAGCCGGTTGCACCATTGACTCTGTATACCCATAAGGTGCCCAGTAATAGGATATACTTCAACGTCTCTATAATTTTTTTATAAAAATAATTAAAAATTATTATATTCAAATTAAATACAGTTATATATCCATTATATTATGTCTATGTTTTATTGTCTATATTTTTTACATTTTTTTCCTTTATTTTTTTATCATCATTAAATAAAATCCTTGTCTACAACAATTACACAATTATAATCAGGATTCATCTCCTTAACTAGTTTTGTTATATCTGCTTTTAGATCTTCTTCTGACATACCTTTAGAAAATTCAGAAGGATTAACTACTATATCAAAGACTAAATTCTTCTTACTTCCTTTTCCAACTATCCTAAAATCATGCATAGATTTTATAAGGCTGTTTTTCTTAAGTATTTCTTCAAGTTCTCTTTTTGATGATATAACCTCTTCATCATCAAGGCATATAGGGTCCATATGAATTACCAAATATATATCCAACTTTTCAGATATTTCTCTCTCAGCAGTATCTATAATTTCATGAATTTCCATTATATCTATATTCGCTGGAATTTCTGCATGTATAGATGCAATGCATCTTCCAACTCCATAATTATGGATTATTAAATCATGTGTACCTATTATATGTTCATAAGATAATAATAATTCTAAAATAGATTTGACCATTTCTTCATCTGGAGCTTCCCCAAGAAGAGGATTTATAGTATCTTTTACAAGAGAAAATCCTGCATAAAGTATTACTAATGATACTACAATACCTACATATCCATCTATAGGTAAATCAGTAAATCTAGCCAAAATAAAAGATATAACTACACAACTTGATGTAAATACATCTCCCAAAGCATCCAATGACACTGCTTTTAATGCTGATGAATTAATTTTATTTCCCATAAATTTATTAAAGCGACTCAACCATATTTTAACCATTATAGATGCAATTAAAAGTATCAGTGGTACTAATTCAAACTTTATAGGAACTGGATTTGTTATTCTTTCTATAGACGATTTCACAAATTGAAGTCCAACCAACATAACCATAAAAGCTACTATTAATGCTGATAGATATTCTATTCTACCATGCCCAAAAGGATGTTCTTTGTCAGCTGGTTTACTTGCTAGTTTAAACCCTATCATAGTTATTGCTGAAGATGCCATATCAGAAAGATTATTAAACGCATCAGCCATTATAGCTATACTTGATGTAAGTACACCTATAGAAACCTTTACTATAAATAAAACTAAATTAGATATTATGCCTACTATTCCTGCTACATAACCATACTTATTTCTAACAACTTTATCTTGAACATTCTCACTATCTTTGATAAATGTTTTGACTAGGATTTTTGAGAACATGAAACTTACCTCCCTGTCTTTTATTTTATTAATAAACTCGAAACTTGATATCTTTACTCATGATAACACAATTTAGATATAAAATTCTTTAAACTTGTTCTATATCAGTAAAATATTCTTAATTTTCTTTTCTTATAGTTAATATGAAGTAGTTTTATATCTCTGACTAAAATTAATAATGTCTAATAAAATTGGTTCTAGATACTTTATACTTTTATCTAGAACCACTTTTATTATTTTATACCAACTATTTTATTTAACATAATTGAACCAGTTTCTGGACTTTCAAATTCAATTGTAACATTCTTTATATTAGATAAATTTATATTTCTAAATTTTTCAAGTGGTATTACTGTATCACTTATTGGAGTATATCTTGACCAGAATTCCATAAACTTCCCTTCTACATATTCATCTTTTATAACTTCTCCTTCAAAATACTTCATAGCAGATACTTTATCATTTTCTACAATGATACTGCTTTCTTTTCCCTTAGAATCAACTAAGCTAAGTTTGAAAGAAACTACATTATCTTTATTATTTAATTTACTAGGAGAGTTTAATGCCCATCTAAACTTTAGTGCAGAATAAGCTCCTAAGTTATTATTATTTAAAGGTAGTTCTATTTTTCCACTTTCAGATTTCCAATCAACTTGTAACAAGTCTAAATCTTCATTCACTCCAGTATTGATAAATATTTTTGCAGTATCTTTATTCAATCTCTCTGATTCAACCAATTCTTTTATATCAACATTACTTGAACTTATATTTTTAAATGTCTTTTTATTGAATAATTCTACAGATTCACTATATTTAACTTTATTTAAAGTCTGATATCCATACATTTTATAAGGCAATCCTTTTTTATTGAAGATAGGTGATTCACTACTATCAAACTCAAAAATAGATTTCATATAGTCAACTGCATAATTAGAGAAAAAATCTCTATGTTCTTCTTGTCCTAATTTCTCAGGATAAGTTCCATTAGTAGTCTGTGGCTTAGAAAACTCTTTTTCTCCTAAAACTGAGTTGTATGCATTATGATTTCCTCCCACTAGATAAGTTAGACCCAGTGGGCTTTTTCTATTTTTATCTAAAGATATATCATAAAAAATATCATCTCCACTATGAACAACATCTCCATCATACTCTGAAACTATTATTGCTGTTGGTATATCAGGAAACTTTTCTATCGGGCTATTATACGCTGGTGTAAGTGATATAATTCCTTTTATCCCTTTGAATCCTTTTTGTATTTGGTCTTCTGCTATTTTAATTACCCCTGAACCTGCTACAGAATGTCCTATAAGACCAATTCTATTTAAATCAACTTTATCTTTGAGGTATAACCCAAATCCATTTTTCTTACCTTCGTTTATGTCTTTAAAAGTTTGTATATATGTTTGAGCTAAATAAGTTATTCTTTCATTTTCCACTGGTTCTCCATACTTAAAAGTATAATTTACTGAGGTATCAATAGATACTCCTATTATACCATTTTTTGCCAAAGCCTCAGTAAGATATTTAAATCCATCTTCAAAATCATTTTCTCCATCTCCATGTTGTCCATGAAAGATTAATACTACAGGTGCTTTTTCTTTTATATTTTCAGGTACTGATATTATTCCTTCCATATTAAATGGTATAGATTTACCTCTTATAACCATTTCTGATGTTCCTAAATTAAATTTATTAGTTTCAACCTTATTATTGCTATTTTTTGTTGAATTTATTTCATATGATATTTTTTCATTTGATACTGTATCCGAATTAGATTTATTTGTGCAACCCACAAGAAGAGCACTTATAACTATTATAGATAAAATTATACTGACCCACCTTTTAAACTTCATAAATATTTTCCTTTCTATATATCCCTTTAGATAAAATTTTTAAATTTTTATTAATTGCATTTATTCCTTAACATTCACTTATTAAGCTTTCTACTATTATAACCTATAGTCACTTCCTACTCATATAAATATAAAATAATATCACAAACAAATTCTCTATTATATTTTTCATAATACTAGTTATTTATATGCATCTTAATTGACAACTTTTATTTATTAAGTAGCATAGAAATATCTTATTTATAATCAAACCAACATATTTATAACAGATTTTTTATATTAATTTATATCTAAGTAAAATAAAAAATTCTTTATTAACAACATTTTTAAATCAATAAAAAATGCTCTATTTTCTACATATCAAAATTAATTCACATAACTTTTGCTCAAATATCTATTCAAAACATAAAAAAATGACTTTTAAATATACTCATGGTAGAATAAAACAAATAAGTCAATAAATTAAGATTTGGAGAAAAATTATGCTAGGAATATATTTCAGTGGAACAGGCAATTCAAAATATTGTATAGAAAAGTTTTTGCAGGAATATGATATGACATCAAAAGCATTTTCTATTGAAGATAAGCAATTGTTACATCAAATTAGTCAGCATAAAGATATTGTATTTAGCTATCCTACACAATACAGCAACATACCTAAAATATTAAAGGACTTTATAATCAATCATCAAAATTTATGGAAAGACAAGCGAGTTTTTATTATTGCAACAATGGGGTTATTCAGTGGAGATGGAGCAGGTATCTTAGCTCGTTTGCTTAAAAAATATGGTGCAGTCACTATTGGAGGTTTACATTTAAAAATGCCTGATAGCATTGCTGATGAAAAGGCATTAAAAAAGACTTTAGAAAGCAACAAGAAACTCATAACAAATGCAGAGCAAAAAATAAAGCATGCTGTAAGAAAAATACAAGATGGAACTCCACCACAAGATGGAATCGGAATTTTTCATCATATAGCAGGTTTATTTGGACAAAGGTTATATTTTATTAATAAAACAAAATACTATTCAGACAAATTAAAAATAAGTGCTGATAAATGTATTGGCTGTGGAAAATGTGTAAGCCTATGTTGCTTGAAAAATATTGTTGTGAAAAATGGTGTTGCTATACCAGGAAATCAATGTACTATGTGTTATCGCTGTGTTAATAATTGCCCAAAACAGGCAATTACCTTATTAGGTAAACGTGTAATTGAACAAAGTAAAATTGAAAAATATCTATAATACAAGTTTCATTATAATTTAATTATGATGACTAATTAATTTAATTGATTAAAAAAAGACAGCTGACTATTTATCAACTGTCTTTTAAATTAATACTCCATTAAATAAAATCTATGTTATATAATGATTGCTTTTAAAGCACCCTCATCAAAATACATCAGGATTAATTTAAGTCATTTATTTTTAGATTTCCTTTGGGCAAATATAACGTGCCATCCCCTTGCTATGTTCGCCATATTCAATAGCTTCTTTTGGACATCGACATATACAAGCCATGCAATGAGTGCAATGATTTCCCCAGTTTGGCTTTCCATCATTAAGGTGTATATTTCCAAGTGGACATACATTTTCACATTTCTTACAAGAAACACAAGCATCTGTCACATAAAATTTTTTAGAATGAACAAATACTGGATAAAATATATTATTGACCAATCCACTACTGAATTTAGCCTTAAATGTTGCTTTCGATTCTGGGAATGCTATATCAGTTCTAATACAGTGTATTGTAGATGATATTTTCTGCTCAGCTTGTTCAATCGTTACTAGAGCTTCTTCTTTACTTGGTGTACTAAAAAGCGCAATATAGTTTTCTGGCATGACTACAGAAGCACATCCTCTGTAATTCATCCCTTTTGCTTTACACAATTTCTTCAAGTATGTGCCTGAATTGCCAATATCAGCCCCACAGGTCATTACAAAATAAATATTCTTATTTCCACTAAGTTCTGTTTTCATCAACCATTCATGCACAATACGTGGAATACGCCATGCATAAGTTGGTACAACGATAACCCATGGTCTTTCAGATGCTAAATGAGAATAATCCCTAGTTCGAATTTTTTCAAATATATTCAATACTTCATTCTGAAGCTCTTTACCCATTCTTTTTGCTACATATTCACTATTACCAGTCCCAGAAAAATATACAATCATAATTTTAGCAACTCCTTTATAAAATTCCTATTTTTAAACCCATACATATTTTTAACTTACTTAAATACTCAGATATACTTTTTATTTGTATTTTTACTCTTTTAGTTCTCCTCAATATGTTTCGTTAATGTTCTTTAACCATTATATCAGACAAAATAAATATTGCGACATTGGTAAAGAAACTCTTTACCATTAAAAGATTATATATCATTATTTCATATCAAATACTTTTAAAATTATGTTGTTTATCAGTTTATATCTTCAAGACTCTTTACATCATATCAGGACTCATTTAATGGCAGTAAATTAGTAGCAATAATAATCTTTAAATCTCACGAATATTTTGCTAAATACCATATTTTAATGGTCAATCATCTTTTTAAGTATAATAATGTACCATACAAAAAAGTGATAAATAGTATTTTGAAATCACTTACACAAAAACAAATAAAACCGCAAAAGCGTAGTATTAATACGATTTTGCGAAATTTTATAATCTAATTTTTATTATTAAGATTTACTTTCTTACTATTTTTTATTGTTCTAAGAAGTAATTTTACAAATTCATTTGACAATAGAATAGTCGATGCGAATAATATTATCTTTATCCACATATCAAACCCTAGTGACACTGAATTGAAGAAACTTTGGAATACTTGGGTAAATATTATTTGAATCACCCCTGTCACAACTATTACTTGTAATGCTAATTTATTTTTAAATAGATTTGGTATTGTACTGTTTAATCCAAATTCTCTACAATTTAATGCATTAAAAAGAGCACTGAATGCAAATAATGAAAATATAACTGTACCTTGTTCTTCTGGAGTTGCTCCCAATATATTAAAAGCTGATTGTGTAAATACAATTGTAATCATAAGTATAGCATTTATAATAATATTAACAGACATAGACCTAGCTATTATTCCAGAATGTCTATTTATTGGCTTTCTTTTCAATACATAATCTCTAACAGGTTCTAATCCTAATGCAAGAGCTGGAGGACCATCCATTATTATATTTACCCATAATAATTGTATCGTAGTAAATGGCATATCTTTACCAGTAAGTTGAGATATTATAGCAATTATAAATGCTACTATATTTACAGTAAGCTGGAACTGTATAAATCTTTGGAAGTTTTCATAAATACCTCTTCCCCATTTTATTCCCTCTACTATTGTACTAAAACTATCATCAGTCAATATTATATCTGCTGCATTTTTAGATACTTCTGTACCTGAGATTCCCATAGCGATACCAACATCTGCTTGACTAAGAGCTGGAGCATCATTTATACCATCACCTGTTACGGCTACAACCTCACCACTTTTTTGAAGTGCAGAAACTATTCTCATCTTTGTATCTGGTTTACTTCTTGCGACAATAGATATTCCTTTTATTTCTTCTCTTAACTCTTCATCTGTCAGTACATCTATATAGGTTGCTTCAACTGCCTTTTTACCATCATTTAATAATCCTAATTCATCTCCAATAGCAGTTGCTGTATTGATATTATCCCCTGTAAGCATTTTTACATCTACACCTGCATTAAATGCCTTATCAATAGACTCTTTAACACCTGCTCTCAATGGGTCTACTATTCCTACAAAGCCACTAAATACTAAATTTTCTTCCTTCTCATACCCTCTTGGATTTCCGATTAAATTCAATTCTCCTTCTGAAGTTATTGCAACTTCTGTTCTAGATTTAGTCATCTTTTTATAAGCAAACCCCAATGTTCTCATAGATTTAATTTGTAGTTTTTTAATTTCATCGAGAATACCTTTTTCTATTTTAGGAGTTATTGGGACAATACTTTTTCCTTGTTGTACATAAGAACATTTCTTTAATAATACTTCTGGAGCTCCTTTTGAAAGTAGTATATCTGAATCCTCTTGACGAATTAATGTTGACATTTTCTTTTCTTCTGAACTAAAGGGGATTTGTGATATTAAATAAGTTTGTTTTCTCATTTCATTATAATTTTTATCGTTATGATATAAAAGTAATGCACACTCTGTTGCACTTCCAATATATTTAAATGAATTGTCTTCCTTTTCTATATCAGCTGTTGAGTTCACTATACAGTTTTGTTCAAAATAACTATTACTTTGATATTCTCCACTACTTATATACTTACCATCAACATATGCTACTTCTACCATCATCTTATTTTGTGTCAAAGTACCTGTCTTATCAGAACATATTACAGAGACAGAACCTATAGTTTCACAGGCTTCTTTCTTTGTTACTAATGCATTTATCTTTGCCATCTTTTGCATTGTTATGGCTAAAGTAATATTTATCATAGTTGGTAAACCTTCTGGTACTGTTGCAACTATTAAAGCAATACAAACCATATATGCATTTTTAGCAGGCTCTAATGATTGTAAAAAAGATAAAATACTGCTTGTATCCAAAATTAGCATACCTCTTCTTTGCATTTGTATAATCATAAACATACATAATAATGTAGCTATTACACCTGATATACCTGCTATTTTAGCACCTAACTTACCTAATTTAATTTGAAGTGGAGTTTGCTGGTCATCATTTGATAAGTTCTGTGCTATCTTACCCATCTCTGTCTTATCACCAATATGAGTAACAACCATTATCCCTCTACCATATGCTACAAGAGTTCCCCCAAATACCATATTGATTTGTTTTGCTGGTATTGTATCTTGTTCAATTATTTCTGTTTTAGAATAAACTACCTCCATATCTAATATAGCATCAGCATTTTTAGCTACATCATCAGATTCGCCTGTTAACATATCTTCTCTAAGCTTTAGATTTATAGATTGTATAAGCCTTCCATCTGCTGGTATCATATCTCCTGTTTCTATATATACAATATCTCCTGGTACTAAATCATTTTTTGATATTTTAACTATCTTTCCATTTCTAAGTACCTTTACCTCTATATTCTCTGTTAATTTTGATAGAGCATGAGCAGCTTTTTTAGATTTCCCTTCAGTTATTATACCTATGGAAATACCAATAAAGATAGCTCCTAAAATACCTAATGCATCATGCAATTCTCCCACAAATGAGCTTATTACTGCTGCTCCTATAAGAATTAATATCATAGGTTCTGTCAGACTTTCCCCCAACTCGTCCCAAAATGTTCGTCCTTCTTTTATCGTAAATTCATTTAATCCATATCTAAGCTTCCTCTCTTCTACCTCATTATCAGCAAGTCCAACTTCTGGATTTGTCTTTAAGTATTTTAAGACTTCTTTGGTAGGTTTATTATAATACCTCATAACTTTATCCCCCTTGTTAATTATCTATAGAGAATTATATGCTTATGATAGCTTGTATATTACTTTTCAAAAAAAATAAGGAGTTGTCTAAAAATTGATTTTTTTCTAATCAAATTTTAAGTTCAACTCCTCTGTTGAATTTTTATAAGCTATTTTTTACTACTTCTTTTTTAATTAATATTCTAAATTTTAATATTTAAGAAATTTGAGTACAAGAGGTAAAGCATATGTATTTTAAATAAAATTAATTTATCATTACACTAAAAAATTACTTTTTATAATAGCTAAATCCTTCACTTGCCATATAGCAAGCAACTAGATGATTCTGTTTATGTTCAAATAATTCAGGCATTTCTTTTCTACAATATTCTGCTGATACTGGACAACGCTCCACAAAAGGACATCCTTTTTCAGAATTCGAAAAAATTTTGACTTCGTCTTGTACATCTACTTCTTCATGTAGTATATTTCTGCTATTCGGATTTGGAGTCAAAACTGCACGCAAAAGCATCTGTGTATATGGATGTAAAGGTGTATTGTAAACCGCCTCAGCATTTCCAATTTCCACGATTCTACCAGCATACATCACAGCAATCCTATCAGAAATATAACGTACCATGCTTAAGTCATGTGAAATAAATAGATAAGTAAGACCAAGCTCCATCTTTAACTTATATAAAAGATTTATAATCTGACTCTGAATAGAATTATCCAGTGCTGACACTGGTTCATCACATATAATAAAATCTGGCTGAACCACGAGTGCACGTGCAATACTAATTCTTTGTCTTTGCCCTCCTGAAAACTCATGTGGGAAACGTCCTGCGTGTTCTCTCAAAAGCCCAGTCATTTCTAACAATTCATATACTTTTTGTGTTCTTGTATTTTTATCCAACATCCCATGAACCTTCAAATTTTCTGCAATAATAGATTCTACTGTCATATGTGGGTCTAAAGACATATATGGGTCCTGAAATATCATTTGTGTATGTTGTGCAAATGCCTTTCTTCTACTTTGTCTATGTAGTTCTAACTTTTTGCCTTGAAATAATATTTCACCTTCGCTTGATGGATATACACCCATAATAACTCTTGCAAGAGTTGATTTTCCACAACCAGATTCTCCAACAAGCCCTAGAGTTTCACCTTTATAAATAGTTAGGTTCACATGATTGACAGCAATATTTTTGCGCTTTCTTCCTAGAGGGAAGCTCTTGGATACATTATTTAATTCAAGTAATTTTTCCATCATCCAATTCCTCCTTTGGAAAACTTTCATGCAGACGCCAACAAGAAGCACTGTGACTATTTGAAACCTCAAATAAAGGTGGCTCTTCTCTCAAACAAATCTTCATACAATATGGACACCTCTTTGAAAAAGAACAACCGACTGGCAAATCAGATAAGTTTGGTGGACTTCCCAATATAGATATGCGTTCCCCTATAACACCTGATGTAGGAAGTGTTCTTAACAGTGCCTGTGTATATGGGTGTGTTGCTCTATTAAAAAGTTCTTTCACACCACTTTCTTCCACAATTTTTCCAGCATACATCACTGCTACACGGTCTGCCAAGTTTGCTACAACACCAAAATCATGAGTAATCAAAAGTACAGCTGTTCCCATCTCTTTTCTAATTTTAGCAATCAATTTCAAGATTTGCAGTTGTGTAGTAACATCAAGAGCTGTTGTTGGTTCGTCTGCAATAAGTAGTTTAGGATTGCATGCCAAAGCCATAGCAATCATTACACGTTGTTGCATACCTCCTGAAAATTGATGAGGGTACTGTTCTGCTTGTAGTTCAGCATTTGGTATCTGTACCATTTCAAGTAATCTAACTGCCTCTTTCTTACAATCAGATGATGACATTTTCTCTTTTCTATATAGTGACTCTGTAATCTGCTTACCTATTTTCATTGTAGGATTCAAACAGGTCAAAGGGTCTTGAAAAATCATACTTGCTAAAGTACCTCTTATTCGTTCCATCTCTTTTTCTGATGCATTCAAAATATCAAAATTGAGAAGTTTCAATTCCTCAGCCATAATTTTAGCTGGTGGTGAAGGATTTAGTTGCAAAATTGACTGTGCCATTACACTTTTACCACAACCACTTTCACCCACTAACGCAAGAATCTCGCCACTGTTCATGGAAAGCGATACACCTCGAACTGCATTTACTGTTCCTTCGTACATATCAAAAGATACATTTAATTCCTTAATTCTTAGAATGTCGTCCATAATAAGCAGACCTCCTTAATCTAGGATTTAGAGCATCTTGAAGTTGGTCTCCCAAGAGATTGAAAGAAAGCATTATCAGACAAATAAATAATCCTGGCACTACAAGCCTTGCTGGATAAGTCTGAAAAACAGCAACA
The DNA here is from genome assembly GCF_020641035.1 of Clostridioides sp. ES-W-0016-02. Classification (NCBI taxonomy): domain Bacteria; kingdom Bacillati; phylum Bacillota; class Clostridia; order Peptostreptococcales; family Peptostreptococcaceae; genus Clostridioides; species Clostridioides sp. ES-W-0016-02. The sequence goes on from NZ_CP061361.1 coordinate 3,312,225, forward strand.
CCTTCATTTGCCATAATTCCCAATGATGGATATGGTGGTGGAACTCCCATTCCCAACATTGATAGGAATGCTTCTGTAAATATAATTCCTGGAATGCTCAATGTCATGTGTACAATTATAATACCTAACATATTAGGAATTAAGTGGAAGAAAATAATCCGTCCCATACTTGCTCCCATAATTTTTGCAGCAATTATAAATTCTCTCCCCATAAGAGAAACCACCTGTCCTCTTACCAATCGTGCCATACTAGTCCATCCTACAAGGGTATAGGCAATAATCAAAGTTCCAATTCCCTGTGGAAGCACTGCCATAAGTAAAAGAACAACAACAAGGTATGGAATTCCACTAATGATTTCCAATGTACGCATCATTACATTGTCAACCATACCACCTATATATCCAGAAATACTACCATATACTACTCCTACTATGCAGTCTATGATAGCTACCACCCCTGCTACTAGAAGTGATACTCGTGTCCCATACCAGATACGTACAAAAATATCACGCCCAAGATTATCTGTACCAAAGATATGAGTAAAACCACTACTCATATCTTTACTAAAAAAGGGGTTATTTGCATATGCCACATTCTGAGATGAAAAATCAAAATTACAAAATATTGGAAAAAATACTGAACCTATCATAAGAATAAGTATCATTATAAATGATACTACTGCAATTTTATTGTGGCGTAGTATGGATATGGTCTCCCTTGCAAAACTCATAGAGGGATACACCTGTTCGTTATTAGTCATATCTGAATTACAGCCATCAATAGATGAAAAATCTTCATGAACAAGTACTCTTTTACTACTATCTATTTTCCTCACCTCCTAATCTCACGCGAGGGTCTATACAGCTGTTCAAAATATCCACGATTAGATTACACAACACAAGAAACATACCAAAAAATAATGTTGTTCCTATAATCACTGGATAGTCATTGGCCTGTACTGAGTCCACAAAGTATTTTCCAAGACCTGGAATAGAAAATACATATTCTACAGCAAATGTCCCAGTCAACAGAACTGCTGTCATAGGACCAAGAACTGTTATCACTGGCATTAATGCATTGCGTAGACAATGATGAAGGATAATATCTTTTTTCTTGATTCCTTTCACTTTTGCTGTACGAATATAATCCTGCCCAAGTACATCAAGCATACTAGAGCGCATTAATCTTCCAATACTTGCCATAGAGCCAAAAGCTAGCGCAAATGCAGGTAAAATCTTGCTATTTTCACTCCCCCATCCTATAATTGCAAAAAAATGGATACCAGTAAATTGAAACAGCACAATTCCAAAAAAATACTGCAACAAAGCACCAATAATAAATGATGGAACAGACACCCCAAGAAGCACCAAAATCATCATCAATGTGTCCCACTTTGTCCTATGCTTCAAAGCAGCTATAATACCTGACAAAAATCCCAAAATGATTGCAAAAATCAAAGCCCGTATTCCCAGTTCTAAAGAAACTGGGAATGCCTGGGCTATAATATCTGTGACTTGACGACCAGAAACAATTGAAGAACCAAAATCTCCATGTATCAAATTATTCACATATATTCCGTACTGCTCTAATACAGGTTTATCTAGACCATATTTTGTGGCTAAAGAAGCTTTTATCTCAGGATTAATTACCTTAAGTCCAGAAAAAGGGTCTCCTGGAAGCATCTGCATCAGTAAAAATGTAATGGAAATCAAAACCCATACAGTAAGTACCGCATAAATAAGTCGCTTAGCGATATACCTCATTTGTAAAGACATATTGTCTGCTCCTGTCATGTTTTTTATTTACTTAATATGTGCATTTAAAACGTTAAAGAATTGAAATGGTGTACGTACTAGACCAACTAGTTTGTCAGAAACTGCATAAGTAGTACATGTAAAATACATCGGTCCTATAACCATATCATCCATTAGAATTTTTTCTGCCTGTATCAGTATCTCTTGACGCTTTTTAGAATCACTCTCATGAGTTGAATCCTCAATCAACTTATCATACTTTGGATTGGAATACTTTCCATAATTGTTCATATTTTCTGTTGTATAGTTCTCCAAAAATGTAATTGCATCATTCTCAGAAGGACCCCAAGCATCCACTGCAAAACTATAATCACCATTTCTTTTTGCTTCAGACAAAGCTTTGACTGCTGTAGATTTCAGTTCTACATCCAGTCCAAGATTTTCTTTCCATTGTTGTTGCAAGTAGGCAGCCTGATTCTGATTATATGTTGTATCTGATGTCCAAAATACAAGTTTAATATCTTTCTTTTCTATCCCAAGTTCTTGAAGTGCCTTGTCAAGGAATTCCCTTGCCTTATCTTTGTCATACTTAAATAAGCTACCACGTTTTTCTGCATAACTTTTACCATCAACACCTTTTATAACACCTGGTACAAGACCATTGGCTGCTATAGAACCATCATTAATTACATTATTAAGTAGACTTTGTACATCAATAGAATAGGCAAGTGCTTTTCTTAGGTTTATGTTAGAAAGATACTCATTTTGTGTATTAAAGCTTAAATACCAAGATCCTCCATCTATATAGGATTGAATAGTATCTTTACTTTTGTCTCTCACGAGTTTAATTTGTTCGTTATATAGGTTACAAAGGTCAATTTCTCCAGCAGTAAATGCATTCAAACTTGTATTTGCATCTCCTATCATAACCAACTTAACTTTAGGAATATTAATTTCTGATGCATTATAATATTCTTCAGCCTTCTCCATTGTAATATGGTCATCATGAACCCATTCTGTTATTTTATATGCACCATTTGTTACCATTTTATCGGCCTCTTTAGCGTACTGTTTATCACCAATTGCCTTATAAGCCTTTTTATTTATTGGCAAAAAATATGGCTGTGACAAATAAAACAAGCCATTAGTCATTGGATGAGACCATTGAATTTCTAATGTATAATCATCTAATACTTTTAACCCAAGCTGTGATTCGTCAATCTCACCCTTATAAAATGCTTCTCCATTTTTAATATTCTTGTATATATACGAAGCAAATATACTTCCAGTAGAAGGCGTCATCTGTGTCACCCAGGAATAGTAAAAATCATTCGCGGTTACTGGGTCTCCATTTGACCATTTTGCATCTTTTCTTAGATGCATTGTATAAATAGTGTTCGCATCATTTATATCCCAACGTTCTGCTAAATCAGCCACTGGCTCATCCTTCTCATTCAACTTTGTGAATCCAGCCATGCAATGATAGAGAATACTTTGTGCAATAGTATCACTCATTCTCATTGGATTCAATTCTGTTGGCTCAGATGTAACATTTAACGTTACCATTTCTTTTCCTTGAGTCCCCTGAAAAACTGAGCCTTTTATTGCATCTCCTTGAGTAGGTGTGGAACATGCCACCAAATTTAGTGCAAGTATAGCTACTACTAATAATGTTATAATTTTTTTGTATCTCATATTTTTCTCCCTCTAAATAATTAATTCATATAATTCCTAACAATCATCCTGCACATCCAATATCATATTAAATGAATCAATTGACATAGGTTTATAATAATAATAACCTTGAACCATATCACATCTATACTCTTTTAAAGACTCTATATGTTCTTTAGATTCTACACCTTCAGCAATCACTTTCATATTTAAAGAATGAATTAAATCTATAATAGTCTTTATTACTAAACTACTATTGCCATTTAAGTTATTTAAAAAAAACTGACGGTCCATTTTGATAATATCAAAATGAGCATTAAGTAATACATTAAAAGAAGAATAACCATCTCCAAAATCATCTAGTGAACATGTAAACCCATATTCTTTGAAATCAGATACTACTTTTTTTAAACGTTCAGTATCATTTAAAGAAATTGATTCCATAAATTCAATTTCAATATAGTGCTTTGGAATATCATATTTTTCAAACACATCAATGTAATTTTGAACAATCCCTGGGTCATAAAAATGTGACTTTGAAATATTAAAACTAATTGGCACAACTTTCTGATTGTTTTTTATTCTTGTATCCAAGTACTGACACATTTGTTCAAAAGTATCAATATCAATTAATTTAATGTAGCCATTTTGGTTTAAAATAGGCAGAAATTTATATAATGGGATGCTGTTTCCATCTTTATCAAACCAACGAAGTAATGCCTCTGCACCTATAACCTTTCCATTTATTAGACTGATTTTGGGCTGTAAGTACGTGACAAATTCATAACCTTTATATGCATCTGCTGTCTCTATTTCCAGTTTCATACGGTCCATATAACTATTATAAAAAGAATCACCATAAAGTTCTATACAAGAACTTCTATTAAGTAAAGCTTCACTTTCTTTCCTACACAAATTCGCATAATTTAGTGCATCATAAAATGAGACTTCTGGGTTAATAATCACATAAATACCCATAGACATAAAAAGATTTCTATAAATCCGCTCATCATCTATACGATATAATATGTCAATTAGTGGTATCAATCGTTCATATATAAGATAGTTAGAATCATCACACCTTACTAAAAAAGCAAAGTTATCCGCATATAAATATGCAGCGTACTCCTTTTCTTCTAAAAATGTGGTTATTTTTTGAAAAACCAATGTCAGAATTTCATCACCTGCTTTACTTCCATACTTTGTATTAAAATAGCGAAAATTTTTAATGTTCAAGTGTATTAAAGCATATCTTTCATCACTACCTTTTATCTTACAATATTTTTCCAAAATATATGAAGTATCATACATATCACGCTTTAAGGTGCTATTATTTTCCGTTTCCATTACGATTGGCTCCTTTGTTTATAAATTGTATATACATTTCTTCCCTTATTTTTGGATTGGTATAAGGCTAAATCAGCATTTTTAATAAGAGTTAATTCATCACAACCATGCATATGTATCTCATTATATATCCCAAAAGATAAAGTGAGCTGTTTGGAATTTTTACTTTTTAAATGTACAATATTTTTGTCTCTCAGCTCTTTTTGAACTGATTCAACAAATGTAATAATTTCATCATCACTTCTATCAACAAATATACAGGTGAATTCATCTCCTCCATATCGTGCAGCAAAAGCATTGTTTGGTAAGTTCTTCTTTAATAAAGTAGTAACTTCTTTTATTGCCTCATCACCTTTTAAATGACCATAGTAATCATTATATTCTTTGAAAAAATCGATATCAACCATAACATATCCAATGGATAAAACCTCATCATCTTGGATTAATTTACTTATAAGTTTACTACAGTATCTTCGATTATAAATTTTTGTAAGTTCATCTATATCTGCTACTGTTTGTAGACTAACTTGCTTTTCCAACATAAGATTCTGTTCTTTTTCTCTTTCATAGAGAGAAAGAAGACTTTTGAAGCTTTCGCCCATTGATATCTTACTGTCCATTTCTCCTTTTAATATGGTTTCATAAAAAGTTTCATAAAGTTCATCAGTTTCATGCCCAAATAGAATTGAATATTGAACATGTAATTTTTGAATTTGTATCATTATATTTTGATTCGTATTTTTATACAATGTGTCTAATTGGTTTAAGCACCATGCTGCATCTTCTTCTCTTTTCAACAAAAGCAAAAATTCCATTAAATATAAATAAATGGATTTCAGTAAAAACGCTTCTTCCTTATTTTTAATCAACTTATTTATCAAACTATCTATTTTATGTAACGCTTCTGTTTCCTTATTTTCTAATAATAAAAGACGTATTTCTCCTTCCATAAATAATAAAGGTAAAATGCCAACTTCACATTTTACGCTTAAACATTTTTCATGATACTTCAGGGCTTTATCTAATTCTCCTTGAACACAAGAAAGGTGTAATAGATTCACAAGTATAGACTTGTAATAAAAAAGCACACTTTTTATAGGAATATCTTTTATAACATCTAATGCTTTTGTATAGAATTGCTCTGCAATTTTATATACACCACTTGTGTAAAATATATCAGCAATATTGTTATAGAAAATAGCACATGATTTTTTATCTTTAATTTTATAAGCAATTTGGATTCCTTCTAAATATATAGTAAGAGCTGCTATTTCGTCACAAATAGTAACATTTCGCAAGCCCTCTATTTTAAAATATTCAATTAAAACATCAAAATAATTTTTATTCTCAGCAATTTCTCTTGCCTTCTCTGAATGAAAATTATAAGCATCTACATCCCATTTCATTTGAAAATATTGTGCCAAATACACATGAGCCAATGCTTGTCCATAGAAGTAGTTTAACTGTTCTGATATCATTAGTAACCTATCACAATCGTGTTTATTAAACCTAGAATTATGCTCAAAACGACACTGAATTCGATCAATCAGCAATTGAATTTGTTCAAGTGCTACATTATAGTTATTCATTATGCACCTCTTCCATAGCAATTATTGATTTAGCATTATTTCTACCATTATTCTTTACATCATATAGTGCTTTATCTACTTCATCAAATAAATTAAGTACATCAACTTTAGTTGAAACTGTCTTATTACCATATCCAATTGACAATGTTATTATTTTTTCACATCGTGAATGTATATGTTCAAGACTTTTTTCTTTTATTGCTTCTTTTACTTGATTAACATATTCAGCCATTTGTTCAAAATTCAAATCCCAGCTAAGACAAACAAATTCATCACCACCATAGCGAAAGACTGCCATTTGTTCATTTGCCTTTTCTTTCAAGCTACTTGCTACTTGTTTTAATATTTCATCACCTTCCAAATGACCATAATAATCATTGTATTCTTTAAAGTAATCAATATCAAATATTGCAAGACCAATATTAGTATATCTATTACTATTGAGAATTTCATCTTGCTTAATATTAAAATAATAACGATTGTATACATTAGTCAATTCATCATAATTTACAAGGTCATATAATTCTTCTAATACTTTTTTTGATTGAGTATACTTAGTATAAGTGTCATTCAATTCAATTTTTGCACGTAAACCTTCTACTTTTAATAGATTTACTTGATTTTGTGCTTTTAAATATAAATCATAATACTCGTGGTAATGGTAATATAATTCTTTTTTTGTCTCAAATTTCTGTGAATACTTAATATTCAATTTACATAATTTCAATAAAGGCTCTGGTTCATCTTCTTTTATTAGCTCTTGTAAGGATTGTAATAATTCACTTGATTTTACTTTGTTTTTGATAGATATCATTGCTTCTAATGCATTCATCAAAAATTCTATGAGATAAACACGATTTGGAAAAGTCATAAGTCCATCATTCTGCATTTCCTGTAGATAATATAAACTCTTTTCTTGATTCTGTATCTCTGCATAATAAAGCAAATATGCATAATCAACATATATTTTTAAATCTTTCTCTTCGAAGGGAAGTAAACTCAATTCTTCAATAGTTGATTTCATCAATTCAAGCTTACCTAATTTTAAATATATATTAATGAAATTAATTAACAGCATTCGCAGAAAACGTGGCTTCGTATCTGGCAAAGAACGCAATACTTCCATTGATTTATCTAAATAGAACAGTGCTTCATCATATAATTCATAGTCCAAATAATAAGCACTAATATTCCCATAATTTATACCAATGCGATGTCTGATGTCTAATCTTTCAGAAACATCCAATGCTTTTAAAGTGTATCTAAATGCAGACTGTTTATCATATGAATTTAAAGAAAGTAAACTACACAGTGCATAAAATTTTTCTAATAATTCACTTGGATTCTTTTCATTAATATACTCTTGTGCATACTCCAACTCTTTTGATACGCATTTCATATTTGATTCCACATAGAAATAATAATCGGCACGCCATACATGTCCAAAAGCCACACTTTGCCAATCTTTACTTTCTTTTGAAATCGAAATCAGTTTATCACAAATCCCACAAATAACATCATCATTCACATTAATGTTTTCATGTATTTTTCTCTTTAATTCCTCAATTTCACACAAAACGTAGTTTTCAATCATGGCATTACTCCAAATTTATTTTTTACAACATTATAACACACAAGTGCGGCTTTCCACAATGAGATCTACATTTGTGTATCATAAGTATTAAATAGACTATACTGCTGTCCATTGTTGGCAATAACATACCTATTTTCCTCTTATATCAATGGTTCACAGTTTTTTAAGATTTTAAATAAACTTTCATTTAAATTATTACATAGATTAGGAGTTCTTAGAAATTCCATTTTCTATTTTTCTACAAAAAAAGGAGATGATTCAAAGTTTTATTTTGAGGCATCTCCTTATAATAATTATATATTATTGGGTTTTATGTTATAGGCTTTATAGGTTGTGAGCTATATAAATCAATATACTTAATCTTCAAAATATCCTTCTGGATATAATGGGAATTTAGCTATAAGTTCCTGAGCTTCTACCCTACATTCATCTAATACTTCTTTATTATCAATATTTTCTGCTACCTTATTCATTATTCCTGCTATTTGCACAACTTCTTTTTCTTTAAGACCTCTTTGAGATATTGATGTAAGACCGATACGAACGCCACTAGTTACAAATGGTGATTGTGGGTCATCAGGTATAACATTTTTATTAACCGTTATTCCTACATATTCAAGAGCCTTTTCAAACTGCTTTCCTGTCAAATTTTTACTTCTTAAATCAACCATTACTATATGATTATCAGTTCCACCACTTACTATACTAAATCCGTGAGAAATAAGTTCAGCTGCCAAAGTTTTAGCATTTACTACTACTTGCTCCATTATTTTACGAAACTCATCTGTCCCTAAATACAATAGCGAAAACGTTTTCGCTGCAACTGTGTTAAGATGTATAGAACCTAATGTTCCTGGGAAAACACCTTTATCAAGTTTCTTTGCATGTTCAGCTTTACAAAGCACAATACCACTTCTTGGTCCACAGAAAGTTTTTGTTGTAGATGAAGAAACAAAATCTGCATAAGGTACAGGACTAGGTATTACTTTTGCTGCCACCAAACCTGCAACATGAGCCATATCTACCATAAAATAAGCTCCTACTTCTTTTGCAACATTTGATATTCTTTCATAATCTATCAATCTTGGATATGAACTCGCCCCTGCAATTATAAGTTTTGGTTTACACTCTTTTGCCTTCGCTTCAAGAGCATCATAATCTATACGACCAGTATTTGAATCTACACCATAAAATTCATATTTATAAATATCATGTAAGAAGTTTACTGTACTACCATGTGTTAAGTGTCCCCCTTGGTCAAGACGCATACTTAAAACAGTATCATTTGGCTTTAATATTGCTGAATATACACAATAGTTAGCTGTAGAACCTGAGTAAGGCTGTACATTTACATGTTCTGCTCCAAATATTTCTTTTGCACGTTTTATTGCTAGATTTTCAAGTTTATCTGCTTCTTCAGAACCTGCTTGGAAACGTGCTCCTGGATAACCCTCTTCTGTTTTATTTGTAAATACACATCCACTTAATTCAAGTACTTCTGTTGGTGCTGTACTTTCAGAAGCTATCATCTCGATATTATGCTCTTGTCTAACCAATTCACCAGCTACAATTTCGTATAACTCTGGGTCTGAAATTCTTGTTGTTTTTAACATAATAACACCTCTTCTTAATTTAATTATTTTTATAAATTTAATTAATTTTTATTTATATTTATATTCTACTATAATATTTTAATTAATTATATTATCAAAATTTGCAATTTATTTAACTATTTTGACTTTTTTATAATTTGTATTACAATAAGAAATTTTCTCAACTATCAATTATCCTAACTATATTTATTCCTGACTTTGAGTTGATTTTTCTCTACATGTAATTGCCCTATATACCATGCAAACTAAAATTAAAAGTCCCATATAACCTGTGTATGGATATAAAATATTTACTAGCTTACCAAATGGTAAAAAGCCACCAATACAAGCCAAAATAGCTACTACTGTTGTAACTAATTTAAATTTAGGGTGTTTGTCTTCAACAATTCTATTAGTCACAGACCATAAAAGTGGAACAGCAGTTGTATAGATACCTAATATAAGTGCAACTGAGAAACATACACCTACAATAGGAGATATATTATCTGCTAGATAAAGGGATGGTATCTCTTTCATATACAGGTTACCTATATCTGAAATCATAGCTAGATACATAACTATACCAGCAGTCATAAAAACTACACCACCTAATAATCCTCCCCAGAAAGCATCTTTTTTATTTTCAACAGAAGCTCCCATACCTGTTAAAAATACAATCATTACAATTATATTTAATGTATTGTAAATTACACCTGAAACTATTGGGCTTCCTGATGCTTTTGTAACTTCAATATTTTTCATTGCCTCTCCAACAACAGGTAATCCATCTAAGTGCTTAAATAAACTTATTAATCCAACTGCAATAGTAAATACTGCTATTACTGGTCCAATGCGCCCAAGTATATTTACTAATTTTTCAAGACCCATGGATACTGTGATTAGTGTAGCAATAGACATTAATACCCTTCCTAAATAAGGATTTATTCCATAATATTCAGTTAAAGTTGAACCAGCACCTGAAATCATTACTATCAGAATTCCAAATAAAAATATTGGACTAAACCATTCATAAAATTTTCCTAGAATCTTTCCACAATAAAAAGTGTAAATTCTTGTTGGCTCTTTAAGTTTTAACTCTCTCCCCCTTGTTATGACTTCAACACCAAGAAATGAGAATAGTACCATCGATATTAATGCTCCAATCAATCCCATATATCCTTGGGATGCAAAAAATTGGAGTATTTCTTGACCAGTCGCAAATCCTGAACCTATTGCTGTTGCTAAATAAGCACCTGCAATACAGATAACATTTTTAATATTTACTTTGTCTGACATATCAACTTACCTCCATTATAAAGTTACCTTCTTTAACAAATATAAATTTACAGCGAATTTAAATGAATATTCTGTCTTTTTAGAATAATATTTAATTCACTTTTTTTATTTTGTATATTTTTTAATTTTTATTTATATATATTTTTTTATATATATAGGTACATCTTTTATAAGGTTCAATGTTATTAAATATGTTTAAAGCGCTTTAATTTTTGTTATTAATTAAAGTATACTTATCCAGACATTTTCAAACAATTATCTATATTGACTTTTTATTTATCAATTTCAATTTTTAATATTCAATTTATAAACTTTGGGTGTCATCCCTTTTTCTATCTTAAAATTCTTATAAAAGTTATTTAGACTGTTATATCCAACTATTTCCGCAATCTCATTTATACTTTTTTTTGTATTTTCAAGCAATTCTATAGATTTTTCTATTCGTATATGATTTAAATATGATATAAAGGTAGTATTCAAATTACTTTTAAAAATCCTAGATATATTGGATGGATTAGTTAAAAATAATTTAGCACAATCATTTAATTTTAAATCCTCACTATAATTTAAATTTATATACTCTAGTATTTCATTTAACAAATCATTGCTAGTATACTGATAACCAATAATCTTTTCTACAGACCTAGTAAACTCCTTCAAGTCTAGTGGTTTAAGAAGTATATCTTTTACATTTAATCTTAAAGCTTTTTGGGCATATTCAAAATAATCAAAGGCAGTTATTACCACAAATTTTATTTTTTTAGATATGTGAGATGTTCTTTCTATTACTTCCAACCCATTATATATCGGCATCTGAATGTCTATAAATACTATATCTGGCTCTAAACTAATTATCTTTTCTACTGCTTCGTCACCAGAAGTTGCTCTCCCAACAATTTCTATTGGCATATCTTTCATCTCTATAAAATGTGTTATTATTTTTAAAACAGCTTCTTCATCATCTATTATTAGTGCTCTTCTCATGAGAATTCCTCCCTTTTAGCTTAATGATGTACAAAAAAGTAAGATGTAAAAAATAATATAGAAACATCTAATATATTTCTTTATACTGATAAAACTTATTAATTTTATCTAAGTTTTATACATATTCTTTATTCATTTTCAAGAGGGATTTTAATAATTATATAAGTACCTTCTTTACTATTTGATTTAATATTCATCTCAAAATCACTTCCATAAGCAGATGTGAACTTTGTATATATTAAAGATAGACCATGACCATTATTACTATGAATACCTGTTTTCACTTTTTCAATAGTACCTTCATCCAAAATAGTTCCATTATTACAGATTTTTATAACAGCATACTGACAATCTACACTTGCAACTATTTTAATTTGCTTTTCTTTATCAATATCTCTAAAACCATGTGTAAAAGCATTCTCTACAATAGGTTGAATAAAATTGAAAGGTACAGAAATCTTATATAACTCTTTGGGAATAACATATTCAACTTTTAATGCATTACCATAACGTAACTTTTGCAAATTTAAATAATTTTTAATATATAATATTTCAGCTTCTAATTCTACAAACCTTAAATCCGACCTCATTGTATATCTAAACATTTTAGACAAATCTATTATTGCACTATATAAATCATAGCAACCATCATCAAGTGCTATACTTGCCATTGAATTTAAAGTATTAAATAAAAAATGATGATTTATTCTCAAATTAGTAACCGTATCCTGTGCTACCTTTAGATTCATTTCAAGTTGTTCTCCATAGTGATATGTTCTTGCAATAGTTTGTTCTTTCTCTTGTAAATCTTTTCTTATATCATTAAATGAACAAAAATTTATTATGTTTTTAGATATTTGCTTTAATAATCTTTTTATGCTTCTAGCAGCACCTTCTGGAATATCATATAAATTACTATGAGTAGTATCTAGATTTAAATCAGATAACAATACATATCCTCCTCGAATAACTCCAATACTATTGTTCTTGTATAATATTGGAATATTATATATAGTTATCCCATACTTACATATGAATTGATTGCTACTTTTTTGATTCATACAATCGCAATTTTTAGGAAACTTCATAGGGTTACACTTTTCAAAACAAAATAATGGAAAATATGGATTTTTTAAAACTATGTTCCAAGAATCATCATATATAATCAGTGGAATTTTAAATGGATCAATAAACTGACCACGAATTGATTCTACTGCTGCATATAAATTTAAAGTACTTTCACTATAATTTATTAAGGTCTTTTTTAAATCGCTATTAGGATTGATTTCTATAACTTCACTTTCTCCTATATTTCCTACATTATTTGAAACAATAAGTTCTTTTATTGGTCCATCTCCTGTATTTATAGACTCATGTGTGCTACCAGATTCTATGTAAAAAATCATACCTTGCGAAAATGGCTTCCAAACTCCATTTATAATATATAACCCTTCTCCTTCTAAAATATATATCATCTGTTCTTGACCATAATGAACATGATTAAAATGTTTTTTACCTGGCATAGTAACTGCGATATATATATTCATAGCTTGTTTTGGGTTATTCTCATCATAAGTATGTTTCCATTCAATATATCCCCACTCAGTATTTTGAATTTTCATAAAAAAACCCTTTCTGTTTATAGATTATTTATATTCATTTACCCTTAAATAAATTATCAAATAAAAATGTGCACATACTCTTTCATATGATAGCTATACTATATCAATATTCATTAGTTTGTACACATTATTATATTAATTATTATTTTTTAATTATTTATAGCTTACTTTATTATTTAAAAATATATATCTTAATTGTTATTTAATAACAGAAACACCCATATATGGTCTTAAAACTTCTGGAACTATTACAGAGCCATCTGCTTGTTGGTAATTTTCCAATATAGCTGCTACACTTCTTCCAATAGCCAGTCCAGAACCATTTAATGTATGTGCATATTCAGCTTTAGAATTTTTGTCTCTTTTAAATCTTATTCCAGCTCTTCTGGCTTGAAAATCTTCACAGTTTGAACAAGATGAAATTTCAACATATCTGTTATAACTTGGCATCCAAACTTCTACATCATATTTAAAAGAAGCCGTAAATCCTAAGTCACCTGTACATATTTTTACTACTCTATATGGTAAATTTAATAATTGTAGCATATTCTCAGCATTATTAGTTAATTTTTCTAATTCATTGTAAGATTCTTCTGGAGCTACTATTTTTACCATTTCTACTTTATTAAATTGATGTTGTCTTACCAAACCTCTTGTATCCCTTCCAGCAGAACCAGCTTCTGACCTAAAACAAGGAGTATATGCTGTATAATTTATTGGTAGTTGCTCAAATTTAAGTATTTCATTAGCATGTATATTAGTTAAAGGAACTTCTGATGTTGGAATTAAAAAGTAATCTAATCCTTCTATTTTGAACATATCCTCTTCAAACTTAGGTAGTTGTCCTGTACCCAAAAAACTATTTCTATTTGCCATAAATGGTGGAATAATTTCTGTGTATCCATTTACTGTTGTATTTGTATCTAGATAAAAATTTAATAATGCCCTTTCTAATCTAGCTCCTAATCCCTTATAAAGAGTGAATCTTGAACCAGTTATTTTACCAGCTGTTTCAAAATCAAGTATACCTAACTCAGTCCCTATTTCCCAATGAGCTTTAGATTCAAAATCAAAATTAGACGTCTTACCCCAAGTTCTCACCTCAACATTATCTTCATCGGTTTCCCCTTGTGGTACTTCTGAATGTGGTACATTTGGAATTCTCATTAACAAGTATTCCATTTTTTCCTCTACATCTTTAAGGTTTTGGTCTATAACTTTAATCTTGTCAGATAACTCTTTTAGCTTAATTTTTTCATTTTCTACATCTTTACCTTCTTTTATAAGATTTGGTATATTTTTAGATGCAGTATTTAATTCGTTTTTCATAACCTCAACTTCTTGAAGAATTTTTCTTCTTTCATCATCTAACTTAACTACTTCATCAAGATTAAAGGCTTTTTCACCTCTTCTTTCCATTGCTTTTTTTATACAATCTAAGTTTTCTCTTATTCTTTTTATATCAAGCATTTTTTCCTCCTCAATACTTTAAGATTGGATGTTATCTCTTAATCTCAGTTAACTTTGATAATAGTATATTTGCTTAAGGTTAAGAAATCTTTTTCTGTCTTATCCGAACCTATTATTTTTATTTAGTTATATTTTACTCACTTTTTTACATATTGTCAAATTATATTTAATTAAATTAATATAATTTAATTTTTCATCATTAATCTTACTTTTACTTTCATTATAATTATGCTAATTTTAGCAATCAATTATCTATTTTGACTTTTTTTTTATCAATCTTATATAATTATCAATTTTCATATAAATTTTTTTACCTTATGATATAATTCTTTATATATTCTTTGTCAGATGTTAGAATAGGAGGATTTTAATGAGTAATTCAAGTATAGGTAAAAAATTGACTTTATGTAGAAAAAAACAGAACATTAGTATAAAAGATTTATCTAAATTAATTAAAGTTACACCTTCTTTAATTAGTCAAATAGAAAAAGGAAGCGTAAATCCATCCATAAATTTTTTAAAATCAATTTCAAATGCTTTAAATGTACCATTAATTACTTTTTTCGTTCCTTCTATTGATGATTCAGAATTAATTGTAAGAAACAATCTTAGAAAAATAGTAATTTTTCCAGAATCAGAAAATATTTTATATGAAATGTTATCCAATAATCCATTTAATAAATTCGAATTTGCTATTATGAATTTATCTCCTAAGTCTTACTGTAAAGAAAAAAATGGGCATGCTGGAGACGAAGTTGCTTATATACTTAAAGGAAGTGTTGAACTTAGTTTGGAAGATGATATATTTGAATTAAATGAAGGTGATAGTGTAAAAATACCTTTTGGTATGAGACATAAATGGGGAAATCCAAGTGAAGTTGAAAGTAAGGTAATCTACATAGTTGTGTCCTAAAAACACAAATTTTCAAGGTAGAATTAATAAAATTATGGCAATTAACCTTTAGACCTAATAAGCTAGCCCTTCAGTCACATATAATATTATTTAACTCTACCTATTTTATTAGATTTTATTTTTACATAATATTTTTTATACAATACTTTTACATAATATTTAAAAGAATATAATTCATATCTATTTTAATGAATATAATACTTCCCCTTCTACTATTGTTTGTAAAACTTTAATATCTTTTATTTTAAGAGAGTCAACAGTAAGTGGATTTTCATCTAGTACTATTAAATTAGCTAGCTTGCCTTCTTTGATTGAACCCTTTTTATCTTCTTCAAAATATTGATATGCTGCATTTATAGTAACACCTTTTAAAGCTTCTAATGGGCTTATTTTTTCATTTTCACCTATCAATACTCCTTTTTTTGTAATTCTATTAACCGCACACCATATTGTTTCAAGCATATTAGGTGCTATTACAGGTGTATCTTGATGTAAAGTATAAATTAAACCTTTTTCTATAGTTGTTTTAATTGGACTAATCTTAAATGCTCTATCTTCCCCAAGGTTTTTAATATGAATATCTCCCCAATAGTATGTGTGAGCTACAAAGTATGAGGGTATCATGTTTATTTTTTCCATTTCATCAATTTGGTCTTCTCTTACAGTTTGAGCATGTATCATCACAGGTCTCATATTATCTTTAATATTTTTTCCTGTTATAACTTTTTCAAATAAGTTTATCAACTGGTCTGCCGCTGCATCCCCATTACAATGAGTTAAAAGTTGCATTTTTTCTTCTACTGAAATGTTTATAAATTTCTCTACTTCCTCATCTTTATATATAGAATACCCACGATAACCATCTTCTGAATTTTCATATGGTTTCGTTAACCATGCTGTCTTTCCTTGAGGAGAACCATCTAAAAATATCTTATATCCTCCTATTTTAAATTTATTTACATATTTCTTTACAAAATTTTTATTATCATCTTTTACAGATTTACTATTTTTTAAATCTACATATCCTACAATATCTATTTTTAGTCTATTTTGATTTGACATTAGTTTTAAGAGATTAAATTGATTATCTGCCATTAATCCCTCTTGTGCTGTTGTAATACCATAACTTAAATAAATATCTTGTACTTTTTCAATTAGATTACAAACTTCATCTAATGATGGTTGTTTTATTTTAGATGATACTTTAAAAAAGGCATTTTCCTCCAAGTATCCATTTGGCTCTTTACTCCCTTTGACTCTGCCTATATGCCCTCCTTCTGGGTCTTGTGTTTCATGAGTAACACCTAATTTTTTTAATCCTAAAGTATTTGCAACTCCCATGTGACCAGAAGCATGTGAAATTAGTATTGGATTTTCTAAAGATGCACTATCTAATAAATCTTTATCTGGATGAATATTTTCTTCTAAAAAATTGTTATCATACGAAAAACCAATTATCCATTCACCCTTTTTTATATCATTTGAATCTTTAAAATCTTGTATTTTCTTTACTATATCTTTAAAGCTAGTTGCATCTTCTAAAGGAACTAATCTTAGGGTAGTAGCAAAAGCTGTCAAATGACTGTGTGAATCTATAAAGGAAGGCATCAATGTTTTACCCTGCAAATCTATGACTTCTGTTTCATTATTTTTTAAAGCTAGAATTTCTTCTTTTGTTCCTATTTTTTTTATTATTTTATCTTTTATAAGAATAGCATCTCCACATATTGAATCTTCCATTGTAAGGATATTTCCATTATAATAAATTTTTTCTTTCATAAAGTTCTCCTTAAATTGTCTATTTTGATAAATTTATTTTAGTATTTTATAATTAATTATTCGTATTTCATTAAGCTTATTTTTTTTAATATTAACTAATATTAATATATAAAAATCTCATTTTTAATTATTGTTCGCCAAGAAATAAATACTATTCATTACAAATATTATAATTTAATAGTCATAATATTGATGTGAAAAATTAATATTATATGTTAATAAAAAAAAGTACTTAATATGAATTATTTTTTTGTATAATTGTAATTTGCTAAATCATGATGTATCATTTTAAATATACAGTTACATCATTATTTACAAGATAAGATACTTTTTTCTCAAATAAAACCTGATGTAATCTGTTCAAATCAACAAATTCAAATATTTTTTAGGAGGTTTTTATGAACAAAGAAAATAAAAATGTAAGAATTGCTGTTGTTCAGGCATCACCAATTATAATGGACTTAGATAAAACTGTTGAAAAAGCATTAGAATTAATTAAAGAAGCTGGTAGAAAAGGGGCAAATATAGTAGTTTTCCCAGAAGCATTTATACCTGCATATCCAAGAGGACTTTCATTTGGATTTGTTGTTGGAAGTAGAACAATGAAAGGTAGAGAAGATTGGAAAAGATACTATGATAATTCTGTACCAGTACCTAGTGCTACAACAGATTTATTAGGAAAAGCAGCCCAAGAAGCAGGAGTATATCTATCAATGGGAATAACAGAAAGAGATGGAAACGATATAAATTGCACTCTTTATTGTACAAACTTATTTTTCTCACCAGAAGGTAAACTTATTGGTAAACATAGAAAACTTAAACCTACAGGAACAGAAAGATGCATTTGGGGTGAAGGTGATGGAAGCACTCTTACAGTTGTTGATACTCCATATGGGAAAATGGGTTCATTAATTTGTTGGGAAAACTACATGCCACTAGCTAGAACAGCTCTTTATGCTAAAGGTGTAAAACTTTATATAGCCCCTACTGCTGATTCAAGAGAAGAGTGGCAATCAACTATGAAGCATATCGCTTTAGAAGGAAGATGCTTTGTTATTGGATGCAATCAATATGTTGAAAAAAATATGTACCCAACTGACCTTAACTATTATAAAGAACTTGATGCAGAACCAGAGATTATGTGTCCAGGTGGAAGTTGCATAGTTGACCCTTTTGGAAAATATGTAGCAGGCCCTATTTTCAATAAAGAAGAAATATTAATAGCTGATTTAGATTTAGAACAAATAGTTCTTAGTAGACTAGATTTTGATTCAGAGGGTCACTATTCAAGACCTGATGTATTTGAATTAATTGTTCACGAATAGTCTTTTTATCCAAAATCTTTACATAAACTTTTTACATAAAAATCAAAATGAGATACTCTTAAATAAAATAATTTTAAGGTATCTCATTTTTTATTTTATGATTTGATGTTATAGTTTTACATTAAAACTTACTTAACTATATATTAAGAACCAATTATATATTCAGAATCAGTTAACTTAACTATAAACCTAACCTTCACTACAATCCTAAATCAACTACTGTTCTTCCTACATGCTTTCCTTCTATTATTGAATCTATGCTTTTACTCAATTCATTTAATGATACTACAGTTACCATGTCATCTAAATCTTCTAGCTTCCATTCATTTGACAATAAGTCCCATATTTTTAATCTCAAATTCATTGGACAATCTACAGAATCTATACCATATAAAGTAACACCTTTTAATATAAATGGATATACTGAACTTGTAAAATCAATTCCACCTGCATTACCACATGTTGTAACTGCTCCACAATAATTAGTTGTCTTTATTGCTGTTGATAAAGTATTTCCTCCTACTGTATCTATTACTCCAGCCCATCTTGGTCTAAGTAGAGGTCTCCCTGAATTATCATCTACTTCTGATCTATGTATAACATCTTTAACACCTAGTTTTAATAATGTGTCTTTTTGTTCTTCCAATTTTCCTGTTGAAACTGCAACTGAATATCCCAATTTAACTAATATTTTAGTTGCAATCACAGCAACTCCTCCAGTACCACCAGTAACTAGTACATCTCCCATATCTTTGTCTACAGTATTTACAAATTTATATACAGATAAAGCTGCTGTAAATCCTGCTGTACCATAATCCATTGCTTCTTTTAGAGAAAGATTAGTTGGAAGTTTGACAACCCAATTAGAAGGAACTCTTATATATTCTGAAAATCCTCCAGAGGTGTTCATTCCTAAATCATAACCTGTTACCAAAACTTCATCTCCAACTTTAAAATCATCACAACTACTAAATTCTACTACACCAGATGCATCTATTCCTGGAGTATGAGGATATTTTCTAGTTACACCCTTATTTCCATTTGCTGAAAGTGCATCCTTATAATTTAGTGAAGAATATTTTACTTTTATCAGAACATCTCCTTCTGGTAGTTCATCTATATCTCTTTCGATTATATTTCTCTTAAAACGTCCCTCTTCTTCTGTAATATATAGTGATTTAAAATTTTTACTCATAAATTTCCTCCCAATACATTTAGTTTTATGTTAAACTAATTATAGTTGAAAAATAGTTTTATGTCAAACTACTTTTTATTTCAAAGTACCTCAAATAATTTAAAGATTGGAGATTAATTTATGGAAGATAAATATATCATAC
The DNA here is from genome assembly GCF_020641035.1 of Clostridioides sp. ES-W-0016-02. Classification (NCBI taxonomy): domain Bacteria; kingdom Bacillati; phylum Bacillota; class Clostridia; order Peptostreptococcales; family Peptostreptococcaceae; genus Clostridioides; species Clostridioides sp. ES-W-0016-02. The sequence continues at coordinate 3,332,502 of NZ_CP061361.1, forward strand.
ATTTTATAAGTAAGACAAAAGCTAATATGCTTAAATTCATTGAAAATAAACTCAATAAAAACGGTTTAAATGAATTGTTGCCTACACATGGAAATATACTCACTGCACTTTATGAAAATAATGGAATACTTACAATGAAAGAAATTGCAACTAAAATAGGAAAAGACAAATCTACTGTTACAGTATTAGTTAATAAACTTATAAGTCTAGGATATATAGAAAGACAAAAGAGTGACAATGACAAACGTATTACATATATAAAACTTACAAAGAAAGCAATGCTAATAGAGGATACATTCAATAGTATTTCATCACAAGTTAAAGAAACAGCCTACTGTAATATCACAGAAAAGGAAAAGCAAGAATTTCTTAGAATTTTAAAAAAAATCAATAATAATTTCAAAAATGCTGACTAAATTGAGCATAATTATATCTAGTTTTGGAATAATAAATAAAAAGAATCAAATATTGTAAAAATTTATTGTTAATAGAGAGGTATAATATGAATTTAAAAGACAGTAAAACTAAAGAAAATTTATTGAGAGCTTTTGCAGGTGAAAGCCAGGCTAGAAATAGATATAATATTTCTGCATCTGTAGCAAAAAAAGAAGGATTATATATAATAGAATCTTTATTTAATTATACTGCTGACCAAGAAAAGTCACATGCAAAACAATTTTTTACTAAATTAAAAGAATTTGCTGGAGAAAATATAAGTATATCAGGAGCATATCCTGTAGATTTATATGATAAAACAGCTCAACATCTTAAAGCTGCACAACATAATGAGCTTCAAGAGTGGGATGATGTATATAAAAACTTTGGAAAAACAGCACGTGAAGAAGGTTTTGAAGCTATAGCTAAATTATTTGAAAATATAGCTGAAATAGAAAAAGTTCATGGTGATAGATTTGGTAGATATGCTACTGATTTAGAAGAAGGTACTTTATTTAGAAGAAATGAAGATATCCAATGGATATGTACAAACTGTGGACATATTCATATTGGTAAAGAAGCTCCAAAAGCTTGCCCTGTTTGTCTTCATCCACAAGGATATTTCTTGGACTTTAAAAATTCATTATTTGAATAAGTAAAAATAATCTACTGTATTTAAGCAATTTATTATATTGATACTATCTAGTTTTATAAATATTAGATTATTCTAATATGAAATTATATTATAAAAATGATATTATCCATTAAATACAGTATTCTAAAAGTATAAAAAAACTTGAGAACTAATTTTACCACTTATTTAATATTTATCAAAGACTTTGATACAATAAAAATAAAGAGAAGTGCAATTATTAAAAATGGCACTTCTCCTTTTGCTGTTTCAATTTGTCATTGAATTTATATCCTACACCACATATTGTAACAATATGTTTCGTATTGTTGGGGTATACTTCTATCTTATTTTACAACTTGCTTTTTACATTCTTATCTGTTGTAGTATGAGTAATAGGATTGACCTTAATTAAGGTTTTATTTACAATAGCCATAATGTTTTTTTCTAATCAAAAATAAAAGAGAAATAAATAATCCTAAAAATTCTGCAACAGGGACAGCTATCCAAACTCCTATTTCTCCAAATATATTTGGAAGAATAAGAATAGCACCTAAAATAAAAATAAACGTTCTAGAAAAGGATATAATAGCTGATGTTTTCCCATCAGAAAATGCTGTAAACATTGCAGAAGAAAAAATACCAAATCCCATAATCACAAAAGCTAGAGAATAGAAGGAAAAACCATAAAGTGTAATATTGTAAACATCACTGTTAATTGAAGTAAAAATAGTCAATGACTTTGTTATAGTCAAATGAATTAAAATATTCGATACTATTGAACTAATAATCAAAAATAATATACTGTTCTTAAATATATCTTGTAGTTGCTTTTTATCACCATGTCCATATTTAAAACTGATAATTGGAGCTATTCCATTGGAATAGCCAAAATAAATAGCTGTAAAGATGTATTGGAAATACAGGATAATTGTTATAGAAGCAACACCATTTTCACCATAATATTGCAAAAAAGTATAGTTAAACATAAATGTTGTTACAGCATTTGCTAAGTTTGTTACCATTTCCGATGACCCATTTGTACAAGAACGAAAAAGCACATTCCAATTTAGTTCTGGTTTTACAAAGTGCAGAGGATTATTTCTTGCAAAAAAGAAATAGGCTAAACCTACAATTGCAGGAATACAATAACCTAATCCAGTTGCAATCGCTGCACCAGCAATACCCATATTCAATGGAACCATAAAGATATAATCCAGCACAATATTCACAACTCCAGCTAACAACGTAACAATCAGACCAAGTGTTGGTTTACCAGAAGTAACCAGAAAAGTCTGAAATGCTGTTTGAAGAAAAAATGCAGGTGCAAAGCTAAAAAGTATTTTAGCATAAGTAATACACAAAGGAGCTTGTATTGAACTTGCACCTAAAAACAAAATAATTTCATCAATAAACAAGTTTCCAATAATAGCAATAAAAATACCAATAAATATTTCTACAATGATTAAGAAACTCAAATTTTTTCTTGCTTCCTCTTGTTTTCCTTCCCCCATCTTTCTAGCAACTATAGCACTTCCACCTGTTGCAACCATGATTGCTACAGCCATTTCAAAACTGATAGCTGGATATACCATATTCGTAGATGATAATGCTATTGTACCAAGCAAACGAGAAATAAACATACCATCAACAATAATGTACATAGATAAACTAATCATCATAATAACATTAGGAATTGCAAAAGATAGTAAAGAAGTAAATGTAAATTTTTTAGCTAATACATTATCCATTTTTAATTTCCTCCTTTAACAATTCATAGTATGCAGTATTACAAGCAATAAGTTGATTCCATTTTTCATCTCCTAATTTTTCAATAGCCTTTTCTTCCATGCTATGAAGTGGTTCTAATATTGAATCAGTAAATTGTTTTCCACTCTTTGTAAAAGAAACCAGACGCTCTCTTTTATTTTCAGAATTAGATGAAATAGTAATGTATCCCTTCTTTTCAAATTCCATCAAAATCCCATGTACTGTCTGTTTAGGTAAAGCCCACCACTCACAAATTTGCTTTTGCGTACATACCTTATACTCATCTAAAGTATATAAGATAACTAATGCATTATAATTTAAATCATGTTTTTTAGCCCATACCCTGTATAAATCTAAAGTTCCACTTAAAACAGCATTTACAAGTTTAATTTGTTCACGAATTTCCATAATATCCCTCCCAATATAAAAGTACTAATCAGTACTATTTTAGTATAGTACTAATTAGTACTATAGTCAATAGGATATTTAAACTCTCAAAAAAATGTAGTATTTAAGAAAATTTATAGAAAAATAAAAACGCACACTTTTGCATTAGTGTGCGTTTTCCACATACTTAAATCCTAACTCTTCTCCTACATAATAAGTAATCTACAATAATCTACTATGATAACTTAATACTTATATCATTTATTTCTTTCATTAAGTCAATTTCAACAATTTTAACTACATCCTTTTCAAATTTTACTTGTTTATAATCCAAGCATCCTATTACAAATGGAACACCAAACTTCCTAAACAAATAAATTCTTCCATTTTCATTGTATATTGATTTAAAATTTTCTTCTATTATATTTACTATTAATTTTAATTCTTCAAATGTTATTGTGGATTTAACTAAAAATTTCTCTATTATACTCAATATAAGCAATTCCTTTTTGCCTATACTCTGTTCTTTTTTATATAAATTTTGAAATATTTCTTTTGTGTAATTACATATAGCTTCTTTCTCCAAAATAAAGTCAATGTCAAACTCTTTATTGGTATCTTTTTTTGTAAACATGTTTGCAATATCATCAAGAGATGTATCTTCTTTCATAGATAGTATTAACTCTATTCTTTCTAGTATTTTATCTCTTGGAAAAAACGTCTCTTGACCTGTAAAAGCTGATTTTTTTATAAACCATTCTTCTGGTATTATATTTTTTCTTTTCCATCTATATAGCTGCCCATAAGATATATTAGTTTTGCTTAATAAATCTTTCTTAGATATCAATTCTTCCATAATTTTTCTAGCCCACCTTTGTACTATTTTTTACACTCGAATTATCTGAAACTAACAACTTGTCACTGTATTCAATATTTTCAACATCACAATTGCTTACTAAGGATATGCTTTTTCCTCGTATATCCTTTATTGAAACATCTTCTAATTCAATAGAATCTCCCTCTATCAAATTACATTTAAATTTGCCTGAAAAAATGTTAATAAATTTAATCCCAAATGTAAAAATATCTTTACTTCTACCTATTTCTATATTAGTTGCTCCTATCTCCTTACAATAAGAACCTCCTCCTGAATAGATATATATGTTTTCTCCATTTAAAAGACCATCACATTTTATTGCTCCATGAACCTTTATATCTTCACATTCTATATTTTCTTTATTTCTCATTTCACCATAAACTTTTATATCCTGTGCATAAATACTTTCACTTACAATTAATTGACCTTTTACTGTAACATTATTACACTTTAAATTTCCATTAATTTTCTGTTGAGCAGTTATAATCAAGTCATCTATTTCTGCATCTCCATCTATACTAAGTTGCCCATTAACCCTTACACGTTCAGCTTTAAGACTCCCTTTTATAGTAGCTTTTCCATTTACTACAAAGTTTTTTATACTAATGTCTCCATCAAACTTTACATTTCCAAATACATTTACTTCATTACATTTTATATTTCCTTTTGACCTAGCACTTCCCATAATTTTTATACTTTCATATTCTCCACTATTGATAAATCCTTCTCCAAGTATTTTTATAGTTCCATTTTCCATATCATTACCTCATTTTAAATTTTATTTTAAGCCTAAATATTACTTATCTTTATTTAGATTTACTTTTTCATTATTTAGACTTACTTTTCCATTTACATTCTTTATTTCAACAACTATTGAACTTTCATCAATATCTATGTTTTCACTGTACTCCAAACTCTCTATATAACAACCTTTGCCTATGTTAATATTTTTACCTCTTACAATTTTAACTTCACTATTTTCTAAACTGATTTCATCTGCTTCTATAACATTTGCTAATAATCTACTTTCTGTATATTTTTTAACTGACAGTAGACCTAGATTTCTAAGATTAGAAGATGCCTTTTCAAAATCTCCACTCTTTTTTTCAGCTCTATAAAAGCTTTTACAATAATCGCCATGTCCCTTTTTTATATTTACACTACATGCACCAACTTCGTTTAGATTAGAAGTTCCATGCAAACTTATCTTAAGTTCTTCACAATTTAAAAATCCATTACAATCCAAAATTCCACTTAAGTCAACACTTTCGCATTCTATGCTTTTATTGATTTTTAGACATCCTTCTCCGCTAATAATATCTGACTTTAAGTTTCCTCCAACATTGATAATTCCTCCAGACTTAACTTTACTTGAGTTTATGTCTCCAGTACACTTAAGAAGTCCAAATATTGTCACTTGTGATGCCAATATATTTCCTTCAATTTTACTCAATCCTGCTGTAAAAAATTCATTACATTCCGTTGTTCCAATCACTTTTGCTGAACCTGAAGAATCAAATTTATTACATTTTATATTTCCATCTATTTTTCCTGTACCTGCTATATTAACTTCATCAAAAATTCCACCTTTACATTTTCCCATTCCATTAAAATTTAGCGAACGTAATTCTCCATCCATAATGATTTCCTTTCAATAACTTATTTTGTTCTTGAATATAATATAACAAAACATTGTTACGTTGTCAAGTATAATAATCTCGATGAATAAAACAATGCTCCTTTAAAGATAGCCAAAAAAATAATAGAGGAAATATTTTATATGAGCTATGAATCTTTCTTAGATTTCCAATTCAAATAAAATACTCCTCTATTATTTAACTATTTACATATACTTGTCTCTAAACTTTATAATCTATCAATGAACTTCTATAATCTACATGTTGATAAATTTCTCGATTACCTCAGCTAATCTATCCATATCTTTTGGATAAACTTCTCCTATACTTCCTATTCTGAATGTATCTACATCAGTCAATTTACCTGGATAAATAACAAATCCATTTTCTTTTAGATAAGTGTAGAATTCCATAAATTCAAATTTTGCATTCTTAGGATATAGGAAAGTTGTTATTACAGGTGATTGAGCATCATCATTCACCAATGTATCAAACCCTAGAGATTTTAATCTCGAAGATATTGTAAATTGATTTTCTTTATATCTAGCATATCTTTTTTCAACAGAACCTTCTTCCTCTAGCTCTAGTAATGCTTGATAAAAAGCTCTTACAACATGTGTAGGAGAAGTAAATCTCCATTTACCATTATTATTCTCCATAGTTTCCCATTGAGCGTATACATCAAGAGATAAAGATTTAGCAATTCCTTTGCATTTAGCTAATTCTTCTCTGTTAGCTATTATAAAACCAAATCCTGGTACTCCTTGTATACATTTATTAGAGCTACTCACTAAAAAATCTATATTAAAGTCTTCAACATCAATTTTAATTCCACCAAAACTACTCATTGCATCAACTATATAAACTTTATTATATTTTTTTGCAATCTTACCTATATCTTGTATAGGATTTAATCTACCTGTAGTAGTTTCACAATGAACCATTGATATATGTGTAATATCTTTATTTTCTTTCAATAAATTTTCCACTCTGTTTAAGTCAACTGCTTCTACATCACTAAATGTACAGTCAACATATTCTATATTTAAATAACTGCATATGTCCTTCATTCTCTTCCCATATGCTCCATTTGCAATTACAAGAAGTTTACCATTCTTTGGAATAGTGCTTCCTATTGTAGCTTCCACTGAGAAAGTACCACTACCTTGCATTAATACACTTGTGTATTTTTCTGTATTTTTTGTAGCTAAAGATACTAGTCTTCTTCTAACATCTTGTACCAAATCATTATATTCAACATCCCATGTACACCAATCTTTTAACATAGATGCTCTTACTGATTTAGTAGTAGATAATGGTCCTGGTGTAAGTAATATGTAATCATTTTCTGGTACAAAATCTGACTTAATTGTTTCATTTTCTATTTTTACTAAAACATCTTCTAATTCAGCCATAGTTTCTATAACAAAATGTGCTCCTGCTTCTTTAAATTTCTTTGAAACTGCTTCCATCTTAACTTTTAATTCTTCTTTATCCATATTTTCTACTTCTTCTTGTGTAAGTCCTAATTCACTTGAACCTTTTATTACAGCAACACTCCACATTCCAGCATTTACACCTTCTTTTACATCACTTAATGTATCTCCAACTTTTACCATAGCACTCATTGGAGATACTCCCAAAGCTTCAGCGTTTTTATAACACATCCAAGGATATGGTCTTCCTTGAGATACTTCTGATGGAGTTACAAGAAAATCTGGTGAATATCCCTTTTTAGCTGCATTTGGTTCAACTATATTCATCATTTCTCTTGTATAACCTGTTGTAGAACCTATTTTTAATCCATTTTGTCTTAATCTCTCAATAGTTTCAACAACATGAGGAATTGGAGTTGTATACTCTTCTAGAGTTTCAAATAACATAGGTTCAAATTCAGCATAAAGTTTGTTTACATCTTCCTCTGTTGGAAATCCTCCAAAATTCTCTGCCCAAATATTTTTTATTCTATCCATTTCGCACATTTCTCTTATATGATCTATTTTTAATTTTCCCATAGGTTTTCTTGCTTCTTCCATTGTTACATCTATACCTCTTCTTTTAAATATCTCTATAAATACATTAAGAGGTGCAAAACATCCATAATCTACTGTTGTTCCAGCCCAGTCAAATACTACTGCCTTTATTTTTTCTCCATATAACTTTTTCATATTTATAACCTCCATAGATTCTCATTTAGAATTTTTGTGTTTTTAATTGTTTTTACTTTTAAAGTATAACTTTTTCATGTTAATTATACATCATATTTAGGTTAAATGTATATTAAATCTATGTTTTTAGTTGTTTTTACTTGTTTTTAGTTTTCAATATAAAAATCACATTAAAACTCTATACAAAAAATTAAAATTTGTAATCTTCTTTCTAGGTTAAATCTATGAATTGGTTAAATTTTATAAATTTATCATTTCTATTTTGCTTCTATCCATGTTATATTTGATTCATTTAATTTATCTCTCCATTCATTTGGAGGTTCTGCATCACAAATAACAAAATCTAATTCATTCAAATCAGCTATCTTGTACATACTTACAATTCCTATCTTAGAACTATCACATAATACAAAACTTTCCTTTGAATTTCTTATATACTCTTTTGACAATAAAGCTTTACTTTGGTCTATGCTACTAATTCCAAAGCTGTCAATTATACCTTCACTAGATATAAATGCTTTATCTACATATAAGTTTTTCATAGCATCTATTGACATCTGACATGCTGTTCTTTGATGTTTTAAATTTACTTTACCACCAATGAATATAACTTCTCCATCAAATACGCCTTGGTTTTCATATGAAATCAACTTTGATAGCACAGGATAAGAACTGGTGATAACCTTTAGATTTTTTATAGAAACTATGTAATCCACAATTTGTAAATTAGTAGTCCCTTCATCTATTACAATTGATTCATTATCATTCACAAATTTAGCTGCATACTTAGCAATACTTTGTTTCTTTTCTAAATTAGTGCTATTTCTTTTTATATGTTCTGGCTCAATTACTCCATAATTTATTTTTACAGCACCACCATAAACCTTTTTTAACTTATTTTCACTTTCTAATTCTTCCAAATACCTTCTTATTGTTTCCGATGATACTTCTAGTTTTTTTACTAATTCTTTAGTATTTACCTTTCCTTTTGCATCTAACAGTTCTAATATTTCTTTTTTTCTATCTATTGAATTTAAAGACATTAAGTTCTCCTCCTAAATATGTATTCTACTTTTATAAGATTATAATTAACATCTAAGCTCATAAAGTAATTCTAATATATGACAAAAGATATTTCACTCAATTTAATATAGTATATCTTACAATAGATATTACTATTAATTTATATAGCATGCAATCTTTCATTCATACCTTGAACTTTTCACTATTTTATTATTTATACAACTAAGTTATATCTCTTTACAATAAAAAAATCCATCAAATATCAATATTAGATGGACTTTATAATCTTTTATTATGTAAATTAATAATTAAACGTTTAGTTATTAATTTATTTTCTTGTTTCTAAGAATTTTACTAAATTATTTACAGTAGACATGTCTTTTCTTTCTAAATCAGTTGGTTGAAGTTCTATTCCAAGTCTATTTTCAATCTCAAGTAAAACTTCAATTATAGCTAATGAGTCTAAAAGCTCTGTTTCAAATAAGTTAAGGTCTAAATCATCTCTTATCTCATCAGTTCCTAATACATCTTCAAATATTTCTATAACTGTTTCCTGCATAAATTTGCCTCCTTAAAATTAAGCTAAATATCCTGAGAATATCAATAATCCAAAACATACAATATGGAATGTAATGAAAATTTGAACTCTCTCAAACCATTTTTCTTTTTTATGTTTCTTATAAAATTTAGATTTTCTCTGATATATATCAGTTAAGACAAGTGCTAAGCCTTGATACACACCATAAGCAATGTAAAACCAAGTTAGTCCATGCCAAAATCCCATTGTTATCATTGTTATCATCTGAGCTACATGAGCAGCAGTAGTTCTTTTCTTAAATCTTTTCTTTCTCATTGAAGACATAACAAATCTTGAAAAAATATAATCTCCAAACCATCTTGAAAGACTTATATGCCATCTTGTCCAAAACTCTTTCATATCCTTACTTATAAATGGTTTATCAAAGTTTATAGGTACTTTTATTCCAAATATATATCCTGTACCTATAGCAAATAAACTGTATCCTGCAAAATCAAAGAACAGGTATAAACTATATGCATACATATAACTTAAAATGTTTATAAACCTCATATCTTTAGGTATTATTGACACCCAATATGTATTTATCAAAAATGCTATAACAAACTTATAACCTACTCCCATAACAATGTTTTTTATTCCAGGCAATAAGTATTCTTCTAGATACTCTTTTCTAGATATTTTCTTCTCTAAATCCTGTTCAAATCGTCTTGACCTGTCAATAGGACCAGAACTCAGTGTTGGAAAAAACAACATAAAATAAAGCATATCTGAAATCTTAACTTCTTTTATAGCACCATCATAAATTTCAATAACCATTTGTATAGCCCTGAAATTTAAGTATGATATTCCAATAAATCCAATCAATCCAAAAGATGTAACTGGAGATATTTTATTAATTATTATCGGAAGCATTGATGCAGACAAAAATCCCCAATAGATATATTTATTTTTAGTTTTTCTTCTTACATATTCGTATCCTTTGACTATTATTACTTCTAAAATGATAAATATCAACAAGTATTTAAACTGAACATCTATTCCTACAATCAAAAATATCATAAATAAACTTGCCAACATACCATAATACTTTATATTTTTACCCATTAAACCTAAAATCACTGCTGGTATTGATGTTAATAATAATATGTAAAGATAAAAATAATCTCCATACTGTGAAAAAATCATTAAATTTCCTCCATAAGTTTCTTTCTGTCTATTTTACCATTGATATTTGTTGGAAACTCAGAAATTATTGCAATATTTCTTGGAATCATATACGAAGGTATATACTTTCCTAGTTCCTTTTTTATCATCATCCCATTTTTGATATTACCTAAATCATTCTTCTCATTTAACTCAACAATACCTTTTAAATAAGCAATTTTTTCATCCTTATATATTGGTAAAACTACTGCGTTTTTTACATTATGAACTTTTCTCAAATTATTTTCTATATCTTCTATTTCAATCCTAAATCCATTTAACTTAATTTGAAAATCTTTTCTTCCACAATAGTATATAGTTCCATCTAAGAGATATCCCATATCACCAGTTTTATAAGCTCGCCACTTTACACTATCTATTTCATCATAGAAAAATACTTCTTCAGTCTTCTCTTTATTATTAAAGTAACCTTTTGAAACTGATGGTCCAACTATTATAATCTCACCTTTTTCATTTTCTTTCAGTTCATTTCCATTTTCATCAAGTATTTTTATTTTACAATTTTGCATAGGATATCCAACTGGAAGGCTCTTTTCATCATCTATAGCTTCTTGAGTCATATCATTTACACTTACGCCAACAGTAGCTTCAGTTGGTCCATATCCATTGATAACTCTTGTATTTGGAAATCTACTCATAAGTTCTTTAGTAAGATTTTTTGAAAGTGCTTCTCCTATAAATATCATGGATTCAAGTTTAGGAAGCATCTTACTATTAAACTCTTTTTCTGTTACACATACACCTGCAAAAGAAGGTGTTGATACCCATACTGCAATATTAGATTCGCCAAATTGTTTGAATAGCTCTTTATAATCTGCTAGTACATCTTTTGATATTGAAAATAATGTAGCTCCATGAACAAGACCAGGGTATATTGTTGTCACTGAAAGGTCAAAAGAATATGCTGCTTGATTCATTATTACTTTTTCACTTCCATCTATATTTAAATAAGGACTTATCCAATCTACAAAACTATCTAAGTTATTTGAACTTATTTGAACCCCTTTTGGCTTTCCAGTACTACCTGATGTAAATAGTATATATGCATTCTCGTCACCTTTTACCCAGTTTTCTTTATGTAATGACTTTCCTTTATACTCACTTATTATATCATTTAATTTATTCTTATCAATTACATTGATATCTCCAAAGTCTTTTTCATCACTAAAGTTAAATAATACTTTTGGTTTTACTTCCTTAGTAACTTCAAAAACTCTATCTAGTGGAAAACTAATATCAAGAGGAACATATGCTCTACCTGATTTTAAAGCTCCTATCATACATGCCATTATCATATTTTCTTTATTACCATAGATTACTATAGGAGTATCTTCTTCTTTGTATACATTTTTTAGAAAAACTGATATAGCATCTGAATACTCATTTAAATCTTTATAAGAAAGTTTATCTCCATTACATGTCAATGCTATTCTATTTGTATTTGAATATTTTTTTATTCCTTCAATAATTTTCATATAAAAATTCTCCTTTAAAATCCATTATAAATAAATGGCAACTCTTTAAATGGTGTAAATGTTAAAACACCTATTGCCAATATTATAATCATAGTTAAACAAATACTAGTTACTAATTCTTTATTGCTCTTTAAATATTTTAAATAATCTCTCACAGACATCTACCCATCCTTTCGTTCCAAGATGCATTACATCTCTTAAATAATATTTCTCTTTACCTTTATCTTTAAGATTCATAACTTCAAAGCCTTTACTTTCTGCTATATTCTGTGCCTTATCATAAAACTGATTTCTTTCTTTCTCAGAGATACCAGTTAAATCATAGAATTTGCCCATACTTGGAATTAGTACAACAACTGGTTTAATATCTAAGTCCTTGCATACATTTAATAAAAGCTTATAACTTTCAAATTCCTTAGATGTTACTAAGTCTATGCCCTTATCTCTTCCTCTATATTGCTCTAGACCATCTTTAAAATGCTCATTGTAATAATACTTGTCAATGTTTAGAGGATTGTTACCTACTCTCTTCTTAGCATCTTCAATAGCTTTCTTTTTCTCATGTGACCAATTTATAGGTTTTTTTCTTCCTTCTTTTTTGTGTTTATCTAGCCTAATTAATTTCTTATAAAGTATCCCTTTTTCTTTAAGCTCTATACAGTATTTTCTCCCTTGAAAATAAGGCTCTAATAACACCTTCTCAGCTTTCTCATACACTGTCTTAGGTTCATATAGCTTGGCATACAATGCTTCTGCCTTATATTCGTCACTACCCCATAAAAGCTTACTTGATTTTTTTATATATTCAATCTTATTTTGTTTAGATATCTTTGGATTATCTAAAAAACGATAAAATTGTATTGGTGAAAACCTAGACTGGTAATGGTGACTTGTGACTCCATCTTTTTCCATAAACCATTGCATAGAAATTAACAAGACAACCTTCTTATTATCAATATTAGGATTCATACTTCCTAACACTGCAGCATCTTGTAATGTCTGAGTATAAGCTCTACCAATTGCAAATACTTTGTTTTTGCTCCTATCTGTATTAAAATAGTACTTTGGATGTTGTTTTGTTGAATTACTAAGTTCTGATGACCCCAAAATCATAATATCTTTTTCTCTCAAAAAATGATTATTTGCTGTAACACCTTTATCCTTTATATCACTTAAAGTATCATCCATAATTGGAAGTAGATTTTTCTCCCTCAAAAGTTCATCAGTTTTAGAATCAAGAAATTTGTCTAACCCAAATAAAAATACTACGCCTATTATAAATGGTGTAATAAAGTATATCAATTTTCTCATATTTTCTCTCCTCTAAAAATATTCAAATTTATGTTATTATTAATCATATTAGTTTTAATGTATATATTCAACTACAAAATTGTAATAAAATCTCCAAAACTTTTTTTTATTCTGTTACAAATTTGTAAAAAAAAAGAAGAAATTCACTGAAAAAGGAATCTTTTTAGTGATTTTCTTCTTTTTATAATTTGACATTTTAATACTTAATTGTGTATATAATTTAACTTATTTTAAAATTAAATTTACTCAAAAGTATATCTTAATCCCCATTGCTTTCTTATTTCATCCATTAAATTCATGACATCTATAGATGATTCTAGAGTATTGGCTTTTATTTTATTTAATATACAATTATTGACATATTCAATTTCATACTTTAAAGCTTTTTCTGTATCACCATATTCTAGAGTTTCAATTCTTCCACCATCTGTATAAATTATTGTAGCTTTTGATGCTCTTGGGAAATTTTCTACAGTTATAAATCCTAATTCACATGCAAGAATACCTCTTTTTGGCATCTTAGCTCTCATAGTTAATGATATTACAGCCATCTCATTCTCAGAATTCTTTAAAATTATTCCAGATTGTTCATCCACACCTGTTTCAAATTTCTTAACAGTTGTTAAAATTTCATTCGGTTGAGATGACATAAAGTACCTAGCAAATGAAAGTGCATATGTACCAATATCAAGCAATGCCCCACCAGCTAAATCTTGACTAAAAAATCTATTATTAACATCATAATCCTTGCAACTTCCAAAGGATACTTGTATCATTTTAATTTTTCCCAAACTTCCAGACTCTACTATCTCCTTTAATTTTTTATATAAAGGCATATAATAAATAGTCATCGCCTCTGCTACTATTAAGTTCTTTTCAATAGCTAAAGTTATAATATCAGTTAGTTGACTTCCATTTACTGTTATAGCTTTTTCACACAACACATGTTTACCATTTTTTAGACTTTTCATTATATATTCATAGTGATTGCAATGTGGAGTAGATATATACACTACATCTATATTCTTATTCTCTAGCATTTTATCATAATCATCATACACATTTTCTATATCAAACTTATTTGCAAAGTTTTTTGCTCTTTCAAGACTTCTTGAAGCAACAGCATACACTTTACAATTCACCTCACTCATAGCTTGTGCAAATTCTGATGCAATAGTTCCAGGACCCAATATAGCCCAATTTATATTCTCCATATTTACCACCTCATATCCTATATATTTTTAAATAAATTACAGACTGTCAGCTGGATAGACAATCTTTCCTTGTCTTCTTATCTCATCCATAATTCCCATTACTATCTTTGAATTTTCATGTGAGTTTATACCAGACTCTATTTTATTATTATTTATAAGAGTTATAAACTCAATAAGTTCATGATATATTCCTTCTATTTCTCTAGGTTTCTCTTCTTCTTTTTCCTTTAAAATAGATATATCTTCTTCAGTTCCATCTTTATATCTAATAACCACCCTTTCAAACAAATTAAGTTTTTCAATTATTATACTTCCCTTTTCTCCTTGTATCTCAGATGGTATGTAAGAATCAGCTATTTTAGAATACTGAACTACTGCATCCATACCATCATATTGGAATATAGCCAAACCTTCTCCATCTACTCCAGTTTGAAGCATATGAGAAAATGATTTCACACATTTTGGAGCACCAAATAGATTTATCATAGGGT
This sequence comes from Clostridioides sp. ES-W-0016-02, assembly GCF_020641035.1. Taxonomy (NCBI): domain Bacteria; kingdom Bacillati; phylum Bacillota; class Clostridia; order Peptostreptococcales; family Peptostreptococcaceae; genus Clostridioides; species Clostridioides sp. ES-W-0016-02. The sequence goes on from NZ_CP061361.1 coordinate 3,347,686, forward strand.
GTATGCAGTACACTCCAATATCCATCAATGAACCATTTGACAGTTCTTTTTTAAATGCATTTTCTATAATTCCATTTTTATATTTATCATATCTTGAAGAATACTGACAATAGCTTCCAAAAAATCTTCTTATTTTACCTATCTTATGTAAATTTTCTTTAACTGCTTTAAAATTTGGAACACATGTAATTCTCATAGCTTCCATAAGCAATACATTATTGTCTCTTGCAACCTTTATCATTAATTTTACTTCCTCTAAGTTAGATGCTAATGATTTTTCACACAACACATGTTTTTTGTGTTTTAGACAGGTAATAGCTTGTTTTGAATGCATTGCGTTTGGAGAAGCTATGTATATAGCATCTATACCATCTGATTTAGCCATGGTTTCTAAATCGTCAAAAAACAGACTTGCCCCATGCATCTTTCCAAATTCCTTAGCTTTTTCTAAATCTCTTGAATATACAGCAACTAGTTCAAACTCTTCAATCCTAGATGCAGCTCTTAAAAATAGTTTTGATATATTACTTGTACCAATAATACAAAATCTTATTTTACTCACCATTCAAACACTCCTCATTCTTTATAATTTATTTTAAATAAGTAATACCATATAATAAATAATACTCTATATAAACTTTTGAAACTTATTAGAATGTTAACTTCATCAAATAAAAAAGAAAGCCAACTTTAAATGATTTCACCATTTTAGCATAGCTTTCTTTTAACTACAATCTAAACTTACCTTATACTTCTAAAGTTATATTATATCTCTATTTCCTCTCAGGAATTTTATAGTAAAAATTTCATCCACAAACAATGCTATCAATAATACAGTTGCTATAATTGGCCAATAAGGTATTATTAAACTATATAAATTATCAACTACATACACTTGAAGATACCTTACTCCAATAAAAGTCAATATAGTCCAGTACATAGAAAATTTTAAACATATTATTCCTCTATTATTGTACTTATAGTCTGAATAATCCCAATATACCTTATTAAAATATACCTTCATAATTATGCCTGTGATGTACTCTACTGTTGTTGGCACTACTAAACATAGTAAAAGCAATGCAAATATATTATTTGGGTCAATAAACCTTGAGACCTCTATTATAATAGACATTGCAATTGCATACATTGGTTTAAACGGACCATTCAAAAATCCATCTTCTTGAAAATGACCTTGAGTAAAATAACTATATAAATTTTCAATTATCCAACCTATAAAACCATACAAGAAAAAATTAAATAAAAAATATAATAGAGAACCTACACTATCCATGAATATTCCTCCTAATTGTTTATAATTATTTTTTCTCATATTCATGGATTTATTCTAAATCAAAGAAATTAAATTTAAATTCTTTGATTTAATATTTCATATTATAGGCTACAACATTCTTTAGATTCTAAACTTTTTAGGTATTCTCTAACTTCCAATAAATTTTCAAGTATCTTATGTGATTGTTCTTTAATTTGTTCATCTGGCTCTTTTAAGTCAGGTACATTTATACATTTTATACCCCCATTATAAGCAGCCTCTACTCCCATAGGGGAATCCTCTATAACAATGCAATTTTCTGGATTAACATTTATCTTTTTGGCTGCCTTTAAGAATATTTCTGGATTTGGCTTAGAGTTTACAACATCATCTCCACAAACTATAGCATCAAAGTATTCTTTTAAATTTGCTTTGGCTAATCTTTTAACTGCTCTTTCTCGTTTTGTAGAAGTTGCAACTGCCATTTTATACCCATTTTTCTTTAAAAAAGATATTAATTCATTAACTCCTAATTTGATAGGAGCTCCTTCTCTATCCATAAATTCAATCATATTTTTAGTTTTCTCATCATACAAATCTAATATTGGCACAGAGCTATCATATATCTTAGTAAGACCTTCTATTATCCCTTTACGATTCCTTCCCATAACAGATGTATATATTTCTTTAGTCATAGTATATCCATACTTTTCAAATGTCTCTATCCAAAATTCAAGAGAGATTCTCTCTGAATCAAACAAAACTCCATCCATATCAAAAATAATTCCTTCTACTTTTTGCATACAATTCCTCCAATATTTTTTGATATAATTATATTACACTTTTTATGATTAATTTTACAACCCTCAATTTATCCAATTCTAATATAGTAAAATTGTAATTTTCAAAAGTTACACTTTGATTTACTTTAATGTTTGAACCAAGCATATAGGATATCCAACCACCTATACTATCAAATCCATCATGTTCTATATCAAGCCCAAAGTATTTATTGATATCATTGATTGATTCAGTTCCATCAACTAAGTAAGAACTTGTTCCTATTTTCTTAATATGAGTTTCTTCTTTATCAAATTCATCTTGAATTTCTCCTACTATCTCTTCCAGTATATCTTCAATTGTTACTACACCAGATGTACCACCATATTCATCTACCACTATAGCAAGTTGGAGTTTTTCTTTTCTTAATTTCTCAAGAGCCTTATCTATAGTACAATTTTCTGATATATATATAATATCTCTAAGTATTTCTCCTAGTTCAATTTTATTTCTGTTTATTTTTTGATTATACAAATCTCTTATATGTACAAATCCTAATATATCATCTTTATTTTTCTTACATACTGGATACCTAGTAACACCTTCATCTCTCAAAATAGATAATATCTTTTCCTCCGAGTCACTTTCATATATACAAATCATATCAGTTCTAGGTACCATTATCTCTCTAATTTTCTTTTCTTCAAATTCAAAAATATTGTCAACTAATCTTTGCTCTGATTCATCTATAAGCCCACTTTTATAGCTTTCTTCAACTAATAATCTTATTTCATCACCTGTATGTGGCTCATCAACTTCATCTGCTTGTGAATATCCAAATGGCTTAAGAAATAAATCAGTGCTTAGATTAAAAAAGTATATTATTGGATATGTCAATTTATAAAATCCAATCAACAAAAAAGATGTACTTAGCATTATTCTCTCTGTATTATAAAGTGCTAAGGCTTTAGGAACAAGCTCCCCTATTACAACTTCTACCATTGTTATAATTAAAAAGGAAATAGAAATTGATATTGTATATATAACACTTTCACTAAGATTAAATATACTTATTATTGGCAATATTAACTCTTTAACTGTAGATTCTCCCATCCATCCTAGTGCAAGTGAACAAAGTGTTATCCCAAGTTGACATGCAGAAAGATATGAATTTAGATTATCTTTTATTATTTTACACCTTTTAGCATTATTATTACCTTCAGCTATCATAGTATCTATCCTAGAACTACGAAGCTTTACCATAGCAAATTCACAAGCTACAAAAAATGCATTTATTAAAACAAGTACTATTATAAGTGTTACATTTAATAACTCCCGCATAAAATATTGGCCCTTATAATCTTATAACATAAGAAATTTATAAGAACTCAAAGTTCCCCCCTTATATTTATAAAATTTAATTTATAATATATATTCTATCATATTTATTAATATATCTTATTTTATTACAAATAATTTTAAATACAAAATTACCCCTCTTAATATTTATGATGGGTTGTATAATATATTAAGAGGGGCTAATTAAATTTTACGTATGGGCAATATAAATTTTAGTGGTCTTTTACAGGACTTTTTTCAGTTTCACTTGTTATTCCTAATTCTTCTTTTTCAATATTCCATTTTTCAAGACCATATTTAGATATTTTAACAGCTTCTGCTAGACCTCTCCCAAGTCTTTTTATCGTATTCATGCCTACTTCATCATCTTTTGCACCTTGTTCTTTTGCATCTTTACTCCAAATACTAGCACCAGTGTATCCTCCAATAAGTCCTCCTGTTACCAATACCTCATGCATTAAAAAGAAATTTATTATTGGTAATCTGGCCATTTCTTGTCCACCATATCTAGTTCCACCAGTAGTTATAGCAGCTCCTACTTTATTTTGCAAATTACATCCATGTACTAAATACATATGTCTTAATCTATTTAACACAGCAGTCAATTGAGCAGTTATTCCCATATCATAAACAGGAGAACCTATTATAAATCCATCTGCTTCTAACAATTTTTTCTCTAGTTCGCCCATATCATCTTGTATAGTACATTTTTCTGCTTTTCTCATACAAGCATCACAATGTATACATGGACCTATATTTTTTCCTCTTACAGTCCAAAAGTCAGTTTCTATTCCTGGTATTTCTTTAGCTTCCTCTAAAGCTTGTAGTATTGCATATTCAGTTGCTCCTTTTCTTGGACTTCCACATATTCCTAGTATCTTAGCCATAACTATACCTCCCACAAATTTTAATTTAAGCCTCTATGTTTATATCATTAGACTTATTCGATTTTATTGATAATATATATTTAATTATCATTGCTACAATAAATACTGATACTATACAAGAATTTCCAACTAAGGTTCTAATAATCTCTGGAAACTTTTCTAAAGTCTGAGGAACTGAAGTTATACCTATACTTAAGGTAATTGAAACTCCTGCTATAAGATTGTTATCTGACGTAAATCCACATTGACTTATCATATCATAACCAGCCATAGCAATTGATGAAAATACGATTAAAGCGACCCCTCCTATTATGCATGAAGGTATAGTAGTTATTATTGCACCCAATAATGGCGAAAATCCAACTAAAATTAATACTACTCCTGTAATTGACAATACAAATCTACTAGTAACTTTATTTATAGCTACGATTGCAGCATTTTGACCAAATACTCCTGTTGGTATTGAACTAAATACAGATGCAATTATAGATGTTAATGCATTTCCCATTGTAGCAGACTCTAATTCTTTATCTGTAACCTCTCTATTCATAGCTCCCATTGTAGCAATTGTTGCTGCTCCCATCATATCAGCTATAGCTACCATAAATAAAATGGCAAACATTAATATTAAATCAAGTCTAAATTCTAGACCAAATGCCAATGGCTTTGGAAAAGAAAGTATTGATGTCCCTTGAATTGCAGAAAAATCAACCAATCCAAATGCAAGTGATACTAAATAACCAAATATTATACCTATTAAAATTGCAGCATCTTGAACCAAACCCTTGCCAAATTTCATAAGCAAAATTATGACTACAACAACTATAAGTCCTATTGCGAAATTTATAGGTTCTCCAAATGTGGCTGAGCCTTCTCCCCCAGCTAAATTTTTTACAGCGGTTGGAAATAGACTAATACCCATACAGGCAATCATTGTACCTGCTATAATTGGAGTAAATAAATGTCTTATCTTCTTAATTCCAAAGGCTATAAAAAACACTACTATTGCCCCTCCAATTTGAGCTCCAAAAAGAGCTTTAAGCCCATATTTTCCAGCTACTGAAAGACATGCACCTAAAAACACATAATTTGTTCCCATTATTACAGGAAGCTTTGAACCAAGCCTATGCCCTTTAAATAGTGGTATTGAGTACAATTGTAGTAAAGTTGCTATTCCAGCTACCAACATAGCACCTTGCATAAGCATAGTTGACATCTGTTTATCAAGCCCTACTATATTCGATATAAGCATAGCTGGAACCATATTACCAGCTATCATTGAAACAAAATGCTGTAATCCTAAAGGTAAAGCTTCCTTAAAAGGCGGTTTCCCCTCTAGATGAAATTTTGATGTATCGTGCTCTTTCATAAAATAAATCCTCCCATAAATTTTATTTTTCTTTACGACCATGAATTTATTAACAATTAATTTTGAGCTATACACATCTTAATCTAGTTAATTCTTAACTTAAATGATATTTATTTTAACTAAAATATTATTTATGTATAGTTGTTTAGTGCACTTAATCTTATTATTTATATTCTCTAAGTTTATACTTTTTATTGACATCATGCTCTGCTCTTACAAACTCTAAATTTCCTTCTCCCATTAATTCAGACATTCTTTTCTTTCTATCATTTAGCCAATCTTTATCAATATTTTTATAGTACTTGTAATCTGTCCAATATATTATTGATGTTATTTCTCCTGGATTACTTTCACTAATCCATATCTCAGAACCAGCAAATCCTTCTAATAATTCTAGACCTTTAATCCAAATCTCATAATCTAATTGTAAGTACTTTTCTATTAATTTAGTATCTATCCTAAAAGTTAGCTCTTCAATAAATAAAGGTCTTTCAAATGATTTTAATTTCATATTATATACTTCCCTCTTTAATATTTGACTACTTTTTTATTTAAATGCTTTTTACATTTAAGTACTTTTAACATAATATTCTTGCATATAACCACTCTTCATTTTTACTTCTTGCAAGACTACCTTCTAGCAGGAGGTACATGTATTGCTTTACCTACTATTCCCATAGTAGCTTCTGCAAAAGCTTCTGATAAGGTTGGATGTCCATGCATAGTACTTGCAACTTCTTCAACTGTCAACATTGCTTTCATTGCAATTACAGCTTCATGAATTAAATCACTAGCATTAGGCCCTATGATATGAACCCCATATATTGTAGTCTTATCTTTTGAAGCAATTACCTTAACCATACCATCTGAATCATTCATTGTAAGAGCTTTTCCATTACCAGAAAACTGAAATTTACCAACGACATAGTCTAAGTTTTTATTTTTGGCTTCTTCTTCAGACAATCCAACTGTAGATACCTCTGGAAAAGTAAAAATGGAATTTGGTACTAAGTCATAATCTACACTTGTTTTTTCCCCTACAATTCGTTCAACAACTACTTTGCCTTCTTCAGATGCAACATGTGCAAGCATTATTCCTCCAATTACATCTCCAATTGCATAAATACCTGGTACAGATGTGCAGTAATTTTCATCGACTTTTATTCCCTTTTTATCATATTTGATGCCTAAATTATCTAGATTTAGTCCATCTACATCTAACTCTCTTCCTGTAGATACAAGTACATTATTACAAGCAATCTTTGTTTTTTCTCCATTCTGATTTATATCTACTACTAGTTCTTTATCACTCTTAGATATTTCTTCTACTTTTGATGAAAGTAGTATTTTAATCCCCCTTTTATTAAGTAGTTTAGTTAACCTACTAGATACCTCATTATCAACCATAGGAATTATATTATTCAAGAACTCAACTATAGTTACATCTGAACCAAATTCATTTAAAATTCCTGCAAACTCAATTCCTATAACTCCACCTCCAATTATTACTAATTTCTGAGGCAACTTAGTTATTTCTAAAGCTTCTTTACTTGTTATTACTCCCTCCAAATCAATCCCTTTAATAGGAGGCTTAGAAGATTTTGAACCAGATGCAATTAAAATATTTTTTCCTTTAATTATCTTCTTTGAGCCATCTTCTAATTTTATCTCTACAGAATCCTTACTTATTAACTTTGCTTCTCCCTTTTCTACAGTCACTTTATTTGCTTTTAATAATCCTTTTACACCACTAGTTAAGGTCTTAACTATATGTTTCTTTCTTTTCTGAACTTTTTCCAAGTCTAATTTATATTCATCAACTTTTATCCCATATTCTTCAGCATAATTAAAATAATTTAAAACCTGTGCATCTTTAAATAGTGTCTTTGTAGGAATACAACCTGTATTTAGACAAGTACCTCCAAATTCATTCTTTTCTACAATTATAACTTTTAACCCCAGTTGAGCTCCTCGAATCGCTGCAACATACCCACCTGGACCACCACCAATTACGATTAAATCAGCGTTCATATTTATTTTTCCTCCTTTTAAGTTATAGATATTAATATCTATAATTAAAATTTTAGTATCAATATTTATAGCTTGTTAAATCTACTTTATTTTTAATACCATAACAAAGTTTCTGACGTGTAAAAATAAAATTATTTCTATGCATTCCTACTATCAATAGTTCCGAATGTGGATGTTCTAAATGGCTATAAGCTGTTGTACAGCCTGGAGTCATTTTCCCACCAACAAATACCATGGAATAATTCATAAAATATTCGTCTAATAATTCATTTTCAATTAGGTGAGTACAGTATGAAGGAGATTCGATACACATTTTTTCTATCCCTAGACTTTTAAGTACATAAAGTAATATCTTAGAGTCTGGAGTACTATCTTTACCAGTAACAATTACAGGACAAACATCAAAATCTTTGTATAATTCTTCAAATTTATAATCATCAACATCCTTAATTGAATTAAAACTCCCTATACATATGTGTTTTAAAGGAGAATTTTCTTTTATATAATCCCAACCATTTGGAGATGTGGCTATAACCATTTTATATTCCTGACTCTTATCAACTCTAAATGTATAATGGTCAAATGGAATATCTCTAGCATCAAAAGAAACTACTACTCCACATGGCTGATATTTTTTATTTAAATAGTCTTTTCTTTGCTGTGTCAAACTTTCATCAAATACATGACATGTTATCCCAGGTTCATTTTGCAACGTTCTAGCCCCTATAATTACAGCATCTGAATATGCTCTTAGAACATTTAAAACCCAAAAATCTGCCAAGGCTCCATCTGGATCAACAAAATTATTTTTTCCAATTAAAGGGCCTGCTTTATTGTCTTCATATGCCATTTTTCCATCAGATGAAAGCACCATAGATGAAAATATATATGGTCTTTTATCTTTTGATTTTGGAAAAAACAACTCTGTATAATACTCTAAAGCATCTGGTATACAGATATTTTCATTAGATTCTTCTTTTAGATTGTCTAATATCTTTTCATTTCTATTTAATACATTTATTTTTAAGTTATGTTTTGGTATATTGAAAAACTCAAGCTTATTCATACTTTGACCACCTTCTCTCAATTATTTTTTATAATCCATAAATTCTTTTTCCCCATTGCATATTTCCTAGACCAACATCCTCTATTAACTTACTTGATATTTTTTGAGTTTTATAGATTACTTTTTCTTCATCTATATTAACTATTTGATTCTTATCCATAACTACTTTTCCATCTATAATAGAAGTTTCTATATTATTTGGAGTAGATGAATATATTAATGAACTAATTGGGTCGTGAACTGGTATAGAAATTGCACTTTTATATGGATTATAAATTATAATATCAGCATTTTTTCCTATCTCTATTGACCCTAAGCAGTCTAATTTATTTATGGATTTTGCTCCTCCAAGTGTTGCCATTTCCAGTACACTTGACGAAGGTAAAAGCTTTGCATCTCTATGAGTAACTTTTTGTAATAATGTAGTCATTTTCATTACTTCTAACATATTTTGAGTATCATTACTCGCTGAGCCATCACAAGCTAAACTTATAGTCAATCCATTTTCAATAAGCTTTGGAATTGGTGCTACTCCTGCTGCTAGAACCATATTAGATACTGGATTATGAGATATTTTAACATCATATTTTTTAAATAACTCTATATCTTCATCTGACATTTGTATGCAGTGGACTGCAATAAAGTCAGGCCCTAAAATTCCTACTTTTTCAAGATATGGCACAGTCTTCATACCTCTATCTTCTAAACAGTATTTATCATCGTCCTTAGTCTCAAGTAAATGCATAGTTATTGGAATATGAAGCTCATTGGCTATATTTCTCATTTCTTTGTATCCTTCTTCTGTGTTATCCCATATAATACCAGGAGCTAATGCTAAACTTATTCTCGAGTGGTCTCTATATTTTTTCTCTAATCTTCTGACATCATCAAAAAACTTTTGTTCTGTATCATGATAGGTACAACCAAATTCTTTTGGGAATTTACTTGTATCTGTAAATCCTCTACCAAGTATTCCTCTTATTCCTAAGTCTTCAAATGCTTGAATTATACTATCATCAAGACCTTCTTTTCCATGACAGTACATATAGTCAAGTATAGTAGTTGTACCTGTTCTAATTGCTTCTATACATCCTGTTAAAGCTGCATAATAGCAACATTCTTCATCTATTTTATGTATAGCTCTTCTAACAGAGCTATCAAGCCAGTCTAACAATAATTTATCTCTTCCTAATCCCTTTAGCAAAGTCTGAAATAGATGAGAATGAGTACTTATAAATCCAGGTAAAACAAATTTACCTCTAGCATCTATAATTTTTTCAGAGATGTATTTTTCTAGTAAATTCTTCTTTCCTATATCAATTATCTTGTTCTTTTCAATTATTATACAAGCATCATTTAGTATTTCCCTCTCATTATTCATTGAAATTAGATAAGCGTTTTTAATTATCAAATCTACTTTTCTCATGTAGTAACCTCCATATAATTTTTTGCTATATCTTAATTTTGACAGATAGTTTGGAGAGAAAAAATCTTTCGAGAAACGCATAACAAACTATCTGTCAGATTACTGGTATACTATAAAATCACTTTAAATCTGGCTGAATTACATCCATCTAAAATCTAAAAGATTTTGTGTGACTTCTTGAAGAAAACGTGCTCCAGGAGCTCCGTCTACTACTCTATGGTCATGAGTTAAACTCATATTCATTGTTGAACCAGCGTAAAATGCACCATCTTTTACAAGAACTTTTTCTATTATACTTCCAATACCTAAAATTGCACTTTCTGGTGTATTTAATACTGGGGTAAAGTATGTTATTCCAAACATCCCTAAGTTAGTTATAGTAATAGTTCCATTACTCATTTCATCAGAATTTAACTTGTTATTTTTAGCTCTATCACTTAAATCACTTAGTTCAATACATATTGTTTTTAAATCTTTTAAATTTGCATTTTTTATTATAGGTACCACCAAGCCATTTGGAATGTCTACAGCTACACCTATATTAATTTCGCTACTTACTTTAAAATGATTTTCATCAACTATTTGTGTTCTAAGTTTAGGATGATTTTCAAGTGCTTCAGCTACAGCCTTTATTATAAGAGCTGTATAACTTAATTTAACTCCTACTTTTTTATACTTTTCTTTCAATCCTTTATATACTTTTGATAAGTTAGTAATTTCTAATTCAGTGGCAATTGTAGTTTGAGCTGTTGTCAATAAACTCTCATGCATTTTTTTTGCTATTACATTTTGCATTGGTGTCATCTTAGTTACCAAATCATTTTCTCCTATATTTACCTTAATGTTATTAACTTGAGAAATATTGGTAACTTCTTGCCGTACTTCTTTTTCTACTACTTTATTTTGATTGACTTCCATAACTTCTTCTACTGGATTATTGTTCATGAAATTTTTCAAATCATCAATTGTTATTGAACCATGTATTCCTGTACCCTCTATATTTGAATAGTTAATTCCTTTTTCCTCAGCTATTTTTTTAGCTCTCGGAGTTATTTTTTTGTCTATATTTAAATCTTTTTTCTTAGTTGCATTTTCTAAACTTAAAATATCTACCTCTTTTTCATTATCAGTTTTATCTATCAAATTAAATCCACTAATATCTTCATTGGCTTCTGCAATTATACAAATTAGTTCTCCACAATTAGCAATATCGCCCTCTTCAAAAAATTTTTTTCTCAATACCCCACTTTCTGGTGCTTCAACAGTATTAGTAATCTTGTCAGTTTCAACTTCTAAAATTTCATCACCCTTATTTACTACACTTCCTTCTTCAATCAACCATGTGCCAATTGTTCCTTCCTCCATAGAAAGACCAAACTTCGGCATCTTAACCTCTGTAATCATTGTTTATCCTCCCCTAACTAATATTGCATAACTTCCTTACAAGCCTTAATTAGATTTTCTAATTTTGGTAGAACAAAATCCTCTAAAACTGGTGCATATGCTACTGGAGCATCAATTGATGTAACTCTTTTTATTGGTGCACTTAGATACTCAAATACATCTTCATTTATCATTGCAGATATTTCAGCAGCCCATCCTCCAACTCTTGGACCTTCTTGAGCAATAACCAATCGACTAGTTTTCGCAACTGACTCTACTATAGTTTTTTTATCATAAGGAAATACAGTTCTAAGGTCGATTATCTCTACACTAATCCCTTCTTTTTCAAGTTGACTTGCTGCTTTATGTGCTAACCCTAACATCATTTGAGTAGCTACTATAGTAATATCACTTCCAGTTTTTTCAATCTCAGCTTCATATAGAGGAATTTCATATGGCTCAACTGGCACTTCTCCTTTAACATTGTATAGCATTTTATGTTCTAAAAATAATACAGGATTATCGTTTTTTATAGCTGAAAGCAACATCCCTTTAGCTTCATAAGGTGTTGTTGGTGAAACTACTACAAGCCCAGGTGTATTCATAAACCATGACTCTGCACAAACTGAATGATGATATGCACAGCGTATACCACCTCCCTGTACAGCACGAACAGTAATTGGGCAATGTGCTTTTCCTTGGAACATAAAATTTAATTTTGCTGCATTATTTACAAGTTGGTCAAAACAAACTCCCAAAAAATCTGCAAACATTATCTCTGGAACTGGTCTTAGTCCACAAAGTGCTGCACCATTTGATAATCCCAATATAGCTGATTCTGATAAAGCTGTATCTTTTATTCTATTTGGCCACTTAGCCATTATTCCTTTAGTAATCCCAAAATCTCCACCCATTTTAGCTACATCTTCACCTAGTATAAAAACTCTATCATCATTTTCCATAGCTTGATGAAGTGCTTCATTTATTGCCATTCCATATGAAAGTTTTCTTCCCATTATCTTATCTCCACCTCTCTATCAACATATGTGTGTGTAACTGCATCTTTAATATCTGGTGATGGACTCTCCAATGAGAATCTCAGCATTTCTTGAACATCAGCCTCTATTTCTTCTTCTATTTGCTTAAGTGATTCATCTGACATACCTTCTCTTTCAATAAGTATCTTTCTAGTTAACTTGATTGGGTCTCTATCTTTCCAATACTTAACTTCTTCTTCAGGTCTATATGCTGCTGGGTCTCCTGCAAAATGACCTTGCCAGCGATAAGTGAGAAATTCTATTAAAGTTGGTCCTTCACCTTTTCTTGCCCTATCTGCTGCTATTTCCACTATCTCAATTACTGCTTCTACATCATTTCCATCTACCCTATAACTTGGAATCTCATACCCCTCTCCCCAAGTTTTTAATTCTTTTTGAGGATGTGAATCTGTATAGTGTGTAGATATAGCATATTGATTATTAAGTAGGCAATATATTATAGGAAGTTTCCATGTTGCTGCCATATTAAGACTTTCGTGGCAAGTTCCTTCTCCTAAAGTTCCATCTCCTAGAAATACTGCTGTAACATCATCTGTTTCTTTATACACAGATGCAAAAGCTGTACCAAGACAAGTTACCATAGTTGAACCCTGTATTCCATTAAACCCCATATTTCTACATTCAATATCATTTATATGCATTGAACCGCCTCTACCACCATTTATTCCTGTAGCCTTAGCAAAAATTTCTGCCATTACAAGTTTTGGGTCAGTACCACAAAGTGCTATAGTTCCATGACCTCTATGGTCTGGAAATTTATAATCTGTTTTTCTAAGTGCATCAACTATGCCTGCTTGACAAGCTTCTTGCCCTATACTTAAATGAACAAATCCTGGTATTGTTCCATTGGCAGCATATACTTCTATTACTTCTTCAAATCTGCGAATCATAACCATGTCACGGTATAATTTTTCTAATCTTAACTTACCTAATGCCATCTTATCTCCCCCTGAATCAATAAATTTTTAAGTTGTTTATTTTAAGAAACTTTTTTCAAGTACTGAGTAATTTATTTCTCCTGCCGAAAATGATTTCCCAGTATTTATATTATGTATCTGTATTTTGCCTATTGAGTGTACATCATGGTCTACATAGAAAAAGTCTCTTCCTGCCTTCTCAAATACATCTTCAAACAACTCTCCATAATTTGGAGACGAAGTTTTCCCTGCCAACTGGTGTATAGTTTTTGCAATAGCAGTATCAGTCGAATCCACCCAAAACTCAGTTTCACTACCATAAATCAATGCATCATTTATTCTTCCCATAGTCTTAAGTTCATCTTTTAATACAGGTGCGATTGGTGCTTTTCCTCTAGCAAGTACAATTTGACCTGCATCAAAGTTTTTTTCAAACATCTTATGGCATACTTGCTCAATAATTCTTGCTGACACTTGCATTGATGCTACAATACATGTACTTGGTGAAATTAATATATATGTGTCTTCTGGTTTTACTTTACAAGCATTTGCAACCTCTAAGACCGTTTCATCATTAGGATATTTTATATCTTGGATACATAGGACTGCCTCATGATAAGTGTCTTTATATGGAGTCATTTCAAAATACCAGTCTGATTTAACTCTTGCTAAAGCTCTTGCTGGTCCTGACCCAATAGTTGCAAATTCACCTTCTCCAAGTTTCCATCCAGCAATCTGTGAACCCATACATGCAATCAATGGTTTATCTATAAATACTTCAACTGCTGAGAAAGAATATTCATCATTTAATTTAAAATCTCCTAATGATACTGTTCCTAGGTCGCCTATAGAAGCCCTAGTAAATAAAACACCTGCTTTCCAGCTTCCACTACAATTTAATCCCATATCAATTATAGTTGCTCCACAATCCATCTTAACAACTTCACACCCTAATGCTTCTGCATCTTCCAGTATCTCTCTTACTACCACCATAGCTTTCTTGTTTAAACTTATCATCTTTATACCTCTCAATATATATTTTATTTATGCCTTCTTCCCACATACATCAATTGCAGCTCCCATTATTGGACTTGCTTCATCAGATGCTAAGAAAGTTACAACTTTTGATACTTCTTCCACTTGCAACATTTCTTCAAGTGGTATCGTAACTGCATCATCATAGTCAAATCTTTTTCTTGTATATTCAGTATTAGTCATACCTAAATATATTGCATTTACATTGATTCCATACTCTTTTACTTCTTCTGATAAAGTTTGAGTAAAACTTACCATCCCACCTTTAGAAGCAGCATATGCCCCAAAACCCGGAAAAAAATGTTTTGCTGCTGTAGAACTAATATTTATTATTTTTCCATACTTTTTATCAATCATTGTTCTAAGAACAGCCTTAGTACAATAAAAAGTTCCACTTAAATTAGTCTTTATCTGAGCATCCCAATCTTCAATTGTAGTATCAACTACTGGAGCTGATTTATGGAGAGCTACATTATTAATCAATACATCTACACGCTCAAATTTATCTATTACTTCACTAAAACAAACTTCTACTTCTTCTGGTTTGCTTACATCACAAACTGAAACAAAGGCTTTACCACCAGATTTAATGATTCTTTCTGCAACATTATCCAATTTACTTTTAGTTCTACCAATTAAGACTACTGTTGCTCCTTCAATAGCAAAATCTAAAGCAAATCCTGCTCCTAATCCTTGCCCTCCTCCTGTTATCACAACAACCTTATCTTTAAATCTTAAATTCACAATCCATCACATCCTCTACATTCTTATAATTCAAACTTATATTTAGAAAAATATCTTACATTACAATATCTAAAGTATTTTAAATAAATATCTTTTTACTTTGTATAACTAATTTCTTTTGTATAAAACAACATTAAATATTTATATTATCCATTAAAATATTTTTCTTTAATGGCAAACTATAAAAATCACAGTTTAACGCATTTGCTACTGCATTTGCTACTGCTGGTGCTGATGGTACAACAGAACATTCACCTATACTCTTAGCTCCAAATGGACCTCCAGGTTCTCCACATTCTATCATTCCAACTTTTATTTGTGGCATTTCACTAGCCTTTATCATATGATAAGAGCGAAATGAATTAGCTTTTATTCTTCCTCTATTATCAAACTCAAGCGCTTCAGTTAACGCATATCCTATTCCCATTTGAATTGCTCCTTCAATCTGACCTTCTACAGACATTGGGTTCAAAGCTTTACCCACATCATGTACTGCAACATATTCTAAAACTCTTACACTTGCCAGTTTAGTATCAACCTCAACTTTAGCAAAATGTACACCATATGAACTTGCTCCAGTTTGAGATGCAAAAGTTTCAGCTCCTATAATCTCTCTTAAACTTACCCTTTGAGCATGTATCATGACATCGCATAAAGTGGCTTGTTTGTTGTTATTTTTGATAGAATAAACTCTATCGTCCTTAAATTCTATATATTCTTCATCCTCTTTTAAGAGTTGGGATGCTTCTTTTAAAAGCTCTTTTTTTACTGAGTTTGCTACTTTTAAAGCTGCATTTCCGGATACAAAAACTCCTCTACTTGCGTAATCTCCTAAATTCCATGGTGATGCTTCTGTATCTGCCTGTATACATTCTATTTTTTCCTGGCTTATTCCAAGTACTTCAGATATAATTTGCACCTGGACACTTACAGATGCATTTCCCATATCATGAGTACCTGTATATAATACAGCTGAACCATCTTCATTCATTTTCAACATTAAGGCTGTTATATCTCTATGTGCCCCAAAGCATCCATTTCCATGTGAACCAACTGCCATACCTACACCAATTAAAAACCTACCATTTGATTCATTTTGCTGTCTTATTTGTTTTTTCCAGTCAAATATTTCAGCACCTTTTTTTATACAGTCTATTGGTCTTGGATTACCATGAGGACTTTTAAATCGTTGGTCTATTCCATCTGGTTCAACTAAGTTCTTAAGCTGTAAATCTAAAATATCCATATTTAGTTTTTTTGCAATTTTATTTAGTTGGGATTGTTGTGCAAAAAAAGCTTGTGGAGAACCATATCCTCTCATTGCTCCTGCAATTGGTGTGTTTGTATACACTGGTATTCCTGTATATCTCATATTTTCAATCTTATATGCTTTAAATACTTTATGACTCATTGCTCCAATTACATTTAAAGCACTTGATGCATATGCTCCTGTATTTGTTAGAACTTTCATATCTTGTGCTACAATTTGACCATCTTTCATAACACCTGTTTTTAGATATACAACTGCACCATGTCTAGTTCTTGTTGAAGCAATAGTTTCTCTCCTGTTAAGTTCTAGTTTAACTGGCCTACCTGATAGTTTTGCTAATAATGCTACAATTGGCTCAATTGTAATCTCTAATTTACCTCCAAAAGCTCCTCCAATAGCTGGACTTACTAGTCTAACTTTATTCATTGGTACTTCAAATAACTTAGATAAGATTATCCTAAAGCCAAAAGTATTTTGATTAGGACTATAAACAGTAAGTTTTCCACTGTAATCATAATCTGCAATAGCCACATGAGTTTCTATTGCACCATGATGTATAGCTGGAAGTGTATACTTATCTTCAAAAATATAATCAGCTTTTTTCATAGCTTCTTCAATATTTCCACACTGTTGTACACTTACTGCAAGCTTGTTTCCACCTTTATGGATTGGATATGCACCCTCTTGTATTGCTTCTTCTGGATTAAATACTGATGGTAATTCTTCGTATTCAACCTCAATAAGCTTCAATGCTTTTTCAGCAGTTTGTAAATCTTCAGCTGCAACAGCTGCAACTTTATCACCAACAAAACGAACAGTATCATCAAAGATATGTTCAACCTCTGGCAACTCATGTTCATAAAATCTCATGGCACTATTAAAGGCTTTTTGAGGTGAGTTTTTATAAGTGGCTATGGCTTTTACACCTTCTAATTTTTCAGCTTTTGATGTGTCTATTTTTTTAATTTTTGCATGCGCTATAGGGCTGAATAAAACCTTAGCATAAAGCATATTTGGAATTTTCATATCCGCAGTATATTTAAGTTGGCCAGTAGCTTTAAGTACAGCATCTCTTATTGGGACTCTCTCACCAATAATTTTAAATTTATTACTCACAGGTTATACCCCCCATCCTTTTTGCTGATAAAAGTATAGCCTCAACAATTTTTACATATCCTGTACATCTGCAAAGATTGTTATCTATAGACTTTCTAACATCTTCCTCAGAAGGATTTGGATTTTTGTCTAGTAAGGCTTTTGCCGACATTATCATCCCTGGAGTGCAATATCCACATTGAACAGCTCCACAATCAATAAATGCTTGTTGAATTGGATGTATATTGATTCCATCTGACAACCCTTCAATTGTCAATATCTTTTTCCCAACTGCGTTTCTTGCTAGAATCAGACATGAATTAACTGCTTCTCCATCTAAAATTATTTTACAAGCTCCACAATCACCAGTACTACATCCACACTTACTTCCAGTTAAATTAAACACTTCTCTTAAAACATAAAGTAAAGTCCAGCTTTTTTTTATACTCACCTTTCTCAATCTGCCATTTATATCAAGTTCAATAACATCTATAATCTCCACCTTCTCCCCACATAATTTAAATTTTAATATTTTCTATGAAATTTAATCTTTGATTAATTTATCCAAGTTATTTACTCGCCTTTGACAAGTAAAATCCATAATTACTGTTAAAAAAGGAGGGGCAAGGCGCTCCTCCTGGATATCCTTTCAGATTATACTTTTATTAAAATGAGTATCATATCTTTTGATTATTTAGTTTTTTAAGGTTTTTGGGTAAAAAAAATAGAAGCAAGGCGCTCCTTCTTGGATATCCTTTCAGATTATATTCTGCTCAAATGCAAGCTATTAGGTTTCCTTCAAAGTTCAATTCTATTTTTGGTAAAAAAAATAGAAGCAAGGCGCTCCTTCTTGGATATCCTTTAGAATTACATTCTCTAAGCTTTACAACTTACTTTACTTTCCACTACATCTTCTTTTTCCTTAGGCAATACAATATTTAGTATTAAAGATAATAAAGCTGTTCCAGATATACCAGTCATTAAAGTGACTACAATGCTTGGTAAAAATGCTAATGCAGCTTGATTAAAATAACCACCCATACCAATGCCCAATGAGACTGCTAAAATTGTTATATTACGATTTGTCATCTTTCCCATTCCAATAACCTTAATACCTGATGATGCAATTGTTCCAAACATCATAACTAATGTTCCTCCAATAACTGGGTCTGGTGTTAAAGCTAATATCTGGGCAAACTTTGGGAAAAATGCTAATACGCCTAACATTACTCCTCCAAGTGCTACTATGTACCTACTTGCAACTCCTGTCATACAAATTATTCCTATGTTTGGACTACCTGATATAACTGGAAGCCCATTAAACAAAGCTGCAAAACAACTTCCAACTCCATCTGCTCTCACAGCTCTCATCAATTCTTTTTGTGTAGGTAGACGGTTTTCAACAGAACTGACAACACCTGTCGTATCTCCTATTATTTCCATAACTGTAACAATATGAATTGTACATATGGTTATAATAGCTCCCAAGTTGAACTCCAATCCCCAGTATATAGGTTTTGGCATTGCAAACCAATTTGCTTGTGCCATACTAGAAAAGTCAACCATACCAAATATTATTGCTACTACATACCCTATTACTATTGAAATTATTATGGATGCTACTTTTAGAAAACCTTTTCCAAATTGATTTAAAATGAGTGTTAATAATAATGTGAATATAGCTAAAGAAAAATTAGCAACTACATTAGGTCCATGAGCATCAAAAGATACTGCGTAGTCAAATGAAGAACTCATAAGTGATAACCCTACTGCCAAAACAACACTTCCTGTAACAGTAGGTGTAAAATATTTATGTAAATATTTTACTGCAAGAGGTCCTACTAAAGTTAAAACTAGACTTCCTACAAGTACTGCTCCAAAAGCTCCAGCAATACCAACATCATTATTTGTACTTAAGGCAATTAATGGTGCTACAAAGGTGAAACTTCCACCAGTAACAATTGGCAACCGTGACCCTATTGGTCCAATTCCCATAGATTGCAGTATGGTGCTCACTCCTGCAATCAACATCGAACATTGAATCAAAAATGCAGTCTCACTTAGTGAGAGACCCATGCCCACAGCTACTAAAATAGCACCTGACATAGTACCTGCAAAAGCAGAAAAAACATGTTGCATACTAAGCGGTATTGCTGTTAGAAGCTTTGGCTTGTCATTAAATCCATACTTGTAATTTTCCATATCTTACCCCTTATCGCTCCCGCCATTGCCGCCAAATGTATGGAGCTATGTAATAAATTATTAGTAACCTTAAAAGTTAGAGCCTAATAAATATTGCACAGTTACATTATGAAGTTTTAGTAATACATTTTGAAATTAGAAAAGCTCTAATTTAAGGAGTGGCGGAGGATTAGTTACTAAAAAAATAAAACGTTTGCTTTTAGCATCATTTTTATTTTTTGTAAGCTAGGTAATTAATCCGATTTTTAATTGTATTATACAGTCACGATTTTATACTGTCAAGATTATTCTGACAATTTAATTTTAGTTTTATTTAGAATTATTAAAGTAAAAATAATAATCAATTTGTAGAATAAAATCAGTATTAAAATACTTTAATTTTCAAATTTTTGTTATTTTATTATCGAAGTTCAGTTTAATATTTATTTCTATAAAATATATACAACTTCTTATTTTAGCCATATAACACTATTTCAGTAAATATAATAAATAAAGATATATATAATAATCATAAAAATTTTAATTATTGGATAAATATAAATATTTTATTGTTTATTTAATTAAATCAGACATAGTATATATATTTTATAATACAATATTATTTTAATATATATAAAAAAAATAATTATTTTTTATTATTTTCTCATTCTCTGATATTTAAATTCTCTTCTATTAGATATTTTTTTAACATTTTTTTATAAAAAGTTTATCTTTACATACTTACAAAAAATTTATTTTTCAAAATTATAACCATTTATTTTCCCAATTTTTCTACATATTTCAATAAATAAAAATCTTAATTTTTTATTATAAAAGTAAATTATTTTTTGTATATTTATTATTACTCATGCTTTTTATTATTGCTATAAATTAATATCTATTACTATTACGAGAAAAAACGAAGAGTGATTTTTATTTAAATAATATTCAAACTTCGTTTTTTCTTACTAGCTATTTATTTAATTTCTAAATTTCTATTATTTTTTAATACTTTATCTTTTTAATAATCTATCTTTTTAATACTTCACCACATGGATTTTTAGTAACTTTACCTTCTTCTAATGCAATTTTTCCATTTACAATTACATATTCAACACCTTTGGCTAATAACTGTGGATTTGAGAAGTCAATCTCTTCAGACCTAGGATAGCCGTAGTTTTCCATATCAATAACCGCTATATCAGCTATTTTACCCTCTTTAAGTATACCTCTATCCTTTATTTTAAACTGGTTAGCTGGTAATGAAGTTACCCTTCTTACTACTTCTTCCAATCTTACACCTGATTTTTTATACATATCAAAGAAAATTGGAAATGCCCCTCTTCTTTGAAGCTCAAACCATGACATATCTCCACCTACACTAAACAAACAATCTGAACCAACCATAACAAATGGATTATTTATTATCTTTTTATCATGTAATTTATCAGGAAAATCTCCCCTGTACATTCCCCCTAGGCAAAATATAAGTTCTTCATCTCCATATAAAAGTAAATCTAGTAATAACTTATTCTCATCTATACCTTTTTGCATAGCTATTTCACGTATTGATTTCTTTTCCATATCAATATCATTGGTATTTAGAAGTATTATACTTCCTCTATCTCCAAGTATAAATGCCTCTTTTAATATCAAAGCTCTTCCTTCTTCATTACTAAGAGCATCCATAACTCCATCCATACCTAATTCAAACAAACTAGATGATATTGCCATAATAAATTGAAGTACTCTTTTTTTCTTCATACAATGTCCAGAACTTCTTGGTACTGTATCAACCATTATATCAACACCATTGTATCTAGCTTTTAATATCTCATCAAAGGCTTCTATTTCAACTGGACTTAAATGTGATACTTGGACTCTAGCACCACTTTTTTGACCTACCTCTATAGTCTCTTTTACTGCATTATATCTTCCTATGTAATCTCTAATATGAGATGTATATATACCATCATGATCCTTAATTAACTTTGCAATATCAACAAGTTCATCAATATCAGCATACTTACTTGGTATATATGCCAATCCAGTAGATATTCCAAAAGCACCACTTTTCATGCCATCATTTATTATATCTGTAATTTCATTTTTTTCTTTTTTTGTAGGAGGTCTATCTTTAGACCCTCCCATAACACTCCTTCTTATAGTCCCATGACCCAATAAAAATCCCATATTAATAGCTATTCCACTCTTAGATATAAGATCACAATATTCTATAAAACTATCCCAATGCTTATTTTTATCTATAAGATACTTTTTTTCTTCTTCAAGTAATAGACCATTCTTATACATATATTCATATATATTCTCAGAAGAATATGGTGTTATAGAATGACCACAATTACCATTTATAGTTGTTGTAACACCTTGTTTTAGGAATTTTTCAAATTTACCATCTAGTATTGCTACTATTTCTTCATGAACATGAGGGTCAATAAATCCAGGTGTTACAACTTTTTTATGACAATCTATCATTTTATTTGTATCATCATTTATCTCAGAATCTATTCTTACTATTAAATTATTTTTTATAGCTATATCTCCATAAAAACCACTTTCTCCAGTCCCATCTATTATAAATCCATTTTTTAAAACTAAATCATATGCCACATTATTCACCCCTTAAAATATAATTTTATTGCAGTAGCCTTTACTATAATTCTTTATATTTTAAACTTTTTACTTCTTTAATTTTACTAGTCTCTAAGTTTATCTTTATGCATAACTCTTGCAATCAATATAGTACCAAATACACATATAAGAACTACTAAAGATTGTGGTATTATACCTTGCTTTGATAATATAATAGTCAATACAGCTATTACAATTGCTACTAATCCTAGTTTTTTATCTTGTAAAAAAACTTGTCCAAACACTGACCCAAATAGAGCTGGTAAGATTAAATTCAATTTTTCTACTACTTCAGGTGGTATTTTAGACAACACACTTCCTCCTAAAATTACTCCAAAAGTCAAAATACTTATATTTACTAGAATAGATACAGCTATTCCTATAGTAGATATTATTGAACCTTCTTCTGTTCCAGATTCAACTTCTGCTGCTTTTTGAGCTGCTATTGAACATGGCAGTCTCATATTAGATATATTTCCAGAAAGAAAACTCATATAAGTTCCTGGTATCCCTAAAATTGGTGAATAAGAAACTGGCTCTATTATGTAGTTTGGTGCGCTCATACTAACTATTGCCATTGTACTTGCTAATAATGCTGATATTGGAGGCATAAGACCAAATCCAAAACTTAAAATTATTCCAGGAACTAATGCTGCTATAATACCTAAAGATAATGTCAATCTACCATACCTTATCATAAAAGGTAAGTACTCTTCATTGTATATAGATTTTACTTTACTCATAAAACTCCCCCCTTATATTATTGAACCTATTATCATCCCACTAAACATTGATATTGTAAGACCCCACTCTCTCAGCCATTTTATATTTTTCTTTTTTTCAATCATACAAAGTATTACCATTATTATCATTCCACTTATACATGCAATTGTTCCATTGTCAAAACGCAACACTCTATCAGCATTTAGGTATGCAAATGAACCTAACATTGCTCCTACAGATATTATTGGTATAAAGGATTTCTTACCACTAGAAATAACATTCGTTATTTTATCTAACTTATGCCCAAACAATAATGTAAATATTATCCACCCTAAAGAACCTAATATCATAGTCCAAACTGCATTTGTAAATGCTACTTTTGTCATCTCAGGAGAACCTAAAGTTATCCCTAAAGCATCTGTTCCAAACCCAGCTGACATAGATTCAAAAATTACAGAACCTATAAATGATAATCTCATCCATGCTATAGGTCCACCCATAGTTACTATAAGTGAAACCATCCCAGCAAATATAGTCATTGATGGGCCTATAGCTGAAATAGCACTACTCTTAATAGCTGATTTTATTTGCTTATCAGTTATTCCCATCGTCTTCCCAACTTTACAAGATTTTATAGCAAATACAAGAGATTGTACTACTACTATTGATACAGCTACTGTACTTGCTATCCACAAAAGTGGATGATTGGCTAATTTTAAATAATCCATTGCAAAAAACCTCCCTATAAATCCTCAAATTTTATTAAAACATTTAAGCCTTATTTCCAAACCTTATTCAATACTCTAAGTATGTTTCCACCCAACACCTTTTCTATTTCCTCATCACTATATCCATGTTTTACTAAATATCTGACAATATTTTTTGAAGTTTCAGTTGGATTTTCAAGACCTTTTACATACTCTACTTTAGGATGCTCCTTTGTCCCAGTTATTTTTTTAATATCAAATTTAGCAGCTAACACTGAATGTAATTTAACATGGTCACCGTATACTGTATCTGGTCCAAAAGCCACATGGTCTATCCCTACTAGATTTTTAATATACTCAAAATGTTCCATAAATGACTCTATTGAATGTTCTTTGTTTTTTTCAGTTATTGTAGTATGTGGTGCTGCTTCTACACCTATGACCCCACCCTTTTTCGCACATGCTATTAGTACTTCATCTGGCGTTAATCTCTTTATGTTCCACAGACTTCTTGCCCCAACATGACTCAATATTATTGGGTCCTTACTGTGTTCTATAACATCAAGTGTCGTTTGAACTCCAACATGAGAGCAATCTATTGCCATTCCAATCTTATTCATTCTTTCAACAGCTTTTCTACCAAAATTCGTAAGCCCACCATCTTTTTCTTCTTTCAATCCTGAACCCAATGCATTAGATTCACTGTATGTTATACCCATTAACCTTATGCCAAATCCATACAAAATATCTATTCTATCAAGTTCATTTTCTATTGGTGCAGCTCCTTCTAAAGTAGGTATCAAGGCCACTTTTCCTTCTTTTTTTGCTCTGTATATATCTTCTACTTTTTCACACTTTATAACAAAATCTTGGTGTGCTAAGTCACATAATCTCATACCTAAATCTATTAATATATCATCCCACTTCCATCCTGAGCTTGATGTTATTGTACATACACCATCCATTAAATTATCAAATATAGCATCGTAATATCCTCTTGATAATGCTTCATAAGCACATCTTTGTTTACCCTCTCTATTGTATTCAAATATATCTCTTTCTAAGTGTTCTGGAAATAAAACTGGATGTTCATGTAGTGATATAAATATTTTGTCATCCACTATATTTTTAACCTTAGCTTCTTGAATATCATCTAACTCGATAAGGTATTCTTTTACTCTCTTATCTCCTTTACACATCTCAATAGATGAGATATCTTTTCCCTTTTCTAAATAACTATAAGCTTCATAGCCTTTATAAGCTGACTTCATAACAATATCCTCCAAATTCTACAATTTTTTATATTTTCACTATGTAGCAATTGATATGCCAAAATATAAATTTTAATTGCATACTAAATCTTTCAAAAATAAAAACAGTAGTAAAGTGATGATTTACTACTGTTTATTAGAAATAATATTTTTTATTTTTAATTTAATATTTTTAAAATTATCTCAATATTTAAAATAATTTTACTTATTTAAGATTATTATAGGGAGTTTTTAGGGGATTTTACATTTATATCCCCCTATATTTCCCCCTT
Source organism: Clostridioides sp. ES-W-0016-02 (assembly GCF_020641035.1). NCBI lineage: Bacteria > Bacillati > Bacillota > Clostridia > Peptostreptococcales > Peptostreptococcaceae > Clostridioides > Clostridioides sp. ES-W-0016-02. The sequence continues at coordinate 3,373,185 of NZ_CP061361.1, forward strand.
AAATTTTATATATGATATAAAATTCTTTCCTTCATCAGTTATAAAACTCCCTTGTTTTTTTACTCCAGATGACAGCAATCCATGATTTTTTAATTTATCTATTTTTTTTCTAATTTGGTCTACACTTAATGTCATACTTTTTTCTTTTAAGATTTCTTGTAATTTATTTCTTCCTAATGATATATTTTTATTATTCCAAGTTTCTATACTCATCAATATACAAATACTTTCATTAAAGAAATTTGATTGTTTGAAATCCAATATAATTGAATCAAAATTTTCATTAACTAAAGTATTGTTATTTTCAAATTTAAATTGTTCTGGCAAATGCTCATAGTCTACTCTATCTTCCTCCACTATAGTGTCAATATAATAAATCAAATTCTTAAGCTCCCTTACATTACCTGGCCACTCATACAATTTTAATACTTGCATTGATTTTTCTGTAAAACATTTATTACTATTTATTTCATCCAAAAAATACTTACTTATAAGAGGTATATCTTCCTTACGCTCTCTAAGCCTTGGTATTTCTATATGTAATACATTAATCCTATAATACAAATCTTCCCTAAAAGAACCTTCTTTAATTTTTTTCTTTAAATCCTTATTTGTAGCAGCTATAATCCTAACATCTACTGGTATAATTTTACTTCCACCCATTCTCATAACTTCTTTTTCTTGTAAGACTCTCAACAATCTTTGCTGTACCTCTAGAGATATATCACCTATCTCATCTAAAAAAATTGTTCCTGTATGCGCTCTTTCAAATATCCCTATTTTTCCGCCTTTTATCGCACCTGTGAAACTTCCTTCTTCATAGCCAAAAAGCTCACTTTCAATAAGTGTATCTGACAAAGAAGATAGATTAACTGCAACAAACGGCTTGTCTTTTCTTAGAGATTCATTATGTATTGCCTGAGCAAATATTTCCTTTCCTGTTCCATTTTCTCCAAGTATCAACACAGAAAAATCTGTAGATGCTATCTTTCTTGCGATATTAATTTTTTCTTTTATTATTTTAGTCTCACCTACAACATTCTCAAATGTGTACTTTGATACAAATCCCTTTGTCTGAAATTTATTTTGAATCTTATCCTCAAGCATCTGAATTGCACTTATATCTTTAATGCTTATAATACTTTTTATTCGCTCATTATTTTCATACACATTTACTTTATTAATTATGAGTTTTTTGTTATTTAGGCTTACTACTTCATCACTGACTTCATCCTCTTGAAAAAATATTTTTTTGATAATTTTATCACTAAATAAATCCATAAAATTATTAGATATAATCTGATTTTGGTCTACTCCAACTAGATTAGAAAATACTTTATTGCAATATATAAACTTCCCTAATTTATCAATAGAAGCAATCCCTTCATCGATAATCTCCAAAAAACTCTTCATAGTTTTATTCATAGTTGTATAGTATCTATATCCACTTACTGTGTCTTCATTATATTTTTCTTTGATAATATGTAATTTATCTATAGATATATTAAGTTTTGTAAAGATTTCTATAACTGTATTTATATCTATTATTTTAGCACCTATATCTATTATTTGCTTTAAGTTCTGTGGTACTCTATTTCTACTTCCTGTAATAATTCCAATCTCACATTTAGACTTATCACATCCTGGATAATATGGTATTAAATTAATATGAATTAATCCTAATTTTCTAATTATCTTGGCTGTTTCATCTGCTGACTCTTTATAATCATCTATAACCATAACTTCAGAATCATTTTCTATACTTATTATCTGGTTTATATTTTCAATATTTATTGTACGATGTACTATTACAATAGGTATATTTTTATCGATATTATTGTGTATATGCTCTTTTATCTCATTATCTGAACACACTATAAGTTCATACTTTAATAGTTCAATATTTATGCTATCCATATAGACTAAATTATCTATATTACAAAATTCTCCAAATATATTTTCTAATTGTTTTGAGATATCTATATTTATTTTGTCATCAGTTGATACAAATAAAATATTATGTTTTTTCATACCATCACCTCCTGTTTAGTTAATATAGAAACTAATAATTTGGTCTATTGTAGCACTTTTTAAAAAAATTTTAAATCTTAAAAATCATATTTTATACTATTTGGTAATATTTTCTACTCAAAAATAAAATGGTATAGAATTTAATCTATACCATTTTATATAATATCACCATATTTTTAATTATTAATAAGATATTTCTATTCCTCTAAAAACTGCAAGAATTCTTGATTAAATAGTTTAAGTTCATCATAGAATATTGCATGACCGCTATACTCAAAAGTATATAAAGTTGAATCCTCTATTTTTTCATTCATAAAAACTGCAAATTCATATGGGCATACTTGGTCTAATTTCCCATGAAATATACCAGTAGGCACTCTTACACATTTTAAATCATTAAACAATTTTTCATCTCTTAAAGATACAGCTGTTCCAATAGTTCCAATACCTGATGCACTAAAACCAATGTCGTTAAACCACCTTCTAAAGCTTTCTGATGGATTCGATGCAAACACTTTTTCTCCAAAATTACTTACCATTTCTGGTCTATCAGTACATGCCTGAGCTATCAGTTTATTAACATCCTCACGTGTCATACCATATGGAAACTCTGGAGGTCTTTGTACAAACGATGGTGCAGCAGCAGCAAGTAATGCTAATTTTGATACTCCATAGCCATGAAACAGACTCATATATCTAAGTACAATTGCTCCTCCCATTGAAAAACCAACAAGGGTAAAATCTCTTAATCCAATGGCATGTACCACCTTATAAATATCATCTGCTAATTGACTATAATTATACCCTCCTGATGTTGCAGCAGACTTACCAAACCCTCTTAAATCAATTGAAACGGTTCTATATCCGAGTTTTGGTAATATATTTGTTTGATATTCAAATATCTTATGTCCTAATGGCCAGCCATGTATAAAAAGTACTGTTTTTTTAGCACTCGGATTTAAATCATAAACTGCTATATTTATATCATTTACATATACATAATACATATCAATAGCAACTCCCTTCAAGAAAATGTATGATAGTCATTTTATATATATGAATAAAATGATGAATAAATAAACTTTCGAGTTTATCTGCAATACTTTTCTATTGCTTTTTTAAACAAACCTACATGGACCTTTTCATCTAAAATTATTCTATTTAATATAGCTTTTATATAAGGGTCTTCAATAATACTTATATCCTTGTAATAATTCTCAATAGCCACATACTCTAAATGTAAATCCGATTTTAATCTACTACAAATAGAATCTCCATAAAATACAAAACCACCATTCCAATATGCACCACAAGAACTTGTCGAACCTCTATATATAGGATTTCCACCCAATAATCTTATAGTCTTTGCTAATATCTCCATATGTAACATTTCTGTTATAGATATATTTATCCACATTTCACTCAGTTCTCTATAATTTTCATCTAAATCAAAGTCATGGTATAAGTACTGGGTTACACTTGTAAATTCACTCGCTACACCAGAATAATCATCCATTAATAGCTCTGCATAATACTTATTCGGCCCTAAAACTTTTATTTCTGGATACGGCTCATCACTTGAGTAGCCCTTTCTCTTGTGCATATCGTAATGTGCATCACTCATAATACATCCTCCTTTAAAATTAGCATATGATATTAATTGTATTCATCAAAGCTTTGACATATAACTTTATTAGGATAGTTAGGGTTTAATAAATAACTTAAATTAATAAAAAATCCATGCTAATAAAAATTAACATGGATTTATATTTACCTTTATATTTGTGCAATTATTTTCTGTATCTATTCATCTTTTCCTGCTACTGATAACTCTTTAATAACAACTGAAGGTGAACCTATACTACTCATTGGAAATTCTAAATCGTCTCCTATAACTTCAATATCTTTTAATAAATCGAAGTAATTACCAGCTACTGTAATTTGCTCTACTGGAAATGCTTTTTTACCATCTTTAATATAAAAACCTTTAGCTGCTAAAGAAAAATCTCCTGTTACTGAATTTGCCCCTGAATGAAGACCTGCAAAACTAATAACCATCAATCCTTCACCTATATCCTTCATAATTTCATCTAGAGATTTATCTCCTTTCTCTATATAAAAATTAGTGGGATATATGCTTATAGGTGATGAATACGAAGATTTTATTCCATTTCCTGTAGTCTTTATATTTGCCTTATTGGCTGTCTTTAAGTTATGAAGTAAAGTTATAAGCTTTCCATTTGAAACAACTTCTTTTTTAAATGTAGCTACTCCCTCATCATCGAAAGGAGTAGATGCCATACCATTTTCTAAAAGTGGGTCATCAACTATTGTAACTATAGGAGATGCTATCATATCTCCCTCTCTATCTTTCAACAAAGATAATCCTTTTTGGGCTGAATCAGCATTAAATATTCCAGAAAATGTACTAAGTAAAGATACCATTGCTTCATTAAACAATATAGTTTTATATTTGCCTGATGGTATACTCTTTCCACCTATTTTAGATAAAGCATTTTCAACTCCAAGCTTTGCTATCTCACAAGGCTTTATTTCTTCAATAGAATTTGCTATATTATATCCCACTCCATCATACTTTTGTCCATTGTCTTCTATGATAGGAACTACAAACCCTATAAGCATATTAGTTTTATTACTTAAATCAAGACCTTTAGTATTATATATACCATTACTTGATACAGAATAAGATATAGTGCATCTAGATAAATTTACTACCTTATCTGAATAAGCTTTAGTCTCTCTTTCCATTTCTAGAGCTAAATCAATCAACTTATCTGCTTCTAAATTTTCTAACTCTTTAGAATAAGTCTTTACATCATTATAGTGCTTATCTCCTTCATATATAAATTGTACATCTTCATTTTCGATAGCTCTTACCCCATCTTTTACATTTTTTATCAACATATCAACAGCTTTATCATCTAAAATTTCTGTATAAGAATAACCTACCTTTCCATTTACCTTACCTCTAAAAGATAAACCAAAAGACTTATCAAGATTGTATTTCTCAACTTCTCCTTCATATATATTTATACTTAAATTTTCCCCTGTGGAATAATACACTTCACACTCTTCAAATCCTTCACTTAGAGCTTTTTTAAATAATATATCCTTAAAACTTTTAAGTTCCATAATTATCCCTCCTATCTTCCACCTACAGTAATTTCTTTTACCCTTATCATAGGCTGACCTACATTAGTTGGTATACTTCCTGATGATGAACCACACATACCCTGAGCTTGTTTTAAGTTATCACCAACCATATCTATATTCATAAGTACATCACTACCTTTTCCAATTAAACTAGCACCTCTAACTGGCTCTTGTATTTCTCCATTTTTTATCAAGTAACCTTCTGAAACTGCAAAATTAAACTCTCCTGTTACAGGATTTACAGACCCACCACCCATTTTTTTAGCATAAAGTCCATCTGGTATTGACTTTATAATATCTTCTGGTTTATCTTCTCCAGCAGCAATATAAGTATTAGTCATTCTCGAAGTAGGAGCAAATTTATAATTCTGTCTACGAGAACTTCCTGTAGGATTCATTCCCATTCGTCTACCATTAAGTTTGTCTATCATATAAGACTTCAAAATCCCATTTTCAATCAGTATATTTTTTTGAGCTGGATTTCCCTCATCATCTATATTCATAGAGCCCCAGTAATTTGGTATTGTACCATCATCTATAGCTGTAATCTTCGTAGATGCAATTTGCTGACCTAATTTATCTGCAAATACGGAGTTTCCCTTTGCAACTGATGTAGCTTCTAAAGAATGTCCACAAGCTTCATGAAATATTACTCCACCAAAGCCATTATCTATTGCTACCATCATATTACCTGCTGGACAATTTTTAGCATGCAACATAGTATGTGCTACTCTAGCTGATTCTTTTGCATAGTATTCTGGGTCTATATCTTCAAATATTTCAAATCCTTTACAACCTCCAGGTCCTTCAAATCCAGTTTGATTTTCATTACCTTTAGATGCAATTGAACTTATTCCCAGTCTGGTTCTTATTCTTCTATCTTCAACATATATACCTTCAGTGTTTGCAATTAATATTTTTTGGTCTTTATCTGAATAGCTAACACTTACTTGAGATATATCACTACTAAATTCTTTTGCACTCTTATATGCAACCTTCATAACATTTACTTTATCTCTATTACCTATTGAATTTGGATAAATTTTTATATTATGTATGTTATTTATTTTAATACTGTCATTTAATATTACACTTTTTCCATCTTCCAATTTACCTAATGCAACAGCAGCTTTATACGCTACATCCAACAAACTATTTAATGAATTGTCACTTGTATAAGCATATATACTCTTTAACCCTTTAAATATTCTTATTCCTATACCATAGGTTCTTCCACCTATTGCATTTTCTACTTTATTATCTATTAAGCCAATAGAATTATTTATAGTGTCTTCTTCAAAAATCTCAGCAAAATCTCCTCCAGTAACTAGACACTTTTCTAATACCTTTGAAGCAATATCTTTTGAAAGCATAAATTTACCTCCTATTTTAAATTTTTATTTAACTTTTATTCAATCTTTTTTACTTGTTAATCATCATTATATACCAAATTGCTTATGAATATATTATACATATGTTTTACACTAAAATGTTATCACATTTTTATTTATACATACCCATTTATATAAGAAATTAAAATGTATAATATTATTTACTATAGAAAATAATACACTCATACATAATAAATTTTAGGAGTGAAATATATGAATCAAGAATATGTAAAAGGTAAACCTATTTTTACCAGTATAAATAAAATTCCAAGACAATTTCCATACCTTACTGATGATATTGATACAGATGTTATAATCGTTGGAGGCGGCGTAACAGGATGTATTTGTGCATACTATTTAGCTAAAAATAATATAAAATCAGTTATCCTTGAAAAAGGAAGGATTGCGCATGGAAGTACTAGTGTAACCACATCACTTTTACAGTATGAATTGGATGACAATTTGATAGATTTGACAGAAGTAATGACTCTAACTGATGCCTTAAAAGCTTATAATCTTTGTGTATCAGCACTTGAAGAGTTAGATAAATTTATAGAATTGCATGGAAATAAGTGTGATTATGCAAAAAGAGATACTTTACTTTACACTGCCAATAAACTTGAAATAAAAGCTATAAAAGAAGAATATGATTTAAGAAAAGAAAATGGATTTGATGTTGAGTATATTGATGAATCTACAAATCCTTTTGGTTTTGATTTAAAGTCAGGATTGATAGCAAAAAATGGTGGACGAGAACTAGACCCATATAAATATAGTCAGCATCTCATTGATGTAAGTCTAAAAAAAGGTCTTGAAGTATATGAAAATACAGAAGTAAAAAAAATAGACTTTTCAAATGATAAAGTAACAGCTGAAGTGTCTTATGGTTATAAAGTTTATGGTAAAAAACTAATTGTGGCTACAGGATATAATACAAGTTTATTTACAAATAGAAATTTTGCAACTAAATCTAATACCTTTAATATAGCTACAAAACCACTTAAAGATATTGATTCTTGGAAAGACAATATTCTGATTAGAGACAATTGTGACCCATATAATTATCTAAGAACCACTAAGGATAATAGATTGATTATAGGTGGCGAAGATGTAGACTTTAGTGATATAGAAGATGAGGCTTTAGCAAATAAAAAATATGATATTTTAGAACAAAGGCTAAAGGGCATGTTTAAGGATATAAAAGATATACAAATTGAGTACAAGTATTGTGGTTGCTTTGCTTCTACTTTAGATAACTTAGGTTTTATTGGACCTGATAACAAAAACCATAACTTATGGTACTGTTTAGGCTATGGAGCTAATGGAATACTTTTTGCAATATTAGGAGGTATAATGCTTAGTAAGCTATACCTTGGAGAAGAAGATAAAAATATGAGATTATTTAAGGTAAATAGATTTGACAAATAGATGTTATTATATATTAAAAGACTGTACTAAAAAAACTTTAGAATTCTAAAATCTTATTTTTAGGCAGTCTTTTATAATAATTTATTTAAAAATACTTTATTTAGAATTAAATATAAAGTAAAATATTAAAATATCACTGATAAAATTTAGTTATGATAATAATCTTTAAGTTTATTTGATGAAATATGGAGGAATTATTATGAAAGAAATACTTGTTATTGCTCCTACTAAAGGAACCTATGAAAAATCGATTCACATAGTAAAAAAATATAAGTATACAAACATTGATGTTGTATTTGGTAATTTAAAAGAAGGAATACCACTTGCCGAAAAAAGTATTAACCATGGTACTAGAATTATCATAAGTAGAGGTGGAACTTATAATATGTTAAAAGAAACATATAACATACCTATAGTTGAGATTAAAGTAGATGCTTATGATATTATAGAAAGCTATAAGGAAGTTAAAAATTCAAATGAACCATTTGGGATAATTGGATTTAATAATGTTATATATGGCTTTGATATTATAGAAGAAATATTGAATAAGAAAATAACGATGATTGAAATTGAAAAGGAAGAAGAAATTTATGATGCTATAGAAAAATATAGAAAAAAAGGCATCAATACATATATAGGTGATACTACTGTTGCACATATTGTTGAAAGACTTAATTGTAAGGGAATATTAATTGAATCTAGAGAAGAAAACATACTTAGAGCCATTCAACAAGCTGAACAAATACTCGACGCAACTAAAGATGAGCAAAAAAGAAGATTACAGATAGAAGCTATGACAGATTTTGTACATGATGGAATAATAACAGTTGATAAAAATTTTAAAATCACATTATTTAATAAGAGTGCTGAAAAAATATTTGGTATAAAAAAAGAAAATGCACTTTATCATAATGTTATAGATGTTATTCCAAACACAGTTTTACCTCAAGTAGTTGAAACCATGGAACCACAAATTGGTGAAATACAGAATATAGGAAGTACAAAAATCATTACAAATAGAGTTCCAATTATCGTTGATGGTCAAATTCAAGGAGCAGTTTCTACATTTCAAGACAGTAAGGAAATAAGTTCATTTGAGCATACAATAAGAAGAAGTCTATTAAACAAAGGTCTATCTGCTAAATACACATTTGATGATATAATCTATGCAAGTGAAAAAACAAAAGACTGTATAGAAGTTGCAAAAAAATATGCTTGCTATGATACTCCAATGATTATTACAGGGGAATCTGGTGTTGGTAAAGAGTTATTTTGTCAAAGTATTCATAATTATAGCAAACGTAAAAATGCTCCTTTTGTTGCTGTAAACTGTGCTGCAATACCTCCATCTTTAATAGAAAGTGAGTTCTTTGGATATGAGGAGGGCTCATTCACAGGAGCAAGAAAAAAAGGAAAAACAGGTGTATTTGAATTGGCACATGAAGGAACAATCTTTCTCGATGAAATAAGTGAAATTCCAATTGAACTTCAAGGAAGATTATTAAGAGTCTTGCAAGAAAAGCAAGTTATGAGAATTGGTGGTGATAAAGTTATTCCCATAGATGTAAAAATAATTTGTGCTTCAAATAAAGACTTAAAAGATATGATGCGTGATGGTTTATTTAGACGAGACCTTTACTTTAGAATAAATATATTAACATTGTATCTTCCTTCACTCAAGGAGAGAAAAGAAGACATCATAAAATTATCAGAATTTTTCATAAAAAAATATTCAGCTAAATACAATAAGATACCTTTAATTATCACTCCAAATATCAGACAAGCTCTTCTTGAAAAAGAATATGAAGGAAATATAAGAGAATTAGAAGGAATAATCGAGAGAGCTGTTATTATAGAATCATTTGATTCAATTTTATCAGAAAAATACAATAGTGAATATGCAAATACTATAAATGATACAGATAAGGCTGATTTTAAATGTAATAACTTAGACTTAAAAACACTAGAAAAGAAATATATCTATAAAGTCTATAATGAAAATAATAGAAACACTACAAAAACTTGTGAAATACTAAAAATCACTCGCTCCACCCTATGGAGAAAGTTAAAAGAAATTGAAAGTGATGTTTAAAAATAATACATATATAATATATCGAAACGTTTTATGTTTAATTTTAATACATAAAACGTTTCTTTATTTCTATTTAAAATTCTACTACATAATAAATAGATTATTTTTTTCGCTACATTTTTCCATATAATTTTTTTAATCTAAGCAATCTACAGTATTTTATACGAATATTAAAAATACTTATAAAAATAAAAACTATATAACACCTATATTGGCATAGTAATTGCTTTTAAATACTTATATAAAAATTAAAAGGAGTGATACTAGATGCATATCTTAAAATCGGTGAAAAAGATACCAGGAGGACTTATGGTCTGTCCCCTGCTATTGGGAGCACTATTTAATACAGTATGTCCACAGGCTCTTGAAATTGGAGGATTTACAACTTCCTTATTTAAAACTGGTGCAATGAGTATACTTGCTCTATTTTGTCTATGTAATGGCGCTCAAATCAACATAAGACAAGCAGGCAAACCTTTGACTAAGGGCATAGTACTCACGGCAACAAAATTTGTAATTGGTGCAGTACTAGGTATTATTGTTAGTAAATTCATTGGGCCTAAAGGCATAATTGGTATTACACCTCTTGCTATAGTTGCTACTATGACTAATTCAAATGGAGGTCTCTTTGCTGCTCTTGCTGGTGAATATGGAGATTCTACAGATGTTGGTGCGATATCTATCTTATCTCTAAATGATGGTCCATTTTTTACGATGCTTGCCTTTGGAGTAACTGGACTTGCAAATGTGCCTATAGTAGCTTTATTTGCAGCACTCATACCAATATTACTTGGATTTATACTTGGTAATCTCGATGAAGATATACGAGAATTTCTTGCACCTGGTACAACATTGTTAATACCTTTCTTTGCTTTTCCTTTAGGAGCTGCATTAAACTTTAACCAAATTATAACTGCTGGATTCCCTGGAGTTATACTAGGTCTTGCTGTAACTCTAATAACAGGTATGGGTGGATATTTTGTAATGAAACTTATACGTGCAGAACATCCAGCAGTAGGTGCAGCTACTGGTACGACAGCAGGTAATGCGGCTGGTACTCCTGAAGCTTTAGCCGCTATTGACCCTACACTTGCTACAATTGCGGCTGTTTCAACAGTACAAGTTGCTGCAGCTATCATTGTTACAGCAATATGCTGTCCAATGCTCGTCTCCTATTTGGATAAAAGAGAAAAAAGAAAAAAAGCTATTTTTAAAACAAATAAAAACATAGAAGTAAACTAATATTTTTAGGAGGTAAAAATATGAATGCAATTATTCATGCAAATGAAAAAGACAATCTAGTTACATGTGTTAGACCTTTAGTTAAAGGTGAAAAAGTTTCAATTGATGGAAAATCTTATATAGTAAATGATAATATTCCTGTTTTTCATAAAATGGCTACAGAAGATGTGAAAAAAGGTGATGTTGTTTATAAATATGGAGAGATTATAGGAATTGCAACAGTTGACATAAAAACTGGTGACTATGTTCATGTACATAATATTGAAAGTACGCGTGGTCGCGGAGATAAAAAATAGGAGGTAATAAAAATGAAACTAATGGGTTATTTAAGAGAAAATGGACAATATGGTATTCGTAATCATATTTTAGTTATTCCAACATCTGTCTGTTCAAGTGAGACAGCTACAAGAGTTGCAGCACTTGTTCCTGGAGCAATAGCTATCCCACACCAACATGGATGTTGTCAAATTGGCTCTGATATAGAGCTTACAGAAAAAACATTGATAGGATTTGGTAAAAACCCTAATGTAGCTGCTGTTTTAGTAGTTGGACTTGGATGTGATGGTATTCAAGCAAAAGATTTAGCATCTGAAATATCTACAACAGGAAAAAAAGTCGACTATGTTGTTATACAAGAATGTGGTGGAACACTAAAAGCAATAGCTAAAGGTGCTGAAATAGCAAGTCAGATGGCTCGTGAAATATCAAAAGAAGTAAGAGTTGAATTTGATATGAGCGAAATTACATTGGCACTTGAATGTGGTGGTTCTGACCCAACAAGTGGAATTGCATCAAACCCTTCAATAGGAATTGCATCAAATCTTCTTATAGATGAGGGTGGCAGTAGTATATTAAGTGAGACTACAGAAGTAATTGGTGCAGAACATTTATTGGCTACTCGCTTTGAAGATGAAAACATGAAAGAAAAATTTCTTAAATTTGTAAATGATGTAGAAAAAAGAGCAATTACTATGGGAGAAGATTTACGTAGTGGTCAACCTACTCCAGGTAATAAAGCTGGTGGATTATCAACAATTGAAGAAAAATCACTTGGCTGTATGTATAAAGCAGGGAACAAACCATTCAAGGGTGCTCTTGAATATGCTGAAATTTTACCTTCAGATAAAAAAGGTTTATATTTTATGGATACTCCAGGTCAAGATATAGATTCTATCACTGGTATGGTGGCAGGTGGTGCACAGATTGTAATCTTCTCAACTGGTAGAGGTACTCCAACAGGAAGCCCAATTTCGCCAGTTATTAAAATTACTGGAAACAGTGATACATACAATAAAATGATAGATAATATCGATATAAATGCAGGTAGAATTATAACAGAGGGCGCTAAAATTAAAGATATAGGTAAGGAAATATTCGATGAAATAGTGGAAGTATGTAATGGTAAACACACTAAAGCTGAAAGCCTTGGCCATAGAGAATTTGGTATTTACAGAATTGCATCTACTTTCTAGTTTGTAATAAATATAAGGTATTGTTTTATGAATTCAATATTTGTACATATACTATAAATTAAAAATCCTTTATAAATGTTTTTTCAACCTCAAAAAGGACTGTATCAAAATAGTTAAAATAATTTTGAAAACAGTTCTTTTTTTATTTATAAAATATTCTAATTCATAACAATATTATTTAATTAAATTCCAGTATAAATTATAAGAATAGCTTCTCTACTTTTTAAAATAATTTACATAAGAATAGACGTAAAGATAAAATTTAGTACCTTCACAGATAGAAATATTTGGTATAATATGTCTGAGAGGAGTCTTCTTTGTAAGCCAATAAAGGATGGAGGATGGAACATAAAAAATGTATACTAAAAGCGTACAAAATAAAAAAATAATAATTACCTTATTGCTAACACTCCTTATAATTGTGTCCTTAGTTTGTGTTTCTTTTGTTATGACACTGCGTAAAGTAACTCATCGTGAAACAGAACGGTATCTTACAGAAATCTCAGAGAGTGTCTCCACTACAATTAATGAAAAATGTAAAAGTATATTTAAAATATTATACTCTATAGGAGATACTTACTTTCAGTTTAGTGATAACAATAAAAATGTCACTGAATATTTATCTAAAAAATCAGAATTACTGAAGTTTGATTGGTTAGGTGTTGCTGATTCTAGTGGGAATTTTATAGGCACTGATGAAAGTACAGGTAATGTTAAAGAGCAGTATTTTTATAGAAAAGCGCTTCAAGGTGAGGAGACAATTACTCCAATCAAATCTCAATCTGGTATATATGGAATTTTATATTCTGTACCACTTTATGAAGATGATAAAATAACTGGAGCTATTACTGCTTGGAATACTCTTGATACTATGAGAATGTTACTAAGCGTGGAGAGTTTTGGTGGTGAAGGATTTTCTCAAATCATTGACAAAAATGGAAATTTCATTGTAAGTTCAGACAACAAAAACGCACCAAAAAATGTTGTAAACTTTTTTGACACAATTAAAAAACATGGAAGCTATACTGGTAAAGATACTCTTAGAGAAATGAAGACAAATTTAAAAGAGAACAAAAAAGGTTCTATGTACTTTACATTGGATGATGGTATTTATAAAGCTATGCACTATGTTCCTCTGGAAGAGGAAAACCTATATCTACTTTCAATTGTTCCAGTAAAAGTAGCAAATGCACAGTTTGATTTACTTCTAAAAAAAGCAGTCTTTATCAACATTTTAATTATTATATTATTTTTATTACTTATCATATTAATTATATTTATAAATCGCAAAAATAGAGAACAACTTATAAAAATCGCCTATGTAGACCCTGTAACTAAAGGCTATAGTAAGGCACGTTTTGATATGGAAGCTAAAGCAATCATAGAATAAACTTCAGCAGGAACCTATTCATTAGTATCTATAAATATTAATAAATTCAAACTTATTAATGATTCTTTTGGTAGTGATGCTGGAGATAAAACATTAAAATATATACATGATGTAATTGCTAATTATTTGGAACGAGAAGAATTACTTTGTAGAGTTTCTAATGACCAGTTTAATATTCTTATTAAAACTATTTCACAAAAAGAAATTCTTAAGTACATAGAAAATATTACAAATGATATTAACAGTTTCAACAAAGATAAAGAATGTAAATATTTTATAGCTCTTTCCATAGGTGTCTATAAAATTGATGACCCAAATATACCACTAGTATCAATTCAAGACCGTGCAAATGTAGCACGAAAAAACATTAAAGGAAATACTGTAACTCATCCACTTTACACATGTGTATTTTATAGTGATTTAGAACGTTTGAGAATGCTTAAAGAAAAAGAAATGGAAAATAGAATGGAAGAAGCATTAGATAATAATGAATTTGTAGTCTATCTCCAACCTAAAGTAAACCTTAAAAACAATAATATTGTAGGTGCAGAAGCATTAGTGCGATGGCAAGACCCAGATAGAGGTCTTATTCCACCAAATGATTTTATTCCTTTTTTTGAAAAAAATGGCTTCATCATCAAACTTGACCATTATGTGTTTGAAAAATCGTGTGCCATGATACGAAAATGGATAGATAATGGGGAAACTCCAATACCTATTTCAGTTAATTTTTCACGTGCTCATTTAAATAATAAAGATTTTTTAGAAAAATACAAAACAATTCGTGATAAATACGATGTCCCTGCTAAACTTTTGGAAATCGAATTAACTGAGACACTCATCTTTGATAACTTACAAATGTTACTCAATGTAATAGACCAAATCCATGAGGAAGGTTTTCAATGTTCACTAGATGATTTTGGAAGTGGATATTCTTCACTTAACATGCTAAAAGAAATAAAAGTTGATACTCTAAAACTTGACCGAGCATTTTTTAGTTCTCCCAACGCAGATAATGTATCTGAAAATTATGTAATAGAATCTGTAGTTGAGCTAGCAAAAAAATTAAATATGAATAGTGTATCAGAGGGTGTTGAAACAATCTTACAGATGGAATATCTAAAGAAAATTAATTGTGATATGATACAAGGATATGTTTTTTCTAAACCTATACCTCAAGAAATATTTGAAAAAATGACTTTTGGAAAAACACTAGATGAAGTCAATACAAACGATGCTGTAAAATAATATCCTGTCTCTATAAAATGATTTTAATCATTTTGAGACAGGACTTTTTATTTTTCAACATTTTATGCTTGATTCATCTTAAATTCTCGTCTTAAGAACAATAATACAATTATCATAGCAATAAAATCTGCAATTGGCTGTGCTAACCAAACTCCATCTAAATTAAATCGAATTGGAAGTACAATAATTAATGGTATAAATAAAATAAACTGTCTCAAAAGAGTCAAAAACATAGAATGTTTAACTTTACTCACACATTGAAAATACACAGGCCCAATAATAGAAATCCCCATTATAGGTAAAGTGATTAAATTTATATTTATACCTCTTACAGCTATTTCCATTAGATTTGAATCTTTATTGAATATGCCAACAAATACTTCAGGGTATACCTGCACTACTAAAAATCCAAAAGATAATATAACTATAGATACTATGATAGACAATATTAAGGTTTTCTTTGTACGTTCAAATTGCTTTGCTCCATAATTATATGATATTATAGTTTGCATACCTTGATTTAGACCAAATACAGGCATCATAAACATCAATAAAATAGATGTAAGAGCTGTCATAGCTCCAATAGCTAAATCTCCACCATAAGCCTTTAGAGAGTTATTAGTAAATACATGAGTTATACTTATAGCTACTTCCATTGCAAATGGTGTCATACCTATTGCAAATATTTTTTTGGTTATATTTGTATCTAATTTTAAATTGTATTTTTTTAATTTTAAATTAGATTTTCCTCTTATAAAATAATGGGCTACCCAAGTAAACACCACTACTTGACAGAGTACAGTTGCTATAGCTGCTCCTTTTATACCTAAGTTAAACACAAATATGAATATTGGGTCTAATATCAAATTTAGTATACAACCTACTATCATTGTTCTAGCTGCTAACTTAGGATTTCCCTCTGCTCTAATTGCATTATTTAAAGAAAATGCAATTAGATTAAATGGAGTTCCAAGCAATATAACACTCATATAATCTTTTGCATAAGATATTGAATCTTTGCTTGCTCCCAAAAGAAAAAGTATGTCTTCTAAAAAAACTAATCCTAATACAGTTATAATTATAGAAATAATTATAGATAGTGTAAGGGCATTACCCAATATTTTTTCTGCTTCTTTTTTATTTCTTTCTCCTAGCTTTATAGACAAGCTTGTACTAGCACCTACTGATACTAACATTCCAAAAGCTATTATCAGTGTAAACACTGGCATAGTTACACCAAGTCCTGCAATAGCTATAGACCCAACTCCTTCCATAGAACCAATAAAGGCTCTATCTACTACATTGTAAAGCGATGTTACCATCATAGCTATTATTGCAGGTATTGAGTATCTAAATAATAAAATCCATATTTTTTCATGTCTTAATGCTTCTTGATTTTCCATGTTGTCACCATTTATACCATGTCATAAGTTATACAAATTGGTTTATTTGTCCTTGGGTCTGTAGCTATCTCTGCATCGATATTAAACAACTCCTTCAGATTGTCTTTTGTCATAACATCGTATGCATTACCTTGACAAACTATCTTACCTTTCTTAATACCTATCATGTGGTCAGCAAATCGTGCTGCGTTATTAAGTTCATGTATTACCATGACAATAGTTCTTCCTTGTTTTTTGTTTAATTCCTCTAATAATTTTAGTATTTCTAATTGATGAGCTAAATCTAAATATGTTGTAGGCTCATCTAACAAAAGTATATCAGTCTCTTGTGCCAAAGCCATAGCTATCCATGCTCTTTGTCTTTGTCCGCCTGACAAATCTTCCATATTTCTATCCTTAAATTCTGAAATTCCAGTAACTTCTAAGCTCCAATTTACAATATCTCTGTCTTCTCTACTAGAATTTCCAAATCCACTTTTATGAGGGAATCTTCCATATGAAATTAGCTCTGAAACAGTAAGCCCGCTAGGAGCTTGAGGGCTTTGTGGAAGTACAGCCATACTTTTCGCTATCTCCTTAGATTTTTTCTTATATATATCTTCTCCATTTATATATATACTTCCATTTTTAGGGCTAATAATTCTCCCTATTGTTTTAAGTATTGTAGACTTTCCACAACCATTAGCCCCTATTATAGTAGTTATTTTTCCTTTTGGTATATTTAAATTTAAATCTTTTATAATATCGGTATTTCCATATGATACATTTAGATTTTTAGTATTTATACAATTCATAATAACACCCTTTCCTAATCATTTGACAACATTAAATAAATAAAGTATGGTACTCCTATTATGGATACAACTATACCTACTGGTATTTCTATAGGAGCAAGAAGATTTCTAGATATAGTGTCTGCCACCAAAAGTAATAATGTACCTATCAGCGCTGATACTGGTATTAGTCTTTTATGTCTTGGACCTATTATCTTTCTTCCTATGTGTGGTGCTATTAAACCTAAAAACGAAATACTACCTGCTACTGATGTTGATACACCAGATAAAATTACTGCATATATTATGAGTCTTCTTCTTTGCTTCTCCACATCTACACCAAGACTTGTAGACACTTCATCACCTAAGTTCAAAACATCAATATACTTAGCCTTATACATAGTTATTCCCATAAAAATCACTATAAATGGAAGTACAGCTATTACATATTTCCAACTAGTTCCCCAAATGCTACCTGATGTCCATACCATAACTCTATTAAATTCTTGTGTTGTAAATTTCAATTGAAATATCGTCAAAATTGAAGTAAAAGCTATATTTACACCTATACCAATCAGTAGTAACCTTGATGAATTTATTCCACCTTTCCATGCAAGAGAATATATCAAAAATGCTCCAAACAAAGCTCCTACAAGTGCAACAACTGGCATTGTAAATACAGTGAGATTACTCATACCTTCATAAACATTACCATTCATAAGATATATATAAACTACTACAAATAATGCTGCTCCTGAATTTATACCCAAAATTCCAGAGTCAGCCAAATCATTCTTTGTAACTCCTTGAAGTATTACACCTGCTGTTGATAATGCTGAACCAACCAATAAAGCTATTATTATCCTTGGCAATCTCAGTTTAAATATTGCAATTTCATGATTACGTTGACCTTGTCCTATAAAAGTCTTTATGACATCCATTGGTTCTATAGAAAATGAACCTAAATTTAAACTAACTAGAAAAGCAATAAAAATAAGTACCATTAAAATTGAAATAACAAGTAAAGTTTTAGAATTTGTTTTTATAATATTTTTCATAGCACCTATTTATTCCCCTTTCTAACAAGATATATAAATATTGGAACTCCTATAAGAGCTGTTATAGAGCCCACTGGAGTCTCATATGGAGGATTTATCATTCTACTTAATATATCCGTATATACAAGTAGCACAGCTCCTAGAACCAAAGAACTTGGTATTATATACTTATAATCTGAGCCTACTATTCCTTTAGCTATCTGAGGAACTATAAGACCTATAAAAATAATATTACCTGATACTGAAACAGATGCTCCAGTCATTAATATTACTAATACTATACATATAAATCTAACAATGTCAGTTTTTTGCCCTAACCCTATTGCCACTTCTTCTCCAAGACTTAGGATAGTTATTCTTGGGGCCATAATCATAGATAGGATAAATCCAATACCTCCAACTATAAATAATAGCTTTATACCTTCCCACGTTACGCCTACAAGTCCTCCTGATATCCAAAAACTTAATTGCTGAGATAGATTAAAGTACATAGATATTGCAGAGGCCAAAGAAATTAACAATGTACCAAGAGCTACCCCTGCAAGAGCTAATTTTACATTATTAACTCTTCCTCTTGATTTTGAACTTACAAAATATATAAATAAACCACTTATACTTGCTCCAATAAATGCAAATATCATTACACTAAAGTTCCCATGTATAAGTTTAGGAAATTTTTGTTGAAGTACTAATGATATTGCAATAGCAAATGTAGCTCCCTGTGTAATTCCTATAACAGAAGGTTCAGCTATAGGATTTCTTGTTATTCCTTGCATTATAGCACCTGAAACTGCTAAAAATCCTCCAACAAGTGCTGCTGCTATTGCCCTTGGAAGTCTAACATCCTTCACTATTCTCATATTTATTCCATCTTCCATATTTATTAAACTACTTATAACAGTCGATAGATTCATATCTTTAGCCCCAATAGTTATGGATAATACAATTCCAAATACAAGTGCAACTATACTTATTAATATCAACGAATAAGTCAGATTTTTTTTACTAAGTGTAGTCAATTATCCTACCTCCTTTTCCCTTTTAATTCCAGTGCAGTAATATATTTATTAAGTATTTTATGATTTTAAACTTATTAAAAATAGGTGTGAAAAATGAACATCATTATCTCACACCTAATAAGTTAAGAATTACTTTGTTAATTCATTTTTAACTGATTCTAATAACAACTCTTTTCCAATTGGATTATATGATTGGCTGAAAAATGGAGCTGCATCAAGTATTGTTACATTTCCATCTTTTACTGCTCTCATTTGAGCCCATATAGCACTATTTTCTAAATCTTTTTTATCTGATTCTGTAGCTATCACAATTATATGGTCTGCATCTATATCTGTAAGACCCTCCATACTTACCATTGGCAATGTTATTCCATCTTGCTTTGGCATATTTTTAGGTCTAGCTAATTTCATATCATCATTAATTAAAGTTCCAATTCCTCCATCACTAAACACCATAAATTGTCCCGAACTTGCTAATACTGGTAAATAAGTTTTTTCTCCATTTTTTTCTACAACTTCTTTACCTAGTTTTGTAGCTTTTTCATCATACTTTTGTAACCAATCCTTAGCTTCGTCTTCTTTATCAAATATTTTTGAAACATCAGTTAACTTACTTCTCCAGTCATTTGCATAATCTTTCATCATGACTACAGGAGCTATTTCTTTTAATTGGTCATAGATTTTTTCTTGTCTTTGACTCATTATTATTAAATCTGGATTTGCTTCTAATATAGCTTCCATATCCATAGTATCCATCATAGAGTGACCTACTATCTTTACATCTTTAAGTTCTTCTCTTATGTAACTTGGCAATTTATCAGTTTCATATGAGTCTACATTTGCTGTTGCAATAGGTTTATGACCAGCTATTAACAATTCCTCACTACTTCCTGATATATCAACTATTTTTTTAGGATTTGATGGTATCTTCACCTCTCCCTTAACAGATTGTACAACTCTTGTATCTGATTTTTCTTTATTATCTGTGTTACTATCTGAACATGCCGTAACAAGTACTAACGTAGTTATAATAGATATAAATATTGCTAATGATTTTATTTTTTTCATGATTATTTCTCCTACTTGTTTATTATACTTACATGATATTGATTATCATAAGCACATATTTATTATAGCATTTTTCTAGTTTTAGTCAATATTATTTTGCAAAAGGATAAAAATTCCTAATTAATCTTAATTAAATATACTATAGATAAGGTTTTCTTTCATTGAACAATAAATTTTATATCTGTTCTTTATGTAAATATAATAAATAGAATGACTTTTCAGTTAAACAATGATAAAATGCAAGATACAGAATAGTAATTTAGTAAGGAGGATTTAAAGCGTGGTACATTTAGTATATTGTGATAATGCAGGTAAAAAAGGAGAAAAGGTATTAGATAAAATTTTGGCTGGAACGAAGACAATGGTAATTAGAGGTGCTGCTGGTAGAAAAATACCACATAGCAGAGTATTTCAAGAAGAGTTACTTTATTTTATGGAAAAAGGAACTTCAAGAATTTCTGCAAAAGCTACTGTTAAAAAAGTAGACAACTATATTAAATTAACAGAAGACGAAATTTGTAAAGTTCTAGATGAAAATCAACCAAAACTAAATTTATCTGATAAGCAAAAAGTTCGTTGGCATAAAAAATGCTTATGCTTAGTTGAATTTGAAAATGTTCAAGAAATAACACCTCTTGATTTCGACCATCAAGGAAATATGGATGATTGGCTTATTATTGAAAAAATTGAAGATGTAGTTGTAGGTACTAGTATACCTTACAATTACGAGAAATCTAAATTTTAGAACATTAATAAAAGAATAATAAATTGCTAAGTTATAACTTTTTAACATATTTTAATAAAAAAGAGTGTTTTTAATAATTATAGAAATTATTAAAAACACTCTTTCATAATAGTTAAATTAGACTACTTGCTTTCCAATCTTTCATACAAATCTACAAATTCTTCTGCTAGTTGTTGAAAGTTCATAGATGTCATTAAATGGTCTTGTGCATGAACTAATATAACACTCATTTCAGTTTTATTACCATTAGCTTCATTTTGTATTAACTCTGTTTGGAACTTATGTGCTTTATGAATTGACTCTTTTGACTTTTCAATACACTCTCTAGCTTCATCTATATTTCCGTTCTTTGCTTCTTTTATAGCTTCAAAAGCTAGACCTTTTGCATCGCCTGCAAATCCAATTATTCCAAAAGATATTTCTATCATCTTCTCATCCATCTGTATACCTCCTAAATATCTCTATAGCTTGATATGACTAATCCATTTTCTCTCAAAAACTCTTTGACTTTTTTAGATGTAAGTATTTTATGCTCTTTTGTTCTATCAATTGCATAAGATGTAGAATTTAAAATATAATCGTCTAAAAAAGCTGGGTGAGACATAATATCCACTACATCATACTTCATTATTTCTTCTATATTTTTTATAAAATACTCTTCACTCACATTTTCTTTATAAAAGCTATCTATTAATGGAACTATTTTTGAATACTCTAAATCGTATTCAAACCCTCCTCTTATTGGAAGATTATACTTATTTACAATTTTCTCTATTACTGGTTTTAAATTTACTAAAGTATGAATATGATGATGACTATCTAAATGAGATATGTCTATTCCAAGTTCTTTTACTCTCTCTATTTGAGCACAAAGTTCTTCATAAATCTCATCATAATCCATTTTTTTAATAATTTCGTCTGTAATTCTTCTAATAAAAAAACCTTCTTTATCAACAATAGTTTTTAAGTTAGACAATAATGGTCTACCACAACTTAAAGTCATATGAACTCCACAATTTAAATCTCTATTTTCTTTAAGTAGCTTTACTCCATGTTCTACACCAGGCATATTTGCCATCATAGATGTGGACTTAACTATTCCATTATTATGAGCTGATATTATACCATAATTCACAGCTTCGCAATATCCAAAGTCATCTGCATTTATTATAATTTTAGTCATACCATAACCTACTTTCTATAAACTATCTATTAAATCTAGGAAGATAATCTTTATGAGCTTCTAACATTTCATCTAATATAGTTTTTGCCAAATCATCCGATGGAATCAATGGATTTATACAAAGTGCCAATAAAGCAGATTCATAATCTCCATATACAGCTGCTTTGGCTGCTAAAACTTCAAATGACTTAATTTGACTTACTAACCCATGTACAGAATCTGGTAAATAGCCTATACTTAATGGTCTTGGTCCATTTTTTGTTATTACACTACTTACTTCTACCGCCTGCTCATCTTTAAAGTCTCTTATAGCCCCATTATTTAATGTATTAACTACTTGGATGTCTTTTTTATCATTGTAGATAGAACTTATTAGATTACAAGCAGCATCACTATAATAAGCTCCTCCTCTTTTTTCAAGTTGAGGTGGTTTTATATCTAGCTTTTCATCTTTATATAGTTCAAATAATTGTTCTTCTAATTCTTTAACCACTTGACCTCTAGCTTTTCCCTCTTTAAACTCTATTAACTCATCTTCAAGCATTTCTTTAGTTTTATAATAATATCTATGATATGGGCAAGGTATAGCACCTAAAGATTTTATAAAATCAGCATTAAAATCAATTGCCTTTATATTTTGCATACTTATATCTGCTTTAACAAATTTATCTATTGCTTCTTTTGTAACATCTTCTCCGTCTAAAGCTACATTAAGACCATAAACCATATGATTAAGACCTGCAAAATCCATACTTATTCTATCACTTTCTACATTGAATAGTTTAGCTACATCATTTTTTAAATGAATTGGTACATTGCATAGACCTATATATTTTTTAAAGTTAGTGTATTTGAATACAGCTTCTGTTATTATTCCTGTTGGATTTGTAAAGTTCACCATCCATGCATTTGGACATAATTCTTCCACATCTTTTATTATATCAAATATAACTGGTATTGTACGAAGAGCTTTAAACAACCCACCTGCACCATTAGTTTCCTGTCCCATAACTCCATGAGATAAAGGAATAGTTTCATCTTTAATTCTTGCATCTAAAAGACCTACTCTGAGTTGTGTTGTTACAAAATCTGCGTCTTTTAAAGCTTCTCTTCTATCTAAAGTAAGATTTATTTTCATATCTATTCCAGCTTTTTTTACCATTCTTTTAGCTAGATTTCCTACTATCTCTAGTTTTTCTTTTCCATCTTCTATATCTACAAGCCATAACTCCTTTACAGGTAGCTCCTTATATCTATTTATAAAACCTTCTACAAGTTCAGGAGTATAACTTGAACCTCCTCCAATTGTAACTATTTTTAGCCCATTTTTCATCTCATTATACCATCCTTACTTATAATTTAGTATATATTATAAAACTTTATCTATTTATTGCCGAATAAAATTACCTAGTTGTCAATTTTTGTTAATTTTTTAGCTTCCATTTTTTCAGATGCTATAACAAACGGAATATATATTAATATTGACAATATTAAATTAAATAGTGCTAAAGCTCCTCCAGTCCAATCACCTGTAGCCATTGCCCCACCTAATATAGGAGGTGTTACCCAAGGTATTTTAGGTAAAATTACTGGTGCTACTAATCCAAAATCTATTGCTAAATATGATACAGCACTACATACTACTGGTGCAAGTACAAATGGAATCATAAAAATAGGATTTAAAACTATTGGAAGCCCAAATATTAATGGTTCTCCTATGTTAAATATTGCTGCTGTTCCTAAGTAAGTCTGTTGTATCATTCCCCATCCTTCAACTGCGCTAGTACCACCTTCTGGAACTATCTTACCAATTTGTGGAGCCATTATAAAAAAGATAGATAGTGCTATAAGCCCAGCTTGTAATCCATCACTTTCATAAGACTTTGCTAGGAAATAGGCAACACCTATTACTAAAAATACTGCCATCGTACCTATAGCTCCCCACCAAAGGTCTCCTCCAAACATAGTCCAATTTTCTCCAAATATACTTGCCATCAGATTTTTATATGCTTCTAATGGCAAGTTGTTTATCAATGTTCCCAATGCACCTACCATAGTTATAGGTATCATTGCTATAAATGCATCCCTTACTGCTACTAAGTGCCTTTGAGCTCCTACCTTTGCAGCTACAGGCACTATATATTTATCCATAAATGACATGAATTTTTCCATTTTACATCCTCCAGTACAACTTTATTTTGAATTATTTAACTCCACTGCTCTATCTAGGACAGCTTTCCCATTACATCTTCCATAATCCATCATATTTATAACTTCTACTGGAATATTATATGGTTTTGCCATTTCAGTTGCTTTTCCTAATACATATCTAACTTGAGGTCCTAAAAGTAAGACATCACAATTTTCTATTTCATTTTTTAAGTTCACTTCTGATATAGCCCATATTTTTGCTTCTATACCGTTTTCCTTCGCGGCATTCTCCATTTTTGTAACCAATAAACTAGTTGACATTCCTGCTGAACAAGCTAACATTATTTTTATCATTTTCTTACCTCCAAATTAGAATTTATTAAGTATCTTTTTAAGTCACAATATCTTTAAACTATACATTTAAAGTGTCCTTATTTATTAATTTTTATTTTAATGTATATATTTTATTTTTAAATGTATATACATTTATTTCTTGATATTATTATATATCAAATGTATATACATTTCAAGAAAACTTTTTCATTTTTTCTTAATTTTTATTCGACAACAGCACTTAAAGTTAAAGTATATCCATGATGATATGTGTGTGAGTATTCAAAAACCTCACTATTTTGCAACTTACAAACTTGATTTATATATAAAAGTGCTTCTGGTTCTTCAATTTCTAAATTAGTCATACATTCCTCATTTGATATTACAGCTTGTACTTCTCTCTCTGACATAGCTATTTTATATCCACATACTTCTTCCACAAAATTATAAAGTGAATTTTCACAATGAATTTTATTTAAATTTGGAAATAACTTAACTGGCATATATGTAATCATATATGAAACCCTCGTTTCATCTGCCAATCTTACTCTTTTTATCTCCCATACATTTTCTCCTAAGCTAATATTCAATTTACTTGATAATTCTTCATCTGCTTGAACTATTTCAAGAGATACCAATATATTAGATACTTTATAGCCTTTACTTTCCATCTCCTTAGTAAATCCACTTACAGAAGATATATTATCGTATATTTTATTTGCGAGTACTATACTTCCTACACCTCTTTGCCTAGTTATATAACCTTCCTTAACTAAATTATTTAATGCTGACCTTACAGTCATTCTAGTCACATTAAATTCTTCACTTAATTGCTTTTCAGATGGGATTAAATCCCCTTCTTTCAAACTATCTGAATTTATTAATTCTCTTACATGATTTTCTATAACTTTATAAATTGGTTCTTTCATTTAATTCACTCCTAATCAATTCGAACTTTTATATGATAAGTTAATTTTATATACAAACAAACAAAATGTCTATACATTTAATATAAATTAAATTTTATTTAGACACCTTATATAATTTCCCAAGTTTAAGCAGATATATAAATAAACTTATCATTAATATTCCCTTTAATATACTTGATATTGTTATACTCCACCAAACACCATTTAATCCTAATATTTCTGGTCTAGATATAAAGTAAGCTAATGGTACTCTTGCACCAGTCAATACAGTAACTATTATAGAAGGTATATAGGTTCTACCTAATCCTTTAAAAGCTCCTGTTGTTATTATTTCTAGACACATAAAAAACTGAGAGTATCCTAATATTTTAAGATACATAGCTCCTTTTTCTATTGCTTCACTTTCATCTATAAAAACAGAAAAAATACTTCCACCTGCAAATATCAATACTAAGGTTGTCATTATTCCAAGTATAGAAGATACAATTATAGCTATTTTACATCCTTTATTTATTCTAGAATACTTTTTGGCTCCATAATTTTGTCCAACAAAGCTTCCTAATGCAACAGCTAATCCTTCAGCAGTCATCCATGATATTGCTTCTATTTGTGACCCTACTTTTTGCACTGCAACTGCAACAGGCCCCCATGAAGCCACTATTACACCAAGCAACATTGAAAATATTGTAAACATTCCACTTTGTATAGCTACAGGAAAACCTAACTTATATAACACTTTATAGTATTTAAGTTCTATTTTTCTGAAGATTTTTATCTTAAAATACTCCTCTTTACTCTTAAGTATTATATATAGAAAACATGTAGTAACTACTATTTGTGCAAATACAGTAGCAATAGCAGCTCCTGCAACTCCAAGTTTTGGAGCAGGTCCCCATCCAAAAATTAGAACAGGGTCAAGTATAATATTAGTTATTAGCCCTATTGTATTGATGCAAAAAGGTGTTCTACTATTCCCAAGTCCATTGAAAATTGCAGTAAATACTGGATTGATAAAATAAAATACCATACCTAAAGCTACTATTATTAAATATTGTCTGGACATAGATATAACTTCTAAATCTCCCAATCTGAAAAAACCTATTAGTTGTTTATTGAGTACTATCAAAACCATAGTATATATTATTGCCAACATAAGGTTTATTTCTACTGCTTATTTTATATATGATTTAGTAGTGCTTATATTATTTTCTCCTATACTTTGTGCTACCTTTACTTCACCACCTACTTTTGAAATCATAATAAATGCCATTGCAAGCCATGGAAAAAATCCCGCTGTCCCAACTGCAGCTACTGCTTTACTTCCAGCTTTACCAACCCATATCATGTCTATCATGTTATATCCCATTTGTATAAATGAAGTCCCCATTATTGGGAGTGATAGTTTAAGTAACTTTTCAGTAATCCTTCCTTCTGTTAAATCAAGTCTATTTTTCATTTTCCACCTCTTTTATATTATAATTATAAAATTAAAAAGCCCTTTAATTGTACACTTAAATCAACTACTATGTTTATTTAAGTAAATTTACCATCATAAATAAATTTATTATATTTAAACTCAATAAGTTGAAATAAAGTTACTAATTTAAAATGATTTTTAGCTTCTACTTTTCTAATCTACCATATATTATTTCTCTATAACAGTACATTTAACACCTTGAATATCTATATTATTCTTCCCAGTCATTAATACAAATTCTACTCTGTACAATATACCCCATTTACAAGAATTTACTTATAATATAGCATTTTTAGATTATTTAATATATATTACCTGTCTATGTAGTTTCAAATTGTGTTAACTATAATAAAATATGGTAATGTTTATCATTGATTTTCAGCAATAGATATAATTATATCACTATCTCACCACTATGGTTCTTATTTTAATACCATTAAGTAAATATATCAAAATCACCAACAAACTTGTTATATAGGCCAATATATTCCACTATATTTTCCAAAGATTGACAAGTTTTTTTGGGGTTGATATACTAATACTTAAAATATTTTAAATTCGTATGAGGTGAAGCAATGAACATAAATGAATATATCAAAGACTCTGTTTTAGTTTTTGATGGTGCAATGGGTACATACTATTCCAAACTAAAAAATAGTCCTTTCAATTGTGAAATAGCCAATATAAATGATGCATCTACAATATTGTCTATCCACGAGGAATATATAAAAGCTGGATGTATGGCTATTAAGACAAATACTTTTGCAGCAAATGAAACACTTCTAGAGTGTGATTTTAAAACTGTCAAAGATATTATAAAAAGTGGGTATGAAATTGCATTAGAGGCAACAAGAAATACAGATGTATTTATATTTGCTGATATTGGTCCAATACCTGCTCTAAATGATAGAAATTTGTTACCTGACTATAAGAAAATAGTAGATGTATTTTTAGAAATTGGAGCAACTAATTTTCTATTTGAAACATTTAGTAGTGATGAATATTTACCAGAAATCTCAAGTTATATAAAAGAAAAACAACCAAATGCATTTATCTTAACAGAATTTGCAGTTAATCCAGAGGGCTTTACTAGACTTGGAAAAAGTGGAACTAACATCTTTAAATCTATTTCCAAGGACAAAAATATTGATGCATTAGGATTTAATTGTATCTCTGGCCCACACCATTTATTACATTTTATAAAGACACTTGATATTAATGACAATATAGTTTCTATTATGCCTAATGCAGGCTATCCAACTATTATCAATAATCGTACATTTTTTGAAGATAACTCAGACTATTTTTCAGAACAGATGCTAGAAATATTAAATCAAGGAGTTCAGATACTAGGTGGATGCTGTGGTACAACACCTGAATTTATCAAAAAAACTGTTGAAATAATAAATTCTTTATACAAGGGCAATGTTACCATAAAAAATGATATTTCTCCAAAAGAAAAAATTAAATCTGTAGCAAAAAACGAGCTCTTAGAAAAGATTGATGGAGGTAAAAAAATTATAGCAGTTGAATTAGACCCTCCTATTGATACAGATATTGAATTTTTTATGAATAGTGCTGAAAAACTAAAAAACTACGGAGTTGATGCAATAACAATTGCTGACTGCCCTATAGCAAGAGCAAGAGTTGATAGTAGTTTATTAGCTTGTAAAATAAAGAGAAAGTTAGACATCACTCCTATTCCACATATGACATGTAGAGATAGAAATATTAATGCTACAAAAGCTCTTCTTTTAGGATTAAATATTGAAAACATAAACAACGTGTTAGTAGTAACTGGAGACCCTATACCTTCTGCTGAAAGAGATGAAATAAAGGCCATGTTCAGTTTTAACTCTTCTATACTAGCAAATTACATAAAAACTTTAAATAAAGATACATTTAATACTCCATTTAATATATTTGGAGCTTTAAATATAAATGCAACAAACTTTGATTCTCAACTTAAGCACGCTAAGATTAAAATAGAAAATGGGGTTACTATGTTTTTAACTCAACCAGTTTTAACAGAGCAAGCTTTATTAAACTTAAAAAAAGCTAAGGAAATACTTCCTGCAAAGATACTAGGTGGAATTATACCTGTAGTAAGTTACAAAAATGCTTGTTTTATGAATAATGAAATTTCAGGAATTACTGTTTCACAAGACATTATAGACATGTACAAAGATGCTTCAAAAGAACAATCTACTAAACTTGCTATCAATATATCAACTCAAATAGCAAAAGAAATTGAACCTTATGTAGATGGTTATTATATTATTACACCATTTAAAAGAATTGACATAGTATGTGATATATTAGCAGGTATTAATAAATAAAATAATTATAATATAAATACTATTAAGATATTATAATGTTTATTTATTAAAGTATAGTGTAATTTTAAAAAGCCTTGTATTTGAATCTTTTAAGCTAAATTATAGATTGTAATTTTTAGATGATTTTGATAATATAGATGTATATTATGGTAATATTTATAGATATACATTAATTATGGGGAGATTTTGTGAAATATTTTTTTACAAAAAATTTGGGATATGGAAATAAATAAAAAATTCAATAGAGTTGATATGCAAGTTTCAATACTTACTGCAATTATTGTAATAATTTCTTCTTCATGTGTTTATTTTTTTAATTATGCACTCACTTATAATGATATGATTTATACTTTAAGTGAGAGGTCAAGACATATATATAAGTATGTAGAAAAAAATCTTGATAAAGATACCTTTATTGAAATTAATTCTGAAAAAGACCACTCAAAAGAGTCTTATAAAAGTGCTAAAGTGCTATTGGAATCTGTAAAGAATACTACTGGAGTTATGTACTTATACACTGCAAAAAAAACAAAAGATGGCTCATTAGTATATGTTGTTGATGGTTTAGATTCATCTAGAAGCGATTTTAGAAATGCTGGTGATTTGATAGAAAAAGAGATTTGGGGTGACCTTAACAAAGCACTAGATAATAATATATTGCTACCTAAAAAAATAAAAAAAACATCTTGGGGACATATATTTATATCGTACTTTCCCATCCATAATGATGTTGGTAAAGTCGTTGGAGTAATGGGAATTGAATTTGAAGCAAAACATCAATACAATACTTTTAGATTTATAAGTATAGTTACTCCTTTTATAGCTTTATTAACCTGTTTAATATCAGCATTAGTAGCAGTAATCCTGTTTAAACGTATATCTAATCCTACATATACTGATTTTGCCAATACTGATTATCTAACAGGATTAAAAAATAGAAACGCTTTTGAAATAGATATGAATAACTTAAACAATTCAAATCTTAAACAACCAATTTCTATAATGTCAATAGATTTAGATGGTCTTAAAAAAATCAATGATAAATTTGGCCATCAAACAGGAGATTTATACATTAAAAATGCAAGTAAAATTATACAAGATGTAATAAATAAAAAACATATAGTTTATCGTGTTGGTGGAGATGAGTATATAATTATTTTAAAAGATTCTTATCATGAAGAAATAGATAGTATTGTCAATAAGATTAATTTAAAAATAATTGAAGAAAACGCTACTAATGAATTAAATTTATCCATGTCTATTGGATATGCAGTTTTCGATGAAAACTTAGACAACTCTTTATTTGATACATACCATCGTGCAGATTCTGAAATGTATTGTAACAAAAGAAAAATTAATAAAAACGATTAATATTTATTTTAAATTTATATAAAAAAGTCTATTCTATAAACAATAAATTATAAGAATAGACTTCTTTAATATGTGTATTTTTATACAATAACTTCTTTAGTTAAAATTTGCTCTTTTTTCCAAACGATTTTTTATAAATTCATGTATTACCTTAACTAGTACATTTGTAATTAATATCAATACAGCTAGTGCTGCTGCTTGTGCTGTACTTCCCTTATCATCTAACTGTACAATTGATATAGCTGCTACCTTTGAACTTGCTGTATATATAAATACTAGTGCTGATATTGTTACCATAGAATTTAAGAAAAAATACATAAAGTTTTCTAAAACTGCTGGCAAACAAAGTGGTATTGTTACATTCTTAAGAATTGATGCACTATTTATTCCCATTGATTTTGCCACCATGTCTAATTCTTTGTCCACTTTCTTAATAGCTGTAGTTGCAGTTATAAAAGCTACTGAGAAAAAATGTACCACATTGCATATAACCATAATAAATAATGTTCCATACAATCCATTAAACAAGTTCTTAATGTATATTGTATCCATTAGATTAAACTCTAATTTATTAAAGAATAGTACATAAGCTATACCTAACACTAACCCTGGTAATGCCATAGGCAATGTACTTAAAAAATATCCAAATGATTTTAAATATGGAGCTTTTTCTGTTTTTTCGTTTAGATATGCAAATAAGAAAACAAAACTTGTCCCAAGAATAGCTGTCAGGAATGACATTTCTATTGAATTTATAAATGGCTTAATTCCATCAATACTACTTTTCATAGAAAAGTGTTCAAGTGTGAGTCTTAAATCATATGGCCAAACAGATATTAGTGAAGATAAGATTACAGTCAACATTACAGCTATTATTCCAAATGCAATAATTCCTACAATGACTCCAAATATACTGTCTCTTAACTTATTAAATTTAACCTTATATGGGATTGATTTTGAATTTATATATGAATTTTGATTTTTTTCGATTTTTTTAGTTACTATAAAAGATATTATTGCAGGTATCAAAAGTAATATTGATACAGTTGCTCCCATAGGCATATTTTGCTGCCCTATAATTTGCTTGTATACATCTATTGATAATACATTGAAATCTCCTCCAATAACTTTTGGAGCCCCAAAGTCTGTAAAGCACAATGTGAATGATACAAATGCTGAACTTATTAAAGAGTACTTAATGCTAGGTATCGTTATACTTAAAAACTCTCTTATCTTGCTTATTCCCATAGCATTGCTAGCTTCATATAATCTATAATCAGTTGAATTTAGTGATATATAAAGTATCTGAAATGATTGAGGAAATACATATATAATTTGTGCTAATACTATTCCAATTGAACCATATATCGGAATATTTATTCCAAGTAAATTAGTCACTACCCCTTGATTTCCAAATAAATATACCAAACCTATAGCATGCATCATTGTAGGGGCAAACATAGGAAACATCGCTATAGATTTAAGAAGTCCTTTAAACTTAATCTTTGTTCTTGTTAGTGCATATGCATACACTAGTGCGAGAGTTAAAGATATTACAGTTGATATAACAGATACAAATATTGTATTTTTCAGAGAATTTAACAGTGCTTCAGAAGCTAAATACTCTTTAAAATTTTGTAATCCAACAAAAACTCCATCTTTATCTAAAAATGCTTGTACAAACAGATAGATTATGGGCGCCAATAAAAATATTACCAAAGACATAACTAA
The DNA here is from genome assembly GCF_020641035.1 of Clostridioides sp. ES-W-0016-02. Lineage (NCBI taxonomy): Bacteria > Bacillati > Bacillota > Clostridia > Peptostreptococcales > Peptostreptococcaceae > Clostridioides > Clostridioides sp. ES-W-0016-02. Next base: position 3,406,233 of record NZ_CP061361.1, read on the forward strand.
TACTGTAAGCATACATTTTTTTATATCTAAATTTATTTTAGATTTAATATTTAAACTTTTAGAACTTATAGCATTATTATTCATATATTTATGCTCCTTTAACTTTTGGATACTTTAAATAGTATTTTTCATCTATACTTACACTTACAAAGTCACCCTCTACTAAATTTAAATTAACCCATTCTTTTATAGAAACATCACTTATTATAAAATTTTCATTTAATTTATCTTTTATTTCCACTCTCAATAGATTCCCTCTAAATTCTATATTAGATATTGTTCCATGACAATTTTCTTTTGTTGACTTTTCTATTTGAACATATTCTGGTCTTACAGTTAATATAGAATCTCCTCTATCAAAACAGTTTGTATCTCCTATAAATTGAGCTGTAAATAGGTTTTGAGGATTTTGATATATTTCTTCTGGAGTCCCTATTTGCATTATGTCACCACCATTTAAGATTGCAATTTTGTCTGCCATAGTTATAGCTTCTTCCTGGTCATGTGTTACCATTATTGTTGTTATATTTAATTCTTTCTGTAGTTTTTTAATATCCATTCTAAGTTTGTGTCTAACTTTTGCATCAAGTGCAGACATTGGCTCATCTAAAAGTAAAAACTTTGGCTCAAGTGCTAATGCTCTTGCTATTGCAATTCTCTGCTGTTGACCTCCTGACAATGCTTTAGGATACTTATGAGCTTCATTACTCAATCCAACTGTTTCAAGCACTTCTCTAACCTTCTTATCTATCTTTTCTTTTGGTACCTTTCTTTCTTTAAGCGGAAAAGCTATATTATTATATGCTGTCATATTTGGAAATAATGCATATGATTGAAATACTATCCCAAAACCTCTCTTTGATGGCTCTAACTCTGTTATATCTTTATCTTGAAGAATTATAGCTCCACTATTTACATCTTCAAGCCCTGCTATTATTCTAAGTAATGTAGTTTTTCCACATCCACTAGGTCCAAGTAAACATAGAAACTCACCTTCTTCAATATCTAAACTAATATTGTTTAACACTCTTTTTTGGTCATAACTCTTGAACACATTATTTATTTTTAAGTAACTCATATCTAATCTCCCCTTATACAATTATATTTGTTTTTCTAATTTTATATTTTAATTTTTCTTATAAATTTCTTTTCTCTATTTCTATTAAAAAATCCATTTAACTTTTACTTACTTTCAGATTTTGAACCATACTTTGATTCCCAAGTTTTTAACACTGCACTTCTATTTTTTGATGCAGAGTTTAAATCAACTTCTTTAATCAGCTGTTCTAATGGACGTTTAGAGTAACCTTTTGGTACAGGATTATCTGTCTTTATAGAAGTCACTGCTACTTCATGTGCATATCTGTCCATAGCTGAATCACTTATTGCCCAATCTAAAAACAATTTTGCTTCTTTTTTTATATTATCTTTCTTAACCAAAGCATTTGCTTCTAAATCCCAACCTGAACCTTCTTTTGGAAATACTACTTCTATAGGTTCTCCACTAGACAATTGCTGTGTAGCTCTATATCCAAGTGTAATGCCTATTGGGTATTCTCCTGAACCAGCTAGTTTTGCAGGTTTCGAACCTGAATGTGTATATGTAGCTATATTCTTATGTAGTTTATCCATGTAATTATAAGCTTCTTTTTCACCCATCATTTGAATAAGTCCTGATACTGTAAGATAACCTGTACCAGATGATGCTGGATTTGGCATTGTTATAAGACCTTTGTACTCTGGTTTTATTAAATCATTATATCCTTTTGGAACATCTAGGCCTAATTTTTCAAGTTCTTTGTAATTAACTACTATTGCTGTCTCTGGTACACTCATACCTACCCATGATACATCTTTTCCAGTATCCTTAAATCTCTTATCTACCTTGTCATAATTTTTAGGCTTATATGCTTCAAGTGCCCCATCTTCTTTTAGTTCTATCATATTCATTGCTGATAATCCCCATATAACATCTGCTTGTGGATTATCCTTTTCTGCTAATAATTTTGAAGCTATTACACCATGAGAATCCATAACTATTTCTACATCAATATTAGGATACTCTTCTCTAAATCCTTCCATATAGTAAGCTATTTGCTCTTCTTCTAATGCTGCATATATTGTAAGTTTATTATTTCCTTTTCCTTGAGTAGTTTGTGGTGTTGTTGATATGCAACTTGTCATAAATGCAATTACTACAATACACAGACAAGTAAATATAAATTCTTTCATATCTTCCCCCTTTTTGTGTTTTTGTCTTTTTTTAATTGTTTTTTATTGTTTTTGCTTATGTTTATATAATACACCTAATTTGTTAATACGAAGTTAAGTGTAAATTAACAGTTCGTTAATTTTTAGAAATTTTTGTTAAATTTATTATTTTTTTACAAAGTTCTAGGCATATAGACCATTATATCTTCATAAAAATTCTTATAAAAAACACCCTTTTACCCATATGAGTATGATTTTATTTGAGCTTTTTTATATACAAGGTAGAATATACATAACTTTTACATCTGGAGTATTGAAATGAATATTGAGAGATTAATAGGTAATTAATTGATACCGCCAATTCCGAATATGTGCTTACTTGCACTAAAAAGCCTAACTCCTATAAACTAGGATGTTAGGCTTATTTTTATAAGTATTTAATTATCCAACCAAATCATTTTTCTTTTTTTCTTCAAGTGCTTTTTTAAGCACCATATCCTTAACCTTCATAAGTCTAGTAGTACTTGCTCTCTCATTTTCTTCAAGCTTCATAGCAATATACTTAATAGTTTCAATGTAATTTGGTATCATTACATTTTCAAGAGCATTAACACGTCTACGTGTCTTTTCTATCTCTTGTGCAAGAAGCTGTGCACTTTTTTCACTTTCTGCAAGTCTTAAAAGTGGTTCCATTGCATCTGAAAATGCTTCCATAGCAGAATCTAATTCACCTGATGTAAAAGCAAGACCATAAGGATAAATATCACTTTGATTGTTTTCAGTTTTAAAGTCAAACACAGGAACATCAACACTCATTATGTTTCTTGTAGAAACACCTACAGAAACAGATTGTTTTGGCATCATAAGTGCTGAACCTAGATACTCCTGACTCATAACGGCCCTTGCAATTATAAAATTTTTATAAGCAGCATCGAGAGCATTTTCTGCTTCTTCACGTAATCGCTTATTTTCTCTTACAATTTCAAGAAATTGTTTCATAAGTTCATCAAGCTTATCTTTAAGAAGCTTATGACCTCTTGTCGCAGTTTTAAGGAGTTTCTTAAGTCTAGTCATTTCCATACGTGTTGGATTTATATTTAATCTAGCCACAGATATCACTCCTTAGGCATATATTTTTCAAAATATTCATCACGAATACGTTTAAGTTCACTTTTTGGTAACATACTAAGAAGCTTCCATCCAATTTCTAATGTTTGCTCAATAGTTCTGTCAGTTCTAAATCCTTGTGAAACGTATTCTTTCTCAAATTCATCTGCAAATTTTGCATACATTAAATCAATTTCAGAAAGTGCAGATTCACCCAATATTGCCATAAGTTCTTTTGCATCTTTACCTCTTGAATATGCTGCAAAAAGCTGGTTCATTGTATCTGCGTGGTCCTCACGAGTCTTACCTTTACCAATCCCCTTATCTTTAAGACGAGAAAGTGATGGTAAAACATCTATAGGAGGTTGTATATCTTTTTTATAAAGTTCACGGTTAAGTATAATTTGTCCTTCTGTAATGTATCCTGTAAGGTCAGGAATTGGATGTGTTTTATCATCCTCAGGCATTGTAAGTATTGGAATCATTGTTATAGACCCTTCATGTCCTTTCATTTTTCCTGCTCTTTCATACATTGTAGCAAGGTCAGTATAAAGATAACCTGGATATCCACGACGTCCTGGAACTTCTTTTTTGGCTGCGGAAACTTCACGTAATGCTTCTGCATAGTTTGTAATATCTGTTATTATAACAAGTACATGCATATCTTGCTCAAAAGCAAGGTATTCTGCTGCTGTAAGTGCCATTCTAGGTGTAGATACACGCTCTACTGCTGGGTCATTTGCAAGGTTTACAAATACCACAGAACGGTCAATTGCTCCTGTTGCTTTAAAATCACTTATGAAGAAATCTGCATCTTCAAAAGTTATACCAACAGCTGCAAATACAACGGCAAACTTAGAGTCAGTTCCACGAACTTTTGCCTGTCTTGCAATTTGAACTGCAAGATTAGCATGTGGCAAACCAGAACCTGAGAATATAGGAAGTTTTTGCCCTCTAACCAAGGTATTAAGCCCGTCTATAGCAGAAACACCAGTCTGTATAAACTCAGCTGGATAATCACGTGCTGCTGGATTTATAGGTGCACCATTTATATCAAGTCTTTTATCTGGTATAATTTCTGGTCCACCATCAATAGGTTTACCCATCCCACTAAAAACACGACCTAATATGTCTGGTGAAACTCCAAAATCAAGACTCTTTCCTAAAAAACGTACTTTACTTTCAGCAAGGTTTATACCTGTTGAACTTTCAAAAAGTTGAACAAGTGCAGTATCTTCATTCACTTCTAGAACTTTACAACGACGAATTTCTCCACTTGAAAGCTCAATTTCTCCAAGTTCATCAAATTTTACACCTTCTACGCCGTTTATTAACATAAGAGGACCAGCTACCTCTTGTATTGACTTATATTCCTTTATCATAGTTCTTCAGCCCCCCTCTTTTTAATAAGGTCAGCAAGCTCGTTGTCTATTTCATCTTCAATTGCATCGTAAGCAGCATCTAGTTTATCTTCTTCTACATACTTAGCACGACCAATCTTTTCAAGAACTGAAAGCTTGATAATATCATTTATAGTAACATTTTGCTTAATAGCATCTTGTGCTGACTTATAGAATTTTAGAATAAGCCCCATCATTCTATACTGTTTGTGAAGTGATGTATAAGTATCAACTTCATGGAAAGAGTTTTGATGAAGGAAGTCCTCTCTTATAGAACGAGTGACTTCTAGTATCAATCTATCTCCATCTGAAAGTGAGTCAACACCAACCAATTGAACTATCTCTTGAAGCTCAGATTCAACTTGCAAAAGTTTCATAGCTTGAGCTCTTTGAGCTGAGAAATTATCATTTACATTTTTATCTGCCCATACATCAACTTTCTCCTGATAAAGTGAATAACTTGTTAACCAGTTAATTGCTGGGAAGTGACGTTTATATGCTAATGAAGCATCAAGTCCCCAGAATACTTTTACTATACGAAGTGTTGCTTGGCTAACAGGTTCTGATGTATCACCACCAGGAGGAGAAACAGCACCAATTGCTGTAAGAGTTCCTTCTCTATCATCCATACCTAGACAGTTTACTTTTCCTGCTCTCTCATAGAATTGAGCAAGACGCGAACCTAAATACGCTGGGTAACCTTCTTCACCTGGCATCTCTTCCAAGCGACCACTCATCTCTCTAAGAGCCTCTGCCCATCTTGATGTAGAATCTGCCATAAGTGCAACACTGTATCCCATATCTCTAAAATATTCAGCTATTGTAATACCAGTGTATATAGAGGCCTCACGCGCAGCAACTGGCATATCTGATGTATTAGCTATAAGTACTGTTCTTTGCATAAGTGACTCACCTGTTCTCGGGTCTTTTAGTTCAGGGAATTCAAGAAGAACATCTGTCATTTCATTTCCACGTTCTCCACATCCTATATATACAACTATATCTGCATCTGCCCATTTAGCAAGCTGATGCTGTGTAACAGTTTTTCCACTTCCAAAAGGTCCTGGAATAGCTGCTACCCCACCTTTTGTAATTGGGAAAAATGTATCTATAACTCTTTGACCTGTAACAAGAAGTGAATCTGGTGTTTTCTTTTCCCTATATGGTCTTTCTTTTCTAACTGGCCATTTTTGCATCATAGTTACAGCTATATCATTACCTTTTTCGTCTGTGATAACACAAACTGTATCCTCAACAGTAAATTCTCCAGAATATATTTCTTTTATAGTACCTTTTACGCCATAAGGAACCATAATCTTACATTCCACTACAGCAGTTTCTTGAACTACCCCAATTATATCTCCTGCTACGACTTTATCACCAGCAGATTTTTTAGGTTTGAATTCCCATTTAATTGTTCTATCAAGTGAAGATACTTCAACACCTTTAGTTATATTAGTACCTGAAATTTCATACATTTTTTCAAGTGGACGTTGAATACCATCATAAATAGTTGAAATAAGACCTGGCCCAAGTTCAACACTCATAGGCATTCCAAGAGAAACCACTTCTTCTCCTGGTCCTAGACCAGAAGTTTCCTCATAAACCTGTATAGAAGCCTTATCTCCATGCATTTCAATAATCTCGCCTATAAGATGTTTATCAGAAACTCTTACGACGTCAAACATATTCGCATCTCTCATGCCCTCCGCTACAACAAGCGGTCCTGACACCTTTACAATTGTGCCTGTTTTCATATTCTCTCACCTGCAATCATATACTTTATCAAAATTTAAATATTCCCTCCTATATTTTATCAATACATTTTTTAGCATTAACAAAATTTGAGATTGTCTCTTATTCAATTTGCATCTATTCTTTAAATAATATATCTGCACCTATAGCACGTTTACTAGATTCTCTTACTTCATTCATACCTAATCCCATACTTCCTCCAATACCTGGAATAACTATAATAGCAGGAAGTTGATAGTCTTTGTATTTTGCTATTGATTCTTTTGCAAGCAATGACGCCTGTTCTGTAATATAAATTATCGCATATTCATCTTCAACCAACTTATGTATACTTTTTTTAATTTCGTCACTATCATAGGCTGGGAAGATATCTATTCCAAGAGCTAAAAATCCCATGATGCTATCTTTATCTCCAACTACTCCTACCTTATACATAAGCATCCCTTAGCCTTTCTTTTATAGTATCTGCGTCTATATTATTAAGCTTACTAGTCATAATAATCCTAATTGTTTTTATTTCTGATTCTTTAGCATATAAATATGCAATTAGCGGTTCTAGTGTAAGAGGTTTAAATTTTGCATCTCTAACATATTCCATAAGATAATCATCACAAAGTTTTTCAAAGACAGTAAATCCACTATCCATGCCATTTTTACAGACATCAGAGTAAGAAGTAGATTTAAAACATGATGCTGGAGTGTCTGAAGAAAAAGCTTCTAAGAATTTTTCTTTATCAAGTGAGCCACCTGAAACAAACACATTCATAAACATATCAAAATCTTTCTTCATGTTTTTAACTCTTATAAAACTCTTTAGATTTGTTAAATCACAAACTTTCATAACATAATCTATTACAAATTTATTTTGACTTTCTGTAGCTGTCTCTTTCATACTTGAAAAAGTTGCTTTATCTAAAACAATATCAACCATCTGACCATTTTGTGTTTTACTATAAATATCAAATGCATCTATTATTGCTCCTGCCATTATCTTAGGTAAATCACTAAAACTACGATTTGCTAAAGATTCTTTAAGCTTCGCAAGTGAAATTGTACCTCCATCAATTAAGTACTTTTCACCATCTACACCAGAAATTTCTTCTTTAATCAAAACTTTTAAGTTATGATAATCATTTTTATAAAGGAATACATCAACAAATTTTTCTTCAGGGGCTAGACCTTTAAGAATTTCATATGTTTTAGATAATTCTTGAGTCAAAACATTCTCAAAATTGTGAACATTATTATTTGACGAATCCGTATAACCCGCTTCTGCTATAATTCTTAAAGAGTCTTCAGGGCTTTTAGCTTCTGCCATTTGAATAAACATTTGTCTGTTAAGAAGCTGTTTTTCAAGCACTCTTATTCGTGCCACGGCATAGGGATAAGTTTTTTCTTCTGCCATCTTTTAACCCCCCTCCTTAATTAAACAAAATTTCTGCTGCAATTTGCTCAATATCTTCATGCTCTACTGCAATTATAGCTTCAAACGAATAATTATACTCAATGTCACCTTTTTTAACTATGAAACCTCCAGTAATATCTCTAGTTTCATCAGATACTTTAATGCCTTTTTTAGATAATACATCTTTTAATGTTTTTCTATCTTTTTTAGATAATACTATCTCAGATCCATCTGTACAATTCGCTTTTTCAATCATATTTAATATAATTTGTTCATATTCACTATCTTTAAGATTTAGAAGTTTATTTTTAGCTTCTAAAATTACTGCTTCTAAAATCTGTTGTTTCTTTGATAATATTTGTTTCTTAGCCTCCATATAAGCTCCTGATATTTCCTTAGAAGCTGCTTTCTCTGCTTCTGCCTCTGCAAGCTTTGTATAGGAAGCCATTTCCTTTTCAGCTTTTTCATTAGCTGAACTTATCTTTAAATCTGCTTCACTTTTAGCTTTATCCAATATTTCTTGTGCCTCTTGTTTGGCATCAGCTATAATTCTGTCAATCATTTTTTGTTCATTACCCATAGGAGTGCTTCCTCCTTTTCATTTTTTTTACTTATGAATTATATTCTATAATTAACCAACTGCAATTCCATTGTAAGCTAAGAAAGAAACAAGTAGTCCTAAAAGAGCATATGTTTCAACTATCGCTGCAAATGTTATAGCTTTACCAAGTTCTTCAGGTCTTTTAGCAACTATTCCAACCCCTGCTGCTGCTGCCTTACCTTGTGCAATACCTGATACTAAGCCAACTAGACCAATTGGAAGTCCTGCCATAAGAAGTTGTAAACCTTGAGCTGATGTTGGTATCGCATCTCCACCAATAATTCCTGCTTTTGATAAAATAAGGAAAGCTATGATAAATCCATATAGACCTTGTGTACCAGGAAGAAGTTGCAAAACTAGAAGTTGACCGAATTTACTAGGGTCTTCTGTTACAACACCTGCTGCGGCTTGACCTGCTATTGAAGTACCTTTAGCAGAACCCATACCTGCAAATAACGCTGCTATAGCAGCTCCTGATATTGCCAAAAATTGACCATTTCCTAACGCGTTTAAAAATTCCATATTTACATCTCCTTTTTATTAATGCTTGTATATTTTGTTTTATACTTAAACGGAACAAAAGGAACTCCTCCGCCTTCATAAAACTTATTGAAAAATTCTACATACTGTAACCTACTTGTATGAACATATGCACCTAGTGCATTTATAAGAAGGTTTATTGTGTGTCCTACAACACCAATTACAACTGCAAATATTGGACCAGCTATAGCCCCTAAAAGATTGATAACCTGCCCTATAACTCCTGTTGTTAGACAAAGAGCCATAATTCTTGTATAAGATAATATATCAGCAAAATAACTTGTTATACCATAAAGACTTGAAAATCCTTTAAAAAGCTTAACAGGAACACCTTTAAAGCTTCTTCCTTGAGTAAGGATAAGACCTATAGCACCTATAATTGCTAAATATTTTCCTACTTCAGAAAATACGCCAATATCTCCTGCAACAAAAGGTATTATAAGTAGACATACCCCTGTTATACATAAATACCAAAACCCTATATCAAAAATTGCATCTATTACCTTTCCATCTCTTATTAATGTATATGCTTTAATTCCCAAACCTACATATATATGGATAATACCGAACAGTAATGACATCCCCATAAGTACCATAACATCCTCTAAAGGATTAATTAAAGCTTTTATAGGAACTAAATCCCCCAAAATACCCCCGAATATAAGACCCCATATAGTAGTTGAAACTCCACAAATACCAATAAGTTTAATTAAATTTCCTTCACCCTTTTTCATTTTTGATTTGTATACAATAAATCCACAAGCTAGGGCAATTATTATCCCATATGCAGCATCACTTAGCATCATTCCAAAGAATACAACATAGAAAAAAGTCATAATCGTATTTGGGTCAATATCTTTTGTGCTTGGACAACTGTACATGTTTGTTACACTTTCAAAAGGTGTTACAAGTTTATTGTTTTCAAGTAGAATCGGGAAACCTTCTTCTTTGTTTCCTTCCTCTGTTTGAACACAACAATCAAACTTTTCTGTGATTTCACTAATTAGGTCGCTTGCACTTTTACTTGGTAACCAACCATTAAGACAGAATGTTGTTTTTGTTTTTACAAGTCTCTCTATAATCTTTTTCTGGTCTCTTTCTATAGTGTAAAAGTCATATAGATTTTCAAGCATGTGTATATTATTTCCATGATTTTTGATTTCTTCTGTCTTATTTTTAGAAACGTTTTCCTGTCTAATTATCATTTCATTGTATTTCTTGATAGCTTGTGATGGTGTACCTTCCTCACTTGGTAATGTAACTATTGTAAAATTAAATTCTTTAAGAACTTCTGTAGCATTATCAAAAGTTTCTTTTAAAGTAATTAAATAAACATAGTTCATTAACTTGTCAGAATCAATAATTCCAAGAACACTTTCTGGCACTTCATCCTCTAGTCTAACTCTTAAAGCATCAATATTTGCATTTGTGGGTATAGTTCCTAGAATAGTTTTTGTATACTTAGTTTCCATCTTTTCAAAAGGAACATCAAAGTTTACCCATGGCTCTAACATACTTTTATTATTATTTAATAAATTTATGTTACTCCTTATTGTACCTATCTCTTTATTTAGATTATTTAACTCCAAAACTTCAGCATAAATTTCATCTTCTTTTTCACTGTCAATTTTGTTAAATTCTCTTTTTGGTGCAAACATAGCTTTCTTTTGTTTCACTAGTGAAGAAACAATGTCAATCGCTTGATTCACATGTGCCATCTTCTGTTCTAGCATTATAACCTCTGACTCCTCACCATCTTTTGTAAGATGATTTTTTAACTCATCCATTTCAGTAAGAAAGGCACTATCATCAATCTGAACAAATCCACGGTTCATAAGTAGCTTTAAAATTTGGCTTTTTTGAGCTTCTAAGCCAACAATAGATATCTTGTTCATATTAACTATTGCCATATTATCTCACTACCTTTCCAATAACCGCTTCGATTGCCTTACTTCGTCTTTCTGTCGCAGTTTTTTCAATTTTCAGACATTCACTTTTAGCATCTGCCAAGATTTTATCAACCTCTGCTTTACTGTCGGTGACTGCCTTCTCAACAAGAGTTTCTTCCATAAGCTTTGCTTGCTTTTTTACATCAGTCAAGATGCTTTCACATTCGTTTACAGCATCAGCTCTGATAGACTCTGCATCAGTAACAGCTTTTACTTTAATACTGTCTGCTGTCTGCTCTGCCTCAACAATGCTTTTTATTATTTCAAAAGCCATCCAAATCACCTCTCTTACCTTTTTACTATGTATATAACTAATTAGAGTTTTTTATTCTAATTAGATTACTACCTCATTGTTAAAGTATAAACAGCATTTTTATATAATAATTAATTTTTTTCAACATTTATTTTTTAATAAAACATATTTTAGAGTAGTACTTGCTTAGACTTACATTCTTTTTTGACTTACTTTTAGACTATGACATGAGTATGATTTTTAAATATCATTATTTTCAATAATTATAATTTAAAGCAATATGGTTTGTCAATAGCGTTATTTTGTTTTGAAATTAACGGTTTATCGACATTTTCAATTTTTATTTCAATTTTTTTTTACATATAACTTTATTTATTCCATATAAATTATTTTTATCTTTTTTTTCAACACATAGAATGATAAAACTTATTGTTTTTTTTGAATTTTTAGAAATATCTTATATTTTTTCATCTAACTTTTATAAATCATCAGCTCATATCGATTTTTGTCAGCTTATTTTAGTTTAATTTTTTCTAAATTTATTAGATATAAGTTAATCCTTTTTTAAGATTGATAAAATTTACACTTATTTTTAAATACTTTAGTCCCTCAATCATTATCTTAACTTTAAATAAGTAATACCACTAATTAGTTTATATATTATATATTCGCCAACATGATGAAAAAATCCTCGAACCAATCACTCCAACCTTCAATAGGATATGCAGCTCCTCCATTTACGCTTTTTAAAAGATTGGATGTATATTCTTCTCCTATAGAAAAAAGTTCACCTATCGTTATATCATATCCTCTAGATGTAACTACTTTACAAAATGAATCCATAACATCACGTTGTTTTCTTGTTTCCATAATCTCTTTCTTAAACTCTGAATCGTTCTTTGCTTCATCTAAAATTTTAATTAATTTTTCATTCATTATATACATTCCTTTCTATATAAAAAAGAAGCCATCTAAAAAAACTAAGATGACTTCACTTAATCGTTATAAACAATATTTTTACTAGTATAAAATAATTGGTGTACCTGGTTCTATATTTTCATAGATTTTCTTTGCCTTAGAAAAAGGTGTGTTTACACATCCATGTGAACCTGAAGATCTATATATACCTCCACCAAAAGAACCTCTCCAAGTAGCATCATGAATTCCTATATTTCCATTAAATGGAAGCCAATAACTTACAGGTGAACTATAGCCTTGACCAGTTAAAGAAACATTTCTAGCTTTATAGTTAAGAGGATATATCCCTGATGGGGTAGCAAATCCTCTACCTAAATCGCCTGTTACAACATCTGTTGATACAAGCATTTCTCCATTCTTAAAGAACCACATGTGTTGGTCAGAAAGACTAATCTCAACATATGTATTACCAATATCATCTTTATTACGAGATACAGCTTTTTGTATGTAGATAGGTTCTCTTGTAACATTTTTTCCAGCTTTTACAACATCAACTAAAGCTTCTGCTTCTTTCTTTTTATCTATCAACCATCCATAAATTCCACCTGAAATAGTAATCTCTTTGCCAGTTGCAGTTTTAAATGGTCTTGAATCTCCAAAAGTACTATATTTTTTGCTTAATCCTCTTGTATACTCTACCATCACATCATTATCGAAAGTTATGTCATAATTTTTTTCTGAGTCTACCTTTAACCACTTATTAATCTCAGAACCATCTAAAGTTTCCTTACGGTCACTAAAATCATATGTAACAACTACACTGACATATTTATCTAATGTCTTAATAGCCTCTTTTAACTTTTCTGAATCCTTTGTATTGTTTGGAACTTCATATAATTTACTCTCCTCTAAAGAAACAGAAGTAACACCAGAATTAATTGATTTTTTTACTAATTTATAAAAATCATCTTTTTTTACTTTGTTTCCAAGTACTTCTGGTACTATAACATAAGCATTTTTACTGCTATCATACTTAGGGTATGCACTCTTAGGCTCTACAACATTTTTACTATCAAAACAAGATAAAGCATTAAACCCTTTTTCTAGTAAATCTTTATCATATGAAAGAGTTACCATATTATTATACTCTTTAGATTTAAATATTCCACCAATCCATCCAAACGCACTTTGGCTATCTTTTATTTTTTGAACCTTATCATCTGGTGTAAACTTTAAATCTATATCTTTTGCTTTTATTTGTTCTTTTTTATTGTTTCTTTCCTCTAGACTTAAAGTATAAGAATTAGTACTTGATGTTAATAAATCATTTACTTGTTCAACTGTCTTTCCTGAAGCTTTCACACCATTAATAGTTGTACCAAAGTAAAAATGATTTCTAAAAAAGATTGCCATCCCTATATAAGCTACAATCAAAACACCTACTACTATAGCTATCTTAACTTTTAGATTTTTTTGCCCACTTTCTTGTTTTGCCTCTTTTCCTTCAATCATAACTAAATCCTTTCTTCATTATAATTACCTATGTACTTTACTAGTTTTAAAAAACCTTGTTTCTTCTATATACCCAAACTATTATATTATTAATTTATATTTTTAAAGATAGAGTTATTTACATGATATCAATTTATATTTCAGATAAAATGATTATTGTCAATTCCCCCTTTCAAAATCCCTTAAATATAACCTCTGCTATAATAATATATTACCATACTTTTAAGCATCAGTGTGGCTATCTGTCTATTTTTGTTACATTAAACTACTATTTCCAAAAAAAGAAACTAATATCTTGTTAGTTTCCTTTTTTGATTCATTCTTATATATTAGTCTCCAACTTAACATAACGTTGTTATATACATTTTATATAATTATTATTTAATTATTTTAGTTTCTATATCCTTTCCATCTGCATACTCTTTAAGTAAATCCTTAGCGTATCCAAAGTACTCTTCAATATCTGATTCCGAACTAAATGAAAATATACAAATTAGTATTTCAATTGCATCTGTTGTTATCATAGCTCTCTCGGAATCACTAGTTGGGCTTCCAAATTTACCTAATGAATCAGATAATATAGGTAGATTTTCTATATTTATCAACTCTTTTCCAATACCTTTATACTGCTCGCCTTCATCACCTACAGTAAAACATATTGGTGGATGTAGTTTACTTACATTATATGTACCAACTGGATATAATGATTTTATAGATATTAGATTATTTATTTCAACTATATTATTTATTGTATATAGACCCTTACCTTGAACAATTCTTCTAACTAATGCTTCTGAAGACGTTCTATATCTACTTGGATTTTTACCAAGTTCTTTATATGCATCTCTTGCATCTTTAATCTTATCCAATTTCGTAATATCTTCAATTTCTAGCTTTTGATTCAAAATATCACAAAACTCATTTATCCCATTTATTAACTTTTCTGAGCTTTTATTTACTACTACTTTTGCTTGGATACATCCTAATTTTGCATCAGGCCATTTGTCCTTAAGTTTTTTATCAATGCTTATATCTATCATACTCAAACAACTCCTATCATTAAATTTTTATTTAAGTTTTTTATCATCTATACATTATAGTACTATTCTTTTGTTAATAACATATTTATATCCAAAATAATTTATTTTTAACAGATTTTTATAAAAGATAATTACTTTCCTCATATCTGAATCTTACAAAATAAAAACACTAATTATCTAGCAAGCATTTATTAAATCCAAGCATATATAATAGTGTTTTATATGAAAAAATAAATTTTATTTTTAAAGTAATTTCATAAAATTTTGAACTGGCATTGGTCTTGCAAAATAAAACCCCTGAACTAAATCACATCCAAATTGCTTCATTAACTCAGCCTGTTTCTTACTCTCAACGCCTTCTATAATTACAATTAAATCTAATGATTTTGCTAGAGATACTATAGACTTTGCTATATTACGACTTTTCTCATCATTTTCAATACCATTAAGAAAAGACTTATCTAATTTTAATACATCAATTGGCATGTCCCTTAGACAACTAATAGAAGAATAACCTGTTCCAAAATCATCCATAGAAATTGAAAATCCATGCTTCCTTAATTCATTTAAAACACTTTTTAGTATATTTAATTCATTAATAACTACAGTTTCTGTTATCTCTAATTCAATTAAATTTGAATGTATGTTATATGTTTGGATAGTACTATTGATAAATTTTACAATATCTGGTTGATATAACTCAACTCTAGATAGGTTTACTGAAACTGGTACTAATTTTTTCCCTTGTTTTTCCCATTTAGATAAATCGCTACAAACTCTTTCAAATACAAATCTACCTATTTTTAAAATCAATTGACTTTTTTCTGCTATTGGAATAAATATAGCTGGACTTATAAACCCATGTTCAGGATGATTCCATCTTATCAGTGCTTCACTTCCTATCATCTCACCATTTACAAGTGAAAACTTAGGTTGATAATAAACTTCAAATTGATTCTTTACTAATGCTGTCTTTATATCATCTAAAATTATAGATTCCTCACTAAGCTTATTTCTAACATCTTCATTATAAATAGCATAGTTTATATTTTTACCTTTGGCAATAGACCTTGCCATATTAGCTTTATTTACAGCCTTTTGAGCATCTACTTCTCCTTCTTCTACGAAGTAAATACCCACACAAAGAGAAATTTCAAATACTGTATTTAGATTATTTTCAATATTACTTCGTATACTATCAATTTTTTTTATAATTTTATTTCTTCCATTTTTGTATTCACAAAAAATAGCAAAATAGTCACTTGAAAGCCGTGCATATATTTCACCTTCTGTTAGTTCCTCTTTTAAAGCACTTGCTATAGTAATTAATAGATTATCACCAAATTCATATCCAAAAGTATCATTAATCATTTTAAAATTATCAATATCAAAATATACTATAATATAATTTAAAGATGGTTTATTTAAAAGATACTTACTACATTCTCTATAAAATTTATTTTGATTTCCTATATGTGTAACTCTATCTTCATATGCTAAACTTAATATTTCTTTTTCATTAGATTTTTTTATGTACATTATATAGAAAATAATTGCAATAAACACAAATATAATCAATAATACTGCATATACAGCTCTCTTAATAATTTGCTCAGAATTACGGAATATAACATTTTCTGGAATTGAAAAAATCAAGTTCCAATCCTTTATATAATTATCTTTTTTCTTTCCATTATCCATAGTAGCATATCCTAGGTATCGTCTTTCTCCTGACATATTTAAGATTGCAGCACCTGTTTTATTTTCTTCTAATTGTTTTTTTAATTGATTTACATCTTTAATATCATTATCCTGCTTTAACAATTCATAAATATTTCTTGATAATCTATCTTGTTGAGGATGAAGTATAACTGTCCCATTATTTTTTACAACATAAGATATACTATTATTTTCATAAAAAGATACATTTATAAGTTTCATTAGAGTATTGACATCATAAGTACAATACAAAACTCCAACTACTTTATCATTATTTAATATTGGTACTGAGATAGTAATCTTTTTTACAGACTTATTTACTTCATCAATATATGGGCTTGAAACATACTTTTTACCATTAATTGAATTTTTGAAGAATTCTCTATCCTTAACAGAAAACTTATTACCCTTAGTATTTTCTGCATTCCCATTTATATCAACAATTGCCATAGTATAAAATTTTTGGTTTTCCATTTCATCTAAAAGCTTTTTTATTTTTTCTTCATTAGACATGTTAGGATTTGAAGTATAATAACTTGAAAAAATATTTAAAATATCTAAATCTTTTTCAATTTGTCTTTGTGCTAACTGAGAACCTTGTATCGCAACTTCTTTTATATGTACTTCTGCCTCTGATATAAGAAGTTTTCTTGTATCTTCTATATATAGATATCCTAATATCAGAAATAATGATGCCATTAAAAGAATTATAATTAATGTAACACTTTTATTTCTTTTAGTCATCTTACCCCTCCCTTAATTAGTCAACACTTTATATCCCTATTTATATCTTTATTAATACAAATTTATTACTTATCTTACATACAAATATACCCAAATATTACATATAGATTCATTCTAATTATTATAATAACATTATTTAATTGAATTTTGAATTAAAGTTTCAAAACTATTTATGTTTTTTTAAATGAAAAATCCCATATACAATGATATTATATATCTAATGTATACAGGATTTTAGTTTATTTATTTTATAGTAAGTTTTATAGTAAATTTATTTTCCATAATATGAATTTAAATACATTTCTTTTATTTCATTCATAAGAGGATATCTTGGATTCGCACCTGTACATTGGTCATCAAAGGCTTGAATCACCATTTCATCTAGTGAATCTATAAATTTAGATTCCTCAACACCAAATTCTTTTATAGTTTTAGGAATACCAACTTTACTCTTTAAATCTTCAATAGCTATCAATAAACTTTGGAATTTTTCTTCATCAGAATTTCCTTTTAATCCCAAGAATGAAGCTATTTCAGCGTATCTCTTTAATGCCTCTGGATACTTATATTGAGAGAAAGCTCCCATTTTCTTTGGTGCATTAGAAGAATTAAATTTCATAACACCTGTTATTAAAAGAGCATTTGCAACACCATGTGGTACATGATGGAAAGCACCTAACTTGTGAGCCATAGAGTGACAAACACCTAAAAATGCATTTGCAAAAGCCATTCCTGCCATTGTAGAAGCATTTGCCATTTTTTCTCTTGCTTCTGAGTCTTTTGCTCCATTATCGTATGCACGTGGAAGATATTCAAATATGCTCTTAATAGCTTGTAAAGCTAGACCATTTGTATAGTCAGTTGCAAGCATAGATACATATGCTTCTAATGCATGAGTCAAAGCATCAATACCAGAAGCAGAAGTTAATCCTTTTGGCATATTCATCATCATATCCGCATCAACTATAGCCATATTTGGCATCAACTCATAATCAGCTAATGGATATTTAACACCTGTATCTTGGTCAGTTATAACTGCAAATGGAGTTACTTCTGAACCAGTCCCTGCTGATGTTGGTATAGCTACAAAACTAGCTTTTTCACCCATTTTAGGGAACGCATACACTCTTTTTCTTATATCCATAAATCTCATTGCTAGGTCTTGGAAATCTACTTCTGGATGCTCATATAATGTCCACATTATCTTACCTGCATCCATTGCACTTCCTCCACCTATAGATATTATTACATCTGGATTAAACTCTCTCATAGCTTTAGCACCTATCTTAGCACATTCTAAAGTTGGGTCTGGTTCAACTTCAAAGAAAGTAGTATGCTTGATGTTCATTTCATCTAATAAGTCAGTAACTGTCTTAGTATATCCATTATTGTAAAGGAATGTATCTGTTACAATAAAAGCTCTCTTTTTATTCATTACATCTTTAAGTTCTTTTAACGCCACTCCTAAACAACCTTTTTTAAAATAAACTTTTTCTGGTGCTCTAAACCAAAGCATATTTTCTCTCCTCTCAGCTACTGTCTTAATATTAAGTAAGTGCTTAACTCCTACATTTTCAGATACTGAATTTCCTCCCCAAGAACCACATCCTAAAGTAAGAGAAGGAGCTAGTTTAAAATTATATAAATCACCTATACCCCCTTGAGAAGAAGGAGTATTAATTAAAATTCTACAAGTTTTCATAGCTTTAGTAAATTTATCAAGCTTTTCTCTCTGATTTACATCATCAATATATAATGAAGATGTATGACCAAACCCTCCATCTTCTACCAATTTTTCTGCTTTACTAACTGCATCATCAAAGTTGTTTGCTTTATACATTGCAAGTACTGGTGAAAGTTTTTCATGAGCAAAAGCTTCTTCTATTTCAACTGATTCAACCTCACCTATTAAAACTTTAGCATCAACTGGAACTTCAAAACCTGCTAATGTTGCTATTGTGCAAGCTGTTTGACCAACGATTTTAGAGTTTAATCCCCCATTTACTAAAATTACATTTCTTAATTTTTCTGTTTCTTCTTTATTTAATAAGTAAGCACCACGCTCTTTAAATTCTTTTTTAACTTCATTATATATATTTTCCAATACTATAACTGATTGTTCAGAAGCACATATCATACCATTATCGAATGTCTTAGATACAAGAATTGAATTTACAGCAGTTTTTATATCTGCGCTGTCATCAATTATTGCTGGTGTATTACCTGCACCGACTCCAATAGCTGGTTTTCCAGATGAATATGCTGATTTAACCATTCCAGGACCTCCTGTAGCAAGAGTTAAGTCAACTTCCTTCATAACAGTCGTAGTTAATTCCAAAGATGGCTCATCAATCCATCCGATTATACCTTCAGGAGCTCCAGCCAGAACAGCAGCTTCAAGAACTACCTTTGCTGCCTCTATAGTAGAATTTTTTGCTCTTGGATGTGGAGAAAATATTATTCCATTTCTAGTTTTTAGAGCTAAAAGTGATTTAAATATAGCAGTAGAAGTTGGATTAGTTGTAGGTATAACTGCTGCAACAACTCCTATTGGCTCAGCTATTTTAGTCATACCAAAGGCTTCATCTCTCTCTATAACACCACAAGTTTTAGTTTCTTTATATGCATTGTATATATATTCTGATGCATAGTGATTCTTTATAACTTTATCCTCAGCAATTCCCATACCAGTTTCTTTTTGTGCCATTATAGCTAGAGGAACTCTTTGCTTATTAGCTGCTAAAGATGCTGCTAAAAAAATCTTATCTACTTGCTCTTGAGTGTATGTAGCAAAGATTCTTTGAGCTTCTCTAATTTTTGCTAATTTTTTAACTAAATTTTCAACATTATTTACAACGCATGCATTATCTGCCATAGCTTCTTCTCCCCTTTTATTTTCTATTATAGTCTGTTCTTTATTAGCCATTTCAATGCCCTCCTAGAATAGTATAATCTTCTTTTTCTGTTAATTTATTAACAGTATAGCATGTTATCTTTGCATTTTCAAGTTATTTTTTTAACATTTTATTTTTTATTTAGTATTATATTATTTATATTAATAATAATATACTTTACAAATATCTAGATTAATTATATATTACTTTATTTTTTATATAAATCGTGAATAAATTCATCTCAACGCTTAAGGATAACGTTATTATTTTAACACTTATATTTTCATTTTTTTAATGAAAAAATCAAAAGATTTTTTTCAAGTATAGTATTGTATAAAAGTTATAAAGAAAAAAATACATTAAGAAGAAAATAAAGACTTAAAGAGTAAATTAAATACTCTGAGATATACAAACAGTTATAATATGTATTATAATTAGAGATATACACACTGATAATTTTTATATACTGTGAAATAAAATATACTTAATATATTACAAGTTAAAGTCCAGCAAATAAGATTGCTGGACTTTGTTAATATTACTAAATATACATGTATATCAGATTACATCATTAATCTATTGATGTGGACTTTTTATAACAGGTTGTAACTGTTTATTATCAAGAGCAAGCTCTATTGTTGGAATTATTAACTCTGTATGTGCAATCATAGAATTAGGCTTTGCATTACAATTATCTTGACCAAAAGGTACAAAATATATGTTTTTAGAGTTAAGAAGAGTTCCAATGTTTTTGAAATTAAAACTTAGAGCATCATTAGTTGATATTGATACTACAAGTGGTTTATCATTGCGAAGATGACCTTTTGCTGCCATCAATACTGGAGAGTCTGTAATGCCATTTGCTAGCTTAGCAGCAGTATTTCCAGTACAAGGGGCTATTATTATAATATCAGCAATTCCTTTAGGTCCAAATGGTTCTGCTTCTTCAATTGTAACAATAGGTTTATTTCCTGTCAGTTCATATGCTTTTTTCATAAATTCCTCAGAATTTCCAAATCTACAATCTATATTTTGTGATACATCTGAAAATATAGTGTGTACATTTGCTCCTGCTTTTACCAAATTCTCTAACTCTATAAATATTTTATCATAAGTACAAAACGAACCAGTAAATCCTACTCCAATTGTAAGTCCTTCAAGTCTCATCTCTAATCCCTTCTTTCATTTATAATATTTTCTATAGCGTTAACAAGAATTTCACCAGATGTCTTTGGTGAGTATTTACCAGGAAGCCCAAGACAAAGATTTGCATTAATACCTAAATTTTGTGTAACAGAATAATCTAATCCACCAGGAGAAGAAGCTATATCTATAATAGTTACTTCTCTTGATACTTTTTCTAATTTTTCTTTTGTTAAAATACATTCTGGTATGGTATTAAAAATATAATCAAACTTTAAAAGATTTTCATCAAGTTGATTTAAAGAAATACTAGAATACCCAAATGCATTAGCCGTACTCCTTGCATCATTATTTCTTGCTCCAACACATACATTTGCATCTAAAGCATATAATTTTTTAGCAAGTATTTGTGCACACCTTCCAAAGCCTAGTACTAGACAGTTACTTTGGTGCATATTGATTAGACTTCTTTTAATCGCTTCTGCTATAGCTCCTTCAGCTGTAGCAACTGCATTTAAAATAGCAACATCATTCATCTTCATAAAATCATAAACCTGAATAGAGTGTTGCTCACAAAATTTGTAAACTTTAGTTGGTATGTTTCCTCCAAATAGTATTTGATTAGGAGATAAGTTAATTAACAAGTTATCAATAGTAGCATCGAGACAACCATCAGTATTTTCAATACTAAATTGATTTTTTGTAAATGGAATTGGACATAAAATAATGGAACTTTTGGATAGTGCTTCAGCTAGTGAAGTTGCTTTTCCAGCGATTCCATTTATAATTTCATTTGCTATTCCATATATAACTACAGAATATCCTTTATTAATTAGTTTTTTTACCATGTACACTTGTCGCAGGTCTCCGCCTATAACAGTTATATCGTATTGATTTGACATATTGTAAGCCTCCTTTACTATATACAATATGTTTTTATCAATATATTGGTTCACTAAAATTATTAAATATTATACTTCTAACATTTCTAATAGTGCCAATCTATCTATCTTTTCAGAAGATGTATATGGTAATGAATCTAAAAAAATAATTTTTCTTGGAATTTCATTTCTAATTAAATAATTTCTAATCATAATCAATAAATCCTTTTTTGTAATCTTACCTATGGTTGTTACAAATAATGCAATTTGACTTCCTCTTATAGTATCTAAATAAGGTAATGCAACTGCATCTTCAACTTGAGGAATTCTTTTTACTATATTTTCAAGTTTGATAGAACTGACTTTAAATCCACCAATGTTTACAACATCATCACTTCTTCCTTCAAATATCAAATATCCATCATCATCAAAATATCCAATGTCATTGACAGAATAAGGCTCTGATGCATTATATACTGCATATTTGGTATTTACAAAAATTATTCCATCCTTAATATATACATCTATTTTTGGAAATGGTTTACCTACACTTAGTGGTTTCTCAATCAATTCATCATAACACAAATATGTAATGTAGTTTAATTCACTTGCTCCATAATATAAAATGATTTCAGAATCTGGCATATATTTTTTTATTTTTATTGCTGTATCCTCAAACAACAATTGAGAACCTGTAAAAACACTTCTAACTTTAACTATTATCTCACTTAAATATTTAACCAGTAACTGAAGCTTTGTAGGTATAAGATATATATTAGTTATATTATATTGTTTTATTACATTTATCCATGTTTTACAATTTAAACCTGAATTTATTACAACACTACCACCTTCATATAGTACTGACATTATAGAATTTAGATTTCCTGTAAAACTAAGTGTTCCATTGATAAATAAAATAGAGTCCTCAGAAATATGGAAAATTTCATTTTGTATAGGAAAAAATCCAGCCCAGCTTTCATATGTTCTATATAATACTTTTGGTACATTTGTAGAGCCTGAAGATAAAGCTCCCATACAAATCTCTTTATCTAAATAGTTTAAAATATTATTATATTGATATACATTTATACTATAATGTTCTGTAGAAGAATTAGCTACCTTTAATATTCTATTGCAACTACCATTAGATAAATCATTTATATCTATATTCTCATCGGATATAATAATTGAAATATTATTCTTTATTAAAATATCACTTAATACTATTTTAGAAAGATTATAATGACAAATGATAGGAACATTATTTGAATAGTTAACACCTAAAAAACTTACTAATTGGAACTTTATATTTTTAGAATAAATTAAAACAGGAATATTTTCACCTATAGAAATCTGTCTCCCAATCTCCTCACTATCTCTTAATATATTGTCATAAGTATACTTTTCTCCATCTATAATCAAAAAATCTTTATCTTTATAGTTGTTTCTTTTTACTTTTAAAAGTTCATAGTAATTCATAATCTACACCCTTTCAATCAATAAAGCAGAACCCAATCCTCCAGCAGCTGCTATAGAGCAAATTCCATACTTCCCATTAGTCTTTTCAAGTGCTTTTAAAAGATGTAACGCAATAATTGCACCAGAAGCACCATATGGATGACCATATGCTAAAGCCCCTCCAAATATATTATATCTATCAATTAATTCTGGATATTTTCTTTGAAATAAAACATCTATAACTGCAAATGCTTCATTAAATTCAATAGCAGATATGTCCATATAGTTAAGCTTTTCTATATCCAAAAGCCTCTCCATAGCTTTTATAGCAGATGTTGGACTTAATTGTGGCTCTGTTCCTATTGTACAAGAATTGATAACTTTAGCCTTTGGATTCTTTTTTGTATTCTCTAAATATTTTTTAGAACACAGAATAAGAAATGAAGCCCCATCATTAATAAGACATGCATTTGCTGCATTTGTAATACTTCCCTTTCCTAAAATTGAAGGTATCCTATCTAATAATCTTTGGCTCATTTTATCACGTATACCTTCATCATATGTATTGCTATCTATAGGAAATATAATATCTTCAAGAAATTTTTCTTCTCTTGTGTTTTTTGCTCTTCTATGACTTTCTTTCACCCAATAATCTAATTCTGCTTTCTCAATTTTATATAGCTTTGCCACTCTTTCTGCACCTTCAAGCATACTATTCTCACTATTATTATCTGGAGAAAATTGAGCAACTGCATAGCTTGGATTATTAATATTATACCTCCTATCGTTTTTATGATATGTACGCATTGGTTGTAGAGAACTACTCTCAAAACCTCCTGCAATAATTAAATCGCATTGCCCAGATTTAATCTTTGAAAATGCTATATCTAAGCTCATCATAGCAGAAGCACATTGCATATCTACAGTAAAAGCAGGAACTTCACTTTCTATTCCCGCTGTTAAAGTCATTAATCTTGTGATATTTCCTCCTGTACCAACTGCATTTCCACATATAATCTCATCAATCTTATCAATCTCATACTTTTCAATTAGGTGTTTTAAAACCTTTGCTCCTAGTAATTCTGGTTGAACACATTGAAAAATTCCATTTTTTAGACCAATATGACTTCTTAATCCTCCTAGTATAAAAACATCTTCCATACATTATATCCTCTCTTCATCATAGATTTCTTTTTAGTACGTTATTTAATTTAACACCTAAAAAAGATGCAATAATTGCTTTTATTGTATCTCCAATTAAAAATGGTACAACAGCTGCAAAAAGTGCTGCTTCTACCGTCATTTGATTAAAGTAACACATAAATACTGTTCCCATAAAATATATAATAGGCATACCAACAAAAATTGTTATTGGTATATATCTCTTAATATCATTATTTTTACCTTTTAATAAGCTAATAATTAGTGCTGCAAATAAAAATCCAAAATAAAAACCACCTGTTGGACTTAGTAATTTACCAATTCCAGATGCTCCTCCTCCAAATACAGGTATTCCAATTAAACCTATCATTATGTATACACCAACTGTACTAAATGCTTGTCTTGGTGTTAATATTAAAGCTATTAGATTTATCATTATTGTTTGTGCTGTTACTCCTGCTGGTGTAAATGGTAATGGTATATATATGTATGATGATATACATAATAATGCTACACATATTGACATTTTAGTTAAATCTTGAATATTTACTCTATTATTTTTCATTTTCATAATTCCCTTCATATGTCTTATTCAATTTAGTTTATATGTACATATACAAATCTTCTATTAAAGCTTTGTTTTAGTATAAAAGAAAGCTGTTTTTTTGTCAACCTAAAATATTGTATAGGTTTACATTCAACTTATAAGTAAACTTGCTTCTAATCCTTTATGTTTTAATGGTTATTTATAAAATTTTACTTATAAACAAATCTATTTGCCCTATACTTGTAAATTATAATATGATATATTTTATATGAGATTTTATTTCATATAATAAATTAACAAGGAAGTGACAATATGAAAACTAATGAAAATCAATTAAACAACATAGATAAAGAACTAGATGAACTTAGTAAAAAAGTTTATCTAGAATCCCCAGATTTTTGGATAAGTATTTCTGATAAGATAGTAGATAAAGTTTTTGATGAAATGTTATTATTTTTTGCAGTAAAATATGATTATTACAATATACTATCTTTTGCAATTGAAAACAATTATATAGATTTAAATATGCCATCAAAAAATAAAGACTATCCAGATATAATGAGTCATTTTTTATACACAGCAAAACAAAATAAATATAAAAAGATTTACAATTACCTTTTAAACTTAAATAAAAAATATACCATAGGTGAAAACTCCTCTTTAGATGATTCAAATCGCAATACTGAAAAGGACACTTTTGAAAAAAAAGATGTATATATTCCAAAATATATGTGTCCAAATTGTAATACAAATATTTTTGATACAGGCTATAGAGTGTCAAATGATATAACATATAAATTTTCTTTTCAAGATGCTGAACCGATTGAAGTATCTAATGAGATTTCTTCTATTAAATGTTGTAATTGTGATAAATTAATAGAGAATGTAACTACTGACAAATTGTATAGTATATGTAAAATTCAAAACTGTGATAATTGTGGTTCTAGCTTAACTAAAGTAGGAATTATTGCAAAGAAAAAAATGGAGTTTAATGAGAATACTGAAGAATTTGGGTATGTTTCAACGTCTTATTGTTGTAGCAATTGTGGTTCTGAAATAGATTCTTCTCAACAAGAATATTTTAAGCTTTAATATTTTATATTTTAAAAATAATTTCAAATAAGAATACTATATTATTAAATATTATTATAGAAATTTTTGTGGACATATTTGGAGATATAATTTAAATGCTTTTTGCATAGACACTTTAATGGTAATTAAAATTGCTATGAAATTAGATATTATTAAACTAATTTCATAGCAATTTTTAGTAATATAATTTTTATTAATTTTGGACAAATTTTATTTTCTATCTCTTTAATGTACCGACCATAACTCTTAAATCAATTGTTATATTAAATATCCCTGACTCTATCAACCTTAAAATCTCTTCTTCATCTGATGTTGATGTTAAAGGAGTCATTTTAACTAAGTTCATTAAATTTAATATATTGATATCAGTTTTATAATTGATTCTATTTTCATAAATTACATCAAGGTGTTTTTTAAATCCAGCTACAATGTTTTTATTATTATAATCATTATTCTTTATATTTCCCTGTATACTTTTCCTTATTTCTTTTAAATAATTTGATTATTGGACAATCTTTACTATTATTCCATCATCATTTAAAGCCCTTGTAAATTCCTTATAATTTGCAGGAGAAATTATATTTAATATTTTTATCTTCATATAATTTATTTAAGAAATATCCTTCTCCACATCCAGCATCTAAAATGTGGTTATGCATTACATACTTTGTTTCTTCTATTAAATTATCATATACTTTAGAATTATATATTTCATGTCTTGATTCAAATAATTCTTTATCATAAATAGTTTTAGTATTACTATTCAATTTAAACAGCACGAAATTATGGCTACTTATATAAGGTATATTTTTCTATCTTATATAAAATCATGTTATAGGTTTTTGTAAAATAGCCACAACTTGTGCGCTATCCTCTTATTCTAATATAATGCATAAATGCTCTTTTATTCATTACTTTATCCTCACTTTATCCTCCCATATCATTATATTTTTAATATCTCAAGTACATATAATTTATAATTTTAAAAATTATTTTTACAAATATACTAACTGAATAACAAATACATTTATTATTCTTCTAATAGAATATATTAATGTTATTTACTATATTCCATTATGTATTCTTTAAATCCTGAGTCTTCATTTATTTGCTCTTTTATTATATTAAATCCTTTTTTATTATAAAATACAACTGCTTTTTTATTGTCTTTGTATACTGCTAGGTTTAAATTTTTATATTCTTTAGTTGCATAGTCTAAGAGTTTACTTCCTATTCCTAGACTTTGATAGTTTGAGTTTATGAATAAGGCCCCTATAAAGCTTTTTTCTATTATGCTTATAAATCCTTTTATTTCTTCGCCATCATCATATACAAATGTATCTGATATGGGTATATATTCACTTTTGACAGTATTATAGTTATTTTTCCAGTATTCTTTACTTATAAAGTCATGTGCTTTGATTGTGCTTTCTTCCCATATTTCCATGATTTTACTTATGTCTTTATCATTTGATTTTCTTATCATAAATTTTATTTCACCTCGTTTTTATATTGATTTTTTGTCATATTTATAGTGCAAGTGTATTTTATTTAGATATAACTTAGTTAATATAAAACTTTATATTTAAATGAACTCAATTGGTAATTATCATTATTTTCAACTGATTTAGTTTTTACCTCAAAGTTTATTTTAGATTTTATTGACATAAAAATTTAATACCCTCATAGTATCAATTTTATTATTTTAACTGTCTACTATAAGGGTACTTAATATTTGTTCTAACTTTTCTTTTTCTGCAAGAACAATTTGGAAAAGTTGTTGTAGATTATCGTATTCATTGTGTCTTAGAGACTCTACAATTATACATACAGATTTAAAAATTCCTGTAAGTCCTAGATTACCAGACACACCCTTTAGAGTATGAGATTGCTCAAAAGCATAGCTGAAATCTCTATTTTCTATTGCCTCACCAAGTTTGTCAAAAGAAGTATCTTCTATAAAAGACAAGAGACAAGTGTAGTATAAGTTCTCGTCATTTACAAATCGTTCCATGACCTTTTCAATATTTACACCATATGTTGAAAGTTTATCTATAAACATACTCATTATCATTATACACTCCTTTATATAAGTAAGATTATATATATTACCCATCATATCCAAACCACGATATTATTCTTATCCTTCTTCTTGTATAAACTTAGTTAACTCTCAATTTATTATTTATTCTCACAAGAAAAGAAATTATTTATGGTACTGAATAATTTCTTTGGCTCTACAGGTTTAGCAATATGGGCATTCATTCCTGCTTCCTTTGTTTTCTCTATATCTTCATCAAAAGCATTAGCAGTCATGGCAATTATAGGAATAGTTGCTGCATTTTTCTTACGCATTTGACGAATAGATTTTGCAGCTAAAAGTCCATCCATAACTGGCATACGTATATCCATAAGGATAGCATCATAGTATCCTGCTGGTGCAGAAGCAAATGCCTCAATACCAAGCAATCCGTTTTCTGCAACATCAACTTCTAAATTTTTAGAATTAAGTAATCGTTTGGCTACCTCAATATTTAGCATATGATCTTCTACAAGCAATACTCGTTTACCAGTAAAATCATATACACATTCATTTGGTGGCACAATTTCTTCATCTTTTTTCATATATATTTTTTCAAATGCAGATGAAATAGAATCACGAAATAATGGCTTACTAATCAGCATATTAACTCCTGCACTTTTTGCTTCTTTTTCTATTGAAAGCCAATCATAAGCTGTCATGATGATTATAGTAACATTTTGACCTACAATTTTTCTTAATGCTCGAGTTGTCTCAATCCCATCCATATTAGGCATCTTCCAGTCAACTAATATAATATCATAATATACATCTTTATTCCAAAGTTCTTGCACTCGTTTAATGGCACTCATCCCTGAGTCTACATAATCTGCTTTTAAACCCATATCTTCTAAAATTTGCTCTGTATGTCGACAGATGATAATATCATCATCTACAATAAGTGCCTTCATTTTATTAAAGTGAACTTGAGATTTTTTTATGGATTTTTTATGACTCTCTTCGCTCACTCCTAACTTTAGTTCAATTACAAATTCACTACCAACTCCCTCAATACTATTTACACTGATTTCTCCACCCATTAGTTCTACAAGGTGTTTGCAAATAGCAAGACCTAACCCAGTTCCACCATACATGGCTGTAGAACCCATATGCTGTTGTGTAAATGGCTCAAAAATATGATTGATAAAATCTTCACTAATACCTACACCTGTGTCATTAATAATAAATTTCATGTTTGCAAAATCCTTGGTTTGTTTTTCTTGACTTATAATAAACTGTACTTTACCACCTTTTGGTGTAAATTTGATTGCATTACTGATAATATTAACCAATACCTGTTGAAGTTTCATGGCATCACCAATATAGTAATTTTCGGTAAAGCTTGTAACAATAGCATCATAATCAACACCTTTATCTTGTGCCTGCGTATAGCTTATGGCGTTAATACCATTTATAAATTCTTCAAATGGTATTTTTTCTTGTTTTACAGAAAGCTTACCACTTTCAATACGACTCATATCCAGAATATCATTAATCAATGACAGTAGAAAACGTGCTGAAATACCTATCTTAGATAAACAATCAGAAACCTGTTCAGTATCATTGACAACCTGTGCAGCCAATGTAGACATACCAATAATTGCATTCATAGGAGTGCGTATTTCATGGCTCATATGGGATAAAAATTCAGTTTTTGCTTTATTTGCCTGTTTTGCTGCTACCAAAGCATCATGAAGAATTTCTTGATGCTTCTTTTCATTATTTATAATCTCAGTAATGTCACTTTGCGTGTAAAAAAGCGTTTGCGCTTGTTTATCAATATAAGCAAATTTTAATTGTTTTCTTTTCTCTACACCATTTTCAACCTTAATAGTATATTCAATAGTATAAACATTTTTAGTCTCTAGTTCTTTTGTAACAACAGAAAGTAATAGTTTATTTATTATTTCATCATGCTGTTTTCTATCTAAATATTTTGAAAAGTATTCAGAAATAGTACTTTCATAACTTTTTTTCGTGTTCTTGGATAAAACTTTTTTACCATTATCAGCGAATAAAATATAACTAGCATTAATCGCATTGATGTAACCTACAAAATCATAGTTGGTATGTGAAATTAGATCCATAATTTGATGAAATAGTATTTCATTATTAATATCATAACTATATAGAAAACCAACAATATGGTCACTATTTGGTTTTTGAAAGAGTTTAATGGTAGTAGACACCCAACGATATGTATTATCTGGCATTTTACGTTGTACATGGAAATTTTTTTTGGTCTCTCCATTTTTAAAATCTTCAACCAAAATATCTGTCTGCATTGATGATAAAAAATCGTTTTTCTGTTCATCATTAATAAGTAAATCAGACAAGATAGCAACACACTCACTATAGTTTTTTCCAAAATAATTTTCAATTATTTCCTCATATGGTGAATCGACTTCCTCTACCAAACCAGATGTAAGGTCAACACGCATACTTGCAACTATATCTTCAGATATAAGTGCATTTTTGTATGAAATTTCCTCATTATAGCGACTTTCTGCAAGTTTTTTAGTGGTAACATCTTTACCTATGGCGTGGGCATAAACTGGTTTTCCAGTTTCATCAAAAACAGTAGTATAGTCTATATGTTCACACCACCATCCATTAGTATCTAAATTCTTCATCCAAAATTCACCAGAAACAGTTTTGGCTCCATTTCTCATTTTATAGTACATTTCTAAATATTCTTTGATAGAATCGCTACGAATATAGCCCTCTTCAACTAGTGATTCAGGCACATTTTTTACAATGTTGTCATATCCATGCATAAATTTTGATGATTGTGTTTGGAAAATTTCTTTTTTCTCAAAATTGTATGACCAAAACGCTACATCAGAATTTTCAGTTGCAATCCTAAATTTCTCTTCACTCTCACGCAATGCTTGTTCGATCCTTTTTTGTTTGGTAATATCCATTACTACACCATTCATAAGAGTTACTCCATCTTTATTATCAAATACACCACTACAAAGAATATATCGAATATTTCCATTGCCAGTTATAACACGCATGTCCCACTCCACGTAATCTTTCCCAGAGTTTAATGCAGTGTGAATAATCTCATGCACTATAGGTAAGTCATAAGGATGAACATATTCTGAACAATGATTGTGAATACGTTCTAGCATGCTCTCTTTTGTATATTCATGTATTTTATAGTACTTATCATTTCCATAAAGCAGTGTGAAATTTTCATCTACTACTACAGTGAAAACACCACCAAGATCTGTAGTACGATAAAGTTCTATTTGCTTACGTAGATCTGTTTCAATTTCGGTTAACTGTAATATCTTCTCCTCCATTTGTTTTTGCTTTGTGATATCAGTAATGTAGCCATCAAATACTTTCTCATAATTTCGAATATTAAAACGTCCACTTACAAGTGTATGCTTAATTTTTCCATCACCAGTCAAAATACGCATTTCCCATTCAGCTGTTTTACTATTCGCCTTCTTTGCCTTAAAAAGAGCCTCTTGCACATTTTTAAGGTCTTCTGGATGAATAAAAATGGTACAGCTTTTATTTAGTAATTTTTCCTTCTGATATCCATGTAGCTGAAAGTACAGGTCATTTCCATATAATAAAGTAAACTTATCATCCATTTTGACAGTATAAACTCCACCCAAGCTTGATGAACGATATAGTTCAAGTTGATATTGACTATCATCTATTAAGTTATTTTTTTCCTCTTCTATATTCATACCATTTTATCTCCTTAGACAATTCTTTAAACAAATCTATTATATCTGATTTCTCAAATTGAAATTCATATACCAAGCTTATATTTCTCTTTTATAATTTTTATTCTTTGGTATATTCATAAGTGTGAGAATAGTTCTAATTTCCTCATAAAAATCAAACCTTTGATTAAGATATTCACAATATCACAGTTGCAATATTGATAACAAAATAATTGGTAACATTTTTGACCTATAAAACTCTCTTTATCTTTTCCAATCAGTTTACACACTGTTTCATTGATATAAATGACTTTATTGTTTATAGCATCACAAGCAAATATAACATCTAAAACATTGTCAGCAAGTATTTGCTCTTGTTTTCAAGAGAAGAAGGAGTTGGCAATTTCATACCTTGACTAAATATTTCAAATTTGCTTTTACCATGTCGCTTTGCTAATAGAAGTGCAATATCTGCATTTTTATAAAGTTCTTTACGATTAATACCATAATCAGGAGTAAGGCAAACGCCTGCCGAACAAGAAATAGTGATATTATTGACATCTAAATTATTAGGTTTACATATGTGAATCATCTTTTCCTGCAATTGCAAAAATGGAATGGTATAGGGAATAAACAAGGAAAATTCATCGCCACCAATGCGTCCAATGATATCTGTTTCTGGAAAAATGTGTTTTATCATTTCAGCAACCATGTATAATACCTTATCGCCAACTACATGTCCATAGGTATCATTAATAGACTTGAAATTGTCTATATCTAATATTACAAAAATACCACTTGGATTGTAATTATTATGAAAAAAATTATCAATTCGTACTTCATATTCAGCACGGTTTAATAGACCTGTCAACGCATCATGTTCAGCACGTTTTCTCATTTCTATAATAGTTGAGTTAACTTCTTTTTCATATTCAAATTTTTTCATTTTAGCAAATGCAATAGCATTTTGGATACGTAGATTTAACTGTAGTAAATCATATGGCCTTTCAACATAGTCATATATATCCATGCTTAGGATTTTATTTTTTTTATCATATATCTTATCATACAATACGATTACTGTAACATTGATTTTCTTGCAGACATCAAGTATTTGCAACATCTGCTTAGGCCTGATATATTTAGAAATACTTACTATAAGAACTGAAATTTTTTCTTCTAATTCGATAATAAAGTCTATGGCATCAGATGCTCTATGTACATGTTCTACAAAAAATTGATATTTATAATCTTTTTTAAGCCTTGAAAAATCAACAGAATCAGGATCTAAAACAAGCATAATATTTTTTTTATCTTTAAAATTCTTAACAAAATGTTGACATTCTTTTTTATTTTTATTCACTACTTGTATATGAGATTTTAATAAATGTTGTTCAAACTGTTCCTGTGGTAGTGGCTTTGAGTAATAATACCCTTGTGCATACTCACAGTTCAATGCTTTTAAAAGCTGTACTTGAACTTCAGTTTCTACACCTTCTGCTATAACCTTTAAATCCATCCATTTTGCAAGACTTATAATAAAACTTAAAATACTTCTGTCATTATTTTTCTTTTCTTCTCTTTTAATAAATCGCATATCTAGTTTTAAAACATCAATTGGAAGCTCAGAGAGCATATTAAGTGAGGAATAACCTGTTCCAAAATCATCCATCTCAATAATAAATCCTATCTTTTTCAGTTTTAATACTACTTCAATCAGTTGTTCTGGATTTTCAGTATAAGCAGTTTCTGTGATTTCCAAATGTAGATTTTTTGGACTAAGCTTATATTTTTGAATCATAGAAATCAAAATTTCTACTATACTAGGATTATAAATGTCAGCACGAGATACATTAATGGAAATTGGAATTGAAGTGTACCCCATATCTATCCATGCTCTTATCTTTTGACAACATTGATCCCATACATAAATATCAAGATCAGTAATAAATCCATTTTTTTCGAAAATGGGAATAAAATTACTAGGAAGCATAAAACCTTTGGTAGGATGAATCCAGCGAACTAATGCCTCAGCTCCTACAATTTCTTGTGTCTTTAAATCATATTTAGGCTGAAAATATACCTTGAATTGATTTTCTATCAAAGCATTTTTCATATCTGAAACAATCATTTGTTCATCTAAAAGTTTTTGTCTGATATTATCATCATAATAAGCAAAATAAGTATCGTATTTACCTTTTATAGATTCTTTTGCGAGGTTAGCTCTGTCACACATAATATTGATAGGAGTAGATCTATCTTCAATACAGTAAATTCCATAACGTAAAATTAAATTTATTTTTATTGTATCAGAAAAACCATTAATCATTTCAGTTATATTTTTAAAATATTCATTTTGATATTCTTCACAATGAGGAACTAAACAAATAAATTCGTCTGCTGCTATACGTCCACAAATACCATATTCATTGACAATACTAATGAGCGTCTTTCCAACATGCTTTAACAGATCATCACCGACTTTAATACCATACATATCATTAACCAGCTTGAATCGTTCAATATCTAAACAAATGAGATCGTATTGTTTTTGTGGATTGCTTTGAAGTGTTTCTGCAACACACATATAAAAATATTCTTTGCTAAATGTGCTAGTCAACGAATCGTTTTGTACTAAGTTTATAAATGCAGATGTTTCTCTAAGATATATTGTGTTAGAGACACGATGCTTGATAATCTCTGGTTTATATGGCTTAATGATATAATCATTTGCACCTAAAGATAAGGCTTTAATCTCAGCATCTTCACTATTTTGACCACTTGTTACAATAGTAGGAATTTTAGACAAAAAAATGTCCTCATGCATTCGTTTAAGTAACTCATAACCATTTAAAACAGGCATAATAATATCAAGTAAAACTACAGATATATTTTCATGATTTTGATGCAGAATAGATAATGCAACTTCTCCATTTTCTGCTTCAATTATGTTGTATTGGCTACTCAAAATTTTATTGAGTATTTGTCGATTGACCTTATTATCATCAACAATAAGGATATTTTTAAGAGCAGGTATAATAATATTTTCTCCATTTAAACATGGATTCAAATTTTTCATACTATATATCTCCTTTTAGTATTGTTTTTAAAAAATGTCATATCAACATAAAATAATGTTAAATTCTTTTGATTGCATCTTTTCTTTTTTCTTATTAGTATATGTCCTTATATGCGACAGGATTACTTATAAAAAAACACCATATCACCATCATACAGTGTTAGCCTTTTAAATATAAAGTTATAACTTTGATAAATGAATCTATTAATCTATCAGGGCTTACTTCATTTTTTATTTCTTTATTGTTATATAAAAAAGCTATTCTTTGCAACAAACCCTTATATGTTGTTGATAGAACATCAATAGCAGCAATTTTATCTATATCACTTCTAATAGATGAATCATTTAAAGCAAGATCAAGAGATTTAGACAATGCAATATCCACATATCCAGAACCTCCCATGTAATTTCTAAATATTTCTAGATTTAAATTATTTTTAGAAAAATACACTTCTAACTCAGTAAGGTTGATTGTAACTTCAAAATGCTTTTTAACATGTTCTGCTCTTATTTTTAGGATTTCTATTATTTGTTCAAAGCCTGTTTTAGATAAAAATTCTTTACTCTCAAAAGAATTTTTAATTTCAATATATGATTGATTTAGCAATAAGGCCATAGCCTGCATCACCAAATTATTTTTGTTACCAAAGTATCTTTGGAGAGAACGAGTTGTAAGACCAACTTTTTTTGCGACCATTGTAACTGTAGTTGCTTCCAGACCATGAATTTTAAAGCATTCAATAGCACAATTTAATACTTTTTTTATATTTTCCTCACGGATTTCTTCATTAGCCATTAAAACCCTCCTTTCCAACAATATGCATAAATATAACTATACTTAACTCATGATATTGTAAATTTCTATAAAAGTCAATAATTTACTAAAATTTACTATTATTAAATTTTAGTAAGTAAAAAATTTTGGATTAATGTTGTATGAGCAAATTAAATTTATTCTGTGATAACTCCTTTTTACTTGTATTAACAAGTATATTTTTAATTACTTTACATAAAGTCTCTATTATAAACAAAAACATACTTAACAAATAGAGCTAAAAATATTATTAATGTTGTAGTGTTGGTTGCTTATTATATTGAACTTAAGCAAACTATATATTATATGCTGGTTTCAGTTGTTTATCTTTACTATCCATGATTTTTATAAATATCATTATTATACTTTAGTTGTGAATTTATCATATCTAGAATTGAAACTTCATTATCTAATAATCTAACTTTTTATTTGCCTTTCACTTACTTCCAACTCTTCTGCTAACTCTTTGCATTTCATTTTACCTCTACTTTGAATTAATATCATCATTCTCAATGCATTAGCTAATTTACTAATAAATAACACCCCCTAATAACATTAATTAATATTTTATATTATTTATTTCTACAGATATGTGCATATAACCTCTTTATACTTTATATAAGTAGAATATTTTTATAATTTTGACATTTATTATGTCATATTAGTATAGAATCTTAATAATTAATACAATAAAAAATATTACTGAAAAAATAAACATTTATAATTTCAGTAATATTAATTAATTTTAAACCTTTTTGTTATTAGTTAATTATATCCATTAAAAATTGACTAAATTTAATCTTATCTCTTTTAAATAACTATTTCTTACAAGTAAGAAATACACTATTTGAACTATAAACAAGCTTCCCATTACTAAAATCGCAGATGACGCAACCTCTATATCAAATGAATTTTTCAGTGCAGTAAGTGCAAATATCGAATGTATAACAGCTACTACATAAGGTAACAAAAACACAATCCCAATCTCAATGGTTGAAGCTCTCTTAATCTCCTTATATGTCATCCCCAATTTATTTAACTGTTCATACTTTTTCTTGTCAACTTGACAATCCATATAAAACTTATTATATAAGAAACTGCTTGTAGTAACAAAGAAAATTAAACCTATAAATATTGCTAAAAACATAAATGTAGAATATGTTAGTTTACCAGTTTCTATCATTAATTCTTTGGAGAAAAACAAATATGGTTGCATTCCAGACTCATTATCAAATTTATCTTCGAATTGTTTACATACATCTATAGTTTCACTTGAACCTTTTACCTCAAATGCTGAGAATCTATCTACTATAAATTTTGATTTTATACTATCATAAAAATTATCCTTTACCACATACATATTTTTATAATATGCTGGCATAAC
Source organism: Clostridioides sp. ES-W-0016-02 (assembly GCF_020641035.1). NCBI lineage: Bacteria > Bacillati > Bacillota > Clostridia > Peptostreptococcales > Peptostreptococcaceae > Clostridioides > Clostridioides sp. ES-W-0016-02. The sequence goes on from NZ_CP061361.1 coordinate 3,443,612, forward strand.
ACATTCTTCTACCTGTTTTGCCACTCTTAAGCTTATATTCCCTATAATGACATTTTCTTTTACCTTTTTATTACCAGGTAGTCCTGATGAAAATAATGATATACATTCATTATCTTCAAAATTTATAGGCTTAACCCCTATACTCTTCGTAATTTCTAAGTACTTGGATTCTTTAATTATTCTTACATTAAAATCACTTTTCTTAGGAAATACAGTTTTAAACTCACCATTAACTCTTTCATAATCTATACCTTCTTTTTTTAACTTACTTTCTATAAAACTCATTCTTTCCTTATCTTTCTCTTTACTATCAGGTTTATTAGTGTCATTATGCAGAGTCATTGTTGAATAATATATTGTGTTAGGGTATATTAAATTAATTTGACGTTTTACATCTTTCCAAAATGAGTAAACTGTACCTATAGCAGTGAATGCCACTGCAGAAGTTATAGTTATCAAAAAGAATATCCTAGCATTATCCTTTACCTTATAAATTAAATTTGAAATCCAAAGCATATTTGTATTTCTTCTATAAAAACTTTTCTTCATCTTCAATTTTTTTATAAAGTACACACTAAATTGAGAAAAGAATAAATAAGTTGCTACTATAGTAAGAGATGTAACTGGAACTAATCGTAAATAAGTTGTATACTGGTCAGTTGATGTAACAGCACTATAATATGCTATTACAAACAGGCAAATACTTAATATAGCAAGTATTAGTGATGTTTTAGGCTCTGGTTTTGGAGTTTTTGTACCTTTAAGTAACCTCAATACTTGATTTTCTTTAATTATAAAAGAAGTAAATATAGATGTTAATATAGCTAAAACCATAAAATAAATTAAAGTGGAAAACATTGCATTTAATGGTATATAAAAGTTTAGAGGTGATAATTCTAAAAAGGTAGACATAACTACTAAAAATACCTTTGAAAAAATTAAACCTACTATTATTCCAATTACAGAAGATACTATATTTATTACTATATTTTCTATAAGAACCAATTTCATTACTTGTCGTTTTGATATACCTGTAATATAGAGTATTCCAAACTCTTTATATCTACTTTTAAGAAAAACACTCACTGAATAAAATACAAAGAAGAATAAAAACAAATATGCAATTATTTTACTCATCTTAAGCCCCTCTTTTAAATAGTCAGGAAATTGAGATATATCTAAATCTGGATGACCTGTAAACATAATAAAAGAAAAAAGTAGTGACGAGGATATAACAATACTTGTTAAATATCCTAGATATGCTTTAATATTTCTTGAAATATTATTAATGGCAAATTGTTTTATGTTCATTAATTATCGCCTCCCAATAATGTAAGCACATCCATTACTTCTTGATAAAATTGTTCTCTACTATTTTCCTTATATATTTCATTGTATATAGCTCCATCCTTTATAAATAAAATACGATTACAATAGCTTGCTGCTAATGGGTCATGAGTTACCATCATAGTAGTGACTTTATTGTCTTTATTTATCTTTTGAAATAGTTCCATTACAGTCTTTGATGACTTTGAATCTAAATTACCTGTTGGCTCATCTGCCAAAAGTATTGATGGTTTATTGATTAATGCCCTAGCAATAGCAGTTCTCTGAGCTTGACCGCCAGACACTTCAAAAGTTCTTTTATTTAATAAGTCTTCTATACCTAAAATTTTAGATACTTCATTTAGCTTTTCATCTTGCTCTTTTACACTTACCTTATCCAATGTCAATGGCAATACTATATTTTCGCCAATAGTTAAAGTATCCAATAGATTAAAATCTTGAAATACAAACCCCAACTCTCTTCGTCTAAATAATGCAAGTTCTTCACCTTTTAGTGATAATGGATTTTTACCTTTTAATTCTATTTTTCCTGTAGTTGGCTTATCTATAGTAGAAATCATATTTAAAAGAGTGGTCTTTCCACTTCCAGATGGTCCCATAATTCCTACAAATTCTCCATCATCTATACTAAAACTTATATTGTTTAATGCATTAAAAATCATTTTTTTACCATATACCTTGCTCAAATTACTCACAATTAAAGTTTTCATTATTTATAGCTCCTTTATAAGTTATAAAATGACATGCAGTATATATTAAATACTACTCATATTAATTAAAGAAATTTTATATAAATACTGAATTTATTTTAGTTTATATACTAATTATGTTAGTAAAAGCTAATACAGCAAGTACTATACCTGCCACTATTCTATATACAGCAAATACTCTCATTGGTTTTTTCTTTAAAAAATTTACGAACTTTTCCATAACTACTATAGACACAAGAAAAGCTACTATAAACCCAACAATTAAAGCAATCCATAAAGTTGGTGTCATTATTGAATAATCAAATTCAAATAAATCTAGTCCTGAAGAAGCTACCATTGCTGGTATAGCTAAGAAAAAAGAAAATTCCGCTGCTGTAGGAGAATTAAGCCCTGCTATCCATCCACCCATAATAGTGGATGCACTTCTTGACATTCCTGGCCACGCAGATAAAACTTGTAATACACCAATCTTCAAAGCTTGTACTGGAGTAATTTTATCTATATTATCTGTTGAGTGCTTCTTTTTTCTGAATAGAGTTTCTACAACTAATAATAAAATTCCTCCAACTATAAACCCTACAATTACAGATTGTAAATTAAACAATGCTTTTATGTTATCATAAAATATAACTCCCACAATTCCAAATGGTATGCAACCTACAATAACATTTATTCCAAACTTAAATCCAATTTTTCCTTCCTTTCCTCCAGTAAATATAAATTTAAAAAACTCTATAACACTATTCTTTATTTTTTTCCAATAAAGTACTACTACTGCTAGGATAGCTCCAAGTTGTATTACAACTTCAAACATTTCAGCAAATTGACCTTTAAAATCTATCAAACTTCCCACCAAAATCATATGACCTGTAGATGATACTGGAATAAATTCTGTAAGTCCCTCCACTATAGCTATTATGATTGACTTTAATATAAAAATGATATCCAAACTCATTGATAAACACCCTTTCCCTACTATATAATCTTCTTAAAATTTCTTTTCTTATGTCATTTCTTATACTAATTTTAATTGACATTAGAAAGTTTCACTATCTACAAACATTACACAAACATTACATCTATGTAATGTTTGCAAAAAATAAACTATTTTAAAATTAGATTGTATAATTATAAATCTCATTAAAATATATGGACACATTAATTTTAACAAGATATTTAAATTATAAATACAATATTAATCCATCTTAAAATAGCCTCTTATTAGTTTATATTATCTTTACTGAATATTATTGAAACTTCAGTTCCTTTCCCAACTTCTGATTTTATATTGACCATATGACCTAAGTTGTCACATACTTTTTTTACTAAATAGAGTCCCATACCTGTGGATTCTCCAAATTTACGTCCATTTTCTCCTGTAAAAAATGGGTCAAATACTCTTTTTATATCTTTAGATACAATTCCAACACCTTTGTCTATTATACTTAAAATTATAGACTTATTATTTTCTTCAGATTTTATAATTAAATCTTTACTGTAATCTTTGGAATATTTAACTCCATTTGTAATTAACTGATTTATTATAAATTTCATCCATTTTATATCTGTATAAATATAAATAGATTTATCTATATGTATTTTAGGAATTATACCATTCTTTATGAATAATCTCTTTTCCTCATTTATAGTATCTACTATGATATCATTCAAATTAGCTTTTTCAACCACAAAATCTTTCTGAAATTCATCCACTCTTGCGAAATACATGGCCATGTTTAAGCCTTTATTAAGTCTATCTATCTCTTTTTTTATATTTTCAGTAACTTCTTCACCTTCATATTCCTGAAGTTGAAGACTTATAACTGATATTGGAGTTTTCATTTGATGAATCCATTGGTTGATAAAAGTTAAGTGTTCACTATGTATTTTTTTATGTTCTTGAATCATTGATTGATATAATCTATGTTGTTGTTTTAAAATAACTGATATGTTTTCTCCGAAAAAAGAGTTCCCTAAATATAAAAAGGATTCATCTAAAGAGCTTATACCTTTTGTAAATATAGTATATACTTCTCTGTTTTTATAATATTTATATACCAAAAAACATAATAATATAAAAGTACTAAACAATAAGATATACAAAGCTTCTTCTACACTAATAAATTTCATAAGACTACAATAAATAATTGTCATAGATATTCCTAAATAATATATAAAAATATAGCCTTTACAATCTTTAAATAATAATTTCATATTTTCTCCTTACCAATTTTTATTTAATTTATATCCTACTCCTCGTACAGTTTGAACAGCATCATTTATACCTAACTCCTCAAATCTTTTTCTTATTCTGCTAACATTTACATTTAGAGTATTTTCCTCTACAAACTCAATATCATCCCATATCTTTTCTAATAGATAATCTCTACTTACTACTTTAGGGTATTTTTTTATAAGACACTCAAGTAATATTCCTTCTTTTTTGGTGATAACCAAAGTCTTATCCTCTAACTCTATCTCTAACCTTTCTGGATAAAATTTTAATCCATCTAGTTCTAATATTCTCTCATCTATTTTAGGCGAATATTCACCATATACCCTTCTTATCTGACTTTTTATCTTTGCCATTACTACATCATAATAAAAAGGCTTTGTTATATAGTCATCAGCTCCACTTTCTAAAGCTCTAATCTGGTCTAAATTACTATCTCTAGCTGATACAAAAATTATAGGAATATTTGACTGTTGTCTAATACATCTACACCAATAGAATCCATCAAATTTTGGTAAATTTACATCTAAAAGCACTAAGTCTGGCTTGAAATTTACAAATGTAGTAATTATATTATCAAAGTTTTCTTCAACCATTACTTCAAATCCATATTTCTCTATATAATCTTTAAGTAATGTACTTATTGATATATCATCTTCTACAATATATATTTTATGACTCATATAATTCCTCCATATTTTAGTTTTCTTATTTACCATATATTCATATAACTTTCACATATGGCTTTATGTATAGTATAGATACCTACTCAGATATCTATCAATTTATTAAATTTCAAAATACAATATATTAATATTTATTAACGAATATTGGTAATATTTATACTTATAATTTTCTAATTTTTTGTTTGATATACACTTATTTACATAATATTATATATTACATTTATACCTGTATACTATCTATATTAAGCATGATATCTTTGTATCTATATATAATAAAATATTATTGTTAACTTTATTAATATAATTGTATTATAAAATACCTTATATAAAATACTATAAAAATATCTTCTTCTATCTGTAAATAAATATATTATATATTTAAAAACACTCTAATAATTTAAAATTAAAACATATCTCTTCGCTATATAAACATACCATTAGCATATATTTTTATCAATAGAATAGAAAAAGTTACCTTAAATAAGGTAACTTAAACTTTTAACACTATTATCACTACTACTTAGCATTATATATTAATTCTTTTATGTTTACTTTTTTCTCTTGTAATCCATTTTTTATTAAGAAGTCTTGTGTCTCCTCAAGAGAAGATATATCTTTGTCTGTTATATCTAAACTAAAATCATACCAAGCATATAATTCTTTAGTTTCTTCAACGCTTAAATCAACTTCTTTTGCTACCTTTTCCATAGCTTCATCAAAGTTATTATCTACATATTCTAAAGTTTCTTTTTCAACTTTCATAAATCTTTCAACTACCTCTGGATGTTTTTCAGCAAAATCCGTACTAACAGCAGTTACTATTATGCCATCTACTAAACCTTCACCATTTGCTACAAGTTTACTTCCAGACTTCATGGCTTTAAGAGCTGCTGGTCCAGCAATCAATGCAGCATCAACACTACCATCAGAAAGAGCTGCTGATGCTTCTGGAATACCCATGTTAACAAACTCTACACCATCCATACTTAATCCTTCTTTATCAAGTGCTGCAATTAATACTTGATGTAATATAGTCCCTTTTGGTCCTGCTACTTTCTTACCTTCTAAATCTGCTGCTGATTTTATTGAATCATTATTTGTTAAAATCATAAATCCTTTTGGTGACCTACTATAAGTGTTTAGTATCTTTAATTCCACTCCATTAGATGCAGCTATCAAAGCTGATGTACCACCTAATGCGTGTAAAAAGTCTATTTCTCCAGCAGCTAAAGCCTGTGTTTGCTCTGGTCCTGTAGTAATTTCATGAAAATTAACTTTTATATTATTCTTTTTAAATTCTTTCCCAAATAAATCATCCTGTTTTTGAATTATAGAAGGTACATTTAGTGGTGATTTTACATAAGTTAAATTTATTTCTGAAAGATTTTCACTATCATTCTTTTTTGCACATCCAGCTAAAGATGCTGTCGCAAGTGTCAATATTGTTATACCTATCAATAGTTTTTTTAATTTCATATTTTTACTCCTTAAAATATTATTAATTTCTTTAAATGCCTTTATTTGATTTCATTGTCATTAAAATATCTTTTTTTAATTTAATATAGTAATTTGAAGTTAAATCTCTATTATAATCATCCTCTATATTAAATTCTTCTATTTTTCTTTCATTTGTAAAAACAACTATTTTCTTGCCTATCTTTAATGCTTCATCAATATCATGAGTTACAAATATTACACCTTTATTGGTTGACTTATGTATTCTTACAACTTCATTTTGCATATCAATCCTTGTAAAATAATCTAGTGCTGAAAAAGGCTCGTCCATAAACAACATATCTGGATTAAAAGAAAGTGCTCTAGCTATACTTACTCTCTGTGCCATACCTCCTGAAAGCTCATTTGGATAAGAATTTTTAAACTTCTGTAAGTTCATCATTTTAAGATATTTTTCTATATCAATACTGTCTTGCTTATTTGATTCACTTACTTTGTTCTTCTCATTTAAATAAATATTATTATCATGCCTATCTTTATTAATGGTACTTTTTGAGTGATTTAATTTATTGAATATTTTATTTAAAAGATTACTTTTTTGTTGATTGTGAAAAGCTATGTTTTCGCTCACATTTAGCCAAGGCATCAATCTACTTTCTTGAAATACAAAACCAACATTAGGTTTATACTCTTTATTATCTTTTACAAACCTAATATCACCACTATTTATATCTTCAAGTGATGCAATTGCCCTAAGTAAAGTAGTCTTCCCACATCCACTTTCACCTAAAATTACAGTTATATGACTTCTGTCTATATCTAAAGAAATATCACTAAGCACTACATGTTCTTCATTATCAACTTTATAACTTTTAGATAGATTTCTGATTATATACCCAGAATTACATACTGTATTACTCATATGCTTCCACCATCTTTCCCTTACTTACCTTTTTTACAATAATTGAAAATATATAGTCTGTAATTATTCCTAGAAGTCCAATTACAATTATTCCTACAATAACAACATCTGTCCTAGACATTTCTTTTCCATCAGATATTAAGTATCCAAGACCAGATGAAGCAGCTACAAGCTCAGCTCCTATAATTGCTCTAAAACTATATCCAAGTGCTAACTTTAGACCAATAGCAATATCGAGAATTGCATTAGGAATAATTATTCTAAATATTATCTGAAGCTTTGACAATTCAAATACTCTACCTACTTCAATTAACTTTGAATCACAATTTCTAATCCCCTTTAATGTACTTGTAAAGATTGGGAAAAAAGATGCCAAAATTATAATTATTATTTTTGATTCTTCACCTATACCAAACCACAATATAAGCATTGGTATTAAAGCAAGTGGTGGTGTATTTCTCAAAAAATTTATTAATGATTTAAAGTACTCATAAACTTTACCATAAATTCCAAAGAATATACCTAAAGGAACACCTATAATTGTACTTATTACAAACCCTATCAAAACTCTTTTCATACTTGCATATACATTAACAAATATTGAACCATCATTTATCATATTTAAAAATGTACTATACACTTTTTCAGGTGGTGGTAATATATATTCACTCCAAATACCAAGATAATTTGTAATTTTCCACAATACAAGAATTATAAAAAATATCAAAACACTTTTTATTAACCTTAAAAGTTTATCATTAATTTTATTGCCCATTTACAAACCATCTCCATTATTACATCCATCTTTACAATAAAACATTTCTACTATATCATACTTATCCTCAGAGCCATTTTTAATTTCTTGTATTTTACTTAATATTTCATCTTCGCTTGACACTTCAAGAACTTTTTCAAAAGAATCCTTAAAATACCCTAATGGAATTGGAGATTCATCTATTTTTCCAAGTGATTTTATACCTTCTTTTTCAGCAAATTCCTTCCATGTATAAAATAGAGCATTATCTTTATACTTAAATTTTTCACTAGCAAAATCTCTTAATTGTGTACATGGACAGGTTACTATTAACATATCCTCTTTACTCTTAATATATTTTTCGTATAAAACTCTACAAGTCCTTACTAATATTGGTTCTATCATAGGAACTTCAAAACCATCTATCAAATTATTTCTTTTTAAAAGATTTATGCTTTCTGGACATCTACAATCTAATATCGTGTTTTCAGTCTTTTTTGCATATTCTTTGTACTGATTCTTTACATATTCTAATTGTGCCTCACATTCAACCATTATGTACCCTTTTTTTATCAAAGTTTCTTTAATAGTATTAAACTTTTCCTCATACATTTTTTCTGCTACTGGATTTATTAGAAGATATTTATTCATAGCTCCTCCTATTATTTAATATTGAATATTATTCTCAACTATTAGTTTAAATGAGTACTTTATTTTTGTCAATATATTAATTTTTTCTTTAAAAAATAATGTTTATTTACAATTTTTCACTTTTTTACTTACAATATTAAAATAATACATTCAATTTATTTTAACAATAAGATATACATTTTACTATTAATCTACTTATAATGACAAATATATAATTAGTTTCGATAATTTGATGTCAATGTTACACATGTAAAAATATACATATTATACAAAAATCAAACTGGGTTTTACCAGTAAACTAAAAAAGTGAAGTCTAATTAATACTTCACTTTTTACAATAATTATAAATATTTTATTTTAATATCATCAACAATCTGTAAAATCTTATCTCTAACATCTATGGGTTCTAATACTTCAATGTGATTTCCAAAAGAGAGCACATATCCATAAATCCAATCATTTTGAGGATACTGTACATTTACAATAAAATTTCCATCGTTATCGTATAATATATTATCAATATCAAATTCATCATAAACTCTATATGCTATATCTTTAGAAATTTTCAATTTTAAAATAATATTTTTATTCTTATCTTCTTTTATCTCTCCCACTTCAATTGGTATGCTTCGTATAAATGTCTGCTCACAAATACAGATATTCTTCATCCTTACGACCTTAAAAATTCTATAATCATTTTTTTGACGACAATAAGCTTTAATATACCATGACTTTTCTTTAAACCAAAGCATAAGTGGCTCTACACAACGTTTAGTTATCTTTCCATAAGTATTTATATACTCAAAAGTTATAATATTACAATCTAATATAGCTGATTTTATCTTTATAAATTTATCTTTTTCTACATCATTACTACACCAATGAGAAAAATCAACAGTTATCCAATTTAAATCTGATTTACAAAACAAGGCTCTAAGTTTTGCTAATGTAGAATTCATATCTGGATATTTAAGCATATTTAAACCCTCTAGTGATGCTAGAATTTCTTTCTGCTCTTGCTCAGATAAAATAGATTTATCAAAAGTAAAATTATCTAAAATACCTATACCACCATTTCTACCTTTATCAGTATAAATTGGAATACCAGAAGATGACAATATTTCAATATCTCTACAAATAGTTCGCCTAGATACTTCAAAGTGTTCAGCTAACTCCTTTGCAGTTACTCTTTTCTTATCTAACAGGATATAAATAATTTCAAATAATCTATTACTTTTCATATAATCACCTCATTACTTTATTATAGTATAAAAATAAAGCAATCTAATATCATAATATAATGCTTACATTTCCCTTTCTACTTCAAAACGCAAAACAGTTTTCAATGACTCAGGAGATACTTTTCTAGCATCACTTATATAAATTTCACGATGTATATAAGATTTTCTTAGAAGCTTATTTTTTTTACAAAATTCACTCATAATGTCAAAGCTTTCTGGTTCATCATCATATGAGCCTATATGAAGCATTTGAACACATAGACCTTCATTAATAGACCCAAATCTAACTTTTTCAAGAAGATTATGTGGTTTCTTCTTTTTTAATATATCAATAGCTTTATTTAACAGGTCTTGTGTAACAAAATCTGGCTGACGTATCATTATAGTATAAATCAAATCTTCTTTAATAAGTATATCTGAACATTTGCTTTTTTCTCCCTTATTCCATATACCTTCTAAAGGAAAAACAGTATAATCAAAATACCCTTCTGGTACAATTCCCTTTTGAGGCATAGTTTTTATTGCATATGCCAAAGAGTAAAGTACTCCTATTGCTTCAGTAAATTCTTTAGTATTTGGGTCTCCACTGCCTTTTAACATGATAAATTTCTGCTCTGGTACTTCAACTATCACAGGATTCTTCTTAGGTAAATATAACTCTTTATCTTTTTTTCTCCATTCATATTTCATAAAAAATACCTCCGTATATACATTTTATACATTGATATTATCATGCTAAAGGTGACATCAGCGTGTCACATTTTATAAAATAAATTATATTATAAAATCTTCATCTTCTAACTCTTCATAGACCCCTTTTTGATATCCATTACCTTTAGTTGAAAAGAAATCATGTGTTTTAGTTTCAGTACTAAGTCCATTTAACACAATTGGATTGATAGCATTTACATTATAGAGTCTTTCAAATCCTAAATTTTCTAAAGCTCTATTTGCATTGTATTTCAAAAAATCTACAACCTCTTCTTCAAGTCCACTATCTTTATATATTACATTTGTATACTCTATCTCATTTTCCATAAGACTAGCAAGTATAGAATACATCTTATCTTCTAATTTTTTCTTATCAGTATTATTAAATGAATTGTATATCTCTTGTGCAAGAAGCCCTATGTATTTACCATGTAAAGATTCATCTCTAAGAATAAGTGATATTATTTCTCCACTAGCCACCATTTTTCCTTGACCAGACAGATACAATGGATAAAAGAATCCTGAATAAAACAAGAAACTCTCCAAAAACACGCTTGTAACCATTGATAAATATAAATTCTTTTGGTTTGTAGTATTTTCATATTGAGCTAGAACTAAATCAGCCTTTCGTTGTAATGTTGGCTCTGTTTCTATCCATTCAAATAAATCATCTATCTCGGAGTTAGAAAGCAAAGTCATAAATATGGAAGAATAACTTTTTGCATGTATTTCTTCCATAGTACCCATAAAAGATAAAACTGCTTTTCTTTGAAGATTATCTGTTAAACCCATCATTGATGGAATTCCATTATTCCCTTGCTTTGTATCCAATAAGGTCAGTCCACCTAACACTTTTTTATATAAGTCTTTTTCATTATCATCTAATTCATTCCATACCTTAATATCTTTAGAGACAGATATTTCTTCAGGAAGCCAAAATTGTTTTACATTTTGTTCCCAAAAAGCCTGTGTGAATCCATCTTCTTCTTTATTCCAATTAACTGCATCATGTGTTTTATGTAATTTAAATGTCATATATTTCTCTCCCTATACTGAACATACTAGACACTCATGAGTATCTCTTGTCATCTTTGTTCTTGTGTAATATAAACTTTTAAGACCTTTTTTATATGCATATATGTAATGTCTAGCTATATCTCTAGTTGTCTTTTCATCTGTAACAAACAATGTTGTTGATATTCCTTGGTCAACATGTTGTTGAACTGTTGATACTAAATCTATAACTTTCCTCATATCCATTCTATATGCTGATTGATAATACAACATATTTTCATTAGTTAAAAATGGCATTGGATATATTGTGGTTGAATCTCCATATGTTCTTACTTCTACTGGCTCAGTAATTGGCATTATACTTGATGTTGCATTTTGGACATAACTAATGCTTTGAGTTGGGGCTACTGCCATTAAATATGCATTATATATACCTTTTTCTTTGACCTCATCTAATAATTTTGTCCAATCTTCTTTTGTTGGTATATAAATACCTTCAAATAATGCTTTTACCTTTTCTAGCTTAGGTAGATAAGATTGTTCATAGTATTTTGATAATACCTTGCTTTTTCTTCCCTTAGCATATTCTGATTTTTCAAACCCTTCAAAAGTTTGATTTTTTTCTATAGCTATTTTCATAGATGCTTTAATTGAATAATATCTAATCATTGCAAAAAATACATCAGAAAACTCTACAGCATCCTCTGAAGTATATAAAATATTTTCTCTTACTAAGTATCCATGCAAATTCATAGCTCCCAATCCTATAGAATGAGATTTGCTATTACTATTATTTACAGTTGGTACTGGCTTTATGTCTGTTTTATCTGCTACAAATGTCAATGCTCTTATTGATGTCTCAACTGTGCTTTCTATAGTTTTATTGTCCATAACATTTGCTATATTTAAAGAACCAAGATTACAACTTATATCTTGACCCCATTTATTTTCTCCACCATAGCCTTCTATTTCTGAAGATGTTTGATACTGGAAGATTTCACAACACAAGTTAGACATTTTTACCATACCAACCTCTTTCAATGTATGTTCCCTATTGGCTGTATCTATATACACTACATATGGATATCCACTTTCTTGTTGCATTTGTGCTATTTTAGTCAACATTTGTCTAGGATTTATTTCTTTTTTTCTTATATCTTCATCATTAACTAATCTATCATACCACTCACTCATTTCTATCTCATCAAGGTAAACTCCATACTTTTTATACACAGTATGAGGATAAAATGCATAAGCTACTTCATTTTTTTCTGCTAACTCCATAAATTTATCAGGTATAATAGCTCCCAGCGATAATGTAGCAAGTCTTATTTTTTCATCAGCATTTATCTTTTTAGTATCCATCAATAATTCAAAATCAGGATGAAATACTGTGAGATAAACTGCACCAGAACCTTGTCTAGCTCCCATCTGATTAAAATAGCTGAATGATTGTTCCAACATTTTAGCTACTCCAACAACACCTCCAGCTGCACCTTCTATATCTTTAATAGATTCACCTGATGCTCTAAGCTTAGATAAGTTTAACGCAACTCCTCCACCTATTTTTGATAAATGATTTGATGAAGATATCGCATATGAAATACCTTCTGTGCTATCTTCTACAGATAGTAAAAAACATGATACCATTTCTCCTGCTCTCTTTCTTCCAGCATTTAAAAATGTAGGTGTAGCTGGTTGAAATTCTTGTTTTACTATTTTGTCTGCCAAGTTTAAAGCTAGACTCTCATCACCATTTCCTAATGTTAAAGCTACAATTAATACTTTTTCATTATATGTTTCTAATATCTCTTTTCCATCATTACTTTTTAATGCATAATTTTGATAAAATTTATTTGCACTCATATATGATTGAAACTTAAATTTATGTTCCTCAATAAGTTTGTATATCTTTTTAATAAAATCCATGCTATATTTATGTATTACTTCTTCTAAATAATAACCTTCATCCATTAGATACTTCAATCTTTCTTCTAGATTATTAAATTTCTTTAACTTTGGATTTATAAATTCTTCTATGTAACTACTTAGGGCTTCCTTATCCTTTTCCAGTTGATATTTCCCTTGTTCATTTTTAATTATCACTTGATTGTTAAGCTCTATCCAATTCATTATTTACCGTCCTTTTAACATAATCTTGTGCTATAATTTCATTTAATTTACTTATTATTTCTTTTAATATTTATCAGCGTAAATTCCAAAAACAACCTATAATTATAGGGCATAATAAGTATTTTTCAAAAACAAAAGCACTACATATAGTTAGTGCTTTATCTATTATATACTACATATAGTATATACACAAATTTTTTTATATCTAAACTTTTATTATTGTATTACTGATATTATTTTATTCTTTAAATAAAACCATAAAAATGTTTACCCAGTGTTTATATGTTACTAGAGATAATAAATCTTCAATAATATATTTAATATTTTATATATTATTTAGAAGTTTTTTATTCATTGTTATATAATTAAATATATGACTATTTTGCTACTAAATATATAAAAATAAATTTGTGAAGGTGATTTTAATGAAAACTATTTCTAAACAAGAATTAGAAAAAACACTTGAGAAACATTATTTATGGCTTAAAAATAATAACGATGGAGAAAGAGCTGATTTAAAAGAAGTAAGATTAGAAAATATGGATTTAAGAGGATATTATTTAAGTAATATTGACTTTTCCTGGTCTGACCTTATCAATTTAAATTTAGAAAATGCAGATTTAGAAAACTCTAGCTTTAAGAATTCTTATTTTTCAGATTGTTCATTAAAAAATTCTATATTAAAAAATACAGACTTAAGTGGTGCAAATTTTAGATTTTGTAATTTATCTAACTCAGATATTAGAGGTACTAATCTAGAAAATTCTAATTTAGAATATGCTACATTGGATGGAGTAATATCAGATGAAAGTACTCGTTTTTTTAAATTATACTGTCCTGAAACAGGAGCGTTTATAGGCTATAAAAAATGTTTTAATTTTAGAATGGTACAATTATTAATACCAAGTGACGCAAAAAGAGTATCTGCTACATCAAATGCTTGTAGATGTGATAAAGCAAAAGTACTGTCGATTACAAGTATAGATGGCAAAGAATCTTTTAAAACTGCTCGTGCATATGCTGATGAAAATTTTATATATAGAGTAGGAGAAATGGTGGTAGCTGAAAATTTTCATGAAAATAGATGGAAAGAATCAACTACAGGAATTCACTTTTTTTTAACTAGAGAAGAAGCTGTTGGTTATCTGTAAAGTATTATTTTTTTATTGAAGTGTGTAATTGAAAATACACAATAAAAAAATGTATTACTAAATAAATATTTTCTAAAAAAGAGTATCTAGAGATTTAAAAAATGCACTTTAAAAATCTCCTTATGATACTCTTTTATATATTTTATCATTTCTAAATATGCCATAAGTTACAATTTACAGTAAATTATTTATATCAATACTATCCACCATTTTAGAAACTTTATCTACATATTCTATATTATTACTCAGACTCTTATAATACTTATTACTCTCACTTTTATTTCTAAATGAATAAACTTTTTTATTTATTTTTAAAGCCTCTTTTATAATATCTATATTTCTTTTATTAGTTTCTCCTACGCTAAATCCTGTGTCTATTATAATCTTAGAATTATTTAAATTTCTAATAGCCAAATCGAAACTTTCATCACTTATTGACTCAAATGGCTTTTCTGTAAACAACTTTATGCCCATAGTCCTACCAATTTCATAATCAATATCATTTTCATGTATTATGCCAGAATATATACCTATACCTCTTTTAGTAAAAGCTCTGTAGATTGGTGTTGCTTTACCGCCTCCACCAATTATAAAAACTTCATTTTTTGATTTATTGCTAATTTCTACTGCACCTAATAAACTATTAAAATTTTTATCCTCTAATTCATAGAGTGAATTTATCATATTTTCGTCTACCATATCTTCTGGCTGACCATAAGCTATAACTTTGTTATTTTTTACAAGAGCAACCTTATCACAACTTTTTAGTGCTATATCTATTTCATGTAATGAAAGTATTACTGATATTGATTTTTCCTTACTTAATTTTTTTAGTATGTTCATAAGTTCCAATCTATGCTTTATATCTAAATGGGTTGTAGGTTCATCTAATATTATTATTTCTGGCTCTTGAACTAATGCTCTTGCAACCAAGACCTTTTGTTTTTCACCATCACTAAGTTCATCAAAATATCTTTTTTTTAAATGAATGGCATTTACAGATTTTAATGAATCATCCACCATCATTAAATCTTTTTTAGAGAGATTTCCAAAAAATCCTGTATAAGGATATCTCCCCATATTAACTACATCTTGTACAGTCATTAAATCTCCTAATAATCTATTTGTAAGTACTAAAGCCATCATTTTAGATAATGTCTTTCTGGATATATGCCTTACATCCATATCATTTAAATATATTTCTCCTTTTATCGGTGTTATAAGTTTAGATAGAGACCTTAATATAGTAGTTTTTCCAGCTCCATTGCTTCCCAAAAGACATAATATTTCTCCTTTTTTCACCTCTATGTTTATATCACTTACAACCACTTTTTTATCATATCCAACACTTAAATTATTAGTTTTCAACATGTCTAAGCCCTATCCTTCCTTTTCATCAATAACATTATTACAATTGGAGCACCTAGTAATGAAGTTATTGCACTTATTGGCAATTCTATTGGTGACAAAATTACTCTGGATACTAAATCACAAAGAGCTGTAACTATACTTCCTAAAAGAATTACTACTGGTACCAATACTCTATTGTCTGATGTTTTAAATATCAATTTTGAGATTTGTGGTACTGCAAGACCAATAAATCCTATAGAACCTGCAAATGCTGATACTATTGCCGCTAGTATACTTGATATAAATACTACCAAAAATCTAAAAAATTTTATATTTACACCAATACTCTTTGCATATTCTTCTCCTAGTAAAAAAGCATTTAGAGGTTTTATTATGAATATAGTCATCAAAAGACCTAATATCCCAACTATCATAAGTATTTCTACTTTTTCCCATGTAAATCCGGAAAAACTACCCATAGACCACATAGTAAATTCCTTCAATTTTTCATTATTTGCAAATGATTGTAATATATTTGTAATTCCACTACATACATAGCCAGTCATAATTCCTATCACCAAAAGTGTTGTTATATTTTTTACTTTGCTGGCAAATAGAATAACTATAGACATTACAATTAAAGCTCCTACAAATGCTGCTATAAATATACTCATTGAATTTATACTTTCAAATCCTAATGTATATCCTCCTAAAATCATAAGTGCTACTGATAAAGTCGCTCCTGAAGACACCCCTAATATATATGGTTCAACTATTGGGTTTTTAAAAAATATCTGTAGTAAAATACCAGATACTGCTAAACATGCACCTCCCACCATAGTTGCAAGGACTCTAGGAATCCTTATATTATAAATTATTTTATAGTGTTCTGTACTATCCATTCCTCTTAATACAACATCTATTATTTCTTTAAATTCGATTTTTACAGAACCAAATGCTACACATATCAAAAAAGTAAGTATTATACCTACAATTAAGATTATAAATATAGTAGTATTTTTAATTCTGTTTTTATTGGTAAAGTCCATCTATATACTCCTCTTAATAAAACTAGATTAACTCAAATTTATAAAGTTTTCTTGTTAATTTAATCTTATTTATTATTTATCATAATTTATATAATGCTTAATCTTTTCACCTGTAGTACCTGGGTGAAATATTTCAACTAAATCCACTATTAATTCATCTGTCTTATCCACTGATTGATAATAATCCGGAGCAAACACCCATAAATTTCCATTTTTGACAACATCTAAATCAGATAACACTGGTGCACTAGATTTTATAGACTCTAAATTTGGTGCATAATCTGAACTTGATGAATATACAAATATATCTGCATCTTTTGCCACTTCATGTAATTGCTCAATACTTACTCGCCCTTCATTTGAATCGATTGAAGCACAAGCATTTATTCCACCTGCCATGTTTATCATATTATCTACATATGAATTTTTAGGTGCTATATAAGCATTACCTTCATATACAGATGCCCATACAACTTTAGGTTTACTTTTGTTTTTTATTTTTTTACTAACCTCTTCTATTTTTTGTACTGTTTTATCTAATTCACTAGCAGCTGTATCCTCTTTATCATAAAATGCAGCTATCAAGCTTGTCCACTCCATTCTTCCAAATGGATTTTGTTCCTTATATTCATTATCTACAACATAGTTAAGTCCCAATTCTTCTAATTTATCTATAAATTTTGTATCCGCTTCTGATAAACCACTACTCACTATAGTCAAGTCAGGATTTAAGTCTACTATTTTTTCATAATCTGGTGCTAAATTTGAACCAACATAATGTATCTTCCCATCCTTCATTAAATTTTTAATTTCTTTGATAGTCCAATATTGTTCTTCTGTTGTTACTGCTTTTATACTATCTAACTCACCTATTGTCCTTAAAGAACAAGCTTGTGTTGTAGATGCTATCAATACATTATCCACAGGTGTTCTAACTATATTTGCATTCTTGTATTTTTCAGGTATTTTTATCTTTTTAGGAATCAAAATTAGTTCTCTATTATCTCCATCAACAACCTTTTTAATTCCATCTTCTAAATTCTCAACACTAAATCCACTTGCATATTTTAATTCTAATTTTTTCCCATTACTAACTTGTTCATTAGTTTTGTCTTTTTTGCTACAACCTACAATACCTCCTGCCAAAAAAATTACCATTACAACTAAAAAAAACTGCTTTAAAACATTTGACTTGAATTTCATCACTTTCACTCCATTATTTTATTTTTTATGAGTGGCTACACATATTTTAAAAAAATATTTTACTAAAATTAATTTTATAAATATAGCTTTTTAGCAAAATAAAAAACCTCTCCTAAATTAGCAAGGAGAAGCTTCTATATCAATTTTATAAAAAATGAATTGATATCTCATTTTATTATAAACTACAATCTCCACCCTAAATTGTATTTATGTAATACTGGGCAGGTCTCCTGACTCACGGCCTGTCCTCCATCAACCTTCCCAAAATTATTATGAATCTCAGTGGATTTGATTTTGTATCCGTATACAGTAGCGGGGGCTGTAGTGAATTTACATCACTTTCCCTATTAAACTAAAATAGTACCCTAGTATTATTTACATTTAATTTTTCATTAAGATAATTGTAGTTTATTGTTAATTACTTTGCAAGGTTGATTTAATATATCCACTCAAAAAGAGGGCTTAAAATGACTATAAAAATCAATCTAAAACCCTCTTTATCTTCTTAGTTTATATTTAATTCATCCATCAAAGTTTTAATTTTACATACTTGATTTTCATCTGGTTTTATAAATGGAGCAGTTACGTAGTCACTTATTTCTAATCCTCTAATATTCATAGCTTTCTTCATTGCTGGTATAAATGGATTTGTTATTAAATAAAAATCCATTGCTTTATTAATATATTTTTGAATTTCGATAACTTTATCCATATCCTTATTATTATAAGCTTCAGCCCATTTAGAACATACTTCTGGAATTAGATTTGATAATCCTCCTATACATCCTGCTCCTCCAGACATTAAGTTGTGTATAAAATTTTCATCATATCCACTGTATATCTTAAAGTTTGGGAACTCTGTTTTCATAGTATTTATTAAATCTCTAGTATGTCCCATTAAAGTTACTGTATCTTTATATCCAACTATGTTTTCATGCTTTCTTGCAAGCTTTAATGTAAGTTCTGGACTTAAATCATAACCAGTTCTATCTGGATAATTATATAGGTATATTTCAGCATCTGTGTTCTCAGCTATCTTACTATAAAAAAGTTCAATACTATCATCATCAAGCGAGAAATAATAAGGACTTATTATCATAACTCCATCTGCTCCACTATTATGTGCATAATTTGAAAGTTCTATAGACTCATCTGCACACATACGACTTGTACCTATAAACACTTTAACCCTCTTATCGACATGATTAACCACTAAATCTATAAGTTCTTTTTGCATATCCATAGACATATTAAAGAACTCTCCAGTACTTCCCATTATAACTAGACCATCTACTCCCCCATCTATAAGGTAATCATATACTTTTTTGTTTCCTTCTCTATCTAAATTTCCGTCTTCATCAAATATTGTAACAACTGGTGTCAAAAATTCTGCTTTCATAATTTAAACTCCTAAAATTTATTTTGATATGTTCATTTAATATGCTTATAGCCTATGTTTTAAGATTATATATAATAAAACATTTACTTAACATAATTTTTCAATATTCCAATACTTTCAATCTCACATTCAATTACATCTCCACTATTCATATATAGAGGAGGAGAAAAGCCCATCCCTACTCCAGAGGGTGTTCCAGTTGCTATAATATCCCCTGCCTCTAAAGTCATCCCTTTTGAAAGTTCTGAAATTATATCTGAGATATCTGATATGAATAACTCTGTATTAGAATTTTGTCTTTCTTCATCATTTACTCTACTATATACATTAAGTTTTACTGGAAAAGAAACTGCACTTTTATGTAAGATACATGGCCCTAAAGATGTAAATGTATCTAATCCCTTTCCCCTAAACCATTGAACATGTTCTTTTTGCAACTTTCTAGCAGAAATATCATTTATCACAGTGTAACCAAAGATATAATCTTCTACATCTTCTTTTTCTATATTAACACCTGTTTTACCTATTACTACTCCAAGTTCAACCTCATAATCCAACTGATTATTTATATCAAAGTGAGCATCTATCTCATCTTCTGGACCTATCGCCTTTGTCACACGTTTTGTAAAATAGACTGTTTTCTCAGGTTCTTCAAAGCTACTATCAAAATGAGTTTGAGTTTCTTCAAGATGTTCTTTATAGTTTACTCCTACACATAAAATATCGTGTATTGGCTTTTCTATAGGAACATGTATAGTGCACTCCTCTTTTTTAAAAACATTATAGTCATTAAATGATTCTTCACTTATAATATTTTTTAACTTAATAATATCATCCTGAGATATACCTTGAATTAAATCATTTACATCTATAAAAAATTTGCTAAGACTTATGGAATTGACATCAATAACAAACAATTCATCCTTTGAGAGAATTCCTACCTTTTTAGATGTATCTTCTATACTACTAAAACTAACAAACTTCATACTATCACCCTTTAGTAAAATTCTAAGTGCATACTTTTTTAAGTCTTATATTTTATACATAATTACATACTCTAGCTATTGCCATTTCAGTATATCCAAGTGATTCTGCTTTTGATTGCTTACCATTTGCTACATCTACAACTAGATTTAATAAATCATCTGTCAATTCTTCCATTGTCTGTGGTCCATATATAACTGGACTAGCATCAAAATCCATATTATCTTCCATATTTGCAAAAGTTATTTTATTTCCAGTTATTTTTATTACTGGAGCTATTGGATTTCCTGATGGAGTCCCTCTCCCTGTACTAAATACTACTACTTGAGCTCCTCCTGCAACCATACCCGCAACAGATGAGGCATCATTTCCTGGTGTATCCATTATTACAAGACCCTTCTTATCAATTTGCTTTGCATAATCATATACTTCACTTATTACTCTGTGCCCACCTTTGTGTATACAGCCTAGTGATTTTTCTTCCAAACTTGTAAGTCCACCGGCTATATTTCCAGGAGATGGATTTCCTTCTCTAACTTCTTCTCCAACTAATTTTAATGAATTTTCATATCTATGTACTATATGTAGTATTTTTTCTTTTACTTCTTCATTTACTGCTCTTCTAGCTAATATATGTTCTGCTCCTATAAATTCAGTAGTTTCACTTAAAATTGAAGTAGACCCTAAATCAACAAGTCTATCACTTAATTCTCCTATTAGCGGATTAGCAGCTAGCCCACTTGTTGGGTCAGACCCACCACATTCAGTCCCTAATATAAGTTCAGATATTGGGAATTCTTCTTTTCTAAGTATAGAAGCTTCTTGTGCCATTTCTCTAGCATAACGAACAGCTTTTTCTATAGTTTTTAAAGTTCCATGTTCTTCTTGTATTACAAGAGTCTTTATTGGTTTATTTGTTCTCTCTTTTATTGCATCAACTACCAAGTCATTTTGACAATTTTCACAACCTAAAGACACAACTATCACACCATATACATTAGGATTTGCTGCATATCCAGCCATAACATCCATAGTTAATTGTTGGTCTGAACTTACTTGAGAACAGCCATTTTGATTATTAAAAGTAACAGCTCCTTGAACTTGTGAGGCTATAATTCTCGTTGTATCTGATGCACACACACTTG
This sequence comes from Clostridioides sp. ES-W-0016-02, assembly GCF_020641035.1. Lineage (NCBI taxonomy): Bacteria > Bacillati > Bacillota > Clostridia > Peptostreptococcales > Peptostreptococcaceae > Clostridioides > Clostridioides sp. ES-W-0016-02. The sequence continues at coordinate 3,465,750 of NZ_CP061361.1, forward strand.
TAGGTAATATTAATATGTGATTTCTTATGCCAACTCTTCCATCTGGTCTTTTATATCCATAAAATTTCATATTGATTTCCTCCTAAAATAGTCTATTTATCATACTTTATTTGATTTTCTTGTACTATAAATTTTATTCTTATTGCTAATTAGATAACTATAATCCTACTTATTTAATCATTTAATACTAAATATAACTTTTATTGAATTATAAATGTTACTTTATATGTTCGATACAATTTGTTTATCTAAATCTTCTCTAACACTTTTAACATTGTGAATATGTACATGTTGACCAATTTTTATTTCTTGATTAGCTTCTCCTATGTGTTCTCCATATTTAGTAACTTTATCTCCCTCAGCCATATCCTTTATAGCCAATTTATGATAAATAGTTATATCATCTAAAGCTGTTATTGTCTTTATTGTTTTATCTTTTAATTTAAAATTAATTTCACTATTCTTAGATATTGCCTCAATAGCCACTGCAACATTATCTTTTTCATCAATTATCACTGCATTTATCATTATCTTTATTCTCCTTTATAAATAATATAATTTTATTAATATACAAAATCATCTTAGCAATTATATATCTGTATTCATCAGGCTACTATTGTCCCATCATCTTTTTGTTTTGGGAATTTAGGACATCCATATTTCTTGGCCCACCAGCTAGTTATAAGAGGAACTAATATTGCAGTAACAACTACTGCAGCTGCTACTTGAGTTGTAGCTGTTGCAACATATGGTTGCCATGTTGGATCAACTAATGCAACAGCAGCAGGAACAGCAATTGCATTCCCTGCAGTTGTAGCTACAGCCCATCCTGCATACCCTGGACGTTTACCTATAAATCTATCACAGAATACTATAAATACACCTCCTACAAACACAGATATTAATCCAAGTAATACTCCAGATAGTCCTCCTTTTAATATACTTGCAAGATTTATGCTACTTCCAAGTGCAAAACCTACAAAGGGTACTAATAAATTACATCCTGGTTCTAAAAATTCTTTCATCTTTTTGTCAAAATTACCTATTATCATACCAACAAGTATTGGTACGATTGCAGCTAATAATGACATTAATGGAACATTTGCAAGTCCTGAAGTCCCAAGAGCTATCAATGTAAAAAATGGACCATCATTCAAAGTAAGTAAACTCATAGTTGCACAATCTGTTTCATCTCCATATGAAGTCATTAATGAAAGATATATACTACCATTACTATTTGTAACTGCACTTATAACTGCCAAAGTTGTAAGACCTAATACTCCATCCATTCCAAATAATTTTCCTATAAGTATGCCTATTAAAGCACCTATAGCAAATTTAGAACCAAGAAGTATTCCTCCTCTTTTTAATACTTTTGGCATTTCTTTAAATTGAAGCTGAGTTCCAAGACATACTAGTTGAACCCCTATTATAGTTGCAGAGCCAACACTTGAGAATACTGCTGTTGTAAATGAACCTATTTGTACAATATCTGGGCAAAATGTATTAATGAAAGCTGCTATAAACATTGGAACTATCATCATACCTGCAGGAATTTTTTTAATAAAATCCATTATCATAAAGTTACTCCTCCTAAAACATGATATTTAATTACTTGTATTAAATTTTTTAGCTTTAATTTTAACGGCCGTTTCGGTTCGTATTTAAGAACTAAGTTTTTATTTACGAATCTTTGAATTAATGATAGCATTTTCCCAATTATGAGTCAATAAAAAAAATAAATTTTTGTCAAAATTTTTTCAAATTATCTGATAATATAGCAATAGTTAGCAATTATCTTCATTATATGCAAAATATAAAAAGTAATTTTTCTCATTTCACATCTATATATCCCAATTTATATAATCTAAATTCACAATATTTCGATATTTTTATATAAAATACGATTATTATTGTCTTATCTTAAATTATATAGCTAAATACAGTTCACTTTCTCAGGTATATTTTGGAAATTATTTCAAGTTTTTAGTATGAATTTTCATCAAAAAAATCATCTATAAATATTTATAATTAAAGCTTATTTGCACATACTGTCATATATTTTATTTCTACATTGTAAATTATCACACAGTATGCTAAAATCAACATATTCTAACACTTTAAATTAACAAAGATAGGGGGAAATTTATGACTTCAGATAATCATCGCCCAACAGCTAGGATATTAGATATTTTAGAAGCATTAGCTGAATCTGAGAATGGATATACTCTTACAGAAATAGCAGATGCTATCAATGCTCCAAAAAGTAGTATCTTTCCTATAGTTCATACACTTAATGCTAGAAAATACATTACTATTGATAAAAATACATCTAAATATTCCATAGGTATACGTTCTTACACATTGGGGTCTTCGTTTTTTGAGAAAAGAACTATTTTTAACTACATAATTGATGAAATGACTAATATAGTTAATTCTTGTTCTGAAACTTGTCAACTTGGTATACTCGACAATAACGAAGTTCTTTATATTGGAAAAGTTGACTCTCCAGAGCCAATTAGACTTATTTCTTATGTTGGTAAAAAGATACCTGCTAATTGTACAGGTCTTGGTAAAGCACTTTTATGTGATTTTGATAAGGAAAAACTAATAAATTTATATCCAGACGGATTAAAAGGATTTACAAAAAAATCAATTACTGACTTTGATATTTTATATGACCAGCTTCTTGAAGTTCGTGAAACTCAAATAGCTTCAGAATGTGAAGAATCAATGGAATACCTAAAATGCCTTGCTGTACCAATAAGAAAAAACGGATGTATAAGGGCCGCTGTTAGCGTAACACTTCCACTTTTTAGGTCTAGTGAAGAAAAAATAGAACTGATAAAAAAATTACTTCTAAATGCACAAAAAAATATTCAATCTATGATGGAAGAACGTAATGAAGATATTATAATAAATTAGATTGATAAAAACAAAGTTGCTGACTTAATTACAGCAACTTTGTTTTTTTATGCTCTTTTTTATTTTTAATATTTTTATTGACATGATAAAAATACTATGTTAAATTCTAATCATAATCGTAATTACGAACTTAGTTCTTATATAAAAACTCACGATATATATTTTAACCTCAAAAACCAATATCTAATATGTGAATTAGTATAAGACTATTGTAGGTATGTATATTGTACATAAAAATTAATTCAAAAAAGGAGATTTTAACTATGAGTATCTATTATGTACCACCAATAAACTTACTTGGAAAAGGGTGTCTTATTGAATCTAAAGACTCAATTAAATCCTTAGGCACTAAAAAAGCATTTATCGTTAGCGATAAATTTCTAACTTCAAATGGTACTGTAAAAAAAGTAACAGATATGTTGTCTCAAATAGGTGTGAACTTTGCTATTTATGATGAAGTTAAACCAAACCCAACTGTGACTAATGTCAATAATGGACTTGAAATACTAAAATCAGAAAATTGCGACTTCGTTATAACTATAGGTGGTGGTTCTCCACAAGATTGTGGTAAAGCTATTTCTATATTAGCTACCAATGGCGGTGACATTAGAGATTATGAAGGTGTAAATAAAACTTCTAAAAAATGTCTTCCTATAGTTGCTATAACTACTACTGCTGGTACATCAGCTGAAGTTACAATAAATTATGTTATAACGGATGAAGATAGGCATGTAAAAATGATAATGGTTGATACAAATGCACTAGCTACAATGACAGTTAATGACCCAGAATTAATGATTAGTAAGCCAGCTAATTTGACAGCAGCTACTGGTATGGATGCACTGACTCATGCTATAGAAGCTGTAGTGGCTAATGGAGCTTATGATGTTACAGATTCAACTGCGCTATATTCTATAAAGCAGATATTTGAATATCTTCCTAGAGCTGTTAAAGATGGTAATGATATAGATGCTAGAGAACAAATGTGTTATGCTTGTTTTCTAAATGGAATTGCTTTTAGTAATGCAGGTCTTGGAAATGTACATGCTATGGCTCATCAATTAGGAGGTTTATATGATTTACCTCATGGAGTATGTAATGCTATGTTGCTACCAATAGTTGAAGAAGAAAATGCTAAATCTGCACCTTCTAAATTCCGTCCAATAGCTGAGATCATTGGAATGAATATACATGGCAAATCAGATAAGGAATGTGTTGATTTTGTAATAGATAAAATAAAAGCTCTTTCAGAAGAGGTAGGAATTCCAAAATCTTTAAAAGATGTTGGTGTTGATAATCCTAATTTTGAGTTGCTTGCTGAAAATTCTATGAAAGATGCTTGTGCTGGAGCCAATCCTGTTTTCTTTGATAAAGACAAAATTATAGAATTATTTAAGAAAATCTCTTAATATAATCACACTTATAAATTAATTATGTATATTTATAAGGGAGTGTCTCAAAATATTTTTATTTGATTATAGACACTCTCTTATTATCTAAACTAAATCCATATTTTTAATTTAATTTCAAACTCTTTAAAATTAATAAATAGTATTTTTAATGAATTATAACTGTTGTTGTGTCTGGTATATTGTCATATATCCACTTAGCATTTTCTGTACTTAGTCTTATACATCCATGGCTAAGAGCTTCACCAAGCCTAGCATCTATTATATAACTTCCTGTTGAATTATATAACACAGAATGATAATAATACCCACCTTTAATTCTAGTAGCGTACTTAACTGAATACTCATCTGTTCCAAAAGAAGGTTTTCTCCCACTTATATAAAAAATACCTGTTATAGTTGGAGTTTCAGGTTTACCTATAGTACATTCCCATTTATATAATTGACCCCAACCTCCATTATCTTTCTTAAAAATATAAGTGTATTTATTTTTAAGGTCTGTGGTAATTAGATAGTCACTAGTACTTTTAATGTTATTTTCATTAACAAATTTAGTCATATCAGTGTAAAAATACTTATAATCTAATTCATTAGGTTTATTTCCATCACTTGACAAGAAATAATTAAAAACATAACCTGTTTTATCATCATATATAACTTTACTCCAGTCCCCTTCTACCTGTAGAACTTCGACTCTAGACTTTTCAGGAATTACTGTAATTATAGTAGAAGTTGTAGACTTATCTTCTCTTAAATTTAAATTACTCCAAGCATATTCGCTTACTGATATTAAATCTCTGTATACATACCCTTCTTGAAAATTGTAGATTACTTTAATCCAATCATCTTCTTCATCTAGAACCTCTAATTTAGAACCTTTAGGTATTACAGTTATAATACTTGAACTTGTAGATTTCGCAGACCTCAAATTTACATTTACTAAAGCATATTTATATATAGGTGCTCTGTATTTTTTAATGTTTATTTTAAATAGCTTCACACATACCCATCCTCTCATATGTCTTTTTACAATACTTTATGAAATTCGATATATATTCGTTCTTCTATTTTTAAACTTACTCTGTATAATTAAAGGTTATTATCCATTTAAATTTACAATATTACAATCTTTAATATATTCTTCAATTATACTTCTAGCTACATTAAAATAACTTATACATTTATCAACTATAACAGCATCACTGCTAACTACTCTATCAAGTTTTTCTAATATAACATCTGCATTTTTTACTAGCTCTACTTCTGTTTCAATTTTCCATACCCTGGCATGTTCTAATATCTTATATCTTAGATTTCCAGAATTAGAAACTGGTGCATCTAAGTAAAATTTAATTTTTGTAGCCTTATATTTATTAAAAAACTTTCCTATTAGATTTAAAGCTTCTTCTGTTTTATCTATAATTTTATATGTTCCTCTAAGACCTGCTAAATCTCTTATATTTCCATCTCTACCTATGACTAGAGTTCCTCCAGATAATGCTACTTCTAGAGCTATTATCAAATTAAAACCATCTATGTATATAATTCCTTCATTTATTTTATCTAAGGAAAGTATCTTTGATTGTCTTATTTTATTTTTTTCATCAGTACATACTGCTCTCTTTAGTGCATCTCTTTGTCTTATTGAAAACTGATATCTATCTCCCACAAAAGTTACAACTGGGTCTATTTTATAATCTCTATTTATTAACCATTCTATTTCTTCTTGAGCCTTTACAAGTCTTACAAGTTCTTTACTTGAAAACCATCGTTTATCACTCTCATCAAAGCCTCTTTTAGATATTTTATTCATAGAATATTTCACCGCCTTAATATGAAGTTTGCTAATATTATCTTATCCATTTATATTATTCAATATTTAGATTATACCTTTTAATACTCTCTTAAATACAAAATAATTACTTTTTTACTATATTTATACTTTATAATGTAAAGAAAGGATACTATTAGTAACTTCTCATAGTATCCTTTCTTTAAAATTTATTTATAATGATAATTTTAGACTTTATTTATATATTACACTTATTCTATACTTCCTTTATCATATTAGGAGATAAAACATCATTAAGAGCCTCTGTCATAGTTGGATGTGCATAAACACGGTCTCTTAAATATGTATATTCTACTTCTAAATCTATGGCTAACTGAATTAAATGTATAATCTCACTAGAATCTTCACATATCATGCTAGCACCAAGTATCCTATTGGAATTTTTATCTATTACGATTTTTATAAATCCATCTGTCTTTCCAATTTGTTTAGCTCTTGGAATTGCCTCAACTGGCATCTTTGCTACTAATACATCATATCCTTTTTCCTTTGCTTGTTTAACATTAAGACCAACTCTTGAAAATGCTGGACTTATGAATATAGCATTTGGTATATTTTTTCTATTACTAGTCGTTCTAGTCTTATTTCCAAATAATTGATTGATTATTATACGATAGTCATCTAGTGATATATAAGTAAATTGAGGACCTCCATTTATATCTCCTATAGCCCATATGTGTTTTTTATTAGTCTTAAGGTTATCTGATACTTTAATAAATCCTCTTTCATTTAACTCTATGCCTGCATTTTCAAGTCCTAAACCTTCAGTATTTGCTTTTCTACCTGTAGCAACAAGTATTATATCACTTGTTATTTCCTTTAATTCACTATTTATATCATATTCTACTGTAGCTAAATTAGAAACTTCCTTAATCTCTTTTACCTTTGCATTATTTATAATTTTTACATTTCTCTTTTCAAGTAATTTTATTATTTCTTCTGAATCTTCAATATCTTCATTTGGTAAAATCCCATTATTTGAATTTAATATTGTAACTTCTGTTCCAAAGGAACTATAGATGCCTGCAAATTCTAAACCTATAAACCCAGCACCTATAATTGTCATTTTTTTAGGTAAGGTTCTTAAATTCATAAGAGATTCACTATTATATACTATCTTATTGTTTTCAATACCTTTTATATTAGGTATAAATGATTTTGAGCCAGTATTGATAAATATCTTCTCTGATACTAATTCATAAACTTCATTTTCAGTTTTTACTTCTACTGTATTTTCATCAATAAAAGTCGCCATTCCTGTAAATATAGTTACATTATCATTTGAATTTAATTTATTATAGTTAGCTTCTCTAAGCTTTGTAACCAAAGTTTCTTTTTTTTCTATAGCTTTTGCATATTCGATTTGTGCATCATTCCAAGAGTTTATATTTTTTACATTGTTTGCTGAATTTTCTAAGCTTTTAGTTGGGATACATGCTACATTTATACATGTTCCTCCATACATTTTATTTGACTTTTCTACTAAAGCTACCTTTAATCCTCTATTAGCTAAATCTCCTGCTAATGTCTTTCCACCTTTTCCAAATCCTATTATTATTGCATCAAATGTTTTTTTCATATAAATTTCAACCCTTTCCTTTGTTATTTATACTCTTACTATAACAAGATTTTCTAGGTGGTACAATTAGGTACTTTTTTGTAACCTTCTATATTAATACTTTTTATTTTTTTGATTTTCAATGAAAGACATCATAGTCTCTTTATTCATTGCTCCTGGAATGTACTGTGTTACATATCCTTCTTTATCAATTATAAATGTAGTTGGAAAAGCATTAATTCCATATTGATATGCTAATTCTCCATCTTCATCAAGTGCAACGGGAAAAGTATAGCCTTCATCTTTTAAAAAGTTAATTACATGTTCTCTTGAACCTTCTCTACCTAAATTAGGTGATGCTACACCTAAAATTACTACATCTTCATTATTTTTCTTATAATCCTTGTACAACTGCTCTATATGAGGCATTTCCTCTTTACATGGAGGACACCATGTAGCCCAGAAATTTAAAAACACAACCTTACCTTCATAATCACTTAATTTATGTGTTTTACCATATTGGTCAGTTAAAGTAAAATCAATAGATTTTATTCTCTCTTCATCATTAGAGCCGTTATCACTATTTTCATTATTAGATTCTTTTTTATTATCCCTGTTACCAGACTCTTCTTGTGTATTGCCATTAGAATTTCCTTGTTTATTATCTTCTTGATTCACACTTTGATTATTTTCAACTTTATTTTTTTGTGGAACATTAAAATGCTTGCTCACACTTTCAAACCCATTTATCATCATTAATATTCCTGATATTATAAGTATAGCTCCACCTATCTTTTTAATAATTTCCATATTAGATTTTATTTTATCTATAGTCTTAAACAACTTACTATAGAACATAGCTGTAATTATAAATGGCAAAATAAATCCAATGGTATATACTACTATTAAAAGATTTGCATTCAAATGATTAGTTGAACTAGAAACCATTACTAATACAGATGCTAATATTGGCCCAATACAAGGTGTCCACCCAAAACTAAATGTAAATCCAAGTAAATATGCTGTTATTGCTCTCATTTCTTTAAACTTTACATTTAATCTTTTTTCTCTATTTAGTATTGAAGACTTAATTATTCCCATATAAAACAATCCCATGATAATAATTATAATCCCACCTATAAACATTATTAAGTCTTTATTCTCATTAAAAAACATACTCAATACTCTTACTGATGAACCTAATATAAAAAAGGTTGTTGAAATTCCTAGAGTAAATAAGATAGTATTTTTAAATAGAGAACTTTTTATAAAATTAGTTTTTCCTTCTTTTAAATTTTCCACACTACTATTTGACAGTATACTTAGATAAATAGGTAGTATTGGTAATATACATGGCGAAAAAAACGATAATATCCCTTCTATAAATACCACAAATAAATTTATATTTTGCAAATTAAAGCTCCTCCTCATTCTATTTACATTATTACAATAAAAAATTATGTCCTTTTATTGCTTTTACTTTTATTCTCACGATAGCCTAATTAAGTCACTGTAAATTCAAAAGTAATTTAAAAGCTTACTTATCGCAATTTAAATTATTATTGCTCCACATAATCATCTTTTCCATAACAGGAAGTAATAGTACCCCTGACTCACTTAAAAAATATGTTGATTCTACAATATTATTAATTGATTTTTTATTGTTGATTATAATTCCTTGCTCAATTAAAAAATCTAATTGTTGAGTCAACATTTTCTTACTACATTCTGGAATGGCTCTTTGTAATTCTCCAAATCTTTTTTTATCTTTTTGTAACTCCCATATTATTATAGCTACCCATTTTTTACCTAATATGCTTGATAATGCCTCTACTGGACAGTCATATATCATATCATCTATATTATACATTTTATCTCCTCTTTCTTTTTATTAATTATTAAGACATGCTTTTATTTAATTTATAAATGTTACAAATGTGTTGAGATTTACTAGTTTAAGGTTGTTAATATATATTTTAGTTTTAAAATATTTCTGAGGTTTCATATAATTACTATATCAGTTTTATAAATGCATCACAATTGGGTACTTTTTTGTAACTACATATTTATAACTACATAAAATTAAAGTTAACTATATTAAATAAATTTAGCTCTTATATAATAATTCTTTATCTAAGTTCTTTATCCTGTTTTAATAATTTCTATATACAACATCAAACCCATACCTTGATATCTACCCAAAATTATACAAATTAAAAAATCTGACAGATATTTATCTGCCAGATTATTAAATGATAAACTTACTTTTACACTTATAAATCTAATAATATTGAAATAACTTCAAAAGGTGCTATTTCATATATTTGTTGTTCCTCTAATTCTTCTATTGCATTTATAACTTTCCCGTTTCTATCTTTAAATATTTGCTCATCTAATATCAACTTCTCACTTGTTGGATTTTCTAACCTTATTACAAACTTCTCTTTATCATAGTAAGAAAGATAACATGCTGATACAAGATAATTTTCTGGTAAAGATATTATCTCTAACTCTCTGTTCACAGATTTTTCAACAATTGACCTTTGAATCTTATTATCTATACGATATAAAAAGAAGTTATAATCCTGTAATTGATAATTTATAGATTCTTGCAAATAGTTATGAGTTAAACTTGCAACTTCTGATTCATCAAAAGATTTAGAACTCATATATATTGCAAATGAAAACTCTACTTCTCTAAGTATTTGTGCCTTTTCAGTTTTAATTCTGATATGTCCCTTTTTAGTGGTATCTCCAGAAGCACGTCCTGGTCTATATAATAAATCAGGTTTTCCTAATTCATCTGTAGTAGCAAGTAAAGTCAACGCTATTTCATCATTGACATGTTGATACTCCTTTATTCCTCTAGTAAAGACAGTACAACTTCTCTTATCATTAGTAAGTGTAATATTACTTTCCAAAGGTTCCAAATCTATAGGCATTTCACTATAAGTATTTTCCCAATTACTTAAAACCCCATTTTCTCTTGTTATATATCCAAATGGTAATGATGCTATATTTTTATTATCATTTATATCCGTTTTTACATGAACACGTAATCTATGATTACATATTGTATTGTTGACATGAAGTTTTACCTCTATCAATGGATTATCTTTTGATAAAATAATGCTAGCTCTTACATTTAATTTTCCATTGAGATTTTTATCTTTTCTATCTTCCAATGTAAGTGGTAGTAAAGTTGTACCTTCAACTACTATCTTTTCATATCCTAAAGTTCTTTTTGTCGAAACACTATTAAACAAAAGTTCTATCTCGTCATCATCTTGTAATGGTGAGAAATCATAAGTATCTCCTGCATTTCCGCTATCTTTTAAAGTTAAAAAGTTTGATATATAAGTTCCATCTTTAAGTTGTAAATCCAAGCTTCCATCTTTATATATTACCTTGTATTTATCGTTAGATATAAAGGTATTATTAGACTCACTAAGTGACAACATCTCTTTATTACTTGTTTCAAAACTAATAACTTTATAACCAAGTGCAGGAAGTTGTATATTTATTCTTACTTTTAGTATATAATAACCTGGTTCTTCAATAAATATATTACCAGCAGGTGTCTCTTCCAATACATTTTCTCTTGGTTGTATGTAAGTTTCTTCAATTATAGTAGCATCTAAATTTTCTTTAAAACAAATATTTTTACTATTACTCACTACTTGTATTTCTTTATATCCATTAAATCTTTTAGCTTCTGAATTAAACACTAATACATCATTTTGAGATAACTTAAGCCCTTCTGAAATTTTCTTTACAATAGTATTTTCAATGCTATCACAGATTTCATTAGCTTCTCTTATACGGTGAAGAATATCATCTGTTACAGTATCAGTTACACAACCAGCCAAACTGTCATGAGCTTGCCCTTCTAAAAGCTTTTTCCATGTGTTTATTAATAATTGATTGCTTATTTCTATTCCACTCTTTTTAGCAATTACTAGTAATGGCTCTATTCTCTTAATTAATTTATTTTCAAGTTTATCACATGCTAATTTTATATCCATTCTACTAGAACCAATTGATTTATGTATTCTTGCAAGCACTGGTTCTCTAAATTCACCTCTGTAGCTTTCTAATGATTCTATGGATTTTACATATTTCAAAAAGTCTTGATATGAACTTGTTATATAAGAATACTTTCCAATATTATTAATCTCTTCAACTTTATTTTTAAAATCACCTATTATATTTAATTGGTCATTTCCTGAAGGTATTAATACCTCTTCTACATCACTATATGATTTAATAAAATCAATAGCGGGGTCTAATCGTCCATTGACATACTTTGGTGAAGGTTCTAAAAGCATACCAGTTCCATATCCATGTGGCATATTTACAGCATATATATACTTTTCTCCATTTAAACTTTTCCATTTAAAATACGGTGATTGAACTTGCTTTCCTAAGTGGATACCCCTCCAAAAGAAAATATTATCAATCCCTACATGTCTTAATAAAATAGGCATCTGTGCATTAAAACCAAAGGTATCTGGTAAATACCCGATTTTCATGTACTCACCATACTTTTTACTTTCAAATATTCCAATCATTAAATTTCTTAAAATAGATTCCCCTCTAGCGAAGAATGCATCTGTTTGTGTAAACCATGGTCCGATATATAATCTTTTTTCTTCTATTAATTTTTTAATACTTTCTATTTTTTCTTTATGTACTTGTGTATAATCATCCAAAATAGAAAGTTGTCCATCAAGTACAAAACTTACATCTGGATTACGCTCTAACTCATCAATTATATCTGTAAATAATTGCTCACTAAGTACTAATGCATCTCCAGAAGTAAAATACCACTCTCTGTCCCAGTGTGTATGATTAACAATATGTGCTTTTATCATTTATGCTCCTCTATTTCTTCATTTTAATATTTTTAGGCTGTAATCAAGACTCAACAATACTCAAAACTTATACTAACTATAAAATTTATATTAAACCTAAATTATTACTTTTCTTAAATTTTTATTGAATTTTAAGATTCCCATTCTGCTTCATCAAATTCATCATCTTCAAATTCATCATCTTCGATAACTGGATTTCCACGTAATATTATAACTAAACCTGCTACAATTACTGTTCCTACTGCAATTGATAATACATACATTGGCCAGTTTTCTACTGTAAACCATCCATAAAATCCACTAATTGGAGTTGCATTCACTGAACCTAATCCAACTGCCATAGCTGAGGCAATTGCTGTACCAATTACACATGATGGTATTACTTTTAATGGAGATTCTACTGCAAAAGGAATTGCTCCTTCACTAACTCCAATCAACCCCATTATAAGAGATGATTTACCAGCTTCACGCAGCTGCTTATTATATTTTTGTTTTGCTAATATAGTAGCAAGACCTAAGCCTAGTGGTGGTATAACAATTCCTACCATTGCTGCTGTATTAGGTGCGTAAATCCCACTTGTTAATAATGCAAGTGATGTTGTCAAAGCTGCTTTATTAACTGGCCCACCTAGGTCAACTGCCATCATTGCTCCAATAATAGCTGCCATCAATATTTGATTTGTACCTGATAATCCATTTAACCAATTTTCTAAGCCAGTATTTAATGTTGCAAAAGGAATGCCTATGACATAATTAATTAATATAACAGTTATTAATGTTCCAAATACTGGTACTATAAATATTGGTACTATTGAAGCTGCTGACTTTGGTAATTTAACATTATTTTTAATAAATAAACATGTATATCCTGCGATTAAACCAACTGCTAAAGCTCCTAAAAAACCTGCTCCAATATCCTTAGCAATCATACCTCCAACAAGTCCTGGTACTATAGCTAATTTATCAGCTATAGAAAATCCTATAAAGGCTGCAATTACAGGAAACATTAATCCTAAAGCAGTGCCTCCAAAACCATCTAAATCATGTAATAATCTAACAATACTACTAGCACTTTCTGCATATTTAACGTCCCATATATCTGGTATATTATATAAAGAACCCCCTACACGAGATATTGCCATTATCATAGCACCTGCAATTACTAATGGAATCATATATGAGATTCCTGTTAAAACATGCTTTTTTAACTCAGAGACTATCTTTTTTAACATTATATTTCCCTCCATTTATTTAGTGTCAATTAACTTTAGTGCATCATTGATTACCTTTTCTGCATCTTTTATAGGTGCATTAACTGGTACTTCTAATATTTCTTTGCCTTCAAAACGTTCAGCATTTCTAACTTTAGTATCTACAGCAAATATTACTACTTCTGCAATTTGCGCATCTTTTTCAGTTAATTCATTGTCAATTCCAGTTGCTCCTTGTGTTTCAACTTTTATAAGATGACCCATTTTTTTTGAAGCCTTCTTTAATGCTTGTGCTGCCATATATGTATGTGCAACCCCTGTTGCACATGCTGTTACTGCTATAATTTTTCTTTTCATCTCTACATTTCTCCCTCATTAAATATTTTAATTACTTCTTGTGCTGAATCAGCTAATTTTAATGCATCCACATTGTCATCATCCATTAACTTAGTTGCCAATTTAGACAATAAGACAAGGTGGTTACTGTCTTTATCAATGTTACTTATAGCCAACAAGAAAATGCTATCTACTGGTTTTTCATCTAAGGCTTCCCATTCAATTTTATTTTTGGATTTTGCAAATATTATAGAAGATTTCTTAACAGCATCACTTTTCCCATGAGGAATAGCAATACCATTCCCAATACCTGTAGTTGCATGTTCTTCTCTTTCTAAAACAGACTTAACATATTCTTCTTCATTATCCACAATCCCATTTTCAACAAATATACTACTTAATTTTTTTATTGTTTCTTCCTTGGTAGTTGCATCAAGATTAAAAACAATCTGCTCTTCCTTCAATACATCTGATATTTTCACTATATATTCTCCTCCATTAGCAAATCGTACACTTCTTTTGGTGAAGTTGCACTTAATATGTTATTTATATTTTTTTTATTGTCAATGAAGTCATAAAAAACTTCATATATTTCATCAAGCTCCAAATTTTTGTCATTTTCTAATGAAATAAAGAAAACAACTTCTACATTTTCATTTCCCCATATAATAGGATTTTTTAAAGTTGCAACAGATATATTAGATTTTTTAATATAACTAGGATTAGCATGAGGTGTAGCTATATATTGAAAAGATGTGTAAGATAAATTTTCTCTTTCAATTGCACTTTCAGCTATACCTTCTTTCGCATAACCTCTTTTTATTAAGTTATCTGTTATACATCTAATTACATCTTCATAATCTGATGCCTCAATATTTAACAAAATATTTTCCTCAAATATTAACTTTTTAAAAGATTTAGATTTTCCAGAAGTAGTTCTTGGAACATTTTGTATGTTTTTCTCTAAAGTTCTTATATCATTTTCATTTAAAATAGGGCTAACTACTATAGTTGGAATAGTTTCTAATTCTAAATAAATAGTACTGATTACTAAATCTGCATCAATTTTACTAGATACTAATTCTTGGACAGAAAGTATCTTTTCAATCTTTACCATAGGGAAGTATTTTTTTAACCTTGCAGATAATAACCTAGAAGAACCTAACCCTGTACTACATACTAGAATTACCCTAATGCTTTGTGGTAGTTCTTTCATTCTTTCTCTAAAAGCTTCAAAATGTAGTGCTATATAAGCACATTCGTCATCATTTATTCGAATATCATATATAAATTCAATTACTTTTTTCAAGTTTAAAGCTTGTTCAAATGATAGAGAAAAGTTTTGCTTAATTGTATTTACATATGGGTTTTTGATACTAAGACCATATGTCAATCTATTTATCGACGAATGTATATGTGTAGTTAATCCATCAATTAAATCTTTATCATAGGCTGTCTTATACAATGTATTTTTGATAATTTCTCGAAGATTTGAGATATTGTTTGTATTCGCTTCATAAGGTTTACTTGAATTACTTTTTAGTTCAGTAGTGTTTCTATGCTGGTCAGCAGCTACTAAGTGCAGATTTATATATCCAATTTCAGAATTTGGCAATAATATTGAAAATTTTTCTTCTAGTTGCTTTGCTAGATAATTTGTATTTGGCATTTGATTATTTTCTATCTTATTAGTATATAAATTTTCTTCTATATATTCACCTTTTCTAATTCTTTCTACTGCTATAGCTAAATGAATAACCAGTGATTGAAATTCATAATCAGAAAACTCAAATTTTCTTTCCTCACTAAAAGTTCTAAGAATCTCAATAATGATAGATAAATCATCCTCAAAAAAGATACCATTCACATCTGCTTGTATCTTCTCAAAAGCTTGATAAAAACTTTCTTGTTCTTGCTTAATATACCAATTTCTACTCCAAAATTTATGTATAAACTTAGCAGTAAGCTGTCTTTTGTCTCTTTCACTTATATTCAATTTAATTCCTTTACTAGGTTTCTTATATATAGAAACTCCTTCACTTTTTAGTAATTTTTCAACCTCAGCTAAATCTCTTTCAATTGTTCCTCGACTTATATATAATTCTTCAGAAAGTTGTTGTATAGTAATATAATCATTACTTTTTAACAAAATTGAGTATATATATATAACTCTCTCCTCTCTTGTTGTAGGAATTTGACTTCCTTTATTATCTAGGTAAGGAAGTATTTTTCTTAAATCTCCTTCAATATAAACACCTATTTTAGGTTTTCTCACTAAAGAAAGACCTATCTTTTTAAGTACTATTTCTACTTCTTTGAGAGATTTTGAAACTGTTTTTTCTGAAACATCTAAATCATCTGCTATTGCTTTAACAGTTGTATGACCTTCTTTTAATAAAAACTTTATTATTCTAATTTCACGATTTTGAATCATATCAGTTAACATTTTCAAACTTACTCCTTCCCTTTGTTTTTATTTTAATGGAAAATGTTTTTCTACAAAACTACTAATATTTCCTGATTAAATACGGTAATTTTTATGTATTGAATACTTTAATTTTAGATGATAAATTAAAAACTGTCTAAATTTAATATGAAAGGAAATAATTTAATGCTGACAATAATTATTGCATTACTTCCTGTAATAGGGTGGGGATTAATGCCCATAGCTGCAAACCTCAAAAAAAGTTCTCCCTACGAACAACTTTTAGGTACCTCTATAAGTGCGTTTATATTTTCCACTATAATAACTTTAGTTATGCATCCTGAGATTACATTTTTTTCATTTTGCGTGAGTATGATTTCTGGGATATTTTGGAGTTTAGGTCAGTTAATGCAGTTTAAAGCAATTCAAATTGCTAGTGTATCTAAAGTAATGCCAATTTCAAATGGTTCACAATTAACTTTTACAACTTTACTAGCTGCAATCTTATTTAATGAATGGACTAGTTCTAAAATGTTTTTGATTGGCACCTTATCAATCTTATGTATAATAATAGGTATACTTCTCACAAATTATCAAACAAAAAAATCTACTAATAGCAATATGTTGAAATGTATTGGAGTTACATTATTATCATCCTTGTTTTTAGCACTATATGTTGTAGCTAATCAAATATTTTCAATTGAAGGATATAGAATTATATTGCCTCAATCTGTTGGGATGTTAATAACTGCATCAATTATTGTTAAGTATTTTTCTAGAGAGACTTTACATAAGGAAAATGTTTTATTTAATCTAATTACTGGAGTATTGTGGTCAATAGCAAATTTAGGTATGTTTATTACAACCAATACTTTGGGAGTTACGATAAGTTTTTCTATTTCTCAGAGTTGTGTTATAGTAGCTACTTTAGGAGGAATTATCTTCTTTAAAGAAAAGAAAAATAAAAGAGAGTGGCTTGCTATTTTTCTTGGAATAATATTAATCATGTTTGGTGTTTTTATGTTAAGCACAATAAAATAGATATTTATTTATATAAATTAAAATGAAAAATTGATTATCCTCTAAAATACTGTGTTTATCACTGATTTAGCTATAATTAAGAGTCTATATTGCCACTAATTTATCACTTATGGATGAATCTTAATAAAACCATAAATAGTAATAAATATTAAAAGAGAGAAGCTAAACAGTACAATTACTGAATTGCTTCTCTCTAGAGCATTGTCATAACCCCATACATTTTATAGTAATTATTATCTTATAGAAAATATCTATTTATACTTGTTCTATTATTACAATTTTATATTTTTTTAACACATTAAAATAGTGTTTATTTTACATTTACTTTTTTATATATTTTTTCAACATATTAAAGTAGTAACCATTTTATATTTACTTTTAATCAAATATACTAATCTGATTATTATTGTTTTTATCTATTTTAATAGTCTTCATATTTCTAACAGTTATTTTTGCATCTTCTCTTATAGCACCTACAAGTACTCTATTTTCTTCATTATATAGTCTACAATTTTCTTCTACTCGTGTATAATTAAAATTAGCATAACAATATAAACAATAATGTCTACAAGTATTGTACTGCCCTATATCAATACTCTTAACACATCCACAAATATCCCTTTGTGTATCATCCTTTTTGACTTTCACTTCACTACCTATAATCTTTGATATTAACTTATCATCAATACATTTACTTTTTCCAATGCCAAACTTACTTAAATTATATTCATCACAACATATTTCAAGTGTTATATTATACTTATTAGATATTCTAAAAAGTTCCTTCGACAATATTTCTATTTCTTTAATTTGTATAGGTTTTATATGTAATGACTTTGTATTAACTTTTGTTTTCTTGTATAAATCTATAAAACTTATTATACATTTTTCTGTAAATCTATTAAGTTGACTACATAATCTCTCAAATGCTTTTATATGATAATCTAAGTTATACTTTTCATTTAGAAAAATTGGGTCATATCTCAAAATTACTCTTTCTTTTCCTATGCTTTTAGACAATTCTTTAAATGACTCTATTATCTTCTTTTTATCTAAAATTCGTGTTTCTACATCTTTACCATATGGAGTTATAGTATAGTGAAAATAATATTTGTAGTCTTTTAATTTGTTCAAATCACATATCATTGGAGTTGCATCTTTTGTCCAAAATATAAAGCAATCAACAGTATGTGGATTTAACTCTATCTTACTGACTTGTTTTGGATTCATCGGATTAACAACATACACAAAACCCTCTTTAAGTCTGTTAAAAAACCACTTACTATAAAAAGCAGGTATATCAGTTCTTCTACTTACACTTACTATCATAATTTAACCTCCATCTAAAAGTATAGCTGATATCACTCTTAGAATTGTCCAGACCACATTCTACACACACATTATTTACTAGTTTTCATTCACACAGAAAACATCTTTTTTATAGCTTATTATCCCTAGACAATATATGATGTATTTTCTTTGCAAAGTTTTTCCATTTTATCATACACAACACTACTGTCTCTCTCATCTGTCATGGTAACAATTATATCACTTGCCTTAAGAATTGTTTTTCCTTTTGGAATAATTTCTTCTCCTCCTCTTTGAATGGCTACCAAAAGACAATTTTCTGGCCATTGAATATCCTGAATTGCTTTGTTAGCAACAGGAGAACCAAACATAATGGAAAACTGATCTAGTATTTTCTCTCCCCTCTCTCTATGAACAGGTTCTCCATTTTTCTCAAGTAATCTCTCCAGAAGACTTTCATAAATCGGCTTAGATTTCAGAAGTGTAGCCACAATATACGCCACAATTGAAATAACGGATAGGGAAAGCATCTGGCTGACAGAACCTGTCATTTCAAAAATCAATATAATTCCAGTCAAAGGCGCACGTACAATGGCAGTAAAATACCCTGCCATAGCCAGAAGTATAAAATTATTGACATAGTCTAAGTTCATTCCAAAAAACTGTACACCTACCATTCCGAACATTCCCCCAATAAAGGCTCCTAAAACAAGTAGCGGGAAGAAGATTCCTCCTGGCGCACCAGACCCAAAACTAACAGCCGAAAATACAAAACGGATGACAAAAATCAAAACTACCATTCCCAACAAATATTCATGGCTTGTTAGTGCTTCCACCAGATTATGCCCACTTCCAAGCACCTCAGGCATCAAAAGACCCAAAATACCAGCCATAAAAAATGGAATCAATATTTTTCCAAATGTACCTATTTTGGGAATCTTTTTATATAAAGACTGAACAAATAAGGTAAACCAATTATAAAATGCCCCCATAACGCCAAGCACAACACCTAAAATCAGTATCAACCAATAATAACTCTGTGGTAACACATTTCCAATATCAAACTGGAACACTGATTCCATTCCTAGAAAATTAGCTGATATATAGTCCGCTGTTAGAGATGCTGTCATCACAGAAATCAAAACAGACACTGAAAAGTTTTTATGTATTTCTTCCAGTGAAAACATGACACCTGCCAGTGGTGCATGAAAGGCTGCTGATAATCCTGCACTTGCCCCACAAGTAAGCAAGAACTTTTCCTCTGTCTTTCCTCTATCAAGAGCTCTGGAAATACCCTTTCCTGCCATAGCACCAAGCTGTATAGAAGGTCCTTCTCTTCCCAAGGCAAGACCACCCATAAGCGATAAGAATCCTCCAACAAATTTGGCTGGCAACACACGCCACCATACTTGCTTGATTTTCCCTGTCATCTCTCCTTCTAGCTGAGGAATACCACTACCTGAAATCATTGGCTCCCAATTTACTAGCCTTGATACAATCCACGCAAGCAGTGCAAGCACTGCAAACCAAACTGCTGTTTTCACAGTTGAACCTTTTGCAAAATTTAATATTTGGTTAAGCCAGATACCAGCCTGCCCCAAAAGTATCCTATATAAAAGTACAATCAAACCAGCTATAGCGCCTACAAGAAGCCCTTCTCCAATCAAAATGACCTGAAATCGCTCGGCCCGCTTAATTACATGAGATGTATCTTTTTTCATAATCTTTCTCCTCCACTCCATAATTCGGTGTAATATGAATAAATATATTTTTTAGTTCATTTCACACAAAATCATATGTTACTTTTCTTCTATGTTTGATATACATAACCAACTTATAATGTAATGTAAATACTGAATAATTATTGTTATCCAACTTAATTTCATCGTATTTACCACTGAATCAATAATACAATACATTTTTAGAAAAATAAAGAAGGACATATTATTTTATTTTTACTTTATTCTTGACTTTGATAAAAAACATGATAATATTAATCCTAATTCAGACTATCATTAACATCAGTCTAAATTATTATATTTAATAATATTAAAAAGGGTGCAATTATCAAGCACCCTATAAGCTTATTTTTTTAAGAAAGCTAAAATACAATAAAAATATCTATCTCATATCTAGATTATAGTTTTTGATTTGCATATTTCAATGACCATTGGCAATTTACCATACATTTTAAAACACAAAAACATTTAGAAATATCGATTATAGACTCTCTTCCCCCTTGAAAAGTCCAAGCATTTCCATGTATAGCTTTTGCAGGGCATTTTTCTACACAAACACTGCAATCACCACATTTTGAAGCAATCAAAGGATGCTTTTCAACAGAAATTGGTGCATCCGTAAGTACTGTACACATGCTAAAAGCACATCCAAATTCCTCAGTGATAAATAAATTATTTTTCCCCATGAATCCAATACCACTAATATTCGCTATTGTCTTATGTGGTAAAGGGCTAATACCTGATTGCATCTTAGGGTCAATATATCCTCTTTCAATGTATCTGTGTTCTATATTATTTTTTTCTGATTGAGCATAAGCACTATAACCTTTTTTTTGAAGATATTCAGAAATCCAATCAGCTAGTTTTTCCACCTTTTCCTCTTTTTCCAAAAACTCATCTCTGTCTGTAGGTAAATTATTATATATATCTTTAATAAACTTCTTTGATAATCCTATACAAAATAAAATCGCCTTAGAAAAGCCTAGTGTTTGATTTATTGGAAATTCAGATATATCAACAAAACGAATAATGTCTACACCTTCATTGTACAAAATAGATTTCAACTCATCATTCATTTTTAACTCCTTTCACAGCTAATCAAGCAAGAAATAGCTTTATATACTGATAGGTTTTGGCTTTTTATTATGTTAACCAATACTTTGTACATTCTTTATTTCTACTCATAAAACCATATTCAATTAAATATCTTCTAATCGTTGCAAAATCATAATATATAGACTCTAAAATTTGATTAACTTCTTTTTCTGAATATTGCTTTCCTTGCTCAAATTGTTCTAAAATTTTAGACAAAATAACAACTTTTTTCTTTTCTTTTGATGAAAAAGCTTTTAATTTTAGAGGATTCATACTTTCAAATGATGTTTCTAAAATGTGTTTTCTTTCTTCTTCAGTTACTACGTATCTCTCATCTACCATTTTGGCATGTTCGTGGATTGGTATTATAATACTATCTCTATTAGATTTATCTTCAAATACAGATTCATATAAAGCCAAGTATAGCTTAGCTTGTTTTGCTTTTTCTCTAAACATAAATTTTTGATGACGTATTGTAGAAGTAGATACACCAAGCTCTTTTGCAATTTCTTTATCTGATAAATCACTAATAAATAATTTAAATAATTGTTTTTGATTATCTGTTAATGTATTGTACTTTGAATCATTATTGACCAATTGTTCCAAATAGTTACCATGTTTTAATTCTGTATGCAATTCAATAGCTCTTGATGCTTCAAAAAATCTGTCACCAACTCTGTATATTTCTCCTACTTCATACGTTTTTCCACAAATAATGCAACTATAACAATTTAAATCTGCATTGAATATATAACCTTTTTTGATATCTTTAATAGAAAGATTTTCAATCTTCATATTATTCACCTCCAGTATATGGTTTATTATTTCAATAAACATATATTACTAAAGTTTATTATCATTGTCAACATTTCTATTTTAAGTTTATGAAGTTCATATATTATACACCGTTTAAATTATAATGTATCTCAAAACAATATATTTAAATCTCTATTTGAACAATTATTATTTATAATTAGCTATTCTTATATACAAAGAGAAGAGTATAAAACTAATTACATAAAAAAGTGTAAAACTAATTACATAAAATAAAAGGAACTACTCAATTTAAAATCAAGTAAGTCCCTTTTTATCTAACATATTTATATTAAATTTACATTGTACAACATAAGTTTATAGACAGTAATCTTTTATTTTATACTTTTTATTTAAACTCAATTACAGTATCTTTTCCACCCTCTACATTATTACCTACATTATATGTATTCATATTGTACTCCGAATGATTAGTTATTGTAACTGGAGTAATAAGTGAGATACCATTTGATTCAATTAATGAACGGTCAATTTTTAACATTGGTGTCCCCTCTTTTACTTGGTCTCCTACACTTACTAATGCTTCAAATCCTTCACCTTTTAAGTTTACAGTATCTAAACCAACATGAATAAGAAGTTCCATTCCATTTTCTAATTCTATAACAAGTGCATGTTTAGTTTCTGCTAAAACTGCCACCTTACCATTATATGGAGCATAAACAATATCACCTGTAGAATCTATAGCTACACCTTCGCCCATAAGTTTTTGAGAAAATACAGCATCTGGTATTTTAGATAACTCTATTACCTTTCCTGATATTGGTGATTTTATTGATTTTTTCTTAAACATTTTAAACATAAAATATACTCTCCTTTTTACTTTTAACCATTATTAGCTGCCTTTAGTTTTTCACCTAAACTTCCTCCTGGATGATATTTATAAAAATCAGCTGAGTCAAAATTACTGTTTTTAGATAATGCACATGCAATAGAATCTCCTAAAACCAAAGTAATCGTAGATGATGTTGTTGGTGCTAAATTTAAGTGGTCAGCTTCACCCTTTGCAGGATATATTAAAGCATAATCGCACTCCTTTGCCAATACTGAATTTCTATTTGAGGTAAAAGCAATTGTTTTAGAACCTATTGCCTTAACATATTTTATACAATTTACAACTTCCATAGAATTACCACTATTTGAGATTAAAATTGTAATATCTCGACTTTCAATCATTCCTAAATCTCCATGTACTGCCTCTGTTGCATGTACAAAAAAACTTGGTGTACCAGTACTTGCAAATGTAGCTGCCAATTTTTTACCTATATGTGCAGATTTACCTACACCCATAAAAATCACTTTACCTTTACAATTTGCAATTTCATTAACTATATTTTCATATTCAATACCTGCTTCATCTATTAAACACTTTATAGCATTCATTTCAGTAGTCATAACATCAACCATTGTTTTTAAATAGTTCATAATCATCTCCCCTTCTATATTAAATATTTTTTGCAATATAATCTATAGTTTTTTTAATTCTATTTAAACCATCTTCAAGTTTTTCTCTTGAACATGCCACATTTAACCTCAAATAAAACTCACTTTCTTCTCCATATACCTTGCCTCCCATAATAGCAACTTCACCAATATCTATTAATAGATTTTGGAATTTTTCACTACTTATTTTAAGCTCCGAGAAATCAATCCAAGCAAAGTAACAACCTTCTGGCATAACCAACTTTAATGGCCTTAAATTATCTTCTATATAGTTAATTGTATATTGAAGATTCTCTTTAATGTATTTCAGTAACTCATCTAGCCAATATTCACAGTCATTATAACAAGTCATTGTTCCCAAAATAGCTAGTATAGCTGGTGAATTTACAAAATCACGATATCTAGTTATATTTTCAAACTTAGTTCTTATCTCTTCATTAGGTATAATTACATATGACCCAGTCAATGCTGGTATATTAAAAGACTTAGATGCTGATGTACAAATAAATATAGACTCCAAATAATTGTCTGCCACATTTAAAACAGGTGTCATTTTACTATCATATACAATATCCATATGTATATCATCTGATATTATTTTTACATTATTTTCCTTACAAATCCTTACAATCTTAATAAGCTCTAATTCACTCCACACCCTACCTGTTGGGTTATGAGGATTACATAAAATAAATATCTTAGAATCTTTACATTTTTTCTCAAAATCATCAAAATCAATAGAGTAAAATCCATTCTTATTTGTAAGAGGAGATTTTATAATATTGCGATTGTTATTTCCTATTACTTCATAAAAAGCATTGTATGCAGGAGTGTTTAGTAATACTCCATCTCCTTCATCACTAAAAATTTCAATGAGTTTACTAATTGAATACATTACACTTGGACTGTAATATATCCAATTGCTATCAATACTGCAATTAAATCTCTTAGAGTACCAATTTCTGATAGAATCTTTAAAATCATCATGCTTCCATCTGCTATATCCTAATACTCTATGATTTAATCTTTCTTTCAATACTTCTGTTATCTCATTTGGAAATTCCAAATCCATATCTGATATTGTAAAAGGAAGTAATCCTTTTTTTCCAAATCTATCTTCTACATAATCCCATTGGGTACAATATGTACCCAATCGGTTTACTTTTTTATCAAAGTTAATCATTACATTCCTCCAAATGACCTTCCATCGCCTTATCCATTTGCTTTCTTAAAGAATACACTTGAGTACCTATAATTACTTGAATTGTGTGTTCATCTAATTTAACAACTGCTATACCACCAGCTTCTTTAATTGCATCTTCATTTATTAGTGATACATCTTGTAATTTTAAACGTAATCTAGTTACACAATTATCTAATGATAGTATGTTAGATTTCCCTCCTAGCGCTGCTATCATTTGCTGACCTTTGTATGTAGATAGATTTTTAAAATCTGAACCATTTCCTTCAGAAACTTTTATTTCTTTATCTTCACGTCCTGGAGTTTTTATATTAAATTTAAGAATTGCCCATTTAAATACAAAGTAATATATTGCAAAGTATAAAGCTGCTACTAATACTGCTATTGGCCATCCTGTAGCTGTTCCTCTCAAGACTCCAAAACTTATAAATGCTATTAAATCTCCTGTGAATCCCATCAATACACCTAAGTATGGAAGTACCATGTTTGCTAAACCATTCATAAATGTATGGAAAGCAAATAATGCTGGTGAGATAAATAAGAATAAAAACTCTATTGGTTCACTTATTCCACCTATAATAACTGTCAACACTCCTGATATTAAAAGCCCTTTAAGTGCTTTTCTATTTTCTGGTTTTGCTGTACGATATATAGCTAATGCAGCTCCAGCTAAACCATATTGAATCATTAATTTACCTTGCTCCATTTTACCAGCTAAATCAAGAGGTATAATCTGATTATTCTCCACATATGCCATAAACATATTCAATGTTCCAAAGTATGTTTCTCCATCAATAACAGCAGTTCCACCTATTGGTGTAAAACGGAATACAGATGTTACAAGGTGGTTTAATCCAAATGGTATTGTAACCCTTTCAGCTACTGCATATGAAAAATATCCTAATGGCCCTGCTGAAGAAATCCATCTTCCTAAACTTTGGAACGCATTGAAAAATGGTGGCCAAACAATAGGTATTAATAATCCCACAATACTCATAACTATTAAACTAACAATTGGAACTAATCTTGGTCCACTATAGAATCCTAGTGATTCTGGTATTTTCAAATTACTAACTTTATCATACATTGCATAAACAATTAAACCTGCTATAATACCACCTAAAACACTTGTGTTATATGTTTGTATACCCATAATCATGGCTTGACCATTAGTTGACATTTGGTCTGCTGCTACTAATAAATCAGCTCTTGTTAAATAAAAATTTGTACCTATATGCATTGCTATAAATCCTACTAAACCTGAAAATGCACCAAACTCTTTTTCTTTTTTTAATAATCCTAGTGGAATTGCCATTGCAAATAATGCTCCCAAGTTATTAAATGCAAATAATCCTATTGTTAACATGAAATTTAAAATCATATTAACATATTCATTTCCTAGAAATGGAACCATTGCAATCATCTTAGGATCTGTAAAACCAGCCCCAAGACCTAGCATCATACCAGAAACACTAAGTAATGCTATTGGGAACATAAACGTTTTTCCTAACATTTGGAAGAAATTCCATAGACCTAACTTATTTTTTTTCATATTTTCACCCTCCTATTTTTATATAAAAAACATAATCTAATTTATAGAAAAACCTAAATCAAAAAACTTAATCCAATAACTAAGTTCAATGATTTAGGTTTTGCCTGCTCAACCAGTTACAACCCTAAAAGTCACTGTTTGTATTTAATAAAAAAACCTAAATCAAAAAACTTAATCTAATAACTAAGTTCAATGATTTAGGTTTTGCCTGCTCAACCAGTTACAATCCTAAAATCCATTGTGTTTATTTAATAAAAAAACCTAAATCAAAAAACTTAATCTAATAATTAAGTTCAATGATTTAGGTTTTGCCTGCTTAACCAGTTACAATCCTAAAAGTCACTGTCTGTATTCAATAAAAAAGCCTAAATCAAAAAACTTAACTAAAATTAAGTTCAATGACTTAGGTTTTGCCTGCTTTATCAGTTACAATCCTAACAACCACTGTTTGTTATTTTATTTATATGAATCATTAGATATAATTCTTCTTCTTTACTAATTTTATATCCAAATCTGTCTAATACCAATGCTGCAATTTCTTCAGTACATACTTTAGGTTTATTATAGTTTTTATTTACTAGTTTATACATATCTTCAACATCACTATCTTTGTAAGTTTCTTTTCTTAAAATTCTTTGAACGAAAAACTTTAAGTGAGTTATAAGCCTAGAGTAATTCAGTGAGTTTACATCTAATTTAAATCCATGTACTTCTTCTATTATCTGAACAACTTGTTTTGAAAACTCTAGTATATTAATACCTTCATCTTTTTGAGAATTTTCTAATCCATTGATTATATGAATAGCAATATAGCCTGCTTCATCTTCAGGCAACTTTATACCTATCTTTTTTTCAATTTCATCAATTGCCCATAATCCAAATTCAAATTCTTCTCTATAAAGTTGTTTTGTTTCATTAAGTATCAGGTTTGGTAATTTTATACCCTGTTTTTCTCTTTGGACAGCGAATTCTATGTGACTAGTTAAAGCCAATATTATTGAATCATTTACTTGAGTATTTAAAACTTCATTAGCTTTTTCTATAATTTCTTCTGAAATTTTAAAATATTCAATTGAGGTTTTATTAAGTATTTGATTGTATTTGTCTTTTTGATTATCTTGAACAAAATATTTCTTAGAAATCAAACTTTCATCTATCAAATCTCCTACTTTTTTCTTGAATCCAACTCCAGCACCAGTTACAATTATTTCTGTGCCATCTTCTAGGGAGCTTACTACTACATTGTTATTAAATACTTTTTTTATATTCACTATAAATCCCCTCTGAAAAAAATGTTTCATCACACTTACATAGTATATTATATTTAATTTAATGTCAATATTTAAAATTTCACTTTCGCATATATTTTGCATTTTCCCCTATAATACTACAATTGCAAAATATTTTAATTGCACACTATATAATTGTCGTTTTTTGTATTTTTTTATTTAAATATATTTAAATATTTATTATATATATTCAATTCTTTAAAGTTATTCAAGATTTTTTATTACACCATATATTTTCCAGTATTTTCAAGTATCTAAATGCGCATTTATTAAGTATTTATTGAAATTTAAATTATATTGTATTATAAGTTTTTTTTTAATAGATATACCTAAAATGAGATTAATATAAAATATTCTTTATATGAAATTTTTATCAAATATTTTTTAAATTATATTTTTATTTTGTATTTATGAATAGATTTCGTATTTTTTCCTAAATTGCTGTAAATACATTAATATTTTAATACCTTATATAATATTTTCCAATTATTTATAATACATTTTTTCATTAATTTTCTCTAATTATAACTTTATCACTTCTAATAATATCTAAGCAATTATAACATTTAACATTTTATGTAAAATTTATAAAAAAATGTATATAATCTAAAATAAGTGACTATACTAAAAATATGATACGGATAACCAATAAGTTCAACCTATCTCCCCCAAAATAGAATGAGCTACAGTTCCCCCCAACTGTAGCTCATTTTCGTGTAATTTAAATATTTTTCATATAATTTCAATATAAACTGAAACAACTTCTTTAAAGTTTAATCCATATTCTTTTCTTTACTTTTTATAAACATTAATTTTCCATTATTTATTCCCCATATCTCATCAGCAAATAAAGCAACTTCCTCTGAACTTGTTGCTATTATCACACATTTATTATCTTTATGTGCCAAATTGTAAAACACATTTATTAGACTTTCTTCACTTTTATCATCCGTGCTTTCTATAATATCATCACATACTATTAAGTCAGGATTATTAGATAATGACTTAGCAATACACACTTTTTGTTTATCATAATAAGATAAGTTTTCTACTCTATCCAGTACTTTTTCTCTATCAATTCCTACCTTTTGTAGAATTTTACATGCTATTTCCCTCTTATTCTTTTTCTTATTTTCACTAATTCTCATTGGTAAAAACATATTCTCCAAAATAGTTTCATTATTTAATAAGTTATAATCTTTAAATATGACTCCTACATCTTTATTTCTATACATATCCTTATTTATATCTCTTAAATCCTTACCCTTGTAAATAATACTTCCATCAGTATAATCATCAAGACCTGATATTATAGATAACAAAGTACTCTTTCCTGCCCGAGGCTTTCCTATAACAACATACATTTTTCCAGTTTCAAATTTGGCACTTACATCTTTTAATACATATTTATTACTTCCCTCATACTTGTAATTAACATCTATCAGTTCTAGTATTACCAATCTACATCACCTAATTTCTATCATAAATTATCTGTATTGGTTTATATACAATTGTACTATATATGGCCACTATGCTAGTTAATAATATCAATATTATCGCTACAATAATTATCTTAAATATCAGATTTGGAATCAATTTATCTCTTAAACTTTTTATTTCTTGTTTGATATCATCACTATTTATATCTATATTTTTATATTCTCTATTATTCAGTAAATCAACATTATGTATTACATTATATTGATTTTGATATTCAAAAACATAATTTGATAGTTTTGAAGCTGATATACTTACAATTCCTCCTCCAAGTATAAGGCATACTAAAGTTATCATAATACTTTCACATATGAAACTCTGAACTATCTTAAATTTAGGCATTCCAGTTAATATTAACACACTAATGTAATACTTTATTTTTTTTATTGATATTATAGAATTTATCATCAATAATATCGAACCTAATATTAATATTCCAAGCGTAACTGTAAAAGCTATATTAGACAAATGTTGCATTGGAGTTATTAATTTACTGTACGCAAACTCATCTATAGTAACTTTATAAATGTCACTTAGACCTTTATCTCTTACCTCTTTCTCAAAATCTTTTCTACTATTAGAGTCTATCAATAAAAACCTAGCATTTGTATAAATTATTGAATTTTCTGATTCAATCTTCTTTTCAAATTCTACTAAAGTATTATACGTAGTTAATATATTATCATATATACTTTCATCTTGAGCTATTTCTATATCGTTAACATTCTTATTATCTTTTTTCTTATATGTTCCTACTATTTTTAAATTCAGTTTTGTATTAGTACTATAATCACTTAATAGAGATATCGTGTCTCCAATTTTCAACTTATTAATATCAATAAATTCTTCGCTTACCATACATTCATTATCTTTTTGAAATAATCGCCCTTTTACCTTTTCCAGATTATAGTGCTTAAGACTTTCATTCTTTTCTGTATATCCCATAATCCCGCAATTTTCAGCCCTCATATCATCATATAAGATTTGTCTGTCATCATTAGAATTATATTTTTTATTATCAAAGTGTGCTGTGATATTTCCAATAAAAGATACTTTTTTTACATATTTTGACTTTGCAAAATTTAAATAATCATTTACACTCAAGTTACTATATTTTATTAGAGATTCTCCTGAATCACTTTGAACAATCTTTTTAGCATCAAGCTTAATTTGAACTTCTGATTCAAATTTTTTCTCATAATTCGCCTTTATCACATTAACGTTTGAATTTATTATTGAGGAAATTAATATTGCTAAGACCATCAATAATATAACAACTGTACTAAATGAATTACGCAATTTATTTCTAAGTAAGTTTTTGATTGCATTATTTAAAATATACACTTCACATCTCCTCTTACCAATTCAATCGTGTCTTAGAGTTATTATATCTATCTTAATTTATTCTTTATATTCTTTAAATACTAAATAAAAAATTGACCCTTTACCTTCTTCACTTTCTACCCATATAAATCCATTACATAAGTTACATACATGTTTTACTAAACTAAGACCTATACCATATCCATCTTTATTTAATTCATTTATTCTATATCTATCATAAAATATTTTTTTCATACTCTGTTTGCTCATTCCAATGCCATTATCTCTTACTGATACAATAACACTACCTTTTTGATTTTTCACATTTACACATATATCTTTACCTTCACCATATTTTATTGCATTGTCTAAAAGATTGGATACACCTCTATAAATCCACTTTTCTTTCCCATAGATACTCATATTTTCATCTTCATCAAAATCAAAACTTAAATTAGCATATACTTTAGAATAGTGGTCACATACTTGTGCACATATTAAAGCTATGTCAACTTCATACATATCTTCATTATTTTTTGTATCACTTATTGCAAGTACATCTTCTACATTATTTGCAACTTTATTGAGAGTATTCAATAGTTCTTCATTTCCGCTTAATTCTAAGCTTGTTCTAAGTATTGCTATGGCATTTTTTTGTTCATGAGATAAATATGAATTTAATCTTTTATAATCTTCAATATGAGAATCAAATTTATCTTTTAAATCTTTATATACTTTAGACATAATAGGGTCTATACTCAACACTTCGTCTTCATCTTCTATATTATTTATATTATTTAATATCTCCATTCTTTCTTTAAACTCTAGTCTATTCAATATTGATAAAAGGATAAAGTTAGAGGTTACTGTAAAGGCAAAAAATAACATTATAATTATATTAAAGTTACTATTAAGTACAATATTATAATCAAAACTTAATCTTTTATCTAAAGTCTTATCTTCCATAGTGTTATAAGTATTATCTATATTCGTTCCATAATATGAATTTGAATCATTAGCTATTAATTCTTTACTTGTATTAGATATATTTATAATATATTTCAAACCTACTGTAAAAATTATAAAGACTATAACAGAATATAAAATTAAAACTATAGTTTTTTTATCTTTTAATCCTTGCATATAGAATATCCTATCCCTCTAGTAGTTATTATTATCTCTTTTCCTGCAACTTCTCTTAATTTCTTTTTTAATCTAGCTATATGCACCCTTAATACAGATGATAATGGGTCAAAGTATTCATCATAAACATGTTCTGATATATCTATACTTGATACAATATCTGGATATCTACTTGCAATATATTCTGCTATATCAAATTCTTTAGTTCCTAAGTTTACTTCTTTGTTATACACATACACTTTTCTAGATGATGGACTTATTGTAAGAGGACCTGCCTCTATATTTGAATTTGTCCTACCATAAAATCTTCTTATAACTGCTTGTATCCTAGCTCTCAATTCTATAATTTGAAATGGCTTTACTATATAATCATCAGCTCCCAAATCAAGACCTTTTGCCAATTCATTTACTCCATCTCTTGCTGTTACAATTATTATAGGAGTATTTAGATTATTACTTCTAAAAAATTCTAATATCTCTATTCCATCTCTATCTGGTAAATTTAAATCTAATAATATAGCATCATAGTCATTTATAAATGCTTTCTCTTCTCCATCTAATCCGCAATTTGCTATATCTACTACTAATCCTTCATTTTCCAGCCCTATCTTCATATTATAAGAAAGCTCTTTATTATCTTCTATTATTAATACTCTCATATAATCATCTCCTAAATAAAATATCAACTTAATCATTATATATAATTAATGTTTATTGAATGTTAATTATATTATAATTATTTAATTCTTATATAAAATCTAACCTTATTATTATTCAAATATTCATACTTGTCAAATTTATGCTTAATTAATATTCTATTTAATATCTCTACCAATATAACTATTAACTTGTTCATCATATTTAATAATTCCAAAATATAGATTAATAAGAATTAATTAACAAAATTCTTTACAAGAACATAACCTATATTAAACAAGCTCATAACTAAAACTTAAGTTTATTAAATTTAAAAATACGAAAGAGAATTATTTATATGCTATTAAAAATTTGGCTTTTAAATAAAATTTTTTTATTCCTTTTTAGTAATAGATAAGTAATAGCTAAAAAGACAATTTTATTGCACACTTAAAAAGGGGATGTCTTACAATATTCTTAAATTATAAATGAGATACCCTTTTTTATTTACATATAGACTATTCAACACTTTACAAAAAAAGTGGACTCATCTGATAAAGTCCACTTTTTTCTGTAGTCAAATCTTTATTTTGAAATAACTTCTTTTGGTGTTAGGAGTGTATTAAATAAATAATATCTGTAATTTCTATTTTATTAACTTTAAATACTTCTTTTAATATTGTATAAAACAACAATAAATACTTATAATAATTTCAAATATATGTAAAAATTTATTAACTATATTATAAATATAAACTTATAGTTATAACCACTAGTACTACTATTTACTTTTACTTAATAAGTATCAACAAGTACAGATTTTTTTATTTTCTGTTTATCTAAATGTGAAATTGCACTAGATACAGCAGTTTGACCTTGTCCTGCTGGTCCGCTTCCTATTATTGCAATGTCGTATCTCATAATCTCACCTATTTTCTAGTAACCTTTCTTTTTTCTTTTATATAAATATAATATCAATAGCCAATATCACTGACAATTAGGCACTTATTTGTAACTACATAAATAAATCTTATAAATAATCGAAATTAGTTATATATATGATTCAATTTTATTTTTCAAATTATCTTTAGGTATAAACCCTATTAATCTATCTATAGGTTTACCATCTTTGAATATTATTACAGTTGGTACTGTAGAAACTTCAAACTTTTGGGCTAATTCCATACTTTGGTCTATATCTACTTTTAAGAAATTTGCTTTTTCAGACATTTCGTTTCCTAAAGCCTCGTATACTGGTGATAACATTTTACAAGGTCCACACCATGTAGCAAAGAAATCCACCACTACTAATCCATCTTTGTTATTTACTTCATTTATAAATTCATTGTTATTTATTATTTTTGCCATAATATATATCTCCTTTATTATTTTATTGTTTTCTTGATATTAATATACTACGACTTATGTACTAGTTCAATTAGTCACTTTTTTGTAACCATCTATTTTTAACACTCTTAAGATTATCATCATAATCAAACATTAATTAAACTTATTTATGCAAATTCAATAGTTACTTATGTAGTAATTATAGAAATCTGTAAACTTTATATATATGTTAACTAAATTTGAGCTTCATTTCAAAAATACACTAAAAAACTTTTCTAATTTATAACTTAATTTTTTGCTTTGTATGATTGACAATTATATATATACTTTATAAAATAATATTAGTACCTACTAAGGTAGTTATTATACTTTTGTTAAAGGAGTTTATATATGGATACTATAGTTAACGAACTACAAAACATAGGATTTACCAAATATGAATCACAAATCTACATATCATTACTAAAGGAAAACCCTCTAACTGGTTATGAAATAAGTAAATTATCAGGTGTACCACAATCAAAAGTCTACGAAAATATAACAAAATTACTTAACAATAATATAATTATCAATATTGAAACTGATCCTATAAAATATGTACCTATAAACCCTAATGAATTACTAAAAAGTAAAAAAGAAGAATTCAATAATTCTATGGACAAACTAGAAAACAACTTACAGGTATTAAATAAAGGAAAAAGTATAGAATATGTTTTAAACATAAAAAGCTCTAAAAATATATTAAAAAAAGCAATCGAAATGATAAATAACGCCAAACAAGAAATTATAATTTCTTGTTCTCATGAAGAAATTCTTGACCTAAAAGATGAGCTTTTAACTGCTTCTAAAAAAAATGTTAATGTTGAAATACTACTTTTGGAAGATAAAAAGATAGAAGGTCTAAGCAATATTCATATCCATGGAGGTAATGAAACTACACTTAAAAACAAAAAACTTTATAAAGGTATTCTTTTAATTGTAGATGATTCTGAAATATTAACAGGAAATTTATCTGAAGGTAATGAAGCTATTTCAATTTGGACAAAAAATTCTAATATTTTATATATTGGAAATCAATACATACAACATGAAATTTATATTTCACAAAAAATAAAAGGGGGTCTTAAAGATGAATAAAGTTAAAATCAAACAAGTTGATGCATTTACAACAATACCTTTTGGAGGAAATCCTGCTGGTGTAGTCACAGATGCGTCCAATATTTCTGATGAAATCAAACAGAATATAGCAAAGGAAATGAATTTATCAGAAACTGCATTTGTTTCAGAATCTGATGTAGCAGATTTCAAGGTTCAATTTTTCACACCTGGCTTAGAAGTTGACTTGTGTGGTCATGCTACAATAGGAACATTCCATGCTCTTTTAGAAGAAAGAAAACTTAATACTAATAAGAATATCTTTTATCAAGAGACAAAAGCTGGTGTACTATCTGTAGAACTTAAGAAAATAGATAATGAAAACATATTTATGATGGAACAAAATCCTCCTAAATTCGAAAATCTAAATAGCTATAAAAAAGAGATTGCACAAATGATAGGTGTAAAAGAAGATAGACTTCTTGAATATCCAATTATGAAAGTAAATACAGGAATTTGGTGGCTTGTTTTTGGATTAAAGTCTCTAGATGATTTAGAAAATATTTCTCCAGACTTAAATAAAATAAAAGAATTTAGTGCTGATAATAATCTAATTGGAATAACTCCATTTTGTATAGAAACTATAGATAAAAATTGTGACTATCATTTAAGATCTATAGCTCCATATGTTGGAGTCACAGAAGACCCTGTATGTGGAACTGGCAATGCTTGTGTATCATCTTATATAGTACAACACAATATTTTAGATAAAACTGACTTTATTGGTGAAGAAGGAAACTTTATAAATAGACCTGGAAAGGTATATGTAAATATATCTAAAGAAAACAATGATATCACTTCTGTAAAAATTGGAGGAAGTGCCTATACTATTTTAAGTGGAGAAATTGTGTATTAATTCTTTATCTGATTTAACAATAAATAAAAATACTAGTCTTAATTGACTAGTATTTTTATTTATATATTTTATTTAATAAACTTATTTCACCATATATCGTGTTAAAAAGTAATACTTTATGATTATTACCAATTAGCTTTATATCAATCTAATACAATATAACTATACTAAATTAATCTCATTAGTATAATAGTTATTTATTGATTAGTTATCTTCCTCAACAAGTTTACTTAATGTCTTGTCAAATAAGAATAATAATATAGCTGCAACAAATAGTATCACTGGAATTATAGTATATACTTTAATCATATCAAATTTAAGAGTAAATGCATATATATATCCATATCCTTGACCAGCTATAAAAGTAGCAAATGTCCAAACTCCCATAAGAACACCTAGAAGTTTTTTAGGAGCATACTTACTTACGAAAGAGTTCCCAAGTGGTGAGAATAACATTTCTCCAAAACTTAGAAGTATACCAAACATAATTATCCATATTATACTAGCTTTAACAGTTTCAGGAGCTCCAACACCTCTTGTAAGCTCTGCTCCAACAAGCATTAAGAATGCAAGACCTAAGAATATTAATCCAAGACCTGTCTTTTTAAATAAACTTATATCACCTTGTGGTCTACTGGCAAGTTTAAACCATAACGCTCCAAGAACTGGACCTAGTACAATACATACAAGTGCATTTAATGAGTCAAACCAAGCTAAAGGAATGTCAAATCCTCCAATAGTCATGTTTACAAACGCTGCACCATAATCATAAACTGCAAGATAAGTTAGATACCAGAATAACCAGAAAATTACAGAGAAGAATGAAATAAGTATAATAGCCCAAATTCTCTTCTTATCCATACTTGTAAGAGGAGCATTATCTTTTTCTTCAACTTTCTCAGCTACCACACCTTCTTTAAAAGGTCTTTTTCCTGCATTTCCAAGGAATCTCCATCCATATGTGAACCATATTGCACCAATTACACAAAGAACAGCTGCTATGAAGAAACATTGAGAGAAACCATATACTCCATTTTTCATGAATGTATTGGCATAAAGTATACCTACTGCTGTTGTTCCGATGAAAGAACCTATATTAACAAAAGAATATTGTACTGAGAATGCTGTATCAAGTTCTTCTTGATTATCAAAAAGTTGTCCATTTACTGCTGATACATTTCCTTTAAAGAATGCAGTACCAATTGAAACTAGAATTATCATTGCATTTACCATAGAAGCTGTAGTTGCAATAGAACCAAGATAGTATCCTATCCCCATGATAAGCATACCTATAGGTATAGTATACCTAGCTCCTATCCATCTATCTGATATATATCCTCCAATTATTGGCGCAAGATATGTGAATGCAACAAGGTTAGCTTGCATTATAGCTGCTTGTCCTTTATCTATTCCAAGACCACCTTTAACAATTGCTGTTGTAAGGAATATATAAATTAAAAACTTTGCAGAATAATATGCTGCTCTTTCAAACGAGAAAGTTGTTGCACAGATATAAAATCCTATAGGGAATTTACCCTTTTTATTTACTGTTGTGCTCATAAGTTTAAATCCTTTCTTAATTGTATTTTTATATTTTCTACGTTTTATCCAGACTCTTTCTTTCAATGAAAGATATGGTGATATTGTTTTGTAAAACAATTCGTAATAATTATTAAGATAATTGCGTTTTTATTTGTAGAATCTAGATGTTTTCATGGAATAAAGATTAACATCTTTATTGTCAATAAATTCAAAATAATATAGCTATAAATTTAAATTATATAAATTCATTATTTTCAGGTATATTTATAACCTGTTATCTTTATAAATTGACACCACAAAAAACCAAACTATAAATTATTAGTTCATTAATTATTATTTAGCTTAAATACAATATTGCCATAACACAATGGATAATTTTATATCTAACTTCTAAATTCATCACTCTAGTAATTTTTTCTAATTTAACTACTACTAATTAAATGTGAAACTCTTTACTATATGCAATTCTTATTTTTTTACTTGATAGTATTTTACAAACTAAATTCCTCCTTTTATGGCAAACGGTGTAATCACCTTACTATTGCCTTTTTAAAGGAGTTTTGAATAAAGCAACATGTATTTATACAAATAAATACTGTCTTTATTTTTTTGAAAAATTTCTAAATACTTCATTCAATTACTTGTCAACTTAAATAAATAAACTACTATCTCTTCACAGATTAAATTTATTTCTTGTTAAACATACACATGAATTCTGTGAACCTAAATATAAAAACTGTTGTTTTAAAGTGATTACCTAGATATTCGCTTTGACATTATTAATTGAGGTGATACTATTTATAATTTATTAACCATAAAATACCTCAATTTGAAAACTTTTTCACGAATATTTATTTTTCACCTCCCTTTATTTATTTCACCATGTAAATCGTACCATAAACACATACTTATATGCAACAAAAAAATAAGAAAAAAATCGAATAATCGACAGTAAATAATTAGAATAAATCAAATTATACTTGTCAAGTATATTATATAATTTTTTTGTCTGGAAATATAAGTTAAACTAAGCCTCAAAATAGTTTTTTAGATATGAAATTTTGTTGTTCTATGTATTCATATTATTTATTGGATAGGGTTTTGATATGCAACTTATATTATTTAGACTATACTCCACCAAAGAATATTTATTATTTAAGAAATATTATCAATGATAAAATTAAAAAAAAGGATATTCTAATCAATTTTAATTAACTATTTTTAACTTTTAAATGATTGTTATTTTTTTGATTAATTTAATAAATTTCATTAATTTTTAGAATAGTAGAGATACTTCATATTTAAGATATAACTTTATTTCTTAAACTTATAAATTCTAAATTTACACCTAAACATAATTATTCTAAATACACAATCAATAAAATTGTCAAATAAATACAATAAAAGTAGTAAATACTTTTTTAATAAATTTAAATTCTTTAAAATCCATCATTTTTTATCTGTTAACTTAATATTTACTTAATTAAAATAAAAAAGTTTGATTAAAAACAAACTATAGTAATTATTATATATTACTATTTTAGAAATACTCTAAATTTTGTATATCTATAATTTTTCAAGTTACACTATAAATATACAGCAAATATATCAATTCAAATTATAAAGATATATTTAGTCTTATTTTGTCGATTATATTTATAATGTACTCTTCTAAGCTAGAAGCATTTATCTAATCTATGTTTTCATTTATAAAAAATAATTATTTCTTAAATAAATAGCTAAATTGTAGTATTTATAATAAATATAGCTTATGTTTATATTAGTATAATTCCAAATAATTTAATGTTAATATTTAAAAACATCTTCGTAATATACTTAATTCTAGCAATAATATAAAAATAATAATCTGGATAAATTTAAGTTAAAGTTTGTTTATATGAAGCTAAAAATAAGATTTTTTACATAGAAATTAAAACTATGTGTAACTTAAATGAGCCTATTTTACTTTAATAAAATATAAATTTTTACGATGTAGGTAAAATTAAATAAGGTGACTTCTATTTAATATAGTAGTCACCTTATCAATTAACACTAGAATATATTTTATATTGTCATATATTTTAAATGATAATACTCTTATAATATTATTAATTTTACTTCAGATTTTCAACATGCTTATTAAACTTACCATTCAATCATCCCCTTGATTAAAAAGTATTTTCAATAATAATTTAATTTTTTAAGAATTGTATATTATAAACATCATTTTAATAATTCCTATAATATTATATATTCAATTTTTAGTAAAACAATGCGAATAAATAATATTCTGAAATAATTAAAAATAGCAATAAAATATTCATAAATACTTATTGTAAAATTATATTTAAATATTATTTTCTTTTTCTTTATAGTTTTAACTATGCTATACTTTTTAAGTAGGAGATAATATAAAAAATACTTTATTGCGGTATATGACTTGATATATATGAAGTAACTTCATCAGGAGAAATATTCAAAACAGTTGCAAACTCTTCGTTTAATAATCTTTCTGCTTCTTTCATCATATTATCGTCTGCTTGATGTGATTTTTTACCAAGAGATTTTATATGTTCTTTATTACAGTATATACTTCTTATTAATTTAAGTAACTCTTCACACTTACCACTTCTAAGCATCACTTTAAATTGCTCACTTCTCATTTTTTCATTATCTATCCATGATGTATCCATATTAGGTATATCATTTATTAGCGAAGCCACAGTAACTTCAGAAAGTATCTTTCTCATTGGAACTTTCTTATTATCAACAGGTATTTTTATTATTGTATTATTAGAATAAAGGGGACTTAATACATAATATTCTTTTTGTACACCATTTGTAATTTTTTCGTTTGTTATGTCCAAAACTTTACAAACACCTGTCATTCCGTACATTATATAATCATCAATCTTAAACACAAAACCTCACCATCCTTAACAAAAAATAGTTTTGACAACTGAATTTACATCATCAAAACTATCTACTATATACTAATTGTACCATATTTTGAGAGTTTAAGCTAAGTAAAACTTTTATTGTTTAAATAATAAAAAATACATTGACTATTAATCAATGTATTTTTCATTAATTTGGATAGTAAGTAAACCATAACAATCGAACAAATCATAACAATCATACCCATTATAATATTTATAAAATTGGTGCTTGACTATTCATTGAGTATCCATCATTTCTAATATCGTTTATCTCTAATATATCATCTTTTGTTTCAACTTTACTAAGTTTTTTAACTGCTCCAT
This sequence comes from Clostridioides sp. ES-W-0016-02, assembly GCF_020641035.1. Taxonomy (NCBI): domain Bacteria; kingdom Bacillati; phylum Bacillota; class Clostridia; order Peptostreptococcales; family Peptostreptococcaceae; genus Clostridioides; species Clostridioides sp. ES-W-0016-02. The sequence continues at coordinate 3,506,601 of NZ_CP061361.1, forward strand.
AATGCTCTCTCAGTGAAAGTTTATCTCCATTTCCAGAAATAACCCATAAAACTTTATAACCTCTAGGTATTACTTGTAGCTTATTTTCACCTTTACCATCAGTAAAGTAAACTAATAAGTTAATCTTTTTATTATTAGCATATTCGAAAACTGGAGTAAATTTTGTGCCTCCACCTATTTTAACTCTATCTTTTATATCTTTTATAGTTTTTGCTTTATATACACGTCTAATTTCACTGTCACACTCTATAATAGTAATTTCATGATTATAATTTTTAACTATATTAAGAACTTCTTTAATTGCTTGTTTAAATTCTTCATCACTAATACTTCCACTTATATCAATAGCAACGGCTATTTCTGCTTTATGACTTCTAAGTTCTCCTCTTAAATCTAATCGATTAGGCTGTCTTCTATTTCTCCTTGTTATAGTCTTCTTTTTATTGTTTTCAACAGTTCCCATTAACCTACTAAGATATAAATTCCATGGTAATTCGCCTTTACTATTTTTAAGGGCTGCTATCATGTTTTCTAAGTGTGTTGGAATTTTACCTTTTTGAGAACTATCAATAAATTTCTCTGTAAATTCTCTAAGAGTTCTTTCATCTATATCATCGGATTCTTCCCATATATCATGAGTTTTTTCTGGTCTATAATCAGTTTCTATAGTTCCATACTTGTCGCTATCATCTTCTTCACCATCTTCATCCTCTTCTAACAAATCTAATTCAGTTTGAATCTTTTCTACATAATACTCAAAAGGTTCATATGGCTCTAGCTTTAGAGAGTATTTTAGATTTACCCATTCTAAAGTAGTAGCATATGGTGGTAAATTATTCAAATATTTATTTACTACTATATCCATTGCCATATTAATGGCTAATGTACTATACTTTCCTTTTAATTCTTTTGCTCTTACCAAATGCATAGATACTATATGATAAATTTCATGCTTTATTGTACTTTCCATCTGTTCTATACTGAGAGTTAAAAAAATTATTGGATTAAAGTATATGACGTATTTAGCTCCTTTAAAATTCACACCTGTAGGACTACTTATATCAAATCTTATCTCTCTTGACATCTGAAACAAAAAATAGCCATAAAAATTATCTTTTTCTTCCATAAGGCTTAAGCTAACTTTATCTACAAGACTAAAAAATTCATCTTTAAAATCTTTTGGTATATCTACCTCAAATTTCTCATTAGCACGATTTGCCTTTAACATAGAATGAGTATTTATAATTTCACTAGCTTTAATATAGAGTTCTTTTGCCTGCTTATCAAAATAATTTTCCATATATTATCCCCTTATTAAACGATATGACTCAAAGTAAGATTTTACAAACTCTTCATTTTCTATAGCTTTTTTATACACTTCAATATAGCTATTTCTAATATCTTTCATAATTCCTATCATTAAATCTATAGGATATATTTTTAAGAACTCAATAAATCTATCAATATAATATTTTGATTCATACTCATCATTTTTCATATTTAATTCTAAGTTTTTTAGAATATTTATCGCTGATAAATAAAGTCTTGTATGACTTTCATTTTTTACTCTTTCTACAAGATGTTCATCAATAGTATCACCTAAAAAAACATCTTCATAAGATATCAATGGACTAGAATCTGATTCAATAAAACTTATAAACTCTTCTGCTATAACCTTACCTACATTCCCCTTTATAACATTTAGAAATACTGTTCTAGGAATTGCTTTCTTTTTGTCCTTATAAACTTTATAAATTTTAGAAACTCTCTCATAACTTCTCGGAGTTGCTCTTACATCATCTTCATTTGTTTTATGCAGATATTCTGGGAAAGTTGAAATAAACTCTATAATCTTTTTTTCAATTCCTTCATCTATTGCCCATTTCAACCATTGTGTATGGTCACTCTCCATATTTAACCAAACAAATCTATTTTCTTGAGCTGAATCCATATCTACAACTTGATAATCGAAATCTGAACCATATTTACTTGATGGATTCATTGCTGCTAAAATCTTTACATCATCATGTAACTTGTATCCATTAATTTCTCTATTTAAAATTAGATTCATAAGTTCTTGTTGTACAGTATGCTCACAACGATTTATCTCATCTATAAATAAAAGAACTGTTTTTCCTTTAGATATTTCTTCATCAATTTCTCTTAATTTATTATGAACAGCATATACTGTAGTTTTCTTTTCTGTCTTATATCCATTAGAATTAATTCCTACATAAGATTCTATAGTTGGAAGACCTCCTATTTCACCCTCTTTAAGTAGATTTCCATCAATTACAATCAAACTCCAATTATTTTCTTTGGCAAGTTTTTTTGCTAGAGCTGTTTTTCCTATCCCACTTTCACCAACTATTAGAGGTACTTCTCCAGTGGATAATATTAAGTCAACGCTTTTTAATGTATCTATAAAATTCATTTTTTCTCTCTCCTACATAATTTTCAATTTTTCGTCTACAGCTATTTTTTTTGCTGTTTTACTTCCATATTTGTAAATAAACATCATCTTGTCTATTGCTATATAGTCACTGTTTCTATCTATAATATTACAATTTAAAAAATCTCTAATATACTTTTCTTCAACATCTTCTTTTGATAGTACTTCTTTTAATACTTCTTCTAATTCCTCTTTAGATATTTTCTTTACAATATACTTAATCACTAAAATATTTACTTTTAGGAATTCTAATATTTTATTCTTATCTAAATTAGTTATAAAGTTAATAGCTGCCTCATTATTCTTAATAGCTATAAGTTCTGTATTATAGCTAGGAAAATCTATATATCTTAATGCATCATAACTTATTTTTACTGCTTCTTCTTGTACACTTTCATAAGGTTGTTTTATAAACTTTATCGAATCATAATTTTTTCTTACTGCTAATAATTGTAACTCTTCACTTGGATTTTTAGAATATTTAATAGCCCACCCTGCTTGATTTATAGCTAATTTAATCACTTTATCAGTTGGATTTTTTATATAGTCTAATATACTCCATCCATCATTTACTGCTTTTATCATCATATCTTCTGTTGGGTCATTTATAAATTTAATTGCTCTAATATTGTTATCAATTGCTAATTCTTGCATCTCTCTAGTTGGATTATTTATATATTCTAGTACAAGTCCATTTTCTTTGATAGCTAATAGTTTCATCTCATCAGTTGGATTATTTATAGTTGCTATAATATTAGGATTATTTTTTATCATTTCAATAACTTTTGACTTTTCCATAATATGCCTTTCCTTCTATAGTTATTTTTATTTATATATTAATATAATAATCTATTCCTATTTATATAATTGTTTCTTATTATAATAAATATACTTTTTAAGCAAGTTTAAACAGAATAATTATACCAATTTTAAAAAAAATTTCTAAAATCTCATAAAACTAAGTGTTTTTAAATTCTGTTATTATATGTTAATTATAGTAGTTTTTTAATGATTTGTATGATTTATTGAGGTTTTAAGACTTTTTTTCTCTTTAAATACTTTTAAACTTTTTACAATTGTTCATATTATTCTTATTCAAAATTTATCACATATAAAAAATACTCTAATTTATAATAAAATAATAAAAAAAGAGATTAAACAATCAGTTTAATCTCTTTTATAAATTTATATAAGCTTAATCATTTTCATTTAACCATTTAGTTAGAACTTCTATATATTTATCATTTTCTTCAACAAATGGCATATGTCTTGAATATTCAAATAGTTCCCATTTACTATTAGGTATCCTATCATACATAGTCTTTGCAATATATGGTGAACACAAATCTATCGCTCCACTAGTTACTAAACAAGGTTCCTTTATTTCATGTAATCTATCTGTAAACTCATATCCAGAAAGAGTACCTGTAGGAGAAAATTCATTATATCCCCATCCTACAATATATGCTTCAGAACCAGACTTTTTAGGTCTTCTTAAACATTCAGGAGAATCTTCAGTTACTTCCCCAGCACAATACATCTCCATAAACTTTTCTAATGCATCATTATATTCTTTACTAGAGTAATCTCCAGTATTTACTGCATCAAGTAACGCTTTTTGGTCAGCTTCACTCATATATGATATTCTTCTTTTTTGTTCTTTTTCCCAAAGTTTTGCAGAAGAAAGAGTAGATGAAAGAATGTACGACTTGATACCCTTTGGTTTATATTCAATAGCATACCAAATAGCCTGCATACCTCCCCAAGACTGACCTAATAGATGTATTTCATCAAGCCCTAGATGTTTTCTTAGTTCTATAAGTTCTTTTATCCAAGTGTCTGCATTAAATAACTCAGGATGCCCTTCTACAAATGAATTACCACAACCAATTTGGTCATACATTATAACTTGTCTTCCACTTTCAGCTATCTTGTCCAATACTTCAAAATAGTTATGTGTAGAACCTGGACCTCCGTGAAGTAGTACTAATGGTTTCTTTCCTTCTGTAGCTTCTCCCACTATACGGTAATAGGTTTTAAAACCTTCAAAAGGCATGTATCCTTCAGTGATTTTCATGTTTATCTCCTCCAATTTGTCATTATGAACAATAATTAAGTTCATTAATAAGGCTATTTAAAACTTCTCATACATATTTAATTATGTATTTTTATCTTTATACTTACTTTTATAAATAGTATAACATAAAAGTTAAAAATCACCATACCAAACCAATTATAAAATCATATTAATTATATAATTTTATTTTTTATTAATAATAGTATATACATTTTTGACTATTTTCATTTGCTACAACTATTTTTATTTGTTATTATGATATGAAATAAAAAAAATATCATCATGATGTATACCAGTTTTCTTGCATTTCTAATATTCTTATGAACATACTATACTTATAATCACATAATCATATTTTAAAGTCAGTTATACTTGTCAGTATGAGCTTTATAGCGCTATTTATTGGTATTATTAACAAATCATCAAAAGCAACAATTATTACATCATTTTTGTTAATATTTTTAACTCAAGCAAACGTATGAGATTTTACACTGGCAAATAATATATACAAAAAACTTTCATAAAATAAAAATATATTGATTGTATTTAGCTAAATAGGGCAATAAAATAATTAAGTACAATTAATTACATTTCAAACCCTATTAGTTTTATGTTAAAATTATCTTTATTATATTTGTTCACAGGAGGTTTATATTTGAATAATATTAATTCACTTAAAGTAATAAAATTATCTCTTGGATGCTCTCTTGCTATATCTATTGCTTGGCTGTTAAAATTAGAATACTCTATGGTCGCTGGAGTTATAGTACTACTTACAGTAAAGGACACTAAAAAAGAAACGCTTAAGGGTTCTATTGGAAAGGTTTATGGTTTTCTTTTATGTACTATTTTTTCCTATTTATGTTTTAATATTTTAGGATATAATTTGACTTCATTTTCAATATTTATATTCATAATTATACCACTTTGTTTTTTATTAAAAATTCAAGATGTTATTGCCATGTGTGTAGTAATTGCATCCCATTACTTCCTACAAGGAGAAACATCTATAAAATGGATTTTAAATGAAGCTGGAATATTTGCAATAGGTACTGGAATAGGTGTCATAATAAATATGTATATTCCAACAAATATACATAAAATCTATGAAGTCCAAAAAAAGTTACAAGAAGAAGTGAGTATTGTGCTTATAGATATTGCCGATATTATTGTAAATCCTAAAAAAGAAAATAGGTTCAGTAGAGATTTATATACCTTAAATTCACTTATTGATAGTAGTATTTCTGAAACTTATGATAATATTAATAATACTTTATTAAGTGATACTAAATTTTTCTTAGAACATATGGATATTATAAAAAGCCAACGGGATATCTTAGAAGACTTGTATAGTTATATATCTCAACTAGACTCTACTCCACCACAAGCTCATATTCTATCTGCTTTCATACATAAGATAGGTTATACTGAATTTGAAGCCGAAACAGGAAATCTTCTTCTTGAAGAATTGGGCAGGTTAATGCTTAGTATGCAAAATCAACCTCTACCTGTTGATAGAACAGAATTTGAAAATAGAGCTATTTTATTTTTCTGCTTAACTAAATTAAAACAGTTTTTAATTAACCGTATACGTGCTCAAGTTCTCAGAGATAATAATTTTTATAAATAGTATTACGAATCAAAAAGCAGGTAGATAATCTCCCTGCTTTTTGATTCGTAATACTATTTCAAATTATATTCTACAGTAAAAATACTACTATATTTTTTAGATTTAAAGTGGATACATTCAATCTATTAATTTAATTATTTAGATTTAAATAATCAGATATATTATAAAAATGAATATTAAAAATTGTATAAACACCATTTTCTGAGTATACATCAATCTTATGACCTAAGTTATCTATCATCTTTTTTGCAAAGTATAATCCCATTCCAGTAGATTTATACAATCTATTTCTTCCATTTGTTCCTGTAAATCCTCTATTAAAAACTCTACATATATCCTCTTCATTTATACCTATACCATAATCCTTTATAGATAACAATACTCCGTTTTCTAATGGCTTTGCATTAAATTCAATTTTACCAACTTCTTTTGAGTATTTTATAGCATTATTAATAATTTGGTCTAAAATATAGGCTATACATTTAGAATCAGTGTAAACAGTATAATTTAAGTTGTTTAAACTAACTTCAATATTGTTTTTTATGAGTAAAAACGAGTTATTCTTTATAGAGGATTTTATTAATTTTTCTAAATTAACTTTATTCATAAATATGTCCTCAAACATACTATTACTTCTACTACTATATAAAATAGAATTTACTAAAAAGTTTATTTTTGCAATTTGATTCTTAATATCTATACTATCTTCTATATTATTTAATCTATCTGTAATTATACTCAAAGATGATATTGGAATCTTTATTTCATGAACCCATTTAGCTATGTATTCATCTAATTCTTTTAGAGATTGTTTGTAATTTTTTGTATCATCATTATTCTTTGATTTCAAATTTCCAATAATATCTCTCATGATATTTGCTTCAAAGGATTGTCCACTAATCAAGTAGTTGTCTATATCATCATTATTTTCTAGACACTTACATAAATCTTTATAGCTATTTTTAAAGTTTATATAATCTACAATAAAAAATACTATTATTATGAGTAAAGCTAGAAAATCTAAGTATATTAACTCTGCATATTGATTCTCAAATATATTTATAGCAAATAAGTAAATATTTATTATACTAATGATAATAAAAAAAAGCACAATATACTTGAATCTGTCTTTTAAATATTTTACTATCATTATATTATATATCCTATTCCCTTTTTAGTTTTTATAAAATCATCAACACCTAACTCTTTAACCTTACTTCTCAATCTATTTATATTTACAGTAAGAGCATTATCTGTAACAAATTCATCATTATCCCATAAAGTCATCATAAGACTTTCTCTTGATACAACTTTATTTTTATTTTTTAATAATAAGTTTAAAATTTTTATTTCGTTTTTAGTCAATTCTATATCTTTTTCCTTGTACTTGTGTTTTATAATTCCTTTTCCTACATCAAACATTAAATCTTTGTAGTATAAAATACTATTAGAGTCGCTATAATTATAAGCTCTTCTTATTATCCCATTTATTTTGGTAACTAAGATATCTATAGAAAATGGTTTTGTAATATAATCATCTCCTCCATTATTTATTCCCATTATTAAATCCATATCAGAATCTCTTGATGAAAGGAATATGATTGGAACATTTGAAACACCCCTTATTTTCTCGCACCAGTAAAATCCATTATACAGTGGTAAATTAACATCCAAAAGTACTACATCTGGTTTTTTATCTATAAATTCTTCTAAAATCAGTTCAAAATTATCAATTACTTCTACTTTAAATCCCCATCGTTCTAACGCCAAAGCAATTTCTTTTGATAAATCAATATCATCTTCTATTAATAAAATTTTATACATTTATGCAATCTCCATTATTTTAATATTTTATTATAATATAAATTATCTCTATCATATTATATTTTGTATACATTTATTAGTCAAACGGCTTAAACCTAATTAATAAGAGACTCTTATTGTAAGAGTCTCTTTGTTTTAATAAATTTGTTGATTAATTTTCGTATATTACCTTCTTAAACTTATTAATAGATACTGCTCCATATATTATGAAGATTATTAAGCATATTACTAAGCTTAATATATATATACTAAATAAATCAGCCATTAGTAAACTGCCTGCTAGTCTTAATGCAAAGTAACTTGATATTGTTGCACTTAACATTGGTAAAGTGTAAAATATAGCTACTTCTTTAAAGACAGCTTTATTTATTTCTTTTTCTGTAGTTCCTATCTTCAATAAAGTTTTATATTTATCTCTATCTTCATAAGCATCACTATATATTTTCATGTATATTATGCTTCCAGCCACAAGCGTAAATACTAAAAATAAAAATACAAGCACTACATATGCAAATTTCATCCATTGACTTTCGTTTTGAGCTTTATATCCATTTCTCATGTAGCCACTTTTCATACTTAAATTTTTTTCAATATTATCGAACATCTTTTGGCTATTTTCTTCCTCAGATACTTTCGCTCCATAAAAATATATTTGTTCTCCTTTGTCTTTTAACTTAGAGTAGATGTTATCATTTACTACTATAATGCTGTCATTAATCCCTGTTCCCAATACTGGTACTTTTATTTCCCCTTTTGTAATATTATATACTTGTCCATCAATGTTCACACTAGTTTCTTTTTTAGCTAATGTTAATATCGTTTGAGGACTTTTTAACTGCATTACATTATTTCCTTCAACTAATTTTTCGCCATACTCTTTTAATTCCTTCTCATTTCCATTTACTTTGAGAATATTGTAAAAATCACTGTATTTCATTATTATATTTAATTTATCATAATCATCTTTGCTATCTGGATTTTCTAAAGCTATTAGTTCTGGATTTACTGAATATCTTATACTATTAGTATCTTTTATTATATCTTCTATTTGTGTTCTATCTACTTCATTTTTATCTATTGAAACTATACTAACAGTATATACATTCCTCTGTTCTTGAGCATTTTGTTGCATATGTTTTATGGCAACTGATGCACCAAGGGTTGATATTGTAGTCGTTATAATTATAGCTATTATAGAGTAAGTTTTATAGTTTTTATTTAATCTATAATTTATATTGTTTATTGCTATTATATTATTTCCATTGAATAATACCTTTTTATTTTTCATTATCATATGAAATACAACAGGCATAACTGATTTAAATAAACCATAAGTACCTATTATTATTATCACTATAACTGGTATTACACTAGCTATGTTTCCAGAGCGTATATCCATAGAAAGATAATAACCATATCCTAATACTAAAATTGATATTATGGCTAATATGTATAATCCTATACCTACTTTTGGTATTTTGTCTTGTTTCTTAGATGTGTTAATTAGGTTTATTACACTACTTCTACATATTGTTACAAAACCTTTTATAGTCATTATCATAAATATAGAAATAAATATCAAACTGGCATACATTATAGCTTTGATACTAAACCCATTGGATACATTTATATCAAATCCTGATAATTTTATTATTACTACCTGGAAAAATCTAGATGTTATTATCCCTATAAGTATTCCTGTGATACAAGAGCTTATTCCTATAAGCATATTTTCTACAAAATATATTTTTCCTATAGTATATAAATCCAACCCCATAAAAGATAGTATACCTATTTCTTTTGACCTATTTTTAAAGAATATATTTGTCGCATACCATATAAAGAAAAATAAAAATACTGACAATATTATTATTACAGATATTAACACTGATAATGTGAATTTCTGATTTTCCCCTTGCAATACATTTATGGCATCACCATATCTTAGTAATTCAAAATTAGTCAGTACAACTACTGAAAAGACCATAGATATAAAAAATGCCAGATAAGTTCTTATATTACTTTTAAAATTATTATAAGCAATTCCAAGTACACTCACTTACATTTCACCTCCCATAGAGGCCAACATATCCATAATTTTTCCATAAAATTCTTTTCTACTACTTCCTTTGTTTAATTTACACTTTATAGTTCCATCATTTATCATATATACTTCATTTGAATAACTTGCTGTTAGAGGGTCATGTGTAATCATTATAATAGTAGCATTATTCTCTTTATTTATTCTTTCTAATGAGTTTAAAAGTTCATAAGCTGATTTAGAATCTAAAGCACCTGTTGGCTCATCAGCAAATACTACTGCTGGATTTGTAATTAGTGACCTCGCTGCTGCACCTCTTTGTTTTTGACCTCCTGATAATTGATATGGATATTTATCTAAATGATTTTCTAATCCAAATTTTTTGGCTATCGAAAATACCTTACCTTCAATTTCTTTACTTTTCTTTTTCCCTAATGCCAGAGGAAGTGCTATATTATTCATGAGTGTCATATTATCTAATAAGTTATAGTCTTGAAATATAAATCCTATCTTCTCTCTTCTTAATTTTGATAGTTCATTATTTTTTACTTTAGATATGTTAATTCCATCGAGTATTATTTCTCCTGAGGTTTGTTTGTCAAGTGTAGACATTAGATTAAGTAATGTTGTTTTTCCTGCACCTGATGGACCCATTATTGCTATAAAATCACCTTCGTTAACTGTGAGAGATATACTTTTTAATACATTTGTTTTAAATCCTTTTATACCATAATCTTTTGATATATTCTTTATTTTTAATATTTCTTTCATAATTAATAACCTCCACTTGTTCATTTCTTAGTATATCTTTATTTTAAAGGTTTTGTACGGTTAAATCCTTATGTAAATATTACATTTTATCTACCAGTATTACACTTTTGTAACATAGAAAGGTTATTAATAAATATGTTTCTTAAGTTTGTATTTATATTAATTTCTTAATTCTGAAAATATCATTTACTTATTAAATAATCATCATATATATGTATTTTATTTTTATATTCAATACTTCTAAATGCCTTACTTATATTATTTATTTTATTAATCTCCGTCATTTTAGATTTAAAATATAATTTTTAGCATCCTCAAAATTATCAAATAGTCTAAAATTATTTGATTTATTTAACTCTAACATTAGTTCTGAAAATCTTTTATTTATCCTATTTTTATCATCAACAATTGCAGCAACTTGTATCCTATAATTTATAAATTTTTGTATTGTAATACCTGCCAAACCTGTCTTTAAATTAAAAAAATTATCTGTAAGTGAATTCTTACTAAACATCAAATAATCTGTACCATGTTCCATACACAGTGATATAATATCCATGATTTCTTCTTCATTACTAAATTTACTATCTACAAAAATATATTTTTTATCCTTTTGTTCTCTTATATCGTAATTCATTTTAGTTCCTCATTTCTACTTTAAATATTTTCTATTAATAAAGATATAGAGCTTAACATTTCCTCAATAAACTTTATATCTCCCCATAACATAACCCTAAGCCTATTTTCATTTTCGGCATACTTCAAATTAATGGTAGAACCACTTGATATTGAAGTTGGATTATTTGTAAGTGCCAAAAGCAAATTTGATAAACGTGAATATTCATTATTAGATATATTATTTATCTCAACTACTGTAGATACATTAACTTTTGGGATGCTCGCTAAGTTTTCAGATGCATTTAACCTAAATTCTATACCCTTATCTTCATTTTCACTCTTTACATCCATAAAACTATTTAAATCCTCTTGTGATACTCTCCACTGCTTACCGAGTTTATTAGCTTTTAATTTCCCATCTTTTATAAACTTTCTTATTGTTTTATGATGCATTTCTAAAATATTCGCAACTTGGTCTATTGTATAAAACTTTTCCTCCATAACTACACTTACCTTTCATTTGATAATAATAATAATAATAATATATTAGTTTAAGAATATCAAAAAGTCAAATTTATTTTGTATTTTATTGCTATTTATTATATTTTATTGCTTTTTAATGCTCTATTGAAATTATTATAATCTTTGTATAGAGGTTCCAATCAAATTCTAAAAGGACAAATAAATCTTATAAAAAACTTCAAAACTTACATAAAAAAGTAACTCAAAATCATTTAAAATCATTTTGAGTTACTTTTTTACAATTTTTCTATAATTTTTAATGCTAAAGATAAATCTCTAAAATAATATCCAGCAACATTTAATTGTTATTTAATAATTGATATTTTCAAGCTTTAATACCTTTTTTATACTGTTATCATCTTTAAAATTTGTTGTTCTTTTACAGTCTTTTACTTTAAACTCAGGAATAGTTTTAAATTCTTCATCGCATATTCCGTCTTTGTTTAAATACATACAACTTGACATTCTAACTATTAAACCACTATTTTTTAACTCAAACAACACAGGGTCTATTCCTCCACCATCACCTCCAGTAGTTTCTCCTACTAAAGTTGCAAACTTAGTCTCTTTACAAAACATAGAAAACGACTCTGATGATGAATATACTTTTTCATCTACAAGTAAGTATATATTACCTTTAAATTCCAAATCATTATTAGTATTTATGGTATAAGAAGTTTTTTCAAAATCACTAAAATTTTTTAAAGTTTCCTTTGGTGCATTTTTCTTTACACCTACTGGTAGGTTTTCTATAGGCTCTAACTTTATATTTCTTGCATTGGTGTATTTTTTAACTATTTTATTATTATTTCTATAGAGTCTATAACCATCTATTTTTATATCATTTTTTATAAGTTTAGATACAATTCCTTTCCAATACCTATCACTTCCGCCTGAATTTCCTCTTATATCAATAATTAGAGTTTGATATTTTTCTAAAGTATTAACATAATCTCCTATCATTTTTAAATCCTTATCCATTGACCCATTTTGTGGTGACATTGATGGTAAATACATGTATCCAACCTTACCTTTAATTATATCTTCTAAAATCAGTTCTTTTTTTACAAAAATATCATTTGGTATTTTTATTTTAGTATTTATAGAATTATATCTATCTACAACTTTTTTGTCATTAAGAAAGTCATACCAATTATTATTAGAGTATGATTTTTTAAAAAGTTCATATCTGTTTTTATTATCTATTAACTCAGTATGTTTATTGTTTAATTCTGATAATATAGAGGATACTTCTTCTATAAACTCTTCATCACTTTCAGTATTTTTAATTCTTTTTATATATTTGTCCTTATTTTCTAACCAGTCAATATGATTAAGTCTCTTATTTACATCCAAGTAAGGATACCCTGTTTTTATAACATTATATACATATTTAAAGTCATCTATCTTTTCTTCCTCAGATAGTTGCTTCTTTTGGGAATAAGTATTATTACTTAGTAAAATTATAGATATACAAATAATTCCTAAAAACAATATTTTCTTTTTCATACAATTTTCATCAACTCTCCAAGTTTATATTTTAATAGCCTATATTATTATAACTATTCTACACTAATACTTATATCTTATTATAATTTATATTTCCACAAATATACTTAAAATTCGTCTTCTTATGATTCTATAAAAAACCTCTAAATATATAAATATACTTGAATGTGGCTACTCTAAAGTAAAATTACTATTTAAATAATTTTCTTTTATATCTAAGTGCATATATTATTTTACAAAACTATCATAAATATTATAATTAATTTTTAACTGCAACCATACATACTGTAATCTTATTTGATATAGAATTTTCTATATTTTCTTTTAACAAGTCAATTATTTTTTATACAACCATTACTATTTTTAAGTTTAATTTATTACTAATGATAATATTAAGTTTTTATATCCTATTTTTTATATAATCCTTTTTTATTTTCTACTATTAATATTACATAGTTTTATATTTCATTATAGATAATAGTATTTGTAAAAATATATGAATTATTTCAAATTTAACCCTTATTAAAAATAAATTATTTTACTGTTTTAGGGCATACTTACTATTAATAAAATTAGCATAAAACTTTAGGATAGGAGAAACACATATGATATTTTTCATTGTAGGATTTATTGCATCTATTGTAGGAGCAATTTCTGGACTTGGTGGAGGAATTATTATAAAACCAGTGCTAGATGCAGTAACTACACTAGATGCTTCAGTTATAAGTTTTTTATCAACTTGTGCTGTATTTACTATGTCTTGTTCAGCTGTTATTAAACATATTAGATATAAAACTAAATTTGAAAAACCAACAACTATATTGCTTGGAAGTGGAGCAATTTTAGGAGGTTTAATTGGTACTGAAATATTTGAATTTATAGTTGAATTTATTAACAAAGATAAACTTGTAAAAATAATTCAGAATGGACTTCTTTTTACTTTATTAATATCTATATTAATATACATAAATCTACCTAATAAAAAACAATTCCATATAAAGAATCGTATATTTATAATTTTACTTGGATATACTTTAGGAATGATTTCATCTTTTTTAGGAATAGGTGGTGGTCCTATAAACATAACAGCCCTGACGTTGTTTTTCTCGATGGATTTAAAGAACGCATCTGTTAACTCAATAATACTGATACTATTCTCTCAAGCTTCAAAAATAATAACTCTGTTAATTTCAAGCTCTATACCTTTAGGTCTTAATATATCAATGTTATTATGCATAATACTTGCTGCAGTTTTAGGTGGGTTGTTAGGTACTGCTATTAATAAAAAAATAAGTAAGGCAAAATTAATCATTGCTTATAATGCTGTTATGTTGTTTGTAATAATAACATGTTCATGGAACATAGTAAGGTTATTTTAAAGGAGGAATTCTCAATGAATAAGAATGATTTACTTAAAATAGTTAAAAATACTTATATATATGGATATCCAATAGTAAGTAAGTATGTATGAATTGCTATATACACAGATTATGAATCCCCAAACTAAATTAACAAATTTTAATGAATTTGCTCATACTGCCACTGTAGCATCACCACAAACATCGTTTATACCAGCACCAAACAATGATACTACATACTCAACAGCTTGGCTTGACTTACGTAAAGAACCTGTAATAATAGAAGTACCTAACACTTGATAGATGCTATTTGTGGTAAATGGTTACCTCCTGTTGTTACTAGAGTAAACTAATAAAATTTTTAATATTTAAAAGGAGTTATGTCTATGAGTAATTTCGCTTATACTGAAAAATCGAAGTTTGTTAATCCTAGATTGACAGAACATTCTAAAACAATGGAACAAAAAATTTATAAAACAGGTGAAAATGTATATAGTGCTGTTGGATTTGGATTATCTTATCCAGTTATGATTGAAGGAACTGATGGCATTATAATCATAGACCCAGCTGAAACTATAGAAATGATGGAAGAAATAATGAAGGGCTTTCGTAAAATCACTGATAAACCAGTCAAAGCAGTCATAGTTTCTCATAATCATGGTGACCATTGGGGCGGTATGAGTGTCTGTGTAAGTCAAGAACAAAGCCAAAATAAAGAAGTTTTAGTTATTGTCGATGAAACATTTATAAAACATTTCTCTCAAGCTAGTGGGGAACTACTAGATATTAGAATGGGAAGAGCTGTTTGGATGTATGGTTCTATACTTCCCAAAGGAGAACATGGCTATGTTAACTTAGGTTGTGGACCTGTTTTATCTAAAGGTTCTAATAAATTTATTACACCAAACACATTTGTATCTGTTGAAAATGGATTGAAAATTACTATATCAGGTGTTGATTTAGAGTTATTCCACTGTGAGGCTGAAACTGAAGATGCTGTATGTGTATTTTTACCTAAAGAAAAGATAATGTTTGTTGGAGATGCTGTTCAAGGCGAAATATTTCCTAACATATATACTGTTAGAGGTACTGTTCGCGATGCTAAGAAATGGTATGCAGGAATTGATAAAATTCGTAATTATCAACCACATTATTTAGTTGGAACTCATATGAGACCACTACATGGTAAAGATGAATGTACTTCTCTTCTAACAGACTATAGAGATGCTATACAGTATACTCATGACCAAACAGTTAGACTTATAAATATGGGATATACTCCTGATTATGCAATAAATGAATTAGGACAACTTCCCCCGCATCTATTTCAAAGAGAACGTTTAGGTGAATTTTATGGAACTTTTAAACAAGGCATTAAAGGTGTTTATGACCAATATATAGGCTGGTTTAATGGTGAAGCAAGTAAATTAAATCCTATTTATCCTAAAGATGCAGCTAAAAAATATATAAAAATTATGGGTGGTCGTGAAGTAATATTAACTGAAGCTAAAAAGGCTATCGATGACAAAGATTATGAATGGGCTGCAGAAATATTAAACTATCCTATCCGTATAAATAATAACGATATGGAAGCTAGAAGCCTTAAGGCATCTGCTGTTCGTATGCTTGGATATCAAACAGAGAATGCCACTTGGCGTAATTGGTATCTAACTAGTGCAATGGCATTAGATGGAACTTTTGAACAGATAGTAAAACAAGGTGGAGCCAATGCAGGATTCCCTCCTTTTTCAAATTCATTTATAGGTCTAACATCCAAAGCTATGTTTGAATCTTTCAAAGTTAAGCTAAATGGTCCTAAAAGTTCTGCTGTTCATATGACACTACTAGCATGTGTAACTGATACTAATGAAGTGTTTAATTTAGAGTTACGTAGAGGAATTATTGAAATACATGGTCAAGATAGTGATATAGAAGCTGATGTTTCAATTGATGCGTCCAAAGAAATATGGGCAAAGCTAATAACAAAAGAAGTTAATATTATTGAAGCTATTGAAAATGGTCTAGCAAAATGTAATGAACCACAAAAATCCCAAGATTATTTGGACTTATTTGATGAATTTACTCCATTTGTAGATATGCCATTCTGGTTACAATAATTTTAAAGTGCCTATTTTGGATTTATTATTCAAATATAGGCACTTTGTTGTAATTTAAATTAATTTTTTAGTATCTTTAGTCTCTTACTTTGCATCTTTAGTCTTCCACTTTAAAATAAAAGCTAGAGAATACTCCCTAGTTTTTATTTAATCAGTTAAGATTCATAACTATACAACTACTTGTTGCAAATTGTATCAACTTCATATATATACCTATTAAGTATGTTTTCTAACATTTCTTGTCTTCCAGACTTATTCTTTATAGTTGACATTTGTAGTGCATAAGTTTCTAATTCCTTAAATCCAACCTTACCTTCTACTATGTCTTTACCTATACCTTCACTAAAACTTACATATCTATCTTTAGTAAAGTTTTCAAATACTTCATCCTCTAATAATTTATGAGCTATTAATAATCCTTTTGCAAATGTATCCATTCCTGCAATATAAGCTAAAAATAAATCTTCTACTTCAAAAGATGCTCTTCTTACTTTAGAGTCAAAGTTAAATCCACCTGGTGCTATTCCACCTTGCTTTAACACTTCATACATTGCAAGTGTTGCATCATATATATTTGTTGGGAATTGGTCTGTATCCCATCCTAATAATAAATCTCCTTGATTTGCATCAACACTTCCTAAAACATTGTTTATTCTAGCTATATTTAACTCATGTTGGAAAGTATGACCTGCAAGTGTTGCATGGTTTGCTTCTATATTCATTTTGAAGTATTTATCTAAATTGTACTTTCTTAAGAATCCTAAAACTGTAGCAGTATCAAAGTCATATTGATGTTTAGTAGGCTCCTTTGGCTTAGGTTCTATTAAGAATTGTCCAGTAAATCCAATTTCTTTAGCATAATCTACAGCCATTTTTAGAAATCTTGCAAAGTTATCCATTTCAAGTTCTGTATTAGTATTAAGTAAAGTTTCATAACCTTCTCTTCCACCCCAGAATACAAAGTTTTCTCCACCTAAATACTTAGTAACTTCCATAGCCTTTTTCACTTGAGCCGCTGCATAAGCGTAAACATCAGCATTACAAGTTGTAGATGCCCCATGAACAAATCTTGGATTACCAAACATATTAGCAGTTCCCCATAACAATTTTATACCTGTCTCTTTCATTTTAAGTTTTATGTACTCAACTATTTCATCTAATATTTTATTTGTTTCAGCTAAATCTTTTCCTTCTGGAGCTATATCTCTATCATGGAAACAGAAATACTCAATTCCCATCTTAGTCATAAATTCAAATCCTGCATCAACTTTAAACTTTGCTATTTCCATTGGATTTGTCATGTTATTCCAAGGTCTATCTACTGTACCTACTCCAAATGGGTCATTACTTTCTCCACATAAAGTATGCCAGTAACTCATTGCAAACCTTAAGTGCTCTTTCATAGTCTTATCTCCTACTACTTGTTCAGGATTGTAGTATCTAAATGCTAACTCATTTTCAGAATTTATTCCTTCAAATTTTACTTGTCCTATTCCTTTAAATATTTCACTCATTTTATATCCTCCCAATGTTTTACACATATGATGTATGTAATATTTTTTATTAGTTTAAACCTGTTTTAATTATTTATCTTTAAAATTAACTGCTTCATCTAACATCTTAAAATCATCTTTTAAAGACTTGTATAATTTTTTATACAATTTGTGATATCTCTTGTACATGTCCACATTTTCATTTATTGGTTCTAACTTAGTTGAAGTTTTTATTATGACATTGCAAGCTTGTTGTATATTTTCATATATTCCTGACCCTACTAGTGCAAGAATTGCAACTCCCAATGCTGGACCTTCACTTGAGTTTATAGTATATACATCTTGATTAAACATATCTGCCTGCATCTGTCTCCAGACTTTACTTTTACCTCCTCCTCCAGAGGCTCTTACTTCATTAACATCTATATTAAGGCTTTGTATTATATCCATACAATCTTTTAAACTGTATGAAACACCCTCCATAATTGCTCTTGCCATTTCTTTTTTAGAGTGCATTGGAGATAATCCAAAGAACACTCCTCTAGCATAAGGGTCAAGATGAGGAGTCCTCTCTCCCATCATATATGGTAAGTAAAGTAATCCATTACATCCTGATGATACCTGACTTACTTGCCCATTTATAATTTCATATACATCTTTCTCTAAAGATTTTGAAATTTCTATTTCTCTTTGACAGAAATTATCCTTAAACCATTTTAATGATAATCCTGCCCCTTGAGTAACACCCATAACATGCCATGTATTTGGTACTGCGTGACAGAAAGTATGAACTCTACCTTCTTTATCAACTTTAGGTTCTTTTGTATATGCAAATACCACCCCTGATGTGCCAATAGTAGATGAAACTACCCCTTCTTCAACTATTCCATTTCCTATAGCTCCTGCTGCTTGGTCTCCAGCTCCTCCTACAACTATTGTTCCTTCTTTAAGCCCTGTTAAGTCTGCTACCTCTTTAGTCACATATCCTGTTATTTCTTGAGATTCATAAACTTTACCTAAAAGGTTTTTATCGATATTTAACTTTTCAAGTACTTCATCACTCCAATTTCTTTTACTTATATCAAGTAACTGCATACCACTTGCATCTGATACTTCTGTAGCATACTTTCCTGTCAACTTGTATCTTATATAGTCTTTTGGAAGAAGTATTTTATTAGTATTTTTGTAAATATCAGGTTCGTTATTTCTAACCCATAATATTTTTGATGCTGTAAAGCCTGTAAGTGCTGGATTAGCAGTTATTTCAATTAATCTTTCTTTTCCCACTAAGTCAGTTATCTCTTCACATTCTTTTATTGTACGTTGGTCACACCATATTATAGAGTTTCTTAATGTATTACCTTCTTTATCTAGCATAACTAGACCATGCATCTGTCCTGATAATCCAATTCCTTTTATATATTCACTACTTATATTTGAACTTTGAATTACATGTCTTATAGATTCTACTACAGCTTTCCACCAGTCATTAGCATCCTGTTCTGCCCAACCTGATTTCTCTTGTATAAGAGGATATTCATATGTACAGCTTTCTATAGTATTTCCTAGTTTATCAAATAAGACAGTTTTCGTACCTGATGTACCAATATCTACACCTAATACATACTCCAATTTAATCCCTCCTTGAGATAGTACTTATAATTATCGTTTTCCTATTCCAATTTTTTTATGTTTAGATATATTTTACTTGCTTTATTTTTGTTAGTATATTAAACTAACTTATGAACTAATAATAAAATATTTAATTATCTTTGTCAATGCAAAATAACCTTTTATTTTTAACTAAAAAGTATTACAATATTATTTTAAGGAGGAATATCAAATTGGTTACTGATAAATACACTATTCGAGAAATGAATGAAAGATTGGTACTTGAACAAATTATAAAAAATGGTCCTATTTCTAGAGCGAGTATCGCCTCTACCATAGGATTAAACAAAGCAACTATATCTGCTATTACCAAAAAACTTATTGATGAATCTCTAGTCCATGAAATAGGAATTGGAAATAGCACTCATAGTGGTGGAAGAAAACCCATACTTTTAGTATTTAATAAATGTGCAGGGATTTCTTTAAGTATGGATATTGGATATGACTATATATTCTCTTCTCTATCTTATTTAGATGGAACTATTATAAAGTCAAAGAATTTGACAGATATACAGATAAATAAAGATAATGTCATACAACTAATAGATGAAGTCATAAATAGTTATAATATATCCAAAATAGATACTCCTTATAATGTAGTAGGATTCACTCTGGCTATACATGGAATTACTTGTGAAAATAAAATACTGTTTACTCCATATTATAATCTTAATGAGATTGATTTATATAGTATCCTTAGTGAAAAATACGACTTCCCTATTCATATAGAAAATGAGGCAAATTTAACAGCTTTAGCTGAGAGTACTTTCTCAACGATACATAGTTCATTACTTAGTCTTAGTATTCACAGTGGATTTGGTTCAGGCATTATAATAAACAATAAATTATATAATGGTAGAAATGGTATGAGCGGCGAAATTGGCCATACTATTATCATGCCTAATGGTAAACCCTGTCCTTGTGGAAACCTTGGATGTTTAGAACAATATTGTTCAGAGAAAAAAGTATTTGAACAACTTTCTTCTTTAGAAAATATCCCTAAGATGGATTCTAATATGGTAAAACAGCTATACTATGCAAATAATCAAAATGCTAAAAAAGTTATTAAGGATTTTTGCAGTTACTTATCAATAGCTATAAATAATGCTATTGCAACCTATGCTCCTGAGATAATCTATTTAAATAGCCAAATAATTAGAGATATACCTGAGATATTACAGATTACAAAAGATATGTTAGTTAGTTCTTTTAACAAAGGTATAAATATAGAAATTTCATCATTAGGGTCTGAGGCATCTCTATATGGTGGTTCTGCTGTAAATATCAAGAGCTTTTTAAATATACAAAATTTAACTTTGATGAACGAAATAAATGATAAAATAACTACACTATAATGAGTAATCTAAAAACTAGCTTAAAAAGCTAGTTACATTTTTTAATACCTAAACGAATTCAAACCCATTACTTATACTATAATTGTAATGGAACACTGAAAAAGGTAACTACATCTAAATCGACATTTACAACAGATGAATCACTTCATAAATCACTTTATTTAATAACTTCCAGTATTATATATAAGTGAATTCAAAGTTTTAGAACCTGACCTAAAGTATTAAATCGATTAAATATTCATCTTAATGAAATATTAGTTACAGTCATTATTAAAGTCAAAAAAATTAAGAATAGCTTTATATAGATGCTATTTTTATAAAGATGGTAATAATCTTAAATAAGGGTTATGACTACACAGCCATAACCCCTTTAAAGTATAAATTCTAAAATTAAATTTATTCTGGAGTTTACACAAGATTATTTATATTCTCTTTCTCAGAAGTTGTACATTAATTAGATATTAATATAAAGTTTCTATTCATCATCAGATAATAAACTCATTGTAGGTTCAACTATAGAAATATTGTCTTTACCTATCTTCTCTAACTTTACTGCTAATTCTTTTTCATCTGAAAAAGCTGATTCAATAACCATACCTAAATTTAACCCTGAAATGATTTTAATTCTACTATCAATACTGGCCTCTAATAAAGCAGCATTACATGGCGTTCCACCAATTAAATCCACCATTATAACTATTTCTGAACTTTCTTTATATACTTCTAAAGCTTTTTTTAGTTTTTTTATTGTTCCTTCAATTCCATCATCCTGTTTCATATTTACAGTAGGATAATTTATAGTATCCCCTATTATCATTTTTGCAGAATTCAAAACTTCTTCAGCCATATTTCCATGACTCATCAAAATAATACTATTCACTTTAATACACCTCTCTAATTTTATAAAATATCTACAAGATAAGTTTTTTTGTCATCAGGTGTCATTATAGTTGTAATTTCAATTCCTTCATCTAGGAGTTTTCTAAATGCTTCCTTCTCTTCTTCTGTAACACTGATATTAGATTTTAATACTGTTGTATCTTTTCTACTTGACATATTTCCAACATTTATATTATGTATCTTTAATCCTGCTTCTATAAATGGAATAAGGTCAACAGGAGACTTTACAATTAATAATACATTTTGTCCTTCATACTTACCAGCAGTAATATTTTTTATGGCAGTTTCTTCTGTAATTATAGATGATGCTATTCCCGCAGGTGTAGCCATTCTTAGAACTTGTTTTTGAACAGAATTATTAGCTACTGCATCATTTACTACCATTAATCTTGTAACACCTAATTTATTACTCCACATAGTTGCAACTTGACCATGGATTAAACGGTCATCTATACGAATATTTTTAATGCCTTTCATTTCCATATCTAAATATCACCCTTTCCTTATTTTAAAATACCTAATGCATATAAAATTATTGAAACAACCATTACACCTAAAATTAAGTATATAGGCTTTATGTTCTTTTTAAGAGCCCAATACACAACTAAAACTAAAATTGCAGGAACTAATCCAGGCATAATTTGGTCTAATATTTCTTGACCTTTCATTGTAAAGTCGCCTTGTTGAAAGTTCAAAGCAACATTAGCTTTTACTACAGATGGTATCAATGCTCCCACCACCATTAATCCTAAAATAGATGTACTCTCAGTTAAAATCTTCAAACTTTTTTCAATTGAAGATATTAGCTTAGTACCTGATGTATATCCAGCATTAAATAGTGGTATACTTAATAATTTTAACGCTACACTCACTGCAATCCATAATAAGATTCCAAATGGACTTCCATCTATCGCCATGTTAGCTGCTATTGCTCCAAAAATTGTCCATGGAATAACAACAAATAAACTATCTCCTAAACCTGCTACTGGTCCCATCAATCCTGTTTTAATTGAAGTAACAGCCTCCTCAGTATCTTCACTTGATAATTCCTCCATAGCTACATTAATACCCAAAATATAAGGTGCAACCCATGGATTAGTATTGAAAAACTGTAAATGATTTAATACAGCTTTTTGAAGTTTTTCTGGGTTATCTTTATATACTACCTTTAAAAATGGTAGTACTGCATAACAATATGCTAAAGCTTGCATCTTCTCATAATTTGAAGAAACAGAACTTGTGAAAAACCAACGCCATAGAACACTTTTCTTAACTTTTTCATTTGATTTATTTACTGATACATTATCACTCATCTTCATCCATACCTCCTGCCACAGTATAATGTTGTGCTTGATTTTCTACATTCTTTTTGTAAATTATAAGTGCAATTGCTCCTCCAATTAAAGCTACACCTAACAATGGTACTTTCATATATACTGCTAAAACAAAACCAATTACTAAATAACTAAAATACTCCTTAGCAGGAAGGTATCTAAGTAATAATCCTATTCCTACCGCTGGAAGTAATCCTCCAGCTACTGTTAAACCACCTGTTAACCATTCAGGTGTATATTTTAAAATTGTGTTAATTAAAGAAGGTCCAAATATTACAGATAGAGCTACTGGAATACCTGTTGTAGCTGCTGTTAATAATACTCCTAACATTTGCATATATGTTATATTTTTATAATTTCCTTTTCTAGCTCCATCTTCTGCTTTATGAACTAGCCATATACCAATAGTATTTCTAAGAACATCTAACTGTACCATCAATAAAGCAACTGGGATACCTATAGAAATTCCTACAGATGCTTCTTGCTTAGTTGTAATAGTTATAAATGTAGCTACTATACTTGCTGTTTGATAATCAGGTATTGATGCTCCACCAAAGTTACTAATACCTAATGATAATAGTTGTAATGTACCTCCAATATATAAACCTGTGTTTATATCACCTAGGATAAGACCAGTAATAAAACCTGCTGTTACTGGTTGATATGTACCAAACATTGTTGAATTTTTTTCATAGTTTATAAAAAATCCATAAAGTACGATTAATAATAATTGCCATAATTGTGGCTCCATTATGATTTCACCTCTCTCAAAATATTTTTTAGTTCTTCAAAATTATGCTTAGAATTTTGCTTTAAGAAAATAGGAATTTCTTCAAGTGGGCATTCAATTTCATAAGTTTTTCCACCTTCATAACTAACCCCACTAAAGATATTCTCCCATGTATATCCTTTTGGCAAATATACTTTTCTACTTCTATCTTTATAATTCATTATTGGAGCAACCAAAATTTCATCTCCAAGCATATATGTATTATCAATCTCCCAAGTTTTATCATCTTCAGGAAATTCATAAAATAAAGTTCTCATAATTGGTGTTCCTTCTTCATGAGCTTCTTTCATCAATTTTGATAAATAAGTTTTTATACTTTCTCTAATTTTGATGAACTTTGTAAGAATTACTTCAACGTCTTCACCATAAGACCATATCTCATTAGGAGCTCCAGTTACCATTGAACCTCCACCTTTATTTGATAATGGTTTGCTATGAGGCAATCTATCTCCATGCATTCTTAAAATTGGTGAAAAAGTAGCATATTGGAACCATCTCACCATAAGTTCTCTAAATTCTGGGTCGTTAGGATTTCCTCCATGGAAACCTCCAATATCTGTCGTCCACCATGGTATACCTGCTAGTCCCATATTTAACCCTGTATTTACTTGATTATTAAAAGCCTCAAAACTAGAATCAATATCACCAGACCATACTAAAGCTCCATACTTTTGAGCTCCTGCCCAAGCTCCTCTTACAAGAGTTACAACTGACTCTGTATCATCATGTAAACCATGATAAATCATTTTTAAATAATCAATAGGATAAATGTTACCACAGCTTAAAACATTTCCTTTTTTGTATCTATAATTATCAAAATCATAAACAGAATATCCAGGTTCAGCTACATCTAACCAATAATAATCAATTCCCAGTTGCTTATAATTTTTATCTATTCTATCCCAAACATAGTCCCTTGCATCTCTATTTGTCATGTCTACAAATACTGTATTTCCTTGAATTTGCATTGTCATTCTGACACCACGATTAACATTGACTAAATATCCATTTTCTAAATAATCATTGTAGTTTTCTGCATCACTTTGAACTGTAGGCCATACAGATACTATTGGTTCTACTGAATACTCTTCTTTTAGTTTCCTAACTAATTCCTTAGGATTTTTCCAATAATCTAGGTCAAATTTATATTCACCTTGCTTAGGCCAATGAAAATAGTCGATTGCAATTGACGAAAGTTTAATGCCTCTTTTTGAGTATTCTTTCACAACATCCAAAACTTCCTCTGAAGTTCTATATCTTAATTTACTTTGCCATAGCCCTAATAGGTTTTCAGGCATCATAGGTACAGTTCCTGTAACTTGAGAGTAATTTTTACTTAACTCTTTTGGGCTTTCTCCACAAGTAATCCAATAATCTATAAAGTTTGTAGAAAACATCTTCCACTCTGTTATGTTCTTTGCAAAAGATACTCTTCCAATCCCTGGATTATTCCATAAAAATCCATAACCTAAGCTAGAAATATAATAAGGAACTGATATTTGAGAATTTCTTTGAGCTAACTCCAAAATGGTATTCTTTAAATCTAGAAATTCATGTTGGTATTGTCCCATCCCAAAAACCTTTTCACAAGGTTTAGACTCAAATCTAGTAGTTACTTCAAATTCTCCATTACAACTTGGTCTATATTCTCTTGATTTTAATTTAAGTGTGGAGTTAAAGTCTTTGGTAATTTCAATGGTTCCTACATCTTCTCCACCATCATCGTGTTTTACAGCTCTTAATCTAATAAATTCCTTTAACAATATTTCATTTTTATCGTTATAAAATGTAATTCTATCTCTATGGTCTAAGATAGCCTTTACTTTTCCATTTTTAATACTTACACTACCATCTTCACTCTTGTCGATTTTAATATCTTCTTTATTCAACTTAGGTTTTTCATTAAGAGCATAATTTTCATCAATAAAATTTTGGTCGACAAATGACCTAATACGTAAAGAATTTTTTCCCCATGCTTCTATTCGCAGTAGTTCATTGTCAAATCTTTTTTCAATATAATCTTCAAATATTCTTACCACAGCCATCCTCCTAAATCGATAATTTAATATTCCATTTTGATGTACTTTAAAATTAAATAACTCAGTCTAATATCTTAATTTCATATATTAAACATTGCATATAATTTATTTGTACATTAAACTAACTTACTAATAATATACTTTATTTAGTTCTCTTTGTCAATCGTTTTCCAAAATTTGATAGAATTTTCCAATTTAGTTATAGATAACAGCTTTTGTATAACCTAATACTCACAAATAAACAAATCCCTTGTTATCCTTATTGTCATCTATAACACTTATTCTTAGTTATAAAAATAAGGAATAGTTTGTCTACTATCCCTCAAAAAAATCTTAATATTCAAATTTATAATATACACCTTACCTATAATTCTAATAAATTAAAAACCATACAAATAATAAATACTTCCTATATACTTAAGCTCTATATACTTAAAGTTTATTTTAGAGACTCCATATTATTTATAGTATTTAAAATCTTGATAATGGAATATCTATTATTATTATAAATTTATTTTCATCAACTTTTATTTTTTATTGTTTGGTGGTTTAAGTGGAAGTGGTGCTGATTTATTGGTCGGTTTTTTAGTTCAGTCTGGTCATAAGATATTTACTGCTGCATTCTTTCCAAGAATCCTTAGCAATATAGTAGACAAGCCTTTATCTTGTATTATGGTTGTGTATTTTATAAGTAAAATGCCTAAAGGTTTTATATCTCAATATAATAGAAGTACATCTAGTTCTTCTTAATAAGTTGTATATCATATCTAATTTATTAAATATTATGATAAATTTATATACATATATTTGTATAACAATATTTTCTACTTCATTTTTCATTAATTTTAATATTAATGATTCAATTATGTAATATTTGTATTAATTTAATTAAATACAATCTCTTAATATAAATTTAGATTCTAAATCTGTATTAAGTGGTTGTATTTTTATTTATTTCTAATTACCATACATATCCCTCCAAACTGCTCATTTATTCTCTTAAATATATAAAATAAAGTAAGAGGTTTATAATAAACCTCTTACTTTATTTTATATATTTATAATTAGATTTTATTAACAGTACTCCACTGCCCCTACTACTTTTCCTACACATCCACAAACTTCCATCCTACTCTTAACAAATTCTTTAACCGAATCTAGACCTTTTTTACCATATTTCTTAGGGTCAATTACCTCTGGGTCAGAATTAAGCACATCCTTAACCCCATTACTATAAGCAATCCTTAACTCTGTTGCATAATTAACCTTGCAAATCCCTCTTTTTATAGATTCTTTAATAATCTCATCTGGTATCCCTGACCCACCATGTAATACTAATGGAACTGATACAACCTCTCTAATTTCAGACAATCTATCTAAATCAAGCTTTGGCTCTCCCTTATATAACCCATGTGCCGTACCTATTGCTACTGCTAAAGATGATACCCCTGTTCTTTCTACAAATTCTTTTGCTTCTAGTGGGTCTGTATATGCTCCACCATCACCACCATCTAAATCGTCTTCCTTACCTCCAACTTTACCTAATTCAGCTTCAACAGGTATATCTGAAGGTGTACATGCATCTACAACAGCTTTAGATACTGATATATTATCTTCGTAACTTTCATGAGAACCATCAATCATAATAGAAGTATATCCAACTCTAAGTGCCTGCATTGCTAGCCCAAAACTTGAACCATGGTCTAAGTGCATAGCCACAGGAATACTTGCCTTCTCTGATGCAACCTTTACATTTGCTAAATAATAATCCAATCCTGCATACTTTATTGTTGAAGGTGTTGTCTGTAGTATTACAGGTGATTTAAGTTCTTCAGCAGCTTCTATTACTGCCATAACCATCTCCATATTTTCAACATTAAATGCTCCTACTGCATAATGCCCTTCTTGTGCATCTAATAATATTTGTTTAGTTGTCACTAATGCCATAATTCATCCTCCTATATATTTATAATGATTTAATTTCTTCATTATTTAATTTTGATACTATTTCTATGCTTGTCTTACTATTTATTAACTCATTTAAAAATTCTTCGTCCATTAGTTTTGCAGATAGTTGAGACAATGTCTTTAAATGTAAATTATCACCATTGTCTGTAGCTGCTATCATAAATATAAGATGTACTGGGCTTCCATCCTCTGATTCAAAATCAAACCCTTCTTTTGATACACCAACTGCTACTCGTGGTACTTTTACTGCATCTGTTTTTGCGTGTGGTATCGCTATGCCCATACCAAAACCTGTAGATGATATTTCTTCTCTCTTATGAATTTCTTCTTTAAATTTATTTTTATCTAAAAGAACACCTGATTTATCAAGTATTTCAACCATTTCATCAATTACATCTGTTTTACTTTTTCCTTTAACATCTAAAACTACTGTTTCTTCGTTATACAAAGAGACTTTATTAGATACGTTTTCCGATTTTGTAATTTCCTTTTTATATTCATTTTTAATTTCATCTGTATTTTCTGTAGTATTATTGTTATTTACTACCTTAGGTGTAACTATCATATAAAGTATTGCGCCTACTAATGAACCTGCAAGTATACATCCTACCCATAAAAGCGGCTTATTTACTAGTCCTAAGACTAAAAATCCTCCATGTGGAGCTGGTACTTCTATTTTCATTATGTAAGTTAAAATCGCTGATATTGATGACCCAATCATAAGTACTGGCAACACTTTCAGTGGATTCTTTGCCGCGAAAGGTATCGCTCCTTCTGTTATATGAGTACTACCTAGTATATAATTAATTAATCCTGCCGCTCTGTCTTCTTCTGTAAATCTATTTTTAAATAAAGTAGATGCTATAGCTATTACTAATGGTGGTGTTATACAAGCTGCAGATACACCTGCCATAAATAAGTAGTTTCCTTGACCTAGAAGCATAGTTCCAGTCACATATGCTGCTTTATTTACTGGACCTCCCATATCAAATGCTGACATACATCCTATTACTAATCCTAGGATTATAGGACTTGAGTTCTGTAACCCTGAAAGGAAATTCATCATAGCATTGTTAAGAGCTGAACATGGTCCCCCAAGTAACAACATAGATATACCAACAACACCCACACTGACTATAGGAATTATAAAAATAGATTTAAGTCCTTCTAACTGTCTTGGTAATT
Organism: Clostridioides sp. ES-W-0016-02; assembly: GCF_020641035.1. Lineage (NCBI taxonomy): Bacteria > Bacillati > Bacillota > Clostridia > Peptostreptococcales > Peptostreptococcaceae > Clostridioides > Clostridioides sp. ES-W-0016-02. Next base: position 3,536,255 of record NZ_CP061361.1, read on the forward strand.
TTCTCAATAAGTACACAAATAATTTAACTGCATAACCTGCCAAAAATCCCGATATAATTCCACCTAAGAACCCTGAACCTGTGTCAAACGATATCATTCCTCCAACAAGCCCTGCCAACATACCAGGTCTACCTGATACAGATTGAGCTATAAACGCCGCTAATACAGGAACCATCAAATTCATAGAATATCCACCAACAGATTTTAATGTAGCTGCTATCTGATTATACTGTTCTGAATTTGGGTCAAATGAGTAAATCCCCCACAAAAATGATATAGCAGTTAGCACTCCGCCTGCTACTACTAAAGGTAGCATATGAGATACTCCATTCATTAAGTCTTTATATAGTTTTTGACCAAACGACAAATTCCCTTCTTCTGTAAATTTGCTACTTGATGTATTTCCCTTTCTAACTGCTACTTTACCATCAATACACTTTTGTATAAGCTCACTAGCTTTGTGTATACCTTCTTTTACAGGTACCTCTATTACTGGTTTTCCATTAAATCTATCCATATCAACGTTTTTATCACAAGCAACTATTATTGCATCTGCCATTTCGATATCTTTTGCTGTTAATTTATTCTCTACTCCTATGGCTCCATTTGTTTCAACTTTTATATCACATCCTAATTCTTTAGCTGATTTTTTTAATGCTTCTTCTGCCATAAATGTATGTGCAATTCCAGTTGGACAACCTGTTACCCCAAGGATTATCTTTCTCCCCATTTTTATACCACCTTTCTGACTTTTATATTTTTTATGTACTCTTCTACATTCGCCAAACTACCGATACCATTACTTTCAGCCACACTTGCACCCGTTGCAGCAGACCTTTTCAATGCTTCTTCAATATCTTCTGGATTTTCCAACCATATACTTAAAAAAGCAGCTAATGCAGAATCACCAGCACATGCAGAGCTAACAACTGTAACTGGTTGAGCACTAGCATAATAAATTGCTTCTCCATTGTAAAAATAAGAACCTTTTTCTCCTAAAGTTAGTAATATATTTTGAGCTCCTTTCAAATGTAGTAACTTAAGCACATCCTTAATGTCCTCTTCATCTCTTACAATAATTCCAAATATATCTTTGATTTCTTCATCATTTGGTTTTATCAAGTATGGATTATATTCTAATAACTCCTTTAATTTCGGTGAACTTATATCAAGTATTGTTTTTATATTTTTATTTTTACAAATCTCAAATATATCTTCATAGTAATTATCATCAATACCAGGTGGTAAACTTCCACTTATTGACAAGTAATTTATATCTTCTAATGACTCTATCTTCTCTATCATTTCTAGCTTTTGCTTTGCATTTACATATGACCCAGAGTTTACAAATTTAAACTCATCATTTCCATCATTTAAAAATATATTTATACGAGTAGTATCTTCTACCCAGGTAGGTAGTACATCAAACCCTTTCTTTTCACTTTCTTCAACTATATATTTTCCTGAGAATCCTCCAAAAAAACCTAATATCTTGGACTCTATACCATAATAACCTAGTACAAATGTCACATTTAAACCTTTTCCATTAGGAGAATATGTAGCATTTGATGTACGATTTACTAATTTACTTTTTATACCGTTAGTAGATATGTTCATATCTATTGCTGGATTCGTGGTTAATGTATATATCATTGTCTTCCCCCTTGCTTCTGCTGTGTATGTTTTCATTATAATAAAAAAGTCTATGAAAATCTTTTCATAAAAAGAAAATAGATTTTCATAGACTTTTTCAATTTAATTTTCAGAATTATTATATTTGACCATATAATCTATAATTATCCTAGATATAATGTACAATGGTAACCTAGATGACACTTCATACTCAGAGATTGAGATATGATAATGTTTATATCCTACAATATATAAATCAGAATAGTTTATAAGTTTTGCATTTTCACTACAACAACATGTTATAACTTTGGCTCCACTTAAATTGGCATTTTGTGCTGATTCTACAAGTTCTTTAGTGTTTCCATTCAACGAAAATATGATTATAAGTTCATCTTCTTTCATTGATTTAGATTTTATTTTCATTATATTAGGGTCATTTATAAAAAACACATTAAAATCAAGTAATTGTAACTTAAGGCTAAACTCTTTTGCTACATATTCAGTAAGACCTCTTGCTAAGACGTATATCTTACTAGATTCATTTATAGTTTTTATTATATTAATTAGTGTAGTTAAGGATATTTGTTCTATAACTCGTTGTGCTTCTATAAAAGACTTGTTTATTATATCCCCCATATTGTGTATATCATTATTTTCATCTTTTACTGTCAACCTGTATCTAAGTTCATTAAATCCATTTAGGCCACATTTTCTAATTGCTCTTGAAACAGTTGCTGGAGACGAATATGTTTCATGAGCAATCTCTACTATGGACAATTCTGATAATATTGACTCATTTTGATTTATAAATTTAATTATTTCCATTTCCGTTTTCGTTAGATTTTCAGAATTTCTTTTGTTTAACTCAATTATCATATTTTCGCTCTCCTTGTATATACTTTTATTTGTCTAAATTTATCGCATATTATAATATATTACCTCTTAACTACTTATTTTTATACACAATTATGATTTAGTCAATGTCTATAAATATAAATTTAGAATATTATAGTTCTGTACTTTAATTTATTCTGTTATTACTATCTTATTTTGCAATAAAAAAGTAATTACTTAATCACTAAGATTGAGTAATTACAAATTTTTTAGCCTACAAGTAGCTTATTATGAATAGTTAAAATTATTTTCAATATGGATTAATATATCCTCTAAAGGACTTATTTCAATATCAAACCCTAGCTATGTCAGTCTTTTTATTTAGTACCTTTTAATACCTTTATAAGATTAAATATTTGTACTGTTGTGGCAGTCATATTATTACTTGCCGTTTCCTTATCCATTGCTTCTTCTATGGTCATAGCCCTATTTACTATAGAAAAATAAGCATCTATCCCTTCTTCATTACACTTAACTGCATCTTCTGTCGTTGCTCCAGCCAAACCTATTACTTTTGCCCCATATTTTTTAGCCATCTTTGCAACTCCTATTGGTGCTTTGCCCATAGCTGTTTGATTATCCAATTTACCTTCTCCAGTTATTACAAAGTCTGCACATTTTAACTCGTTCTCTATTTTAATTTCTTCTAATATTATTTTTACTCCAGATTCTAATTTTGAATTTAAAAACGCTAAAAATGCAAAACCTAATCCACCTGCTGCTCCAGTACCTTCTATATTGGCTATGTCTTTATCTAAATCACTTTTAACTATCTTAGCAAAATTTCTAAGGCCATTATCTAACTCTTCAATTATTTTTGGTGTTGCACCTTTTTGAGGTCCATATATGTACGCTGCTCCATTTTTACCAAACAGTGGATTATTCACATCACAAGCTATTTTAAAGCTACATTTATCTAATTCTTTTAACCTATTATCTATTTTTATATGTCTTATTTCATTTAAAACTTTTCCACCTAACCCTACTAAGTTGTTGTTTTCATCATAAAACTCAAATCCTAAAGCTTGAAGCATACCTACCCCAGCATCATTAGTAGCACTTCCACCTATTCCAACTATAAAATTTCTATAGCCTTTATTTATTGCTTCTTTTATTATTTCTCCAACACCGTAAGTTGTGGTGTTTAAAGGATTTCTAAGTTCAGTTGGAACTAATGTTAATCCTGATGCTTGAGCCATTTCTATTATTGCTGTATTTGTACTTTTTAATAATCCATATGTCGCATTTACTTTCGTAATTATTGGTCCAGTGACTTCTATAGTTTCTTTTTCACCATTCATACCTTGTACTAAAGCGTCTACTGTTCCTTCCCCACCATCTGCAAGTGGCAATATCTTTACTTTTGCATCTTTTTCAACTTTTAATATCCCCTTTTTTATTGCATTTGCTGCCTCAATTGAAGATAAACTGCCTTTCAAAGAATCTATAGAAATTAATATTTTCATATTTATCTACTCCTTATTTTAAAAATAAAAATTTATAAATTTTAATTTACATTCTATTTTATACTCTACTCCTTTCTTTGTACATACAGTTTCTTGTTTACATCCAGCTCTTACTAGAAATATGCTATACTTTATCATAATTAGCAAGTTGTCAAATCATAATTTAGGAGGATAAAACTATGGAATCTAAATATACAGAAATAAACTCAAAGACCTTTGATAAATGGAATAAAGAAGGCTGGGAATGGGGACAACCTATCAGTCATGAAGTTTTTGAACGAGCCAAAGCTGGAGATTGGTCCGTTGTACTGACACCCACTAAACCCGTTCTGAAAAATTGGTTCTGTGATATGAAAAATACAAAAATACTAGGATTAGCGTCTGGAGGCGGACAACAAATGCCAATTTTCACTGCATTGGGAGCTCAATGTACAGTTTTAGATTATTCAACTTCACAATTATTAAGTGAAAAAAAGGTTGCAGAAAGGGAAAAGTATTCTATTGAACTTGTACAAGCTGACATGGCAAAGCCACTACCTTTTAAAGATGAAAGTTTTGACTTAATATTTCATCCAGTTTCTAATTGTTATGTAGAAGATGTATTACCAATTTGGAAAGAGTGTTATCGTATACTAAAAAAAGGTGGTATACTTTTATCTGGACTTGATAATGGCATCAATTTTGTATTTAATGAAGAAGGAACAGAATTCCAATATAGGCTTCCATTTAATCCTTAAAAAAATAAAAATATATATGATGAATCAATCCAAAATGATTGGAGAATTCAATTTTCTCATACAATTGAAGAACAAATAGGTGGACAACTACAAGCAGGATTTATTTTAACAGATATTTATCAAGATACAAATGGTTCTGGTAATCTTCATGAATTTAATATTCCATCATTTTACGCAACTAGAGCAGTAAAAAAATAAAACTATTTATACAAAAAGCAGTATAACACCAAAATGCTATACCGCTTATCATAAATTTAAAAGAATCCTTATAAAATATCTATAAATATAGCCCTTTGTGAATTTCAATACTAGAGATAAAATTCCAAAACTACACACGATTATATTTATACATCCAATTTATAGATAGAAAATTTATTACAATCTTTATAATTTTATTCTCTAATAATTATAAGAATTACTTGACTTCAATATCATTATATTTTTTTGAATATACATTAGTCATATAGAAATATATAGGAACTACAATTACCATACCACCTAGTCCCCAAACTATCTTCATTGGTTCATCAATACCTGCTTTTATCAATAATACTATACTTATAGCTACTGCAAATATTGGTATAATCACTCCTCCAGGTATCCTAAAGTTTATGTCTTTACCAGCATACTTCTTCCTTAATATTAATACAGCTAGACAGGTAGGAATATATTGAATAAATCTAGATACAACACTTATTTGAGATAGTGTTGTAAATGACCCTGACCATGCTATTAATAAAGTTCCTATAACAGAAACTATAATTGCTATATATGGAGCTCCATTTTTATTAGTTTTTCTTATAGACTTAGGCATTAATCCTTGCTCGACCAAAGCAGCCGCAGACCTTGGTGTAAATATAGATGATGCAATATTTATTCCTCCAACAGATACTATAGTCCCTATTGTAATTATATATCCACCTATAGGACCTAACATTTTAATAGCAGCATCTGCAACAGGAGTCGCTGACCCTCTTAATCCATCTCCCAATACACCTATACTTATCCCCAATATAAGCATATATATTACTGATACTACAAACATTACCATTACTAATGCCTTAGGTACATTTTTCTTAGGATTTTCCATATCTTTTGCTGCAACAGCTAAAGATTCAAACCCCGTAAAAGCATAAAATAAAGTTATTGATACTGCTACAAAAGCTGATGATGTACTTTGACCTTTTTGTATTATTATAAATGGCGTAAAATTAGAGCCTTTTATAAAAAATAAACCTACAGCTATAAATAAAACTATTGGTAATAATTTTCCTATAGTCATTATATTGTTTAAATGCTTAGATTGCTTCATTCCCATAAAATTTATAAGCCCAAGCCCTCCAACTAATATACCAATTATTATATTTTTAATAAGTGGCTCTGCTGCTTGAGGCCATATAGATGATAGTGTGACTGCAAAAAAGTTTGCCATAGTTGCCCAAGCAATCATACTAACTATCCACTTCATAAATCCAACTTCAAACCCAATAAAATCTCCAAAGGCCTCTTTTGCATAAAGATACGGCCCTCCATCAGTATCAAACCAACTCCCTGCTTCAGCAAAACATAAAGCAATAGAGACAGCTAAAAACATACAAAAAACTAATACTAAGATACTCGCTGGACCTATACTTGTATATGCATCTCCAGGTAAGCCAAATATACCTGACCCTATTATTGCATTAATCCCTAATAATACAATACTCCAGAAACCTAACTTAACACTTTTTTTCATTGTTATTCCTCCAAACTCAACTTAAAATATAGTTATAATTATTTTTCTTTAGATGCTTCTTTAACTATCGCCATAAATATTTTTTTCATATTATCACAATCCTTAGTCATCATTTCTGGATGCCATTGTATGCCTATTACAAACTCATTCCCATCCTTTTCTATAGCTTCAATTAAACCATCTTTAGCAGTAGCTGAAACAATATATCCTGGAGCTACCTTATTGACAACTAAATGATGGAAACTATTAACTAGGATTTCTTGTTCTCCTAATATTTCATACAACTTTGTACCCTCTTTTATCTGTGCTGTATGTGTAGGTATATTAGATAAATGTTGCTGATTATGTTTTATGTAAGCTCCTTCAATTAAAGATAAATCTTGATATAAACTCCCTCCCTCAGCTACATTTATAATTTGTTCACCTCTACATATACCTAACACTGGTTTTTTCATATCTAAAGCATACTTTAATAACTTCATATCAAAAACATCTCTTTTAGGTGATATTGCACCTAGCTTATTATGAGGTTCCTCCTTCCATATAAGAGGATTTACATCTTGTCCTCCTGATAGTATAAGTCCATCTATATTTGATACTTGTTCCTTTATAATCTCATCATCATATACAATTGGTACAATATATGGTATAGCTTTACACATAGCTACTGACTGTATATAGTCATTATTTACATAAGCCCTTTCATAACCAGGAAACATCCCCCCTTCATCAATTAATAAGTTTCCTGATATTCCTATTACTGGATATTTCTTTTTAATCACTTTCTTCACCCCTTAAATTATTTATGAACAATAAAAAATGCTACTTCTCTCTTAAAGAGCAAGTAGCATACCAATATTTTAATTGTTTAAAAATTCTAATTTATTTTTAAAATACTTTTTCTAAGGAATCAGTTATATAAATCACTCTATTGATTTATATTTTATTTTAATCCTATTTAATTCGACTTTTTGAATAGTGTTAATTCTAATTAATAGGCAAAATAGGCATTCATACTTTCCTTTTTATTAACCTATTAAATACTATTTAATATATTTTTTCCTCTTCTATTTAACTCACTTCCCTTTCTACCTGATTCACATATTATCAAATCTAGTTCTTTAAGTATATTAAGTATTCCCCTTACCTCACCTTCTGTTATACTATAACCTAATTCATTTATTGAATTAACAATACCATTTCTACCTATGTTTTTATTAAGGTTATTGGCATTTTTTAAGCATTCCATTACTAATCTTACTTTTTCTATAGATGTTCTATCTTTTAATGTACTTATTTCTTTACTATAGTCTTCAGTTATATTTAGTAAATTATGAGGTAAGTCATTAATTAAAATAACATGTTCAGAACTCATAATGTTAATATACATAGCTGTATTTTTTAATTCTCTTATATTCCCTGGCCATTCATATGCATTAATAATGCCTTTAACATCTTGACTAATTTCCCTCTTCCTTTTCATAAAATGCTTTAGCATAACTTCTATATCTTCTTTTCTCTCTCTTAAAGGTGGTATGTTTATAGGCAATACATTTATCCTATAATATAAATCAGTTCTGAACCTATCTTTTTTTATCATTTCTAATAAATTTTTATTTGTAGCTGCAATTACTCTTACATCAGTGTCTATTACATTTTCCCCCCCAACTCTCATGACTTGATTTTCTTGTAATACTCTAAGTAATTTGCTTTGTAAATATATGGGCATGTCTCCTATTTCATCTAAAAATATAGTTCCATTATTAGCTTGCTCAAATAAACCTTTTTTCCCTCCTCTTAAAGCACCTGTAAAAGCACCTTCTTCATATCCAAAAAGTTCACTTTCAAGTAGGTTTTCTGGCATAGCTGCACAGTTTATCGCTATAAATGGCTGACTATGCCTTGGTGATGCATTATGAATAGACTGAGCCATAAGTTCTTTTCCTGTTCCACTTTCTCCAGTTATAAGAACTGTATAATCAGATTCCGCTATTTTCATACCTAGCTCTTTAGTTCTTTCCATTTTTACTGATACTGTTTTTATGTCATCAAAGGTATACCTAGCAACTTGTCCCTTTTCTCTAAGCTTCTTTGATAGGTTTTGTTCCAATTTCCTTATGTAAGTTATTTCTTGAATACAAAAATAATATCCAGTCACCCTTCCAAAACTTTCTATATTATACTTATTTACATTTAAATATTTATTATTAAACTTTATAACTTCATCATGTGCCTTACTTAATCTAAAAATCTTTTTAATATTTTCATTCTCTAATTCATCTATATTTTTTCCTATAATATCATTTTTAATATCTAGTATATCACTCAAGCTATTATTACAAATAATTACATTTTCCTTCTCTGATATCATTGCCATACCTAGGTTTGATAAGTTTATTATAGAATTCAATTCATCTGCTTTTATAGTAAGTTCTTTATATTTAGTATTTATTCCTGAATATAAACTAATCACTTCATCTATATACTTAATTAGCCTCTCAGTAATTTCCTTATCATCCAGTTTGAGTTTTGCTATTATTTGAATAAATGTTGAACTATCAATATACCTATGCCCTAAATCAATAACTTCTTCAATATATTTTGGAACTAAATCTGCTTCTCCTGGTGTTACAGCTATCTTAATATTTCTATATTCTTCATTAGGATTATATGGTATGAAATTTAAGTGATTTATTCCTATATTGTATAAATTAGATATTGTTTCTAATACAGTGTGCTTATTATCATTTACTACTAATACATCTATTCCTTCTGGTAATGAAAATAACTTGTATATATCCTTTTGCTTTATAGTTCTATTTATAATTATTATCTTTGAGACATCTTTTACATATTTTTTTATTTTCAATACTCTATCATCTATCATTACTAATATTATGTCATCTTTTATCGATTCTTCTTCTGTTATTCTATTTAAATAATAGTTTTTTATTATTACTTTATCTTTAAATATCAGCTTTAGGTTTTTATTTAAAAAACACTCTAATTTAGATAATCCATCAGTTACTACTGCTATTGTTTTCATTATAAATCTATCCTTTCTTTTGTTTATATTATATAAAATTTTAATAGTTCTAATATAGTTCAAAATCTTTTAACTTATATAAAGCAAAAGTTATGCCAAATTGATAGATTTCTTATTTTTTATTTAACCTTAAGCTAGAAATATTATTATATGATTAAGATTAGATAAATAATATAACTTTAGCTATAGAATCTACAAAAACATGACTCCTATCAAAAAATAAAAAGGTATTACCAACTTTCTGGTAATACCTTTTTATCTTATTTTTAATTTAAATTAATTCAAATGATTTTTCTTAATCTCATCAAGTAGCCCATCTTCTAGGTAAATTTCTAATGCACATCCTACCATTGCCTTTACTGCTTTGTGAAGTTTATCATAAGCTTCCTCAGAATTTGCATAATTTAGAAACTCTTTTTCATGAACATATACCATTGGATTTATGTCTAGAGCTATTTCCGTATACATAGTAGGACAAACTTGGCTTACGTTTCCTATGTCTGTAGAACCTACTGGACCTTCTTTTCCTTCTAATATATCTGTTATACCTGCCTCAATTAGATTATTCTTTGTTATATTCTGAAGCACCTTATTATTTATTATATTGTCAAAAGAATTTTCAAAGTATCTATAAGAAAGTTTAGCACCTGTCATTAACTCTGCACCTTTTGCACAGTTTATAACCTTTTTAGTTACTTCATCTAAATAACTTCTTTCAGCAGCTCTTACAAAAAATTCACAGGCAGCTTTTTCTGGAACTATGTTTGGAGCTTCTCCTCCATTTGAAACTATCCCATGTATTCTAACATCTGATTTTACATGCTGTCTTAGTGCATTTATTCCTGCAAAAGTAAGTTGTACTGCATCTAATGCATTAACACCCATATGAGGATGGCTAGCTGCATGTGCTGATACCCCTTCAAAACTAAACTCTATTGAATCTATTGCCAAAGCCTTGCAGTTTATGTTATTAAAAGCTTCTATATGCATCTGATAACTTACATCAATATCATCAAAAGCTCCTGCCTTAACTAAATCACACTTTCCTCCTGTTGTTTCTTCAGCTGGTGTTCCTATTAGTACAATTTTTCCTTTAAAATTTTCTTTTAACTTACTTAGCACTATACAAGCTCCTAATGTAGATGCAGCAATCCAGTTATGTCCACAAGCATGACCTGGTTCTTTATTTTCTCCATATCCAGGCAATGCGTCATACTCAGCTAAAAATGCTATAGTTGGACCATCATTATCCCCTAGTTCTGCTCTAAAAGCAGTATCCATATTACAATATGGATAAGTTGTATCAAATCCATATTCCTTCATTTTATCTACCAAGTACTTTGATGATATATATTCTTCTTCTCCTAGTTCTGGATTGTTAAATATAAAATCACATACTTCTTCAATTTCTTTTCCCAGTTCATTCTCTATCTCATAAGCTCTTTTCTTTATACTTTCAATCATAATATACCTCCTATTAGAATCCAACAAATAATCCTATTGTTAAAAACACCATTACAGTAATTGTTAATACTACCATTAAAGGCATTACAAATCTAACCCACTTTGACCAAGGAATATTAGCTACTGCTAGTGCTCCCATTAAAACACCTGATGTAGGTGTTATTAAGTTAGTTACACCTATACCAAATTGATAAGCTGTAACTATCATTTGTCTAGATACATCTACTAAATCTCCAAGTGGAGCAAGTACAGGTATTGTAAGTGATGCAAGTCCTGATGCAGATGGTATAAAAAATGCTATTAAACCTTCTATTAAGAAAGTTAAATTTATAAATATAGTCTTTGGAAGTCCATTTAATAAATTTGCGGCAGAATTTAAAATTGTATCTATTATAAATCCATTTTCTGCTATTATTACTATTCCACGTGCAAATGCTATACATAGCCCTGCTGTCATTAAATCTCCTGCTCCACTTATAAATGAATTAACTATGTCATCTTGTTTAAGCCCTGATGCTATTCCTGATATTATACCTATAGCTGTAAATATCATTGCAATTTCAGTTATGTACCATCCTAGCTTTAAAACTCCATATATCATAATTGCCATACCTATTGTGAAAATTGCTATTACCATAGCTTCTCTTTTTGTAAATTCTTTTATGTTTGTATCAGTATTAGCCATTGATTCTTGATTCAATGATATACCATGTACTAAAGACTTCTTAGGGTCTTTTTTAACTTTATTGGCATACATCATAACAAATCCTATAGATATAGCCATATATATTATAAACATAACAACTCTCAACTCTATCCCAGAACCTGGTGTTATTTGTGACAATGCTTGTGCTATTCCTACAGAGAAAGGATTAGTAGTAGCTGCTCCAAATCCAGCTGTTGCTCCTATAAATACTGTAGCCACTGCTGTTAATGAATCATATCCCATACTGGTCATGAGTGGAATAAATATCATATAAAAAGGTAGTGTTTCTTCACTCATTCCAAATGTTGTTCCACCTAATCCAAATAGAATCATTGATATAGGTATTATTAAGAATTGGAATCTTTTCATTTTATTTACAGTATGAGCTATAACAGCTTCTATAGCTCCTGTTTTGTTAACTATTCCAAAAGCTCCTCCAACTATCAAAACAAATCCAACTACTTCAGCTGCATCTATAAATCCATTTATAGGTGCTGTAAATACATCAGTAATTCCTTGTGGATTTGATGCTGCTTTTTCATAAGTTCCAGCTACAACAACCGACCTTCCATCTATATCTACCCTTTCAAAATTTCCACTTGGTACTATCCAAGTAAGAACTGCCATTACTACTATTAGTAAAAATATTATAGTAAGTGTCTGTGGCATAGTAAACTTTTTCTTTTTTAAACTGCTCATTTTTAATCTCCCCCACTTTTAAAATTAAAATATTTTATTATTGCTTCCCTTTTCTATCCTATTTTATATAGATGTAAAAAAGCTCAACATGGATACATGTTGAGCTGAATGCGCTAAATACAATATACCTACATCTTCCCTTTATCTTAGTTAAGATAGCTCTCCATCAAAATTCGGGATAATTTTGATGACAGTACTGTACTTATTAAATACAGCCCCAGCACTAGATTTGGACACTAGCACTTCGGCACTTACTCCTTTTATATTGCTTCATTGGCTTCCGACCTCTTCAATATTAATCTTAGTAAATGCGACCTCTACCTCAATCTTTTTATTAGATGAGGTAATTCTTATTAAATTTTATTTATTCTAAATAATTGTAGCATAATATGTCGAGATTGTAAATATTTTCAGAAGAGTTTATATGCTTCCATAATATTAACAAATCTAGCTTATACTATTCCAGTATATAATTACAACTTTAGTTTTATGTCTAAAAATATATTTGTTTTCTCTTTTTTCTATTATCTTATCTATATACTTATCCAACATATCGCTAAAGTTAATCTTTTTATTTAATTCTGTTTCCATTTTAAAAAGTATATCCTCTACACTATCGAATTCAATTTCATTTTCTACATCAATAAACTTTATATCTGCACATATATTTAAAGAATGTAGTATATTTGGAATGTATATATAATCTGGACAAGTTCTATCTTTATCACCTAAATCCATATACAAATCATTAAATAATGGTTTTTGAATAGTTCTCACTATAATCACTTTTTCTTTAGCTAGCTTATCCATCTTACTCAAAGCATCTTTAATATCCCAAATTCGATAAAGAGAATTCACAGATAAAATATAATCACTATGCCCAACATTAATCTCTTCCCATTTTCCTTGTATTGTATCTATATTAGTTATATTATGTTCCCTAGCCTTTCCTTCAAGCACATTAAGCATATCTATTGAAAAATCATTAGCAATTATACCTTTACATTTCTTAGAAAGTGGAATAGTAAATTTTCCGGTACCTGCACCAATTTCTATAAGATTTTTTCCTTCATCTATTAACTTATCTACAAAATTAAATACTTCTTTTGAATAATCATAAAGCGTTGGCTTATCATCATATTTATGAGATAATTTTTTAAAAAACTTTCTTTCCGCTTCATCATCAAAAGCTCTTTCTCTTGCATATCCTTCTTTACTTTCAATATACTCATGCCATTTTTTCTCAAAATCTATATCTTTATAGTACATAATTACTCTTCCTTTCTAAAAATATTAGGGCGAGATTTGTAATTTTCTATACTCAAAAAACTACTCTTACTAATGTAATGATTGATTAATTAAACAATTGATTACTATATTTTAAAAATTAGTGAAATTCTCAACAAGCTCTTTGGTATAAGCATGCTTTGCACTTTTATACAATTCCTTAGCATCTATAATTTCAACTATCTTGCCATTTAACATGACTGCAACCTCATCACTAACTTCTTTTACTAAGTCTATATCATGAGATATAAATAAATAGGTTATATTAAACTGTTTTTGAGCTTTCTTCAAAACCTGTATAACTTGAGCTTGCACAGATACATCTAGCATTGATGTAGGTTCATCTAATATCATAAATTTAGGATTTAATAAAAGCACTCTAGCTAAAGCAACTCTTTGTATTTGTCCTCCACTTACTTGATGTGGGTATCTATTTAAAATTTCCTCACTAAGCCCAACAAAACTTAAATATTCCATTATGTATTCTCTTGCTTTATTCTTTTCATAGAGTTTATGAATTTTTAATGGTTCCACAAGGCTCCCATATATAGTTTTTTTAGGGCTTAGGGCAGAATCTGGATGTTGAAATATTATCTGTATCTCTTTTCTTAAATCCCTCATTTGAGAAAAATCATAATTACTGATATCTCTACCATTAAAATAAATTTTACCTCTGTCACATTTAATAAGTCTTAAAATAAGCCTTGATAAAGTTGATTTTCCGCATCCACTTTCTCCTACAAGACCTAAGGTTTTTCCCTCTTTGATTTCAAAAGATACATCATCTACCGCCTTAACTATCTTTTTATTGATTATTCCGCTTTTAAACTCCTTATAAAGGTTGCAAACTCTTATCATAAAGAAAACACCTCACTTTTGAACCATTAACATCAAATAGTCTTGGTTCATAATCAATACATGTTTTTTTTGCAACCTTGCATCTCGGAGAAAATCTACATCCTTTTGGTAAGTTTGTTAGACTTGGCGCTATCCCTTCAATGGGTATTAATTTTTTATTTGGCTGTGAATCAATTAAACCTCTCGTATAAGGATGTAGTGGATTATTAAAGATACTATTTTTTGTACCCTCTTCTATGATTTTACCTGCATACATAACTACAACTTCATCACAAAGCTTTTTAGCTAGCATTAAATCATGAGTTATAAGTATCATGCTAACGCCCATATTACTTCTTAAATCATAAAATACTTCATATACTTGCTTTCTTATTATTGCATCCAACCCTTTAGTTGGTTCATCTGCAATTACCCAGTTAGGTTTTAGTGCTGTCCCTATAGCTGCTAATGCTCTTTGACTCATACCTCCACTTAACTGAAATCCATACGAATTATAAACCAACTCACTATTTGAGAAAAAAAAATTTTTTAATATCTCCAAACTTTTACTCTTACAAGAATTCTTTTTTTCTTTTCCATGATAATAAAAAAGTTCATTCATATGACTTCCTATTTTCAATATTGGATTAAAAGAACTTGATGGATTTTGGGGTATTAACGCTATTTTTTTCCCTCTGATTTCTCTAATTTCATTTTCTTTAATTTTTAGCAAATCTTTTTCTTCATATAAGACACTGCCTGAAACAGTTGAGTTATTAGATACAAGGTTCAAAATCCCTAGTCCTAGTACCGATTTTCCACTTCCAGTTTCTCCAATAATTCCTGTAATTTTACCACTTTGAAAGGTTCTAGATATTCCATCTACAGCTCTTACTTTTCCTTCCTTAGTATTAAAATGAATTTTTAAATCTTTTATACTTATATCTCTATTCATAGTTTTTATTCCTTCTAAAGATATTGGCTTAAAGTGTTGCTTTTTTCATCAAACATATCCCTTAGTGCATCTCCAATTAAATTTATACTGCAACACAATAATAATATACTAAACCCAGGTGCTAATAATAGATTTGGATAGCTTCTAAAATGAGTCTTAGCATCATTTATCATAACACCCCAATCTGCTTGTGGGGGTTGTATTCCTAGACCTAAAAAACTTAACGATGCCATAGAAAGTACACTTTTTCCTACCCTTATTGCAAATAGTACTATAAAAGGAGCAAATATATTTGGAATTATATAGTGCAAAATTATATAAATATGACTAGCCCCTAGTGCTCTTGCACCTTCAACATATTTTTCTTCTTTTACCTTTAATACCTCTCCTCTAACTATTCTTGAAAAACCAGCCCAAGAAGTGAATACTATTGCAATTAATAAACTTTTTATACCTGGCCCAAGAACTCCAGCAAGAGCAATCATAAAGCTAAGACTTGGAAGACCTTGAAATATATTTACAATTGACTGTATTATCGTATCTACTATCCCACCACAATATCCTGCTATTATACCCACAAAACTACCAAATAGCATTGTTAATAAGGTTGCTAAAAAAGCTAAAGATATTGATACTCTGGCTCCATATAATATCCTACTTAGAATATCTCTGCCTAGAGTATCTGTACCAAGTATATGTTCTCTAGAAATTCCCATTAATCTATCATCCATTTGTACTTTATTAGGGTCATATGGAGCTAACTCTGGTGCAAATATTGCAACAAGTATCATAATTATTAGCACTAAAAAAGCTAGTTTATGTATAAATAACATTTCTTTAAATTTATTCATCTCATTTACCTCCCACCCTCATTTTAGGATTAAGAAATAGGTAACATATGTCTACAATTAAATTAAACACTATAAATATAATTCCTGTAAATAGCACATATCCTTGTACCACTGGATAATCTCTACTCATTATTCCTTGTATTACATAACTTCCCATACCTGGAATACTAAAAATAACCTCAACCACTGTGGAGCCTCCTAAAATAGCACCAAAATAGTTTCCCAGAACTGTTACAATGGGCATTAATGAATTTAAAAAAGCATACTTAAAAATAACTATTTTATTTGACAGACCCTTAGCTTTTGCCACTGTTATATAGTTTTGTCCTATACTTTCTATTAAAGTTGCTCTATTTAACCTTGCTACAGTTCCTATAGTCCCAGCTGCTAAAACAAATCCAGGCATTATTAAATGTTTAATCGTACCATACCCACTCGTAGGTAGCCATCTAAGATTCTCACAAAATATACTTAACATAATAATAGCTAACCAAAACCCTGGAATAGATATCATAAGTAAAGATACAAAAGTGCCAATCTTATCTATCGCTGAATCCTTTTTTAAAGCCATGATTATAGCTAATGGTATAGATAACACTATAACAAAAAACATAGCCATTAAAGATAAAGAGAAGGTTATTGGTAACCTTCTTAATATCTCTTCTGTGATAGATGTCTTTTTGATATAGGAAAGTCCTAAATCTCCAGTCATAGCTTTTTTAGTCCAATTAATATACTGAACTATAATATTATCATTTAACCCTAACTCTTCTCTAACTCTTTCTATTTCTTCATCTGTAGGAGCAGAAATACCATCCATGCTTAAATATTCAACTGCTGGGTCACCAGGTGCTATAACCCCTAATATAAATCCTAGAAAAGTTATTCCTATCAAAATAGGGATAGTCATCAATATCCTTCTAATTAAATATTTAAATGGTGTTTTCACTACTTACTCCACTCCATATTTGCTAATGTAGTCCCATATAATGTAGGTTTGTATCCAGTTATTTTTTTATTATAGGCAATTAAGTTAACATCTTCAAATAATGGTATAGCTGATGGGTGTTCTGATGATATATCTTGAAGCTCATCATATATTTTACTTCTTTTATCTAAATCCATTGTTTTTTCTAATTGACCTATTAATTCATCTGCTCTTTCATTTTTATAGCCCAATGAATAAGCTATATTACTTGACCCTGTGCTTCTCATATAACTATCAAATATAGAAAATGGTTCTGCATTTGGAAGCCCTTGAGTGTGAAGTGCTATGTCATAATTTCCTGTTTTTTGTGCTTCCTTAAAAGCAGCACCATCAAGTATAGTTATTTTAGAGTTTAATCCAACTTCACTTAATACAGATTGTATATACTCTGCTACAGTTTTGTATGGATAACGGTCTACACCATAAGATGGTATTATAAACTCTAACTCTTTTGTTTCCCCTTTTAACTCATTCTTTATAATTTTTTTTGCTTTTTCTGCATCATAAACAGGTTTAATTTCCTTAGCAAAAGGTGAACCTTGGTTCAATATATTCATAGTCGGAGTTCCATATCCTCCATAAAATTTATTTACTATAGTTTCTCTATCCACCAACAAGCTTAGTGCTTCTTTTATCTTAACATTATTAAATGGTGCCCTAGTACCGTTTGTAGATACAAATTGAGTTATTGTTGATGGAGATGTTTTAATCTCAAAGTTTTCATCCTTTATTAGCTCACTAGCTAACTCTGGAGTAATAGCCCCTAAATCCATAACACCCATAATTTCCTCTGATTTAAGTGCTGTGTAACGAGTTTGTGCATCTTTAATTACATTTACTCTTACATTTTTAACTTTACTTTTATCTCCATAATAGTCTTGATTTCTCTCTAACAAAACAAATTGTTCTTTTTCTCGTTCTTTTATCTTAAATGGACCAGTTCCTTGTGCATACTTAGTAAAGTCTCCCGTTTTTACATCAAAACACTCTGGACTATACATAGCACTTCCAAATCTAGCCATGTTGTATATTAAAGTTGATATTGGTTTACTGAAAGTAAGTTTAACTTCATAGTCAGAAACTTTATCCACACTTTGTAAATTAGGATATGTCTTTTCTATATCAAACGAATAAAAAGGTGAAGATTTCGTTTTCATATTCATATAACGTTCAAAATTTTTTACTACTGAATCTGCATTCAAATCTACACCATCATGGAATTTTACACCCTTCTTTATTGTAAATGTCCATTCTTTATAATCACCTGAATTTGACCATTTTTCTGCAAGTTCTGCCTTTGGTTTTCCATCATCACCCAACCCTATTAACGGTTCCCAAACATAGAGTATAGAACTTGTGTAATAAGCATCTTGTTCACCTGGTGCCAAATCTCTAGCTGCTGCTAAAACTACTTCCTTTTCATTATTCATCTTACTAACATCATTATTTTCCTCTGGTTTACTACACCCTGTTATCAATGATAACATCAGCATAATTGCTAAAATTATACTACTCAGCTTCCCTTTTGAAATCTTCCTCATAATACATTTCCCCCTTATTTAGAAATATGAGCATAAAAAAAGTTATAGCAAATAATGCTATAACATCCCATTTTAATATGTATACTTTAAATTCTAAATTCCATATACAAGACAATAAATCTAGTTGCTCCCCCCTAAATTTATTTACTAATATTTAATGTAGGTATCTGACTTACATTTCATTTTCTCAGCCTTTCTAAATAACATCTGTTGGCTATGCAGAATTTATCCATGCTTACAGTGATGGGTTCGTGTTGGATTTTCACCAACTTCCCTACTCTTTAAATACGTTTATTCAATTCTTAGTTTAATTGTATGCAATCTTATATAAATTGTCAACTTAAATCAAAATATAGCACTATATGCAAAATTAAAATTTACAATTATCTATCTATTAAAGTCTATTATAAAAACAGATATATTTTTTTCATATGGAAGGTAATAAGCTACTTTATCTCCCTTAACTATATTTTTCATAATATGATTGTATATAGTTTCATACTCTCCGCCTTCATCATAAGACTTAGCATACCTAACTATGTCATCTTCACAAGTAAATGTCTGTCCAAATTCAAGACTTAATGGTATTAATTCATATCTAAGTTTCTTTTCATCTAATAATACTTTTAAATTTTTTGAACTATGTCTTTCCACCACATCCATTCTTTTCTTAGATACTGGAATATGAGTTTTGGACTTATCATTAACAATTGCAATTAATCTATCACAATGCCCAGTAAAAAATTCTATATTCTCATATGAAAAAAAAGAAATTAGTATAGTATCAAATTTTGTATTTATATCTTTAAAATCTTTTACCATACACCTAATATTGCTTATATTATTGTCTTTTATTGATTTTTCTAAATAATTTATAGCATTTTGGTTTATATCAATACAAGTTATATCTTTCAGTTCTTTGCTTAAATACATATCTATTAAACCTAATCCACAACCTACATCACAAAAAGTTTGGCTATCTTTGATGTACGGAATTACTTCTTTAGCTAATATCTTGTGAAAACCAGTATATTCACTTGCATCAACAAAAGATTTTATTGTAGTATCATTCCAATTCATTCTCATATTTAAATTTCCCCACCGTCTTTTAAATTTACTTTCTGACCTGTACTGTAAAACATACTGTTTCTCTCATTTCCACTTATTATGCTCATTACTTTATCATGTTCTTTAATTACAAATCCTGATAAATCATTTACTCCATACTTAAATAATATAGGTGCCATTGGAGTTGCTGGACCTACCAATACCACATAAGCATTTTTGCTTAATTCTAAATACCAAGGAAAAGTTTTTGTACTTAATGTGTAACAAGATATAACTACAAAGTCCTGTTCAGGTAAGATATATGGTGCTGAAGTCTCTGGATAATCACCATATATATCTTCACTTTCTATTATGGATAAATCACAAACAGGTGCAAATAGTTGTTCTAAATAGTGAAAATGACCTATAACCGCTACCTTTTTTCCCCTTATCATATTCTGGTATGAAATAAAAGGGTCATTAATTCTATCTTCTATAAAATTGTTTTCATTTAACTTTATATTATTTTCTTTTGAAACTTTTACAGAATTATAATAAGAATTTATTGCAGCCAAGCCAATTCCTGATTCTGTGATATTCCAAGACTTAATACATCCAGCTATTTCATATAAAGATTTTCCTTTAAAAGATTTTACAAACTCTGGAGGACGCCCATCTTCACTATATACAAAACCTATACCACTACCTACACTACTTCTTACTAAAATATTATGTTGCCCAACAGCTATATCTTCAACTATTATCTCCTTAGGAATTCCTTCTATTAAATCATCATAAAGTTCCCACAAAGTCATTTACCTCCTCCTGTACAATACTCTCTATTTCTTTTCTATTTAAGACTTCACCTTTTCTAACCTTGTGCCTAATATCTAGTAAAATATTATCTAAGCTTTCTATGTATTTAATACTTTCTATTTCTTCATCTGTTGTAGATATTACCTTTGAAATTCCACCATTTTTAATAACTATTCTTTTATTAGCGTTTAAAGCTAATATAGGGTCATGTGTTGAAATCAAAATTATTTTTTCCTTTTTAGATAATAGTCTTAGAGCTTCCTTTCTATCTATACCTGCATTTTCAATTTCATCAATTAAAACTATTGGTGAAGAACTCATATATGCAGTATCCGATATCATAAGAGCTCTTGATTGACCTCCTGATAATTGGGTTATCTTTGTGGTTAATTCAAATTTTTCTCCAGCTAGTTTATTAG
Organism: Clostridioides sp. ES-W-0016-02; assembly: GCF_020641035.1. Taxonomy (NCBI): domain Bacteria; kingdom Bacillati; phylum Bacillota; class Clostridia; order Peptostreptococcales; family Peptostreptococcaceae; genus Clostridioides; species Clostridioides sp. ES-W-0016-02. The sequence goes on from NZ_CP061361.1 coordinate 3,557,375, forward strand.
CACAATAAAAGCATTTTTTTACTATGTCATCTTGATTTTTACAAAAACGACTTTTAGAGTGCATTTGTAAAAATTCTTCTACTGTTAAATCCATTACAAAATTCATATTTTGTGAAAGTTGAGCTACTAGCTTTCCATCCATAACAAAACGAGTTTCATCACTTGGAATACTTTCATTTATTAATATTTGTCTGTTAGTAGGAGTGTCTCTCTGGGCTAAACATTCAATATCCTCTAACAGTCTACTTTTTCCTGAACCTGTAGGTCCAACAATACTTATAATTTCTCCAGCCTTTATTTTCAATGAGATAGCTTCTTTTTCTTTTAGCTTATTGTACCCACCATTAATAGTAATGCTTTCTATATTTAAACTCTTTTCATCTTGGCCAAATTCTTTTAAAAACTCCACCAATTTAATGTATAATTCTTCTTTTTCTATCCCAAAAGTTATATAAAATTCCTCATCTAAAGATTCTATTAGATTATTAAAAGTAATTGAATCATCTACATTACTTAGATTGTAATTTAAGAAAAAATCAAAGGCCATAGAGTAGTTTTCTTTTATCTCTTTTATAGACATGTTTAGTAAATTTTCATAATTATCATATTTCATAGTCAAACTCCATTTTCTTTATCATTCCCATTTGATAAGATTCTCCAATTCTAGTCTCTCCAGTACAGTAAGAACACACTGATGCTGGTGTTGTAAAACGTAATTGTTTTTCCCTAAGCGTGGTTATTTCTTTTATATCACTTAAATATTTCTTAAGTAAAAATACTCCTTGTCCTGTGATTCCATTTATAAATATTATCTTAGCTTTTGAGTTTACTTGACGTACATTAAAGGAAAATACCTCCCTTTCTGCTTGTGATACTATGTCTCCTTTTGTAATTACAACAATATCAGCATATTTTAGCATTGGTCCTATTTTTCTAGGTGTATTTATCCCTGATAAATTATCTATTACACAAACTGCTGGTATAGTTTTTATATAGGGTGAGCAACGATTACAAAGCCCTGCACTTTCAGTAATTAAAATATCTAAGTTTAATTTTTTAGACCAATAAAGTGCATCTTCAATATTACTTATAAAAAAATGGTCTGGACAAATTTTACCAGATAGTCCAATTTGAACAGGTATATTATTCTCTTCATATCTAATCTGGTCAAAAGATGTAAGACAGTCAAACTTTACTACTCCAACCTTATTTTCTTCTGCCTCCATAGCTTTAATTAGATGAAGAATAACAGATGTTTTTCCGGATGATGGTGGCCCTGCTACTGTAATTAGTTTCATATCAATTCCCCTTTTTACGAAAGAAAGTAGGTAAAATCCTACTTTCTTTTAATTTATGTCTATATATTATTTAATAACTTTATGCCTACACATTATTTAGTAACTTTATATCTATATATTATTTAATAGCGTTTTTAGTTAATTTGCTATATTGTTCATCACTTAAATCAACATGATAAAATAACTTATAAAATTCTTTTGTTTTTTCTTTTAAATCATAATTAAAATGCTCTGGATAAAGTATTTCAGATAGCCAAATCATACCCATATATCTATTTACAGATGGAGGGAATCCCATCCAATTATATGGCGTACTTGGTGCTTCATAGTATTTACCACTAGATATAGCACTTATTTTTTGCCATTCAGCTTGACTTCCTACTTTACTATATATACTCTGTGGTGCAAACACTATTACATCTGGATTCCATAAATATAATTGTTCTAACGATACTTCATTTCCATTGCCTTTACTTGATGGGTCATTGAGCTTTGCAACATTATTTGCAAGTATATTAATAATCTCAGAGTGGAAAGACCCTTCTGCGATTATATTTGTTCCTGTGTCTCCTACGCAATAAGCAAGGTTTACTTTATTCTTATCACCTATTTTCTTCATCGTTTCTACAGTTGTATCATAAGTAGTTTTACAGTAATCAGCTAATACTTTTGCATTATCTTCTACATTTAAGATTTCTCCTAGCTTAGTGTAACATTCTGACATATTAGCAGTTGTAGCTTCTATAAATATAGTTGGTATACCTGTTTGTTCTTGTATAGAATCTAAATCTTCTTTCATGCTACCTTTCTTCTCACCTATATCGATAATTACTTGTGGTTCTGCTGCTGCAAGGGCTTCCATATTTAAATCTCCCTTACCATAAAATTGACCAAAAACAGGAAGACTAGTATACTTTTTATCCACATAGTCTTTTGAATCCTCTGTCCAATCTCCTGATAGTCCAACTAGCTTATCTGGTGCTACTGAAAATAGTACGATTTGTGCTAAACTTCCTGAAGGTGCTATTTTTTCAATATTTGCTGGAATCTCAACTTTTCTACCTACTGAATCAGTAAACATTATTGTTTTAGATGCATTTTTATCCTCTTTTTTTTCTTTAGCATCACCATTTGACGATGTACATCCAACTAAAGATGTTATTACTAAAGTTAGTACCAATAACAATGATAATAATTTCTTTTTCATTTTATCCCCCTTAAGTAAATTATATAGTTACACTTTTTGGTATGCAGACTCTAATTTTATCATCATATAAGCTGTTTAATTCTACATCTATGTTATATAATTTTTTAATTAGGCCAGAATTAATTATGTACTTAGGCACACCAAAAGCTAATATTTCATGATTGTATAAAGCTAAAACCTTGTCTGCATACAAAAAGGCTTGGTCTGGATTATGTGTTGACTGAATTATTATATATCCATCCCTTGTTAATTCTTTTACTGTATTTAATACTCTAATTTGATTACCATAATCTAAATCAGAGGTTGGCTCGTCCATAATAAGTATCTTTGCATTTTGAGCTAAAGCTCTTGCAATAAGTACTAATTGTCTTTCTCCTCCACTTAAATTTATAAAATTCCTATCTTTTAAATAGGAAATTCCTATTTTGTCTAAAGATTCTTCAACTATTTCCATTTGTTTTTTAGTAGGTTTAGACATAGGTGAAATTTGTGATGTTGTTCCCATCAATACCATTTCAACAGCAGAATAACTAAATACAGGATTATGAGACTGAGGGATATAAGCTATTTTTCTTGCTAGATTCTTAATTTTGTAATCCTTCAAGTTTTTTCCATCCAATAATATTTCACCTTTATATCCTTTTAATAACTGAAGTATACACTTAAACATAGTACTTTTCCCTGCACCATTAGGTCCTAATATACATAGTAACTGACTACCTTCAACATTAAAGGATATTTGATTAAGTACATTTTGATTTTTATAAAAATAACTGAGATCTTTAACTTCTAAAATCATATTAATCCCCTCTTTTCGTAATCAGATATATGAAAAATGGTACACCAATAAACGATGTTAATATACCTATAGGTATCTCACTAGTCCATAAATTTCTAGATACATTATCAACTAACAACAAAAACGATGCTCCAAACATAGCTGATGTTGGCAATAAATAAACAAAATTATTTCCAACTAATCTTCTAGATAAATGTGGTATTACAAGACCAACCCAACCTATCATTCCACTTACAGCAACACTTGCAGAAGTTAAAAGTGTAGCACATATAATAGTAATAAATCTTATACGCTTTGTATTTATCCCCATCGTTCTTGCCTCATCTTCTCCTACAGTCAATATGTTTATTTGCCAGCTAATAAGTATTAGAGGTACTATACCTATTAACATAGGAATAATTGCAAATTTTATGTCAGATATTTTAACTCCTGATAAACTTCCCATTAACCAATATGTAATTGCAGGTAACTGGTCATTAGGGTCTGCTACAAGTTTTATAAAAGATGTACCTGAAGAAAATAATGAACTTACCATAATACCAGATAAAATTAAGCCTAACACTTTACTTCCCTTTGTTCTTTCACTTATAAAATAGACTAAAATTACAGTAATTAAACTAAAGATGAATGCACTAACCGTAACCTCTCTACCACTTTTATAAAGAAATAATGCTAAAGCAGCTCCAAATGCTGCTCCTGATGATGCCCCTAGTATATCTGGTGATGCCATAGGATTTAAAAAAATATATTGATATGATGCTCCTGCAGCTGCCAATGCCCCACCTACTAAACATGCAAGTACTATTCTTGGTAATCTAACATTTAAAAATATAGTTTCCATGCTATCTGTCCAAAACTTATCTATATTACATATTTTCGAAACTAAAATTCCAAATACTTGATGTGGTTCTACTGGATATTTTCCAAGTGCTAATGATACTAATATCAATGCAATCAATATTATAACTAAACAAAACATAATTAATTTATTACTTTTTGCACTCTTATTCACTTATTTAATCCCCTTTTGTCTCTACTATTTTCATTATGTTACCTGTCTTTTCAATATCCTCATAAGGTGCACTTATTTTTACTAAATTAAAACATTTATCTATATCATCTACAACAAATCCACCTATATTTTTTATGCCTAATTTTTTGAAATCTGAAGATATAGGTGTCGATATATCACAAATTATGCTTTCTTTATTAAGTGAATCATTTGCTATTTTTATTAAATGTTTATTAATAATTAAGTCTCCACCTAAATATGTACTATCATAGTTTTCTACTAAATATCCATATGCTGATATGTTGTAATCCTCTTCTACTATTTTTCTATTGAAAAAATCCACATCATATCTAAATTTAATTTTATTTTTATTTTGAAGATTTCCCTCTACTACTGCTATTTTTTTTGATGAATCATCAATCATGGAAATGAAATGATGATTAATTTTCTCTAGGTTTAATGTTTTATTGCAAATATTCTGATTATAATAAGAATTTATTGCTGCTAATCCTAAACTAGCTTCTATAAAATTCCAAGATTTAATTGACTTGCATAAATCTTTTAAAGACATATTTATTTTTATATCGTTTTCAAAAGGAAATCTTTTATCAGATAATAAATGACTAATACCTGCTCCATAATCTGTTATTACCATAGCAAACTCTGAGCCTATAATAAAATCTTTTACTCTTATGTTTTCTGGTATTTTATCTATTAAATTATTATAAAACTCCCACATTTTGTCACCCCCTTCAAAGTAATTATATTATGTTTTATTATATTTAGCTATATTTTTTTATATTTTTCTGTATTTTTAGTTATGTTTCATTATGTTTTACCATGTTTAATTGTATTACACTTCATTATTTTTTAATTTAACCGTTCTATTTTGAAATCATAAGTTTATTTAGTAGATGTGGCTATTATGCACAAGTTTTCCATAGATTCAAAATAACTATAATACTCTTGCAACTAAAAAAGCCATGCAAACTAATCTAATTTACATGGCTTTATACTCATCAATCTACACCTAACACAACTTTAATTTTAGATGCTATTGTAATAACTCTTGGCCCAAATATAACTTGAACTGAATTTTTCTTCCTAACAACTCCACTTGCACCTAGCTCATTTACCCAAAAACCATCCTCATAGAATCCATCTATTGGGTTTAGCTCTACTCTAGACCTAGTTGCACAGTTCGTAATACTTTTTATATTGTCACTTCCTGCTAAACCTTCTATTATAGAATGTACAAGTTCTGTATCTTTGTCTTCTACTGTATCTTCTACTGCACAATTATTTACTGCTTTAAAATTATCTACATCTTGTCTTTATCTATACTCTTTCTTACTGTAAAGCTTAACTTCTTCTGAGCTTCTTCCTGGTGTCTTTATATCAAACTTCTTAATTGCACATGTGAATATTACATAAGTAACTATAAAGAATATTGGTAAGTATCTCATTACAATAAATCCTAAATCATTTATTACTTTAATGAATATATTTATAAATAAGTCTTCATGTATTAATCCACAAGCCTTAAATCAGAAACATTTTCCATATTTGCAAAAGCTAACCCTAATTCTATAAATATCCCTGCTAGAACAAGTAATATAATAGGAATCATCATTGATTCAGAAAGTACTTGTAATTTATCCTTCATCTTGTATAGATTATAATTAGTTAGACAATAAATATTTGAGCATGATATTATTATATATAATAGTACAAAGAAATATAGTTTTGCCATGAATAGAAAAAGTAAAAGTTATATAAATAACTATAATAATTGAAAAGGAAGTAATCTATGAAAATAGCAATCATAACAACTGAATTTTTAAAAGAATTTGTAGCGAATTCTATAAAAAAATTAAATATTAATGCAGAAATTGAAATATATATTTATAAAAACTTTTCTCATGTTGGAGATTTATATCTAGAAATCGAAGATAAGTTTGATGGATTCGCAGTCAGTGGACCTATACCTAAGGAAGCTATTACAAAAAAAGTTGGTACTATAAAAAAACCTTTAGTTGATTTTGGTACTGATTTACAAAGTTATTACGATATGTTTCTAAAACTTATTTTTAAATACAATACATTAGATTTTTCTAGAGCATACTTTGACCTAATGGATTGGGCAGATAATCCAAAAGACATATCATATTATCTATCAAATGGTACATTTGGAGATTTAATGTGTAGTATTAATGAAAATGCCTCTAAGATGAGTTTATCTGATATAGCAGAGCTTGAAAAAAATATTGAAAAAAAACATATTAAGTTATGGAATGAAGGGAAAATTGATTTTTCTACTACTCGTTTTAGTAGTATTGTCCCTATGTTACAAGATGCAGGAGTAAATTTTCACTTCATATATCCTGACATAAATTTATTGAAAAGTACTTTTAATGAATTAATAAAGGACATTCATCTGCATAGAATGAAGGTAAACCAACCTGGTGTAATATATATAACAGTTAAAGATATGAACCATTATGATTATACTATAGACCAAATTTATAAAATATTAAACAATCTAAAAAAAGATAAATTAACTGATTTTATAATTGAAAAGGATACTAGCTCTTTTAAGATTTTTACTAAATGTGAGACCATTAAATCATTAACTAAAAATTTCACTACATGTTATATAAAAGAATCTATTGAAAATAGTATAAACCTTAAAGTATGTGTTGGGTATGGAATTGGTAATAATATAAAACAAGCCATGTCTAATGCTATAAATGCTAATAAGGAATCTAAAATAAATCCTTTAAACTACAGTTTCTTAGTTAATGAAAGTTCTGAGACAATAGGCCCTTTACTATGTGATAAATTACTTACTGTTTCAAATAAAGTAACTCCACACATAAATACAATTGCTAAAAATTCCAAATTGTCTACTCTTACTATTCAAAAGATTATATCCGTTATTGAAATTCTACAAAAAGATGAAGTTACTCCTAAGGAATTATCTTCTTGTTTAAATGTAACAGTAAGAACTGCCAATAGATTTTTAAGTAGTCTACTAAAGTCTGGAAATGCTACTATATTATACGAAAAACAAAACTCAACAAAAGGTAGACCTGAGAGGGTATACAAATTATTTATATCAGAAAACAAACATTAAAATCTAGAGTACATAAAAATATTTTATCATTGAATAGTAAATAAAGTTATATGGTTTTCTAAAAGGTATATCCCATATTTGGTTTTTAAGATATACCTTTTGTGATATTTATTAATAATTTATGTTATTCCCTATTAAAATTATTTTCTAGCCATTTCACTTCGCAATGAGCAAATAAACAGTAAAATTTCGTGTTCTTTTGATAATTAAAAAATGCTGGCATAAAAATTGTAATCTTATATTTTAAACTTTATATCTCATTTAAGGAGTTGGAATATCATCTGGAATAGGACACTTATATGTTTTTCCATTCATAGATTTATCGAATTCTTCTTTTGCCTTTTTAGCTATATCTGGATTATTCAGTATCTTAGCTCCAAACATAGCCATAATTTTTGCCGCATATATCATACCTTTTTCTCCAATAGAACTTCCTGCACAAGATGTAAACTGCCAACTATGCCCAGGTGCCCCTAAGTTTGTACATCCTGTAAAAAAGTAGGCTGTAGGAACTATATGCATTACATCTCCAATATCAGTAGAACCATAGCTATTAAAGTTCGTAACATTTCCTCCACCATAATATAGATGAGTTCCTTCTGGTAAATTATATTTATTTATCATAGCCTTATATTGTTGTGGGCTTTGTCTATCTAATTCAGCTGCAAAATCCAATTCATCTTGAGTCCAAGGCTCTTGTTTAATATTATCCATACATTCTGACACAAGATTTGCTAAGACATGATTATTTAGAGTATTATAACATCCTCCTAAAAACTCTACTTCAACCTCAGTCTCAGTCATCATTGCAGCTCCTTTTGCTACTTTTATAAGTCTTTCATATGTATTTTCTACAGCTTCCCTACTTAAAGCTCTTGTATAATACCATACTGATGCTTTATCAGGAACTATGTTAGGTGCTACTCCTCCATCTGTAATGGTATAATGAATTCTTACATCAGAAGTAACATGTTCTCTCAAATAATTAGCTCCTACGTTAGTAAGTTCCACAGCATCTAAAGCACTTCTTCCATTTTCAGGGTCTGAACCAGCATGTGCAGTTTTTCCTTTAAAATGAAATTTTACAGAGTTAACAGCTGTTGATATACCAATTGTAGCTTCACTAATCTTATTTGGATGAAAATTTATAGCTAAGTCTAATCCTTCAAATGCGCCACCTCTAGCCATAAATCCTTTACCTGTTAATTGTTCTTCTCCTGGACATGCATAAAATACTATAGTTCCACTTAAATGGTTTTCTATCATTTCTCTTTTAAGTCCTACTACTGCTCCTACATGTGCAGTACATAATAAGTTATGTCCACATCCATGACCATAACCTCCCAATTCAAATGCTTCTTGCTTTGTTGAAACTTTTTGGTTTAAACCAGGTAGCGCATCAAACTCTCCCATAAAACCTATAACTGGTTTTCCTGAGCCAAAACTAGCCTTAATAGCTGTATCTAAACCTCCTACTCCTATTTCTACATCAAATCCTTCACTTCTTAGAAAATTTGCTGTATTTTCACATGCTTTGAATTCTTTAAATGCTTTCTCTGGATTTTTCCATATTTTCTTACTTAAATCATCAAGTTTGAGTCTTTTTTCATCTATCTCATTTATAGAAATATTTCCTATCATTAACTTTACCTCCCATAAATCTATTTTACATTAACCAAATATAAGTGGACCTATTATACTAGCAAATGCCACTGAAGCAATAGTTACAGTAACAAATCCCCCTATAATCATTTTTGGTAATAAATAATCTGTTGCCCTTTGCTTCTCTTCTACAGTTCCTTCCATAGCATCAATACCTTCATTAGAAATTATCTGTGTTGCTGGATAAGCAAGCATACAAGTTACACCAATTGCTGCTGACATTCTTGGAGAGTATCCTAATAACTTTCCTACAATTGCAGTAAATAGTATTATGAATACAGCTCCTACAACTAGAATTCCTATAGTTGGAACAATCATTGCAAATAATGCTGTTGGAGTTACCTTAGCAAGTCCTCCAGGTAACATTAACATACATCCAAACATTATAATTCCATTAGATTGAGATTTATCTAAAATTCCCTTTTCTAAAAATCCTATTCGTGTAAAAATTAAACCTACTAACAAGCATGCTATATTTGGATTTAAATAATAATTTGCTGGAGTAAATTCTGGTATTAGAGTAGCTAATCCTACAAAGTTCCCAATCATAGCAACAAATGAAAGTTTTGCAAGATATACTAGATTGGAGGATTTCTTATTTGATTCTTCTTTAAAAATTCTCATACTTGGAAGCTTAAAATTACTCTTTGATACATCCTTTAAGAAATCTCCCCTATCTCTTTTAAATTTTAATTCTTTATTTATGCAATATGTTGTTATAGGAATACCAAAGAATTTTTGAAATGACAATACTAGGATTACAAATGCTGCAAGTTCAGGTCTATTTGCTGCTTCTGCAACCGTTGTTACAATAATACCAGCAACAGTAGAACCTGCTATTGGAGGTGCTGCTATTAAAGCATACTCTCTACCAAATAACATACTACCAACTGTGAAACAACCAACCGCTATGCCTACAATACCTACTAATGCAATTACAACTGTTTTCCATTCATGGCATAAATCCTCAAGGTTTATAAGCGTTCCCAAGTTGGTTATTAACAATGCTATACCAAAGTTACTCATTGCAGCTAATATCCCTGATGCTCCTGTAACGTCTTTTGGAAGAATATTTGTCCAAAAGCCTAATAAAAATATAATACATACAAATAGCAATGTTGAAATTGTACCTTTTGTTTTCTTAGATAAAAACTCACTAAAAGCATAAATCATTACACATACAGTAAAGCAAGTAAGCGGATTCCAAAAATTTTCCATTGTTGTTTCCTCCTAAATATAATAATTTTTATCAATAAAACAATAATTATAAAGTGTGTATTCTGTAGTTATTCTCAACTACATATAGCACAATTTGATATTTTTTGATGATATTTTATACGTCTCAAATTATTCCTAAAATACCTAATATAAATTAATAACATATCCATTAATATTGTTAAGAGATACCTTATTTTAACTATTTCTTTTAAGTCTTCTTTAGGTGCAAACTTGTATTTGCTAATGCCTCCCCTCTTTAAGTTAGACTATATCTAGCGACTTTAGAAATCGTATTCCTAGCAATAACAATTATTTGTCATATTAAATAAATGATAAACTATATGTCTATAGTAGTCCTAAATTATTCTTAAATTAGTAAAAAAAAATAAATTTACTAAAATAAGGTCACTAGTTTTTATTTTGTCAAACTATTCTTGATATAAATTATAATTTCAAACTTTACTTTTGTCAATATATTCTGACAATAAATTACAAGTTTATAGTTTTAGAATTATTCTTAATCTTCTTATATCACCATGTACTTTATACTTAAATGATTATCATTCAGAAGTTATTCTAGAAGATTCCTACTATATATTACTTTTTATACAATATACTTTTTTAAGATTGAATATAATGTTATGTATCTATTTTTCAATAAAAATACTCCTATTTTATCATGAGCTATTTATCCAACATGCCTTTAAGATAAATTGGTGGATGCTTTACACCTTTTAATTCTTCATTGCTTTTTAAAAGTTTATTATTATTTTCCATATCATAAATTTGTAACATTACTTTATTTACATATAGAGCATAATAATCATCACTATAAAAATATTGATATTCATATTGAGGGTCATCTTTGTAATATACTCTATATAGTATTCCTTTGTAGCTTGCTTTCTTTGCTTTTTCTCTTGTAATACTCTTTATATTATCTTTTGAAATATCTTGCTTTACCATATATTTGTTAATATATATTTCAGCCTCCTTCCATGGTTTAATGTAGTTTTTATACACAACAAACCCTGTTACACTTATAATACTTATAATTAATACTCCTAAAATAACTTTATACTTTTTCATATTAATCCTCCCTACTTCAATCTAAATTTTTTTCAGTTCTAATGTTAAAAACTTGATATAATATACTAAAAAAGAGATGTTATATTTTTTTATTAAAATATAACATCTCTCATATTTAGTATCAATATATATGCCCCAACTGGTAGGTTAAGTGACCCCACTGTCAGTATTTTGATTAAGTGGTATGTATTGTCCATTTTAACCAATTTACTATATTTTAATTGCTCTACTATCACATATAAACTGTAATATCACATCTGCTGCTTTTTTTGAACCTCCTGCATTATAAAAACTTTTTGATAGTTTAGTTGCATTTTCTTTGTATTCATTATCATTCATAACTTGAAATACTGCATCTTTAATATCTTTTGATTTATTTTCTTTTAACATGAGCCCTGCGCCCAAATAAGTAACTCTATTAGCTACCATTCTCTGCTCCGAATGTTGTGGAAATAATACCATAGGTACTCCATAATATAAACTTTCATTAACACTATTCATCCCACAATGAGTAATAAACACATCAGTTTCTTGAAGTACAGTAGTCTGTTTGACACTATTTTTAACTTCAAAATTATTTGGTATATGTCCTAAACTTTTAATATCAGTATCACTACCAACAGACATAATTACATCAACCTCATAATCTTCAAATGCATTTATACAGTTTTTATAAAAGTTAATATTTTTATTATTAATTGTACCAAGTGAAATATATATTAGCTTTTTCTTTCTCTCTTTGGGTCCAATAATTACCTTTGATACTGATGGCCCTACAAATGAATATTTACTAGAAAAAGTTTCTACCATTGGTTGAAATTCTTTTGATGTATATACAATAGTATTCGTATCATCATCATTAGAAACTATAGAAATAAAGTTTTTTACCTCATATCCTTTTCTTCGTAAAAGCTTTATTTTTTTATTAATGCGTCTCATACCAAAAAACATACATATAATTTCTATAAAGCTTTGTTTCATCATCTTCGCTGTATGTTTATTAATCGCGAAAGTTGTTGTAGAACATATATATGGAATATTAAGTTTTTGTGCAAATAATTTTCCCCAAAAACTTAGTGAATCTGATACAATACAATCTGGATTAAATTCTTTAAGTTCTCTACAAACTTTTTCATCTAAAGATATGGTAGTATCTACTATCATCTCAATTAACCCAGAAAAATCTTTACCAATTTTTTTCTCATCTCCAGGACGTAATTCTGGAAGATATTTATCACAACAAATAAATTTTGCTCCAGCGCCTTCAATTTTATCTTTAAATTCATTAAAAGAATAATACAATACCTCATTCCTTCTATCTACCAATTCACGAACTACTTCAACGGTAGGATTGGTGTGACCATATGCAGGAATACTGAAAAATACTATTTTACCCATATTTTATCCATCCTTTTATAATTTTTTTAAATTACTCTTCTTTACTTATTACCCCCATATGACCTATAAAATTTATCAAATCACGTTGATGAACAATTCCTAATCCTCTTTCTTCATCTCCTAGTATCAATAATTTGTCCCCTGAGTTTATATTAAATACATCCCTTGCTTCTTTTGGAATAACAATCTGACCACGTTCACCAACTACGACAGCTCCAAAGAAAAATTTTCCTGTAGGTGGTACTATAATCCCTGATTTTTCTTCAGAATGATTAACTAAATCATCTAATCTGACATTATACAATTTTGCAAGTTTAATACAACTATCTATATCAGGAGTAGATTCTCCATTTTCCCATTTTGCTACTGATTGTCTAGAAACATTAAGTTTTTCAGCTAATTCTTCTTGTGTGTACTGGTGAATTTTTCTTAGTCTTTTCAAATTCGTATTAATCATATTTTTCATACCTCCTATGTTTATAGTATTAGATTTATTACTTAAATTCTATCAACTAATCTTAACATTCATGTATATATTTTTATACATAAAAAAGAGCTATCACAGAACAAATTTAATTTATTCATGCGACAACCCCTTTTTGCTAAATCAATTTACTTTACTCACCTTTTCTTACATCATCTTCACCAATATGTTGTATTCCAACAAATATAAGATTTATTAGCTCTGTTAGTGATTTCCATTGTGATTTTTTTGAATCAAGATAATAATAATTTCTAGTTCCTTCTCTACGTACATTAACAATTTCTGCTTCTTTCAATATTTTAAGATGATGAGATACAGCAGGACGAGAAAGATGTGTTTTTTCTGTAATTTCTCCTACTCGTATACCATTGAAGTCACTTTCTAGGAGTGTTATTAAAATCAACTGTCTAGTTTCATCTCCCATAGCAGAAATAGCTTTACGACATTCTTTAAATTTAGATGTTATTTCTTGTATTCTTTGCTGACATTCCTTTTCCATAAACTCCTCCATACCTTATAAGTATCTAACACTTGCTGGTTCTTTTTGTGCAGTACGTCTATATTTAACATCTGGATAGCCAATCACTAGTGTCATAAGTACATGATCCCAGTGTTTTAGACCTAAAAGTTTTTTTAACTTTGGTGAATTATTTGCTACATCTGAAAAATATCCACTAAATAAAACCCCCAGACCATAAGATTCTGCCATTAGTGCCATATTAGATGCTGCAAGTGAACCACTAATCTTATCTTTTGTTACTATCATTATTGCAATAGGAGCATGCTTGAAGAAAAAGTTATCATCAACCTCAACTTCCTTTGAATATTTAACAGCAATATTTGCAATAGGTTTTATTTTTCTAAAAAATCTCACTGCTTCCTTTTCATATATTGCTTTTTTATTGTCTAAAACAATATATGATACATCTTGTGAATTTTTAGCACTAGGTGTGTATCTACCTGCTTCAATAATTTGCTTTACAATTTCTGAAGAAACTTCTTTATCTTTAAATTTCCGGATACTTCTTCTAGATTTAATTGCCATTAGTAATTCATCTGAGTCTAAGTTTGGCTTATTTGTAAGTTCTATTGGTGGTTCATCAAACCCAGTAAGTGTAATAGCTTCTTTGGGACAGATTGCTGCACAGTGTCCACACATTAGACAATCTTGTTTTTTAATTACTGATTTTTTATTTTCTATAATTATATTATTTACTGGACAATCATTTTTACAAAGTCCACATCCAATACAAAGGTCTTTATTAACTTCAATTATATGTTGATATTTCATATACATTCATCTACCTTTCGTTCATTAGTTTAAACTATTATAACACGAAGATGTTTTTTATATTCATTGGTAAAGAATTTGATTACCATTAAATTTTTAATACCTCTATTACACAAGTTTTTTATAGATTTTAAAGTATTATAGGTTTTGTATAATAAAAAAGACAAGCTTGAAATTTAAGCTCGTCTTTTTTATCTCTTACTATAAAATAAACTCTCTCTTCCTTTTTAGCAAATCTCTCCATGAATCCTGCTACATTATTATCAACTAATAACTTTCCTTTGTTTAATCCTAATAACTCATATCAATAATTTGGCACATGTTTATAATCGGTAACGATGATAACACATTTTTCATTCCAAAATAAATTCGAATTTATAGTTTATACAATATCTATGCTTCATAAAATACACCTACTATTTCTTTTTTGGTATGTGCACTTAAAAGCCTTTCACTTATATCTTTACCACCTAAAATATAAGATATTTTAGATATTAACATTATATCTTCTTTACCTTCAGATTGTGGCATAGCAAACATAATTACTAATTTTACAGGCAAGCCATCTATACTTGGCCAATCTACACCTTCTCTAGATTTACCTATTACCACAGATGCTTTCTTTACATACTTTGTTTTTCCATGTGGCATAGCCATTTGATAACCTATACTTGTAGAGCCCATTTTCTCTCTATGCTTTAGTGCCTTTATAAACTTACTTTTTGAAGTTATACTTCCTTTATCATATAATTTATCTACTAATTCTTGTATTATACCTTCTTTTGTAGTTGATTTTAAGTCTAAAATAACACTTTCTTCGCTTAATATTTCTCTAATTTCCATTTATTTTCTCCAGTACATTGTTATCAAATAATATTTTAATATCCTCTTCTCTTTCGCAATCTATTATATAATTTATATAGTTCTTTTGCCTATATAGATTTGATACTTCAATCAGAATATGTTTTAAAAAACTATGATTACTAGTTTCTAAGTAAAGGTCAATCGTTCTATTAATATTATTGACATTCATTATTCCCTTATTTACTTTACTTTGATTGCATATATATATATTTAAATCTTTTCCTAATGCAATAGATTCATACTTACTGCTTAAATTCATACCTATTAAACTTCTCATCTGGCTTACATCAAAATTAAAATATATATTATCTTTTAAATATACTCCTAATAAGTTTGTATCTAAGTCCATACTTTTTCTAGGTTTATTAAGTAAAGCATTTTTTATATTATTAATATCACTTTCCATTAATAGTACTGATACAACTATATGTGATTTCTCTTTCAAATCTAAATTTACAGTAGATATTACAAAATCTACATCATCCAAATTTCGCTTATTCAACTGATGCATGGGAATTATATCAACTATAGTCCATTCAGGAAATTCTCTTTTTAATCTAGCAGCAAGAAGCTGAGATGTTCCATATCCTGTATTACAAACGACTATTACTCTTTTACTACTCATATTCCTTTCTATAGCTGCTTGAAAATATGTAGCAATATACGAAACTTCATCTATACTAATATTCTTCAGATTATAATGCTCTGTCATAATATTTATAGTCATCATGCATAACCCCAATACCTCAGAAAATCGCTCTTGTATCTCTTCTAATAATGGATTTTTTATTTGGATATCATATCTTAATCTGTTTAACATGTGTCTTACATGAGATGTCAGACTTTTTTGCAGTAGTTCATCATCTTTAAGATTTATATTTAAAAACTGTGACATATTCTCTATCATTATAGATGATATTTTTTCACTATCACTTAATATATCTGATTCATCATTGCAACGCTTATTGCTTTCGCTACTAAATCCAGATGATACTAAATATATATATATATATTTAATTTCATCTTTAGTTATTTTTACTCTGTATCTATTTTCTATTTTACCTATAAGTGTAGTGACCTTTTGATATACTAACTCATCCAAATTACATATAGAGACTTCCTTTTCTTCCTGAAAATCTATTTGATTACCTTCTTCAACTCTCTTTAAGCATATAAGTATATGTGTAATTAAATTTATATAGTAGGGCTGACTTATAACATATCCTAAATTATCTTCTAATTCTGTAATTATAGTTTCTACAAATATAATAGAATCAATATCAAATAAATTTATCAATGCACTAAATGTAGCAGAATCTAATCTGGTTAACTCAGATATATCGTGCTGTTCATAATTTTCATCTAATAAATCATCTACCATCTTAGCAATCGATTTCCTTATATCTACTTCTTTACCTATAATTTTAGTTCCCTCTAAGGTTTTATTAAGTTTTAAATTATATTCTTTTATCCATTCCTCTATATATTTAAAATCATTTACTATAGAAGTTTTACTTACATAATATTTATCCGATAACTGATTTATTGAAGTTATATTATTTGAATTTAATAATAGATATTTTAAAATTTCCATTCTTCTTTGCTCTACTGATAAAGACTTATTTCCCTTTGGTTGTATATTTAAACTATTAATTAGGTCTATATCTTTCTTTGCTGATGCTTCTATTAATATTCCGCAACCCCTTTTTATATCAATTTTTATACCGAAAGTTTCTAAGTATATCTCAATCATCTTCAAATCTTTTTGTAATGTTTTATCTGATACATTTAATTTATCTTTAAAGTATTTTATAGGTCTATATTCATTTTCATTTAATATCAATTTAAGAAATTCAATTTGCCTTGATGCAAGCATACTTATGCCCCCTACCCATTTTTTGATATTTCTATTAATTACTATTTTAGCATATTTAATAACTATGTAAAAATACTAAAATACTTCTGTATCATAAAAGAATTTATGATACACTTTACAAAATCGATATAATATAGGATATAATTTTAAAATAAAAAATAAGGATATTGAGAGGTTGCTAACTACTTCCAATATCCTTATTTTAACTCTTATTTATAATTTAAGCACCAAGTACTTCAACTTCACCACTTCCACCCTTTATAGTAGGCTTTGTTATTCCTATAATTAAGGTTGTTATTACTGTACCGGCTAATATACAAGCTATATACGCAACTGGTGCACTACATGCAAATGGTATTACAAATATTCCTCCATGTGGTGCCATCAAGGTTATATCTAAACTCATACATATTGCCCCACCTATACAAGAACCAATTATGTTTGCTGGAATCATTCTTAACGGATCTGCAGCTGCAAAGGGTATTGCTCCTTCCGTTATAAAAGATGCTCCCATTATAGCAGTTGGTAGTGCTGACTTTCTTTCTTCTTTAGTAAACTTATTTTTAAATATTAACATGGCTAATGCTATTGCTAATGGAGGTACCATTCCACCCACCATTAATGCTGCTGATGGTTCAAATACATTACTAGAAAACATAGCTAATCCAAATGCAGAAGCTGTTTTATTAATAGGTCCTCCCATATCTGATGCCATCATTCCTGCTAATATTGCACCTAATAATACTTTATTAGTTCCAGACATACTTTGTAACCAGGACTGTAAAGCTTCATTTAACCATGATGCTGGTGTATTAACTACGAAGAACATTATAGCTCCACTTGTGAATGCAATCAGCAGTGGACATATCAGTACAGCATTTACCCCTTTTAATACATCTGGTAAGTTTTCTGTTATCTTCATTACTCCTAAAGCTATATATCCAGTTGCAAATCCTGCTACCATACCTCCTAGGAATCCTGAACCTCCAATAACTGCCATAAAACCAGCTATCATAGCAGGAGCAAAACCTTGTCTTCCTGCAATTGATTTAGCTATAAAACCAGCAAGTATTGGTATGAATAACTTAAATGCTGAATCGCCTCCAAGTTGTCCAAAGAATCCAGCTATAGGATTGTATGTTTCATGAGTTGGGTCTGATGCAAATATACCAAACATAAATGCTATAGCTATACCAATCCCACCTATTACTACAAATGGAATCATTTCAGATACACCATTCATTAAGTGCTTATAAATACCTTTTTTCTCTGACCCTTGAAGTATTTCTTTTGAATCTTCTAAAGTTTTCCCACCTGGCTTAATTTCTTTAGCCATTCCATTTTCAGCATTTATAATTAAATTTTTGGCTAATGAAACATTCTTAGCATCTGCTACTTTCTTTTGTAATACTTTCTTTCCTATAAATCTACTTGTTTGAACTTCTCTATCACAAGCTATTATTACGTATTCAGCTCTTTTTATATCTTCTTTAGTTAACTTATTTTCTACACCTATGGCTCCATGTGTTTCTATTTTAACTTCATATCCAAGTTCTTGACCTGCTTCTTCTAACGCTTTTTTTGCCATAAAAGTATGAGCTATACCTGTTGGACATCCTGTTATTCCAACTATAAGACCTTTATTTTGATTATTACTTGAATCTCCTGATTCTACAGCTTTATAATTAAATATATCTAATATTTCATATGGAGTTTCTGCACTTAGTAGGTTCTTAATAAGATTTTCATCCATTAAATATGTAGCTAGTTTAGATATAATCTTAAGATGCTCGTCTAAACCTGACTCTGGAACTGCTATCATAAAAAATGACCTAAGTTTTTGACCATCATTATCCGTGATATCCTTATCTGTTCTTAAATACATCATTACAGGTCGCTTTACTGTACTTGACTTAGCATGAGGGATAGCTATTAAATTTCCCATGTTAGTTGGTGATTCTTTTTCACGTTTATTAATATCAATTATAAACTTTTCTTTATCATTTATATAATTTCCATGATACAAATGATTTGCCATATAATCAATTACATCTTTTTTAGTTTGTAATTGTTTATCTAATACAATACAATCACTACGTAATATTTTGTCTACCATAAATTCGCCCCTCCCTTTAATTTGTTATCCAATCACTGATTCTTCTTTTGGTGAAAAGCATTTTAATTTATCTATGTCATTGAATAAATTCATTTTAAACTCTATAACTTCCCTTGCAGCTTCTATACATTGTGGATATATAGCATCTGGTTCATATAAACTTGGATTTTGTTCTAATACTTCTCTGCACTTCTTATAATACGCTGATTTAACATCACTTGAAATATTTACTTTACAAACTCCTAGTTTAACTGCTTGTGCTATTTCTTCATCTGGATTTGACGATCCGCCATGAAGAACTAAAGGTATATCTACTACTTCTTTTATTTCTTTTAATAAATCTAATTTAAGCTCTGGTTTAAACCCTTTTGGATATATACCATGTGCTGTACCAATTGCAATGGCTAATGTGTCTACACCTGTTTTTTCAACAAAATCCCTAGCTAATTGTGGATTTGTATATATTATTTCATCAGAACCACCTTCTCCTGATGTTCCAGTTGTTCCTATTGTTCCAAGTTCTCCTTCTACAGATATATTTAATCCTTTTGCAATTTCTACTACTGCCCTAGATATTGCTACATTTTCTTCATATGATAAATGTGAGCCATCAATCATTACTGATGTAAATCCACATCTTATAGCTCTTAATATTTGACTTTTATTTGCTCCATGGTCTAAGTGTATTACCATAGGTACCTTACTCTTATGTGCTTCTTCTATACAACTAGCTACAAAGCTATCTTCTAGGAAACTTAACTCATTTGGGTGTATTGCAAGTATTACTGGTGCATTTTTTTCATTAGCACTCTGTACTACTGCTTTAAGTATTTGCCCACTCCCTATATTAAATGCTGGTACTGCAAATTGATTTTCTTGTGCTACTTTTAACATTTCCTTCATATTTATTAACATATTATACCTCCTGATATTTTAAATTTTAGTTTTGATTTGTTTGTGATTTATTTTGTTGTTGTTATATTTAAATAATATCAGGATAATAAAAGTTCGAAAATGACAATAGTTTTCCTTTTGAAAAAGGAACTTTTATTATACACTCTGAGTTCCTTTTCACTAAATAATTTTTAGAAGTCTATATCATAGTTAATTACAAAAAATCTTTTTTAAAAAAACTATTCCATTAGATGATAAATTCCATTCTCTATACTCAATAAGCTCAAAACAGACTTCAATAATTGTGATTGTTTTATAAGTATTCATTTAAACTCTACAACAGATAGCATCTTCATGGATTATAGAAATAATTTTTAAAATGGTAAAAGTGTAATAGTATATGGTCATCATTTGAGAAATAAAACTATGTTTGGTGAGCTATTTAATTTTAAAGATACTCGTACCATAGTGCATGCTATATTAGTATCAAAAATATTAAAAAGAAGTTGTCTCAAAATTGATTTTTTCTAATCAAACTTTAAATTCAACTCCCTTTTTGGATTTTTATATATTATTTTTTTATTATTTCTTCTTTAATTATCTTAAATTTTGATGGTAGGTAAAATAGAAAAAATCATACATATCATTAGTTTTATATTCTTCTTCCCTAATCTAAATCTTCACCATTTGAAGCAATTACTTTCTTATACCATTCAAAACTTTTCTTTTTCGTTCTTCTCAAACTTCCATTACCAATATTATCTCTGTCTACATATATAAATCCATAACGCTTTTCCATTTCACCTGTGCCAGCACTTACTAAATCAATAGGCCCCCATGTAGTATAACCTAATAAATCTACACCATCTATAGAAACTGCATCGTACATAGCTTTTATATGTTCTCTTAAATAATCAATTCTGTAATCATCTTCTACATAGCCATTTTCATCAGCTATATCTTTTGCACCTAATCCATTTTCTACAATAAATAATGGCTTTTCATATCTATCATATACATGATTTAATGTAATTCTTAGACCTAGCGGGTCAATTGGCCATCCCCATTGGCTGTATGAAAGATATGGATTTTTAGTAGATGTAAATATATTTCCTTCAGCTACATCATCTGAGTTTTCATCAGTTCTAACACAACGGCTGTTGTAATATGAGAATGAAATAAAATCTACTGTATATTTATTCAATAATTCAATATCACCAATCTCCATTTCTGGTGTAATACCCTTTTGTTCCATATATTTTAATGCATAATTAGGATATTTTCCTCTAGATTGCACGTCTACAAAGAAATAATTTTCTCTATCTAACTTCGTAGCTTCCCATACATCATTAGGATTGCAACTATAAGGATATACACTTCCAGCCGCAAACATACATCCAACTAAGTTATTTGCATCAACTTCATGTGCTATTTTAGTTGCAACTGCACTAGCTACAAGTTCATGGTGAGCAGCCTGATATTTTATCTTTTCAACATCTTCTCCTTCCTCAAAACAAATACCAGCACCCATAAATGGAGCATGTAAAATCATATTTATTTCATTAAAAGTTAACCAATACTTCACTAATCCTTTATATCTTCTAAAGATAACATTACATAGTTTCTCATAAAAGCCTATCATTTTACGATTACGCCATGCACCATACTTTTCAATCAAATGCATTGGACAATCAAAATGTGTAATAGTAACTAGTGGCTCTATGTTATACTTTTTACATTCTTTAAATATATTTTCATAAAACTGAAGCCCCTTTTCATTTGGTGTTTCTTCGTCACCTTTTGGGAATATTCTACTCCATGCAATACTCATTCTATATACTTTAAATCCCATTTCACCAAATAACTTTATATCTTCTTTATAATTATGGTACATATCAATACCAGTTTGAGCTGGATAATAATGCTCATCATCAAAATCAAACATTTTTAATTTTCCTGTAATAACTGCTGTTCTATCTTTTCCTGTTGGACATACATCTACATTTGCTAGACCTCTTTCATCTTCATTATATCCACCTTCACATTGATTAGCTGCAGTAGCTCCTCCCCATAAAAAATCTTTTTTAAAACTCATAGTTAAGCCTCCTAAAATTACAACTAAAGCATTAACTTATGCTAATGCTTTAGTCTTTTATTAATACTTTAATCTCTTCCTAAAATATAACTGTAATCAGATTATCTTCTAATTCAGCATTTTTACTTTTTGTTTCTACCACATCTAAAAATTGTGATGAATTTGTAATAACAACTGGAGTTACAACACTATATCCCGATTTCTTTATTACATCAATATCAAAGTTTAATATAGTTTGACCTTTTGTAATCCTATCACCTTGCTTTATACATGCCTCAAAACCTCTTCCTTCTAACTGAATAGTATTTAATCCAATATGAATAAGCACTTCGACACCTTCATCTGATAGAATTCCTATAGCATGTAAACTTGGAAATAAAGTTGTAACCACTCCATCTACTGGCGCAACTACCTTTCCATCACTAGGTATTATTGCTACACCTTGACCTAGTACACCAGATGCAAATGCCGCATCCTCTATATCACTTAAATTTAATACTTCACCTTTTATAGGGCTTACTACTATTTCTTTTTCTAATTTAGTAGACTTAACTTCTTTTGTTTCTTCTTTTATTTCCTCTTTTCCCTTATCTTTTGCTTCTTCTTTCTTGTCTTTATATAACACCATAGTTAATACAAAAGCTACAACCATTGATATAGCTATACCAGAAAGAGCTACTATTAAGTTACCCGTTCCCCCATCTGGTTCAATCATTGCTGGAAGTTCGAATATTCCCATCCCTCCAGTTATAAACTTTCTAAGATTAAAGAATCCATAGAAAGCTCCTCCAATACCACTAGCAATACAACTTATTATAAATGGTTTCTTTAAAGGTAATAATATTCCATAAATTGCTGGTTCTGTAACTCCAAATATACCAGATATAAAGTTTGGTATTGCCATCTCTTTTAATTTCTTATCTTTAGTCTTAAAGAATATCGCTAATACAACTGCTGAACTTGCAAATGTACAAGCAAAGAATGGCATCATAACATTATCGTATCCTAAAGTCATAACATTGTTTATATATACAGGAATGAATCCCCAGTGCATACCAAAAATAACAAGAATTTGCCAAGTGAACCCTACTATAGCACCTGCTAATAGTGGACTAAAATCTCTTATCGAAATTACAATTTGCGAAATAAGTGTAGAGCCAAATGTTGCTATAGGACCTATAACTATAAGTGCAACAGGTATTGCTACCAATAATGTAAGCATTGGTACAAAGAAAAACTTAACTAAGTCTGGAACAATCTTGTTAAATAATTTTTCACACTTAGATGCAAAATACACTATAAATATAATTGGTACAACTGTTCCAGTGTAATCCATTGATATTATTGGTAATCCAAAGAAATCAATATATACTGGTGATGCAAACATTGTTCCTTTAAATAAAGTATACATTGCATCTGTACCTGCGGATATACTGCTACCTTGTATGGCAGGATAACACATTGCAGCTCCTAGTGCTAATCCCAACATTGGTTTTAGACCAAATTTTTTAGCTGAAGTATATCCTAAAAATAAAGGAAGGAATGTAAATAATGCATCTCCTGCTGCATTTATTACCATATATCCACCAGACACATTACTATATAATCCCATTGCTACAAATAAAGCATTAAATCCTTTTAACATACCACAGGCTGCCATTATTCCTAGTACTGGCTGAAAAATTCCTGATATTATATCTATACATTTATCCAACATACTACCTGACTTTTTCGTTTCCGAATTTGCACTTGAGTCATCTAAGCCAATTATTTCAACTACATCTTTATAGACAGCTTCAACATGATTTCCTATAACTACTTGATATTGCCCTCCACTTTTCATTACAGTAACAATACCTTCCATATTTTTCAACACATCGTCATTTGCTATACTTTCATCTTTTAATGTAAAACGTAGTCTTGTAATACAGTGTACTAATCCACTAATATTTTCTTTTCCACCAACATTTTTTACTATGTCTTGTGCTAATTGTTTGTATTTTCCCATTTTTTCCTCCATATTTCTTTTAAATAAATTTTTTGAAATTTGAAGGTTTGGCCAACTCAATGTTACCATCCAACCATAGGTATAGTTTTGTTAGTATCACTCCTTTCAATAACTCTTACTATATACTGCCTATATACTGCTGAAAAATTATCAACTTACATATTTGAATCTTTAACTACTTTAGCTAAATGTATTGTTAAATATATAAGTTCATCATCTGTTAATATGTAGTTATATTGTTTTTTAATAAAATTGTTAATTTTAACTACACATTCAAACTCTTTATTATATTTAGACCTAATAATAATTAATAAGTCTTTATCTGTCTCACCTTCATGTACACTATTTGAAAGTAATCTCTGTGCAAAAAATTTCAGATGCATTATAAATCTATAATAAAATACTGATTCCTCATGAAATTCTATCCTAAAATGATATCTAACTATACTAAGTACTTCTTGTATTAACTTTGTAATATCAGATGCCAAAGTATGACCTTCACTTAACTGAGCATTTACTATATGAAAAGCTATAAATCCAGCTTCATCTTCAGGTAATTTTACACCTGTTCTGCTTTCAATAATATCTAGCGCTTTCATTCCAATTTCAAACTCTTCTTTATAGAACTTTTTAGTTTCCCAAAGTATTGCATTCTTTACGTTTATTCCTTCTTTCATTCTTTGAATTGCAGAGTATGTATGGTCACTTAATGATATATAAATACTTTCATTTAACTTCTTGTTTAACTTTATTTGTGCATACTCTATAATTTCACTTGATAATTTCATGTGCTCCATAGGAATATTATTAAGTAATTCCTGCAACTTATTTGATATTTCTTTATTTGATATTCTAAATACTTTATTTACTTTAGTTTTATCTATTAAATCGCCTTTTGATTTTTGATATCCAATGCCTCTGCCCATGACAATAATTTCTTCATCATTGCCATCTAATGTAATTACAACATTATTATTTAATATCTTATTAATTATCATGATTATCCTCCTTTTGAGCATAAAAAAAGCTTATCCATAATAATGGGCACAATCCTTCCTAGGATACTGCTATTATTAATGAATAAGCTTAGCTTGTACTTAAACAATTACTACCTAATTCCAATTATTATGATAAAACATTAGATATATTTTGTCAACGTTTTCTTTCAATGTATTTTATATTTATATATATAGACTATAATCTTTTTTGTTACTCTCATCATAATTTTTATCATAGAAGGTCATTTATCTTATTCATAAATTCAATTGCTAACGTTTTCATTTGAATTAGAATCTATATCAATAATAAAAAGATTTATGAGTCTAATTTAATATTTTTTTGAATCAATATAAATATAAAGTAATCTATACTTAGTACTACCAAAAACTCTATTGAAATTAATAAAAATCTGAAAAATTCATAATCTGTGTAAATATTTTAAATACTACTATCCTTACAGATATTAATATAAACGATATTAAAAATACCAATCCTAATAAAATATATTGTTTTTTCTCAGTTTAGTTGAACATACTATTAATTACTCTACCTTATAAGTTTATTGTTTAGGCTCTTCGATTTATATCTCATGCTATATTGTTAATTGTAGAAAATAAATCTATAATAGCTATATTCTAATTCTTAATAGATTTTTATATAGTTGCTTATTTTATATTAAAGCACAAAATACTCATATCCAATTGGTATAAGCATTTTCTGTTATCATCATATTTACTTAGGATACTTTAATTTAGTTATTTTTTATAAACATAATTCCACTATTTACTAATTCCTATATCTCATTAGCGTATAAAGCAGAAATTTCAGAACTTATAACTATATATTAATCTTTTGCCACTTCATAAATAAAAAATTTGCTTCACTTAAACCATGTGTAGACGCACTATTTCATGTAGATAACGACTGTATCTGTTGCTTTAGCAACGAGTTGACGATATATTTATATGTTTTAAGCTTATTAGTTGGGATTATAAAACATCCATCTACTTATTATATAATAAGTAATGTTAAGTTATTTATAAGTATACACATTTTGTATATTAAAGATAAGCATATCACTGAATTTTATTAAATATTAATTATATAAAATAAAAATAAACCCAGTATCTTGTTATTAACCACTAGGTTTATTTTTATGTTTCATATTATTCTAAGGTATTTGATGTAATCATATATATTTTTTATTGATCACGTCCTATTGTTCCATCTTCAAGACCTTTTTCTATTTGTTCCTCGCCTAGTTTTGGTAAATTATTCTGTTGCTCTGTCTCTTTTGGTGTATTATTTATTTCCTTCTTACCTTCACATCCAATTACGCTAAGAGCCACCATTGATACTATTACTATTGCTGTAAATTTCTTATTAAATTTCATTTTTTCTCTCCTTTTATTTTATATATTTTTTATTTTATTACCTTTTTCATAAAACTAATATTTATTAAATTTGCTAAACAGTATATTAATTATCTAACAAATTATTTGATGTGTAATTTTATTCTGATTTAAGTGCTACTATTGGTTGTAACTTAGATGCTTTATTTGCAGGAGATATTCCAAACACTACTCCCATAAATACTGCAAATCCAACTGCAGCAAATACTACATTCCATGCTATATAAGGCTCAGCCCCCATTGTTCCTAGTATTGGAAATGATCCAAGTATACCTATTGAAGAACCTAATATTCCACCTATTAAGCTTATTGTAAGAGATTCTACTAAGAACTGTACTAGTATAAAGTTTCTAGGAGACCCTAACGCTTTTCTTATACCTATTTCTTTAGTCCTCTCATTTACAGATACTAACATCATGTTCATTATACCTATACCTGCTACGAATAAAGATACACTTGCTATTGCTCCTACCATTAGGTTCATAATGGCATCCATTGATTTCATTGAATCTATCATTTCTTTATTACTTGATACATAAGAATCGTTTGGTGCCATACCTTTTTTAGTAAAGTGAGCTTTTATTTCATCCATTGTATTTGTAACACTATCATTTGAAGCAGATTGTACATTTAATTTAGATATATCACTTACTCCTAAAACAATTTGTGCTGTTTTATAAGGCATATATATAGTATCATCTTCTGGGCTATTATAAGCTTCATCAATCTTACTTAATACACCTATAACTTTGTATGGTATAGACTTAATATTTATTGTTTTTCCAAGTACATCTCCTTTAGGGAATAATTCACTGGCAACTTTACTCCCTAATACTATAACTTTAGTTGATTTATCATTGTCAATTGGCATAATAAATCTACCACTCTTGATTTTAGTGTTGTTTAGTTTTGCATAGTTTTCATCCGTTCCAACTATACTTTTTTTACTATCTTTTTTATCATAACTCACAGTTGCTGAATCACTTATTTCTGGAGATATTTCTTTTACATTCGAACTACTTTTCAATACTTTTATATCAAATTCAGTTATTTTTTTATCTCCATATACACTTGTAGTTATTAAATCTAGTGGCTTTGATTCAAAACTTTTATACATACTTTGTTTACTACCTATAGATATTGTAACGAATAGAATTACACTGGCTGTACCAATTGATATACCTAATGTAGTAAGAAATGAGCGTAGTTTATTAGCTTTGATTTCTCCTAATGCCATCTTAACTATTTGGAAAATATTCATATACGCCACCCCCTATTCAAAAATTTCACCATCTTTAATTCTTATCAATCTTTTAGCATTTCTTGCTATATCCATGTCATGAGTTATCATAATTATAGTTTTACCTTCTTGGTTTAGACCTTCTAATATCTCAAGTATTTCTTTACTTGTTTTACTATCTAATGCTCCTGTTGGCTCATCAGCTAGAAGTATTTGTGGATTTGTAGCTAGAGCTCTTGCTATTGCTACTCTTTGTTGTTGCCCTCCAGATAATTGATTCGGCCTATTATTTAATTTATCTTGTAGTCCAACCTTTTTCAGACATTCTATAGCTATTTCTCTTCTTTCTTTAGGCGTTTTACCTTGGTATATAAGAGGAAGTTCTATATTTTCTAAAGCTGATAATTTATTTAATAAGTTAAAACTTTGGAATATAAATCCTATTGTCTTATTTCTTACAGCACTTAACTCATCTTCACTTAGTGATGTTATACTTTTTCCGTCCAGTATGTATTCACCATTATCAGCTAAATCTAAACAACCAATAATATTCATAAAAGTTGATTTACCTGAACCTGATGGACCTATTATAGATACAAATTCGCCTTTTTTAATATCTAATGAAACCTTTTTTAATATAGTTATTTTTTCATCACCTATGCTATATGATTTCACTAAGTCCTTAACTTGTATTACATAATCATTCATATATTATCACCTTTCTATTCTATTGATTTTTCCATTGTTGAATTTAATTCTGCCCCTGAATTTTCAACAGAGCCTTTAAATGACTGTATACTTATACTTTCATTTTCTGAAAGTCCTTTTGTAACTTCTATATATTCTGAATCCGTAATTCCTGTTTCAATGTATTTTTTTTCACTTGTACTTGCAAGAGTAACAAAGTATCCTTTTTCATCTTTTTGAACCGCCATTACAGGAATCTTTATTACATCATTTTTTTCGTTTATTATGATTGTACCTGTTACAGACATACCATCTTTAAGACTTTGTATAGTTAAATTATTTTCTAAAATCCATCCAATAGTTTTGTCACTAGTTTCAACTTTATACCAATTCTCTTTTTTATCTAGTATTGCTACTTCTTCACCTTGTAATAATTTACCAAGACTCTTACTATTAGATGCATTATTCTTTCTAAGAATTGTATCATTGCTAGCTATTTTTACCTTTACATCTTTTTTATCTATTCCTTCTAACTTAACTCCATGTTTTTGTATCCACCCTTGTGTGTTATCTTCTAATCTAACTCTCATCCAGCTTCCTTTTCTTTCTAATATGTGGAATTTATCTCCTTTTTCTATTTTAGCTACTTTTCCATATTCTTTAGATGGTCCTTTTCTTACACTTATTTCTTCGTATTTACTCTCTCCAACTTCAAGTATCAGGTTAGAAACTGCCACAGTTACATTGTATGTCGGACTCTCTCCCTCTTCTGCTTTGTTAGATATTTCAGTTATTGTTCCTTTTATAGTTTCATCTGGAAATGCCTTTGCATTTATCTCAACTATTTGATTTACTTCTAACTGAGATACATCATATTGATTCACTGATACAATTATTTTAATGGCATTTGGATTGTTTCCTTCTGCATCAATTAATGAAACTTTTCCTCCAGCTGATACAACTGATTTTATATTTCCTTTTTCTACTGATAGAGTGTTCATTGTTAAATTCATTTGCTGTTGCTGTTTTGCCTCTGCATTTTTATTAAGCCCTATGTATGCCCCCGATCCTGCTAGAGTTATTGTAATAGCTGCTATAACTATAAGTTTTTTTGGTTTTTTCATGATATTCCTCCTTAAGTATTGTAAAGTACTGTAAATATATAATTACACTTTAATATTTTCCATAATTTATCTTATATTTGTATTTCTCATCACCAATATAACATCTTAATATTTACTTTGATAAATGTTAGGCTTTAGAGCTAATCCTTAACTCTGGTATGAGTGTAACATCTTAATGTTAATCTTATGTTTACATAAACGTAGTTCTTGTATATTTGATTTATCACAAGCTAATCTCTTTGTTTTATTATGGAAATTCTTCCTTTAGTATCATCCATAAATTAATACGCTACAAACTATACATCATATGTTAATTGTATGTTTACTCTTTAGCTATAGCATTGAGTTTCATTTTAATATATTATAAACTTCTTATTATCAAATAAAACGATTATATATAAGGAGAAAAAGTATGAAAATAACAAAAAGTCACATAGTAGCACTTTTATTAGTAGCAACAACATCTTTAACTATAGGATGTGAATCAGCAAATAATAACAATAAGAGTAATAAAATAACTCAAGTACCATCTGATACTCAAAGTGTATCTAATTTTACTTTAGAAAAGATGGATAAATTAAATAAAGAAGTCTTACCTCAAGTAGAAAAACTATTTAAAGAAAATGGTATAGAGATTAAGGATAGAGAATTTGATGAAGGTATAGAAAAAAAACCTGGAGATATTTATAAGACACATATGAATAATTCAAACACTACAATTGGTGATATTTTAATTGCAGAATATATTTCTAAAGCTAATGAAGGATCTTGGAGAGTTACTTTAGCAATAAATACTGATAAAGATACATTTAAAGGTAATAAATTCAAAGTAGAGGATACTTTATTTCATAGTTTATCAAATATTATAGTTAAAAATAATATAGATTACTCTGATTTAAATAATCAAATAAATGAACTTGCATCTAATGAAGATGGAAAGTTAAAATCAGTAAATATCGAAAGTGGAGATTTTAATATTGGTGTATTATTAACTGGTAAATATATTATGTTTGATATTACTTTAATCAACTAAATAAAAATATCTAGGATAACTCTATAAGTAAATTTATATTCTTCTATTATTTCTAGTGGCTTTAATATAAAGTGTGTATTTTTCCAAAAAGTAGTGATGATTAGAACATCAAATATCACTATATAAAGAAAAGTTCACACTTTTTATCTTTAACAAAGTGAAAAAAACTTATTGAAGAATATGATGTTAAAATAACTACAGATGTTCAAGATATGTTGAAAAATTTATTTGCAAGTACAATTCACCAGATGTTAGAAATAGAGTTTGATGAGCATTTAGGTTATGATAGATATAATAATAGAAACACTAAAAACTCTAGAAATTGATATAAAAATAAAAATGTTAAATCAGATTTTGGAGAAATAACTTTAAATATTCCAAGGGCCCGAAATGGAGATTTTGAACCAAAGGTAATTAGAAACTACGAAAATGATATATCAGGAATAGATAACCAAGTGATTGGAATGTACTCAAAAGGCATGTCTACTTGAAATATATCAAGTCATCTTAAAAATATTTACGGAATTGATATATCCCATTCACTAATAGCTAAAATTACTGATAGAGTTATACCTTTAGCTCATGAATAGCAAAATAGACCACTTGGTATAATTTATCCAATTGTATTTATGGATACTATACATTATAAAGTTAGAAGTGAAGGTAGAATAATAAACAAAGCAACATATATAACTATAGGTATTAACTTAGAATGTATAAAGGAGGTCTTAGGGATATGGATTGGAGAAAATAAAGGTTGAAAGTATTAGCTAAATGTATTTACATATGTTAGAAATAGAGGAGTTAAGGTTATATTAATAGCTTCTGTAATTGGATTTTCTGATACAATTAAAGCAGTATTTTCTGATACTGAAATACAAAGATGTGTTGTGCATCAAATTAGAAACACTTTAAATTATATATCATACAAAAATAGAAAAGAATTTGCAAAATATTTAAAGAAAGTATATGCTGCAATTACAGAAGAAGTAGCGTTAAGTGATCTATCGCTCTTAGAGAAAAAATGGGGTAATCAATATACAAAGCATTAAGAGGTCAGCGAAACAATTGGAATGAACTAGCAACATATTTTAAATATCCTCAAGAGATGAGAACATTGATATATACTACAAATTCAATAGAAAGTTACAATAGATTATTAAGAAAGGTTACTAAATCAAAGTATATTTTTCCTTCAGATGATTCTTTACACAAATCATTATACTTAGCAAATATGGATATTTTTGAAAAATGGACTCAGATAATTAGAAATTGGACTCAGATTTTAACTCATTTAAGTATTTATTTTTAAAAAAGAAATTTAACTCTAAGTTAATAAAGAAATATTTCAAAAAAATCAAGAAATTTTCTTAAATAGATAATAATTTTTCGAAAAATAGAAAAAACATGAAAGTAAGGCTATGATTTTTACAACCATAGCCTTATCAATAAATATCTAATTATCACTTAAAAAATAATTTTTCATTTAAAAAATACACATAAATATTTCCAGACTCTATCTGCTTTTTTAACTATTTACCTTGGATAGCCCTTATGATACATTAATCCATTTTCTAGCATTAATTCTTGAGTTAAGTATATATGACCCTTACAATGCATATCTGATACACCCTCACTTATAAGTTTATATGTTTCAGAAGTATATAAATAATCCAAACTTTTACCTGTATTTTTGGAAAATTGTAATATAATTTTTTTATATAGTGATTGCAACAATGTCTTATTAGCTTCCATAAAACTATACCCCCTCCTCGCATCTAAACTTTAAATTTTTATTTATTATTTAACTGTATATTCACTAATTTTTATAATTTATAATACTCTTCTTATCTTAAAACAATTATAATCTAACATTAATCACACATTATATTATATATAAATATTTTTAACAAACTTAATAATTAAATAACTATATTTCATTAATCATTTTATAAATATTTACAATCTATCCACTATTCTTCTTCAATAAATTTAAACAAATTTTCTACTGTAGTATTAAATACTTTAGCAATATCCATCGCTAACTTTAAAGAAGGATTATATTTTCCATTTTCTAAGTGCACAATAGTCTCACGTCTTACCCCAACTGATTTGGCAAGTTCATTTTGTGTCATAAGGAGTTTTTCTCTATATTCTTTAATTTTTGTTTTCATCAATATTGCCACTTAGTTACATATCCCCCTTTTATCAAAATATATATACAAAATTAATTTAGATAAAGATTGTATAAATAAAACAGCAATAAGAATTATACCTATATCTAAATTTGATATATCCAAAGCTCTTGTATGATTGGCTGAAAAGAAAACAGCTATTACAAATATAGAGTATAGCATTATTTTTGATGCAATCTGATCAACCTTTAATAGCATAAATTTTGATGCTTCATCAACTAAATCATTATATTTCTTATTATACATGAAATCACATGCCCAAAAAGCTAATAAAATTATAAAAGTAACCCAAATACCTTCCCCTTTAAAAATAAACTTTTTTAATAATAAGTCTATAAAAAAATAGGATAGCATTAGTAACTCTGAAACAAGATTTGCTTTAACACCAAGTTCTGATCTAGACATATAAAATCACTCCTTAAAAGTTATATATTTATAACACCTTATGTTATAAATATATAACTTTTCCAAATAAATTGCAATAGAATATTGTAAATATTTAGTAATATCTTGATAAATATAACTTATAAAAAATTTCATAATAAACATCAAATAGTTACAAATAATATTATAAAACTACTTCTTCACTCATTTTTATGGAACTGTCTATTTAAAAAACTCTTCTACTATAAAAACATATTCTTTAATAAACATTACAATACAGTGCTAGATTAGTTTACTATATCTATTCTATCAATCATATCATTTGCTAACTATTTTCCTAATGAACATGTAATATTGAAATATATAATTATACAACCTAAATGAACCCCCATATCCCCTCAAAAAACATTTTTCTGTGGTTGAGATACAGTTGGTAGATTTCATCACCAAAATAAAAAATACTAGTCAATATTGACTAGTATTTCCAAGTATTTCATTATTCTTTTTTACAAATTGGTAGAGACGAATCGCAGGAATAATACCCACGATTAATTCATTTCATATACAACTCTAAGTTTTTATTAAAAATATACATCACTTTACTATTCTATGATATAACACAACAAAAGAAACTACAATCTATGAGTGGTGGTTTCATATAGTCCTAGCTCCTATAGTATGTAGGAACTAGGTGTACTCTGTATAGAACTAATTATAAATTTTATTATAGGAGCTATCGTTTCTATTTGTATTGCTATAAGTACTAATTACACATATAATAAACTAAAAAACCACTTATCTATTGGTCGTAGAAAAAGTGGTTTAGAATTTGAATTTAAAATTAAATTCAAGTTCACTAAAAAGTAATCTATACTAAAAACCACTACTCTACCCACTAGATTATAGTTTCTTTTTATTTTATCTATAACTATATTATACTACATTACATTTAAAAACAAATCTTAAACTTCTTTATTACAATTCATTAGTTCGAAAAAATATTTAGAATCATGAGTTTTATAAAGGTTTAACCAAGAACTTAATGCTTCTTCTTTAAAAACATCTAAAACTTTTAAAACTTGTATCGTAAATTCTAATGGTGCAATTCCTGAAGCAGTAATTAAATTTTCATCATTAACTGCAGATTCCATTTTATAATATTTTTCTCCAGAATAACTTGGTATCACCATTTTTAGAAATTCTAAATCATTACTTGTATGATTTCTAAAATCTAGTAAACCCTTTTTAGCTAGCCCTAAAGTAGCACCACAAATAGCTGCAACTATAGACCCTTGTTCAAAAGCTTCTTTAGATTTTTCTAATATTTTCTCATGACCTATAGATGTCCAAGTATTTCCCCCTGGCAAAATTAATAAATCATTACTTTCCATATTAAACTCATCAATTGTAAGCTCAGGTAAAACTTTTAATCCACCCATTGTTATAATAGGATTTTTATTAATTCCTACTGTAAGTACTTTTAATGGTTTTAATCCTTTTTTAAAATATCTTCCTGTATTTAATTCAGCAGTTAAATATCCAACTTCCCAATCTGACATAGTATCAAATACATACATATATACTTTTCTATTTTTCATTTTTTTCTCCTTATATGATTAATTAATATACCTAATTGTAAAATAACTTAACTGACATACTCTGTCAGTCAAGTTATTAAATTTGATAATGATTAATTAATTCGAGTAAATTTTCAACCATTTTATCCCTAAGACTTAATGGTTCAATTATTTGTATCGATTTTCTATAAGGTATAAGTATATTTGGTACATAGGTAAATATTATATCTTCTTGAAGTTTAAATATTACTTTATTTGGAGTCCTTTCTTTCAAATAATATCCTAGAAGCCAATGCTGACATAAGTTGTCCAATGCATTCATCCTTCCTTCTATAACTAATGTTATAAGATTATCTTCATCTTTTGTTTCATCCATAATCCCTTTTATAAAAAATTCACTTGCAGAGAATTCCTTTGGTCTACTAAAAGTATTTGATGTTTCTATGACACTACCAATTCTATCTACCCTAAAACTACGAATTTCATTTCTCATTTGACAAAATGCTACTATATACCAATTATTATTCCAATGAACAATTCCATATGGATTTATAATCCTACATTTTGATTTTTCTTCACGACCTGTACGATAGTTGATTTCTATAGATAATTCATTTACTATACTATTTTTCAACTTTTTAAGTACAGATTCTATAGATATTTTTCCAGTGGGTTTTATTACTTCAAAACCTATTAAATGTTTTGTTAAAATTTCTTCTTGTTTTTGATTTGAATACATTTTTAACTTTGATGTTGCTTTATCTAATGTGTCATCTAAGAAACATCCCTCTTCTTTAGCAAATATAGCTGCATGAAGTAGAGCAGTTTGCTCTTCTGTATCAAAAAAAAGAGGTGCTTTAATGAAGTTATTCAAAAGTGTATATCCACCATTATGACCTGTATCTGAAATTATAGGTACTCCACTAGCAGATAATGCATCAATGTATCTGTAGACAGTCCTTATGTTTATTTCTAGTTTTTCAGATATTTGTTTTGCAGTAACTTTTTTATCTGAGTTTAATATCCATAATATAGACATCATATTGTCAATTTTAGCCATATAGTTTTACCCCTTCATATATGTTTTATAAGTTAATTATATATGTTATTAGAATAATTTTCACAAAAAAAATATTAGCAAATTGCTAATATTTTTGATGGCTTTTAATGGTGGAGACGAGGGGAGTCTATAAGTGGTTATTTGATTGTTTTGTTGGTTTTTGTAAATGTAGGTATATAGCTATTTGGTTATGATGTTAAACTGATTTTTTCGGATATTTTTTATTGTTTATTTTTGTAGTTGGGGTATTATTGGGGGGGGGGAATAGTGGATGATATAATCTTTCAATTTTATAAAAGTTCCATTAACAACATATTATACGTTTTTAAATATTTACTAGACTTTTTCAAAATAAATATCTAATTATTTAAATCAATACCAATATAATTTATAAATGGATTTATAATTGTATCTTCTATCATGTTTAGTGTAAACAACTTATTTTAATTTAAATTCGTAACCAATAAAGTACCAATCTGACTTATAATTCTATATCAGTACAACTATGGAAAAATTTAATTCTATATCTCCTCACTTAATCTTATGACTTCTCTTAAATCTTTGTAATAATCCTCTATATTCATTTCCATACATTGCTTTCTATTTTCCTCAGTTCTACTATGATCCCAATAAACTCCAAAATTTTGTATAGTTGACACTAAGTTTATACATTTATCAAACCAATCTTTAATTTCAATTGGTGGAAAATCTAAATTTATAACTTTATTGTAACACTCATCCATTTTTTTCTTTCTACTATCTATAATTTGAAAAATATTATCTTCACATATTTTCTTATTTTCATATTCATTATAGAAGGATATAACTTCTTCAGATATGTTTATCATATTTGTTAAAATTTCTTTAACTTCGTATACTGCCTTTTCTTTAGTGATTGTATTTTGACTTATATATGATTTTAAGCTTTCGTAGTTATCATATGTTTCAGTGTGAACACCGTTGATAAAAAATTTATTTTTCCCATTTACACTATACCATATATCTTTCTCTTGATATTTATCAATCCAAGTAGTTTTACACATATATATTCCATTTATCATATCAATTTCATCTTTGCCAAAATATACCCATATTATATTAGCATCTTTTCCTTTTAATCTATCTTCTCCTATTTCACTATTATAAACTTCAACAGACTTAACTATATCAAAAACCTCATTAGATATTTCTGATATATCACAATAGGAGAATTTATTTTTTAATATAACTTCTACTGAATATCTTTTTATTATACTTATATGTAAAGGTTTGACATTGTATATTATGTAATCGTCATGCTCTTGAAAAACTTTCTTTTTTATATAAGATTTATAATCTTTTACATTAAAATATATATCTCCCAGTATGTTAGACCTAAAGATAGGATTTTGTTTACAGTTTATATAATTTTTGTTCAATATATTCATACGCAAATTAATATACTTGCTTATTGCTCTTAAAGATAACTCCCCTTTTCTTACTATGTATTCATTTCTTAACGCTTCTGATAATAAACTTGTAAATCTACTAATTGAACTATCTGGAAGAGAAAATGATTCTTGATATTCACTACTTGATACTAACACTGCACATCCTTTTCTATCAAACAAGGAAAATATGTCTTTAATATTCATTTTTTGTTTGTCACTTACATTAAATTTACCTGCAAAGCAACAATCAATAAATACAATTTTATTTTTACAATTTAATCCTTCTATAAAATCAATTACAAATTGAATAGAAACTAATTCATCACTTAATACTAAGTAATGCACTCCGTTATTACATATGCATCCATGCCCTGAAAAGTAAAATATAAATGTATCATCATCTCCTACAGAATCGCTTATTTCTTGAAAAGTTTTAAAAAATAAATCTTTTCTGACTTCATACTCCATACCTAAAGTTCTTATATTATTCGAAGTAGTCCCCAGTCTTTTATGTAACACATTATTAATCTCAATTATATCATTTTTGCAAAATAGCAAATCTTTATTTTTAACTATACTATATTTACTTACTCCTACAATTAATGCTTTTAAGCTTTTCATATTCCATCTCCCCTTTATAATTTTTCAATTTAATATACTTAAAATGATATTTTAATTGTTTTATTGATTCTATAAAAGCTAGTATCACACTACTTTTTTGACTTTTTCATTATTTACTTTTGTAGTTGGATTATAATTTTTCAAGGTAAGTATATGTATTTATTTACATCGCACCCATATAATTTATATCTCTGATTTACCTGACCTAAACTTAGTGTAATTTAAACCAATGTAAAATCATCCACCTCTTCACCATATATTTTTTAAAATTCCCCAAAATATTTATATTAATAGAATTTCATGTGTTTTTTGTATTCTACTATTCATAAAAATTTTAAAGTGAGTAATATTTCCAATTATTTATATCTTATTTAATATCATTTTATTCCCTCAAGTATTTATTTAAATTGTTATGCTTTATTTATAAAATTACACATACATTTTTAAAGTTAGACATACATCTTTAAAAACCTTTAATTTATGCTACTTTTTTTCTAAAAATAACAAATATATAGCTCAATATTTTTAATAAATATATAAAAATCATATATACAAAAAATTAAGTTATGACTAGTTTATAAATAAGTACATAATAAAATTAAAGAGAGCAATTTTTTTGCTCTCTTTCAAAATTTATATTAAATTGTAATAATAAAAATAAAAACGCTAGTTATCTAAGGCTAATATTTTCAACGATTGTATAAATATCTACATAACAATTAAATTACACACTCTTCTTCAGTTACTGCAACTTCCTCAGTGACATATATTTTTTCTATTTTATTAAGGTAATCTACTATACTTAATCCAACAGCCTTTCCTAGCTTAACAGGAACTGCATTTCCTATCTGCTTATACACCTGACTAACTGACCCTGTAAACTCCCACTCATCAGGAAAACTTTGAATTCTAGCATACTCTCTAGTTGTGAATGGTCTAGTCTCATCTGGATGACACCTTTCAGTTTGCTTTTGTGCAGGACTACATGTTAAAGTTAGGCATGGTTCATCCCAACTTATTCGCCTTGCCATACCTCTTTTTCCGCCACCGCTATAATAACTTTTTCCCATATAATCTCTTGCCACCTCATCTGGTAAATCTATCCAACACCCACCCGGTGGTACCATATCTAACACTTTTTTCTTCCTCTCAGGATATCTAGCTCCTTCCGATTCTGGAACATTTTTAAGTGCATCTCTTAATGTAGCAACATATTCAAACGGCTTCGGGAACTTAAAATCCACATGTGACAAATCTTTTCTTGTTCCTATTATAATAACTCTTTCTCTCTTTTGTGCAACTCCATAGTTCACAGCCTTTAGTATCTCATATTTTACATTGTATCCAATCTCGCTAAATACATCTATCATAGTCTTTAATGTTTTTCCATAATCATGAGATACAAGACCTCTAACATTCTCTGCTAAAAACACCTTAGGCTTTAACTCTTCTAGAATTTTAGCATATGAATAAAACAATGTCCCTCTTACATCCTCTAACCCTAGCTTCTTACCCGCATAGCTAAATGCTTGGCATGGATAACCACCTGATAGCAAATCTATCTCTATATTATTATCAATATAATTCTTTATTCCTTTTTCTGCTATTTTAACAATGTCACCCTGTATAACATTCCAGTCTGGTCTATTTAATTTTAATGTATCACAAGCATATTTATCCCATTCTACTAATCCAACCTCTTTAAAACCAGCTTTTTCAAGGCCTAATGCTAATCCTCCTGCTCCTGCAAATAATTCAACACATGTATATGCTCTTTTAGCTAGTACATTACTTATATCTATATGTTTATTACTTTTATTTCTCTCTTTAGGATTTAATTCATATTCACTGAGTTCTTTATATGTACAATCTCTATGCTCTATATAATCTTCATTACTGCTACAAATATTTGTAAATTTCAGTTGCTTTTCATTTATATCTTCCAAACACATAATTTCATCGAATCCAATATCTAGCACTTCACATAATTTTTCTACATTACTTTTTATAGGTGTAAATTTTTCTGATAATATTGCAGATAACTGATTCTTAGTTATGCCCATATTTAATGCCAGTTGATTCTGACTTCTTATATTTTTCTCTTTCATAATTTTTCTCACTCTATTTTTATCAATAGTTATTTTTTTCATTTAGTTCACCTCTTATAGATAATATACCCTTAAATAGTTAATAAAATACATTAACTATTTAAGGATATATTATCATAATTCTAATTTTTATGTAAGTAGTTATAAAAACTTAAAATAAAATATCTGTAAACAACCTAATATTACCTCATAATTTTACACATTATGGAATATATTGTATAATGACATTAATACTTTTTAGGGGGATTATTTTATGACTGAATTAGAAAAACAAGAAATACTAGATAAAGCCAAAGATTTTTTCACCAATACTTTGGTTGCTAATCATAAAAAGAATACTATTAAGTTAAATTTAAAGGCATTTAATATAAATCCTTTTTTAGTTAAATACTTAGCTAGTTTCTTAACAGGATCAAATAAACCTGAAGATATTGCTAAAGCATTGATTTATCCAAGAGTTTTAGGTACTTCAATTAATACTTCCTTTGGAACTAATTTACAAAAATTCTGTATTACCACTTTAGATGGTTTTGCCTCTACAACTTCTGGCATTGATATAGAGTTTATTGATTGTATTGATGGTAGAAGGAAATTCTGTCAAATTAAAGCTGGACCAAACACTATTAATAAAGATGATGTTAAAACCATAATTGACCACTTTAGCTCAGTTAAAAGACTTGCTAGAACAAATGGACTTTCATTATCTTATAATGACTTAATTGTTGGTGTTTTTTATGGAACAGAAAATGAGCTTAATGCTCACTATAAAAGAATTAATGAAGAGTATCCAGTAGTTGTTGGTCAAGATTTTTGGTATAGGCTTACTGGTGATGAAAATTTTTATTTTGATTTAATAGATACAATTGCTCAATCTGCTTTAGAAGAGGATTGTACTGTTTTACTTAATGATACAATATCCAATCTAGCTGATGAAATTTCTAAAGATAAATCTTTATTCAATCAAAAGTAATATAAAAATGATTAAATAGCATAATTTACATTTTTAGATATTTAAAAATAATATTCACCAAACAAAATTATTAAGTAAAATGAAATGTATCTTATAAAAGCTGAGCTATAAGTAAATCTTTGTAAACACAAATTTACTTATAGCTTTTTTATGTTCAAAAAACACAAATTATATACTATTTAATCTATTATAAACTTTTATTTGTTATACCTTCTACTAAATTTCTAACATCTCTTATATAAATTAACTATTTAATAATTCAATCATAAATCTAGCTCCTGCCTTAAAACCAAGCTTATAACCAAGTTCTCTTTCAATCTCTATAACTGAATTAAACAAATCATTTAACTCTATCAACACATCCATTTTCTCTTCTTCTGATAAATTTTTTTCTAGTAATTTGTTAACTTTCTTAATTTCTTTACATCTATCATTATAATACTCATCTTTTTCTAGTACTTTCCTATACATATGTTCATTTATCCAATAATCAAAATATATTTCTATAATTTCATCATACATTTTAGTACCTCCTTGACTTTCATCTGGTACTTAATATATACTTAACTTGTGTAGGTTAGTGTACATTAAGTACCTAATTTATAAAGGTAGTTGTTATATTTATATGGCAACTACCTTTTTCTAATAAATTTTTCAATCTAAATACTATATATTTTAAATCTTTATTGCATACAATTAAGGATTATATACTTACCTTCTTACATTCCTTAAAAGAAAACAAACTTCCTATATACCAATAAGGTCTAAAACCTGATTCCCCATCTCTATTTTTAGCAACTATAATCTCACTTAAACTAGCTCCAAAACCTTTTTCTCTACACCTTAATTCTTTTATATCCTCTATTCCCATTGTCTTACAATAATCAAGAGCCTCTTTCTCTGTAGGTCTATGAATATATATAACTGAATTAGAATCCATATATATCTGTTTTGAACTTCTCATTACTCTATCACCTTTTGGTCTTTCATCCTTCAATTCATCATTTAATTGAGCCAACTGTATAATTGGAATATTAAAGTCTAAAGTAATCTTTTTTATTTGCCTTGATAAATCAGCAAATTTAGCTTCTCCAACTTCTTTACCTTCATAATCCAAAATCTGAAGATAATCAATTATAACAACATCTGGTTTAATACTTTTTATCTCCCTCTTAATTCCTGATATTGTATTCACTGAATCATTAATATATAGATTATTCTCCTGATTTAAAGTACTTAAAGCATTTATGTATTTAATTATTTCTTCTTCATTTAGATTTCTATTCTTCATTTTTACAACTGATATTCCAGTTAAAGAAGCTATGTTTCTAAACAAAATTTGTATATCACTCATTTCACCACTTATAAAAAGTACTTTTTTACCTTGAAATACTACATTTCTCATTATCTGTAAGGCTAGTGCTGTTTTTCCTCTTCCACTTTTGGCCGCTATTGTAATTAATTCACCACTATATAGACCTCCAATAGTTTCATCTAAAAATTTTATTCCTATATTGATACCTTCTTCAATTTCATCATTTATATATTCAAAGGCTCTTTCTGATATAGCTGTTATACTAGAATCCTTCTTAACCAATTTCTGATTGACTTCATTAATGTATTTTTCTAATTGATATATAAGTGTATTATCATCTATTTCACCTAATTTGAATTTATTAAATTTATCAATTATATTTCTATTTTTATATTTTTCAATAACTATCTCAATATAATGAGATACATTACCTATAGTTGGAACTATTGTTGATAGTTTTGTCAAATAACTTATACCTCCAACATAATCTATAAGCCCCTTTTTCTTTAAATCTTCTGTAAGAGTTATTATATCTATAGGCTCATCCCTTTTATGTATATCTTTCACTGAATTGAATATATGTTTGTGTTCTTGATGATAAAACATATCTTCACTTATTAATATTTCAATCTCTTCCATTTTCCTCGAATCTAGTAAAATACTACCTAATATAGATTGTTCTGCTTCTGTGTTCTTAACTAAATTACTCATATTATCCATAATATAAACTCCCTACCACTTTAATTGTGAATCATCTGGACTATATGCTTCTGCATCTACTTTGACATTAATTGATTTATCTTGATAATTGCCTTCTAATATCTTAATAAAATTATTTGGGCTCATTATCCAATCAAAATTTGCCTTCCAACCTTTTTCATTGCTTCCATTTAAAAAACTAGTTTTACTAACTATATGAATAATTTCTAATACAGTCTCTTTATCATATTCTTTTATCCTAGCATTAATTACTTTTTTTCTAGCCTCTGTAAGTTTCTTTACTTTTGATAGTTCTGTACAAGTATTATTGAATTTTTCTATAATTTCACTGTATATTTTACTTTTTTCATTATTTACATTCTTGTTAGTTGTTAGTTGCTTGTTAATTACATGTTGATTAGTCTGTTGATTTTCTTCATTAGATTGATATAGCTCCCAGTTTTCAATAGTTATAAGCCTATTTTTGTTTGTTGATTCATTTGTTAGAAATCCATATCTTTCAAATTTCTTTAAAGCAGTTCTTACATTCTGAATACTTACATCTTTTGAACACATATTTGCTATACTTTCCAAAGATGTTATTAACTGTCCTGATTTA
Organism: Clostridioides sp. ES-W-0016-02; assembly: GCF_020641035.1. Lineage (NCBI taxonomy): Bacteria > Bacillati > Bacillota > Clostridia > Peptostreptococcales > Peptostreptococcaceae > Clostridioides > Clostridioides sp. ES-W-0016-02. Next base: position 3,601,295 of record NZ_CP061361.1, read on the forward strand.
ACTTCATATTCTTTACCTCCATAAACCCATTTATTAGGCTTATGATTAACTGACAGTAATAAGTTTATGAGTATATCTCTTTGTTTGGAATTACAATCTTTATATAGTGGGCTTTCTTTTATCTTTCTATGAAGCTTTATCCAACCTAGATTACTCAAGTACTATCACCCACTTAAACCTATAATTTTATACCATTTGCATTTTCAATAAACCAATCATCTAGTTTATTTTTTATTATATAAACTCTATTATCTATCCATATACAAGGAAATCCTTTATTTTTAGAATGACATAACTGTCGAAACTTTGATTCCCCTATTGGATAAGTTTTAGAAGCTTCTTTACAAGTGATAAGTTGAGCTTTATCTCTTCTATATGTCTGTATCTCCTTGTACCCTTTTGCCTTTTCTTGTGCTTCTTGTTCTTGCTTTACAAGTATATTCAATGTAGCTTGTAGTGTTTTAAGAACTTCCAGATTATTTGTATCTGCCATACATCATTCCCCCTTATCAAAAAATAATTCTTCTACGCTTGTATCTAGTTCTTGAGCCAATTTTAACATCAACATATTACTTGGATTTTTTGATTTGCCTCTTTCCAAAGAAGATAAATAATATCTTGAAATACCAACTTTCTCAGCTAATTCATATTGCTTTATACCTTTTTCAATTCTTTTTAATTTGAGCTTCATTGATTTCCTCCTTCCTCTCATACCCATATTGTGCCTTTTTATCTTTCTATAAAACAGAATAACACCCATTTCGTGCTTTGTCAATATATTTAAGTGTATTAATACACCCATTTCGTGCTATAATGTATTTGAGGTGAAATTATGATAAATAGTACAATCGGAGAAAAGATTAAACAATATAGAAAATCATTAAATATGTCAAGAGATGAGCTAGCTAACAAAATTGGTTGTTCAGTTCATGCTATAGCTAAATATGAACAAAACCAAAGAAAACCTAATTTAGATATGATAAAAAAAATATCTACTGCTTTATCAATTCCTATAAATAGACTTATTATTGAAGAAAATGATTTAGATACTTCAACAAATAATTATACTAATTTAAAAGAATTTGATTCAGTGGTAAAAACATTTGATAATTACTCAGCAAAACTCATCGGAAATAATATAAGCAAATTTAGAAACATAAATAATATCTCTGTCAAAGAGCTCTCAGAAAAAATAAATTGCTCTGAAAATGAAGTTATAAATTATGAAAATGGAACAAAAATGCCTAGAATTGAAATATTAAAAAAAATAGCACTTGCTACTTATGCCAATATTGAAGATTTATTTGGATTCCCATTAGAAGAGATAAAAATAGATAACCAAACAATCCTTTATAGAAACCCTCAGACTGGATATATTGTAAATGACTTTCTTATTGATTTTATAAATAAAGATATTGACATAGATAATACTCCAGTTTCTCATTATATAGACAAGTCTGAGTTTGATTTAGTGATTTATATATTAGAAAATTATGGTTATGATATAAAGACAGACTATAAAACAAAGTTTGAAATTATAGACAATGCAGACACAATAAAACCAATTAACTTAAACTTTTCTGACTTCAAAGACTTCTCTAAAAATCTAAATTGGGTGATAAATAGTCTTGTTGAAAATTTTATACAAGAAAATTCTAATGGTATTATTGAAGATGAGGATGAAGAATATTAGTATTGCACATTTTTAAAATATTGGTTTACTTATTAACTTTTATACATTCATAGTTAATAAATAAAAATTAGATATGGAAGGAGCTACAATCATGAATAAATCATATATACCAAAATACATATATAAATTCCCTACTAACCTACCTCATGGAGATAAAAAATATACTTTAACATATATTAGAAGAATGATAAGTGAATTTGTATATGATATGGGTAACCTAGAAAATAACCCCTTTACATTCCCAGAAGTACAAACATTACTTGATGGTATAACAGTGGGTGGACATAAATTAAGTGACCAAAATCAAATACTAAATATAAAATCATCATGGGATTATGTAATAAAATTAAGTAACAAAGAAAACTTATCTTTAAATAAAGATACAATTTGCTCTATACATAAAATAGTTGCAAGAGATGAAGCTCTAATCGTTGGAGATTTCAGAAATGGTAATATAGGTATAGCTGGTACTACTAAATATGAGTGCATAGAAGCCACTCTATTAAATGATTTATTTATAAGTGACATAAGTATCGTAAATAAAATAACTAACCCCTTAGAAAAGGCTATAATAATAAATTTATGGTTGTCCTATTGTCAATTCTTCTATGATGGTAACAAAAGAACTGCTAGACTTACCTCAAACTTAATACTTATAAGTAATGATATAGGAGTTCTATCAATACCAGCTAAACATAAACAAGAATACAACACATTAATGCTAAACTTCTATGAAACACTAGAAGCTGATGAAGTTATAAAATTCTTATTGGAGAAATGTATTACATTCTTTGATGGATATAACTATAAATCATATAAGGAGCTGTTTAAAAATGGCAACTAAAAGAGCTAATGGAGAAGGCTCTATCGGAAAATATAAAGATGGTTGGCGTTCACGTATAATGATTGGTTACAATGAAGATGGTAAACCAATAAGAAAAGAATTTTATGGTAAAACTCAAAAGGAAGTTAAAGATAAATTAGATGCTTATAAAAAACAATATTATTTAAGCTCTGATATTTCAGATGATAAAATAACTTTAGAACATTGGTTTTACAATTGGTTGTTTGAATATAGAATAAAAGATTTAAAACCCAAGTCATTTGAAAGATATGAAAGCATATATCGTAATTATATTAAAGATACTGATTTAGGTAATGTTAAGTTAAAGGACTTAAGAGTATCTCACATACAAAAATATTACAATAGATTGCTTGATTCCAATAAAAGTATACCTACTATAAGGCAAATAAACACTAAACTTAAAACCTGCTTATCAGAAGCTGAAAAACAATGTCTTATACAACGTAATTATTGCACTATGGTAAATATACCAGTTGAGAAAAAAGAAAATAAGCTTGAAATATTGACTCTTGAACAACAAAAGAGTTTTATAAAAGCTATAGAGGGTCATAAATTAGAGGTATTATTTTTACTTGCTCTTGGTACTGGACTTAGATTAGGAGAATTATTAGGACTTAAATGGTTTGATATTGATTTTAAGAGTTCTAATTTAACAGTTAAAAGAACTCTTCAAAGAACATATCTTATAGATAAAAATGGAAATAGAGAGCTTAAAGTATTAGAACAAGAGCCAAAGACATCAAATTCTTACAGAACTGTGCCTATTCCAAAGGATGTCTTAAACAAATTGAAAGAACATAAAGTAAATCAAAATACAGATATATTAAAGGCTGGAGAATTATATAGAAATGATAATTATGTATTTTGCAATGAATTAGGTGTTCCTATAGATGATAAAAGACCTTTAAGGAATTTAAAATCTATATTAAACAGCTTAAATATAGAGCCTATAAAGTTTCATGGTCTTAGGAAAACTTATGCAACTAGACTTTTTGAGAATGATGTCCCTCCTAAAACTGTACAAGTTTTAATGGGTCATTATGATATATCAATAACTTTAAATATATATACTCAAGTTATGGAAGATAAGAAGGTTGAAGCTGTAGAAAAGTTGGATAAAATATTTTCATTGTAAAAATCAAATACATATAAATATTATGATTTCATATAGTTAATTACAAAACCAAAATAAGGATACAAATTAATTTCATATTATCTTGTATCCTTAATTCGTATCTAGTTTTAACTATTTATCTTGGATAGCCTTTATGATACATTAATCCATTTTCTAGCATTAATTCTTGAGCCAAGTATATATGACCCTTACAGTGCATATCTGATACACCCTCACTTATAAGTTTATATGTTTCAGAAGTATATAAATAATCCATACTTTCTTCCAAGCTTTTTCCTGTCTGTTTGGAAAATTCTAATATGATTTTTTTATATAGTGATTGTAACAATGTCTTATTAGCTTCCATAAAAACTATACCTGCTCTTTCAAATATTTGTTTATCCTATTTTGACTAACTATATATTTATTAGTTATTTAATTAGCCATAATAATTCGGCTATAAGATATTTATAATCTAATCTCAATTATATAAATCTTTTTACCAATATTTAATAATCAAAATATTGCACTTAATTAACTATCTTATAAGTATTGATAATAAAACCTGTCTTCTTAAATATACTTAAATAAAATTTCTATAATTATATCAAGGTATTAATATTCACTCTCTATTGTCTCTCCTACAAGTCTATTTTCTCCATTTAGGGTATATACTCCTGATATAGTTGGTTGTATGTATTTTCTATCCATATATGGTTCTTCTAAAACTCTTTTTTCTGCTAGCATTGTCCAAAATACACTATATCCTTGTTCATTAAGATATTTTAAGAAAATTTCCTTATTAATAAAGAATCCTATATCTTCATTAAGTAATTCACTACTTTCAAAACAAACAACTTCACCATAATCATTGTATAGAATTGAATCTCCCTGACCATATCTCAATTTCAACTCATAAAATAGAGTACTACAAGGTTTATGCCATGTGTCAGAAAAGTCTTCTTGAAATATGTCACCTTCTCGTTCAGTAGTATAACTATAAGTTGGCAATAATACTTTATAATCCTTTTCTAAGATATTCTTATGTTCATCTATTTGTACCCACTCTTCTCCACAATAATATGAATTTTGAAAAAAGTAATATCCATCTGCCCAATAATATTCCTTATTATAAAGAGTATAATTACTATTAGGTTCAGTAAGCCATCTACCCATAAAGTCTTTTCCCTTTAGATCATTCACTATTGGTTCTAGTTGGTCATTTTTAATTATATAGCTATTGATTAATACCCACATATCTTTTTCAGGATTTTTATAGTTCTTATTTTTAAAATCATTTTCCTCCTTCCAAGTATACCATCCATTAAGTAATAAAAAGTCTTGATTTTTGTAAACACTATTTACCATATCATTTATGCTTGGTAAATCACTAAAATCTCCTAACCACTCATTATTAGGTATTGGAGAAAATTGAAATAATTGATTATGTACTTTTTTATTGTTATTATTATTTATTACTGTCATGACAGTTGGATCAATATTCCTAATATCTGGCTCAAATGTACCCTTACAATAAATTTCTTTTTTAGTACCATAAGCATTTGTATACACTTCTATCTTATAATTATCAGCAGCTTGCGCTGCAAGTTCATATAATGCAATCCATTGATATTTCTTTCCTATTCTTTCATATTTACTATCTCTTAATCTACCATTTTGTACTGTTCTATCAAATTTACCATGTTTATTTACATCATATCCCATGTCAAAAACTTTCTTAATAGCTATATTCTTTAAATCGTTATAGTCTAGACCTTTCCATTTATGGAAATAGTGTTGGAATATATATCTTCCAAAATCTCCATACCATCCTGGTTGTCCATCTCTAGTATATTCTACTACCATAGAATCTAAGATAGTGTTTTGACTCCAATAATAATCTTTAAAATCTGATGCCTTATAGTCATACTTATATCCCTCAATTTCTTCATCAGTTGGTACTTTAGGAAAAATTGATTTATATGGTGGTTCAACATCCATATCTTTTAATACTGAACTATCAATTTTATATTTTGCATAATCTACAATATTTTTTGCATAATCTCTTAATAAAATATTGGGATAAACATAATCTACATCAAATATTTTATTATATACATAAACTGCCAATGCCTCTATCATCTCTTCTGATTGCTCTGATACAACACATCCAAATGCAACTGCATATAATCGTTCAATAATATATGGGTCATCTACATCTTCAAATGTTTTAAGTAAATCTATTACAATATTCATTTTCCCTGTTAATAGATTTACAAGAGCTTTTGTACTTTTATCTCTTAAGTTTCTATTTGAAGAAATTAAAAACGTTGCAATCATCATAGCTGACAATCTAATTGTTTCATTTGAAGTATTATCAAAACCTTTAGAATCAAAGCACCATCCTAATAATCGCTTAATAGAAGACTCTTCTTCTTCATAAATTTCATTAAATATAGGTATAAAGATAGCATCTCTATCTGCCATAGTATTTTGTAAAATATATTTTACTATATAATCTGCATTTAATGTATGATTAACCTTTGTAGAAATTAAGATAAGTACATTATAAAAATCTATTTTATAATAAGATTTACCTAAAACTATTTTATTAATATAATCTAGTGTTTTTTCAGTAATTGTAGATTTCTTACGCCATATTAGTGCATTAATAAATGCACTAATAACATTATAATTTGTTTCTTTATCTTTAAAAACTTCAAAAACTTCATTAGGTATATCTGAGCCTGTCTCTTCAGATAAAACAATTGCCAATACTTCTAATATATCCTCATATTCTACTAAATATTTATACTTATGTGAAAAATCTACTACCCCAATTTCTTTTAACTCTTTAACCAACAAATTTGCATATAAATAATCTTCTAACTTCTCATATGTCACATGCATATATTCTTTATCATTTAAATTGACTGTTTTATTAACTATTCCATTTGCTATAAGTTCATCTATTATCACATTGTTAATCTTATACTTACTTGCAATATTTATTATAATCTCTACACACTTGTTTGCTGGTATTAAATTATTCCCAAGACCATCTCCATATTTATATTTAATCATTTCATTAAGTACTTCTGTAACTACATTGGCATGTCTACTATAATTGCATGATTCAGATATTCTAAGATTAAGTATATTCAAATAATTTTTATAAATATCTGTAAAACTAATAGTATCTAAGTTAATCTCTTCTCCTTTAAAAGTTTCACACATAATTCTCAAAAAAAGAGGGTTTCTAAATTCTTGATTTGGCATTGGAATATTAGAATAAGGTATTCCATAATAATCAAAATACTTTTTCATAGCTTTATGTTCTATACTAGAAAATCCTTGATGCTCTATAAAAACCAAATTCTCTTTTAACTTGTTATTATTATCTATTAAAGATGGTATATATTCACTTCTTATTGATAATATTAGTCCAATCCATGGATATTTCTTTATCTGTTCTACAATACCATTTAAATAATATTTCCAAAGCTCTTTTCCTTGACCTTCATTCAATGCATCTATAAATAATATCACACGCTGTTGCTCTTTTTCTCCTATTTCATTAAGTATTTCTAATAATTCTTCAAACTCACACTCAATTTCTAATATTTCTAACATATGTTTAATTGGTGTTTTATCCAACTTAAAATGTTGCCCTAAAAATAATATAGACTTATGCCCATCCATATTTCTTTTCTCAATAGTATGTGCAATTATATGAGATTTCCCCATACCACCTGCACTATGTAATAAAATATAAGGGCTATTAACTACTTTTATTTCCTTAGAATCCAAATATTTTATATATACATAGATATCTTTTTGAGTCTGCTTCAATTTGTATATTTCATCTTCTCTTTTTTTACTTTTTTCACAGTCTTCATTTACAATTATATTTTTAAAATTATTTATTCTATTATCAAGTGCTGCACTTATTTTTTCAAAGTGCTTTTTTAACAACTTGACATCTAATCTTTCATTAGTTTTATCATAAAATTGTTGTATTATTTCTTCTATAACTAGTACATCTACTTCCACTTCATTTATTTTCCGTTTCTTTATACTCGATAGAACTTTATCTGTTTTCTCATCAAAACGATGTTTAAATTCTTCATTTTTTCCTAATGCATTAAACGTATTTTCTAAACTCAATTCTACATTCAATTCTGGTAAATATCTATCTCCAAGGTTTTTTATCTGTATATCATTCTGATTTTGAAACCATTTCTCTGTTAATCTACAAGATAAATTAGTTAACCTACTTTCCTTTAAAGACCTATCTTTTAATCTTCTATATTCATCTGGCAAAACTATTTGCAAAATTCGTTCAAGTATTATTCTTACACATTCATGCTTACCTTCAGGATACATAATGGTTTGTGTATAATATTCATTTTCTAACTCTATTCGTCTATGTTTCTTTTTCTCACTACTAACTGGAATAATAGCATAATGACCCATTCCTGCCTCTGATACTTGCTGTAATAATTCCAACGGTCTATCCTTTTCCAAACTACATCCAAGAAATAACAACTCTTTACTTGTATATACTTGTGTAAGCATCTTTCTCAATTCATCATTACTATATGCTTTTTCATATTGTTCTTTTGTTAACACAATAGATGTTATAGGCTCTGTAATATCCCCATGAATTTTATACAATACTAATTCATTATTTCTAAGTGCATTATTTAATGCTTCAAAGTGACCTGGATGTGACACTAAAACTGTTTTATTGTGTAATCCATAATTTTTTTCTAGTACTTTATCATAATTAGTAGTTATAATTAATCCTGAGCCAAAAATTATAGGAATTAAATAGACACATTTATCAATAAAATCGTCTTTATCTTTTGCATCCAGATAACCTGCCCCAAAAACTTTTTTTAAATGTTTAGAAAATCTAACTTTCGCCAATTCTTCATATAAAAACTCTGCTTTTTTTTCATAATCCTCTATTTTTTTAAATAAAATTTTATCCTCATCTTCTAAATATTCTTCACTTGTGTTATTTAAAAATGTACTCCATGAAGGATATATATCTTTAAATAACATAGACATGCCTGCTCCAATATATGGGACTACATAACCAGCTTTAATTGCATTTACCAGTTCATCAAAATTTTTTTGATTGTAAGGCTTATTAAATTCCATAATTTCTTCAAATGTCATTATTCCCTCCTAAACTATCTCTTAATAATTACTGTCATGATACCTATTTTCTAATTTTATTATATCATCCCCATTCTCTTTTTTTACTACAATTCTATATTATATAATGAGTTTACTTACTTGAATTTGTTAGTAATATAAAACGTTCTTTCAAGATAATTACAATTTATATTTTAAAATTAAACTCTAGTATATTGTAGATAAAACAGAAGATTTTAGCATTTAATATATTATTAATATTAACAATTTAAAAAATAATGCTATCCTTATTTTATTATATAATCATATTATGCATAAATATCAATTACTTATTTGATAATTAGCGTCTTTTTTACCATCAAAAAAAACCTCTTTTTCTGTGGTTGGGGTACGGTTGGTGGATTTCGTCACCAAAACAAAAAATACTAGTCACTAAAGACTAGTATTTCCAAGTATTTCATCATTCTTTTTTCAAAATTGGTGGAGACGAGGGGAGTCGAACCCCTGTCCGCAAATCTTTTCCTCGCTGCATCTACATGTGTAGCCAACTTTACTAATATCTCACCTTACATAACGCCAAGTGGCAGGCTCTATGCTTAGCCAGTCCCAATTAATCTACCCTAAGTCGAGACACCCTCAAAGTAGTTCCCTGCATAATGACGTCCAGTCTTAGCCGGCAGGAGGGCTAAGAGGGACGAGCAGCAACTAGGCTGCTATCGCGAAATTATCGTCTGCGTTTATTTTAAAGTTCCCCAGTTTTTACGTGACCCAGAGTAACACGACACGCAGCCTCAAGTTCCAAACCCACGTCGAAACCTTTACGCCCCCTTGAGTAGTTTATAGTCCATTAGACTCTTCGCAAACTTTATCACCATTCTTATTAAATTTTTAATGTATATATAATATAATACTTTTAAGAATAAAAATCAATGTTATGTTCTAGATAATAAAGAATTTTATTCTAAAAAATACATTTTTAACTAGTTTAATATTTCCCTGTCATTTCTCTTTCTATACGTCTTTGGGCATCTTTCTTAGCCATATCTTGACGCTTGTCATATAACTTCTTACCTTTTGCTAAAGCAATCTCTACTTTAACTTTACCATTTTTTAAATATAAACTAAGTGGTATAAGTGAATACCCCTTTATAGTAGTTGCTCCAATAAGTTTTCTTATCTCATGCTTGTGAAGCAATAACTTTCTCACTCTTAGAGGGTCAACATTAAATATATTTCCTTGCTCATATGGACTTATATGAACTTGTTTTAAAAATACTTCACTGTTATCTACAGATGCAAATCCATCACTTAGGTTGACTTTACCCTGTCTTATTGATTTTACTTCTGTTCCTTTTAATTCAATTCCACACTCATAGGTTTCCTCTATAAAATATTCATGTCTTGCTCTTTTGTTTGTTGCTAATATTTTTTTACCAGCCATATAAATCTCACCTTCTTTGCTAGAAATTTCTTTAATATATACTAAAAATTTACTAATTATTTTATATCTACAAATCTTTTGACTACCCTGTATGATAACATATTCAAGTACTTTAGTCAATATGACAACTCATACATTAAACTAATTAAGCAAGATATATTAAATAATATAACAACATATTGTAAGAAATTGCATCTACTCTATTTAATGCAAAGTCAAAATAAATTACTAAAAATAATCTATCAAACTCAAAACAAAAATTTTAATACTCTAATACCTACTTTTCACTTTTCACTTTTCACTTTTCACTTTTCACTTTTCACTTTTCACTTTTCACTTTTCACTTTTCACTTTTCACTTTTAAATAATTTTAACACTCCCATAAAATATAATACCCACAAATTATAAATACTACTCAAAATACGTACTCAAACAATATACTTCAATTATAAATATTCTTAAAATTTCTTAATATCTATGTAAAACTTTGATGATAAAGTAGCTAATTTTTCAAAAAAAATGTAATATATAGTTATATCTTATAAGATTTTAGAGATAAATTTTAATATAGTAGGGAGAAATTTGTATGGATTTAAGCAAAAAAGTAAAAATTTTAGAAAATACATCAGATGGTAGAAGTGAATTTGAAATATTAGAATTTGAAAAACTTGAAGGTGCTTCTAGCCCAATGATGGCAATGGGATTATATTTTGCTAGAGAAGCTGGCTTGAAGGCTAGACAAATTAAGATAAAATTAAATAATTCATCAATAAAAACAGAAGCTGGTGCACTGTACTATTATAAAGGAAAGATATCTTCTGAAACTAAAATTGGTGGTGTTGGAGGTCTTTTCAAAAAAGGAATATCAGGAGCACTTACTAATGAATCAATGATGAAACCTACATATAAGGGTACTGGCGAAGTTTACTTAGAGCCTTCTTTTAGACATTATTTATTTATGAGCCTTGATAATGATTCTATAATCGTCGATAAAGGTCTATTCTATTGTTGCTCTGACACTATAGAAGTAAAGGCATTTACGCAAAAGAACTTCTCTTCTGCTTTACTTGGTGGTGAAGGTTTCTTCCAAATAGAGTTAAGTGGTACTGGTGTAGTTGTTCTAGAATGTGTTGTGCCTCAAAGTGAAATTGTAGAATATGAATTGAGCAATGGAGAAGAATTAAAAGTAGATGGTAACTTTGCAATAGCCAGAACATCTGGAGTTAATTTTTCTGTTACAAAGTCAGATAAATCTTTAATTGGTTCTGCTTTAAATGGTGAAGGTTTCTTAAATACATTTACTGGAAATGGTACAGTTTGGTTAGCTCCTACTCAAGTAATGTACGAAAAACTAAGCTTTGGAGCCATGCCTACTAATGATAATATGAATAATAAGGTTTCTAAGCAAAAATAGAAATTTTATGAAAATTTTATAAAACTATTCATGTAAAGTTAATATAAAATATACTTTTGACATCTTTAGATAAAATTTAGTAAATAGATATATTTTATAATATAAAGACATCAGTGTAAATATAAAAAAGCTGTAGGTAAATTTGTTTCTACACACAAATCTACTTACAGCCTCAAATCTACTAATAGCCTCTTTTATAAATATAAATTCATATTTAAAGATATATTCGTTTTACCTAATGCTCTAATTCAAATCTTATCTGCGTTAAATCATTCAATTATCAATAAATCCAATTAAATAAAATTATTGATAGCATATATTATAAATCTAATAACTTTTATTATAGTTCTGATTATTAACCTAAAAATGCCTATTATTAATCTATTTAGTTTTACTATAATAAACAATTTTTATATTAGTATACTTACTTTGCCTGCAATAAACAACTTTAATATCACTCTATTCAATTTACCTGCAATAAACAACTTTAATATCACTCTGTTTAATGTATCCGCAATAAACAACTTTTGTATTACTCTATTTAATTTACCTACAATAAACAATTTTAATCTAACTAACCAATCTTTCTCTTTATTGGCTTTATCAAAAGAGATACAACCATAAGCACAATACTTCCACATATCAACCAATACTTTTCATCAAAGCTACCTCGACTCATAGACATTATAAAGAAATTTCCAACATACTTATCTTTAGTCATCATATTTAAAATTAAATATCCTATAGATACCATATATCCTATAATAGTATTGTTAAATAAATTAGAAAATAACATACCTAAACTTCCTATAAACATAGCTGATGCAAAACTCCCCACAATATATTTAAATATAGGAAAATTGCCTCCAAGATGTTTTAACATCAGTACAAATCCAGCAATTAACACAAGTATACTTATAATTGACATTATTATTCTTATTAATTGTATAACTACTTGAGATACTGATTTTGATGATACTATCTCATCAATTTCCTTTGATTGTTCTAAGTAAAATATAGGAACTATCATTATTATTCCTACTATTACAACATAGTTTTCAAGACATATAGCTGCTGAAACACTATCTAAATTTGCTACCCCTTGTATAAATGGAATCAAACATAACATACCAATTGAACATATTAGATTAATTAGAGTGCTTAATTTGAAGTTTTCTTTGATTAAAACTAAATAATTTTGAAAACTTTGAACCAACATTAAGATTCCCCCTTCTTTTTTGTTCATATAAAAATGTAGTTATCAAGACAATTATTAATGCTCCCAATCCTATTAAAAGTCTATTACTCATAATAGTATTAAAGTTTTCTGCTATAATAGTTCCATTTAGTACATTATTATGTCTTATCATTAGTCCCATTGATGGATAATCTCCTTCAAGACCTATAGAGTTTATACTGTAAAACCACCAAATTAATTGAACAATAATTGCTACTGGTGTGTCTGTTAAAACAGTCAGACTCACTCCTACAGCTGTAACTATCATAAGAGTTGGCAATAACCACCACAGTGTATATTTTATAAATGCTAAATTATCAACAGAAATTCCTTCATCTTTAGCAAATGAAATTAAAGGAAGTAATTCTTTTATACCTAAAATTAAAACTGGCAACATCATCATAAATACAAGAGCAAAATATCTTGATAAAATTATTTTAGATGTTGATGCTTGTTTTGAATAGACAATTTCGCTCATTCTTGAACGTCTATCTTTCATTGACATAAAAACTGCTACAAATACTGGAAATATACTTAAAATTATACCAATATAGTCACAAAAAATTCTTGCATAACCATTAGTTACTTTATCTTTTTGTATTGTATAGTTATAATTTTGCATAGCTTCTTCATAAGTAATTGGAACTATACCAAATCTTTGTAATTTATCAATGGCATACGCAGACCCACCACCTAAAATTTCATCTACGCTTTGCATTATTTCTTCAAATTTTTCAAATGATAATTTAGAAGAATTTATTTCTATATTTTCTCCACTTTCCCAAATTGAGTTTACTTTGTCAATACTGTTACCAGTTATCTCCTCAATATACTTCTCTATAGTTTGGGTTTTGCTTTCATTTAATTTTATATGCTTAATAATTCCCATTGGATATGTTGTATATGAATTTTCTTGATATTCTCTAATTAAACTTATAGTTGCACTTGGAATTACTTTATCAGACTTCAAAGATTCTTTTTGACCATATGGATATTGATTGTGTTTTAAGTAGTATTCATCAATGTTTTCTACTCTTTGAGGAGCAACTAATGGATTCCCTTCATTAGGAATATTTTTGCTTACATCTTCTGAAACTGAGCTTCCAAGTTGTGAAATATAGAAAACTACTAATACTACAATAAAAACATAATAGACTGTGCTTTTTAATATGTTTTTACACTCTTTTATAAATAGATTCATATCTTATTTCCTCCCATCATAAGCATATAGCCATCTTCGATAGTTGGATTACATTCTACTGCTGTTTCAAAAGGTTTTTCTTCTGATATGATTCTAAGTGTAGCTTTTCCACCTTGAGTCAACATACCTATAACTACAAATCTATTTTTTATATTTTCTATGTCCTTTTTATCTACTTCAACACTATATACTTTTCCATAAGCAAGTTTTGTTAATGCCTCAGTTGTTCCATTATATATAACTTTTCCATTATCTAATATAGCTATATTTTCACATGTTGCTTCTATGTCTCCTACAATATGTGTTGATAATATAACTATTCTATCATTGGCAATCTCACATAATAAATTTCTAAATCGTATACGCTCTTCTGGGTCAAGTCCTGCTGTTGGTTCATCTACGATTAAAACTTTAGGATTGTGAATCAGCGCTTGGGCAATTCCAAGTCTTCTATTCATACCTCCAGACAAAGATTTTACTTTTACTCTTTGATGATTAGTTAAATTTACTTTACTTAATAACTTATTGATAATTTTTCTTCTTTTTCCTGATGGTATATTTGATAAAACAGCTAGATAATCCATTGCTTCATACACTGTCATATTTGGATACATTGAAAAATCTTGAGGAAGGTAACCAACCATATCTCTAATTTCTTTCGTTTTTTCTATAGGAATTCCACACATATCTATTGAGCCATCAGTTTTTGACAATAAAGTAGCTAGAATTCGCATAAATGTTGTTTTTCCTGCTCCATTTCTTCCCAAAAGTCCAAACATTCCACTATCAATTTCAATGTTTACATTTTCAAGAGCCAATTTTGAACCAAACCTCTTACTGAGATTAGACACTGATATTTTCATTTCCATATATAAGTACACCCCCATAAATCATTTTATAGTATTTTATTTTTATTAATTTTTTATTATATTTCCATAATAAATTCTAAAACTTAAGATATTATTTAGAAATTTCTAAATTTTTTCTAAAGATTCTAATTTCTCTTAATAAATAAAATAAATACGCTTATATACTAATGACTTCTGTACTATAGTGATTTAAAAATAATTGAAGTGTCTAAAGATAATATTACTATTTAAAAAGTTCTTTTAAAATTACTATAATTGGATTACATTCTACTGCTGTTTCAATATGTACGTTTATAAAGGCATCATTTACTCATATCTAACTTTATTAAAATTTACAACTTTATAGTAAACAACTTTATAAAACTTACAATCTTATGATAAATAGCTTTATAATAATCATTACATTATACAAAATATTACAGCTTGTCCCTCATTAGAAGCTACTTGCATAAATTTTTTAAGTTCAATTAAATTAGCCCATACATATTCAAAAAATTCATCCTCATCTTCATCATCCATAACAGGATAAATTTCATTTTCTAGCATTTCACTGACACTAAATTTTTTTCTAAATTCTTCTTCTTCCAAATTGTTCATTGCCTCTGATAGTTTTTTTACATCATTAGCTGTAATTAACATAGGATAAAATTCTCCTTCAATTTCCATAAATGTGTTTCCACTCAACACTAATTTACTAAAAATATTAGCATTATCTCCACCAAAAGGACAACCAGTTAGAGTAAACTGAATTGCATGCCATGCTTTATCAATATTAATACTGCTATCTTCCTGTACATCTTCAAACATAAAATCCTCTAAGTTATCTGTTGATTGTTGTAATTTCAAAATATTTTCTTCACTTATTCTAAAGTAACTTCCTATCATGCCCATAATTACTTCCCTCCTAAGTAGTATTTTTATAATTTTAACTCATAACAAAAGGTATTGACAAGAAAATTCACTAAAAAAAATGTCATTACATCTTAAAAATCAAAGTATACATGAGGTAATATTTCTGATGTGGAACCAAAGAATTTTATTACGCACACACATGCACTAATATTGCATAAACTAGTTCTATCTTTTTAGTAAAATACATGTGTTGTCGTGTCAAAATTATATAAAATAAAAAATAAGTGTATCTCAAGTTCTAAATGATACACTTATTTCCTATAAAAATCTATTTTTTAATATATATTTTTTGCCAAATGCTAAATATGGTCTAAACATCTCCTTTTTATCAAATATTCTACATTTAGTCATACCATAAACACTACAAATGTTCATGTCTACTTTTAAATATTTCTGTATTTTCTTATTTTAAGATATTAATTTTTTCCTGTTTACTCTTATTTTCAAATATTAAACCTTATTCTTTATATTTTGTTTATTCTTCAATCTTTTCAACTATCTCAAAGTCAATTTCTTTAAAGTCTACATTTACACCTTCAACTTTTATCTTAACAAGGTCACCTATTTTATATGACTTCTTGGTTCTCTCACCTAACACACTATAAGAACTTTCATCATAGATATAATAGTCATCATTCATATTTGCAAGTCTTATCAATCCTTCTATAGTATTATCTAGCTCAACAAATATTCCAAATGAAGTTACACTAGATACAACACCTTCAAACTCTTGACCAACTTTATCCTTCATATAAAGAGCCTTATAGAAGTCATGTACATCTCTTTCAGCCAATTCTGCTTTTCTCTCTTTTTCAGATGATTGAACAGATGCATAATCTACTATAGTAGTAAGTTGCTCTTGTCTCTTTCCATTTATCTTATTATTTAAAGACTCTTTTATTATTCTATGAATTTGAAGGTCAGGATATCTTCTTATTGGTGAAGTAAAGTGACAATAGAATTTAGCAGCTAACCCAAAGTGTCCACTACATTCTGGTGAATACTTAGCCTGTTTTAAAGAACGAAGCATTATGGTACTGATTGCTCCCTCTTCTGTTTTGCCTTTTATCTTCTCTATTATTCCTTGTAATGCCTTTGGATGTACTTCTTCTTTATCACCTTTTATTGTATATCCAAATGTAGATATAAATTTACTCAATTCTTCCATTTTTTCTAAAGATGGTGTTTCATGTATTCTATACACAAATGGTATACCCATCCAATAAAAATGTTCAGCAATTGTTTCATTACTTATAAGCATAAACTCTTCTATTATTTTATTAGAAATTCTTCTTTCATATGGTTTTATATCTGCAACTTCTCCATTTCCATTTAGAATTATCTTTGCTTCTGGGAAGTTAAAGTCTATAGCCCCTCTTTTTTCTCTTCTTGACATAAGAATTCTAGCCAAAATTTCAGAATTTTTAAAATCATCTACAACATGTTCAAAAGTTTTTTTAAGCTTTTCATCATCTTTTTCTAATATATCGGATACTTCTGTATAAGTCATTCTAGCCTTTGAATTTATTATAGATTCACATATTTCATGCTTAACTACATTTCCCTTATGGTCTATTTCCATAAATATAGAAAGAGTTAATTTGTCTTCAAATGGATTTAAACTACATACTCCATTAGAAAGAGTCTTTGGCAACATTGGAATTACTTTATCTACTAAATATACAGATGTAGCCCTTTTTAAAGCTTCTTTATCTAATTTATTTTTTTCTCTTACATAATGTGTAACATCAGCTATATGAACCCCTAATTTAAAGTTTCCATTAGATAATACCTCTATTGATATAGCATCATCTAAATCTTTTGCGTCATCTCCATCTATAGTAAATATATTTAAATCTCTTAAATCTCTTCTTCTTTTTACCTCTTCTTCTGGAATTTCAACAGCAACAGCTTCTGCTTCTTGCAATACCTTTTTAGGAAATTCTTCTGGAAGACCATGTTCTCTTATTATAGAGTCTATTTCTACTCCTCTTTCACCTTTTTGACCCAGTATTTCTATAATCTTTCCTTCTGGTTTTCTATCTTCTTGTGGCCATACTGTAATTTCACAAACTACCTTATCATTATCTACTGCACCACTAAAATATCTTTTAGGTATATATACATCCTTAGTAAATTTCTTATTGTCTGGTGTTACAAATCCAAAAGTTTTACTTGATTGAAAAGTACCTACTATTTTAGTTATTTCTCTCTTTATAATTTTTACGATTCGTCCTTCTGCTCTTTTTTCTTCAGTTGCAGGTACAACTATCTCTGCCATAACTCTATCATTATGCATAGCTCCATTTATATTGTCACTTGAGATAAATAAATCTTGTGTGTATTCAACATCAGATTCTACAAATCCAAAGCCTTTTTTATGTGATGTAAATTTACCAACAAAATATCCCATTTGATTTGATGATACTATTTTATTTTTCTTAGTAAAACATATATATCCATCTTCCTCTAATTCTTCTAAAAAATTATAGAACATTGGCATTTCTGATGAATGTATATCAAAAATTTCTGCTAATTCTTCCTTTTTTAGAGGATTATATGCACTTTCGTTTATTAATCCTAACAAACTCTCTTTAAGTCCTGGTATCATTTTTTCCTCCTATTTTACTTTCTTGTTATATTATTTTTTTAGTTTTCTATTATATTACCCTTTGTATATCTTCTATATTACCTTTCATATATCTTCACACACCGTTTTTTATATTCTTTTATTATTGTTTCAAGTTAAATCAATTATTATATGTTTTTTATATTTAATTGAAATTATCTTAATAAATCTTTAAAAAAGTTATGATAATTCTCTAATAATAGTTTAAGTTATCATAAGCACAATTGTAATTTACTTAAAATATCATTATTACAGCTACTTTATCACCTAATTATACACCATCATATAGAATTGGTAAAATATTCATTCCATCTAAGTATTAATATATAATAATTTATTCTATTAGTATACTCAAATTAAGTTAAATTTATATAACTCAATTAATTTTTTAAATATAACTTTTTATAATATAAAACTTATAATAAAAGTAAATTTATATGTTAAATTAGGTTGATTTTTTATTGTTTTTTATTTAT
The DNA here is from genome assembly GCF_020641035.1 of Clostridioides sp. ES-W-0016-02. Lineage (NCBI taxonomy): Bacteria > Bacillati > Bacillota > Clostridia > Peptostreptococcales > Peptostreptococcaceae > Clostridioides > Clostridioides sp. ES-W-0016-02. The sequence continues at coordinate 3,620,312 of NZ_CP061361.1, forward strand.
TCTAATATTAAAGGCTTGCAAACGTTTTTTGACAAGTCTTTATTTTATATAAATTAAATAAATTTTTTTATTATAAATAATATATTAAATTTAAACTAATCTACTTATTGGAGGAGATAAACTTGGAAGAAGTAATTGCAAAAATTATTACCATAGAAAATGGTTTTAAAGAAATCGAAAATATTGCTAAAAAAATTGTAAAAAATAATGACTCAAAGAAGTGTTATTATCTATCAATTTACTTATATAGATCAGAATACTATCAAGTAAGAGAATTAGCAGTGTTTATATTAGGCTTTATATCAATACATATTTCTGAAGCCTTATTATTTTTAAAAAACAATGTGAGTAAAGATGAAAACTGGAGAGTACAAGAAATATTAGCTAAATCATTTGATTATTATTGTAGTGAAGTTGGATATGATAAATCACTTCCTGTGATAAAAGAGTGGTTAAGTTCTGACAACCCAAATATAAAGAGAGCTGTAACAGAAGGGCTTAGAGTTTGGACTATCCGAGACTATTTTAAGACCAACCCCACTGTAGCTATATCATTGCTTTCTAGTTTAAAAGATGAGGACAGTGAATACTTAAGAAAATCTGTTGGAAATGCTCTCAGAGACATAAGTAAAAAACATCCAGATTTAGTAAAAAACGAATTAAACTCATGGGATGTTTCAAATAAAAAAGTTGAACTTGTATATAAACTTGCTTCAAAACGTATTTTGGCAAAATAAATTGGAGGTGACTATACTTGAAGCTTCGTGAAAAATATACATGTCCATTAGAACTAACACATGATATGATAAAAGGTAAATGGAAGTCTATTATATTATGGAGATTACGTATAGGTCCAACTTCTCTATCAAAACTAGAAAAAGAGATTAATGGAATCAACCAAAAAATGTTGCTTGAACAACTTAAAGAATTGATTGAATTTGGGATGGTTGATAAAAAAACCTATGAAGGATATCCACTTAAAGTTGAATATTCACTTACACCTATTCGTGGAAAGCAGATGTTAGATGCTTTGGCTATAATGCAAGATATAGGAATTAATTTCATGCTAGAGAATGGTAAAGTAAGTAATTTACCATTATTTACAACTGGTATATAATAAACTTACAGAAAATTTTTATTAATTTATTATATATTTAGGAGGCAAATTATTATGAAAGTAACTAGTACAGGTATAGTAAACGGTGTTATAGAAGATAAATATGGAAAAAGAGGAAATCAATTTAATAAAGGTGGTATGCCTACATATTCATTACCTCTAAAATTTGAAGATGCTCCAGAACATACAGTGTCCTTTGCTGTATTTTTAGAGGACAAAGATTCAGTTCCTGTATGTGGATTTGCATGGATACATTGGCTAGCTGCAAATATAACAAAAGATGAATTAAAGGAAAATGAAAGCATAACAGCTACTGATTTTATTCAAGGGACTACTAGTTGGCATAGTAAATTAGGTGATATTGGTAGATTAGAAGCTAGTGTTTATGGTGGTATGGCTCCTCCAGATAGACCACATGTTTATGAAATACATGTGTTTGCCCTTGATACTACTCTTAATCTTGAAAAGGGATTTTATATGAATGAGTTTTTTGAAGCCATGGATGGGCATATTTTAGATATATTTACACTTAAAGGGAGTTATTCTAATTAATTAGATTTACTATAGCTAATCATTAATTTGTTACACTTAATTAATGATTAGCTTAATTGCTATTAAATTATTTTTCTATTTTAATTAATTGTTGATTCAATGGATTCGAATTATTTTTTATATTTTATTTAACTATTAAATCAATTAATTTCAGGTTATTTCTTATATTTAACTAATTATTATTTTATGCCTTATTAAAAGAAGATATAAACACATTTAATAAATCTATATAAAATTTCGAGGAGTTATTATGATAAAAAAAATAGACCATGTGGTCATTACTACTAATAATATAGAAAACTGCATAAATTTTTATAAAAAGCTTGGTTTTACATTAAAGATGGCAAATGAAAGATATGAACTTTACTCTGGAGATTTCAAAATAAATGTCCATTTAAAAGGTCATGAACTTTCACCTCACAGCAAAAACGTACAAACAGGTAGTGCTGATTTGTGTTTTGAGATAAATACTAATATTGACATGACAAAAACAAACTTAGAACAAAATGGTATTAAAATTAAGCAAGGAATTGTAGAACGCACAGGAGCCTTTGGTGAAATGAAGTCTATTTACTTAAGAGACCCTGATGGAAATTTAATCGAATTGTCAAGTTATGGAGAATAAACTTTGGAAAATTTAATTCTATCTATAAATGTAGTTCTTCCTTTGTTTCTCACAATGTCACTTGGGTATGTTCTGAAAAAATTAAGTTTATTTGATGAACATACTTTAAATAAAATGAATAATGTTTGTTTCAAATCTTTCCTGCCATTACTATTATTTTTTAATATATACAATACGGATTTAAATGGTTCTCTTAACCTCAAACTTATGGCTGTAGCTATTATAAGTATTTTTTCAATCTTTTTACTCTTAGTTTTTATTATACCTAAGATTGAAAAAGATAATAAAACAAGAGGTGCATTAATACAAGGTATCTTTCGCAGTAATTTTGTTATATTTGGTATACCTGTAACAATCTCACTATTTGGTGATAAAAATATTGGGGTTACATCTTTATTAATTGCAGTTATTGTTCCTATGTTCAATGTATTATCAGTCATAATACTTGAGATTTTTAGAGGTGGTAAAATAAATATAAAGCACATGATTAAAGGTGTTTTAACAAATCCTCTCATAATAGCTTCTGTAATAGGATTGATAATGCTTATTTTAAATATTAAAATCCCTGAGTTTTTACATAAAACCATTGGTGATATTTCCAAAATTGCTACTCCCCTATCACTTATAATTCTAGGTGGGTCTTTCAGCTTTTCTGCTATAAAAGGACATATAAGACCAATTATACTGGGAGTGTGCGGAAAACTTATTCTTATACCTGCTATATTTTTACCAATTAGCATTTTTCTTGGATTTAGAAATGTAGAATTAGCTTCACTTATGATAATGTTATCTGCTCCAACTGCTATTTCTTCATTTACAATGGCCCAACAGATGAATTCTGATAGTGAACTTGCTGGACAAATTGTAGTATTTACCTCTGCATTTTCCATAATCACAGTATTTATAATAATATTTATCTTAAAACAGAATAATCTTATTTAGTAATATCCTATAGTATAATTTGGTATAATAAGAAATATATACTTGTATTGTAAGAAACACATATTGATAGCATAGTAAATATATATTGATATTGTAATAAATATATACAGAAAATAAGTACTACTCATAACTCAAAAAAATATATAAAAGGTGGCCTATAATAAATATAGTTCACCTTTTATATTGAAATTCATATTCTCTATTGAAACTTGTATTCTTTACTGAAACTCATAAAATTTCAAGTTTTTTAAAAAATAGGATATAGCTTATTACTTATAAAAATTATATTGGCATATCCTCTTTTTTTATATTATTTTTTAGCTTTATCAGTTGATAATTCACCTACAGTTGTATACTTAACATCCCCCTCTTTAGGATTTCCTACTTGTACTGGCAGATTAGGTTGTGTTTGCCATTGCCACCATCCACCATCAAATAAAGTGATGTTTTTCCATCCATTTTCATAGCACATTAACCAAGGAATAGTTGCTCTCCATCCAGTTCCACAATAAAATGTTGTATTTGTATCTTTTGTCACATCAATATCTTTAAAATAACCTAATACTTTATCAAAATCTACATAGCTTCCATCTTCATTCATATAATCTTGCATACTGCTTGCATCAGTACCTGCACGCCCCCATACAGCACCCTTTGGCTCTCCAGCTTTATCAATATAATTGTAACCACTTGTTTTTCCAGAGAACTCTTCTAAGCTTCTTATACTTACTAGTCTAAAGTTAGGGTCATTTTTTAATTTATTTTCTACATCTTTTATATCCATTACATATTCTGGATGAGCTGGAACTTTTACACCAAACTCTTTTTGAGATTTTGGCTCTACTGCTCCTTTTTCTACATCATATTTTGCATTTTTCCATGCTTCAATACTCCCATCCATAACTTTAACATTTTTAACACCAGCCCAAAGACAAATGAATGCTATTCTATCTACTCCTGAATCAGAACCATATAGTATAACAGTTGTATCTGATGTAATACCATTGCTAAGTAATACTTTTTCAACTACATCTGCTGGTTTGATATTGTAGTTATCAAAGTCTTTTACTCCTTCATCATTATCATATTCTAAAGAGTCTGTATCAATATGAATAGCTCCTGGTATATGCTGTTTCAAGTAGCCTTCATTTTGTTCAGTTGCTCCCCATGAGCCTTCTGCAATAACATAATTTTTAGACTCTGGTTGATTTCCATCAATAACACTTTTTACCCACTTAGGTGATACAAATACTTTTGTTGTATCAACTGGGTCAGCTGTAACCTTTTCCGCATTAGCATCTTTATTACTTGCTTCATTTGAATTGTTGTTTGAACACCCAACTAATAAAGTCGCAATCATAGCTATACATAATATTAAACTTAATAACCTTTTTTTCACGTTTTTCCCTCCATCTTATCTAGTTTTCATCTAAAAAGTATATCATATAGCTTTTTTCTATTCAATAATTCTACAGCTTATACATAATATTGGCTATACAAAATATCTATACTTCATCTTACTCTTTATACAAAATTTCTATATAACATTCTATTTATGTCTTACTATTAAATTATATTGATTTATATTATAATATTTTAGTAGTAAACATTATAATATAAATCAATATAATATTTTTAGTTTGTCTATAATTTAATATAATAAGGAGAAATACTAATGAAGAAAACACTCTATAGTATTACAATACTATTTCAAATTGCTTTTCTAATAGGATGTAAGGTTTTTGAAAAATATGCAAATACAAGAATGGGAATGCATAGGTGGGTAACATACACTAACAGAAACTTTGAAAGAGATTATCCTATTGAATCACTTAAAATAGCTCTAATAGCTATTCTTATCGTTTTTACTATAATTGCAATTATACTGCTAATTCAAAACACTATTTTAAAAAAGAACTATAATTTATTTGGTAAATTAATGGGTCTTTTAACAATAATAATCAACACTCTTTTATTAAAGTTTATATTAACAAATACACAATATACTAACAGTTCCTACTTTTTTTTAATAATGATGCTTAGTATGGTATCTATTTTGCAAATTATCAAGTTGATTGTGCATACTAGAATGATTAAAAATTAGATATATCAAAAGCTAGATATTAAAAACTATATAACAAAAATAGATATATCAAAAATTTATTTTATAAATATCTGACTCAATTCATAAAATAAAAACTGGACCAATAATATAAAATCATTAGTCCAGCTTTTACTTTACGTACTTTTTTATGTTGACGTACTTTTATTAAAAACTAAATTTAATTTTTAAATGTAACCAAAATGCACTAATTAAATAATGGCCAGTTATTCAACAATACCACTACTTCTTAACTATAAGTAGTGCCAATGCATTTATAAAAAATAATACTGCTGTTATCTTTGTAACTCTAGCAAGAAATGCTTGTTTTCCTTTTGGTTTAAAGTAAGCTTGACTTCCTTCTCCACCAAACTCTGAAGGTAAAGCATTCTTAGAATCTTGAGGCATTATGCTAATTACTAGTAAAATCCCTAGTACTACTTGCACACCCATTAAAATGTTGCCCATTCTTGCCCCTCCTATCTTTCTATTACTTAAATTTCATTACTCTTTAGTGTATCACAATAATATAGTCATTTCAAGACTATTATGTTATAAATCACAAACAAAACTGATATCAAAAGCCATCAAAATATATCTATAGTTTTTAATTATAGCAATTATTTCAAAGCTTTTATTTATTTTCCTAATAAAAATGGCTTACATATAAAAAGGGATAAGTGCTTTGAAAAATCAATTAACACTTATCCCATTTATCTCTTATAAGATAAACTTAAAATCTTTTATACTATCTTTTTAATCCTTAAAAACTATTTTTTTAAGTTATAGAAAGATTTTAATCCACAGTATCTAGCTTGCTCTCCAACCATTTCTTCTATTCTTAATAATTGGTTGTATTTAGCAACTCTATCAGTTCTTGATGGAGCACCAGTTTTTATTTGTCCAGCATTTACTGCAACAGCTAAATCTGCTATAGTAGAATCTTCAGTTTCTCCTGATCTATGAGATATAACAGCAGTGTACCCTGCTCTCTTAGCCATTTCTATTGCATCTAGAGTTTCAGTTATTGTACCTATTTGGTTAACTTTAACTAATATAGAGTTAGCTACTCCATTTTCAATTCCTTTTTCTAATCTTTCTGTATTAGTAACAAATAAGTCATCTCCAACTAATTGTAATTTGTTTCCTAATTTTTCAGTTAATAATTTCCATCCATCCCAATCTTCTTCATCTAAACCATCTTCTATAGTTATTATTGGGAAGTTGTTTGACCAATCTTCATATAAAGCAACCATTTCAGCAGCAGTTAATTCTTTTCCTTCTCCAGCTAAAACGTATTTTTTAGTTTCTTTATTGTACATTTCTGTAGCAGCAACATCAAGTCCTAACATAACATCTTCTCCTGGCTTATATCCAGCTTTTGTTATAGCTTCAACTATTAATTCTAAAGCTTCTCTGTTTGAACCTAAGTTTGGAGCGAATCCACCTTCGTCACCTACACCACAAGCTAATCCTTTTTCTCCTAAAACTTTCTTTAATGAATGGAATACTTCTGCTCCCATTCTTAAACCTTCTTTAAAGCAACAAGCTCCTACTGGTAATATCATGAACTCTTGAACATCAACGTTATTATCAGCATGTTCTCCACCATTTAATATGTTCATCATTGGAACAGGTAATTGCTTAGCATTTACTCCACCTAAGTATTGGAATAATGGTAAACCTATTTCATCAGCAGCTGCTCTAGCTACTGCCATTGAAACACCTAATATAGCATTAGCTCCTAATTTACCTTTGTTTGGAGTTCCATCTAATTCTATCATCATTGCATCTATAGCTGGTTGGTCAAATGCATCCATTCCTTCGATTTCTGGTGCTATTATTTCATTTACGTTAGCAACAGCTGTTTCTACACCTTTTCCTAAGTATCTTCCTTTGTCTCCATCTCTTAATTCAACAGCTTCAAAAGCTCCTGTAGATGCACCTGATGGAACTATTGCTCTTCCCATTGCTCCATCTTCTAATACTACTTCAACTTCTACAGTTGGATTTCCTCTTGAGTCTAATACTTCTCTAGCATATACTAATTCAATAACTGACATTTGTATATCTCCCTTCGATTTTTCTATTAGTTAAATTTTCATTTACTGTAAACATCCGTCTACTAGTTTTAATCTACTTATTATATTATAGTACAGAAAGTTATTTTTGAAAATTAGATACAAATTTATTTGATGGGTAAATTTGTAAAAGTTTCTATTTTTATTTTATTTTTTATAATTTTTAACTTATCTATTAGCCAAAATCAATCTTCAATACATAAATATACAGATAAACTTAAAACATGAAACACAAAATTTACAACTAATGATTCTAATAATTTTTGATTTTATAATATATATTAATTATTATTTTTTACATCATTTTACTTAAACTTTATAAAATTCACTTAGACTGAAATACTTTTAAGTTTACTTTATTGTAAGTTACTATTCTACTTATCAATTCAATTTATAAACTTATTAATTCAATTTCTAGCACCTAATTTTGCATATTCAAATTCTTTAGCAAAAATTTCAAATGGCACTAGATTAATAGATAATACTTATTAAGCTTAACTATTTTGAAATAAGTGAATGACCAGTCATTTCTTCTGGTTTTTCTAACTTCATCATATCTAAAACAGTTGGCGCTATATCAGATAATCTTCCTGCGTCTAATAATTTTGCACCTTCAAATTCTTGTCCAACAACCACAAATGGTACTGGATTAATAGAGTGGGCTGTTACAGTCTTTCCTGTTTGTGGGTCTAACATGTATTCAGCATTTCCGTGGTCAGCAGTTATTATTGCGCTTCCACCTAGCTCTATTATTTTATCTACTAATTTTCCTACACAAGTATCTACAGTCTCAACAGCCTTTATAGCTGCTTCAATATTTCCTGTATGACCTACCATGTCAGGGTTTGCAAAGTTTAAAACTATAAAGTCAAACTTATCTTCTCCTAGTTTTTCTAAAGCTTTGTCTGTTAATTCATATGCAGACATCTCTGGTTGTAAGTCGTAAGTTGCAACCTTTGGAGAAGGTATTAATAATCTCTCTTCACCTTTGTTTGGCTCTTCTACTCCACCATTGAAGAAGAAAGTAACATGCGCATATTTTTCAGTTTCAGCAGCTCTTAATTGAGTTTTTCCATTTTTCGCAAGATATTCACCCAGAGTATTAGTTAAAGATTGTGGTCCAAATGCTATATGCACTTCTTTTATAGTTATATCGTACTCTGTTAAACATACAAAGAAGTTTTTAATTTCTTCTCTTTTAAATCCATCAAACTCTTCACTTACTAAAGCTCTTGTTATTTGTCTTGCTCTATCTGGTCTGAAATTGAAGAATATAATTGAATCATTTTCTTTTATACTTCCAACTGCTTTATCATCTTTAACAATAACTGTTGGCATTATAAATTCATCATTTTTTCCATTATCATAAGAGTTTTGAATAGCTTCTTCAATAGAAGTTGCTTTTTCGCCAATACCTCTAGCCATGGCATTGTATGCAAGCTCTACTCTTTCCCATCTCTTATCTCTATCCATTGCATAGTATCTACCAGAAACTGTAGCAAATTCACCTACTCCAATTTCATTCATACTAGCTTGTACTTCCTTAGCATATTCCAATGCGCTTTGAGGGTCCGTATCTCTACCATCAGTAAATGCATGAACATATACTTTTTCTACACCTTTATCTTTTGCCATTTTGATTATAGCTTTAAGATGGTCTATATGTGAATGTACTCCACCATCAGACAAAAGACCCATTACATGAAGAGAATGTTCTTTTGCATTGTCCATAGCTTCACATAAAACTTTATTATTAAAAAAATCACCATCTTTTATAGATTTTGTTATTCTAGTTAAATCTTGATATACAATTCTACCTGCACCTATATTAGTATGGCCAACTTCTGAATTTCCCATTTGACCATCAGGTAGACCAACATCAAGACCACTAGCATTTATTAATGTGTTTGGATATTCTTTCATTATTCTGTCTAAATTAGGAGTTTTGGACTCAGCAATTGCATTTCCCTTAACTTCCTTATTATATCCAAATCCGTCCATAATAATTAAAGCAACTGGTTTTTTCATCATTTCACTCCTTAGAAATTAACAAGGTCTAAATAGTCATTAGCAGCTAAACTAGCTCCACCTACTAAAGCTCCATCTATATCACTTTGACCCATTATTTCAGCTACATTTGAAGGTTTAACACTTCCACCGTATTGTATTCTAACTTCATTAGCTAATTCTCCATATAATCCTTTTATAACTTCTCTTATATAAGATATAACATCATTAGCATCTTCAGCAGTTGCAGTTTTACCAGTTCCAATAGCCCAGATTGGCTCATATGCAACAACTACTTTTGCTAAATCATCTTTAAGAACATTTTCTAAAGCTTTTTCAACTTGAACTTTACAAACATCTTTAGTTTTTCCAGCTTCTCTTTGCTCTAAAGTTTCACCAACACATAGTATTGGGTCTATTTCTACTTCTAAAGCTTTTAAAACTTTTTTGTTTACAGTTTCATCAGTTTCATTGAAATACTGTCTTCTTTCTGAATGTCCTATTATAACATAGTCCATATCTATTTCTTTTAACATAAGAGGTGAAACTTCTCCTGTAAATGCTCCTTTTTCTTCAAAGTGCATGTTTTGAGCACCTATCTTTATATTTGTACCCTTAGTAGCTTCTTTTAAATCCTTCAATAAAGTAAATGGTGCACATATAACAGCTTCTGCCTTATCAGCATTAACTTTTCCTTTAACTTCATTTACAAATTCTAAAGCTTCTTTTATTGTTTTATGCATTTTCCAATTTCCTGCAATTATAGGTTTTCTCATTTTACAATCTCCTCTATATAGTAGTTTATTTATTATCTAATGCTGCAATACCTGGTAATTCTTTACCTTCTAAAAATTCTAGTGATGCTCCTCCACCTGTTGATACGTGAGTCATCTTATCACCAAATCCTAATTGATTAACTGCTGCTGCACTATCACCACCACCAATTACAGTAGTTGCATCAGTTAATTCTGCCATGGCTTTAGCTACTGATAGTGTTCCATTTGCAAAGTTTTCAAATTCAAATACTCCCATTGGTCCGTTCCATACTACAGTTTTTGATTCTTTTATGGCTTTTACAAAGTTTGCTATAGTCTTAGGTCCCATATCTAGTCCCATATAATCTTCTTTTACATTAGCATCTTCTGTTACTATTGGAGTTGCATCTGGTGCAAAGTGGTCTGCCATAACAACATCTACTGGCAATAATAAGTTAACGCCTTTTGCCTTAGATTTTTCCATCATTTCTTTTGCATATTCTACTTTATCTATTTCAAGTAAAGATGTTCCTACTTCATAACCTTGAGCTTTTAAGAATGTATAAGCCATTCCTCCACCTATTATTAGATTATCAACTTTTTCTAATAGTTCATTTATAACAGCTAATTTATCAGAAACTTTAGCTCCCCCAAGTATAGCTGTAAATGGTCTTACAGGATTGGCAACAGCTTCTCCTAAGAATTTTAATTCTTTTTGAATTAAGTATCCGCAAACTCTCTCTTGTAAAAATTCTCCTGCTCCAACTGTTGAACAATGCGCTCTATGAGCAGTTCCAAATGCATCATTTACAAATATTTCAGCAAGTGAAGCTAATTCTTTAGAGTAGTTTTCTTCATTTTTAGTTTCTTCTTTTCTATATCTAGTATTTTCTAATAACACTACATCTCCGTTTTCCATTTTTTCAGTAGCTTTTTTTGCATTTTCTCCTACAACATTATCATCTGCTGCAAATACAACTTCTTTACCTAACATTTCAGATAATCTCTTTGCAACTGGTGCTAAAGATAATTCTGGTTTAGCTTCTCCCTTTGGTTTTCCTAAATGAGAACATAATATAACTTTTGCTCCTTTAGAAATTAAATATTGAATCGTTGGTAAAGCTCCGTTTAATCTATTTTCATCAGTAATTACACCATCTTGTAATGGTACATTAAAGTCACATCTCACTAATACTTTTTTCCCGCACACATCAATATCTTCTATAGTTTTTTTGTTTAGCATTGACATAAATATCTCTCCTTTTAATAAAGTAATTTTTTATTGCCAAGTATAATATAGTACATACTTTTACCCTATTAAATATATCATATTATCATATTTTTATATATAGTATGTAACATTATTTAGGTGTATTTTATATATTTTTTCTTAAAAAAAGTCCAGAGTCCGTAGTGTTAAACTACAAACTCGGACTTTGTCAATCTACTTTTCTATTTTCTAAAAGCTGACTATTTTGCTAATTGTGCAAAGTATCCTAAAGTTCTTATTAATTGAGAAGTATAAGACATTTCATTATCATACCAAGAAACAACTTTAACTAATTGTTTTCCATCTACTTCCATAACTTTTGTTTGAGTAGCGTCAAATAATGAACCGTAGCTTATTCCGATTATATCAGAAGATACTAACATTTCTTCAGTGTATCCGAAAGATTCGTTTGAAGCTTCTTTCATAGCTGCATTTATTTCTTCAACTGTAACATTTTTTCCTAATGTACAAACTAATTCAGTTATTGAACCAGTTACAACTGGTACTCTTTGTGCTGCTCCATCTAATTTTCCTTTTAATGCAGGTATTACTAAACCGATTGCTTTTGCAGCTCCTGTAGTGTTTGGAACTATGTTTCCAGCAGCAGCTCTAGCTCTTCTTAAATCACCTTTTGGATGAGGACCATCTAAAGTATTTTGGTCATTAGTATATGCATGTATAGTAGTCATTAATCCTTTTTCTATACCATATTTATCATTTAATACTTTAGCCATTGGAGCTAAACAGTTAGTTGTACAAGAAGCTCCTGATATAACTGTTTCAGAACCATCTAATATGTCACTGTTTGTGTTGAATACTATTGTTTTTAAATCTCCAGTTGCTGGTGCAGATATAACAACTTTTTTAGCTCCTGCTTGTATATGAGCTTCTGCTTTATCTTTAGAAGTAAAGAATCCTGTACATTCTAATACTATATCTACTCCTAATTCAGCCCATGGTAGGTCAGCAGGATTTCTTTCTGCTGTTACTTTTATTTCTTTTCCGTTTACTATAAAAGCACCTTCTTTAACTTCTATTTCACCGTTAAATCTTCCTTGAGCTGTATCATATTTAAATAAATGAGCTAACATTTTAGCATCTGTTAAGTCGTTTATTGCAACAACTTCAAACTTATCTTGTTGCTCCATCATTTTTCTTAATGCTAATCTTCCTATTCTTCCAAATCCATTTATAGCTACTTTAACCATTTTCGCTACCTCCTATAAAGTAAATGTATGTTGTCTAGCTCTGTGCTAGTTTTCGACTTTTATAATAATGACAATATCTTATAAGCACTTTCTTCATCTGTTACAAGAACCATGTTTTTATGCATATTTGATATGGCTAATAAGGCTTCTACTTTTTCTGTTCCTGCAAAGATTGCAATAGTTTCTTTTACTTCTTTAACTGTCTCTAAATCAATTCCAACAGTATTTAATTTATAAACTATTTCTCCATCTTTGTTGAAATAATATCCAAATGCTTCTCCAACTGCATTTTTAGATAATATCTCGTTAACTTTATCTTCTGGAAGTTTTCTTCTCTTTGCCATGACATCTGCTCTACCTATGCTGAAAACTAAAATGTCTGTTCTTTTAATATACTCCAAAGTTGTCTTAATCTCTGGCACTTGGCTAAGAGTTTTCATTGCACTCTCGTCCAATTCATCTGGTATATGTAAAAGTTTGCAATTAGAGTGTAATTTCTTACTTACTGAAGCAACTATACTATTAGACTGCATCTCTACATCAGTTCCCATACTTCCTCTAGCTGGCACTATTGTAGAGTTTGGATATCTCTTATCAGTTTTAATAACATTTGAAAACTCTAACATAGTGCTTCCCCCTGTTATTGAAACTATATCTCCATCTTTTAAAATACCTAAGAAATACTCGCATCCATATCTAGTTACATCTTTTAATAAGCTTCCATTTTCATCACAGCTTCCAGGAACTAGTATTACCTTTTTTATTCCAAGCTTTTCTCTGACCCTATCTTGTAACTTAGACAATCCCATGATGTCACTCATGATGTCTTTAAGTTTATCTAATAAATCAGAACCTTCTTTAGTGATAGTCATTCCAGATACAGCAACATCTATAAGTCCTTGTTCTTTTAAAAACTCTGTTTCTGACCTAATTATTCTTTCACTAATTTCTAATACATTTGATAAAGTTCTTCTACCTATTGGTTCACTTAAAGATATTTGTCTTAAAATAGAGTATCTTCTTTCCATAAGTTCAATTGCCTGTGGAATTAGTTTCTTTTGAATTTCTAATAAGTTCTTCATAACATACTCCTTATTGCTTTCCTTTAGGGACTTTTTTTGTCCCTAGTGTTTATTTAAGTCCCACAAGATAATTTTATTTTATAGGATTTGCGTATAGATTTCAATAGTTTTTCAAAAACTTTTTTATTTTTTTGTTTTATAGCAATTTCTCCACCATTTTCAAAGTACAGTATTTTTTATTTTTTATATAATATTTTTTCCATATATTTTTTGGTTTTTATTCTAATATTTTTGACTCAATCTTGTATGTTCTACTCTGCTAGATTCTATATGTCTTTGTTTTTATACTTTATGTTTTTATTTTTATGCTCTTAAAATTAACAATAACAGTTTATTTATCTCTGTATTTTTTTGACTCTAGTTATCGTTCTAATTCCTGATTTTTCCTAATATTTAATTTTCTTTCTAATACTTTTCTTTCCAATACTTAAATTCATTTGTATAATGCTCATTTGTATTTTAATTAGCATTTCCCCTCATTTTACTGATACTTCTTTCTCTTTTCACTAATATTCTTTTCTCTTACTTGAAGACAAAATTCCTAATTCTTCACGATACTTGGCAACTGTTCTTCTTGCAACATTGATTCCTTTTTCTTTTAATAGCTTAGATATATGGTCATCACTTAAAGGTTTCTTTTTATTTTCGTCTTTTATTGTTTCCTTTATAATTTTTTTTATGCTTGTACTAGATGCCATTTCATGATTTTCAGTTTCAATAGCACTACTGAAAAAGTACCTAAATTCATATACTCCAAAAGGTGTCAGCATATATTTCCCATTTACACCTCTACTTATAGTAGATTCATGAAAATCTAATTTTTCTGCTATGTCTTTCATTTTTAAGGGCTTTATATATTTTGTTCCTTTTCTCAAAAACTCATCTTGAGCTTTTACTATTTCTTCTGCAATTTTAAGTACTGTAGTCTTTCTACTTTCTATATTTTTCATAAGCCCTGTTGCCGAATTTAGTCTTTCTTTTATAAATTCTTTTGCACTTTCGTCAGACTGTGAATTTTTTAGTATGTCTTTATAATAACTGTTTATTTTTATTTGATAGGAGTCTTTTTCATTTAAATACACAATAAATTCATCATCAATTTTTTCAACTGTTACATCTGGTTGTATATATACACTTTTTTCTACTGAACAGGTTCTTCCTGGCTTAGGGTCTAATGTTTTAATTATATTTATTAGTTCAACGCATTTTTGTAGTGACATATTGTACTTCTTGCTTATCTCTTTATATTTATTATTTGCAATTAAATTTAAGTCTTTTGTAACGATTTCCTCTAAAATTTCATTATATATTCCTAAGCTTGCCATTTGAATCATCAGACATTCTGAAAGACTTCTTGCACCTACTCCACTAGGTTCCAACTGCTGAACACTAATCAAGCATTTTTCAAAAAGTTCTTCATCTATCTTTAAAGTATCAACAATTACTTTTTCCTCAGTTCTCAAATATCCGTCCTCATCTAAGCTATCAATTATATACTCACAGACTTCCATTTGTTTATCTGTTAGCTTATATAAGCTTATCTGAAACTTCAAATCCTCATATAAATTTGACGAATATTTAACTAAATTTTCTAGATTAACTTCATTGTCAGGGTTATAACTTATTTCTGTTCTATCTAAACGTCTTGATTTTTCCATATCTTTTATATATTCTTCCCAATTTATCTCCCCACTTTTCTCAACTTCGACTAATGGGTTATTCTCTGCTTCCCTTTTAATCTCTTCTTCTAACTCCAACTTACTCATATTTAATATTGATAATGATTGCTTAAGTTGTGTAGTCATGATTAGCTTCTGAGACTGAGTTAACTCTAGACTATTATTAAAATTCATTTTGCTCACCTCTCAATTTTATTAAACTTATTTTATAAAAGAAAAACCCTCCTGTATATGTATATTCTATCATTTAAAATATACCTTATGCAAAAGGGTTTTTTTTATTTACAATTTAATTGATTTTTTTTATTTAATATTTATTTTTTTGTTATTTTTTTTTACTATATGGCGTATTTTGAAGTGGTAGTTCAGTTCTAAACTCTTTATCAAATACATAATAGGCATTTTGCACTGCTGGTGCAGTGGGAACTGTACAAATCTCTCCTACTCCTTTTGCACCATATGCCAATAAATCTTTGTTTTTTTCAACTATTACGGCTTGTATTTCTGGTATATCTGTAGATTTAAATAAGCCTAATGTACCAAATTTAGCTGTAGGTACAGAGTTGACTACTGGGTAATCCTCTGTTAAGGCATATCCAAGACCCATAACAACTCCACCTTCTATTTGCCCCTCTAAACTGATTGGGTTTATAGCTCTTCCTACATCATGTGCTGCTACTACTTTTTCTAATTTTCCATTTTCATCTAGCATTACAACTTGTGTTGCATATCCATAAGCTACATGGCTTACTGGATTTTCTTTATCAGAACCCATTTTGTCTGTAACACTTGCATATTCTCCGTAAAATTCTTCTCCCTCTAAATCAGATAATGCTTTTCCAGTTGCTAAAGCTTCTTTTAATTTAATTGCTGCAACCTTAGTAGCCTCCCCTGTAAATACTGTCTGTCTTGAAGCTGTAGTATTACCAGAATCTGGTGTCAAGTGAGTATCTGGAACTTCATGCACTATGTTTTCAGGTAGTAAATTTGCAGTTTCACAAACTACTTGAGTCATAACCGTACCAAGACCTTGACCTATACAAGAGGCACTTGTTCTTATATGAACTTTACCATCTTTTATTACCAGTCTACATCTTCCCACATCAGGTATCCCAACTCCTACACCACTATTTTTCATTGCACAAGCTATACCTGCACGTGGGTGTTTTTCATACTCTTCTTTTACAGCTTCTAATGTTTCTGCCATTGCTGTTCCTTCATCTGCAAATTGACCATTTGGTAAAACTTGACCAGGTCTTATTGCATTTTTATATCTTATTTCCCAAGGTGATATTCCAGCCATTTCAGCAAGTAAATTTAGATTACATTCTGTAGCAAAACAGCTTTGTGTAACTCCAAAACCTCTAAATGCTCCTCCAGGAGGATTATTAGTATATACTGCTGTTCCAGTTATATCAATATCCTGATAATTGTATGGTCCTGCTGCATGAGTACATAATCTTTGCAATACTGGTCCTCCAAGAGATGCATAAGCACCTGTATCAGATATTATAGTTGCTTTCATACCTGTTAGATATCCATTTTCATCACATGCTGTTGTAAATTCCATTTCTGTAGCATGTCTTTTTGGATGAACAATTATACTTTCTTTTCTAGTAAGCTGTACTTTTACAAATCTCTTTGTGTGGTATGCAAGTAAGGCTGCATGGTGTTGAACACTCATATCTTCTTTTCCACCAAATCCGCCTCCTACCATCTTATTTATCACTCTTACTTTTTCATGTGGTAATCCTAACATATCTGCACATTCATGTTGAGTAGCAAACACACCTTGGTCTGTTGAGTAAATTATTACTCCATCTTCTTCATAAGGACCTGCTACTGCACATTCAGGTTCTAAAAATGCATGTTCTGTTGCAGGTGTAGTGTATTTTTTAGTTACAACGTATTTTGAGTTCCTTATTTTTTCTTCAGCATTTCCTCTTACTAAATGTTCCTTAACAAGTACATTACCTGTTTCATGTATATTTGGAGCATCTTCTTTAAGAGCCTCTGCTGTAGTACTTAAAGGTGTCAATTCTTCATAATCTATCTTAACTAGTTTTTTCGCTTCTTCTAATGCTTCTCTAGTTTCTGCTGCTACTAAAACTATTCCATCTCCTAAGTATCTAGTTATTTCACCTTCTGGAATTAAAGTATCCCAATCTTTCTTTAAGTGACCTACTTTTATAGTTCCTGGAATATCTTTAGCTGTAAGAACTGCAACAACTCCTGGGTAAGCTTTTGCTTCTTCTATATCTATCTTTTTAACTAATGCTCTTGGATATTTGGCTCTAACTGCTGAACCATAAATCATACCTTCTAATCTTATATCATCTACATATTCAGAGTATCCAAGTGTTTTGCCTACTGCATCAACTCTATGAAGACTTTCACCAACTAGACCTTTGCAGTTTACTTTTGGCACATCTATATCTTCTCTAAATATCTTTGCTGCCAAACTCACAGCTTTAATTATTTTTACATAACCTGTACATCTACATATATTACCTTTTAAAGCTTTTTTTATGTCATCTTCAGTAGGATTATTATTAACGTCTATAAGCGCTTTTGAACTAATTACCATACCTGGGATGCAAAATCCACATTGAACAGCTCCTTGGCTGGCAAAAGAATATGCAAAAACATCTCTTTCTCTTTCTGATAATCCTTCTATAGTTGTTATATTTTTCCCAGCTAATTTATCAGTTTTAAATACACATGCTTTAGTTGCTTTACCATCTATTATGACCATACAAGTTCCGCAAGCACCTTCTGAACATCCATTTTTAACTGAAGTTATATTCATATCTTCTCTAAGGAAGTCTAAAAGTTTTTTGCCTTCTTTTGCAACAACTTTCTCTCCATTTAATATAAATTCTACCATTCTCTAGCCCCCTCTGTTAGACGCCTTTTTATATATCTCCCACTTGGAGTATTACAAATTAATTCTCCCTCTCTAACAACTTCTTTTCCTCTTAAATAAACATGTTCTATTTGACAATTTACTTCATAACCTTCATAAGGCGTATAATCTACATTTTGTAATTGTTTTTTTGCTTCTATTTTATATTTTTTATTTGGATTTAAAACTAATATATCTGCATCACTACCTATTTCTATAGTTCCTTTTTCAGGATACATTCCAAATAATTTGGCGGCATTAGTCGATGTTACTTCTACCATCTTGTTGATAGATATTTTATTTTTACAGACTCCATATGTGTATAAAAGACTCATCCTATGTTCCACCCCTGGCGAACCATTAGGAATTTTACTGAAATCGTTTATTCCAAGTTCCTTTTGCCCCCTATAATTAAAAGAACAGTGGTCTGTACCTATAGTATCTATTTGATTATTTAAAATAGCATTCCATAAAATTTCATTATTTTCTTTATCCCTTAAAGGTGGTGACATTACATATTTAGCACTTTCAAATCCTTCTAAATCATATAATTCATCACTTAATAGAAGGTATTGAGGACAAGTTTCAACTATCACATCTACTCCTCTTTGTTTAGCTTTTAGAACTTCTTCCAAAGATTCTTTACAACTTAGGTGAACAACGTACACCTTAGAATTTGCCACTTCTGCTATCTTCATCAGTCTTGAAGTTGCTTCTGCTTCTAATATAGCTGGTCTAGTTAATTGATGATATTTTGGAGATAGATTATTTTCTGCTTTTGCTTTATCCACAAGTTCACATATTATATCCCCATTTTCACAATGGAATCCAATAATCCCTCCTACCTCTTCTGCTTTTCTCAAAGCTTCAAAGATGACACCATCATCAACTTGAAGGCTTCCTTTATATGCCATATACAATTTAAATGAAGATACTCCCTCTTTCACCATGTCTTCCATTTCATTACAAACTGAAGCATTCCAATCTGTTATAGCCATGTGAAAACCATAGTCTGAATAAGATTTATCTCTAGCTTTTTCATGCCATTCATCTAATCCTTCTTTTAAAGAACAACCTCTAGATTGTGTAGCAAAATCTAAGATAGTAGTAGTACCTCCAGCTATTGCAGCTTTTGTTCCTGTTTCAAAATTATCTGCTGTCTTAGTAGTTCCTGTATCTAAATCAAAGTGAGTGTGTGTATCTATACCTCCTGGTATAATATAAGAATCACTAACATCAACTACTTCATCATTTTCTTTTGATATATCAACACCTATATCAACTATTTTCTCATTTTCTATTCTTACATCTGCACAGTAAGTTTTTTCACTTGTTACTACTTTCCCACCTTTTAAAACAATTCCCATATAGACTCCACCTTACTTATAACGTATCAATTTATTTTATCTGAAGAAATTAACTTAAAGTAATTTGATTAGAGCACTTATACACAGTAAATTTATATTTAGATTAAACCATTATTTAATTAAATTAATATTTAATTAAAATGATATTTAATTAAACTAATGTTTAGTTAAATCAACGTCATAAGATTATTAACTTCACGTTGTATTATTAATGTATAAACTTGCTTATCTAATATATTTTATTATCTTAATATATTTATTACTCTAAGTTAATTACTAAAATTCTATATAATTATTATTCATTAACAGCTTCTACTTGATTGTAGCAAATACTTAAAGCACCTTTTGGACATCTAGTTACACATAATCCACAACCAAAGCACTTATCCACATCTATATTTAATTTATCTGTCACTTCTAAAGCTTCATATACACAGCTTGTTACACATTGTTTACATTTGATACACTTATTATCATCTACAACTGGAGCCACTGCATGAGTTCTAAATCCTCTAGCTGCCATTTTCTTATGAGTTAATCCTTTGATTTCATTAACATCAGCATATCCATTTTCATCTAAGAAATCATTTAATTCTTTAGCAATTTTTCCATATATAGAAGGCCCTTTAAGGATTGCTTCTGTACATACTTGAACAGCACTTGCTCCTGCCATCATCATTTCAGCTACATCTTTTCCACAAGTTATTCCACCAACACCTATAATTGGTATATTTACAACTTGAGAAGCTTCATATATACATCTTATTGCTAATGGTCTTATAGGAGCTCCTGATAACCATCCATATCCTGCTTTACTTCCCATTATAGGGTATCCTGTGTTTACATCTATTGCCATACATGGTCCAAATGAGTTTATCATTACAAGTCCATCTGCTCCTGCTTCTTCAACAGCTTTTGCAATAGTTTGAATATCAGTATGAGGACTCATTTTCATAAATACTGGTACATCTAAAACAGCTTTTGCAGCTTTTAAAGCATTTACTATTGGAGCAACATCTGTGCCTACATAATGAGTTGATAATTCAACTGCATCTGCGTAAGGTTTTACTAAAGGTGCAACCTCAGCTATTTGTTCTGCTGAATATCCCATACTTACTATTACTGGAAGACCTGCTGCTTTTACTTTTTTGTATTCTTCTTCTATCCATTGTTCTTTTGGAAGCTCTGACCATAATTCTGTATTTAAGAAACCACTGTTAGTTTTTGCCATACATGGTCTTGGTACATCTGCTGGTAACACAGATATAGTTTTTGTACATATAGCTCCTGCTCCACCTTTTGCTGCCTCTTGACAGAGATCACCATCTTTTGCTCCAGGACCTGCCGCTGTCATAACTGGATTTAAGAATTCCATTCCATATAAATTAACTTTTAAATTAGCCATATTATTATCTCTCCCTTAATTAAATATATTTTTTAATATTTAGCTTAGATACTCTTTTGTCTATGTTGCTTTTCATTTATTTCTTCTTATTTTGCTTCTTCAGTCTTAGAAGTTTTTTCCTTTTTTGAACCTAATTCATTGAAGAAGATATTCAAAAGTACTGCTGATAAACTTCCTGTTGTTATTCCACTGTGGAATATCGTTTGCACCCAAGTTGGAAAATTATGATAGAAATCAGGATTTGTCAGTGGTATCATAGATAACCCAACACTAACTGCTACTATCACTCCATTTTTAGTTCCATCAAATTTTACTTTACTTAGAGTTTTTACTCCTCCAACCATTACCATTCCAAACATTGCAAATCCTACTCCACCAAGAACAGGCTTAGGTATTGCTCCTATTATTGCTGCAAACTTTGGTAAGAAACCAAGTACTAGCAATATTACCCCTGCATAAACTGCAATAAATCTTGATTTTATACCTGTAAGTCCAACAATTCCTGTATTTTGACCAAATGGAGTTATTGGAAATGAATTGAATATTCCAGATAAAGCTGTAGATATTCCATCTCCAAATAGACCTCTTTTAATATTTTTACCAGTTACCTCTTTGTCTACCATTTCGTGAATAGCTATCATATTACCAACTGATTCTGTCATAAGTACTAACATAATTAAGCATAATGATAATATTGCAGATGGTTCAAATCTAGGCATTCCAAATTTTAAAGGTACATTTAAGTTAAGCCAACCAACTCCACTTACTGCACTAAAATCAGCCATTCCAACTGCCATAGAAAGTAATGTACCAAGTACTATACCTACCAATATCGCTGTACTATTCCAAATTCCTTTTAAGAACTTAAATGAAAGTAAAGTTATCGCCAATACTGCTAAAGCTAATGCTAATGAGTTTGGTTCAACCGCTTCCAATTTGTTGTCAGTTATCCACTTTATCCCAACTGGGAATAGTGAAATACCTATTACCATAACAACTGTTCCAGTAACTACACTAGGGAAGAATCTTATTAGTTTTTCAAATACTGGAGCAAGTAATATACAAAATAGTCCAGCTACTATTACAGAGCCAAATACTGTCTGTATTGCAACTTGAGAATCACTATATGATGAGGCTATTGCTGTCATACCTGCCACAGCGGCAAAACTAGTTCCTTCAATTACTGGTATTTTAGCGCCTACAATATTTCCTATACCAACACTTTGTATGAGTGTTCCTATACCTGCCATAAACAAGCAAGCATTTATTAAAAAAACAATACTAGCATGATCTAGTCGTGCAGCACTTCCTATCATCATAGGAACTGCTACCGCTCCTGCACACATTGCTAAAACGTGCTGTAGTGAAAATACCCAGGATTTGGATACAGGTAACCTTTCATCTACTGGAGCTATTTTAGGGCTTTCATTTTGAGACATGTTGGGTCTCCCTTCTATATTTAGTTTAATATTCTATTCCATATATTTTTTATCTATATACTTCATTTAAATTCTACTTTTGTCTAAGTTTTATTTTTAACACTTATATTCTTCTCTCTTACTTGTATGTCATTATCAATTATTTAGATTCTATTCCATAGGTTCTGACTTAGTTCTCTACTCTTAGCTAGAATACTTTCTTCATCAATGTTTACCAATTTTCTGTCTTTCATAAGTACTTTTCCATTTATAATAGTTGTATCCACGCTTCTTCCACTCATTCCAAATATGATGTGTCCCCCTATTGTGTTTTCTGTCAATGGAGTATGTGGTGTATAATCAACTACTATGACATCCGCATAAGCACCTTTTTTAAGTATGCCTAGGTCATTTTTATAATAAGCCTTTGCTATTTTTTTATTGTTATCAAATAACATTGTTTGTGATTCTCCAAATCCAACTCTTGGGTCACTTAAGTGGTGTTTATGAATTATATTAGCAACCTTTAACGATTCAAACATATCACTAGTGTATCCGTCAGTTCCTAGACCTACTGTAACACCTCTTTTTAGTAATTCTATTGCAGGAGAACATCCAACTGCATTTCCCATATTAGATTCTGGATTATGAACTACAAATGTATTTGTTTTATTTAAAAGATTGATTTCATCTGTACTTATATATATACAATGAACTGCTATAGTCTTTTCTTTTAGAACACCAAAATCATTAAATCTTTCTAAAACTCTTTTTCCATATTTATCTACATTATATTGTAAGTCTGCTAATCCTTCAGCAACATGTACATGATAACCTGTATCAAGACCAGCCATTTCTGAGGCACACTTATTTAATGTATCATCAGACAATGTAAATGCAGCATGAAGACCAAACATTCCCTTTATCATGTCTGTATCATCTTTTTGAGCATATTTTATGAAATTTACATTTTCATTGATACCTTGTTGTATTGTATCTCCACCATCTCTATCAGATACCTCATAACAAAGGCATGTTCTTATTCCCAAATCTTTTGCAACATCTGATATTGTAAATAAACTACCTTCAATTGCATTTGGACTTGCATGATGGTCATAAACTGTTGTGACACCATTTTTTATACATTCTATATAAGTTGCATATGCACTGTATTTTGTATCTTCTAGTGTAAGTTGTTTATCAAGTCTCCACCATAAATTGTTTAATATTTCTAAAAAATTTTCAGATGGTTTTCCTGGAACTGCCATACCTCTAGCAAATGAACTGTATATATGCATATGTGAATTTATTAGACCAGGCATGATTATCTTCTTGCCTGCATCTATAAATTCATGTCCTGGATATTTCGCTTTCATTTCCTCAGTAGTACCTATATCTTCAATCAGATTGTCATTTATTACAACACATCCATCTTCCATATAGGGATTTAAAGAATCTTGGCTTATTAGCCTCCCATTCCCCACTAAAATCATAAATTTATTCCTCCTTAAAGCTAAGATTTAATTTTTAAGTACTTTTCCTGCTTTAATTTTATTGTATTTTCCTTCTTCAACAACACAATTTCCATTTATAATTACATAATCTATACCTGTCGGATATTGCATGGAATTGATAAAATCATCACATCCACTAACAGTATCCTTGTCAAATATAACTAAGTCTGCAAAATATCCTTCTTTTAGTTCACCTCTATCTTTTATACTAAAGCTTACTGCTGCTTTTTTAGTCATTTTATAAACAGCTTCTTCAACTGTTAGTACATTTAATTCTCTAACATATCTTCCTAGTATTTTAGGGAAAGAACCATATGCTCTTGGATGTGGCTTACCTGCTAAAAGACCATCTGTACATACATTTTGCTCGTCTCTTTTCATAAAACCTATTATATGTTCTTCCAATCCATAGAAATCTACCATTCCAACTGCATTTTCTTCTTCTTTTAATAAATCAAACGTTGCATCTAATGGGTCTTTACCTCTCATCTTTCCAATTTCTAGCAGGCTCTTACCAATTGTATCTTGATTTTTTTCTGTCTTTACACTTGTTACAAAAATTTGGTCTATTCCAGCAAATTCTATAAAGTTATCCCAACCTTCGATTCCATTTGCTATATCTTTTTTCATTTTTGCTCTTTCGTTTTCATCACTTAATCTTTCTATTAATTTATCAGTTCCTCCCGAATGTGCCCATGGAGGTAAAACTACTCCAAGCATTGTACTTCCAGCTGCATAAGGATATTGGTCAAATGATACTCTTATACCTTCTTTTTCTGCTTTTTCTAAAAGTTCTATAACTTGAGGTATATACTTCCAATTTGATTTACCACAAACCTTAAAGTGTGAGAAGTGAACTTTTACTCCTGATTGCTTTCCAATTTCTATAATTTCTTCCATTGATGTTAAAATTGTATCTGCTTCACTTCTTTGATGAACCACAAATACTCCATCGTATTTTGCTACTACTTTACACATCTCTATAATTTCTTCTGTCAATGAATACGCACAAGGTATATATATAAGTCCAGTTGATAATCCTATAGCTCCTGCCCTTAATTCTCTTTCTGTGATTTCACACATCTTTTGAATTTCCTCTTTAGTGGCAGGTCTATCTTCAAGCCCCATTGCTTCCATTCTTACATTTCCATGAGGTACTAAATAAGTTTCATTTAACCCTACCCCATTTTCATCCATCATTTTTAAATAGTTTTCTGTTGTTTCATATTTCCAATCAATTTCATCACTTTCACCATCTAGGCCTGCTAAATTTTTTCTCCAAGAAGATATATGCTCTTGAGGTAGAGGGGCCATAGATATTCCATCTTGGCCCAACACTTCTGTTGTAATTCCCTGTCTAATCTTTACCTCATTATATGGATTAACCAAAATCACTAGGTCTGAATGGCTATGAGTATCTATGAAACCTGGACATATAACTCTACCTTTTGCATCTATAACTTTGTCAGCTTCTTCGTTTAAATCCTGTGATATTTTTAATATTTTTTCGTTTTCTATTAAAATATCCCCTTCATATGCTGGTGTTTTATTTCCATCTACTATAAGCCCATGTTTTATTAAAGTTCTCACAAAACCATCTCCTAATTATTTTTTATAAACTGATTTTAATATTCCATAATATCCTTCTGCACCTTTGAATAATTGGTCTAACTCTATATGTTCATCTATTGTATGAGCAAGATTTTCTTTAGAAGGACCAAATCCTATAGTTCTTATCCCAGCCTCACCTGCATAATGGCTTCCATTTGTACAGAATGAATATTGAGTTATTTCTGAATCTATTCCAGCTTCTTTTAATCCTTTGTATGCTGCTTGAACAAATTCATCATCTTCATCATATAACCAACCTGGGAAGAATCTTTCACTTTCTATAGTATTTCCTGTATAACAGTCAGCTTTTTCAGATGCATAAGAAACTTTTGCATTTAATTCTGAGTCTTCTTTCATCATTTCATCTAATAATGCTTGTATTGGAGCTAGTACTCCTTCTCTTGTTTCTCCAACTAATAATCTTCTATCAAAAGTAGCTTTACAATAATCTGGCACCACTGATGCACCTGGATATGGAGAAGATTTTATATCTGTTAAAACTAATATTCCATCACCTAAAACTGGATGAGTTGGAGGTACTAATTGTTGTATTCTTTGAATTACATTAGCCATTTTATAAACTGCATTTATACCTTTTTCTGGGTTAGCAGAGTGAGCTGGTTTACCAAAAGTTTCTACAACTATTTCTCCTCTACCTCTTTGACCAATCTTTAAGTTTAGTTCTGAAGATTCTCCGATTACAACATAATCAGGTTTAACAGCTTTACTTATTTCTCTAGCTGAAACTCCTTCAAATATTTCTTCATGAACAACTCCTGCTACATATAATTCACCTTCGAAGTCTTTATTAGTATCTTCTGCAAAGTATGAAACAGCCGCCATCATAGCACTTACTTGACCCTTCATATCAGAAGTTCCTCTACCATATATTTTTCCGTCTACTATTCTTGCTTCAAAAGGAGGAACACTCCACTTACTTGCATCTGGAACTGGAACTGTATCTATATGCCCATCAAATAATATTTTTTTCCCTGGTTTGTTTCCTTTTATGCATCCTATTATATTTCCATATCTATCTCTTGACCAGCTGTCAAAACCTAGCATAGCAAAATTTTCTTCAATTGCCTTTACTACATTTTCTTCTTGACCTGAATAACTAGCATTTCTTATTAAATCTTGGCATACTTCAGTTAATTGTTTTTTTCTTATTTCATTTAACATTTTGATATTCCCCCATATAATTTTTAATTTATTGATGTTTCACTTTATTTATTGGTATTTTACTTATTTACTTATTAATATTTCACTTATTAAACTTTTATTTAGACTTTATTTATTTTTTATTTTAAATTTTTTATTTACTTTGGTATTCTCCATTCCAAACTATATCTTTATATTTGTCTGGGTCAGTGTCTCCTTCTGTACTTATTAATAATACTTTAGAGTTTTCATCTAATTTCAAAGCCTCTCTTAAATCTTTTAAATCTTCACTTTCAAGTATTGAAACTAATGCTCCAGTTGTAACTGCTCCAGATTCTCCAGAGATTACTTTTTCATCTCCTCTTAGAGGATTTCCTAAAACTCTCATACCTTTAGCAGAAACCCAGTCTGGTGCTGAAACGAATGCTGATGAATAATTTTTTAATACTTCAAATCCTATAGTATTTGGTTCTCCACAAGCAAGACCTGCCATTATAGTTGGCATATCTCCACCTACAAATCTTGGTTTTCCATCTCCTGCTTCTGCTGATTTATAGTAACAATCTGCCTCATCAGCTTCTACTACTACTGTTATTGGGCATTCATCATATATTGAAGCAACATATCCTTGAACTGCACCAGCAAGCGAACCAACTCCTGCTTGCACAAATACATGCGTTGGTCTATCTACTCCATATTCTTTTAATTGTTCTATAGCTTCTTTAGCCATAGTTCCATATCCTTGCATTATCCATGCTGGTATTTCTTCATATCCATCCCATGCTGTATCTTGAACCATTACTCCATGGTCATCAGCTTCTGCATAATCATTAGCTAATCTTACTGCATCATCATAATTTAAGTCTGTTATACTAGCATCTGCACCTTCTCCTTTGATTTTATTTAATCTAAATTCAGAAGAACCTTTTGGCATTAATACAACAGATTTTTGACCTAATTTATTAGCTGTCCAAGCAACTCCTCTACCATGATTTCCATCTGTAGCTGTAAAGAAAGTTATTTCTCCTAATTGGTCTTTTATTTCTTTTGAAGTTAATTTTTCATATCCTAACTCTGATATATCTTTATTTAATCTTTGAGCTAAGTATTTACCCATAGAGTAAGAACCACCCAAAACTTTAAATGCATTTAATCCAAATCTATAAGATTCATCTTTAACATATATTCCGCTAACTCCTAATAATTTTGCTAAGTTATCTAATTTAACTAAAGGAGTTTTTTCATATTGTGGAAAACTCTCATGAAATGCTTTAGCTTTTGCAATTTCTTCGTCCTTTAAAAATTCAATTCCTTTTTCTTTTTCCTCTGCTTTAGGTAAGTTATTTAATTTCCATTTTATTTCTCTCATTTATTTTATATTCCCCTTTCAAATTTTTCGATGTCATTATTAATTTTTTATCTTTGTGTCTTTATATAAAGCAATTACTGTGCCAATATTATTTATTCTAAAAATATTTTTTTTATGTTGGAATTACATACTTTTTTCAAATTTATTTAAATGTTGTAAAATCTGAGTGTGAAAAATAAGATTTATAAAAGAAAAAATTCTCATATTGGGAAATTTTTATCAATACGAGAATTATCATTTCGAGAAACCGTTTCTTTGTTTTTATTTTCCTTTATTATGCTTTTACTTTTCTATATGTCTGTTATTTTGTCTTGTATATTACTATTTTTACCTTCTATATTTATATTGTTATAACCTTCTATATTTTATGTTTTTATTTTAGCTTTCTATAATACTGTTATTTTTATGTTTTACATATTTGTACTTTATAAGCTCAAACTTTTATTTTCTATTATTTATACTGACTCAATATCTTACAAGCTTATAATTTTATTTTTATATAGTATTATTACTATATTAGTCTCTTCTAGTGACACTTCTATTATAGAGGCTTTATTTTTATTGACCTACAAATCACATTGCCATACATTTAAAACTATTTTCTATGTTTAATTTATTGTTGTTCCTCTTCTAGTTTTCTGTATAATGTAGCTAAACCTATCCCTAAATCTTTTGCTATTTTCTTTTTTGTCTTTGTATCTCTTCCATATTTATTTAACAACTTATGTATGTAAGTTAACTCCAATTCTTTAATTGAAAGTATTTTTTCTTGGTTTTCTACTATTCCCCCGACTATATCATCTTCAAACTTTGTTACCTCATTATTACTCTTAAAACTATTTCCTTCAATATTATAATAGTTCAAAATATCTAATGGAAGCATATCTTTATAGATTATTCCATCTTCTCCAACTAAATTCATCATATATTCAACTGCATTTTCTAATTCTCTTATATTTCCCGGCCAATTATAATTAACCAACATATTCATTACATTTTTTTCTATTTGATTCAATTTTATATCTAATTCTAAAGAATACTTGGAAACAAATTTCATCATTATAGTTTCAATATCATCTTTTCTTTCCCTAAGAGGTGGCAAATTTATAGGAATTACGTTTAACCTATAGTACAAATCATCTCTAAACTTACCTTCATTCACCAACTTAAGTAAGTTTTTATTCGTTGCAGCAATTACTCTTATATCTAAATCTATAAGTTTATTTGAGCCAATTCTTGCAAATTTTCTTTCCTGCAAAACTCTAAGTAACTTTGCTTGTAAAGGCATAGATAGGTCTCCCATTTCGTCAAGAAATATGACCCCTTCATTTGCAAGTTCAAACTTACCAACCTTACCTCCACTACTAGCCCCACTAAATGCACCTTTTATATAGCCAAATAACTCACTTTCAAGAAGGTTTTCTGGAATAGCAGCACAGTTTATAGCAATAAATGGCTTATTCCATCTACTTCCTTCAGCATGTATAGCTCTAGCAATTAGCTCTTTCCCTGTACCACTTTCACCAGTTATAAGAACTGTTGAATTTGACTTTGCTAATTTCTTAGTTCTCTCTTTAACTTTCACCATTGATTCTGAGTTCCCAATTATAGACTCTATATCACTATTTCCCCATCCACTATTGACTTTCCCATGTCCTTTATGGTTTATATATGTCTTATCAAATATAATTATCTTGTCATATTGATTTATATATGGATATACAGGAATTATTTTGGCATTTATATTATAAATTTTGTTATCAATATCAATTTCTAGTAATTCATGTCCATTTGAAGAAGATTCAACAGATACTATTTTTACTGTATTTTCTATTATATCTTTTCCAATATCTAATTTTTTCAAAGCAATATTGTTTATATAAGATATTTTGCTATTTATATCTAATATAACAACACCTTTTTCAACATTTTCAATTATTTCTATCATCATGTTCATTTTTCTACTGCTACTTTTTGACACTTCATGTTCTTCTATCTTCATAGAAATTAAATCGCATATATGATTGACAAACTTCAAATAATTATCTATTTTTGCACTTATTTCTACTTTTTTAGTTTTATCTGTACTAATAGCGCCAATTACTCCTATAGTACGATTATTATATTTTATTGGAACTGCTATTATTACTTTATTTAGGCATTTCATGTAATGGGAACATTCTATACAAAGCTGATTATCACATATATCTAATACGACTAACTCCTGACCTGTCTGTATAACTTTATCATAAAGAAAACCTTCAGTAACAACGCTTTCATTTATTTTTGATTTATACAGACCTGTGCCACTAATTCTTATTAATCTATCATCAACTATTTCAATATCTACATCTAACACGCTAGCTACTGTTTCAGTGTATTTTATCATTTCCTGTTGAAATTCTTTTAATTTACTTACCATAGTTTCCCCCATTAGAATTTAATTTACTAAATTATCAGTTTAGCTATATTTTAACATATAGTTAATTTTTAAAATATATATAAAACATTACTTATTTATATATTTACATTGAAATACATAATAATAATTATAAAAAGATTGTTTTATATTAGGATTACTTTAATTATAATACACAAATAATAAAATAAAAAAAGCTTTCCTCCTATAACAAATATATTTTTGGCACAAAAATATATGTTATATAAGAAAAGCTCAATAGTTAAATATTTAGATAGATTTTTATATAGACTTTTTTAATATAAACTTTTTAATTGTAGACTTTTTTTATTAGTTTTTAATTTTCATTAGTTTTGTCATTGGTTTTATTATTATAATACTGCCATTGCTTCAATTTCTAAAACTGCATCTTTTGGTAATTGAGCAACTTGTACACATGATCTTGCTGGTGGATTTTCTTTAAAATATGTAGCGTACACTTCATTAATATCATTAAAATCTTTTAAATCTTTTACGAAAACTGTAGTTTTAAATACTTTATCCATAGTTGTACCAGCTTGTTCTAGTATTGCTTTTACATTGTCTAAAGAAGCTTTTGTTGCTTCTTTTGGGTCAGATACTAACTCGCCTGTCTTCATGTCTATTGGAAGTTGACCTGATGTAGAAACTATATTTCCAACTTGTATTGCTTGAGAATATGGTCCAATTGCTCCTGGAGCTTTCTCTGTAGCTATTACTACTTTTGACATGATTTCACCTCCTATTATTAAGTTATATTTACAGGAAAATAAAATTTCCTAAACACCAATATTAATATGAACCTCTAGACAAGAAATCAAGTCCAAAGTTTCAAATAATCAATACTCAGATTATTATATTTATTTGTGTTCATGTTAATATTTATTAAAGCAATTAGCATGCCAATTTCTTTTTATTCATAAAACTTTATAGAACCACTTAAAACACCTAAATTGAAACCTTTCCATAAAAAATAATCCGAAAATAGTTTTTTTATAGTACTAATTTTTTTCTCATATCTGGAATTTTACCAACTTGAGAATTCTTGTTTTGAGAATTTGCGAATTTTATTTAAATAGTTCTAAAGTTTTAAGTTATTATGCTATCATGTATGAAAGAACTATGGTTGACAATCCTACTGCTACAAATAGCAACACTTTAATCCAGACCTTATTTACTTTTGTTATCATAGAACCTATTGAAAATATAATAGCCAAGTATAATAGTAACCAAAAAATTATCATTCCACTACTGCTGCTGAAAACTTACAAAACTATTTTTTAATGACCCCATTTATTTTATAAGATATACGTTTATTTTATAAAATATAAGTAAAGTATAAAATTATTTCAGCAACTTTCTCCCCTCTTATTTTTTAAATCTTTTATAGGATTGTATCATGTTTGAGTGAATTTTCATACTATTAAGTCTTTACCTCTACAAAACAATACCTCTCATTTCATGCCTAATAATGTAAGATTACAGCTATTTTATTGATTTTGATAACTTGATTGACTATACTATTATTAGTTTTTATTTGTATATAAAGCTACTATTTATATGCAAAATTTTTATTTATATAGGGGGTTTTTAATTATGAACAAAAGTCCATTAACAGCAGAAACAACAGAAGAAATGCTAAAAGTACTAAGTGGGAAAGATTATAATATTGCTTATGATTTTCATAAGCTTGGTCAATCACTCGATTGCAAGATTGAACCACGAACAGGAGCTCGCTCTTATCGTATATTATATTCAACTAAAAAACCAAAGCGTAGTCTATTTACTATTGAATGTAATGAGAAAAAATGGAGAGTTAAAGCAAACCTTTATAATCTAAATACATATAGAGATACTGTGGAGGAATGTTCTAAAACTATTAAAGATAGTATTACAAAAACTCGTACTTGTAAAAAATGTAATCCAAAATGTATTGGTGGTTCTTCATTTGAATTAGATGGCAAGTCCTATATAACTTGCGTAGGAAGTGGACATTATTTTGCTAATATGGAAGAAATAGATTGGAAAAACCTAAAAAAGTTAATTAGTAAAGAGAATGATATTATGCAGAAATCTGTTTAATATGCTACTAAAACACACATAAATTTAGATATCAAATAAATGATAAAAATGTGCATAGATTTGTATGTATATCAAAATTCTGTGCATATTGAAAAACTGTGTATACCAAAAGGCTGTGGATAAATTTACTTTTCTGTAAATCTAATTATAGCCTTTATGTATTGCTTTTACTATATAATCATTAAAGTTATTTTGTAATCTTAAATTTCCTCCTACATGTACTGCTTCTATATTAGTTTTTGTATTATTATATTCAGCTTTTATTTATAAAAAATGAATCCTATTACAAGGATTCATTTTTTTATATTATTTAGTACTTATTTTCTGAATTTGCTAGTTCTTCCTTTAGGACACTTTATAATAATATACAGTTTCTTTTCCAATAAGTTCAGAACCAATTTTTACCCATTTCCCTCCATAAGTAGATTCTATCTTAGAAATATCTGAATCTGTTGATTTAACAATAAGTCCAGCTTTAGGTTTGAATACCTTTTTTTTCTTCTCATCAGTGCTGTTTTTAAAGCTAAACTCACCTTTCTCTAATAGAAATAAATTTTCATTTTTGTGATATCCGACCAAATTAATTCCATTAATAATTTCTGGAACAGATGAGTCAATAAATATATAATCATTAAAGTTGTTTTGTAATCTTAAATTTCCACCTCCATCTTTTGCTTTTACTATATAATCATTAGCATCTATGTTACATTTCAGTGTAGAATCTGGTATTTCAAGAATTTCAAATACATAAACTTTATGCTTATATTCTAAACCATCGTCCCAGTTATCTTTATTATCACTAAGCAAATTAACATAACTATTCTTAAAATAATTTCCACAAAATAAAGAATATGCATCTTCTTTTTCATCTTTTATATTTAAATAAGTATTATAATCTGTATTATAATAACGTTGTCCACATCTTCTTATAATTCCAGATATATAAGTATCAATTACTAACCCAAACAAAAATCCACACTGACCACATTGATCGATTGTAATATTATTGATTTTGTAGCTTCCAAATCCCTCAAGCTTCCCATTTTGACTACTTATAAGACCAACTTTTTGTATCTTCTCTATCCTTACATTATTTATACTAGTGCCAGTCATAATTCTCATTCCATCTCCACATTCGGATATTCTACTGTTAGAAATAATTGCATCAATACCTGTATCAATACCTAATCCGCAAGAGTTAACTGTAATATCATTTGAAATTGCGTAATATGGTATCTGAATTCCTATACCTGAGAAACCACTTATATAAAGATTTTCATAATGACCAAGACCTCTGGTAGCATCATCCAGGCCATCAGTTGTAATTGCTGACACATTATCAAGTTTTTCATTTTTATTATTTTTCTTAGTCAGCATTTCATAATGATAATGTGGGTTCCCATGTGTTGGTGGTTCATCATTGACAAGTACCTCACAGCTATCAGAGTAAAAACTTATATTTTTAATACATTGTTTCATTTTTGTCAATGTAATAATACTCATATTAGGAACTCCATGAGTTATAAATTCTGTAGCAGATGTTGATGAATTAGAATCTCCCAGTAAGGTTATTTCTTTATCAATTGTAACACCAGTTTCAAATAAGTATTTACCTTTGGGGAAATATAAAATACAAGACTTAAGTGGTAACTTATCAATAACTTCCTGTATGAAAGGTCCCACATCTTCTGAACCATCGTTTTTAATCTTAGGATATCTTTCTAATATGTTAATTGTTATTTCATTTTTAATTTCTTCCATAATATTATTTATTCCTTTCTTATTTACTCAATACCAAAATATTATGTATTTTTGGTATTAGATGAATTTTTCATAGTTATAAATTTAACTATACTATAACAACTAGACCACTAGTAACGAGCGAGTTTAAATACCATACATTTGCTTACTTTTCTATCATTTTATGATATCTTACCATCATTCCAAACTCTACTTTTTGAGCAATTTTCTCCCATTTTCCACCATAATTATCAGCAACTGTATCACTACTTTCATTTCCTGCTGTCATAATATCATTTATTTGTGGAGTATACATTTTAATATCTTTATCATCACTATTTATATACATCTCACCTTTTTTTATCATAATTTTGTTATTATGCTCTTCTTCAGATATATCAACTCCATTGATACTACTTATTTTTCCATTATAAAATATAACAGTTTGTTCTTTATTATTGTACATTAGGTTTCCTTTTTCTGACCCAACAACCAGATCAGTAGCATCTACAGGACATCTTAATAATATATTATTGGCTTCAAGAGCTTTTATAAGGTATACCTTATGAGGACTATATCTTAGATCCCCTTTTCCTTCATCAAATTTATCTTTCCCTTTATCGTCCCAATAATCTACATTAGTATTTGAGATTGTTATATTACTTGACTCTATTGAATTCCCATAAAATAAGGAATAAGCTTCCTTAACTCTCTCGTCTAACTTCAAATAGTCATCATAGTTAAAATTAAAATAAAATTGCCCACATCTTGAGATATTTCCTGATATGTATGTATTAGACATTGAGTCAAACTTGAATCCGCAATATCCACATTGGTCAATTGTAACATTTGTAACAAAGTTTAAGCCCTTACCAATATTGTTAATAGCAATCCTACCAACTTCTTCTACTCTCATACCATTTATAAATGTTCCAGTAGAAATTTCCATTCCATAATCACATCCCCAAGTCTTTCCATTAGTAATTATTGAATTTTCTCCTGTACTAATTCCACGATTACATGAAAAAACAGTTATATCATTTACTGTGGAATTATTAGGCATCTTAAGTGCAATTTCACCAAAACCACCAAAGTCCACATTTTCATAATGACCAGGCCCTTCTGATACATTTTCACATACAATTGCTGATATATATTTGCCTTTGTGTGCAAATACTATCTCATGATGAAATCCTGATTCACCATTTGCAGGAGGTGCATCAGGCGACTTCGCATTATCACAGTTATCTGATTGAAAAGAAATACTTTTAATACAATGTTTTACTCCCTTTACTGTTATCATTGCAAAACTTTCCATTGTACCATTTGCCTCATCTTCTTTATCAAATTTACCAGAAAATTGTGTTGTTCCTGAATAAAAATACTCATTAGTTGGATTATTTGACCTAAAATAGGCATCTCCACATAGTGTTAATCGTTTGTTAATCTCTATACCATTTGTAAATAAGTACTGCCCTCTTGGAAAATATATAATAGAGTCTTCTGGTGCAGCATTTATAATTTCTTGCACCCTAGAACTTACATCTTTTGTTTCATCATTAAAGACTCCATAATCTAAAACATTAATCCAGCCATCTGTTTCTTTAATTATTATCGGTTCTCCCATAATTCACTACCTCCTAATTTTAAAACTAATCTTCTATTTTTTTATAATAATACATAGGTTCTTCATTAACTGTTTTTATACCAATTTGTTCCCATGTCCCACTATGCAACTTGCTTATCTCTTCCTCAGAGTTTAATATTGAAGATATAACAGAGTTTTTTTGTAGTTTAGGAACTACTAAATCTTTCCCACCATCATCTACATAAAGTGTATTGTCAACTATCTTAAGTAAATCACCCTGATTTACATCAGAAACTTGAACTCCACCTACAGAACAAATCTCACCATCATAGAACTTGTAAGTATTCCTACCATTCTCTAATAATAAGTTTCCTTTTGCACATTGTATAAAATTATCAGCCTCAGCATCACATTCTAGAGTTACATTTTTAGTATCATTTGCTTTAATTACATGTATTTTACGCTCTAAACCATTTTCTAGAGTATCAACATTATTATTTACCAATACAATATTGCAGTTATCTAAAGTGTCTCCATAGAATATAGAATAAGCCTCTTCTTTTTTGTCTGGAAGATTCTTATAAGTATCATAGTCAACATTTTTATAATATTGGCTACAGTTAGTAAATCTTGCAGTTATCTGGCTATGAGACATTTTTTCAAACATAAATCCGCAGTATCCACATTTATCAACTGCAAGATTCATAATAAGATTGAAACCAAGCCCTTTATTATTAATACCTACTTCTTGAATGTCTTCTATTCTTATATTGTTTAAGCTGACACCAGTTGTAATTTCCATTCCATTTTTACATCCATAAATCTTACTACTAGAAAGCATTGATTTTTCTCCAAGTTTTATACCAAGACCACATGAAGTAACAGTAATATCATTACCATTTGCATAAAGTGGAACTTCAATTCCTGTTCCTGAAAATCCAGAAATATATAGATGTTCAAAATGTGATAGAGCTTGTACTCCTTCTCCTTCTGTTATAGCAGATACATCTTCAGGTAATTTATTTTTTTCGCGATTATCATAGTAAAAGTTAATATTCTTTACAGTTTGATTTTTCTCTGCTAATGTAATGATACTCATATTAGAAACGCCTCTAGTTATAAAATTTGTTGCTCCTATGAATGTTTTTTTATCTTCTTCACTTTCACTTAATTCTGGAACATCTCCCCCATAATAAGAATTTCCTTGAAGTGTTATTTGTTGGCTAATTTTGATACCTTTTTCAAATAAATAGTCACCATTTGGAAAATATATAACGGAATCCTTTAATGATTCATCAGAAACAATTTCTTGTATCATATCACTTACATCTTTTTTTCCAGTAATGTCTATTTCACTGTTTAGTTCCAGCACATTAACCCAGTCTGGAGTTTTAGTTTCAATTGCCATGATTAATTCCTCCTTTTAAAATTTAAATTGTTTGTATTTACAGGAATAAGTGCATTTTAACTATAATCATATACTTCCTGTAACTCTTATACTATCATTAAAATTCATCTTATCAGTAGTTGATTTGTTTATAAACCGTTTATATTTTATATATAATTTATTTATATTTATTTTATAATTTATTCACTTTATAAAATTAGTATTTATATTTATGATATGATAATAAAATATGAAGACTGATGCTATGGATGAAAAAACTAATTATCTAGTTTACCAATTATATACAACAAAAAGCTGTAGGTAAATTTGTTTTACACAAATCTACTTACAGCCTCTAAATGGTAGAATACATTTTAGTCTACTATTTATTTTATCAAGATTATTTTGTCTAGATTATTCTGAACTCACTTTATCAATAAAATTTAGTAAATCTGATACTCTTAAAAATCTCTCTTCACTACACTGACTTGCCCATTTCATAGGCATGATTCATTGCTACACTTTCTTTGATGTCACCTACATGCCAAGCTCCTATGCCATACACTATACCTTTTTCCTTAGCACCATTTAGACATGACGTAAATCCTCTGAATCCTTCTAATGTTCTTTCCATAGCCTGCTCACTATTGTCGGCTGCAGCAACGATGAAATAAAACTCTTTTCCAGAAATTTCAGTGTATCTCGAACAAGTTCTATCAATCATAGTTTTCATCTGTGCATTCATAGTATAAAAATAAACTGGAGTTGCCAAAACAATCACATCTGCTTTAATCATTTTTTCAAGAATTTCTTCCATGTCATCTTTTTGTGAACAGTTTCCACCTTTCTCGTAACAGACTCCACATCCTATACAATATTTAACATCCTTATCTTTTAAAAATATTTTCTCTACTTGGTTTTTAGATTCTAATGCCCCTTGCATAAATTGGTCACATAATAAATCAGAATTACCACCTTTTCTAGGGCTTGCAGACAATACAAGTACACTTTTATTCATAAGACAATACCTCCGTTCTTTGACTCTCACTATTATTTTTTAATGTTTTTTCTTTTTCAATAACTTTATCCTCGTATCCATCAATTTTACTATTTAATCGTTCTAAAGTTTTCTGCATATCTTCAATTCTTCTAGAAAGCTGATTTCGTTGTTCTATTAAAAGTTCTTTTCTCGCTTTGATAGTTTTGTTCCCTTGTTGAAACATAGTTACATATTCAATCAATGTCTCAATGGAAAGTCCTGCACTTCTCATACATTTGATGAAATTAACCCACTCACAATCTTTTTCTGTAAAAGACCTAATTCCACTTTTATTTCTATTTACAGGTGGTATTAAACCAATTCGTTCATAATATCGTAAAGTATCTGCTGAAAGTTCGTATTTTCTACTTACTTCTGAAATTGTCATACAAATCCTCCTCCTTTCTTGATACTGTATAATTTAAAATCGGATTAAATAGTTTAACTGATATTTCATTAACTTCGACTTTTCTATATAACATTAATTATTTTACTTATATTTCATTAACTTCAACTTTTCTATATAACATTAATTATTTCACTTATACTTAATTAACTTCAAGTTCTTTATATATCATTAATTATTTTATAGTAGCAATTATTTTTCAAATATTTCTGCTACATTCTTTAGAGATTCTACAATTTTAATATGTTGTGGACAATTTTTTTCACACTGTTTACATCCAATACAATCTGATGCTTTTCCATAAGTTTTAATGTAGTTATTATAATAAACCATTTGTGTTGAAAATCCAGTATTAAGAGCTTGCTTTTCTGCATTGTATAAAGCAAAATAGTTTGGAATAGCGATATTTTTTGGACATCCTTCTACGCAATACTGGCAAGCAGTACATGGAACTGCAATTGCTTCATTTATAATTTCCACTGCTTCATTTATAACATCATATTCTTCCTGTACAAATGGTTCAAAATTTTGCATATACCCTGTGTTGTCTAATAGTTGTTCCATATTTGACATTCCACTTAAAACCATCATGACATTATCTTTACTTGCTGCAAAACGAATTGCCCATGATGGCACTGACATATCTGGATTATAATCGTTAAATAATTTTTCTGCTCTTTCTGGTATTTTTGCTAGTGTACCACCTTTTACTGGTTCCATAACTATAACAGGTTTATTGTGTTTCTTTGCTACTTCATAACACTTTCTAGATTGTATGCTTTCATTATCCCAATCTAAATAATTAATTTGTAACTGCACAAAATCTACTTCTGGATGCTCATTCAATACTTTGTCTAATAGTTCTGCACTATCATGAAAAGAAAAACCAATATTTTTTATTTTTCCTTCTTTTTTCTTTTCTTCAATAAACTTGAAACTGTCAAATTTTTTAGCTATTTCATAATGTGATACACCAATGTTATGTAAAAGATAATAATCAAAATAATCTACACCACATTTTTCTAACTGTTCATTAAAAATAGGCTCCTGCTCTTCTTTTGTTTTTAAAGCCATTAGTGGTAGTTTTGTAGCTACGGTAAAACTTTCTCTTTTATGTCTCTTTACTAGAGATTCTCTAAGTGCTATTTCACTTTTACCCATATGGTATACATATGCTGTATCAAAATATGTGAATCCTCTCTCTAAAAAAGTATCAACCATATTATTTAAGTAATCCATATCAATACTTGTAGCATCATTTTCGTCTTTTATTGGTAAACGCATTAACCCAAACCCTAATTTTTTTTGTTCCATTGTCCTGCTTCCCCCTTTATGTATTCTCTACTTTTTTAACTTATGTTTTTAAATATTTATAAATTTTCTATAATTATACTTTACTACTTAGAGTTAACTTCAAGTCAATAGTTTTTTTATTTTTTAATTAAATACTATAAAAATTTATCAAGAAATTCCACCTAAAGTAGAATATTTCCTAACAGATTTAGGAATAAGCTTTGTCCCTGTTTTAGAACACATGAAATAATGGGGAAAAACCTATTTATCAAATGATAAAAATAATCCATCCTGATTTACATATATTCAATGTCGAAAACATTTTTCCAAAGATTTATGATACAATGTTAAATAATAAAATAAAAGCTTTATATTGAATAATCTTATCTGTTAATTTTAAAATGTTACATTTAATAGTAACTTGATTTTAAGATTATATTTTACTAGTTCATACTAAATAATAAAATATAAGGATTGTGAGGTAAAAAATATGAATAAGAAAAACTTAGCTATATTAGTGGCAGGTATGATGTTTTTTTCTAGCTCTTCA
The DNA here is from genome assembly GCF_020641035.1 of Clostridioides sp. ES-W-0016-02. NCBI lineage: Bacteria > Bacillati > Bacillota > Clostridia > Peptostreptococcales > Peptostreptococcaceae > Clostridioides > Clostridioides sp. ES-W-0016-02. The sequence continues at coordinate 3,661,003 of NZ_CP061361.1, forward strand.
GTAATCTTTGCAAACAACATAACAAAGCAAGAAAGATTAATAGGTAAAACAAGATATGAAACGGCTGTAGAAGTGAGTAAATTAGGATGGGTTCAATCAAAAGTAGCAATTATAGTCAATGGCAACTCTATTCAAAGTGCACTTTGTGCAAATCCTTTTGCTAAATTAAAAAATGCTCCTATACTATTAGTAAATGATAATAGTATAGAAAGTTCAACTAAAACTGAACTTAAAAGACTTGGCGTAGATAATGTATATATAGTGGACAGTGGAAATAGTATATCTAATAAAGTAGAAAATGAAATAAAATCACTCAACATAAAGGTAAATAAAATAGTAGGAAATAATATCTATGAAATGTCTACAAATTTACTTAAAGAAATAGATAAAATAAAAAAAGTGGAAAATGTAGCAGTTGTAAATGGATTAAAGGGGTTATCTGATGCAGTTAGCATAGCTTCTCCATCAGCAATACATAATATGCCTATAATACTAGTATCAGAGGAAAACAGCAATAATAGCAGTATAAATTTCTTACACAATAGGTCTATAAAAAAATCTTATATAGTTGGTGGAAATAAGATTTTATCAGACAATACAGTAAAAAAATATCCGAATAAAGAAAGAATCAGTGGTTCAGATAGAAACAATACCAATGCCAAAATTATTGAACAGTTTTACAAAACCAAAAGTATAAAAAATGTGTTTGTTACTAAAGATGGTATGAACAAGGAAAATGCACTAGTAGACGCATTATCAATAGGAGTATTGGCAGCCAAAGAAAATTCTCCTGTAATAATATCTAATGGCACTCTTGTAAACAGCCAAAAAGATTTTATTAACAATAAAGACATAAAAGAAGTAACACAAGTTGGCGGAGGTGATAACCAAAAAGCATTTGAGGATATCTTAAAGCTAAAAAATATCGATATAAGAAATAAAACTAAAAAAATATCTTTAATTGAAGCTAAGGAAATATTAAAACAAGCTGTTCCAGAAAGTAATGTTTTAGTTTGTTACTACGACCAAGATGATAATAAATACGACAGTAAGGTTATAAAGGATAATATTGTATATGAAGTAGAAATAGATGCCTACTCTGGTAAAATAATAGAAATTGAAAAAGATGATGATATAAATAATAATTTAGGTGTCAAAAATATATCTTTAGATAAAGCTAAATCTATAATACTAGATGCCATTCCTAATGGTAATTTAATATACTGTAAATATGATGCTGGCGATAATGAATATGAGGCTAAAGTTGTAAAAGATAATAAAACATATGAAATAGAGATAAATGCATTTGATGGAAGAATTATAGATATTGATATGGACAATGATTATGATGATAATGATTATGATGACTTTGATAATAATCACAATAATAGTGATTCTAATAACAATAACTCTATAATTAGCATTGAAAAAGCTAAGTCAATAATGCTAAACAAAGTACCTGGTGGTAAAATAGTAAAATTTGAATATGATAAAGATGATAAAGAATATGAAGGCGAAATAATAAAGGGAAATAATGAATATGATATAACAATCAGTGCAATCACTGGAAAAATATTAGAATATGAAGTTGATACAGTATAGTATATAACTCTAATGATATAGTTTATAAAAATTTTCTTATTTATTACTGTAATTTAAATTTTATATTACTGGAATTTTAAAAATTCCAGTAATATTTTTTATTATTAATAACACTAATAACCCTATTTTCTATACATATAATATATCTGAACATAAACTATATCTAAATTTTAGATTTTTCATAATATCTATTCTAGTATATCTCTTATCCACTTATATCTCTTATCCACTATAATCACTTTTTATTTAAGTAAGTCTTGAATTCATGACCAAATAGAATCTCTGGCTTTATATCCACTAGCGTAGGAGTCTCCTTCCAGCTCTTCACTCTTGATTCTATAACTTTATAAAAATCTTCTAAGCTATGGCCTTCTTTTCTTCTTTCAGCTATAAGTTTATTATCTGTTTCTGAATCAAACCTAAAACTTTCCCCTGACTCTTTATTTAACTTTTTTATAATATTTTCATAAATACTTTCTATATAACAGTATTCCTCTTCCACATCAGTATTTTTCTTGGAGTTCTTTTTTAATAACTCTTTTTTTAAATTTTTTTTTAATAATTCTTTTTTCTTTGTTACATCTTCTGTTTCATCTACAGTATGAAATTCTGGGTCATAACCCCATTGTCTATACTCTTTATCTACATAGCTATACATATTGGTATCACTGGCCTTATCTTTGTCATACTTATATTCATGTTTTGATACCTTTTGGCTACTATTATTTGTTTCATTAATATTTTCTAATATATCTTCAAAAAAACTTCTACGTTTCTTTATTACACCTGTATCATTACTTTCAGAGCATATATAACTATATACAGAGCAACAATTTCCCTTCACTCCTCGACTTATTAGTCTCAATATTCCTAAATCTATAAATTCATTTACAAGCCTACTTATTGTAGATATTGATAAATCAAGGTCAGATGCAGCCTTTCTTACAGTCATCATAAACTGTCCCCTTGGTAAAGTTCCCCTTAATCTTTGTATGTTTTCTTTTCTCATTATATAGTGATTAAACCTTATTTTGTTTACATCACTTCGCTCGTTAAAATATAATACTGCTGAATTTAATTGATAAAAACCATTGTTCATATTCTTATTCCCCCAATTAAAATAAATAGTTGTTTGTAAGTATTTTTGTATTTCTTAATAATTTATTAGATGATTATATTTTATTAAAAATCAGTCTTCTATATTTTTCATTTTAAAGTTTTAAAGGCTCTATGTTAATAGATGAGATTTAACTTTTTTATTTAAACAATAAATTTAATAATTTTTTTAATATAAATATTTTATTATTTAGTAAACATTTTCTTAAAATTGATATATTGTTCTTAGTATCAAAGTTTACAACCCTACTAGATATTAAGTTTTTGTCTATGTTATAGTCTCTAACTTTATATAAATGTATAATCAAATATACAATCTAAAAATATATCACTATGTTATACTAAGTGTTACAAAGTAAGATAGAAATTCTCTTATAATATAAATTGTTGTTATATATAAGAAAAACTCCTAATAAAAAATCTATTTAACATTTTTTTACTTTAAATTTCACATACTCAACGCTTTATTTACTATAAATAAGGGTATTTAAAATATATATTTTTACAATAAGGAGGTATACTTATGACCGATTCCCAAATTAAAAAAGAATACTTACGTCGTATTTGCAAAGTACAAGACTACATAGAAGAGCATTTGTATGATTCTCTTTCTCTTGAAGAGCTTTCTAATATAGCAGGTTTTTCAAAGTTTCATTTTCATAGAATTTTCAAAGCAATAGAAAAAGAAACATTGTCACAGTATGTAAATAGGTTAAAACTAGAAGGAGCCACTTCTTTTCTTATTCATCGTACTGATATGACAGTTACTGATATTGCACATTATTTCGGTTTTACTGATTCCGCAGTTTTTTCGCGAGCCTTCAAAAATTATTATAAGATAAGCCCTATAAAATATAGAAACAATTATAGCAAGAATTGCAAAGAACCATATAAAATTTCTCAGTATAATAGACACATATCAAAACTTAAATCTAAAAATAAGAGAGAGGTTAAGGGAGAAATTGAAATCTTAGAACTTGATAATGTAAATACAGCTTATATTAGATACACTGGGTCATATGGAAATTTGGCCAGTCACTTTCCAAAGATTGTAGAAAAACTCTTTGATTATGCAAATGAGCAGAATCTAATTGAACTTGAAAAGACAAAGATATTAGCTATTTATCATGATAATCCTCAATTTACACAAGAACATCATTTGAGGACTAGTATTTGTATGACAATTCCAGATAATATTGTTGTCAAAGAAAATAGCGACCTTGGCAATATTACAATACCTTCTGGGAAATATCTGGTGGGACATTTTAGTATTTTTCAAGATGAATATAGTGATGCTTGGGATTTTATGTATAATGAATGGCTATCAAATGATGAACATAAACTACGTAATTCTTTTCCTTTTGAAGTATATCTTAATGACCCAAATAGTCACCCACAAAATAAACATATAGTTGATATATATTTACCTATAGAGCCTTTTTAATACTATGATTTCGCTTAACCTCTTCTTATATTAATGATTAAAACATACCAATTTTATAGTTTGATAAAATTAATAAAATGAGGTGAGTCAATGAAAGAAATAAAAATCAAAGGTGCAAAAATACATAACCTAAAAAATATAAATATCTCTATCCCCAAAAATAAGCTTGTAGTTGCAACAGGTGTTAGTGGTTCAGGTAAATCCAGTCTTATGTTCGATATTGTATTTGAGGAGGGGCGTAAACAGTACTTACAGTCCTTAGGCATACTTTCAGGCATTGATAATGAGAATAAATTTGACAATATTCAAGGATTAGCTCCTACTATAGCTGTTAAACAAAATATCATCCGTCAGAGTAATCCTCGTTCAACAGTAGGTACTAGAACCAATATTATTAGTATGCTTACACTATTATATGCAGGAGAAGGACAAGTAATATGTTCTGCGTGTAACACTCCTGTAGACAACAATCTTATTTGTAATAATTGTGGTAATAAAGAAGAACGCTTAAGACCAAGTTATTTCTCATATACCTCTTCAGATGGAATGTGTATGAAATGTTCTGGACGTGGAGCATACTTTGAGATTAATATTGAAAAACTTATCTTGGATAAGCGCACTACCCTAAAAAAAGTTTTGGATAGAGCCCAAATCACACCAGGATATTTGAGAGTGTTATCTAAGAAGTTCAAAGATTACTTAGATATACCATTCTTACAATTGCCTGAGGAAGTACAAAACGAGGTACTATATGGTCACTATGAAAATGGAAAACAAAGTTCTTCTTTAGCAAAAGTACTTCATGGTCGTCACCAAAGAGGTGAAGACTTAAATGGTATTTATAGAATGACTACTTGTTCTGAGTGCCATGGTTTTAAAATTGGTGAAGAAGCACGCCAAGTTTTATTAAATGGAAAGCATATTGGTGAACTTGGAAAGATGAGCATTTTAGAAGTTCATGAATTCCTAAAGTCATTATTGAATCAAGACAAACTAACTATTCTAGGTAAAAATTTAATAGCTGATATTTTAATTAAGACAAATAATCTAATAAAGGCACGACTAGGTCATCTGTCCTTATACAGAGAGATGTCAACTTTAAGTGGTGGAGAAATACAAAGGCTATTTTTAAATTCTCACCTTGATTCAGAGATGGACTCATTAATTTACGTACTTGACGAACCAACTGCGGGATTACATGAATCCGAAAAAATCGACATTCTAAAATCCATTAAAGATTTAAAAGATTTAGGTAACACTGTCATTGTAGTTGAACACGACAAAAATACAATTAATATGGCAGAACATATTATTGATATAGGGCCAAAAGCTGGTATTGAAGGTGGACAATTAATATATCAAGGAGATTTAGAAGGTCTACTTAAGTCAAATGAATCAATTACTGGACAATATATCTCAGGAAAATACTCCATGCCTACTAGAACATCATCTAAAAATATTACGGACATTGAAAAAATGCATTGTATAGTTGTTCAAAATGCAAGTACAAATAATCTTAAAAACGTTACTGCATCATTACCTTTAGGTGCTATGGTTGGAATAGCTGGAAAATCTGGTAGTGGAAAAAGTTCCCTTATATCAGATACATTACTCCCTCTTCTTAGAAGTTACTTCAACAATCAAGCAAGTAATAATAAAACCACTCTTAAAGAAAATGAAGTAAGTAATGAGGATGATTATACAATTGTAGAAACTATTGCTGATAAATTAAGTGGTACACAATATATCTCTGGATATTCAGAAATATCTCAAACTCCTATTGGTAGAAATATGAACTCAACTCCTGCCTCTTATATTGGGATATGGGATAAGATACGTCTTTTATTTGCAGGTCAACCAGAATCAATAAAACAAAATTTCACTGCTGGGCATTTTTCATTCAATTCAAAAGGTGCTTGTCCTAAGTGTAGTGGTAGTGGATATGAAAAAATCTGGTTGGGAAATAATTTAAGTATGGACAGTATATGTAATGAGTGTCATGGAAAAAGATTTAATGATGAATCCCTATCCATTAAATATAAGAATAAAAATATCTATGATGTCTTAAATATGAGTGTATCTGAAGCTGTTGTTTTTTTTGAAGATACTCCAAATATTGTTTCACACTTAAAAGTACTAGAACAAATTGGTATGGGTTATATAAAGCTAGGTCAACCTACCCCTACTTTAAGTGGTGGAGAATCTCAAAGAATCAAGCTTGCAAAAGAGATTGGTAAAAAACGAAAAGGCAATATACTCTATGTGTTGGATGAACCCACTACTGGTCTAAGTCTGTATGATACTGCTAAACTAATTCAATTGTTGGATGAATTAATCGAAAATGGAAATTCTGTAATTGTTGTTGAACATGATATAGAAGTTCTAAATACTTGTGACTGGATTATTGAACTTGGTCCAGAAGGAGGAGACAAAGGCGGATATCTCATTGCAGAGGGTTCTCCTCAACAACTAAAAGAAAACTCAAAGTCTATAACAGGGAGGTATTTATAATGGATAAAGGCTACTGCTTAGATTTGAAATTTGAAAATATAGACCCTTCAAGTGTTGGAATGGATTCAAAAAAACTTTCACAGCTTGAGCCTTTAATAATCTCACAATATAGCAATATAAACGCAATAATCATAGCGAGAAGAGGAAATATCGTCTTTGAAAAATATTATAATGGTTATAATGCTGACGATACTTTTCATGTTGCATCTGTCACAAAAAGTATCATATCAGCCCTAATTGGTATCGCAATAGACAAGGGTTATATAGAGGATGTTGAGCAAAAAGTTGTTGATTTTTTTCCTGAATATAATTGTAGCCCTGCTGATATATACAAAAAAGCAGTAACTATACGCCACTTGCTTACGATGACTGCACCATACCCTTTTAAAAATACAACTGAATCATTAGAGAGACTTTCTAAACAACGAGATTGGGTAAAATATGCCCTAAATCAACTTGGTCAAAACAAAAACATTGGAACTTTCAAATATTCTTCAGCTGGAGTTCACCTACTTTCAGCTATTATTACAAATACTACAGGAAAGTGTGCTCGTGAGTTTGCTAATGAACATCTATTCAAACCTATTGGTATGAGAGAAATACCCGATTATGATATAGAAAATTTTGATTTTGAAGATTTATTTGGAAAAAATCTTAAAGGTTGGGCAAAAGACAGGCAAGGTAATACTGCTGGTGGCTGGGGACTTACATTGAGTGCCAGAGATATGTTACGATTTGGTTCTCTGTATTTAAATGATGGTATTTGGAATAATAAATGTATTATATCTAAATCATGGATTGAAGAATCAACCAAAATGAATTCCAATGAGTATGGTTATCTATGGTGGCTATGTGAAGAAGATGGAACTCTTTGGTATTCAGCAATGGGAGCTGGAGGAAATGCCATCTGTTGTATACCAAAGTACGATTTGGTTATAGCAATACCATCTAAGATAGTTTTTAAACCTCGTGATAGATGGCAGCTTATTAAAAAACATATACTTACTTCTATAATAGAATAGTTGTATATGGAATGATTATAACAACCCTCCACTATAACACCAGACTTTCGTTTAGTGATATTATTGTTGATGCTATATACACACAAGAGGAGTTGAATATAAATGAATACCTACACAACATCAGAAATAGCAGATTTAATTGGTATACATCCTAATACAGTACGTTTATATGAAGAACTTGAACTAATACCTAAACCTAAGCGTAATCCTAATGGCTATCGTATTTTTAACGATTTTCATATAGAGCAATTTAAATTTGCTCGTACAGCCTTAAAAATTGAAGTTACACAAAGAGGATTGAGAAAAAATGCAATTGAGATTGTCAGAACATCAGCAAATAAAGATTTTGACAAAGCTATTTCTCTTGTTAGTCACTACTTACAACAATTAGAAATAGAAAAATCAAATGCTGAGGAAGCAATCAATATTGTTAAAGAAATTTTAAATGGAAACACACAAGAGACAGACAAGTTATTTTTAACTAGAAAAGAAACCTCAGAATACTTAAAGGTTACAATAGATACTTTAAGAAATTGGGAAATGAACGGGTTATTAAAAGTAAAAAGAAAGCAAAATGGTTATCGTGTATATACTGATGAAGATATAAAGCGCCTTAAAATTATTAATTCGTTACGCTCTGCAAACTATTCTCTTTCAGCTATTTTAAGAATGTTAAATGCTTTGTCTTGTAATCCCAATGCTAATATTAAAAATATTATTGATACTCCAAAAGACGATGATGAAATTATCTCAGTATGTGACAAATTGATAACCTCATTGAAAGAGGCGGAATACAACACAAAATCAATGAAATCTCATCTTCAAAGCATGAAAGAACAATTTTCTTAACCCTCCACTCTAACTCCATACTTTGATTTGTGTGTTATTCTTAAGAGCAAGAAAAATTAAACACACAAATCAAAGGAGGAATAGAATGGAAAACAAAAATACTCATTTTACATGGAAGCAAAAAATCCTTACCTTTTTAGTGAGCCAATATATTTCCCTATTTGGTTCATCACTTGTACAGATGGCAATGATATGGTATATCACACTTCAAACGTCATCAGGCATATGGGTAACAATCTTAACTGTATGCTCCTTCATACCACAAATGCTAATATCTTTTTTTGCAGGTGTATGGGCAGATTACTATAATCGAAAAATACTCATCATTGTATCTGATACTATAATCGCTGCTTCTACACTAATACTACTTATGCTTATGATGTCAGGAATTAAAGGAGAAAATGAATTAATCGCAATTGCTGTTGTATCTATTATTCGTTCTTTAGGAAGTGGTGTACAGACACCTGCTGTAAATGCACTGATTCCTCAACTTGTGCCAGAGGAACACTTAATGCGTTTTAATGGTATGAATGGCAGTCTTCAATCTATAGTTCAATTTATAGTTCCTATTGTATCCGCAGCAATTCTTGGTCTAGGAAATAAAATATCTCAAGTACTTTTAATTGATATTATTACTGCAATTATTGCTATTGTATTACTCTGCTTCATTAAAATACCTAAACATAATATAATAAAACAAACTGAAAAAGTATCATTTTTAACAGACATGATATCTGGAATAAAATACTCTTTTTCGGATAAATTTATTAGAAAAGTAGTTTTTACTTATGGCGCTTTCATTTTTCTTTGCGTACCATCAGGCTTTCTTATAGGATTATTGATTGAGCGTACATTTGGTAAGGGGTATATTTATCTATCTATTATTGAAATGATTGGCTTTTCAGGTATGGTTCTAGGTGGATTAGTTATAGGAATATTTGGTGGCTTTAAAAATCGAAATAAGACATTTTTCTTGGCAATGTTATCTTATGCTATCTTTTCTATTATTTTGGGGTCTGTTACACAAGCTTGGCAATTTTTCATATTCATGTTTTTTACCAGTTTTTCAATCCCAATTATTCAAGCAACAGCTATGACCATGTTGCAAGAACATGTAGTACCAGAAATGCAAGGTCGTGTATTGGGCTTACCTACTATTATATATACTGGTCTTATACCTCTTGGGATGATACTCTTTGGACCACTTGCTGATATGGTATCTATTAATTTCTTGATTATTGTTTCAGGTGTAATAATTGCATTTTTTGCTTTATCTATTCCTTATTCAGGACAATTTTATAAGCAAGGCATCTTTAAATCAAAAGAAATTAAATAATATGCTAAAGAAACTAAGTAATATACTAAAAAAATCAAGTAATACACTAAATAAACTAGGTAATATACTAGATAAATTTTAATTGTTCTATTTTGATTTTTATACATAATACACTAAGATAGTTTTAATCACTACAATAGTTTTAATTAACCTAGTTCAAATTTTATAGACCTCCGTTTCATTTACATATTCATTTTCATCAAGAATTAAATGAAACGGAGAAAAGCTATATGCCAATAAGGCTATTATTATTTTGATTCCTTTTTAGCATGACACTCAGAACATTCAGAGTCATGTAAAGAAATAATGCCACCACAATAAATACAAGTCCATTTTTTTAATTCTGCTTCCATCAAAGTAGTTATTCCAGACTCTTTAGCTAAAATATTATTTTTTATAAGGCTCTCTTCGTATCTTTTATTGTAACTTTTTTCCAAGTTTTTGACCAATTTGCATGGAAATTTTTCACATTCAAAACAGTATGTAATCTTTTCTATCTTTGTACACTCTTTTATATTACACTTTCTGCAATGTTCTGGTTTCCCCAAGTCACCTGCATAACATCCCTGACAAGGTTTCTTTGAATAACAATGTTTATAACAGACTTTACAGTTCATCCCACAGGGAGCAAACATAATATTTTCAATCTTATTGGGCATTTTCATAATACATTATTCCTTTCTATAATATTCTTAATTATTGAGTCTTCTTAATTCTTTAACTACTCTACTTCAACTACATTTAAGGCTTACATCTTCCCCACTATACCATGTTGAAAATAAAATATTTCTCCTATTCTTGATAAAAAGCTTCTCTATACTCCTAAATCTGTGATTATTGAAATCATGAAGTTTTTGAACAATCTTTTTATAAAAAATCATTTTAATGAGATACTCTCATACATCATAACATTTTATAATCATCAGCCCCATACTCATAGCCTTTTAATTTATCTTCTTCTTCACCTTTAGCTGTCAACATAATAATAGGTATATTAGTCATTTCACGTGAAACTCTACATACTGAGAATCCATCTAAATATGGCATCATAATATCCAATATCATTAAATCTATATCATTATTCTTCACTATTGTAAGTGCTTCTACTCCATCATCAGCAGTTATGCAAGTATATCCTCCTTTTTGCATATATTCTACAATGATATCTTGCATTCTTTTTTCATCTTCTACTACTAATATTTTAGCCATTATTATTTTATCATCTCAGTTTTTTAACTTTATTTTAGTTTATATTAATTTATTTTGTAACTATTTTTTAGAAAATAATATGTTTATAAAAATAACCTACCAATTTATAAAAATAGCCTGCCAACTTTGATTCATGTTGGCAGGCTAAGAATTTATAAAATACTTATTATATTATTTTAATACTAGTTTATTTTTTTGATTAAAATATATTCTAAAGCAAATCTCTTCAATTAATGCATAAATTGCACTTGTTATAAAATATAGACCTAGGGCTACTGGAGTTCTAACAGTTATTATAAGACTCGTTATAGTAGTCATTATAATCGTTTGTTTATTAAATGTTCTTTGAGAACTCACCTTAAAATATGGTATATAATTTATTAAATTTGGAGCTAGCATAGTTAATGTGTATATACAAGGTAGTATAAATAAATTATCAGCTGTATTTAAATTAGCAATCCAAGGAATTATAACTGTCGTAAATCCCTTTGGCATGTTTAAGCATACATGATACAGTGCATATATTACTGGCATTTGTAGTAAAATTGTGGAACACCCAATCATACTCTTCATACTTTCCACAGAGTGCATCTGTAGTTGCTTTTCAAGTTCTTTAGCATTATCCTTATATTTTTCTTTTATATGTTCCATCTTTTCTGCCAATTCTTGTTGTTTTTTCATAGAAAATCTTTGTTTTAATGACAATGGCATTAGCATCAACTTTACTATTAAAGTTATAAGTACTATTGCAATCCCAAAATCTCCTGTAAAACTAAATAATATATTTAATACCTCTTGTAGTATATTTGAAATGAAATCCATTCTATTCTCTCCTTTTATTTTAAATTCTTGAACTGTAATAGAATCATTTCAAATTAAAATATACTATAATACCTCCAAATATCATATTTTTGAAAAACAATATAATGCTTAGGCAATCTTTTTTCAGAATATGTAAATCTATTTATAAATATGTTTTTCCTTAAAACATATTTAATTTTATGATATAAGAGGTCTTTACAAAAGTAAATTATGCATCCAAGGATAGATACTAATAATGTCATATAAATTAGTATATATAACAGATTATCCATATCAAATCTCATTACATCACCTCATAAGTATTTATTTTTGTTTTTATGTTTATGTTTATATTTATGTTTAAATAATTATAGTATGTTAATCCCTTAATGTCAATATTTTTATACACTATCTATGCTATCCATCCACACCTAAAAGAGTGAGCTTTCTGCACTAGGTTGTAAATATACAAGTACTAATACCTTGATAAAGCTACATTAAATTTTCAGTGTTATTTTTACCAGAATTCTCATGTTCTACTTCTAAAGACAATGACTTTTTTCTAAATTAATGATAAAATAATTAAAACAATTCTTCTATATGTGAATATGTTTTTTGTAAACATAACGTAAATATATTTTATATAAATAGATTTTATCTAAATATATTTTTAAAACTAATATAATCTTTTAAATAAAAACCTTACTTGGAAAAATTAACAAAAATAAATGGAGGTTACTATAATGATAAGCAATTCTATATCGAAAAGACGTAGCATTAGAAAATATAAAAATCAAAATATTTCACATGAAACTATAGAAAAAATAATTGAAGCTGGAATAGATGCACCTTCATCTAAAAATAGACAACCATGGAAATTTATTGTTGTCACTGAAAAAGAAAAAGAATCTATGCTTAGAGCGATGAGCAAAGGTATTCAAAATGAAATTGATAACAATGGACTTCTTCCAGAAAGTCGTCAACATATTGCAGGAGCAAATTATACTGTTGAAATTATGAAACAAGCTCCCATAACAATTTTTATTTTAAACAAGTTGGGAAAGTCACCTTTAGAAAACTTATCTGCTGAAGAACGTTTTTATGAGATGGCAAACATACAATCAATTGGAGCTGCAATTCAAAATATGTCTCTTACAGCTGCAGAATTAGGTTTAGGTAGTCTTTGGATTTGTGATGTGTACTTTGCATATCGTGAATTATGTGAGTGGTTAGATACAGATAGTCAATTGGTTGCAGCAATATCGTTAGGTTATCCTGATGAACAACCAGCAAAAAGACCTAGATTAAAGTTAAATGATGTAACTAAATGGAGATAAATAACTATTTATAATTAAAATATGGTAAGTAAATTCAATAAAAACAATTTACTTACCATAAAAAATAATTTGATTACTATGCTGTTAGAACTATTGAAGATTATCTTATACCTCTACAATCTCCTTATGATTACTCACTACTTTATTTTGCTTTATAGTCAATGATTTCATTTCATGAACTGCAAAATATATACATACCATTGCAGCAGCGGCATCCGCTATTGGCCCCGCATACATTACTCCATCAATACCCATAAACATTGGTAAAATCACTATTAATGGAATTAAAAACAGAATCTGACGAGTCAAAGAAGTAAAAAGTCCCAGTACTGATTTTCCAATTGATGTAAAGAAAGTTGATGATACTATTTGAACACCATTTATAAATGTTAAGAACAAGAAAGTTCTAAAATAATGTTCTGCAAATATAAAGTAAGTTTCATTCCCATTACCAAATATAGATGTAATTTGTCGTGGGAAGAATTGGAAGCATAAGAATGCAATAACAGATATAACAGTTGCACTTCCTACTGCTAACTTATATGCTTCTTTTACACGATTATATTTTTCAGCTCCATAATTGTATCCTATAATTGGTTGCATCCCTTGTGATATACCAATAATTATAGATATAAAAATCATATTTACTTTAATAATGATACCAACACAAGCAAGTGGAATTTCACTTCCATAAACTGACCTAGCTCCGTAATATGCCAACGTATTATTCATAACTATTTGTGTTACAGTCATTGCTAATTGGTTAAAACATGAACTTGAACCTAGCGCAAATATATGTTTATAAATTATACTTTCTAATTTAAAACTTTTCTTATGTAGTTTAATATGTTGAAAATTCATTACATAATAAACACTAAAGCCAAAAGATATAAGTTGACCAATAACAGTAGCTAAAGCAGACCCAGCAATTCCCATATCAAGCACAAATATGAATAGTGGATTTAAAATTGTGTTAATAACTGCTCCTACCAACATACAAAACATAGAAGCTTTTGGTTTTCCATCAGCAAGTATCAACTTACTCATTCCAGTAGACATTATAAGAAATGGCAATCCAATTGATGTAATCTTTGTGTATGTGTGTGCATAAGGTAATATTTCTGATGTGGAACCAAAGAATTTCAATAGTGGTGTTAAAAATATTGATACTATTATAAACAAACTTATTCCAAAGATAGCCATTAGACAAATAGAATTTCCCGCTGATTTTGTAGCTTTTTCTGAATTTTTAGCACCTAATTCTAATGAGCACTTAGATGCTCCACCAATACCTAATAATAAAGCAATTGCAGTACATATTGTTGTTAGTGGAAAGCTAACATTTGTAGCAGCATTACCTAACACTCCAACACCTTGCCCGATAAAAATTTGGTCAACTATGTTATATAACGCACTTACTAACATTGCTATAATGCTAGGTATTGCATACTTAGTCAATAATTTTGAAACTTTCTCATACTCCAATGGTTCTTTATATTTTTCTTCCATCTTCCTTCGCCTCCAATTTTGCTTCTTCATTCATATCAATAGCTATAAAAGCAGTCTTTTTTAACATTGACATGAACAACTCTTGCTCTTCTTTTTTAAATGAACTTAACAATTCCTCTACATATCCATTCGTTATTTTTATTATTTCATCATAACATGCCAAAGATTTTTCTGTAGGATACAGATGCCATGTTCTTTTATCTTTAACACTTGGTTCTCTAGTGATAAACCCTTCTTTTTCTAGGTTTGCCAAAGCTCTTGTTATATTACTAGGATTTACAAGAATTCTTTTAAATATAGTATCCTGTGTAATACCTGGATTACTACATATGTGTAATACATAAAAATATTGGCTATTATTAATTCCAATATCAGCCAATTTCCTATCAATATAGTTTGCGTTATATCTATTTATAATGGAAACCCATTTTAATAGCTCTCTCATGTTCTCTCCTTAATATTGTTATTTATATTTTTGTTGCGAGCGCAACAATCTATTTGCTCATGCAATTATTTTACTGCTAAATTTACACTTTGTCAATAGTTCCTAATTCTTAATTCCTTTTAAGCTGTCATGTCAATGTGACATAATATAGTAAATTAGACAAGATGCAAATCCACAGAATTAAAATTAAATGACAACAAGTAAAATCAAGCCATAACTTCTCTATTTCGTTATAATGAATGTAGGGTAATTGAAACGAGGTGAATAGTTAAATGTATGAGTGGCAACAACAAATTCAGATAATCATTGACGAGATTGACAAATGTATTAAAAATTACAACGGCGAAGTCTTAACGTTACGCTTTCTTTCTCGCAAATTAGGATATTCTGAATTTTATACAACGAAAAAATTCAAAGAAATATCGGGTATGCAGTTTAGAGATTACTTGCGGAATAGAAAATTAGCCTTTGCATTAAAAGAGGTTAGGGACAGTGATAAGAGTCTATTGGACATTGCTTTTGATTATGGATTTTCATCACATGAAGCTTTTACCAGAGCTTTCAAAAGAACTTATGGTGTAACACCAAGTGAATATCGAAAAAATCCTAAGCCAGTCGTTCTTCGTACAAAAATAACCCCTTTTGACCGCTACTTTTTAGGATTAGGAGAAATAGGAATGATTAAATCAACAGATGGTGTCAAGATTTATTTTGCAACCATACCTGCACATAAATTTTTGTACATTAAAAACAATGAAAGTAACGGGTATTGGGATTTTTGGAGAAAACAAAACCTTATTCTAGGACAGGACCACGAAACAATTTGTGGTTTGCTCGACAGCATCAAGGGTAAATTGGATGATGATGGTGGAAGCGAAGCTAACTGTGGAAGTGGTCAGATTATGGCTTATATAAACAGTCCAGATGGCAGGCTCTGCGATTGGGGTATTCTCCGTACAGAGTGTTGGGGCGTACGACTTCCTTTTGATTATAAAGGGGAACTTCCGCCACAAATGCTTATGATTGATATTCCTGAAGCCGAGTATATCATCTTTGAACATGGTCCATTTAATTATGAACAGGAAAATTGTAGTGTTGAAGAAAAGATTGAAATGGCTATGGCAACTTTTGATTACATTGGTAAGGGTTACTGTCCTGATATTACCCCTGGAAGAATCATGTACTTTTATTATAACCCAGACCAGTATTTTAAGTACATTAGACCTGTGAAAAAGATGTACGCCTATCCACTGTAAAATCCAAACTAAGTAGATAAGACGTACTCGATAAAATAAAATTTAAGGAGGAAAATTAAAAATGACTAAGTCTATTTGCGGAGTTGATTGTAGGAAATGCGAATTGAGTAACACTTGTAACGGATGTGATGAAACGAAAGGTCATCCTTTTGGTTCAGAGTGCTTGGTTGCATTATGTTTGAAAGAAGGTAAAGATGCTCTATACAAATTCAAAAAGAATTTGATTGCAGCATTTAATGCACTTAATATACAAGATATGGAAGAAGTCACAGAACTTAATGCACTGAAAGGCTCTTTCATTAACATTGAATATAGCTTGCCAAAAGGGCAGCTTGTAAAGTTTTGGGACGATAATAAAATTTACTTTGGAAATCAGCTTAGCAAAAAAGACAGTGACAGATATTATGGAATTATTGCTGATGAAAAATATCTCATGGTATCTGAGTATAGCGTTTATGATTCTGATGCTGAAATTGTAGTATTTAAGCGTTGGGTGTAAATGCAAATTGAAAGTTGAAGCAAAGATTATTTATAATAGATGGAGGTTCTTTAAGTTGGAAAAATATATTGCTCTTTTTCGTGTCATAAACATTAGTGGTAAAAACAAAGTGTCAATGCCATTATTAAAGGTGGCATTTGAAGGTATGGGATTTTTTGAATGTTAGCACCTATATCAATAGCGGAAATGTTCTTTTTCCAGTGAAAGCAACGATAAAAGTGAATGCCAGCACTACAAAAAAATTATTTTTGTTATCCAGCAAGTAAATCTATTATGGGCATAACATGGAGTTCCCAAATTTCAGTTTATCTTTATCATTGACTGACTAGAAAATTTGAAATTGACTAGAAGGTTATAACTGGATGGAAGTAGTTAAATTTGCAAAAAAACAGCTATACGAAAGCATCTGGAGCTATGACAATACCATAAAAGGTTAATAATCTAACGTCGTCATTTGTACAAAACTAAGAAAAAAATAGAGACTGACTCAGACAATCCACAATATATTGGCTGTTTGGGGTGTTGGCTATAAATTCAGCGAATAAAAACCGCAGATTGTATATAATTCACTAATTAGTGAATTATATACAATCTGCGGTTTTGTGCACTATTCAAATAATTTATATGCTTTTAATCATATTATCATATCAAAGTTCTTATGTAAGTGGTAAATTCAACTCTTAAAACTTAAGATATTGATAATAAACCTAGTGTTTAAGCGATAATCTGTATTTCTGTTTAAAACTTAATTTAAAAACATATTGACAGTCTACCCATTATTTGTAATAATTAATATATCAAAACGATATATAACTAAACAATATATACATAAACGATATTAGGAGGCACTATGTTAGAATACATTATTTTAGGATTTCTGATGGAAAAAGAATTAAGTGGATATGATTTAAAACAAAAGATGTCACAAAGTACTTCATACTTTTTTGATGCTAGTTTTGGTAGTATTTATCCTGCGCTTAAAAGATTAGAAGAAAAAGATTATATCTACTATCGCGAAGTTATAGATGGGGGCAAATTAAAAAAACTATATTCCATAACTGATATAGGGAAATCATACTTTCTCGAGTGGTTAGAAAAACCAATTAAATTTTCTAAGACAAAGCATAACCACCTTGTTAACATATTTTTTTATGAGTACTTACCTAAAGAAATAATTGAAACAAACTTAAAAATGTTGATAGCTGAAATTGAATTACTTTTAAATAAATTAGATGCACAAAAAACTGAGGTAGAACAAAATTGTTGTATTGACCAATACACATGTATGTATTTCACAATGATTTATGGCGTTGACTATTATAGTTTTGTAATTAATTGGTGTAATGATTTATTAAAAAAATTGTAGGATAGAATTATAAAAGTCAACCTACATAATATAAAGGGGGTAAAATTTATGAGACTTTTAATACATGATTTAACTGAAAAAGATTTAGATAATTTATTACCTAAACTTGATAACAATATAAAAATACTTTCAAACACTGAAGAAATCCACAAGTGTATTGGTTGTTTTGGTTGTTGGATTAAAACACCTACTACATGTGTCATAAAAGACTATTACAGAAATATGGGTAAATTGATAGCTGATTCTGATGAACTTATTATAATAAGTAGATGTTGTTACGGTGGATTTAGCCCATTTATTAAGAATATACTTGATAGAAGTATAAGCTATCTCCTTCCATACTTTGTAATAAAGAATAATGAAATGCATCATAAAAATAGATATGAAAAACAGATAAATTTAAAGGCTTTATTCTATGGGGATTGTATTACAGATACTGAAAAAGACACTGCTACTAATCTAGTACGTGCAAATGCTGTAAATCTCAATATGAAGGAACATTCTGTTTCATTTTTTAAAAATCCACAAGATGTAAGAGGTGAATCTTTATGAATATAGTAATGATAAATGGAAGCCCAAAAGTAAAAGAAAATAATTCACAATACTTTTTATCTGAAGTAGAAAAACTTATACAAAAGGATAATGACATTCTCACATTTAAAATAGACAATGTATCTAAATATCCTAAAGCTATTGAAGCCATACTTACTTGTGATAGGTTAATAATTGCATTTCCTCTTTATGTAGATGGCATTCCTTCTCATTTAATTCGTTTTTTAGAGGAATGTGAAGAATGTGCGAAGAAACTAAATAAAAAATCTATTCCAGTATATGCAATAGTTAACTGTGGATTCTATGAAGGGAAACAAACTCATTTAGCAATTCAAATGATAGAAAATTGGTGTAAAAGGGTTAACTTTACATGGGTTCAAGGGATAGGAATTGGTGGAGGAGAAATGCTAGGTTCATTACAATCTACTCCTTTAGGTAAAGGTCCCAAAAAAAGCTTAGGAACTTCATTAGGAGAACTATCAAAGAATATACTTAGTAACAACATAGATAGTAACACTTCTAGTAAAGATAATATTTTTATATCACCTAACTTTCCTAGATTTCTATTTAAATCTATGTCTAATTATCATTGGACTCCTCAAGGTAAATCAAATGGACTGACTAAAAGTGATATATTAAGAAAATAAAAAATTAATATTAAAATAAATTTTATTTAGATTATTAAAATAACATTTTTATTTTAAATTTTTCAGATAAAAAACAAAAACATAATATCAAAAATGGCTGTCACATGAGTAAATTATTTTTTCTGTGACAGTTATTTTTTAATTATCTCAATAAGTAAATTTTTAATTGTTCTATACAAATAAATTAAATACGTTATTTTAAACCCAGAAATCTACCCTAGCTTACAAGTTCTTTTCTATATCTATTATTCTAATATTTTTTCATGATTCTAGAACTTCTATAATTTTGTCTCCTCTAATATGTATTTGGACACGATTAATATTCCAATGGTTTGTCAAGTATTTTTATTTTTATGTACAAAGCCAAAATCCTTATACTATATTCACTTACTCATATAAACATTATTACATTTTGCTCTAATACAGATTCTTGGTAATATTTTAACTTTATAAATATTGAAAAAATACAGTATAAGACAATTACATCCAAAAACATTAGAGCCTTCAGCTTCACACATATTTTGATAAACTAATTTAGTATAAAAGATGTAAAATTAAAAATTATATCTTTTATACTAAATTTTTTAATTTAAGATAAAAATAATAATTTCTCATAATCAGATTCTTTACTTAATATAGAAATTAATGATAAGATTATTCCAGTTGTTCCTTCTAAAAATGAAGTACTATCTATTATTGAATCATCTAATGTTTTAAAACCATACTTTAATGATGGTTCAAATAATTGAAATATTTCTTTCAAGGTCATATTAAGATTATACAAATAATCTTTATCATTAGTTTCTTTATACATTATTGTCATTACAGATAAAATACTACTGTGACCATGACATAAAATAGGTGTAGTCAAATAATACTCATCATATTTATATGTCAATAAATTCTTTAATATGTTATCATATTTCTTCACTAATTTATCATTTTTTAAGTTTAAAGAAGCATTTCTCAATCCCTTAGCTATGCTAATCCCTCCATAACACCACCTTGACATTGCAAAAGAATTGTAATTACTTTCTTCTTTTAAATAGTCTTCAATAGATAATTGTGATGGCCATTTATAATACCCATCATCTTTATTTAAAAATACATCATATAAGTTGAAAATTTTATCTATAGCCTTATCAATTTCTCTTATATTTTCAACCTTACTTTTCAATTTTGTTATTGAAATCAAAGGCGCTAACATACCATGAGCCATACCAAAATCTAAACTTCCTTCCGGGAATATATATTTATACTTTTCATTTATTAAATTTTCAGGTTTAATATGAAATCTTGGAACCATATATCCTTTATATTCATATTCAAGGCAAAGCGACATAAGATATTCCCCAAGTTTTATTATCTTAAAAAGATCTTCATCTCTCCATTTAAATTCTAAAAGATAGTTTAATACTCCTGATACTCCATATATTGAATCATAATCAGTATTTTTTGTATTTACATCAAATATATTATTACTTGTTAGAACTATAACTTTTTTATAACATTCATTTAGCAATAAATTATTTAGTGAGTATAAAAACTTCTCTAAAAGCCCAGTTTTTTTATTAAATAAATATACTGAGAAAGCCATATATCCTAAATCAGAATACATATAAGGATTTTTATAATTTTCAAATTCATATTCTAATTTATGTTTTATCCCTTTTGCTAAACTATATCCCATTTCTATATATTCTTCTCTACTCTCATTATTTATCAATGGCAAAAACTCTGAAATTGTAATTAAATAATCTTCATATCTAAATGGTGGTATATAATCATTTATATACTCTTCTTTTATAGACAACATATACCATTCAATAATGTATTTAATTTTCTCAAAATACTCATTTTCTAGTTCAATCTTACTTTTCTGTAAAATCATGATCTATACTCCTTTTTTTTATAGCGAATTCTTGAAATGAATCAGTTTTTTTTATCCAATTTTGATTCCAAAATTTTATTTCATTATGTTTTGATATTTTATTCTTATAGGCTTCGGATATATATTCTACTTTATAAGCTTTGAACAATCGCTCTAGATAATAATTAGAATATCCATAATTCTCTTGTGTCTTCTTTAATATATCCTTCGCTATCAAAGATGTTTTTTCATGAATTGAATCATTTATATTTAAAAAACTATAGCTCGATAATACCTTAACACCTAAGTGTTTAAGCATACTATCTAAATGCTCATTAACTTTTTCTGTTCCACCTTGATCTCCAACTGCTAAAGTAAAACCTAATTTTCCTGAAAGACTTAAGATATGACACTGATACGATAATCTATCTAAAAATGTTTTCATTATTCCAGGTACACTATCAACATATACAGGAGAAGTAAAAATTATAATATCTGCATTTTTCATATCTTCACGAATAAGAGTAAAATTATCAAAGTTATCCATTTCACAAAATCCATTTTTAAAACATTTTTGGCATCCAATACAGTACTTAATATCAAAATCACCTAATAAAATATTCTTATATTCATACCCTGAATTAAGTTTTATAAGTTCATCAAGTATTTTATCTGTAACTTTCTTTGTCTTGGAATTAGCATTATTTGAGCCAGTAATTGCTACAATATTCTTTTTAATAATAAACACCTCACATTAAAATTTTTCAATGAAAAATTTAGTATATCTAACTTTTTTAATTCAATAAAAAATTAATAATTTTTTGTATATTTAATGTAAATTTTAATAAAGTATAATATATTATTAAAATCATCTATAAACTAATTTCTTATACAATACTTTTAAATTTAAATATAGAATTATTTATTTTTCACTGTTATAATGAGTTTTCTATAAAAACATTTATTTGAAACTTTATTTTATATAAATTAGTTATAAATCTTTATTGTATTCTTTTGTGAGTAGAAATGGAATATAAAACAATAATATAAATATCAATCTTTTTATAATAGTATGATAACTAATGACCATTTCAGAGTCATTGAAAATGACACCTAAACTATTAATTAAAACATGAATTATAGAACAGTACCATATATTCTTAGTTTTCATATAAACATAACCTAAAAATATAGAAAGTCCAATACCATATATCAAATGGGCTATAGATCCAATTATTGGAGCTTTGGGACTATATAGTGTAAATTGTAATGGTAAATGCCATAAACTCCAACAGGTTCCTACCATTATAATACCTATTTTTTTACCAAATCTATCAAAAAAAATACTTTGTAAAAAATATCTCCAACCATATTCTTCAGATAAAAAAGGATAAATATATGTTAATGATACTATAGGAAGGAATATATAATTCAAGAAATTTTTATAATTAAATTGATTATCACTTATTATTACTCCAAAAACAATTTGAGAAAATATAAAATAAAAAATTAGTAAAATACCTATTTTAAAATTTTTCAAAATATGTAAACTTTTTATTCTAAAAGAATAGACAATAACGCATAAGCTACTTATTAAAATTAAACTAGAATTCACTAATTGAAATTGATTAATATTTATTAAATTTAATAATTCAATAATAAAAAAAAATAAATAGGTAATGAAAAATAATATTATTGATGAATAAAAATCATATTTATCATTAGTTCTTCCTTCTGTGTAAAATTTTGCAATAGAAACTGAAGATAATGGTAATATCATCATAAATCCAGCAAAACTTTCTTGAGCTATAGAGTCTCTAAAACATATTGATAGTAGACCTAATGAATAGGATAAACCATAAGTTATAGAAAAAAATATTATAGTTTGTATTTTTTTTCTTTTTTTTTCATTACTAATATATATTGGATTTAAAAAGTTTATCCATTTTGATTGTAAATTCAATAAACATAACCTCCCTTTTTAATTTTTTATAAAAAATAATGTATAAAAATCATTAAAATTAAATTGAAATCAAATGATGATATAACTGAGTCTAAATTTTTTATAATAATTATTAGAATACTTAGACTCAGCTATGTTTTTACTTATAGAGATATACTAATGTTATATTTATAACAAATGCTTTATAAAATTTACTTAATCATAAATGTTAATTAAATTATCTACCTGTACACTTACTTATCTTTGTAATATTACAATTACCACTCTCTCCACATGTAACTTTTGACATTACTGTTGTACAAGCTTGAAGTGATACATTTATACTAAAGCATATCTCTCCACCAGTTTTACGAGGCTCTGCATGTACCTCATTATTTTTATTTTCTTTTAAATCAATATCAAAATCATCAAATTTACCCATTTATATTCATCTCCTTGTATTTTTATATATTCATAAAGCACCTGTTACTTACATGATTACTATTTAAGTTTTTATAATTTCTTTTGTTTTTGAATTATTGTTATTCAAACTAGCAATTGTTAGAATAATTTGTTTATTAAATAACAATCAGTGATTTTTATATCTTAAATAAATTTTGATAAAATATATTGTACTACTAAAATATGTTTCTACATTTTATAAACTTTCTTTTAAGTATTATTGCTTAATAAAACTATTTAGTTAATCATTAAAATTGAATTGAAATTAACCAATGATATAGCTGAGCCTATTCATTACAAAACTCAAACTCAGCTATATTTTTACTTGTAAAGGACTACTAATACTATATTTATAACAAATGCTTTATAAAATTTATTTAATCATAAATGTTAATTAAATTATCTACCTGTACATTTACTTATCTTTGTAATATTACAATTACCACTCTCTCCACATGTAACTTTTGACATTACTGTTGTACAAGCTTCAAGTGATACATTTATACTAAAGCATACAGCACCAGTTAAACGAGGTTCTACATCATTACCATTTTTATTTTCTTTTAAATCAATATCAAAATCATCAAATTTACCCATTTACGTTCATCTCCTTGTATTTTTTATATATTTACAAAGCATTTGTTATTTACATGATTATTGTTTGTATTTTAATTGATTAATAATTTTATTAGTTGACAAAAAAGCTAATGATAAAATTCTTTTTTCATAATTTCTATTACCATGTAGACGATTGCAAAACATGTGTGATATTGATAAGAGTACATCTCTGAGATCATCAATATTAACAATTGATTCTTCATTGTAAATTAATTTTTTAAATTGAATTAGTTTATTTTTCCTATGTAGATATTCTTTTAACAACTGTTCTTCTTCCATAAATCCTTCAAATTTTTCATTTATAATATTTTCAACAAAGCTAACATAATTAAAGTCGTATTTATGAAAATTTTTTCTATATTCTAAGTCATCAAATATTCTTAACATTTCATATAGTTCTTCTAGATTTTGAGTTAATGTTTTTAAAATAGAAATCACTCCAAATAGATAAATTTTATCTAACTCTTCTTGATTTGAAGTATCAAAATGATTTAATAATGATATTACAAATTTACTATCAGATTCAAATAGTTCTTCAGCTTTACTAATAAGATTGAAACCTCCATACCTATTCGTTTCTCTCTCATAAACATCAAATATTACTTTATTAATCATTCCATCATTTTGTATTTGCTCTATCCAATTACTAATTATTGTTATATTATTTAAAGAACTTTCTTTGTTCTCAAATTTAAATCGTACTCTTAAATGTTCTCCTATAGTATCTGAATATCTGATGAAGAAAAATAAGTGTTTATCTAAATTAGGAATTAAATCATCTACAATAGAATTTAATATTTCTAGATCTCTATCTCCTATACCATAGAGTTTGAAATAAATCCACCCATCTGAAAATAAATTAAAACATCTATAATTATTTATTACTCTTTTACCTTGTCTTATTGGTTTAGTTTTTTTATAATTTTCTACCATAAATGTAAATACAAATTCTGACACATAGTTATTGTTATTCTCATCAGTTACTATGCTCCCATCAATAAGATTACTTTCAACTTCACAAAGTTCAATTACTTTATTTTTTCTTAATGAAGATAATACTATTTCACTATATATCTCCTTTTCCAAATTTATCAATAAACGATTATCATCATTTTTTAAATAAACAAATTTATCAATAGAAAACTTATTTATGTATACTTTTAACTCAGAGTGAAATTTAGAACGATTCTCTATTGAAAAATCATGAGAGTTTAATATCCATGTCTTAGGAAAAACTATGACCTTTCCAATTTTTATTCTTGGTATGTAAAATCTGTTAATATTTTTGAACATATATATCCTAGATAAAAAGTGATTATTATAGTTACTTGTTATACGATATAAAATATATGCTACATCATTTATTAAGTTTGGATTTATCATATTATCTAATACAAACTTTATTTTTTTATTATCTTTGTACTTAATATAAAATAAATCATTATCATCTATACCTACCGATAAATCTGCTATGTTAATATCTGAATCAATACTTTTAGAAGGAAATCCACAGTTTATATAATGCTCATAATTTCTTGTTTTATTGAATATATTAGTAATCCTTCCATAAGAGTTTATTTCTTTTATTTCTGCTATTATATGATCATTATCAATTATTTCATTTTTTTCATCATATATATTCCTATGCTCCTCAAATAATTTTTCATCTAAAACTTCTTCAAATCTTTGAAACATAGCACCCCCTTCGATACTCCCACTGTTAGGACCAAGAAAGTAATTATATTTGTTCATTTTATCTTGTGTTATAAAAATATTTAAATCAAATGATATAGGTAAATCAATACATGACTTAATATCATCTTTTATATCATTTTCTTCTATTACTATTTCATCATTATGATTTAGTTGATATAAGCTTAACTTTTTATCTAATAAATCATTTATTTTTTCTTCTCTTTCAGACATTATATTATTATAATCATTTTTATATCTAAATTTATTTATTGCATTAAAACCATTAGAGTCAATAAATTCTATAAAAGAAATTTCTGTATTAGACCCATATTTTTCTTGGAATTCTTGTTCTAAATGTTTATTCTCATTTATATACTTCTTATCAACATATAAGTATTTAAAAATATTTACAAATTCTTCTAAATCTTTTTTTATATTAAGATTGATTGAATTATTATTAAATTTAATCCCAGTATTCAACATTAAGTATGAATTTACTTTATGTATACTTTCCATTATAGAAAAAATACTATTAATATTATTTAAATTACAATTATTATAAAGAAATATTAAATAATCCAGTTCCTTTAATTTTGATAAAATTATTTTTTTCTCTTCATTTAATTCTATTAACTCAAGTTTCGAAATTAGTTTTTTTAATGGGTTTGAAGTCAACAAATCGGTTCTCAACTCAGTTAGTATAAATTCACTTTTTATAAGTTTAATGATAGTATCATAAACAATTGATTCGTCAATTCCTTCATACATATCCAATATAGATGAACATAGTTCATTAAAACTTTTAAAAGATTTTAGTTCTTCCTTAATCTGTTTTACTAAGTTTGAATATTTAATGTTATTTCTATTTATGTTATTTTCATTACCTAAGTTAGAGCAATAGGGATTTTTAAATCTATTTCCATATTTATAACATAATGGATTTATTTTTAAGTTAAGTTGAATTAAGATATCTCTATCACTTTCAAATAAATTAACTATATAGTGAAACCAAGAATTATCAACACTAATTTTTTTAACTACTAAATCCTTAGATATACTTATTAATTTATTTTTCTCATTTTCATTTTCACCAGTAAATTTTGCTAATCCAACCTTACTAAGTCCTCCAAATGGAGTCGGTCTTGATGATGATCTTATCAAATATTTCAAAATACTTTCATTATATTTCCTTATTTTTTTTTGTTTACCTTCTTCTTTATTAATAGTATATTTTTTAAAAGAATCATATAAATTTTTACTTGATATAAGTAAATTCTCTCCAAAAAAATCGTATAAATTATAATCCTGAATTAGTTTTTCTACATTTTCATTATATTTGCTATCCAATTCTGAGTATATGTTTATTGGCAAAGATGGTGTTCTCACCATGAAAACATCATGACATTTATATATATTAGCATTCTCCATAAAAAACATCTCCTTCTAATTGTATTTTATAAAGCTTTGAATACAAATCCCCATATTTCAATAAGCTTTCATGTGTTCCTTGCTCTATAACAATGCCACTATCCATGACTATTATTTCATCAACTTTCTTTACAATATTTATGAATCTGTGAGTTACTATTATCCCTATTTTATTTTCAAAAACTTCAGAATATAAATTCGATAAGCTATTTTCAGTTAGAGGATCCAAACTAGAATTTGGTTCATCTAGCAAATATACATCTGCATCTTTAACAAAAGTTCTTGCTAATGCAACTCTATGCCATTGTCCCATTGAAATTTGTTTTCCAGAATCAAACCAATATCCCAGTTGAGTATCATATTTATCATTCTCACCCTCTAAAATCTTATTTAAATCAAATCTATTTGTTATCTTGTCTAAATTTATATCATTATCAATTAGATTTAAATTTCCATAGTAAATATTTTCTCTGAATGTTGCTTCAAATCTTAGAAAGTCTTGAAATAAAAAACCCATTTTTTCTCTATATGAATCCATATCTATATCTCTAAGACTAATTCCATCAATTAAAATTTCACCTTTATAATCGAAATAGTATCCCATTATTAATTTTCCCAGAGTAGTTTTTCCACTTCCATTTAAACCTACAATTGCATAAGATTTTCCTTTTTCTAAAACTAGGTTTATATCCTTTAATATATAATCTTGTTTCTCTTTATATTTGAAAAACACGTTTTTTAATTCAATCTTTTTGATAGAATCTATTTTTGTTAAATCTTTTTTTACTTGAAAATCAACTTCATCTGTCATATCTAAAAGTTCAAAAAACATATCTACATATAAACTGTTTTCTTTCAATGTTGTCATTGAATTCAAAAATTTCTTAATATTATCTTTAATATTCATTATTAATTTTGTATATGTAATAACATCACCTATTAATATAATTCTAATTATTCCATAATATATTATTATTACAAATAATATACCATCAATAATTTCTTCTAATACATTTAAAATTGACATTTTAGTTAATCTTTCTTTTGCCAATGTTAGATCTTGTTTATTAAACTTAATTTTATATGTAGTGTACTTTTTTATAAAATAAGAAAATAAATTGTTTATTTTCAATTCTTTGAAAGCATCTCCATTGGTAATTAAATAACTATAATACCATGACTTTCTATATTCATTTGTTCTATTTCTAATAATATTATATTGTTTAATATTAAGTTTGTTTATGATAAAATATTTTATAATAGGTATAATTATAATAAAAGGCATCATCCAAATATTGAAACTCATAAATTTCAAAATATATAAAATACTAGTTGTTGATATAGTTATCAGTTCAATCATAGTACTAATCATAAGTATAATTTTATCATTAATTTCTGATTGAGCTCTATTGAACTTGTCATATACATCACTATCTTCAAAGTCTTTTAGTGATAGTTTTGATGCTTTTCTTAAAATCAAGTTTTCTAAATGCAAATTAAATTTTAATCCAAATTTGCTATTATAATAACTTAACAACATCTCTAGTATAGAGAGTACCAAATTAATAATCAAATATAAAACTACAATAGAGAAAATCTTTTCTAGATTCTTATTACCTATTTGTAATAAATTAATTATCTCTTGCATTAAATTTATAGATAATAATGGTATAATTGATAAAATTACTGAAGATATTAGACTTATAAAGATAAATTTTTTATCAGTTTCTAAAATTAAGTTCATTATTTGTTTCATTTTTAAGATTTTTAGTTTAATAATAATCACTTCCATTTAATCAATAAGTAGTAATTTACAATAACTTAAATTGTTATTAAATAAATTTAGAAAAGATAAAACTATTCCAGTTCTGCCTTCTAATAATGAAAAATCATACTTAAATCCTTCTCTAAATATGTTATTATCATCCATTAATATTTTATAATCTTTCTCAATCATTAAGTTGTTATTATTGTATAAGCTTTCTATTTTTTTTAAAATATTACTTATCTGTTTTAAATATTGACAATCACTTGTCTCATAGTAGCATTGTAAAATCTGACAAAGAACTCCTGCATATCCATGGCATAATGAAGGACTTAATAAATTATGTTCATCTATATTTATTATTGATATGTTATATAAACATTCCAAATATCTTTTTTTATTTTTTTCTGATAAATCATAATATTCTAGAGTTTTATAAAGACATCTATATATGCTAAAATTACCATAACACCAACTTGAATTCATTACAAAGTATTTTACAACTGTCTTATTTAAATATTCATCCATAGAAATTTGAGATGGCCAAAATTCTAATCCATTCTTCTTGATTTTAAAATGTTCATTATTATATAATGAATAAATTGTCTTTATAGAATCTTCTATTTCACTAACAATAAAACCTAAAGAATAAGCTTTTGATATTGCAACTAATGGAGCTATAATACCATGAGATAATCCAAAATTTAAAGATCCATTTTTAAACTTAGAATTTTCTTTTTCAAGATTAGTTAAAGAATCAAATTTTGAAATAAAATAATTAATAAATTCATTATCGTATAAAGAAAGATAAACCAAATATCTAACTATATATTTAATTTTCTTTATATCACAATCTAAAATAAAATTACAATCAAGCAAATAATATAAATTCCCTGAAATACCTGATATTAAATCATATTTATCAACACATAAATCTTGATGGTAATATTTTTTTACATTTTCATAAACTTCATTTAATAGTATGTTATTTAAAGTATTAGAAAATTTTTTCAAATTACCAGTAATATTACTATATGAATTTACACAAAAACATGTGTATCCAAAACCTGATAGCATTCCTAAAGATTTATATATCCCATATTTTTCTAAATCTTCTTTTATGTACTTGCATAAGAAATATCCTATTTCATCAAAAATTTCTTTTTCATTTGAATTAAATAAAAAAAATCCATCTGCAATAGATAATAATATACTTTCTGCATAATTGAGATTTAAACTTTTATTAATGAACTGTTTCTTTATCTCATCGAAATATAAGTTTATAAAGTTTATAACTCTATTTTTAGATTCCAAATCAATAAATCTATATATTTCCAATAAACCCCTCCCTATTCTTAAGATTCATATAAAAATCATTTTTATGAAATCAGTTTACTATTTTTTTTTACTCATTACAATACTTTTTTATATACAAAAAAATATAATAAAAAACATATTATATTCATTTTTTCAAAATATTCAAAAAATGCATTGTATTCTTGTTATTTTGAAGCAAAAATAATTTGTACATAATTTTATTATTATTTAATAGCCTTATTATAACTAATCAAATAATTATTCAATATTTATTTTTCTTTTTTATATTTAATATTTATTTTCATCTACATAAACTTTTAACATAATTTTTTCGAAATCTTTTTTTCATTTTTCAACAATATACTATTAATATTTTATTTTTTTTACAATCTATTCTATTATAATAGAATAGATTTAATTAAAAATAAAACAATTATAATCATAAATATATAATACATAACTTTTATATATAAAAATTTTGTATAATTAGTACCTGAATTTTACTTATTTTACAAAATTTATATTCATAACTAACATAGTTCTTATGTTAAAGATAGATATTCAGCAAATATTTTATCTAAACCATATAATCCAAATCATTTATTTTATTTTTATTCTTTTATTTTATAAATTTATATTCATAAAATAATTATTAAATTTTTATTTTTATTTTAAATAAATATCAAAATAAAATTATATATTTTATTTTTTTATTAACTGTATCTAATTTATAACTATTTCTTATTTTCTGTATTTGAAATAATAGCATTCATAACTATTAATTATTTTACTCGTTTTCATTCTAAATAACTTACTTTTTTATTCTATTTCTTTAAAGTTAAAAACTAGATGAGATATTATATATTCATCTTTATTATGTAATTTATATTTATTCCACTTTATAAAAGCATTTGTTGTGAAATTTAATGGGCAATATTTATAAATGTATAGATTGTTAATTTCACAATTAGAATAATTCTATTAACTTTTTATGAATTAGAAACACCTAATATATTTATATTTCTAAGCGCTATAGCATAACGATATACTTTACTAGGATAATCATAAAGATCATCATCTAAATTGGCGTATATACCTATACCTCATCTAATATTATATAATACAAAATCTCTTCTCAATAAGTTTTTAAACTTAGGATTATTTTCATTAATATCACACTTTAAAGTATCTTTATCAATATCAAAAGAATCAAAAATAACATTTATTCATGAAAAAGGAAAGAAAAAGTCTATTGTTCAAAAACATATCAAGCAATTAAATAATTATATTGATAGATTTTAAAAATATACTAAAGATCTTCATATAATGGGTTAACGAAATAGTTATTCTAAAACAGATAATGATGTAACTTTTATGAGAATGAAAAATGGACAACTGAAACCAGCATATAATATACAATTTGCTGTAAATTCAGAATATATGGTTTGGGTAAGTTTAGTACATCAACTTACTAATACTACAGCATTAATACCATTTTTAAAATTTATTGATGACTATACTAAGTTTAAATATCCTAAAATAATAGCTGATGCTGGATATGAAGTTGAGGAAAACTATACATTTTTAGAGCGTAATGATCAATTATCTTTCATAAAACCTACAAATTATGAAATTAGTAAAACTAGAATATATAAAACTGATATTGGACATATTGATAATATAGACTATAATGAAGCAAATGATTATTATATTTGTAAAAATAGTAAAAAATTATTTGCTCATAAAATAATAAATAGGAAATCAAAAACAGGCTATAAAAGTGAAATAACTTGTCACACTTTTAAAGAATACCATAATTCTCAGTATAAAAGCAGTTGTCTCAAGAAGAATAATAGCAAAATTCCTCTTGAGAATAAAACTAGGAACTTACAAGTGTCTAAGTTATTTCATGAAAAAAGAAAACTTAAATATAATTATGAGCCCAGAGGGATGTCAGCTTAGAATGAATAGAAGTATACAAGCAGAAGGATCTTTCGCTCAAGTAAAGCAAAATATGAAATTTAGAAGATTTTTAAGCCAATGTAAAAAAATGTTTTATCAAAATACATTATTGTGTTGTTAACTCATAACATTTCTAAACTGCACAATAAAATAGTAAAAAACAAATGTGTAATATATATCCATCATTAAAAAAAGCATTCTAAATGTATTATTATAAGCAAAAAAGAGCTATCACAGAACAAATTTAACGTGCTAATGCGACATCCTCTTTCTATTGTGCATATAAAAAAATATTTTTTTATGCTACATTTAATTATTATTTAGCTTGAATTATATTTAACCATTATTCAGTTTCTATTATATTTAATTATTATTCAGCTTCCCTAATTCTTTCAACAATACTATCCTTAGAAACATTATGATAAACTATTAAAGGCACTATAGACGTTATCAAAAATACTATTAATATACTTATTATAAGCGCCCCTAATGGATAAGCATACACAGAATATCTTAATTTCATAATATTAAACCCTAAAAATGTTGCGATACTTCCAAAAGTAAGATTTACAATAGTTATTATCACCCCATAATAAAAACCTTCAAGCATTATCATTCTTTGAAGCTGTTTTCTTGTCATTCCTACTGCCTCAATCATTGCAAACTCTTGTTTACGAGACATTATATTTGTTATCATAGTATTTATAAAGTTTAGCACTCCAATCAATCCTATTATAAATACCGCACTCATACCTACAATCTTTATAACCTTTTGACTCTCTCTTGCCTCTTCTATATAGATATTTTTTGAATAAACTTTTGTATATGGATTATTGTATTTCTTATTCAAATTATTTATTTTATTTTCAACAGACTTCACATCACCATTTATATCAATTACCAGATTTTCTATATATGGCTTTATAACCATATTTTTAAAGTCATTTTCATTAATGTACATCCCCATATTAAAATTTTGTGCACCATCAAAAACTGCCATGACTTTAAACTCTTTATCTATATATCCTTTCCCTATAGTATCTCCTTTTAAATATCTAAACTTAATTTTATCTCCTGCTTTTATTTTACTTCCTTCATGCCCAGTAATTACTACATATCCACCTTCATCAAATTTTTTCTCATCTATAGAACCTGACAGTATTTTAGAATTCTTTTGAGAATATATAATATTGTTTTTTGATAGTTTACTTAATAATCTACCTGAAGATAATCCAACTGTATCTGAGGCTAAAAAACCATTATTTTCTGCAATTTCTTTTGGGTCTCTGCCCTGAAGAAATTGCTTTTTATATTCTTCATCTACTTTTTGAGTCAATATCTCATCTTTTAAATCTCCTTCATAAACTATATAACTTAAATCCTTGTACACCTTACTTACATTACTCACTCCATCAAGATTCTTAATATCTTTTATAAGATTTTCGTCAATTGGAGCAACTTCGTTATCTTCAGATTTAGCAGTGTCTGCAAGTCCATGACGTATTTCTATATCCCCTAACATCATACCTTCAGCAGCTCTTTCTGGATTAGAGCTACTTATAATTGCAGATACAGTCAAAAATATTATACAACTTAGTGACATAGAAACTAAAACTAAAATAGCTTTGCGTCTATTTCTAAACACATTTGCAAATGCCATCTTATGAATTTTAGAACCACTTTTCCCTCTTTTAGACTTACGTTTAATCTTATTACTTTTATCACTATATCTTACAGCATCTATAGGAGATACAGAACTTACAATCTTAGCAGGTTTTTTGCATGACAATCTAACAGTTACATATGAAAATACAACGGCAAATACAAATATTAACGGATTAAAATATTCAAATGCAGTTTTATTTAATCCATCCATAAACTTACCAACTAGAGGAACAAACACTATTCCTATTAAAAATCCCAATAATAAACCTATTGGTATAGCTATTATACATAATCTATTAGCTTGTTTAATAATCAATTTTTTTAATTGATATGGAGATGTTCCTATTGTTTTTAATAATCCATAATATTTTATATCTTTAACAACTGAAATATAAAAAATATTATAAATTAATAAATATCCACTTAAAAGTATAAGCATTACAATTAAGATTATTGGTAATACATTTTTAACAACTTCTTTGAAAGTAGTTGCTTGTTTACTTAAATATATAGGATTTATAGTTGATTTTCCTGAATAAGGTTGGATTTTCTCAGTTAGTTTATCAAATTTAGACTGCAAATCTTTATCATTAAAAAAATTAAAGGATACACTTGTAGGAGCTACTTCATTTGTTTTTTTGTAATTATCATAGAAAGCTTCACTCGTAAATACATCATGAAGAGGTATTGCTGTAGCTGTTTTGTATTCAAAATATCCAACTAGTTTAAATTTGAACGTTTCTTTTTCATTAGTTAGTACCCCATCTTTAGTTTTTGGAATTATTAATTTTACTTCAGCACCTATTTTATGAGGTATATCTAACATATCTAATATCTTTGTAGGCATGACTATTTCATCATTATTTTTTGGTAAACTCCCTTCAATCATCTCTACATTTGCAGCATTTTCAAGACTTTTTTTATCATAAACGGTTAAATTCACTGTCTGAGTTGAAAACTCTGGATTTTTTAAACTTGCTATGTTTTTTACTATTCCAATACTGTTTTTGTCTACTGAACTATCTTTTTTTATAATTTCAATTTGCCTATTACTTAAAGCTTGAAATTGAACATGGTTCTTTGTCCCATATTCCATAGCTTTGTAACTATTAAAAGCGTCCAACATACTATATCCCACTGTAAACAATGATGTAAACAAAACTGTTGTCAATACTATTGCAAGCACTGAAACTATATTTCTCATTTTATTTGTTTTGAAACTTCTATTACTTAACTTTTTTATAATTTCCTTATTGTTATTCTGTAACATTGTTCTCACCTCTATTTACAACTTTTCCATCCTCAATCCTTATAATTCTATCAGCCATTTGAGCAATTTGTTCATTATGAGTTATCATAATTATAGTTTGGCTAAACTTATTACTAGTAACTTTTAAAAGTCCTAGCACATCTTGTTCTGTTTTGCTATCTAAATTACCTGTTGGTTCATCAGCTAGTATTATTGATGGTTTTGTTGCTAAAGCTCTTGCAATAGCTACTCTCTGTTGCTGTCCTCCTGATAGATTATTTGGTAGGTCATCCACTTTTTGACTTAATCCTAAAACTTCTATTATCTCATCTATATATTTAGTGTCTATTTTACATCCATCAAGTTCTATAGGTAATACTATATTTTCATAAACATTTAGTATTGGAACTAAATTATAATTTTGAAATATAAAGCCTACATTACGTCTTCTAAATATTGTAAGTTCTTCATCATCCATAGCAAATATATCATTATTATCAACAATTACTTTTCCATCACTTGCTCTATCAAGTCCCCCTATCATATGTAACAAGGTACTTTTTCCACTACCTGAAGTCCCAACTATAGCTACAAACTCCCCTCTATTTATACTTATATTTATTCCATCTAAAGCTTTTACTATATTTTCACCTTTTCCATAATATTTTTTTAAATTATTAGTCTCCAGTATTTTCATAATCAAATCTCCCTCTTACTTTATTTTATATATTTTTTAATTGTATATTAAACTTTCACGCTTATTGATTCCTTACTTAGATATTATCATGTAAGCCCCTATCCAATCCTCACAGTGCTGTTATATTTTAGATATGAATTATAACAATTTTGAGATATTTTGTGATATTTATTGAAGTGAAACTAAAAATAGTGCATATAATGTTATCTAATAAACACTATATACACTACTTCTAAGAATTTTTGATTTTATTTTCAAGTTATATATTATAAACATCAATTTTAAATAAATGCTAAGTCTAATTTTTCATATAAATATTAAATGTAGTTCCAATATTTTTTTGAGAATCTACTTTTATATATCCATTCTGTTTATTTATAATTTCTCTTGCTAAGTACAATCCAACTCCAATACCTTCTATATTCCCAACTTCTCTACTTCTATAGAACCTTTTAAATATATTGTTTATTTCACTCTCATCTATACCCATTCCATTGTCACTTATGATAATTTTAGTGAATATATCCATTTTATCAGTCTTTATACTTATCTTTCCTTCCTCATTGGTATACTTTACTGCATTTTCTATAATATTAAATAAAGCTTCACTAGTCCACTTTTTATCGTGACAAACTTCAATTTTATCATCTAAATCAATTTCTAGTAATATATTTTTTTCTTCTAATTTTAAAAAGACTCCACTTAATGCACTTGCAATAGTATCACTTATTCTGCTTTTAGTCGTATTCAAAGATATAATACCAGTTTCTAACCTAGAAATTTTTATAAGTGCTTTTCCCAGCCAGTCCAATTTATTTACCTGACTTTGCATGTTTTCTAAAAACAATACTTGATTCTTTCTATCTAACTCTTTTTGTATTAGAGTCTCATTATACATAGATATATTAGCTATTGGTATTTTTATTTGATGCGATATATCTGATATTAAAGTTTTTATATTTTCTTTTTCCTCTGAATACTTGCTGTTTTTAACTTCCATAACCTCTATCATATATTTAATTTTATTTTGAACTTTTGCAGTTAAAGTATCTTTATTTAAATCAAAGTGCATATTTTTATTACCCGATATAAATTCATCTATGTTATATATGATATTGCTACTAAATTCAACTATGTCTTTTCTTATTTTATATACAAAAAATAACGATATAAAAAACATAGTAAATATAAAAATTAAAATTATACAATTAATATTTACAATAAATTCAGCTAAGTCAGGATGCACATATAAAATTTTGTTAGTTTGCATTCTTATTATTATTAAGGATAAACATGACACTATGAAATATATAATAGAAATGTTCTTGTAATAGTTCTTATTTAAACTTTTATTATTTTTCATCTTGTTCACCAACCCACATATAACCTATTCCATAAATAGTTCTTATGTACTTATGCTTTGATGTTTTCTGGTCTATTCTCTTTCTCAATCTATTTATATTTACAGTCAATGCATGTTCTTCCATATACTCACTATCATTGTCCCATATTGCATCTATCAATGCTTGTCTTGTAACTATTTCATTTTTATGTTGCACCAATTTCTTTAGAATTCTATATTCTATAGGTGAAAGGATTATATTTTCGCTATTTCTAGTTACAGTCATATTATCAAAATTAAATTCAAATTCTCCCTCAAATAAGACCTCTTCTTGTATTTCAACATTACATCTTCTAAGCAGTGCTTTTATTCTTTGTATCAATATGTTTATACTAAATGGCTTTGTTATGTAATCATCTGCTCCTATCTTAAATCCATTTACAATATCAGATTCCATATCACATGCTGTCAAAAACAGAATACCTACTTTTGAACTAGCTCTTATTTCTTTGCACAAGTCAAATCCATTTCCATCAGGAAGATTTACATCTAATATCATTAAATCTATTTTTTCTTTCTCAAATTTCTCTTTAGCTTCTTTTAGACTATATGTTGGTACAACTCGAAATCCATCACTTTGTAAGTTAAAACATATACCATTATTAAGCATAATATCATCTTCTACAACCATTATAGTTTCCATTTTATTTCCTCCATATTTTTTATACACATTAAATCATTGAGTTTCCTATTTTATTATACTAATTTTATTTTCTAAAAAACTATTATTCTCTTAAGTTTTCATTAATTCAAAATAAAAAGAGTGTATATTTAGTAATTTTAACTAATATACACTCTTCATTTTTTATAAGTTTATAAATATTCTATTTTAGTTTACCATAGTCTTCATCAGATACAGGCTCCAACCATTCATTGAAGGCTCCCTCTGCTGGTACTTCTACAGCTAGATGCTGAAACCAACTATCTGGTGCAGCTCCATGCCAGTGTTTTACATCTGGTGGTATATTAACTACATCACCTGCATGCAATTCCTGAGCTGGTTTTCCAAACTCTTGATAATATCCTCTACCTCCAGTTACAAGTAAAATCTGTCCACCCTTATGATGTATGTGCCATGAATTGATTGTAGAAGGAGCAAAAGTCACATTACCAATTCCCACACCCTTAGTAGTAAGCATATTTAAATAACATTCTCCTGTAAAATACTGTGCAAATGCTTTGTTTTCTTCCCCAATAGGGAAAACTGCTCCTGTACCTAAATCTCTTTCTCTATCCATATTTAATACCTCCTATGCCTTGCTTAACTATTCTTACATTTTTAGTATACGACTTAAAGTTAACTCAAGGTCAATAGCTTTTCAGTATTATCATAATTTAATTTTTGGATTAACTTTATTCTTTTAAGTCATCATAACTTGTTATAGATTTTTTTACATTCAGTAATTGGTCTACAAATTGATTCGCAGGAGCATTTAAAATATTTTCAGGAGTATCATATTGTTGAATGACTCCATGATTCAATACTAAAGTTTTTGTACCCAAAATCAAGGCCTCATAAATATCATGTGTAATAAAGATAATCGTAATTCCTGTTTTTTTATGAATTTCTTTTATCTCTTTTTGTAACTGTTTTCGTGTAATTTCATCAACAGCTCCAAAAGGTTCATCCATCAATAAGATTTCTGGCGAAGAAGCTAAAGCACGTGCAATCCCTACACGCTGTTGCTGACCACCTGATAATTCAGATGGGTATCTTGTTTTCATATCATTTGGTAATCCTACGATTTGCATCCATTTGTCTACAGCATTTTTTATCTCTAACTTATTTTTTCGATTAAGGAGATTTGGCACATATGAAATATTTTCTTCAACAGTCATATGAGGAAAAAGAACACTTCCCTGCACACAATAGCCTATTTTTCTTCTTAATTTAATTAAGTCCTCATTTTTAATGTCTGTTTTATTAATTAAAATATCTCCTCCATCTGGCAAAATAAGACCATTAATCATTTTTAGAAGTGTTGTTTTTCCACTTCCAGATGACCCAATAACAGTTAAAAATTCTCCTTTTTCTATATCTAAATTTAGATTATTTATGATTGTTTTATCATTATATTGTTTTTCAATATTTTTAAATTGTATAATAGGTGTCATTATATTTCCTCCAATTATAAAAGTCCCTTTTTGTTCAAAAACTCATGTGCAACTTCTCTAGGCTCTAAATTATTATTTTCTACATCGTAATTCAATTTAGCCATCTCTTTATCAGTTAAAATATTTTTAACCATCTGGAATACTTTTGAAAGCTCTGGGTGTTCCTCTAACACCTCTGAACGAATAACATTTCCACATTGATAAGATGGATAAAAGCTTTTATCATCATTTAAAACTACAACATCTGAAACACTATACTGACCATCAGTTGTAAATATAGGCATTACATCAATTTTTCCCTCATTGATTGCCTGATATTTAAGTCCAATATCTAAATCAACTGTGTTTTTAAAGTGTAAGTCATAGGTATTGCATAGTGGAGTATAGCCATCTTCTCTTTCATAAAAATCATACTCTGCACCAAATGTCAATTTAGAAGATATATCTCTCAAATCTGAGATATTCTTTAATTTATATTTATCTGCAATTTCTTTTCTGACTGCCAACGCATAACTATTAGAAAAACCATACATCCCAGTCCACTGCATTTTAAGTTTAGTTTTATATTCAGATTGTAATTTCTCAAACATATTTTCAGTGTATAATTCATTTTTCTTCAGTACCATATTCCATCCTGTCCCTGTATACTCTGGATAAATATCAAATTCTCCATTCTCCATAGCTGGCTGAATATTGGATGTTCCTCCGCCTACACCTTGTGTAATTTCTACTTTTAAATCTGTATTTTTTTCAATTAAAATATCCAACATTTCACCAAGAATATATTGTTCAGTCATTGGTTTTGTAGCAATATGAATAGTTTGAGTCTTTGCAGAGTTAAAAAAATAAGATGTAAAGATAGTTGTTATGAGGATAAGACTTCCTAGAATGGCAAATACTTTTTTCCTATTTTTCTTTTTTCTTTTTCTTTGTAAAAATCTTTCTACTAATCCTAGAATAAAATCAAATAACAAAGCCAATAGAGCAATAAGAATGCTTCCAGTGACTGTCATTACTGTGTTGTTTGTTGTGATTCCTCTATATATAGCTACCCCCAGACCACCAGCACCTATAAATGAAGCGATACCAGTCAATGCAATTGTCATAATAACCATGTTTCTAATCCCAGACATAATAA
Source organism: Clostridioides sp. ES-W-0016-02 (assembly GCF_020641035.1). NCBI lineage: Bacteria > Bacillati > Bacillota > Clostridia > Peptostreptococcales > Peptostreptococcaceae > Clostridioides > Clostridioides sp. ES-W-0016-02. Next base: position 3,701,829 of record NZ_CP061361.1, read on the forward strand.
CAGGTAAGGCTAGTGGAAGTTTTATTTTATATAGTATCTGAAAGTCTGTACTTCCCATACCTTTCGCTGCTTCAAGTATATTTTTATCTACGTTAGTAATTCCAGTATATGTATTTCTAACCATAGGTAATAATGCATATATAGTAAGAGCAATAACAGCTGTAGTATTTCCAATTCCAGATAATGGTATCAAAAAACCTAACATAGAAATAGATGGTATAGTGTATAGAAAATTGATAGTCCCCAAGATGGGCTTAGAAGACTTGTGAAATTCACTTACAATGATACCAATTATACCACCTAAAACAATTGCAATTATTATAGAAATAATAGAAATTGTCAAATGTTCGATGGATAGTTTTATAAAAAAATCACTTCTTTCAGATAATAGCGTTAGCATATCGTTTAGCATTACTTACACTCCTTTTATGAGTTTTACTTAATAAGATTCAAATTATAAAATTATAGTTTAGTTATAGACTGCATCTTACTACACTAAGTAAATTATTCCATAAATTACATGTTAAGGTCATAATATCAAACTTTCAAGTAGACACTAAAAAGTAACTAATAGAAAATCCTACCTTGTCAATCTTCATGAAAATAATAAAAAATGTCAGAACCGTTAAAAACTTGCTATTTAAACGGATTTCTGACACTATATTTAATTAAATTTGAATATTTATCATATTATTTATTATTGTTAAACTTAACTATCATATTATATACCCATTATATTTACTCATATATCATCTATATTTATTGTATTTTATTTATTATACTATATATTTTGCTGTTAGCGATATTTTATTGTTAGACAATTGTTTTGGAGTTCCTTCAAAGATTACTTTCCCACCTTTTGTCCCTCCCTCAGGACCCATATCAATAATCCAATCTGCTCTTTTAATTATATCTATATTATGTTCAATTATGATAACTGTATTTCCATTATCTACAATCTCTTCAATTATACTTATAAAATTTTCAATGTCAGCCATATGAAGACCTGTTGTCGGCTCATCTAATATATACACTGAACTTTCCTTATTTAATTCATTAGCAAGCTTTAATCTTTGACACTCTCCTCCAGATAATGTATCCAGAGTTTGCCCTAAAGTAAGGTATCCGATTCCCATTTTTTCAATGCACTGTAATTTCTTTTTAATCTGTTTTAGACTAAAAAATTCAATCGCATCTGAAACCGACATTTCAAGAATTTCTATTATATTTTGCCCTTGAAATCTATATTCTAAAACTTCTTTTTTAAATTTTTTTCCTTCACAAATATTGCAAGTGCTTTTTATACTTTCCATAAATGCAAGGTTTGTTTGTACTGTTCCAGAGCCTTTACAATTATCACAAGCTCCTTCTGAGTTTGAGCTAAACAAAGACGCTTTAACACCATTTACTTTTGCAAAACTGTTTCTTATATCGTTCATAATTCCACTATATGTTGCTAAGCTTGACCTAGAATTAGCTGATACAGGGCTTTGGTCTATTAATACAGCATCTGTATTTTGCTTTAAAAATTCATGTTTAATTAATGTACTCTTACCAGCTCCTGCTACTCCTGTCACTAAAGTTAATACACCTTTAGGTATCTTTATAGATATATTTTTTAAATTGTTTTTATTACAATCTTTAACCTCTAAATATCCTCTATGTTCTCTTACATTTTCCTTAATAGAAAGAGCTTTATTTAAGGCATTTCCTGTCAATGTCCCACTTGAAAGCAACTTTTCATAACTTCCTTCATATACAACTTTACCCCCATACCTACCAGCTTTTGGACCTACATCTACAATGTGGTCTGCAATTTTAATAACATCTGGGTCATGCTCAACAACTATAATTGTATTTCCTTTATCACGTAATTTTCTTAGAAGATTATTTAATTTATAAACATCTCTTGGATGAAGACCTATACTTGGCTCATCAAAAATATACATCAAATCTACAAGGTTACTATTTAAATATTTTACCATCTTTACACGCTGAGATTCTCCACCTGATAGTGATGATGTTTCCCTATCTAAAGTTAAGTACCCTAGACCTATATCTATGATGTTATTTAGTTTTTCTAGTATTCCTTTAAGTAGAGGTTGTGCTTCTGGCTCATTTATATCTTTAATAACCTTAACTAATTCATCAAGTTGCATACTTGTCAAGTCTGCAATATTGTAGCCATTAATTAAAGATTTATATACGCTTTCATGAAGTCTTCTTCCATTGCAAACAGGACACTTGTCTTCTATAAGGAGTTTACTCAATTTTTTCTTAGTAGTCTCAGAAATTTCTCCTTCTTTACTTAGATATAGACGATTAAACTTAACCATTAAGCCTTCATATGTCATATTTATTTTTCCAGTTTCTTCTACTGTAATCTTTTCTGGCTCACCATATAAAAATTTTTTCAGCTCTTTCTCTGAATAATCACATATTTTCTTATCAATATTAAAGTATCCTGATTCGGCAAATATATTCCAGTGCCAAGAACCCACTCCGAAACCTGAAAGCAAAATAGCACCCTCATTTAGCGATTTATTCATATCAAGAATATGCTTCATGTTAGGTATTAGTTTTTTCCCAAGCCCATGACAATCTGGACACATACCATTAACATCATTAAAGGAAAACATGTTAGCATTACCTATATGCTTGCTTCCAAATCTAGAATATAAAGCCCTTAAAAAGGAATTTACATCTGTGATAGTACCTAAGGTTGACCTTGAATTACCTCCAAGTCTACTTTGGTCTATAATAATCGGTGTTGATAAATTTTCTATACAATCAGCTTTAACTTCTCCATACTTAGGTAAAAAACTTCTTACAAAAGTACTAAATCTCTCATTTAATTGACGTTGTGATTCTTTTGCAATTGTTTCAAAAACAATAGACGATTTTCCAGAACCAGATACACCTGTAAATATAGTTATTTTTCTTTTTGGTATTTTTAATGAAATATTATCTAGATTATTTTCCTTACATCCTTTTAAAACTATAAATTCATTACCCATACTTTACCCTCCTAAATTGTTTTTATAGCAAATTATAGCACGTGACCTATCCCTTGGTTGTATACTGTAGGGTTTAAAATTTCATATAAAAAGTCTATATAAACTTATTAAGAGCATAAAAAAAGTACCTCAAAATGATTTTTAAAATCATAACTGAGATACTAAACCTTGTCTAATCATAATATATTCTTATTATCCTCAAATACTTTTTTATCATTAGTAAATAATATTTTTAAGATACCTTTATGTAAATTACTTTAATCTTCACTTAACACAGACGTAAGTTCAGGGTCATTTAAAAGGTTTTCAAAATAGCTATGTGCTGAGATATACCCTATACCATACATTTTTCGTTTTGAATTTACAACCTTATATTCATAACACGCACTTTTGACCTTACTATAATCATTAAAATTAGTTGCTTTATAAATAGCTCTTTCATTTCTTGGTATGTACTTTACATATTTTGGTTTTATAAAATACAAGTCATCTTTTATCTTACGTTCACGTTTAAGCTTCTTTAAAACTGCCCCATTTTTTCTATGCATTATATGGTCATCGTACTTATAATGATGAGCTATATGAGTGACATCACCCTTAAATTTATGTTCAAAATCTAATATTGTCTTTTCCATTAACTTATAATGTGTCCCCTCTTTTTTATCTATATCAGCAAGTATAATTATATTTTGTTGTTTTACTCCAAGCTCTTTTAGTGCTGACTTAAATTCATTGTTCCTAAGCTCTTCCTTTTGCTTCCTAGTTAAATTTCTAAATTTAGTATTAGCTCTAAAAACGTTCACTCCAGAGCCATCTGATACCAACACAACATATACATTATCAGTTCCACATTGTTTTATTGCATTAACAATAGCACTTCCTCCCCATAAGACTTCATCATCTTGATGCTGTGGGTAAAATACAGCATTAGATTTAAATTTTCTGCTATTGCTCTGTGGAATAGGTGTCTCGAGTTTACCATTAAGGTTAATAGCCATTATAAATATCATAAACAGTATTAATATACTTATGACTATGTGCTTTTTTTTGTTTTCCATTCTTAAAATTTTCTCCTTTTTATCAATTCAAATATCTTGTAAATTTTTGTTGTAAATAGGTTAAAATACACAAATTATTTTACAATAATTTGTAGCTTTATACAATCTTTGACACAAGGCACAATAAACTAAAAAAGCTCTCCAATCGCAATATTACAAATACTGCAATTAGAAAGCCCTTTAATTCTTAAAATTTATTAAGTTTATCTTTCTCAACATATCTTAGATTTCTTTCTTAACATCTTTTAACATATAACTCTTATTTTTAATGAATTATATTTAAATTTCTATATTAATACTGATATTTTAATATTTCACTATTAATGCTACTATTTTAATATTCCACATTCATTTTATTCTACATTTCCTTTAAAATTTCAATCAACTCTTCTTCACTATACATATATTTCTCGTTACAGAACTGACATCCAACTTCTGCCTGTTTATCTTCTTCTATTATTTGAGCCAAAGATTTTTTCCCTATTGCCACTAAAGCAGTTTTCACTCTTTCCTTTGAGCACTCACACTCAAATCCAACTTCACAAGTATCAAGTACTTTAGGCTCTAAACCATCTAAAACTCTATTTAATATATCTTCTGGTAAGTTTCCTTCCTTTAACATATTAGTTATTGAAGGTAATTTAGCTACATTTTCTTCTAATTTTGCGATAGTTTCTTCTTCTGCATCTGGCATTAATTGAACTATAAAGCCTCCAGCAAACTCAACTTCATCCTCTTTTGTAAGAACACCTAAAGCTACCACTGATGGAGTTTGTTCTGACACTGCAAAGTAATAAGTAAAGTCTTCTGCAATTTCTCCACTTACTAATGGATAAGTTCCATTATATGGCTCTCTAAGACCTAAGTCTTTAATAACTTTTACAACACCTTCTGTCCCCACTGCTGCTGCAACATTCAACTTTCCATTTGGATAATCTTCAACTTCTACATGAGGATTTCCTACATAGCCTTTTACTATCCCCTTAGAATTTGCTGTTGCGATGATAGTTCCAATTGGTCCACCACCTTTTATTATTACAGTCAATTTATCACTGTCATTTTTCATCATCAATCCCATTATAGATGTTGCTGTTAATGTTCTACCAAGTGCTGCTGTTGCTACTTTTGTAGTTTCATGTAATCTTCTAGCTTCTTCTACTGTATTTCTAGTAGTTGCAACAAATGCTCTAACTTGACCATTTCCTGATGTCGCTCTTAGTACATAATCTTTCATCTGTATTCCTCCACATTTTGTTAATCATACTATTTTTCTATATTATTATTTTTTCTATATTACTACTTTAAATTACTTTAATTTTTAATACAGAAAACTTTACCTTTTTTATTTTTACCAATAATATTTTATATTAATAACACTTCTTTTTGTACACAACAAGAAAAGCTTTATTTTTTACATACAAAGAATATCCTTTGACTTTCTTCATTAGGTTTTTCAAATGTAAAATCTCCATAAGATTTTATATCCCTAAATCCAGATTTTTTAAGCATATCAATTATTTCATCCTCAGTATATGCCCTTTGTTGATGTACTTCTTCAAATCTTTCAAACTTTCCATCTTCATCTTTAATAAAAAATGTCAGTTCCATTTCAATCAAATTTTCTTCATCATCAAAGTAATTTTGCCACATATAAGCTATATCTTCTCTGTTTTCTCCATACATATTATCTCCTAATATATTGGCTAATTTATAAAATGAACTTATATCAAATATAAAGATTCCATCTTTCTTTAATAATTCATATGTTTTTGAAAATACATTTTCTAAATCATCATCATAAGTTATATAATTAAATCCATCACAAGCACAAAGTACACAATCCAAATCGGATATATCAAAGTCCAGCTCTGATATATCTTGTTGAAGTAAAACTAACTCTACGCCTTCTTTTTCTGCCTTTTCTCTTGCTACACTAAGCATTTCATCAGATATATCAATTCCAGCTATATCATAGCTCTTTTTAGTTAATGGAATTGTGAGATTACCTGTACCACATGCTAATTCCAATATATTTTTTACTTTTACACCTTCATTAGCTATTATATCTTCTATATATTTAACCCATCCATCATAATCAACTTCATTCATAAGTTCATCATATACAAACGCAAAATCACTATATTGACTCATCCTTTTTATTCTGCCCCTCCACAATCTTTCTCAGCCTCTTTTTGCGTGATGTAAGCATACCTCCAATTCTTCCAGCTTCTTTAGCTGTAAGTCCTGCCCACCCACGTTCTCCAACTTTGTCCATAAGACCTAGTTCAGAGGCTATCTCATATTTCATTATATCATCATTTGTCAATATTTTAGTATTCTTGCCATTAGTTATCTTCTTTTCTCTTTTCATATTTTCTTTCAAAAAAATCACCCCTTCTTATTTGTATTTTTGTCAATTAAAAGAAATTTATACAAATAAGTAAGGGGTATTTATCAATTCATATGTTTTTAAATATAAGTATTTTAAACTTATAACTTTTTAAAATTATTCTTTCTAAGTATGTGTTATTTATAATTTTAATATATGTTATTTACAGTCTTACCAAAAAAATTGGCCTTTTTCTCTAAGCTATCTACAACTTATTCATTGCAAAACTGAATATATTTTAATCTATTGCTTTTTTATATTTTAATAGTTTTGCATAGACATTTAGTGCATTCACACATATTTTTTCATCAAAGTTAAAGTTTATATTATGAAGTCCATTTACAAATCCTTTTTTTTCATTTCTTGAGCCCAACATAAAGAACAGTCCTGGAACTTCTTTTTGATAATAAGAGAAATCTTCTGATATCATAAGTGGGTCTAATTCTATAGCCGTATCCTTTCCAACAGCTTCTACAAACTCTTTATACAAGTCCTTATCGTTTTTAACAGCTATATAATCATCCATAATATTTATATTTACCTTACAGTTATAAGACAATTCAAAGCCTCTAGCTAGTTCTTTAACTCTAAGTTTCATTCTCTCATACACTTCTGGATTAAAACATCTAATAGTGCCTTCCATCTTTATATTTTCAGCTATTATATTTCTTCTAGCCCCTCCTTCAATTCTACCTATAGTCAACACTGCATTGTCTATTGGACTTATATTTCTTGATACTATAGTTTGAAGTGAACTTATAAAGTTTGAAGCTATCACTATACCATCAATTCCATTCTGTGGCATAGCTCCATGTCCACTTTTAGATACTATTTCTATATCAATATCTCCTATTTGAGCCATGAAGTATCCTTCTCTTGTACCTACATAACCTTCTGGTAATTCTGGGTATATATGAAGCCCATATATCTCATCCACATTGTATTTTTTAAGCACACCTGCATCTATCAATGCTTTTGCTCCACCTGGCCCTTCTTCTGCTGGTTGGAATATAAATACAACATTATCATTTAAATCTTCTTTATTATCATTTAAATACTCAATTAATCCAAGCAATATAGTAGCATGTCCATCATGGCCACATAAATGTTTTACACCTTCTTCACTACGAAGACCATCTATATCAGCTCTAAAAGCTATATCTTTTCTTGGCCTTTTACCTTCTATCACACCTACTATTCCTGTTTCTAAATAAACTTCATATTCAACTCCTATTTTATCAAGATAATCCCTTATATATTTTGAAGTCTTATACTCTTTTCTTCCAATTTCTGCAATAGGATTTAATGCATTCCTATGCTTGTAAAGTTGTTCTTGTAAATACGATGCCTCTCTCATGTAATCTCCTCCAAATTATAATTTATTATAAAAATATTTCTATATCTCTTATAATTAAAATATTATATAATATACTTTCATATTTAAAAATAAAAAACTAAATTGAATATAAAAATATTTTGCATTATTAAATAATTCACCATTAATAATAATTCCCCTGTTTCATAAATCAAAACAGGGGAATTATTATTGAAAAATTTTTAATTTTAGCAAGAGAAGAAGTGTTTAGCAAGTCCACCTTTTGCAGTTTCTTTGTATTTATCCATCATATCGATACCAGTTTCTTTCATTGTTTCAACGACTTGGTCCAAGGAGACAGAATGTGAGCCATCAGTTAATAATGCATACTTAGCTGCATCATAAGCTCTTTGAGCTGCCATTGCATTTCTTTCTATACATGGAATTTGAACATATCCATATACAGGGTCACAAGTCATTCCTAGATGATGTTCAAGTGCTATCTCTGCTGCATATTCAATATGGTCTATAGTACCACCCTTTAAATACGCTACTGCCGCTGCTGCCATCGAACAAGCTGCTCCAACCTCACCTTGACATCCTACTTCTGCACCAGATATTGATGCATTAGTTTTTATTATATTTCCAATTATTCCAGCTACAAGTAATGCTTCAATTATTTTTTCATCATCGTATTTATAAAAATCTTGCATTGCAAAGAATATTCCTGGTATTACCCCAGCAGAACCACAAGTCGGTGCTGTAACTATTATATTACCAGAAGCATTTTGCTCTGAAGCTGCTAGTGCATATGCATATACAAGTGTTGAAAAACTTTTATCTTCTTGATACGCTTTATAAAAATTATTTGCTCTTCTTTTTAATAATAATTTACCTGGTATTACTTCATCTGTGCTTAGTCCATCATCAATAGATTTTCTCATAGCATCTTTTATAGTTTTTATATAGTCTTTTATATCAGATGGTTCACATTCTAACACAAAATCAACTAAAGTTTTATTATTTTCTTTACACCATTTCACTATTTCATCCATAGTGTCTAAGTGATATATACTATTGCTTTTACTGTTTCTTTGACCTTCTTCTGCTATAGTTCCTCCACCAACAGAATATACAGTCCATTCAGCTGTCACATTTCCATCTTTATCTAAAGCTTCAAACTTCATTCCATTTGGATGAAAATCTTTTATTATATCTTCCTCCCAAACGATTTCAACTTTCTTTGGAGCTATAGTTTTTTCAATTATATAATCTGTTAAGTGACCTTTTCCTGTAGCAGCTAAACTACCATATAATATTGCTCTAAAACTTTCTGCATCTGGATTTTCATTTTTAAATCTTTCCGCTGCTCTTTGTGGCCCCATAGTATGAGAACTTGAAGGTCCACTTCCTATTTTAAAAAGTTCCTTTAAAGTATCCATATTATTCCTCCTAAATTTTCTATGTTAATGCTTATTATTTATTTTTACGCACATATTTATTATAACCTAAATATATTAATTATTAGTTATTAAATTCGCATAAAATTTATTTTTTATTTCCATTTTGGTATATTTTATTAAATTAATATGCATATTTTGAGAATAAAACATTTATTTTAAATTTTTTTAATATTAATATAATATAAATATCTTACTTTATACAGTTAAGATATTAACTATACCTATTAAAATTAATTAATTTGTACTATAATTATTATTGTACTTAAAAAATTAAATTTAAATAAAAAAGGAGATTTGATTATATGTTATTTAAAGGTTCTGCTGTTGCTTTAGTTACCCCATTTACGGAGGATAACAATGTCAACTTTGAAAAATTAGGTGAATTAATCGAATACCATATTGAAAATGACACAGATGCACTAGTTGTTTGTGGAACAACAGGTGAAGCTACTACTATGAGTGAATCTGAGATTTTTGCTGTAATAAAATATACAGTTGAAAAAGTCAACAAGAGAATACCAGTTATAGCAGGTACTGGTTCAAACAATACTATGTTGTCTGTTCATATGAGCCAAGAAGCTGAAAAATTGGGAGTGGATGGTCTTTTAATCATAACTCCTTACTATAATAAGACTAATGAAAAAGGTCTTAAACTTCACTTTGAAACAATAGCAAAAAGCGTTAAATTACCAATTATTTTATATAATGTACCAGGAAGAACTAAGGTAAATATAAAGCCATCTGTTGTGGCTGAGCTTGCTAAAATAGATAATATAGTTGCTGTGAAGGAAGCTAGTGGAGATTTAGCTCAGGTTGCAGAAATAGCTAAATTAGTGCCTAAAGACTTCGCTATATACTCCGGTAATGATGATACTATACTACCTCTATTATCATTAGGTGGAAGTGGTGTTATCTCTGTACTTGCTAATATATGCCCTAAAGAAACCCATGATTTAGTAACTAAATTCTTTGAAGGTGACATTGAAGGCTCTAAAAAATTACAACTTGATATGGATACTTTAATTGACGCCTTATTTATAGAAGTAAATCCAGTTCCAGTTAAAACTGCTATGAATATTTTAGGTTTTAATGTTGGAGATTTAAGACTTCCTTTAGCTGAAATGGAAGAAGCTAATCTTAATGTCTTAAAACAAGAATTGACAAATTTTGGATTTAAATTTTAGCAATATTTCTATAAATAAGTTGATTTTTTCTAAAATATGTATTATTATTAGAATAATCAAATTTTAATATCCTATTAACCTAGGGTAGAGGTAGCTGTAAATAAGAGTATCCAATAGGAGCTGGCAAGCGTTAATGATTGGAAAAAGGATTTATAGCCGAAGAAAATATTTCTTGCAATAATATTTTCTGGGATTACACATAAGATGTGTAATACTGTCACTTATTTGTATAGGTGATGAGCTACAGGGTTTACTTTGAGTGATAAACTAGACGTACAAAGTATACCTTTGTACGTTTTTTGTATATAATTAAAGTTGTTAATATAATATTAAAGTTTTTAGACATATAAAAATATTAACATATCTTACTTGTATAGCTAAAATCAAATAATGTTTTAATAATTAAAAATTGGGGTGAATTTAATATGAAAAAAGTAAATGTGGCAATAGTTGGTGCTACTGGAATGGTAGGTAGAACATTTTTAAAAGTATTAGAAGAAAGAAATTTTCCAATAGAAAATCTATTTTTATTCTCTTCTTCTAAATCTGCTGGTTCTAAAGTAATGTTTTGTGGTAAAGAATATATAGTAGAAGAATTAAAAGAAACTTCATTTACTGATAGAGGAATACAAATAGCGTTATTCTCTGCTGGAGGAAGCATTAGTGAAAAATATGCTCCAATAGCTGCATCAAATGGAATCTTGGTAGTAGATAACTCTAGTCAATGGAGAATGAATCCAGATGTTCCTTTGGTTGTTCCTGAGGTAAATCCAGAAGCTATAAAAAAACATAAAGGTATAATAGCTAATCCAAACTGCTCTACTATACAAGCTATGGTTCCTCTTAAACCTCTTGATGACAAATACAAAATTAAGAGAGTTGTTTACTCTACTTACCAAGCTGTATCTGGTTCTGGTGTTAAAGGGGTTGAAGATTTAGAAAAAGGAATGACTGGTAATCCTACTGGATTCTATCCACATCAAATTTCTTATAACTGTCTTCCTCATATAGATTCATTTACTGAAAATGGATATACTAAGGAAGAAATGAAAATGGTAAACGAAACTATGAAAATACTTGATAACTACGACTTAAAAATAACTGCAACTACTGTAAGAGTTCCAGTAAAAAATGGTCATAGTGAATCTATAAACATTGAGTTTAATAATCCATTTGAATTAGAAGACTTAGTAAAAACACTTGAAGAAGCTCCAGGAGTTGTAGTAGTTGATAATCCTGCTAAAAATGAATATCCAACTGCTGTAGAATTTGATGATAGAGATGAAGTGTTTGTTGGAAGAATTAGAAGAGACTTTAGTGTTGATAATGGTGTAAACCTTTGGGTTGTTGCTGACAATATAAGAAAAGGTGCTGCAACTAATGCAATCCAAATAGCTGAAATGGCTATATCATATGATTTAGTATAGTATACAAATTTGTATAAATATATGATTTTGTAAAATATTAATAATAAGTAAAGATAAGCATTAGAAGTAACTGTAATATAAAACACAAAACTAAAAAAGAGGGGATTGATTTTTTATGATATTTAAAGGTTCTGCTGTTGCTCTAGTTACTCCATTTACAAAGGATAGCAAAGTTGATTTTGACAAATTAGGTGAATTAGTTGAATACCAAATCGCTAACGGTACTGATGCTATAGTAGCTTGTGGTACTACTGGCGAAGCTAATACTATGACTGATGAAGAACAACTTGCTACTATTAAGTATGTTGTTGAAAAAGTTAATAAAAGAGTTCCTGTTATCGCAGGAAGTGGTTCTAATGATACTATGCACTCAGTTAATTTAAGTCAAGAAGCTGAAAAATTAGGAGTAGATGCTCTATTAATAATAACTCCTTATTACAATAAAGCCAATAAAGCTGGACTTAAACGTCATTTTGAAACAATCGCTAACAGTGTTAAACTTCCAATTATACTTTACAATGTACCTGGAAGAACTTGTGTTAATATAAGCCCTAGTCTCATAGTTGAACTTGCTAAGATAGATAATATAGTTGCTGTAAAGGAAGCTAGTGGGGACTTAGGACAAGTTGCAGAAATAGCTAGCTTAGTTCCAGACGACTTTGCTATCTACTCTGGTAATGATGATACTATACTTCCTTTATTGTCTTTAGGAGGTCAAGGAGTTATATCAGTACTTGCTAATGTTTGCCCTCAAGAAACACACGATTTAGTAGCTAAATTCTTTGAAGGCGATATAGAAGGTTCTAGAAAATTACAACTTGGTATGGATGCTTTAATCGCTGCTTTATTTATAGAAGTAAATCCTATACCAGTTAAGACTGCAATGAATTTATTAGGATTCAATGTTGGAGATTTAAGACTTCCTCTAGCAGAAATGGACCCAGCAAACTTAGAGGTATTAAAGAAAGAATTAGTTAACTTTGGACTAAAAGTTAATGCATAGTACAAATTAATGCATGATAAAAGACTAAGTTTGGTCAAAAGTTAGCCCTTAATCATAGGAGGAAATTATGTTAAAAGTTATAGCAACTGGTTATGATGGAAAAATGGGCAAGATTTTAGCCGATACTATAAGAGATGATAGTGAACTAGAATTAGTTTGTGTTGCAGCTAGAGGTATGGATAGCTGTGAAGGCAATCTTAAAATTTATGAAGATATGAATACTATAGTTGAAGAAGCTGATGTAGTTATAGATTTTTCTCATCACTCTAATTTAGATAATATTTTATCTTATGTTTTAAAAACTAAAACTCCTTTAGTAATTGCTACTACTGGATATAATGATGAAGAAATTAATAGAATACATGAAGCGGCTAAAGTTATTCCTGTATTCCAATCATATAATATGTCTCTTGGTGTAAATGTATTAGTGAAATTGGTTAAAGATGCAGCTAAATTATTAGAAGGATTCGATATAGAAATAATAGAAAAACATCACAACAGAAAAGTAGATGCCCCAAGTGGTACAGCTGTTATGATTGCTAACGCTATAAAAGAGGTTTTACCAAACGTTGAAAATAATTATGGTAGATATGGGCGTAGTGCAAAAAGACAACCAAATGAGGTTGGTATCCACGCTATAAGAGGTGGAAATATCGTTGGTGAACATGATGCTCTATTTGCTGGAGATAATGAAGTCCTTACAATAAGTCATCAAGCTCAATCTCGTGGTATTTTTGCAAGTGGTTCTATAGCTGCTGCTAAATACTTGGTTAAACAAAAACCAGGATTTTATAACATGGATAGTATGTTAGGATAGTAAAAATCTATATCACAAGTAAAAAATATAAACAAGTAAAAATATATGATATAACAAATAAATTTACTCAATATTATGCTAAAATAATAATGCTATTAAAAAATAAATAATAGTAAGTATATACTAAAGTTGATAAATTAGTATATCTGAGTATATAATAAAAGAAATATAATGAAATACAAGGAGAATTAACAAATGGTAAATTTAAACGATGCTTATGAAATAGCAAGATATATAAAAGAAGTTAAAAAGAAAACACCTGTTAAAGTATATGTAAATACTAACTCTTTACATTTCCAATCAACTGATAAATTTAAAGTATTTGGAAACAATGGTTCTTATGTATTTGTAGGTGACTATGAAGATATAATGGAAGTATTAGATAAACATGGTAACGATATAATAGATACTCATGTGGAATATGATAGAAGAAATTCTGCTATTCCTCTAAAAAATACTTTAAGTGAACATGCAAGAATCGAACCAGGTGCAATAATAAGAGATATGGTTACTATAGAAAAAAATGCTGTTGTAATGATGGGAGCTGTTATAAATATAGGAGCTGTTATCGGTGAAGGTTCTATGGTAGATATGAATGCTGTTATTGGTGCTAGAGGTACTCTTGGTAAAAATGTTCATTTAGGCGCTGGTGCTGTTGTTGCTGGTGTTTTAGAGCCACCTTCTGCTACTCCTGTTATAGTTGAAGATGATGTTTTAATAGGAGCTAATGCAGTTGTTCTTGAAGGTGTTAGAATCGGTAAAGGTGCTGTTGTTGCAGCTGGTGCTGTTGTAACTACTGATGTAGAAGCTGGTGCTGTTGTTGCTGGTTCTCCTGCTAAAGTTATAAAAATGAAAGACGAAAAAACGGCTGACAAGACTAAACTTATGGAAGACCTTAGAAGCTTAGACTAATTATAAAATAATATTATTGATTAAAAGGTGTCTCTATATGAATTTAATTCATTAGAGACACCCTCTTTTTTATAGCTATTTAATTTATCTTTGTTACATCCCCTTAATTTACTTGCATGCAATTTAAACATTTTTAATTTATTGATTTTCTTACACTCTAATTAAAATATCCTTAATTTACTGATTTTCTTATATACAAGCTAAGCACTCTTGACTTTATTACATATTAATTAAATACTCTTAATTTAATGATATTACTTTTATACTAATAAATTGAGCCACTATTTACTACTGGTTGTGCATCTTTATTACCACAAAGAACAACCAATAAATTGCTCACCATAGCTGCTTTATGTTCCTCATCTAAAGTCACGACATTATTCTCACTTAAATTAGTTAATGCCATCTCTACCATACTTACAGCCCCCTCAACAATCTTTTTACGTGCTGCTATTATAGCTTCTGCTTGTTGGCGTTGTAACATAGCCGCTGCAATCTCTGGTGCATAAGAAAGGTGAGTAATTCTTACTTCACATACTTCAATTCCTGCAATATCTACCCTAGATTGTAATTCTTTTTGTAATTTATCTGCTATCTCTTGACTACTACCACGAAGAGATTTTTCATCACCATCTTCAGACACATCATATGGATAAAGTCTTGAAACATTACGAATAGTTGAATCACATTGAATTGATAAAAAAGTATTATAATTATCAACATTAAATACAGCTTTAGTTGCATCTATAACTTTCCAAATTACAACAACACCTATTATAATAGGATTTCCTAATAAGTCATTAACTTTTTGTTTTTCATTATTAAGAGTCATTGTTTTTAAAGATACTTTCTTTCCTCTTGGATTAGAGGATATATCTACTTTTTCAGTAGATGAAGATTTTGATACATTAATTCCTGATGATGTTGGATTTACTGCTGAACAAAATGGATTTACCCAATAGTATCCTTCTTTTTTTATAGTTCCATAGTAGTTCCCAAATAAAACTAGAACTATAGCTTCTTTTGGGTTAATCATTTTTAGTCCAAAGCACAGTATAAAATCTATCACTATAAATAAAATACTTAAAACTAACATAAACGAACCTATTCCAGTGAATCCATTGTCAAGTTTTATTATTCCAAAAACCATAACACCTATTGAAACTACTAAAAACAAGATAATCATTATCAAAGCTACTACTCCATTAAATGCTTTAGCATCCTTTTCTTGATAAGTTTTTTCTTCATTTAACATAGCCACCTCTCCCATCTTATTATATTAAGTTAAGATACTTCTAATTTAATAATATCACTTTTAATGCTCAAATTGTTGGGTTTAAAATTAATACTCTAAATTTATATATTTTTAAAGATGTATCTTTATTGATTTTAATATATTAATATTGATTTTTAAGTAAATTTTAAGATATACAAACTTATATTTAATATATGTTAAATATAAATAAAATTTTTTAATATCCAGCAAATTATAAGTTTATTATGACTAATATTATTTTATATAAATTATATTAGTGATAAAATAAACTTATAGAAATATAACAAATTTTTATTAATTTCATAGGAGGATTTTATGTTAAAAGTTATAATTAGCGGTTATAATGGAACGATGGGAAGAGTGTTAGCAGAATGTGTAAAAAAAGATAGTGAATTAGAGTTAGTTTGTGGTGTAGCTAGGTCTGCTGATGAAAATACTTATCATGGTGATACGAAACTTTTTAAGACAATGACTGATGTAACTGAAAAAGCTGATGTTATAATAGATTTCTCACATCATGAAACTTTGAACCCAATCTTATCATACGCACTAAAAAACAATACCCCTGTAGTATTAGCTACTACTGGATATGATGAGGATGAATTAAATAAAATAGAAAAAGCATCAAAAAATATTCCTATATTATTATCCTCAAATACATCTCTAGGTGTAAATATTTTAATAAAATTAGTTAAAGATGCATCAAAAATGTTAGAAAGCTTTGATATTGAAATCATAGAAAAGCATCATAACAGAAAGGAAGATGCTCCTAGTGGTACTGCTAATATGATAGCCAATGCAATTAAAGAGGTCTTACCTGAAAGTGAAAATAGATATGGAAGATATGGTAGAGATTGTAAAAGGAAATCAAATGAAATTGGAATACACTCTATAAGAGGTGGTAATATAATCAGTGACCATGATGTTATATTTGCAGGTGATAATGAAGTTCTTACATTAAGTCACCATTCTCAATCTGATGAAGTCTTTGCAGATGGTTCTATAGTTGCCGCTAAATTTTTAGTTGGTAGAAAGTCTGGGCTTTATAAAATGTCAGATATATTAGGATAATTTTTTTATACATAATAAATCTCAATCTATTTATAAATAGATTGAGATTTTTTAATATACTTTCTAAAAAATTATAACCTCTACATCATTTTCTTTCTTGTTAACAGCACTTTTCAGTTAATATTTTACCTACTGTTATACATTACTATATTTGCTATTTTATATTTTTTCCCCTATGGCAAATTATTGTATTCTATATACTGAGACAAATCCAGCCGCTGAAGTCCCTGATGTAGTTGAATTAAAAGTAAAGCTTAAAGTAACAGCTGCTGCTCTGGCATCGACTAAGAAATCTAACCCTACACTTACATCTGATGATGTAAGTGTATTTACTGCTTTTGCAATAAAGTTACTTTGAGCAGTTCCATTAAAGTTAGTAGTGATTGACATATATCCTGCAAGTGAAAGTGTCGCACGCACACCAAAAGATACATTGTATATACCTCCCACTGCAAGATTTATAGTACTACTTGTTGGTAAAGTTATATTAGTTCCATTTATAAATGATGAGTTAAATGTAACTAATGAGTTATTTGTTAAGGTTGTAGAAGACACTACAAACTGTGCATTATTTGACGCCAACACTCCTGTTGCTCCTGTTGCTCCTGTTGGACCTGTTGCTCCATCTGCTCCTGTTGCTCCTGTATTTCCTGTTGCCCCTGTTGCTCCATTTGCCCCTGTTGCCCCTGTTGGACCTATTGCCCCTGCTGCTCCTGTTGGACCTGTTGCTCCTATTGCCCCTGTTGGACCTACTGCTCCATCTGCTCCTGTTGCTCCTGTTGCTCCTGTTGGACCTGTTGCTCCATCTGCTCCTGTTGCTCCTGTTGCTCCTGTTGCTCCTGTTGCTCCTGTATTTCCTGTTGGACCTGTTATTCCATTTGCTCCTGTTGCCCCTGTTGCCCCTCTAGGTCCTGTTTCTCCTGTTGCTCCATTTGCTCCTGTTGCTCCTGTGTTTCCTGTTGGGCCTGTTATTCCATTTGCTCCTGTTGCTCCTGTATTTCCTGTTGGGCCTGTTATTCCATTTGCTCCTGTTGCCCCTGTTGCTCCCTTAGGACCTGTCGGACCTGTTGGTCCTGTTGGTCCCGTTGGCCCTACATCTTGATATAAACTTGGACCTAAATTGTCTTTGTAATCATCCATATAATAAATCCTCTCTATTTTAAAATTAGAGCAATATTATACAAGTATCTAACATTGCTCTATATAATTATATGAACAGACAATTTATTATGTGATAATACATCTATTTACTTATATCAACATCTATACTTTGATTTTTAAATTCTATTATATTATTAATTTCTTTACTCCAATCTTCTATTGTTGGCGTTATTTTTAGGTTTTTAACATCTTTCTTAATTTCATACTCTAAAGAAGATTCAATATAATTACCCTTAGAGTAACTTAAGTCATAACCTCCTGCTCCACTAAGTAATTCTAAATCTTTTCCTCTTCCATCTTTAAGTGCAAACTCAAGTATCTTTGGTGTATCATCACCTTTATTGAAATTATATTTGTTAGTTTTAAATCCATAAATCACTCTGATTTTCGTAGGAGAGACTCTTACTTCTTTTAAGACTAAATCTACATCAATATTTTTATTTTTTAATTTTACATTTTTATCTACATTATAAACTCTTGTATCTTTGACTATATTTGAACCATTTATACTTGTATTAAATGTCCAATTCCCGCTAAGATAGCCATTTAGGTGTTCACCCTCTACTCCTCCCATATTTCCTATCTCTATCTCTTTTGATGTTTTTATATCTTTATTTAATTCATACTCAACTTTATTTATACTTATATTTATATCATAGTCTTTATTTAAATCCACATTTTTTAGTAAATCAAAATTTTCAATATCGCCTTTTCCATCTCCATCTTTATCCAGATTATCAAGCTTACAAGTCATAACCATATTAGTGGTACCATCTTTATTTTTTTCTGATGTGGAAGGACCTGTTATTGAAACAAAATTCATATCTCCAACCTTTATTTTGATATCATCAATTCCTAAAAATCCTTCTTGTTTCTTTAATCCCAAAGCATCTTTATCAAGTTTGCTATCATCAACACTTATATTTAAAAATAATTCTCCATCGCCAAGCATAATCTCATTTAACTTTATATCTATTCCTTTATCTGTAGCAATATCATCTACAATATTTTTATAAGGTTTAAGTTCCTCAGTATCCTTATTAAAGAAATATTCTATCTGCTTTCCAAGATGTTGCATATATGCTAAGGTAGTTTCATTAGTAAATGCAGTTGAACCTAAAATAACCACTGATAATCCTCCTACTAAAGCATATCTCTTAAAATTATTCTTTTTACTATATTGAACCTTAGATTTCATTCTCTTCTTCATTTCATCTTTTTCTTTATTACTTAATACAACATCATCGTATTTTTCTATATCTATATTTGTTTCATTAAATAAATCAAATTTATCTTTCATAAAAATTCTCCTTTTATTCTATATTTTCTATATTTAAATTCTTAATTATCTTATCTCTAAACTTTCTTTTTATTTAAATGCAGCCTCAACTTCTTTCTTCCTCTTGATAATCTATTATGTAAGTTTTCAACAGTGGTTTCATTTTGTATAGCTATATCCTTTAGTGATATATCTTCTAAATAATATCTTCTAAAAATTTCTGCATCTTTATCATTTAATGTGCCTATAAGGTCATTTATTTCCTCTTCAATTTCTCTCATACTCAACTCTTTATCTATATATGGTATTTCTTCATGTTCTATATTTAAATAAGTGTTACTACTTATATACTTTTTCCTATAATTAATCGCTCTGTATTTAGAAATAGAACCTATCCAGTTTTTAAAAGAGTTTTTTTCATTATCAAATTTTTCTATGTTATTCCAAATTGCCAAAAGCACATCATCAATACATTCTTCCTCATAAATTTTAGCATTCATAAGAGTCCTTCTAACTATAGATGCTATAAAATTCCCATACTCATCTATAAGCATTTCCATACCCTTTTCTTTTTTCTTTATTATATTTTTAATTATCAATTTATCCTCCAAGTTAACTCCTCCTTTGTAAAAGCTTCTACAACTACTAATACAATTAAAAATCGTATTTCCTATCAAATTTTTAAAATTTTTTATATTTCCAAACACAGAATTAAAACTTGGATAAAACTATCAAAACAATTTTACTATGTTGGACTTATAGCTTGATATAAATAGAAGATAATTCCAAATCAGACCTAAAAATAAAAAGGTACCTCAATATAATTTATCAAAATCATATCGAGATACCTATAAAATTAAATAATTGCTTATCTATCTTCATCAGTTACATTAAATATATAAGGAACATTCCTATAGTAATCCCCAAAATCAAATCCATATCCTACTACGAATTTGTCTTCTATCTCAAACCCACAATAATCTGGTACTAAATCAACCTTTCTTCTGCTTGGCTTGTCTAAAAGTACACAACATTTTAAACTAGCAGGATTTTTAGCTTTTAGATGCTTTAAAACAAAATCCATAGTTAAGGCAGAGTCAGTAATATCGTCTACAACCAATACATCATATCCTTTTATATCAGTAGTTACATCTGAAACAACCTTAACTGTTCCAGTGCTTTCTTCACTGTTTCCATAACTAGAAGTAGTCATAAAGTTGACTCTAAGAGGTAAGTTTATATTTCTAACTAAATCTGCACAAAATATAAAACTTCCTTTTAATAGAGACACAATCATAAGATTTTTATCTTTGTAGTCCTTCTCTATAATTGCTCCTAATTCTTTTAATTTATCATTAATTTTTTCTTCTGAATACAATACTTCCCATTTTTTTGTTTCTATATCCATAAAAAGACCTCCAATTGTAATAATCCTTCTTAATTTTATAAGAGATTGCTCACTTTTTCAATACTCTTATTCAATATTAGCCAATATTATTGAGTTTTTAAGTATATTCAACAATTATTAACAAGATATTATCTATTTTAAGTAAATCATATATCTCTACTAAATCATATACTATATATTTTAGACAAAAAAGAAAAAACTTGCACTAGCAAGTTTTTCCCATTTATACATAATCATAATTTATTAGAGGGTACTAATTAAATTTATTTATATCAGCTTTACTATATATTGCAATATAAGAAATATTGTAATATATTAATCAACTTTATTCATGTCATTCATTACATTTAATATTATCTCATCTGTTATAGACATACCTTTATCACTTACTCTTCCTAAGTTTTGTATACTTTGCTCAACACTTGAACCAACTATACCATTTAATGGTGGTACAAAACAGTCTTGCTTAGCTATTATAGCACTTTGTATTGCAGCAGATGCAGCAGATGATAATTTTAATGCACAACCAGCTTTTGCTCCGTCGCATATCATTCCACTTAAGTCAGCTATCATATTTTCTATTGCACCTTCTATTTGTTTTTCGCTTCCATCCATAAGCCAAGATATACCAGCAGTTGCTCCAGTAGATGCTGCAACTCCACAGCCACATACAGCAGATAATCTACCTGTATAATTCTTAATATAACCAGTTACTAAATGAGATATAGCTAAAGCTTTTGCTAGTCTTTCATCAGATTGTGGGAATTTTTTGTTGTAAGCAACAATTGGAAGAATTGCTGTTAATCCGTGATTTCCACTACCATTTGAACTCATAACAGGCATTTTTACTCCTGCCATTCTTGCATCTGAAGCTCCAGCAGTTAACATCATTGCATAGTTTATAACATCATTACCTAAAAGACCTTCTTCCATAGACTTTTTGATTCCGTATCCAACACCAATTCCAGTCTTTTGTTTCAATCCATATTCAGCCATTTCTTCATTCATTTTTACTCCATCTAGTAAAAACTCTATATCTTTAAAATCAATGCCTTCTACATTCTTTATTAATTCTTGTATAGTTACAGTATCCATTAAGCTCTCAACTTTTTCTGCTGAAGCATTTGAAACTGATACTTTTGGTTCATTATCCAATAATACTTCTCCATCTTTTTCTAAAAATGTAAAGTTATCATGTTTAGTTCTTATTCTAACTTTAGCATTATGATTTGCTCCTTTTAATGCAACTTCTATAAAAACTTTCTCTCTTGTATCAGCAGGTGTTATTGATAAAGGAGTATTGTCCATATAATCTTCTGCTATTTTAACTTCTTCCTTTGTTAAAGTTTCTAATACACTTAATCCGTTTTCAGAATGTCCTCCTATTATCCCTAGAGCTGCTGCTATTTTTAATCCTAATCTTTCAGTTCCTGGTATACCTACACACATACCATTTTTATAGATACTAGGGCTAACTAACATGTGATTTTCTACTATTTCTTCTCCTAGTAATTCTTTTGCCTTTGCACATGCTAGAGCTAAAGCTACTGGTTCAGTACATCCTACTGCTGGTTTAACCTCTGCTTTTAACATTTCCACTAATTCTTTTCTTATATCTCTCATTATATATAAACCTCCCAATTAAGTTTAATTTTAGTACTTAAATAATTTTATTAAATAATTTCTTATCTATATTTATAGCAAAATACATGCCACATTTTTTATTTTTTTCAATTTTTTCACTTTGATATTGTATATCCATTGAAATAACTGCTTTTAATTATATTTTTTTTTACTCAGATATAGATTTTATATTTTTTTTACTCGCTAAATAGATGACAATTTCGCAAAAAGACAAAAAAAAATCTCAAAATGAGATTCTATATCATTTTGAGACGATTATTATTTTAATAGTTACTATTTTTTAGATTCTCAGGATTTAAGCATCCACTACTCTTTATAGACTATTGTTATTTGTTTACAGTTAAATTTTATATCACTTTTTATTGTATTCTTATATTACTTTATATCACTAAGAAATTATATTGTATTTTTCAATTTTTCTATATAATGTGGCTCTTGATATTCCAAGTGCCTTGGCTGTTAATTCTTTATCTCTTTTATAATCTTTGTATTTATTTAAAGCTTTTATTATCTCAATTTTCTCAAGTTCTTCTAATGGAATTATCTTATCACTTCTAACTTCTAATTCTTCTATTGATGTATTTTTAATCTTCTGAGGAATTACATTCATCGTAATTATTGGAGATGAAGACATATTCACACTGTATTCAATAATATTCTGCAATTCTCTTATATTCCCTGGCCACCTATATTCAATCATAGCATCGACAACCCTAGTATCTATATCGATAACATTTTTATCTAGTTTTTTTGAGTATTCTCTAATCATATGCTTTATTATAAGTGGTATATCATCTTTTCTTTCTCTTAAACTTGGGAGCTTTATTGGTATGACATTTAATCTATAATATAAATCTTCTCTAAAAGTTTCATTCTGAACCATTTTTTCTAAATCTTTATTTGTCGCAGCAATAATTCTTACATCTATAAGAACATTAGATTTACTACCAATCTTGTTGAGCTCTTTTTCTTGTAATACCCTCAACAACTTTGACTGTAAATGCAAACTCATATCTCCTATTTCATCTAAAAATATGCTTCCTTTATGGGCTATTTCAAACATACCAAGTTTTCCACCTTTTTTAGCCCCTGTAAAAGCACCTTCTTCATATCCAAATAATTCACTCTCTAATAAATTATCTGGTATCGCTGCACAGTTTACAGCTATAAAAGGATTATCTACCCTATTACTATGGTTGTGTATAGCTCTTGCAAATAGCTCTTTACCTGTTCCACTTTCACCAGTAATAAGTACTGTTGAAGTAGATTTAGAAGCCATTAAGGCTTCTTTTTTTGAATTTCTTATAGCCATACTCTCTCCAATTATATTTTCCAGTTTTATCTTATAATCTTTATTCATCTTATTGTAGTTTTTTATAGCATCTCTTTTATCTATAAAGTCAATAACATATCCTTTTAGTTCATTTTTTAATACTATTTTATTGATGTTATATATCCCTTTTGAATCATATCCGTATCTCCTATAAAAAAAGCTACATGATTTGTCCTTCTTAAAGTTATTTATAGAAGGTTTCTTTATAAAATCTAGCTCAGTGAATATATCTTTCCCAGTTATATTGTCCTTTAGATTGAAAAGCTCTTTAAACTTTGAATTATATTTATCAATCTTACCATCTACATCAATGGACACAACAGCTTTATCCATATTGTTTAATAAAGTCTCTAATTTTTTCTTTTCTAATTCTAGTTCGTACGTTTTAATTTGAGCTTTTAGTTTATTGGATATCAAGTCTGCCATCTTACATAAAAAGTTTATAAGTCCACTTTTATTATTTTCTATAATCTGTGCTTGTTCTTTCGTAAATGCTATAAGACCTATAACACCATGAGACTCTCCATCACATATAATTGGGCAACATACTTCTGCAAACTCCACACAGACATTATTTTTATAACATTCTCTACATATATCACTGCTCTTTGGGTCATCAATTAGTATTGTAATTTGTTCTGTAAGTGACTTTTTAAAAGCTGTATATTTATCTACTTTTTCACCTATTTTATCTACATATATACCTGTCCCCGCAATCCTAAATAAGTCTCTATTTACTATAGTTACATCTATATTGAGTACTGAAACTATAGCTTCAGCTATGTTCTGAATATCAGATTTTATATATTCTAAATCTATCATAGTTATCATTCCTTATTTTTTCTTAACATAAGTATTTGTCTTATTTCCTTAAGGATTAAATATATCTTATTTAAAGTAAATTGAATTGACATTAGGATTACAAAGAGCATAACAATTATTATTAACTCATAATTTATTTCCATATCTACATCTCCTTATAACAAAAGACTAGGCTTAACCTAGTCTTTTATATTATATCCATATTTATATTTTAACTCATTTATCTTCTTTTTCCCACATAAATATATTTTAATTTATTTGACTCTTTAATCATACCATCAAAATTTAATCTTGAAAATATATTAAATACTTCATGTGGATAGTGAATCTTTGCTACAGAACCACAAAATTTATGCTTAAGATAGTTTAGTTTAACTTTTAAATTTTTTAAGTTTAAATCTTCTAATATAACCTCTCCATTACCTTTTAAAACTCTTTGTATTTCAGATGAAGCTTTTTCACAATCTGTAATAACATTAAATTGGTCTACTATTATTATCTTGTTGAACTGATTATCATCAAACGGCAAAAACTCTAACTTACCTTTAACTACATTGCAATTTTCATTATATACTAAAGAATAACATACATCTTCATAGTTACTATTCTCTAGTATAGTCACAGAAGTACCAAGACCTCTTAATCTCTTGCCTAGGTTTCCTATATGGCCAACAAGCAATATTTTATCCCCTACATTATACTCAATTGTATCCAAAAAACATTCTAATTCATCAGATGTATATTTAGCTTTAACTGGCTGTCTATTTATCTGATATAATATGCTTTTCACAATGCTTCACCTCTTCATTTTCTCAATTATAAATTATGTACAGATTACATTATAATAAATGGCGAGCAACTATTCAAGAGATATTTCATTAGTATTTTTTTAAACAATCTTTATTTATTTTTAATATATTATTATAGCAAATTTATTAGTTTTTTTAATGAAAAAACAATATATTTTTAATATTTAATCATTATTATTTTCATCTAATTTTTTTATTTTTGATATAGATACTTCATATGCCATTTTTTTCACTACATTATCCTCATCTATTTTTTTCTCATACTCTCTACTTTGAACTCTACCCCAAAGCTGTATTCTATCACCAACTTTTAAGTTTTTTGCAAACTTTGCATTTCTCCCCCAGACTATTGATGGTATATAATCAGATTTATTATAAGGTCTGTTTATAGCTACCAATAAATCAGTTATTTCCCTTCCTAAAGGAGTTTTCCTATACACAGGCTCTTTACATACATACCCATCTAGAAATATGCTGTTTGGGTCTTTATTTTCCTCTTCTATAGCCTTTATTTCTCTAACAAATACTGTAAGCACTAATCTATTTTTATTATTTAAGGTTTTATTATATGATCTCAATTGACCTACAACATTGACTAAATTTTGTTTATTGATATCAATATCTTGAAGAAGTCTCTCTGACACAGTCATAGGAAGTGTATCAAAGGAATCACTTAGTCTGTTTATCTTTATTTTCACATTATAAAATTTCTCTCCAAATATCTCATGACTAAATTCTAGCTTATTGTCTAACTCCCCTCTTAAGTTTACTACGTTATTCTCATCTTTAACAGCTATCATATTTTATCCCTCCACAATTGTTAATTCTTATATTTCTGGTATCAGCTTATATAATAAATATATTTGTGAGTGATGTATTTTATTACAAATCTTTGATTGCTGTTTAAAACTTTTTATTTATTTATAAATTTCATTTAATCTTTTGATTTAAAGTTTGTAAAACTATTATGGATTCATACAATATATTATTTATTTTAATCAAAATTAATTATTAAATTACTCCTTATCTACTTTTAAGTCATATATAACTCAAGGCTAATTTATACACATAAGCAATATCAATATTTCAAATTAATTCAAATGATTCAGATAACTATCAAGTCATTATAAACTCAATTTTCTTCAATTATAAGTTATATTCGACTTATTATACTAATATTTTTGTTAATATACATCAATATATTAACTTTTTTTCTTATATCTAGTATTAAATTTAAATATTTAACTTCAGTTTACACCTTAACTTTAGAAAATATAGCTATATTTATACTTAATTTACTAAACTTATATATATGTTGTATAATTGGCACACTAATTGCTTTATATAATTATATCTAATAAATAAAAAACTGCCTTAGAACATTAATATTAACGTTCCAAAGCAGTTTATAATTTTTATTGTTAGCTGTAATATTTAATAAATACTAAGCAGTCTTTTTATTTTTATTTGCAGCCATTATCATTGTAGCAGAAGTGTAAGCTATAACTATTATTACTAATGCTTTTAATATATCCATTGGTAAAGTTTTTACTATATATGCTGCTACGAAAACCCCTATTAAACCACAGATAGCTATTATAACTGATGCTTTTTTAGTATATGCATCTTCTTTTATGAATTTCATACTTGCAACTGGCATTAATAATGCACAAGAACCCATAACTATTGGGAACGCAACTTTTGCAGACATTCCTAAGAAGTAAACCATTGCCATACCTGGAGCATATAGTCCTATACCAGCTGTCATTAAAGCACCTAGTATAAAGTTACCTACTACACCTATTACTAACTTAACACCAGTAAGACCTAATTCATTTCCTCCACCTGGTAATACATTAACCCAAGGATGACCTAATAACATTAATATTGCTGTTAATGCTAGAGTCACACCCATAACCATTTGTATCTTTCTTTCGTCCATTTTAGCTATTATTCCTGCACCTATATATGAACCAACTGCTGCTGCTACAACCATAGATACTAGAGTTACACCATCAACTGGTATGATTGATGTAAATATAAATGCTTCAGTAACAACTGGAATAGTATGTGCTACGTTTAACGTACCAGGCATTTTCTTATCTGGTATGTTTAATTTTAAAGCTTTTGACATTGCTATTGTTGGAGCAAATGAGCCTATTCCTAATGTATCAAAAAAATCTGTTATAAATCCTGTTACAGCAACTTTTGGAGTACTTTGTTCTTCTAGTTTCCCCTCTTTGTTTGCTTTAGCTACGTCTTTACCAAATACAACTGCAAAGATTGCTGCGAATACTACGTATAATGCCTTTAAGATTGCTACCATAATCCATCCTCCTGTTTTTTTATTTTTTTATATATTCTGAATCTTATAGCCTAAAAGCTATAGAATAGTAACCAGCAAGAGGTTACTATTCTATTTTAATTTCCCAATTTATTTGTTTCTATTTAAGAATAAATCCATGTTTAAGTGGATCTTCTTCATCTATTACAAAGTGATTAAATCCAGTTATATAAGCAGAACCACTTATTTTAGGTACTACAGCATTGAAATCTGCAACTTTAGTTTCTTCAACTATTTCACCTTTGAATAAAGTTCCTAATATACTTTCATATACGAATTTTTCTCCTACTTTTAATTCACCTTTAGCATGTAAAGTAGCTAATTTAGCACTTGTTCCAGTTCCACATGGAGATCTGTCAACTTGACCTTGACCAAATATAACTACGTTTTTGTAAGTAGCTTCTGGATGAGTTGGCTCATCATATATTTCAACTAAATCTACAGTTTTTATATGAGCTAAAGTTGGATGTTGTATTTCTATTTTTTCGTTTATTATATCTCTAAGTTTCATAGCTAGTTCAGTTAATTTACCAGCATTTTGAGGTTCTATTTTTAAACCTAATTGACTTGCATGTATTATAGCAAAGAAGCTTCCACCAAATGATATATCAAATTTAACTGTTCCAACACCTGGTAAGTCAACTTCAACACCTTCTTTATATAAGAAAGCTGGTACGTTTAAGAATGATACTTCTTTAGCTTTTCCATCTACAACTGTAACGTCCCCTCTTATTATTCCTGCTGGAGCTTCCATAACTACATGAGTTATAGGCTCTACTGCTGGAACTACACCTGTTTCTATAGCTGCTGTCATAGCTCCTATTGTACCATGGCCACACATGTTAAGGTATCCGCCACCATCCATGAAGATTATTCCAAAGTCAGCATCTGGGCAACAAGGTTGAGTCATTACAGAACCAAACATATCATTATGTCCTCTTGGCTCTAACATTATAGCAGTTCTTAAATAATCTAGATTTTTTTCTAAATATTCTTTTTTCTCAGGCATAGAATTTCCTTTTATGTTAGGTATTCCACCTACAACTATTCTAGTTGCTTCTCCTGCTGTATGAGAGTCTATAGCTTGTATACTTCTGCTAAATTTCATATCAAATTCCCCCTTAGGTTTATTTTGCGTTTTTACGCATTTTTAGTTTTAGAAAAGCTAATGCTTTTTTTACATCAACTTCATCCAAGTGATTGTCTCCAACTACTTCTGTTTCTATGTAGCCTGTTGTCTTTTTATAATCAATTATGGTAGCTTTATCTAAATACTGATTGGTAACTACTAGACCATCTGCTCCCATAATAGTAAGACCTACTGTAGGTATGTCTGATTTTACAAACTCTGATATAGCATTTGTAAAATCAATATGCTGGTTTCCTGCCATATCTAAGGTTATAATCACTCCATCAGGTCGCAATGCTTCAACCCATCTTCCAAGCCTGGCTGATAAAAAGGATTTCCATTCATTGTGCTCTGATGTACCAACTACAACTACTCCTAGCAAATCTACGTCAGGATCATTGTCTATTAAATCAAGTAATGGGTCTCTAAAAATCTGAAGTGATGTGTTTTTCATTGATGTAGAAATTCCCACAAAACTCATCCCCTTACTTAAATTTTTTATCCATGCTTTCTCATTTTTAATTTTAAAAATGCCAAAGCTTTTTTAGCATCAATCTCATTTGTGTTGTTTTCTCCAACAACTTCTGTCTCAATACCTTCTTTTGATTTGTTCATATCAACTATGGTATCCATATATTGATTGCTTACAACAAACTTAGCTTGAGTACCATTAAATGTTACTCCAACTACAGGTATATCTCTTTTTCCTATTTCTTCAAATGTATTAGCATAGTCAACATGTGAGTTTCCCCAACCATCTGAAGAGACTATAGCTCCATCTACTCTCATAGCTTCCAGCCAAGCAGCTGTTCTCTGTCCTACAAAAGTTTTATTTTCATTTCCATCTGGAGTTCCTACTACTATTACTCCAAGTAAATCTACATCCTTATCACTTTCAACTATATCCAAAAGTGGGTCTCTAAAGTGATGAAGAGATGTTTCTTTTGTTGAAGGTCCTATTCCCATAATATCCACCTCTCTTAAGTCATAGCTCTAAGGGCACCATCTCTATATTCATTAGGAGATATAATCATAGGTACATTTCCCATATCTATAATTGATGTTCCTCCTTCAAAACCACTAGGTTCCTTTGAGAATAACTGATTGTCATACATAGCCCCTTGACCTGCTATTTGTTTTACTATGACAACCTTTTTTGCATTTGGTCGAATTTTGTCAAAATATTCACGAACTTGAGTAGCATTTCTTCCGTCTTCCATTTTCAAAGACGTTCTTATTTCTTGTATAAAATCATCACATGCTTTAAATGCTGCAAGTGGAAGTGTTCTTTCAAAAGGTAAACCTCCCTTAAGAGTTACATCCACATGGATTATATAGTCTTCAACTGATGGAGTCCCATATCTACCAAACACCATTTGTTCACTCAAAATTCCTTCTGAGGAACCAAATTCATGCATTTGATTTCCATCTTCGTCTGCACCAGTTAGCATTACATATACACCAGTTAAAGTATGTGTAATTCCCTCTCCCAATCTGCCTAAAACTTTGGTTGATATTGGTATAATGTCCATAATAGTATTAATTTCCCTGTCATAGTCTCCAGGTTTTATAATATCTACTTTTATATCTGTTATTAAATCTTCTCTTGCTTTTATTTCATCTATACTTGATAAATCAATTGTAAGTACATCTTTCTTTATAGAAGTTTTTGAACCGAAATTAACTTCATTCATATGAAACGGTTTTATAACAAGTCTTCTCATTATTTTTTCTTCCATAATAGCCACCTTTGTTCTTAAAACCCCTCTCCTAATTATGTAGGAGAAGGGTTTTGTATTTTCAAATATAAATTACATTTTAAACGTGAGCTTTATATTCGTATGGTAATGGAACTATCTTACCAGCAGATGGTATAGCAACTAATTGCTCTAATGTATCTCTTAATATATGTGTTTGCATTTCTATGTTATGTGGTTCACCAGCATTAGCACCCATTGGAACTAATGGAGCAACTGCTCTAGGAGTTCCGTTTTGTCTAACTACTGGAGGAAGAGCTGCGATTATTATTGTAGGTATTCCAGCTTCCTCTATTGCTCTCTGCACGATCACGGCAGTTCTATGGCAAGTACCTCAGCCAGCTGTCATGACTACACCGTCTACTCCCTCTTCTTTAAGTTTAGCAGCGATAGCAGGACCAGTTTCTTCAGTGAAGACATGTTGGTTTCCTCCACCACCCATGAATGCATAGTGCATAGGAGCTACTGCTTTTATAAATCCTTCTGCAGCTAATTCATGTAATCTATCTATAGGGAACATACAGTTTATATCTTTATTTACATCTCCATTATCGTATCCACCATGTGATACCATCATTTCATCAACTGTAGCTGTGTTAGGTACAGCTCTAAAAGTAGTATCTCCTGCTAGATTGAATCTCTTGTCAGATTTTAAGTGAACACCAGCTGCTGTAGCTAAAGCTATAGTCATATCTTTTAATTCTTTAGTTACAGGAGTCCAAACTGGAGGAGGTGTTATTGGAACAAATATTTCAGATTGAAGTCCTTGTACTGTTGTAAGGCTCATATATTTCCTCTCCCTTCTATTTTCAAACGATTAATTATTATTATTTTTCTTCTTCTTGCTTCTTTTTAGCTTGCATTTCTGCTTGCTTTTCTTTTTCTCTCCTAATATTTTCTACATACTCATGATTAGGTTCTGGACTTAATACCTCAGGATAGCTTAGCATGAATCCAACCTCTTGACCTATCTTAAGTTCGTAGTCAGTTATAAGCATTCTATTAGGTATTTTAAATTGTCCAAGTCTACCTTTTAGGTCTATAGTTACTCCACCACCCATGATTTCGACTATAACACCCTCATAAAAAGTCTCTGATGAGATATATTTTAATCTATCCATTATAATTTTACCTCTCTATACTTATTTTAAACTTGGATCTAAATTTATATTGTTATCTAAATCTTAGTTATTATCTAAATTTTAGTTTTCGTCTTTTTCGTATATTTCTCTTCTCTTCTTACTCATTGGTAAAGATTGCTCATTATCTTCTAATACTATTTTTTCTCCTGTAGCTTTTTCTATAGCCTCTATGTTATTTAACTTAACATTTGGATTCCATTTTCTTTCAGGAGCTTTAACTTCTACACCTGCAATAGCATTTTTAAGCATAGCCATGATTCTTATAGCCTCTTCTGGAGCTAATGTATTGTTTGATAATATTTCATTTTCTATACCTTGCTTAGACTTGTTATTGTCTACCATGTGAGTCATGTATTTATTACCAACAACTAGAGCACCTTGAACTGCTGAATAAGTTACACCAACTACTGGTATACCTCTCATACCTATTTGCTCTATGTGAGATGCGAAATCTATATGGTTGTTTCCGAAACCTTCAGTAGTTACTACAGCTCCATCAACTTCCATAGCTTCAACTAACATACCTAATCTCTTAGATACATAGAATTTCTCAGCATTTACTTGTGGAGAACCAACAAATACAACACCTACTAAATCTATTTCTTCATCTTGCATAGCTCTTATTACTAATGGCTCTCTCCAGTAATGTCTTGACATTTCTTTTGATGCAGGTCCTATACAAGTTAATGCATGGATACCACCATCTAATACTTCAAGTGGAGATAATACAACTGGCATGTTTCCTAAGTCAACGTTTGGTTGAGCTCCTAATGTACCAACTGGTTCAACTGGTAATATTAAGTTATCATGCATTGCACCTTGTCCCATTATTTCTTTTATAACAACAACTTTCTTTTTACCTTCTCTTCTATATTGCTCGATTACTTCTTCGTCTACTACTAAAGAGTTGTCAACTTTCTTTAAAGCTTCTCTTATCTCTTGAGTTATATAATCAAAAGCACGGTGAGCAGCTAAAGGTCCTGGTCTTTCCATGTTAGTTCCAGCTTTTATTGTTACTTGACCTTTGATGAATATTTCACCTTTGTCAGCAGCACCTGGTCTACCCCACATTATAGTAGTGTTTAATTCACCTTCTGAAGAACCGAATTCACCTATTTGAACTCCATCTTCATCTGTACCAGTTAATACCATTATAGCTCCATCTATAACTCTTGTTATACCTGAACCTAATTCGCCTTCTTCTTTAGTAGCGATTGGTTGTATATCTAATACAGCCTCACTGTAAGTTTCATACTTATCAGGAGTTATTATTTCTAATTTAACATCAACAACTAATTCTTGAGTGTCATTAGCTTCCTTACATATTTCTGCTGCATTTCTGATGTATAAAGTAGTTCCTTCTATTTTAGTTTCATCAGCAAATTCAACTTTGTCTATTTTAAAGTGTTTTTTAGTTAAGCTTCTTAATAATTTCTTTTCTTCAGCTTTTGGAGCTACTTCTGCTACTGCACCTGCTACTGGAGCAACAACGTTTGCTACTGGAGCAACAACTCCCGCTTGACCAGCTACTGATAAAGGTATTTCTAAGCTTATATCTTTACCTTCACCTATGTGTATTTTAACTGTTTCACCTAAAACTCCTGTGCTTACTGGCACTACTGCTTCTAAAGCTGCTGGAGCTTCTTCTACTACTGCTTCTTCTACTACTACTTCTTTAGCTTCTCCTGCTTTGTATCCTTCTACATTTTCTGTAGTCATTGGAGATAGAGCATCTAAAGTTTCTTTTAACTTAGCTCCTAGTACTTGACCTATAGTTAATCCATTTTCTGGTATTGTTAATAATCCAGAATCCTCTAAGTCTGCAAATATTGCTGGATCTTCTAAGTTTTCTGGTGCTATTATTGTTCCCGCTTCAAATCTACAACAACATACTGCTGGGTCATTTGCATGGGCTTGAGCTGTTTCTAAAGTTATTGACATAGTATAAAATACCTCCTTACATTATTTTCTTATTTATTATTTTAAATCTCGATTCCTCAACAGGTAACCCCTTAACTGAGGAATCAAGTAAATTAAAACCGGCTTTAATAGTTATATTTCAACTATTATTTTTGTGGTACTACTCCCATTTGAGCAGCTATTTTCAAAGGTATTTCTAAGTTTATATCTTTACCTTCTTTTATGTGTATTTTTATTACTTGACCTGTTGTAGCTTGAACTGTAGCACCTTGAGCTGGCGTTACTTGAGCTACTGGAGCTTCTACTTCTTTAGCAGATTCTTCAGCATCTGTTTTTGCTACTTTATATCCTTCTACATTATCTGTAGTCATTGGAGATAATGCGTCTAAAGTTTTTGTTAATTTAGCTCCTAATACTTGACCAACTGTTAAATGATTTTCTGGAATAACTAATAATCCTGAATCTTCTAAATCTCCAAATATTGCTGGGTCTTCTAAGTTTTCTGGTGCTATTATTGTTCCTTCTTCAAATCTACAGCAGCATACTGCTGGATCATTTGCATGGGCTTGAGCTGTTTCTAAAGTTATTGACATAATAAAATGCCTCCTTCATTTGATTTTTAATTTATATTGATGCCCTAACACTCTTAATAATTAACATATTTACTGTTCCCTACTAACAGCCCTAAGTGTTAAAACTTTTCAACTTACATAAATCGTCATAATTAATACTATTTTTTTCTCATTTGAAGTCACTTTATATATAAGCAATTCCTATGCCAACTTATTAACAAAAAGATATTTTCTATAATACAACCTTCCTCTATCGCTATTTTTAGCCAAATATTATATAACTATTTATTTACAACACCCTGTTTTTTATGTTTGGAAACATTTTCTCAAAACAAAAAAAGTGTCAATTAATCAACACTTTTTTATTTTTTTTAACACAGTCACATATATCATACTACTCCAAACATTGATTTTGCTTGGTTTCAAATTAAAGATTATTATTTTGTCAAAATTTAGTCATGTGTCATATTTTAGACACATCTATTTTATACTGATCTATCTTATAATATAACGTAGTTCTTGGTATGTTTAATATTTTAGCAGCTTTAGCTTTATTTCCATTAGACATTTTAAGTGCCTTTGTTATATTTTTTACTTCAATCTTTTGAGTAGCTTTCGTCAAATCTAGAGGATATTCTTCTTCCTCTGTATTGTTATTTCTAGAATCCATCATATAGCTTGGTACATCATCTACTTCTATTCTAGGATTTTGGGATAGGACAACAATATTTTCAATTGTGTTTTTTAATTCCCTTATATTCCCTTTCCATCTATAATTTTGAAATATATCAATTACATCTTTACTTATTGTAAGAACAGGCTTATTGTTTTGTTTGCATATTTCTTCCAAGAAACTATGCACTAATAATCCTATATCTTCTTTTCTCTCTCTAAGAGGTGGTATTTTTATTTCTACAACATTTAATCTATAATATAAATCTTCTCTAAATTTTTCTGCTTTTACCATTTTTTCTAAATCTTTATTAGTAGCTGATATTATTCTAGGATTTATTTTTATTGTAGTATCTCCACCAACTCGCCTTATTTCTTTTTCTTGCAATACTCTAAGCAATTTAGCTTGCATACTAAGAGGTAAATCTGCGATTTCATCCAAAAATACTGTTCCATCCTTCGCAAGTTCAAATATACCTATTCTACCTTTTTTACTTGCTCCAGTGAATGCACCTGATTCATAACCAAAAAATTCGCTCTCAAATAATTCATTTGGTATAGCACTACAGTTAACAGGTATAAATTGACCTTTTCTCTCACTATAATCATGAATAGCTCTAGCAAATACTTCTTTACCTGTACCACTTTCGCCCCAAATGAATATACTACTGTTGGTTCTAGCTACTTGTTTTGCAATCGCTTTCGATTTTTCCAATTTATAACTTTTACCTAAAATCTTGTCAAAGCTACCTTTAGATAAATTTTTTACTTCATCTTTTAAATATTTTAATGTATCATTTACTTTTTCAAGTTCAAGAGCTAATATCTTAGCTTCTGTAACGTCTACTTCAGTACATACAACACCAATGAATTCTTCTTTATAAAATATAGGATTTGCATGAACTAATGCATACATGTTTTCTTTTTTGTCAGTAAAATATAAATCACTCATACCGACTTTACTATTTAGTACTTTTTCTGAAATAGTATTTTCCAAAAACTCGTTCATCGGTCGACCCACTATGTCTTCAGACTTTATATCATACCTTTCTTCCATAAAATTATTCCATAAAATTACAACACCTTCATTATTTATAGCACAAATTCCTTCTTTAATCTGACCTATAATGTATTTTAAAGTTAATCCATAATCTTCTAAATGCATGTATAAATAATCTCTAATATGCTCTTGTTTCAAGACACCAATGATTTTATTATCTCTAAGCACAGGAAGAATACCTATATTTTTTAATATCATTATATCTCTACACTCATCTAAGGTTAAGCCTTCACTGACATATATAACATCTTTTTTCATTATAAGTTTTACTGGTTGGCCTTCATATTTTTTATGCATCTCATAAAGATTATGTATATCAGTCATAGATATAATTCCTTTTAATTCACTAGATGAATCTATTACCATTAGAGTTTTTGTATTACTTCTTATCATTTCTTTTATTGCACTTTCTATTTTTGTGTCTTCGTCTATAGTTGTAAATTTTGTATCCATTACTTCTTCTACTTTTTTTACTTCTGGTATCGAAAACATAAAGTCCCCCCTTTATAGTAGTACCTCATCAAAACTTATTTATATATATTTATTCTAGCATATTATAATAATAATTTATTGAATAATTAATATTAAAATTTCTTAAGAGATTAATATCTAAATTTGTATAATCACTAAAATTGACTTATAATTCATACAAATAAAATCAAATGAATTATATACTTAGTACATTACTTTTTCAATACTATTTTCACCTTCAAACCATTTTTCTATTCATAAAACAGTTAGTGTACACTTTAAAATAAGTTATACTTACGCAAAAAAAATGTCTCAAAACGATTTTTAAATCAATTTGAGACAATGTATTTTTAAACTTAATAAGTAATAATCTAGATTAATTTTTTGCTCTTTTACAATGATACCCTAATCCACAAATTGCAATTATGCCAATAAATACATATGACATTATTTGAGTTTCGTCACCTGTTTTTGGTGATTTTACCACAATATCATCTGTTGGTGGTACTGGTGGATTTATTACAGTATCATCTGTTGGTGGTACTGATGTATCTACCACAGTATCACCTGATGGTGGTACTGGTGGATTTACCACAGTATCATCTGTTGGTGGCACTGGTGGGTTTATCACAGTATCATCTGTTGGTGGTACTGGTGGGTTTATCACAGTATCATCTGCTGGTGGCACTGGTGGATTTATCACTGTGTCATCTGTTGGTGGTGATGGCTTATGTCCATTTGAGTCTCCTCCTCCTGATGGTGGTACTGGTGGATTTACAGTATCATCTGTTGGTGGCACTGGTGGATTTACATCTGAACCTCCATCTGTTGGTAAACCTATATTAAAGTTAACTTCTTCACCATTCTTTTGTTCTATTGTATAACTCAATAAATTTTGCTTACTAGCTGGTAATAAAGATGAATGGTCTTTCTCTCCAAAATCAAAAACTGACTTATAATATTGAATAGCTTTAGGGAAAATATAATCATAAGATACTGCAGAGATATTAGCCTTTGAATCTGGCTTTTCAACACTTTTAAGTTTAAATTTATGTTGTGTTGAAACTTCTACTTCACCTGTACCTATTATATTGCCCTCTTCGTCATAGGCAGTTACTCCCTTTGGCAATCTTAACTTAACTACACCACTATAACCCACTAAAGCTATAGCTTCTGTTTCATAAGTTCCATCTTCATTTTTATCAAATTTAATATCAGTTGAACCATTGCTTAGGCTAGGTTTTCCTGTATCATCTGGTTTTAGTTGTTTATGACCTGCATCTAACAATGCTTCTAAATAAGCTTTTATATTTATTGCTTGTTCTTTACCTTTTTGATATTCAACTTTTTCTTCTTCAGTCTTTGCACTTTCTATAAGTATATCATAAAAGTTTATACTTCCTTGATATTGTTTAAGTTTTGCTTGTTCATCCACTTGTCCAAGCATAATCCATATTGCACTTTGAGTTGCTGAATAAACTGCACCTTCATTTTCTTCTCCACCTAAATTGAACTGTTGTTTATATCCAAATCCATCAAATTCAGAACCTGCATAGATTATAGATTTAATTGCATCTTCATTTTTATTTTCTTGACCATTAAAATCTTCTGCTGGTAAATATGGACTCTTACCATCACTGGTTGGAGCTTTTAGATGATTATTATAACAAAATGCAGTTTGTTCGCCATCTTCTCCATCTATTATATATTTGTTATCTTTAGTACTTGCGCCTCTAAGACCCTCTACTATATAATCAAAAGTTAACGTCTTTGTAATATCATCAAATCTTATATCATAATAAGGTCTATTTGAACCATCTTCTTTTAGTAAACATGTATTTTTTACTTTTGCTTTTTTATCATACCATAGATGTAAATTTTGATCTTTTGAAGTAAGTACTTGTCTAATTTCTGATTGTTCATCTGTTTTTACAGATTCTTCATCTTCCCAGAAATTATATACAATTTTAGTTATCTGAGATAAAGTCATATCAAGAATTTTCTCAATATTTTGCTTTAAGTTCATTTCTTCTACTACTAGTTCTTCTTCTGGAGTTTGTTCATCCGATGGTTGTTCTCCCTCTGGAGTTTGCCCCTCTGATGGTTGCTCTCCCTCTGGAGTTTGCCCCTCTGATGGTTGTTCTCCCTCTGGAGTTTGCCCCTCTGATGGTTGCTCTCCCTCTGGAGTTTGTCCCTCTGATGGTTGTTCTCCTTCTGGAGTTTGTCCCTCTGATGGTTGTTCTCCTTCTGGAGTTTGTCCCTCTGATGGTTGTTCTCCCTCTGGAGTTTGTCCCTCTGATGGTTGTTCTCCTTCTGGAGTTTGTCCCTCTGATGGTTGTTCTCCCTCTGGAGTTTGTCCCTCTGATGGCTTCTCACCATCAAGAACTACATCTTTGCCCTTCATTTCAGCAGCGTAAGATACTATTGGCGTAAATGTAGCAAATACCATACTAAAAGCGATGGCTAAACTAATTATGCTTGATTTTTTAATTTTTACTTTCAAAATTCTCCTGATACTAAAAATATATATTGTATCTATCTAATATAATTCAAAATATTATATTCTTGTATAGATTTGATTCCACAATACATCTTCAGCGTGTTCAATTAGGGTCGTTAATCCTAACCAGTTCTCTAATGAACTTCTTAATATTTCTATTAAGCACAGACTATATCATTACCTAATAATTAGGTACTCCCCATTTCCCCACACTTGTAGGTACGAGATTCCTCTCTAGTCGTTGAAGTTTCTTCTTTTCGAAGCTTACCTGCTGATTATCCATTTTTAAGGCACTTAGGATTTAACCTTATGCTATCTAACTAATTTTTTCTACTTTCGTAACCATCAAGTATCTATCAAATAGACACTCTATCACATCTATCCTTATTTCATGATTATGTTGTGGTTTAGTTAGCTTTAGGAACTTCCAGCAATTAAAGGAGTTTTGGGCAGATGTTCTGCCACTCTACACTCTTTATGAATGTAGGGAGCTATTTCAAAAATATATTTTATATTTATTTATATTTACTATGATTTATGTACTTTATTATATCTGTTTATATATTTTTGATAATTAAAAGTTACTCCTATTTATATTTATAGCAGGTTGCACTACTAACTCCATATATCCCTTAAGTGCCCAAATTTAAGATATACTTCAAAGTTTCTATAAATAGGTTTTTGTAATTTTTATTTTTTTAATATTTTGTTCAATGCTTTAACTCTTTAAGTGCACTTTTTATGAATGTATTAAAATACAAACTAATATTTCAAAATAATTTTTCTAATATAAGACAAAAATAAGACAAAAATTCGTTTCTATACTAAAAAAGATACCATGGAGTATCTTTAAATAACACAAAAACTTTTACTCTATTGGATAGTTAACTAAATTTAATTTATATATGTCAACACAAATCACATACTTGAGCTTTACTATTTTTGTCTGATATAATTTTAATAGCTATTGTCATTATTATACAATATAGATTAATTTTTGTCTATTTTTTCCATTTCATTTATATATTTTATAAATTTAACTTATATATTACATAAAAAAACATCCTCAGAAGTAATTTTTAAGACTCACTTCTAAAGATGTTTTTATTATATGATTTTACATTAATTAATATATGATTTTACATTAATTAATTATTTTATTTTTAATCTTACGTCACCTTTTATTCTTCTTATTAATGGGTGATTAACTGTTCTCATTACATGGTCAGTTATATGATATACACCTAATTTTAATTTTGGTGCAGAACCCATTACTGTATTACTACAGTCAGTACAGTTACCTATTAATATAACTTCTGCTCCAGCTTTTTTAAATTCTATACATTTTTGAGCTTGTCCTGGACAGTGTCCTGGATTTTCACATTTTAATGCACCTTTTATTTCTTGAGCTTGTTTACATTTTTGAACTGATACTATATCAGTAACGCCCATTTTAGCTGCTATATCTCTCATTCTTTCTTCGTTAGGTCCACATGCACAGACTAAAAGACCCATTTTTCTTTTTTCATTAACAAATGGCATAGTAACTATTATACCACCACTAGTTTTAGTTATTGGAGTATCTAAAGTAGTAGCTTTTCCTGTGAAAGGTCCTCCTAGGATTATTTCACCATATTCACCTTTTATTCCACCAGCTCTTTCAATTAATTCTCCAACAGTAGTTCCGATTGGCACATCTTCAAATACTATAGATTCTTTTCCACTGTTTAATTGACCAACTACAGTTATATTTTTAGATATAACTGGTCTTTTTTGCTCAACAGCTTCTACTATTCTAGTTAATGTTTCCACGTTTATTACTACTGCATTAGCTTCTGAAGGTAATTGAGTTGGCTCAAGTAATTTTCCTAGAACATCTCTTACTATAGCTCTCTCTTCTCCCATTGGGTACATATCAACTAGTTCAGCAACTTCTATATTGTCTCCTGGTTTTATTACTTTTTTGAATGCTGCTATTGCTTCTGGATGTTTGCTTTTTATTGCTAGCATACCTTTTCCAGCATTAGTAACTTCCATAGCATATTTTATACCTTTGTAAACTATTTCTGGATTTTCTTCTATTTCTTTTATGTTATGAGCTAGTAAAGGTTCACATTCAGCTGCATTTGCTAATATTGTTCCACCTTTTAAATCTATGTTTAATTTTATATGAGTAGGGAATCCTGCTCCACCCATTCCTACAACTCCAGCTTCTTTAATTAAGTCAAGTATACTTTCTCCTTTTAATGGTTCAAAAGTATCATCTTGTGCTTCATCAGCTTCAATTACTATAGCTTGGTCATTTATTTCACTTATTTTTCCACTAACACTGGCATAAATATTTGCTCCTAATCCAGCTGGTTCTGCGATTAGAGTTCCTTTTTTTACTACATCTCCAACACTTACTACTGGCTTATCTGGACCACCAACGTGTTGTTTTAATA
This sequence comes from Clostridioides sp. ES-W-0016-02, assembly GCF_020641035.1. Classification (NCBI taxonomy): domain Bacteria; kingdom Bacillati; phylum Bacillota; class Clostridia; order Peptostreptococcales; family Peptostreptococcaceae; genus Clostridioides; species Clostridioides sp. ES-W-0016-02. The sequence goes on from NZ_CP061361.1 coordinate 3,743,228, forward strand.
AAATAGAATATAGTTTGTTCAACTAGTACGCCCCCTTAAATATATTAATTTTTTTTATAAGCTGTTCAAATAATATTAATCTTGTTTTTCTATTACAAGACTTTAACATATTGTTTATTTCTATAGAACATATCGCTTATTATCAAAGCAATTTCTATGCCAACTTTTAAACAAAGTTATACCCTTTGAAAATACTATCTTACAGCGTTTATAATTCAATTTAATCATTTAAACCCAATAAAAAAAAGTCAATTATTAGACGTTTTTTTTACTGATTTAATCTATAATTATTGATATTACATACATACATAAAAAAGTGTCAAAAAACAGACACCGTCTTTTTATCGACACTTTTCTAACATATACTATATAATTTCCCACAACACTGCTAAAAATATACATTTATTAATTATTAATTTTTTAGTTTTTGTACTCCATTAGAATCAACTATGTAATTGTCTTTATATAATAAATCAGATATTTTTACTAAGCTATATCCATCTTTTTTAAGTCTATTTATTATGGTGTCCAAATAGTTATCTACATCATTTATATTAGCATGAAATAAAACTATTGAACCAGGCTGAGCTTCTTTTATTACTTTTTCAATTACATGATTTGGGCCAAGCTCTTTCCAATCTATCGAATCTACATCCCACTTAATTACTTTATAACCTAAATCCCCACAAATGTCCATAGCTTTATTGTTTACGTCTCCAAAAGGTGGTCTAAATAGATTAGTCTTTTTACCTGTTATGCTAAATATTTTTTCCGATGTAGTTTCTATTTCTTCTTTTATATCCTCTTTTGATATCTCTTTTAAATTAGCATGTGTATTTGAATGATTTCCAATCTCATGTCCTTTTTCATCTATAGCTTTAACAATTTCTTTGTTATCATCCACCCAACTACCAACTAGAAAAAAAGTAGCTTTTATGTTATGTTTATCCAAAATTTTAAGAATATCATCCATGTTATCAGTTCCCCAAGCAACATCAAAACTCAGAGCTATCTTTTTCTCATTTGTATCAACTCTATATATAGGCATTTTTGAGTTATCAGATTTAGAGCACACATATTTTATTCCATAAACAAGAGCAAATATTAGTACCAATAATAATGAAAAAAATAAAACACTATATATTAAAGCTTTAGTTCTCTTAACTTCTCTTTTCATACTGTTCCCCCTTTTAAATAAATTCTTCTATATTTAAAATTTATTTTTTTTTAGCTCAAAAAAGTACTGTAATATTTAATTTATAGGACAACAAATAAAAAAATAAACTCTATATTAGGCCAATTAAATCCTTTAAAATACTACTTTTTTTAATTTTTTTATATTTTTTACATTTTTACCTTTATTTTTCTGTATATATTATTTTTATTTTGGAGAAATTAGTATTAACATCACATAAATAAAAGTGTTGTTAGACATCATAAACTAATTATTTAAGGAGGAAATTTACTATGTCAAATTCAAACAGAACAGTAGTGCCAGAAGCAAAAGCAGCTTTAAATCAAATGAAATTAGAAATAGCTAACGAAATAGGTTTATCTAACTATGAAAACATAGACAAAGGTAACTTAACAGCTAGAGAAAATGGATATGTTGGTGGATACATGACTAAGAAATTAGTTGAAATGGCTGAAAGACAAATGGCTGGAAAATAGATAGTAAATTTTGACACCTGGGTATCAACAGGGCTGCCGATTGGTAGCCCTGTTTTCTTGTCTTCATTTATAAAATTAATTTTATCTAATTTGTTAAAGATTAATGATACTATACAAATTATTCTTTTAATTTTGTATAAATTAGTTTAATATATTATATATAGAAATAGTTTGACGGAGGATGATATTTATGTTTGAAAACTCATCTGAAGAATTAGCTTATCACAAACTTTTAATTTTGTATATATTGGAAAAAATTAAAATGGATTTAACTAATTCTCAAATAACTCAAGTAGTATTAGAGACTGAAATGATGAATTACTTTTCATTACAACAGCTTTTATCTCAGCTTATGGAATCTAAGTTTTTGACTACATATAAAGACTCTGACAGAGAATATTATGCTCTTACTCAAAGAGGTGTAGAAAGTCTAGAATACTTTTTTAATCGAATACCTACTAGTGTTACTGAAAAAATAGACAAGTATATAGATTCTAATAAAGAAAATTTACTAGCAGATACTCAAGTAAAATCTAGCTTCGTAAAACAAAGTGATAATGAATTTATTGTCAATCTTAGAGTCATAGAAAATCAATCTAACTTAATAGATTTAAATCTAAATGTTTCATCAGAGAAACAAGCAAAACTTATTTGTAACAATTGGAAAAACAATGCATCTTATATGTATGCTGAAGTTATCGACTTACTTATAAGAGACATACATTAAGGCCTACAAACAAACTATAGTTGTAGGCTCTTTTCCTACCTTGATTACTTTTATTAATTTATTATTTGCAGTTTCATATACTTTAACTGAGTTTTCTTGAGTATCTGATACAAATAATAACTTTTCATCTTTAGATATTTCTAATCCCTGAGGAATTCCATCTATTTCAATATTTCCAATATATTTACTTGTTGTATAATCCAAAATTCTTACATTATTATAACCCAAGTCAGCAACATAAACTTTTTTCCCACTATAATTAAACCTTATTTCTACTGGCAATAAGAATTCATATAATACCTTTTTTATATCCATACTTACTTCATCAACTATTACAAGCTTTCCATCAAGTGTTGATATATACATTTCTTTCTTTTGTTTATCAAGTGCTATATGCCATGCTCTAAAGTCCATATTGATTTTCTTTTGTATACTTTTATTTATTGTGTCTATACATACTATCGAATTTATACATGGTACATATAACTTTTTACTCTCTCTGTCAAAATCAAATCCATGTGGCATATTATCAACACCAATGATTCCTATTGGATTTAATGTATTTTTATCCAACACATATATGCTATTTGAATCTTCATTTGCTACAAATAGCTCATTATCACTAAGCATAACTTGACTAAGACTTCCTCCTATAGAAACAGTATCAATTATTTTATCATTACTTAAGTCTAAAACATATAGTATTCCATTGCTCGAACTAGGTATGTATATCAAATTTTTTTCCTTTTCTATGCAAAAATGATGTGGATATATATTATCCTCTAATACTATTTCTTTTTCTAGTTCAAGTGTAGAATAATCAACTATACTAATGCTCTTTGATAGGTAGTTAGAAATATAGATTTTCACATAACCCCTCCTCTCTACAATACATATACTACAATAATATATTATTTTATTAGCTTGTATTATGCTTTATAGTTGCATTATTATACATATATTTGGTATTATTATTGATGTTGACACAATGAAATAATAATTAATGGAGGTCTTTTTTATGAAGGTTACTTTTAACCCAAGTGGTGTTTGTTGTAGAGAGATGTTTTTTGAAGTTGATGAAAATAATGTGATTGTTGATGCTGAGTTTATAGGCGGATGTAATGGAAATTTATTAGGGCTTAAGAGTTTAATAATTGGTCAAAATGCTCTTGAAATTGCTGATAAATTAAATGGTATTGATTGTGGAGGTAAGGGTACTTCTTGCCCAGACCAATTATCTAAAGCTATTCGTCAATCTATATAGATATTACTAATATATAGTGATACGCTAATCTAAAAACTGATTTCATTAAAAAAGGAGTTGTCTATTATTTTAGCCAACTCCTCTTTATATATCTTTTATTTATATCCATATATTTATATCTATGTATTTATTTTATAAGATTATAATTTCTTTACCAAAGTTCTAACTGTGCCTATCATATATAAAGAACCTGCACTTATTATAATATCATCTTTGTTTGATGTTTCCAATGTATAATTAACTGCATCTTCTATTTCATGCTTTGATGTTACATCACTTACATATTTTAATATTTTTTCTTTTAATATATCTGAATTTATAGCTCTTGGATTATTAGGAGTTGTTGTCACTACTTTGCTAAATTTAGGCATTAGTATGTCCAAGACACCATCAATATCTTTATCTTCCAACATGCCTATTAATAAAGTTAGTTTTTTGTCTTTAAAATGTTTATCAAGTGCTTTTGCTAAAGATTTTGCTCCATCTTCGTTATGTGCTCCATCTATTATAAATATTGGACTTTCTTTTATCTTTTCTATTCTTCCTGGCCATTTAGTAGTTATAAGACCTTTTCTTATAGATTCTTCACTTATATTATCTAATTTTTTTATATCTTTTAGATATTTTAGTACACTCATTGCCAATATAGAATTATTTATTTGATGTTCACCTATCAACATTATTTCAAGATTCTTATAAGTTTCTCCCATTATATTACAGTCATATATTTGAGAGTTTATGTTTGATTTTTTTATATTTATATCATCAAAATTAACTTCTATGTATTTTGCATTTTTTTCTTTGCAAACTGATTTTATAACATCCTTTGCTTCATCAGTCTGGTCATATACAAGTACTATTCCATTTTCCTTTATTATACCAGCTTTTTCATATGCTATTTTTTCTATTGTATCTCCAAGTATTCCTGTATGGTCTAAACTTATAGATGTTATTACACTTACAAGTGATTTTGTTATTATATTTGTAGCATCATATCTTCCACCTAATCCAACTTCTAAAGCTACAAAATCTACTTTCTGCTCGGAATAGTAATAAAATGCCATTGCAGTAACCACTTCAAATTCAGTTGGATATGCATAACCTTGACTTACCATGACTTCTATCTTTTCTTTTATTAAACCAATTATTCTAGCAACATCTTCTTGTGGTATATTCTCTCCATTTACTCTTATACGCTCAGTAAAAGTTTCTAGATATGGAGATGTGTATAAGCCGACCTTATATCCACTTTCTCTTAATATATTAGAAATAAAAGAACACACTGAACCTTTTCCATTAGTTCCAGCTACATGTATTATATTTAAAGTTTCTTGTGGATTTTCCAACAGTTCTAATAATTTTCCAATATTCTCTAACCCTAATCTTATACCAAACTTATTGGTTTGTGATATATATTCTAATGCTTCTTCATATTTCATTATCTAATTCCCCCTGTATTGGCATTTTATTTTATGTTATCTAATTATAGTATATTTTTAACTTTTAATCTACTGACAAAGAATACATATAATCTAACACCTTCTACATTAAATTTAGTTAATAAATTTTTATTTATTTTTTGTATTTTTATATCTTTCTACTAATTCAGTTAATGTATATATTGAAACTAAGTCATATTTTGATATATCCATATAATTAAATTTCAAATCAAATCTTTTCTCTAATTTTTCTAATAGATTAAAACAATTATCATAAACTAATCCTATCTCTTTATTAAAAAGACTACATTGAAATAATTTTTCATTCTCAGCTTCAGTATTTAAACACTCTCTAATAACATCCGCAACTTCCATAAGCAGAGCATTTTCCTTATCATATAAATCCACTTTAAAATCTGGAATCCTACTATACTTATCTAAATCACGACTACTCCAACAATTTTTGGTTGCTAGAGACTCAAGTTTTTTATTTAACGCAGATACTGTTATGTTTGGTTCTTCTGACAATATTTTAGCTATTTTCCCAGTAAATTTTGCAGCTACATAACTATTACATTTTGGTGGCAATCTGAAAGAATTATTTATATCACAACTTATATATGAATTACTATCCATAACACATTGAACATCATATTTTTTATTGTACCAAAAAGAATTCTCTATATCTAAAGTAGAAGCCCTTACACCTATAACATTGTTAAACATAGCTGGATAACTCAAGTCAAAGTTATTGGCTAAGGAACATACTATTATCTTTCCTTTTCTAAACAATTCATAGCAAACTTCAAATAAACCTTTAACACTTTCTACACCTATAACTGATAAACTTAAGTTAATCAGTCTTATATTAGTATCCAAAAGGTATTTTAATGCCTCTTCAAGAACCTTTATATTTGCAATACTATCTTTACCTAAAACTTTTATCACAAATAGTTCTACATCTTCATACTCCTTTTTTATTATTGATGCACAAGCAGTTCCATGACCATCCTCATCATCAAATTTGTCTGATATAAAGATATAGTCATGCATACATTCAAAAGCAATTCCTCCAACTAAGTTATCTTTTAAGTAATCATGTTCTTTATCTATTCCTGTATCTAATACTGCAACCTTAACTTTATTATTCATATCACATATATTCTCCATTACTAAAAGTTTTTAATATATCTACATTAATAGTTCATCTTAAACTTTAATTTATGTGGCACAATTTATCTTTTAAATGCTATATTTGTTGCTAAAAACGTAAAATAAGTACACTATATACTTAATTCATCTTAATTATATCAATTATTGTCATTAAATTGTTAAATATTACGATAAAATTTTTAGATTTATATCACATTTTAGAATTATTTGTAAAAAGGGGACTGTCTTTTTTATTAGACAATCCCCTTGTATATTTTATTATTTATTATTCACAATTAATTATATTTCATATTTTGTAATTTAAATGTTATATATCTTAATTCTATTTATCTAGGGGAATAATTATCTTTATATGTTGTACAACCCATTTAAGCACTATTCTAAAAATTAATATCCGTAAGTAATATTAAAAAACTATATTTTGTTAGTATCTAAAAAATCCAATCAAATAAAATTTCTCTTGCATGTTAAATAATACCATATATCTATACATTATATCATATTTCAATAAATAAATTGCATAAAAGGAAATCTTTTAATAGAATTAAACTATTTATAAAATCATTACCATAAGTTCTACAGACTATAAGTGAATTTTTGATACTTACAGGCTACCATCTTAATCATTGATATAACTAGCTAAAATAGCTATAATAAAATGAAACAATTATTTATAGAATTTTATAAATATTCATTATTTTTAAGGGGTGATTGTATTTGAAAAAAGACATGTCAAAAAGAGAAATCTTAAAGGAAAGCTTTCTAGCATCAATCCCAATATTTCTAGGATATATTCCCTTAGGACTTATTTGTGGTATTATGCTTCAAAAATCAGGTCTACCAGCCTTCTATATATTGTTTATGTCATTTATAGTATTTGCTGGTAGCTCACAATTTGTAGCTGCTTCTATGCTCGCTTCAAACGGAAGTATTACTTCAATAATTTTAACTACATTTATATTGAATCTTCGCAACTTCCTAATGAGCTCTAACTTACATATGCACATAAAAAATAAGAACATGAAATTTTTAATGTATTTTTGTCATGGTGTTACAGATGAAACATTTGCTATAAACTTAGAAAAATATACTTATGGAAATTGGACTGATACACATGCTTTATACTTAAATAACCTTTGTATAATAGTATGGGCTGTAAGTTGCTTCGTGGGTGCATTTCTTGGAGAGATTGTTCATATAAGCGATTCTGTTGCTGGCTTTCTGCTGACAGCTATGTTCATTACTCTAATAGTTAATCAAATTAAAAATAAAATATATGTACTTGTTTCTATACTTTCTATATTATTATCAGTAGTTTTATATACTTTCTTTAAGAATAGTTTAGTTATTATAATAGCATCTATTTTATCTGCTTTATTTGGTTTTTATATTCAAAAATTAACACATAGAAAGGAAGGCAACTATGAATAATAACTACATAATTATAGTTATCTTAGGCATGGCAATTGTTACTTATATTCCAAGAATTTTACCTATGATAATATTCTCAAAAAATGATATGCCTGAATCTATTAAAGATATCATGAAATTTATACCTATTGCTATACTTAGTTCACTAATAGCAAAAGATATTTTCTTTAATGGAGATAATCTATACCTTTCATTTACTAATCCTAAGATTATTTCAAGCATAATAGTACTATTAGTAGCTTATAAATTTAAATCTATTGCAGTATCAATAGCTGTAGGTGCAATATCCATATTTTTATTTGGAATTATATTATAATACTATATACAACATATGATATAGTACAAAATATAAAATATACTATATTGAGGTTAATATTTAAAAATTAAATTAATGCAGATTATAATTGGGATACCTTACATATAAAACAATATTGATAACTACTAAATTACCACTTTACATAATAGAAACTGTCTTAATATAGAAAATTTCTTCTACATTAAGACAGCTTTGAATCAATAGCTTTGTGATGACATTAAATATTTTTTACTATATTTCTTTACCTTTTTCAAAATTAATACATTATATCACATAACAAGCTTGTTAAAGTTGCTTTTAAATCTTTAAGTCTGTACTTACTAATAGGTATAAATTTTTCATTAATAGTAATCATATTGTCTCCAATATCTTCTATTCTTCTCAAGTTAACAATGAAACTTGTATGACATCTAAAAAAGCCATTTTCACACAATAACTTTTCCGCTTGTTTCATACTCATATTAGCTTTATAATCTCTACCTGATGTATGTACAACTAAATCTCTCTTTACAGTTTCAACATACAAAATAGAATCTATCAGTATTCTGTTAAATCCTTTTTTATTGTACAAAACTATATAACGCTCCTTCTTTCTTTGAAGGTTGTCAATACAAAGATTTACACCCATTGCGAAATTACTATACTCTATAGGTTTTACTAAATACCTATAAGCACGAACTTCATAACCTTGTGGGGCATACTCTGAAAAAGCTGTCGTAAATATAATCTCTACCTTTTCATCAAATTTTCTTATTTTTTTAGCCACCTCGATTCCATTAATATCTTTCATTTGGATATCCAAAAATATAATGTCAATTTTTTCTGGGTATTTGGAGAGTAAATCTTCTCCACAGGAAAATTCCAATATTTGATAATTTAGACACCTTTCAGACAACAGTTTTTCTGCAAACTCTTTTAGTATGCTTCTTTGTATTTTCTCGTCATCACATATAACTACCCTAAACATAATATCACCTCCAAATCTAAAATATCATTTAGTTTACTTTATTTCAATTTACAAACTGTATCTAACTAGCTTTATATTTAAATTTTGATATAAATTTAAATTGTCGATTAAATTACTCATAACAATTATTTTTGATATATAAACTTATTTTTTGACATATTTATCTTTTTTTTTAACTATACAACATAAAAAATATAGGAAAACAAACGCAACATGTATTTATTATCCTATATTAAATATTATAATATATCAATTTTTTATTGATTATAAAGTTCAAAAATATAAAATTAATACAGTCATAATAAGATAAAAATATCACATATCTCTAAAAAATTATAACATCATATTTATCTACATAGAAAGAAAAACATACAAAGAATACATATTTAGTACTCTTTGTATGTTTTTATCCCACACATTTATTTTACTTTAGTTTTTAAATTTGCTAATCTTTCCTCAACAGATTTAATCATTTCTTCAAATTTTTCTTTTTTAGCTTTTTCTTCTTCTATTAAGCTTTCAGGAGCTTTTGCTAAGAATCCTTGATTTGCAAGTTTTCCATTAACTCTCTTTATCTCTCCCTCTAACTTTTTCATTTCTTTAGATAGCCTTTCAATTTCTTTTTCAAAGTCAACTAATTCATTAAGAGGTATGAATATTTCAACACCATCAATAACTACACCAACTGCATCTTCTGGTACATTTGATTTGTCTTTTGCTATCTCAACAGTTGAAGCAGATGCTAAAGTTATAAAATAATCCTTACCAAGTTCAATAGTTTCTATCTTATCTTCACTTGGTACTATTATTAATTTAGCCTTCTTAGAAGGTGGTACATTCATTTCTGCTCTCACATTTCTTATACTTCTTATACCTTCCATTAATAAACTCATCATTTCTTCTTCATCAACCATATTATCTTCTTCATTATATTTTGGCCATTCAGATACTATTATACAACCTTCAACAGTAGGAAGATGAGTGTATATTTCCTCTGTTATAAATGGCATATATGGATGTAGTAATTTTAATATTTTTTCAAGTACATAAGTTAATGTATATAAAGCAGCAGACTTAGCATCTGTATCGTCTCCATATAATCTAGGTTTTACCATTTCAATATACCAGTCACAGTATTCTGACCAAGTAAAATCATATATCTTTTGTAATGCTATCCCTAAATCAAATTTATCCATATTATTAGTAGCTTCTTTTACAATATTATTGGCTCTTGATATTATCCATTTGTCAGCTAGAGTTAAATTATCTTTTACATTTTCTCTATTTATATTCTTAATTATCTCCTCATCAATATTCATAAATACAAATCTTGATGCATTCCACAATTTATTAGCAAAGTTTCTAGCAAATTCTACTCTTTCCATATAGAATCTCATATCATTTCCTGGGGAATTTCCAGTTGTTAATGTAAATCTTAGTGCATCAGCTCCATATTGCTCGATTATTTCTAATGGGTCGATACCATTTCCTAAAGATTTACTCATTTTTCTACCTTGAGAGTCTCTTACTAAGCCATGAACTAGTACATGGTCAAATGGTTTTTCATTCATACAGAACATACCTGCAAATGCCATTCTAACTACCCAGAAGAATATTATATCGTATCCTGTAACAAGTACACTTGTTGGATAATAATAATCTAATGCATCTGTCTTATTTGGCCATCCTAGGGTAGAGAAAGGCCATAATGCAGAACTAAACCAAGTATCTAGTGCGTCTTCATCTTGTTTAAAATGAGTGCTTCCACATTTAGGACATTTATCTGGCATCTTTTTAGCAACTACTATTTCTCCACACTCTTGACAATAGTAAGCTGGTATTTGATGACCCCACCATAATTGTCTTGATATACACCAATCTCTTATATTTTCTAACCATTGTAAATAAGTTTTATCAAATTTATCTGGAACAAATTCTAATTCTCCTTTTTTAAGAATATCTATAGCTGGTTTTGCAAGTTCTTCCATCTTAACAAACCATTGCTCTGATAATCTAGGCTCAATTACTGTATGGCATCTATAACAAGTTCCTACATTGTGATTATGCTCTTTTATCTTGATTAGATACCCTTGTTCTTTTAAGTCTGCTATGATGGCTTTTCTACACTCAAATCTATCCATACCTTCATATTTTCCACAAACTTCGTTCATAGTTCCATCTTCATTCATTGTATTTAATTGCTCAAGATTATGTCTTAAACCTACTTCAAAATCGTTAGGGTCATGAGCTGGAGTCATCTTAACAGCACCAGTTCCAAACTCTAAATCTACATAACTATCTGCAACTATTGGAAGTTCTCTTCCTACTAATGGAAGTATTGCTGTTTTTCCTATTAAGTGTTTGTATCTATCATCGTCTGGATTCACAGCTATACCAGTATCCCCTATCATTGTTTCAGGTCTAGTAGTAGCTATTTCCAAGAAGTCTTCACTATCTTTTAATGGATATTTTATATGATAAAAGTTTCCATCCTGCTCTTCATGCTCAACTTCTGCATCTGATAAAGTAGTTTTACAGTCTGGACACCAGTTTATTATTCTATTCCCTCTATATATATGTCCTTTTTCATATAGGTTTACAAAGAACTCTATAACTGCTTCATTACAACCTTCATCCATAGTAAATCTTTCTTTATCCCAATCACAAGAATCTCCTAATTGTTTAAGCTGATTAACTATTTTTCCTCCAAATTCGTCTCTCCATGCCCAAGCTCTCTTCAAAAATTCTTCTCTTCCTATTTCGTATTTAGTCTTACCTTCTTCTTTTTTTATTCTTTCAACAACTTTAACTTCAGTTGCTATAGAAGCATGGTCAGTTCCTGGAAGCCAAAAAGCTTCATATCCATCCATACGTTTCCATCTAATAAGTATATCTTGAAGAGTATGGTCAAGAGCATGTCCCATGTGCAATTGACCTGTTATATTTGGAGGCGGCATCATTATTGTAAATGGTTTTTTATCTGGGTTTGGTTTAGATTTAAAATACCCTTCATCCATCCATTTTTTATATAGCCTAGCCTCAAAATCTTTAGGGTTATAAGTTTTTGATAAGTTCGTATTTTCCATTGTATTGCCTCCTATATTTTTATAAATAAATTTTTTAAATATTTTTGGGAATAAAAAAGAGCCTTTCATCCTCTTTTAAAAGGACGAAAAGCTCGCGTTACCACCTTAATTCCAAAGATTAAAAATTCATCAACACATAATTAAATTAATAGTTAATGACAATCTTAATAACTTTGACTCTCAAAGAATTTAACGATTCTAACCGTCTAAACTTACTAATAGTTCAGTTTAGAAACTCCAAAGCTACATTCAGCAAACCTTATACTTAGAAAATCTTACAGCCAGTGAATTTTCCTCTCTTTTAGTAGTATTTACTTACTCCTCTTCTTCTTAGTCTTTAATATTATATATTATTATATACAAATATTATTCTCTTTGTCAATTATTTTTATTTTATTTTTTCTGAATTTTCCCAATTATCATTTTTTATATTCTATGCTAATTATTATAATCTATACTATTTTTTTAAATTATTTTGTTTTACATAGTCAATAATTATTCTATTACTTTATTGACATTTTTACTACTATTTTATCAATTTTATGTTAGTTTCACTTTATATGTTATTTTCCTATATGACATTTTAACTATAATATTTCAAATGTAATTAAGTTATGTATTATATTTTATAAATGCTTTATTTTATATTTTTTAAAGTTCACTATAGGTTTTCTTGCCAGAAGTTTTTAGGCATAACATTCTCTGTAATTGGCAATATAGTATATCCTCTCTCTTTTAAAATTCTTATCATATTATTTAAAGCATTTACACTTTGTTCTTTTTCATGAATTAATACTACTAATTCATCTCTTTTTCTTCCATAATATAAAATATTACTAACTATTTGACTTGTGGACGATTTCCAGTCTTGTGTATCTAAATTCCAATCCCAAATTAGGTAATTATTTGCCATAAGCTTATCGTATGAACCTTCTGGCATATATGGCTTACTTCCATATGGTAGTCTTATTAACTTTGAGCTTTGACCAGTTATATCCTGTAGCGTTTTATTACATGTGTCAAATTCTCCAACTGTTACTTCTGGACTCTTATACAACTTATGTATATCATGACTTACACTATGAAATCCTATCGAATTTTGTTCTTCTAAGACTCTCTTCACCTCTTCTTTGTGGTTTTTCATATTTTGATTAAGCATGAAAAATGTCGCTTTGACATCATTTTCTTTTAAAATATCGAGCAATGCATTTGTATATTTTGATGGTCCATCATCTATTGTTATGTATGCAACTTTTTCAGATGTAGCTCCTGGTCCTTTCCTCTCTTCTTGAGATGTTTTATATATAATTTCTCCTAAAGTGTTATTTTGAGAAAGTAATTCTAATGTAGTTTTATCTTTTGTATTGAGATTTTCAACTGGAACATTGTTAATTTTTTCTTCTAATAATGTCCCAGTTAAAATTAAAACAGCTACAAGAAATACACGTATAATTACATGAAAAACAGTTTTATTATCTTTAATTTTCATCCCCCATATCTCCCTTTTTATAAAAACATAAACTCAAACTAAAAAAATTATTTTTTATATTTATTGTCCTTCTTATTACTTTTTATGTCTCTGCTAAATATTTTCTTTACTTGTTCTTCTTCTTTTTCTCCCAATGATTCTACTCTCTTTATTCCCATAGAAGTTAAAAATTGTAGAACATTTAAATTATCAAATGGTGTTTCCATATTTGTACTTTCACTGTATTCATCAACATTCTTAGTACCTTCTTCTACACTTAAAATACGCTTAGGACCTCCCACACAACCTCCTACGCAGCCCATTCCTTCTATGAAAGTAGCCTCTATCTCTTTATTTAAAACTTTCTTCAGACCATCCATACATTCTTTTGTTCCTTCAAATGCTTTTTCTTTAAACTTTATGTTTTTATCAATTCTTCTAACTGATAATTTGACTGCTTTACTTACACCCCCTGTTCTAGCATAAACTCTACCTGAAAGAGATGCTTCTACTCTATTACTTTCATCCATTACTGCTGGATTTAGTTCTAATGCATCAAATATTTCCTGTAATTCTTTAAACGTAAGTACAAAATCAACTGCATCCTTTATATCTTCCAACATTGCTTCTTTCTTCTTTGCCATACAAGGGCCTATAAATACAACTTTAGCCTCTGGATTTAAAATCTTTACAGCTCTACCACAAGCAATCATAGGTGACACAGATGGTGATACCTTATCTAATATTTGAGGAAAACTATTTTGTATTAAGCTAACCCAAATAGGGCAACAGCAACTAGTTATAAAGCATCCTTCTTCGTCCTTTTTCATATGCTCATAATAGTCATATGCTTCTTTTGCAGTAAGCATATCTGCTGCTAAAGCAACTTCTATCATATCTTCAAATCCTATCTTTTTTAATGCAGTTCTTAACTTACCAGGACTTACATCTTTTCCAAATTGACCTACAAAAGCTGGTGCGACTATTGCATATACGGGACTCTTTATATCTTTTAATAGCTTTATCATTGGTATGAATTCAATCTTATCTGATATCGCACCTAATTTACATCTTGACACACAATCACCACAGGCACTACATGTATCTTCCTCATTACAATTAATATGCTTATTTCTTATATTGCATGACTCATCTTCTTTATTATTTTCATCACAATATTTACAAGCATCTGATATTATAGATATTATTGGTCTTTTTACTTCATCCAAATTTACAGCTTCGTGCAATGCATCTTTTAGGTTTTTATCTGTATCTCCTGTTACATCCAATCCCATAGTTACCCTGATTAAATTCACCATAGTATCTTTGTCAAATTGATTATCAAAATGACTATCTAAATTTTCGTTTAACTCTTCACTTAAAATTTTTTCAGGCAAGTTTTCAATATCTTCTGTATCCTCATTCCATACTGCCTTTACAAGTTCTCCAAAAAGCTTCATTTTGTATCTTTCTAATATTTTAGAATTATCATTTATAGTATTCATAAAAAATAGTACCTCCGTAAATTAAACTTATATATGTTTAATATTTACAAAGATACTATTTTTTATTTATTATTTATTGACTATTATTGATATGACTTATTTAATTTTTTCAATAATTCTATTTCAAGCATTATTTTCATTAAATGATAGTTAAACACTGGACTTTTTTCTTCATCTACATTCCAATCCAGTTCATCCACACCATATGTTTTCTTAAGGTATTTATATGTATGCTCTTTTAAATAGAGTTTATTTTCTAGTAACTCTATAGATTGCATGTGAAAGTGGATTTCTCTACATATCCTTAAGGCATTTTCTATTTTTTCTATATTGGTTTCACTTAAACTATAGTCTAGCTCGTCGATAAGTTTTGAATATATTTCTTCCAATTTTTCTACTTCTTCTTCAAATTTTTCTACATCTAGATTTTCTTTTCTAAGTATTTTTTCTTCAATAAGCAACATTGAAAGTTCTTCTATTTTTTTAAACTCATCTATAACACTATTTAGGTAGTTTGGTCTAGCAACATAATAATTAACGAGTACACCAAATAAAACTCCTACAGATGTATCTAATACCCTGTGTAAAGAATAGTATACGGGGTCATTGTTTCCTACACCTAGATGTATGGCTAGAAAAGTGACACAGGCAACAACTACTGACTTTATTTTAAACAGATTACATAGATATATTGAACACATTACACCAAGACCACATAAAAATGGGTCTCCTGCTTTGGTGATAGCAAATAAAAATCCTATTATACCACCCAAAATAGTACCTTCTACTCTATTGATTCCTGTCTTTAAAGAACCTTTCACTGTGTCCTGAACAGAAATTATACATGCTACTAGAGAATAAAACATATTCTCAACTAAATAATTACCAAGAAGCATACATAAAGTTACACTAATTCCTGTCTTTATAGTCCTCATACCCATCTTTTGAAGTTTCAAATTTCCACCTCCTAAAAGCACCTTATATAAAATACGCATCCTCATATTTAATATGTTCCTAGTATATCACAATTTTTTAAATTTACCCATTAATCGCATTTTTTTAACAATTGCTTTTTAATTTAGACAATAAAAAAACTGCTATAAAGCAGTTTTTTATCCTATCTCTACCATTTTACCTTCAATTGCAAAGATTATTTTTTCACATACATTTGTTATATGGTCTCCAATTCGTTCAAGGTATCTTCCTATAAGTAAAAGTTTTACACCTTGATCTATTGTATTTGAATTTTCATGCATTATTTTTAAACAATCAATTTGTACTTGCTCATATAAATCATCTACAATGTCATCTTTACTTCCAACATTATAAGCTATACTTGCATCAAATGATATTAAAGCCTCTCTAGTTTGAGACATCATATTCTTACATTCCTTTGCCATTTTAGGTATATCTATCAACTCTTTTATATAAGCTTCTCCACCTATTTTCAACATTTCTCTAGCTATATTTGCTGCATAATCTCCAATTCGTTCTAATTCTATTGATATGTTTCCCAAAGAATAAATAAATCTTAAGTCTCTCGCCATTGGCTGTTTTAGCACTATTAATTCTATACTTTTATCTCTTATTTCTTCTCTCAATTTATTTATTTCTTCATCATCATCCACTACTTTTCTTGCACCTTCTAAATCTTTTTCTATCATACAAGTTACAGACTTTTCTATTGCCTCTTCACATTTTTCCATCATAAGTACTGTCTGCTCTTTTAAAGTATCAATACTTATATCTAAACTATTATTGACCATTGTCTAACTCCTTTATAGTTATATATTTTAACCGAATCTACCTGTTATATAGTCTTCTGTTCTTTTATCCACAGGAGTAGTAAACATAGTTTTTGTATCACTAAATTCTATAACCTCTCCATTTAGGAAAAAAGCTGTTTCATCTGATATACGAGCAGCTTGTTGCATATTATGTGTAACTATGACTATTGTATAGTCATTTTTCAAATCTTCTATAAGTTCTTCTACTTTTAATGTTGAAATTGGGTCTAAAGCAGATGTAGGTTCATCCATAAGTATAACTTCTGGTCTCATAGCAATTGCTCTCGCTATACATATACGTTGTTGTTGTCCTCCAGATAATCCTAATGCAGATGATTTAAGCCTATCTTTAACTTCCTCCCAAATAGCTGCTCCCTTCAAACTTTCTTCTACTATCTTGTCTAGTTGCTTTTTATCTCTTAACCCATGCGTACGAGGTCCATATGCAACATTATCATATATACTCATAGGAAATGGATTGGGTTTTTGAAATACCATTCCTACTTTTGTACGAAGGTTTATAACATCATCTGAAGTATAGATATCTTCTCCATCAACGGAAATAGTCCCTGTAATTGTTACATTTTCTATTAGGTCATTCATTCTATTTAATGTTCTTATAAAAGTAGATTTTCCACATCCAGATGGACCTATTAAGGCAGTAACTTTATTTTCTTTTATATCCATATTTATTTTATTTAGAGCTTGTTTGTCACCATAAAATAAATCCAAATCTTTTACACTCATTTTTATTTTATTGATTAATTCCATCATTCACACCTCTTAAATTTAATAATTAGCCTTATTTAACTTCTTAGCAACAAATCTTGCTAACATATTTAATACTAATACAATTACTATTAAAACAATACCTATACTAGCTGCTGTTGCTATGTCTCCACTCTCTTTAGTTAGTAAGTATGAGTGTACAGTTAGTGTTCTTGCACTATCAAATATTCCTCCTGGCATCTTAGCTACAGTACCTGCTGTAAGTAGTATAGCAGCTGATTCTCCAATTATACGACCAACTGACAATATTACTCCTGACAAAATTCCTGGTACTGCACTTGGAAGTACTACTTTATATAAAGTTTGAAATTTAGTAGCTCCTAATGCTAGAGATGATTCCCTATATGATTGAGGAACTGTCTTTAAAGCTTCTTCTGTTGTACGAATTATTACTGGTAATATTATTATTGCAACTGTAAGTGACCCTGCAACTATTGAATATCCCATTTTTAAAGTAACTACAAAGAAAATTCCTCCAAATAATCCATAAACTATAGATGGTATTCCTGATAAACTTTCAGTGGCAAACCTTATAGCTGTAACTGCTTTTCCTTTTTTAGCATATTCTTGTAAATATATAGCTGCTAAGATTCCTATTGGTGTTGCTACAATTATAGAAACCAATACAGTATATAATGTTGTAATTATCATTGGGAATATACCACCATCACCTGATGCTGAATAATTACTAAATAAGAAGTTAAAATTCATATTTCCGATTCCCTTTATAAATATAAATCCTACTATAACTACTAGTGATACTATTGTAAATAATGCTGATAGATATACTAATAATTTCAATATATTCTCTCTGAACTTTCTCATCTTAATTTACCGCCTTATTTGAAAGTTTATTTAAAACTAAGTTTAAAATTAATATAAATGTAAACAATACTACTCCAGTTGCAAATAACATTTCTTGATGTGTCCCAAATGCATATCCCATTTCAAGTGCTATATTAGTTGTAAGTGGTCTTACACTATCTGTTATAGAAGTTGGCATAACTGGTGAATTTCCTGCAACAAGTATTACTGCCATTGTCTCTCCTAAAGCTCTTCCTACGCCTAGTACTACTGCTGCTAATACTCCAGACTTTGCAGCTGGTAATACAACTTTAAATATTGTTTCTATTTTTGATGCACCAAGTGCTAATGAACCCTCTTTATATGCTTTTGGTACTGCTCTTATAGCTGTTTCTGATACAGATATTATTGTTGGAAGCATCATTACTGCTAATACTATTATTATTGCTAATAAACTCTGTCCTTTTGGAAGATTAAATATACTTTGTATCATTGGAACTATTACTGCAAGGCCAAACACCCCATATAGTACTGAAGGTATACCTGCCAGAAGTTCAACTGCTGGTGACATTATTTTTGCTAATCTTTTAGGTGCTACTTCTGCTATAAATATAGATGTTAATATTCCAATTGGTACTCCTATTATAAGTGCACCAATTGTAGCAACTATTGATGCTGCTATCATAGATGATATTCCAAACTTATTAGCTGAAGGAACCCAATCCGCACCTGTTAAAAAATCTATAAATGAGTATCCCTCAAATATAAAAGGTCTTAACCCTTTATAAAATACAAATCCTATTATCAAAAGTAAACTTGCGACTGCTACTAAAGCACTTAATAGAAATATATTTTTTGCTACTTTTTCGACTATATATTTAGTCTTATTTCCATTATTGTCATTTTTTTCTAAACCTACTAACCTAGATTTTACTATCATAATATCCTCCCATTAAAATATACCTATTTATTTTCGTTCTGTATTTAAAATTTAAATTTTTATAAGTTCGTCATTATTAAATTTTCTATATTTTTATTCTACTTTTTTTAAGTTAAATCTATATTAGGTTTAAGTTAAACAAGTGTAAAATTATATTCACTTTTTTAACATTAATTTTACTTTTTGGACTATATTTGACATTTACTTTACAATTTAACTATATTTGGCAACAATAAAATAGCAGATATAAGTAATAATACGTACTACACGTAATTTATTATTTATATCTGCTATTAAAATTTGTTAACTAGATTTAACCTTTTATAATCTATATATTTATTATTCCTTATTAAAGTAATACCCTGCTCCTCTTATTGTTATGATTTTTTGAGGATTTTTGTAATCTTTCTCTATTTTCTTTCTCAGTCCGTTCACTGCAACTACTACACTATAATTATCCTCTAGATAATCATTTAACCATACATGTTCATATATCTCTTTGGTAGTTAAGGTCTTTTCTGGATTCTCTATAAAATAGTTCAACAACTTATTTTCTGTTGGAGTTAATTTTATTATTTTATCTTCTAATTTTATTACTCCACTTGTTCTATTGTATTCTTCTAATCTTGTATTGCTTTCATTGTTATTTATATATGAATTTACTCTTCTTAAAATTGCTTTTACCTTTGCATATAGTATTTCCAAATTTAAAGGTTTGATTAAATAATCATCACCACCAGAATTTAAAGCATTTAAAATACTTTGGTCTTCATTTATATAAGTCATATAAACAATCGGACACGTAGTTACATTTCTAATCTTTTTACATAAAGTCCATCCATCACCATCAGTTAAGATTATTTCTAAAAATATCAAATCGTATTTATTGCTAAATATTTTTCCAATAGCTTCTTCACAGTTATACGCCAAATCTACATTTATTCCTTTTTGCTCCAAGAAATTTTTTAATTCCTGGCAATTATTCTTGTCTCCATCTATTATTAATATCTTAGTTTGCATTATAATCACTCCTAAATATCATTATTCTTTTATATTAAATAACTATTTATTATAAAAAACATAAACTTAATTTTATTGTAAAAACAGTTCCTTTTCCCAACTCTGAATCTACAAAAATCTCTCCATCATGCTCTCTTATAATGGATTTAACAATATATAATCCTAACCCTTGACCTTTTGAAGTACTATTGTCCCTTTCTGTAAAGAATCGGTCAAATATCTTTGGTATATTTTCTGCTGGTATACCTTTACCATTATCAGAAATTTTAATAATTGCAAATCCATCTTCTTTATTCACTGACAAAATTATTTTCCCATCAAATGAAGTAAAGCTCAAAGCATTATAAATTAAATTTTCAAATGCTCTAGCCAATCTTTCTTTATTTACTTTTGCATATATTTTTTTATCTAATATATAAACTTCAAAATTTACACCACATGCTTGTGTATCTGGTAAATTATTTTCATATACCTCTTTAATAAAATCATTCAGACATATTTTTTCACTAAGACCAATTTTTTTATCTTGTAATGTAAATTCTTGTAAACTACGTACTCTATTTTGAACTTCATTTGATTTTTGGTTTATTGCATAAAGATAGGTTCTTGTCTCCTCATCTACATGAATATTCCCCACCTTTATTAAATCTATAAATGCCTGTATAGCTGAAACAGGTGCCTTTAAATCATGTGCTACATCTGCCAAGAATTTTTTACGTTCATTTAATAGTGTTGTAAGTTCATTAGTTCTTACTTCAACTTCATGCTCAAGATTTTGTGTGAGTTTTTCATTTTCTTTTATTATTATTCTATTTCTATTTATCATCATAATAGAAAATAAAATAACTATTAAAAAACCACAGTATTCTGTTTGCCATCCTGTAAATATAGGTTCAAACCTATTACTAGTCACTACATCAAATAATATACTGACACCAAACACTATGTTTGCTGAAACTAAAATATAGGAGCTTAATTGCTCAAAGTATGTTTTTTTATAAATTGAAACTATTGAAGACATCAATATATAAATAAATACAACATATTTATATATGTCTATTAATTTTCCATAGATATTAACAAAGTATATATCATATGGAAGAAGAATAACTGGTATCACAATGGATATGATACACATAGTAATTCCTAATGGTAAAATTAAAAATCTATATACTTTATTTCTTTCAATTTTGGATATATTTCCATTTATACAAATAATACATAAAACTGCTATAAAGTATGATGAATCTTCAACTGCATATGTAAAGTTCACTAAAGGAAGCCCCATTAAATGTATAAAAGGATATGACACGTGTATAGCAAAAAAAATACACATACATCCAAAGTATAAATATAGCTTGCTTTGTTTTGAAAGTACCCAAACAGCTAGAGAAAATATAGCTATTGCAATAGTTGTAAAACAAATAACACTATAAAAAACTAATCTATAAAATATCATATTACTTACATCTTTTGTTTTTCCTAATGCAGGTGGATAATACAAACCGCTATAATAATGTGAGAAATTGGACACATTGATTATAATTTCTGTATCTTTCTTTGCAACAAAACTTACTACTGTGTTTTTAATTTTAGGTCTATATCTTTCTGTACCTATATCTCCTAACTTAGAGACTATTTCACCATTTATCCAAACTTCACTTGAACAAAAGATTTCTGGAAGTTCTAGGCTTAGTACTTTGTCTTTACCTTCATTTTTTATCCTCATGCGATAAGTTGCATTTCCATATGGCGATTGTTTTTCTTTTCTCATGGAAAAATCTGGATATTGTCCTATGAAAATGTATTCTGGTTTTATATGTTTCTCTCTAAAATCTTTTGGCTTAAATATCTTATGGTTATAAAATTCCCAATCATCTATTAGAAAAACAAGTTTATTTTTAGAAAAAGTATCCTCATCTATAGTTAAAATTCCATTACTTGCTCTAATAGACTTATATGTATATTTATTATCATATTTATAAAGAAAATTTAATCCTATTATTGCCAACAGAGAGACTATCAATACAATGAGAGTTCCTTTTAGTACATTAGACTTTTTCATTGCATTAACCACATCTCTTTCTTTTGTAGTAATATTAAATGATAAAATAAGAACTATTTATTGCTTAGATTATCTTGCTTATGGTACAAACTTATATCCTTTACCCCACACGGTTTGAATATATTGATGCTCTCTGCTTAAAGAATTAATTTTTTTCCTCATCTGTGCAATATGAACTTGTACAGTATGTTGATCTCCAACATCAGGCATTTTCCAAACTTGATTATATATCTCTATTTTTGAAAATACTTGTTCTTTATTTTCAGCTAAAAATAATAGTATTTCAAACTCCATGGTGGTTAAGTCAATACCCTTTTCATCAAAGGTTACTTTTCTTGAATTTACATTTATTACTAGGGATGAAAACTTTAACACATTAGGAACTGATGTAATGTTTTTATATTGCCTCATCCGAGCATAGATTCTAAGTTCAAGTTCTTTTAAGCTATATGGCTTTGTTATATAATCATCTCCTCCAGATAAAAAACCTTGCACTCTTTCCTCTTCATGTTCGTAATTAGATAAAAATATTATAGGTATGTTAACCTTTTCTTTTATAGCATTACATATTTTATATCCATCTGAATCTGGTAGTGCAATATCTAGTATTATACAGTCTAAAACTATACTTTCTACTATCTTCATTGCACGTTTAGCAGTCTCTGCTGTGTATACGTTAAAACCTATGTTAGAAAAATAAATTTGATTTATGTTTAAAATATCAACATCATCATCTACAACTAATAAGTTATACATTACACCACTCCATTCAAAAATATTTTAATCATAATCTAAAGTTATAAGTATTACAAATTATAATGTTTTACCTCTTATCTAACTAATATTATTATTTTATAATATCTTTACAAACTAGACTATAAAACTTAAGTATTTTTGAATAATTCTTGAACATTGTCTTAAATATTAAGCATTCATTATTAAATACTAATCAAAGTCTCCGATTGTTGGAAAATGGAACTTAAAATCATTATATCTCATATATATACGATATTTATAGAAACTTGTCCATTAGCCAGTTTGAGTATTGATTTATACGATTTATATGGTTATAATATAAAATAAATTGTATTATTTTGGTAAGTACATTGTTATAAAAAAATTATATTATGTATTTTAATTGATTATAAAATTATTATATCTTCGTTATAATTGCATTATATTTTTTAAAAAATTTCCCTTTTCCAACAAAGGGCTACTTTGGCTAAATATAGCCATTTATATATATAAGTAAAGTTATTAAAGCTTATAATTTTCAAATTTCATATCAACTATGTTAAATTTAAAACAAAAAAAAGGCTATGTAATATAAAATTATATTCATAGCCGGTTGCACCACTAACTCCATATACCTCTAGATGCCCAATAATAAGATATACTTCTCAGTTTCTAAAATATTTTCATTAAACTTGTTTAAATTGTTCTGATAAATTTCATTTCTATTCTAACATTGTAATATTATCTTGTCAATATTTACATATTTTTTAAATATAATGTACTAACTATATATATTTTTTATTTAAAAATGTTTATATTTCTATCATCAATAATAGACAATACCCTGCAAGTTATAGTAGCATTTTTATAAGCTGACTTTGCAGGGTATCATATATTTTTTTATGTTAAGTTTTTATCTTAATAATTAGCTTTATCTTATTGATTAACTTTAATGAATCCTTTTTCTGAAACAAGTGCTTGTCCTTCATCACTCAATATATAGTCTATCAAAGCCTTACCTTTTTCTGATAATTTATCTTCTTTATTAACTAATATAAATGGTCTTGATATTGGATATTTATTAGCTATTACATTGGCATCAGTTGCATCAACATCATTTACTTTTAAACTATTTACTTTCTCATCAACATATCCAAATGATATATATCCTATAGCATTTTTATTTCCTTCAACTGTAGTTTTTATATTTCCTGAACCATCACTTATTTGTGCATCTTTAGTCAATTCTTCTGACTTGAATCCTACAATTTCTTGGAATCCATCTCTAGTTCCTGAACCTTCTTCTCTTGATACTATTACTATTGGTTCATCATTTCCGTTAACTTCTTTCCAGTTAGTTATCTTTCCTGTGTATATACCTTTTATTTGGTCCATTGTAAGATTTTTTACTGGGTTGTCTTTATTAGTTATTAATGCTATACCGTCTATTGCTATCTTAGTTTCCTTTAATCCAGCACTTTTTTCTTCATCTTTTAAATCTCTTGAACTCATACCTATTTCAGACGTTCCTTCTATTGCATTTTTTATACCTCCAGAAGAACCAATTTGTTGTACTTCTACACTAACACCTTGATTTTTTTCCTGAAACTTCTCTCCAATAGTTTCCATAAGAGGCCCTATTGAAGTTGAACCTGAAACAGAAACTTTATTTGAATCTCCTGAACCTCCAGAGTCAGAACCACATCCTACTGCTAAGACTCCAACCAACATTGTACTAGCTAAAAGAACTCCTATTTTCTTTTTGAACATTTTACTTACCCCCGCTTATATTTTAATTTTTTTGTTTTCATATTTGCTATATTTTAATAATACATATTTTTTGTTAAGTGAATATTAGAGCGAGGTTAAGTAAATGTAAATATTGTTAAATACATGTAAAAATTTAATTTTATATAGTATATTTAAAATTAGATTAATTTTTTTAAGTGTTTTCCAATCAACACTAGTATAATACATCATATAATATTCTTATAATTTTTTATCTAAGCTATTAATTTATCATATTTTATAATTCTTTTTCTAATTTATTAACCAAACTAGCAAACACATTTAAAGCTTCTTCTATAGATTGTTTTTTCGTCATATCTACACCAGCAGATTTCAATTGTTCTAAAGGATACTCTGACCCTCCACTTTTTAAGAAGTTTATATATCTATCTACAGCTTTACTACCTTCTGAAAGTATCTGTTGACTTAATGCACTTGCAGCAGAAAATCCTGTAGCATACTTATACACATAGAAATTTGAATAAAAATGTGGAATTCTTGCCCACTCTATCCCTATTTGCTCATCTACTATTGCAGATTTTCCATAATACTTCTCATTTAATTTATAGTATATATCAGTAAATTCATCAGCAGTAAGTGGCTCTCCACTTTCTACTCTTTCATGTACAATTTTTTCAAATTCAGCAAACATAGTTTGTCTATAAACAGTAGTCCTAAATTGCTCTAAATAATAATTTAATAGATATATAGTTTCATCTTTAGACTTAGAATTTTCTAATAAATAATTTATAAGAAGTAATTCATTTAATGTAGATGCAACTTCTGCAACAAATATTTTATAATCTGAATATAAAAATGGCTGACTTGTTCTCGAATAATGGCTATGGACAGAATGACCTAATTCATGAATTAATGTAAATAGAGAGTTAAGGTCATTTTTATAACTCATTAATATATAAGGATGTGAATCATAGCTTCCCCAAGAGTAAGCTCCTCCTTTTTTACCTTCATTATCATATACATCAATCCAACCTTCTTCAAATGCATTTTTTATAACTTTTAAGTATTCTTCTCCTAAAGGCTTAAGTGCCTCTAATATAATGCTCTGTGCTTTTTCATAAGGTATATCCATATCAAATTTATCAGTTAGAGGAACATATAAGTCATACATGTGTATTTCATTTAATCCCAAGAACTTCTTTTTAAGTTCAACATACTTATTCAAAGTAGGAATACTTTCATCTATTGCTGATATAAGATTATTATAAACCTCTAAGCTTACATCATCTGAAAATAGCGATGCTTCTATTGCTGAATTATATTTTCTAGTTTTTGCATAAAATATCTCTGACTTTATTCCACCATAAAGTGTTGAAGCAAATGTGTTTTTATATTTTCCATAAGTAGAAAATTCTCCTTCAAAAGCTTCTTTTCTAACTCTTCCATTTTTACTTTTTATAAATAGAGAATAGTTTGAATGAGAAAGTTTAACCTTATTACCTTTTTCATCCTCTATCTCAGGAAATTCCATATCTGCATATGCTAACATATCATATACATTTTCTGGAACTGTTGATAATTCAGATGTAGCTGCAAGTATCTCTTCTTCTTTTTCACTCAAAGTATGAGGCTTATCTCTCAATATATCTTTTATATATTTTGTATAAAATGATAACTTCTCATCCTTCAAATATTCATTTAATCTGTCTTCTTCTATGGACAGTATCTCTGGAACTATATAAGAAGTAGCCACTCCTAAATCAGTTGATAACATTTCTGTCTTAGTGGCTCTTCCTTGATTATCATTGATTCTAGTATCTTCATGTTGTTTCATATGAGTATATACATATAGATTCTGGATGATTCTAGATGCATTTTCAGAGATACTTAATACTTTGTATAAATTTTCCTTACTCTCAGAAAATTTACCTTTGTATTCTTTTACTTCTTGAATAAGATTTTTTACTTTACTTATGTCTTTTTCAATATCTTCTTTAGTAGAGTACATCTTATCTATTTTCCATTTGTATTTTTCTTCTATCGTACTTCTATCAGTTCCCATATTATACACCTCTATTTTAATTCATTTTTATATTTTATTTACTTTACAAAATATATTGTATATATTTTAGTCCAAATAATCTACATTTATTACTCCTTCTATCATATTTATTTCTTTCATAACATCATGTAAGTGTATTCTCTTATCATAAGATATAAAAAAGTTTACTTTCCAATATTCTTCACTACGACATTCTATTTCCATATTCCTTACAATAAGTTGATTTTTTTCAAATTTATCATATAAAAAATGTATTGAATCTAAATTATTTATTTTTAATATCAATACATTTTTTTCTTGACTAAATAGAAACGTATTTAGTATCCTAAGCACAAATAATGCTATCATTACAAACAACCATCCTAAAATTGCTAGTTCATAATAACCATAACCAACTGCTATACCAATACATGCAGTTGCCCACATACCAGCGGCTGTAGTAAGCCCCTTCACTCCACCTTTGTTCTTTAGAATTGCTCCTGCACCTAAAAAACCAATTCCAGACAACACTTGAGCAGGCATTCTTGCTGGGTCAGCATTTGTATATAAACTATAGTCAGACAATAACTGGATTGAAGTTATTGAGGTAATACAAGAACCTATTGCTATTAATATATGTGTTCTAAATCCTGCAAATTGCCTTATCTTTTCTCTCTCTAGTCCTATTATTCCTCCTATAACTAATGCTAATAATAATCTTATTGCTATCTCCTTAGTTCCTATATCACCCATAATATAAAACCTCCTGACCCAATTATAATTTATATCATATAAATAACTTCTACATCATATCATACAGATAATTTCTATATCAAAAATAACATCTTATACCTTAATATTATTATTAGTATATGATAAATAGTAATATCTGTTAATTTTTAATACAAAAAAACCCACAACTGTGGGCTATTTGCTTAAGTACATGTATTTATTTATTAATATATCTATTTTCTTACTTGATTCTACGAGCTCTTCTTGAAATATTTCTGGATATTCTATGTATGTATTTATCTCTTCCCTAACTGCTTCAATTTCATTTTTTAACGCTTCTAATTCATTGTTCGCCATAATAATCACCACTATTACAAATTTGTATATTTTTATATACATTTTATCAAACAATATTATATTTTGTCAATATTATGTCAATAAAACTTACTATAAAAATGCTTTAATTTGGGCACCGTATACCTAGATACTAATCCTACAAACATACCCGTTACTAATGATGCCATTAACATAAATGGCAAGTATCCTATAGCAAGTATATTTTCTATTATTAAACTTGCAACTATTAATTGACCTATATTATGCCCTATTGCCCCTAAAATACTTATTCCTATCATTGATAATCCCTTTATTTTACTTGCTAAATACATAAATAAAAGGCTCAAATAAGCTCCTCCTATGCTAAATAAAAGATAAGATAGAGGACCTGCAAATATTGATGACAAAATTACCCTGATAGTAACAATTATAACAGTATCTCTGACACCTAACAACATTAATGAAATTAAAGTTATAATATTACTCAAACCCAATTTTGCTCCTGGAAATATAATTATAAGAGGGTTTGGTATATATGTCTCTAGTACATATAAGGCTAAACTGTATCCTATCATAAGACCTAAAAATGTCATTTTTCTAGTTTTCATTAAGTTAATTCCTCCAAATTTTATATATCATATTACATTATAATACAAAATATATAAAAACACCTAATTTAGACTAAAATATTCTATAATATATTTAAAGTAAATATCATCAATTTGAACTTGTAATTCCCCCTATAATCCTTGACTTTTTGTATCATACTTGTTACAATTTTAATGATAATGAATTTCATTAGGAGGTGTTAATAATGACTGTTTACGATTTGAAAATAGGAGAAAAAGGACTTATTAATAATATAGATGGAGATATTAAATTATCTAAAAGATTACTTGCACTTGGATGTATAAATAGTACTGAAATAGAAGTTAAAAAAGTTGCTCCATTTGGAGACCCAATTATAATTAGATTTAGAGGATTTGACTTAGCTATTAGAAAATCTGATGCTAAAAATATTTCTTTACAATAATAGAGGAGGAGCTACCTGTGATTAATGTAGCATTATTAGGAAACCCGAATGTTGGTAAGACTACTGTTTTCAACCTACTTACAGGCTCAAATCAGTATGTTGGTAACTGGCCTGGTGTTACTATTGAGAAAAAAGAAGGATTTATTGGGAAAGAAATAAAGGTTGTAGATTTACCTGGTATATATGCAATGGATACTTTCTCAAATGAAGAAAAGGTTTCTAAGTCATATTTAGAAAATGAAGATGTTGATGTAATAGTGAATGTAGTAGATGCTTCTAACTTATCAAGAAATCTCTACTTAACAACTCAACTTATGCAATTTAATAAACCTATCGTTATACTGCTTAACATGTTAGATATTGCAGAATCTAAGGGTGTTAATATAGATGATAAAAAATTAAGTGAAGAACTTGGAGTAATTGTTGTTCCAATCATCGCAAAAAAGAAAGATGGCGTAGAAAAAATAGAATCAGAAATTAAAGATGCTACTAAAAAATCATTTAAATATCGAACAGACTTTGGAAGCGAAACAGAAACGTATAAGAAGTTAGAATCTATCTTATCAAGATGTACAAAGACTACATATACACACACAAAATCTATCAGTGATAAAATAGACAATATAGTTTTAAATCCTATATTAGCCTATCCAATATTTATTGGTGTATTGTTTCTTTTATTTAAGTTCACCTTTGATTGGGTTGGAGGCCCACTTCAAGAGGGCTTTGCAGGCCTTATAGAAGCTTATATCTCTACACCCGTTAGTGATATGTTAGCTAACTCTAGCCCATGGTTTAAATCACTTATTGTTGATGGAATAATTGGAGGTGTTGGTGGTACTTTACCATTCTTCCCTTTAATATTTACATTATTCTTTGGTATATCTCTATTTGAAGATAGTGGATATATGTCAAGAACAGCATTTTTGATGGATAAAGTTATGAGAAAGGTTGGTCTATCTGGTAAAGCTTTTATACCCATAGTTATGGGTATGGGATGTTCTTCTCCTGCTATAATGGCAACTAGAACACTAGAAAGTGAAAAAGACAGAAGAGTTACAGCTCTTATTGCACCACTTATGACTTGTGGAGCAAAGCTACCTATATATGCATTATTTGTAGCTATATTTTTCCCACACAATGCTGCTTTAGTAACTACATCATTATACTTGGTCGGTATCATTATGGCAATTGTGGTTGCACTAGTTTTAAATAAAACAGCTTTTAAGACAGAGGCTGAACCATTTATATTAGAGTTACCAGAATATAGAATACCTACTATAGACGCACTTATTAAAAATACTTGGAATAAATCAAAAGGTTTTTTAATAAGAGTAGTTACTGTAATGTTTGCAATGTCAGTTGTTATTTGGGGACTTTCTTCATTTAATGTATTTGGATTTACAGAAGATATAAATGTAAGCTTTTTAGCTACTATAGGTCATATTATATCTCCTATATTTAAACCTCTTGGTTTTGATGACTGGAGAACTTCAGTTGCTATCTTAAGTGGTCTTGGAGCAAAAGAAATCGTGGTAAACTCTTTGAATATACTATATGGTAATTTGACTGTTGTATTACCAACAATATTTAATGGTGTTACTGCATATACATTCTTAATATTTACAGCTCTATATACTCCATGTATAGCTGCTCTTGCAACTATGAAAAAAGAATATGGAAATAAAATGATGTTTACATCATTTGCATATCAGTTTATATTAGCATGGATAATGGCTTTTATAGTTAAAAGTATTGGCGGAGTATTATTTATGGGAAATTCAATAATGGAGGCTTTAATCGGCGGAATAATCATAGTTCTTGCATTTTTAATTTTGTTTAATAAATTTAAATCTACCAAAAATGGAAGTGGCTGTAGTGGATGTTCTGGTTGTTCTGGATGTCCATGTACTAATTCTTGCTCAGAAGATGAAGATAATAACAAAAAAAGTAGTACACATTAACATATAGATATCTTATATTTAAAAATAAATATATTGTGAAGCTATCTCCTAGATAATAGTTACTATTAAAAAAAATTTAGAACAATTAAGGGGCTGTCGCACTAGAAAATAGTGCTACACCCTTTTTTGTATAAAAAAATAAATCTCAAGTTCAAAATACACAATATTTATTGATAGTACAAAGGCTTTCAATATATTAAATTCTATTTCATTTTTAAAATAACTTAATATATAAACTAAAATATACATTATTTCTTAATTTATATTTTCATTCTTCTAATTATTTTCACCTATAATTTTAAATTTATAATATCTTCTTTTGTCATTATTTCTTATTCAAGTTTATAATTTATTCTTTACTTGCTAGAAACTAATTTATTTTTTATATAATTTATAAATGAAGTTTAAAATAATGATATTATATAAGTATAAACAATTTTATTAAAAGGAGAGTCTATATGTTAGAAGTTATAAAAAATAGACGTTCAATAAGAACATATATAGATAAAAATGTAGAAGAAGATAAAATAACTGAAATATTAAAATCAGCTATGCAAGCACCTTCATCAAAAAACGCTCAACCGTGGGAATTTATTGTAGTAGATGATAAAAAACTACTAAAAGAACTATCAAAATCACAACATAGAGCAAAGCATATAGAATTTGCACCACTATGTATAGTAGTACTTGGAAATAGAGAGAAATTCTTAAAACCTGGTAAATGGATGCAGGACTTAGGCGCTTGTACACAAAATTTATTATTAGAAGCTACTAATCAAGGTTTAGCTGCTTGCTGGGCAGGAGTTTTTCCTAAAAATAAAGTGGTAAATAAAGTTAGACAAGTTTTAGACTTACCAGTAAAACTGGTACCTTATGCCCTTATCTCTATAGGATACAGTAAAGAAAAGAATGAATTTATAGATAGGTTTGATAAAAATAAAATACATAAAAATGTATATAAAAATAGATAATATTTACACAAATCTATATGCATTCTCTAAGAAACCTCAAAAATAAAATTAAAAATATACCTTATAAAGGTGCTTTTTAATTATCACACTTTATAAGGTAAATATATATTGTATGTTGGGGATTATATTTTACTAAACTAAAACTACTTATTTATTAAAGTCATAAACTAATATTTCTCTATTATCAGGAGTTACAGCATATATTTTCATTGGCTTATGTGTTAATACATTTGCTAAATTTGTATCATAAGCTCTAAAGTTTATATAATTAGTTTTAGGTTGATTTTCATTACCTCCATAATTACGCATTTCTTTATCTCTAGTACCAATATCTTTATAAGTTCCATTTCCAGAATAATCTTCAAGAGTTGCATATACATGATATCTATTAATATAATTAAGAGCTTCTTTATTAGTATCAGTAGGTCTGAAATAAAGTCCATTAATGAAAACATTTCCAGTGACCATATTAGTATCAATAACTCCATCATACTCTTTATGTGCATTTATTATTTCTTGATCAGTTGGAACTTCAACTTCTGGTTCTTTAAGTATTTCAGGAATACTATTTAATTCTGTAATAGATAAATTATCTACAAATACTGAACCACCTCCAGTTAATGTTATTTCTACATCAGAAGAATCTTTTCCAGTTGTTTCAAATTCATAACTAAATTTTTCATAATTTTTTTCTGGTACCAAATAATCTGTTTGTTGTTCTTTTGCTTTTACCTTCACAGTTATTGAATTAGAAAGTGAAGGATCTTTTGAATACCCACTAAAAACATAACGTTTATATGGTTTTAATTTAGACATAGGTATTGTGATTTTTGTCTCTCCGTTTAATTTATTTGCTGCATATTGTAAGCCATCTTGATTCTTAGTATCAACATTACTTAATGCATTAGGGTAATTATTATAGTCATCAAAATTAGTAAAGTAAGTTGGTGTTTTTATAAGGATATTCATACCTCTTTCAAGTTTAACATTATATATCTTTTTATCATCTAATGATTTTAATCTTTCTTTAATTGTATCAGCTGTGTAATCATCAAATATAAGCTCAACACAACTTTCATCAATTGGTGTTCTATTAAAATATAATAATCCATCTTTTTTAGTAGCTCCAAAAGCTTTTTCAATTGCTTGTCCAACTGTAAGTTGTGGAGTTTTATCTTCAGGATCATATGAATCTTTAGCAGCAACACGTCTTTCATAAGTTCCATCTCCTGTATCTAATATAAGAGATGCAGAAATGCTATCAACTTGACTGATATAATCTGACCAACTATTTCCTTCTGTGACAATTTGTCCATGACTATTTTTTACGCCAAAATTTCCACTTACTTGTGTAGTTTCTAGTTTAATATCTTTTCCAGCATCTAATTTTTTAAGCTGTTCATAATTTATTGGTATTAATCTAGAGCTAAATTGATCCATTGTATTAAGTGCTAAAGGAGATACACCTTTTTTAGGGTATGTTGCATTAGGAGACAAGTTATTACCAATTTGATTTTCTTGTGCTTTAATAGTTGATAATGTATCTCCATCTAACACTAAGTTTGTTGTTGGTGTTACTTTATACATAGGTGCAGTACCTGTGTTATAATATCTCACATTTGCATTTATATATGCTGATTCACTTTTACTTATTTGTAATCCAGTATTCCAAGATTCACCTTTACTATCTTGTACAGCAGTCGAAGTATCTGTTGTATGAGAATAATTTGCTGTTACACTACCTGTAAATCCATTTTGATATCCAGCAGTAACAGATACACCAACTGTATTTGCATCAGTTTTACTGTTTGTAGTAGATCTAGAAACAGATTTACCTTGGTCAGTAGAAACATGATCATTTGTAGATAATATTAATTTTTCCATACCTACTCCAACTATTGGATAAGCAGCAACTAATGGATCTCTTGCTTCTTTACTTATTGCTCTATCAAATGTACCAGCAGATTTTTCATAATCTGTATATGGGTCTCCAGCAGTATTTGGCTCTAAGTAATTTGATACATATTTTTTATATCCTTGCTCTGCAAAACTGTCTTCCCATTTAACAGCAATTAAATCTTTAATAGTATATCCATTTTTCTCATATGCATCTGGAATATTATCATTATCAGTATCTAAGTCCTCATCTTCCCAATCAGCCATTAAATTTGGATCAAAGAAATTATTTTTTGGAATAAATGGGTCATTTTTTTCTATCTTAGAATAATCTCTTAAGAATAGGTTTTCTTCAGGTATAACTGTTTTATTACCATTTGATTCCCAATAAAGTTTAGGTGATGATAGATTATCTATTGACCCTATATTTTTATCTTGTAATTCTATTCTAACTTTATATTCCTTACCTTTTTTCATATTAACCTTAAGTGTGTTTGCTACATCTCCCTTAGCATCTACTTGCATTAATACATCATCTCTATCAGTTGACAATGTATATTCACCATCTTCAGAGGGAATTATTCTTCCTGTCCAACGTATAGATTTTACATCTGATTTATCCTTATCTAAAAGTTTATCTACTTTCTTTTCTTCAAACTTTAAATTACCATTTTTTATTGGAGCCATTAGTTCCAAATCTTTGAAATGTTCATCTGCAAAATAATACCCCATTAGTCCATTACTTGGAAGTGTTTCTTCACTTGCGACCTCTCTTTTTTGATTAGGCTGAGGTTTTACAGTAGTTTGTGCATATACAGGATATGCTAAGGCTTGACTAACTATGGCTGTAAGTGTTAAAAAACTAAGTAACTTCTTGTTTCTCATTTGTACTTTCATTTTTTCTCCCCCTTATATTAAAAACATATTTGAATTACCCATTAAAAATTAATTTACTAATGTTGCATCAACAATTACTTTTGTAGTAGATTTATCTTTATAAGTTTCAACTTTATTAACCTTAAATTTACTACCACGATTTAAAAGAACTTCATATTCTCCACCGTAACCAGGAACTGCTGATAAATAAGCACCAGGAGAACCTTTTGGTATATTGATGCGTAATACTATTTTTCTAGCTGCAAATGCACTCATATTTACACTACCTATACTAGTACTAACAAAGTTTGGATATGTTAATGTTTGTCCCTCCCATTTTTCTTTAAAAGCATTTACATTTGCTTCTAAATTAAAATTATATCCAGGTGATGAAAGTTCTAATCCAAATTCAGGAGCACCAGCTCGTCTATATACAGTTAAATTAGATGGCATAGGTTTGCTTTTCAATGCATTTTCAATATTACTTACTTTAGCGTCTAATGCTGTGTCAGGGTTATTTACTGGTCCATTTGATATTAAGTAACTATTAATTGCAGTATATCCTCCACGCATATAGTCGTTTACATCAGCAAGTTGATCAGTAGTTAATTTATTACTCCAATCACTATAATTTTCTTTTCCCCAAGCATCTCCTTTTCCTACTTCATCTTTGAAGTCAAGAGTACTTACTAAAGATGCTTCAACTTTTATGTACTGTTTTCCACTTATTACTACGCGAACTGTTTTATCAACCTTTACACTATACCCTTGTTCTATTAGTGTACTTACAGACTCATTGCTTTGTTGATATGGTAACATTCCAGCGCCTTTTGGTAGTTTTAAATGTACAAATAAAGGAGTGGGTTTGCTATCTTCTTTACTTGGTTCGTATAAAGATATATCTTTGAATCCATCTTGTTTAAATAATCTATCTTGAACTGTTTCTTTAAATTCATTAAATTTCTCCAGACTTATTTCACTCTCTGTATTCTTTCTAAGTTCTCCATTGAAAGCAAATCTATCAGCAGATTCAAAATAATAAACATACATAGGTTTATCTAGTTTATTTTTTGATATTGCACCTTTAAGGTCTTTATATTCTTTTTCAAAAGGATTATCTTTTATTTCGTAATCATAAAAATAATTTCTCTCTTTGGAATATTTACTTATCTCTATTGGGTCTTTTTTATATTCTGTTAAGGCTGCTTTCTCTACTTTTTCAAGTCCCTTTTCTACTCTCTCAGCCTCTGTTCTTTCCCATTCCTTAGCTTTTTCTCTATCTTTTAGGAAATCTTCAGGTCTTTCTATTGGTGCTTTATAATTAGTGGTAGCCACTTTTTGAGTTGAATATCCAGATAAATTTTCAGCATAGGTACCACCACTAAACAATACACTTGTTAGAATAAGACATAATACTAATACTCTAGAAATATAATTTCTAATTTTTTTCATTTAAAATCACCCCTCGCATTAGTTTAAATAGTTTTTAAACTATATTTAAATTATATAATTTAAATATGAAAATTTACTTAGATTTCATAATTAGTGTTACTACTATCTTTAAGTTGTTTATATTCTATAAAAAATACTTATTTTTGCATAAAATAAACATTTTCATGTAATATAAACAACTTTTTAGGAATAAATATTATACTAAATACAATAAACAATTTTGTATTTAATAAACATAAAGCTTTTAATTTTTATTACAAAAATAAAAGGGGCTATCTCAAAATAGAGATAAGCCTCTTTTTTATTGTTGAAATGATAAAAATATATTTGATTTCATACAAAAAAGAGTGCCTCATGAACTAAAAAGTTCATTTTGAGACATCTCCTTTTATTTCGAAATCTCTAAGTTAGTACTTTTTTTATTTTAAGTTGTCTTTTTACATCTTGTAAAGATTTATCAGATATAGGACATTTATCTCCATTACTCATTTTTAACCACTTTTCTTTTATATTTAAAGAAATTATATGTTGTTTGTTAACCACAAATGATTTATGTATGCGAAATAAACATATATCTAAGTTTTCTATGTCTTTTAAACTTCTATAAATCTCAATTTCTTCTTTTATAGTTACAATTTTTATTTTATGAGGTGTAGTACATGTTTCAAAGTAAATTATATCATTAAATGAAACTCTCCAAAGTTCAAAATCTTTATAAATGGTAAAAAAATTTTCTTGATAATCTACTTCTCTAAAATATCTTTTATGAGCAGTTTTAATGCATTCTTTTATTTTTCCTTCAGCTGAGTCCATACTATTTTTTAATATAAAATCCATAGCCTCAAGTCTGTAGTTAAAAAGGCTAATACCTATTTCTACATAGTTTGAAAGAAATACAATAGGACTTATATAATCACGTTCTCTGATTTGTTGTGCTACCCACAATCCATCACATATGTCGTTATCAATATTATATTTGAAGTTAATTCCAATAAAAAATAATCTTACTTTATTTGTTTCATCAAGATCTCTTAATAATAATTCTGCATTACGATATGTTTTTACAATATCATTGTCAAATCCCTCTTTTAACAATACATTGTTTATCTTATCTTTTAATTTTATTCCAAAACTAGCATCATTATCAAACAATAATATATCCATTTTAAGGCCTCCCTATATTAAAACTTCAAAAATAAATAAACTGAAAAATGAATTTAATATAAAAAATATATTCAAATAATTAAGAAATTAAATTTAAGTAGTTAAAAAATTAAATTTAAATAAAGAATATTATAAAAGATAGTTAAATTTAGTATAGCTCTTAAAATGGCAATCTCCAATAGTAAAATTGTATTTTAATAGAAAAAATCAGATTAAATATTTAATTGTGAAAATATAGAAAATTAATAGACTAAATGTATTCTATATAAATTTTTATTTTTTTAAGATGAGGGAGATTTAAATCCTGTATAGGGAGAAGAGAGAACTTGTACCCAAATTTCCTCAATATTAAATTTTAGGATATTAATTAAAAAAAGGAATAAAAAATAACATATAAAAATACAAAAAAGGAATTGAACTTAAAATTTGATTAGAAAAAATCAATTCTGAGACAACCCCTTTTTATTTTAAAGTTAGAAATTTTTTAGAAAGCTGTATTCTTCTTGCTAATTTAGACTAACATTTTCATTTTCGTCTAGCCGAATTCCTATTGCTTCAAGTTGGTACGACAAAAAATATATATCCAAAGTCAATTATTTGCTCATATCTTTAGATTTATCTATGCAAGCGACAATAGATTTTATAACTGCTGATCTAAATCCTTCTTCTTCTAACACTTTAACTGCTTCTATAGTAGTTCCTGCTGGAGAACAAACCATATCTTTTAATTCTCCTGGATGTTTTCCAGTTTCAAGAACCATCTTAGCTGAGCCCATAACAGCTTGAGATGCAAATTTATAAGCTTGCTGTCTTGGCATACCAGCTAGTACTGCTGCGTCTGCAATAGCTTCTATAAACATAAATACATATGCAGGAGAAGAGCCGCTAATACCTGTAACTGTATCCATTAAATATTCTGCTACTATTTCTGCTTCTCCGAATGATTCAAATAGAGCTTTAATCATATTCAATTCTTCATCAGTAACATTTGAATTTTTACAAAGAGCTGACATACCTTCTCCAACAAGTGCTGGAGTATTTGGCATTACTCTTACTATCTTTTTATCTGAACCTATAATGCTTTCAAGAGTTTCTATAGTTTTTCCTGCTGCTATTGATACTATTATTTTACTTGCATCTATTAATTCTTTAAGTGGAGCTAAAGCTTTTTCACATATATTAGGCTTAAGTGCTACTATCACTACATCTGAATTTGCAACAGCCACCTTTGAATCAGTTGTAGTATTTATTCCAAATTGTTCTTTTACTTTATCTAAAGCAACTTGACTTAAGTCTGATACAGTTATATCTTCTGCTTTTACTAATCCTGATTTTACTATACCACCTATCATTGCACTTCCCATATTTCCTGAACCAATAAATCCTAAAGTTTTCATATCAAATCTCCTCTTTTTCTATTAGTTTTTATTTTAAAGTAGCTAAATTTATAATATTTTAACTGCTTAAAATTATCTTAGTTATTATAAAATATAATTTTATTATGATTATTATAAATTACTTCTTTATATAGTTTATTAAATATAAATTTAACGATTTTTTCATTAAACTCAACGAGCTAACTTCCTATCCAGAAAGTTAGCTCAGAATTAATCTAAAATTTTTTAAAATGGTATCTGGTAATATATACTATTATACCAGTTACATTTTTATATAGTAAGAAGTTTTATTTACAAACAATCCTAGAATGTTTGCTCAGTTCTACCTATTATTTCATCTTGTAATGTTCTACTTAAATTGTTGAAATGGTCACTATATCCTGCAACTCTAACTATTAAGTCTTTGTAATCTTGAGGATTCTTTTGAGCCTCTAATAATACATTTTTATCAAATACATTGAATTGTATATGATGTCCATCCATATTAAAGTATGCTCTTACTAGATTAGCCATGTTGTCTAATCCTTTTTCACCTTGTACTACTGATGGTGCAAATCTTTGATTTAACAATGTTCCACCAGTTTTTATATGGTCCATCTTAGCACAAGATTTTATAACTGCTGTAGGTCCATTAGTATCTCCACCTTTTTCTGGAGAGATTCCTTCTGAAACTGGCTTTGCACAAAGTCTACCATTTGCACTTGCTCCCATAATTTCTCCAAAGTATACATGGCAAGTAGTTGGCAACATATCTACTCTATATTCTCCACCACAAACAGTTGGTCTACCAGTTACTTCATTGTAATATGCATTAAATATTTCTTCCATTATTCCATCAGCATAATCATCATCATTTCCATACTTAGGAGTTTTATTTGAAACTATATTAAGTATAGCTTCATATCCTTCAAAGTTAGAATCAAGTGCCTTAAGTAATGTATCCATATCAAATTTTTTCTTGTCAAATACATTATATTTTATTGCTGTTAAACTATCTGTTATAGTTCCTATACCAACACCTTGTATATATCTAGTGTTATATCTTGCTCCACCTCTTTGATAGTCTTTACCTTTTGCTATACAATCATCAACTATTGTAGACATAAGTGGGCAAGGCATATGTTTTGCACATATATTTTCTATTACAGCATTTCCTTGTATTTTTATATCAATCATATAATGTAACTGCTTTTTAAATGCGTCAAATAATTCTTCATAAGATTTAAAATCTCTAGGGTCTCCAGTTTCAATACCTATTTGCTTTTTCGCAATTGGGTCATAACCGTTATTTAGTGTTAATTCAAGTATTTTTGGAATATTCATATATCCAGTTAAAACATATGCTTCTTTACCAAAACATCCAGTTTCAACACAACCACTAGTT
Source organism: Clostridioides sp. ES-W-0016-02 (assembly GCF_020641035.1). Taxonomy (NCBI): domain Bacteria; kingdom Bacillati; phylum Bacillota; class Clostridia; order Peptostreptococcales; family Peptostreptococcaceae; genus Clostridioides; species Clostridioides sp. ES-W-0016-02. The sequence goes on from NZ_CP061361.1 coordinate 3,783,410, forward strand.
CCTCCAAGTCTTGCATCTTCTATAGTTTTACCAGCTTCCATAAGCTCCTGAACTATTGCTTCAGTATTATAAAATGCTGGTTGACCCCATCCTTTTCTTGATATTTCACAAGCTCTCTTTAAGAATTTTTGAGGAGTCTTTTTACTTATTTGAACATTTGAACTAGGTTGTATTAATTTCATTTCATCCATAACATCAAGTATTATATAACTAACTTCATTAACACCATCTTGACCATCTGGATTTATTCCACCAGTATTTATATTTGCAAAGTCTGTATATGTGCTACTCTCTTTCAGTGTTATACCAACTTTTGGTGGTGCTGGTTGATTGTTAAATTTAACCCATAAACATTCAAGTAATTCTTGTGCTCTATCTCTATCTAATATTCCATTTTCTACATCTCTTTCATAAAAAGGATTTAGATGTTGGTCTAGTCTTCCTGGAGTAAATGCATCCCATATATTAAGCTCAGTAGTAACCCCTATATGAACAAACCAGTACATTTGTATAGCTTGATGATAAGTTTCTGGTTTATGAGCTGGTACAACATCACAAGTTTCAGCAATTAACAATAAGTCTTTTTTCTTAGCTTCATCAGTTTCTTCTTCTGCCATTTTTCTTGCCTTTTCAGCATATCTCTTTCCTAATATAACCATTGCATCACAAGCTATTGCCATAGCTTCTAAATCAGCTTTTTTATTATATGCATCTAAGTCATTAAGGAAATCTAATTCTTTTAGTCTTGCTTCTATATCTTTCTTTAAATCTAAAAATCCTTTTTTATATATTGTATCTCCACAAACTGTGTGTCCTGGAGCTCTTTGTTCCATAAACTCTGTAAACATACCTGCTTCATATGCTGCTAACCATTCAGGTGTCATAGCATTTATTATCTTATCTCTGGTTTGTCTCTTCTTCCAGAAAGGTATTATTTCCTCTTGATGTATTTTTCTAGATTCTTCAGACACACTAAAATTTATTATGTCTCTATTATGCATTACTTCTAAATCTTCCATTGTATGACAACAAATTTCTGGATATGTTGGTGCTCCATTAGGTGAATCTCCTTTTTCGCCTACTATTAATTCTCCATCATTTATACTAAGAGTTCTGTTTTCAATGTAATGTTTAAATGATAAAGCACGAAGTACAGGAATTTCTACACTTCCTTCATATTTTTTATAAGCTTCTGTCATAAGTACTGCTCTTTCAATAGATATGTGTGGTTCTGCATTAACACTTTCTTCTCTTAATTTTTTAGTTCTTTCAAAAGTTCCTCTTAACATTTTATTACCCCCCAATCTTAGTATTGAAATTACTTGCTTCAAACAGCCTTTTTATTTCTTCTAATTTTTCTTCAGTAGGTCTTTGTAACTCTTCTCCTTCATACTTTTTATAAATTTTATCATACTTATGTTTACCAATATTATGATATGGAAGAAGACTTACATCTTTTATATTCAAAGGCTTTAAAAACTCTATCATTTTTTTAACCTCTAAATTTTCATCATCTACATTTACGCCTACAATTAATGGTATTCTTATATTTATATTAGCTCCTGATTCACTCAAAAGTTTAACATTTTTAAGTATTAAATCATTTGATTTTCCTGTAAATTTTATATGTTTTTCCTCATCAATAAGTTTAATATCGTATAAGAACAAATCTGCACATTCAGCAACTCTTTCGTAATTTTCTGACTTTGCATATCCACAAGTATCAATTGCCACATGAATTCCCTTTGATTTACACATGTTTATTACTCCACAAATAAAATCCATATCTTGAGCCATTACTTCTCCACCTGATAAAGTTACTCCTCCACCTGATTCTTCATAGAAAATTCTATCTTTTTCTATCTCTTTAACCAGTTCTTTAACAGAATACTCTTGACCTACTATTTCTCTAGCATTGTTTATACAATAATCTAAACAAGTTTCACAAAACTCACATTTTTCTTGGTCTAGACATATTTTTGTTTTACCTTTGTAAATTGCTTTGTGAGGACATATATTTATACATGCTTCACATCTTGAACATCTCTCTTCATTATACAAAACTTGTTTTGTATATGTTTGACTTTCTGGATTATGACACCAAACACATTCAAGTGGGCATCCTTTAAAAAAAACTGTACTTCTTATCCCTGGACCATCATGTATACTACATTTTTGTAAATTTATAACTAATGGATTCATAATTTTTTCACCCCTAAAGAATATCCATTCCTTTTTTTCATCTTTATGTAATTCATCTTCATAGGTTATTTCTATGAAAAGCATTTCTACAATTACATAATACTATATTCGTTATTATTTTGTCTATATTTTTTTAGTAATATTAAAAATTTTTATTTTATTATGATATTTATATTGATTTTATAAATTAAATTTAAATATTTATTAATTTTATTTTTATAAGTAAATATAGATAATCTCTATAAACAATATGTTATTTTAATTAATTTAGATATATATACTATAAAAATTAAATAAAAACAGAGACTACACTTTACCATGTAGTCTCTGTTTCTCTAGTAACATTTAGAATTTTACATTTATTGTTACTGCTTTTCCGCCTCTATTTAATGTAATTTTTGTGCTAGCACCTTTTGAGAAAGTATATAACTTTTTATTAAGGTCATTCATACCAGTTATATCTGCATCTCCTACTTTAGTTATAATATCCCCTACTTTTACTCCTGCTTTTTCTGCTGATGAACCAGATATTACTTCTGCAACATATACTCCTTTGTCAGTACTTAATTTTGTACCTGTAGCTGCTTCATAATTTGATACATCTGTTCCTTTTATACCTAAAGTTACTTTTTCATATTTTCCAGTTTTTATTACTTCTTCAACTATACTTTTAGCTGTATTGATTGGTATCGCAAATCCTAACCCTTCTGCTTGAGAAGCTTTTGCTGTATTTATACCAATTACTTGACCTTTTTGATTTAACAATGGCCCTCCACTATTTCCTGCATTTATACTTGCATCAGTTTGTAATAACCCTGTCATATTAGTTTTTTCTGTTTGTATAGTTCTATCTAATCCACTTATTATACCTTGAGTAACTGTCTTTTGGAAGTCTAGTCCAAGTGGGTTACCTATTGCTATTGATATATCTCCAACTTTTACTTTATCACTATCTGCAAATTCAGCTGGTGTTAATCCAGTTTTATCAACTTTAACTATGGCCAAATCAAGTTGTTGGTCAAACCATACCACTTTACCTGATGTTGTTGAACCATCATTAAATAAAACATTAACACTAGTTGCTTGGCCATCTGATATAACATGAGAATTAGTAAGTATATATCCATTTGAATCTACTATAATCCCAGTTCCTACTCCTTGTGTTTCAGTTGGTATTGCAAACATATTACTAGTATCGACGCTAGTTGTCGTAATACCTACAACAGATGGTGTTGCCTTTTCTGCAACTGCTTGGTAAATGTTTTGGCTCTTTCCATCATCATTTACAACTATGGGCGTAGAACTTCCTGTAGATTTACTTCCTAAATTATCTTTAACTAAAATTATTGTTAGCAAACTACTAAGTATTGAACTTATTATAGCGACTAATATTACTAAACTTATACCTTTCTTTCTTCTTGACATCTCATACCACTCCCTATCTAAATATAATATAAATTATCAAAATATATTTTTCCCAATTTTCCATAAAAAAATGAAATCATCTATTTTGAGTAAACTCTCTTTCGATGATTTCATTATATTATTCTAATCTTAATTAAACCTTAACTATCTAAAATTATTTAAGTCTTTTTTCTAATTCTTCTTTTTCTTTTTCATAACCTGGTTTTCCTAGTAAAGCAAACATATTTTTCTTGTATGCTTCTACTCCTGGTTGGTCAAATGGATTAACTCCTAGTAAATATCCACTTATTCCACAAGCTTTTTCAAAGAAATACACTAAATATCCAAAATTATACTCATCTAACTTAGGTATATTTATTACCAAGTTAGGCACTTTTCCATCAGTATGTGCTAATAGAGTACCTTCAAAAGCTTTATGATTTACAAAATCTACAGTTTTGCCTGCTAAATAATTTAAACCATCTAAATCTACTTCTTCTGAATTTATAGTTATATTTCTCTTAGAACTTTCAACATTAAGTACTGTTTCAAATAAAAGTCTTTTTCCATCTTGAATATATTGTCCCATAGAATGTAAGTCTGTTGAAAAATCTACAGAAGCAGGAAATAATCCTTTATTTTCTTTTCCTTCACTTTCTCCATAAAGTTGTTTCCACCACTCACTCATATAATGTAGTTGAGGTTCATAGTTAACCAATAACTCTACATCTTTTCCTTTTCTATGTAAAATTGTTCTAGCTACAGCATATTTATAACTGTCATTATTTTTTAAGTCAGAATTTTGAAATGCTTCACGAGCATCATTTGCACCATTCATTATGGCATCAATATCAAGTCCTGCAGCTGCAATAGGAAGTAATCCAACAGCTGTCAATACAGAAAAACGGCCACCTACATCATCTGGTATTACAAAAGTCTCATATCCTTCTTCTGTAGCTAATTGTCTAAGCGCCCCTTTACTTGAATCTGTTGTTGCATATATTCTCTTTCTAGCTTCTTCTTTTCCATATTTTTTTTCTAAATAATTTTTAAATATTCTAAAAGCAAGAGCTGGCTCTGTAGTAGTACCTGATTTAGATATTACATTTACAGAAACATCTTTACCTTCAATTACATCTAGTAAATCCATAATATATGTTGAGCTTATGTTATGACCTACAAAATATACTTCAGGAGCATTTCTTTGCTCTTTTTTAAGCCCATTTCTAAAAGAATGACTTACCATGTCTATCGCAGCTCTTGAACCCAAATAAGAGCCTCCTATACCGATTACTAGAAGAACCTCAGAATCAGATTTTATCTTCTCAGCAGATTTTTTTATTCTAGCAAACTCTTCCTTATCATAATTTTTAGGAAGGTCTATCCATCCTAAAAAAGTATTTCCTAAACCAGTTTTATTATGTAACATATCATGTGCCACATCTACATACGGCTGCATGACATCTATTTCTTTTTGGCAAAAAAATTCCGTAGCTTTACTATAATCAAAATTTATTTTTCCCATTTAAATCCCTCTTTTCAGCATATGCGTTTTACAGAGATTATAACATAAAATCTAGGTGTTTTTTTAAAAAGTTTGCCACAAAATAATGCATATATCCTCAAGCATTATTAGGAAATCGATTCTTCTAAATATTACAACTATTTGTCAATTATAAAATTTTAATTAAATAAATGAATAGTCCAATAGCAAAATGTTATCTTTTTATTTCTCTCATATATATAAAATGTAACTTATTATAAATGTATTTTTCTTAACAATAATCTGTTGATTAAAATAATTAAGAATGTTATGCTAATTGTAATTATTAAAAGGGAAAAGAGGTAATTTAATATGTTTAAGCAAAGATTATTTAAGTTATTATCTAGCACATTGGTACTTAGTATGTTATTTACAGCTACTCCAAGTATTGCTTTTGCTGATAATGACACAAACAATATCTCCGATAAGTATCAAAGCTCTGATATAGAGTTAAATGATTATAGTAAAGGTTCGGAGTCTTACACAAAAACTAGAGCTCTTGCTAAAGAGAAAATTCAAACTTTACTATCTAAATACGGAGCTGTAAGCGCTCAATATGCTCTAATTGATAATGGTAAAATTGAGATTTCTGGAAATGGTGGAGTATACAGCAAACAAGATAATAAAAATTTAACTAAGGATAATATGTACAATATTGCATCTATCAGTAAAGTATTTACTACTACAGCTGTTATGAAATTGGTTGAACAGGGAAAAGTAAATTTAGATACTCCTGTTGTAAAATATATACCTGAATTTAAAATGGCTGATGATAGATATAAAGAAATCACTCCAAGAATGTTATTAAATCACTCATCAGGGCTAATGGGAAGTAGTTTTAAAAATGCCCTTTTATTGGGAGACAATGATTCTTATAATCATGATAATTTCTTAGAAGAATTAAAGAAACAAAGATTAAAAGCTAAGCCAGGAGCTTTTTCTGTTTATTGTAATGATGGATTTACTTTAGCTGAAATTTTAGTAGAAAGAGTATCTGGTATGTCATTTACTAATTTTCTTGATAAATACATAAACAATCCACTTAACTTACAAAACACAAAAACTCCAGAAAATAGCTTTGATAGTTCAAAACTTGCAAAAGCCTATGTACCTTATTGGGAAGATGCAGTTCCACAAGATAACCTTAATACTATAGGTGCAGGTGGTTTATATTCAAGTGCAGAAAATCTATGTACATTTGCACAAACATTTATGAAAAAATCAAATGGAATTCTTTCTCCTGCTTCAGTAAAAGCTATGGAAAATAAAGAATATTTAAATGGTCTATGGCCTGAGGGAGAAGACTCTATCCTTGGATATGGTTTAGGATGGGATTGTGTCAACACTTATCCATTTAATCAATATAATCTAAAAGCACTTACAAAAGGTGGAGATTCTTTATTATTCCATAGTAATCTTACAGTGCTTCCAGATGAAAATATGGCAGTTGCAGTTGTTTCTTCTGGTGGAAGTAGTCAACTTAACGAAGTAATCGGACAAGAAATTTTACTATCTGCATTAAAAGAAAAAGGTAAAATTAAAGAAATAAAACCTGATAAAACATTTAGTAAGCCACAACAAGTCAAAATGCCAAGTTACTTAAAAGAAAATAGTGGACTTTATGCTTCTTCAAATATGCTAAAAGTTGATGTTAATGATAATGGTACTCTAACAGTATCTTCTCCATACATAGAAAATGGACCTAAAGATAAATATGTATACATAGGTCAAGATAGATTCGTATCTGAAAAAGGTAATAGTTGCCTAAAATTTGTAAAAGAAAAAAATAATATCACATATTTAAATATGAGCTCTTATGATGATGTTCCTGGATTAGGTCAGACAGCAAGTTTATACTATGTAGCTCAAAAGGTAGATGACAATAATATATCAAATAGTGTCAAAGAAGCATGGGAAAAAAGAGGTGAAAAAGGTTACTATCTAGTAGATGAAAAATATACTTCTCAATACTATATGTTTGGCTCTGTTAAAGCAATGCTTGGTGTTTCTGATAAAACTCCAGGTTTTTTAGCTAATACTAAAATAATAGATGAGAATAATTCAAATGCTTTTATAGAAATACCTGGTGTAATGGGTCGTGATTTGAGTGATATCAAACTGTATAAAGAAAATGGTACAGAATACCTAAAATTTGCAACACAAACATATGTAAGTGAAGATTCCCTAACTAATTTATCATCAGAAAAATCTTTTACATATCAAATAGATTCAAAAGGGTATGCAAAATGGTACAAAATTGGCGATGATATAGCAAATAAAAAAATAGAAGTTAATCTTCCTCAAAATTCATCTTTTGCAGTTTATGATGATAAAGGAACTCCTGTAAATTACTCTTTAGTGACAAAGAATAATAGAGTTAGATTGCCAAAAGGAGGCGTAATAGCTTTCTTAGGAAGTCCAAATGCCAAATTTGAAGTTACATACCAAGATGAAGTAAATGCAAATGCATTAACAGGAACTGATAGATATGAAACTTCTATTAAGATAAGCCAAGCAGGTTGGGAAAATGCTGAAAATACTGTTTTAATAAATGATTCTGCAATTGCAGATGCTTTGGCTGCAACACCATTTGCATATAAAAAAGATGCTCCTATATTGTTAACTGGAAGTTCTCAAATAAATGAGAAGACTTTAGCTGAATTAAAGAGATTAAAAGTTAAAAATGTATATGTAATCGGTGGTGAAGCTTCTGTAAACGAAAAATCTTTAGATACTATAAAGTCAGATAATATGTCTGTATCTAGAATTTCAGGAAATGATAGATATGAGACTTCTCTAAATCTTGCTAAAGAATTAAAAGGAATTAGTAATGTATCAAAAATATCAGTAGTTAATGGTGAAAAAGGATTAGCAGATGCAGTAAGTATTGGTGCAGCATCAGCTCAAAATGATATGCCTATAATACTTACTAATGAAAATAGTAATATAACTGAAATAAATGATTTATTCAAAGATAAAAAAATAGATAAATCTTATATAATAGGTGGAGAATATACAGTTTCTAAAAATATAGAAAACAAACTTAAAAATCCACAAAGAATATCAGGTAGTACTAGAAATGAAACAAATGCAAAAGTAATAAAAGAGTTTTACAAAGATTCTAATATAAATAACCTATATGTAGCTAAAAATGGAATCAATAAACAAGATGATTTAATAGATGGTTTATCTGTTGGGGTTTTAGCTGGAAAAACTAAATCTCCTGTAATACTAGTAGGAAATTTACTAGACTATAGTCAAAAAGAACTATTTAAAACTATGAGATTTAAATCAGTAACACAAATTGGTGGAAATGGAAATGAAAATTCATTTAAACAAATTAAAGAAATAGCTTAACATTTTGATTATAAAATATACAGTGTTATAAACAAATGGTATCGCCATTAGACATTGAAACAATTATTCTTTATGATGATTCATTAAGAATAATTAGCCTAAATTTTAAAGGAGTTGAACTTAAAATTTGATTAGAAAAAATCAATTTTAAGACAACTCCTTCTTTTTTGTTCATTATCTATTTTAATTCTTACTTTATTTTAAATTACCATTTTTAATCAGTTCCCAATCTCTTAGCTATAACTTGTTGTGCTATATTAACAGCGTGGTCAGATATTCTTTCTAGATTACTTATTACATCTAAATAAATAACTCCATTTTCTATACTACATAAATTGTTATTCAATCTATACATATGATTAGCTCTACAAGATTTCTCCATTATATCAACTTGCTCTTCAATTTTTATAACCTTACAAGCTAAATCCACATCATCAGTTCTCATTGACTCTAAAGCATAAGTATAAGCTGAAACAACTTTATTGTACATAATATCAAGTTCAGCTTGTCCTTCTTCAGAGAAAGAAATATTTGAATCTATTGCAACTTGAGATAATTCAGCTATATTTTTAGCATGGTCACCAATTCTTTCTATATCATTAACTGTATTAAATAAGGTGTCTACAACTTCTCTAGAATTATCATCTAAAGGCGCCTTTGAAAGTTTAAGCAAGTAATTTAAGATAGCTTTTTGTAAATCATTTATTAGTTTTTCACGTCTGTATGTCTTATCTATTTTTTCAGTTGAATGTTCTACTAACGCTTCCATAGATGCATTTAAGCTTTCCTTAGCTTTTTCTCCCATACGAAGTGCTTCTTTTATCGTATTGGCAAGAGCTATGGAAGGAGTTTCTATCATTCTATCATCTATATATTTAATAGTCTTAGCTTCATCTTCATCTGCATCACCAGCTTTATCAGGAACAAGCTTAATGGCTAGTTTTATGATAACCTTTGTAAATGGTAGAAGTATTAAGACGGATATAATATTAAACAATGTGTGTGTATTAGCTATTTGTCTTGCAACATTACTTGGGTCCCAACTTGTAACTAAATTTACAATTGGTTTATTCAACAACAATAAGAATATTACTGTTCCCAAAACATTGAAGATTAAATGCATCATAGCTGCTCTTCGTGCATTTTTATTAGCACCAATACTTGATAGCAATGAAGTTACACATGTACCAATGTTTTGACCATAAAGAATTGGTAATGCTGCTGCTAGTGGTATTAAACCTTCTGCTGCTAATGCAACCAACATACCCATAGATGCACTTGAACTCTGTATTATTGCTGTAATACCAAATCCTAATAATAGTCCAAGTAGCGGATAATTACCAAATGTAACAAGTAAATCCGTGAACCCTTGATAGTCCTTTAATGGTTCAACTGCCATTTTCATAAAATCCATACCTGTAAATAATATCCCAAAACCTATAAGTATCTCGGCTATATTTTTTATTCTAGGTTTATTTCCAAATAAATAAAGTATAATACCTATACCTAATGCTACTGGAGCCATTCCAGCTAAATCAAAAGATACTAATTGGGCTGTAACAGTAGTACCTATATTAGCACCCATTATAACCCCTATTGCTTGTTTTAAAGTCATTATGCCTGCATTTACGAAACCAACAACCATTACAGTAGTAGCACTTGAACTTTGTATTACTGCTGTAACTCCTGTACCTACTAAAACTCCCATAAATAGATTACTAGTAAGTAATTTTATTATCTTTTTTAATTTTGTCCCAGCAGATTTTTGCAGACCTTCTCCCATAAGGTTCATACCATATAAGAACAGCCCTAATCCACCCATTAGACTTATTATAATGTTCAAATTATTTCCTCCTTGTAAAGAGATTACTATATTTAAAAATTTTATAACCTATTGTATTTTATCAAATTATAGGAGTAGTAATGTTAAATTCATGTTAAATATTAAAAATTCATTAAGTTTCTGTTAAATTTTTGTGTTATTAGCATATTTTTGTATTATTTTTTCTGAACATTTTATACCATCTACTGCTGCTGTGACTATTCCACCTGCATATCCAGCACCTTCACCACAAGGATATAAATTTTTAATACTTATTGACTCCAAACTGTTTTCATCTCTTACTATTCTTATTGGTGATGATGACCTAGTTTCTACACCTGTTAAAACTGCATCATGCATTGCAAATCCATTTAATTTTTTATCAAGAGATATAAATGCTTCTCTCATAGTTTCTACCACAAAACTAGGCAAACATTCATTCAAATTTGTAAGCTTGTATCCAGGTTTGTATGATGGTTCAACACTTCCTAAATTTTCAGAAGTCTTATTATTAATAAAATCTCCAACAAGTTGAACTGGCGCATTGTAATTTTTACCACCTAATTCAAAAGCTAATTTCTCATATTTTTGCTGAAAATGAACCCCTGCTAGTGGATTATCACTATCAAAATCTTCTGGAAGTACATTTACTAGAAATGCACTATTAGCATTTGTTTTATCTCTTGCATGTTCACTCATTCCATTTGTAACTATTTCAAAATCATTTGATGCAGATGCTATGACACTGCCTCCTGGACACATACAAAAAGTATATGCTGTTCTTCCATTTGAGACATGTTCTATAAGTCTATAATCAGCAGCTCCTAGTCGAGGGTGATTATAAAATTCCTTATACTGTGCTTTATTTATCAAGTCTTGAGGATGTTCAATTCTAGCTCCTATTGCAAATGGTTTCTGAATTATTTTTACACCTCTTGAATGCAACATCTCATAAGTATCTCTTGCACTATGCCCAACAGCTAATATGACTGCATCTGTATCTATTTTTTCACTATCATTTACAATTACAGATTGTATAGAATTATTTAATACAACTATATCTGTAACTTTTGAATCAAATTTAACTTGTCCACCTAGATTTATTATTTCATTTCTTATATTTTTAACTACACTTTTTAATATATCTGTACCAACATGTGGCTTATGTGAATATAATATTTCATCTGGTGCTCCAAACTGAACTAATTCTTCTAGCACTTTTCTACATCGTATATCTTTTATTCTAGTTGTGAGTTTCCCATCTGAAAAAGTTCCTGCTCCACCTTCTCCAAATTGAACATTTGAATTATTTTTAAACTTTCTAGTCGTCCAAAAATTACTTATATCCTTGGTTCTACTATCAACATCAAGACCTCTTTCAAGTATAATTGGTTCATAACCCATTTGAGCCAAAATAAGCCCTGCAAATAGACCAGCTGGTCCACTTCCAATTACTAAAGGTCTATTATTCAATTTTTTATGACCCATAGCTACATTCACATATTTTATATCTTTTATTTTTGTTACATCTTTTATTTTTGAGTTTAGTATTTTACTTTCATCTCTAACTTCTACATCTACAGAATAAACAAATTCCATCTTCCCTTTTTTTCTAGCATCTATAGATTCTTTATATATACTATATTTTATTAAGTTTTTTTCTTTTATTCTTAATTTCTTAAGTACAATATCTTTTAATAAAGATATTTCTTTATCGATTCCAAGTTTTATATTAGATACCCTTAACATATTGTTTTCCTCTCTTAGATTATAATATAAAAAAGCTAGGGTTACTCCTAGCTTTCTACAAATATAACTTCTATATTCTCTTTTACTAGATTTTCTACCCAAATTTCGTCTAGCACAAATTTCTTTATTTTGTCTACAATAAGTTCTTTATCCAAATCTTTTTTTAGATTTTTTACTAAAACCATTGCTTCAACTGATTTATTCAATCTTTCAACGTATAAAGAATTAACTTTAATTAATATAACCCTTAATTCACATATATATAAATCTTCACTACCTAAAGTGATTTCATCATCGTATTTATATACACTAAATTCATATATGTTTTCATATGGTGTTATATTTTCTATACCAATAAACTCCATTAACTTATCCTCTTTTAGTTATAAGGCCTCTTATAACTTTCATGTTATTAAATACCTTTTCTAAGAAGTTTTCTGCTTCTTCATTATCCAAAAGATTTATTTCAAGATTTTCATTTTCTACAATATTTTTAGATTTGCAGTACTCCTTAGCAACTTCTACTAGTTCATTTTTTCTATCCATAGATAAATCGAACTCTTTATAGTCTATTATTATATATTGTTTAGTATCAGGTGATACACCATTATTATATCCTATTTCTATATGATAAATAACTGCATATATTTCTTCTCCGTCGTATACAGGTACTGCTGGGTTAGATTTTATAAAGTTTGTTGATACAGCAATTGCATTTCCTAAACTAAGACTCATTATTAATACCTCTTTCTACACATTATACATATATTATACTATAGATTCTTTATCTATGACTTAAAGCTTTTTATAATTAATTAAGATATTTTTAAATCTTTGTATCTTTTTCCTAATGTACTAGAGCTTATATCATATTTTTTTGATATTTGCACTTGAGTTATAGGTTGTCCTGCTTCTTTCTTAACATAGTACTCAACAGCAGCTGCCCAACCACTTTCAGCTCCTTTTATATTTTCATGACTTTTCTTATATTCATTCCAGAACTCTATACATGCATCTATATTTTCTTTTTCCACATTTTCTTTAAGAGTATCTAAAACTTTACATTCTACTTCAGCTAATTCACCTTCTAAATTAACTTTTTTATTATCATTTTTATCTCTTTCTCTTTTTAAATATTCGGCTATACTTGGGTCTAAAAGCTGTTGTATATATTTATATAATACATGTGTATGATAAATTAAGAACGTCTTCATATCTTTATATAGGTCTTTATATTGATTAAATAAATTCATAACATCATTTAAAATTATATCTTTAACTTCATTTGATATACTTATAGTTACATCTATTAATATATTAGTTCCTTCAACATCAATTATTCTAGCTATCATACAGCTTCCGATTTTAAAGCTTCTTAGAAGTTTTACATCTTCTGTGTAAAGTTCTTTCCCACTTAAACAATCTCTTAAAACTATTTTTCCTGTAGAAATTTCTTTTACTTCGTAAATGCTTACATAGGATTCAAACAAACTTTTTAATATTGAAATTTCTGATTGACTTAGGTTTGCACCATTCTCTTCAAGAAATCCAACCGTCATGACCTTTTTATTTTCCATTATGTGGTCTTGTATTAAATACGTATTAAAAAATCTTTCGAACTTTTCATTTACAGTATCATTTTGCATTATATAAAACATTTCTTTAGCTTTTTCACATTCATCTTTGAATCTATCCTGTCTTGAATAATCATATAATTTTGAATATAAATCTGTATATTGCTTTTGTGAAAGTTCAGTTTTTCTGCTTGCTCTTTCTGAAACAATATCTTTATTTAAACAACATTTCTTGTATTTTTTGCCACTTCCACAAGGGCATAGCTCATTTCTCCCTAACAATATGACTTCCACTCCCTTATTATTAAATTAAAGTACAATTTGTTATTATACCATTTTTTTATCAATCAATCTATAGTATAAGCAAATATTATCTCAAATTTACTTATATTTTGGTATAATATATTCACTTTAATTAGGATTTCGATAAAATCACTAACAATCCCTCTTACAGAAATGGATTATCGTAAAACTAATTCTTCTATAAAGTTTTATGAACTGATAATAGTTTTTTACTTTATCTATTCTTTTTTGTTATGTGACTCTAATTGTCATTTTACATTCTACAAGATTGTTTTTTTCTTGTTTATATTCGTTTGAAATGTTTTTGGCCTCAAGATTACTTGTTTTTAATTTATTAATTTCTATTTTTTCAATTTTATTATGTAACCTTAAGTTCTTCATTACACCTTCAAGTTTCAACACATTTTCAAGTTCTCCATTAACTTTTACTTCTAAATTAGTTTGTTTTTTACTGTAGTTGTCTAAGCTACTTTCTTGATTGATGTATTCCACATTTACAATATCTCTCAATTCATTTTCTACTAATAATACTATATCTTTATTTGTTTTTTTATCTAAAAATGAGTTATTAAAATTATTTTTTAATTTTGTATTACTATCTAATTCAACATTTTTTACATATCTATCATCTTTGTACCCATTACCTTTAATTTTGTAATTATCTTGTCGTTTTATTTCATTCACTATATTTTGTTTTTCTTTCTTCAAATTAGTTAGGTTCTCTTCTAGAGGTCTGGACATTACATTAACTACTAATACAATAATTAATATTAGCAATATTTTCATCAGATTTTTTTCTCTCTTATTTAATTTCAAAATTAATCACCTTTCTAACTTTTTATTCTAAATTTATAACATTCTCCATCTCTTATAATGCTGTCTATATAGTAATATTTTATGTAATTTATTTTTCTTAAATTATCTAAAATATCTAGATTATCACATACTCCTTCCATCTCCATTTTGTTTTTATCTATAGATATTTTAGTAATGTTATCTGTTCCAACTATTTCATATATTTTTTTAATTTCATCAAGCTTTATTCTAGAAAACTTTTCTTTTGTTTTTTCCAGATTTGGTACAGTATATTTAGATTCATTTATGGGTTTATTGTGACTTATATAATTTTCTAATTCATTTATAGATTTCATATACATAAACATTTTTAATGAAACACATATTAAAATTGATATTATCGTTATTTTATAGATTTTATTATATCGCTTAGTTTCTTTAAATCCATTTAAAAAATTTATTGTTTTATAAGCTTTCATTTAAATAATCATCCCTATACTGCTTATATAAGTTATACTAGTATCTCTTAAACCCTTATCAAAATTATTTTCCACCCTTACTTTATTTTTTAATCTCAATGGATTTACTTCAGCAATTTTTTCTGTATCTTTAAAATACTCCTCTATAAAACAATTTTCTATACCATAATAATAAACATATTTAAATCTACTTATTAATTTTTTTACTGAGTCATAGGATTTTATTTCTTTTGATAATAGATATGTTTCTTCTATTTTTTTATTTTTTGTTATGTTTATAATAAATTGATTTTTTTTGCATTCTATAAACACTCCATCTTCTATAAAATTATCTATTAAATTTAAACTTATAAGTTTTTGTAGTATATCAAAATTTATGTTTATCGCTTTTGGGTTCATATTTAGACTTTCTGAAATGATTTTAATTACTTTGATAATATTTTTAGGAAAAAGAATTACTTGTATATTTAACTTATCCTTACTAGAGTTTATAATTTTATATTTTATTGAATAGTTATTTATATTTATTGGAATATATTGTGTTATCTCAAATTCTATCATGTTTAATATGTCTCTTTTTTTCTTAGTATTCAATATCTCAATATTTCTAATAACTATGTCTTGAGTTTGAATATTAAAGTACAAATTTTTGTATGATTTTTTTATATTATTTATTTCATCTTTTACTAATTTTACTACATTTTCTACATATCCAGTTTTTTCAATCTCATCAATATCACTTTTAATATTAAAGCTAACTTCTTTTATAATAGATTTATCTATAAATATTTTTTTATAGTTTTTTCTTAAAAGTACAACCCTTATATAATCGTCATTTATTTCTAAAGTTAAAAATTTTTTAATTATAACCATCTCCTCCTTAGGTGATAATAGCTTTTAAATTTTACACAGTATATTTGATTTTTACAAAGCCTATACAGTATTTATATAGCCATATTTTAATTATATAAATACTTAATCTTTTATTTATGCATATATTAACTTTAAATAATCAATACCTATTTAAATCATTTAATTATGTTTTGAATTAAACTTAATATATCTACAATTCATTATAATTTAATACTAAAAATATCTTTATAATTTGACACTAAAAACGTATAAAAACAAATATTATCTCGGATAAAATTGTTTTGAGTTTACATTTACACTTATATCTGTACCATTATCACTTATAACAAGTTCAAACTTACCTGATGTACTTTGAGGAACTGGAACTGTACTTAGATAACCTTTTTCTTTAAGTGATTCTACACTTAGAGATTCAACTATATTTTCATCATCATTAATAGCCATACTCGCTGCGGTTACTATATTAGCTGCGTTTGTATAATCAGCATTTATCTTAGCACTTTCTTGGACCTTACCATATTTAACTAATGCTATACTAGATATAACGCCTAAAATTGTTACTACTACAATCATCTCAACAAGTGTAAATCCTTTTCGTTTTTTATTTATCAATTAAATTTTCGCTCCTTTTTAAAAGTTTTATTTAGTAAAATTTATTTTTATATTAGAAACTAGTAATTGCATCAAACATTGGAATAACCATTGATAAAACAAAAACTCCAACAATCAATCCCATGAATACAATTATTACAGGCTCTACAAATTTCATTATCTGCTCTATTTTATTATTTAATTCATTTTCATAAAATCTGTTTATTACATCTAGACTCTTATCGAGTTTTCCACTTTCTTCACCTGTATTTGCCATTGAAACAAATAACTTAGGAAATATATTTGCTAGATTCAAAGACTTACCTATACTATTTCCTTTTTTTATATAATTATTAGAAATCTTTAGTCTTTCATAAATGAATTCATTATCTATGACACTTGCTGACATCTCTATTGCATCCACTATTTGTATCCCACTACTAAGTAAAATAGATAATGCCCTTGAAAATCTAGTTGTAGCTATTAATTGATTAACTCCTTTTAAAAAAGGTATTTTGAACTTAAATAAATTAATTAATTTCTTTAGTTTATTATTCATTATAAAAAAATAAATAGTTACTATTGAAATCAATATAAGACTAAATATTAAATAACCTAGATGATTTGTAACTATTATAGAAATTCCTATTAAAACCTTAGTTATGAAAGGTGGTTCAATTCCATTACTGGCAAAAACCACCTGAAAATTTGGTATCACAAATATAAAGATAAATACTATTGATATTACAGATAATATGATAAGTATTATTGGATAGATTAAAATAGTTATTATTTTTGTTTTTAATTTATATTCTTTATCGTAATAATTAGATAAATCGCTCATTATTATATCTAAGTTTCCGCTGGTTTCACCCGCTTTTATCATACTTATAAAAAATTTAGAAAATGTTCCTGTGATTTGAAATGATTCTGCTATGGAATTCCCATTTTGAATATGATTTGATACTGTATTAAACAAACTTTTTACCTTTTTACTAGATTGTCCTTCAATAACTTGAAATATCTTTGTAATTTCACATCCAGATTCTAGTAAAATACCTATTTCTTTGCAAATTATTCTAAGCTCTTTATCACGAATCTTGTTTAAGAGTAAATGAATCTTGTCTAAATTATAAAATATATTTTTAGATAATTTCATGTATTATAATTCCTTCCAAATTATATTAATTACAATTAAATAATCTCGATATTTTCTAATTTAATATGTTAATTTTATTTTATCTAGATACGATTTACAATCGAGAATTTTTATTAAAATCGATTGTATGAAGTTTGATTACACTGTTTAATTAAATTATTTCGTTTACTACTAAACATTCTTCTAATGTTGTTATTTTTTCATTTATTAGCCTTTGACAGCTATCTTCAAATGTTATCATTCCATTTTTTTGTGCTACTTCTTTAACAATACTAGAATCCTTCATATCCCTTATACATGTTTTTATATCATCATTGATTTCTAGAATTTCATAAATTGCTGTTCTACCAAAATAACCTTTGTCATTGCATTTTTCACAGCCCACAGCTACTTTAGTATTTACATCCCCACTAAAATCATCTTTTATCATAATCTCATGGCTACAATGATTACAAACCTTTCTAACTAGCTTTTGAGATATTACACCTATAAGAGATGCATTTAAAAGATATGGTGGGATTTGCATTTCCAATAGTCTAGCTATAGAAGATACTGCATCATTAGTATGCAAAGTGCTTATAACTAAATGGCCTGTTATAGCGGCTCTTACTGCTATCTTAGCTGTTTCTGCATCTCTTATTTCTCCAACCATTATTATATCTGGGTCTTGTCTTAATATAGCTTTAAGACCTACATCAAAACTCAATCCTACTTTTGAATTTACTTGTATTTGACTTATTCCATCCATCTTGTATTCTACTGGATTTTCTATAGTCATTATATTTTTGTTTATCCCTCTTAAATCATTTAATAAGGAATATACTGTAGTAGTCTTTCCACTCCCTGTAGGCCCTGTTACTAATAATATTCCAGCTCTTTTACTTATTATACGATTTATAGAGTTTATCGCTTCTTCTGAAAATCCAAGTTCTGATTTATCTTTTAAAAAAGTATCTCTATTAAGTATTCTCAAAACAATTTTTTCACCATATACAGTTGGGATTGATGAAACTCTAATGTCAATTAAGCTATCATCTAATTTTATGTCTACTCTTCCATCTTGAGGAAGTCTTTTTTCTGTTATGTCCATTGAAGCTTTTAATTTAACAACTGTAGCTAATGCTGGATAAACATCTATTAAAAACTTTGATATTTCTTTTAACTCTCCATCAACTCTCATTCTAACTATCAAATGTTCTTTAAATGGTTCTATATGTATATCACTTGCGTTCTCTTTTATAGCTTTCTCTATAAGATTTTCAAATAATCTTTTTGCATAATTTTCATCAAGTTCAAAATTATTGTAATATTTTTCTATCTTCTCACTTATAAGTTCTCTTCTTTCTTTTTTTAATATAATTTCTTTCCCCGTTGCTAATCTCAAGTCTTGTAGTGCATATATATCTTCATCTTCTATTTCTACTACTAGATTATCATCTTGAAATTCTACTGGAAATACATTATACTTTTTTGCGAGCTTTTCTGGTATTAACATTGGTAAACTGCTTTCCTCTAATATAATCTTAATCACCCTTTATATACTTTAATTTATTAGGTATTTTCAGTTTTTTCATAGAGATATTTTCTTCAGCTTTTATACTAACTTTCATTGGATAAGTACTTTGTATACTATCTAAATATTTACTACCTTTATCTACGTAACTAGATAGTTTATCTTTATCACCAATACATTTTATTTCATAGGGTTGTGCCACTGGAACTCCATTTATATTTATATGGCTACCTGCAAGTACAACTTCTGAGTACTGATTAATTCTTTGACCATTTATTTCTATGTATTTTCCTCCATTTGCTTTTAATTCATTTATGACTTTCACAAGGATTTTATTGTAGTCTATGCTATTGGCAATGTTTCCTGTTTTTTCATCTATGGCATCTATACTTAATACTATTCCGCTACCATTTACATCTGAATATGAAAGACTCTCCCTAAGACTTTCTATGTTAGAGATTTCATTAGAATTCTTTTGATTTTTCTTCATTGAATTAATTTCTTTATCTAATTTGTCTTTCTCTTTTGCCAATTCTTTTATAGATTTTCTTGTTATTCTTATTTCTTTTCTTATTGACTTATCCTTACTTGTATAAACTGTTTCTTCATTGCTATAATCTCTAAATATGGTTCCAACAAGCATACCTAAAATAGTACTTGCTAGTATTATAAACACATATTGTTTTTTCATACTGTATTACTCCTTACAAATTTATTTTTATATGATAATTTTCTTTAATTAAATATTAAACATTTACATATGCTTATTATATCAAAGTTATATGTTAAAATTCATCTTTAGTATATAATATCATACATTATACTTATGCCCCTACCCTACTAACATCGAATATATGGGTACATTGGATTTTGCTGTAGAAGAAAAAAATAACTTAAGTCGCCTTAAAAATAGTTTTTTCTATTTCCAATTTTTAAATATAATAAAATTAATGCTTTAGAAAATGTAATTGTAAATATAAATCTATTAAAATCTAAAATAGAAAAAGGAAATGAGTTTTTACTAGTTCATTTCCTTTTTATTTATAAATTAAAATATTTCTCCAATATAATTTAATTATAATAAATCTATATGTATACAAAGTATTAATATTTTACATCTCATTTAATTTTCTTTTTAAGTCTTTAACATATTGTATTTGTATTTTTTTTAAATTCATAAAGAGATAAGATAAAACTTTTATAATAGGATTTTTAACATATATATTTTCTATAAACACTATTTTAGTTTTTTCATTCTCTTCAAAAAATTCACCTTGCCAATTACCATAGAAAAATTTATTTTCCATGTTAAATTTATAAAGCTTATTTTTAGTTTTTTCTGTAACAGTAAATTTTGTACTGTTTCCATCCTTATTGTACTCAATAAAAGTACTTCCATCATCGAATACTTCAATTTTACTTATATCACTTCTCCATTTATAATCACGATTGTCTGTAACTATATTCCAAACTGTTTCCACATCTGCATTAAAATAAGCTGTTATCTCAGATACTCTACATTTTTTCATAAACTCCTCCTATTTTTTATTGGAACCCAAATTTCACTAACATAATCATCTTTATTACTATCTCCTTCAAGGTAAAGTTCAAAATTGAAATCAGCAACTGGTTCATAGCTAGAGCATTGGAAAAACTCACTATATATTTTTACCCATAAGTTTTGAATAGAATTTGGCATGGCACCTGTACACTTAAAAATAGCCCACTTATGAGAAGGTATTTTAAATAAGGTAAATTTATCATTTTTAGGTTTTTCATCTGTCTCAACAGCTGCATAATAATTAAATAATTGTTTGTTTTGTGAAACTGCCATTTCATCTATTCCTAAAATCCCACCTTTTGTAATAGTGTTTTCTTTTACATAAGAAATTAGTTCTCTATACAAACTACTCTTAAACAAGTCTTGCCAAAACCTTGGTATTTGTTTTCTAAATACATCTTCATCTTTCGAAAATTGTTTTTTTAAAGCAATTACTGAAAATTCTCCCTCATCGACAATTTTGTAATCTAAAATATTTCCTCCATCTAAAGATATTTTTAATGTTATCTTGCTAAATGATTTTAGGCTTGAATTTCCTTTTCTAGCAATAGATGGCGTTATTCCATGAAATCTAACAAAGGCTTTAGTAAAGCTTTCTGCTGTTTCGTAACCATATTTAAAAGCTATGTCTATGATTTTACTATTTGAAGTAGTTAATTCAAGCCCAGCTAGTGTTAATCGTCTATTCCTAATATATTCACCAACAGATATACCTACTAATACACTAAACATTCGTTGATAATAAAACACTGACATATTTGTATACCTTGCTAAATATTCATAATCTAACTTTTCTAAAATATTTTCTTCAATATAATCAATAGATTGTTGTAATCCATCTAGCCATTTCATATGTACCCCCATATTTTATAATAAATTTTCTAAATTTTCTTGTCTTTTTGTGCAAAGATTTATCTGTTTAAATTATAGCAAAAAACAGCAAACTGCCATAGCTTCAAAGCCATAGCAGTTTGCTGTTGATTATATATACTAGTTAATATTAATTTTAAACAGACATACTTTATATATTTTCCTCATATTTTGAGATTCTCTTAACTAATTCATCTCTCAATTTTCCTACTTCATCAAATCTCATATTCGGACTATAGTAACTTTCTATAATATCATGTTTTGATTTAGCTCTCTTAAGATTTAAAATTGACCAACAAATTAAGTCATCTAAAACTTTCTCATCAAATTTAATATCTTCTTCGTATTTAAGTAATTTTTCTCTATTTAAAAATTGATTCAAATCAATTGTATCTTCATCTTTAAAAGTACTGCTTATAGTTATTCCTATATCTAAATCAGTTAATAATATAGTTTCAATTTTTTCAGGAATAAGCGGATAGTGATAAACTTCTACATTCAAACCTTTCTCAATTGCTTTTTTGTACACTTTACTCAAAAGTGTAGTTTTCCCAGAGCCTATTTCCCCTGATAAATAATAAACCTTCCCTACATCCTTTAAAATATGTTCTGTATAATCTAAGCATCCTACAGGAGTTATCCCTGAGCCAAATAAATGCTTTTCTTTCTTTAACTTTCCTGTACTATCTACTCCATCAAATAATCTTTTTATAAATTCTTCTGTAACTAAATTTACTTTTCCATAGTCCATACAGTCAGAATATTTTTCCTCGATATCTCTAAAAATTGGCTCTGCTGATTTTAAAAATTTAAATGCTCTTTTAAAAGCATTACTAATATCTTTATCATAGTTTGAAATTTCTTGTCTATTTTTTTCTAACTCCTCTGTATTCCAGTAATCTCCTAAATTAATTATCTCGTCCAAAGCACCTGGGAGTTTAGGGTCTACAGTATGTGGAGCAGTTGCATCCATAAGTACCACGCCTAGTTTCTTTATAACTACACCATCCAACGAACTTGGGTCAGAAGGGCAATGATATAATTCAATATCATATCCTCTATGCAAAAACTCTTTATAAATTTTTTTCATTAGTGAGGATTTTCCTACTCCAGGTCCACCCTTTAAACAAAAAACTCTTTTTACATTTTCCGGAATTATATAGTCAAAAAAAGAATATGAGCCTTGTGATGTGTTTCCACCTGGAAATGCCTTTTTTATCTTTCCTTCCATATTAGCGCCTCCTCATAATTTACCATACCTCTTAATTAAGATATTAATATTATACGAGTTTTGTTACAGCTTTATGCTTTTACTAAATATAAAACTTATCATTCAGCAATGACAATAACTTATTTTACTTAATTTCAATCTATTATTATACTCTAATTTAGGTTTTGTCCAAAAGTATAATAAAACCTTCTATATTGTGGTGTAGCTGTCTGTATTGCTTAAATCTAATTGTCTCGATTGTTATTTTATGTTAAAATAAAATTAAAAAATACATCTGTTTTTCTTCAGAAATGGGTGAAATTCCCTATCGGCGGTAAAAGCCCGCGAGCCTTATGGCAGAATTTGGTCAAATTCCAAAGCCGACAGTAAAATCTGGATGGTAGAAGAAAATAGTATACGAGTACCTTTATGTAATTTTACATGAGTAATCTATACAAATCCTTCAACTACCGCATTTATTCATGAAAATAAACATATTCTAAGGTACCTAAAACATAGGTGCTTTTTTGTTGTTTATTTTGTAACTATACTGTACTTATAAAACAAAATCTACTATGTAAAAGATTGGGGTGTTATCAGTGAAACAAAAATGGATAGTATTAATTATCATCTGTATTGGTGTATTTATGTCTACTCTTGATGGAAGTATACTAAATATCGCAAATCCTACAATTGCTGCCGACTTTAAAATTAATATGTCGCAAATCCAATGGGTAGTTACAGCTTATATGTTGGTTGTAACAGCTACTATGTTGTTTTTTGGGAAACTTGGCGATAAGGTGGGTTCAAATTATCTATATACGTTAGGATTTTTTGTATTTACAATAGGTTCCTTTCTATGTAGTATATCTAATAACCTAACAACATTGATTTTATCAAGAATATTTCAAGCAATTGGAGCAAGTATTTTAATGGCAACTGGACTTGGTATAGTTTCTAATGCATTTCCAGCAAATGAGAAGGGAAAGGCTATAGGAATTACTGGAGCAGTAGTTGGTATAGGGAATATGAGTGGTCCTGTAATTGGTGGAATACTTTTAGAACACTTTGGATGGCCTTCTATCTTCATAATCAATATACCTATTGGTATTATAGCAGTCTTTCTTGGAATAAAATTTCTACCAAAACCTATTTTAGATGAACAAAACAAAAGTTTCGATATTCCAGGACTTCTATTATTTTCATCTTGTACCACACTTATCTTACTTGCAATGAATGGAGAAGGAAATACAAAATGGTATCTAGGAATAGTAGCAATTATAGCATTTTTTATGTTGGTATTAAGAGAAGTAAAATTTGAACAAAGTTTTATTGATTTACCTTTGTTTAAAAATAGAAATTTCACTATAGGCAATATTATTGGAATAGCTTGTTATTTTCCTCAAATGGCAGTATCTTTTCTACTTCCTTTTTATCTAGAACAACTAAAAAATTTATCTCCTATGATGGCTGGTTCTGTCATGACTGTTCATCCACTTATTATGGTACTTATAGCACCTATTTCCGGTTCTCTTTCTGACAAACATGGTGCAAAAAATATTCTGACTGTATCTTTTTCATTTATGACTATTGCTCTGGTTGGAATGGCACTTTTAAAAGCTGATTCTCCATTATATCTTTTGATTCTATGCTTAATTATTTTTGGCTTTGGATTAGGTTCTTTTAGTTCACCAAACAATAGTAGTATCTTGGCAGACGTTCCTCCTCAAAAACAAGGATATGGGGGAAGTTTTCTTGCAACTGTTCGTAATTTGTCATTTGCTCTTGGAACAGCCTTTTTCAGTAGTTTCTTTGCACAAAGACTTACATATCATCAAAAGTCTACAAGTCATACACTAGCTTATGTTGCGGCTAGTAATCAATCTTACTGGATTGCAGCATCAGTATGCTTTATAGGACTCATACTTACCGTTTGCTTTATGAGAAAGACAGAAAAATCTACTTCTTAGTCAAAATTCATTACTAATTATATAAGTCAGTAAATCTTTAAACAAACTAATTTACACTAATTTTATTAATTTTATTAATTTCTAACAATAATTACCGATATTTATTGCTTATAAACAACAAGGATGCCACAAAATTTCCCTTAAAAACATTTTGAGGCATCCTTTATTTGATTTTAATATATATAAACACTTAAAATTAATCTACTGTTATTTCATATCCATGTTGATTGTATTGACTTACAATTTCTTCCCAAAGTTCTTCAACACCAGTCTTTTTTAGCGAAGAAACAGGAATTACTTTTTCACTACTCTCCATTTGCAATTTCTTTCTTATAATACTTATATGCTTTTGATATTGTCCTCTAGATATTTTGTCTGCCTTAGTTGCAATAACTACACAGTTATATCCAAAATGTTTTATCCATTCGTACATAAGTTTATCGTCTGCTGTAGGTTCATGTCTAATATCTACAAGTAGGAATATAGAACATAATTCTTGTCTACTTTCTAGATATCGTTCCATTATACCTCCCCATTTTTCTTTTTCAGATTTGGCTATTTTAGCATACCCATATCCTGGAAGGTCTACAAAATAAAATTCGTTATTTATAAGATAAAAATTTATAGTTCTAGTTTTTCCTGGTGTTTGACTAGTTCTAGCAAAGTTTCTTCTATTAAGTAATGTATTTATTATTGATGATTTTCCAACATTTGACCTACCAGCCAGAGCTATCTCTGGGATACCTTCTGCTGGATACTGTGATTTATTCACAGCACTCATAGTTATCTCTGAACTTCTAATTTTCATTTTTTTCACCACTCTTTAATAAAGCTTGTTCTAATACTTCATCCATATGCTCTACAAGTACAAACTCCATCTTTTCTTTTACATTTTCTGGTATCTCATCTAAATCAGCTTCACACTCTTTAGGAATTAGAACTTTTGTTATGCCAGCTCTATGAGCTGCTAATAGTTTTTCCTTAACTCCTCCTACAGCTAACACTCTACCTCTTAAAGTTATTTCTCCTGTCATAGCTATATTACCTGGTACAGGTCTCTTAGTAAGTGCTGAAATCACTGCAAGTGCCATAGTTATACCAGCTGATGGTCCATCTTTTGGAACAGCACCTTCTGGGATGTGTATATGAATATCATTAGTTTTATAAAAATCAGGGTCTATATCAAACTTGTCCACTATTGATCTTATATAAGAAATACCTGTCTTAGCAGATTCTTTCATAACATCTCCTAGTTTTCCAGTTAATACAATTTCACCCTTTCCTTTAAGCACATTTACCTCTACTTCAAGGGTAACTCCACCAACTGCTGTCCATGCAAGTCCATTTACAAGCCCTATTTGAGGATTAAGCTCTGCAAGTTGGTATTTAAACATATCTTTTCCAAGATATTTTTCTAAGTCAGACTTATTTACAACAACTTCTTCAAGTGTTGGGTCCTCAACATATTTTTTGGCAATTTTTCTACAAACTTTACCAATAGTTCTTTCTAATGTTCTTACTCCAGCTTCTCTTGTATAATGATTTATTATGCTTCTTAAAGTTTCATCATCCATTTTTACAAAATTCTCTTTTAAAGCATGCTCTTTAATTTGTTTTGGAAGTAAGTATTGTTTTGCTATATTTAACTTTTCTTCTTCTATATATCCAGATACTTCTATTACTTCCATTCTATCCAATAATGGTCTTGGAATATTGCTTAAACTGTTTGCTGTTGTAACAAATAGTATCTTTGATAAATCAAAAGGTATTTCTAAATAGTGGTCCACAAAATCCTTATTTTGCTCTGGGTCCAATACTTCCAGCATAGCTGAAGCTGGGTCACCTTTATAATCTGCTGCCATTTTATCTATCTCATCAAATAAAAACACAGGATTTTTAGTCTGAGCTTCTTTGACTCCATTAATTATTCTTCCTGGAATAGAACCTACATAAGTCCTTCTGTGTCCTCTTATTTCGGCTTCATCTCTAACGCCACCTAAAGATATTCTTACAAATTTTCTATTTAATGCTCTTGCTATTGATTTGACTATAGATGTTTTCCCTGTCCCTGGAGGTCCAACTAGACATATTATAGGACCTTTAAGTGATTTAGCAAGAGTTCTTATGGCTAAATACTCTAATATTCTTTCTTTAACCTTCTCCAGCCCGTAATGGTCCTCATCTAGTATAGCTTGTGCTTTAACTATATCTAGTTTATCCTTTGTTTCTTTATTCCATGGTAATGAGAATATAGTATCCAAATAATTTCTACTTACAGATACATCTGGAGACATTGAAGATATCTTTGAAAATTTATCAATTTCTTTTTCTATTTTCTCTTTAGTAGTTTTAGGTGCTTTTATTTTTTTAAGCTTTTCTCTATACTCATCTGCTTCAGAATTTATATCTTCTTCCTCACCTAATTCCTTTTGTATAGCTTTTAATTGCTCTCTAAGATAGTATTCTTTTTGAACTTTATTCATTTGTTTTTTAACTCTTAAAGTTATCTTTTTTTCTATTTTTAATATATCTATCTCTTCTAGTAATATAGAATATATAAGTTCAAGTCTTTTCTTAATATCAAATTCTTCTAATATTTCTTGTTTCTGACTTGATTTTAGATAAATATTTGCAGCTATTGTATCTATAAATCTATCTACATCTTCTATATCAGCTAAAGATATCAATATTTCTGGTGATACTCTATTTCCAATATTTATATACTCTTCAAAAGCATCAAATACATTTCTTACAAATGCTTCAATTTCAACTTCTGTTTCACTATCTAAATTATCACTATCAAAAACAATTTCTTCTATTACTGCTCTAAAGTATCCTTCTTCTTGCTCTATTTTTTTAACTCTACCTCTTGATACACCCTCAACCAAAACGCGAACTGTATCTCCTGGTAATTTTATCATTTGTTTAACTTTACAAATTGTTCCTACATGATAAAAATCCTCTTCACCTGGTTCATCAACATCTGCTTCTTTTTGAGATGTTAAAAATATAAGTTCTTCATCCATCATAGCTTGGTCTAAAGCTTTAAGAGATATTTCTCTTCCTATATCAAAATTTAATATCATATATGGAAATATTGCTAATCCCCTCAAAGGGATTAATGGTAATTCATGATCTATTTTAGTATAATTTTGTTCCATCAACATTACTCCTTTTCTAGTTTAATTATTTTGCATTTTATATTATATATTTGCACATGTTAATTTTCAACATTAACAATAACTTCTTGGCATATTATATTATTATTTTATTATGATATAATATTAATGTTAGTATACTTAGATGTTATTTATCATTTGGAGGTTTCTATTATGTTGAAATTGTTTTTAACCTTTTTAAAAATTGGTGCGTTTACATTTGGTGGTGGATACGCTATGGTTCCTCTTATACAAGATGAACTTGTAAACAAACAAAAACTTTTAGAGCAGGAAGAATTTATCGATTATCTATCCATAGCTCAAAGTTATCCTGGAGTACTAGCAATTAATATATCTGTATTATTAGGATATAAGCTTTATGGTATACCAGGAGTTCTTATATGTACCCTAGGCTCTGCTCTACCGTCATTTTGTATAGTCTTAGTATTGTCATATTTATACTTTAAAAATTCCTCATCTAAAATTCTAGATGGATTTTTTAAAGGAGTTGCGCCTGTAGTAATAGCTCTTATATTGTATTCTTTTACAAGCATGTTTAAGAAACTGCCAAAGTCTAAAACTAACATACTACTATTAATTATAGCAGTTTTATCTGTTGGTGTATTCAATATAAGTCCTATTTATTTAATAATTGGAGGAGGTGTATATAGTCTATGTCAGAAATAACACTACTCTTCTTAATATTCCTTAAAATAGGAGCCTTTAGTTTTGGTGGTGGTTATGCTATGCTACCATTTATTCAACAAGAATTTATATCTAAATACCACCTTATAACTAATCAAGAGTTCTTAGATTTACTTGCTATATCACAATCTACGCCAGGTCCTGTAGCAATAAATAGTGCTACATTTGTTGGATTTAAGACTGCTGGTTTTTTTGGTTCTTTATCTGCAACTATCGGTGTTACAGTATTTGCATTAGTAGGTTTAACCATTATATCAAAGTTATTTGCTAAGTTCAAAAATAATAAAAAGGTAGAGAATTTATTAATGGTACTTAGACCAATTACTCTAGGTTTTATACTGTCAGCCGCTTTTTCATCTGCAAAAGAAGTTAATTGGGACTTATATGGAATAATCGCATTTGCAGCATCATTCTATCTTCTATATAAGGGAAAAATTGGCTCTATTGCAATTGTATTCGTCTTTGGTATTATAGGTATTCTACTCACATTTTTATCATAATAATACCTAATTTCATATTAGCATAAAAAAAGGAGCCTTTTAAAGCTCCTTTTCATCATCTTATGCACTTTCCTCTTGATCCTTAAGTACTATGATAGGATTTACTGAGTCTTCGTTCACAGATTTCTCTGTTACTATAACCTTCTTTATATTATCTCTAGATGGTACTTCAAACATAGTTTCCATCATTACACTTTCAACTATACTTCTAAGTCCTCTAGCTCCTGTATTTCTTTCTATAGCCTTTTTAGCTATTGCACGAAGAGCATCATCTTCAAATTCTAGTTCAACATCATCTAACTCTAATAATTTCTTATATTGTTTTACTAGAGCATTTTTAGGTTGTTGTAGTATTTGCATTAGTGCATCTTCATCCAGCAATTCTAAAGTAGCTAAAACTGGTATTCTTCCTATAAATTCAGGTATTATACCATACTTTAATAAATCCTCTGGAAGTACTTTTTCATATAACTTCCCTAAATCTAATTCTTTTTTACTTTCTATCTTAGCTCCAAATCCTAGTGTCTTATCTCCACCACGTTTTTGGATTATCTTTTCTAGCCCATCAAAAGCTCCACCTAATATAAATAATACATTTGTAGTATCTATCTTTAAAAATTCTTGATGAGGATGTTTTCTTCCTCCTTGTGGTGGGACATTTGCAACAGTACCTTCTAATATTTTTAAAAGAGCTTGTTGAACACCCTCTCCACTAACATCTCTAGTTATAGATGGATTTTCAGATTTTCTTGCAATCTTATCTATCTCATCTATATATATTATACCTCTTTCAGCTTTTTCTATATCAAAATCAGCAGCTTGAATAAGTTTTAAAAGTATATTTTCAACATCTTCTCCAACATATCCAGCCTCAGTTAGTGATGTAGCATCTGCCATTGCAAAAGGTACATTTAAAGTTCTAGCTAAAGTCTGTGCTAATAATGTCTTACCAGAACCTGTAGGCCCTAATAAAAGTATATTACTCTTTTGGATTTCTATATCCTTGCTACTAGACTTTTTACTATATATTCTCTTGTAATGATTGTAAACTGCAACTGATAAAGCTTTTTTAGCTTTTTCTTGACCTATTACATAATCATTTAAGATATTCATCATTTCTTTTGGTTTTGGTAAAGATGTAGTATCTTCATCTATAGTATCTTCTATTTCTTCTTGAATAATTTCGTCACAAAGTTCAACACACTCATCACAAATGTATACATTTGGACCTGCAATTAATCTTCTTACTTGATCTTGATTTTTACCGCAGAATGAACACTTTAATTGTCGTTTCTCTTCGTATTTAGACATATTAACACCTCTCTCTATCTACGGTCTCTTTGTAAATACTTCATCTATTAAGCCATATTCCTTAGCTTCTGATGCACTCATGAAGTTATCACGTTCAGTATCCATTTTGATTTTCTCTAATGGCTGACCAGTTCTTTCAGATAATATTTCATTTAAAGTTTCTTTTATTTTTAAAATTCTCTTTGCGTGAATTTCTATATCTGTTGCTTGACCTTGAGCTCCACCTAGTGGTTGATGTATCATTATCTCACTATTTGGTAGTGCTAGTCTTTTTCCTTTTGCTCCTGCTGCCAACAAGAATGCTCCCATAGAAGCAGCCATACCTATACATATAGTACTTACATCTGGTTTGATGTATTGCATAGTATCATATATAGCCATTCCAGAAGTTATACTTCCTCCTGGAGAATTTATATATAAATGTATATCTTTGTCTGGGTCTTCAGCTTCTAAGAATAATAGCTGTGCTACTATAAGCCCTGCTGTGGCATCATTAACTTGATCTCCTAAGAAGATTATTCTGTCCTTTAATAGTCTAGAGAAGATGTCATAAGATCTTTCTCCTCTTCCTGTTTGTTCAACAACTACAGGTACTAATGCCATGGTTTCATACCCCCTTTATTCTATATAATTTACAGTAGCTTTTTTAAGCTACTGTAAATTATTTTACGCATTTAACTAAATTATATTTGCACAACATTATATACTAAACATTCTATAACGTCAACTGTATTAGTTATAGCGGTTATTTTATTAAGCTATTGTTGCACTTTCAACTAATAAGTCTATTGTCTTTCTTATTTTTATTTGTCCTTTTATATCTTCCTTATCAGCATCTCTTAAAGTAGTTTCTATTTTTTCTACTTCCATATTGTAAGCAGAAGCCATTTTTTCTAATTCAGCTTTAAATTCATCTTCTGTTGCTTCAATTCCTTCAGCTTTAGTTATTGCTTCCAATACTAGAGAAGATTTAACTAATTTTTTAGCATCTTCTTTTCTTTCTTCTCTTAATTCTTCCATAGTTCTACCAGTCATCTCTAGTAATTGTTGTAATCCAAATCCTTGATATTGTAATTGGTAATTAAGTTCGTTTAACATATTATCTATTTGATGTTCTACCATAACTTCTGGTATTTCTATTTCTGTATTTTCAGCAACTTTTTCTACTACTGAATTTCTAATTTCTGCATCTGCTTTATTTTTAGCTTCTTCTTCTAATTTAGCTCTTACATCTGCTTTTAATTCATCTAAAGTATCAAATTCACTAGTATCTTTAGCAAATTCATCATCTAATACAGATAATTCTTTTACTTTTACATCATTTACTTTTACATTAAATACAACTGGCTTTCCAGCTAAATCTTCTGAGTGGTATTCTTCTGGGAAAGTAACATTAACTTCAACTTCTTCACCAGCTTTTTTACCTACTAATTGCTCTTCAAATCCTGGTATAAATGTGTTTGAACCTATAACTAAGTTATAATTTTCACCTTTACCACCATCAAAAGCTACACCATTATCAAAACCTTCAAAGTCTATTATAGCTGTATCTCCATCTTCTAAAGCTTTGTCTTCAACACTTACTAATCTAGCATTTTTTTCAACCATTTCTTGTAATTTAGCTTCAACATTTTCATCACTTACAGTATTCTCAACCTTAGCTACTTCTATACCCTTATAGTTTCCTAATTCAAACTCTGGTTTAACTTCAACATTAAGAACCATAACTAATCCATTGTCTTTGCTTATTTCTTCTATATCTAAATCTGGATTGTCTATTGGATCTATATCTAATTCCTTGATAGCTTCTGGATAAACTTCTGGGAATAACACTTCTATAGCATCATTATAGAAGATACCTTTTCCATATTGAGTTTCTATAACAATTCTTGGAGCTTTACCTTTTCTGAATCCAGGTATATTATATTTGCTTTTGCTTTTATTATAAGCCTTATTTACTGCTGCTTCAAATTTATTGTTATCTACTGTTATTTTTAAAGTAACTTTATTACCCTCTTTTTTAATTAGTTCTGCTTTCATCCTTCTAATCCTCCTAGTGATATTTATGTAATACCCGATAATGGTATCATAATTCATTCTATTTATAATTCAACCACTTAATTATATCACATAAGTTTTTTTATTTACAAGTGTTCCATTAATATCGTTGTACTTATTTGATAAAATTTAATTTTTTGAGTGTTTTTTGCTATTTTTTTAGATAAATACACCTTTATATGCGTATTTCCTCTATATTTATATCATCTTCTTCTATCTCCATAATTACAAAACTCTTATACGATACTCCTCTTGGAAGTGAAGTACTTCCAGGATTTATGTAAAGCACACCATTTTTAATTTCTCTAAATGGAGTATGAGTATGACCGAATATAACTATGTCGGCATTAACTTCAGTAGCTTTATTTTCTAACATTTGTGTTCCATATTTTACACCATACTTATCACCATGGCATAAAAATATAGTCTTATTTGCTACTTCAAAGACAAGTTCTTCTTCTATAGCATCAAAATCACAATTTCCTTTAACTGCAATAATTCCCACTTTAGTCATATTATGAAGATATCTTGAGTCTGTAAAGTTGTCTCCTGCATGAATTATTAAGTCACATTCTTCTAAATATGGTATTGTCTTTTCCATATTTTTAATCATCATATGTGTATCACTTATTATGCCTATTCTCATTACTTCACTACCCTTTTCATAAACTCTTGTTTCATAATCTTTAGTCCATTTGCTCTGTGGCTGATTGAATTTTTTATAACACTAGGTATTTCACCAAAAGTTTTATTATATCCCTTTACTATAAACAAGCTATCATATCCAAAGCCATTTTTGCCCTTTTCTTCAAAGCCTATCATTCCTTCACAAATTCCTCTTACTACAAATTCTTTTCCATCTGGAAAAACTACTGCTATTGCAGAGACAAATCTTGCATTTCTTTTACTCATTGGCACATTTTGCATGGCTTTTAATAGCTTTTCTCTATTTTCTTCATCTGTAGCATGCTCTCCTGCATATCTAGCTGAATAAACACCTGGTTTTTTGCCTAATGCATCTACCTCTAAACCAGAATCATCTGCTATAGCTATAAGTTTAGTTTTTCTAGCTATTGTTCTAGCTTTTATCAATGCATTATGCTCAAAGGTTTTTCCATCCTCTATTATTTCTATACCTGCTAAATCAACATCTTTTAGAGAATATACAGTATATTCAAAGTCCTTTAAGATTGCACCTATTTCTTCTAACTTATGAGCATTATTAGTAGCAATAACAACTTCATTGCCATAATCCATACCTAATATATCATCTGCTATTTCACCTAAAACATCCCTTTGATGCCTTATTAGTTCTTTATTCCCTTTTTCTCCTAACTCTAACAATAAATTTAAATCTTTTCTTGAAAAAGGTTTCTCTTCACCAGTCCCCTGTACTTCTACAAACTCACACTTATCAGTCATTATTATATTCATATCTACTTGTGCTTTAGAATCTTCTTCGTAACATAAATCTAGCATATGAGTTTCATTTACTATTCCGACACTAATTGCAGATACAAAATTTGTTATTGGCATTTCTTTTAATGTTTTTGCTTTATATAATTTATAGATTGCTTCTGCAACTGCTACAAACGCCCCAGTTATAGATGCAGTTCTAGTTCCACCATCAGCTTGAATCACATCACAATCTACCCAAATAGTTCTTTCTCCTAATTTATTTAAGTCTATAACAGACCTTATCGCTCTTCCTATTAACCTTTGTATCTCTTGAGTTCTTCCGTCGATTTTTCCTCTAGATGCGTCCCTTATTTTTCTCTGTTGAGTTGCCCTTGGTAACATTGAATATTCAGCATTTATCCACCCAGTACCACTATTTCTCAAAAAAGGAGGTACTTTTTCTTCCACTGATGCAGTACATATAACCTTTGTCTCTCCCATTTCTATAAGAACAGAACCTTCTGCGTACTTTGTATAATTTCTAGTAATCTTTACAGGTCTTATCTGTTCATTAGTTCTATCATAACTTCTGGTCATTTTTTATATCCTTTCCTAATCCTTATATATTTTATAAATTTATTTTTATAAGTTTTAATTTTATTAATCTCATATAATGTCATTTTTCATAATTCGATAGCTTACTGAACTATTCTATCATTAATTATAGTAGTTTTCTACTAAATTAAGTGACTTTTTAGCCCTCTAATACAGCTTTTACTTCATCTTTCGATAATAAAGTTAATAATTCTAAAAATCTCTCTTCATCTATAACTTTAATTCCTAAATCATTTGCTTTTGTAAGTTTAGAGCCAGCTTCTTCTCCAGCTAAAACAAAAGTTGTCGATTTACTTACACTAGATGTAGCTTTTCCACCTCTTTTTTCTATCATATCTTTTGCATCATTTCTTTTTAATGTAGGAAGTGTACCAGTCAATACTATTTTCATTCCTTCAAATATTCTTTCTACTGTTTCACCTGTATTTTCTAATGATTTTGTATTTACTCCTACACTTTTTAGTTTTTCTATGACATTTATATTTTTATCTTCCTTAAAAAACTCAACAACACTATTTGCCATTATACTCCCAAATTCCTCTAAATCTTCTAATTGCTCAATTGTTGCAGAAATCACATCATCTAAATCTTTAAATTTTGAAGCAAGTATCTTAGCTGCCTTAACGCCTATAAATTTAATTCCTAAACCATTTATAAGTCTCCATAAATCATTTTCTTTTGACTTTTCTATTGAATTTATTAAATTATCAGCAGATTTTTCACCCATTCTTTCTAAATCAACTACATCTTCCTGTTTTATATAATATAAATCAGACACATCTTGAATTATTTTTTCATTTAGCAACAATGTAATTATAGA
Organism: Clostridioides sp. ES-W-0016-02; assembly: GCF_020641035.1. NCBI lineage: Bacteria > Bacillati > Bacillota > Clostridia > Peptostreptococcales > Peptostreptococcaceae > Clostridioides > Clostridioides sp. ES-W-0016-02. The sequence continues at coordinate 3,818,950 of NZ_CP061361.1, forward strand.
TTCTCCTAAACCATCTATATTCATCGCGTCTCTTGATACAAAATGTATAATTCCCCTTCTTATTTGAGCTGGACAAGACATATTTATACACTTTACAGCAGCTTCTCCTTCTAATCTTACTGTTGGTTCTGAACAAACAGGGCATTTTTCTGGCATTTTAAAATCTACTTCCTCCCCAGTACGAGCTTCTTTTATAACTTCTAAAACTTGAGGTATTATATCTCCTGCTTTTTGAACCAATACTGTATCATTTATTTTTATGTCCTTCTCTTTTATATAGTCTTCATTATGAAGTGTTGCTCTACTTACAGTAGTACCAGCAAGTCTAATTGGTCCAAGTACTGCTGATGGTGTTATTGTACCAGTTCTTCCAACTTCTACTATTATATCTACTATTTTAGTTTTTTTCTTTTCTGCTGGAAATTTATATGCAATTGCCCATCTTGGGCTCTTTGCCGTATATCCCATCTCTTCCCTTTGTTTTATATTATTTACTTTTATTACCATTCCATCTATCTCGTATTCTAAATTACCTCTATTTTCTGTCCAATGTTCAATATGTTCGATAACTTCATCTATATTTTTACAAACTTTATAATTTTGACTTACTGAAAAGCCTAGCTTTTCTAAATATTCTAAGGATTCGCTGTGACTTTTTAAGTCATAATCTTCTATATTTTCCATATTGAATACAAATATATCTAGTGGTCTCTTTGCAGTTAATTTTGAGTCTAATTGTCTTAATGAACCTGCTGCAAGATTTCTTGGATTAGCAAATAGTGGTTGTTCCTGTTCTTCTTGTTGTTCATTCACTTTTCTAAAGTTATCTTTTGATATATAGACTTCTCCTCTAACTATTAACTCTTTTTTTTCATCTATTTTAAGAGGTATGCTTTTGACCGTCATTAAATTTTGAGAAATATCTTCTCCCACAATCCCATCACCTCTAGTTGCTCCTTTTTCAAACGCTCCATTATCATAGGTAAGACCTACTGAAAGCCCATCTATTTTAAATTCAACAACGTATTCAACATTGTCTCCCACATAATCTTGAACTCTCTTATCAAAATCTCTCAAATCTTGTTCTGAAAAAGCATTTGATAAACTTAGCATAGGAGTTTTATGTACAATTTGATTAAATTTATCTAATGGCTTACCTCCTACTCTATTTGTTGGAGAATCAACTCTCTTTAGTTCTGGATTTTGTTCTTCCAAAGATATTAGTTCTTTCATTAGCTTGTCATATTCGTAGTCCGATATTTCTGGGCTATCTTGGTTATAATACCTTTCATTATGATAGTTTATTTGTTCTATAAGTTTATTAATTTCATTTTTAACGCTCACTCTTAGCACCTCTTCATATTTTTTAAATTGAATCATTTTAAAATTTCCCTATAATTAATTATTTCCTATTTATATATTTTTTAGTATATCACTTTTTTGACTTTAAATTTATTACAAAAAAAACTCTTATAGTATCTCTAACAATACCAATAAGAGTTTTTTATTTTCATTAGAATTTTTATATATTTAATAACCTTTTGATATATCTACAACATTATCTACAGGTTTATTTTCTATTATATAATGTTTTAAATTATTATAGACCATATTAAATGTTCTCTCTTTATTTTTATCAGACACCCAAGAGTTATGAGGAGTTACTATAACATTTTCAAGCTCCCATAGTTTATTATCTTTACTTAAAGGCTCACTTTCAAATACATCTAACGCTACACCTCTAAACTTCTCTACACAATCTTCTAAATCTTTCTGATTAATGGTGTTTCCTCTACCTACATTAATAAATACAGAACCTTCTTTCATAAGATTAAACATATCTTTATTTACTATTCCGTCTGTACTCTTTGTAGAAGGCATTGCTACGACTATTATGTCACATTCCTTAAATACAACATCCATATCTTCAGTAGAAAAACACTTGTCAAAGTATTTTTTATTACTTCCATCAGTATTGACTCCCCATATTTCTACACCAAAGGCCTTTAACCTTTTAGCTGCTTCTGATGATATAGTTCCTGTTCCAAGAAATCCAACCCTTTGACCATATAATTCTGATACAGAAAAATCCATTTTCCATTCTTTATTTTTCTGTTGTTTAAAAAATTTTGCACTATTTTTATAAATTTCTAAAATATACATAACAATGCTTTCACCAATAGGTATACTATACCCGCCTCTATTGTTAGCTATTTTGATATCTCTTTTTAACACATCTTCTTTTGGTATTTGGTCTATACCTACACTTGTTGTTTGTATATATTTTAAATTTTCCATTTTGGAAATATCTAGTCTGTCAAAAGGATTATATGTAACTAGCACATCTGCAGTGTTTACATCTTCATTATTTTCTATACTATCTTCAGAATAATGTATAACATCATATCCTAATTCATTTATTTTTTTAAATTTTTCTTCTCCATAATTTATTGTAAATAATACTTTCATTTTACTTTCCTCCATCCACTTATATTAAGATTTTTATATCTTACAGTATAATATGATACTTAACACATATTAGTTAAATTTATTAGAAGATGGTTCTAAAAACTAATTTACTTATGCTCAATTGTTTTTCCTGAAGACATAGCATTGCGTTCTTGAACTAAATTTTCTATTAAATTATTTAATGTCCAATCAATAGATGTCTCTGTTACCATTGCTGTAAAAGGTCTATTTATTCTTACTTTTTTCAATCCTTCTAAAAATGCATTTACTTGTGTGCTGGAAATATTATTAAATATTACAGACTTACTTTTAATTCCATTATCACATTCACTTGATATATTCCCATCCAAAATATCTCTTACTATGTTTTCACCATTTTTATCACTTAAAATGATATGGTCTCTTATTCCAGCAAAATTACTAACATTTTTAATTAATGATAATTCTTTTTGATTAAAATTTACAAACATAATACATTTCCTGCTGTGTATTTTATCTAGATTATTATTATTTATTTTTTCAAATGACATTTTATCCATCCTTTCATTTATCTATATATTTTAATTTACCCTATCTATTTAAAATAATCAATTTTTACAGATAATTTTTATATTAATACCCCAAATTACATACAACTAATTCATCTATCCAAAACTAATATATAAATTTAGAATAATTAGATTAATATTTACAAATTATAATCTAAAGGAGAGATATCATACCATGAAGACACTACTAAACAAAAATTTTAGCATTAAAAACTTTTCATCTGCTTGGATTATAGTACTTGGTTGCATGTTGATACAAGCTATACCATTTAGTATTGTAGCAAGTATACAGCCTCAGTTTATAAGTTATGTTGTAGAAGGAGAAGGTTTTAGATTAGCATCTTTTTCTCTAATATTTACTTTTGGTACTATTGCTTCAGCAATTGCTTCACCATTTATAGGTAAATTATTTTCCAAGGTCAATGTTAAGATATTATATTTATTAGGCTGTATAATTTCTAGCATTGGTTTTGCTACATTTTCTATATGTACTGAACTATGGCAATTTTATACAGTATCATGCATTGTACAAATTGGAGCTACAATTATATCTGCGATAGGAATACCAATTTTAATAAGTGCTTGGTTTGATGAAAAAAGTAAAGGAAAAGCTATGGGCTTTGCTTTTGCTGGTGGCTCTATTGGTAGTATATTTCTACAACAACTTGTAGTTCGTTCATTAGCATCTCAAGGATATAGCCGTTCTTATCTAACATTTGGAATTGTAGCACTAATAGTTGGTATACCTGTGACATTATTTATGCTTAAAATGCCTAAAGATACTAATGAGAAAATAAACTCTAAAATAAAAAATGATGAAACACCTAATAAAATATCCCCTTCAGTATGGGGTTATACGTTAAAAGAGGCTAAAAAGAATAAATATTTTTGGATTATGACAATTGGATTTGCTTTTGTAGGTATATATGTTTCATCATTATCTGTACAATATCCGACCTACCTTAGAAATTATATAAATCCAATTTTAATAGGAACAGTAGGTTCCACTTTTGCATTATTTGCTCTTATTGGTAATTTATTTGGAGGATTATTGTTTGATAAATTTGGTCAAATAAAACCACTGATTATATCTTTTATATTTGTACTTATAGCTACTTTATCATTACTATTTGTCGATAAATCTTCTAATCTTGCATTTGTATTTGCTATTTTAAAGGGTCTTTCTGTATTTGCTTATATGATAGGACCTGCTTATTTAACTGGTGCTTTTTTTGGTCAAAAGGAGTTTGGCAGTATTTTTGGAATTGTTCAGTTAATTTTTGCAATTGGATTTGCACTTGGTTCAACATTATTTGGATTACTCGTTGATAATTTTGGCTATAAATTCTCTTGGTCTATTATAATTTTATCAGTTATAGTTGCCTATGCTTTACTTATCACAGCTTCTATGGGAATGACAAAGTTAAATAAGAAAAGGTTAGATAAATTGGCACAATAATTAATTCTTAATCCCTATAAAAATTATACAAAAAAGATGGAGACTCTAATAACAACTAGAACTCCATCTTTTTATTAATTATATTATAATATAGCTAACTTTCTTTTATTTTTAACAGTATTATCTATATCCTCATCTTTAACTATAGTAAATGCTTTTGTTGGACATACATTTACACATGCTGGTCCTTCTGGTGAATCTATGCAAAAATCACATTTGTTTGCTGTCATTCTTTCTCTAAAGCAAAGCTTTCCTTTGTCTATATCTTTTAGTGTAACTATATCTATTGCTCCTATAGGACATGCCAGCATACAAGTCTTACATCCTATACAATTTTCTTCATTTATTTTTATTGTATTACCCACCCTAACTATACCACCATTTGGACAGGCCTTTGCACAAGGAGCATCCTCACAATGTCTACATTGTATTGGAGCACTAACTTCCTTTGTTTTTATGACAGAAAGTTTTGGATTAAAGTTTATCTCGTCTGGACTTTTGTAAAAAATATCTTCATCTGAATGTGCAACCACACATCCTATCATACAAGTTCTACATCCTATGCACTTATCAGGGTCTGCTATAACAAAATAATTCATTACTTAGCCACTTCCTTTCCTATACAGTATGTAGTGTGTAATAAATGATGAGATTTTTCTCCTAATGGCTCCACTAGATATTCATCATATAATTTTTTAATGTCAGAATTTTCATGAGATTTTCTAATTGCCAAGTGTTCATCATGCACATATGTTGCTTTTGTTCTATTTTCATAGGCTAATTCTTTATACTCTTCTAGTAAAACTTTTGGCTGACCTCCACCACTTACACATCCAACAGGACAAGTCATAACCTCTATAAAATCTATATCCAACTTTCCTTTTTCTAAATCTTCAAGTACTGGTATTACATTTTGCAGTCCACTTACTACACCAACTCTTAAGTCTAAATCTCCTACCTTAATAGTTGATTTTCTAAAACCACTTTCTCCTCGTACTTGTTTTACTTCTACATTAGGTATGCTTTCTCCAGTTATAAGCTCATAACCTGTTCTTATAGCTGCTTCCATAACTCCACCAGTAACACCAAATATAGTTCCAGCTCCACTGTAACTACCTAAAGGGCTGTCAAACTTTTCTTCTCTTAAATTTTTAAAATCAATTCCCATGTCTTTTATTAGGTAAGCTAGTTCTCTAGTAGTTAACACTACATCTACATCTCTATATCCACTAGAATCCATCTCTTCTCTATCACATTCATACTTTTTACATGTACACGGCATTATAGAAACACTAAATATTTTAGATGCATCCACATTATTTATTTCTGCGCCATATGTCTTAAATATTGCGCCACCCATCTGTTGAGGTGATTTACAAGAAGATAAGTGATTAGTTAACTTAGGATAATTTTTTTCCATAAATTTAACCCAAGCTGGACAACAAGATGTAAACATTGGAAGAGTTCCACCTTCTGTAACCCTCTTAATTAACTCACTACCTTCTTCCATTATAGTTAAATCAGCTGCGAAATTAGTATCATAAACTCTATCAAATTTTAATGCTCTAAGCGCTGCTGCCATTTTTCCAGCACCTAAATATCCTAGATAGTATCCAAAATCCTCTCCCAAAGCTACTCTAACTGCTGGTGCACATTGAACCATAGTAAATACATCTGGGTCACTTAAAGCTTTTTTTACCCTATCTACATCGCATACATTATGTGCTGCGAATATAGGTTCATTTATTGATTCTGGTATTTTTCGTTCCTGTTTTTTATCTTTCAAAAACTCAAATCCTTCATCTATAACTGAAGCATACGATTTACAAGTTTGAACACATTGACCACACATAACACATCTATCTAGGTTTATCTCTTGTGGTTTTCCTTCTTCCCCCTCAATAGCATTTACTGGACATACCTTTGAACATTCTCTGCATCCAGTACATAAATCTTTATCTATATTTATTATCATAAACGTCACCCCTTTATCCTTTATTTATTTGTCAACAATAAACTAAGTGCAGCTTGTCTATTCTTAGCTTTTTTGTCATCTATTGGAGTAACAAGTTTTAATGCATCTTGAGGACATGCGCTTATACAAGCTATTTTTTCATTGTCTTTACATAAATCGCACTTATACGCTATTTTTTTATTTTCTTCCAAAATTACTTGTTCTACTTCTTTACCATCTTTATATTGTGGAAGTAAATCTATAGCTCCAAAAGGACATGCTAGGAGACAAGTTTTACACCCTATACACTTTTCTTCATTAACAAACATGACATTGTTCTCTTTGTTTATAGCTTTTTGTGGACATGAATTTAGACAAGGAGCATCTTCGCAATGTCTACATTGTATTGGCATACAGAAAGTATCACCTTTTACTAAATAGAGTCTAGGTATAACTGGTATGTCAACTGTCCCAACCGTATATCCTACATTATTATGTTGGTTATGCATTGTAAAACAAGCTACTTCACAAGATCTGCAACCTGTACATTTACTTGGGTCTGCTATTACAAAAGAGCCTATTTTATTATTCATATTATCCCACCTTTCAATTTGTATATTTCTAAGTCCCTAGTTATTTTTATTATATATATTTATATATTTTAGTGTTTTTTCAATACTTATATTTCGCTTGCATTTTTTACACAAATTATATTTATTGGCATATACTTTGTCAGTATCATCAATTACTACTCCACACACTTCACATCTTGAATATTTTTTTTCTTCTTTATTAGCATACATACGCTTCAGTCTCACTTTTTGATAACTCTCTGTGAATTTGCATAGATATTCATTCGTCTTCCTCTTACAAATCCAATAAGAGTTATATTTAATTTTTTAGAAAGCTCTATTGATAAATTAGTTGGTGCTGATTTTGATATTACAATAGGAATTTGAGTCATAGCTGCCTTTAGCATCATCTCTAAAGATATTCTCCCACTTACAACTACAGTTTTATCTTTTAGTGATATTTCATTTAAAACACAAAACCCTATTGCTTTATCCATTGCGTTATGCCTTGCTACATCTTCACAGGTCACTATTTTTTTATCATTATCAAATATGGATACACTATGTACTCCACCTGTATTTTTAAATAATTCTGACGAATTTAAGTTTTTATCCATTATACTGTAAATCGCATCATAATTTATTTTTATATTACTCTCTACAGGAGCACAACTTATATAGTCTAGTGAGTTTAAAAATATAATTTGTTCCTCTTCATCCTTATGTCTCTCTTGAATAGTTACTTTTGTAACACGTTCCTTATCATTTATTTCTATATCTAATATGTCTTTTTTATTTTCTATATATCCCTTTGTTCTCAAAAAACCAACTACAAGCTCTTTTAAATTATATGGTGTACATAAAAATGTATTTATGTATTTATCATTTAAAATAAAGCTAAGTGGATATTCTGCAATTATTTCTTCATATTCATTTGATAAATCATGTTCATTTATTTTGCTTATTTCTAATTTAAAAGAATTCATGTATTCATAATCTACTAAACTATAACTGTTTTCAAAAACTTCACCTTTACTATTTTCTTGGGACTTAGTTTTTGAGTATATATTCTCCATAAGATATTTGCCCTTCCGCTTTTTATAAATCTTTAATCTAATAACTACTAAACATTTGTGGCAGTCATTTTATCTTTAAGACTTTGATATTCTTCTCTTACACATTTCTCTGCTAACTCTTGGTCATCAAGTTTTTCAAGTTTAACAGCACAATATTTGTATTCTGGTGTTTTAGATATAGGGTCTAAGTTTGCTATTGTAAGCTCATTACAAGCTCCAACCCACCACTGATAAGTCATATATGTTGCTCCTTCTTTAACTCTGTCAGTTACTGTTGCTCTTGTTATTACACTTCCTCTTCTTGAACTAATTCTAACTAGTTCATCATCTTCAATTCCTAATCTATCTGCATCATTACAATTTATTTGAACACGACCAGGCTCATCTTCTAATGAGCTAAGTGTTCTACAGTTACCAGTCATAGTTCTTACTGAATAGTGACCAACTTCTCTCACAGTACATAAACTAAATGGATACTCATCATCTTCAACTTCCATAGGAGGTCTCCATTCTGCAGCAAATAAATTACCTCTTCCATTAGGAGTAGAGAATTTTTGTCCTTCATATAGATACATAGTTCCTTTGTCTTCCATACTTTCACTCTTACAAGGCCATTGAACAGAACCTTGGGCCTCTATTTTTTCATAAGTAGCACCTAAGAAATTTGGACATAATGCTCTAAGTTCATCCCATATTTCTCTAGTATTTTTGTAGTTCATAGGATATCCCATTGCTGTAGAAATTTCACTTATAATTTGCCAGTCTGGTTTTACATCTCCTTGTGGCTCTATAGCTTTTCTCATCAATTGGAATCCTCTATCTGCACATGTATATACTCCATCATGTTCGCCCCAAGAAGTAGCTGGAAGTATAACATCAGCATGAAGTGCTGTCTTATTCATAAATATATCTTGAACAACAACAAACTCTAACTCATCTAAAGCTTCTCTAACTTCTGATGCATCTGGGTCACTTTGTACTGGGTCTTCCCCAAATATATAATAAGCTTTAAGCTTCTTCTCTTTTAACACTAAATTTGGAACTTGAGTTAAACTATATCCATTATTAGGAGATAACTTTACTCCCCAAGCATTTTCAAATTTTTCTCTTATCTTATCATCAGTTACATTTTGATAACCAGGATATACATTAGGAAGAGCCCCCATATCACAAGCTCCTTGAACATTATTTTGTCCACGTACAGGTCCTATTCCAACGCTTTCTCTACCAAAATTACCTGTAAGTAGAGCAATTGATGCAAGCCCTTTAACTACATCAACAGCTTGACCAAATTGGCAGACACCCATTCCATAAAGTATCATTGCCTTCTTACCTTTTGCATATTCTCTCATAGCTCTTCTTATAAGTTCTTCTGGAATTCCTGTCAGCTTCTCAGCATATTTAGCTGTATATGGTTTAACAATTTCTTTGTACTCATCAAATCCTTGTGTATGGTTTTGAACAAAGTCTTTATTGTAAAGACCTTCTTCTATTAAAACGTTTCCAAAAGCATTTACTAAAACCATATTTGTTCCACCCTTTATAGGTAGATGTATATCAGCAATTCTTGCAGACTCAGTTAATCTAGGGTCAGTAACAATTAACTTAGCTCCATTTTTCTTAGCTTTAATTATTCTATTTGCAACTATTGGATGTGAATCTGCTCCATTATATCCAAATATGAATAAAACATCTGCGTTTTCTATTTCTGGTATAGAATTAGACATTGCACCACTACCTAATGAGTAAGCCAGACCGGCTACAGATGGTGCATGTCAGACACGAGCACAATGGTCAACATTATTAGTTCCTATTGTAGCTCTCATAAATTTTTGCATTATATAATTTGCTTCATTACCAGGCCCTCTTGCAGAGCCTGTTCCCATAATAGAATCAGGACCATATTTTTCTTTAATTTCGTTTAATCTTGAAGCTGTATAACTTATAGCTTCATCCCATTCAACCTCTTCTAACACACCTTGTTTTCTTATCATTGGTTTTTTTAGCCTAGGTGTTAAAATTTTAGGGTCATTTAGAAAATCCCATCCATAACGACCTTTTAAACATAAACTTCCTTGATTTGTTCTACCATCAGCTGGCTCCGCTTTTAATATCTTGTTATCTTTTACTACTAGATATAATTGGCATCCAGCTCCACAGTATGGACAAACTGTTAAAATTTTCTTCTCCATACATTTCCCCCCTTAGATTTATCCCCTGATGAGTAAAATTTACCTTAAAGATAATAAAGTACTTTTATAATATGCAAAATTTACAAATATTTTGCAATATTATCTATTAAATTCAACAATTTTCTCACAATTCCTTTTAAATTTTAAAAAAAATATGTCATAACAATCCTTATATTTTAATCGCCTAATTAAAATATTATAGTTCTTATGACATATTTTTTACTATATGCTTATTTAGATTTATCTAATTTTCACTTAAAATGGCATTTCTACCAATTCTATTTTTCATTCTATAGTGAGTGATTACAGTAAAGATACCACTTCCAATCAGAATCAAATAGTACATAAATCCACCATATAAAAATACTGCATAACCCATTAGAGGTTGAGGAAATACTGATTTAAATATAGTGAAAAATGCTAATTCATTAGCTCCTACATTACCAGGTGTTGGTATTGGAGATATTGCCATATATAAAAAAGCTTGTAGTGTTAATATATAAATATAACTATAACCTTGTAAATTAAATGCTTTATATATCCAAAATGATACACTAAAGTAAGCACTTAATTGAATAAAAGTCACTATAATAGTTAAAATCAATACTTTTTTATTTTTAGCAAAAAAACTTATTGCTTTACTATAATCATCTATAAAATTTTCTATAGAGTCTACTTTACTCTCTAGGAATCTTAAAAACTTAAATTTTGATAAATATTTTACTGAAACTCTCATAAAATATTTTATTTTTTGAGGATTTAAAATAACTAAAATTATCATAATTAAAACAAATGAATTAATTGCTATTCCTAGAAACACTAAGGGCATGATTACTTTCATTTGTTTTTCTAGCATAGCTAGATTCATTAATACTAATATTGTGCAATAAACAGTAACTACTATTTGAAAAATAATAGACTTATTTGTAACAACTGCACTTGCTTTACTAAGTGGCATTTTGCATTTTTTAAGTACATATATTTGTACTGGTTGGCTTCCTGAAGCAAATGGAGTTATTAGATTATAATAAAATCCCATAATGGCTAGCTTGAAACCAATAAATCTAATATTGACTTTGTGAGTACTTTCTATAATTATCTTCATTACTAATCCTTCAAGCATTATGTGAGACATTATTGCCAAAGCCCCTACAAATAAAAACTTTTTATCTACCATAGTTATAACATTTGATAACATCTTAATATCTAATGTTTTAAATACCAAGTAAATTGTTATACCTATTAATAAAAATAAAAATGTATACTGTAGTAGACTCTTTCTAATATTTTTTAGTTTATCCATTAGAAAAACCATCCTTTGCTCAAGATTTATATTAAACACCATATTATTAGTATACACTACTAATATTAATATTTTATAACAAAATACCTTACAATTTTGTAATTTACAAAAAATATTAATCTATAAATTAAATTTTAATATATAGATTAATATTTTACAAACATTTTGTAGATATATAATGTATTTGCACTGAGTAATACTTTATTATATCCACTTATATCCTATCCCCCATACAGTCTCTATTGTATAAATATCATAAGATTTCAACTTGCTTCGTATATTTTTTATGTGTTCTGTAATAACACTTATATCACTTTCTCCATCAAATCCATATATATGCTCATATATTCTTTCTTTTGAAAAGACTTGTCCCTTATTTTTTGCTAGAAATTCACATATTAGGTACTCACTCTTAGTAAAATTTATCTTATTATTATCAACAGAAATTTCTTTTCCCAAAAAATTAAATTGAACATTTGATATAGTTAATGAATTTTTTTTCTCTCTATTTTCTCTTCTCAAATGAGCATTTATTCTGGCTCTTAACTCACCTACACCAAAAGGCTTTGTAATATAATCATCTGCCCCTATACCAAGACCATACATAACATCACTTTCCATATTTTTAGCTGTCAAAAACAATATTGGACAATCAACCTTATTTCTTATAATTTTACATACTTCAAAACCATCCATTTTGGGCATCATTACATCTAATATTATTAGATTAAAAGGATTATAATCAATATCAAAAATGTTTTCTACATCACTAATTACCTTTACTTCATGCCCATCTCTTTTTAATATATTTTCAATTAACTTTAACATATCTAATTCATCATCTACTACTAGTATCTTAGACATACTAACACCTCCATTACATATTTAATGACACCTTAATTTATATATTTAGTTATATCTTTATAAATTTATATAAAATCTCATACTATTATATTATAACTTAAAGCAATTAATTAATATTTTATAGCAGAATCATTTTAACACTTCAAACATAAAAAATTTATATTTTAAACACTTAATATTTATTTTACATAGATTCCTTTAAATAGCAAAATTTATTTATTAATTTAATATTGTAATATTCTGGATATATAATAAAATCAATAATAAGAAAACTTTTTATAAATATATACATAGGTCTTTAAATCGGAGGAAAATATTATGGATAAAAATATCAAAACAAGTAATTATAATGTTCCATTTGATTATGCACGAAAAAAACTCAAAGAATTAGACCCTCATACAATTAGTAATTTAAGTAATATTGACTTTAATAGTGATTCAAGCAAATTTACTATTGATTTTTTTGGTAGACAGTATATAGTTGATTATCCGAGTGGAGAAGTTTGGAATAGCAATGGAAGGCTCTGTAAAAATTTCGAACTTAAGATTCTAATGCTTAGGTATTTGTGTAATTCTAAAGGTATACCTCTTACAAATAAATATATAACTTTTAAAGAAGTTCCTGGAGGCAATGTCTATTATCCTAACTTTCTAAATAGAACTCTAGCAAGACTTTCAGAAATCTTTACATCTAAAATAGATAAATATAAACTGGTCATGGAGAATATTGGAGCTGAAAAAGTAAAGATGGGTGACCTAGCTTATAAGTTTACATACATAGGTAATACTTCTATGATATTTATACTTTGGTTTGGAGATGATGAATTTCCACCAAATTCAAATATATTATTTGACTCTAATATAATTTATTATTTTAATGCAGAAGACTTAGCAGTTGTTCCTGACACAGCTATAGATGCAATTTTGAATAAAGTAAATCAATTATAAACATTGATACTATTGTAGTAGAATTCTTGATAAATTTAGTCAGAATCTAATATGAAATGGAATTAAGAAATGAACGTAGAAAATCAATATTTATCAGATAAGGTAAGCCAAGTACACTAGCTACAACACACTACTATGAGATATTAGAAAATCTAGAAAAAAGATAATGTTATTATACACAAATAAGTATAGCTTCTTTGTATTTTTTAAAGCTGCTATACTTATTTAAAATGATGTTACATAAAACATGTTAAACTGGCTGGTCTAACCGATTTAAATATTATTGTTTACTCTTTCCAATTTGTAACACAATCTCATAATTTAACTTACTTCTCCTTAGGTCAACTCCAGATATACTTTTTATCATCCCACAGTCTAACATGTCTTCAAAGACCTTTCTAGATATGCCAAGCTTCTCACGTAATAACGTGGATACCTTTAATTGACATGGATACTTACTTGCAATACGAATTTGTGTAGAGTCATCAATACAAATATCTTGACCTACTATTTTATATTCTGGGATGCCAACTTTCGCCCCATTTCTATGTAAAAACTCAACATTCATAGCATATTGTTTAACAAGATTATAATCATTCGTATAAAATTGTTCTAATATCTCTGGATTTAAGTTTTTTGGATTAATACGAGAATATATGGTTGAATTCCATGTTGAATCACAATTTGAGCATTTATATATTAACCAAATATCTAAATACTTATGTTGGGCATTCACTCTAAATAAATCTGAACAAATGTATTCAGTCTTTTTCCCACATTTTTTACAGTACCTAATTACTGGCAATTGGGATTTATACTCAATCTCCCAAGTAATTTTTTGCATAAATACATTTTCCTTTCTATAATATTGCTAAAATAGAAAGTCGTGAAAAGGTGGAATATAATCAAGCATTTTTTTCAAAACAGTACCTCCTAATTTTTAATAAATTTAAATTTCAATTACACACTTATATAATAAATTATTTTCTCTTAATATCGACACTACTGCTGAATTTTCTTATTATATAAGCTTCTGAAATTAATTAAATTATAGCATCCACTAAAAAAAAACTATACCTTAAACATTTTTAACAAAAGAAAATAAGCCAGTATAGTTATAGAACTATACTGGCTTACATTTAAATATCTTTTCTTTTTTCTTGTAATATAATTCTTTGAATACTCTTCAAAGACAGATAATATTTTTCTGATAAATACTGCAAATCATGACCAACTTGATAATCTTCATAAATTTGCATATTTCTAATTGTTAAATCTTCACGAGTAGATGTATTACTTCCCCATTCTCTTTTATTGTTTGATTTTCTGGGAATATAAATACATTCTCCATCCACATATTCTTGTATCAATTCAAGTAATTCTTCTGGTAATATATGTATTGCTTTTTTATAGCTCATTTTGCTCTCCTATTAAACAGTAATTTTTTATTAGGAATAGCAAAGGGCTATCTGTATATTAAATTTTATAGTTGCAATAGCCCTTGCTATGCAAAAATAAAGATTAAATCAAGCATAAAGTCTCACCCCTCCTTATATCACAGCGATACATATAAGTCTATCAATAGCACAAATAGTTGTCAATCAACATAATTTCTTTATTTTTTATTTATATTTGTAGTTTATTATATATCAAATTAGAATTGTTAATTAAAAAAAAACTTTTACATTGATGGGTTTATTACTGAACATGGAACTCCAACTATACATTTTCCACAGATATCACATCCACCTATATAAGAATATTTTTTCTCATTTATCATACACATTTCATAACACTTATTTCTATCAAACCCATCTTCTTTTAAAGCTTCTTTCACACATTTACTTACACACTTTTTACAACTATTATTATGTTTATACAAGCAGTATTCCTTTTCTGGTCTTTTAGTTGGTTCTAACTTTAAGCTTGTGATTATACTTCCTATCCTTCCACAACATCCTTTTTCTGTAATAAGCATATTGTTTAGACCAAAAGTTCCAAGACCTGCTATGAATGCTACATGTCTTTGTGACCAATCACTAATCAATTTATCATTATCAAAATTATATGACCCAGGAATAGCATAGGAGTCAAATCCCATGTTGCCTAGCTCTTCACATAAAAAATTATTTAAATCGGAAATCAATTTATTAGTTTCTATATAAGCTCTTGCCCAACTTTCTGAACATTCGAGCCCTCCAATATTACTATTATTTATGTTTTTATCAAAGGGTATAAAATATGTAATTATAGTCTTACCATCTTTTAAAAAATCTTTTGGCATAGCATGAGATGTTCCTACAATATTTTTTAACTGATAAAACATTTCATCTTCAGCAGAAGCATAGGCAAATAAAAGCTCTTGCCACTTTTGAGTCACATCATTTGAATTATAATAATCTTTTACAAAGTTATTCATTAATTTTTCAATTCTATTTTTCATAATATCCCCCCAAAAAAGTATCTCTTTCTAATTTAATACTATTATTTTATATTATATAATAGTATGCTATATTCTGCTCATCAATTAATATAAAAAAGCTTCTAATATCAATCAGATACTAGAAGCCTTTTTTTAATTATATAATTTAGTTAATCGAAATTCCTGCACTTGCATATCCTGCTACAGTATTAACTAATGAAAGTCCTGACGCTGTCGCTGTAAATACTAGTAAGAATCGAGTTTGTGCTGTTACTGATATATTTAATCCTGTTACAATTCCATTAGAAACTGAACCAAGTGATAATATACCTGTAAGTGGTGGAGCCAGTGTAACTGTTGCTCCTGGTACAGCTGTAAATGAGTTGTTTGGTGCAGTTGATTCATAAAGTGTAGCTGTAATTGTGACTGTTGAACCAATAAGTGAAAGCGCTGCTGTTGTACTAAAATATGCTGAAATAGATGTTATTGTTCCAGCTCTTGGCATTGAAAATGCAAAGTTAGTCAATGTTCCTGCTGCATTTGTAAGGTCTATTACTCCACCAACTATACTTAGGCCTGGAGCTGAACTTCCAAAACCTACAAATCCTGGTGTGCCCACTAATCCACCAGCTATAGTTGTAAGTGCTAGTGGTATACCTGATGCAAAAGGTATTATAGCACTAGCTCCTGGTATTCCTGTTGCCCCTGTTGGACCTGTTGCTCCTGTTGGACCTGTTACTCCTGTTGCTCCATCTGCTCCTGTATTTCCTGTTGCTCCTGTTGGTCCTGTTGCTCCATCTGCTCCTGTATTTCCTGTTGCTCCTGTTGGTCCTGTTGCTCCATCTGCTCCTGTATTTCCTGTTGCTCCTGTTGGGCCTGTTACTCCTGTTGCTCCAGCTGCTCCTGTATTTCCTGTTGCTCCTGTTGGACCTACCAATCCATCTGCCCCTGTATTTCCTGTTGCTCCTGTTGGGCCTGTTGCTCCATCTGCTCCTGTATTTCCTGTTGCTCCTGTTGGACCTGTTGGACCTGGTACTCCATCTGCTCCTGTGTTTCCTGTTGCTCCTGTTGGATATACTAATCCATCTGCTCCTGTTGGGCCTGTTGCTCCTGTTGCTCCTGTCACTCCTGTTATTCCTACCCCTGTTGCTCCTGTTGGACCTGTTGGGATCTGTTGCTCCATCTGCTCCTGCTGCTCCTGTTGACCTATGTTGGACCTACTAATCCATTTGCTCCTGTATCTCCTGTTGCTCCCTGTTGGATACCTGTTGCTCCATCTGCCCCTGTATTTCCTGTTGCTCCTGTTGGTATATCAATCCATTTGCTCCTGTTGCTCCTGTTTGGTATGTTGGACCTGTCGCTCCAGGTGTTCCTGTTGCTCCTGTTGGACCTATTAAACCTGTTGCTCCTGTTATTCCTACTCCTGTTGCTCCTGTTGAATCTGTTGGACCTGCCAGTCCATCTGCTCCTGTTGCTCCTGTTGCTCCTGTTGGACCTGCCAGTCCATCTGCTCCTGTATCTCCTGTTGCTCCTGTTGACCTGTTACTCCTGTCGCTCCAGGTGTTCCTGTTGCTCCTCCTGTTGACCCTGTTGGACCTGCCAATCCATCTGCTCCTGTTGCTCCTGTTACTCCTGTTGGACCTGTTGCTCCAGGTGTCCCTGTTGCTCCTGTTGTTGGATATATTAAACCTGTTGCTCCTGTTATTCCTGCTCCTGTTGCTCCTGTTGGACCTGTTGGGCCTGTTACTCCAAATCCTGTTGCTCCTGTTATCCCTGTTGGACCTGTTATTCCATTTGCTCCTGTTACTCCTGTTGGACCTGTTGGGCCTGTTACTCCATCTGCTCCTGTATTTCCTGTTGCTCCCGTTGGACCTGTTGGGCCTGTTACTCCAAATCCTGTTGCTCCTGTCGCTCCTGTTGGACCTACTGACCCTGTTGGACCTGTTGGACCTATTAACCCTGTTGCTCCTGTGTTTCCTGTTACTCCTGTGTTTCCTGTTGGGCCTGTTGGACCCATTGGTCCAGTTGGACCTGTTGGGCCTGTTGGACCTGTTCTACCTCTTGGACCCATTGGTCCGGTTGGACCTATACATGATGGTGGGCAACCATGATGACAGTCACAACTATTACAACTATCACAACTGCTATTGCAATCATCATAGTTGTTATCATGGTTATTACCATCAAATGGGCCAAAATATTTATTTCTACTCATTACTTAAAGCACCTCCTAATATATTTGAGCTTTCATGCTCTCTATATAATATGTCAAAATTAGTATTATTGTGACTTATCAATAACTTTTATATTTACTAAAATAATTTTCATTGTACAAAATAGCACTATCGTTAGGTTTGATTTCTTTTGCTTTTTCATGATAAGATATCGCTTTATCCATTTCTCCTAGTTTGTCATAGCATACACTTAATTGTATATATGGTAAGTATCCATAACAATCATTTGACTTAAATCCTCCATTAATGTCATTTTTATCTCTAGTTAATGCTACTTTATACCAAAAAATAGCTTCTTTATATCTTTGTCTATCAAACAAGTGCTTTCCTATATCACAGCAAACTTCTGCTCTTGGCTCATCAAATTCAAAGCTTCTAAATAAAGAATATAAGGCACTTTTTTCATCATTAATTAAGTAATAACATGTGGCTAAATCTCTGCAAGCACTTATACAATCCTCAATCCACCCTTTTGAAGAGTCTAAAAACTTAGTAAAACCTTCTATAGCATCTTTATATCTTGCATTATAATACAATTCTCTTGAGTAATAAAACTGATGTCTTGGCTCCAATATCCTACCTTCTGAAATCATTTTTTCAAAAATTCTGAGATTTCTTAAAGGGTCCTGTCTATGAAGTTTTTTATGTGATATTGCAATGTCAGAATAAAATATTTCTCCAACAAGAGGTATTACTTCATGAATAGGGTCAACCCATTTATAATTAGAACTTCTCTTAAATAAGCGTTCTCTATAATATGATAAAGTTGGTTTTCCGTTTTCATCAAATGATACATTGTATTTTGCCATGACCATATCAATAGAAGTATCTAAATTTTCTTTAACTTTTGATAGTTCTTTTCTATCCTCTTCTAAAATTATGTCATCTGCATCAAGCCACATTATATAGTCTTTAGAAGCTTTAGAAAATGAAAAATTTCTCGCAGCAGAGAAGTCATCTATCCATTCGAAATCGTACACCATGTCTGTATATTTTGAAACTATTTCTTTTGTGGAATCTGTGGAACCAGTATCTACAACTATAATTTCATCTACTAGATCCTTTACACACTCTAAACATCTGCCTATAACTTCTTCTTCATTTTTAACAATCATGCACAAACTTATTGTAATCATAATGTACAACTCCTTTGTCTTTTATATATTACAGACATAAGTAATATATGGTATTTACTCTTATTTTGTTATTGAAATATGGAAAATTTTTAACGACAAAAAATTAGTAGGTAAGTTTATTTATCATATATGTTTATAGTTCATTTTTATTTAATTCATAATTTAAATATATCGATTTGATTGATATTTATTTTTGCGTTACCATAAGTATAAGAATACGTAAAATTTAACCATTCATACAAGATAAAAAATAAAACTATTTTTGATAGGAGGTAAATTATGAAAAAATACTTTGAAATATTAAAATCTAGTGGAGCTGACATTGCAGTTTCAATAGACCCTAAAACGATTGTCACAGCAGCATGGACAATTTATAAGTGTCAGTTTGGTTGTAATACATATGGTCATAGTCATTGTTGTCCACCCAATACTCCAACCTATCAACAGACGCAAGCAATAATAGATTGTTACAAAAAAGCTATTTTATTTCGATGTCATAAAATGAGTATTGTTACTCCTTTAGCTGTTGAAATAGCAAGAGAACTTTTTTTAGATGGATATTATAAATCAATTGCTTTTGGAAGTGGCCCTTGTACAAAGTGTGCTAAATGTAATCCTGATACTTGTAGTTTTCCTAACAAGACTGCTCCATCAATGGAAGCATGTGGTATTGATGTTTTTGCTACAGTAAGGTCAAATGGACTTGAAATAAATACTTTACGAGAAAAAGGAGAAATTCAAAACCACTTTGGCTTATTATTAGTTGATTAAAAAAATTAATATTTTCTACTGAACTTTTTATATCAATTTTTTGTATTTATTATCTGCATAATAGTATGCAATTATATATTATAAACTTATATTTATAATCTTCTTTATCTTTTATCATAAGTTCATAGGATTTACATCTAAATTAACCCCTTATGCAAATTAACCAGTGTGGTCTATAAGTTATCATATCATTGCAACCACATTGGTTAATATCTCTAGAAAATCTCTAAACTGATACGTAAAATTACTATTTATTACTTATTTACTTGACATTTTAAAAAACTTCTTTTTTTAAACAAAAAAATAATCATGTTCATTTAAACATGATTATTTTGACATTAGTTATATACTATAAATTAAGCTTTTAAAATAATACTCTACTCACACTTCTCCATTATATGATCAATCAATCCATATTCTTTAGCTTCCTTTGCAGTCATAAAATTATCTCTATCTGTATCTACTCTAATATCTTCTATTGATTTTCCAGTATTCTCAGAAAGAATTCTATCTAATTTTTCCTTTGTTCTCAACATATTATCTACTGCTATTTTTACATCTGTTGCTTGCCCTTTAGCTCCACCCATAGGTTGATGTATCATAATTTCTGCATTAGGTAAGGCATATCTTTTTCCTTTTGTACCTCCAGAAAGTAAAAAAGCGCTCATACTTGCAGCCATACCAATACAAATAGTTGATACATCACATCTTACATAGTTCATAGTATCGTATATAGCAAACCCTGATGTTACAGCCCCTCCTGGGCTATTTATATATATAGTTATATCTGCATCTGGGTCTTCTGATTCTAAGAATAGTAATTGAGCTACTACTAAACTTGCAATAGCATCATTAATTTCTTCGCCTATAAATATAATTCTATCTTTTAATAGTTTTGAATATATATCATAAGACCTTTCACCTTGACCTGTCTGTTCAATTACATGTGGTACTAAACTCATGCTACTTTCACCTCACAATTAATATTAAAGTTGAGATAAGAATTGATTTCATCTCTTCTTCGTTCATAACTAATACTTGTATAAGAAATACAATCTACATTTTGGATTTGATGATTTGGATTTAAAACAAATCTTTGTTGAATAGGATAAAATTCATCTTTACTTCTATATACTTGTGGAGATTCTTTATATAAAGTTTTAAATGCTAATGTGAAAGACTGGTGTGTAGCATATCCAACTGTAAGAGCTATATCTATAATGTATTTATCTGTAAATACAAGTTGTCTAGCTGCTTCAGTAAGTCTCCTTCTTTTAATATATTGATACATAGTACATCCCACAATGTTTGTAAACATTCTGTGTAAGTGATATTTTGAATAACTAGCAACATCAGCCATTTTATCTAGATTTAGATTTTCTGTAAGATGTTCTTCTATATAATCAATGATTTCCATAATTACATCTGTATTTGTTTTCAACCTCATCATCTCCTTTTAAGTATTATAACTCATACAAGAATTTTCTTCTTAATATAAATTGCTATCTTAAATTAATGACTGATATAAAAACTCAATTAATAATAAATTTATAATTTGTTGAATTGTCTTAGCTATTATTTACTAATTTTATTTTTCCTATATTCTTTCAAACCTTTATTTAATAAAATAGATTCTTCCTTATCTCTTTTACAAGTAGCAAGTGTTATACAAAGATAGATAATAAATATAGATAGTGCTATAAACAGAGTTTGAAAAATATGACCACTATCAATCCAATTACTTTTAAATGAAAACCACAGAACGAAAACAAATAGAAAAATTATATGAATTACTTGGCGAATTAGTAACTCTTTTCTACCTAGTTCTCGTTTTGAATAAAAAATTAATGTGGATAGAGATGTGACCAATGCAATTAATAAAATCTGTTGGAAAATATTTATACTAAATGTCTCATCAGGGCTAAATACTAAACAAGAAGTAAAAACAGATATTAAAACTCCTGTAGTTATCATACAAAAATAACGAACTACATACTTTAGTGTATTTATTAAATTCATATTCAATCAACTCCTTTATATCTTTAGTTTTTTCTTCAACATTGGTACATATTGGCGTGAAATAATTGTCTTTTCACCATTATCTAGTATTACTTCAAATCTACCATTAAACGCTGGTACAATTGAGTCTATTTTTGTAAGATTTAATATTACAGACTTAGATATTCTAAGAAAGTCACTATTAAAAAAAATTTCCTCAATCTGATAAAGCTTCTTCTTAAACTCATAAACATCATTTTTACAATAAAGATAAGTGTGGTTATCTACAGATTCGAAGTAATAGACATCTAAAGGATTGATACGATAGAGTTGTTCATTTTTATATGCTATAAGAGACTCTCTTTGCATCTTGATGTTAAAAATCAATTTAAGTATTTCATCATCAATATTTCTGCATCTTATTATAATTTCATCCTCTTCTCCGTCTAAGGGAGTTTCAATTATTACCTTCACTCTAACACATCCTTTCTTTTGATTTCTATAAAAAGACTATAGTATATTTTCCTACTATTAATTTCTAGCTTTTTTTCTTGATACCATAAGTATAGTAACAAAATAAAATACTATTGCAGAAATAACTAGAAACATAATATGAATTGAATTTTCAGACAAACTTCCAATACCACCAAATGTTACTCCCATATGCTCATTAAATTCAGTTAATGCATTTGTTGAATCCACAAATGTTACTTTTGATGGAGGCTCCGTAATAATTTGTCTAAGCAATACAGTCCCATGTGAAATTGGAAATAACTTTATAAGGGTTTGCACTGCTTGAGGTAAGCTTCCAATAGGTATATAAATTCCTGTCAAGAATCCAATAAGAGTACCTATAATCGTAGAAGCAGTTGAAAATGTATCTATGCTATTTAACAAATTTACAATAAAAAATATCATTGCACTAGATGATAAAACGGTTAATAAAATTACACCAATAACCTTTATAATAGAAAGCATAGGTAAAAATTGTCCCCCACTTGATACAATATATATCTCTGCAAGTATAAATGTAAATATACTCATAATTACACCAATTAAATATGAACTTAAAATATATCCTCCTGCCAGCTCTCTTGTTTTAACAGGTGAACAATAAAAATCTTTGTTTCTTTTTAACTCCTTATCCAATACTGTAACTCCAAAAGAACCCATTGTTGTAGTTACAGAAACAACAGAAATAATTCCTGCCATTGCCCAACTATTCATTAATATGTCTATATCTTTAATATTTGGATAACCTTCCTTTAAATTTTCTCCTAAAAAAATAACATAGATGCCGATTACAATTATTGCACCTAAAAAAGATGAAAATACTCCTCTTTTATTTCTTAAAAAAATCATTATATTTCTTTGTGCTATATTAAACATTTTTTTCACCTCTATTTCTAACTATATTCAAAAATACATCATCTAAATTATTTGCTTTGTATTTATATTTTAGTTCATGAGGTGAACCTTTTGCTGTTATAACACCATAGTCAAGCATTACAATATAATCAGCTTTTGAAGCCTCCTCCATATAATGGGTTGTAAGAACTATAGAAAAACCATATTGTTTTTGTAATTTTAATATAGTATCCCATACACATTTTCTAGATTCTGGGTCAAGCCCTGTTGTAGGCTCATCTAGAAACAGTATTTTAGGAGTATTTAAAAGAGCTCTTGCTATATCAGCCCTACGCTTTTGACCTCCAGACAATTTACCATATGGTCTATCTATAAATTCCATAGCTCCTACAGATAAAGCAGCTTTATGTACAATTTGTCTTACTTTATCTTTATTCTTGATATAAAATTTTGCACGAATTGTAAGATTCTCTCTTACTGTCAAAAGTGAATCTAGTATACTTTCTTGAAATACTACTCCAATTTTTTCTTTAATTTTATTATCCTCTACACCTAATTTATGCCCATCTATAATCACTTCTCCGCTATCATAACTCAATAACGTACAAAGAATATCAATTGTTGTAGATTTTCCAGCACCATTAGCTCCCAGTAATGCAAACAAATTCCCTTCCTCTACATAAAAATCAATCCCTTTCACAGCTTTAAAAGTATCATAGCTTTTTTGCAAATTAATTACTTCTATTATCTTATTCATACATTTCATCTACCTTCCTTAATTGATGATTTCAGAATACAATAAGTAATTTGTCCACACAATACAACTGGAAGTATGTAGTATAAATGAATATGTGAGTTGTAAAAAAACTAAAGTAAAATACATACCTAAAAATAAGATATTGTAAAAAACCTTTCCTAATACATCTTAATTTGTATGTATTATTTTTCTAAGCATTCTTACTCCCTGTTCAATTTCATCAAAATTAAGATGAGCATATCCTAGGACAACTTCATGGTCATATTCTGCTTTATTCTCAATTGCATATTGCTGTATAGGATAAACCCTGATATTTGCTTTATAAATTTGATTGATTAGTTTTTCAGTAAAAATAACATTATAAAAATGAACAACTATGTGAAGCCCAGCTACTTGACCCTTTATTTTAAATTCATTTATAAATTCAATATTCAAAATATCAATAAGATATTTACGCTTTCTATTATATAACTTCTTCATTTTAAATATATGTTTTTCCAAACCTCCATTTTTAATAAATTCAGCTAGAACATACTGAGATATAGATTCTGTATGAACATCAGAATACATTTTTAAGGATTTATAATCATCTATTATATCATCTGGCAACAACATAAATCCCATACGAATGGCTGGAGATAGTATTTTACTAAACGAACCTATATAAATTACTTTATTTGGATTAAGTTCATAGAGGGAACTAATTGGTTGACCTTCATATCTAAATTCACTGTCATAATCGTCTTCAACTATATAGCAATTATTCTCTACTGCATATTTAATAAGTTCTAGTCTTCTTTGAATTGGTAAAATACCACCTAATGGATATTGATGTGAAGGTGTTGTATATATAAAAGAAACATCCTTTATAGATTTTATTAGGTTAGTATTTATACCTTTATCATCCACTTGAATCCCAACAACTGAATATCCCACAGTAGAAATTACCTTTAACAATCCTTTGTGAATAGGATCCTCCACAATAACTTTTTGATTATTTTTATATAAAACTTGTGATATTAAAGATAGCCCTTGTGTTGAACCAGAAACAATCATAATATTTCGTGGACTACATCTAATTCCTCTAATACGAAATAAATATTGTGATATTTCTTCTCTCAATTTCCACACCCCTGCAGTACTATTATATCTAAAATCTAAGTGTGACAAATCATGTAGTATTTGTTTATATAACTTTGATAATTCTTTGCGTGGAAATAGCTTTAATTCTGGAATTCCAGAACAGAAATCTATATAATTATTTTGTTTATACTCATGTAAACTATCTCTAATTTCAGAAGTATAGTCTAACTTAAAGTCAATTTGATGGTCTAATATTACTTTGGCTATAGTTGTGCCATAGCCATGCCTTGTTTCCAAATATCCCTCTGCAATTAATTGATTATATGCATCTAACACTGTATTTCGTGATACAGAAAGTTCTTTTGCCAAAGTTCTAGATGAAGGTAGTTTTTGTTCAAAATTTAAGCTCCCGCTTAAAATCATGTCTTTTATCTCACAATAAATTTGTCTTGACAATGATATGCCACTATTTCTATTAATTGTAATCCACATTTTAATACCTCCAAAAGTGGTTCTATAAAATTACTATAAAAATGGAACTACAAAATCCATTTTTTACTTGCTAAGATTATACCATAAAACAAAAAATTAAAAGGAGTCTAAATTATGTTAGAAAATCAAGTAACACAAAGGAAATTTATCCCAATATTAAATTTGGAGTTATGATTGTAAATATGACCTATTCAACACCTAATGAAGAAAATTTTTTACTTCTTAAAAACTCTGAAATTGAAAATATTATTGCACAAAACCCTGAATACAATCGCAAAGAAAAAATTAAAACAGAGCCTCTTTCCAACTACATAAAGTATTATAAAAAATTTAAAAAAACTTATCCTGTATTACTTCAATTAGAATCCCTTTTACTAAAATCAAAAGGTATTCCAAATGTAAATCTGCCTATTCAAGCAATGTTTTTAGCAGAATTAAAAAATCTTCTTCTAACAGCAGGACATGACCTTGATAAGATAGAATTGCCTTTAAAAATAGATTTAGCAAATGAAAATGAACATTTTTATGGTATAGGAGAAAGAAAGCAAACTCTAACAAAAGACGATTTATTTTTATCAGATAACCTTGGTATACTATCTAGTATTCTTAATGGACCAGATAATCGTACACAAATTACAAAAAAAACTAAAAATATTCTATACTTTGTATATGCTCCTGATGGAATTTATGAAAAACAAATTTATAACCACCTAAGTGATATAAAGGATTATATTTTAAGCGGTTTTCCAGACTCGAAAATTGATTTAATTGATGTATTTTAATTAATATAAATATATTTTAATTAATATCAATGTATTTTAGTTAATATAATGAAAATTTAAGCTTAGCAGATATTCAAAGTATTAGTGGGTATTCTAAGTAATCAAAATAGTGAAGTATACATCATTGTTCAACTAGATATATACTTCACTAAAATTAATTTTATATAAGTATTAACTTTTTTTAAAACTTTATTTAAAAAAATAACTCATTATATATCTCATATAGATAGTTTACTTTTATATCTAAAGAGTTTCATAAGAAACAATTTCATTTAAAGGAAGACGAGTTTTATCATGTCTATTTGGACTTTCTGGTGTTCCAACTTCGTATCCTATTAGTAATATATTTACTGGCTCAAGATTATCTGACAAATTAAATTCTTCTCTAATTACATCTGGATTGAAATAGCATACCCATACACTCGCTAATCCAAGTTCAGTTGCTTGTAACATCATGTGATCAGTAACTATACTTGTATCAATATCTGTAAGTTGTTTACCATCAAAAGGTCTTGTCCAAACTTTATCCTTATCCCCACATACGATAATTGCTAATGGTGCATCATATATATTCGCAGCCTTAGAAACTTTATTAAGACCTTCTTTTTCTTGTATTACAATTAATCTTTGAGGCTGACGATTACCCCCTGTTGGAGCTACTCTAGCAACTTCTAAAATTTTCTCAAGCTTTTCTTTTTCAACCTTTTTATCCTGATAATTACGACAAGAATATCTTTTTTTTGCGATTTCAACAAAATTCATTTATTTCCCCCCCTATCATTTTATTAGGCTAAGTTGATGATTTATTTAACCTATGCTATAATCTTATCACTATAATTATATATTACAATAATGTACTTTTTTGTAACATAGTACCAAAAAGGGTACTTCAAAATATATTGAGAGGTCTAAAAAAATGAAAAAATGTTCAAGTAATTACAGTTGTCCTATAGAAGCAACCCTTGCATTGATTGGTGGTAAATACAAGACACTTATTCTTTGGCATCTTAAAGATACTACATTAAGGTTTAATGAACTTAAAAAATTAATACCTAAAGCAACTGCTAAAATGCTAACTCAACAATTACGTGAATTAGAAACAGATGGCTTAATTGTAAGAGTTGTTTATCCTGTTGTACCTCCAAAAGTTGAATATTCATTATCTGATTTTGGAAAAAGCATTATTCCTATTTTAGATGTTATGTGTGATTGGGGTTCTGATTACTTAAATAATCTTTAATTTATTATAATTTAAATCCCATAGCTAATTTTACAACTTCCATATGTTCCTTAGATGTCAACATTTCTAAAAGCTTAAAAGCTACATGTGGTGCGGTTTCTGGACAATATGAAGTTATAATGTTTCTATCTACAACAATTGGCTCATTGACTACATTTACATCAAATTTACTTAACTGTTTTTGTCTTTGACCATCTTTTAAATGATATGTAGTAGCTTTACGATTTTTTAAAACACCACTTTTACCAACAGGTAAAGCTGCTACACAAATAGTAGCAATTATCTTCCCTTTTGCATCAAACTCTCTTATTAAGTCTAAAAAAGATATATCATATGCTTCGTCATAAAATCCAAACTCTTCAAATCCTCCAGGAATAGCTAATGCATCATAATCATCTACACATATTTCATCTATTGTTTTGTCAACTAATACTGGAACATTAAATGTGCTTACAACTTGCTTTTTAAATCCACCAGTTACTACATCTATATCGTAATCATAATCATTTCTAGCCCATCCCATAACATCTACAAATACACTAAATTCCATAGTTTCAAAACCTTTTGCTAAAAAAACT
Source organism: Clostridioides sp. ES-W-0016-02 (assembly GCF_020641035.1). Classification (NCBI taxonomy): domain Bacteria; kingdom Bacillati; phylum Bacillota; class Clostridia; order Peptostreptococcales; family Peptostreptococcaceae; genus Clostridioides; species Clostridioides sp. ES-W-0016-02. The sequence continues at coordinate 3,847,196 of NZ_CP061361.1, forward strand.
AAAACTTTCATATTGTATTTTCCTCCTAAAAATATGTAAGAAAGTAGGTATTAATATAATCAATATTTTAGTATATGCTTATCTAAAAAATATCTTTGATTGTATTAATTTCCTCTTTAATTGTTGATAAAACAATGGTTGTATTAGCTTTCTGGATTCCTCTAATTTTTTTCAAAGTTATTGATATAAATTCTTCAAGTTCATTTGTATCCTCTGCTAATACTTTTATTAAATAATCATATTCTCCTGAAATGTGATGACATTCTAATACAGTATCATACTCCAACATAATCTTCTTAAACTCTTCTATACTTTTAGATAAATCTGTATTGATAAATACGAAAGCTAAAAGTTTATACTTTGTTTTTTCTCGATTGATTTGAATAGTATACTTTTGAATTATATTTGACTGTTCAATTTTCTTTATACGCTCTGAAACTGCTGGTATTGATAGATTAACTTGTCTACTTATTTCAGAAGTTGAGGCTCTACTGTTCTTTTTTAGAGAATTAATTATTTTTAAATCTATCTCGTCTATGTCTATTCACCTCCTTAATTATTTAATATGATTTTATCTAATAATTTAAAATAAGTAAATAATTTAAATTATTTCAATAAAATTTAATGAAATATAGTATTTATCATTAAATTTTTAAACTAATTAAATACAACATACATGACACACTTAAAATATTTAAACTAAATTAAAATTAGTATTTTTATTGTATATCAACTAAATTTTTCTAAGTGTAAAGCTAATACTCTTCGAATTATTATTTTATAGTAACAAACTTTTTTATTTTATAAAAAAAGTAATGATTATAATTTATATATTTATAAAATTACAATCATTACTTAGTATTAATAATATATGTATTTCTCTATATACATATATTATATGTATTCTTTTACATACCTTTAAATTTATCTACTTCTTTAAGAAATGTATCTTTTGGCATAGGCTTTGCATACAAATAACCTTGTGCATAGTAACAATCAATACTCATTAAAAATTCTGCTTGTTCTATCCTCTCAACACCCTCACAAATCACCTCTAATCCCAAGTCATTTGCCATCTCAACTACTTTACTAATAATCTTACCTACCTTACCTTTTCCTTCAGAATTATCTAAGAGAGATTTATCTATTTTAAGAATATCTACAGAAACTTGATTAAGAAGATGTAATGAAGAATATCCAGAACCAAAATCGTCAACAGAAATTAAAAAACCAAGTTCCTTAATCTCATTTATCATATCATTTGATATACTATCATTTTCAAATAGACTTTCAGTTATCTCAAGTTCAATGATGCTTTTAGGTATATCATATTTAGCAAGCAAACTTTGTAATCTATTTATATAATCTTTTTTCTGAAAATGTACTCTTGATTGATTTACAGAGATTGAAATGGGTTTAACTCCAGAACTTATCCAAAATCTTGTCAACTTACATACTTCTTCTAACACAAAAAAATCAACATCTATAATTCCACCACTCTTTTCAAGTATAGGTATAAATTCTCCTGGATTCATAAATCCAAGTTCTTTATGATTCCATCTAACAAGTGCTTCTGCACCAATAATGTTATTTGTTCTCATATCAAACTTAGGTTGATAATAAACCTGAAATTCATTATGTTCTAATGCATAATCTATCCTATCAACAATCTCTTTTTCTTTGTTAAGACTTTCTCTAAGAGATTCATCAAAATATATAATAGATGAATTACTTCTTTTTGCTTTTCTTCTAGCAATTTCAGCATAATCAATAGCCTTTGTAATAACAATGTCTTGCTCTTTGATAATATATACTCCAAAGTTTGCCTTTACTTTAATGCCAATCCCCTTAACTTCAAAGTATGAAATACTTTTACTTATATCAATAAGAGTTAATTCCAAATCTTCTTTTAAATCATAGGGTAGGAGCAAAAGGAAATGGTCTGCTTTTACATGAGCTATTAATGCCCTGTCTCCAATAACTCTATTCAAAACTGATGCAACTTCTTTTATAATCATATCTCCAGAATCTCTACCATAATTTTCATTTATGATAGCAAACTTAGATATATCAAAAGCAATTACTGTATAAAATTTTTCTCTATGCTTTTCTAGAATTCGTGGTGCTTGATCTTCAAATCCATTGTAATTCCAAACTCCATTCTCTACATCTTTAAATGCCAAATCAAAAATATGATTGGAATGTCTTTTGTTGATTGCAATAACATAAGAAAGTACTGCTATTATAACTAAAAAGAAACAAAAAGAAATTAAAACTGTTTGAACTGGATGCTGATGAATATACTGTGATAAACTAATTTTATAGTCTTGAAAAATTGTATGCTTTGCAATAATTTCTGAATACTCATCTTTATTAAGTGCATTTATTCTCTTATCCAAAATGGAATATAATGTTGGATTTATATTTTTTCCAACACCTAAAGATATATTAGTTTTATAATCATTAACTAGAATTGCTTTTAAATTATTATAATCTTTTTGTATATAGTCTTCAGCAGAATATGTATTTACAAATGCTGCATCTGCATCTCCACTTTTTACTGCATTTATAGCTTTTTCTTCAGATTTATATCTTTGAATATTGCTACCTTTATAGTGTTCTTTGATATACTCATCATTGAATGTATCGCTCTCAGCAACAGCTATATTATCAATTTTGGTATTTTTATAATTTTTAGTTATAATGCTATAGTTCAATGTCATATAAGGAGATGTAATCTTAATTCCATTCTGCTCTGACCACCCATAATCTGAATTAAAAAAACATATAACATCTGCCTTTCCCTCTTTTACCATATCAATCGATTCTTTATATGAATTAGCTTTTACATAATCTATACTTAATCCAAGCTCTTTTACAATTAAATCAAATATATCTGGTACAATACCTTTAAGTCTACCTGTATCTAAATATGATAATGGATATGAGTTTGGCATACTTACTACACGTATATGATTATTTTTTTTTAAGTAATTGCTTTCTTCCCTGGAAAGAATAAATGTATCTTTATTACTAGACTGATAGTACTTACTATATAAATTAAACTTATATGCTGGATTGTCCATCTCAATATCTTCTAAAGCTTCATTTACATCTTGTAACAGTTCAGTGTTACCTTTTTTTACAATACAATAAAATGGGGATGGAGCAAATTGCGCAATTACGCTTTCATTTTTGACTTTTCTCAAACTACTAGTTAATATAGCATCTACTTTTCCACTTTTTAATGCATTTTCCAATTCTTCCTGATTTTTAAAATATTTAAATGTGTAATTAAATCCTTTTTCATTTGCAAATTTCTTTAAATGTTCATTTCTACTATTTCCATAAAGTAGTCCAACCTTTATTCCATTAAAATTTTTATAATCATTTGGTGTATACTTTGAATTTCCACTTTTTACTGTAAGTCGTGCATAACTACTTCCCATAGGTACCTCTGAAAAATCAAATTTCTCAGCACGTTCTTTTGTATATTGTGCAGAAGTAAGTAAATCAATCTGTCCATTTTCTAACATAGTTTGACACTCTTCCCATGTACCAGATACATACTCATATGTCCAGCCAGTATACTTTGCAATCTCATGAAGATATTCATATCCATACCCATTTCTATTTCCATTTTTATCATAATCATGATATCCTTCAAAATCAAAAAAACCTACTTTTATAACACGTTTTTCTGTCTTTGCAAGTGATTGTATTGGAAAACACATAAATATCATACAATTAATTAAAAATACGATGAAAATCAGTCTCTTAATTGACACAAACTTTATCCCCCCTCATATAAAACCTTCCCTCAAATTATTTATAATCATTCTAATAATACATTACTTAGATTTATATCATACATAAACTTATCATTATACTTAATACTTAAAAAAATATATGTTTATCTAAGAATAAATAAACATATATTTTTAGTGATTACTCTAAAAGTATAACTTTATATAGTAATTATATATTTTTATTTATTATAATTATATAAATATCTTAGCATACCATTAAAAGTTCAACAATACTACACCTTTGATTTTATAAGTCGCAATATTTTATGAATATATTCTGCTAGGGAAAAATATGTAATTTATAGCAAGTAATAGAAAATATTAACTGTACTTAGTTTTTTTCAAGCTATTGACAAATATTTTTTTATAGCTTACAATTTTAGAGAAATTAAATATTTCGGTAGGTGAGGCTACCATAGGGATACGGGTTGCTGCCGCAAAATAGTGGAGACACTATGAGAAGGTCAACAGTTTATGTCGATTCCAAGGCATAATCTAACGCAATTTCATCGCCCTATGAAGTTAAAGCTTGAACGATGAATGAAACAGTTTGTACTGTTTTATAAATATACTTAGGTTTTTATACCTTGGTTATTTTTATATGGATTTAAATCCCTTGTCATTGTTCTTGCTTTGACAAGGGATTTTTTAATACCTATTTGTCTATTATAGGTTTATATATTTTGAATTTAGGAGGTGGAGAAAATGGACGTAGGAAGTAGTAGTAGCATAAGCCCTGTCGGGCGAAGTAGTCACTTATTTGAAGAATACATGTACTATTTTGTACGTCTTATTTCTTCTACCTGTTTTTAATAAATATAAAATAAGCGATGTGTTTTCGTCACAGGCTTATGTCTTTACTTCCTTTTTTCTGTACAAAGCAGATAATTATTAAGGAGGATTTAGACATGATAAAAAAATTAAATAAAAAATTTATTACAAGAACTTCATCTAGTTCAACTTCAAAGGAACGTTTAATTGATTCAGCTACAATGAGCGCCTGTATTTTATTAAACGAATATGAAAATTCTTATAATGGCTATTGTGAAAAAATGGTTAATAAAATGCAAGATAAGTACGGCAAAAATGAAATCACTCAAAAAAAAGGTGATTCTTTTATAAAAAAACTTATAAAATCTTTTATAAATCCCTTTACTATTGTACTTCTTACTTTAGCTATAATTTCCTTTATTACAGATGTTATTTTAGCAAAACCTCATGATAAAAATGCAACTACAGTTATTATAGTCTTAACAATGGTAACTATAAGTGGTCTATTGCAATTTATTCAAGAATCTCGCTCTGGAAAAGCAGCTCAAGCTCTAAGTGAAATGGTAAATACTACTATATCAGTTATGCGTAATTCTAAAGAATTAGTGGAAATACCACTAAGAGAAGTTGTAGTTGGAGATATTATCCATCTTTCTGCTGGTGATATGGTTCCAGCTGATGTACGTATATTACAGTCTAAAGATTTATTTGTTAGTCAGTCTTCTATTACAGGAGAAAGTGAACCAATAGAAAAGTTTTATAATACTAAAAAAAGTACTTCAAATAATGTTCTTGATTTAGACAACCTTGCATTTATGGGTAGTAATGTAATCAGTGGCTCAGCTATAGCTATTGTCATTGCAGTAGGTGATTGTACTATATTTGGTTCTATTGCTCAACAAATAACAAATAAAAAAACTATAACAAGTTTTGAAAAGGGTGTTAATTCAGTTTCATGGTTACTTATAAGATTTATGTTTGTCATGGTTCCAATTGTTCTCTTTGTAAATGGCTTTACAAAAGGTGATTGGACAGAAGCATTTTTGTTTGCACTTTCAGTAGCAGTTGGACTTACACCAGAAATGTTACCAATGTTAGTATCTGCAAACCTTGCAAAAGGAGCAGTTGCTATGTCAAAGAAAAAGGTTATTGTTAAAAACTTAAGTTCTATCCAAAACTTTGGTGCTATGGATATACTTTGCACTGACAAAACAGGAACTTTGACTCAAGATAAAGTAATCTTAGAATATTCTCTTGATATTCATGGCAAGGAAGATAGACGAGTTCTTCGTCATGCATTTTTAAATAGTTACCATCAAACAGGTCTTAAGAACCTTATGGATATAGCTATTATCAACCATGCAAATGAACATGGTATGCAAGAACTTTGGAAAAACTACACAAAAATTGATGAAATCCCATTCGATTTCAATAGAAGAAGAATGAGTGTAGTTGTTAAAAATAAACTAGGAAAAACTCAGCTTATTACAAAAGGTGCTATTGAAGAAATGCTATCAATTTGTACTCATGTTGAATATAAAGGTGATATTCAGTTAATCACTAATGAAATACGTAAGGAAATTCTTACAACTGTTTCTAAGTATAATGATGATGGGATGAGAGTTTTAGGCATTGCCCAAAAAAACAACCCTTCACCTATAGATTCTTTTTCAGTTTCTGACGAAAGTAACATGGTTTTAATAGGTTATCTTGCATTTTTAGACCCTCCAAAAAAAAGTACAGCTAATGCTATAAAAGCATTACTTGAAAATGGAGTTGATGTAAAAGTCCTAACTGGTGATAATGATGCAGTAACAAAATGTATTTGTAAACAAGTAGGCATTAAAGTTAAAAATATCCTACTTGGTTCAGATATAGAAGACATGAGTGATACTAAACTTGATGAAATGGTGAAATGTACAAGTATATTTGCAAAACTTTCTCCAGAGCAAAAATCTCGTATAGTCGCATCTCTTCGTAGAAATGGTCATACGGTTGGTTTTATGGGTGATGGTATAAATGATGCTGCTGCTATGAAAGAATCTGATGTTGGAATATCTGTTGATACAGCTGTTGATATTGCTAAGGAATGTGCAAATATTATACTGCTTGAAAAAGACCTTATGGTATTAGAAGAAGGTGTTATTGAAGGAAGAAAAACATATGCAAATATTATAAAGTATATAAAGGTGACAGCAAGTTCTAATTTTGGCAATATGTTTTCTGTATTAATAGCAAGTGCATTTCTACCATTTTTACCAATGTTACCAATTCAAATTTTAGTGCTAAACTTAATCTATGATATCTCATGTATAACTATTCCATGGGATAATGTAGATGATGATTATCTAAAAATCCCAAGAAAATGGGACTCATCATCTATAAGTAAATTTATGACTTGGATTGGTCCAACTAGTTCAATATTTGATATTACAACATATATATTAATGTATTTTTTCATATGTCCAAGAGTATTTGGCGGAAGTTTTCATAGCTTAGATACTACAAGTCAACTTGGTTTTATATCTCTATTTCATGCAGGATGGTTTGTAGAATCTTTATGGTCTCAAACATTGGTTATTCATATGATAAGAACTCCACACATTCCATTTGTTAAAAGTAGAGCTTCATGGAGACTAACGCTCTTAACAACAATAGGAATTACAATTGGAACTATTATACCTTATACATCATTTGGAAATGCTATTGGTATGATTCCACTGCCAAATATCTATTTTATAGGGTTAATTTTTACTATCTTATCTTATATGGTATTGGTAACTATGATAAAAAAAATCTTTATAAAAAAATATGGAGAATTGCTATAATTTAAATATTTATATAATATATAATATATAATATATAAATATTTTAAAATATATTCAAATAAAAGAAGCTATTTACTTTTTTAAAATCTTGTAAGTAGCTTCTATTTTATTGTAATTAATTTATATCCTTTATTTTTATAATATAACTTAAACTTATTGTATTATAAAAGTTCTCGTGTAAAAATATCTTTTATATTGACTATAATTAAGTATTATGATAACATGATTTAAGCTATAATTAGTGATATATGTATTAAATTAAATGAAAAAAATCAAAAGTACAATAGTGCAATTTAAATATAAATGAATTAGAATTAATATTGAGATTAGGATGTGAATAATTATGATTTATATAAAATTAGTTAAACTTGTTAGAAAACTTAACTCTACACAAATGTATATGATGAAGCGTTGTGTAGAGGTTAATCTGGAAGCTTAAAGCTTCTATCTTCATCGGCAAATATAGGTTTAGTGTAGTTTTTTAGCTATGCTTATTTAAATTTACCTATTTGCCGATAGATATATAGATTTTATGGCCATAGATAGCAATGCTTATCTATGGCCTTTTGTTTTTCCAAAAGCAGAGGTCGGCATTTTATAATGCTATTCCTCTGCTTTTTTATTTTCATAAAATTTTTATAGTAAAAAAGGAGTTTGAATTATGAGTTTATTAAAAGTAAATAATTTATCACAATGTTTTATGGATAAATCACTGTACGAAAAAGCTGACTTTGATTTATTTAAAGGCGAACATATATGTGTGGTTGGCCAAAATGGTGTAGGTAAAAGCACCTTAATTAAAATTTTATTAGGAGAAGTTATCCCAGATACAGGAGAGATTAAGTGGCAACCTAATATCAAAATAGGTCATTTGGACCAATATGCAGATATTAATAGAGATACAACAATATCATTGTATTTACACACTGCATTTGAAGACCTCTATAAAATAGAGAAAGAAATGAATTTGCTATATCAAGAAAGTTCTATATCTGGAAATGAGCAACAACTTATTAAGGCATCAACTTATCAAGAGCAATTAATAGCAAGTGATTTCTACTCTATAGACAATGAAATAAATAAGGTAGCAAATGGTCTTGGACTAGATTCAATAGGAATGAATCGTATTATTGGGGAACTTAGTGGAGGTCAAAGAGCAAAAGTAATTATGGCAAAATTACTACTTTCTAATTATGAAGTTTTATTATTAGATGAACCAACAAATTTTTTAGACAAAGAGCATGTTGAATGGCTTGCCAATTATCTAAATACATTTAGAGGTGCATTTATTGTAGTCTCCCATGATTTCGACTTTCTAGAAAAAATTTCCACAGGTATTCTCGATATAGAATTTGGAATGATTAAAAAGTATCATGGAAAATACTCAGAATTTCTTAAACAAAAATCACACTTAAGAGAGGATTATATTAGAAAATATCAAGCGCAACAAAAGAAAATAGAAAAAGAAGAAACATTTATACGTAAAAATAAGGCTGGTGTAAATTCAAAAATTGCAAGAGGAAGACAAAAACAATTGGATAGAATAGAAAAAATAGCTCCTCCTAACTTTACAGGAAAACCATGTATCCAATTTGCAGAAATTGAAATATCTGTGCAAAACGCACTCACAGTAACTAATCTTGAAGTTGGATACTATTATCCATTACTACCAAAATTAAATTTTTCTGTTAATGCAGGTCAAAAAGTAGTTATAACTGGATTTAATGGAATTGGTAAATCCACTTTGTTAAAAACATTGGTTAAAGATATCCCTTGTATTTCTGGAAGCTTCCTCTTTTCAGACCAGATAAAAATTGGTTATTATGAGCAGGATTTAAAATGGGAAAATCCTATTAAAACACCACTTCAAATAATGGCAGATATATATCCAAAATTAAGCACAAAGGAAATCAGACGCTCTTTAGCCAAGTGTGGTGTAAAAGAAGAACATGTTTCAAGAAGTGTTTCCACACTAAGTGGTGGTGAACAGTCTAAGGTTAAATTATGTTGTGTGATGTTGTCACCTTGTAATTTCTTGATTTTAGATGAACCAACTAACCACTTTGATGCAGAAACAAAAGATGCTTTACAAAATGCTTTGAAACAATTTAGGGGAAGTATTATTTTAGTTTCTCACGAAGAAAAGTTTTATAAAGGTTGGATTGACAAGGTATTTAATTTGAAATCGTAAATATTTTACTAAAGTATAAGCATATTAATAGGCACTCATAAATGAGTGCCTAAAAAACAATCACTAAAATTTAGCCTAATCAACTCTATTCACAAGCTTATATCCAAGCCCTTTGACTGTTATAAGTATTTTAGGATTTGAAGGATTATCTTCAATCTTTTCTCTTAGATGTCTTATATGTACCATAATTGTATTGTCGCATATACTACTATATACACCCCATACCTGTTCATAAAGACTTTCTTTTCCTATAATTTTATTTAAATTTTGAGCCATATAACTTAAAAGCTGATATTCTCTACCTGTTAACTCAATTTCATTTTCATCTTTATACACACGGCATCCTTCTGTATCAACTGTAATATTACCTAACCTAATTATTGAATTTTCTGATGATACAACACTTTGATATTGTTGTCTACGCAACTGAGATTTGACTCTAAAAACAACTTCTCTTGGACTAAATGGCTTTGTTATATAATCATCTCCTCCACTACTAAGACCAAGTATCTTGTCAATATCATCATCTTTTGATGAAAGAAAGAGAATTGAACAATATGAAAACTCTCTAATTTTTTTGCACACTTCTATGCCATCTACATCAGGTAACATTATGTCGAGAATAACAACATCTGGACATTCTATCTTACACAAAGAAATCGTATCTAAGCCATTATAAGCTTTAACAATATTTTTAAAGCCATCCTTTATCAATACTTCCTCAATTAAATTTATTATATCTTTTTCATCATCAACAAGTAATATTTTCTTATCAAAGTATGTTTCCATAGTAAAATCACTCCTAATAAAGAGTTATTGTCTTTTATCTACTAACCCTCTAACTCTATGTGTTCTGCTTAAAGTATATTCAAATAATTAAACAAAATCAAGTACATATCAATTATAAATTAAATTATAGCTAATTGTAATCTTTCTCATATTAATTCAAACAATTAAATAACGTTTGAACAGAATTATCAAGAATATTCCATCCTTTTAGAAATATTAATAAGATTATGTTGTTGCTATAATAACCTTATGAATTATATGTGTTATGCTAGCAAATTACATTTAGCATTTTCAACATATTGTTTACATATAGTCCATACTTTCTCTATTGTCTCTTTGTTATTGACATAAGGTGGATAAACATCTGTGCTTGTAATGCTTTTTATAAATGATATTGAGTCATTAGCCATTTCAACAATCTTTCCTTGGTGATTTATTAGTTTTCCAGTCATACCTGTATAAACATTAGAGGTGCAAATCGAAAAGTAAGCCTCTCCAATAATTTCTGATTTTGGTATAATAATGTTTTGTAAAAATGCAAGTACTTTCCAATACGAATTAAATTTCTTAATTGTTTCTTTACTCATTTTTGTTGCTGGAACCATAATTGCATTTACACTTATATTATAAGGCTTGTATTCTTGTTTCATCATACTTGTAACCATAAGTAAAGCTATTTTAGAATCTCCATAAATTTTATAAGAATTATATTCTTTATCTTCTACAGTTTCACCACTTAAAACTCCAAAATTAATTTTTCTTCTTTCATCAAAAAAATGCTTTATATTTGTACTACATACATTTAGAATTTTAGGATTTTTTGATTTAGCAAGCATATCCAATAATAAATTGGTCATAAGAACTGGCCCAAATAGATTGGTAGCAAATGTTAATTCTATACCATCAATACTTCGTTGAAAATTTTTTTCTCCATGTTTAAAATGTCCAGCATTATGGATTAAGATATCCAATACATTGTATTTTTTTTTATAGGTCTCACAAAAACTATAAATTGATTGTCTCGATGAAATATCTAGTTGAAGCAAATCCACATTAATATTTTTAGTTTTAGCTATAATTTCCTGACACACGGGTTCACTAATCTGAATATTACGACATGCCATTATAATCCTATAACCCTCTGATGCAAACTTAAATACTGCTGCCTTTCCTATCCCTGAATTAGCTCCAGTTATTATTACAGTTCCTTTCATGTTAGCTACCCCCTTTTCCTTGATTCTGACTATTGTTTGGCCACTCATTAATTAATTTCTTCTTTAAATTTTCAAACCATGCTATTTCAAAATTTGTCCTGTCAATTCCAAACTTTAAGGTCAATAACTCAAAATCAATTATATCTTGAATATCTCTTTGTATGTTGGAATGTTCAGTATCTTGTAAAAAGTGATTAAACTGTTCTTGATTTTCTTCTAGATAGGTAATATACTGTAATTTTGCAACATTGATGTCTTGTATTTTGATATTCTCCAACTGCTCTCTTTCCTTTTTGAGGTCAACAATATAAGATTGAATTAGTGACAATCTTTTTTGTGTTGGAACAAATCCCATAAAAAATAATTTACTTAATTCCATATCCTTCACTTTACCTGCAACCATAGACGTCTCTACCCATTCTAAAAAACATGCTTTTCCTGCATCCGTTAATGAATAAAATTTCTTATTGACACTATTTTCAACAAACTCTTCATACACTATCATCTTCTTTTCAAGCAACTTTTTTATTGCCGCTTGAATACTTCCCATACTGTTGCTACACATCGAAGTGAAATTCATTTCTATGACACTTCTCAGTTCATAAATTGTCAGCTTCTTAAGCATAAGTAATCCTAAAATAATTTTGTCCATTTTATTTACTCTCCTTTTATATTACTAATAGTAACATTTCTAATAGATAAAATCAATCACTAAAAAAGTCAAAGTAACACCTTTAAAATCGCAGTAATAATCTTTTAAGAACTCTAGAAAATTAATTTTATATAGATTTTATAGCTTTAATAAGAAAACAGTAATAGTCTTAATGATAACACCTAGAATATTTTAAGATAAATAATTAAAGATTTGTATCATACTTCCACATGTGTAAGCTTTAATATTTTATATTATAAGAACAATATTCTGTTTATAATTGACTTTATCTAAATCGTATTATAAAATATAAACAGAACAATATTCTGTTTATTTGAATAAGATGCTAATTTTATGGCAAGAAAATCTGCTTTAGAAGGAGGAAAAAGAGAAGAAATACTAGATTCTGCTATTCAATTATTTTTAAAGTATGGGTATGAAATCATCTCTGTTAGCATGATATTAAATAAGGTTAATGGAGAAGTTGGAATGTTTTATCATTATTTTAGCTCTAAGCAAGAGCTATTTTACAAATCATTAGAGCATTTCACTATTTTACAAATTAGTTAATAATAAGGTCCAATAAAAATAAACAGCATACAGTTATTTCTGAATTTTTAGGTAGAACGTTAAAAGTTCCACCTCTTATATTTACAAAGTGAATATATAATAAAAACATTTTAAGGAGGTTTGATTATGAAAATTTTATTTATAAATTTACCTTTTTCTGGACACGTATACCCTACCCTTGGGTTAGTGGAAAAATTAGTGAATAGAGGTAATTCTGTAACATACTTACTAACTGAAGAATGGAAAGATAAAGTCTTAGAAGTGGGAGCTGATTTCCTTTATTATGAAGATAACGAAAAACTTTCTATTCAAATAAAAAATGTCTATCAAGCCTCTATAAAGGTAGCACATGAATTCGATTTAATTATTTATGAGCATTTTTTCTTTCTAGGAAAACATATAGCAGAGAGATTCAATAAACCTGTTATTAGGATTATTACTGCACCAGCTACTAATAAAGTTTTGATGAAAGAATTTATTAATTCGGGTGGCGTGTTAAGTGTATTTCGTTTTGAATGGGTATGTCGTAGATGGACTAAAAAAGTGTCAAAGGGAATTAAATTAAAGACTGATTCTTGGTTAAAAGAGATTACTGAAAATCCTCCAGAACTTAATCTTGTATATACTGTAAAAAAATTCCAACCATATGCAGAAGATTTTTCAGAAAATAAATTTAAGTTTCTGGGTACCTCTATTTATCAACGTAATAAAAAAAATGAATTTATATTGCCAAAATCAAAAAATAATTTGGTCTATATTTCTCTAGGTACAATTGTAAATAAAGCAATGTCATTTTACAAAAAATGTATCAATGCTTTTAAAGATGAAAATGTAACTGTCATTATATCTGTTGGTAATTCAATAAATATATCAGATTTAGGTAAGATACCAAATAATTTTTATATTTTCCCTTTTGTACCACAGCTTGAAATATTAGAAAAAGCAAGTGTTTTTATAACTCATGGTGGCTTAAATAGTGTTATGGAGTCTCTTTATTTTGGCGTTCCTATGGTGGTTATTCCGTTTATAAGTGACCAACCAACTAACGCACAGCAAATTGAACGCTTAAACTTAGGAAAAAAGATTTCTCACAAACACATTACAAGTGACATTCTTAAAAATTCTACCTTAGCTGTTCTTAATGATTCGACTATAGCTCAAAGTATATTGCTTATGCAAAAAGAAATTAGAAATGCAGGTGGTAATGAATTTGGTGCTGATTTGATTATTCAGTATATGGATAACAAAATGGTAAAAGAACATTAAAATCGTACTGTTGTTAGGAACAAACTTGTCAGTTAAGGAATGAATCCAAAGGAAAGAATACAATAAAAGCCCATAAATAAATGAAAAATCGTTACTTATGGGCTAAATGATGTACAGTCGAAAAAGATATATATTAATTATATTTATTATTGTATTTATATATAGTTATACTTATTCTTATATCTATATATAAAACTAACTGTTAAAAATAAGGTTAAAAACTCAGCAATTGGCACTGCTAACCATATTCCATCTATATTCAAGATATTTGGTAATGTCAATAAACCTATAGTTATAAAACCAAATGTACGTAAAAAAGATAATATTGCAGATATCTTTCCATTAGATAATGCTGTAAACATAGATGATGTAAACCTATACTGGTAATTAGTATTCCAATTATAGCTACAGATAATATAATCAAAGTAAAAATTTTCTTTGCTCCATCCATATCCATTCCCCATCTTGCAAGCTACAATAGCACTTCCTCCAGTAGCAAGCCTGGTTCCAAGTCCAACAATAATATTAATAATAGGACAGACAAGATTAATTGCAGATAAAGCATTTGTATCTACAAATCTAGATACAAATATAGTATCTACAATCGTATATAATCCCATAAAAATCATATATAATTATTTAAATAGAGTTTTAATATATCTTGCTATTATAATATCATATATGATAAGTATAATACCTTAATCTTTAATCTAATTATTTTTCGTCTTTTAATCAATACTTACATAAATTTTAGTTTCTATTGTCTAGTATCATATGAAACAGGTTTATGAAATAAGTACTTCTATAATACTACTAATATCTATTTTTAACTCTTTAGATAATATATGTATTATTACTTCTTCAGTGGCTGAAATACTTGCTACAACACAAACTATACTTGCAAGTAAATTTGTATTCATAATATTATAAACTAAAGGTAAACAGAATAACATAAAACCAGATAATTTATTTCCATATGTATGTAATATAGCAAATGTGTTGTATTTACGAATCACTATAATTATTGATGTAATTCGAACAAGGACAATTGTTAATATCCATAATACTATATATTTTGAAATATTTATCACTGGAAGCATAATAATAAACATTGATATTACTAAACATATATCAGCCATACTATCAAGCCTTGAGCCAAGCTTACTTTCTATATTCATTTTTCTAGCTATATATCCATCAAGAAAATCACTTACTCCACACATAATATAGACTGTAAAAAATAAAGAAGAAAACATCTCTATTTTGAGCAAAGCTATTGATAAAATGATTCTAAGTATAGTAATAATATTTGCTATATTTTTCATTCCTTGTCACCTCTAAACTGAAAATTTATTAACTACTTGCACTTTTATAATGTTTCAGTCCTAATTTCCAAAACCTCCACATAAATACTGTAAATACAAATACAATACTAATTGAGTAGATTAATCCTTTTATTGTTAATGTCCCAGACAAAATTTGAGTTGGGATTGTTGACATAATTCCATATGGTAAAATCAAATAAAATAGTAGCTTAAAAATACCTTCATAAATTACACCTGGAATTTTCATATTCATTGGTAGTAAATTATCTTCCAATCTCATTATAGCAGAGGATGATATAACAAAAAATGGAATTGTCCGAAATATAATACACACATCATAAAAAAGCAATGTCATCAATAACACCATACATGTATATGCCAGTACCATAGCAAAATTTATTTCTGAATTTAATCCAGATACTCCATATACAACTATAAGTATACTTGCAAAAACTAAAGGTAATGAACCGATATTAATATTCTCAAATGTCAATCTAAACAATGGGTCTATTGGCTTTGTAATATAATAATCTAATTCTCCTTCTTGAATTTTGCGTGGAATATCATAAATTCCAAAACAGAAAATGGTCATATTTATAGCATTTATTAATGAAAAAGTTCCTATAAATATTATCATCTCTCCACGCTGCCAACCTCCTATTGAATCTACATGAGAGTAAATGCCATTAAACATTAACAATTGTAATATAAATAATGAACTATCTACAAAAAATGCTCCAAAAAAATCAAATCTAAACACCATCATTTTTGATAGTTTCATTTTTAGTAACATAAATATTATTTTAAATTTTTTTTTCATTATATCCCCACCCCATCAAATAGTGTTCTCATCTTCTTATAGACAATTTTATTTACTATAAAGAAGAATAAAACCCATAATGCTATAATAATCAGTCCTTGTACTGCATCATTACTATTTCTACCTATTAATAACATAGATGGTAAATAGGTTGTGTAATAAAATGGAAACAATTTCATAACATTTACTACAACTTCTGGCAAAAGAACAAGCGGTATCATTGTTCCTGTAACAAATTCAGTTATGTTATCGATTATCATTCTAAAAAAACCAATCTCTAGAAATTTAAATGATAAAATTCCAATAAAGAAATGAAGCTGCATCATAAAAATAAGCCCTAAGAAAATCATCAAAATTGAAATTAAAATTTGTATTGGATTTGATGTAAAAGCAAAATCTATTTTAAATATAAAAATCCATACAAAAGCAGAAATCATATTAAATACTAAGTAAAAAAAGGTCATTCCAAAATTTTTAGCAAAAAAATAATTTTGTGCACCAATCGGAATAATCATGTATTTTGAAAATGTACCCAACTTTACACGATTGCATATCTCCTCACTTGTACTTCTTGACATATCAATACCTGATAAAAATGAACTTATTATATAATAGGACAACATTGAATTAAATGTAAAGCCAGAAACTATGTCATTTTCACCAAAAATTGCCTTCCACAAAATATAAGCAAATAAAATTTTTATAATAGTAAACATCATGTTAACTACTACATCAAACCTCCAAATAAGTTGTACTTTGAAATTAATTTTAGCTATTTCATAGTACTTTCTTATATTTTGTTTAAATCTATAAAACAATGATTGTCTTGAATATGCTTCATTATAGTTGTTCATAATACTCTTCACATCCTTCTTTGTATATTCGTTCTACAACATTCCCTATATCTTCTTCTTCAATTGTTACATCCTCAACATCATACTTATCAAAAATCCATTTAACAGTTTCATTACCTTTTTCTTTTGGTACAATTACTGATGTTTTATGTTTTGTTTGCTCAATAATCTTATAGTCTTTTGGAAATAAAATTTTAGTTTCATCAGTGAAGCTAACTGTTATTTTCTTATATTTTTGAAAATGATTAAATAATTCATCTGTAGAGCCATCATATATTTTATGACTATTTTCTATGACAATACTTCGACTACAAAGGCTCTTTATATCCTCCATATAATGAGAGGTAAGCATTATTGTAGTACCTTTTTTCTTATTTACTTCTTTCAGAAAATACCTAATTTGTTTTTGTGCCACTGCATCTAGACCTATTGTTGGTTCATCTAAAAATAAAATTTTAGGATTATGAAGAAGTGCTACAATAAGCTCCATTTTCATTCTTTCTCCTAAAGAAAGTGTTCTAACTTGAACATTTAGATAATCAGATACTTCAAACAACTCTATAAAATAATCCAAATTCTTTTTATACTCTTCATCAGATATATCATATAACTCTTTAAATAAAAGAAATGTATCTGCTGGCGTCAATTCAAAAAATAGCTGACTTTTTTGCCCCATAACAACAGCATATTGTTTTTTAAAGTTATTTTCTAACTTATTTGGATAATAACCCATGACAGAAATTTTTCCAGAAGATGGAGCAATAATTCCAGTCATTATTTTGACAAGAGTTGTTTTTCCAGCTCCATTTTTACCTATTAATCCAACAAATTCTCCTTCCTCTATTTTTAAATTAAGGGATGATATAGCTGTTTTTTCTGTATATTTTCTATTAAATAAAGATTTTATGCTTCCCATAAATCCTGGTTCTTTCTCAAATCTCCTATAAGATTTAGTCAGTTCATTAAGCTCAATAATACTCATTTTTATTGCCTCCATATCTTGTATTTTCTACAAAAAAAGTCCACAGGTATTCATATCTGCCTTTTTATGTGGTATACATATTTACCTACACAAAAACAGAAAACTCCTGTGGACTAGAAAATTTAATCTTTTCTATTTCAACATAATTATATTCAAAATAACACTATGTAAAATTAATAAAGGTGTAGCAGATTAAAGCCCACTACACCACAATTTAACAAAGTAATATATAATAATATTATTATTTGTTGTCATATGTTAGTTATCTATAAAGGCAGAACAAGACACAACAATTAAATGTATCAAAAATACACTTAAAAATTCTGATTAAACAGAATACCTATGCGTCTCCAACTATTTACTTGTTGGTTACCATTATATATAACTCCGACATCAAGCAAGACACTCCTTTACTAATATTATTGCTGATATTTTACCATAAAATTTTTTTATATTCAAGTATAATTTAAGATGCTCATATATTTAAATTTATTTTATTTCTTTACAATTGAAATTAAATTTCATTAATTGCTTTAAGAAAAATTTTAAAATACATTATTTACATCAGAAATTATTACCCTATGCTTCTTCTTATAAAGTACACTCTTGTACAAATCAGATGCAATTTTTTTAATTCTATATTATAATATTGTCACAAGCATCCAAATAAATAGTACTAACTAAAAGAATTATAAACTACAAATCTTAAGGGGTTACTCTATGGAAAATAATACAATACAAGAACAATTATGTGATTTATCAAAGAAAATCTGGCACATTTATATTTTAAATCCAGACGAGGATGGCTTACAATTTATCATGTCTTTATTAGATGATAATTTTACATTGTTTGGAACAGGAAAACATGAATTCTATACATCATTAGAGAACTTCATTATAAATCTTGAAAAAGACCAAATAGAATCAGAAGAAATAAATTTTAAAATTATAGATGAGTGGTACTCATGTACTAAAGTTACAAATGAAACTTTTATAGTATATGGAACTCTATGGGTAATAGAAGAAGAGTACTTAGAAAGAGACATCTATGTAGAAATGGATACTCGATTTACTATGGTATATAAAGTTATAGATGGTAAAATCACACTGCTCCATATACACCATTCTATTCCAAACTTTGATCAGGTAAAAGATGAATACTATCCTAAAACAATAACTGAAAAAGCAAAAGAAGCTCTAGCTATGGCTAATGAATTTAAGTTGAAATCAGAAAAAGACCTTATGACTGGATTATATAATCGTCATTTTTTTGAAGTACATATAAAAGAAATGCTAGAAACTACTTCATGTGGGTATTTTTATATTTTTGATTTAGATAATTTTAAACAAATAAATGATATATTTGGTCATATTAGAGGAGATGAAATATTAATACAATTTGCTAATGTTTTGACTAAAGTGTTTACCAATAATGCTATTATTGGAAGACTTGGAGGAGATGAATTTGCTGTATTTGAATATATCAATCAGTCTAAGGAAGATGTTGAAAATAAAGCAAAAAAAGTTGCAAAGTTATGTTCTGATATCAATTCTTGCTCTATAGGCATATCAAAACTAGAAAGCAACTTAGATACGTTTCAATCTTTATATAAACAATCTGATTATGCTCTATATTATACAAAAAGAAACAACAAAGGAAAATTTAGTTGGTTTTAAGCAGTATTATTTGATG
This sequence comes from Clostridioides sp. ES-W-0016-02, assembly GCF_020641035.1. Taxonomy (NCBI): domain Bacteria; kingdom Bacillati; phylum Bacillota; class Clostridia; order Peptostreptococcales; family Peptostreptococcaceae; genus Clostridioides; species Clostridioides sp. ES-W-0016-02. Next base: position 3,866,960 of record NZ_CP061361.1, read on the forward strand.
TATTTGTAATATGAATGCTAAAGGAACATAAAAAGTACACAGACACAGAGCTGATATACTGCTATCGCCAACAAGTTTATCGGCTCTGTATCTGTTCATCTGACTATCTGATAACTAGAACTTCAATAAATAAGTAGCCTTTCAATCCATCAACAAATGAATAAATATGGTAGAACAACTGCACTCAGGTTTGAAATATCTTATTTATTTTTAGAATGTTTTTTAATGATTTTATTTGTTTTTGTAATGTTTTTGAATTTCTTTTCCTTCTCTGCAAAATAGTTGCCCACTCACCATTTTTTCTCACCCATACTCCAATGTGTTCCATATTACCATCACAATCTGTGGCACGATCACTAGGAATAATATCCACATGAAACTGTGTAGGCAATGAGTACAGTGATTTCTATGTTGTATCCCAGAGCCTTCTGAAACTACAAAGCAAGCACACTTCGTGCAAATAAAATTATCTAGACAGGTGTTATCCTGATAATAAGTTCGCTTTCTATTTGGATAATTCCTTTTTGAATCCTCCATATCTTGTGTTTACTACAAAAAAATTCCACAGGTATTTATATCTAACTTTTTATGTGATATACATATTTACCTACACAAAAATAGAAAACTCCTGTAGACTGGAAAATTTAATCTTTTCTATTTCAACATAATTATATTCAAAATAACTCTATGTAAAATTAATAAAGGTATAGCAAATTAAAGCCCACTACACCACAATTTAACAAAGTAATATGTAATAATATTATTATTTGTTGTCATATGTTAGTTATCTATAAATGCTGAGCAAGACACTCATTCACTAATATTATTACTGATACTTTACTATAAAATATTTTTATATTCAAGTGTAGTTTAACATACTCATATATTTAGGTTTGTCTCATTTCTTTATTCTATAGCATTTAGGAGTCTTTTCAAATCTAATATTCACTTAATATTAATTTTTTATAATAAGTATTTTTTATATTTTTCCTTATGGCAATACATAAATATAATTCTATAAATTTGTTATTTCATAACATTGTTCCAAAAACATAATACAAGTACTACTCATTTTATTCAATCCATTTTCTTCTATTGGAAAATGCCCTGCACCTTCAAGCATCGTAATCTTTTTATTACCTATTAATCGGTCAAAAAACAGTTTACTTAATGATACATCTGTCCAACAATCATTTTCAGGATGAACTAATAACACTGGACAATAATTAAATTTTTCTGGCTCTATATTAACAGAAGGGTTCAGCATCCCATATAAAAAAGATATTGTTACTTTGCTCCCAGAAGATTTTTTATCCTTAATAAGAATTTCTGCTAAATCCTTATTATTTACAATTTTTTTCATATTTCCCACTAGTTTAATAGGTATCTTGAAATTAGGAAATAACTTATTTGCTATAGGTAGGTATTTTTTACTTACTTTTCCTATGAATGGTGAAATAGCTGTTTGTTCAATTATTATTGGAATACGTTGGTCTAAAAAACAAGAAGCCATTAATGCATAGATATTTTTACAATTACATGCCACTTGATATGCTAAAAATCCACCTGCACTTAGTCCAAATAATGATATTTTTTTACCTTTATCTTGAAAGTAGTTAACCAAAAAAGTTCCACAGTTAACCCATGTATCATAAGTGATTTTAGAAACACTTAATATTTCTGTATTCCCATAAAGTGGCAAATCTGGGCAAATGACTTCATATCCTGCTTCTACTAAAGGTAGAGACAAACTTGAAAGTAATCGTCCATTCCCACCAACCCCATGAAACATAATGATAGTACCCTTGTGATTATCAACTTTATAATGGTCAATGTGAATATTTATTTCTTCCCATTTTATAAAATATTCATTAGGTAAATTTTTTTCTCTTAACTGATTATTTAAAGGTAAAAAGGATTGTACTAATTTCCATTCTGTTTGATTTTTATAATATTGCATATTTTACGAAGCTCCTCTCATTTTAGTTAATGATATTTTGTTTTTAGATTATATCGTTATATTTGTCCAATTAATCCCGTACAAAGTATTCGGAATATTTTAGAAAATTGTGAGTATACTTCATATGAATCATCATACTCAATAAGTATATATTTAATACAATCTATTAACATATTAATTATCATTTTAGAGTAATGAAAATCAGCTATATTTAAATGCCATTTTAGATGATTACATAAATTATTAATAATTCTTTCTTTGTAAACTACTAAATCAGTACTTTCTAGCTTAAGAAGAATAATCATATTTTTATTTAGAAAATATTTAAATCCACTTTTTTCTAAAAAGTTATCTAAATCATCTAGATATAGTAAAGCCGATTCCTTTGTTATCACTTTATTTTCTTCTAAACAAACGTGCTTTGATAGATTTTCCTCAACTACATTAATTGTTGGCATTATTATAAATTTTAAAAGTTCTTCCTTATTAGGATAATAATGATACATATTTCCAATAGACGTATGAGCTTTTTTCGCTATAGTTCTCATAGAAGAATTTTCATAACCTTTTTTTAAAAATTCGTTTGTTGCAACTTCTGCAATTTTCTTTTCTATTTCTTCTTTTTTTATTTGCATCTTTAGTAATCCTCCTAGAAATATCATACTTGCAGATAATAATAATTACAATGTATGTTCATTATTAAAAAACAGAATTTTAATTTTGTTCATTATTGAATTATGAAATAGAAAAAAGACTCCCTAAAGAGCCTTTCCTGTTTTATTGTTTAAATCTTAATATATACATTACTATTGCTTGATTATCTTAGCTACAGTTTCCACATGTCTCATTATTAGTATATGAACACTCCTTTTTATTATCGTTATTATCTTTTGAATACGCTTCTAACGGACTCTTATTTATAAATTTATGTCCATCTTGTTTATCATCAAAGCCAGTTTTATAAACAAAAGTTATTTTATAAGGATCAACTATACCATCTTCATTAATAGCTCTAACTATAACCTTATCTACTATGCTTTCAAATACATATCTATAAAATTTTTCTAACACTTCATTTCTTTCAAGTGTCTTTCTAAATTCCTTAATTCTTGCTTTTATACTCTTTTCATTTATTAATGATGCTTTAAGAGTTTATTTCTCTTTACTAGGTTTCTTTATTTCAACTGTTAAATCATCATACTTTTCTTCATATGATTCCTTATCAATTATATCTTCTAATCTCATATCTATGAGTTTTTTTCTTTTCTTATCTAATGTATCTATTTGTTTCTCTAAATCTAGAAATCTCTTTTCAACATTACTTTCATTTAAAGTATCTGATAATCTAGCTAAAAATTCTTCAAGGACTTGTTTATTATCCCCACATAATTGTCTATAACTTTCAATAAAAGCATCTTCAAATACTTTTTCTAGAATCCCCTTACTATGTTCACAATATTTCTTTCCCTTTTTAGTTGAAACAACACATTACCATACTACTTTAGAATGATTAGTTCCACTATGCCAACATCTTCTTGTAAATGTTCCTCCACAAAATGCACACTCTATCATACAACTAAATGAATATTTTCTACTATACTTCTGACGTTTAAATCCTTCTGTTTCATGTGACCCTCTTGGAATACTTCTTTTTAATCTTATAGCCTGAGCTTTATCAAAAACTTCTTCACTCACTATGGGCTCATGATGCTCTCTTAGATAAAATTGATCTTCTTCTCCATAATTTTCTAACCTGCATTTTGATATAGGATCTAAAGTAAATGTTTTTCCTAAAAGTACATCCCCTTTATACTTTTCATTTTTTATTATACCTAGTATAGTAGATTCATGCCATGTAGAACTTCCTCGTTTAGTTTTATACCATAATTGTTCTAATTCATTACCAATTAGCCTTCCTCCAGCACCTTCGATATATCTATTAAATATATATCGAACTATTTCTGCTTCTTCTTTATTAATAGTTATGCTTTTGTCCTCTACATTATAATCATATTCTAAGCATCCCTGAAAACCAACAAGCTCGCCTCTACTCATTTTCATCTTCAGTCCTTTTTTTACATTTGCAGAGATATTTTCAACTTCTTGTTGTGCTACAGAACTTAACACTACTAATAATAGTTCACCATCCATTGTTAAAGTGTTTATTTTTTCATCTTCAAAATAAACAGCTATATTTTTTTCTTTAAGCATACGAACATATTTTAAAGTATCTAATGTATTTCTAGCAAAACATGATATTGATTTAGTAATAACCACATCTATTTCACCATTCATACAATCATTAATTAATCTTTGAAAATTTGTTCTCTTAGAAATTTGAGTTCCTGTTATTCCTTCATCAGCATAGATATCAACAAAATTCCATTCATTATTTTTTTAATTAAATCTGTATAATAAATTAGCAAATGATTTCCCACCTCCCAATGAACCTAAAAATGCTGCTGCCAATACATTAGTTACAGAACCTTTTACTCCTTGGCTTGCAAGAGCTGGTTTCAGATATACATTTCTTCCTGTATCTAAACTATATCCAATATATATTCCTTCATTTTCTCCAAGCTGTTGAGTTGCTCCAAATCCTAAACCTGCTAAAAAATTACTAGTTACATATTGTATATAATCATTTATATATCTTTTGCTTGAAGGTATAAATTCATTGTGAAATCCTATCATATCTCCCATTGGACGTACTAACTTTACATTTAAATCATCATAGAAATCTTTAACCTCATCACAACGACGTTTTAATTCATCAATGCTATCTGCTGATACTCTAATTACATAACTTAACTTATACATCGATTCTTTTGTTTGATCTAAATTATTTTCAAGCTCATTTATAGCATCTAACGCTTCTACTACATTTGTTCCTGTTTCATTCCCTGCATGCCAAGCATGATTATCTAAATCTTTTAATTCTTTTTTTTTATTTCTAACCGTAGTTAAAGCCTTTTATTTGTTACAATTTCAACATTCATACTAGTATCAATAGGAAATGTAAACTGTTGTTGCTGATAATAAAATATCTCACTAGATGGAAAATCCATTTCTACAATAATACTTTCAATAGTAAAATAAGCTACAAAACTTTCTGAATCCTCATGTATAATTTTTAAGTATCTTTGCTTCTCTTCTATAAGACATCTAGTTTGCTTTATAAGATCGTATTTCTTTACTAATGTTTCTCCTTTAAGTTTCTTTGTAGGTAAATGGTATTGATAATCTTCAAAAGCTGTGCCTTTCTTTCCATAATTATGTTCAATTAAATAGCCAAAATCATTTTTATCTAGCCTTCTAACTTTGAATCTTCTTAAGATTTTATTTTCTAATAACTTTTCCATTTTTGAAAATCTCATAATTTCATCATTGTTTATACTGACAAAATCACCCATCAATTTATTATTAACATCATATATAAAATCTGATAGATTAGCTAATACTGACTTTTTTATATTCTTTATATTCATTTCTTCTTCTGTAACTAAAGGCTTAAATCCAATAAAAAAGCGATAATCAATTTGATTATCGCCAATCATAGAAACAAGTGCTTCTGTTTGCTTGTCTATTTTTTCGTAAGCAATTTCTTTTAATTTTCCTGTGATATTTTTCTTTGACCTTTCTTGTGTAGATCTTATAGAACTTTCAGTTGCTATTTGAAGTGCATGAATTTTGCCATTTCTATTTTGTGCTATTAATTGCCTAAAACTATCGTGTACAATAAATTTTTGTTCTGCTGATAAGAATGAATAGTTATATGATATTAATTCTTAATAAGCAAAACATTCTCCTTCCTTATTAAGTACAAGATTATTTTCTATAGATTTGATTGGGAACATATAACTCACTCCTTACTATAGTTATATTTTCATCAATAATTTTACTTTTAAATTTAATACTTTTTCCTGCATATGTTATTTTAGATCTAAATGAATATAAGATTATTGACTTTAAAAATCCATAAGGTTTCTTTCCATCAAAAGTCTTTTGAGACATAAACCAAGTTATAAAAACTGGTATTCCAAAGTATTTTAGAAATGCTCCTTCTATCATAGCTAATGGGGGTAAATTACCAAATAATATAATTATAAAAAGTATTAATACAAACCATGTCATTTGTGTAAAAGTAACTGGAAATGGCAGTTGAAAATCATTTATTGCATAAATAACTTTCTCTACATTCCAAATACCTGTATATGACTTAATTTTTTTCAAATATACTCCTCCTTTTTATTTAGTCTCTTTTTAAAATTAAGGTTGATATTGGACATCAAAAAATGGACAAGGTTAATTGTCCACTTTTAACTCGCAAATATTAATATTATTCCTTAAATTCTAATCGTTAAATTAGAATTTGTTGAAATAAAGATTATACTCATTTTACTCCCCATTGGCATTCGCTACATTCAAGGTCATGAATAGAAATTATTCCATCACAGATAGGACACATAAATGTTTCTTTTTGTTGCACCATAAAGGCATTCAAACCATTTTCTTTTACAAACAGGCTATTCGCTACAAGACTTGCACGATATCTAGTATTGTAACTTTTTTCAAAGTTTTTAATCAGCTTACATGGGTACTCGTTACACTCATAACAATATGAAATACCTTTTTCATGAACACAGTCTTTAATTTTGCACTTATGACAGTGTTCGGGTTTTCCAATATCGCTGTTCAAGCAACCTGCACATGGTTTTTTATGATAGCAATGCTTATAGCAAACCATACAGTTCATTCCACAAGGAGCAAACATAATCGTCTCTATCGGTTCTTTCGGCATTTTCATAATAATTCCCCCCCTTTGTAGAATTATATAAATTCCCTCACTGAACGTCAAAATTAACAGCTAACTTGTGATCAAGATTAGCTTTAGTAGAATATAAAAGATCCATATCAAACTAATGCTCATAATCCGCCTGATAAACTGGAATTTTATCAAGTATAGCTAAAAAAACATAACTTCTCAAATAATTTTATTACCATATATTTTAAATTATTTTTTATGTTATATATTAGGAATTAGCCTAAATGATTTATCTATAAATTCCATAATTGCATCATACATCTTAGTAATATCTGTATATTGCAAATAAATCTGTTTATCTTCATCCCTATATCCTATAGAAAACTTGTCAAATTTTTTAAAGTCTTTTTCTTTAACTACTCTTCCACCATTATGAACAATCATATGCATCTCTTATTTCTGTTATATATTCCCATTTATCAGATTTGAATCCTTCTATCTTAATCCCTTCCTTTATACATTTTGCAGCTCGCTCTAAACCACTCCCCTTTATATCTTTTAATTCCTTTTCGATTTTATATACATTATGATAAAGTCTACAAAGTGTATTAACTGCTTCTTCTAACAATGAAACCATTGTTAATAATAAAGAGTACTGTGTTAGTAAATCTACTCTACATGAATGCAATGTACCACTTGTCATCGCCCAACATTCGGTTTTAAAATCATTTATTTTAGTAGCTTCTCTTACAATTTCTCTATACCCCTCTGATATAGCATCTAAAGCAATCTTATTATTCTCTATTACATTTCTAAATGGATAAAAATCGCAATGTGCTAAATATAATGCCATACTTCCTGGATTGTTCATATCATAATGACTCATATCAGGAAATTTTACATCACTATCTATACTATACATTTTCTTCTCCTTTTCTATTACGCAAATTCTTTATATGTTAACTATAAAATTCTAATTTGTCTATCTCATATTATACTCGTAATAAAAAGTTTCAATAAATTATTTTTTTAGCTTAAAATTTTTATACAAACAAAAACAGCACATGAAATTACAGCTAATACAGGTATTATTAGATGTCTTTTTTTCTTTGTTTCCTTATACTCATAAATCTCAGATATTGTCTGTGCTATAAGCATTATTAATATAAAATTAAATCCCACTTTGCTGTTAAAATGCAAACATTCCACAAAGTGCAGCAACACCTCTTACTGTGGTAATTATTTTTTTCATTATCCTTCCTCCTAATTTTTTAATAATCATGAAAGTTAATGATTCTTCTTTCTCTTGTTCTGAGAATGACTTTGCTTATGCTAATAATAGATGTGACTTTTAAATATACTTATATTATAACAAATATCACCAATCAACACTTAATCAAAACTATTAATTTTTAATTTAAACACTCAAATACCCCATGATTAGTTACTACAAAACTACCGCTTATTTCTAAATCACATCTATATGATTCATAATCAATATAATTTTGTAAACTAACTGGTACTTCTCCTAAAGCCCCAGTTTCTTCAATAAAATATCTAGCTACATCTGTCATATCATCACAATCTGGATAATAAATAATGTCATCTTTATGTTCATATAATTCCTCAAAGCTAGAGAAAAAAGCTATTTGAATATCATTTATTGATTCTCCTATATCTGTAGATGCTAATTCTTCTGCCATAGAACATAAGCTATTAATTTCTTCTATAGATGTATATTCACTAATTTCAAATGGTAACTCCCAATCATGTATTGCATATTCTTCATATTCACTATTTAATCCTATACGCTCCTTCAAATCATCCCAATCAATCGGTGGTGTAAACCAATCACCAACTAATTCACCTTCATTGTATTTTCCTAAGTTTGCAATATATACTCTCATTTCTTCCATAGTATCATCTCACATTCTTTTATTTAATTTGGATATAAAAAAGCAGTAGATTTTTATCTACTGCTTTTTTCTTATCTTTCAGAAAAAGATTTATAAATTTCATCATCTGTTCTTTCTTTATTCGGATCATCTGAAAAGAAAAAACTCAAATTCATATCTCTTTGATACTTTTTATATAATTCAGGTCGTAATGCTTGTGCTTTATTACTATTTTCAATACTTCTTACGTTAGGAGATCCATCTTCCCTTTTCCCATTTCTCCTTACATCATAACAATATATCGCATTAGGATTTCCACCTTCTACTTTACTTCCAATTATTCTTCTTTCAACATCGCTTTTATTTATAATTTTTTCCTCTGGAATATACTTAGCAAATATTTCAGAAAAATCATTAAATAAATCTCTATTTGCAAATCTATCTTTTATTCCAAAAAAATCGCAAAATTCTTGATTGCTTCTAAAGTAAACATTAAAGAAATCTATATAGCCAGTAATTGAATTATGTATATTATCTAATTCAATAAACTCTATTCTAGCCACAGCATATTTACTAGGTTTATGTTCTCCTTCTTTATATTTTGTAAGTATAACAATATAAATTTTATCTTTATACTTAAATTGAAATGAATCAATAACCCATTGCTTCTTTCTCATATCATTTAATAACTTCGGTAAATTTTTAAATCTTATTTCTTCATGTTCTTTCATAATACTCTCCTCTTTCAAAATAACATTACAATAAGCTATAGACTATATTTACATTCACATAAATAAAATTTACTGGTTAATGTTTGTACTTAAAAGAACGTCTAATATCTAATAAGTTATTTATTAACTAAAAAATCTATATACTTATTTTACCATTTCCTTTATTTTTTAAATTATACCATCTTTTAATATTACATAACAATACATTATACTCCCATTATTTTATTAAATAACTCTAATAATATATTTTTAACTCCACTAGAATTAAATCCTAAACCTACTGCAATTAATGCAACAACTAAAAATCCGATAAGTTTTGAAAACTCTCTTTTGAATCCTAGATATACACCAATTACAACTATAGCCGTTAATACTAATGATTGTGCATTTGATAAAAACCAGTTATATAAATTTTGACCAAAATTCATTTCTCAAATCTCCCTTCTTTTTTATTAAATCTATATTGCTTTATCTATTGAAACAACTACACTTTCTTTTACTCATCATAGATAATATCTTCAATGTTCACTGAATTTTGTTCAATTATTTTTTTATGACGATCTGTTAAGTTTGCATATTTTATTAAATCTTCAATTAATGTTGTATTATTCAAGACATCTAATCTTTTAATCGTTTTTAAAGTTGGTGCAACCTGCCTTGATAGCCAGTTTAAAGTTTTATGAATATTATACGGTTCTGGATTTGTTGTTAGTTTTAACTTAGCTCTACCTTCACCAATAAAATAACTCCACTGATCATTAGTTTTCCATTCACTTCTATTTTTCTCATCCTCTTTATCAACAAAACGTATATAACGATTAATAATTGAAAATGCTGTCTTTTCTTCATCTCTATTTGCTAACAAATCAACTGCTGCATGATATGCTCTTTCATTTTTTAACCTTATTTCAAATCTATTTTTTATTTTTGCTTCATCAATAGGTATATCTAATTTTATATATTGCTCATAGTCTTTTTCATAGATACAAAAGTAGACTTCACTTTTTAATGAAGCAATATATAAGGTATTCCCCATACCAATTTTCTCATTTCTTCTAACCAATTCACCTGACCTATAAGATTTGAAACTACGAAATACTGAAATGCATTCTTCATTATTGCATTTATTAACTAATTCTTTTATATCTAATATTCCTGTCATATCATTAATAGCAAGATCCATTCTCTTCATAACACCGCCAGCTAATAATGCATCTAATAAAAAGTCATACCATGATCTATGTTGTGCTAATAAGAAATTCTCAAATTGCCTGCAACCTTGTCCTTTCAATTCTATTAAAACTCCTTTTTCTATGTCTTGAGATACTAAAACAAATATATTACCTATAACATAATGCTCTGAATAAGAGTAAAATCCATAATCCTCATGAATCATATATTCAAGCTTTAATTTCAATATATTATTAACAACATTTTCTACATCTGTTGTTGGAAATCTTATTCTTATATAGTCAATCATCATCGTAAGTGGTAATTCTGGATTAAATCTTCCTAACGATTTAATTAATTTTTCTTTTATCCCATTTTTTATTATTATTTTCCCACTTTCTATTTTATTTAAATATTCTCTCATAATCCCTACTGATAATGCTAATTTATTTTGAGAAACTCCATATTCAATCCTTTTATCTTTTAGATTTTCAATCCATTCTTCTGTACTCAATCATTTGTCCTCCTATAAAAAAGGTATGTGAAATAACCTTTGATTTTTTCACATACCCCTAATCTCTTGAAACCTTGTTTCTACCTTGCTTTTATAAGTTTTACTTAAATGGTTTTAGTCGATTTGTGCCCCCCTGTTAGATACCAGGGGCTAATAAATATTGGTATGGCAAAGCCATACCAATAGCAGGTCAATCCGCATCTGCGTCTTTCGCTTCGCACGACGCCTATGCTTACTGCCTGCTTCTTATTGTTTTAAATTTTTTTAACTAAATCCAAGATAATACACTAACACTTGTCCATCCTCTACATTAATATTAAACTCAAATCTTATAGGATATTCTACCTTTGTTTGTTCACTATCTAAATAAACACTACAAATCATATCAGCAGTAAATTCAGAAAAAACACTTTGCAATATTCTAGCCCCAGATGATTTACAAAAATCCATTGGCTGTTCTTCAAAATCCTTAATGTATTCATCATATCTTATAATTTCTTCAATATTTTCAATAGAATACATTTCTTGAATGAAATTAAACACCTCCAAACTTTAATCTGTTTTTTCTGTTTTTACAAATAATTTATCTATTTCATCTAAAAAATTGTGACCTTTAGGAACAAGTGGAGTATAAAATTCAGATATTACACTTGTACCAGTATCTATATAGCCTCTTCCTTTAATTTGCTTTAAGAAAAAGTCTTTGTTAGTTTCACTAAACATCATATTATATCCAAGATCAGACATTCTCCCCAGTGCTACTCTAAAATTAAATTGATCTCTAATACCATCTCCAAGATATTTAGCATCTGGACGTTGACAAGCTAATATAAGAAAAAAACCTGCCTGTCTACCAAGCATTACAATTTGCTTTAGTTTATTTAAAACAGCAGTATTTTCTTTAGTTCCTAGCATTTCCATAAAAGCAACATACTCATCAAATATTAAAAAGTTAGCTGGAAGTCCAAGATATGCATAATTTTCTCCAATTTTATAATTACTCATAGTTTTCATAGATTCACTACGCTTCATCATTTCATCATAAAAGTTATTTATGCACAAAATCATATCGTCTTTTTTACAATATACATTTGGTATAACCATTTTCAAATCTGCTGAATCTGCATTTTTAGGATCTAATATATAAAGTGTAGATTTAGTTCTTATTAATGCTTCAATTATTGTAAGTATAAAATATGTCTTTCCTCCGCCAGTTCCTCCTGCAATTAGCATATGAGGTAACTTATCAAACTCCCAATACACAGACTTCATAAATTTTAAACTTCCATTACGAACTTTAACTTCATCAATAGATATTCTATTTGCAATAGTATCATATAGTAAAACATATTCAATATAAGAGTCTTTTAACTCTTTAGAAACTAACTCACAATATAAACCTGACTCTAATTTCTTTTCTAAATTTAATAATTGATCTTGATATTTACCTAAAGTTATTTCAACTTTAATATAAATTAATCCATCCTTTAATTCATAGTACATTTTAGGAAAATACACTATTTTTTCTTTCTGCTTATTAGAATTTAAATCTTTAAAGAATCCACTATCTTTAATAGATTCAGATTCATACCATTTATTTTCTAATATCATTCTTGCTAATTTTTGACGATGGATTAGTTGTTTAACTCTATCATATTGAAAGTGATAACCCATTCCCAGAAAACAAGTTTATGTTTTTCCAGTTTATTTCTGTAATCTGTTTTACATTAAGAACTGTCAATAATATCGTAAATATAATTGACAATATACTTATTGAAAAACGAAAAACCAGTAATTTATCAATGGCTCTTATCCTATTCCCTTTGTATTTATAAAATTTCATTTTTTATCCTTTCCATATATTTATTAAAATCCTGTGCATTATATCTATCTACATTTCTATTAAATTTTGGTTATTGTATTTTTTCATATTTCCTATTATCAATCCTTCTTTCAAACAATAGATTTTTATCTTTAGGATATCTATGTCTTACATAATTTTTGTAGTATTTCAAAATTACATCAGCTTCTTTTGTCAACAGATATATATATCGGAACATAAGTCCATTAATTTTTTCTATACCTTTGTACTCACAAAAACAATGTGTAAACCAATATCTTTTTTTTACTCCATCATAGTGTGCATTTTCTTCCAATAATTTTCTTGCACTACGTGGATGTATTTTTTCTCCTGTTTCTTTATCTCGATATACACTAGTCTTAAAATAACCACAATAATAAAAATTAGAAGCTTGATAAACATATCCGCATTTTCCTTCTATTCCATCAGCAAGTGTATATAAAAAAAGATATCCTGTGTTTTTTCTTAACCATCTTATTAGTAGTGAAAGAGTTCGACTTCCAAAATATTGATTATAATTCATTTCTGGAAGAAAACACATTTTGCCAATTTCCAAATAGTTTTCTGTAAAAAGTTCATTACAAGGAAATATTTTACGTATAGTCTGTAATGGCTGTGTTCCCCATCCTAATTCAATCACACCTAACAATATGTCTTCTTCATAAACTCCTAAAAAATAACGACAAAGACGAGGAATTACTTTTGAATAGTGATACGTCCTAATAAAATTAATTACTGCTTTCTTTGGTATTTTCTTTATTCTTAAATCTAATTTTCTTCTACTAATTATTTGAATACTCTTATCTTTATCCTTACTCATATTAATCTACTTCTTTTTAATATTATCTTTACTTGCCTGCTTATCTTGTAAATCTTCTGCTAATTTTCCTTGTCCTATTTTCAAAGTGATATCATCAGCTTTAATATACCAATCTACATCAGTCCCATTAAAATTAGCTGTCGCTACTGTATCTGCAACTGGATTAATAATATCTACTTCTGAATTATAATCAAACTCTTTTAATTGTACTGATGCTGGTATACTGACTTGTATCATTCTTCCTTGTCCTCTACTCTTTAAATCATAAGTACGTTCTTTAATTTCATTTGATACTGTTCCATCATCATTTTGAACATGTACCTCTCTTCTGAGTGCCGAAAACTTTAATACTCCAAATGTTTTTTCTTTATCTATAACTATTCCATTTGCTAATCTCATAATCTTATCCTCATTAAGCCTTTACTATATCATCTGCTAATAAAATATAATTTGTAAAACCTCGAGTTCCTATTTTATATCCTTCAGCTATTATTTTAGGATTTATTAATTTTACCTTTTCCTCAACTTCAAAAGACTTTTCACCTACATTAGCTGGTAAAATAACAACTATATCGTCTGCTCTTTATATATCTGAATAGAGATTATATTCTCTAGACATTACTGTCATTTTCCCATTAATTTTTCTTTGTTTAATATATCCTTCTCCTGCATATTCTAAACTTCCAAATGTATCATCCATATTGGGGATAATATGTTTCAATTTCATCAATCATTACCTCTCTTTTCTAAATTTATATTTTTAAAATAAAGTAAATAGCTTTAAATGTTGGTGATCTAATAAACACAAATTTATAATCCATAATTTCATTACCTCCTAAAAATTTGTATAAAAAAACAGATACTACTTTGTATCTGAACCTTCTATTTCTCTATTTTCTTTTTACTTTTTATTGATATTAATAATAATCCTAATAATGTAGTTCCTATTCCATAGAATATTAACTCATTTGTCTCTCCTGTTTTTGGTAATTCTGTTTTCTCTATTTTTTTGTTTGTCATCTTAAAAATTATAATCTCACCATTTTCCTTTATTTCAAATTTCATTGGTGTTTCATCAATTTGATATCCTTTAGGTGCTTCGTATTCTTGGAAGTAATAAATACCCTTAGATAATTTATTAAAATAAAATACACCTTTATCATCTGTTTTACCTTCTATTAAAATATTTTTATCTTCATCAAGTATCCTAATTCCTGCGTTTGGTAAGGGCTCACCTGTTACTACATCTGTTTTTATTAACTTAGCCCCTCCTTTAATTAATTCATTTTTAATTTTTAGGTTATGCACCTCATTTTGTTCCTTAATTATTACCTTAAAATCTTTTGCTGCAATATATCCTTCTGGTGTTTTAGTTTCTTTGACTGTATAAGTATCGTAAGGTAATCCTTCAAATTTTAAATATCCTTTTTCATCTGTATATCCTGTTTTAACTAACTTCACTATTGTGTCACTAAATACAGAAAACTCTACATCCTTTAAAGGTTTTATTTCTTTATTTTTTGTTTTTAAAATATTTTTAATTTTTTCTTTCCAATCATATTCTCCAAACTTTATTAAATCAAATCCACCTGTAATTACTTTCTCTTTTACTATTGTTTCTTTTACAGATGTTTCTATATTTTCACCTGCATAACTTATTTCAAAATAATGTTTAGTAATATCTAATAAATATCCTTCTGGAACTTTCTTTTCAATCCAATAATACTCACCAAGATATAAATTTTCTACTTTTGCCTTTCCACCTTTAATCGTTACTATTTCAACTAACTCATCATTATTTGATTTTCTTAATTCATAAACCGCACCATCAAGTTTTGCACTTCCTTGAGGTATTGACCCAATTTTTTCATCTTCTTTAGTTAATATTGCTTTTCCTTTTTGTTCTGTATCTTTATGAGTAATAGATGTTGATGTTACTTCTACAGTTTGTCCAACATATTTTAATTCAAATGGTATTTTTTCTTTATTTATTAAATATCCCTCTGGAGCCTTTTCTTCAAGGGCATAATACTTTCCGAGCTTTATCTTTTCTGATGTTGCCTTTCCAAATTTATCTGTGGTTATAGTAGTTATCTTTTCATCATTTTCATTATAAATTCCATAAATTGCTCCTTCTAATTTATAACTATCATTAGGCATTTCTGTTCCAAAGTCTTTTCCCATCTTACTAAGTACTACATTACCTAACTGTTCTTTATTTCCTAATGAAACTTCTATTGTTTTATTTGCTTCAATAATAACTTTTTTAATTTCACCTTTATTAAAATATCCGTTTGGTGCTATCACTTCTGATATTGTTACAGTTTTTCCTTCTGGTAATCTTCTATACTAGCAATTCCATTAGAATCGGTTATAATTTCTTTACTATCACCATCATACTCAAATCTAAGTTTTGCATTTGCTAATTCCTTTCTTGTGTCTTCATCAATCTTTTTTACTTTAACACTTCCTAACTTGATTACATTTATATTTAAATTTGAACTCATCGAACTTTCCATATGAAATTCTGCTAAACTTTGATAGTTAGGCTTACGATAAACTATTGATGTTCCAACCTCATTCTTAGGAATCTTTATATAACTAATAACTCTTGAATTAGAATTTTTATTTGCTGTAATTTTCAAAGTATTTTCTTCAAGTAATATATCTGTTCCAGTATTATTTGATTTTAAATTCATTTGTCTAATAATACTATTCTTATCTTCTAACTCAATTGTTTCTCCACTTTTAACTGCAACTTTTTCATTATTCCATGAAGGTAATATATTATGTCTATTTACCTTTTCAAGTATTTCAGTTTTTCTTTTATGATAATTTGGAAGTGTTGTAGATATAAATTTATCTCCTAATTCCTCCCATATAATTATTTGAGTTAATGCATAGTCATATTTTGATTGATTTGTATCTGTATATCCATAATAAGCAATTTTAGATAATATATCTTTCTTAGAATCTATATATTCTTCTGATACATATCCACCTCCACTAGACGTTATAATTCCAGGTTCTATACAAAATACGGTTTTACCATCTACCTTCATACGGTAAATCTTATGATTAACCTTTTTATTAGTAATTGGACTAATACCTACATAATTAAATCCTGTACTTTCACTCATATCCAACTCACTTGCATAAACTGAAACTTGTGATGTAAACATAGTAGTAATTATAATTATAAAAGCCATAATAAAACTTACAAATTTTTTAGATAATTTATATTTATCCATAAATATCATCCTTTCCATCATATTATTTCAATAAAAAATAGACACTGAATTTATAAATTTCAATGTCTATTTATATATATTTATTTAATTATATTAATGCTTTTCCATTTCTCCAATTACATCTTATATAAGATATAAATTCATCCTTAACCTCCAAATTTTTTCCATCAACGTGATCAACTATTAAAATTTGAGGAAGTATACCAGTATCTTCTCCAATTGATTTAATTTCATCAAATATAGTCTTATACATCTGATTTACTGCTTTTAAATCAGACTGTGAAAATTCATTTTTATCTATGTCACCTTCAGGAAAATAAACTTGACTTGGTTGATCAAAAAACATAATTAGTGACATAGGTGAATTTTCCTGTTTAGCAAAGTACCTAAGAAAGCTAAGGAAAAGTGATATATGGCATGATACCCAGTTCGCTCCACTCCCCATCTCATTTAAAAATATTTTTTCATTTTTATTTTGATATTGATATAAATCAAATGTTCCATCTACTAAACTAAAATTAAGATTTATAGGTCTATATTCTTCCTCAAAATCTAATGTAAGAGCTAATCGATTCATATTATCAGATAAAAACGTCTGAGCCTTTGCCTTCTTTACCTCTAAATCATATCCTTTAATCTTATCTTCTAAATTTGTTATTAATTCCTTTAAATTTTCTATATCTTCATCAATATTTTCAAATAATCCTCCATCAATCATATTAGAATATAATTCAATTTTAACTTTAGCATAATTTACTTTTTCTTTCTTAGAATTTAAGGCATCTGATTTTATATATTTTTTCTCAATTTCTTTAATCTGATTTGATATTATTTTCATCTTTTCTGATATATCTAAAGCAATTCCTTTCAATTTCCTTATATCTTCTGAAAAATCATGTGTATATTTACTAGTAATCTCTAGCTCCTTATCTAACCATTCGCCTGCTTCTAATAGTAATCTATCTTCTTCTGAAATAACTTCACAATTATTTCCGCAAAGTGGACAAGAATATTTATTTTCACCAATTTCAAAAACCTTTGTTTTTTCTTTTAATTCTTTTAGTGATTCAGTAAAACCTCGACCTCTGTTACTTGCATCATCTAAATTATTTATTTTCATTAGAATACTTCTTTCTTCGCTTACTAGCTCTTCTAATTCTTTTTTTAACAAATTATATCTTTCAATTATTCCCTCTTCTTCTAAAAGTTGAGCTTCATCAAATTCTGGCAAATTAGACGCAAGTTTTTTCATCTTATTTAAAGTTATATTTAAGTCAATAGGAGTATTTAATAATGAAAAATAATCTTCTAATAATGGTTTTAATATACTTTTTAAATATTCACTACTTTTCTGATTTGATTTTTGACTCTTTAACTTACGATTCAATTGATTCTTTAAATCATTTAACTCTATTAAGCTACTATAGTATTCCTGTCCTATCATTCCTGCAAAAATAGGAAATTGCTCAATTATATCCTTTCTCTTGTATGATTCTGAAAATCTATAGAACAATGCAAATTTACTTGCAATTAAGTTTTGATGTTGAAAAAGATAGGATGTCATATTTCTTAAAGATGCTTTCTTTCCTTTTTCATCTTTTTCGAAAACAAGATTACTTACATGTAACCCTAATGCAGACTCAATTTCATACTGAGCATCCTTAATCGATAATATCGGCATATTTTTAAAATAATTTAAATCAACTTTATCTACTGGAAAATCAATACCTTCTTTTGATATATGCATTTTCCCTCCATTCTCCCAATTATATCTAGCAATTATATAGGTATTTTTATTTATTACCATTGGTATAACATAAATATATGCAAATTCTGTAATCTTCCCCTTTGGGATAGTACATCTTGAACTACATAAACAGTAGTCCATTATTTCAACAAGAGCACTCTTACCTGTTTTTGATTCCCCAGTAATAATATTCACTCCTGGTTTCATATTAACACTTCTAACTTCTCCTGATTTATTAAAAATCATAATCGCCCTCATATAACTTCTCATATTCTATCAACCCCTAAAAAATAATTTAAATGATCCTCATTTGTCTTTGCAAAAATAATACCTAAATAATACGCAGATCTAATCCAACTTTTAATTTCTCCTTTATAATTTAAGTGACTTATAGGATCTGAAATTAAAAATATTCTATTTCCTTCTAAACGTATATTCTCTTGTGAATATAGAATTATTATAGCTTTTTTAGATAACCCCTTAACATCCTCAAAACGCTTTATATATCCTGCCAAATCAGATTTCCCTGAAATTTTTTTATTATTTTCCAGATCCTTAGGCTTATTAAATAGACTTTCCATTCTGCTTGTTTTATTTGCAGAAATAAGTTTTTTCCTTGAATCTGAATATAACAAAATAGGAAGTGCCATAAATAGTGTTCTTATTTCACATGGTTTATTATATCCTGATAAAAATCCTCTAAATAATAATGCATAAAAATGTGAATTCATAGATAATATTTTTATATTTTTTATACTCAATTATTTTCACCTACATCCCAACTAAATTTTCTGTCATCCACAATAGTATGAATAATTCCCCTTTGAAAATAATATTGATTTTTAATTATTGATTCAAAATCCCTCACATCCCATGACATAACTTCACTATACAATATTTGTGAACTTTCAATTTGCTCTTTTCTACTTTTTCCTCTACTCTTAATTACACTAATTTTTTTCTGATGTTTTAATTTATATGACAAATCATCTCTATATTTATCTAAACTTTGATTATATAAAAAATCTTCATTGAAAAAGTTAATAATAGTCATATTTGTTTTCCAATAATCTAATATAGCTAGTTGAATCTCATCATCATACTCTATTTTTTTTATTTCTTCAACAAAATTTTTATTAATCAATGTTCCCTTTTCATATTCTGATATATCTTCATCATTAAATATATCTGGTAATGGTTTTCCATTCTTATTAGAATAAGCTACCGACTCTTTCTGTAAAATATTATCAAAATCTTCTCTACTTACTTCCCATCTATGTGGTGGCTCTTTTACAATTGAAAGTAGTCTTCCCAGTAATGCTCCGATATAATGATCTCTATTCTCTTGAGGGATATGTCCAACATAACAATCAAACTCTTTTGATATATCAGAAATTTTATTTTGATTATATTCTATAGTAAATCTAGATAATATATCTTCTAGCTTTTCTTTATCATAAATATTTTCATCGAATATTTTTTTGTAATACTTTCTAAAAGTGTTTTCATCTTTTTTTTCAATAGCTCCAATATTTAATAACACACATAATTTTTCACTTTTATTTTTATTGTTCCAATCATGAAATGGGGAATCTACTCCAATTACTGAAGTAGTATACAATACCAAACTAGAAAATACTGATATTCTATCATATTCAACATACCAATTAGTTAAAGTTTTCCAAAAATCTATATTTCTATCAGAAAGAGAATGCTCACCAAAATGGTGTTTTACCTCTATTTGAAAAGATGAGTCAGATTCACTTGAAATTAAACTGACATCTCCATTAACTTCTATTTGCACTTTATCTCCACTTTTCATATTAAAACAATTTCTTAATGCAATATAATATTGAAAAATGTCCCCTGCTTTTTTTAAAGTTGCATCATTTACCGCAGTACCCATAATATAACATCACCCACTTTATAATAATACAGATATTATACTATACATTTACTAAATATTACATATTATTGGCATATATAACACTTTTACTAGATCTTATTAAACAAGTATTACTTTAATGATATTATTTTAAGATTTAATAAAAATAATTAATAAAATAAATTTGTAGTAGCTAAGTTATTATTCAAATAAAAAAGCAATAATAGATATATAAATTATAATCCATTATTGCCTTTATTTTTATTATATTTTCGTATTTCCACACTCCATATATATAACTACAGACACGTCAAAATACCTTTTTAATTCTTTATTCCTTATTTTACTTCCATCTGATGCAAATACTACATGCTTGTGAAAGTGGCTAAAATTCAGAATTTCCAGCATTACTTGCGACGTAGCAACGCTACAGTCTCCACATGTGTAGAATGAGGGAACATATCTACAGGTTGTGCCTCAATACATTTAAATCCATGCATATTTAGATAATTTAAATCCCTTGCTAAAGTAGAAGGATTACAAGAAACATAAACAATTCTCTCAGGATTCATTGAAACAATTGTCTCTAAAACCTTTTCGTCACAACCCTTTCTAGGTGGGTCTACAACTACAACATTAGCAGTCTTACCCTCACTATACATCTTAGGAACAACCTCTTCTGCCTTACCCACATAGAATTCAGCATTATGTATATTGTTTAATCTAGCATTTACCTTAGCATCTTTTATAGCATCTTCTATAATTTCTATTCCATAAACTTTTTTAGCCTTTTGCGCTAAAAATAAAGATATTGTACCTATACCACAATAAATATCAAAAACAGTATCAGTATCCTTTAAATCTGCATATTCAAGAGCTTTATTATATAATACCTTAGTTTGTATAGGATTTACTTGGAAAAATGACAATGGAGAAATCTCAAATACTAAATCTCCTATATAATCATTTATTTTACCATCTCCATACACAACTATATTCTCTTTTCCAAGAATGGCATTTGTATTTTTTTCATTTATATTTACAACTAAAGTCTTAAATCCAGGTATATTTTCCTCTAATACTGAAGCTAATTCTTTAAGATATGGAAGTCTGTTTCCATTAGCAACTAATACAACCATTACTTCTTTAGTTGTAAATCCAATTTTTGTCACCAAATGTCTAATTACTCCAGTCTGAGCCTTTTCATCATATATGCTTACCTTATAAGCTCTTATATACGTTTTTATTATCTTAACAATTTTATCATTTAGTTCATGTTGTATTACACATTTTTCTGTCGATATTACATCGTGAGTCTTCTTTTTGTAAAAACCAATAATAGGAACTCCATTGTTCTTTTGTATTGGAAATTGAGCTTTATTTCTATATCTATATGGCTTCTCCATGCCTATAGTATCATGAACTACCACATCATCCAACTTCCCTATTCTTGTAAGCACTTGTTTAACTTCATTTGTTTTCATTTCAAGTTGTTTATTATAGTCTAAATCTTGTATTTGGCACCCTCCACAATCCTTAAGATTGTCACTACACACTCTTTTTACTCTAAATGGAGACTTCTCTATTATTTCAACAATGTCTCCTACAGCATAATTTTTCTTGACCTTATTAATTTTAACTTTAACTTTATCTTGTATTAATCCGCCCTCTACAAAAACTGTAATACCATTGTACTTTCCAACGCCTACTCCAGCCTGTCCAATGTCTACTATATCTACAATATACATCTCGTTTTTTGAAAGCATAAATCACCCTCCAATCACTATATTAAATTTAAATTCTTACAAATTCTTTTCTTTAAATATATATTAAAATCTTGATATTAACTAAACTATATTTTTTACTAAGCTACAATATTTTATTTTACCAAAAAAAAAGGAGCTTATAAAGCCCCTTGACAAAATAAATTTATTATTTTCTTATAAAACTCTAGTTGAACCTCTATATATTACACCTCTTGATGCATCCACTGTTACAACTTCTCCATCTTTTACTAGATTAGTTATATCATTTGCAGACACAATAACTGGTATATCTAAATTTATTCCTACGATAGCTGTATGTGATGTCATTCCACCATTTTCAGTTACTACAGCTCCTGCTTTCTCTATATAATTGTTCATTTCAGCATCAGTAGTTGTAGAAACTAATATATCTCCTTTATTGAAGTCTACACAAGTATCTCCATTTTTTATTATACGAACTTTACCTTCTACTGTTTGATTACCTACACCTATACCTTGAACAATTTCTTCACTTATTACATGAACCTTTATTAAGTTAGTAGTTCCGCTTACTCCTACTGGTACTCCAGCAGTTATAACCACTAGTTCTCCATTATCTATATAATCTGCTTGTCTAGCTGCTTCTATTGCTTTTTCTATAACTTCATCTGTATTTCCTGCAACAGAAGATTTAACTGGATAAACTCCCCATGTAAGAGCTAGTTTATTCATAGTTTTTTCATTATTTGTAGTAGCTATTATTGGAGATTTTGGTCTAAATTTAGACACCATTCTAGCAGTATAACCTGAGGAAGTAGATGTTATTATAGCTGATGCATCTAAATCTACAGCTGTTGTACAAGTAGCATGACTTATTGCATCTGTTACTGTAACATTATTAGTACCATTTTCCTTTAACAATCTATCATAATCCAAAGTTTCTTCTGTTCTTTTTGCTATTGTAGCCATCATCTTTACAGCTTCTACAGGGTATTTCCCAGCAGCAGTTTCTCCAGATAACATTATTGCATCTGTTCCATCATATATAGCATTAGCTACGTCTGTAACTTCTGCTCTTGTTGGTCTTGGATTTCTTATCATAGAATCAAGCATTTGTGTAGCAGTTACAACTGGTTTTGCTAATTCATTGCATTTTTTTATCATCATTTTCTGAACTATTGGCATTTCTTCAGTAGGTATTTCAACACCTAAATCACCTCTAGCTACCATTATACCATCAGAAACTTTTAATATTTCATCTAAGTTTTCTACACCTTCTTGATTTTCTATCTTAGATATAATTTGTATATCAGTTGCATTGTTATTTTCTAAAATTTCTCTTATTGCTAGTACATCAGATGCTTTCCTTACAAATGAGGCAGCTATATAGTCTATACCTTGGCTTATTCCAAATTCTATGTCGCTTATATCTTTAGGAGTTATTGCTGGTAAATTTATTTTTACACCAGGCACATTTACACCTTTATGATTTTTTACTATTCCAGAATTTTCAACGATACATACTATATCTTCGCCATTTATTTCTTTTACTCTTAAACCAACTAATCCATCATCTATTAGTATAGAATCTCCTACTTTAACATCTTCAGCAAGACCCTTATAACTTACTGTACATATTTCTTTAGTTCCTACAACATCTTTCATAGTTATAGTAAATTTTTGTCCTTCTTCTAAAGATACCTCTGGGTCTGCAAAATTACCTGTTCTAATTTCTGGACCTTTAGTGTCTAATAATATAGCAACTGGTTTATTTAGTTTTTCTCTAACTTTTTTTGCCATATCTATTCTTTCCTTGTGTTCTTCATGTGAACCATGGGAAAAGTTAAATCTGCACACATTTAGACCATTTTGCATAAGTTGAGTTAAAACTTCTTCACTTTGTGATGCTGGCCCTAGCGTACAAACAATTTTTGTTTTCTTTACATTATTTAACATATTTGCTCCTCCTGAAATATTATTTCACAGATTTATTTTAAATACTAAGATTTATATAGATAATATTTTTGCCATTTCATAAGCTTCTTTATCAAAAACCTTCTTTTGAGATAAAGCTTCACTTATTTCTAAGTCAATTATTTTGTTTTCTTTTATTCCGACAACTCTAGCTGACTTTCCATCTAGTAGTAATTCTACAGCTCTTACACCAAGTCTGCTTGCTAGTATTCTATCAAATACAGTTGGACTTCCTCCTCTTTGAACATGACCTAATACAGTTACTCTTAAATCTGCTCCTGATTCTTTTTTAAGTTCCTTCTCTAAATCGCTAGCACTTCCAACTCCTTCTGCCAACACGATTATACTATGTCTCTTGCCTCTTTTTTGAGTTGTCTTTAATCTTAAAGCAACTTCATCTACTTTAACCTCTACTTCTGGTACTATTATAGTTTCAGCTCCTCCTGCAAGACCTGCATATAAGGCTAAATCTCCACAGTGTCTTCCCATAACTTCTACTATATTAACTCTTTCATGAGATGATGATGTATCTCTTATTTTACCTATAGCATCTATAATAGTATTCATTGCAGTGTCAAATCCTATAGTATAATCTGTATATGCTAAGTCATTATCTATAGTTCCTGGTATACCTATAGCTGGAAATCCTAAGTCACTAAGTTTTTGAGCTCCTGTAAATGAACCGTCTCCTCCAATTACTACTAAGCAGTCAATTTTATACTTTTTAAGAATTTTTACTGCCTTTAATCTACCTTCTTCTGTTTTGAATTCTTCACATCTAGAAGATTTTAATATAGTTCCTCCTCTGTGTATAATATCCCCAACAGAAGATAAGTTCATTTCAGTTAAATCTTCTTCCAACAATCCCTTATATCCTCTATTGATTCCATATACTTTGCATCCATAATATATTGCTGACCTTACAACCGCTCTAATTGCAGCATTCATTCCTGGAGCATCTCCTCCACTTGTTAGTAATCCTATAGTTTTCATTTTTTACCTCCTTGGATTTTATGTCAAATTTTTATTATAATCATTCTTATCACATCTTAATGGACTTTTTTCGTCCCTATATCATTTTTCAATCCCATCAAGACTAAAAAAATTAAATGTCCTTAAATGTCCATTTTGTGATATTATATCACAAAACGGACAATATTTTTCATATTATTATAATATATTTAGATTTTTATCCAAAAAATTAAGCTTTTATCTTTATGTTATCCTTAGGAAGTAATCTTTCTAAATTGTTTATAAATTCATCACATATAAAGGTGGATACTCCTGTCATTTTATATGCTTTGCGCTTACCATTTATATTTTCATCCATAGGATATAAGTATATACTGTCATTGCCTGGATATTGCTTTGCTATTTCTATAATATTGTAAGTTGTATCTGTGTCAGACATACTATCTATTTTTAAATACAGTTTTTTTCCACTTTCTAACTTCACATTTTGTACATTTTTAGTTCTTACTGAATTATATTTTTTAGCTTCAAAGTCAGTATTGTCTTTTATATCTTTTATTTCTCTAGCTATAAGTTTTGCATTTTCGCCTTCTTTTATACTTAATGTTCCTTTTACATAAATTATATTATCTTCGTTTAAAATAACATTATATTTTTGTAATAACTGAGGAAAAACTATTATTTCTATAGCACCATATAAATCTTCTAACTCAATAAATGCCATAATTTCATTTCTTTTTGTGGTTTTTATCGTTTTATTTACAATCATTCCACCCATTATTGCATCAGTTTCATTCATTTGTATATATGACTCTTCATCCTCTTTTAATGAATTTAACTTTCCATTATCTATAGATGTTTTTTCTTGTAATTCTTTTTCAAATTGCGATAAAGGATGCCCACTTACATACATTCCCAGAACTTCTTTTTCAAGATTAAGTTTCTCTCTTTCTTCATATTCTGGTCTTTTAGGTAAATTATATATTTGTTGAAAGTCACTATCTTCTTCACTATCTCCAAAAGCATCAAATAATGAAATTTGACCTTGAACATTTTTCTTTCTGTCCATAGAAACACTTTCTAATAAAGTTTCATAACCAGCCATCAGACTAGCTCTATTTTCACTTATATTATCAAAAGCTCCACATTTTATTAAGCTTTCTATTACTCTTTTATTTGTATCTTTTTGGTCTAATCTCTTAACTAAATCAACTAAGTCTATAAATAATCCCTTAGACTCTCTCTCATCAATTATATTATTTATTATATTTACACCAACATTTTTTACAGCAGCCAGACCAAATCTTATGTTGTCACCTTCAACCGAGAATTTTGAAAAACTTTTATTTATGTCTGGTGGCAACACATCTATATCTAATGCTTTACATTCTCTTATATATTCAACTACCTTATCAGTATTTCCCATAACACTAGTTATTAAAGCTGCCATAAACTCAACAGGATAATATGTTTTTAAATAAGCTGTCTCATATGCTAAAACTCCATATGCAGCTGCATGTGATTTATTAAATGCATAACGAGCAAAATCTATCATGTCATCAAATATTTTATTGGCTATTTCCTCTTCTACACCATTTCTAACACACCCTGCAATTTCTATGTTGCCATCTTCATCAAATTTCCCATGAATAAAATATTGTCTTTCTTCTTCCATTACATCCATTTTTTTCTTACTCATGGCTCTTCTAACCAAGTCACTACGACCATAACTATATCCACCTAAATCTCTAACAACTTGCATAACTTGTTCTTGATATACCAAACATCCATATGTAACTTCCATTATTGGTTTTAATTTCTCATGTAAGTATGTTACATCTTTTGGATTACTTTTATTTTTTATATACGCAGGTATAGAGTCCATTGGACCTGGTCTAAATAGGGATATTCCCGCTACAATATCTTCAAAATTATCTGGTTTCAGTTGTTTCATAAAACTCCTCATACCAGCACTTTCCAACTGAAACACTCCTAAAGTATTTCCAGATGAAAGCATTTCATATACCTTTGGATCATCATAGTCCATCTTTGAAAAATCTATATTTTCAGTGTAATTTTTTATTGTTCTATTCTTTTCTATTAAATCAAGTGCATCTCTTATAACTGTAAGTGTTCTTAATCCAAGAAAGTCCATCTTTAAAAGACCAAGTTCTTCAAGTGTTGTCATAGTAAATTGAGTTGTGATTGCATCTTGATGCTTGTACAGAGGTACATACTCATCTACAGGATTTTTGGATATAACAACTCCTGCTGCATGAGTGGAAGCATGTCTTAACATTCCCTCTATTTGCTTTGATATATTGATTATCTCTTTTGTTTCAGGGTCTTGGTCATATAAATCCTTAAGGTTTGGATTTGTATCTAATGCCTTATCTATAGTCATTCCTAAAGCAAATGGTATTTCTTTAGCTATCTTATCAACCTTATTGTAGCCTATATCTAATACTCTTCCAACATCTCTTATTGCGGCTTTTGCACCCATTGTTCCAAAAGTTATTATTTGTGCAACATGGTCATCACCATATTTTCGCTTTACATAGTCTATAACTTCTTCTCTTCTTTCATAGCAAAAATCTATATCTATATCTGGCATAGATATACGTTCTGGATTTAGAAAACGTTCAAATAGGAGAGAATATTTTATTGGGTCTATATCAGTTATCTTAAGTGTATATGCTACTATTGAACCTGCCGCACTACCTCTACCTGGTCCTACTATAATATTATTTTCTTTAGAGAAATTTATAAAGTCCCAAACTATTAAAAAGTATTCCACATAACCCATTTTTTCAATTACATCTAATTCATAGTTTAATCTATCTAGTATCTCACTATCAGGATTATCATATCTTTCTTTTAATCCATTAAAACACAATTCTCTTAAATAAGTTTCTGGCGTATATCCATCTGGAACATCATATTTAGGAAGATGTATAGTGTTAAAATCAAACTCTACATTACACATATCAGCTATTTTTACAGTATTATCAATAGCCTCTAGTGCATATGGGAATAACTCTTCCATTTCTTCTCTTGATTTCAGATAAAACTCATCACTTCCAAATCTCATTCTATTTGGGTCATTTACTGTTTTACCCATTTGAATACACATAAGAACATCATGTATTTTTGAATCTTCTTTATTTACATAGTGAACATCATTAGTAGCAACTAGTGGAATACCAGTCTCTTTTGATAATTTCACTAATCCAGAATTCACTTCTCTCTGTTCTGGTAAATTATGGTCTTGAATTTCTAAAAAGAAATTTTCTTCACCAAATATATCTTTGTAATCAATGGCAAACTTTTTTGCTTTTTCATAATTTCTATTCATCAAAGCACGTGCAACATCTCCTGCAAGACATGCAGAAAGTGCTACAATCCCTTCACAATGCTTTCTAAGTTCTTCCATATCGACTCTAGGCTTATAGTAGAAGCCTTCTACATATGAAGTTGAGACTATTTTTATCAAATTTTTATAGCCTTCCATATTCTTAGCTAACAAAACTAAATGTCCTTGATATTTATCATAATTAGGGTCTTTATCTCTTAATCCACGTGCAGCTGTATAAACTTCACACCCTATAATTGGTTTTATTCCTTCTTTTATAGCTGTTTTATAAAAATCTATAACACCAAACATACAACCATGGTCAGTAATAGCAATTGAACTCATATTTAATTCTTTAGCTCTTTTTATAAGTTTTTTCACCCTCGAAAATCCATCAAGTAAACTATACTCGGTATGTACATGAAGATGAGCAAAATCTTTTTCCATTAAATCACCTCCTGTTTTATAAATTTAATTTTACCACAAATACATGTCTTAAAACAAAAACAGAGACTTTTATCTCAAAATAGGAATTAACTTCCACCTATAACCCTATATGTTGAAATTAATTCTTATTTTGAGATTGTCCCCTCAAATTTATTATAATGATTTTTTTTTCAAGTCTGTCGCGATTTCTTCTATTTTTCTAAGTCTATGATTGACACCAGATTTTCCTATTGGCGGGTCTAACATCTCTCCAAGCTCCTTGAGAGTCATATCTTCATACTCAATTCTAATCTTGGCTATTTCTTGTAAATTTTCTGGTAAGCTACTAATCCCTATAGTTTCTTGTATTAGTCTAATATTTTCTACTTGTCTTACGGCTGCATTTACTGTTTTAGAAAGGTTAGCTGTCTCGCAATTTACTATTCTGTTTACATTATTTCTCATTTCTTTTACTATTTTAGTATTTTGGAGACTTAAAAGAGCGTGGTGTCCTCCTATAATACTTAATAAATCGGATATTTGTTCACTCTCTTTAAGATAAACAACATAATTATTTTTTCTAGCCACAATTTTACTATTAAAGCCTAAAGAATTTATAAGTTCTTTTAATGAATCTGCAAAATCCTCATTGTTAGTTACAAATTCCATATGATAGTTTTTTTCTGGATCACTTATAGAACCTCCACCAAGAAAAGCTCCTCTTATAAAAGCTCTTTTACATCCCTCATGTTTAACCAAACTTTCTGGAACTCTATTTATAGTAAAAAATCCCTCTTTTTCTTCCAATACACCTAATTTTTTTAATAACATTTCTGAACCCATTTCACTTGTTACCATTAATACATAACTATTATTTCTCTTTAACATTTGATTTTTATTTACAGAAATTGTAGTATTTATGCTGAAATTCTTTTTTAATAACTTAAAGACTTTACGGGCTATTGAGTTTAATTCTGTTGTTATTTTTAAATTTAGTTTTTTATATCCAACAATTTGTATACTTCCCCCTGATTTAACTAGAGCTGACAGTTCAGCTATATTACAACATTCATTCTCAGATACAATTCTCGCTAGTTCATTTTTGGTTTCAGTTGAAAAAGACATATATATCACCCATTAACTAATTTTTCTTTAACCTTTTTTTTATTTCCTGTAAGGCAACCTTTATTATTTCCTTTTCATCATCATACCTAGCTAGGTCTACCACTCTATCTAGATGGATAAATTTAGCATCAATAAAGCCTTCCTCTTTTTGTGGAATAGTATCCATATTTTTTGCTTGCATTAAGTACCAAAAAACTGTTTTATGAACTGCTCTATTTTCATCCCAGTTTTCTTTGAATGTATAGTGTATTTCACCTAAATATTTCAATATATCTGCTTTTACTCCAGTTTCTTCGCTTACTTCACGTAATGCTGCCTCTTGGTTATTTTCCCCTTCTTCTACTTTTCCTTTGGGTAGCACCCAATCTCCATTGAACTTCCTTAGTAAAAGAATCGTATTGCCAAACAGGACTACACCACCAGCACTAACCTCTTCTCTCATCGATGTTCACTCCTTAAAACTAACATAATGATAAGGATTTCTACACTTTTTTTTAAAATCCTTTTTTACTAACTTTTGTTGTAATTATGATTTAGGGCTAACTCAATAACTATGTTAGATATATATTTTGCATCATGTCTTATATAATTATTTTTTATTTCAATCAAATTTTTTTCTACGGTTTTTATACCCATCTCTTTTAACTTATCTTTTTGTTTTTTATCTAGTAAAACCTGTTCTGCTCCATCTTGTTTATATAAATCAAGCATTCCTTCTGGCAATATTTCGTTATTTGCTATCACATAATCTATCAAATTATTGTCAGTATGCTTTATTATCGCATTAATATGTTCTAATACATTATATCCTTCTGTTTCCCCTGGTTGAGTCATTATATTTGATATATACACTTTTGGCGCTAGAGAGGCTTTAATGGCGTCTACAACACCATCTACAAGTAAGTTTGGTATTATACTAGTATATAAACTTCCAGGACCCATAATTATAATATCAGCATCATAAATAGATGCAATAACATCTCCTAATGGTTTAACATCTTTAGGATTTAAAAAAATCTCATCAATAGAACTTTTTTGATTTTTTGATTCTTCAGGTATACTAGATTCGCCATTTACTATTTCACCATTTTTTAATTTGGCAACTAAGTTTACATCTTCTAGTGTTACTGGCAAAACCCTACCTGTTATAGCAAAAATCTCACTTAATTTATACACAGCTTTTTCAAAGTTTCCATATAATCCATTCATAGCAGCTAAAAATAGATTCCCAAAACTTTGACCTTTTAAAAGTCCCTCTGTAAACCTATATTGCATAACTTCATTCATAGTTGGTTCTATATTTGCAAGTGCTAACAGGCAATTTCTTATATCTCCTGGTGGAAGCATTCCTAAGTCTTCTCTTAATACTCCTGAACCTCCACCATCATCAGCAACAGTAACAATCGCAGTTATATTCTGCGTAGAGTGTTTAAGCCCCCTCAGAAACACTGATTGACCAGTTCCTCCACCTATTACTACTACATTAGGGTCTCTATTTTCAATAACAGACCTCTGAAATAACCTTACTTTTTCATTCTTTGCTTTCTTATATATAAATAACGATACAATTAATGCAATCCAACCTAAAATTCCTACAATAATAAGTAATTTAGCCATGTTTGCCTCCATTATCGTAACATAGAGTCTCTGTGTTTTTTTACAACTCTATATCCTTTATTAGATAAATCCTCCGCTATAAGATTTGTTATAGTAACTGACCTATGTCTTCCACCTGTACATCCAACACCAATTACTAGATGTTGTTTTCCTTCTTCTATATATTGAGGTACTAAGAAATGAATCATATCCAAAAGTTTTACATAAAATTCCTCACTAATTTTAGAATTCATAACATAATCTCTAACTTCTTTATCGTCACCAGTTTTAGATCTCAATTCTTCAACATAATATGGATTAGGAAGAAATCTTACATCAAATACTAAATCTGCATCCGCAAGTATACCATGTTTAAATCCAAAAGATACTACAGATATAGTTAAATTAGGATTATCTTCACCAGAAGAATATATTTTCTTTATTTCTTCTTTAAGGTCTTTTGGTTTCATATTAGTTGTGTCAATTATGCATGTAGAAAATCCCTTTAAAGGCTCCATTATTTTTCTTTCCATTTTTATACCTTCTGGAATTTGCATGTCTTTCGCCAATGGGTGATTTCTTCTTGTCATTTTATATCTCTTTAACAATACATCATCATTACAATCTAGATACACCATTTCATATTCATAATTTTCTTTTTCTAGATAGTTTAAACTTTCATGAAGAGCTTCAAAAAACTTTCTTCCTCTTATATCTATACCTAGAGCAACTTTATCAATACTTGAATTTGGTTGATAACATAATTCTGCAAATTTAGTTATTAAAGCAGGAGGTAGATTATCTACACAATAAAATCCCATATCCTCTAAAGCTCTCATTGTTTCACTTTTTCCAGACCCTGAAAGACCTGTAACTATAACAAATTTCATTGCTAACTCCTCCTTTTTATCTTCTGTTTATTACACTTTTATCTTTCGATTATCACACTATAATATTTTCTACTAATGATATATCCATATTTGAATCATATACAGCTTTCATAGCTCGTTTAAAATCACCCACTCTTTCTGGGCAATGTGCATCTGACCCTATTATAAATTTATTTCCTATTTCTTTTATTTCGTTTATTTGTTTTACATTTAAAAAAGAATGACTACTATTTATTTCAAGCCTTGTATCTGTCTTTTTTGCTACCTTCGCTATTTCTTCTATATATACATCACCTTTATCACCAGGATGTGTAATTACAAAAATATCATTATTATTCATAGCATTTATTACGGCTTTTGTATTATACTCTTTTGCTTTTTCAGTTTTAAAAATATAGTTATTACAATGATTTAATAAACTTCCAAATGATGTAGGAGTAGAACCAAAATGGTATCCAGCCATGATATAGTCAAGTTCTTTTATAAATTTTTCATCCATGTCTATATTACCTTTATCATCTAATATGTTACACTCCATACCCAAAAGTATATTTATATCACTATATTTATCATTCAAAGAATTTATTTCTTCTCTCATTTTATGAATATCTTTCCTCTTTACACCATATGCAATATGTTTATAACTATGGTCTGATATTCCGATTGTCTTTATCCCTTTAGCAATGGCCACCTTTACATTATCTTCAATAGTTCCCTTACCATGACTATATAATGTATGTGTATGATAATCAGCCAATATTTTCATTTGTTAATCCTCTCCAAGTATTTTGACTTCTTCTTCCAACATAACCCCAAACTTGGCATATACAGCACTTTTTATAACATATATTAAATCTAAAATATCTTTAGCACTTGCTTCTCCTAAATTAATCACAAATCCACAATGCTTCTCAGATACTTGAGCACCTCTTAAAGTAAGTCCTCTTAGTCCAGTTTCTTCTATTAACTTCCCTGCAAAATATCCTGTTGGTCTTTTAAATGTACTTCCTGCACTAGCAAAATTTAATGGTTGCTTAGTTGTTCTTCTTGTTGTTAAATCATCCATTAAACTTTTTATTTCATCATAATTTCCTTTTTGTAAATCTATTTCTGCTGATAAAGCTATATACCCATTTTTCGTTATTATACTTTTTCTATACCCAAATTCCATCTGTTCATTTGACAGTTCAAAGATATTTCCTTCCATATCTATTAATCTTACCGATTTTACTATATCTTTCATTTCACCACCATATGCTCCTGCATTCATGGCTAATGCTCCACCCAATGTTCCAGGTATACCTGAGGCAAACTCAAATCCTTTTAATTCTTGTTTTTGAAGAGCTTTACCTAAAACAGATAATAAAGCTCCTGACTGAGCAATTATTTTAGTGCCCTTTATCTCATAAGAATTAAAGTTGTCTGCAAGTTCTATTACTATGCCTCTTATTCCACCATCTTTAATTAGAATATTTGAGCCATTTCCAATTATTAAATATGGAATAGACTCTTTTTTCACTAATTGAAGTACATTTTTTAACTGCTCTTCAGTTCTAGGTCTAACCAATATATCGGCTGGCCCTCCAACTCTAAATGAGATATGTTTTTTCATAGGTTCATCTATTTTTATATCATCTTTGCTTAATATATTTAATAAATTTTCATGTATATCTTGATTATTCATTGTATTTCCTCCCAAATTATACTAAACTTCAGTTGTCATTATTATCTAAATTATATTAATATATAGTATTAACTATATTCAATAATATATGATTTTGCTTATCATACAGATTTCATATTTTTAAGTTTTTTAATTCCAAACTATATTCAATAAATATATAATAAAGTAAAAAAAAAAAAATAACAACATATAAAAGAACATAAATAATTTAAAAAAAGCATCAATATCGCTGATATCAATGCTTTAAAAGGCTATTTAATTCGTATTATTTATCTAACTATTTTTCACATAGCAAAGATAATAAATTCCCCCAACTATTATAGAACCTCCAACTACATTTCCAAGCGTTACAAATACCAAATTAGTTATTAATTGAACCATAGTAATATCTGCTCCTAATGCCATTCCCATTGGTATAAAAAACATATTTGCAACACTATGTTGGAATCCACATAACACAAATAACATTATTACTGTCCAACATGAGGCTAACTTAGATACTATGTCTTGAGATGCTGTAGCCATCCATACAGCTAAAACTACTAAAATGTTACAAAGTATTGCTTTTAAAAACATTGAAACTATCGTTGAATTAACTTTAGCTTCTGCTACAGCTATGGCTTTTGTAGCTACATCCCCTGTTAATGTAGAAGAATAATATAAAAGTGCCACTAAAAGTAGTGAACCTACTAGATTTGCAAAATAAACTAATCCCCAGTTTCTTAGCATTTTCCCTAATGTTATTTTTTTATCCATAAGTGGAATAAACATTAAGGTATTTCCAGTGAATAATTCTGCCCCTGCTACCACTACAAGCATAAGACCTACTGGAAAGACCATAGCACTTAAAAAACTAGCTATTCCTGGGTCTATCTTACCAAAAGTCTGACTAATTATTATACTACCCAATGCCCCAAAACCTATAAATGCTCCTCCAAGTAAACCTAATAAAATTGCATTTTGTGTTGAAATATTCGCTTTTTTAATGCCTGCACTTATAGTTGCTTGTGCAGTTTCCCCAGGTGTCAAGAATCCTTTACTCATAAATCCTTCCCCCTTAAAAATTATACTTTTCCTTGTCTTTTTATGGCAATAATTATATAATAACAATATGATATATAATAAATTTTATTAATATAAAAAATATACTATATGTTTATATATACTTGTCTCATATAATTATATTATTTATTATATACCAACTTTGTTAATTTCGAAATAATTTATATTGAATTTGAAAAATTTACCTTTCGAATATTTATTTTACTTTTTTATTGTTGAGGTATTATATATAATAGATATATGTTTGTGTTATTATATATAATTACTTATTTTAATAAATATTTAAAGGAGGAAATTTTATGTTTGATATATCATTTTTCGAAATGTCAATATATGAAATAGCAGTTACTACAATATATATAATTAATTTCATGGTTATACTAAATCTCATTTTTAGAGAAAAGAGAAATATAAATACAACTCTAACATGGCTTCTTATATTAGTATTAATACCAGCTCTTGGATTTATACTTTATATAGCTTTTGGCAGAAATATTTCAAAAAACAATATGTTTAGATTAAAAGAAAAGGATGATAAGATAATCAAAAGCAATATACTAGATACTCAAGTTAAATTACAATCTACATCTGAAATTAATTCAGAGATACATCAACATAAGGATATGATTTATGCATTAGCTAATTCAAATAATGCTCATTATACCAATAATAACGATGTGTGGATTTACGCTGAGTCTAGTCAATTTTTTAACACTCTTCTTGAAGAACTTAAGAAAGCAAAGAAATATATAAACATACAGTTTTACATTTTCAAAGATGACAAAATCGGAACTGAAATAATTGACATTCTAGTAGATAAAGCCAAAGAAGGTGTAGAAGTAAGACTTTTATTTGACGCCGTTGGTGGTAGAACACTAAAAAATAGTACACTTTCTAGATTAAAAGAAAGTGGTGTTAAAGTTGGAAGTTTCTTTCCATCATTCTTAAAAATTGTAAACTTTAACTTAAACTACAGAAACCACCGAAAAATAGTTGTCATTGATGGAAAAGTAGGATTTGTAGGTGGATACAATGTTGGAGACGAATATCTAGGTAGAAATCCAAAATTTGGTCTATGGAGAGATACACATACTAAACTTACTGGTGATTGTGTAATTGACCTAAATATGAGGTTTATCCTTGATTGGAGATATACAACTAAAGAAGATTTAGATTTAGAAAAGTACTTCGTAGAAAGTGAAACACCTTCTGATTGTCCTTCTGAAAATATTGGGATTCAGATAGTATCAAGTGGTCCAGATATATTAGAACTTGATGAAATTAAATATGGTTACCTTAAAATGATTCAGAAAGCTAGAAAGTATATATACATACAGAGTCCTTATTTAATACTTGACTCAACATTTATAGATACTTTAAAAATAGCTTGTTTATCTGGTGTTGATGTAAGAATTATGATTCCTTCTAAACCTGACCATCCTTTTGTATACTGGGCATCATATTCATATGCTGGAGAACTTTTAAAATTTGGAGCTAAAATCTACACTTATGGTGAAAATGCATTTTTACATGCTAAGACAATAGTTATAGATGACTCTATATGTTCTATAGGAACAGCTAATATGGATATAAGAAGCTTTGAGCTTAATTTTGAAGTAAATGCATTTATGTACTCTTCAAAAAAAGCACTAGAGCAAAGAGTTATATTTGAAAATGATATTTTAGATTCAAAAGAAATAACATTAGATGTATATAATTCTAGGTCTACTTATATAAAAATCAAGGAATCAATTTCTAGACTATTATCATCAGTTTTATAAATCTTTTATTTTATAAAAATTTTACCTTTTGGTTTATTTTTTAAAGTTTTTTATATATATTATTTTTTTTTTATTGGATTCAGTCCATTTTTTTTATTTTTTTTAACTATTCTGAATTATTTTATATTATAATAGACTAGTATAGTTTTTTTTTAATAGGTAACTTTTTTGCATTGTTTTTATGAATAAAGAAATTGTTGTATATTATTCTTTCTTTATTGTTTTGGTTTTGTTCACCAACATAATATTGGTGTCAACTCATGGTTAATTATTTTATGAAAAATAATAACTTTAAAAAGAAAAGGGGGATTTGTTATGTGCGATTTTATTTCACACAACAAGCAGTTATTTGACGAATTAGATATATTTATTGACTCTCTTGCAACAAAGGAAGGTGCTTTGATACAAGTTCTACATGAAGCTCAAGGTATATTTGGATATCTTCCAAAAGAAGTACAACTTCATGTTGCTAAAAGACTTGGAGTAGCTCCTGCAAAGGTATATGGGGTTGTTACATTCTATTCTTATTTCACTACAGAACCTGTAGGTAAG
Organism: Clostridioides sp. ES-W-0016-02; assembly: GCF_020641035.1. Taxonomy (NCBI): domain Bacteria; kingdom Bacillati; phylum Bacillota; class Clostridia; order Peptostreptococcales; family Peptostreptococcaceae; genus Clostridioides; species Clostridioides sp. ES-W-0016-02. The sequence continues at coordinate 3,904,718 of NZ_CP061361.1, forward strand.
TATAAAATAAGTGTCTGTCTAGGTACTGTATGTTTTGTAAAAGGTGCTGATAAGATATTAAGTGCTTTTGAAAAACAGCTTGGTATAAAAGTTGGAGAAACTACTAGTGATTTTAAATTTTCTTTAGAAGGTTTAAGATGTTTGGGGGCATGTGGTTTAGCTCCAGTTGTTACTGTAAATGGTAAAGTTTATGGTAAAGTAAAACCAGATCAAGTAAGCGAAATATTGGATACTTATAGAGAATTAGAATTGAATTGTTAAGAGGGGTGAATAAATAATGCGTAAAGTAAATTCATTTGATGAATTAAAAGTTTTAGCTGATGAGCTAAAACCTAGTCTTAGCCTAAGAAAAAATTATTCTAAGGAAAATGTATTAAGAAGAGAATTACTTGTTTGTTGTGATACTGGATGTACATCTTCAAACAGTATGGAAATAGTTAGTGAGTTAGAAAATGAAATAAAAAAATCAGGAATACAAGACAAGGTTGATGTTCGTTTAACAGGTTGTTTTGGTTTCTGTGCTCAAGGTCCTATCGTAAAAGTTTATCCTGATAACGTTTTCTATGTGAAAGTTGAACCATCTGATGCTGAAAAGATAGTTCAAAATCACTTAATTAGAAATACAGTTGTTGAGGAATTATTATATGAAGAAGAATCTTTAAATAAAAAAGTAGAAGCACAAGAAGAAATGTCTTTCTACAAAAAACAATTACGTATAGCTCTAAAGAATTGTGGGCTTATAGACCCAGATAGTTTAGAGGATTATATTGCTAATGATGGTTATTTAGCTCTAGGTAAATGTTTAACGACTCTTACTCCTCAAGAAGTTATTGCAGAAGTAAAGACTTCTGGTCTTCGTGGTAGAGGAGGAGCTGGATTCCCTACAGGTTCTAAATGGGAAGCTGCTTCAAAGAATCCTGCTGGCCCAACTGATAAAAAATTCGTTGTCTGTAATGCTGATGAAGGAGACCCTGGTGCATTCATGGATAGATCTGTACTTGAAGGAGACCCTCATAGTGTACTAGAAGCTATGGCAATATGTGGATATGCTATAGGTTCTGATACAGGGTACATATATATAAGAGCTGAATATCCAAAATCTATAGAAAGACTAAAAGTAGCTATAGCTCAAGCTGAAGCACATGGCTTACTTGGTGAAAATATCTTAGGTACTGGATTTAACTTCAAATTAGAATTAAAATACGGTGCAGGAGCTTTCGTTTGTGGTGAAGGTACAGCTTTAATGCATTCAATTGAAGGTAGACGTGGTGAACCTAGAATGAAGACTTATAGTTCTTCTAAAAGTGGATTATGGAAATCTCCTACTTGCTTAAACAATGTTGAAACTTTTGCTAATATTCCAGCAATCATACTTAAGGGTGGAGACTGGTTTGCTAACTTAGGTACTGATGATTCTAGTGGTACTAAAGTTTTTGCTCTTGGTGGAAAAGTAGAAAATGTAGGTCTTGTTGAAGTTGCAATGGGTACTACTTTAAGAGATATTGTATTTGAAATTGGTGGAGGAATTCCTGAAGGCAAAAACTTCAAGGCAGTTCAAACAGGTGGACCGTCTGGTGGATGTATACCAACTGAACATTTAGATATACCTATAGATTTTGGTTCATTAAGCTCTATAGGCTCAATGATGGGTTCTGGTGGTATGCTTGTTCTTGATGAATCTGACTGTATGGTAGATATAGCCAAATTCTTCCTTGAGTTTACTGTTGAAGAATCTTGTGGTAAATGTACACCTTGTCGTATAGGTACTACGAGATTATTAGAAATATTAACTAAAATTACAGAAGGTAATGGTACTCTACAAGATTTAGACGACCTAGAAAACCTTGCTGAAACTATACAAACTGCTTCATTATGTGGTCTTGGTAAAGCTGCTCCAAACCCTGTTTTAAGTACTCTTCAATATTTCAAAGATGAGTATATAGCACATGTTGTAGATAAGAAATGTCCTGCTGGCAAATGTCAAAACTTACTTTCTTACTTCATAACAGATGCTTGTAAGGGTTGTACAAAATGTTCTAGAGTGTGTCCTGCTGGTTGTATAACAGGTTCTGTTAAAGAACAACATACAATAGATACTTCTAAGTGTCTAAAATGTGGTGCTTGTATAGATAATTGTACATTTAATGCTATAATCAAGAAATAACTTATTTGGAGGAGGAATAACAATGAGTTTAGTTAATTTAACTATCAATGGCAAACATGTTTCAGCACCTAGTGGAACTTCTATCTTAGATGCTGCAAAACTAATAAATATAAAAATACATAACCTTTGTCATTTACATATGAATGAGATAGATAAGCTTGATACTTGTGCTTCTTGTCGTGTTTGTATGGTTGAGACAGAGAGAGGTTTAGTTCCAGCTTGTGGAACAGTTATAAAGGAAGGTATGAGAGTTCAAACTAATAGTGCTAAAGCATTAAATGCTCGTAGAACTATTGTTGAGTTACTATTATCAGACCATCCACAAGATTGTTTTATATGTGAAAAAAATGGAGACTGTGAATTACAAACTATAGCTGCTGATTTAGGAGTAAGAAAGATAAGATATCAAGGTTCTAAGTCTTTTGCAGGTAAAGATACCTCTACTAAATCTTTAGTTAAAGACCATTCTAAATGTATATTATGCAGAAGATGTGAAACTGTATGTAATGATATCCAAACAGTTGGAGCATTATCTGGAGTTAATCGTGGATTTAATACTTTAGTTAGTACATTTTTTAATGCTGATATGGTTGAAACAGAGTGTACATTCTGTGGCCAATGTATTTCTGTCTGTCCAACTGGAGCGTTAACAGAAGTAGATAATGTTCCTAAACTATGGGATGTTTTAAATAAAAAAGAAAAAACTATAGTAGTGCAAGTTGCCCCTGCTGTAAGAGTTGCTATTGGTGAAGAGTTTGGATTAGAACCAGGTTCAATATCTACAGGAAAAATGGTTGCTGCTTTAAAAGCACTTGGGTTTGAGCATGTATTCGATACAAACTTTGGTGCAGACTTCACTATAATGGAAGAAGCTACTGAATTTATAGAAAGAATTCAAAAAGGTGAAAATCTACCTATATTAACAAGCTGTTGCCCTGCATGGGTAAACTTCTTAGAACACAATTATCCAGACCAATTAAATCTAGCATCTAGCTGTAAATCTCCTCAAGGTATGTTTGGTTCTATAGCTAAGAATTACTATGCACCTAAAATACTAGGAATTAATCCAGATGACCTTTATGTTGTATCTGTAATGCCTTGTGTAGCTAAGAAGTATGAAGCTTCAAGAGAAGAATTAAGTGAATCTGGAATATTAGATGTTGACCTTTCTATAACTACTAGAGAGTTAGCTAAGATGATAAAAGAAGCTGCTATTGATTTACCTAATCTTCAAGACCAGGATTTTGATAATCCATTAGGAAAATCTACTGGTGCTGCGTCTATATTTGGAGCGAGTGGTGGAGTTTTAGAAGCTGCTCTACGTACTTCATATGAAAAGATAACTAACAAAACTTTAGATAATGTAAACTTTACTAATGTTAGAGGGCTTAAGGGAATCAGAGAAGCAAGTATAGATGTTGATGGAACTACAGTCAATGTATGTATTGTAAATACACTTAAAAATGCTAGAAAAATGATGGATAAAGTTAGAAGTGGAGAATGTAAATACCATATCATAGAAGTTATGGCATGCCCTGGTGGATGTGTTGGAGGAGCTGGTCAACCTTACCATCATGGTAATACTGATATAATTGATAGACGTGCTAATGCATTGTATGAGATAGATAGAAATAAGGCTATTCGTAAGTCTCATGAAAATCCTGACTTACAAGCTATTTATAAAGACTTCTTTGGAGATCCAAATAGCGATGTAGCTCATAAATACCTTCATACTCATTACTTTGATAAGAGTTGTATTTATGAAGAATGTCCAAAAGAATGTGCTTGTGAAGAAGCTAAATAAATTTTAACAAATTGAAAAACTAAAATATTCTCAAATAAAAGGATTGTATAAAGTGCTTTTAAGTACTTTATACAATCCTTTCTATTTTAATCATAATAAGCTACATTTCTACGCTTATCTTTCTTAAAGTATCCCTGCCATTTTCATAAGCTGTTTTGCATTTGTAGTCTTACATCTTCCATCTTTTATGGCATAGTCAAAATAGATTTTATCATCAACATAGTACTCTGAAAAATGGTAGTTTACAATCTCTACATCTCCACCACTTGAAAGGTCACATAACTCAAAATCATGTGTTGTAACCATACTTATAATCCATGGCTTTGATAGTTTCTTTACTGCCTCACTTGCTCCAATAATTCTATCAGCAGAGTTAGTTCCTTTAAAAATCTCATCAACTAAAACTAACATCGGTAATTCTTTTATACTATATTGAATCATTGATTTTATTCTGAGAATTTCAGCATAAAAAGTTGATATACCTTGGCTTACATCATCTTGTATTCTCATAGATGTAAATATATACATACATGTGGCATCAAAATTTTTAGCACATACTGGAGCACCTGCATACGCCAATACTAAATTTACACCAATACTTCTTAAAAATGTCGTCTTACCTGACATATTTGAACCTGTAATGATACAGGTTTGAGAATTTAATTTTATTGAATTTGCTACAACACTTTTCTCTGCTATTAATGGATGGTATACTTCTTCAACTTCTAACTTTGGAATACTTTCGCTTTTTATTATTGGAAAACATGTATTTTCTTTTACTTGACCAATAATAGTTAAACTTATCAAAGCTTCAAACTCTCCAATAGATTCAAGCCATCCTCTAATTTGATTTCCATATACACTTTTCCATCTTTCTAGAGATTCTGCACAGTGATAATTCCACATAAGAACACCACAAGCAAGTATATAAACTATTTGATTATATCTTAAGTTTACTGCATTACCTATTGAGTTCAGCTGTTTAATACCTTTTGAAACACCATTACCTTTAGAAAGTTTTGCTTGTAATTCTTTTAAATATGGGCTTTCAAATGTCTCTTTCTCTAAAACTTCAAACATCTTTTCATATACTTGTATACTTCTACTAAATGAGAATAATGGGGATAAAGTCTGCATAAGCTTTGTATTCCCAAACCCACCAAATCCTAGCTGAAGTACAAAAAGTAAAAAAACAGGTAGCATAGGCAAAAACCCTAATATAAAAAATATAAAAGATAGTATTGTTGCAGTAGGCAAACCCCAAGTAAAAACATGCATCCACTTAGGTATATATACTTTTTTATCTTCTCCATACTCTATAAATGACTCTATACTTCCATCAGAGTTGGTTTTTTGTTCCTTACCAATTATATTACTCAAGGTCTGAATATGGATAGAAAAATCCTGTTTTGATAATAGCTCTTTTACTGCTGTTTGTCTTTCTAGGATTATATTATCGTTTGGATTTTCATTCCATAAGGACTTAGCTAAAGACTTCTTTCCATAGGATGTATTAGCTATACAAATATACTGATATAGTGATGCTCTTCCAAATAAGTCTAAATCTTTTGCTTGTGAATTTTCTTCTTGTATATATTCTTTTCCATCTATTTTGAATTCTTTCCACTCATCACCAAATCTCTTAACATACTTATCCAGCACTTCACACTTACTCTTAAAATACGATTCTTCCTCTTTTATTTTATTATGAATAACTAAAAGTGAAATAAATAGAATCAATGCTACAATTCCAACAAAAATACCTACTATATTTTTATTGTAAAATCCAATAGCAAATCCCGCTATCAATATTAAAAAAGATATTAATCTAGCTGTACTTATATTATTTGATTTTTTATTTAAGAGCAGTTCTTTTTCAGTAGTACTTTCTAAAAGCTTACTAAAATAGTTCATTCCCATAAAGACTCCAACTTCCTTATCATATAATAAATTTAAATATAGTATTAAATTTAAACTAATAACCTTAAAAGCTAATTTAAACTCCAATTATATAATATATATTTTATAACTATTCTATACAATTTTATTTTATATGCACTCTCTATTACTTAGTATCAATAAGTTTTGATAGTTTCTTAGTAAATTCTTGAGCTGCATCATACCCCATTCCTCTTTGTCTAAAGTTCATTGCTGCTACTTCTAGTATCATAGCAGTATTTCTTCCAGGCTTTACAGGAACAACTAACTTCTCTACATTAACACCAAGTATTTCTTCATATTCTTTATCTAATCCAAGCCTATCATAATACTTATTTTCATCCCAAGCTTCTAAATGTACTACTAAATCTATCATTTTAGAATTTTTGATAGCTCCTACACCATATAGACTTCTGACGTCTATTATACCTATTCCTCTTATCTCTAGGAAATGTCTTATTAATTCAGGAGACTGACCCATCAACATACTTTCATCTAATTTTCTTATTTCTACAGCATCATCTGCAACTAATCTATTACCTCTCTGAATTAGTTCTAATGCTGTTTCTGACTTTCCTATACTACTCTCTCCCTTTATCAAAACACCTATACCATAAATATCAACTAAAACTCCATGAATCGTTGTATGTGGTGCTAACTTATTATCTAAGTAGTTTGATAATCTATTTATAAGTCTAGTTGTGTTTCTGTTTGTACTTAAAAGTATTCTCTTATACTTTTTAGCCTTTTCAATCACATCTGGTTTTATTTCTAAATCTCTAGAAATTATTAAAGCTGGTATTTCATATGAGAAAAATCTATTTAGTACCTCTTCTCGAATTTCATTATCCATCAATCCAAAGAAATTATATTCTGTTTTTCCAACTATTTGTATTCTCTCATATGCAAAGTAATCAAAATATCCTGCAAATTGTAAACCTGGTCTATTTATATCTTGAGAGTATACATAATAATCTACATCATCAGGCATGTATACTACTTTAAGTTTTAAATCTTTTATTATTTCTCTTATTGATACTTTATTGCTAGTTTCCATCAATTTTCTTCCTTCCTAAAAAAATTATAAACATTCTCTGCAATGCTTTTATTCATTCCTTCTACTTCTAAAAGTTCTTCAAAAGTAGCTTCTTTTATGGCTTCTACATCTTTAAAATGACTCATCAGTGCTTTTTTTCTTTTTTCACCTATCCCTTGTATATCATCTAAGATAGATTTTGTCAAAGCTTTATTTCTTAGACTTCTATGATATGTTATTGCATAATTATGAACTTCTTCTTGTATACTAGCAATAAATCTATATAAACTAGTTGTCTTATCCAACTCGATTTCTTTTTCTTTACATATTAACCCTTTAGTCCTATGCTTATCGTCTTTGTACATTCCCCAAAGTGGTATGTCTACATCATTAAGTTCTAATACTTTTTTTACAGCGCTAACCTGTCCCTTTCCTCCATCCAACAATATAAGGTCAGGTAAATTTCCATGTTTCAATCTTCTATCTACAATTTCAGCCATGGAATCATAATCATTAGGTCCAATGACTGTTTTTATTTTATATCTTCTATACTCTTTTTTATCTTTTTTAGCATTTGTATAGACTACCATAGAGCCAATTGAATCTACTCCTTGTATATTTGATATATCAAAAGACTCTATTCTTATTGGCAATTTTTCTAAGTTTAACAATCGTTTTAATTCTTCTAATGCTCCAATACTTTTTTCATATTTCCTTTTGTTCATATCAGAAAATTTTTCAAGGTACTCTACTGCATTTTTTCTCACCATTTCAACTAGGCTTTTTTTCTCTCCTTTTTGTGGTACTCTTATTGTTACTTTTTGCCCTTTTTTAGACGATAGCCATTCTTCTAATATACAACTGTCTTCTATCTCATCTTCTATAATTAGTTCTTTAGGTATATATTCTTGCTCATTGTAAAATTGTTTTACAAATGAACTCAATATAGAAGCTCTTGGGCTATCCATTACCCCTTCTAGTATAAAGTGTTCTCTCCCAACAATCTTACCATTTCTAATAAAAAATACTTGTACACAAGCTTCATTATGAGCTCTTGCCATCGCAACTACATCCTGATTTAAATCGGTTACAGTAGCATCTATTTTTTGTTTTTGTATCATTTCTTCAAGACTCTTTATTTTATCTCTATATATAGCTGCTTCTTCAAATCTAAAATTCATAGAACTCTCATTCATCTTTTCTTTTAAGAGCTCCATCAACTTTTCTTCTTTCCCCGATAGACACATTATAATTTCTTCTATCATCTTTCCATATTCTTCTTTGGATACATTTCCTGTACAAGGTCCTAAGCACTTATTTATGTGTAAGTTTAAACAAGGTCTTGTTTTATTTTTTATCGCTTTTTCTATGTCAATTTTACAACTTCTTATTGGATAGGTACTGTTTATAAGGTCTAAAGTATCATTTACCGCAGTTATATTAGTATATGGTCCAAAATACTTTGCTTTATCTTTAAGAACCCTTCTAACCTTTAAAATCCTTGGATAATCTTCATTTGTAGTCACCTTAATATATGGGTAAGTTTTATCATCTCTAAGTAACACATTATACTTTGGTCTATATCTTTTTATTAAATTACATTCAAGTATTAATGCTTCCAACTCTGAATCTGTTATAATGTATTCAAATTTATATATATTCTTAACCATAGATTTTACTTTAGATGTATGGTTTTTTGAAGATTGAAAATACTGCCTTACTCTATTTTTTAGAGATATGGCTTTTCCCACATATATTATATGGTCGTATTTATCCTTCATTAAATATACACCAGGCTCAGAAGGTAATTTTTTTAAGTGGTCTTGTATATCAAACATATCGCCCTCCAAAACATTAAGTTTTATATTAAAATTATACCCTAAAATGTGAAAATTAAAAAGTTATTCAATTTCCAGCATTGTACACAAGTTAAAGTCCATATCATCTTCTATAATTGATTTAAAAGCAATCTCAAATACGAAGAACAATATGGACTTTATGTTTGGTAATTATCTACAATTTATTTTTAATTTACTTACTTCTAATATTTTCAACTTATTTTTATATATTTACAGTTAAAATTTTACACAGTTTATATAACCTAAGAGAAATATTTACTTAAGAATTGACCTGTATAAGACCCTTCAACTTTAGATACTTCTTCTGGTGTTCCAGTTGCAACTATAGTTCCACCTTTATCTCCACCCTCTGGGCCTAGGTCTATTACATAATCACAAGTCTTTATAACATCTAGATTATGTTCTATAACTATAATTGTATTTCCTGTATCTGCTAATCTTTGTAATACGTGAATTAACTTATCTACATCTGCCATATGAAGTCCTGTAGTAGGTTCATCTAATATATATAAAGTCTTTCCTGTTGGTCTTTTACTAAGTTCTGATGCTAATTTTATACGTTGTGCTTCTCCTCCAGACAATTGAGTTGAAGGCTGTCCTAATTTAATGTATGAAAGACCTACATCCATCAATGTATCCAGCTTTCTTTTTATGTTTGGTATATTTTCAAAAAACTCAACAGCTTCTTCTACATTCATATCTAGTATATCAGATATAGTTTTATCTTTGTATTTTACTTGTAATGTTTCCCTATTGTATCTTTCACCCTTACAAACCTCACAAGGAACATATACATCTGGTAGAAAGTGCATCTCTATTTTTATTATTCCATCACCTTTACAAGCTTCACATCTACCACCTTTTACATTAAAACTAAATCTTCCCTTTTTATATCCTCTTGCTTTAGCTTCATTAGTAGCAGCAAAAATATCCCTTATAAAATCAAATACCCCTGTATAAGTAGCTGGATTTGAACGAGGTGTTCTTCCAATTGGACTTTGGTCAATATTTATAACCTTATCTATATTTTCAATTCCTTTTATTTCTTTGTGCTTACCAGCTCTTTGTTTTAGTCTATTCACTTTACTTGCAACACCTTTATAAAGTATGTCATTTATTAGTGTACTTTTCCCAGAACCTGAAACACCTGTTATACATGTAAACTTACCTAATGGCAATTTTACATCAATATTTTTTAGGTTATTTTCTGATGCTTTGATTACTTCTATAAAACTTCCATTTCCTTCTCTAGTAGTCTCAGGAACTAATATTTGTTTTTTTCCACTTAAGTACTGACCTGTTATTGAGTTTTCATTTTCTATTATTTCATCTAAAGTTCCTTGTGCAACTATCTCACCACCATGTATACCTGCACCAGGTCCAATGTCTATAACATAATCAGCTTCTCTCATTGTATCTTCATCATGTTCTACGACAATTAAAGTATTTCCTAAATCTGTTAGATGTCTAAGAGTTCCTATAAGTCTGTCATTATCTCTTTGATGAAGACCTATACTTGGCTCATCAAGCACATATAACACTCCAACTAATGCTGAACCGATTTGAGTTGCTAATCTTATACGTTGCGCTTCTCCTCCTGAAAGTGTTCCAGCTTTTCTTGATAAATTCAAATAATCAAGACCAACATCTCTTAAAAACTTAGCTCTTCCCTTTATCTCTTTTATAATCTCATGAGCTATAAATCTTTGCTTTTCTGTAAGAGTTACATTTTCCATAAAATCTATCAATTCGTTAACAGATAAGTTTGTTACTTCCATTATATTTTTTCCATCAACTAAAACAGATAAAACCTCTTTTTTAAGTCTCAATCCCTTACATTTTGGACAAGGTCTTTCTGCCATATATTCTTCAATTTTGTCTCTCATATACTCTGAGTTAGTTTCTTTGTATCTTCTCTCTAAGTTTACTACTACTCCTTCAAAATATGATTTATAATTTCTAGTTCCTCCAAATTTTGATTCATAAACAAACTCTACCATTATATTATCCTTACCATAAAGTAACTCTTGAACAAAATCTTCTGGTAAATCTTTAAATGGAGTTGTCAAAGATACCTTAAAATGCTCAGCTAAACTTTTTATCATTTTGCTATAATAAGTATCGTCGTTGACACCTGTTGAACCCCAAGCAGCCACTGCACCTTGTTTTATTGATAAATCTTTATTTGGTACAACTAGTTCTGGGTCAACTTCTTTACTTTCCCCAAGACCATTACAAACATCACAAGCTCCAAAAGGAGCATTAAATGAAAACATTCTTGGAGATAATTCTTCTATCCCAATTCCATGTTCTGGACATGCAAATTTAGTTGAGAAAAGAATCTCTTCTCCATCTATTATTTGAGCTATTACAAGACCATCTGATAGTTTAACCGCAGTTTCAATTGAATCTGCAAGTCTAGATTCTATTCCATCTTTGACTACTATTCTATCCACTACTACTTCTATACTGTGTTTTTGGTTTTTAGTTAAAACAATATCATCACTTACTTCATAGTTTTCCCCATCAACTCTAACTCTTACAAATCCTTCTTTTTTAATATTATCTAAGACCTTTTTATGTGTACCTTTTTGACCTCTAACAATTGGCGAAAGTATTTGCAACTTAGTTCTATCTGGAAAATCTAGCATTTTATCAACTATTTCTTGAATAGTCATTTGACTTATTTTTTCACCACATGTAGGACAATATACATCGCCTACTCTTGCAAATAACAATCTCAAATAGTCATATATTTCTGTTACTGTTCCAACTGTAGAACGTGGATTCTTTGAAGTAGTCTTCTGATCTATTGAAATAGCTGGTGATAGACCTTCAATATATTCTACATTTGGCTTTTCCATTTGCCCTAAAAACTGTCTAGCATAAGCAGACAAACTCTCTACATATCTTCTTTGGCCTTCTGCATATATCGTATCAAATGCCAAAGATGACTTTCCAGAACCAGACAATCCTGTAAAAACTATAAACTTATCTCTTGGTAACTCTAAATCTACATTTTTTAAATTATGCTCTTTTGCTCCTCTTATTATAATTTTATCTTCCATAACCTTGTTTTTACCTTTCTATTTTTCCAATTTTTCTTCCAACTGTTTTACCTTATCTCTTAATTCTGCCGCTCTCTCAAATTGTAAGTTTTGAGCAGCTTCCATCATCTCTGATTTTAATTTTTCTATATTATCTTTTATCTCTTCTTTATCATCTGTATCAGTTATTCCATAGACAACTTCTTCCTCTGCAACCTTAGTTGCTTCTATACTATCTCTTACACTTTTTTGTATAGTCTTAGGAGTTATGTTGTGTTCTTCATTATATAAATTCTGTATAGCTCTTCTTCTTTTTGTCTCATCAATAGCATTTTGCATTGAATCAGTTATCCTATCAGCATACATAATAACTCTTCCATTTTCATTTCTAGCTGCACGTCCAATAGTTTGTATTAATGCTGTTTCGGAACGTAAGAAACCTTCTTTGTCTGCATCTAAAATTGCTATAAGTGAAACTTCTGGTATATCTAGACCTTCTCTAAGTAAATTTATTCCTACAAGTACATCAAATTTTCCCAGTCTTAAGTCTCTTATTATCTCTGTTCTTTCTAATGTAACTATATCTGAATGTAGATATTTAACTTTTATTCCTATTTCTTTAAGGTAATTAGTTAAATCTTCACTCATTTTTTTAGTTAAAGTGGTTATAAGCACTCTTTCATTTTTTTCTATTGTTTTAGTTATTTCCCCTACTAAATTATCTATCTGATTATTTATAGGTCTTACTTCTACAATTGGGTCTAAAAGACCTGTTGGTCTTATTATCTGTTCAGCTATAGTCTCAGAATGTTGAATTTCATAAGGACCTGGTGTAGCACTTACAAACAATATTTGATTTATGTTTCCTTCAAATTCTTGAAAATTTAACGGTCTATTATCAAGTGCAGAAGGTAATCTAAATCCATTTTCTATAAGAGATGTTTTTCTTGATCTATCTCCTGCGTACATTCCTCTTACTTGCGGAATAGTAACATGTGCCTCATCTACAATTATCAAATAATCATCTGGAAAGAAATCCATTAATGTATATGGTCTTTCTCCTTCGTCTCTTCCAGTAATATGCCTTGAGTAGTTTTCTATCCCCTGACAAAACCCTATCTCCTTTAACATTTCTATGTCATACTTCGTTCTTTGCTCAATCCGTTGTGCTTCTAAAAGCCTATCATTTTCTTTAAAAGTCTCAATTTGTTGTTGAAGTTCATCTTCAATTTGAACAATTGCATTTTCAATTCTTTCTGGTGTTGTTACATAGTGAGATGCGGGGAAGATAACAACATGATTTCTTGTCCCAACAATCTTTCCTGTTACATAATCAATTTCTGTTATTCTATCTATTTCATCACCAAAGAACTCTATTCTTATTGCTTTTTCATCATTGCTAGCTGGAAATATTTCTAATATATCTCCTCTAACTCTAAAAGTCCCTCTTGTAAAATTTATATCATTTCTTTCATATTGTATCTCTATTAACCTTTTTATTACATCATCTCTATCCTTCTGCATACCAGGTCTTATAGATAACATAAGTTCTTTATAATCTTTTGGGTCCCCCAAACCATATATACAAGATACTGAAGATATTATTATAGTATCTCTTCTTTCTAAAATAGATGCTGTAGCAGAATGTCGAAGTTTATCTATTTCGTCATTTATACTTGCATCTTTTTCTATATAAGTGTCACTGTGAGCTACATATGCCTCTGGTTGATAGTAATCATAGTAACTTACAAAATATTCAACTGCATTGTCTGGGAAAAATTCTTTAAACTCACTATAAAGTTGTGCTGCTAGTGTTTTATTATGAGCCATTATTAGGGTAGGTTTTTTAACTTGTTGTATTATATTTGCCATTGTGAATGTTTTTCCTGAACCTGTTACACCTAACAATGTCGAAAATTTTTCATTTCTATTTATAGAATCCACTATTGATTTAATAGCTTCTGGTTGGTCACCTGTTGGTTTGAAGTCTGACTTTATTTTAAAATCCATAGTATCACTCCTTCTTTTCGAACATTAGTTCCTAACATGTATTATTATATCATACCTTTCTAGAATTGTTTCAGTTATTTTAAATATTTTACCCATTTAAATTTTACTTAAATCTAAAATATAAAAAAAGACTTCTATCTTTATAATAGAAGTCTATAAGTAATGGAAAATAAATACTTTATCCAGTTTATATAATGAAATCAAATGCTTCTTTTTCAACTCCGTCTAGCTTCAAATCGAATAGTCTTAATATAGTTGCTGCATGAGCTCTTAAGTCGCCTTCTTCCTCTACTACGCCTGTTTTTATTTTAGGTCCAAAAGCTATAAACGGAGGTCTATTCCCCTTAGTAGGTAAATGACCATGTGTAGCAACAGCAAACTTGTAATCTTTTATATCAGAATCCTTTATAATATTTCCTTCTAAATCATTTCCAAATGAAATTCCTTCAATTCCTTCAATTACCATTTCAAAGTCGCCTTCAAGTCCAAGATTGGATGCTTCTTCTCTGGTAAATATATTCTCTATAAATAATTCTTCTTTAAACTCTTCAAGCAATACTCTCAACTCTTCTAATCTATTTTGGTTATTTACTATTATCTGTGCTGATATACCTGACGAATTTACATAGGCATCAAAATTCTTAACTACTCCATTTTCTACTGTTATAAATCCATGTGATTTAAGTAAAACATTTGGATTTACAACTTTATCAACTCTAAGATGACCATGGTCTCCAAGTATTATAAAATTTGTATCTTCATATGTACCTGCATCCTTTGTAGCTTGAATTATATCTCCTAACCATTTATCATTCATTTTCAAGGCTTCATTTACTTTTTCATTAAACAAACCATGGTTATGTCGTGTATGGTCCAAAGTTGCTAGATGTATTAACATTAAATCTGGATTATATTCTTTTATTACATCTATAGCACAATTTACTCCAAACAAATCCATATTAGGCTCTAATTTCCAATCAATATAGTGACAATGTCTATCATAAATACTATCCATTATAACCTTACTTGAACTTTTTTCAAAAATTTCTCTTGGGTCATCTTCTCTATTAGGAGCCCATATCTCTGCAATATTATAATCTATATTTGGATTTGCACCCATTACAGGCCATAAGATACTAGAAGTAGTCAGATTATTGTCCTTTGCTACATCTATAATTGTCTTTACTTTTATATCTTTTGAATACCAATACCAATCTTTATTTTCTTTATTGGGGTCAAATTTTTCATTATGATATATTCCATGTTTTTTAGGATATACTCCTGTAACCATACTTGTATGACAAGGATATGTTAAAGTTGGATATACACAATTTATATTTTTCACCATAGAACAATTTTCTAAGATAGATTTAAAATTTGGTAGATTCTTTACAAATTCTAAATCTTTTTCAAATAAAGAATCTACTGATAATACTATAACTTTTGTCATTTACATTACCTCTTCATTCATATATTATTGGATACATTCAATCAATCTATAATCTATATATGTTACAGGTGATATTTCATCAACATTTCATACCTGTCTATAATTATTTATTAGTCTTGTCTATTACTGCTTGCATTGCAGAAGTTCCTTTGCTTACTGCATCTTTTGGCGCCACATTTAAATCAGTAAGACCTTTTTTAATTTCATCCATTAACTTATCAGTTGCTTCTTTATATCCATTTAACATTGGAAGGGCAACAGCATATTGTAATTGGTCAGTTGCAACTTTATATTGTGGCTTTTCTTTATACAATGTTTGTAATTTTTCTGATTTAGTTGCATCTTCAGTTGTTGGCAGATATCCTGTTGATGAACTAAATTGAACTATTTTATCTGTTTGAGTCATCCATTCCATAAATTCTGCACTTGCATCTTTTTCTTTGTCTGTTCCACCTTCAAGCATAACTAAGTTTGCTCCCCCTGTAGGCGTTGCATATTTTTGATTTTTTGGTAAAAATGCTGTTGATATTTCAAACTTACCGTCTGTTTGTTGCATAAGACCTGCTAAATCTGCTGTTGATGTAAATATCATACCAACTTTACCATTTACAAAATCTTGCTTTGCTACATCCCAAGCATTATAATCTTCACCAGGTGGCATTTTCATTATTCCAGATTTCATCATATCTTGCCAGAATTTAACTGGTGCTTGACCTGCTTCATTATTGAATGCTACTTTTTTTCCATCAGTTATTTCTCCTCCACTTTGCATTACCATAGCTTCATAGAACCAAATATCTATTGGAGTTTCAAATCCATACGTATCTTCTGATTTGTTTGTCATTTTACTAGCATATGTTTTAAGTTCTTCCCATGACTTTGGTCCTGAAGGGTCAAGGCCTGCTTTAACTGCCATATCCTTATTTATGTATAGTATTGGTGTACTTCTATTAAATGGCATACCAACAAACTTATTTTCATAATATGAATTTGTTAGAAGACCAGAAAAAAATCTTTCTTGGTATGCCTTATCAAAGTATTTACTCATATCTACTAAAGCTCCTGCTGATGCAAATGTACCTGTTTGAGTTATTTCTAATAATGTTACATCTGGTTGGTCTTTAGAAGTTAATGCAGCTTGTAATTTTGTTGCATTTTCATAGTAATCTTTTTGTTTTAGCATATTTACTTGTATGTCTTTATGTTCACTATTAAACTGGTCAACCATTTTTTGTGCAGTTTCACCATTAGTTCCACCCAAAGGTGCCCAGAAATCTATCTTTGTAATATTGCTATCTGTCTTTTCTCCTTTAGATGTATTTGAGTCATTAGAATTTGAACACCCAACTAAAGAACCTAATAATAATGTTATTGCTAATCCTGTTGCTAATTTTCTTTTAAGCTTCATTTCCATCCTCCAAATTTAGTTTTTGACTTTTTATTTTATTCCTGAATACATAAAAGCTTCTTTTACTTTTTTATTTGCAAATATATAAACAAGAATTATTGGTAAAATTAAAATTATATTTCCTGCCATTATTACATTCCATGCAGTAATTCCTTCTGAAGATTTAAGAAGAGCTACTCCGATTGGTAAAGTCCTTATTGCATCTGTATTTGTCATTACTAAAGGCCAGAAATAGTTATTCCAATGATATATAAAATTAAATAATATAAATGTTATTACTGCTGGTTTTGCCATAGGAACCATTATTTTAAACATTATTTTTAAGTCCGAAGTATTGTCTAATTTAGCTGCTTCAATAATCTCATCTGATATCTGCATAAAATTTTGTCTAAGCAGAAATATACCAAATGAAGATGTCATAAATGGAATTATAAGTGGCACATATGTATTTATAAATCCAAATTTACTCATCATCATATATACAGGTAAAAAAGTTACTTGTGGAGGAATCATAAGTCCTATGAGTAATAGTCCAAACAATACCTTCTCACCTCTAAATTTAATCTTAGAAAATGCATAAGCTGCAGGAACCATCACTAAAAACTGTACGATTAAAATACTACCTGTCACAAAGATACTATTTAATAAATATCTAAAAAATGGTCCTGAATTCCATGCTGTAGTATAATTTCCTAGTACTATATCGTTTGGTATTATTGTAGGTGGTAGTTGCATCATTTCTTGTGGGTTTTTAAAAGATGTTGACAGCATCCATATAAAAGGGAATATAAATATTGCAGATAAAAGTAGTAGAATTAATACTTCTATTGATTTTGATACTATTTTCTTTATATCAGCTTTATCTTTTTTAATAGGTCTTATAATGTCCATTTTGTCCTCCTTTTTAACACGCCTTATAATATATATTTTTTATTTATTGATAATGAACTTTTTTTGATAATAGTCTGAAATTAGCATATGTAGCAATCATAACTATGGCTAATAAAAACATACTTGCTGCACTTGCTTGCCCTATATCGTAATATATAAATCCAGACTCATATATATAATAAGATAACATGTTAGTTGAACCTAATGGACCACCTTGTGTCATTATGCTTATTTCGTCAAATACTTGAAATGATGCTGTTGTTGTTGTTATCATGAGAAAAAATATTGTTGGCGATAATAATGGCAATGTTACCTTAAAGAAATTCGTTATCTTGTTTGCATTGTCTAGTTTAGAAGCCTCATATATATAGTTTGGTATCGATTTAAGACCTGATAACACGATTAAAATATTGTATCCAAGAGTTTTCCATATTCCTATTAGAATCAATGACATTAAAGCTGAACTTTCACTTGAAAGCCATTTTGATGTTGGTAAATGCAATGTTGACAGTATCCAGTTTAAAAAGCCATATTGTGGCTCCATAATCCAAAGCCACAATACAGCTACAGATACTAGTGAAATTACATGTGGTGTAAAGATTATACTTTGTGTCAAATTGTGTATTATAGAGTTTTTATTTAACCAAACAGCAAGTACTATAGCTAGTGATATAGATATAATTACCATAAAAAAAGTATAAATTGCAGTATTCGTTATAGTTTGTATAAACTCTGGATTTTTTAAAAGCTCTGTGTAATTATTTAATCCTACATTTTCGAAAGTTGAACTAAGAAGACTTCCTGATTTGAAACTCAGCGATATTGTCTTAATTATTGGATATACTATAAACAGTAAAGTTCCTATAATTGCAGGTGTTATGTACAAATATGCTTTATTAAATTGCTTTTTCATAAATATCTCCTTTGATTTTAGAATACATATTCTTACATTCTTTTATATCATTTATTCTTTGCCCATCTTTATTAAAATAATATAAATCCTTTTCTAATACATTTACTTTCAAAGTTTTCCCTATATCAAATATATCGTTTTCTGTTTTAACCCTTACTTCACTGTCAAGAACAGATAAACAGTATATAGTTTCGTTTCCTAATACCTCTTTAGTTATAACCTTTCCAAGTAAATTAAAAGTATCATCATTTTTTATATCTATATTTATACTTTCTAATACAGCTTTTTCAGGCCTAAATCCAAGTTTGATATTATCCTTCATATTTAATATGTTCATACAAGGATTTCCGATAAATTGTGCCACAAACAAATTTTTAGGGTCTTGATATATTTTTTTTGGAGAACCTATTTGCATTATCTCTCCTTTGTTCATTATAACTATTTTATCCGCCATTGACATTGCTTCGACTTGGTCATGAGTTACATAAACAAATGTAGATTTTAATTTTTGATGTAACTGTATTAATTCTGTCCTCATTTGATTTCTCAGTTTTGCATCTAAATTTGATAATGGTTCATCCATTAAAAATACCTTTGGATTTTTAACCATTGCTCTAGCTAATGCTACTCTCTGTCTTTGTCCTCCAGACAAATTTCCTGGCTTTACATTTAAATATTCTTGTAATCCAACTATATCAATAACCTCTGTTATAAGTTCTTCTCTTTTTTCTTTTGGAACTTTTTTATTCTTTAAACCAAATTCTATATTTTCTTTTACAGTCATATGTGGATATAATGCATAATTCTGAAATACCATAGCTATATCCCTCTTACTTGCATCAGTTCTTGTTACATCATTTTCTTCAATTTTTAAATTACCTGAAGTTATATCTTCAAGCCCAGCAATCATTCTTAGTGTAGTAGATTTTCCACAACCACTTGGGCCTACCAATACCGTAAAAGAACCATCTTCTATAGTAAGGTTCAAGTTCTCTATAACAGTGTTCTTTTTATCATAAGATTTTGTGACATTTTCTAGTTTTATATCTGCCATTTTTTATCCTCCTCAAAATACTTTGTTTAGTCATACGATTTACTTATAAATTAATAATACTCTTTATTTGTAAAGGACATATTAAGACAAAGTGAACATATAGTAAATTTATTAAAATAGATGTTAAATCACATATATTTTCTGTTAAATTATACTAAACTTAAATAAATATACTGACTAATAAGATAGAATTAAAATAAATAAAATAACTGATATAGCAAATTAGACATAATAAAAAAGACCTCTATGGGGGATAGAGGCCTTTAAGTGGGGGAGATTGAGTAATTTATTTTTGCTATTAAGTTTTACAATTATATTATGTCCCAAATTTGCCATGTCTAAACACAAAAAATAAAAATTTTTTATTTTTTATAAATTTACTCAAAAAAAATTACGTGGCTACGTCCTACTCTCCCAGGCAGTTTCCCACCAAGTACCATCAGCGCTAGAGAGCTTAACTTCTGTGTTCGGAATGGGAACAGGTGTATCCTCTCTGCTATTGTAACCACATAATCTTTATGCTTAATATTACTATTAAGTTATTGAGACTAGTAAAACTAGATTCTTTAGAGTTAGCACTCTAAAAACTACATATATATTTTAATCAATGAACATCAAATAAATATTGGTCAAGTCCTCGACCTATTAGTATCGATAAGCTAAATACATTGCTGCACTTACACCTTCGACCTATCAACCAGATAGTCTTTCTGGGGTCTTACCCTTGCGGTGGGAAATCTTATCTTGAAGTTGGCTTCGCGCTTAGATGCTTTCAGCGCTTATCCATTCCGTACATAGCTACCCAGCCATGCCCTTGGCAGAACAACTGGTACACCAGAGGTACGTCCATCCCGGTCCTCTCGTACTAAGGACAGGTCTCCTCAAATTTCCTACGCCTGCGACGGATAGGGACCGAACTGTCTCACGACGTTCTGAACCCAGCTCGCGTACCACTTTAATGGGCGAACAGCCCAACCCTTGGGACCTACTACAGCCCCAGGATGTGATGAGCCGACATCGAGGTGCCAAACCTCCCCGTCGATGTGGACTCTTGGGGGAGATAAGCCTGTTATCCCCAGGGTAGCTTTTATCCGTTGAGCGATGGCCCTTCCACGCAGAACCACCGGATCACTAAGTCCGATTTTCATCCTTGCTCGACCTGTATGTCTTGCAATCAAGCTCTCTTTTGCCTTTACACTCTACGTACGATTTCCGACCGTACTGAGAGAACCTTTGAGCGCCTCCGTTACCTTTTGGGAGGCGACCGCCCCAGTCAAACTGCCCACCTGACAGTGTCCCAAGACCAGATTCATGGCCTATGGTTAGAGTCCCAGTACTACAAGGGTGGTATCCCAAGGATGGCTCCGCCAAAACTGGCGTCCTGGTTTCAAAGCCTCCCACCTATCCTGTACATGTAGTACCAAGACCCAATGTCAAGCTACAGTAAAGCTCCATGGGGTCTTTCCGTCCTGTCGCAGGTATCCGGCATCTTCACCGGAATTACAATTTCACCGAGTCTGTTGTTGAGACAGTGCCCAAATCGTTACGCCTTTCGTGCGGGTCGGAACTTACCCGACAAGGAATTTCGCTACCTTAGGACCGTTATAGTTACGGCCGCCGTTTACTGGGGCTTAAGTTCACTGCTTCGATTACTCTAACAGATCCCCTTAACCTTCCAGCACCGGGCAGGCGTCAGCTCCTATACATCGTCTTGCGACTTAGCAGAAACCTATGTTTTTGGTAAACAGTCGCTTGGGCCTATTCTCTGCGGCCACCGTATGGTGGCACCCCTTATCCCTA
This sequence comes from Clostridioides sp. ES-W-0016-02, assembly GCF_020641035.1. NCBI lineage: Bacteria > Bacillati > Bacillota > Clostridia > Peptostreptococcales > Peptostreptococcaceae > Clostridioides > Clostridioides sp. ES-W-0016-02. Next base: position 3,926,092 of record NZ_CP061361.1, read on the forward strand.
AGTTACGGGGTCATTTTGCCGAGTTCCTTAACAACAGTTCTCTCGCGGGCCTTAGGATACTCTCCTCACCCACCTGTGTCGGTTTGCGGTACGGGTACCTTTAACCTCGATAGAGACTTTTCTTGACAGTGTGAAATCAGCTACTTCGCTACTAAATTTCGCTCCCCATCACATCCCAGCATTATCAAAGCGGATTTACCTACTCTGACTGCCTCAATGCTTGGGCACACATAACCAACAGTGTGCTTAGCTTATCCTACTGTGTCATCCCATCTCTCAAACGGTTATCGGTAGTACAGGAATATCAACCTGTTGTCCATCACCTACGCCTTTCGGCCTCAGCTTAGGTCCCGACTAACCCAGGGCGGACGAACCTTCCCCTGGAAACCTTGGGTTTACGGCCTGTGGGATTCTCACCCACATCTCGCTACTCATGCCAACATTCTCACTCCCATACTGTCCACATGTCCTTACGGTCATGCTTCAACCCGTATGGGAAGCTCCCCTACCCATCATTACTGATGCCGTAGCTTCGGTAGTAAGTTTTAGCCCCGGAAATCTTCGGCGCAGGATCACTCGACCAGTGAGCTATTACGCACTCTTTGAATGAGTGGCTGCTTCTAAGCCAACATCCTGGTTGTCTGTGCAATCCCACATCCTTTACCACTTAACTTACATTTAGGGACCTTAGCTGACGATCTGGGCTGTTGCCCTTTCGACTATGAATCTTATCACCCACAGTCTGACTCCCAAGTATAAGATGACGGCATTCGGAGTTTGATAGTCTTCGGTAGGTGCAATACCCCCTAGGACATTCAGTGCTCTACCTCCGTATCTCTCACCTTGAGGCTAGCCCTAAAGCTATTTCGGGGAGAACCAGCTATCTCCGGGCTCGATTGGAATTTCACCGCTACCCACAAGTCATCCCCGAGCTTTTCAACGCTCGTGGGTTCGGACCTCCACGAAATTTTACTTTCGCTTCATCCTGCTCATGGGTAGGTCGCCCGGTTTCGGGTCTACGTCAAGTAACTGAACGCTCAGTTAAAACTCGCTTTCGCTACGGCTCCACACCTTAAGTGCTTAACCTTGCTACTTAACGTAACTCGTTGGCCCGTTCTACAAAAAGTACGCGGTCACACAAGAAATGTGCTTCCACAGCTTGTAAGTGCAGGGTTTCAGGTTCTATTTCACTCCCCTCCCGGGGTTCTTTTCACCTTTCCCTCACGGTACTATACGCTATCGGTCACTAGGTAGTATTTAGCCTTGGAGGGTGGTCCCTCCTGCTTCCCACAGGGTTTCACGTGTCCCGTGGTACTCTGGATCATATCTGAAGTTTTCTCGTTTGACATACAGGACTATTACCTTCTGTGGTGGGTCTTTCCAAACCTCTTCAATTACGATACCTCTTCGTTTAAGATATGTCCGCAACCCCAATAAAGAAAACTTTATTGGTTTGGGCTATTCCGCGTTCGCTCGCCGCTACTTACGGAATCGAATTTCTTTCTCTTCCTTCAGGTACTTAGATGTTTCAGTTCCCTGAGTTCCCCTCATTAAGCTATGTATTCACTTAATGATACTTAGACATTACTCTAAGTGAGTTTCCTCATTCGGAAATCTTCGGATCAAAGTTTACGTGCAACTCCCCGAAGCTTATCGCAGCTTATCGCGTCCTTCATCGGCTCCTAGTGCCAAGGCATCCGCCCTGCACCCTTAATAACTTGACCAGTTAAAAAGGTTTGATAGATTAGAAGCTATCAACTTCGATAATTTTTTAAAGTTATCAACTTCATATATTACAAATTAGATGTCATATCACTAAATATATATGCAGTTTTCAAAGTGCTAACGCACAGCGCCAACAAACAAACTTCACATGCGTTCAGTTTATACTGTTGCTCAAAGTGCTAATTGAGTATTCGTAAAAACGAACCCTCAAAATTAAACAGTAGGCAATTCTCCTTAGAAAGGAGGTGATCCAGCCGCACCTTCCGATACGGCTACCTTGTTACGACTTCACCCCAGTTATTGATTCCACCTTCGACGACTTCTTCCAAAAGGTTAGATAATCGGCTTCGGGCGTCTCCAACTCCCGTGGTGTGACGGGCGGTGTGTACAAGACCCGGGAACGCATTCACCGCAGCATTCTGATCTGCGATTACTAGTAACTCCAGCTTCATGTAGGCGAGTTTCAGCCTACAATCCGAACTGAGAGTAGCTTTAAGGGATTAGCTCCACCTTACGGCTTGGCAACCCTCTGTACTACCCATTGTAGCACGTGTGTAGCCCTAAGCATAAGGGGCATGATGATTTGACGTCATCCCCACCTTCCTCCAGGTTATCCCTGGCAGTCTCTCTAGAGTGCCCAACTTAATGATGGCAACTAAAGACAAGGGTTGCGCTCGTTGCGGGACTTAACCCAACATCTCACGACACGAGCTGACGACAACCATGCACCACCTGTCACCAATGTCCCCGAAGGGAACTCTCCGATTAAGGAGATGTCATTGGGATGTCAAGCTTAGGTAAGGTTCTTCGCGTTGCTTCGAATTAAACCACATGCTCCGCTACTTGTGCGGGTCCCCGTCAATTCCTTTGAGTTTCACTCTTGCGAGCGTACTTCCCAGGCGGAGTACTTAATGCGTTAGCTGCGGCACCGAGGGGGGTAACCCCCGACACCTAGTACTCATCGTTTACAGCGTGGACTACCAGGGTATCTAATCCTGTTTGCTCCCCACGCTTTCGTGCCTCAGCGTCAGTTACAGTCCAGAGAGCCGCCTTCGCAACTGGTGTTCCTCCTAATATCTACGCATTTCACCGCTACACTAGGAATTCCACTCTCCTCTCCTGCACTCAAGTCTCCCAGTTTCAAGAGCTTACTACGGTTGAGCCGTAGCCTTTCACTCCTGACTTGAAAGACCGCCTACGCACCCTTTACGCCCAGTAAATCCGGATAACGCTAGCCCCCTACGTATTACCGCGGCTGCTGGCACGTAGTTAGCCGGGGCTTCCTCCTCAAGTACCGTCATTATCTTCCTTGAGGACAGAGTTTTACGACCCGAAGGCCTTCATCACTCACGCGGCGTTGCTGCATCAGGCTTTCGCCCATTGTGCAATATTCCCCACTGCTGCCTCCCGTAGGAGTTTGGACCGTGTCTCAGTTCCAATGTGGCCGATCACCCTCTCAGGTCGGCTACTGATCGTCGCCTTGGTAAGCCGTTACCTTACCAACTAGCTAATCAGACGCGGGTCCATCCTGTACTGGCTCACCTTTGATATTCAAGAGATGCCTCTCAAATATGTTATCCCGTATTAGCATACCTTTCGGTATGTTATCCGTGTGTACAGGGTAGGTTACCCACGCGTTACTCACCCGTCCGCCGCTCTTTACCGAAGTAAATCGCTCAACTTGCATGTGTTAGGCACGCCGCCAGCGTTCATCCTGAGCCAGGATCAAACTCTCAAATAAAAGTTTATCAGGCTCAGATACTATTGTTATCTAAATATCTGGCTTTATGGTTTGTTTCTTGTTTTATAAATTAACCTACTGTTTAATTTTCAAAGTTCATTTTTCATGTTTGCCCTTTTCTTAAGGACAAGTAATACTATATCACCTTAAAAATAATTCGTCAACAGCTTTTTTATATTTTTTTTAAAAAACTTTATACATTAAACTTTTTTAATTCATCTAAATCAAGTACTATCAACATATTAAGTATACTTTTTCTTTTATTTTTATCTTGATATTTTTTTATAACTTCTTTTCTAATCTCGCCTAACACGTTCAAATATTCCTCATAATCCTCAGTATATTTTTCTTCTAGCTCCTTTTTTATTTTTGAAGACAAAGATGGACTTTTACCCCCTGTGGATACACTTATAAGCAAATCACCTCTTTTTACATATGATGGAACAGTAAAATTTGATATTTCTACATTATCAACAACATTTACTAGTTTTTTATTTTTTCTACAATATAATCCTATTTCTAAATTCAGCTCCCTATTATCTGTAGCAGCAATTATCACAGAGCTACTTTCTATATATTCTTCTTTATAATCGTCTTTTATTATATTTATGTTACCTTCTAAATCATGAAACTTATTTAAAATATGTTTAGAAACTACAGTAACACTCTTATTAAAATCTAAAAAGTTTTTACATTTCCTATATGCAACCTCTCCTCCTCCTATTATGACTACATCTAAGTCATCTAATTTTAAGTTAATAGGATATAGCATTTTTTACCCTCCAAAATTTTTATTAAATACATAAACAAATATAGAAATTGTAAAGTCACTTATATTTTCATTTACTAAGATTATAGATTACTAAACTTGTAGATGAAAATATTTTAAAATAACAAATTACAATTTCTATACTTTTCATAATACTTTATATTTTAATAGCTTATTTTCTTAATAATTTAGCAATATCTTTAGCAAAGTAAGTTATTATTATATCTGCTCCTGCTCTCTTTATAGATGTGATTGCTTCAAGAATTACATCTTCATTTAATAATCCTTCTTTAACAGCTAACTTAAGCATAGAATATTCTCCACTTACATTATAAGCAGCTAAAGGCAAATCAAAATTATCTTTAACTCTTCTTATAACATCTAAATATGATAATGCAGGTTTAACCATAAGTATATCTGCACCTTCTAATACATCAAGTTCTGTTTCTATCATAGCTTCATTGCTATTTGCAGGGTCCATCTGGTATGTCTTTCTATCTCCAAATGATGGTGCTGAATGAGCTGCTTCTCTAAAAGGTCCATAAAAATTTGAAGCGTATTTGACACTGTAAGCCATTATACCGATATTTTCCAAACCATTTTCATCTAAAGCTTCTCTTATTGCTTGTATTCTTCCATCCATCATGTCAGATGGAGCAACCATATCTGCTCCTGCTTTAGCATGACTTACAGATATCTTAGCTAAATATTCTAATGATTTATCATTATCAACATAACCAGTATCTGTTAAAATTCCACAATGTCCATGACTTGTGTACTGACACATACAGACATCTGTTATTACATTTATATTTGAATCTATTTCCTTTATCTTTCTAATCGCTTTTTGTACTATTCCATTCTCATTAAATGCTTGTGATGCACATTCGTCTTTTTCATCTGGTACACCAAATAACATTATATGTTCAATTCCTAAATCTCTTATTTCTTTTATTTCTTCTTCTAACATGTCTATTGATAAGTGATAAACATCTGGTAAAGATTTAATTTCTTCTTTTACATTCTCCCCTTCTACTACAAATAAAGGATATATTAAATCTTCTACATTTACTTTAGTTTCTCTTACCAAATTTCTTATTGCTTTACTTGCTCTTAGTCTTCTTGGTCTTCTTAACATCTCAATCCTCCAAAATTAATTTTCTATAATTAAATCTACTAATCCATTTATTGTAGATGTTGTAGCCTCTTTATATAAGTTTATTCCTAAATTATTTATTGCCTCTGTAGTTATAGGCCCTATAGACAATACTTTTATTTTATCTAAGATTTTAATATTTTCTTTTCCTATAATCTCAATAAGATTATTTACTGTTGATGAACTTGTAAATGTTATATAATCTATCTCATTCGAATTTAAAATATCTAATATTTCATTTCTTTTATCTTCATCTATCACGGTTCTATATGTATGTATTTCTGTTACTTCACAAATTTCCTTAAGCTTATCAACTAAATAGTCTCTAGCGTTTTCTGCTCTAGGTATAAGTATCTTATCATTTTCAGTTAAAATTGATGATAGCTCTTCATATAATGATTCTGCTACAAATTTTTTTGGTACTATATCTGCTGTAATTCCTCTTTTCTTCAATTCACTTGATGTCGCTGAGCCTATTGCACATATCTTTAGGTTAGATAATATTCTTGAATCAAAATTCACTTCATAAATCTTCTCAAAAAATATTTCTACTGCATTTTTACTGGTTAGTATTAGATAGTTATATTCATTTATATTTTTTATTTCATTTTCCAATTTAGTATTATTCTGTATTTTTTCTATCTTAATAGTAGGTATCTCTATTGGATTCCCACCTAAATCCATTATCTTTTCTACTAATACACTATTTTGATTTCTAGACCTAGTCACAGCTATACTTTTTCCAAACAAAGGTTTCCCCTCAAAGAAATTCAGTTTTTCTCTAAGTCCTACAACACTTCCAACTACTATAAGAGTTGGTGGTTTTACTTCTTCTTTGATAGCAACTTCATAGACATTTTCAAGTGTAGATGTAACAACCCTTTGATTATATCTAGTTGCCCAACTTATAAGAGCAACTGGTGTATCTTTGCTCTTTCCCTCTTTCATCAAGTTTTCACTTATTTTCTTCAAGTTAGAAATCCCCATCAAAAACACAAGAGTGCCTTTATTGTTTGCAAGAGCATTCCAATTTAATTCCCCACTATCATCACCTTTCAGATGACCTGTTATTACATGAAATGATGAAGCGTGGTCTCTGTGTGTTATAGGAATACCCGCATAGCATAAACCTCCTATTGCAGAAGTTATCCCTGGAACTACTTCAAACTCTATACCTTCATCCACTAGAGTCTCTGCTTCCTCTCCACCTCTACCAAATACATAAGGGTCTCCACCTTTTAAACGAGTCACAAGTTTTCCTTCTTTAGCTTTTTCTGCTATAACTCTATTTATATCTTCTTGTGGCAAAATATGATTGCTTGATGCCTTTCCTACATATATAAATTCACAATCTGTTTTAGCTTCTCTTAAGTAACTACTATTTGCTAATCTATCATATACTATTACATCCGATTTTCTTATACACTCTAAGCCTTTCAGAGTCATGAGTTTATAATCTCCTGGTCCTGCACCTACTAAGTAAACCTTACCCTTCATAACTTTCATACTCCTTCAATACAAGTTTAGCTAACTTTAAACCTAACTCTCTAGGAGAAGAGATATCTCCTTCTATGGACTTAATTACTATTTTATTTCCTTCTGAATCTCCATATAAACCAGTAAGATGTATTTTATCTTGATTTATTTCACAATAAGCTGCCATTGGAATATGACAACTTCCATTCACACCATCTAAAAATCCTCTTTCAGCTAATATTTGGATTTCTGTATCATTATCTTTTAGTGAGTTCACTATCTCCTCAACATCACTATCATTACTTCTTATCTCTATAGCTAAAGCCCCTTGAGCAGGTGCTGGAATGACAACATCAACAGGTAAATAAGAACTTATTTTATCTTGTAAATTAGCCCTTATTATTCCTGATGCAGCTAATACAATTCCATGTAGATTTTCATCTTTGATTTTTCGTATTCTAGTCTCTACATTTCCCCTAACTTGAACTATGTTTAAATCAGGTCTTTGCTTTAATAATTGAAATTTTCTCCTTTTACTCCCTGTTCCTATTACTGCTCCATGAGGTAAATCATCTAGGCTTTTATATTCATCTCTAAGTATTAACACATCTCTTGGGTCTTCTCTTTTAGGTGTATGAGCAAATTTTAGTCCATCTGCCAAATAAGAAGGCATATCTTTCATACTATGTACTGCTATATCTATCTGTCCATCCAATAATTGTTGCTCTATTTCTTTTACAAATAATCCTTTATCACCTATTTTATCTAATGAAACATTTTGAATTATATCTCCTTTTGTTTTTATAATTTTGATTTCAAAATTAATATAAGGATATTTCTTTTTTAGCTCATTTATTACCCATTCAGTTTGTATAAGTGCTAGATTACTACCCCTAGTTCCAACCACGATATTCATATTAAATCTCCTTTAAATATTACATTCGTCTATTTTATTTTGTTCTCTTTATTTACTAGTATCGTAGAAAAATAAGATATCTTATCTTCAAGATGTGCTTCTCTTAAATCCTTAAATACAGTTTCACTATCTTGAGACGAATTACTAACTAAAATAGCATGTTCTATCAGATTATATTTTTCTAATTTTTTTATTATTTCTTTAAAATTCTTATACACTTTCATTAACACTATAGAATTATAATTTTGTAGAGCATTCTCTATCTTATCATCTTCCATAGTACAAGGAACTACTACTAATGCTTCTCTATCCATAACTAATGGAAAATTTTGATTAGATGCTATATTAGAAAACGAAGAAATTCCTGGTATAGTTTCTACTTCTATCTCATCTACTATTCTGTTCATTATATACACATATGTACTATAAAGCATAGGGTCACCCAATGTTACAAATCCTACATTTTTACCATTATTAACATCTGATATAATTTCCTCTGCTACATTGTCCCAAGCTAGTTCTTTTTCGTTTCCATCAAAACTCATTGGGAAATGTCTAGATTTTATCTCTAGTGATTCTGGTAAATATTCATTAACTATTGATAATGCCAAGCTTTCTCCACCCCTTTTTGACTCTGGAGTGTATAAAACATCTAGTTTTTTTAGAGTATTAACTGCTTTTATTGTAAGTAAAGAACTATCTCCTGGTCCTGTTCCTATACCATAAAACTTAGCAGTTTCTGCACATTTAAGAGTATGACGAACAAATTTATCTTGTATATAAGGATTTTCTCCTAGCCCTTTTAAATGAATTTTCACATTAAATCCATTATCTTCAAGTATTGTCTTCCAAGAATCCTCTTCATCTCCTGCCATATCATTTATGGCATGGTCACCTGCAACTAACATAAATGGCATTAAATTTATAGTTTTTATATTTCCTTCTTTTAATCTTCTCATTACATGTTCTATTTCTGGATAACCTTCAACCGTACCAACATAAGCATTTACTCCATTATCTCTAAGCATATATTCTAAGGCTGGATATGCTGAATGAGACTCATGAACTGTTCCATGACCCATAAATACTACTGCTTCATCACTTTCCATATGAGGAATTTGATGTTTAATTGCCTCTACTGATTCTTGATAATCCTCTATGTGAGTAAGTAAAGGTCTACCTAATATAAGTTTTTTAAATTTAGAAGAATAGCTTTCTACTTGTTCTTTTAGCTTATTAAATTCTTCTCCACATATAATATGAAGCGTTTGAATTATTACTTCGTCATACCCTTGCTCATATATTTTATCTAAAGCTTGTATAGGGTTGTCTATTTCTATGCCATCTCTTTTTTTTATTTTATTTATTATCATATTTGATGTATACGCTCTAAAAAAATCATAGTTTTTTAACGAATTCTTTATTTTATTTTCACACACATCTATTGTCTTTTCTCTTGTTTCATGGTAGCTTGTCCCAAAACTTACTACTAATAAGGCTTTCTTCATATCTTCTCCTCCTAAAAATCACACAATTATGTCTTTAATTTTATTTATGTCATTAATTACATTTTCGTAGTTAATCGATTCTCGTTTAATAATTACTACTGGTATATTGAGATTTTTACATGCATTTACTTTTTCTAAAAAACCTCCTGCTACCCCACTTTCTTTTGTTATAACTAAATCTACATCATAATGTTTATATGTTTCCTCGTTTATACACTGGCTAAACGGACCTTTCATTGCTACTATATTGTCTGCATTTAAACCTAATTTTTCACAACTTAAGATAACTTCACTTGTCGGAAGAACTCTAACCACTAAATTTTTATTACTTATTCCTTCTACAAATCTGTTTAAGTTTTTACTTCCTGTTCCTATAAATATATTTTTTCCTATTTTATTTGCAATTTTACAAGCTTCTTCAATTGTATCTACTATAAACTTATTGTCATAATTTATTTCTTCTATTAACGATTTTCTTTCAAATCTTATATACTCTATGTTTGATAACTTTGCACAAATAATAGCATTTTTAGATACTTCAACTGCATAAGGATGAGTAGCATCTATTATTCTAGCTATATGATTATCCTTTATAAACCTTAGCATTTCTTCTTTTCCAAGCTTACCTAAAACTATATTATTTGTATGTTTTTGTGCAAGTTCTTTTCCATATTCTGTAGTTACTGAAAGTACATAGGACTGATTTTCCAATTCATTTATCATATCACATATAGCTAAACTATCTGAAGTTCCTCCTAGAATCAAAATCATACTGTATAACCTCTTGGAGTTATCATCAGTTCACCATCAATATAAGTAGATTTATTTCCGATTATAACCATAGTAGTCATATCAACTTTTTCAAAATCCATATTCTCAAAAGTACATATAAACTTAGTTTCTTTTTCTCTACCTACATCTTTGACCACTCCAACAGGTGTATTTCCATATTTAAACTCTCCCATTATTTTAAATGCTTTACTTAGATGTTCACTTCTTCCCTTACTTCTTGGATTATACAGGCATATTACAAAATCAGCTTCTGCAGCTAACTTTAATCTTTTTTCAATTACTTCCCATGGAGTCATTAAATCACTTAAACTTATATGACAGAAATCATGCATAATAGGTGCTCCAAGTATAGCTGCTGCACCAATACTAGCAGTAACACCTGGAATTACTTTAACTCTTATGTCTTCACTTTCCTTAGATATTAATTCTAAAATAAGTCCTGCCATTCCGTATATACCAGCATCTCCACTACTTATAACTGCTACTTTTTTCCCTTTTTTCGCTTCTTCTACTGCTTGTTTACATCTGTCAACTTCTTGTCTCATACCATTTTGAATTATTTCTTTATCACTTATAAATTCTTCTATTAAATTTATATAAGTCTTATACCCAACAATAGCCTCAGAGTCCTCTATCGCTTTTATCGCCTCTAAAGTCATAGTATCTTTATTTCCTGGTCCAATTCCTACAACATATATCATATTTTTATTCTCCCTACCGAAAAAGTTATTCCTTTATATTTGTGTTTTTCAACTATTAAGTTTCCTTTACTTAAAAGATATGCTACAGGTTCTGCTACTGAATATACACCTACATTTTTTTTCACAAAATCGGATTTATCAAACATATCATCAACTTTGGATATTTCATCTATTGAAAATGTCTTAAATGGCGCTTTTAGCTTTTTTGCTAAATCAATGATTGCCTTTTCATCTTTTTTTAGGTCTATACTTCCAATGATTTTTACAGCTTTAATATCTATATTTTGTACCTCAAAAAATTCTAGTAAAGAATCAAACATCAACTTACTATCTGTGTATCTTCTACACCCAATCCCTATAACTATATCTTTTGGAATCACTTTTATTATTTTTTCTCTGTAATAATTATGTGTAAAGTTATTATCCACATCTAAACTTTCTATATCTTTAGTAAAATTTATCTTGTTGCTTACTATAACTATCTTTTCTATATCTTTATTTAAAAAACTATCTTTTAATCCTTTACTACTTTTTATAAGCTTAAATCCTCTAGTGTCAACTTGATAACCTTCCTCAACATACAAACCAACACATTTACCATTTACTAACATAGAATTTACTTCTTTTACATTTTCTCTAAAGTTATCAATATAAGCATTTAATTTTTTTGCTATCATATCTAAAGAAGCTTTTTGGTTTACATCAGTAGCTGTTGTTATTACTGGATTCGCATTGATAAGACTACTTATATAATGCGTTAAACTATTTGCTCCTCCAATATGTCCACTCAATAAACTTATTACATTTTGTCCTTTCTCATCTATCACTAGAATTGCAGGGTCACTAAACTTGCTTGTTATATATGGTGCTATACTTCGTACAACTATCCCTGTCGCCATTATAAATATTATGTACTCAAATTTATTAAATACCTCTCCTACAAAATCACTTAGTTTTTTTTGTATTATTTGTACAGAATCTTCCTGACTAATATCTAAAGTACCTTTTTTATTTTTTATTTGATATACAACACAATTGTCCACTAAAGATTCTATCTTTCTAGCTAAGTTTTTTCCGTTTTCAGTAATACAAATTATAGCGATATTACCCTCTATACTCATGTTTAAAATCCTTATCATATAACTTTGAGTTATTATATTCTTCTCCTAAAAATCTACCTACCATTATTAAAGCAGTTTTATTTATGTTATTTTCTTTAACTTTTACAGCTATATCATTTAAAGTTCCTTTAACTATTTTTTCATCTGCCCATGTAGCTTTATATATAACCGCTATAGGAGTGTCCTTTGGATAACCGCCTTCTAATAATTTAGATACAACCTTCTCAATCTCTTGAACTGATAAAAATATTACCATAGATGTCTGATGCTTAGCATAAGATTGTATTGATTCCTTTTCAGGAACTGGAGTCCTTCCTTCCATTCTCGTTATAATAACACTTTGAGAAATTTCAGGAACTGTATATTCCACTCCTAGAGATGAAGCTGCCCCTAAAAAAGAACTCACTCCTGGTGTACAATCATAGTCTATATTCAATTTATTTAAATCTTCCACTTGTTCTCTAATTGAACCATATATAGAAAAATCTCCTGTTTGTAATCTCACAACAGACTTGTTATTTTCTATACCGTCTCTCATAACATCTATTATTTCTTGTAAATCCATATGTGCACTATTATGTATTTGACAATCTTCTTTACAATATTCTAAAAGTTCAGGATTGACAAGTGACCCAGCATATATTACTACGTCTGCATTACTTAATAGTTTATATCCTTTCAAAGTTATTAGCTCTTTGTCTCCAGGTCCTGCTCCTACAAAATGTACTTTATTCATCATCATCTTCCCCTTTTTCACAAGATATTATATATATAGGATTTAGTGGTTTAAAATATTCACCTTTTCCCAGTTTCTCTAGTTTAGAAACATTTAAAACACATACATCTATTTCTTTAAACCCATATTTTCTAAGTAACTTTAGAGTTTGGTTAAATGTTTCTATGATTATAAAATTAGCTACAAGTCTTCCTCCTGTAATTAAAGTTTTTTTAGACCATGCTATTATTTCTTCTAAGTTATTTCCAGTACCCCCAAGAAAAATAGAATCAACTTTAGTATTTAAGCTTATGTTTATCGGTGCATAACCTTTTATTACTTCTACATTTTTCAAATTAAACTTTTTAATATTTTTTTCTATAAGTTCTACAGCAGCATCATTTTTCTCTATAGATATAACCTCTAGGTTGGGATAGTTATATGCAGCTTCAATGCTTACACTTCCTGTACCAGCACCTATATCTATAAAACTCTCAGCATTTACTAAATCTAGTTTGCTTATTGATATTGCTCTAACTTCTTCTTTAGTAATTGGAACCTTACCTGTTATAAATTCACTATTCCTCATCTAAAATCACCACAACATTCATTCCGAAATTGTCCATTCTTATTATTTCATCTGGCTTTGCTATTGTTATTTTTTCATTGTCATATGATAAATTCTCACCTACAACAATAATTTTATTTAAATTCCTATCTATTATTTCTTTACTTATTTGCTTTGGTCCTATCTTAGAATCTGTAACCATACATACTTTTTTATGTGATAGTATATAATCGAAATCTGGTATTTTACCATGGCTACTGGTAATATATAAATCATTCATATCAACATATATCCTTGAAAATATATATTGTAAAGAACTAATTCCAGAAACCATATTTAACATCTTATTATCAATATTTTTAGATAAATACTTACCTATACCATATATCAGTGGGTCACCTGAAGCTATTATTGATATTTGCTTTTCACTATTGTTATTTATATACTCTACAATTTCTCTTAAATTAGAATCTAATATTATTTTTTCTCCTTCAAAGTTTTTTACAGATTCTAAATTCCTTCTGCCACCAATTAATACATCTGAAGTAGAAATTAAATTTTCACCTTTTTTTGTTATATAGTCTAAGTTACCAGGCCCTAAACCTATTATATTTATCATATAAAAACCTCCAATAAATCATCTGTATTATCTGATTTTCCTAGCAAAGACTTATCCATTGAAAAAATTACTACTTCTACATCAATATCATCTACATCTTCATTTAAATATTGCTTTACTCTATCTCTACATTTATTACTCAATATATTATAAACCTGTTTATATTCGCTATTATTTATTAACTCTACAGCTTCTTCAGCAGTTAAACACTGATTTATTTTATGTAAAAATTCATGTGTAGCTCCCATTAAAGCTAGATTTGCCACTAATATCTCACTTCTAGCATCTGCTACTTTACTATGAGTATTAAAAATCCCAGCTGATACTTTTATAAATTTACCTATATGCCCAGCCATCAATATTTTTTTATATCCTATTCTTTGAGCCTCTTTAATCATATAACCAATAAAATTACTGGTTCTTACTACATACTTAATATCTAAGTTCAGTTTCTCTCTTATAAATTGTTCTCCATGATTTCCTGGAACTAATATTATCTTGTCTAAACCTTGTTCTTTTTTCATTTGGAGTTCTATAGATAAAGATTTTTTCCAGCCCTCATCGCTCATTGGCTCAACTATCCCAGTTGTTCCTATTATAGATATTCCTCCTACTATCCCTAACCTTGGATTAAATGTTTTTTTTGCTATTTTTTCTCCTTGTGGAGCAAAGATTGTTATTTTTAAAACTTTATCATGCCCAAGCATAGATTCAAAATCACTTTCTATAAGCTTTATTATTTCTTGATTTATCATTCTTAATGGAGTTGGATTTATGGCAGGTTTACCAACACCTACACTTAATCCTTTTTTAGTTACTACTCCAATACCAGTTCCACCATAGACCCTAATAAATTTATAGAGTTCACTTTGACATTCTTCACTAATATTTATGTTATCAATATTTTCTAAGGTAAGATAACTATTGCTATCATCAGTTTTAGATATAATTTCAGCTCTTGCATAGATATCCATAGTATGTGTTGCATCTATATCATCTCCACCATCTTTTTTTACAGAACATTCCACAAAGTCATCAGAAATGTTTACATTATCAATATTTAATGATAGTGGTATTCCCTTAGGAGTATCTATGTTTATTGTATCAATTTTATTTTTTGTAATCATCATATACACAGCAGCCTTAGATGCACCTGTAGCACAAGAACCTGTAGTATATCCTCTTCTATACTTTTTCCCATCTATATATACATATTCTTCCATATAGATACCTACATGGCATATAAGATAGCATTCACTATTGCTGCTGCTAAATTACTACCACCTTTTCTACCTTTAGAAATTATATATGGTATATCTGTCTTTTCAACTTCATCTTTTGACTCCTGTGCTCCTACAAAACCTACAGGAACTCCTATAACTGCATCTACATCCAATTTCCCTTCTGATTTCATTTCCATAACTTTATATAAAGCTGTTGGTGCATTCCCAAGTACAAATATCTTTCTTCCTTCTTCTTTTGATGCAATTTCTACAGCTGCCATAGAGCGGGTAATACCTTTTTCTTTAGCTACTTTTGCAGTTTCATCATTCGCTACTAAACATTTATATTTGCATCCCAATGCTTCCAACTTCTTCTTATTTATTCCACTCAGAGCCATATTTGTATCTGTATAAATACTTGCATTATTTTTTAGCGCATCTATTATACTATCAACTGCCTTTTCTGATATTTTTAATATATCCAAGTAATCAAAATCAGCAGTAGTATGTATAGCTCTTTTTATTATTTTTTCTTCAATCTCATTTTTAAATTTATAATCTGGTCTGATTTCATCTATTATTCCTTGTATTAATTCAAAACTTCTCTCTTCTATTTTCATAGGATTCTTTATGTATTCCATTCTACTTCCCCCTTAATTCCACCATCTATTATATCCAAGGTATAGATTTTATTATAAACAGAATTTATATTAGACTCACATAATACATCTATTAATTTCTTATCATTCATAAGCTTATCAATTAAAATCCCTATTACTGTACCACTATGGGCAATATTTACTCCATAGGCTCCATATAGCTTAGATATTTTTATTATTTCATTTAAGTATTCTTTTTTTTCTATATTTTCGTTTGCTAAACTACTTAATGTACAAGCCTCTCCAACTAAGGATAAATCATCTTTCTTCAGACCTTCTTCTAAAAGAGCAAATGACTTTTTTATAATTTCCTTATTTTCGATTTTTAGCTTACTATAATCTTTCCTCATTCTAATTTTCATCGTATCTAATACTTTATTAGGTTCAAGAATTATAACTTTTGCATTAGTTATATTTCCCAAGTATTTTATAACAGTACCATTTAAGGGATTAAATATACTATTTTTATTTATAAATATAGAGTCTGTTGGTTCTATTTCTGCTGCCAATTTCGATATTTCTTCACTATTTAAATCTTTATCTATTAACGATAATGTTGCTTTTATAGTAGCCCCTATATCAGCTGTCGAACTTGCCATCCCTTTTCCAACAGGTATTTTGCTGTTTATATTTAAAGAAATGTTTTTGGTATCTTTTTTAGGCAAATTAAATTTTTCAAATACCTTTTCTATAGCTATTCTTGATTTATGTCTACCTAAATTTATATCTTTTAATTTCTCTTCAATACATACCTTAGAGTACATATTTATAGCATATGAACATAGATATTCTTCATCATCTATTATCCCTTGAACAAACTCTCCACATGATGCTGGACATATTCCATAAGATTTCATTTTAATCACCTAATAAATTTTTTATATTTTCTATAAGAATTTTATTATCTTCATGAGATTTTATAGCTATCCTTATAAAACTGTCGTCCAATCCTATAAAGTTAGACGCATCTCTAACCAATATATTTCCGTGCTTAAACAAATCTTTTTTTAACTCATCAGCTGTCTTTTTATAAACTTTTATTAGGATAAAATTAGCATCTGTATCATAAACTTTTATATTTCTTATGTTTTTTAACTCTTGTAACATGTATTTTCTTTCTTTTATGTAGTACTCTTTACTATTTCTAATATAATCTTTATCTTCAAAAACAAAATTGGATAGCATATCAGCAAAAGAATTTATAGTCCATGGTTCTTTATACTCATAAATTTTATCCATAATGTTGCTATTACTTGTAAGGCCATACCCTAATCTTAAACCAGGCATTCCAAAAAATTTAGTCACAGCTTTAATTATAAATATATTTTTATTTGACTCTATATATTTAACTAAACTATATTCATTTTCATTTTCGATAAATTCCATAAAAGTTTCATCAATTATTAGCATCTTATTGTTTTCATTTAATAAACAAACAAGTTCCTTTAAATCTTGAACATTCCCACTAGGATTATTTGGATTACATATAAATAAACAATCAAATTTTTCAATGTTATTTTTTACTATATCTATATCAAGTTTAAAATTATTATTTGAATCTAATTCTAAATCTATAATATCTATATTATTTAGTTTGGCACTTCTTCTATACTCTGAAAAAGTGGGGTTTATTATAGCCAATCTTTTTTTAATACTCTTCATAAGCAAATAAATTATCTCTGTTGCTCCATTTCCAGGTATTATAAAGTTTGAATTTATATTTATATATTTTGATATATTTTTTCTCAAGTTTGTATAATTTATATCTGGATAATTCCTACATTCATCTAACCCTCTTAAAATATATTTTTCTAAATTTGGTAAAACTTTTGGATTTATATTTGAACTAAAGTCTATTATTTCTTTTGGGTCTTTCCCATACAATTTTGCCATTTCGTCTACATTAGCACCATGCCCCAAATCCTTCATCTACATCCCCCTTAAATCAATACACAATTAATTTATATAATTAAAATCATCCTACATACCACAGATACCAGCGTAAATACTAATATAGAGGTCAATGAAGAAGCATACATAATTTTATTTGTTTTAATTATATCTTCTATATCTATCTCTCTAATTTTATCTCCTATCGTTGGCTTATCTACTTTTTTCCCAAAATAAACATTGGTTCCTCCTAGTTGAATTCCTAAGGCTCCTGATACTGCACCTTCTGAAAAAGCACAATTTGGACTTTTATGATTTTTTCTATCTCTAATAGAAATTTTAAAACAATTCTTATAGTTATAACCAAGAAAAAAGCTCCCTACTGTCATAAGAATAACAGATATTCTTGCTGGTATATAATTAGCTATATCATCAATTTTAGCAGAAGCAAAACCAATATCTTTGTATTTTTCATTCTTATATCCGACAGTTGAATCAAGAGTGTTTATGGCTTTATATGCCATAGCAAGTGGTGCTCCCCCAATAAATGCATAAAGCATAGGTGCAATTATACCATCTACAGTATTTTCTGCCACAGTTTCCACAGTTGCTCTTATTATTTCAGGTTCACTTAAATTAGTTGTATCTCTACCCACTATATAAGATAATTGAATTCTAGATTTCTCTATGTCTCCAGTCTTTAATACATCATAAATTTTTACAGCTTCATCTTTTAAACACTTTGTTGCTAATGTCGTATAAATTATAAACCCATTTACTACAGTGCTTAATAATACATTAAAACTACATAGTTTCACTATAACATAAGTTGCTAAGTAAGTTATTCCAACAGTTACAAACCATAATATAAAGCCACCAATTTTTAACTGTTTTTCATTTTTAGAGGCCTTCCTTATTATCCCTTGGATAAGATTTATAAGTTTTCCAATAAACCTTACTGGATGAGGGAAAGAATATGGGTCTCCTACAATTAAATCTGTTATATACCCTATATAAATAGATAAAATATTCATTTACTCATTTCCCTTTTCCAAAAAATTTTCTATGCAATTTAAGTTATTATAAAAATGTGTATGAAGGTATGTTGCCAGTGTATTTCCTTTGCTATAACCTCCATCCCATTCTTCTATTAAATTTCCTTCTCTTTCTTTTTTCATTGAATATGCACATTTCTCATCACTTTCAAATATTGAATGATGAAACTCATGCCCTTTAATAATTTCACCTGTTTTAGATAAAATTGTATTTTCTTTAGCTATACCAAGGCAATATCCAAACCTCTTTAGAGAAGGTGTCATCTTACTAGTTCCATTAAATATGCCAACCATATTAAATTCTTGTTCCTCTTGATTAAGTAACTTCTCACCTAAGTACATTAATCCACCACATTCTGCATAAATAGGAATATTATTATTATGTGCTTCTAGTATAGAGGCTCTCATTGATTCATTTGCTTCTAGTTCTTTCCCAAATATCTCTGGAAAACCGCCTCCAATATAAATATAGTCTGAATTTGGCACTGATGTATCTTCAAGAGGACTAAAATAGTTTACTTCTAATCCAAGCTCTTCTAAAAGTTCTATGTTTTCCCTATAATAAAAATTGAAGGCTTTATCATATGCTATGGCTATTGATTTATCCTTAACATGCTCTTTTATCTTATTATTTTCTATTAGATTTTGAAAATCAAAACTACTCTCAAATTCATCACTTTCTGAGATTTCGATTATTCTATCAATATTTATGTAGTTTTCAATCTCATCAGCTAAAGTATAAAACTTTTCTCTTAAAGATTTCATCTCAACACTAGGAACTAGACCTAGATGTCTGGATTCTAATGAAAATTTATTATTTGGAGGAAAGTATCCCAACACTTCGATATTACAATATTTCTCTATAGAACTCTTAATTATTTGATAATGGCTCTTAGTTTTTACATTATTTACTATAACACCTTTTATATCCACAGCTTTATCTAGTTCCTTATATCCTAGTACCATAGCAGCACTAGATGCAGCCATAGATTTTCCATTTATAACTAGTATAACTGGGGCTTTTAATACCTTAGAAGTATGTGAACTTGTGCAATTATCTAAATCTATCCCAAAACCATCATATAATCCCATAACTCCTTCTACTACTGAAATATCTGCATCCTTTGAAGATTTATTTACTATATGCTTTATCTTTTCATCATCTAACATATAAGAATCCAAATTCCTAGAATGTCTTCCAGTTATAAATGTGTGATATGAAGGGTCTATATAGTCTGGCCCTACTTTATACGGCTGTACTTTCATATTTCTCTTAACTAAAGCCTGCATTATGCCTAATGATATTGTAGTCTTCCCAACTCCACTGCTAGTACCTGCAATCAGAATCTTTTTCATAATACACCTCCTACCTAAAGTATAAATATAAAGTCATTCTTATTTCATAATTTCATATATCTGCTCTATATCTAAATGTTCTCTCAAGAAATCTGCCAATTTATCATACTCTTTATCTTTAAACTCATCAAAAGAACTTACAGTACTTTCTAATTCTTTTAATCCCTTTTTCTTTCTTATATTATTTAAAATTGCTCTTGTAAAATCTATTTCATCAAATATTCCATGAAGATAAGTACCAATTACATTACCTTCTTTATTTACACTTCCTTCAGTATAATTGACTTCTTTATCTAGTTTTTTTGTTATTAAGTCTAAGCTACTTACTTTATTACTGCGATTTGTAATTCCCATATGTATTTCATAGCCTTTTACTTTCTTACCTTTAAGGTTGTTCATATATTCGCCAGTACATTCAATAATGGTGGCTTCTACTTGAGTTGTAGTCTTTTCCTCTTCAAATATTGTTTCTGTATCTAAAAGACCAATGCCATCTACTTCTTCAATTTCACTTTCAACATGATAAGGGTCTTTTAATTTTTTACCTAGCATTTGATACCCACCACATATTCCAAATATCAATTTACCCTGACTATGTAAATTTTTAATTTGTGACTCAAGACCACTTTCTCTTATGTACTTTAAATCATCTATAGTACTTTTAGTTCCAGGTATTATCAATATATCTGGATTTCCTATAGCTTCTCCATAGTCTACATATCTAAGGCTTACATCTTCTTGTGTTTCAAATATATTAAAATCTGTAAAATTTGACATATGTGGAGTTCTAATTATTTCTATATGTATATCATTTTTATCCATTTTTTTCTTAAATCTAGTTGTTACACTATCTTCATCTTCTATTTTTATATCCATATAAGGAACCACACCTAAAACTGGTACTTTTATAATATCTTCAAGCATCTTTAAACCATCTTGTAGGAGTTCCTTTTTCCCTCTAAATTTATTGATTATTACTCCTTTGACTCTTTTTCTCTCATCATCATCTAATAAAAGCATTGTACCTGCTAATGATGCAAATACTCCTCCTCTATCAATATCCCCAACTATTATTACTGGTGCATCTGCTATTTTTGCCATACCCATATTAGATATATCTCTATCTTTTAAATTTATCTCTGCAGTACTCCCTGCACCTTCCATAACCACAATGTCATACATTGAACTTAAATTATTAAAGGTTTCCTTTAATACATCTACCAATTCTAGCTTATAATCATGATATTCAGATGAATGCATTTCTCCTACAACTTTTCCCCTTACAATCACTTGACTTTTATGATTTCCAGAAGGTTTTAATAAGACTGGATTCATATCTACTATTGGCTCTATTTTTGACGCTTCTGCTTGAAATACTTGTGCTCTCCCCATTTCCAATCCTTCTTTAGTTATAAAAGAATTTAAAGCCATATTTTGTGACTTAAAAGGAGCAACAGTATGACCATCTTGTTTAAATATTCTACACAATCCTGCTGATAAAATGCTCTTACCTACATTTGATGCAGTTCCCTGTAACATTACTTTTTTACCCACTTTCTCCCCCTCCTTAAAGTTAAATTTTACCTACAAATAAAATAAAAAAAGTCCTAATGCTTCTAAAGCTAGGACTTTTATATATATATCAATTAAAAATCTTTCACCCCGAAGACCTCATGTTTTAAATTAAATTAGGCAGGTATCCTGGCTTAACTTCATCCTACTCCTATAACCTTCCCATCAAATTGACAGTGGTATTTATAGTTTCGTTGGTTTCACAGTAGCGGGGGCTGCAAAGGCATCTAACCTTTTTCCCTTTTTACATCTAATTGAGAACCTAATTTTAATCTAATATTCTATTTTTGTTAGTAAGTTTATAAGCACATATCGTTTAATGTTTAATTTATATAAAATCAGTAAAATTCATTTTATTTATTACAGTAAATCCATTATCAACTTCCAAAATTGTAATAGATGCATTATCAATTTTAAAGTTCCAATGATATTTATAACTACCAGAAATCAAATGTGTTATTATGTTTCTTATTGTACCTGCATGAGAACATATAAGTATTGCTTTTCTATTTAAATAGTCATCATTTTCTAAAATTATATTGTCAATCTCTTTTGCTACTCTTTCATATGAATCTATCAAACTTTCTCCATTTGGGTATCTATAATTGCTACCTTCTTCTATCATTTTTTCAAATTCTTTTGGATGCTTAACTTTTATTTCTTCAAAAGTTATTCCTTCAAAGTCTCCAAAGCTAATTTCTCTTAGATTTTCTCTTTCTTCTATTTCTATTGATTTCAGCTTTGATATTTTCTCTACTGTATCTTTAGTACGTGAAGATGGAGTTGTATAAATCTTATCTATACTTTCACTACTCATATATTTTGTAATTTTATTTATTTGCAATTTACCTTCTTCACTTATATAACTATTTATATGACCTGATAATCTTCCTTTTTCATTATCAATTGTCAATGCATGTCTTATTAATATTAATCTTATCACATTATCACCACTTTTTAGTTTTAAATAAACATAAAAATTAACAAATATATATAAATCAAATATACAAGTTCTGAAAGTTCTATTCCACAACCTAATATATCTCCTGTTACTCCATCAATTTTTTTATAAATATGATTTTTAAACAATGTTATAAATATAAAAACTGCTATAGCTGAGCATAATACTTTAATCAATACTATATTAGGCACTAAAAATATTAATTTAGCAATAATACTAACTATCAATAATGTATATATTATAGCTGTTATTAACATACTTGTAGTCAATTTTCCTATAAATAAATTCCCCATTCCTTTTGCTCTTGGTGTTACCGTTTTATATGTCAATAACATTACTCCTAACCTTGCAATCATTGGCATGAATATTATAACCCATAGTGAATTATTGCTTATAATACTATATACAAATCCAATCTTTAATAAAAGTACAAACATAATTGCTAAAAGCGAATTTGTACCTAATCGAGAGTCTTTCATTATTTCAAGCATTTTCTCTTTGTCTCTATAACTGTATATTGCATCAAATGTATCCCCTAATCCATCTATATGAAGCCCCCCAGTAATCAAAACACCAGCAAGTGTTATTATAATCGCACATATAAATGGCTGAAACAAAAGTATAGAAACCCATCCTATTAAATAAGTTAATATACCAATAACAAGACCTACAAGTGGGAAATATACTATGGATTTGTAAAATTCATCATCAAATCCTACATCTAATTTTATAGGTATCCTTGTCAAAAACTGTAGTATCAAAATAAATCTTTTCATAGTCACATACTACTCCTTTATTTTCATAGGTATTCCACTAACTACAAAATAAACTTCATTGCTTTTTGATGCTATATATTGATTTATACGACCTACAATATCAGTATATATTCTACTAAGTTTATTTCCAGGAACAATTCCCATACCTAATTCATTTGTCACAAATACAAAATATAGATTTGTTTTTTCTATTTCTTTAATCAGTTTACTAATTTGCTCTTTTATGTACTCTTCCAATTTATTTATTTCTTCTTGAGTAGATTCTTCTATGTTTAAATTATGTGAAAACATTAAATTATTTACTAATAGTGTGACACAGTCTAGTATAACAGTCTCATGTTCTCCACATATATTTTTAATTATAGAATATATATCTTCATATATTTCATATGTCTTCCAACTTTTAGGTCTACTCTCTTGATGCTTTCTTACTCTATCTTTCATCTCATCATCAAATGGAATAGATGTCGCTATGTAGGCTGTATTATTATTCCTATCTAAACACAATTTTTCTGCAAAATTACTCTTTCCTGACCTAGCTCCTCCTGTTACCAGAATAATTTGACTCATCAAAACACTCCTAAATATATTAAATTTTTTATCGACCCATATCTATCTCATCAAAAGTCGCCATATTTTTGTAAGTATAATTTGAAGCTTCCACTATATTGAATGCCAAAGCAGCTCCACTTCCTTCACCTAATCTCATATCCATATTTAGTATAGGGTCTAATTTCAATATATCTAATGCTCTTTTAGTTCCTGATTCTGCTGATAAATGTGATGCTATCATATATTCTCTAGTTTTTGGATTTATTTTATAAGCAATTAAAGCAGCAGCATAAGAAATAAACCCATCTATAACAACTGGGATTCTATTAGCACTACATCCTAATATAACACCTGCCATTGAACCTATTTCAAATCCACCTACTTTAGATAAAATATCTACACCATCAGTTGGATTTGGATTGTTAATTTCAATAGCTTTTCTAATTACATCAGCTTTATGTTTTAATCTTTCTTTTTTAAGACCTGCACCTATTCCTGTCACTTCTGATGGGTCACATCCTGAGATTACAGATATTATTGCAGTACTTGGAGTAGTATTTGCTATTCCCATCTCTCCAATACCAATTACTTTATAATCTCTTTCTATACATTGCTCTGCTATTTCAATTCCTATTTCTAAGCATCTTATAGCCTCTTGTTTACTCATGGCTGGTCCCTTTGCCATATTTGAAGTACCTTTTCTTATCTTATAATCTAATACTCCATCTAATTTTTCATCACAATTTATTCCTACATCTACAGCTACAACATCTGCTCCTACAAATTTACTTATTACCCCAACTCCACATAGCCCTTTTGAGAAATTTGGAAATTGTAACTTTGTTATGTCTTGAGGGTCAGGTGCAACTCCTTCTTCATATACTCCATGGTCTCCAGCAAAAGCAATTATAACTTTTTTAGTTGTATCAAAATTTTCATTACCAAATATCCCTGCTAATTGCATGCAAATATCTTCTATCTTTCCTAAACTTCCAGTTGGATGTATAAGCCTGTCCAACCTCTGTTTTGCTTTTTCAATAGAAGACTTATCTAGAGAATATATATTCCTTGATATACTTTCTAATAAACTCATTTTCTATCCTCCCAATATTATTTTTTAATTATCTTTTTAGATAAAAGATACTCTTATTTTCTAAAAATTTCAACTTTTTCTTTTTATTTTTACATACATATAGAGATTATTCTACATTTTATCTTAATTTCCTTTATTTTACATTTCTAATTTGCATACAATCACATACTTTTTGTAAAAATATAATTAAAAGAACTTTAAGGAGTTGATATTGTGGATGATTTTTCTAAATTAAAAAATTTATATGAAGATGGATATAGATGTATTTATCATAATTGTGTTGATAATAATTATACTATCTATCTTAAGAATTTTTATACGGAAGGTACAGAAACTGTAGAGTTAAGTAGTGAATCAGATTTTTCACAATTTAAAGATTATATAGATGGACTTAGAATGTCTTAATTCTTTGGGAACCCATTAAAATAGGGAGTTTAACAACTCCCTATTTTGAAGTCACAATTTTTTTAATAAGCTTTAAAAGTTCGTCTCGGTTTACTTCTCTTTGTTTTTTTCTGTCTTTATACTCTTGAAAGTTAACAACTTTTGTATTTGGTTTTTCCATAAACTCACTTCCCATTTAACATTATTAACTTATCTTAATATATTTAATTCTATACAATTTATCTATTTCCTTCTATTTATAATACAAAATTTCTTAAATAATCCCAAATTTTCAAAACAAAATTTTCAAAATACACTAAAATCTACCTTTCAAATATAATATCAAATACAATTTAAAACTCATTATACTTTATAGTATAATATACTAACAAAGTATAATAAAGGAGATTTTAAATGAATATATTACAAAATGAAAACTTAATTATTGAATCAAGTAGCTCTGGTGCTGAGCTTACTAGGATATTTTCTAAAAAACATAACAGAAATATTCTTTGGGATGGTAATAAAAAGCATTGGGGTAGACAATCACCTATATTATTCCCTATAGTTGGTAAACTGCTTGATAATGAAACCATAATAGAAGAAAATTTATACAATATGACTCAACATGGATTTGCTAGAGATATGGATTTTGAAATTATAAATAAAAGTGATACATTCATATCTTATAGTTTAAAATCCAACGAATCTACTCTAAAAAAATATCCCTACTCTTTTGAACTGCTTATAAATTATACATTAAATGACAATAGCATAAATATAGAATGGATTGTAAAAAATACTGACTCTAAAGATATATTCTTTTCTATAGGTGGACATCCTGCATTTAATATTCCTTTTTTTGAACAAAATGGTTTTTCTAAATATCACCTTGAATTTAAAAGAAGAAATGATGTAGAAAAAATCAATTTAAATGGTTCTTTTACTGATGATATAACATTTATTGGTGATTTAAAAAACTTACAGTTAAATCCAGAATTGTTCAAGAATGATGCCTTGATATACACCAATATAGATGAAGTATCTATATGTAATAATGATGGTAGCAAATATATAACTCTATCTATGTTAGATTTCCCTCTAGTTGGTATTTGGACTCCTTATTATAGCGAAACTAATTCTACTGCTCCATTTTTATGTATAGAACCATGGTATGGTCTCGCTGATAGTATACATTCTAATAAAATTTATAAAGATAAGAAATTTATAAACAAATTAGGTAAAGGAAAAATTTTTACAACTTCTTATAGTATAGACATACATTAGATAAAAAAGTTAATTTACATGTATGTGTTTTTACAAAATATTAATGTAATTCAAAATAGAAAATACCTTAAATATTCTTATAATCAGTATAAAACAAATAAGTTTCTATATTACTGAAATGAGAGTACTTTTAAATAAGAGTATGTATAGTATTAGAAAATAGTGTTATTAATATTAATATTTCTTAAATCAAAAAAATATTACTGGAATGCTAAATTTCCAGTAATATTTTTATATCTACAAACTTTAAATTCTATTTATTAACCTGCTCTCTAAGCCATTCAGTTGCTACATCCAGTTGCTTTTTCTCATCTTTTTCTTCAATGGTAGGTTTTATCCCTTTTTCATTGATATAATCTCCATTAGGTGTAAAGTATTGAGCAGTAGTTAGCTTGTATCCTGTTCCATCTTTCAATCTTACAACTGACTGTACCAGCCCTTTACCATAAGTCGTAGTACCTACAGAAATACCTTCTTTATTATCAACAATTGCAGCTGTTAATATCTCAGCAGCAGAGGCGCTTTCTCCATTAGTTAAAACTACTATTGGAAGTCCCAATTTTTCTTTATCAGATTTTAAGTATTCTGTATTACCTTTATTGTCTTTAGTATACACTATAGTTCCTTCACCAATTAATTCATCAGCAACTTCTTTACATATATCCAACATTCCTCCAGGATTGTTTCTAAGGTCTATTACTAATCCCTTAATATTCTTTTCTTTCAACCCTTTTAAAGCTTTGTCAAAATCAGTATATGTACTTGATATAAACTGGGTAATTTCTATATATCCTAAATCATTATCAATTACTTTACTTTCTATACTTTTCTCAACTATCTGTTCTGTTTTTAGCTCAAAGCTTAGTTGTTTATCTTCTCTCAATACTACTAGCTTTACTTTTTTGCCTTTTTTACCTTTCATCATACTTACAGCTTCATCTGAATTTTTATATGATACAGATTTTCCATTGACTTTTATTAATTTATCTCCTGCTTTTACTCCTGCTTTTTCTGCTGGAGAATCTTTCATAGGAACTACTACAAGACCTCCATCTTTTGATGCTCCTATATACATCCCTACACCAACATAAGAGCCCTCACTATCTTCTATTAGCTTTTTCATTTCATCTTTAGTGTAATAACCAGAATATTTATCATTTGTTCCTAGGAATAACCCCTTTGATGCTCCATCCACTAAATCTTTATCAGAGACTTTTTTATAAAAATCTTGTTTTATAATAGATTCTAATCCTAACAACTTATCATATTTTTTATAGCCTTCATAGAGTTCTTTTGATATTACAACTTTGTTCCCTAATGTAAGCTGAAATGCCGATGTGGCCATAGCTGTTATAATTACTAAAATCACCCCTAAAAAAATAGCTTTCTTTTTTGAAATCACAAGATACATCTCCTTTTACATAAACTATTATATATTATATGACTAGCTGTTATTTTTATTACATTTACCCAAATATATTGCCTTATTACAATAAACTATACTAAAATTTATATTAGAATATAAATTCTGTTCACATTATAACATATTAAGGGAGGAATATTTTATGAAAAAAGAATTTAGGAAAAAAGTTATTGAGCATAGAAAAAATAAAGGTGCTGATTTTATACTAAATAATTCAAATTTGATAACAGAAAAATTACTTCAAATGGAGGATATAAGAAACGCAACTAACATAATGCTTTATCTAGATTTTAATAACGAAGTTAACACAGGTAATTTAATCAAAAAACTTTTATCTCTAAAGAAAATAGTCTCAAGTCCTATTACAATAAAAGAAAATCATACATTAATTCCTACTCAAATAACAGATTTAGATAATGGACTAAAAATTGGTGCATATGGAATAAGAGAACCTAACGAAAAATCGCCTAAAATTGATATTAAAGCTTTAGATGTTGTAATTGTTCCAGCTGTTGCATATGACATACATTGCTATAGATTGGGATATGGCGGAGGATTTTATGATAGATTTTTAGAGAACTTAAGAAAAGACGCAATAACTATAGGAATAGCATTTGACTTTCAGGTATTCGATTCTATTCCAAAAGAAACTCATGATGCTCAATTAAACTATATAGTTACTGAGACTAGAATTCTTACACCAAATAATTAACACTCTCAATACTATTAATATAACACTCTGTTTAATATTTAATTTTTATCTCATTCAATGAATATTTTAAGTCATGGCTTTTACATCAATAAAGCCTCGAAATGATTTATTTACATTAATAAAAACCATGACTTTATTTTACTATACAAATAAATAGTTATCTAATTACAAATATATTTTTATTTAGTAGAATTTAATTCTATTCTATCTGGAAGTTCACTCATATTTGTTTCAACCACTATGTATGGAAGAGAATCCTCCTTATCCTTATACTTTATCTTAACTCTCAAAACTTCTTTTCCTTCTTCACTTACACTTTCTATGTTATCCATCTCAATACCATATTTATTATTTCCCCTAGTTACTATGATGTATATTTTATTATCAATTTTAGCTGCTAATGCCCTTTCTTCATTCGTGTATTTGTCCATAACGTCAAGTATCTTTTCTGGTATTGAATTCCTTTGCAATACTGTATAATCTATTGGTTTAGTTTTTTCTATAAACATACTTGGTATGAATATAAATCCTCCTATCACAAATATAAGAGCTATGACTCCATAAATTATACCTTTAATATTAAACTTTACATTCAATTTTATCACTCCTCCCATCTATTTAAATATATGATTTATAATTTTGTCTTAGACTTTAAATCATCAATAATAAAATGTTTATTAACAATTGTCTTCAAGTATAAAACAATTAAAAAAGGGATTTTATGACAAATAAATTATAAAATAAAAAAGAGTTATATAAAAACAATTAAATTGTTTTTATATAACTCTTTATTTTACAATTCCAAATTACTTATTTACCATTAACTCCTTCTTGATAGCCAGATGTTTTTGTAATCTGTCTATAAAGAACACAAACCAGTATTATGACGCCCATATATCCGGTATATGGATATAAGATACCAACCAGCTTATCAAATGGTAAGAATCCACCTATAAGACCTAATATAGCTGTTATTAATGTTATTAATTTGAATTTAGGATGATTATCATCTACAAATCTATTAGTTACTGACCATAATAAAGGTACAGCTGTTGTATATATTCCTAATATAAGAACTACTGAGAATAAAACTCCAACTATTGGTGAAATCTTATCAGCTAAGAATAATGAAGGTATTGCTTTTGAATATAAGTTCCCTATATCAGAAAGCATTGCTAAGTTCATCATTATAGCTGCTGCCATAAGTGCTACACCACCTAGTATACCACCACAAACAGCTTCTTTTTTATTAGCAGCACTTGCTCCTAATCCTGTTAAGAACGCCATGACAACGATTGTATTATAAGTAGTATATATTACACCAGATAGGTATGCGTTTGGAACTGGCTTAGTTACCTCTACAGTACTAAGAATCTCTCCTGCTTGAGATAAGTTACCTATATTACTGCTCAAACTTATAGCTCCAACTAAAAGTGTAAAGATTATTATTATAGGTCCTATTCCACCTAGTATCTTTGATAATTTATCAAGACCTAATGAAACAGTTAATAATGCTACTACTGCCATACCTATTCTACCTACAAATGGATTTAATCCATAGTATTCAGTTAAAGTTGCTCCTGCTCCTGAAATCATTACTACGAAAACACCAAATAAGAATAAAGGTCCAAACCACTCAAAGAATATTCCTAAATACTTACCACAATAAACACGATAAATTTTGATAGGTTCCTTAAGTTGAAGTTCTTTACCTTTTGACATTACTGAAGCACCCATCCATGAGAATAATACCATTGAAATTATCCCACCAATAATACCTGCAAACCCATAAAAAGTGAAGAATTGCATTATTTCTTGTCCTGTTGCAAATCCAGAACCGATTACTGTTGCTACATAAGCTCCTGCGAAACTGATGACCGTTTTAACATTTACTTTTTCTGACATATCTCAGTTACCTCCCCACGTGAAATTTTTTCATCTGCTTAATTACTTCGATAAACTACTTACAATTTCCTTTAACATAAAATCCATGATAACTGTTTTAAAACTTTTTGTATTTTGTATAATAACTTAAAACTTATAGCATATTTTTTATACAGTATACCTCCCTTCATACAATTCTTTAAATTCTTTTTATCTAAGTAGTTATTATATGTATAAAACTAATTTCCCTATAAACTATATATTAGTCATATTTTTCTGAATAGTCAATATATATTTGAATATTTTCTCTATTTTTGTAAAAATTTGAATATTTGGTTAGGTTTTTGATAAATTGATATAGTGTATAAAAAAGAGAGATACAAATTCATATAATGCTTTATATCTCTCTTTCACACATATTATATTGTTAACAAACATGCATAATTTATATTTCTTACATTCTTTTTGCAAGAATAGCTTCTTTTACAGCTTTTACTATGTCATCACAAGTTAATTCATATTTTTTTAACAATTCGTTTGGAGCACCAGATTCTCCAAAAGAATCCTTAATCCCAACTTTTTTTACAATAGTTGGATAAGATTCTCCAACTGTCTCACTTACAGCAGAACCTAATCCTCCAATTATACTATGTTCTTCTACAGTTACAATAGCATTAGTTTCTTTTGCTGATTTTAATATTAAATCCTTATCTATAGGTTTTATTGTGGACATATTTATGACTCTAGCACTAATACCTTCTTCTTGCAATTTTTCTTGTGCTAATATAGCATCATTCACCATAATCCCACAAGCTATAATCGTGACATCATTGCCATCTCTTAGTACTACACCTTTTCCTATTTCAAAGTGATAATCCTCATCAAATAAAACTGGAACTGAACTTCTTCCTAGTCTAACATAAACAGGTCCATTGTATTTAGCTATTTCAAAAATCATCTTCTCTGTCTCTACTCCATCAGCTGGAACAAGAACTGTCATATTTGGTATAGCTCTCATTATTGCAATATCCTCCACACTTTCATGAGATGCTCCATCTTCTCCAACAGTAAGTCCTGCATGAGTAGCACAAATTTTTACATTTAATTTTGGATAACAAACTGAATTTCTTATAATCTCAAATGCTCTTCCTGTAGCAAACATAGCAAAAGTACTAGCAAAAGGTATTTTTCCAGCAGTTGATAACCCACAAGCAGCACCTATTAGATTTTGTTCGGCTATACCCATATTAAAAAATCTATCTGGAAATGCTTCATAAAAATCATGTGTCTTTGTAGACTTTGATAAATCTGCATCTAATACTACAACATTGTCATTTATTTGTCCTAATTTTACCAAGGCTTTACCATATGCTTCTCTTGTTGCCATTTTATTCATTGTCAGCACCTCCTAATTCAAGTAAGGCTTGCTCTAGTTCTGCATCATTTGGAGCTGTCCCATGCCATCCTGCTTGATTTTCCATAAAAGATATTCCTTTACCTTTTATAGTCTTTGCAACTATCATTGTAGGCTTTTTAACTGTTGATTTAGCTATATCAAGAGCAGCAAATATTTGGTCAAAATCATGACCATCTATTTCAATTACATTCCATCCAAAAGCCTTAAATTTATCAACTATTGAACCTAAGTTCATTACACTTTCTATGTTTCCATCTATCTGAAGTCCATTATTGTCTAAAAAAGCAATTAAATTATCAAGTTTATAATGTGCTGCACTCATAGCAGCTTCCCAAACAATACCTTCTTGAACTTCTCCATCACCAAGTAAAGTGTACACATTCCATGGTGCATTATCTAATTTTGATGCCATAGCCATCCCACATGCAGCCGAGAAACCTTGACCTAAGGAACCTGTAGATATCTCCACACCAGGTGTTCCTTTCATATCTGGATGCCCTTGTAACATTCTTCCTATTTTCCTCAGCCCATTTAATTCTTCCTTATCAAAATAACCTTTTTCAGCCAATGTTGCATATAATGCTGGTGCAGCATGTCCTTTTGATAATACAAATCTATCTCTATCCTCCATTTTAGGATTTGAAGAATCCACATTCATTTCATCAAAGTATAACGCAGTAAGTATTTCAACTACTGATAATGACCCTCCTGGATGTCCAGATTTGGCTCTATGTATCATAGAAACTATATCTCTTCTTATGATACGCGCAATCTCATTTAATCCTTTATGGTCTCTCATGTAATTACCTCCCTTGAGTTTGTAATTTTTATATCAATTCCATATTATTATATCACTTTTATGCTATTTTTTTTCGTTATTTTTGATTTTATTAGCTTAGGCACTAAAATTAAACTCTATGAAATATTTTTAAAGAAAAAAGGGATTGTCTAACAAAAGACAAATCCCTCTTTAAAAAGTAAACAATCCTAAACTTATTTGAAGTCCATCATCTACTTTTATCATCATATTTTCATCTAGACAACCAATTTTTTCCCTCAGCCTCTTTTTATCAATAGTTCTGATTTGTTCTAAAAGAATCACTGAGTCTTTATTAAGCCCATATTCATTGGAACTTATCTCTACATGAGTAGGTAATTTGGCTTTATTAATCTGAGATGTTATAGCTGATACTATAACTGTAGGACTATATTTATTACCTACATCATTTTGTATTATCAGAACAGGCCTAACTCCTCCCTGTTCTGAACCAACAACTGGACTTAAATCAGCGTAATATAAATCACCACGCTTTATTTCACAATTAGTACTCACCTTGGGCAATCTTCCCTTCATTTTTATCATCAGAAGATACTTCGTCAACTGTCATACCTAGTTCAGCTAATGACAGATTAATTTGACCCATTTCTCTATAACCCGTTTTCATAGATTCTTTAATATGAATTCTCTTTTTCTGAGTTATATAGAACTGAAAAGCAGCTTTTGCAAAATCTTCTCTGTTACTGTTCTCCATCTGAACAATACTATCAACTTCAGAAATCAGAGAGTCTGGTAAAGTAACTTCTATTTTTTCTTTACTCTTATCGTACACAAAATCGCCTCCCAGATTATAATATCATGGTTTTATTTTAGCAAATAACTGTTTATTTGTACAAGCTCATTATTTTCCATATAAACACGGTCAACTCTTCTTGATATCATGCATAACACTTCATAGTTTATAGTTCCTAAGTCTTTGGCTATACGTTCAGCTGTAACTTCACCTTCTCCAAATAGTATAACCTCATCTCCAACTTTTATGTCTACATCTTTGTCAATTCTAACCATTATTTGATCCATACAAATTCTACCAACTACATCAAATACTTCTCCTTTAATAATAACTTTTGGATTCTTTTGAATTCTAGTAAATCCATCTGCATATCCTATTGGAATTGTAGCTATTGTTTCCATACTAGTAGTTGTATATTTTAGTCCATAACTTATTCCTATACCTGGTTCAACTTGTTTTATATGTCCGATTTTTGATTTTAATTTCATGGCTGGTTTTAGTTCTAGTCTTTCTTTAAATACATCATCAGATGGATAATGACCATATAATATTATTCCTGCTCTTACCATATTTAATCTTAAATCAGGGCAATCCATAATAGCTGCACTATTTGATACATGCTTTATAGCTATTTCTACACCAGCTTCATCTAACTTATCAGACATAAATTTATAATTATTAGCTTGTTTATAAGTGTACTCTTTACTTACTTCATCAGCTGTAGCAAAATGAGTAAACATACCTTCTAAATTTATATATTCTAATTTATTTAATTTTACTATATCCTGAACTGACTCTTCATTAGGTTGGAAACCTATTCTAGTCATTCCTGAGTCTATTTTAATGTGAACACAGGCTTTTTCTCCTAAAGATTTTGCAATTTCGTTTATCTTTTGTGCTGTTTCTAAAGAATAAACGGTCATAGTTATTTTATTTTTTATAGAATCTTCAAAAGCTTCATCTGGAGTATATCCTAAGTTCAAAATAGGAAGTGTTATACCATTTTGTCTAAGTTCAATTCCTTCAGCAGTTCTTGCTACTGCTAAATAATCTACTTTTTCCTTTTGTAATAATTTTGCAACTTCTACTGCACCATGTCCATATGCATCAGCTTTTATTACTCCACAAACCTTAATATCTTCTTCTAATAAATTTTTAATATTTTTTAAGTTAAATCTTAAGTTATCTAGATTTATCTCTGCCCATGTAGGCACTGTTATTTTTTGCATTTCTTTAGTCCCCCTTAGTTTCTGTATTCAAAATCTCTGTATTTTACTGTAAATCTTGGCACTCCTTCATTATCTAACACTTCCATCTTTTCAGGGTTCTTTGTGTCAGCATTTACATATAATACTTGCTTATTAAAATATTTATTATCCCCAGGAATAAAAGTCTCTAAAACCAAATTTCCTTTGGATAACTTTATTTTCATCTCTTCGTTTTGAAGATAATTTTTTATAAAGTCTCCTATAAAAAGATATTGATTATTTTTTCCTGTATTAGGCAATTCCACTATATCACTGATATTTGGATTTTTAACTAATATTTTATCACCTTGATACTCTATACTTTTTCCCTTTAAGTGTTTTGGGGAAATTACTTCTAATTTATAGTTATCAGTTTTTTTATAAGTATGAATTAAAACATAATTGTGTGGGCTCTTATTTCCAACTACTTCTACTTCAGCTTTACAACTGTAAGAATTCATATCAGAAATCTGCTTTTGAAAGTCTTTGTATACTTCTTCTTTTGTGGACTGTCGTTTTTGGCATCCTATTACAATTATAACCAGTGCCAAGAACATAATACATACTATAGTCCACTTTTTTCTCACATCACACCTCCTACTTCAGTTTATTCATTATATAAAGCTTTTATTATATCATATCTACAGATTATACCTTTAATTTTATTGTCATCATCTACTACAGGAACTCTGTTTATTGATTTTTTAATCATTATATTAGCCACATCATCGAACTTATCATCTTCATGAACTTTTATTATGTCTTTAGACATCAGTTCTCCGACTTTATACGCTGCTACTTGCTTTATGTCTTTTTCTACCTTTTTTAAATCATCTAAAAAAATCAGCCCTTGTAATAAATTTATATAGAGAGGTGCTTCTATATATTTTTCTTTTTTAAGAATGTCTGTCTCAGAAATTATTCCAACAACTTTATTTTCTGAATCTACAACTGGCAATCCTCCTATTTTCTCTGCAATTAGCATATTAGCTACATCTGCTATACTATCATCTTGTTTTGCTACTATTACATCTGTTGTCATTATTTCTTTTGCTGTTTTATCCATCATAGTGTAATCACTCCTTAGTCCTTAATTATAGTTATCGCATTTGCTATAGCATAATCTTTTGAATGTGATATTGAAACTTTTATTTCTAAAACATTATAATCTATGCACATTTTTGCCAGATTATTATAAGTTTTTACTATTGGTTTTCCCATTTCATTTCTGAGAACCTCTATATCTTTAAAGTTAAACATTCTGATTCCTGTACCCATAGATTTACTTATAGCTTCCTTAGCCGCAAAATTACCAGCTATACTTTCTGCCTTAAAATTTTTAGAATTAAAATATTCAATTTCTTTATCTGTAAACATTTTCTCTAAAAACCGATTATTTTTTTCTACAGCTTTTTTTATTCTGTCAATTTCAACTATGTCTACTCCAATATCAAATATATCCATTTTTCCTCCAGAAAATTTATAATAGCTCTTTCCATTTAATAATGAATTTATAAATTTACTATTGATAATACCTATTATTGTTTAGTTTATGTTACTTATCCCAATTTAATAATCATTATAATAAAATTGTAACTTTTAAAATTATTTATAATAAATAACCTATGTAAATCTATTATATTATTTATTATACTACACAACTAAGCAAATTTTTTAAATTTTATAAAAATTTTATATAGATTCCTTATATGAATATTTTTTCACTTCTATATAATCTATCTAAACTTTCTTTATCTTATTAATTACAACATAATTTTGCAGTAAATTCAAACATTTTGTGAATTTATTGTCAGTACATTTTCTGCATACTTTACACTCTATTTGTTATTATTTTATTAACACCAAAACATAAAAAAGTCACTTTGACCAAAAATATTTTTAGTAAAAATGACTTTTCATGTTTTATATTAAGTTATTAAATCCATTCAGCAGATTCTGTCAATATAACGGTTTTATTTTGATCTACATTAACAAATCCTTCTGATATTTTTGCTTCTTTAAAATTTCCATCTTTTTTTATCTTCAAAGTCCCTACAGGTATGCCTGAAACAAATGGTATATGACCTTTCAATACCCCTTTGTCTCCCTTTGTAGTTCTAACTACTATCATTTCAACTTCTCCATCATAAAATGTATCATTTGGAGTTACAACTTTCAATGAAAATTCACTAGCCATGACTACATACTTCCCTTCGCTTTTTTAACAGCATCTTCTATTGTACCTACAAACAGGAATGCTGACTCTGGTAAGTCATCATGTTTACCTTCAAGTATCTCTTTGAATCCTCTTACAGTTTCTTTAACAGGAACATATTGACCTGGATTTCCTGTAAATTGCTCTGCAACTGTAAACGATTGAGATAAGAATCTTTGTATTTTTCTAGCACGTGCAACTATTAACTTATCTTCATCAGACAATTCATCCATACCAAGTATGGCAATTATATCTTGTAGTTCTTTATATCTTTGAAGTATTGATTGAACTCCTCTGGCTACTTCATAATGTTCTTTTCCTACTATACTAGGGTCAAGAATTCTTGATGTAGATTCAAGAGGGTCAACCGCTGGATATATACCAAGTGATGATATTTGTCTAGATAAAACTGTTTTTGCATCTAAGTGAGAGAATGTTGTAGCTGGTGCTGGGTCAGTTAAGTCATCTGCTGGTACATATACTGCTTGAACAGATGTTATTGAACCTTTCTTAGTTGACGTTATCCTCTCTTGAAGTGCACCCATTTCAGTAGCTAATGTTGGTTGGTAACCAACAGCTGATGGCATACGTCCTAGAAGTGCTGAAACTTCTGAACCAGCTTGTGTGAAACGGAATATATTATCAACGAAAAGTAAGACGTCTTGTCCTTGCTCATCTCTAAAATGTTCTGCCATTGTAAGTCCAGTTAAAGCAACTCTCATTCTTGCTCCAGGTGGCTCGTTCATCTGACCAAATACTAGAGCTGTCTTATTTATAACTCCAGACTCACTCATTTCTCCATAAAGGTCATTACCTTCTCTTGTTCTTTCTCCTACTCCTGAGAATACAGAAATACCACCATGTTGCTTAGCAATATTGTTTATAAGTTCTTGTATTAAAACTGTTTTTCCTACTCCTGCTCCTCCAAATAGACCTATTTTTCCACCTTTCAGATATGGTGCTAGCAAATCAACTACCTTAATACCTGTTTCTAGTATTTCAGCTGTAGTTTCTAGTTCGTCATATGCTGGTGCTGGTCTATGTATAGGTAACTTAGGCGCAGACTTTGGAGCTGGTTTTCCATCAACTGGTTTTCCAAGAACATTGAATATTCTACCTAAAGTTTCATCTCCAACAGGAACACTTATTGGTCCTCCTGTATCTACAACTTCCATACCTCTTACAAGTCCATCTGTTGCACTCATAGAGATACATCTTACTGTATCATCACCTATATGTTGAGCAACTTCTGCAACTATTTCTTTATCTCCTAACTTTATTACTAACGCATTTAATAAGTTAGGTAGGCTTTGTTCATTATCAAACTTAACATCTAGTACAGCTCCTACAATCTGTACTATTTCACCTACATTTGCCATTTCCTAACCTCCCTATTTTAGAGCTTCAACTCCACCAACTATCTCTGTTATTTCTTGAGTTACAGCTGACTGTCTTGCTCTGTTATAACTTAACTCTAAATTAGATA
The DNA here is from genome assembly GCF_020641035.1 of Clostridioides sp. ES-W-0016-02. Taxonomy (NCBI): domain Bacteria; kingdom Bacillati; phylum Bacillota; class Clostridia; order Peptostreptococcales; family Peptostreptococcaceae; genus Clostridioides; species Clostridioides sp. ES-W-0016-02. The sequence continues at coordinate 3,964,662 of NZ_CP061361.1, forward strand.
GCATTTCATTCGCATTATCTGTGGCTGATTCCATCGCAGTTCTTCTAGCTCCTTGCTCTGATGCAAAAGATTCTAAAATCCCACCATATATTGTACCTGATACAAACTGAGGCACAATATAACTTAAGACTGCTTCTGCTGATGGTATATATTGTACTTTCGATTTATTTTGTTTTTCTTCTTTTATTACAATTCCATGGTCATCTGTATCTTTTTCAAACACCAATGGAAGCAATTTTAAAACTTCAACTTCTTGTAATAACGCTGATTTAAACTTTGTATAAGCTATATAAACTTCATCTACTTCACCTTTTTTATACAGGTCAATAACAGTTTGTGAAATTTCTATCGCTTCTTCATATCCACAAGCTTCAACACTATTTATATCTTTTGCTATATTGTAATTTCTCTTAGAAAAAAACTCGTGTGCCTTCTTTCCTACTGTGATAACTGTTTCTTTTTTTCCTTCCATGTGAGATACAGATTCCTTTAATACATTGGAATTGTATCCACCTGCAAGACCTCTATCTCCAGCTACCACTATATAGCATTTATTTTTTACTTCTCTTACTTTTAAAAATTCATTTCTAACTCCACGTGTTGTTTGGGCAATATCTTTTACTGTATCGTACAAAGTATTAAAGTATTCTCTTGAATCTTCAGCTTTTTCTTTTGCTTTTCTAAGCTTAGAAGATGCAACAAGTTCCATTGCTTTAGTTATTTGTTTTGTACTTTCAACACTCCCCATACGTGTTTTAATCGCTTTAATTCCAGCTCCTGCCAATTAATTTACCTCCTTTTTTAAAAAGGATTATACTTCAACAACAAACTTTTCTTTAAATTCATTTATTGCATCTGTTAAATCATGAGTGAAGTCTTCTCCATCTAATATTTTTCTTGATATTTCTGGATAATTATTATCTACAAATGCATACAATTCTGATTCAAATCTAGCTATATTATCTATTGGAATATCTTCCAAGTGATTATTTATAACAGCGTATATTATCATAACTTGATTTTCAACTTTTATTGGTTGATGCTCACCTTGTTTTAATATCTCAACGATTCTTTCACCTTGAGCAAGTCTCTTTTTAGTATCTTCATCTAAGTCAGAACCAAATTGTGAGAATGCTGCAAGCTCTCTATATTGTGAATATGCAAGTTTCAATGTACCTGCAACTTTTTTCATTGCCTTAATTTGCGCAGAACCACCAACCCTCGATACTGATATACCAGGGTCAACTGCTGGTCTTACACCTGAATAGAATAATTCTGGTTGTAAGTATATTTGACCGTCTGTTATAGATATAACATTTGTTGGTATATACGCAGAAACGTCTCCAGCTTGAGTTTCTATTATAGGTAAGGCAGTCATTGAGCCTCCTCCTAATTCATCAGATAACTTAGCTGCTCTTTCAAGTAATCTTGAATGTAAGTAGAATACATCTCCAGGATATGCCTCACGTCCTGGTGGTCTTCTAAGTAATAATGACATTTCTCTATATGCAACGGCTTGTTTACTTAAATCATCATATACTATAAGCACATGTTTTCCATTGTACATAAATTCTTCACCCATAGCTGCTCCAGCGTATGGTGCTATATATTGAAGTGGCGCTGATTCAGATGCTGTTGCTGAAACTACTATTGTATAGTCTAAAGCTCCACCTTTTTCTAATGAGCTAACTAATTGAGCTATAGTAGAACGTTTTTGCCCAATTGCTACATATATACAGATAACATCTTTTCCTTTTTGATTTAATATAGTGTCGACAACTATAGATGTTTTACCAGTTTGTCTGTCACCTATTATTAACTCTCTCTGACCTCTACCAATTGGTATCATTGAATCTATTGATTTTATACCTGTTTGTAATGGCTCATAAACAGATCTTCTATCTATTATACCAGGTGCTTCAGATTCAACTGGTCTAGTTTTTGTACAAGCTATAGGTCCTTTTCCATCTATTGGCTGACCTAGAGAATTTACAACTCTACCTATTAAGGCTTCTCCAACTGGAACTTCAACTATTCTTCCAGTTCTCTTAACTATATCGCCTTCTTTTATTCCACTGTCATCTCCAAGTATAACAGCTCCAACTACTTCTTCTTCTAAGTTAAGTGCCATACCATATACTTCACCTGGGAACTCTAGTAACTCACCAGACATAGCTTTTTCTAATCCATATACACTAGCTATACCATCCCCAACGGTTAAAACACTACCTGTATCTGTCAATTCAACTTTATTCTCATAATTCTTTATTTGCTGTTTAATTATAGAACTTATTTCTTCAGGTTTTAAGTTCATGGGTTCACCGCCATTCTTAAGATATTACTTCAGATAGCTTTTCTTTCATCTTATCTAGACGAGTTTTTACAGTGCCATCTATCTGCTCATTTCCAAGTCTAACTAGAACTCCCCCTAGTATAGTCTTGTCAACTACATTTTCTATAGTAACATTTTTGTTGTATTTGTTTGAAAGTTTAACTTCAAGTTCTTTAATATCTGTTTCACTCATTGGAATCGCACTTATTGCGACACCATCAATTATATTATTTTTCTTATTTAATAAGTCTTTATAAGCTAACTCTATGTCTTCCAAAAACGCTATTCTATCTTTATCTACCAAAACTTTTAAGAAATTTTTTATGTTAGAGCTTACTTCCTTATCAAAAATGATTTCTACCAAGTTTTTCTTTTCTGATTTTGAAACTAATGGTGATTTTAAAACTTTGTAGAAATCTTTGCTAACTTTAGTCATCATATCTACTACTTTTTCTAATTCTTTAAATAATATATCAGTTGAATTTTCTTCTTCTCCTAATTGAAACAGGGCTTCGGCATATCTATTTGCTACTACGTTTATCATTTAGCCTCCCCTACCTCTTTTATAAAGTTTTCTATCAATTCTTCATGTTTAGATTTATCTAAATCTTTTTCAATAACTTTAGATGCTGCAAGTAGTGCTATATTTGATATATCACTCTTAATTTCATTCATAACCTTTTGTTTTTCTTGTTCTATATCTTTGCTTGCTTTATCTTTTATATTAAGAGCATCTTGTTTTGCAGTACTTATTATGTCATCTGATTTTTTCTCTGCTCTTATAGTTGCTTGTTTTATGATTTCTTGACCTTCGTCTTTAGCAAAATTGATTTTTGACTCATATTCTTTTTTTAGTGCCAATCCTTCGTTTTTTGCTTTTTCGCCTTCTGCTAAGTCATTTTTAATATCATTTTCTCTTGATTGGATTATATTTAAAACTGGCTTAAATAAAAGCTTTCTTAGAAGTAAAAATATTATAAAAGTATTAACAATTTGGAATACAAATTCCCATGTTATACCTACTAGTGCTTTCTCCATAATTATCCTCCTTTCCATAAATCATAACTACTTATAATCACGAGATGATAAAATTCATCTCATGATTATAAGTTTGAGATGATTTATCTATAAAACCTATCTCAAAATATTTAAGGACTAAATCTACATTCCTAAGTATTTGAAGAATGGATTTACGAATAGAAGTATTATTGATACAACCAAGCCATATATTGCTGAAGACTCTGCTATAGCAACACCTAGTAATAAAGTTGAAGTTATATCACCTTTAGCTTCTGGTTGATTTCCTACTGCTTCTGCTGCCTTACCTGCTGCTACACCTTGACCAATTCCTGCACCTATACCTGTTGCAACTGCTATTCCTGCTCCTATTGCTGATGCTGCCGCTACTATTGCTGTTTCCATAATTATTTCCTCCTTAAAATTTAAAAATTTAAATTGTTTTTTATTTTTTATCTTAATATAAGTTGATTTCTTAATCTAATTCCCCTGCACTTGATATAAACACCATTGTTAACATTATAAATATATATGCTTGTAACAATCCTGCAAATAAATCGAAGTACAAGTGTAATGGTACTGGTATTAGTATCTGTCCAATTGGTATTGATAATCCTGGTATTAGACTAGATATAAAACCTAAAAGTTGATAAAATAGACCCATTATAATTGTTCCACCTAAGATATTTCCAAATGGACGGAAACTTAATGATATTGGTCTAGCTAACTCACCTATAATGTTAATTGGTAACATTATGGCAAGTGGTTGAGCCAATTCTTTAAAGTATGATACTCCTTTAAATTTAACTCCTGCAAAATAAATCATAAAAAATGTAATCATTGCCCATGCAGCAGTTGTATCTAGGTCGGTTGTTGGTGATCTTAATCCAAGTAATGGGCTTAAATTTGAGCACGCGAAAAATAAAAACAAACTTCCTATGTATGGTATCATATATGGCATTCTTTTTACTGTGTTTTTACCCATAACATTTGTAACCATTTTAGCAAGACCACCTATTGCAAATTCCAAAAATATTTGAACTTTACTGGTTGGAACTTTTTTCAAATTTCTAGTTAAAAAATAAGATGCTATCGCTAAAAAGGCCATTATTCCCCAACTCACTAGTATTGTTTCACTAATTTTAAAGTTTCCTATGAGATAATAATGCGCTTGACTCATACTTACGCCTCCTTCCTCTTTAATTTATTTATAAAGTTTTTTGATAATATGACAAACTTTGTACTCAATAATCCTAGTGCTGTTCCGATTATATTTAAATGTGGAACCTTAGCTGAAGCAAATAGAACAACTGCCATTATAAATAGCCTAATGGTATATTGTGCTGATGCATAAGCTTGTGCTTTTCCAGCTGGCAATGACACTGTTTTTTCTAGTGAGATTGCTAATAATCTAAAATTTAACATAGCTATTATAGAGCCAAATATAAGTCCTAAAAATACTGGCTTACTTAATGTTGATGTTATCAACATTAGCACAATTAAAATTACATCAAATATTACTATACCCTTTGTTACTGACCTTACTTGGTTAAGTAATTTTATATCCAATATATCACTTCCTTCGTGTATATACTATCAGAGTTTTATAAACACCACTAAAAGCACCTCCAACCCCTAACAGTAAAAATATTATTGTTAGAACTGGACTTGTATTTAATTTACTATCTAAAAATTTTCCTAAGAAAGTACATCCTAATATTGATATTACAATCATCAATCCTATCTGACTTATTAAACTAAACAGCTTTGCAATTTCCATATGTGTATTTTTTTTACTCATAAATAGTATCCCTCATTATTACAAAATAAATAACATGTAATTAATCTATATCATAAATTTATTTAATTATAAAATATATCTTACTACTAATCTGATTATTTTTCAAACACTTTCTTTTAATCATTTCATGAGCATGTATTTCAGTGTCAAATTTTATCGTTTATTGTCATTCTAAAATTATTCACTAAAAATTTATCTACTAGAATTTTATAAGTTCTATTCCTGCTTCTTCTAACAATTCTGTAGACATATCATCTGGATAATCGCCTTCATAAACAATTTTCAATATCCCTGCATTTATGCACATTTTTGCACACAAAACACAAGGTCTTGTAGTAACATATAAAGTTGCTCCAGCTACACTAATACCATTATGGGCAGCCTGTATTATAGCATTTTGCTCAGCATGCAATGCCCTACACAGTTCATGTCTTTCTCCTGAAGGAATATTTAGTTCCTGTCTTTTGCACCCAATATTTTCACAATGTTCAAGATTTCTTGGGGAACCATTATATCCAGTTGTTAGAATTTGTTTATCTCTTACAATAACAGCTCCTACCTGTCTCCTAATACAAGTTGAACGCTTTTTTACCACTTCTGCAATTTCCATAAAGTATTCATCCCATGATGGTCTCATAATTTACTTTTCTCCTCTTTGTTTATGTACTGGTCTCATATATATTTATTAGATTTCTTCCTAAATAAATACTTATTTTTATATTATATACACATGTCAATTGAATGTCCAATAAAAAAAGAGCATTTTTACCATTTAAATTTTAAATACCCTTTATATGCTCTCCTTAATCTATTAAATTTATTATATCACCTTAATGAAATATTAATAGTCTTATTTATCATAAATTAATTTATTGGATAGATTCCATTTTTTAATATGGCTTCTAAAACCCCTCCAGCTATACATCTAGCTTTATCTGATATGGTAAAAGCATTCTTAACTTCCTCTTTTCTAGGGTCTATGTCTAATATTTTTAAATTTTTATTTACTTTTGCTCCCTCTTTTAGTAATCCTCTAAGAACTCCAGATATTGTTGCTCTAACTTCATATTTTTGTCCATAATCATTAATATAACAAAGTAAATCACCCTTTTCAACTATATCGCCTATCTTACATACATTTTCCATTATTCCGCTATGTTCTGAGTGTATTACTCTTTCTTTAGAAATCCCTTTTATTGCACCTGGTATTCCTGTATTTTTTTCAGCTCTACCACTGGTTATTATTCTTCCTAGATTATGACCTCTCATTGTCTCTATGACCACATCAACATCTTCTCCTGCACAAAATCCAGGTCCTAAAGCTATTGTAAGTGGAGCCATATCCTTAGTTGTACCCAAATTTTTTTTGGCTAATATTCCATCAATCAAAACAACTGGATTTATCTCAGATAGTTTTTCTCCTTTTGGGTCTACAATAAGTGCTACTTTATCTTGAGATAACGTTTTTTCGATTTCATCTTTATTTTTACAAAGTTTACAATCTATACCTTCAATAGTAACTTCCTTTTCATATACAGCCTCACAAAAAGAGACCTGTCTTCTTATTGCTAAAGGCTCTTCTATTTCTAATGCAACCACTTTAAAACCACTATTGTGTAACTTATGTATAACTGCTGTTGCTAAATCTCCAGCTCCTCTTACTACTATACATTTTTTCATGTATTATCACTCCCAATAATATCATTAATATTTTAATTTAAACTCAATTAATATATATCAATTTAATCGTAAGCAACTAACATGCCATATTTAAAATTGCTCATAATTTGTAAACTCAAGTAAAATAGCCATTCTTTATTAATTGGTAAAAGCTTTTTATTCTCAATTCGAGAAATTTATCAATTCAAGAATTCTTATTATGAGAAAATACATATAAAAAGGAACCTCCTTATATTAAATAATTTTTACTATATAAGAAAGTTCCCAATAAATATTTATAGTTATTAATTTTTATTTAGTTCCAAATAATCTGTCTCCTGCATCACCAAGACCAGGAATTATATATCCATGTTCATTTAATTTCTCATCAATTGATGCAACATATATATCAACATCATCATGATATTTTTGTACTTCTTGTATTCCTTCAGGTGCAGCTACTAAATTAGCTAATTTTATACTTTTAGCTCCTTTAGATTTAAGTAAATCTATTGCTGCAACAGCAGAACCTCCTGTAGCAAGCATAGGGTCAACTACTATTATATCTCTTTCTCCTATGTCTTGAGGAAGTTTACAATAATATTCAACTGGTTTTAATGTTTCTGGGTCTCTATATAATCCTACATGACCAACTTTTGCTGCAGGCATTAAACTTACTAAACCATCTACCATTCCAAGCCCTGCTCTTAAAATTGGAATTATAGCTAGTTTTTTACCTGCAACAACTTTAGATGATGTTTTTTGAATAGGAGTCTCTATTTCTACATCTTTTAATGGTATATCTTTTGTTATTTCGTATCCCATTAGCATTGCAATTTCAGTTAAAAGTTCTCTGAAATCTTTAGAACCAGTATTTTTATCTCTCATTAAAGTTAGTTTATGTTGTATTAATGGATGGTTTGTCTCTACCACTTTGCTCATTTTGATAATTCCTCCTGATAAAACTGTAATTTTTATTATTTATTGTGTTTTTCTTCTATTGATTTAATCATATTTACTCTTCTAGCATGTCTATCACCTTCAAAATCTGTACTAATCCAAGCCTCAACTATTTCAAGTGCTAAACCTTTACCTAAAACTCTTTCACCTAATGACAACATATTTGCATCATTGTGTGCTTTTGACATTTTTGCAGAAAATACATCTGATACAACTGCACATCTTATTCCAGGAACTTTATTGGCAGCTAAAGATATTCCTATCCCTGTACCACAGCATAATATTCCATAATCTACATCTTTATCTATAACTGCATTTGCAACTATTTCTCCATACGCAGGATAATCAACAGAATCTGTAGCATTCTTAGTTCCATAATCTACACATTCAATCCCTTTTCCTTCTAAATAGTTTATTATTTCTTTTTTTAAATTATATCCTCCATGGTCACAGCCTAATCCTATTTTCATTTCTTTATCCTCCGTTTTATATATTTTTTACTATTTGGTTGACAGAATATATTATTTCTTTCATAGTATCTCTATAAGTATCCAAGCTTCCACCAAATGGGTCAGATATATCTGACTCATCCTGATTTGCGAACCCTTTAAAAGTATACACTTTTTCTTTGCATTTTGGAACTGCTTGGACTAAAATTTCTTTATGAGATTTAGTCATTGTTAGTATGATATCTGATTTATCTAATAAATCCTTAGTAATTACTCTACTTTTATGATTTGATAAATCTATTCCAAGCTCTTTTAAAGCTTCTATAGAATTATTAGAAGCATCCATACCATTTGCTGTAGATATACCCGCTGAGGATATGCAATATTCTTCAATATTTTTTCCAGACTCCTCAATAGCTTTCTTTAATATAACTTCAGCCATAGGACTTCTACAAGTATTTCCTGTACATACAATAAGTATATTCATATTTCACAACTCCTTTTTAAGCTTTTATTACTTTATATCCTGCTGACTTAAGTAATCTATTCATAATTGCTTGTCCGACACCGCTCTTAGGAAATTCCTCAGAATATATAACATCCATACCTTTTTTATCCATTTCTATGAGAGCATCAAACAAATTACTTGCTACTTCCTCAAGAGTACTCCCCAAATCTATTACTTCTCCATTATAAAACTCTTTATTTCTACTAATGCACATTACACCTGTTTTTAGACCTTTTTCTTTATTAGATTTTATCATATCATTAATCTTTGTTGCTACATTCTCCCTTTTGCCAGATATAATATATACGTCTGCATTTGGTGAATAATGTTTATATTTCATTCCTGGAGCCTTGGCTTTTTGATTATCTTCTTTTTTACTTAATGATGGGTCAAGCCTTACTTCACCAAGAATTTCTTCTAAGACTTCTTTAGTTATACTTCCAGGTCTTAATATCATAGGAATCTCTTCTGTAAGGTCTAATACAGTTGATTCTAGTCCAAAGTTACTATCTCCTCCTAAAACTATTCCATCAACTCTTCCATTCATTTCTTCATATACATGTTTCGCTTTTGTTGGGGATGGTCTCCCTGATATATTTGCAGAAGGAGCTGCAATAGGTATGCCTGCTTCTTTTATTATTGCCCTGGCAATAATATGAGAAGGCATTCTTATTGCAACTGTATCAAGTCCTCCACTAGTTCTATATGGAATTATATCTTTTTTATTTAGTATTATGGTTATAGGCCCTGGCCAAAGTTTTTCCATAACAAGTTTAGCTTTATCACTTATATCTTTAGCTAAATCATAAACTTCTTCTTTTTCATAAATATGGGCTATAAGTGGATTATCACTAGGTCTACCTTTAGCTTCATAAATCTTCTTTACTGCATTTTCATCTAATGCATTTGCACCTAATCCATATACTGTCTCAGTTGGAAAAATAACCGTCTTACCTTCTCTAAGAAGTTTTGCTTGTATTTTTATTTCCTCATAATCAATATTATTTATATCAATATTACTTATAATAGTCTTCATCTTTCGTATGCCTGCTTTCATTTTAATTTTAGATATAGTTTACAATTATTGTACCTAACAAAAAACCAACTATACAATACACACTTTTTGAATGCGGAAAAATTTCTTCCAATACAACATACATCATTGTACCTCCTGCTGTAGCAAGAAATACACCTATAAGAGAAGTAAACACTCCTCCAAAATAAACACCTAAAAAACTTCCTAGACCCATAGGCAATCCAGCTATTATTGTAAATAAAATAACTTTACTCATCCTCATTTTATTACATATCAGACCCAATGCCATAGCTAATCCTTCTGGTATGTTATGTAGACCTATTACTATAGCAAGAGTGATACCTAAGCTTTCTGTTGACATAAAAGAAGAACCAATAGCCAATCCTTCTGGTAAATTATGTAGTAATATACTTATGAATATAAGATATCCAGATGCCATACTTCCAGATACATCCAATCTTGTTTTTATGTACATAGTTATGAGAGCTCCAACAAATGTAAATATAACTGTATTGATTACTCCCATTTTATCCATGGATTCTTTCATCAAATCAAATACTACTACAGCCAACATTATTCCGCCAGACAATCCCATAAAGAAATTTAGGTATTTATCAACTTCTCTTTTAAAGATAGCTGATATAACTCCTCCTAATCCTGTCCCTATAACACCTGCCAAAAGTCCAATTATTGTTACTTTTAGTATCATATAACCCTCCTGTACTTGTATATAACAATTATATACAGTAGAATATGATAACATGACCTAAAATGCAAAATAGCTGTTTCAAAATAGAAAATAATTTCTAGAAAGAAACAGCTCTTTTAAAACATTCCTTATATTGCAGTCATTTTTTCTGTTTGGTCAACAGTAATTAAAGCGTCTATCATTTCATCTATATCCCCATCTAAGAATGCATCTAGCTTATATAAAGTTAAATTTATTCTATGGTCACTTATTCTACCTTGAGGGAAATTATATGTTCTTATTCTTTCTGATCTGTCACCAGTTCCGACTTGGCTTTTTCTTTCTGCTGCTATATCTTTGTGTTGTTCTGCCAATGCTTTATCGTAAAGTCTCGCTTTTAATATTTTTAAAGCTTGCTCTTTATTTTTTAATTGTGATTTTCCATCTTGACAAGATACTACTTCACCTGTAGGTATGTGTGTTACCCTAACAGCAGAGTCAGTAGTATTGACACTTTGCCCTCCATTACCTGAAGAACGGAAAACGTCTATTCTTAAATCATTTGGATTTATGTCAACTTCTACATCTTCAACCTCTGGTAATACTGCAACAGTAGAAGTTGATGTGTGTATTCTTCCACCAGATTCAGTTGATGGTATCCTTTGAACTCTATGAACTCCAGATTCATACTTTAATCTTGAGTAAGCTCCTTTACCTTTTATCATAAAAGATACTTCTTTATATCCACCCACTCCAGTATCACTAGCACTTAATAATTCTATTTTCCATCTTCTTCTCTCAGCATATCTCGAATACATTCTAAATAAATCACCTGCAAATAGAGCTGCTTCATCTCCTCCAGCTCCACCTCTAATTTCAACTATAACGTTCTTGTCATCATTAGGGTCTTTAGGTAATAGTAGTATTTTTATTTCTTCTTCTATTGGAGCTACTTTTTCTTCCATTTCAGATAGTTCCATTTTAGCTAATTCTCTTAACTCTTCGTCTGACTCTTCTTGTAAAATTTCTTTTGATTCCTTTATGCTATCTAAAACGCTTTTGTACTCTCTGTATTTCATAACAATAGGCTCTAAGTCAGCATGTTCTTTTATATACTTTTGCCAAACTTTTTGATCATTTATTACATCAGGATCACCTATTTTTTCACTTAAGTCTTTATATGTATCTTCCAATACCTCTAATTTTTTTAACATACTTTCACCTCGATTAAATGTAACATATCAATTGTTGATTATATCATATATTGTATCCTATAACAACTCTATCAATGCCTTGTATATCCTTCTTTGTATATATTTTTTTATATCCATTACTTTTCATAATATTAATTACATCTTCAGCTTGATTGTGACCAACTTCATATGCTAATATTCCACATTGATTTAAATATTTCTTACCTTGCTCTGTTATTTTTCTATAAAAATCCAATCCATCTTCTCCACCCTCAAGTGCATTATATGGCTCATAATCTTTAACTTGTGTGTGTAGTGTTTCTATGTCTTGTTTTTTTATATATGGTGGATTTGAAACTATAATATCAAATTTTATATCACTATTATTCAATACTGTAAATAAATCTGATTTAATGTACTCTATTTTTTCATCAACTTCATTTATAATAGCATTTTTCTTTCCTATTTCTAAGGCTGTTTCTGATATATCAAAAGACATCAATTTAGAATTTTCAATATATTTTGCTAAGCTAACTGTAATCGCACCTGAACCAGTACCTATATCTAGTATGCTTACATTCTTTCTACCTTTACATATTTCAATTATTTCTTCTACCAAAGTTTCTGTATCTGGTCTTGGGATTAATACTCCTTCCTTAACAAAGAAATCTAGTCCCATAAACTCCCTATTTTCAACTATATATGCTATTGGTCTTCCATTTATTCTTTCTTCTGCAAAACCTATAAATTCTGTTTTCTGTTCTTCAGTTAATTCTTTACTTAGATTTAAGTGAATATACAATCTATCAACGTCACCTAATGCTTTTTGTAACAATAATTCTGTATCTAGTCTTGGAGTATCACTTATACCTTTAAATTCCTCTGAATATTTAATAATTATATCTTTTATCGTCATAATAAATACCCTTTTCTTTAATCTACTACTGCCTTTAATGCTTCTAAAGCTACTTCTAACTGCTCATCATCAGGCTCTTTAGTCGTAAAGTATTGCAACATCATACCTGGATATGCAATAATCTTAGTAAATCCATTGTCGTATTTTCCAAGAATTCTAATTACTTCATAAGATAATCCTGCTACTATAGGAACGCATATGATTCTCATAAATATCCTAAGTATTGGATTTGGCCAACCAAAAAATGCAAATAGTATTATTGATACAGCCATAACTATAAACAAAAAATTTGTACCACATCTAGGGTGAAGTCTTTTAAATTTTCTAGCGTTTTCTACTGTAAGTTCCAAATTATTTTCATAACAATATATGGATTTATGCTCTGCGCCATGATATTGAAATACTCTTTCTATATCCTTACTTCTAGAAATCAATACTATATATGCAAATAATATAACTATCCTTATAATACCTTCTATTAAATTGAGCATAAAATCACTAGGTATTACCTTAGAAAAAGCCCCTCCTACTAGTGTAGGTATAAAAATAAATAAACCAGCTGAAAGTATCATGGCTATAACCAAGGAAAATACTATAAGTATATCATTTGCCTTATCTTTAAAAATCTTCTTCATAAATAAGTCAAATTTGTCCTCTTCAGCTTCTTCCATAAAAAACTCTGAAGAAAAGTTCAAGCTCTTTATTCCTTGAATCATTGTATCTATCATAACAAAAGAACCTCTAATAAAAGGTATCTTGTCTATATTCTTATCTCTTACCCAACTTTTTATTCTATCTTCTTTTAAGGCTATTTCTCCGTCACTTTTTCTAACAGCTACAGCTCTTTTATCTTTTGATTGCATCATTACGCCTTCAATAACAGCTTGACCACCTACAGATTGCTTTCCCATCCACTCACCTCATTCAATTGCATTTTAAATACTTAATTTAACATATTTATTATTATAATACAAAAAGACAATTTAAAGTAGAATATGAACCTTTTTTTGTAATAAAATAGGAGTTGGCTTCCTCCAACTCCACTTTTATAAAAATTAGTCCATTTTGAATCTTTTTTTGAATTTGTCGATTCTTCCACCTTTTTCTATGTTCTTTTGTTTTCCTGTATAGAATGGATGGCACTCTGAACATATTTCAACTTTTATTTCGTCCTTAGTTGAACCAGCAACAAATGTGTTCCCACAAGCACAACGCACTTCAACTGGATTATATTTTGGTTGTATTTCCTTTTGCATTATAGTCACCTCTTCTCTTTATTTAAAAAAATTAATTATATTAACTTTCTTTTTACATTATCAACTACATTATTATAGCATAACTTATTATGCCATTCAAGTGATTTTTCTATTACTTTATATAATCTATTTTTACAATTATTCCTTGATTTTACAAACTCTTTATCGATTTTACAAATTCTTTATTGTCTTTGGTTCTTTTTATAAGTTCAATGACTTTATCTGTGATTTCCATCACTGAATTATTACTCATTTCTCTTCTTAATCTCCAAAGAGCTGTTTTTTCTTCATCATCAAGCAATAGGTCATCTCTTCTTGTCCCAGACTTATAAATATCAATTGCAGGGAATATCCTTTTTTCAGCTAATTTTCTATCTAAATGTAATTCCATATTTCCTGTACCTTTAAATTCCTCGAAAATTACATCATCCATTCTAGAACCAGTTTCAACTAATGCTGTTCCTAGTATTGTCAGGGAACCACCTTGTCTTATATTTCTAGCAGCTCCAAAGAATTTTTTAGGTCCATGAAGTGCCCCAGGGTCAATACCTCCAGATAAAGTTCTACCTGTAGGAGATATTGTAAGGTTATATGCTCTTGCAAGTCTAGTTATACTGTCTAGTAATATTACTACATCTTTACCGTGTTCAACTAGTCTTTGAGCTCTATTTAATACCATTTCTGCAACCTTAACATGATGACTTGATACTTGGTCAAAAGTAGAATATATAACATCTCCTTCAATAGATTCCTTCATATCAGTAACTTCCTCTGGTCTTTCATCTATAAGAAGTACTATAAGTTCAACATTTGGATGGTTTTTAGCTATACTGTTTGCGACACTTTTTAAAAGAACTGTTTTCCCAGCTTTTGGAGGTGCGACTATCAATCCTCTTTGTCCTTTACCTATAGGAGAAATTAAATCTATAATTCTTGTGGCTATCTCATTTCTATTTGTTTCCAGTGTAAGTCGTTCTTCTGGAAATATTGGTGTCAATGTCTCAAATGCATTTCTTTGTATAGCTGTATCAGGATTTTCATCATTTATCTTTTGAACATATAAAAGTGCTCTAAACTTTTCTCCACTTTTTGGATGTCTAGTTATACCCTTAATCTTATCTCCTGTTTTCATATTAAATCTTCTTATTTGAGATGGCGAAACATATACATCGCCTTCAGTAGATAAATAATTTGAGCCTCTTAAAAAACCAAATCCATCTGGTAAAATCTCAAGTACACCGACCACTTCATCTTCCTTTGATGTGTTAAATTCATCTACTATCTTAGATTCATCAACTTGTTTAGGCATATAATAGTTTTTATTATTATTTCTGACCATTCTATTACATGTATTTGACGCCTTATTGTAATCATTTGTATTTGATGTCTTATTATAATCATTTTTTTGGTTTCTGTTATCTTGGCTTTGGGAAATATTTTGATTATCCATATCTTTTTTGTTATATGATTTGGCAGGGCTCTTATATTCAACTTCTTTTTCTATGCTTTCGCTCTCTATATTTTCTTTTCTATTTTTTATGTCTTCTTTTATATTTTCATTTTTATCTTTAATTTCTTCACTCACTTTAATATCACTTGTTTTTACTTCGTTCTTGCTCTTAGAATTTATAATCTCAATTAGCTCATTTTTCTTATATGTAGTAATTGATTTTATTTTTAATTCTTTTGCTATTTCTCGTAGTTCAACTAATGTTTTACTACCCAATCCTTCTAATACTTTATCATCTAAAATCAAAAAAATCCTCCTCATCTATATATTCATTTATATACATACTTTTTTTTTGGAAATTGAAGGCATGAAAAAGAAAAGTTTTATTCAAACAGTTAAGTCTAATAATATCACTATTTATACATTATGGTCAATAAATAAAATTTAAAACATTATTATCCATATTATCCATTTATTTATTATATCTCAAGTCCAATCTTAGCACGTTTTTATAAATTTATCACTATATTTATATCTTATAATAATATTTTCCCTTAAAATATGCAACTATTATAAAAATTATTTTTTATCTTTATAAATTCTAAAAACCATACATAACTAGAATTCTGTAAATTTTTAACTACATCAAGTTATATATGGTTTTTATATTTATGTATACTACAGTAGTTATTTATTTCTACAACATAGTTGCAATCATGCTTAAAACAGCTGTTATACTTGTTAATACAAGAACACCTACAATCCCAACAGCTATTATTCTATTAATCTTTTTTTGACTTGATTTTGCCACACTACATCACCTTTCCTAATTATTTTTGAACTTCGAGTTCTTTAATCTCGCAAATCTTATCTGAATCTATTCCTTCATTTGTACTATTGTATAACACATTGTCATCTTTATCAAATTCATTACAGACATGTCTTAGATATTTAATAAAATCTTCCTTAAGGTCTTCTTTCTTTAGAGCAAAATCGACAGTCGCTTCTAAAAATCCTAATTTATCACCTACATCATATCTCTTACCCTCAAAGTTATATGCATACATGGCTTCCTTTTTAGATAATACTTTTAAAGCATCTGTAAGTTGTACTTCTCCACCTTTACCTGGTGGTAAATCCTTGAGGATGTCAAATATCTCAGGAGTTATTATATACCTACCTAAAATAGCTATATTTGAAGGTGCCTTCCCTGATTCTGGTTTTTCCACCATATCTTTTACTTTATAAACCCTACCCTCTATATTTTTAGCTTCTATTATACCATATTTATTAGTATCTTCTGGATTCACTTTTTGCACACCTAATATTGTAGTTCTATACTCTTCATATGCGTCTGTTAATTGTTTTAAACAAGGTACATCATTGTCTACAATGTCATCTCCTAACATTACAGCAAAAGGCTCATCACCTATAAAATGTCTAGCACAATAAATCGCATCTCCCAGTCCTTTTGGTTCTTTCTGTCTTATATAATGTATATTAATCATATTAGATATGTTTTGTACTATTTCTAATAACTCTTTTTTACCTTTTTTTTCTAAGTCAAGTTCTAATTCTACAGATTTATCAAAATGGTCTTCAATAGATTTTTTATTTCTACCTGTTATTATTAATATTTCCTCTATTCCTGAAGCTACAGCCTCTTCTATTATGTATTGTAGTGTTGGCTTATCAACTATTGGTAACATTTCTTTTGGCTGTGCCTTTGTAGCTGGCAAAAATCTAGTGCCTAAACCTGCTGCTGGTATTACAGCTTTCTTAACTTTAACTTGCATAGAATCATCTCCCACTAATTAATAGATAAAAAGCCCTATTTATAAATAGGACTTTAAACTTTTAGTATATTTTAACATTAATTCGATATATTTTCCATGTGGATTATAATAAATCTTTTATAATAGCTTTTCAAGTTCTGCTACTAAGCTGTCAAATTTTTTGATTGTATTTTCTATAGGTTTTGTATTAGTTAAATTTATCCCACTTCCTTTTAATAAGTCTATTGGATAATCTGAGCTTCCTTTTTTAAGAAAATTTATATAATTATCTGAGCCATTTTTTAGTATATCTTGGGCGAAACTGACTCCTGCACTACAGCCTGTAGCATATTTATAGACATAAAAACTATTATAAAAATGTGGGATTCTTGCCCATCCGACCTTAGATAATTGGTCTAATTCATAGTTTTGCCCATAATACTTCTTGAGAAGTTGTCCCCAAACATCATTTAACACTAATGCATTTACACTTTTTCCTTTTTCTACTAATTCATGTATAGTTTTTTCAAATTCAGCATACATAGTTTGTGTATAAAGAGTATCCTTTATTAAATCTAGATATTGTGTTATATAATAAGCTTTCTCACCATTACTTTTAGATTCTCTTATAAGCATCTCATAAAGTAATGCCTCATTAGTAGTAGACGCAACTTCATGAGTAAATATAGATGGACTTGAATTAAAATAATTTTGGTTCTTAGAACTTAGATATTCATATACAGCATGACCTAACTCATGTGATAAAGTTGAAACTGAGCCTAGCGAATTATTATAATTTAAAAGTATATATGGATGATTTTCATAGACAGATAGGCAATATCCACCACTCACTTTATTTTCATGTGAATAAACATCTATCCATTTTTCATTAAACGCTTTGTATACTACATCATTGTATTCTTTTCCCAAAGGTGATAATGCTGAATATACTATACTCTGAGCTTTTTCATAGTTAATATTACTATCAACAGCCTTAACTATAGGTACAGACATATCATATGAATGAACCTTATCCAACTTTAAGACTTTTTTTCTTAAATCTATATATTTGTGTAAACTATCCATATTACTGTTTACAGTTCTTATTAAATTATTGTATACTTTTTCATCTACATTATCAGATTCTAAATACATTTCTAAAGACGACTCATAACCTCTTTCTTGAGAATAAAATATATTCTTTTTAACTTGGCCAGTAATCAAGCCCGCAATTGTATTTATATTATCATTATAAGTAATGAGTTCATCTTGATAAGCTTTTTTTCTATTTTCTCTATCTGGCGATTCCAGTTCACTTGCATATTGAGCTGGTGTCAAATTAGTTTTTCTATCCATATTTCTAAATAACTCATACACTTGACTTGGAAGACTACTTATTGAAGACACTTTACTTAGAATATCTTCTGATTTATCGTCCAAATAATGTACTTTATTTCTTCTTATATCTCTTAAATACACACCATATTTTCTATTTATATTTTTATTTGAAATAATCTTCTTATAATCTCTATTTGATAATTTTAATATCTCTAACTCTAAATCTGAGCAAATCCCCATATAGTCTCCATAAGATTTACCCATACTATCACTCATATCTAAATATTTATATGAATTTTTATTAGTATCTTGTTTTAATTTTACATAAGCAGAAAGTTTATTTAATCTTATATCAAGTTTCTCTTTGATATCTAACGCAAAAGACAAATGCGTTGGTGACTTTGTAACTTTACCTATGTAATTTTTAAGTTCTTTTGTATCTTTATTAAAACTCTTAAGTTCTTTTTTCCATTGGTCATCACTTTTAAATAGAGACTGTAAATTCCAACATGTTTTTTCATAATCTATTTCTTGTTTTTTTTCAGCATCATCTTCAGTATCATTATTCATGACAGTAATTGCTCTATCATTATTTTTTTGATATCCTTGGTCAGCTTTTATACTTATTATTAACATGCAAAAAATAGAGATAAATAAAGGTATTATTGCTTTGCACAATTTCCTATTCATAAAAAGCCATCCTTTCAATAAGTTTACTTAATAATAGGATGGCTTTTTTTAGATATATTATTCAATTATTCATACTATATAAATAAATATCGAATTAATAGTTATCCACATAATAATCAACATATTCACAGGCTTTACTTGCTTAGAAATTTAGTTATTTCAACATGAATCTCTTTTGATAATAGCTTTTGTTTTTTCTTTTTTTACATTTTATTAACATTTATGCCATACTTATCAACAAATTTTGTTGATTTATACGTTTTTTTTGTTAATAACTTTACTTTTTTCAAAAGTCTATTAACACATTATACACAAGTTATCCACATATTATACACAGAAATTTATAAAGTTTATTTTGTACATATTTTTGTAACTAGAACAGTCATGTCATCTTCGATTTGTAACGCTTGTAACTCCAATGCTCTATCTAATATTAAATTTGAAATTTCTTTTGGATTAGTAGTTTCTATGTTTTTTAAGAAATATATTAACCAATTATCACCTAAATTGTTATTTCTTCCTGCATCTACAATTCCATCAGAAACCATTATAACATAGTCCCCTTCCTTAACTTTTACATTTTTTCTATCAATCTTTACATCTGACAATATACCCACAGGTAAAGATGATGATGATATTAAATCAACTTCTCCATCCTCTCTTTTTATATAGGTAGAACATGCTCCCATCTTTATAGTTTCTAAACACCCTCGTTTTAAATCTAAAATACCTAAGTCGAGAGTTGAAAACATTTCTTCTGAAGACTTTAATAACAACATATTATTTATAGTATCTATGACTATTTCATCTTTAATCTTTGCATCTATCATTTTTTCTAGTATATCAATAGTAGCAGAAGACTCTTCATAAGCTTTTTTACCTTTTCCCATACCATCGCTTATAGCCATCATATATTTGCCATCATTTATCTCCATATATGTGTAATTATCTCCACAAAGGATATGTCCATCCCTTGACATTGCTGAAACTTCTGTAACAGCCTTATATTTTTGAGACTTAACAAATGTTGCTTTACATTTACCTCCTAAACAGTGACATCCTATTTTTCTAACAGACATATTCTCTCCTACTAGGTCTGAAATTATATCTACAATTTTATTTTCACACATGCAACCATCATTGCAAGTTTTCTTTTCTATTGATATTTCAAACTCGCTGTTACTCTTTGTTAAGTAACTTACTTTATCAACAGTTATATCATATCTCTCTAATTGTTCATATATATTTTTTTCTTTCTCTATATCTAACATTATATCGCCCTCTAAATCCTGAGACAGCGATTTAATTGATTTTGAAATACTCCTTATCTGATTTGCTATTAATTTTCTACTTTCTGAAAACTTCACACTCCAATCATAATCTAATACAAACATTTTATAATAGTGATTTGATATTTTCACTATTGACTCTGGCTTCATACATTCCTTTCTAAAGTTTTTAGGTATATCGTTTACACTTAATTCTCCTTTCTCTTCAATTTTTTCAAGAATATTATATATCATAGTGTATGTATGATTAAATCTTGATTCCCAACACATTCTTCTCATACTACAACTTTTACATTCATCATTATGAATCATATCTATTACATTAGCTATGTCTCTTTGGTCTAGCACCTTATCCTTTTCCCTTATCTTGTCAAATGTATCTGCAAGGTCATCATAGGTTTTATAGATACTGTTTAATCGGCTATTCGTTAAGTTTTTGCTTCTCATAATATAATCGTATACAATTTCATTTGAAGCTACATTACTTTTTATTAATTTTTCAATCTTATTGAATAACCTTTCAGGCAACACAATCACTATCAAGCATCCTAACAATATATCTCTTAGTTGCATCATATTTGAAGTAATACCAGAAGTATATAGGTATATTATTGTCCAACTTAGAATATATCCTAATATACAGAAATATTTATTTATTTTATTAAATGCACCACTTATTAATCCTGAAAAAGAATATATACCCATATAAATAGCTGATGTCATATTATTTAAAATAGATGCCACTCCAATAATTACACCACTAGATGCTCCCATGGTAGCTCCACCTACTATTGAGGTCAGTAATATCAATACTGTTGACAAAATGGTCCTTATCGATATTCCAAATAAAGATATATCTCCTATCCCCATTATACTAAAGGTTAGCAGTAAACTTATTGATATGGCTTCTTCTGTCCGTACAGACATCCTATTGTTTACATTGGCCATTAAACCTATACCATAAGAAAATACATATATAGATATAAACATTATTATTGCTTCTACACCTGCAACAAGCAGATTATACACACACCTATCAGAAAAGAACGCTTGTCCCATGGAAATTGGAAGTAATACCATTGCACCTATAAACGCCACTTTGGCAATTGAATCTAATAGTTTTAGTTTCTTATTTAATGCCATAAATATTGTAAGGCACACAGCATATTTTGCTACATTTCCAAAATCATTGAATGATAACAATATCCCTATTAATGCTGATATAAATACAGGTATCTTGTACTTATCAATCTTTGATGCACATATAAAAAAGGCAATCCCTAAAGGAGCTACAGAGTCTACTATGATAGACCTACTAAGTAAAAATCCCATTACAGCGAATGACACTGTAGTAAAATCAATATATCCGCTTATTAATTTTATGACATTTGGTTTTACAGTTTTGTTCTTTACAACTGCTACACTTCTTTGCATAAAAAAACCTCCTCTTTTGTTTATATTAAGAATTGTAACAAAGAGGAGTAATTTTTTTTGTCATAATCGGTTCCAAATATCAAAAAATATTAATACATTTTTTTTGACTTTTGACATATTAAGCCTTCCAAATTATCGTATTCACTTACGGTTATTTCTTCTATTTCTAATTTTTCCATTATTATATTCAATATTTTTACACCAGCAGTTATAATATCCGCACGTTTTTCTTGTAGCCCTTTTAAGTTCTTTTTATCACTTAATGTCATCTTTATTAATTTTTGTAGAATTTCTTCTATTTCTTTTTTGCATATCTTACTATTATGTATTTTTTCCATAGAGTAAATTTCTAATTCTTGATTAATTGCTGACAATGATGTGATTGTACCTCCTATACCTATAAGAGTTTTTAATCCCTTTTCTTTTATGTAATTTAAAGTCTCACTGATTTCGTTATATATAAATGAACTCATAGCTTCAAACTCTTCATTTTCAATGATATCGTGTTTTAAAAATTTTTCTGTCATTCTAAGAGCTCCTACATTTTTACTTTTATTAAATTTAATTCCATCTGAATCACCTATAATAAATTCTGTTGAGCCTCCTCCAATATCTATAACAATAATATCATTCTCTTCTTGTATGCCTTCTAAAACACCTTTAAAGCCCAAATTTGATTCTTCTATACCTGTAACTATGTCAACATCAATACCAGCCTCTTCTTTTGCTAGTTTAACAAAATAATCTCCATTTTTACTATCTCTAAGAGCAGATGTCCCCATACAATAAATATTTTCACATTTTTCATCATTACACTTGTCAGAGAATTCTTTTAATGCTTCTATATTTCTTTGAATCGCATCTTCCTTTATATATCCCTTGCTATCTACACCTTGCCCAATTCTAGTTGTGTTAACAAATTTTTTTCTATTTATAAGTTTTCCATCCACATAATCTACTATCAACAATCTCATTGAGTTTGTTCCAATATCAATAGCTCCTATTTTCATTATAAAATTCCTCCTTAAATCAAAATAAAAAAGTCATCCTTAAACTGAATGACTTTTTTATTCAATCTTAAATTTTAAAATCAATACTCGTAGACTTATTGGCAACTTTTAATCAACGATTTATATCTACATAAACGGTTTCATTAGGCTTTACCATGTTTAACCTTTTTCTAGCTATTTCTTCTAAGTCTCCTTCATATGATTTTTCATCTTTCTTTAAGCTGTTTATTTGTATTTCAGTCTTTTTTAATTGTTTATTTAGACTTGCTATTTCTGTTTTATATTCTTTAGCTTTTTCGTACTCAAATACAAATCCTGTCATTATACTAAAAATTGATATTCCTAAAAATAAACTGATAACAATAATTTGTCCTGAAAATTTTTTTCTTAAGTTCATTTTTCCTACACCCTTTTTTTAGTTTTAGTTTTTTTCTTAGATTTTGATTTTTTCTTGTTTTTTGATTTTTTATTTGATTTTCTCTTTATACTTTTTTTTGTTGCTATAAATATATTTGGTATATAAAATATAATATCAAATAGTAGGTGTAGTGAATAGATTATAACGTAATACAAATTGTTTAAAAAACTGACTATGTAGTATGTAACTTTTTTAAAAGAATTCCTCACAAAACGAATTATTTTATTGATAATTGATAAAACAATTTTACTTATGGTGTTATAGTATAAAATAAAACCAATAAACAAAGCCACAAAATGGTAATATCTTAAATTAAAAAACTCTGTAAGGTTTATTGTTATAAATATTATAATGGTTGCTAGAAACCAAAATAATACATCAAAAATTATTGCAAAATAATTGATGAATTTAAAACTCCCTCTCAGGCTTCTATAAAAATCAAACAACACTCCTATGAGTATTCCACCATAAATAGTAGCGTAGAAAATACTTACATCTTGAGTAAAAGGTATCATCTATCTAAATACCTTTTTCAAAAAACTTTCTTGTGGCTTTTTAGGCTTTGCATATACCATAGAATTTATAGTTCCATCTATGCTAATTATATTTTCGTCTATACTTAGCTTGCTCATATCTAGGTTTTCGCCTTCAATTACCATCTCACCAACAGAAGTTTTAAGCTCTACTCTTTTATCATTAAAAGAATATATGTGCTCAACTCCTGAAATAACCAGCTTTGATCTATCTTTCAAAGTTATGTTCTGTTCCATAATATCCCCCCAGTAAATATTTCACTAATACTACTATTAATATACTAGAGGACTATTAATTTTATTCTAAAATTTCGTACATTTCTTTCGCATCATTTTTTAATACATGCTCTCTTACTTCATTTATCTTAAACTTCATCTTCTTCTCTCCAAATTGTATTTCTAATGTATCTCCAATATTCACTTCTGAAGAAGATTTAGCGACTTTTCCATTTATAGTGACAATTCCTTTATCACATGCATCTTTAGCAACAGTTCTTCTCTTTATAATCCTAGATACTTTTAAAAACTTATCTAATCTCATAATTATCACCTTCCTTAGCTCTATAGAAAAAGTGTGGTAAATTTATCCACACTTTTTCACAAGATTTCTAATTATCCATTTATTGTATCCTTTAATCCTTTTCCAGCTTTGAAAACTGGTGCTTTAGAAGCTGGTATATCTATAATTTGCTCTGGATCTCTTGGATTTCTTCCTTGTCTAGCAGCTCTTTCTCTTGTCTCAAATGTTCCAAATCCAACTAATTGAACTTTTTCATTATTTACTAGTGCATCTTGAACAGAACTCATAAATGCGTTTAACGCAGCCTCTGCTTCCTTCTTTGTTAATCCACTTTTTTCTGCCATCTTTGATACTAATTCAGCTTTATTCACGATATTTACCTCCTAAAAATGTTTATAATATAGACTCCTATCTTTCTGATAAAAGTTCTAGATTTTTGACAAATTTCCTTCCACAATTTTATTGTTTTTTAGCCTGATTCCAAAATTCATCCATCTCTTCAAGTGTCATGTCTTCTAATTTCCTATTTAAATTCATTGCACTTTTTTCTACAAACTCAAATCTATTTATGAATTTATCTGTAGTACAGTTCAAGGCTTCTCCTGAGTCTATGTCTAAAAATCTAGCTAGATTTACTATCGAAAATAATAAATCGCCTAGTTCTTCCTTTATGTATTTTATATTCCCGACCCTGTGTTCGTCAAGTAATTCCTGATATTCTTCTTCAATTTTTTTAAATACATCTTCTACATTGTCCCAATCAAAGCCAACAAGAGCTGCTTTATGTTGAACTTTACTAGCCTTCATAAGAGCTGGTAAATGTTTTGGTATTCTTCTAAGGCCATCTGTTACAGTGCTTTCGCCTTTTTCTTCTTTCTTTAACTCTTCCCAAGTTTTTTCAAACTTAGACATATCTAATTTTACACCATTAAATATATGAGGATGTCTATGAATTAATTTTTTGCATATACCATTTACCACTTCTTTTAAATCGAAGTAGCCCTCCTCATTACCTATCTGACAATGGAATATAACTTGTAAAAGAACGTCTCCTAGCTCTTCTACCATTTCATCTATATCATTATTATCAATTGCATTACAAAGTTCATATGCTTCCTCTATAACAGAATTTTTTAATGATTGATGTGTTTGTTTTTTATCCCATTCACATCCAGATGGGCTTCTTAATGTATTAACTATTATTTCTAAGTCATGTACTGTATTATACATCTTTTTAGAACTTTTGGGTATATATAAGCTAGTTAAATAGTCAAAAAAGTTTTCATTTCTGTCTAATTCACATAATTTTATAAACTTTTTACTTTCTAAATCTTTGACACCTGCTCCATTTACTATACATATTTCTTGATTATAATCATAATATTCCATAAGTTTTAACTTTACATTTGATGCTATAAATTTATCATACACTTGAGTTATTATCATACTTGTATCTAAATCTATATATGAGTTTTCTATCTCAAAAGCATCTATCAATTTAAATCCATCAGATGGGTCTATAGCTAAATAGTTAAACATAGCGTCTACAAAGCTCATAGAAGGTACTATCTCCACTTTTATGTGCTTTTCATTGGCAAGTCTCTCTATTATACTTACAGTCTTTTCTGCGACCCTTGGATGACCAGGAACCGCATATACTAAGTCACCTTTTGTAGATTCTTCTATAATAAATTCAGATATTTTTAAGTAAACACTCTCAAAGTTTTCCTCATTTTCATAAAAGTAATCTAAAGAAGTGTATTGTATAGTTTCTTTAAGCTTATCAATTATCGGATGTTTCTCTGTTCTAAAAAAGACTCTAGGGCTATTTTTTAAAGATTCCAGTACACCTTGACTTATAAGAGAATAGTCTCCTGGTCCAAGCCCTACAATACTTATCTTACCCATAACATCACTCCCATTAGCAAATTTCACTTTATTTTTGTATTGTTATACAAATAAGGAGCTTTACTATTTGTATAGTATTTCCTTTATTTGCATATATATTCCTATATTATCTTATAAGTTTAACTTTTTTTAACAATTTATATAATTTATCACCTTTTGGCATAGTTAGTATCTCTTCTTTTTTAATTCCGCCTATTCCAAGTATAACTACTACATATACAATACCACCAACACCTATTGCGATTATTGTAGATATACTATTACCCAATAATCCAACTAAAGCACCATAACTCAATTTAACCATTATAAACATTGTCATAACTGTTATAAATGGTTTTATTATAAATTCCTTCTTAGGAAATTTTACATTCATATATTTCTTAACATATAATAAGTTAATCATAGCTGCCACAAAGTATGCTGTAACTGTTCCAAAAGCTGAACCTAATACATTAATATCTGGAATACCTGTCAATGTATAACTTATAACAATCTTACATAACATACCCACACATAAAGCAATTACAGGAACTATTGGTTTTCCCATTCCTTGAATTATACCAGTCAATGTTTGTATTAATCCTAAGAACAGTACACATGGAGTAAGAGTAAACAAGATAGTTCCTACAGATGATGGCTCATGTGGAAATAAAAGACCCATTATTGGTATCGCTAATGATGCCATACCAAACGCACAAGGTAATACTATAAGTAAAGTCACCTTAACAGCACTTTTAGTATCTTTTCTAGCCTTTGATTTATTACCTAATGCATATGCTTTAGAAATAGCTGGAACTAAGCTCATACTCATTGCAGTTGTTATAACGGCTGGTAAATTTATTGTTGCCATTGCCATACCTGTCAATTGACCAAACATTGAATTTGCTACTTTATATGTAAAGCCTGCTTCCATAAGTCTTCTTATTACAATAACATTATCTATCATATTTACAAGTGGCATTACTGATGCACCTATTGTTATCGGAATAGCAACTGTTAAAAGCTTTTTAAAGATATAAGAAACTTGTTCATCCTTAAACCTTTGACTCGCATCTATCTCAGCTCTACGTTCTCTTCTTCCTAACATATAAGCAAACATCAGATAAACCATAGATGCTACTGAACCTATTGTAGCTCCTGATATAGCACCCGCTGCTCCTAAAGTTTGCCCAAAGCTTTTCATAAGTAGGTAAGCCAAAGTAAGACCTAATACAACTCTAAAAAATTGCTCTGCAACTTGAGACACAGCAATCTTAGTCATGTCTTGTCTACCTTGGAAATATCCTCTATATGCTGACATTGCTGGAACAAATAATAAAGCTGGAGCAATAGCTTTCATAGAGTACAATGCACCAGGATTTTTCATTATGTTTGTTACTATGTAGTCGGCTCCAAAAAACAATATACAAAATGATATTATACCAGTTATAAATAAAACTGTATGTGATACTTTAAATATCTTATTTGCACCTTTATAATTTCCAATGGCAACTTTTTCCGAAACCAACTTTGCCACAGCTGTTGGGAATCCAGCAGTAGCTAATGTTAAAAATAGAGTGTACACAGGATAAGCAGCCTGATAGTATCCCATTCCTTCTGAACCAATCATGTTTCCAAGGGGAATTCTAAAAAATCCACCCATTATTTTTACAATTACACCTGCTAGCCCAAGTATAAGGGCTCCTTTTAAAAAGGAGTCTTTGTTTTTGTTATTGTTCATAACATAACCTCCATACTGTTTATATAACAAACTTTAATATACCATATTTTTAATGCTATATTCAATATTTTAAACAAAAACTTCAAAAGACCTTCACGTAAAAGGTCTTTATGATAAAATTATTGAACTTGTTTTCCTAAAAAGTTAGCAGCTATTTTTAAAGATTTTTCTTCACTTTCTGCAATTGTATCTTTATCTTTTGAAACAACTACAATCGAACCTATACAGTCACCAGATGCACTAATTATAGGCATAATAACTTGACTAATATATTCCTTTTGGTCTTCTTTAAATAAAGGTAAAATATTTTTATCTTTTGAGTATTTTACTGTTCTTTCACTTATTATTGCTTCTAACTCATCACTTATACTTTTTTCTTTATAATCTTTTTTAGGAAGTTTAGATACAGCTATTATAGAATCTAAATCTGTTATTAATACACCATATCCTAGTACTTCTGCTAATGTTTCAGCATATTCCTGAGAGAATTCATTTAATTCTCCTATTGGAGAGTATTTTTTAAGTATGACTTCTCCATCTTTTGCTGTGAATATCTCTAAAGGATCTCCTTCTCTAATTCTTAATGTCTTTCTTATCTCCTTTGGGATAACTACCCTTCCAAGATCATCTATTCTTCTAACTATACCTGTTGCTTTCATATTTTTTAATCCCTCCATAAATTACTTTAAGTTTATTTTTACCATTGTTAAGAAAAATATACAAAAAAAGCTATATCTTCTCCAGATATAGCTTTTTTAAGCATATTACTATTTTTTTAGTTTTTATATTGTGATTGTATTTATTACTTTTTCATCTTTTTCTACTTTAGCTTCTTTAGTTAATTTTTCTATTTTCTCTTGATATTTATTTTTTAATAATTGTTCTTTTATAGTTTCTTTAGAATCTTCAAATGGTGTTTGTTCATTTACTTTGTCTGTTACTTTAATTATATGGTATCCATATTGAGTTTCAACTAAGTTAGATATTTCACCCTTTTTCATAGAAAACGCTGCTTCTTCAAATTCAGCTACCATTTGACCTCTTGAGAAGAATCCTAATTTACCACCATCACTTGCTGAAGCATCTTGTGAATATTTCTTTGCAACCTTTGCAAAATCTTCACCTGATTTAACTTCTTTAAGGGCTTCTTCAGCTTTTTTCTTGGCTTCTGCCTTCTTCGCTTCTGAAAGTGGCTTATTGTTATCATCTACTGTTTTTAATAAAATATGAGAAGCTTCTACTTCATCTTTTTTGAATTCATCTTTATGTGTATCATAGTATTTTTTCATTTCTTCATCTGATATTTTAGTTTCTTTAGTAAAATTAGCTTGATAGTTTTGCATAGCTAAATCTTTTTCTTGTTGGTCTTTTAAAAATGTATCATCTATACCTAATTTTTCAAGTTGTTTTTTATAATTTTCATCTTTACTCATAGCGTCTTTTAAATCTTTAAAACTTTTTTCAACATCTTCTTTTTTAGGAAGTAAGTTATCTTTTTTAGCTTGTGAATATATGACTTCTGTAGTTATAAGTTGTTCAAGAATTAAGTCTTTAAACTTGTCCTTATACTTTACTCCTTTTTCAACTTCTTTGTCCCAAATGTCTTTTCCATAAGTTTGTTCCATAGAATCTTTATAAAGAGCTATAGTTTTTTTAAATTCATCTGATGATATTTTTGTACCATTTACTGTTGCTACAGTTCCATCTGTGCTTGCGCTACAAGCTGTTATTGATATTACAACTATCATAGCTATTACTAACGTTATTACTTTTTTCAAATTTAAAACATCCCTTCTTAAATTTACAAGTTATTTTACCTTGCACATTTTTTCTAACAGTTCTTCTAATTCTGTAACTATATTATAACCTATTTTTTGTTTAGTTCTATACTTTGTTATTGGAACTAATAATATTTCATCTTTCACTTGTCTAATTTTTTCTATTTTTAATATCTTACACAATGATTTTATATAAGCTATTGTAAGTAGTGTTTGTACTGGTTTAGGTATATCAGAGAATCTATCTTCAAGTTCTTCTTGTATATCCAACATATCTTCCCTATTTTCAATAGAAGCAATCTTCTTATACATTTCAATCTTAATCAATTCATCCTTAATATAATTGTCTGGAATATATGCATTTACACTTAAATCTATTTCAACATCAATTTCCTCAACAATAGGCTCACCTTTAACCTTTTTAATTGCATCATTAAGCATTTTGACATATAAATCATAACCTATGACTGCCATATGACCATGTTGTTGAGAACCTAAAATATTTCCAGCCCCTCTGATTTCAAGGTCTCTCATAGCTATTTTAAAGCCTGATCCAAATTCTGTAAATTCCCTAATAGCCTTTAATCTTTTTTCTGCTATTTCACTTAAAGTCTTATCTTTTTCATACATGAGATATGCATATCCTTGTCTGGAACTTCTTCCAACCCTACCTCTTAACTGATATAACTGAGCTAATCCCATTTTATCTGCATCGTATATAATCATGGTATTTGCATTGGATATATCCATGCCTGTTTCTATTATTGTAGTACACACTAGCACATCATAGTCTTTATTTAAAAATCCTAAGATTATATTTTCTAGTGATTTAGAAGTCATTCTTCCATGTGCAACAGCTACTCTAGCATCTGGCACAAGCTTTTGAATCATACTTGCCATTTCTTCAATATGTTCAACTCGATTGTATACGAAGAATACCTGTCCACCTCTGCTTAATTCTCTTTCTATTTCATCTTGAATTACGCTTTCCTTACTCTCAGTAACATACGTTATTACAGGATGTCTTTCTTGCGGGGGTTCTTCTATAACACTCATATCTCTTATCCCACTTAAAGACATATGTAGAGTTCTTGGTATAGGAGTTGCTGAAAGTGTAAGAACATCTACTGTAGATTTAATTTTCTTTAAAGCTTCTTTGTGTTTTACACCAAATCTTTGTTCCTCATCAATAACTACAAGACCCAAGTTTGGTAAATTTATATCTTTAGATATTATTCTATGAGTACCAATTAAAATATCTACTAACCCTTTTTTAGCATCTTCAATAATCTGCTTTTGTTGCTTTGGAGTCTTGAATCTACTCAAAACTTCCACTCTCAAAGGATAATTTTCAAACCTTTCTTTAAATGTATTGTAATGCTGTTGAGCCAGTATCGTTGTTGGTACTAATACTGCAACCTGCTTTTGGTCCATACATGCCTTAAAAATACTTCTAATTGCTACTTCTGTTTTTCCATAGCCAACATCTCCACAAACAAGTCTATCCATTACTTTACTTGATTCCATATCATGTTTAGTTTCCTCTATTGCTTTTAATTGGTCTTCTGTTTCTTGATATGGAAACAAGGATTCAAACTCTGCCTGCCAAGGTGTATCTTTTGAAAACTTATACCCTTGTATCTTTTCACGTTTTGCATAGAGTTCAATTAAGTCTTTTGTCATATCTTCAATTTCTTTTTTGACTTTTGCCTTTGCCTTTGTCCACTCATTTGTTCCAAGCTTATTTAACTTAACTTTTTCTACCTCTGCACCAATATATTTTTGTACTTTATCCATCTGATCTATTGGTACATATAAATTATCTCCACCTTGGTAAACTATTTTCATGTAATCTTTTTTGATGGCGTTAACTGTAATCTGTTCAATTCCTGTGTATCTACCTACACCACTATTTTCATGTACTACATAATCTCCAACGCTTAAATCTAAAAATGACTCTATCTTCTTTCCTTTTTTGGCTTTTTTATTACTAGTCTTAGAGGCTCTCTTATAGACCCCTATCATTTCATTATCTGTTATAACAACAAATTTTATGGATTTATACTGAAAACCACTATTTATATGTGCAGGTACAATTACAATTTGAGAAGATTTAATTTCAATATCTCTATCTTTAGAAACAGTTGTTTCTAAGCCTTTATCCAATAAATCTTTTCCTAATTTATTTGCTCTTTCCAATGTATTTGTAGCCAAAATTATTTTATAGCCATTGTATTTCAGCCGATTTAATTCTTCTACAAGTAAGTCTACTTTTCCATTAAATGTAGGTACTTCTCTACTTTCAAAATTTATTATGGATTTTACAGAAAAGTTATTTATAGACTTTGGTAATAGTGAATTTAAGACTACAGACTTGTCTTTTACTAGGTACTCTAAATCTGTATAGTGGTATAATAGTTTTCCTTGATTTTTAATAGCTAAACCTCTTTCAAGGTTTAATTTGTAATTTTCTCTAAACTCATTTAAGTAATTTTCACATCTTTCCTTAAGTCTTGTTATATCATTGATAAATACTATTGCATCATCTGCTAGATAAGTAAATATACTTTTGTTTTCTTCTGGATAGATATAATCTATATAGTTTTCTACACCTTCAAAATAGGTCTTACTTGATATATATTCTATATTTTGAAAGGTTCCTTCATCAGTATTTTTAGTTGTTTCTTTTTTTAATCTAACTAATGCATCTGTAGTTTTTTCTGGATAAATAAATTCTCTTGAAGGGGTTATAGAGAATTGTTGTAATTTATCAATTGATTTTTGAGAAAATACGTCAAAAGTTCGTATGGAATCTATCTCATCATCAAATAATTCCATACGAATCGGATTTGTATACTCAAGCGAGAACACATCAATAATTCCACCTCTTATACTAAATTGACCAAACCCTTCTATTTTTGAAACTCTTTCATATCCTAAGGAAACTAACTTCTCAGTTAATTTTTCTAAATCTAAACTATCCCCCACTTTGTAATGAGACACACTATCAAGTAAAACTTGTTTTGGTATATATTTTCTTAAAACGGCTTCAATAGAAGTCACTAAAATTATTTTTTCTTTCTTTGCTAGTTTTAACAACACCTTTAATTTTTTTGCTTCTTCGTTTCTGTCCTTTGCATCTAAATGATAAAAGTAAATATCTTGAAACCCTAAATATTCGACCTTATCCCCAACATAAAAATTTAAATCTTCATATACTTTTTTTGCTTCTAAATCACTACTTGTGATAAAAATCATTTGTCGTGACAAATCATTAAACATAGAATATGATATATGAGGTTTTTGTACTGGTAAAAGTCCATTAACCAATAATGAGCCTTTTGTATTTTTTATGCAGTTTATTATATCTTTATACTCTTTTGAGTTCTGCAAAGGATATAAAAAAACATCATTCATTTAAATCTCCCTCTCACTATCCATTGTATTTGTTCATAGACATGTCTATATTTTCTCTTATTATTGAGTCAACAGCACACGCCGCTTTTTCTAGTGCTTCATTTATATTATCAGATTCTTCTTTTCTAAATCTAGAAAGTACAAAATCTGCTAAGTCTTGGCCAACTTCTGGCTTAGATACACCTACTCTTACTCTTGGGAAATCATTTGAACCTAAACACTTCGTTATAGATTTCATTCCATTATGAGTACCACCACTTCCTTTTTTTCTTATGCGTATCTTTCCAACATCTAAATCTATATCATCATACACTACTACTATATTATTTAAATCTACCTTATAATATTTATATATATCTATTAATGTTTCTCCACTTAAATTCATATAAGTTTGTGGTTTTACTAGTAATACTTTTTCAGTACCTACTCTACCTTCGCCAATTAAAGCTTTGTGTTTTATTTTAGTAACACTAATGTTGTATTCTTTTGCAAGAATATCTATGACATCAAATCCAACGTTATGTCTAGTCTTTTCGTATTTTTTTCCTGGATTTCCTAACCCTACTACTACGTACATTTTTTACCTCCTGTTATAGAAATTTATATAACAAACTATAATAAAAATCAAATATATTATACTCTGTAAATATTATTATAATTGTCGCTAGAGAAATAAATGGTGTAAAAGGAATTTGTTTTTTGATATTTATATTTTTAAAAATTTTAATTACATATAAAATAACAAAAAATAAAAATGCTAAAATAAATGATAAAATTATCACATAAAATCCATAGTTATTTCCCAATGCAAAGCAACATAAGCTATAGAGACCTACATCTCCATAGCCTAATCCTTTTGTAAATTTAGCAATAATATAAGGTATAATAAAACCTATTGCCAGTCCAAATATATGACTTATATAGTCAATTTGCACTATATTGCAAAAGATTAAAAAAATTACACCTTGAACTATTATACCACTAACTATTGTTATATCATATACATATATTGTGTAGTAGTCTATAATAGATATAATTATTAAAAATGGAATCAATACTATATATTGTACACATTCTGTACTAATCCCAAATTTTAGATATATTAATACAGATAAAACTACAGTTACTATGTAAATAAAAAGCATATTATACGAACTTTTCTTTAATCCATCACAAAAAATATATAAGGATTTATTTATCAAATATGCAAAAAATAAGGAAATTATTATTATATACTCCATAGTCTACAGTACTCTGTAGTAGGGTTAATAATAATATTGTCCTTATTGATTACTTTAATTCACTTTTATAAAAATTAAAATTACATTAAATTTAACTATCCTCTACATAAGTATAGAAAAGTAAAATTCAAGTAATTGTCTTCCAAATAAAATTGTTATTAATGCTCCAATTGATATAAATGGCCCATAAGGTATAACAGAATTGTATTTCTTTCCCTTTATCTTGCTCAAAACTATCACACAAATTCCATATACTGCTCCTACATAAACACTCAGTAAAGCTGTTAAAAGACCATTTTTAGCACCCATATATAAGCCTAACATTGCGAATAGTTTAATATCTCCTCCACCCATGCATTCTTTTTTTATTATGAATTCAATTAGAACTACTATAAGCCAAACGCTTCCTCCACATACAAAAGCACCTATAATAGAATCTTTAATTGAAACTTCTTTTAGTAGAAGATTAAAAATTATAGCAAATATAGCCCCAAAAACTAGTATCCTATCTGGTATTATAAAGTGGTCAATATCTATAAATGTTATTACAATTAATAAAGATACAAGAACCAAATAATAAATAGTCGATATGGATATTCCATAAACCATAAATACTGTTAAAAATAAAATTCCTGTAATTAACTCTACTATAGCATATCTACTAGAAATTTTCTCACCACAATATCTGCATTTTCTCCCACTCATTAAATAGCTAAAAACGGGTATTAAGTCCATAGGCTTTAATCTAGTATTGCAACTCATACAATGAGATGGGGGACTAGAGATAGATATACCTTCTGGAATCCTAAAAATACAAACATTAAAGAAACTTCCAAATACTAGCCCAACTACAAATACATATAAATTAACGACTATAATTTCCATTATAACTTACTCCACCTATCATTCTAGTCATAAATTCTTGGTCAGTACATCTACTAAGTGCCATATCTTTTGTAATCTTTCCATTTTTATAAAGTTCCATTAAATCTTGATCCATAGTTTTCATACCTGCTTTAACTCCAGTTTGTATCATATTTGGAATTTGATATGTTTTTCCTTCTCTTATTAGGTTTTTTATTGCTGGTGTTGCAAACATCAATTCAATTGCAGCTATCCTACCCTTCCCATCTGATGTAGGAAGTAATTGTTGTGATACTACCCCTTCACACACTGTAGACAATTGAGTTTTTATTTGTTGTTGTTGGGCTGGCTGGAACATGTCCACTATTCTGTCTATTGTCTTAGCAGCACCAACTGTATGTAGTGTTGAAAATACTAGATGTCCTGTTTCTGCGGCTGTTAACGCTATTGACACAGTCTCAGGGTCTCTCATTTCCCCTATTAGTATTACATCTGGGTCTTGACGTAAAATAGCTCTAAGAGCTGAGTGAAAACTTTCTGTATCAGTTCCTACTTCTCTTTGGTTTACTAAACTTTGTTTATGGTGATGGACATACTCTATTGGGTCTTCTAGTGTAATTATATGTTTTTGTTGCGTTTCATTTATTATATTTATCATACTTGCAAGTGTTGTACTTTTACCACTTCCTGTAGGTCCTGTAACTAAAACCAATCCTTTATGTCTTTCAGTAAAAGATTTTATGTTTTCTGGAAGTCCTAGTTTCTCAAAAGTTGGTATTTCTGCTGTTATAGTTCTTATTGCTATTGCATAATTTCCTTTTTGTCTATAGGAGTTTACCCTAAATCTTTCTCCAGTTTTTAGAGAAGCTGAAAAATCAGCTTCTCCATGTTCTTCTATTACTTTAAACATAGATTCCCCTGCTATGTCTTTTGCCATTTGCATCGTTATCTCTGGTGTCAAGATTTGTTCACTTAGCTTTACAAATCCACCTTTTACTCTAGCTACAGGATTTGTACCAACTGTTATGTGTATATCTGATGCCTTTAAACTTATTGCTTGCTCTAATAAATCATAAATATACATAATATTTATTCTCCATATCTTTTATTAATTTACTTACTTTTTTAGTAATAAACATACAAAGTCATTTTATTACTTATTAGTTTATACTAAGTTATAGTTTTGTGTTTAGTTTACTTTTTTGTACGAACTTATGTCATGACTAATTGAAATTTTATCTTTTATGTCATAATTATCTAATATATTTGAATCTACATTTATATTAAATTTAACTTTAGCTTCAACTTCATATTTTGAATTTGAATTTTCTTCAACACCTAATCCAAGAATATTTTTTTGTCCATCTTTAACTTCTACCTCTTTTATTCCATCTTTATCACCAGTTACTACTAAACTTAACTCTGCCCCTGAGCCATTTTCTTTTAATTCTGGCCAGCTTTCTTTTGTCATGTCGTAGTCAGCTTTATAAAAAGGTATTTTTATAGTAGCGTCTTCTGTTTTATCAACTTCTTGAGGTTTTAATTCCTTCAGTCTACATTTTATCTCCGCTAAAAGCTCATTTTGTATATAATCAAAAGTTGTTATCAAAGTCATATTATCATATTTAACAGGTATTTTCTCATAAGACATACTTTTTAACTGATTACATTGGTCTGATATCTCATATAGTAACTCTTTATATTCCAAAAAATCTTCTGCTGTATTTTTATTTCCACTATATATATTCTCACTTAATTTTTCAAATTTCCTTACATTATTTCTCAAGTGAACCCTCAAAGCATTAAATCCTTCAGTTTGATTTGGTAAGAGTTTTAACAAGTTTTCTAATGTATCCCAGTTACTATTCCAACCATATCTCTTCCCATTTATTATAGGATTTTGTATTAAGTCATAATATTGTTGAGAATCTGGAATTCCATCAGATATTTCTACTTTTGGTTCATCAATATGAAATGTATGTCTGTATTCAATCATATTTTGCATTGCCAAAGAAATACTATCTAAAGCTTTATAAGTGTATGAAAATGTCCCATTTAAATGTTCATTTTCAACTTTATTTCCTTCTAAAAACATTTTTAAAAGAATATCATTATTTACTAACTTTGCCTGAAGTAATGTAGTTGAATCTATATCTCCAACCAAAATACTTTCATTTATTTTACTGATATCTCCAGAAGTATAAGTCTTACAAATTCTTAATGTAGAATCTCTATGTGAAAGAATAGTTTCAGCTATATCTTCAATATCCCTATCCTCAAATATATTTAAACCCTGTAATTTTTTTAACTCTATACTAGCTTTTTCTAAATCTGGAGCAGCTTTATTTAAATAGAACTTTATATTATTCATATACCCAAGTCTCTCCACTGGAAGATTTTCCTCATCTTGATTATTAAGTTCCAAACTTGATATATTTCTTAATGCTGACCTTGATATTGATTTTTCTTGATTTTCACTTTTAAGTTCATTATCTATTTTTTCAAGCTCATCATACAATTTTTCATATGCTTTATCAACACTATTTTCCACACATGTATCTGCTAGATACTTGGCCTGTATACCCTCATTAGTAGTCTTTGTAGATTTTATTCTATTAGCTATCTGATTTGAAAATGTCAATCCAACAATAGAAAGCAATGCTACTACAACCAAAACTAAAACTAACGCCGCCCCTCTTTCGTTTTTTATCTTATTATACTTCCTCAAAATCTCACCCCCAAGTAAAATTATTTATCTTTAAATATTTCAGTTACAATTTTAACTTCTTTTTTACTTGAATAGTCATTCATGCTTTTCCCCGTTGCAGTTATTTTGTATATTTGACCACTTTTATCATCTACAATAACCTTTACTTTGTTTGTAATACTTTCCTTGTCAATTATATTTCCGTCTTTATCTTCTACTGTTGTAATCTCTTTATATGGAGTATCATATAAACTCACATCATCCTTGTTAAGTACTTTATCATATACGACTTTGTTTGATTTATCTATTAATTTTTCATATTCCACTGTTCCATCTTCTCGCTTATCCAGACTGTCAAAATCAAATGTTCCACTTTTTATTTTTTCTCTTAAGTTCTCTATTTCACTTTGAACATAATTTAAGGAACTTATATCTGCTTCATTTTTAGTGTTGGCCTTTTCATTAGTATTGATAATATTAAAAAATGCAAATAATATAATTCCCATAATCGCCATAGCTACTAATACTTCAATTAAAGAAAATCCTTTTTCATTACTCTTTTTACTCATATTTTATCAACCTACTTATTTTTTAAATAAATTCCCATTTACCCAATTCTTGACATAACATCAAATGTATAAGTCTTATTATTTAAATCACTGCTTTTCTGGCCTTCTTGAGCTGATTCATTATAATATACACTTACTGTATAAATAGATTTATCAGCTTGTTTTTCTATTTTAAATGGCATTTCCTTCATTTCTTTATTGTTTTGAACTAATGGTTGATTAGAAATTATTTCTTCTCTAAGTGCATCTTCAGTATTAGTGGTATTTTCTTGAATTCTTGTTACAGAGTATACTCCTGTATTGTTTTTTGTATCTATAGATACTTCATACTTTACTGTATTCTCTGGAGTTTCTATATTGTATTCATAACCACTACCTGAACTGTTCTTTGTTACATCCTTACAGTTTTCTAAGTCTCTATTTAAATATTTATTAATTAAATTAATATTTACTTGAGCATCTGTAATGATTTGTTGTTTTTTTACTGCTGATGTTATACCATTAAATACTTTATAAGAAATACTTAAAACTATAGTCAATATAAATACAGCTACTATTATTTCTAATAAAGTAAGACCTCTTTCATTGTTTTTGTACAAGCTCATCACCTATCTTTAAAACCTATTTGGTTTTATTTTGCACTAGATTTAAATGGATTATATTTTCCTGGTCTCCATGAAGATGGATTATCTGTATCAAGTACCATTGTAGTATTTTCTTTAGTATACATTATAAATTTAAATGTAGCCTCTACTACACCTTCTGCTTGTGGAGTTACTACTTCTTTTTTTGTTTCTTTTTCTGTTGCAGCTCTAAGTACACAAGTGTTACATAGATAACTTGTTGACCTATCTAAAAGTTTGTCATTCTTAAGAATTTCTCCTTCTTTTATCAATGGACAGTCATTATATAAATGCCATTTATCTTCGCCTTCTACCCAATATATTTTTGTATCTTTATTTATGTTCACATTTTTAATTAAGTCTTTATTACTTGTTGTCTCTTGTTCTTCTTTTTCTGGCTCTATATATGAAGTCATAGTATAGTCTAATATCTGAGTAACATTTTTTTGCTCTTCTAAATAAGCCATCAATTTTTTAACATTTCTATAATCCCCTCTAACACTTATTGTTGTTGATATTCCATAAAAATGTTCATATTCTCTAATATTTCCAACATCATAGCTAGTTAAGTCAATATTATATGTTTTCATTTTCTTGTCTAAACCAATTAGAAACAGACCATCTTGCATATCATATAATAGGTTTTTACTTTTTTCATTTAATTCAGTTTCAATATTTTTAAGTTGTTTTTCATATTTTGGCATAAGAGCTGTTTTCTCTTTGTATGTATTTAATTTTTGTGTAGCTTGTTTTACAGAATTTTTTGTAGAAACATATTTCTCGTATTGTGGATAAAGTCCAAAATATCCATAGGATAAAATAGCAAGTAAAATTACGACTTTTATAATGATTCCCTTTAGACTAACTTCCATTTTAAATATATCTTTTATATCTTTTTTAAATATGTCCTTATTCATTAGTTAATACACCTTCTTTCAGGTATAATGTCATATTAAATGTATAGTTGGAATTCTCTTCATTGCTTTTTATGCTATGCAGTTTAACATCTTCAAAATAATACAAGCCCTTTAATTTATATAAAAACTGACCTACATAAGAAGAATCTTTAGCATTTCCTTCTATGTTTATAACATTTGGTATCTTATCATATAATGGTGTTTTATCATCTTTATCTGTATCATCACTATCAGTTCCACTATCTCCAGTTAATGCTTCTGACACATTTGTAGTCTTATCTTCATTTAAATCACTGCTGGCTTTATCTCCATCACTACTACTTTTTGTATTTGATTTTGTTTCATTACTACTTGATTTATTTGTGGTAGTTTTATTGTTATTTGAGTTCTCAGTTTTATTAGTAGTTCCAAGATTTTGATAAGTCGTTGATAAACTCATTAGTTCAACTCTACTTGGAGTATTTTTATCTATATCATCCAATAGATTTTCCCATTTTACCTTTTTCCCAATTAACATATCATATACCTTTATTTCTTCTGTTTTACTTTGTATCATTTTTTCTATATTTCCAATTTGATAGTAAGCAGACTCAATATTTCTTATTTCATCATTTACATTTTCAAGTTCTTTATTAGCTAAACTGTTTGAAAAAATTAAACATAAATATGGAATAGAAATCACTAAAATAACCACAGGTGCCATTTTCATTACACTTTTTATTTGTTTAGCTTTCATTTGTTTTCTAAGTATATCTATTGGTAGAAAATTTATATTTTCAAAATCTTTTTTGTCTTTAGGCTCTATCATACAACCTAAAAGTTCTACAATTGAATTTATATCATCTTCATCTATATCACCAGATACCATATCAGCTATATCCATTATCTCTGTAAGACCTTGAGAAACATAGTTTGAAAATGCAGAACTAAAAGCCTCATAAATTAATTTATTAGAGTACCTTTTCCCCAATATCAATATAGTGTCTGTTACC
The DNA here is from genome assembly GCF_020641035.1 of Clostridioides sp. ES-W-0016-02. Classification (NCBI taxonomy): domain Bacteria; kingdom Bacillati; phylum Bacillota; class Clostridia; order Peptostreptococcales; family Peptostreptococcaceae; genus Clostridioides; species Clostridioides sp. ES-W-0016-02. Next base: position 4,005,670 of record NZ_CP061361.1, read on the forward strand.
TTACCAAAGTTTCTTGACGAATAGTAATTCATAAGTCCTTTTGACTCTTCGACCACATTTAATAATTGCATTTCCATATCTTTAGCAGTTATTCTTATTGGTATATTATCACTAATAAATAAAGTATCTTTTTTATATATGTTTATAATTGTGCTATTATCGCTTATATTTGTCACCATTATATCATTGTAATCTAAATTCTTGAGAATTCTTAAATAAGCTGTTGATAATGTATCTATTCTATCCAATACCAAATCAAATTCATGTATTATATCTACAATTGCATTTATTTCTTCTTTCTTTATAGCCCCAATAATCAGATTTAAACTAGCCTCTTCACCTTCTGACCTATCAGATATCTCACTAGATACTTCATATGAAAATACATACTCATCTGATTCCAGGGCCATCATTTCATCCATTTCTAGCTTCATAAATCCATCTAAATCTTTTTTATCCATCTTAGGCAACTTTTGAGGTTTTAGAATTACATCTCTCGTATTCAAACAAAACACTATATGTTTTGATTTTAACTTTACATTTTCTAATGCATATCTCAATAGAGCATACTTTTCTTTAGAAAAATCTTGAGCAATATCCTCTATTGAAAATACATTAAAGTTTTTTATATAAAATTTATCTTTATCATGTTTGTATCTGCCTTCAACTATGGATATAGAATCACCATAATATGATACATAAACCTTATTCATTTGTTGTTTTCCCTCCTACATAGCATCATATATACTAAGCATTGGCATGAATATTGATACAACCAGTACCGCAACTATAATACCAACTGCAATTATTAAAACAGGTTCTATCATTGATGCCATTCTATTTAGATAAATTTCGGATTCATATTCATAGAATTCAGCCATCTGTCTACTTATGTTCTCTAATTCCCCTGTCTGTTCCCCTATAGCTATCATCTGCACTAAAACTGAATCAAAATACGTATATCTTTCTAAGTTTTCTGCTAGACTTTCACCTCTTGTTATTCCATCTTTTGCTGATGTTAAAATCTTTTCTGCCATAGTATTATTTACACTATCTATAATATAATCAAGCCCTTGAACTAATGGATACCCAGTTGATACAAATAGATACAATGCTCTTGAAAATCGTGTAGCCACCATACAGTTTATACCTTTTCCCAATACAGGAATCTTATTTATAACTCTATCCTTTTGAGCTCTACCCACTGGTGTTTTTAGATACTTCTTAAATTGGTAAATAGACAGTATAATAACTAAAAGTACTATTGGCCAAAATGTCTTCATAAATGTACCAAATCCCATAACAATCCTTGTTACAAGTGGAAGAGTGGCACCTACTGTTGTGATTGAATTAATCATCTTAGGTACCATAAATGCTGTAAATATAAAAATCATTATAAATGAAGAAATCAAAACTATTAATGGGTATGTAGCTGCATTTCTAAGCTTTTGCTTAACTCTATGCTCACTGGAATAAAATGAAGCCATACTTTTTAATACTTCATCTAGTTTACCTGTAGCCTCACCTGTAGCCACCATAGCACCAAGTAACTTTGGAAACTTAGACTTTGGTGCAAGCATTGAGTCAGCAATAGTAGAACCTATTTTTATCTCTGCTACTATACGATTTATTTCTTCTCTTAATGTAACATTAGTTGACCTTCCTGCTAATGTTTCTAATCCAGAAATACTATTTATACCAGAAGATACTATAATAGCAAACTGTCTGCAAAAATGGCTTATTTGGTCAGCCCCTAAGTCTTTTTTTCTCTTTCTAGAAGATATATTTATATTTTTACTTTTACTTTCTTTGATTTCAAGAACTCTAAGATTTCTTTTTCTAAGAAGACTTTTAGCTTCATTAAAATCATTAGCTTCAATCACATCAGTTTGCTTTTTCCCATCCTCTTTTATTATTGTGTACTTAAAACTTTTCATAATATCATCCCTTAATCAGTCATCAAAATTATTCTAATCATTTCTTCTACTGTTGTCTTTCCACCTAAAACCTTTTTAACTATATCCTCTTTTAGACTAATCATACCTTGTTTTTTAGCTAACTTTAAAATTTCTCTTTGATTTGCAGATGAATCTATTAGCTCTTTTATTTCTGGTGTAATTTCAAGCATTTCAAATATACCTAGACGACCCTTATATCCAGTATTATTACATCTTTCACATCCCTGTCCTTTATAGATAGTCACTGATTCGTTTACATCAATGCCAAGAGCCTTTTTTTCTCCAGTGTCTGCCTCATATGAAATTCTACAATGTTCACATATTTTTCGTGTCAGCCTTTGAGATATTACCCCTAAAAGAGATGAAGTTATCAAAAAACTTTCCACATCCATATCTAAAAGACGTGAAATCGCTCCGACTGCTGTATTTGCATGTAATGTACTTAAAACTAAATGTCCTGTAAGAGAAGCTCTAATTGCTATTTCAGCAGTTTCTGTATCTCTTATCTCTCCAACCATTATTATATCTGGGTCTTGACGCATAAAGGCTCTAAGCCCACTGGCAAAAGTAAGTCCTGCCTTCTCATTTATTTGAGATTGATTTACACCAGGTAGTTCATACTCTATAGGGTCTTCTATCGTTAATAAATTTCTATTTTCCGTATTCAATTGATTTAGCATTGAATATAATGTAGTAGTTTTTCCACTTCCAGTAGGTCCAACTACCAATATAAGCCCATAAGGAGTATTTATTAACTCATCATATATCTTAGAGCCATGTTCATCTATTCCTAGTACTTCTTTACTTACCATAAAATTACTCTTATCAAGTACTCTCATTGCTATTTTTTCATCCCTATTAGTAGGCATTGTAGAAACCCTAAAATCTATAGGTTTATTATCTACTTTTAAATATATTCTACCATCTTGTGGAATCCGCTTTTCAGATATATTTATATCTGACATTATTTTTATACGACTTATTACCGCTTTGTATGGAGCAGAGTTCATTCTCATATATTCTCTTAACATTCCATCTATTCTAAATCTAACACGCATGTAATTTTCGCTTTGTTCTATATGTATATCACTGGCCTCCATTCTAACAGCATTTTCTAGTATATTATTTACTAGTCTTACTATTGGAGCAGCATTTACATCCTCTTCAAGGATTACTGTTTCTCTAATTCCACCAGTCTTGTTTTTGTTGTATTCAGTCATTGCTTTATTTATTTCTGAATGTGCATAAGCATGACCTATTGCTTTGTTTATATCTTCTGCACTTGATATAAATATTTCGACATCTTTACCTGACATACGTCTTACATCTTGAACTGCTTCTCTGTCTTGTGGGTCTGACATGGCTAGACATATCTTGTCTCCATCGATTTTGAATGGAAATATCGCATATCTTTTACATATATTTTCTGGAACCATTTTTGTAGCTAATGTGTCTATTTCTGTTCCTTCTAAAAATACACTTTCTATATCCAAAAGTTCTTTTAATACACTTATTAATAAGTTACTATCTATAAGACCTTCTTGTACTAGAAATTCTCCTAGTCTTTTTCCACTGTTTTTTTGTTCTGATAATGCCCATTTAAGCTGGTCTTCTGTTATGTATCCTTTTTCAACCAGTTTGTCTCCTATTCTAACTTTTTTAGCCACAGATTTCACTCCTTTACTATCTCAATTATATCATCATTTGTGATTGGACATTAAAGAAAATAGTATAAAAGACAGGAAGATTTTCTTCCTGCCTTTTTCATTAAATTTATAATTAAACTTAAATATAATCAAATAATAAATATATTATTTACTATTAATTACCACTACTACCATTATCCTCTAAATTATCTATAAGAATGATGTATATATCACCTTTATCTAAAGCACTAGTTAACTTACTAGAAAGATTTTCATCTGTATAAACCTTATCTTCCCCTATATCAGATACTAGTTTGTTCGCTTGTTCTTTTGTTATTGTTGCGCCATCTATCAATAATGCTAATTTTTTATTATTACTAACTTTAACTAAATCATAAGTTCCACCAATATCAGAATTTTCTATATCAGATTCCAAGTATGATTTTAAGTGCGTTTTTATATCTGTAGGTAATGTGTTAGTATCTGCATAATAAGACAATGCTGCACTTTTAACTGAACTATAATCAGACTCAACACTTGCTACCTTAGCTTTGTTTATATTACTAAATAAAGCTGGAACTGCCACTACTGCTAATATACCTATAATTGCAATTACTACCAATAATTCCACTAAAGTGAAACCTTTTTTATTCTTTCTTAACTTCATTTTTATTCCCCCTCAATTTTTTTAATTAATACTTAATTATAATATATCTGGTTAAAAATCTAAGTAAAATTATTTACACGTACTAACCAGATTTATTTCTAGCATATAACCATTTTTTTGAACAAAAAAAACTATGAAAATAAAAGTATCATAAATACAATTTCATAGCCGGTTGCACCACTAACTCAATATGTTCCAAGGTGCCCACATTACAGAACATACATCAACGTTTCTATTTTATTAAATTTAGAATGATATATAACTCATAATAGAGATACATATCCACTTATATTATATAATAGTTACCACATTTTAGCAATACAGTTTATATTATTTATATATACCAAACTTTAACATATTCAAACATAATTTCCGAAAGTAATTATACTATACAAAAAAAGAAACATCTCCCTACAATTATCATATATCGTAAGGAGATATTTATAAATTATCATTTAGTTTTATCATTGTCATTTCCATCCTTTGCTAATATTTATTTGAAAGCTAAAAGCTATTACAATATAGTATTTTATTAAAAACATCTATATATAAACATTCTATATTCTTGCAGTTATGATTCAGCCACAATCACTATATAAATGAAACTCTTCATCTATATATATGCTTATCGTACAAAATTACTTTCTTTACAGTAACTTTATATAATCCAGAACCCTCTCACAAACACTAAAGATATAGAATAGATACTATTTTCAATTCTTATAAATAAACTTTCAATAGATTTTTATATTTACTTTAGATTGTGGCTGAATCAATTAATTATTAGGGGTTCATCTTCAATCCTTCCCATTGGAAACACCTCTTTCTTTAATTTATATTTACATAATACTACATAATTCAAACTTTTTCAATGATTTTTCCAAATATTTTTTATATTCGTAATATTCATAATTTTATATTTTTTATTAAATTTAGTTTTTAATTACTTATCCACATGTTTTACAAGAAACATTTACTTTTATATACACACATACAACTCCAATAAATTATACTAATACATAAATTAGATATTAAAAAAGAGTTGCTTAAAAACTTACTTTAAGCAACTCTTATAAATCTAATTAATTAAAATAATTTACTTACTGATTCATTAGAGAATATCATTCTTATAGCATCTCCAAATAAAGGAGCTACTGTTTTTATTTTTATCTTATCTATTCTTTTTTCTTCAGGAAGTTGTATAGTATCAAGAACTATTAACTCACTTATTTCTGAATTAGAAATTCTTTCAATAGCTGGTCCTGATAATACACCATGAGTACAACAAGCATAAACATCTTTTGCTCCAAACTCTTTAAGCGCATTTGCAGCATTAACGATTGTTCCAGCTGTATCTATCATATCATCTAATAGTATAACATTTTTACCTTTAACATCACCTATTAAGTTCATAACTTCACATACATTAGCTTTTGGTCTTCTCTTATCTATTATCGCTATTGGAACTTCTCCATTTAAAGTATTAGCAAACTTTCTTGATCTAGTAACACTTCCTAAATCTGGAGATACTACTACTAAATCTTCTATTTTCTTTTCATTGAAGTAATCTGCTAATATTGTTCCACCTAATAAGTGGTCTAGTGGTATATCAAAGTATCCTTGTATTTGAGCTGCATGTAAATCCATTGTTAATACTCTGTCTGCTCCAGCAGCAGTTATTAAGTTTGCAACTAATTTAGCAGTGATTGGATCTCTTGCCTTAGCTTTTCTATCTTGTCTTGCATATCCATAGTAAGGAATAACTGCTGTTATTCTTCCTGCTGATGCTCTCTTTAATGCATCAATTAAGATTAATAACTCCATTAAGTTATCATTTACTGGACTATTAGTAGATTGTACTACAAACACATCACAACCTCTTACTGTCTCATTCATGTTTACACATATTTCACCATCACTAAATGTACCTACTTCACAGTCTAGCACTGATACACCTATATAGTCAGCTATTTTTTGTGCTAACTCTTTCGATGAATTACCTGCAATAATTTTAATCTCGCTTCCGCTAGTATTCATTTATGTAACCCTCCTGAAAATTTTAAAATCCTAATGAATATAATTTATAATAATTTCGAGCTAATTTTATTAGCCAAAATAATAAACTAAGTAACTACTTACCTTGATTATCTTTTTGATTCTTCTTTTCTACCCATCCTTCTTTAACAACTTGTCTTTGTCTTGCTATTGCTAAAGCTCCATCTGGGACATCATGTGTTATTGTTGAACCTGTTGCTATATATCCTTTTTCTTCTACAACTACTGGTGCAACTAAATTAGAATTTGAACCTATAAACGCATCATCTTTAACTATTGACTTAAATTTATTTTTACCATCATAGTTTACAAATACTACTCCACATCCAATATTTACATTTTTTCCAACATGTGCATCTCCTATATAAGAAAGATGAGATGCTTTTGAACCATCTTCTATAACAGCATTTTTTACCTCTACAAAATCACCTATTTTTACATTGTTTCCTAAGTTAGTTTTCGGTCTTAAATATGCATATGGTCCAACAGTAGTATTATCTCCAACTTTACTATCAAGTATCGTTGAATTTTTTATTTCTGTCCCATTTCCTATTTCTGAGTTTGTTATAGATGAGTTCATTCCAATTATACAATCTGAACCTATCTTTGTTTTTCCTTGTAACATAACCCCTGGATATATTATAGTATCATTACCTATCTCAACATCAGATTCTATGTAGGTAGAGTTAGTGTTTATTATAGTCACTCCATTTACCATATGAGATTCATTTATTCTTCTTCTCATAATTTCTTCTGCCTTTGATAATTCCACTCTTGAGTTAACACCCATAAGTTCTTCAATAGTTGAACCTGCAAATGCACCAACTTTTAAGCCCTTGTCTCTCATTATTTTAGCAGTATCAGTTAAATAATATTCACCTTGTGCATTGTTATTATTTAACAAATCTAATGCTTCTCTAAGACTCTTTCCATTAAAACAGTATATCCCAGAATTTATCTCACTTATCATTTTTTCTTCTGAATTTGCATCTTTTTGTTCCACTATTTTAAGAAGGTCACCCTTCTTATCTCTTATTATTCTACCATAACCTGTTGGATTTCCAACTTTTGTTGTAAGAACTGTGGCATGATATTTATTTTCTATATGGAAATCAAATAATTTCTTTAATGTTTCTTCCTTTATAAGTGGAGTATCTCCACAAAGTACAACTATTATATCGTCATCATTTATATATTCTTTAGCCATTTTTACAGCATGTCCTGTTCCAAGCTGTTCTGTTTGCATAGCTATCATAGTTTCTTCTGCAAGTTTTTCTTTTACTACATCCGCTTCATGCCCCAAAATTACAACAGTATCCTTTACACCTGATTTTTTTGAAACATCTATAATATGGTTGACCATTTCTTTTCCGCATACTTTATGTATAACTTTTGGGTATTTAGACTTCATTCTTGTTCCTTTGCCAGCGGCAAGGATTATAGCTTTAAAGTTCATTGATACACTCCATTCAATCTAATTTAATTTTATTCGTATTATTATCTCAATCAATATACATTATAATACATTTATTTAACAATTTGTATACAACATATACATTATCACTAATAATATAGCACTTTTTTACTAAAAAGTACATATTTTAATGCAAATTCTACATTTAAAAAGAGCCTAAATGTTCGGGCTCTCTCCATTTTATATTTATTGTTATTCAGCAGCTACTTCCCATTGAACTAATGCTTCATGATACGCTTGTAAAACTGCATCTTCTAAAACTTGTCTCATTTCTGCATTTATTGGATGAGCTATGTCTCTGAAATTTCCTTCGCCTACTTTTCTGCTAGGCATTGCTATAAATAACCCATTGTGGCCTTCTATAACTTTTATATCATGCACTACAAACAAATTATCAAAAGTTATTGAAACTATACATTTCATCTTGCCTTCTTCTGTTAATTTTCTTACTCTTACGTCAGTTATCTTCATACCAATATATCCCCCTTTGATTTTGACAGAAATTAATTTATATTAAAATTATTATTGTTGGAATAAATTAATATAAACTGTTTTTTAAGTAATTCTATGGACAACTAGGGATATCCTCTTTTTATTTTTACATATTTTTCTAAATATTTTTTTTATTAATCTTCATCTATTTCAAATTCAAATTCTGAATCATTTTCTTCATCTAATTCTTCATTTCTATATTCATCTTTAAAAGTTTTTAAATTTGGTTCAACTACTATTTTATCTCCAGTAACATCTAACTGAATTAGTGATATATAATCTTTTACCATTTTTTCTGAAGGATTTGTTGTAGATATAAATACTCCAGTACCTATAACCTCTGCTCCAAATTCATTCATAAGGTCTACCATTCCTTTTATAGTACCTCCACCCCTCATGAAATCATCTATAATTATAACTTTACTATCTGGTTTAAGAGCCCTTCTTGGTAAACTCATACTCTCAACCTTCGAATTATTTCCACTTACATATGTCATACTAAGGGTAGGACCTTCTGATACTTTTATGTCTTTCCTTATTATAACTAAAGGCAAATTCATAGCCTTTGCAGTCATAAGTGCCATAGGTATACCTTTTGTTTCCATTGTTACAACATAATCTGCATCTACATATTCAATGTTTGAAGCAAATATTTTTCCTATCTTAGCAGCTATTGTAGGGTCATAAATTAAATCAATTAAGTATAAAAAACCACCAGATAGTATTCTAGATGTGTCACATATTTTCTCACATAATTCCATTAAAAACTCTGCATTTTCTGCTATAGAAGTTTTAGGTATATATTTTACTCCTCCTGCTGCACCTGAGATAGTTATAACTTTCCCTAAATGTAGTTTTTCAAATACATTTTTTACAACTAATAAATCTTCACTTATTGTGGATTTTGCTGCATTAAATTGATTTGTAAAATAACTTAATGTATATATTTTATTTGGATTATCAGATAGTATTTTAACTATTGCTCCAATTCTCTCTGTTCTTTTAAATTTCATTACTATTTCCTCCTACAAATACCTTTATATAACGTTAAACTAAATAATGCATAACAATTCGTATTGTGGTATAATATTACTTATGTTTTATTATATTCAAAAATAAAATACATATAATATTATATGCATATTAATTATAAAATATTGAACATTATATTATTATACCACAAAAATAGTTCATATTGTAGGACTTAATTAAAAAGAAAGGTGGTTTTATTATGAATATACACTTTATAGGAATTGGCGGTATCAGCATGAGTGCATTAGCCGAAATATGTATCAATAAGGGTTATCAGGTTTCAGGTTCGGATTCAAACGAATCATATCTATTAGACAAACTTAGGGATCAAGGGGCAAACATCTATATCGGTCAAAAAAAAGAAAATATATCAGATGATGTAAATATGGTTGTTTATACTGCAGCAGTTCACCCAGATAATGAAGAACTTATAGCTGCTCGAGAAAAGAATAAATTAATAATGAACAGAGCTACTTTTTTAGGCCAGATTATGAGAGAATATAAAAACTCTATAGCAGTTTCTGGTACACATGGAAAGACTTCTACAACATCTATGTTGTCTACAATTTTTGAATATGCAGACTTAGACCCAACTATACTAGTTGGTGGTAACTTAAGCATGATAGGTGGTAATGTTAAGATAGGTAATTCTAACCATTTTATAACTGAGGCATGTGAATATGTAGATAGTTTCCTTAATTTTAATCCTAAGATATCTATAGTTTTAAATGTTGAGGAAGACCATCTTGATTATTTCTCAGGTATAGACGAAATCAAAGCTTCTTTTAATAAATTTGGTAAACTTTTACCTCCAGATGGATATTTCATAATAAATGGTGATGATGAAAATGTAGATGACATATTATATGATGTCAAAGCTACTATTATAAAATATGGTAGAGATTCTGACAATGATGCTGTAATAAAAGACATACATTTTGATAATAGTGGTCATGGGATATTTAAAATAGAGTATCAAGGAAAAGATTTGGGAGAATTCGAGCTTTCTGTATATGGTCTTCATAATATATACAATGCTTCTTCTGCTATAATGGCAGCTCTTGTTTCTGGTATTGATTTAGAGACTATAAGAAAAAATTTAAAAATATATAAAGGTGTAGGAAGACGATTTGAATCTAAAGGATACTACAAAAATGCCTTAGTAATAGATGATTATGCACATCATCCAACTGAATTAAAGGCTACTTTAGCTGCTGCTAAAAAGTTAAAAAAATCAACTTTATGGTGCATCTTCCAGCCACATACTTACACTAGAACAAAATCTCTTTTAGGAGAATTTTCAGAAGCTTTCTATGCTGCTGATAAAGTTATCATAACAGACATATATGCTGCAAGAGAAGATGATCCAGGAGATATACACTCTAAAGATTTAGTTGAAAAATTATATCAAAACAACGTAGATGCTATCTACATAAAAGAATTTGAAGATATAGTAAAATATTTACGTGAAAATGTTAATGATAATGATTTAGTAATAACTGCTGGTGCTGGTCCAATATATAAGGTTGCAGACTTACTAGTTGAAAAATAGTATGTAACTAAAAATAACATATAAAAATTAATGTAGGCTATCAAATGATATAATCGCTTGATAGCCTTCTTAATATTTTATTTCTTTCCAATCTCAAATATTTCATTTTTAAGATAATCAAATAAACTTGTATGAACCTCGTAGTAAGAGACAGTTTTTTTAGAAGTAACTTTTACATAATCCTTGCCCATTGTATCTACTTTCACAGCAAAATTTTCACCTTTTATATTTATACTGAAATTATAATCACTTCTTTCCTTGCTTTTTTCTGGCTGAACCTTTCCTACAACTCTTTTTGAAATCATCTTATGTGCTAAATCATCAAACTTCCATTTATGAACCTTCTTAGTTTCTTTTCCATAAGTTATAGTGACCTCTTTCCAGTCTTTATAGTGACTCAAAAGGTCAAATGAAGTATATATACTCTCATCTAAAAGTTTCTTAAAAGAATTTTTGGAATCAATTGGAACTTTATAATATTCCTCTTTATTTACAGTATAGACTCTAAAAAAATTAAGGTCTGTAGAAAATTTAATTCCATCATCAGAATACCCTTCATAAATTGCTTCATAAGAAGTAGTATTTCTTACCTTCTTAAATTCTGAGAAAAAGAACTTTATCTCGTTCCACATATCTTCTTCGATTTTTATGTTTTCTACATTTTTATCTGATACATAAATTTTCTTTTTCTCTTTTATTTGAGTCATTAAAGACCTATTATCTTCTGTCTCTGTTTCTACTTTCTTTGGAACTTCACTCTTATCCTTCTCCATGTTTAGACCTATTTTAAAGGATATAAAGTATATTATAAAGAAAACAACTACTCCTATTAATATTGCAGCTTTTTTCTTTAGTTTTCTTTTCTTACTCATTTAACCACCCCTAGAGTTTATAGTCATAAAACAATTATATAACTTTTTACACTTTTTTTTAAGCTATAATTATTTTATACACTTATTTCCTTGGCAATTAGTGCATGGTTCAACATGAACTGTTATCCCTTTTACAAATTCCATATGTTTTATTATATGTTTTTCCAACTTAGTAGCAATATCGTGCCCCTGTTTTACTGTGAGATTTTCATCAACACATATAGTCAAGTCCACATATGCCATAGCTCCATGCTTTCTAGTCTTTATATCTCCTAGATTTTTAACACCTTCTGTATCTGCTACAATAAACTTTAATTCTCTTCTTTCTTCTTCATCAACTGAAACATCCATCAATTCATTTACAGAACTTCTAAGTATATCGATTCCTACCTTAGCCACAAATACTGCCACTACAACTGACGCAATTGGGTCTAATGGTTTAAATCCTAAAATAGAACCTCCTATACCTATAAATGCAGCCACTGAAGATAGAGCATCTGACCTATGATGCCAAGCATCTGCTTTTAAAGCTGGTGAATTTATCTTTTTAGCAACTTTGATTGTTATTCTATATTGATACTCTTTTATCAAAATTGAGATGACTGACACTATTAACGGAAGTATTGATGGAACACTCAATGCATCTAAGTTAAATAATGATTTAATAGCCCCTATACCTATTGTTATAGAAACAAATATAAGTAATATTGATAATACGAATGATACCAATGTCTCTGCCTTTTCGTGACCATAATTATGTTCCTTATCTCCTGGTCTAGAAGATACATAATTACCTATCAGTACACCTATAGAACTTATAATATCTGAGGCTGAATGTAATCCATCTGCAATCATAGCACTCGAATTACCAATAATACCAGCTATCACCTTAATTATTGTTAAGACTATATTCCAAATTATTGATTGTATTGTTATTTTATTTGCTTCCTCATACCTTGTTTCCATTGTTATTCCTCCTAACAAACCAAATCTAAATATTATTAAAAACATATACTTAAACATAAATTAAATTTATTATTATATTCAAATGTATATCTTTTACTTTCAATAGAGATTATCAATCTTCTATAAAATGAAAAATCACCTAGCTTGAGCTAGGCGATATATATATTATACACTATTATTTAAATTTATGCTTCTTTTATTATCTCTATTACCATTTTGGCAGAATCATATAAATCCTTTATAGCTATATGTTCATCTAATGTATGCGCATTTTTCATACCTATTCCTAGAGTTATAGCTTCAATACCATTTTTACTTAATATATTAGTATCGCTACCTCCTCCTGTAGATTCAGTATGACCTTCTATTCCTAAATTTGAAAATGCTTTTTTTGCAAGTTGTATTATTTCTGAATCTTCATTAACATCTATTGGAGTATATGCTCTATTTACATCTATTTCAATTTTAGCTCCAAAATCCTTAGCAGCTTTTTCAAAAGTTTCTACCATATGTTTAGTTTGAACATCTAATTTATCTTCTTTTAGACTTCTAGCTTCTGCAACTATGTTAACTTCTCCTGTTACTATATTTGTAGCTGTTCCACCATTTATAATTCCTATGTTAGCAGTTGTTTCTTCATCTATTCTAAGTAAATTCATATTATCTATTGCTCTAGCAGCTACCATTATAGCACTTATACCCGCTTCAGGCTCAAGACCTGCATGAGCTGTCTTTCCTAATATCTTAACATTTATTACATCTTGTGCAGGAGCTTTTACTATTATCTCTCCTGGAGAACCACCACTATCTAATACAAAGGCATATTTAGAATCTATTTTTGCATAGTCTAAATTTTTAGCTCCAACTAATCCACATTCTTCACATATAGAGAATACAACTTGAATATCAGTATGTTCTATATTATTTTCTTTTACTTGTCTTAATCCCTCTAATATAGCTGCTATACCTGCTTTATCATCAGATCCTAATATTGTAGTCCCATCACTTTTTATTATTCCATTTACTTCATCCACTATAGATTTTACCCCTATTCCTGGAGTTACTGTATCCATATGTGAACTAAATAATATTTTCTTTCCTTCTTTATTTCCTTTTAAAGTAGCTATTATATTGCCTGTTTCTCCATTTGCTTTTTCACCAGCATTATCTACTACAACTGAACAACCTATTTCTTCTAACTTTTCAACTAATACTTTGGCTACGTTCCCCTCTTTTAAAGATAAACTGTCTATCTGTATTAATTCAAGGAACTCATTTAAAATTCTTTGCTCGTTTATCATAATCTTCCTCCATAATATAATAGGTATTTCAACATATATTGTAGTGTAATATTTAAATATTATCAATAGTTTTTAAACTTTTATATCATTTTAGTTAAGTTTCTTTACTAAAATGAAAGTTAAAGTTAAATTCTTTCATTCTTATTGTTTTATCTAACTATACTTCTCTGTCTAGAATCTATAAAGCATAACCAGTAGCCTAAACTATTGGTTCTGTGGTCACAAGCTTGATATCTCAAAAATCCTGTACTTCCATTATCTGGTTGTTCATTTCTATTACCTGGAATAGCATAAATATAATGCTTTCTCTTATTATATTCATCATATTGTACTCCGAATAAGTAATGTCTATATTTATATGAATGTAAAACTGCATCACTATACATTGTATAATTCAATACATTTAAATATCCTAAATAAGGCATTGAATATCCACACAATGTTGTAGGGTTTACCTCTATTTTCCACCATCTTGTATTGTCTATATAATCTGCTGTAAAAGGCTTAACTTCTCTAAATAGCTTTAACCCTTTCTTTATTTGCCTAGGCATAAGTAATGTTCCAGCTTGCTTATTCCCACTATCTATTTGATTTATTCCATTGGCTCTTTTTACTTTTTCAACATTATTTTGTTCTTTTTGAGTTTTCTTTGACTTAGTAGTTTTTTGAGAAGCAACTACCTTTTCTTCATGTCTTATTTCAAAATCTTCTTCATCCTCATCATATTCATCTTCATATTCTATATCGTCATAGAATTCATTTTCTTTAGCCTTGTTATAATTTTCTATTTCCTTATAGTTATTAAATTCTTCAATTTCATCATCACTAGAATCTTCTACATCTGCTCTTATCTTTAATTCTCCCTCTTCGGTTTCATCATCTTCCCAATAATCTTCATATTCATCTTCATCATATTCTTCTATAATATATTCTTCGTCACTATCACTGTTTTCTTCATTATCAGCATCTTCTTCTAAGTACTCTTCTTCTCTTTCAACCTCTATATCTTCTTCTAAATACTCTTCTTCACTTTCAGCTAACTCTTCATCTTCTACATCTTGGAATAATATGTCCTCATAATTTTCAATCTTATTTCCCTTAAACCCAACTAGAGGAATATTTCTTTCATACAATAAGGCAATTCCTTTTATTTCTTCATCATAATCCTCTAAATCTAAAACAAATTCACCTCTTCCTTGTTCATTTAAAATTATATTTCCTAAGTCTATTAATCCATGGTCACCTTTTATTGCTACTGCTTTATACCCATCTTTAACATATTTTAGATTTTCTACATATAATGCAATGATTGATTTTTCATCATTTACTTCGACTTTTGCAAAAGCTTTTGGCAGTACTCGTTCTTTGTATCTAAAGTTTATGTCTTTAGCTTCTAGTATTATATAGTCTCTTTTAAACTTTCTTTTAGAACCCACTGCAATCCCCCCTTAACACAGTTTCTCTAAACAATATATGTTAATAAAATAAAAAAAAGTACCTCCTATTTAGAAGATACTTTTGTATTTACTATATTTGAAAGAACTGCAAACTCTTCTATACTAAGAGTTTCACCACGTCTTTTTTCATCTATATTAGCTTCTTTTAATATTTCTCTTATTTCGTCCTTATTAAGAAAACCAAGGCCTCCCAATGAATTAAGTAAAGTCTTCCTTCTTTGTCCAAAAGATGCTTTTACTGTCTTGAAAAATAGTTCTTCATTATGAACATCATATTTCTTTTCAGCTCTGACATGTAAACCTATAACCGTTGAATCTACATTGGGTTGTGGTATAAACATATGTCTTGGAGCCTTTGCTACAATTTCTGTTTCACAATAGTACTGAACAGCTATGGACAATGCTCCATAATCCTTTGTACTTGGAACAGCATTCATTCTATCTGCAACTTCTTTTTGAACCATAACTACTATATCCGTTACAGGTATATCCTCTTCTAAAAATTTCATAACTATTGGTGTAGTTATATAATATGGAAGATTTGCTACAAGCTTAACTGGTCCACCATTTAATTTATCTTTTACTAGTTCTTGTATATCTACTTTTAATATATCTTGGTTTATAACTTCTATATTCTCTAAATCTGATAAGGTATCTTTCAATATAGGAATTAAGTTTCTATCAATTTCTATAGCTACCACTTTCTCTGCTACCTTACCCATTTCACAAGTAAGTGTACCTATCCCAGGACCTACTTCTATTATGTTATCTCCTTCTGTAACTCTAGCTCCATCCAATATTTTATCTATTATATTACTATCTATTAAAAAATTCTGACCTAAAGACTTTGAAAATTTAAAATTATGTTTTTGTACTACTTCTTTCGTTGCACTGTGTGAAGATAGTCTATCCATCGTTTACTCCTTTTTAACTTATTTTAAGATTTTATCCTATTAATTATACTTATTTACATGTGTTTAAAGCAAAATATTTATTAAAGATAATTTATTTTAAATTACTCCATAATTTTATATTTATTTTTTATATATTTTTTTCATATCATACATGCTTACATTTAAATTTGTTTTAATGCACTTATAAATTCTTCTCTTTCAACACCATAATTATTTAATCTATTTAAAAATTGCTTTGCATTTCCATAACCAATCCCAAGTATTTTACCAAGTGCATCTCTCCTAGATGATGCATCTT
The DNA here is from genome assembly GCF_020641035.1 of Clostridioides sp. ES-W-0016-02. Lineage (NCBI taxonomy): Bacteria > Bacillati > Bacillota > Clostridia > Peptostreptococcales > Peptostreptococcaceae > Clostridioides > Clostridioides sp. ES-W-0016-02. The sequence continues at coordinate 4,022,354 of NZ_CP061361.1, forward strand.
CATTTCCTATAAGACCATTTCTAATCAAATCAACTTGTTTAAATTCATCTCTTTTCTCTGTACTTTCAGTTCTAACTTTATTTAAAGCTGCTATTATACTTTTAGGAGTAGCATTTTCTATACCTATATCTCCATCCTTTTTAGCTTCTTCTCTTGGTAAAAACGCATGTTTACATCCTGGAACTTCTGATGCTATTTTTTTTCTTATTTTTTCACCTGCAAAATCTGGGTCGGTAAATATTATAACTCCTCGTCTTTCATTAGCTGATTTTATACGCTCCATTACTCCTTTTGGAAATCCAAATCCACCTGTGGTTATAAGTTCTGCATCTATTGCTCTCTTAACAGCTGTAACATCATCTCTTCCCTCTACTACTATTATCTCTTTTATCATATAAATTCACCTTTTATTTGTTTTTAGTTTTTGTTTACATCTCTTTATTTTAAGGTTTTTATTTAATTTAATCAAGGCACTAACCTATTTATTTTTATTTAGAAATCTATAGTTTAAGAAAAATTTATTCCTACTAGATAAATATATTCACTATTATATTCTATTGAATCACCTATAAGCAACAATAAGTCCCATGTAGCATTACCTGTATTAATATTATATCATCCATACAATTTTCTTTTTTAATATTAATGATTTATAGAAAAAGATGTAGAACTCAGGACAAATATACATTAAAAGAGCCTAGATATAAATTTTATATTCTAGGCTCTTTTTTATTGTATTTTATTAATGAATTTAACTTTCCTTTTCTGTCTTTCCATCATATTTTGATATCCATTTATTTAATATAGTTTCTCTATTTTTTGCTGCTGATTTTAAATCATTATCTATCATTTGTTCTAATGGCTTTTTAGGGAATCCTTCTGGTATTGGATTTCCTGTATCAACTGTAGTAACTGCATAGTTCTTAGAATACTCATTCATTGCATCTTTACTTATTGCCCAATCTAAAAATACCTTAGAAGCTTCTTTTATATTATCTTTTTTTACAAGAGCATTTGCTTCTATATCCCATCCAGAACCTTCTTTTGGAAACACTACTTCTACTGGATAACCTTCTTCTTTTAATTTTATGCCTCTGTATCCAAAAGATATCCCTATAGGATACTCTCCTGAAGCTGCTGATGTAGCTGGAGCTGAACCTGATTGAGTATATACACCAATATTTTCATGTAACTTATCCATATATTGCCATGCTTTTTCTTCTCCCATAATTTGTATAAGCGCTGATACCGTTAAATATCCTGTACCAGAAGAAGATGGATTAGGCATAGATATAAGACCTTTATATTCTGGCTTTATCAAATCTTCATAAGAACTAGGAACTGGTATATTTTTATCTTTTAATTCTTTAGTATTTACTGTTATACCTGTCATCCAAGCATCTATTCCAACCCATGAAGGTACTTCTTTATCATCTTTAAATGCAGGGTCTATCTTATCAGACCCTTCTGGAGCGTATGGTTCTAACATTCCTTGGTCATCTGCAACTAGCAAGCTTGTGGCAGCAATCCCCCATACAATATCTGCTTGAGGGTTATCTTTTTCTGCTAATAGTCTTGCTGTTATATCTCCTGTTGATGCTCTAACAACATTTAATTTAATATCTGGGTATTTTTCTTTAAATGTAGCTAAATATGGGTCTATACTGTCTTCTTCGATTGCTGTGTAAACTGTTAAATCACCTTTTGTTTTACTATCAGACTTTGAGTCTCCACCTGATGAGGCAGTGCTACATCCTGTTATTACACTCAATAAAAGTGTTGATAATACTCCTAAAGAAACTAGCTTCTTAAATTTCATCTTTACCTCCCCTATGCAACATCTTTTTGTTGCCATTTTTGTGTATTATTTTTTAATTTTTTTGTTACGAATTCATAGCAAAGTCTTACTATTATATTTGTTAAAAGCACTAATACTGCCATAGCTGCTGATGGTCCTATATATCCTATCTCATCTAACTTCAATATGGATATTGATGCAGTCTGAGTCTGAGGAGTATATAAAAATATTAATGCTGAAACAGTAACCATTGAATTTACAAAATAATATACTACTATCTCAAGTATTGATGTTATAGACATTGGTACTGTGATGTTGAAAAACACTTTATAAAAGGGAATGTTTATAGATTTTGCAACTAACTCATACTCTCTATCCAACATTTTTAGTGACGAATTTGAAGTTATAAAGCAAACAGAGTAAAAATGTACTATATTTACTATGACAAGTATAGCTGTACCACCATATAGGAAATTTAGTGGATTACTTGCTGAGTTAAAAAAAGTTATATATGATATTCCTAGCACTAGACCTGGTAATGCCATTGGTATCATAGATAAAAAGTAAGCTGTTTGTCTTAATCGTGGAAACTTATCTACTTTTTCTATCATGTATGCACTAAAAAACACAAATATAGTTCCAAATATAGCTGTTAATGTTGATATTTTTAAACTGCTTAAATAGGTTTTTAATCCGCTTCCTAAAATACCTTTAAATGTATAATGTTCCATTGTAAAACTTAGGTTATATGGCCATAATTTTATGACTGAACCTATAACTGAAACAAATATCAAAATGAAGATTAATAAAGTTATAAAACTACATGCTATTAAAAATACTCTATCTCTAAATTTGTTTTCTTTAATTTTATAAGGCATAGATTTTGCTGTTATAGTCATTCCTTGTTTTTTACTTGCCACCTTGTCTAATGTAAAAGCTATTAGTACAGGAATCAACATTACCATAGAAACAGTTGCTCCCATTGGTATGTTAAACTGCCCTACTACTTGCTTATATATATCTGTAGCTAACACATTATAGTTTCCTCCGACTACTTTTGCTGCTCCAAAGTCTGTAAATGCAAGTATAAAGGATACAAAGAAGGAGCTTACTAGTGAGTACTTTATGCCTGGAATTGTAATTTTAAAAAACTTTTTAAAATCACTAGCCCCTAAGCTATCTGCTGCTTCATAAAGTCTATAATCTGCCATTGAAAGAGCAACGGATAGTATTAAAAAAGCTTGTGGAAATGTAAACAGTATTTGAGAGACAATTATTCCTAATGGTCCATATAATGGTATCTCAAATCCCATTGTTGTAAATATTCCTTTATTTCCAAACAGGTATATAAGTGAAATACCATATAACATAGTTGGTGCAAAAAGGGGAAACATTCCCATAGTTTTAAAAAAATTCTTAAATTTTATATTTGTTCTTGTTATTGCATATGAATAGATAAATGCTAAACATAGTGATATTAAAGATGAAACTGTAGATACAAAAATTGAATTTTTAAATGATGCTATAAGACTTGGATTTTCAGCATATTTACTAAAATTTGAAATACCTATGAAGTTTCCACTTGTATCTAAAAATGCATTTTTTAATAATGATACTAAAGGAAACAATATAAATACTATTAGTATAATTAGCGAAAAAATTAAAAAACATTTTTGTATTGTACTATCACTTATCCTTCTTTTGTTTTTTGTTGTTATCATTTATTCACCCCTAGCTATTAAGCACATCCCTCTGATTTATATTCTACAATTCCTTCTTTGGGAATTTTAAAATTTATTTTAGACCCTATACATAGTTTCATTTGTTCTGCAACTTTTGAAACTATATCTAATTTTATTTTCTTAGAACAATACTCAACTGTAATTCTATAGTTAAATCCTCTAAATTCAATATCTAAAATCTCTCCAACTTTGATATCATTGTCTTTAGAATCTCTATTAAATTCTACTTTTATATCTTCTGGTCTGATAGCTATCTTATTAATACCATCATCTATAAAGTTTATTGTTCCTATAAAATCAGCTACAAAAGGGGTCTCTGGATTTTTATATACTTCTTTTGGAGTCCCAACCTGTATTATTTCTCCACTATTCATAACAACCATTTTATCCGCCAAGCAAAGTGCCTCTTCTTGGTCGTGAGTTACCATTATAGTAGTAATACCCAGTTTTCTATGTAAGCTTCTAATCTGTTCCCTAAGTTTCAATCTTACTTTTGCATCCAATGCAGATAATGGTTCATCAAGAAGTAAAAAATCTGGCTCTAGAGCAATTGCACGAGCTAGTGCGACTCTCTGTTGTTGCCCTCCTGATAATTGAGAGGGATACTTTTTCTCATATCCACTTAATTCTACTACCTCTAAAACTTCATTAACTTTCTTATCAATATTAGATTTATTTATATTTTTATTTTCTAAGCCAAAAGCTATGTTTTTGTAAACAGTCATATTTGGAAATAGTGCATATGACTGAAAAACTATACCAAAATTTCTACTTTCAGGTGGTGAGTTTGTCATATCTTTATCATTTATTATTATTTTTCCATCATGTTTGTCTTCAAGCCCTGCAATTATCCTAAGCAATGTACTTTTCCCACATCCACTTGGTCCCAATAAACAAATAAACTCTCCTTTTTCAATATCAATAGATATGTCTTTTAGCACTTTAGCTTGTCCATAACTTTTACTTACATCTTTAACTTGTAAAAAAGACATTTATAAAACCCCTCCTAAGGCTAACCTAAACTTAAATAAATCTTCTCTATTTAAGCTTTTACTTCCTAGGTCACACTCATGCTGAGAGTAAAGCCCATGATAATCTGAGCCTCCTGTAACAACTAAGTTGTATTTCTTAGCATAAGAAAGTGACTCTTTTTCTAAGTCTTTATTGTGAGATGGATGATACACTTCTATCCCATCTAATCCAACATTCACCATATCTTCAATAGCATTAAAATTGTCCATTTGCCCAGGATGAGCTAGTACGCAAATTCCACCAGAACTTTTTATAGCTCTTATTGCATCTTTATAATCTACATATTTTAAAGATACATACGCCTTACCATTTCCTCTATGAAACAACTCTTTATATAAACTTGAATATATTTTATCTGTGTATCCTTTATCTATAAGCGCTTTCATTATATGTTGTTTAAATATTCCAGTCTTTGATGAATATTTCTTTACATCTTCTAGAGATATTTTATATCCTAAATCTATAATTTTATTTACCATCTTAACAGATGCTTTATGTCTATCACAAACCATTGGATTACATAAATTTTTTATTTCTTGACTATTTAAATCTATGTTATAGCCCAAGATATGAACTCTTTTTCTGTTTTTATAATCGTATGCTGATATTTCTATACCTGGTATTATAGTTATTCCATAATTTTCTCCCAATATGATAGCTTCATCTAATCCAGACAATGTATCATGATTTGTTATTGCTAAAACACTTATATTATTTTCTGATGCTCTCTTAATTATTTCTTCTGTAGTGAAGTTATTATCTGATATGCTTGTATGACAATGTAAATCTGTTAACAATCTTTATACCTCCCTTTTATAAACTGTTTTTCCATTTACAATAGTATTTACAACTCTTGGATACTCACTATCAATATCCAATAAAACTAAATCCGCTTTTTTATTTTCTTTTATGCTACCTCTTTCACCATATATACCAACTGCTTTAGCTGGATTTGAAGTAAATAGGTTAACTGCTTTATTTAGATTGTTAGTTTCTTGTGCAACTATGCACATGGACTTTATCATTGCTGATGGAAGATAGTCTGAACAAACAATATCACAACAGTCTTCCAATATAGCATCCATTGCCTTTAAGTTGTTATTATGAGATTTCCCTCTTACAATATTTGGGGCACCTAGACAAGTTAAAACACCCAATTTCTTTGAATATTTTGCAACTTCAAGAGTTATAGGAAATTCAGATACATTAACTCCTATATTTTTTATAAAATCCATTTTTTCTAACGTATCATCATCATGTGATGCAACATTTATATTTTTAGTTTTTGCCACTCCGATGACACTGGCTATTTTATTCCAATCTAAATTATCATGTAAATCTACTAAGTCATCTAACCATGTATCTACATAATTTTCTGTTACTCCCCATACCTTAGTAGCATACTCTCTATAGAACTTTGGATTTGTATACTGACCTTGTCCTGGAGAATGGTCCATTATAGATAAATAGTCTATTTTATCTTCTTCTAACAACTCTGACACCTTCTCTAAACCTTCATGGTATAACACTTCATACCTTAAGTGAACTTTATGATTTATATTCTTACTATTTATATTTTTGTACGAATCGATATTTTCAATCATTTCCAAAGAATTATCAATACTTCTAACTCCTACTCCATCACCCAAAGATATAGAATGATAAACTGTTGTTATTCCATTTGCAGGTAGTTTTTTATCTAGTTCATAAAATGCCATATTAAATGGTAATAATGTACTTGGTCTTGGCTCTATTTCCTTTTCAATAGCATCACTATGAATATCTATGATACCAGGTATAACATATAAGTTTTTTGCATCTATTATTTCATCTATCTCGTTGAAATCTAGTAAATAATCAATCTTATCATTTGAGACTTTCTTTATTGTATCTCCTTCTATAATTAAATGGCCATTTTCTAATATTTTATCTTCCAATACAATATTTGCATTATGAATTAATTTTACCATCTAAGCTACCCCACTTTCACTTATAGTGCCTTTTGTCATAGTAAATGTTTTATCTATAACAGTCTCCATAAATTCTATATCATGAAATATCCCTATCATTGTAGTTCCTTGATTTTTAAGTTCCAACATTTTTTCTTTTACGTATATTTTAGATTGATTATCAAGTGATGCAGTTGGTTCATCAAGTAACAAAAGCCTAGGTTTTTTGACCATAGCTTGTGCTAGATTTAATCTTAATTTTTCTCCGCCAGAAAAATTATTCGGATAAGCATCCCACAAGTTTTCCTTTATTTCAAACTGAGTTAGTATATCTTTTGCCATATCATATGCACAATCTTTTTCAAATCCACTCTCAATTAAAGAATGTACTACTAGCTCAATAGCCGTTATTCGTGGAAGTGTTTTTAAAAACTGTGATACATATCCTATTTCCTTTTTTCTAAGATTTATCATTTCTCTGTCACCAATTGTAGATAAATCTATCTTTCCATATATTTCTGAGTTAAATATTATTTCTCCAGTCGTTGGGATATATGTTTTATAAATACTTTTTAATATAGTAGACTTTCCCGCTCCAGATTTTCCTATTATTCCTAAAAATTCACCTTTGGAAATTGTAAAATTTATTTCACTACACGCTTTTATAGTTTTATTTAATGCATGTAATTCAAAATCTTTGCTAAAATTATTTACTTCAAGTATAATTTCTTCCATTTTATTTAAAACCCCCATTTTACTTATTTACAAATATTATTTATAGTAGTGAATTTATAAGTTGCTGAGTATATGGATGCTGTGGGTCTTCCATTATTTGGTCTGTTAAACCAGATTCGATTACACTTCCATTTTTCATAACAATTGTCCTATCAGCAAGCATTTTTATAACATCAAAGTCATGAGATACTACTATCATAGAGATTTTAAGCTCTCTTTGTATTTCCCTTATTAAATCTAATACCTCAGCTTGTACAGAAACATCCAGTCCTGTTGTAACTTCGTCTAATAAAAGTATTGGAGGATTATTAGAAAGTGCTTTTGCTATTTGAACTCTTTGTTGCATTCCCCCACTAAAATATTTCGGTTTGTGGTCTATTCTTTCTACAGGTATATTAGTCTTTACTAGAAGCTCTTTAGCCCTATCTCTTATTTTCTCAACATTATATATATTAGCCATTAATAATTTCTCTGCTATATTCCCACCACTACTAAAATTCAAATTTAAACCAAGGTGGGGATTTTGATATACAATACCCATAAAATGATTCTTTATGTACCTCTTTTTTTGGTCTGAGAGTTCTAATATATTTGTACACTTGTCATAATTTGACATGTACACTTCTCCACTATTTGCATTCTCTTGAAAAAACAAAATCTTTAACAATGTACTTTTTCCTGAACCAGATTCTCCAACAATACCAAGAACTTCTCCTTCATAAAGTTCAAGATTTACATTATTACATGCAACTATAGAACCACAATATTTACATATATTATTACTTTCATATCCTGTACTCTCAAAACAATTTTCACATCCATCTCCATAAATAAGATTAATATTTTTTCCTATTAACACTTGTTTATCTATATTTTCTATTTTTTTGTCTTCGCCTAGTTTTGCACTACTCATTCCAAGCACCTCCAATTGCCACATCTACGCCATCATTTCTTAACCTAACTTTTTCACAATAACTTGTATCAGAACAGCTATAGTACTTTTCATTAGTATCACCATCATATACTTCATCTAGAAATGTATTTGAACTTTTACATAAACTACAATGTTTTCCTTCAAATTTTTCCTCTTCAAATTTATAGTCATCAAATTCTAAAGGTTCTACCTTTGTGTATGGAGGTATAGCGTATATTCTCTTTTCTCTACCTGCACCAAATAAAAATAAGTTATCTGACATGTTTAATTTCTTTATATCAAATCTTGGTATTGGCGATGGATTCATTAAATATCTATCATTTACTTTACATGGATACTCTGCTGCTATTGATATATCATCAAATTTAACTATATCTTCATACAGATATACCCACATCCTACTATAATCTTCTTCTGAATGCATTCTTCTTGTCTCTACTTCACTAGGCTCTACTATTCTAAGTGTCTCTGGTATTGGCACTTGAAATATCAGTATTTGATTAGACATTAATTTTTCTTCTGGTATTCTATGTCTTGTTTGAATCAATGTAGATTTTAATGTATCTTTTGTAGTTTCTACATTACTTACACTTGAAATAAAATTTCTTATATTACAAGCATTTGTAGAATCATCACTTCCTTGGTCAATCACTTTTACTACATCACTTTCACCAAGCAATGATAGGGTTAGTTGTAGTCCTCCAGTCCCCCATCCCTTAGCAATAGGTAATTCTCTTGAACCAAAAGGTACTTGATAACCAGGTATTGAAACTGCTTTTAGTATTTTTCTTCGGATTTCTTTTTTTGTATTTTCATCTAAAAAACCATAGTTATATATCACTTAATTTCCCTCCATATCCTATTTTATTCTTTCTACATCTGCTTTAAAATCTACATAGTGAGGAAGCTTAAAGTGAGATATAAACCCTAATGAATCTATACCATCTATATGAAGTAATACAAATTCTTCATCTTGGGCTAATTTTTCACTATTTGGTTCCAAAGATTTATCTAGTATAGCCATAGATATAGCCTTATTTTCATTATTTCCCATACAAAGACCATATCCTAAAGACATTTTATTTATATCTCCCGATTTATTTTTAGAATTTTCAGACTTACTTTGTGATGCTTTTGATACTATTTCACACTCAGTAACTAACATTTCTCCGATTGTTATTTGCTCATCTTCATAAATAGGATGTTTTATTTTTATATATACATCTCCTGTCCTAAGTTCACTTATATATGGATGTTCATCACCAAAACCTCTTACAATAGAATAAGCAAACCCTGATACGGCTCCACTTTCACCTCTAGTAAGTGCCTGCAATTTAGCTGACCTAGAAACTGGAAATCTTAGGCTGTTTCTTGTAATATCATCTATTACTTCTTCTAATTTATCTTCATAAGTATCCTCTTCCAACAAATTCTCTTTTCTAAATATATTAGATACTTTTGTGAATTTAGGTATTTCATTCACTTTTTCTAAGTCATTTATATAGTTAGCTTTAAAATCTCTATTTTTTTCTTCATCTTCTTTAAGCAACTCTACATTTAGTATTCTATTTTCATAATCTCTAGTTGCTCCAAGATACTGCCCTCCTGGTATATCTTTAAATGTAGCTGATATTCTTCTACCTATTCTCATTTCTTCTGTATTTATAGGTTCTGAATAGGTTACTCTAGGCATTGTTGACCTTAATGCTCTTATATAGAAAGATGCTTCTAATATATCACCTTGAGCCTGTTTTATAGCTAATGCAGATAATTCCTTATTGTATAGACTTCCTTCAGAAATCACTTTGTCCACAGCATAAGACATTTGCTCTTTAATTTGTTTTACATCTATTGGTAGGCTTTCTCCTTTTATTCTATAAAATTCAAGTATATTTTTAGCCTGTAATATAGCTTCTTCTCCACCTTTAACTGCCACATAAGCCATTATTATAATACCTCCCAACTTAATTTTGATGACCTTGGTATAAATGCAAGTTCTCCTTTGTTATCTATTAAAATCAAATCTGACCCTGTCGGATAGTCTTTATTTATCATAAGTAATCTTTCTAAGAATTCTTGTTTAACTCCATCTATATATAAATTCTTTTTAGATTTTATACCAGGACCACTTAAATAAAGTCTTATGAATTTATCTTTATAATCTGTTGATAGTTCATTTACTTGGTGTATTATAGTTGTACTTTCATCAGGATATTCAAAAGAACCTATTTTAATTTGTAGTATATCTAATTCTGAATTAATATCTAAAAACAGATAATCTGATTTATTGTAATTTACTTGGTTTGACATTGTCAGCGCTCTTATATTTTTTATATCTTCTTTAGTACAGTTTTCTATATAGAAGGTAACTTCTTGGTCTAATAAAGTAATTGCTATACCAATTGCTCCATTTGATAATTTTGTATTATTTTCTATATTTATATTATTGATGTTATTTAATTTCCCAGGAAATGAAGCACTATCTAGCAACTTTCTATATATTTCTTGCGTGTAACTTACCATGATTCTCCTCCTACTTAATCCATAGTATTGAATTGGACTTTTGTTTTATTAATTAAACTAAATTCATTAATAAGTTCTTGCTCATATCTTAAACTTTCTTCACAGATACTTTTATTTATGTAGTTCTTTAATTCATCAAATTTATTATTATTGCTATGTAAAACTGCATCTATAGTTGCCAAGCAAATAACTTTTTTTTCATTATTTTCTGCAACTATACCATAACCTAAGCTTTCATCTACCTTAACACTACACTCTGTAACTAGTATTTCTCCTAAATTAAATGTAGTATTTTTTACACTTTCGTTGGCTCTCACCATCACTGTAGCTAAGCTAGGGGCTTTAATTATAGAAATGCTTGATGTATTTTTTATCATTAAATATATTTGCTCTAATTTCTCATAGTTCATATTTATCAATATCTTAGTACTATCAACTGTATGCAAAATTTTGCCTCCTTAATCTTTCCTTTATTTACTTATTTCTAAGAATATAATATACAATCTAAGTTAAATGGATATTATGTTTGAGTTAATTCTAGTGAATATCTTGTAAATTCTTTTTTAACAATGTTAAGAAGTATGTTGTAAAACTAATAAAAAATTATAATATTACAAATAAAAAAAGCATACCATTCAAACTGAATGGTATGCTTTTTCTATATTTATAACTATTATTTTTGTATAATTGTAAATTTTATTTTTAATTTACTTATTTTATATTAAAGAACTTCTTCGCATTTTCTTTAGTAATTTTACACACTTCCTCATAAGATATTCCTTTTTCTTGAGCTATTTTATCTGCAACAAAAGCTACTTGAGAAGGATTATTTCTCTTTCCTCTATGTGGTTCTGGTGACATATATGGTGAATCAGTTTCTATAAACAGTCTTTCTAGAGGTATCTCTCTTACAACTTCTCTAGTTTTTTTATTATTTTTAAAAGTAACTGTTCCTGGAATTGATATATAGCATCCCATTTTAACATATTCTCTAGCTAATTCCACATTACCACTATAACAATGAAGCACACAACCTATTTCAGGACTCTTAGTGTTTTTTATTATCTCAAAAGTATCCGCATGTGCATCTCTATCATGTATTATTATTGGAAGCTTTAACTCATTAGCTAGTTCAATTTGTTTCTTAAACCACTCTTTTTGCTCTTCTCTTGGAGAATAATCATAATAATAATCTAACCCAATCTCTCCTATAGCCACAACCTTTTCATTTTCAGTTGCAAGTCTTCTTAGAGTGTCTATTGCTGTATCATCTAGTTTTGATACATCATGTGGATGTACCCCAACTGCCGAATATATAAAGTCATATTTTTTTGATAGTTCAATTGCTGTTATAGAAGTTTCTATATCTGCTCCTGGATTTACAACCAAATCTACACCTTTTTCTTTTAATGAACCAATAAGTTCATCTCTATCTTCATCAAAACTTTCATCATTTAAATGTGCATGTGAGTCAAATAACATTTTTTATCTCCTTACTGTTTAATTGCCTATTAGCGAACCTCGCATCCATCCTTGGCACCTTGTGTAAATGGTAGAACATAAGGGTCACCATCATCTCCTGCTGCTAATATCATCCCTTGAGATTCTACACCTCTTAACTTAACTGGTTTTAAGTTACATACCACTGTAACCTCTTTACCAACTAAATCTTCTGGTTTATAGTATTCAGCTATTCCAGACACTATTTGTCTTGTTTCTGGTCCAATCTTAACTTGTGATACTAATAATTTATTTGCTTTTGGATGCTTTTCACAACTTATTATTTTTCCTACTCTAAGCTCTATTTTATCCAAATCATCAATAGTAATTTCTTCTTTATGCTCTAAAGGTTTTTCTTCTACTGGAGGTTTCCCAGAAAACATTTTAGTTAATTCTTCTATTTCTTTTTCTACATCTAGTCTTGGGAATAAAGGTTCGCCTTTAAACACTTTTACGTTTTCTCCAATAAGACCAAATGTCTTTGTGCTTTCCCATGTAGTTATATCATCTTGACCTTGTATTCCTATATGTGCATATATCTTATTAGCAGTTTCATTCATTATAGGATTTATTAGTGTTGCAATTATTCTTATAGATTCACATAAATTATATAAAACTGTATCTAATTCATCTTTTTTACTTTCATCTTTAGCAAGCACCCAAGGCATAGTCTCATCTATATATTTATTAGTTCTTCTAACTAGTTTCCATACACTCTCTAATGCTTCATGGAATTGCATTTTATCCATTTCAGCCTCAAAATTTTCTCTAGTTGATACAGCTTGCTCTTTTAAATCAGCATCAAAATCAGTTGAAGTTTTTACTGTTGGTATTATACCACCGTTGTATTTTTCAACCATTGCTACAGTTCTACTTACTAAGTTTCCTAAATCATTTGCTAGGTCATAATTTATTCTTGTTACAAAATTTCTATGAGTATAACTTCCATCTTGACCAAATGCAAACTCTCTTAATAAGAAATATTTAAGAGTATCTATTCCATATCTTTCTATTATTGGCTCTGGATAAACAACATTACCCTTTGATTTACTCATTTTATCATCAGCAAACAATATCCATCCATGACCAAATACTTGTTTTGGAACTTCTAAACCTAAAGCCATTAAAAGTGCTGGCCATATTATTGTATGGAATCTCACTATCTCTTTACCTACTATTTGAACATTTGCAGGCCAATATTTTTTAAATTCTTCATCATTATCTGTCATATATCCTAATGCTGTTATATAGTTACATAAAGCATCTACCCATACATAAATTACATGCTTTTCATCAAAAGGAACTTTTATTCCCCAGTCAAAAGTTGTTCTTGTTACACTTAAATCTTCCAGCCCTTTATCTAAGAAATTTGCCACCATTTCATTTTTTCTAGCAGCTGGGAAACAGAAACTATCGTCTTTAAATAACTCTTTTAATCTATCTTCATATTTAGATAATCTAAAGAAATAAGATTCTTCTTTTACTAAGTATGTTTCTCTTCCACAATCAGGACATTTGTTTCCTTCTAATAACTGTGATTCTGTCCAGAAACTCTCACAAGGAGTACAATATCTACCTTCATACTCTCCTTTGTATATATCACCTTGTTCATATAACTTAGTAAATATTTTTTGTATTATATCTGTATGTCTTTTTTCTGTTGTTCTTATAAAATCGTCATAAGATATATCCATAGTATTCCATAATGCTTTTATATCTTTTATCATTCCATCAAGGTATTCTATTTCTGACATTCCTTGTTCTATTGCTTTCTTTTGTATTTTTTCACCATGTTCATCTGTTCCTGTCAAAAACTTTACATCATATCCACAGAAACGTTTAAATCTAGCTATTGTATCTGCAGCTACTGTTGAGTAAGTATGACCTATGTGTAATCCTCCACTTGGATAGTATATTGGTGTTGTTACATAAAAACTCGGTTTGCTCATATTACTTACCTCCTAATTTTTTATCGTTCATAATTATATATATTTCATTTAAAATAATAAAAAATCGCCTCCTATGATTTAACATAGGGGCGAGATTATTCACGGTACCACCCTAATTCATCTATAACGATTATGTTTCACATGAAATGTAGAAATTAACTTTATAGATACCTTAGTAGACTATAACGTGCCTAACCGTTTTACCTTAGCATATATGCTCAGATAAAAAGCTCCAAGACCATCTTCAATAAATCTTTTTACACTAGCTTTCACCTAACCTAGCTCTCTGATAGAAAAAATCCTTATCTACTCTTCTTTTCATAGCTTATAATTCATATTACAATTTATTTCTATATAATCACTATATTATAAAATTTTTCCCACATTGTCAACAAATTATACAAATATTACATAGCAAATAAAAACTGCTGCTATAACTCCTGCAACATGACTAATCATAGCGCATGACAATGTATGTCTAGTATTTTTTATCTTTAAACTCCCATAATAGATTGCCATTGTATAAAAAATAGTCTCAGAAGAGCCTACAATTGTAGCACCCATTTTTTCTACTAAACTGCCTATTCCAACTCTATGTGCAAGTTCGCTATACATTCCCAAGGCACCACTTCCAGATAAAGGTTTTACACTTATTAAACCTATTAATTCTTTTGGTATACTCATCATATTTGCTATTGGTGTAAATAACCATTCTAACATATCAAGGCCTTTACCAGTTTTAAATATTCCTATTGCTAAAAATATACCTATTATATAAGGTAAAATATCCCATGCAGCCTTTAAACCATCAATTGCCCCTTTTACAAAACTATCATATACATCTATTTTTTTATATTTACCATAAACTACTATGTACAAAATTATTACTGGTATAAGTAAGTTTGAAAATACTTCCATATATCTACATCCCCTTTATCTATATCTTCTTTGAAAAAATTTACATGTTATTATTGCTATTGCTGTAGATATTATGGTTGCAAATAAAGTTGTAAAAATTATTTCACTTGGGTTTTGAGCTCCCATATCCATTCTTAATTTAATTATAGTAAATGGAATTATCTGTATAGATGATATGTTTATTACCATAAACATAATCATATCATTGGTAGCTGTATCTTTTTTGTTATTTAAAGTCTGAAGCTCACTCATTGCTTTTAAGCCAAATGCTGTTGCACCATTACCAGCACCCAACATGTTCAAGGCAATATTCATAACTATATAAGACATTGCTTTGTGACCTTTTGGAATAGAAGGAAACAATCTTCTCATTATAGGATTTAATTTCTGACCTATTTTTTCAATCAAGCCTGACTCTTTTGCAATATTCATTATACCCATCCAGAGTGCCATAATACCAGCTAGACTTATTGCAAATTCTATACCTTTTGATGTTTCACTCAATATAACTTTATTTAATTCTCCCATATTTTTAGAAATCAAACTTCCTATTATTCCTATTGATACCATGTAAAACCATATTTTTCCTATTATAATCAACCTCCTCTTTAAATAATTTTATGATAGTTAGGTAATACTTTATACTTGAAAGTTGTACTATATTATGTTTTAGTATAAGTGTGGGAGTTTTTATAATTTTTAATATTTAATAATAATTAAGGAGAGAAATAATGAGAAATCTAACACTTCTTACTGATTTATATCAGCTTACTATGTTAAATGGCTATTTTGAAAAAAATATTCACGAAGACATTGTTGTATTCGATATGTTTTTTAGAAAAAACGCTTGTGATGGAGGGTATACTATAGTTTGTGGTATTGATCAGGTTGTTGAATACATAGATAACCTTCATTTTTCAGATGAAGATTTGGAGTACTTAAAAAGCTTAAATTTATTTTCTGACAAGTTTTTAAAATTTTTGAAAGAGTTTAAGTTTACAGGAGATATTTATGCTGTTGAAGAAGGGACTATAATGTTCCCTAATGAGCCATTGATTACTGTTAAAGCACCCTTGTATCAAGCTCAACTTATTGAAACAGCATTGTTGACAATAGTCAATTTTCAATCTCTTATTGCTACGAAAGCATCTAGAGTTTGCTTTGCAGCTCAAGGAGATACTGTACTTGAATTTGGATTACGTCGTGCACAAGGTCCAGATGCAGGTATATATGGAGCTAGAGCTGCTGTAATTGGTGGCTGTTCTGGAACTGCAAACGTATTAGCTGGAAAGATGTTTGATGTTCCTATAATTGGTACACATGCTCATAGTTGGGTACAAAAATTTGATACTGAGCTTGAAGCATTCCAAGCATATGCTGATGTTTATCCAGATAAATGCCTACTACTTGTGGATACTTATGATGTATTAAATAGTGGTGTACCTAACGCAATAAAAGTCTTCAAAAATATTTCTGAAAAAGGATACAAACCTATGGGTATAAGACTAGACTCTGGAGATTTAGCTTATCTATCTAAAGAAGCAAAGAAACAACTCGATAGTGCTGGTTTTTCAGATATTAGTATAACTGCATCTAATGACCTTGATGAATACACTATAACATCACTTAAGGCAGAAGGAGCTACTATAAATTCATGGGGAGTAGGTACGAAACTCATTACATCTTTCGATTCACCTTCTCTTGGAGGAGTTTACAAATTAGCTGCATCTTGTGAAAAAGGAACGCTTGAACCTAAGATAAAGATTTCTGAAAATCCAGAAAAAATAAATAATCCTGGTTACAAGAAAGTTATAAGAATATATAACGAGGACAATAAAGCAGAGGCAGATTTAATTATGTTACATGATGAAGTTATAGATGAATCTAAACCTTTAGAAATCTTCCATCCTACATATACATGGAAAACGAAGACGTTTACAAATTATAAAGTTAAAGAGCTTCTTAAGCCATTGTATATAAAAGGAATATGCAAATATAATAAAAAACCTGTTCTTGAAATAAGAAATCATGTACAATATGAATTAAGTACTATCTGGGAACAATACAAAAGACTTTCGAATCCACACATTTACAAGGTTGATTTATCTAGAGATCTTTGGTATTTAAAAACAAAAATGATAGATTCTAAAAAAGTTTTATAGGCATTAATTATTTTTATTTAAGGGGGACTGTTTATTTATGGATGTTACAGATTACAGAATCATAGAAATTTTACAGGATGATGGGAGAATTTCTATGAAGGACTTAGGAAAAATAGTTGGTTTAACTTCTCCTGCAGTTTCAGAAAGAGTCAAGAGATTAGAAGAATCTGGTGTTATAGAAGGATATAAAGCAATTGTTAATCCAGATTCATTAGGTAGAGTTATAAAAGCGTTTATTCACATATCTCTTCCAAGTAATGGATATACAGAATTCATTGAGTCTGCTGGAAAGGACCCTAGAATTGTAGAATGTCACCACATAACAGGTGATGATTGCTTACTTTTAAAAGTTATTGTAAAAGATATGTATGAATTAGAAAACGTGATTGATACTATAAAGAAAATAGGTTCTACCAAGACATCTGTTATATTATCAACACCGATACAAGCAAAATCAATATTGTAAGATAAATTGAACATTAATGGTTTATTCGCTAATACACCATTAAATATTTTTAATAAAATTTTAAGTTTTGATGTAAAAAAAGTTGTCTTTTTTAATTCTATTAAAGACAACTTCTTTTAGGTTTTTAAAGTTTGTATATTTTAAATTTAAATCAATTGTATAAGTCTTAAATTATATTAACTAAATAAGTCTTAAATTATATTAACTAACTTTATACATTTGTATAATTACTCTTATATAAGTAATTTGTTAGAATATATTCCATATAGGTCTTTAATACTCCTACTTCTTCATCCTTGCCTAATAATTTTATAGTAGATACTATATCTGCATATCCAAGTAATATTATACCTATAGTATCTTCATCTACTAAATTAAATACATTAGCTAACTCTTTTTTACTCAAATCATTTTTCTTATATAAAGATAAAAGTGTCATATGATATCTTACATATTTACTTATAAGTTTATATGTCTGTATTGATAACTCTAAATTTGTACCCATATTATTTACTATTTGTGCACCTATTTTTTCATGATTTGTAAAATGAACTCTACCTGTTTCATCTAAAGTTACACTATCTGGCTTTCCTATATCATGTAAAAAGATTCCTAACTTTAATGCTTGTGACTTATTTATTTCATCATCAATATATAAATTCAAATAATTTGACACATGTTCTCTCAAATGATTTGGAAAAAATTCTTTGTCATTTAGCACTACTTCTAATTCTTTTAATGCATTTATAGAATGTTCAAAACAGTTAACAACATGATATTTACATTCTCCTACAGATTTCATTGCTTTTACTTTAGGGATTGCTTTTTCTAGTTCATTCTTTTTATCCAACTCTATAAACGTTTTATGTGTATCTTTCCTTTTTAAACTCTCTATTATAATTTTTCCTATTTCCATAAAATCACCTCAGATTCAGGTTTTATAAATCCAGAACTTGTTTATAAACAATATCCTTTTTTAATTTTCTATCTTTACAAACTACTTTTATTGCATCTTTTTTGTTCATACCACTTTCAATTAACTTTAAAACATATTCTCTATCTGTAAGAGCATCATAATCTCTTTTTTCTGATTTTTCACCATAGAAACCTTCTACTATTAATACAAACTCTCCTCTTACTTCGTTTTCTTCAAATATTTTTATAACAGTTTCTATATCTTCTCTTATTATCTCTTGATATTTTTTTGTGAGCTCTCTATTTACAGAAATTTTTCTATTTCCAAGAATTTTAAGCATATCTTTTAGTGTATCCTTCAATCTATGTGGTGATTCATAAAAAATTATAGTTCTGCTTTCCTCTTTTATTTCTTCTAGCTGTTGTCTTCTAACTTTTTTATCTCTATCCAAAAAACCTTCAAAAACAAATTTATGTGTATCCATACCAGAGCCAACCAACGCTGTTACAAATGCTGTTGCTCCTGGTAATACTTCTATCTCTATATTATTTTGTATGGACTGTCTTATTATCTCTTCTCCTGGGTCAGATATACCAGGCATACCTGCGTCACTTATTAAAGCTATGTTTTCTCCATCAATTAATTTATTGATTAAATAATCGCCTTTTGAATCTTTATTGTGCTCATGATAGCTAGTCAAAGGTTTTGAGATTTCAAAATGATTTAAAAGCTTTATACTGTGTCTTGTATCTTCTGCCGCAATTAAATCTACTTCTTTTAAGATTCTTAAAGTCCTATACGTTATATCCTCTAAATTTCCAATTGGTGTTGGACATATGTACAATTTTCCACTCATCTATAACTCTCCTATATCTTCATTATTATATATTGATTTTAATTCTTCTGTATAATTACCATCTTCTCCATAGACATATAGTGGGTCTAATATCTTAAGCTCTGGTCTGCCATCTTTTACAAATTGAACCAAAACCAAATTAGGTGCTTTTTTAGGTCTTGGATGAACAAACTGAATAACTTTTGGCTCTAATCTGTATTTTCTCCCTAAAGTTATTATATCAACCAATCTTGTTGGTCTATGTATCATGAAAAATTTACCTCTAGGCATAACTAATCTAGATGCGGTCTTTATTACATCCTCTAGATTACATTTTACTTCATGCCTTGATATTGCTTTTTTATCATTTGGATTTTTTATACCATCAATATGCATATATGGAGGATTTGATGTAACTACATGATATCCATTAACTTCCAAAACTTTGTCTATTGATTTTATATCTCCATTTATAATCTCAACTCTTTCTTCCAAATTATTTAGTTTTATAGAACGAGTTGCCATTTCATATACATCATCTTGTATTTCTACACCAATAATTTTCTTAGCTTCACTTTTACCTGCAATTAGAACTGGTATAATTCCTGTACCAGTGCCTAAATCAACAACTTTAGCATCTTTTTTTACTTTTGCAAAATTAGCTAATAAAACAGCGTCTATACCAAAACAAAACCCATTAGTATCTTGTATAATTTTAAGACCTTTTAATTGTAAATCGTCGATTCTCTCTGAATCTTTTAATTGTATGCCCATATATAACTCTCCTCAAATATTAGTAGCTCTAAGCATTAATTGCTTTAAAAAAGGTAGGAGAAGCCCTACCTTAAATTTAATCTTCTAATTTCTTTAACTCCTTTAGTGTAGCTTCATCTAATCCATCATTGCCCTTGCATTTACCACCACAGCCCTCACACTTTTTAGGCTCTTTAAGTATTTTTATATCTTCTCTTGTATATATTTTTACTGTTTTGTCTTGGAATTCCACTTTGATTTGTTCTAGCAAAGGATTTACCTCTACAACTTTTCCTTTTCCATCATCTGATTGCACCAATGCACCCACAACAGGCATTTTTTCTATTGCTTCACTATATACATCATGTTCATATTTTAAGCAACAGAATAATCTTCCACATATACCAGATATCTTTGTTGGATTTAAAGATAAGCTTTGGTCTTTTGCCATTTTTATTGAAACTGGTTGAAAATCACCTAACCAAGAAGAACAGCAAAGCTTTCTACCACAAGGTCCTAGACCTCCTATAGACTTTGCCTCATCTCTAACACCGATTTGTCTAAGTTCTATTCTAGTCTTAAATATGGCAGCTAAATCTTTTACTAATTCTCTAAAATCTATTCTACCTTCTGCTGTAAAGTAAAAAATCAATTTATTTCTATCAAATGTATATTCGCAATCTATTAAAAACATTGTTAACTCATGTTCTTTTATCTTTTGTTGACATAATTCAAAAGTCTCTTTTGCTTTTTCCTTATTTTCTAAATATATTTTCTTATCTTCTTCTGTAGCTATTCTTATAATTGGCTTTAAAGGAGAAACTAATTCGCTCTCGTCCATTTCTTTTGGCCCAACCACTACTTTACCATACTCTAAACCTCTTGCAGTTTCTACAACTACATCCATATCTTGCTCTATATTAAAATCAACAGGGTCAAAATAATATATTTTCCCCGCACTTTTAAACCTAATTCCTACTATTTTTATCATTTAATCACCTCGTATATATTTAAAGACATAACTTGTATGCTTATATTGAAATTACAATTACTTTTAATTTTAGTCTTTGTACCTTCTATTATATCAATAATTTTAGATAATTGAGAATAACTAATTTTTCCACTCATGTTTTGGATAAAAACTAGCTTATCTATATTTATTAACATATCTCTATTTACATTTTCTTTTAATAAAATAATGTCTCTAAAATAGTTTATCATAATATCCAATAAACTTATAATCTGATTTCTATATTTCTCCATGTTATTTGGTATATTTAGAATCTCTACTATATTTTTATCTAGCATTATTTGGATATATTGTTGTATATCGTCCCTCATTACTGAAAACTCAGCCGACTGAGATAAGTCTAAAGCATTTTCAATACTACCTCTTGAAAAAGTGGCCAATATTTGGGCTCTTTCTTCTTCTATGCCCTTATTTATTAAATAAGTTTTTAAATCTGCTATTGGTATAGGCGAAAACTTTATTATGTCACATCTAGATTTTATCGTTTCTAATAATGATTCTTTATTATTTGTGACTAAAATTATTATAGCGTAACTTGGAGGCTCCTCTAATGTCTTTAAAAGGGCATTTTGAGCTTCTACCGTCATCTTTTCAGCATTATTTATTATATATATTTTATAGTCTTTATGAGGTCGTACTACTATATCTGATTGTAAGTTTCTAATCTGAGCTATTTTTATACTATTTCCATCTGGATTTATAAGTACATAGTCTGGACTATTTTCTAGATTTACATAGTCAAGTAACAATTTTGATAGCTCATCAGCAAATTTCTTTTTTCCTATTCCATCTATTCCTTCAAACATATACGCATTATTAAGTTTATTTTTATTTATAGAATTTATTAAATATTTTTTTGCAAAATCTTGTCCTATAATATTTTCAAAATACATATTTATCTCTCCATAGATTTTATTGAATCAAGAACTATTTCATAAACTTCATTATGTATACTTTCAATACTTCTTAATTTATTATTTGAAACACAATTTATTTTTTTCCAATCATATTTATCTGCTATATATAGAGCATTATTATAAGATTTCTTTAAATACTCTATATCACTTTCATGAATATCTTTCTCTTTTTCTCCTGTAATTTTGTTTTTTCTATTCTCCATAAGTTTTTCACTAAACTCAATAGGAACATCTAAAAATACAACACAATCAGGTTGAGGTATTTTAAATAAATTAAATTCATAATCAGCCAGCCAGTTAAGATATTCCTCTCTATCAGCAATGTCCATTTTAGAAGCTTGGTGCACCATATTAGAGGTTGTATATCTATCAGCGATAATTATTCCACCTTTATTATAAAATTCCTCCCAATCGGTTTTAAATGATGCATATCTATCCGCTGTAAAAAAAGTTGATGCTATATATGGGTCTACATCTGAGGCATTTTTACCAAAATCCCCTCTCAAATACATTTTTACCAAAGCAGATGATTGAGACTCATAGTTTGGATATTCTACCTTCTTAATCATATAGCCTTCTTTTTTTAGTCTTTCATATAATTTTTTTGTTTGAGTTGCCTTTCCACTCGCATCTGAACCACTCTCTATAATTATTAACTTACCTCTCATTTTAATATCCTCCATCTAAACATTTTGCCTATTTTAGTATATTATTCAAATAAATTTATATATAAATATTCTATAGATTCTTCATAGTAATCCTACTTTATATATGTTCTAAATCTATTATTTCTATAAAATTTAAAGTCATATCTTTAAGTCCACTTATAACCATACCTTTAGAACTACAAAACTTTAAATAATCTATTATTTCTTTACTTATTATTTCGCCAGGGGATATTATATTTATCCCTGGTGGATATGGTACTATAGATTCTCCACATACTTTACCTATGCTGTCATATATTTTAACACTTTTTTTAGTTTTATAAAATGCTTCTCTAGGTGTTAATATTTTCTGTGGAATATCAACAGGATATTTTATGTTATCTAGTTTTGTAGATTTAAATTCTTTTATTACAATATCATCTAATGCCGTTTCTAAACTAATGAAATCTTGAGTACTATTTCCTATTGTACAGATTAATAGAACGCCATAATAATTAGACAACTCTACCTGTATATTATATTTTTTTCTTAAGATATTTTCTAATTCATATCCTGTTAATCCTATATTTTTAGCAGATATGAATACTTTTGTTTTATCATTTGTACTATATATTTCAAGATTTTTATTAACATTATTTTTGAAATTTTGGATATTATCTAAAAGTTCTTCCATTAATTCCTTGCCTTTATTTTCATATATATCTACAGCTAATTCTAGTGAAGATAATAATAAGTAAGAAGGACTTGAAGATTCAGTAATTCTTAACATGTTTGAAATTTTATCTAAGTCAACTCTATCTTCCTGTACATGTATCATTGATGATTGAGTAAAAGATGGAAGTGTTTTATGAGTACTTTGTATAACCACGTCTGCACCTTGCTCAAGAGCTGTTTTAGGAAGTTTCTCACTAAGTCCTAAATGTGCACCATGTGCTTCATCTACTATTACTACCATATTTTTGCTATGTGCGTAATTACAGATATATTCCAAATCATATGTCATTCCATAGTATGTAGGATATGTAAGCAATATTGCTTTTGCATCTAAGTTTTTATCTATTATATCAATTACATTTATTACATTCACACCTTTTAAAATATTAGTATTTTTGCATATTTCGCAAGGAATATATTCTATATCTACATCACCCAAAATACATCCGTTTATAACAGATTGGTGACAGTCTCTATTCACAATTATTTTACTTTTAGGATTACACACTGACATTATTGCAGATTGGATGCCACAACTGCTTCCATTTATTAAATAATATGTATAATCACTTTTAAATACCATTGCAGTATTTTCTTGAGAGACTTTTATAATTCCTTCTGGGGAATGTAAATTATCTGTCCCTATTATCTCAGTTGTATCCATTTTATACAAATTTTCTAATACATTTATATATCCTAATTTTTCATATATTTTTCCCTTTTTATGTCCAGGCATATGAAAAGATATTACTTCTTTATTTACAATTTCACTCAATTCATTAATTATAAACATATATTACTCCTTTTTCCCTACTGTTACCACTTGTTTGAAAACTTCGATTCCTATCTATTTTACCATTAAAAAAGATACAAATTAATATTTTTATAAAATAAAATACCTCATTCTAAATATTTAGAATGAGGTATTTAATATAAAAAAGTAAAAATTGAATTATTCTCTGTCATCAGACATTAAACTTGGTATTAAATACAATCCAGCTAGACCCACAACAAAGTATATTATTCTACTTATCATTTCATATGTTCCACCGAAAATGCTACCTATTAAATCTGTTCCTAGAATACCAATTGCTCCCCAGTTAAGTGCACCAATTATAGCTAAAACTAAAGCAACTTTCTTCATTCATATCACTCCTTAAGAATTAAATTTTTATGATAATCCATAATTCCTGTGTTTAGTTTTCCCAAAATGAAAAAAGAAATACATAATTTTTTTGTTTTTTTTGACAAAAATAAAAAAAATTACGTGGCTACGTCCTACTCTCCCAGGCAGTTTCCCACCAAGTACCATCAGCGCTAGAGAGCTTAACTTCTGTGTTCGGAATGGGAACAGGTGTATCCTCTCTGCTATTGTAACCACATAATCTTTATGCTTAATATTACTATTAAGTTTTTGAAGCTAGTAAACTAGATTCTTTAGAGTTAGCACTCTAAAAACTACATATATATTTTAATCAATGAACATCAAATAAATATTGGTCAAGTCCTCGACCTATTAGTATCGATAAGCTAAATACATTGCTGCACTTACACCTTCGACCTATCAACCAGATAGTCTTTCTGGGGTCTTACCCTTGCGGTGGGAAATCTTATCTTGAAGTTGGCTTCGCGCTTAGATGCTTTCAGCGCTTATCCATTCCGTACATAGCTACCCAGCCATGCCCTTGGCAGAACAACTGGTACACCAGAGGTACGTCCATCCCGGTCCTCTCGTACTAAGGACAGGTCTCCTCAAATTTCCTACGCCTGCGACGGATAGGGACCGAACTGTCTCACGACGTTCTGAACCCAGCTCGCGTACCACTTTAATGGGCGAACAGCCCAACCCTTGGGACCTACTACAGCCCCAGGATGTGATGAGCCGACATCGAGGTGCCAAACCTCCCCGTCGATGTGGACTCTTGGGGGAGATAAGCCTGTTATCCCCAGGGTAGCTTTTATCCGTTGAGCGATGGCCCTTCCACGCAGAACCACCGGATCACTAAGTCCGATTTTCATCCTTGCTCGACCTGTATGTCTTGCAATCAAGCTCTCTTTTGCCTTTACACTCTACGTACGATTTCCGACCGTACTGAGAGAACCTTTGAGCGCCTCCGTTACCTTTTGGGAGGCGACCGCCCCAGTCAAACTGCCCACCTGACAGTGTCCCAAGACCAGATTCATGGCCTATGGTTAGAGTCCCAGTACTACAAGGGTGGTATCCCAAGGATGGCTCCGCCAAAACTGGCGTCCTGGTTTCAAAGCCTCCCACCTATCCTGTACATGTAGTACCAAGACCCAATGTCAAGCTACAGTAAAGCTCCATGGGGTCTTTCCGTCCTGTCGCAGGTATCCGGCATCTTCACCGGAATTACAATTTCACCGAGTCTGTTGTTGAGACAGTGCCCAAATCGTTACGCCTTTCGTGCGGGTCGGAACTTACCCGACAAGGAATTTCGCTACCTTAGGACCGTTATAGTTACGGCCGCCGTTTACTGGGGCTTAAGTTCACTGCTTCGATTACTCTAACAGATCCCCTTAACCTTCCAGCACCGGGCAGGCGTCAGCTCCTATACATCGTCTTGCGACTTAGCAGAAACCTATGTTTTTGGTAAACAGTCGCTTGGGCCTATTCTCTGCGGCCACCGTATGGTGGCACCCCTTATCCCTAAGTTACGGGGTCATTTTGCCGAGTTCCTTAACAACAGTTCTCTCGCGGGCCTTAGGATACTCTCCTCACCCACCTGTGTCGGTTTGCGGTACGGGTACCTTTAACCTCGATAGAGACTTTTCTTGACAGTGTGAAATCAGCTACTTCGCTACTAAATTTCGCTCCCCATCACATCCCAGCATTATCAAAGCGGATTTACCTACTCTGACTGCCTCAATGCTTGGGCACACATAACCAACAGTGTGCTTAGCTTATCCTACTGTGTCATCCCATCTCTCAAACGGTTATCGGTAGTACAGGAATATCAACCTGTTGTCCATCACCTACGCCTTTCGGCCTCAGCTTAGGTCCCGACTAACCCAGGGCGGACGAACCTTCCCCTGGAAACCTTGGGTTTACGGCCTGTGGGATTCTCACCCACATCTCGCTACTCATGCCAACATTCTCACTCCCATACTGTCCACATGTCCTTACGGTCATGCTTCAACCCGTATGGGAAGCTCCCCTACCCATCATTACTGATGCCGTAGCTTCGGTAGTAAGTTTTAGCCCCGGAAATCTTCGGCGCAGGATCACTCGACCAGTGAGCTATTACGCACTCTTTGAATGAGTGGCTGCTTCTAAGCCAACATCCTGGTTGTCTGTGCAATCCCACATCCTTTACCACTTAACTTACATTTAGGGACCTTAGCTGACGATCTGGGCTGTTGCCCTTTCGACTATGAATCTTATCACCCACAGTCTGACTCCCAAGTATAAGATGACGGCATTCGGAGTTTGATAGTCTTCGGTAGGTGCAATACCCCCTAGGACATTCAGTGCTCTACCTCCGTATCTCTCACCTTGAGGCTAGCCCTAAAGCTATTTCGGGGAGAACCAGCTATCTCCGGGCTCGATTGGAATTTCACCGCTACCCACAAGTCATCCCCGAGCTTTTCAACGCTCGTGGGTTCGGACCTCCACGAAATTTTACTTTCGCTTCATCCTGCTCATGGGTAGGTCGCCCGGTTTCGGGTCTACGTCAAGTAACTGAACGCTCAGTTAAAACTCGCTTTCGCTACGGCTCCACACCTTAAGTGCTTAACCTTGCTACTTAACGTAACTCGTTGGCCCGTTCTACAAAAAGTACGCGGTCACACAAGAAATGTGCTTCCACAGCTTGTAAGTGCAGGGTTTCAGGTTCTATTTCACTCCCCTCCCGGGGTTCTTTTCACCTTTCCCTCACGGTACTATACGCTATCGGTCACTAGGTAGTATTTAGCCTTGGAGGGTGGTCCCTCCTGCTTCCCACAGGGTTTCACGTGTCCCGTGGTACTCTGGATCATATCTGAAGTTTTCTCGTTTGACATACAGGACTATTACCTTCTGTGGTGGGTCTTTCCAAACCTCTTCAATTACGATACCTCTTCGTTTAAGATATGTCCGCAACCCCAATAAAGAAAACTTTATTGGTTTGGGCTATTCCGCGTTCGCTCGCCGCTACTTACGGAATCGAATTTCTTTCTCTTCCTTCAGGTACTTAGATGTTTCAGTTCCCTGAGTTCCCCTCATTAAGCTATGTATTCACTTAATGATACTTAGACATTACTCTAAGTGAGTTTCCTCATTCGGAAATCTTCGGATCAAAGTTTACGTGCAACTCCCCGAAGCTTATCGCAGCTTATCGCGTCCTTCATCGGCTCCTAGTGCCAAGGCATCCGCCCTGCACCCTTAATAACTTGACCAGTTAAAAAGGTTTGATAGATTAGAAGCTATCATCTTCGATAATTTTTAAAAGTTATCAACTTTATATATTACAAATTAGATGTCATATCACTAAATATATATATGCAGTTTTCAAAGTGCTAACGCACAGCGCCAACAGATAAATCCTGTTGCTTAAAGTGCTAACACACAAGGCCAACAAACAAACTTCACATGCGTTCAGTTTATACTGTTGCTCAAAGTGCTAATTGAGTATTCGTAAAAACGAACCCTCAAAATTAAACAGTAGGCAATTCTCCTTAGAAAGGAGGTGATCCAGCCGCACCTTCCGATACGGCTACCTTGTTACGACTTCACCCCAGTTATTGATTCCACCTTCGACGACTTCTTCCAAAAGGTTAGATAATCGGCTTCGGGCGTCTCCAACTCCCGTGGTGTGACGGGCGGTGTGTACAAGACCCGGGAACGCATTCACCGCAGCATTCTGATCTGCGATTACTAGTAACTCCAGCTTCATGTAGGCGAGTTTCAGCCTACAATCCGAACTGAGAGTAGCTTTAAGGGATTAGCTCCACCTTACGGCTTGGCAACCCTCTGTACTACCCATTGTAGCACGTGTGTAGCCCTAAGCATAAGGGGCATGATGATTTGACGTCATCCCCACCTTCCTCCAGGTTATCCCTGGCAGTCTCTCTAGAGTGCCCAACTTAATGATGGCAACTAAAGACAAGGGTTGCGCTCGTTGCGGGACTTAACCCAACATCTCACGACACGAGCTGACGACAACCATGCACCACCTGTCACCAATGTCCCCGAAGGGAACTCTCCGATTAAGGAGATGTCATTGGGATGTCAAGCTTAGGTAAGGTTCTTCGCGTTGCTTCGAATTAAACCACATGCTCCGCTACTTGTGCGGGTCCCCGTCAATTCCTTTGAGTTTCACTCTTGCGAGCGTACTTCCCAGGCGGAGTACTTAATGCGTTAGCTGCGGCACCGAGGGGGGTAACCCCCGACACCTAGTACTCATCGTTTACAGCGTGGACTACCAGGGTATCTAATCCTGTTTGCTCCCCACGCTTTCGTGCCTCAGCGTCAGTTACAGTCCAGAGAGCCGCCTTCGCAACTGGTGTTCCTCCTAATATCTACGCATTTCACCGCTACACTAGGAATTCCACTCTCCTCTCCTGCACTCAAGTCTCCCAGTTTCAAGAGCTTACTACGGTTGAGCCGTAGCCTTTCACTCCTGACTTGAAAGACCGCCTACGCACCCTTTACGCCCAGTAAATCCGGATAACGCTAGCCCCCTACGTATTACCGCGGCTGCTGGCACGTAGTTAGCCGGGGCTTCCTCCTCAAGTACCGTCATTATCTTCCTTGAGGACAGAGTTTTACGACCCGAAGGCCTTCATCACTCACGCGGCGTTGCTGCATCAGGCTTTCGCCCATTGTGCAATATTCCCCACTGCTGCCTCCCGTAGGAGTTTGGACCGTGTCTCAGTTCCAATGTGGCCGATCACCCTCTCAGGTCGGCTACTGATCGTCGCCTTGGTAAGCCGTTACCTTACCAACTAGCTAATCAGACGCGGGTCCATCCTGTACTGGCTCACCTTTGATATTCAAGAGATGCCTCTCAAATATGTTATCCCGTATTAGCATACCTTTCGGTATGTTATCCGTGTGTACAGGGTAGGTTACCCACGCGTTACTCACCCGTCCGCCGCTCTTTACCGAAGTAAATCGCTCAACTTGCATGTGTTAGGCACGCCGCCAGCGTTCATCCTGAGCCAGGATCAAACTCTCAAATAAAAGTTTATCAGGCTCAGATACTATTGTTATCTAAATATCTGGCTTTATGGTTTGTTTCTTGTTTTTATAAATTAACCTACTGTTTAATTTTCAAAGTTCATTTTTCATGTTTGCCCTTTTCTTGGGGACAAGTAATACTATATCACCTTAAAAATAATTCGTCAATACTTTTTTTGTTTTTTATTTTAAAAAAGGTTATAACTCTTTGTTTTTTTTAATACTTTTAACTAAAACTAACAGATATAACCCTTGATATTACAAGTAACACATGCATATACAGTTTTTCCTATTTTGCAATTTTATTTTCGTAAGAATATGAGTTGGCTCTGACTCTATCTGCCCAAACATTTATACTCTTAACTTTATTAACCTTAGTTGTACTTTCAAATATATCCATTGCATCCTTACAAAAATATACCATAACATCAAGAACTAAAAATCCAATACAAACTAAACATAAAAAATCAATTACTTGAAACATCACACATTCCCCCAATAATTTTTTATATATAGTATTCTCAAAAATTATTCCTTTTTCCTTCCCAAAAATTACTTTAAATATTTTCATAATAAATTACTTTCAATCATATTTTCTAAATATAAAGTTCCAATCAACAAAAACTAATATCAATTTGTAACGTTTGTTGGTAATTTATAAATTAAATACATGAAAACTTCTTTAGAACATATAAAAAGCATTCTACATTGACATTTTAAATAAAATAAAGCTATTTATTGATAATTTAATAGCTCTATTTTATTTAAAACTTAGTAGAATGCTTGTATTTTTTATTTTTCTTCTTCTTCTTTATTTTGATTATTATCAATAGGTTTCATAGTAGGGAATAATAATACATCTCTTATAGATGGAGAATTAGTTAATAGCATAATAACTCTATCTATACCTATTCCTAGTCCACCTGTAGGAGGTAAACCTACTTCTAATGCTTTTAAGAAATCATCATCCATCTCAAAAGCTTCATCATCACCTAATTCTCTTTTTCTCAATTGGTCCATAAATCTTCCTTTTTGGTCAATTGGGTCATTAAGCTCAGAAAATGCATTAGCTAACTCCCATTTATTAGCAAAAGCTTCAAATCTATCAGTTCTTCTTGGGTCTTCAGTATTTCTCTTAGATAATGGAGATACTTCAACTGGATGATGTGTTATAAATGTTGGTTGGATTAATTTATCTTCTCCAAACTCTTCAAAGAAAGCATTTATTACTTCCCCTCTTCTCATTCCAGGCTTTATTTCTATTCCTTTTTCTCTAGCAACTTCTAATGCTTCTTCATCTGTATTTATTGCAGAAAAATCTACGCCAGAATATTCCTTCACACAATCTTCCATAGTCATTCTCTTCCAAGGAGGTGTAAAGTTTATTTCTGTTCCTTGATAGTTGATTATCATGCTTCCTGTAGCAACTTCAGCCATATGTGCAACAACATTTTCTGTTATCTCCATCATATCAGTGTAGTCTGCATATGCTTGATATAATTCTATAGCAGTATATTCAGGATTATGTTTTAAATCCATACCTTCATTTCTAAACATTCTTCCCATTTCATAAACTTTATCAAATCCACCAACAATAAGTCTCTTTAAGTATAATTCGTTTGCTATTCTTAAATACATTGGTATATGTAAAGTGTTATGGTTAGTTATAAAAGGTCTAGCATTCGCTCCACCAGCTATAGTATTTAATATTGGAGTCTCAACTTCTAAAAATCCTCTGTCATCTAAATACGCTCTCAATGCCTTTAATGCTTTCGTTCTAATTAAAAAAGCATTTTTTACTTCTGGGTTCACTATTAAATCAACATATCTTTGTCTATATCTTAATTCTTGATCTTTTAATCCATGATATTTTTCTGGTAAAACTTGTAAAGATTTGCATAATAATACTACAGATTTAGCCTTTACAGATATTTCGCCCCTTTTAGTTCTAAATATTTCCCCTTCAATACCAACTATGTCTCCAATATCATATGTTGAAAATACACTATATTCTTCTTCCCCTATAGCATCTAATCTTACATAAGATTGAATTCTTCCTTCTTGGTCTTGAATATCTATAAAACCAGCTTTACCTTGTATTCTCTTGCTCATGATACGTCCTGCTATTTTTGTAGTTTGACCTTCAAGAGTTTCAAAGTTATCTTTTATTTCCATAGAATAATGAGTTCTATCATATCTACTTTCTTTGAAAGGGTCTCTACCTGATTCTTGTAATTTTTTTAGTTTATCTCTTCTTACTTGAAGTACTTCACTAAGGTCTTCTTGAATTTGTGCTTCTTCATTGCTTTGTTGATTATTTTTCATTTTTTTCCTCCAGATTATCTTCTTATTTCTAATATTTCAAACTTAGCAACTCCATCAGGAACTTGCACCTCTACAACCTCTTTAACAGCTCTTCCTAAAAGCGCTTTTCCTACAGGAGATTCGTTTGATATTTTGCCATCATATGGGTCTGCTTCTGTTGAACCAACTATAGTATATTCAACATCTTCATCAAATTCTAAATCTTTAACTTTAACTATTGAACCTATTGTAACAACATTAAGGTCTATTTTGCTTTCATCTATGATAACAGCTTTTCTAACCATATTTTCTAATTTTAAGATTCTTTCTTCAACCTGTGCCTGTTCCTTTTTAGCTTCATCATACTCAGCATTTTCAGATAAATCACCAAAAGATATAGCAACCTTTATTCTCTCTGCAACTTCTTTTCTCTTTACAACCTTTAAATTCTCTAATTCTTCTTCTAATTTATCGTATCCCTCTTGTGTCAATAAAAACTCTTTATTCTCTTCCATTATAAATACAACTCCTTCACAAATTTCTTAGGAATTTTCCTAATTATATTTTAAAATTTTTATAATCTTTTTTTAATTTATGCGCTATATTATAAGTCACTATTATTTTTATGTCAAGGAGTCTTCCATATAGTACTCCAATTTCGACACAACTTCTTGATAGTCTTCTATTTTATTAATTTCATCTCTTAATCTTGCAGAGTTTCTAAGACCTTTTAAATACCAAGCGATGTGTTTTCTCATTTCCCTTACAGCTACATACTCTCCATGTTCTTCTACTGCAAGCTTTAAATGTTTAATGGCAGTACTTATCTTTTCGTTAAGAGTTGGCTCTGGTAAAATCTCGCCTGTATTCATATAATGGTTTATTCTTTTAAATATCCATGGGTTACCCTGAGCACCCCTACCTATCATTATAGCATCACAACCCGTTTTGTCTAACATATTTATTGAATCTTCTATTGTAAATACATCACCATTTCCTATAACAGGTATATTTAAATTTTTCTTAATATCTGCAATTATATTCCAGTCTGCTTTACCTGTATAATATTGCTCTCTCGTTCTTCCATGTATTGCTAAAGCACTTATTCCACAAGCTTCTGCTATCTTTGCTATCTCAACAGCATTTATACTATTATCATCCCATCCTTTTCTTATTTTTAAAGTAACTGGTTTCTTTGAATTCTTCACTACTGCCTTTAATACCTGCTCTGCAAGTTTAGGATTTTTCATAAGTGCTGAACCATCCCCATTTTTAACTACTTTTGGAGCTGGACATCCCATATTTATATCAAGGATTTCATTTGGATATTCGTTCATTATTTCTGCTGCTCTTCCCATAAAATCTGGCTCAGAACCAAATATCTGAACAGCTACAGGATGTTCTTCTTTTTCTATCTTAAGCATTTTTTTAGTATTTTCATCATCATAGCAAAGTGCCTTACCATTTATCATTTCTGTATATAAAAGTCCACATTCTTGTTCTTTACAAATTAATCTAAATGGAAGGTCTGTTACCCCTGCCATAGGTGACAGAAAAACTTTATTTTTTAATTCTAAATTTCCTATTTTCATCGTTTTTCTCCTATTTTTTCCTTTGTTTTTGTGATTTTATTTCTAAATCTGCATTTCCTCATTATAATATACCACATAACACTAAAAAACTATCATAAAAAGGGAACTGGATATATAATCCAATTCCCTGTATTAATTATTCTTGGTTTTTTTCATATATTATTCTTAATCCTTCTAGCGTTAAAAAACCATCTACATAATCTATACTTTTTGTTTCTGAAGCAATTAGTTTAGCTAGCCCACCTGTAGCTATAACTTTAACATCATCACAATTTAATTCTTTTTTCATCATATTTATTATTTTATCAACTAAACCTACATATCCATAAATTATGCCAGATTGCATAGCCGATACAGTACTTTTACAAATAGTCATACCTGGTTTTGCTAATTCTACTCTAGGCAATTTAGATGCACTTTGGAATAATGCCTCACTAGATATCTTTATTCCTGGTGCTATTGTACCCCCTAGATATTCACCTTTTTCAGAAATAGCACAAAATGTAGTTGCTGTTCCAAAATCTACAAGTATACTTGGTGCCCCATATTTTTCTATGCCTGCTACAGCATTAACTATCCTGTCTGCTCCAACTTGTTTTGGATTATCATATTTTATATTTAGACCTGTTTTTATGCCTGGACCTACTATCAATGGATGCTTTTTACAGTATTTTATACAAAAATTTTCAAGAGAATGCATAACGTTTGGAACTACAGATGATATTATTACATCATCAATAGCATTTATATCCACATCATCATACTTAAATAAGCTACTTATTAGAATTCCATATTCATCAGATGTTTTTTCCTTATCTGTTTTAATTCTCCAATAATTAACTAACTTGTCACCCTTATATATACCTAAAACCATATTAGTATTTCCAACATCAAATACTAGAAGCATATGTCATTAACCTTCTTTCTATTTTTTGCTTTTCTTAAGTACAGCAGCAACGGCAGCTACTACTAAAGCTCCTACTATTGCTTCTGGTACTCCATTTGCTGCGGCAAGAGCCATTATAACCTTTCCTGCTGAACCATTTTGACCCATTGCTTGAAGATACTTGTCAGCATATAAAACATATATCATTCCTAAAACACCAGCTGTATTTAACAAAGAACCTACAGCTCCTGTAATTAATCCAGATATGTATACCTTACTTGTAGCATTGATTATTAGTTGATATACATAATAAGCCAATATACCTATCATAACTCTTGGCAATATTGAAACTAATGGATTTATAAAAACAAAAGATGTTACTGTTGGGTTTACTATAGCGTTTAAAAGACTTGATACTCCAAATATAAAGCCTATTGCTGCCCCAACTATTGGTCCTTCCATAATAGCTCCAATAATAACTGGTATATGCATTATAGTTGCTTTTGTAGGTCCAACTGGAATAAATCCCAATGGAGTCATAGATAGCATAATAGAAATAGCTGATAGTACCCCTATTATAGTCATCTTTCTTACATTTACTTTTCTTACTGATGCACTTGTGTTCATCATAAAAAATACACCTCCGTTCCAGCTCACTAACGATGCCGGACTACTTAATTTTTTGATTTTTCTTACTCTTGTTTCTTATCATTATGAGTCAGGCTACTACTTTCAGGATGCCTGCTCTAACAAGAATAATTTTATCAAGATGAGTTGTCATTGTCAACAATTTGACAAGAAAAATATGCTAATTTCATCATATTTCTCATTTTTTTACTATGTCTTTATATGCTATTATATTTTCTACACTATCAGCTTTTTTTACTGCATTTATTATACTTTTTTCCACAGCCTCTACAGCCAATGAACCTAATAACGTTATATCTGCTTCTATTTCACCTTTTGACATTGTGAATATTGTATCTCCATCATGAGGTGTATGGATAGGAAAAATAGCTTTTGCATACCCATCATGACCCATTTGAGATATTTTTTTACATTCAGCTTTAGTGAGTTTAGCATTCGTAGCTATAACTCCAATTGTAGTATTATCTATACTAAATCCACCTTTACTTGCACCTTGTTTCATCAATTTATATGTATCAATTGTTTCTGTTTTTTTATCATTTAAGGCGCCTGCTATAACCTTACCATCCTCATAAACATCTCCAAGAGCATTTACAGCAATTAATGCAGATACAATCAAGCCATTATCTAGTTTTATAGAATAACTTCCTATTCCACCTTTCATAGCATATTCTTGCCCTCTTATCTTTCCAACAGTAGCTCCACATCCTGCTCCATAATTACCTTGATTTAAAACAGTTGTATTTGCCGCCTCACAAGCTTTATAACCCATTTGTATATCTGGTCTACACTTAAAATCTCCTACTCCTAAATCAAATAAAACTGCTCCAACAACTATAGGAACTTTTCCAACTCCAACATCAAAACCAATTCCTCTTTCTTCTAAGTATCTACTTACTCCACAAGTAGATTCAAGACCATATGCAGAACCTCCTGCTAAAACTATAGCATGAACTTTTTGAACCATATTTACAGGGTCTAATAAATCGGTTTCTCTGGTTCCTGGAGCCGACCCTCTTACATCAACACCACAAACTGCACCTTCTTCACAAATCACTACTGTACATCCAGTCAGCCCTATTCTATCCTCAACTTGCCCAACCTTTAAACCTTCTATATCTAAAATATTATCATACATATCCATTTTCTCCTCTTATAGAAACTTCACCTGAAACAATTTCTTTTACACTTCCATCACTACCCTGAACTACTAAGTTACCATCTTCATTTATATCTAAGCATTTAACTAATTCTTTATCATTTCCTTTTAGTACATATATATTCTTATCTATAATAGCAGAATAATCTCTACATATTTTTAAAGTTTCTTCTTTTGAGTTATTTGCAATATAATCTAAATATAACTTTTCAAATTCAGCCAATACATTTCTGACAATATCTACTCTAGACAATTTGTATCCTTCTTTATACAATGAGGTAGCTTTCTCAGCTATTTCTGAATCAAAGTCCATTATTTTAACATTTATTCCAATACCAAGAACAACATAATTTGTTCTTTCAATCTCAGCAGACAATTCTGTTAGTATACCACATATTTTTTTCCCATTTAAAATAACATCATTTGGCCATTTTATCAAAGTCTTTGCCCCTAGATTATTTAAAGCTTGTGTTACACTTGCTCCTGCTATTAAAGTTATAAATGGTGCTTTAAACGGTTCCATATCTGGTTTTAGAATAATACTCATCCAAATCCCTTCATGGGGTTTGGAATCCCAAGTTCTTCCTAATCGTCCTTTTCCCATATTTTGATGTTCACTTAAAATCACAGTTCCATCTATACTATTCACAGCCACTCTTTTTGCGTATTCATTAGTTGAATCTATAGTATCAAGATGCTCAATATTCTTACCAATAAACTCTGTATTTAATTTATAGTAGATATTCTGTGGACTTAATAAATCAGTTGGATTTTCTGTTAATCTATAACCTTTCTTATTTACAGATTCTATATTATATCCCTCTTCTTTTAGAGCTTTCATATGTTTCCATATAGCTGCACGTGACACACCTAATTGCTTTGACAACTCTTCACCCGAAATAAACTCAGATTTATTATTTAATATAATTTCTATTATCTTCTCTCGCATACTTCACCTCTAATATGATATGATTTCATGACTTCTTTTCTTCTAATAAGTAATTATACATTATTAATATATTTTTAATACTACTAATTTTAAAATTCCTTTTTAATATATTATCATAAGTAAACTTATATACCCATACCATTAATTCCCATAGCTTAATATTTTGCCTAATCTTTGCTAAAATCACAAAAAAAACTGAAAGTATTAATTAGATTGATATATGCAAATATACTTTGTTTATCAATTTAACATTATACTTTCAGTCTTAATATTTAATCCTTAATAGATAATACTCTTAAAATAATCAATATTTTAAAATTATTTATCTTCATCAGATTTATTTTCTTGATTTTTATTTATATCAACAACATTGTTTCTTTCTTCTCTATCTTTTTCTAGATTTATAGTTAATTGCTCTTCATTTTCTTTAGGAGAATTTTCCTCTGTAATTGCATTTTCAATATCATTTAATGGTAATTCTTTATTAAATGCTTTTATAAATTGATCTGCATCTAAAGTTTCATAGATAAGTAAGGCTTGTGCTACATACTCCAGTCTATCCATGTTTTCTTGTAATATACTTCTTGTCTTATCATATGCACCATCAACTATACGTTTTGTTTCTTGGTCTATCTCAAAAGCAACCTCTTCAGAATAGTTTCTCTTACTTGAAAAACTATTACCTAAAAATACTTCATCATCACTGTCAAATGACATTGGACCAAGTTTAGAACTCATTCCATATTTTGTTACCATACTTCTTGCAGTAGCTGTAACTCTTTCTAAGTCATTTGATGCTCCTGTAGACACATCTTTTAGCACTAACTCTTCTGCTACTCTACCTCCAAGTAAAACTACTATGTTCTCTTTCATCTCATTTTTAGTAGCATAGAACTTATCTTCAACAGGAAGCTGCATTGTAAATCCTCCTGCTCTTCCTCTTGGTACTATTGTAACTTGATGAACAGGACTTACTTCCTCAAGTATATGAGCACAAACTGCATGCCCGCCTTCATGATATGCTGTAAGTCTTCTTTCTTTTTCACTTATTACTCTCGATTTCTTAGCTACACCTGCTATAACCTTTGTTATAGCTTCTTCTATAGTTTCCATCTTAATTTTCTTTTCTCTTTTTCTAGCTGTTAGTATTGCAGCTTCATTCATTAAGTTTTCTATATCAGCAGGAGTAAATCCTGGTGTTCTTCTAGCTAATACATCCATTTTAACATCATCATTTAGCGGTTTATTTCTTGAGTGAACTTTAAATATAGCTTCTCTACCTTTTACATCTGGTGTACCAACAACTACTTGTCTGTCAAATCTTCCTGGTCTAAGTAAAGCTGGGTCAAGTATATCTGGTCTATTTGTTGCTGCCATGATTATTATACCTTGGTTTACTCCAAATCCATCCATCTCAACTAGAAGTTGATTAAGAGTTTGTTCTCTTTCATCATGACCTCCACCAAGACCTGCTCCTCTCTTTCTACCAACTGCATCGATTTCATCTATAAATATTATAGCTGGAGCGCTTTTTTTAGCTTGCTCAAATAAATCTCTTACTCTTGAAGCCCCAACCCCAACAAACATCTCAACGAAATCAGAACCACTTATACTGAAAAATGGCACTCCTGCTTCTCCAGCAACTGCTCTTGATAGATATGTTTTACCAGTTCCAGGAGGTCCTACCATAAGCATTCCTTTTGGTATCCTTGCCCCTAATTCAATATATTTCTTAGGATTCTTCAAGAAGTCTACTACTTCTTGTAAATCTTCTTTTTCTTCATCCAATCCAGCTACATCTTTAAACGTAACTCTAGTTTTTTCATCATCCTTATGAACCTTAGCCTTTGACTTACCAAAGCTCATAACCTTTCCGCCTCCACCTTGAGACTGATTCATAAATACAAACCAAAGAATTACCATAAAGAATATTAACAGTAATGTAGGTAGCATCTCAACAAACCAAGGTGTAGATGGTTTAGCTTCACCACCAAATGTTAATTTTCCAGCCTTAGCTTGATCTAACACTTCATCTGCAAGTTTATCTCCCATTATTTCTGTTGGAACATATGATTTAAACTTTGTATTTGTATCTTTTATAGTACCTTCTACAGAAGTTTGATTTACAAAGTACAATCTTGATATATTCTCATCTGTTAATTCCCTATATACTTGGGAAAATTTTAAATCTTTTATTTTTTCTGTAGGCTTACCTGAGAATTGAACTATACCTACTATAATTATAAAAACAAGTAGATAAAAACCTGCCCCTTTTAGCAACTTATTCAATATAGAAGCCCTCCTTTCATACATTGCTTTGCCCTATAATTTGTTAAAATTAATTTTTAATACTTCTTTTGTGCTTTCATCAATTTTATAATTCTCACTGATTTTATAATCTCCAACACATATTATTCCTTCACTATCTGTGATTATAGGAATTTTACATCTTTCTTCTCTTGGGATTTTTAAATCTATGAATAAATCCTTCACTTTTTTACTTCCCATAGCAAGTTTTATCTTATCACCTTGCCTTCTGCTCCTTATTACTATACCCCCTTTTACCTTATTAAAATCAAACCCTTTAGATGAATTGTCTAATTTCATACTCTTATACCTATCTATACTCATTACTTGGGTCTCAATAATTTGTTTTAATTCTTTTATTTTTATAAACCCATTACTAGGTATATTGTAATAAAATTCAATTTCCTCACTAACAATTTCCTCATTGGTTAATATTATACTGTCTTTTTTTCTATAAACAAATATATTTCTCGGAAGAGTTATCATTTTATTTACTTTTGAATCACTTTCTAAAGACATTATGTCCTCTATATGTTTTTGATCAACAAAATTAGTATCTCCTAGTATATGTTTTATAGAATTTCTAAGAACCCTAACTTTGATAGCATCATGTAAGCAAATAAAATCTTCTAAATTTATCTCTACAAAGCTCTTTTCTTTTATATTTGAAACTTCTCTAAATTTAGCTTCTGCCTCTTTCTCAATATAATCGTTGTCACTTTTTAAGCTATTGCTCATCCTCACTATAGATTCTATTACATTTGAATTAAAATTATCCTTCATATATGGTAAAAGGTCTAACCTTATTTTATTTCTAGTGTATATGTTTTCTAAATTTGTTTTATCTATTCTAGGATTTAAATTATAAGCCTTACAATATTCCTCTATATCTATTCTCTCTACATCCAAGATTGGTCTAATTATACAGTTATCTCTAATATAATCAATTCCTTTTAACCCTTTAAGACCTGTTCCTCTCATAATACGCATCATGACAGTCTCAGCTTGGTCATTGAGATTATGGCCTATAGCTATTTTGTTAGCTTTAATCTTATCCTTAATTTCATAAAACATTTCATATCTTAGCTTCCTTGCTCCTTCTTCTAATGATAACCCCTCATTTTCACAATATTTTGGTACATTAATAGACTTTACAAAGAATACAATTCCCATATCCTCACAAAGCTTAGATACATATAATGCATCTTTTTGAGCTTCTATTCCTCTTATTTGATGATTTAAATGTGCTGCATATATTTCTATATTAAAATCTTTTTTTAATCTATTTAGTACATGCAATAAACAAACTGAATCA
Source organism: Clostridioides sp. ES-W-0016-02 (assembly GCF_020641035.1). Lineage (NCBI taxonomy): Bacteria > Bacillati > Bacillota > Clostridia > Peptostreptococcales > Peptostreptococcaceae > Clostridioides > Clostridioides sp. ES-W-0016-02. Next base: position 4,063,233 of record NZ_CP061361.1, read on the forward strand.
GGTCCTCCAGAAAGACCCAAAACTATTTTATCGCCTTTTTGTATTAAATTATGTTTATTTATAGTACTTAGTACCTTATCAAATATCATATTTATCCCTCTTACACTTAGTTTTATTCACTTTTAAGTATACTTTCTATAAAAAAACGCTAAACCCTTGTATCAATTTTAAGAAATTAAAGTTTAATATAAATATAATAATACCAAATAAATTAAATAAAAGGTAGTTTTTTCACTACCTTTATAAAATTTCTGGAAAATAGCTATAGTTATTATTTAATATCTATGTATATATCTATTTTGTTTCTACCTAAAAATAAATCTTGTATCTTTATATTATAGTCTATTTTCAATTTTATGTGTTCCCCTTCTTGTATATTTATATCCAATTCTCTTGTGTCAATATCAATTAATAAGGTACCTTGTGGGGTTACATATTTTGTAGTACTGCTTTCTCCACATTTAAACATCATAGTTGAATTAATAGAACCAAACTTTTTAATACTAACTTCATTTTTAAGTATTTTTATAGTATTAGTTATTTCTATATTTTCTTCTTTTTCCTTGTAAATAACATATATTCCATCATTTTTATAAAAAATTTTACCAAAAGTAGTCATCTCTATGGTGTCCATATTACCTTTTTCATCATATTGTCTAGTATTTATGCTTATTTTTACACTCAACGATTTTTCCTCCATAGACTTCTTCATATAAACTAATATTTTTGTATCTCCACTTTTTGAATTTTATCAATTTTTTTCTTTAAAAATTCTTTCGCTATATCTGAAAATTTTTCATGTATGTCTGATACATAATATTGATAAATTCCATGAGCTTCTTTGCTATTTATAATGTTTCGTTCTTCTAAAATCTTTTTTAAATCTTTAGCTGTCTCTTTAGCTGGATTAACCAATTTTATGTGTTCTCCAACCTCTTCACCTATTGTTCTCTTTAAAATAGGATAATGAGTACATCCTAATACCAAAGAGTCTATATTCTTATCTTTTAATTCTTGTAGATATATCTTTGCTGTTAACTTAGCTACTTCTGTGTTAGCCCATCCTTCTTCAACAATTGGTACAAATAAAGGACATGCTTTATTAACAATTTCTATATTTTTATCTATTTTAGATATTTCTAAATTATATGCCTTTGAACTTATAGTTCCTTCTGTTCCAATTATACCTACAGTCTTGTTTTTAGTGGAACTTACAGCTGTCCTAGCACCGGCTTCTATAACTCCTATTATTGGTATATCATATTTTTCTTGAGCCTCTTTTAAACTTCTCGCAGTAGCAGTATTACAAGCTATAACTATAGCTTTTACATCCTTAGTTTTTAGAAAATTTATAGCTTGAAAAGTATATTTAATTATAGTCTCCTTAGATCTCGAACCATATGGTATTCTAGCAGTATCTCCAAAATATATTATATCCTCATTTGGTAATATCTTCATTATTTCTTTCAAAACCGTCAATCCGCCTAATCCCGAATCAAAAACTCCTATTGGTCTATTGCTCATTTTTATACAACACCTACTTTACATTTTTGTGTTTAACAACATCTTATTTATCGCTAAAATTTATTTTTATATTCACAGTTAATATATTATTACCTAAATGATTATTATAGTTTATTTTAAACAAAAAATAAAGGAGCTATCTCAAATTAGAAAATAATTTCTAGAAAAAGACAACTCCTCTCAGTACTCAAAAATTTAAATTTATTTTGCAAACACATGATTCCCTATTCTCAGATATGGATTTAGTCTATTTATCCATTTGCAAGTGGCTATTTCTGGATTCCAGAAATATACTGCTTTATTTGTTGGGTCAGTTCCATAAAGAGCTTCTTTAGCTGCTTTACATGCTGAATCTGTTGGTGTCTTGTTTATTGAACCATCAAGCACAACTGAGAAAGCATTCTTCTGATATATAACTTCCTCTATTGAATCTGGAAATCTAGGGTCCAATACTCTGTTTATTACTACAGCTGCTACAGCAACCTGTCCCTCATAGCTTTCTCCTCTAGCTTCACCTGCAACCAATTTAGACAGTAACATTAAATCATTATCAGATAAATTTATTACTTCCTTTTTTGCTACATTTTTTTCTTGTTTGTTTACTTTCTTAGCTGTCTCTGTTGGCTCATCTGCATATACCTCTTTAATAGGCATAAATATATAGGTTAAAGCTAGTAATATAGCTATCAGTTTACTCCACCTGTCCATGATTAAAACCACTCCTTATAATTTTATTTTTTTAAAATTTTTCTTCTAAATCCTTTACTACTTCAATTACTTTAAACTTGATTTTTACTCTGCTTGTTTTCTTTGGTGTGTCTTGTTTTATTAGCTTATATTCCTTGTCAGTTAAAACTTCTTTTAACTTATCATCTGTAGATTTGTCTATAACTCCATTAGACTCATCAACAAAACATAATGGAGGAAACATAACACACCACCAGTTTTTTCCTTCACCTTTTCCAATTATAATTTTTAATGCTTTATATTCACCTGCTGGAAGAACTATATTAGAATATTGTTTTGTAGGAAAGTTACTATATTGTATACCTACCTTTACACTGTAATTATATCCATTTTTAAGAATAATATTTTTACTTATTTCTTCCAGAGTACTATATTCTTTTTTTATAATAGCTTCACTTTCCTCTATACTTTTTGAGTTTTGTAGTTTTGGTTGTAAATATTTTACTACTTCATCCCTAACTTTTAATTTAAGTTCTTGATCTTCATCTGTATTACTATTTGCTATAACATGAAATCTTATTAATTTATCTTTATAGTCTTTTGATATATTATCAATTTTTTTTACTTCACCATTTATTACTATCGTCATTATTGATATGACTGATATAAGACTTAATATTAATATTCCCAACCTAACTTTAATTTTTCTCATTGAAAAATCCCCCTCAAGATAAATTTATATCATCAATTATGTCCATTTAAATTTAATTTATTCATAATATTTTCAATATCAATAAAAAAACTACTTTGAAATGTTTATAAACATTTCAAAGTAGTTTTTTTAATTTTATAAGTCTTTATTCATCATAGCCTTATCTATCATAAATTGCTCTGCTTTTTCTATATGCTCTGTAGCATATTTCTTAGACAACTCACTATCACCTTTTATTATGGCATCAAGTAAAAATCTATGTTCTTCAACAATATTAAGCGATGAGTCGTAATCAGACATATAAGTAACTCTAAACCTATACACTTGTTCCCATAAGGAGTTTATCAATTGGATTAACTTTTTATTGTTTGTTGCTTTAAATATACATTCATGAAATTCTACATCTTGTTTCAATAGTGCATCTAAATCTGATTCCAAAATGCTTTTTTTTAACGCTTCTGATATATCCTTAAGTTTTTTTATATCATCATCACCAATTCTTTCAGCAGCAAGAGACGCTGCTAGACCTTCTAAGCTTGCTCTTACCTCTAATACATCTAGAAGATCCTTTAATGACATATTTGCTACATATGCACCTTTTCTAGGCAACATAACAACTAAACCTTCTAATTCAAGCTTTCTTATTGCCTCTCTTACTGGAGTTCTACTTACTCCTAATTGTTCTGCTAGTTGTACTTCCATCAGCCTTTGACCAGGCTTTAATTTCCCTTCTAAGATTGCCTCTCTTAAATTTTCGAAGACTACATCTCTTAATGGCTTGTAATTATCCAAGTTCAGTTTAGTTAAATTCTCCACAAATTTCAACCCCTTTTTGACTGCTGTTAACAACATATACCTGTTTATATTTTTTTAATAATTCTTTTTTTCCAATTAGAGCATCTTCTCTACTTTCAAATAATCCAAAAACTGTAGGACCACTTCCACTCATCATAGAACCTAAAGCATTATTTTTCATCATAACTTGCTTTATATTATTTATCTCTTCATATTTACTTATAGTAACATTTTCAAGAACATTTACCATATTTTCTGATACAGCTTTTATGTCTTCTGAATTTAAACACTCCATCAAATATTTATTATTAGGTCTTTTTTTAATATTATTCAAATCTAACCCTTGATAAACTTCTTTTGTAGAAACAAATAATTCTGGTTTACATATTAAAATACTTATATCACATGCTAAACCTTTAATATCTGTTAGTTTTTCTCCAACACCTTGAGCTAAAGCAGGCCTTCCTGATATACAAAATGGAACATCTGCTCCCAAGTTAAATCCGATGTCTTTTAATTCATCTTCAGATAACTCAAGTTTCCATAATTCATTTAATCCTACTAATACTGCGGCGGCATTGGAACTTCCTCCAGCCATACCTGCTGCTACAGGAATATTTTTTTCTATGAATACTTCTACGCCTTTTTTTATATTAAATCTATTCTTAAGTATTTTGGCAGCTTTATAAACAATATTATCTTCATCTAAAGGGATATCTAAACTAGTGCTTTTTATCTCTATTTCATCTTTATCTAATCCCTTTATTTTTACTATATCGTATAAATCTATCGTTTGCATTATCATTTCAACAAAATGATAACCGTCTTGCCTTTTTCCTAAGACATCAATGGATAAATTTATTTTTGCCCTGCTCTTTAGTTTTATAAAATCCATTCTATCCTCCTTGTTTAAAGAATAATGCATCACTAACAATAATATTATACTACAAAAAATAAAATAATAGGGTATTATAATACCCTATTATACTTAATTACTTTAAATTTTTTAATATTAATCTACTAATACGACTTTTTTTTCTAAAATAAGACACTTGCCAGGCTTAATTGCTTCGTCAAGTTTTATATCATTGAGTTCTGCAATTTCATTTTCTGTTGTATTGTATTTTTTTGCAATATTCCAGAAAGTATCTCCTTCTTTACATATATATACAATTATGCTTGGGGCTTTAGATAAATCATACACACCTTGATCTTCACCTTTAACAATAAAGCTTTCTGCCTTTTTATCTAATGCTTCAGTAAATCTTTTGATTTTTATAACCAAATCTATTTGGTCTCTATTCAAATCAACCTCAATTTTATCAATGCATGCTGTATTAAATACTGATGCTGTATCAGTTAAGTTATCCATCTCTATATCATGTTCAAATGGAATTTCTTCACTAATTTTATAAACTAATTTTAGCCCTTCAACTGGAATAAATAAAATTTCAACTTTTATAATCCCTTGTATAATACTTTTATTTCCTTCAATGTAGCTATTTTCTATAGACATAGTTGGACAAACGCTTACAATATCTTTTATTTGTATATCATCATTATCATTTCTTATTCCTTCTCTAACCATAAATGTTTCTTCACTATTTCTTAAAGTCTTATTTAATTGAATAGGTTTATGGTCAAATTTTATTATCTTTTGAGGAGAGTATGCATCTTGTAATACCTCTCTTGTTACTTCATCTGTAACTTTTACCTTGCAACAAGCCATACAATCTATTTCTAATAGACCTGTATTACTTTCACTATTTTGTTTAAAAATATGATTAAAGTCTGACATGGACAATAATACTTCCTCTGTCATACCATCACTCACTCCAGGAACTTCTACAAACTGAGTGAACTCTATACCCACTCTATCTAACTCTACAAGTTCACCCTCATATGTACAAGCCAATGGATTTATTTCTAATACTCCACCAATAATAACCTTATTATCAGTTACTCTACTTTCTTTTACTTTAACACAAGGATTTAAGCTTATTATAGATTGAATTTCTTCTGTATTTATAGTTATAGTGTCTCTTATAGAACTTTCTGCTTTTTCTATTCCCACTATATCTTGAAAACAAATTTCCTTTCTATGCTTTTGTATGCCTTCTACTTGCGCTACATCCTTTACAATATCTAATCTTTGTTTTTCAAATAAACTTCCTCTTATATTCATAAGAGCTCCTACTTTAATCTTTCTCTCATTCATTATAGTGCAGTCCATATGCTCTACCTCTGAAAATAACATGTATTCCATATCTTGCATAACATTATCTTTTTCTATTACTTCGTTTATATCTACTTTTCCATCTACATTAGAAACAGTATTTTTATCGTCCGCGATGTAAATTACGTTATAATTAAAACTTCCTCTACAAAGTATCTTTCCATCTGCTATCTCAATTTTTTTAAGTGATATGTAACCCTCAGTCTTTACAATCTCATATACATCTAGCTTCTTGTCTGGCACTACTGCTTCCGCCTCAATAAATGTTTGAAATTTCCCAAAGTCTATTCTATTGTCAATTTTAATTACATCTTTAATTAATTCCATAGTTTACCTCCTTAAGTATTATAAAAATATCACACTATATTTATATTTAAGGAACAAAAAAAAAATTACACCTATTTTTAATAGGTATAATTTTAACTTATTTGTAATTTATCTTGATCTCTAAAAACTTGCAACTTTACATTAGATGTTAATAAATCTGAGTAACTATAAGATACCCTAGGATATCCATTACTTTCATCATCTAATTTTATAACAAACACGCTTGGATAAACTTTTTCTAGTATACCCTCTTTTGTAATAATCTGCTTTCTTCCTTTATTAGCTTTCAACAATATTTTCTTTCCTATATGTCTTTCTAAGCTTACTCTTATCTTATCTAGAGTTTGAACAGTAGCCACAATATCACCTTCTTTAACGTTTATATGTTTACATAATATCACATATAAACATTTTTGTCAAACGTTTAAACTAATTATTTTATATATTTTTTGCAAAAATGTCAATACTATTTTTGAATATATACAGTATAATTATGTTAATTTTTGTTAGTGCAATATTGTTTTTGGCATTGCCCATCTAAATTTCCCTCTTGTTTCAGAGCCACCAATACCCTTAACACCTGTGATAGTCTGCTCTATAACCTCATCAATAGGTACTACTACATCAATTCTTGAACATGCAATTTTTTCTACTACAAAAACAGGGTCTAAAGCATGTATCATTATTCTACCAGGGGAACTTGCATAATTCGCTCCTGCATTTATTATTTTTTCATAATTTGACTGACATGCTCCTGCAAATATTACAAGATTATCCAAATTTGGTTGCCATTTACGTGCTTCTCTAACTGTTTTCATAAAATTTAAAGAGTTTCTATAGTTATTCATATCTTCTATATCCCCTCTTTTTACTGTCATTGCATCATGTCCTGTAATTACTAGTATATCCGGATTATATTTTTCTAGTAATGCTCTTACTTCTTTATGCTGGTTTTGCTCTGAAACTGCTACTCCTACTGCAGGTATTCCAAGTTGAGCATATACATCCAAACAAATTTTTAAATACTCTTTATCTCCATCTATTTGTAATACTTTTCCAGGCATTCCATATGTGTTAGAATTTAATTGAAGTTTTGGAACTGCCCTTGTCATCTTTTTCTGTCTCTCTTTAGCCTTTCTTACTGACTTATATAATAAATTTTCTACATTTTTATCTATTAATATATCTTTTATATCAGGTGCTTTTACTAATTCAAGGTCATCAATATAAGCATCTGCTATTACTCTAAATGCAATTCCTTTTAGTATAGCTATTTTTTCATTATTTTCATCTACACCAAAAGAGACTATTTTAAATACAATATCTTTGTTATGTGACTTTCTAGCTACAATGTCTCCTACCTTCATAGTTAAACCTCCAATAAATTTTTATCTTAGTTTATACTATGTTCGATATAAAACTTTGTTTCCTAATGTCAAAAAAACATTTCTTATAACACTTCTTTTATTACTCTTAAAGCGTTTTTATAGTATATTTTTTCTATTTCATCTTCACTAAATCCTTCTTTTTTTAGAGGCTCGTATAATTTACCCATTTGAGATATATCCTCAATCTCAACTTTTGAATCTATTCCATCGAAATCTGAGCCTAGAGCTACAACATCAATTCCTCCAACATTGACAATATGTTTTATATGTCTAACCATATCTTCAAGCTTACTTTCGCTTTTATCGCCTAAAAATAAGTGGAAGAAGTTAATTCCTGTAACCCCACCTTTATTAGCCAACACTTTAATCATATCATCAGTTAGGTTTCTAGTATGATTCATCATTGCTCTTGAATTTGAATGTGTAGCTATTATTGGTTTAGAGGATATTTTTGCAATTTCATAAAATCCACCATCTGAAATATGAGAAACATCAACTAGCATACCTAGCTCATTCATCTTATGTACAACTTCTCTACCAAAATCTGTAAGACCTTTTTCTCTATACTCTATATTATTATGAGGAAAGCTTAACTCATTCACATGATTCCAACTTATTGTCATCATTCTAACGCCTAAATCATAAAACTTCTTTAAGTTTTCTATTCTACCTTCAAGCACTGCTCCTTCCTCTATAGATAAAAGTGCTGTAAGCTTATTCTCTGATTGATTTTTCATAATTTCTTCATAGTTAGTAGCTAGAGCTATTACATCACTATTTTTTTTCATTTCTTTATGAAATTTATCTGCCATACTCATACAGTAATCAAAAGGATGTTTTACTTCTTCAGTATCAACGAAAAGAGCAAATGTTTGAGCCAATGAATCCCCTTTTTTCAGCCTGTCTATATCAACAGAATATTTGTTAGTTTTAAGTTCACTTGTTTCTACATTCTCCATTAATTTTGCTATAGTATCACAATGCAAATCAATAAATTTCATATTTATACCCCCTGTATATTTTATATTTATATCTAAAAATAGAAATAGTTGTCCTTATAGACAACTATTGACAACTATTTTTTAATATTCTTTTTAATGTTACTTAATTTTATTCCTCTTTTAGGTTAGGTATTACTTTCTTAACTTCTTCAATTTGATGCCATGTTTTATCTATACTATTTTCACTAATATATTTTTTTAAATCAGTTAAAGATGTAAAATCTTTAACTGATAAATTGTCATCATCATCTGCAAATCTTAAAATAAACATAAGATTACCTTACTTTCCACAACATTTCTTATATTTTTTACCACTTCCACATGGGCATGAATCATTTCTTCCTATTTTTGCTTCTTTAACTACTGTTTTAGATTTTTTGTATGCTTTTATTATTTCTTTTCTTTGGTCTGCTGGTAATATTTCTTCCCAACCTTGTAAATTATATAGCCAATGAGCCTCGACAGTTACCATATTGTTATATAATTTTTCCCAATCTATTTTTATAGAAACTTCTTTATCAGCTTCTACATCTTCTAAAACTATATCTTCTTTTAAACTTTCACTTATTCCATCTATGAATCCCATGAAAAATTCATTAGTAGTTCCAAATTTCTCAGCTAATTCACTTACTTTACCTTCAACAACATCCATTTTACTATTTAATATTTCATTGTATATTCCAGCTTCAACTTTTAAATATTCTTCCCAGAATTTTACCTCTGTTTCTTGACTTTCGTGGTTATCACTTAAATTTCTCCATTCAGTATATAAACTCATACTTTTTTCCTCCTAAGTATATCTATATTTTTTTAGTTTTTTTATAGTATAAAATCTTTTAGTTAGATTGGAAGTTTCTTCTTTTTGATTATACCATATTCTATTTAAAGTTAACTCTTACATTATATCATAATTAAACAATTCTTTTAATACTTTTATAGCATACTCTTGGTTTATAAAGTAAGGACTTGTAGCAATTGTTACAACTTTAGCCTTTTTAATTAGATTTTTTATCTTTTCTAGTTTAAAATCAAATGGTATATAGTCCATATCCTCTGAAAATATATCTAAATCTATGTCAAGAACAAACTCTGGCTCTATATCTAAATCAAAGCCATATGAGCTATCTATTATTATTAATTCTGAAAATATATTATGTTTTAATGCTGGTTTTATAAAACTTCCTACATTTAAAACCTCATTTGTATACCTAAATACGTCCTCCAGATTATTTATATCTACATTGTAGTTTTTAGGCTCTCTAGTATCCTTATGTTGATCTACATGTACTAGTTTACATCCTCTTGTGAATTCATTTGCCATCATAGATTTTATCCAAAAATAAAATGCATGGTTATGATTATCAAAAACATATATTCTTTTATTTCCCAGGACATATTCGACCATATTTTCCAATCCTGTTGCTTTTATCTCTTTATTTTCATCAATTTCATTAAATACGACTTTGTTTCCTAATTTCACATCATCCAATGTTCCACTTATTAGTTTTGGAACATATATACTCTTATTTTTTCTCTCTTCATATGAAAATACATTATTTCCTACTGGCTTTTCTATATAAAATCCTGTATATTTATAGTTTATCATAAGAATTAATTTCCTCCATAATTATAACCTATACACCTTAAACTCACTTATCATAAATTAGGTTATCTAGTATAAAAGATACTTGTATATAACTAGCTATTATATCTTCTCTCAATATGTATTATACAATAAGTGTAAAATATATTTATATAAAATATCCTACATTCCTATAACAAAACCATCTGCTTCAATTGGCAAGTAACTTACTCTTGTATTTAATTCCACTTTTCCAAAGAATACTACCCAGTATGGTCTAAAGATACTTTTAATTTTAACTATCTCTATCTCTGGTATACCCCCCATAAACCTGTGACTTAATCTTATAGCCATTTTATTTGCCTTTGATTTTACTCTCCTTTCATCCTTATCACTATATTGTATGATGTCATTATCTACATTTTTTACAATTTCAGACACTGGTAGTTCTTGTACTATACTGCCAGCACCCGTAGAACCATTTACTAAAATATTTAATTCATTTGTATTACCAGTTTGTTTTTTTTTCATGAAAATAGATTTATTTTGATGAATTTTAAGTGTAACGACTTTAAACTCTATATAATGAAGTCTAACTTCATGAACTTCTTTATTTTTTAATATCAGTCTACTTAGTAATGAATTATTTCCACTTTTTGCTATATCTATAGCTTCATCTTTTGTAATTTTTATAGGCAATGCTCTTATATCCATAAAATCATTCCCTTTCCTCTTTTTTTCCTGTCATTTTAAATACTCTATATAGATAATCAAAAAATATTATAACTACTGCTATCATGACTCCATATGGGATTATCTTTCCAACTATAATATCATTTCTAGTTACTATACCATAAAATATAAATCCTGTTATTAAAAAGTATAATAGTACTAAAAAACCATCTATACCAAGCCATTTTATTTCCAAATCTTTTTTTACTTTAGATACCAATTTAGACATAATAACTACTCCTTTTTTATAGATTATTTTGTGTATTTAAATTTTTACCTATTCTATTTCCTATTGTCCATGCAATAAATGAAAGAGGGATGGCTATAACAAGAGGTTCTAATTCAAAACTTTGAACTGGAAACATTTTAAAATAACCAAAAGTTACTCCACCTACAATCATTCCCAAAATACCACCCATAGATGTTCTTCTTCCATTACCAAGAAGACCTCCTACTATAGGTACAAATGCTGAACCCATCCAAATACTTCCTACAAATATACATGCATCATATACATTTTCAAATCTAAACGCCACACTAAGTCCCATAACTGCCGCTAAACATACACCTATTCTAGTAAATTTAACTAATTGCTTTTGAGATAATTCTTTTTTAGTAATTCTTCCATATATATCATTTGCTAAGGTAGCTCCTGCTGCTAGATAATAACTATCTAGTGTTGATATTATTGAACCTAAAATTCCGATTATAAATATAACTCTTATACCTTCTGGCAATGTATTTAAAACTAAAGTTATATACCCAGCTGCTGGAGCCATTTCTGGATAAGTGGCTCTAACTATAAGACCTGTCATAGTTAATACCATGTCAAAACATATCCATAGAGAAAAACAAGTCAATAAAGCTCTTCTCCCAACTTTTGGAGAATCTGCTGCTGAAAATCTTTGGTAAAACGTTGGGTCTGAATAAGCTCCAAATGAATATACTATTAACATCAATGCTTTCATTGCTGACATACCTTTTGTAGGATGCATTAACTGAGGTGCATCTTTAAGTGCTTCTGTAAGACCTTGAAAACCACCTATTTGGTCAAATTGACCTGGCATAACCATAGTTAGACCAAATACCATGCAGAAAAACAATACCATATCTGTAATGGCAACTCCCATAAGACCACCAAGAACTGTCAATATAACTACTACCACTACCATTATAAACCCTATTAGCTGTTTATCAATTCCCCAAGCTACATTACCTATAGTTCCCATAGCTGTTATTTCTCCAAGTTGTGCACAATATATAAACATTAAAACTGCTCCAATTATAGCAACTTGCTTTCCATAAAAACTTTCTAATAAATCAGGAACTGTTATATTAGTTCTTATATGAATTCTTGGTCCAACCCACAATGCTAAAGGCATTCTTCCAATATGTGCAGCTATTGACCATACTGCCCATGCAGATATCCCATATATAGCTGCATACTCTACACTGCCAACTGTACCAACTCCACCATACCAAGAGGCAACCAAAGTACCTACTATCAAAGACCATGGTAAACTTCGATTTCCTAGGTAATAACTTTCCATATCTTTTACATTTCTAGAAAAATAATAGCCTATCCCTAACAATAGAAATGCAAATATAATTATAATTCCATTTTCCCATAATGCTAACATATCTACTCTCCATATTCTTATTATTGTCTTAATTTTCTATTTTAACATTTAAATAGTTACTGTTATTTTTTAATTAAACTTACTTTATACCACATGTTATAAATTTATTTTACAATCATGAAATCTCTAAACTAAAACTATTATTATTTTAAACATGAACAACTCTACCCATTTTAAAAAAATAGGTAGAGTTATATAAATAATTATAAGTATTTAAGCGATTTTATTATTCAAGTTTTTATTTTCTTTTTTATTTATTTTATTTAAAGCATAAGTGGCAAATATACCTATAACTGCACACACTACAGATAGAATAAATATATACGTATATCCTGTTTGTCCATATTTATCTAACCAGTTACCTGCAACTGTATAGTAAAATGCATCTGGAGAAAATCCTATAAATGAAGCGAATCCAACTACTGCTCCTGTAGTTTCTAAAGATATATTAGACTCTGAAACAGATGCAAAGTATATACCTCTAAATCCAAATAAGATTACACTTAGTATTATCATATTTATTACAGCTATCCATATAAGTGCTGCACTCTTAGGGATTACTAAGTAAGCTGCTGTACTTATTGTCATTAATATAAATCCTACAAACATTACTCTTATAGATGAACCAACTTTATCTGTTATAACACCTGCAATAGGAGATGCTCCCATTTTTATAACATAAGTTCTAATTATTGATAAAGCTGAAACTAAAGTCATTGGCATTACATAAACTTCTGATAAGTATGGGCTTAAATAAGTTAAACTTGAAAATACTAAGTAAGTTGAAAATATTATAAGACCAATCAGCCAAGCTTTTGGCATTGTAACTACTTTTAGTAATGATTTAATGCTTAATCCTTCATCTGATGCTCCAGTATCTTTCTTTTCTTCTACTAAGAAGAATAAAAGTATACCACATATTATAGATGCTGCAGAATATAACCATACTACATACTTAAATCCAATAGTTATTTCAGCAAACTTTCCAAAGAAGTAAAGACCTATAAAAGAAATTAATGTACCTGATACCCCTGATAAACCTTCATAAAATCCAAATATTCTTCCTTGCTCTGATTCACTACCTTGCATTCTAACAACCTTAACAGAAGCTGAGAAGAATGTTAATATTGTTGTAAATCCCCATAATACAAATATTAAAAGAATCATGTTGTATGATGGAAATGTTGAGAAGTAAAACCCTAATGCTCCTGAAGCAATTAAAGAAAAAGTTATCAGTTTTCTAACTGAAAATCTATCAGCAAACCATCCACCTATAAAATAAGATACCATTCCTACTAATCCATATAAACTCAATAAGTTCCCTATTTGCGTATGACTCAATGCTAATGCTTGTTGCATTGGATCATAAAATGATGACTTCATATATGGTAAACTATACATAGCTGTTGTTCCAAATGCCAATATGAATATTACCAAAAATCTCTTAACATTACTTTTGTTTTCCATGATTTTGTCTCCTTAAGATTTTATAATTTTCTAGTTTTATTTATATAACTTTATTTTAATTTTTCTATAGCTTGTTTAAAGTCATTTATTATATCATTTGCAGACTCTAATCCTACTGCTATTCTTATTAGATTTTCTCCATTCATTTGAACTAATGTATGTTCTTCTCCTAAACTTGTTGCTATTGTTGCAAGTTCTAAAGAGTTCATTAATTTTCTACTAGCTTGGTCTCTTGTTAATCCATTTATTCCGTCTTTAAGTTTAAATGAAACTACTCCTCCACCTAAACCATTCATTTGAGTTTTACAAAGTTCATACTGAGGATGAGTTTTTAGTGCTGGATATTTTACCAGTTCTACATTTTCTTCTTGCTCTAAAAACTCTGCTACTGCCAATCCATTTTCACAGTGTTTTTTCATTCTCATGTCTAACGTTTTCATACCTCTTAAAATCATCCATGCACTCATTGGTGGTAAAGATGCTCCTGTAAAACAACATAAACTTGGCCATCTAACTAAATCTATTAATTCCTTTGAACCTGCTACTGCTCCCCCTAAAGTATCTCCATGTCCATTTATAAACTTAGTAAGACTATGTATTACTAAGTCTGCGCCTAAGTCTATTGGCCTTTGTATAATTGGAGTACCAAAAGTGCTGTCAACAATAGCTAAACTCTTATTTTCGTGAGCAATTTCTGCTATTGTTTTTATATCTACTAAATCTAATGATGGATTTAATGGACTTTCTATATAAACTATCTTAGTATTTGATTTCATTGCATCTTTTACATTTTGTGGGTTTACTGCATCTACAAATGTAACTTCAACTCCAAATTTGGCTAACAACTCAGACATAAATAATTTAGTATGTGAGAATATTCCATCAGAACTAACTATATGGTCTCCACTTTTTACTAATGCTAATATAGTAGATGTTATTGCTCCCATACCTGATGTACTAGAAATAGCACTTTCTGCATTTTCAAGCATAGCTAATTTAGCCTCTAGCTCTGTAAGTGTCGGATTACACTCTCTTGTATATACATACCCCCATGTCATACATAACTCTTCAAAATGCTCTACTGTCTTTGCAGCAAATGTTGCTGTTTGACATATTGGAGTAGCTAATGCACCTGTTGTTGGATCTGCACTATGTCCCCAATGTATTATTTTTGTCTCCAAATCTTGATTAATATTATTACTCATTTTAATTCCTCCTATTTTGACCTATTTATACAACGTTTTCCCTACCAAATTTCACCAATTCAACTTTAATTAATACAAACTTTTTAAGTATACTTTTATATTTGTTATAATTTCTAAAAATCTGACACTTATTTTGCTTTTTTATAGTTTTAATTATAAACTCTATAGTAACTATAGAGTCAATATGTTTTTGATATTTTTTTTACAATGTTTAAAAAATTTAACATAAAAAGAGATATGTCTTAAAATAAGCTTGTTTTAAGACATATCTCTTTTTATATTAAATTTGATTCAATACATAAAGCATCAATTTTTTGTTCTCTGTATAAATTCTTTTATTGTCATTTTCTCATCAAAAGTCTATAGTAATTATACATTACTATAATTTAACATCTGTAAATAAAATTAATTAGAGGCATAAATATATTCAAATAATCCAATTTATTTATACCTCTAATTTTTTATAAGTAAAATCTCATTAAATTGATTTCTTCGCACGAATAAGTGTGCTTTTAGAGATACCAGTCATCTTCACAACCTCTCTATAAGGCTTAGAATTTAATAATCCCAATGCGTATTGTATCTGCTGATTACTATATTTCTTTGGTCTACCATCCTTAAAATCTTTTTTCTTTCTAGCAAATTCTTTTCCCAACTGAGTTCGTTCTATTATCATATTTCTTTCAAGTTCTGCAACTGCAAGTAATGTAGTTAAAAAGAATTTCCCCATTGAAGTATTTTCTAGGAGACCTATATTTAAAATATGGACACTAACTTCTTTAGCAAATAAACCCTCTATCAGTTGTATCCCATCTGATGTACTTCTAGCTAGCCTATCAAGTTTAGTCGCAACAAGTAAATCTCCCTTCTTTAAAGAAGATATAATTTTTTCAAATTTAGGTCTATTTGTGGTAGTCCCTGTATAAGTTTCTTTTATTATTTTAGCATTGTTATACTTGCTTAATATCTCTTGCTGTTGTTGATACAAACTATTGTTATCTGTCTGGTTCTTTGTACTGACACGGCAATATCCATATATAATAATAATCACTTCCTAACGTAAATATTTAATGCAGGAATTTGTAGATATCTGTATCTACTTGTCTTTATACATTTTACTAAAACGAATTTTTAGTGTCAATACTGTTAACTTTTGACACCATTATAATTCCTTTATAATTTGTTTGACTATGTCAAAAATTAACAATATAATGAAGTTAATGAAATTATACAAATTGGAGGAAATAATATGAATAGTCTGTTAAATGATGCAATAGATGAGTTAAAAAACATCCATTGCGGAGAAGTTTTTTTATTAAAAGAATTGTTCAAAGGCTATGAATGGAACAGGTTGGAGATGAACATCAGGTTAAAATTAGGAAAACTTTTTTTGTATGAAGTAGTAAGTAATCCCAATTTAAAGGTAGAAGTAATCAATAAAAATTCTGCTTATCAGCAAATGTATAAAAAAAAATAACAACTTAAATATATATAATAATATAATCTTCTTGTTGAGTCAAAAGTTAAAACTTTTAATACAAATTAATTGTACTATATAAATGTTTATCAGTAGGTCTGAGTCTATATAACTAACATATACAAATAGTACTGTTTAAATTATGTTTTTAAGATAGATAAATCTTAACCCTACTCCAGCATAAATCTTGATATACTAAAATAGGGCTCAGAATTATCTATATTTTTATACCATAAAATGCTTAGTTCTTCCTCTTGATTGAACATATATGTCTGGAGAGATACAATAGAAACGTTGATTTATAAAATTTCCAAAATCAGAAAATCTTATCTTGAATTTAGGGATTCCAAAGCTTTCAGGTGCTATCTCATCTACACCAAAATAGATAACAATCCCATCATCTGTAATATAAAATGCCTGATCTTCAGGTATAACTAACTCTACATTAGAGTAATACATTTCTCTGTTTTCATTAATTTCAGCTTTTATATAATCAGTTATTATGTTTATATAGTCAACTCCATCTCTAAAAATATCACCTAGTAAAAGTTCTTTTCCATTTGTTAAGTCTATATTGTAATTATTTAATGTATTGTACTTAGGTCCAGAACTACTAGCAAATCCCATAAGATTTAATATCATACTTAGTACATAGTTTTTACTGAAAGTAACTGCATAATTAGTAGAAACCCAGTAACTTTGTTTTGGAAGTGAATTTTGAGAAGCTGCATTATTATATTCTTGTTCTTCTTCTTGCAACCCAAGCTTAAAATTATTTACAGTCATCTTTACAGCAGAATTTATGTTGTTTAAAATAGGCGGATTTACATAGGTGGATTGATTTCTAATATTGTACAGAATAGGATATTTTACATCATATGAAAAGTATTTGCTTCTGCCAAAGTCTTCGTTAAACTGCACATATAATATGTTATATGTACAAGTATTTGTAGCTTGATAATTTTCCATTAAAACTCTCCTCCTCTTATTAAAAAAATCAGATACTATATAATATGTTTAAAAGAGTAATAATGTTAACAATAAATGTAAAGAATAGAAAGTATCTAAAACAGCAAAAAATGACTGATTTTGTGGTATAATACATAGGATTGAGAGTTATTTTATAGGAGGAAAGATATGTTATTATTAGCAGATAAATGGAAAGATTATGAACTTATAGATATGGGAAATGGAGAAAAATTAGAGCGTTGGGGTAAGTATGTACTTAGAAGACCAGACCCACAGGTTGTATGGCCAATGGAGTCTGAATGGGCTCTATGGAAAAACCCTCACGGACATTATCATAGAAGTAATAAAGGTGGAGGTCAGTGGGAACACAAAAAAAGATATCCAGAACAATGGACTATAAATTACAAAAACTTAAAATTTCACATTAAACCAACTGGATTTAAACATACTGGATTATTCCCAGAACAAGCAGCCAATTGGGACTGGATGATGGATAAAATCAAAAAAGCTGACAGACCTATAAAAGTATTAAATCTTTTTGCATATACAGGAGGAGCTACAGTAGCATGTGCATCCGCTGGTGCAGAAGTATGTCATGTTGATGCTGCAAAAGGTATGGTCAACTGGGCAAAAGAAAATATAGAGTTATCAGGACTTAAAAATCAAACAGTAAGATTTATAGTAGATGATGTTGTAAAGTTTGTTGAAAGGGAAATAAGAAGAGGTAAGAAATATGATGCAATAATAATGGACCCTCCTTCTTATGGGAGAGGACCTAAAGGAGAAGTATGGCAAATAGAAGAAAAATTATATAGCTTTGTGGATTTATGTATGGGTGTTTTATCTGATAATCCTTTATTCTTTCTAATTAATTCTTATACAACAGGATTTTCTCCAATAGTTCTAGAAAATGTACTGTCTACAACAATAGGTAAAAAGGCAAACAATGGCGAAATCTATGGTGGAGAATTAGGAATACCAGCTTCTAGGGATGGTAAAATACTTCCTTGTGGTATATTTGGAAGATGGGAGAAAAAATAATGATAAAAGTCATATATGAAGATAACCATTTATTAGTTGTAGATAAACCTGTAAATGTATTATCTCAAGGAGATGATACCAATGATAAGGACATGGTAAATCTTTTAAAAGACTATATCAAAACAAAGTACAATAAACCTGGAAATGTATATATTGGTTTGGTACATAGACTGGATAGACCAGTGGGTGGAGTCATGGTTTTTGCCAAAACATCAAAAGCTGCCTCAAGATTGTCTGAACAAGTAAGAAATAAGACATTCAAAAAAACCTATATGGCAGTTGTTCATGGTAAAATGAAATCCGATTCAGACATATTAAAAGATTTTTTATATAAAAATAAAAAAACAAATATGGTGAGTGTTGTGAAAAAAAACCATAAGGATGCTAAAGAAGCTGAACTTAGTTACAAAGTTTTGGGTTTTAAAGAAAATCTAAGCTTAGTTCAAGTAAACTTAAAAACTGGTCGTTCTCATCAGATAAGAGTTCAATTTGCAACTAGAAAACACCCATTATATGGTGACCAAAGATATGGCCAAGAAGTAAATAAAATTGGACAACAGATTTCTCTTTGGTCTAATAAAATAGAAATTTGCCATCCAACAACAAAAGAAAAAATGGAATTTATATGTACTCCACCTGATAAATATCCATGGAATATATTCTAAATCTCAAATGAGGTGATTATATGAGTAAAAAGTTTTCAATAGGCGAAATGTCAAAACTTCACAAAATAAGCATACAAACGCTAAGATACTATGACCAAATAGATTTATTTAAACCTGTTCATGTTGACCAAGAAAGCAATTACAGATATTACTCAATTGACCAATTTTCACAATTGGATATTATAAAATACTTAAAGTATCTAGGTATGCCATTAAAAGAAATCAAAGAAAAATTAGATGAAAACAATGAAGAAATTCTAAAATTATTAACCAATAAGATTAATATCGTAGATGAAAAAATTAAAGAATTAGAACTTATAAAAAAAGTATTAAGTACAAAAAAAGAAACAATGGAAAAAGGTATGAGAGTAGATGAAGTAGGTAAAATAGTAAGAAAACATATTCCAAGAAGAAGTATTTTATCCATAGAATATGAAGAAGGTTTAAGTAATGAAGAAACTATGGAGCTTTCCAGAAGACAAATAGCAAATATACTAGAAGATAATATCTCTGTGTTTTATGGTGGAGTAAGTGGTCTTGTATCTATAGATAAATTCTTAAAGGAAGATAAAGTCATCTATGAAAATAGCTTTGTAAATGTTGAAAGAGATTTATTTGATGCTAAGTCTCAAAAATATATATCTGAAATTTCAGCTGGTGATTTTATTTGTATGACATATAAAGGCTCTTACAGAGAAAATTATACTGCTTTTAAAAAGTTAGTTGATTATGTTGATTATAAAAGGATACCTATTGAAAATTATATATATGAGATACCTATAATAGACCCTCTGTCTACAAACAATGAAGATGAACTTCTAACCGAAATTCAGATACAGGTTAAAAAGAGAGAAATTGATTTAAGATGTCTAGTATAATCAGGTATTATAAAAAGGGCGTTTCCAAATGATTTTTAAATCATAAATGGAATGCCCTTTTTAAATAATAATTAAAATTTTATAGTTTAGACTTGGAAAATAATATGAAATGTTTTATTATATATCTATATACCTTATATTACGAGGTATATGATAAAATAAAGTAGGTGAATTTATGGACTTAAACAAAGAAGTGCTTAAAGGTCATATTGATACTTTAATATTATCAATACTAAGCAAAGGAGATTCATATGGATATGAAATAGCAAAAGTAGTTAGAGATGAAACTACATTTGAATTAAAAGAAAGTACACTCTATGTGTCTCTTAAAAGATTAGAATCTAAGGGCTTGATAAAATCTTATTGGGGAAATGACCAAGGCGTAGGAAGCAGGAGAAAGTATTACAATATAACAGATGATGGAAAGGACAACTTAGAAGTAAAAATTCAAGAGTGGTACTTTATACAAGATATTATGAACAAGTTTCTAAAGAAGGGGGATTAGATTTATGAAAATAATAGAAGAGTATTTAGAAACACTATATAAGAGTGAAAATAACAAAGAAATTCAAGATTTAAAAGAAGAGCTAAGAGAACATCTAACAACATCTGCAAATGAATTTATTGAAAATGGATATAAAATAGATGAAGCACAAAATAAGGCAATTGAAAGATTTGATGGTGATGGTGAGATGTCAGTAGAATTACGCTCAATGTTTAAACAAAAAATAGAACCTAAAAAAGTTTTATTGCGAAGATTATCAAATTCAAGGCTCTTATTTTTAAATTTATTTGGATGGCTTGTTGCAGCTGCTGCATTTACAGCCAATAGAGGTTTTGGTCACATAGTTCCACCTTGGTTGATTATAGCTTTGATAATTGTAGTAGTTATATTGATAATTTTAAGCATTATAATTAATAGATTAAAGAAAGAAATAGAAAATGACTATGTTATGTAGTCACATTAATAAATATAGTTTTGTTTTATTTATACGAGTAAGTACTACGATATTAATAGGTACTATGAAAGGAGTTTTTGTATATGGAGAAAAAAATATTATTAGAAAAAATTCTTGATACGCCAGGCGTTTCATATATTAATGAGAAAGTAAATTTATTTAAAGGTACCAAATGGATTTCATTTGGAACTTATATAATGACTGTTGAAAGCTTCTGCTATAAAGAAGATTCAAAACACTATAATCCAGTAATGGGTACATTTGATTATGAGTCAGAAATTTTTATAGTTAATGCCATATATAAAGATGAGGTCTACTCTATTAAAAATAAAAAACTCTATAGAAATGTATCTAAAGGAGATAAAATAGTTGTTACAATTAAATACTATTATGATAAATATGAAAATCTTATACATGAAGAAATTCATGACTACCACTCTTATCCTCTATCTAATGATTAAAGAAAAGACTGATAGTATCAAGATTGATATTTATTTTAGTTCACATAAGAAAATAATTATCGAGTATTAATTAAAGGCGAAAGCTCCTAGGAACTAACGCCTTTAATTAATCTAAATATTATTTTGTTTTTTATTCTGCTATATTATAAACTTTTAATTTATCTTTATTTATATGCTTTTTCTTAACCTCTACTAAGGCTTTTAATGTATCTAAAGATGTCATTATTTCAGTAGAAAATTCAATAGCTGTTCTTCTCATTTTAAATCCGTCTCTTGTTGAGTCATTACCTTTAGTAGGTGTATTTATTACTATATCAACTTGTTTATTTCTTATAGCATCTAGTATATTTGGTCTAGGCTCTTCAACTCTATTTACTATATCAGCTTCTATTCCATTCTCTCTTAGACTCTTAGCTGTACCTTCTGTAGCAACAAAAGTGTATCCTAACTCTTTCATATCTTTTGCTATTTCTATAAACTCTTCTTTATCGTTATTATTAACAGTAGCAAGTACTACTCCTCTTTCGTCAGACATATGTCTGCCTGCGGCTAAGAATCCTTTATATAGAGCTTCTTCTAGATTTTCTCCTACACCTAAAACTTCTCCTGTAGATTTCATTTCAGGTCCAAGACTTACTTCAACTTTAGCTAATTTAGACATTGAGAATACTGGCACTTTTACTGATACTAGTTTAGGCTCTTTATAAACTCCTGTACCATATCCTAAATCCTTTAATTTAGCTCCTAACATACATTTAGTAGCTAAGTCAACTATTGGTACCCCACTCACTTTACTTATATATGGTACTGTTCTACTGGCTCTAGGATTAACCTCTATTATATATAATTCATTCTGGAATTCTATAAATTGTATATTAACCATACCAATTACATTAAGGTCTAAAGCTATTTTTTTAGTATATTCTAGAATTTTGTCTTTTATCTTATCAGATATATTTTGGCTTGGATACATTGTCGTACTATCTCCAGAGTGAACTCCAGCTCTTTCTAAATGTTCCATTATTCCAGGTATTAATATATCTTCTTTATCACATATGGCATCTACTTCTATTTCTCTACCAGTTAGATATTTATCTATAAGTACTGGATTCTTATGGTCTCTGGCAAAGGCATCATCTAAATACTGAGTTAATTTTTCCTCGTTATAAGTTATTTCCATACCTTGACCACCAAGTACATAAGATGGTCTAACTAATACTGGATAACCTAATTCATTAGCAACTTCAATACCCTCATTAGTTGTCCATACACCTTTTCCTTTTGGTCTATTTATATCTAATCTCTCTAATAAGTCGTCAAATTTTTCTCTATCTTCTGCTGCATCTATATCATCAAAATCAGTTCCCAATATAGGTATTTTTTTCTCATGTAAGAACTTAGCTAGTTTTATAGCTGTTTGTCCTCCAAATTGTAGTATTACACCTTCTGGTTTTTCTTTTTCAATTATGTTTAAAACTTCTTCTTCTGTTAATGGTTCAAAATATAGTTTATCTGATGTATCAAAATCTGTACTTACTGTTTCAGGGTTATTGTTTACAATTATAGTTTCTATACCCATTTTTCTTAAAGATTTTACACAGTGAACTGAACAATAGTCAAATTCTATACCTTGACCTATTCTTATTGGTCCAGAACCTAATACTACAACTTTTCTCTTATCACTTACAACTACTTCATCATATTGCTCATAAGTTGAGTAGTAATATGGAGATAGAGCTTCAAATTCTCCTCCACATGTATCAACCATTTTATAAACAGGTTGTATATTGTATAGACTTCTTAATTCGTATAATTTTTCTGGGCTTATCTTCATTAAGTCAGATATACCTTTATCAGAGAATCCTTTTTTCTTTAATTCATGTAAGTATTCCTTATCTAAATCTTCTATTTTAAGACCTTTTAATTTTTCTTCTTGCTCAACTATCCATTTAAATTTATTTATAAACCACTTATCAACACCAGTGATTTCTTCTATCATTTCTACTTTATAGCCTCTTCTTATCATTTCAGCTAAATCAAACAATCTTTCATCATCAGGTACTACAACTCTTTTCTTTAGCTCTTCTAACGTTCTACCTTCTGATGGAGCATGAACTAATGAATATTTTCCTGTTTCTAGTGATCTTATTCCCTTAAGAATAGCAGCTTCAAAGTTGCTTCCTATACTCATTATTTCACCAGTTGCCATCATCTTAGTCCCTAATTTTCTATTTGCCTTTTTAAATTTATCAAATGGCCATTTTGGTATTTTTACTACTACATAATCTAAAGTTGGCTCAAAACAAGCATAAGTTTTTTTAGTTACTGCATTTTCTATTTCATCCAAAGTATATCCTAAGGCTATCTTAGCTGCCACTTTTGCTATTGGATATCCTGTAGCTTTTGATGCTAGTGCTGATGATCTACTAACTCTTGGATTTATTTCTATTATTGCATATTCTAAGCTATGTGGATTTAAAGCTATTTGAACATTACATCCACCTTGAACTTCTATTGCATTTATTATATCTATTGATGCTTTTCTAAGTAGTTGGTATTCTTCATCACTTAAAGTTTGACTTGGAGCAACAACTATACTATCTCCTGTATGAACTCCAACTGGGTCTACATTTTCCATGTTACATACAGTTATACAGTTTCCATTCCCATCTCTCATTACTTCATATTCTATTTCTTTCCAACCTTTTATACTCTTTTCAAGAAGAACTTGACCTACTGGACTTAATTGCAATCCATGTGAAAGTATCTCTCTTAATTCTTCCTCAGTATCAGCTATACCTCCACCAGTTCCACCTAGTGTATATGCTGGTCTTACAACCACTGGATATCCTATTTTGCTTGCAAATTCAAGACCTGCTTCTAGGTTTGTAACTATATCACTAACTATTACAGGTTGATTTATTTCTTTCATTACTTCTCTAAATAAATCTCTATCCTCACCCTTTTTTATAGACTCTATAGATGTACCTATAACTTTTACATTATATTTATCTAGTATACCAGCATCATGTAATTCTACAGCCAAGTTTAGTCCTGTTTGACCACCCATACCTGCAAGTAAGCTATCTGGTCTTTCTTTTTCTATTATTTTTTCTATAAATTCTATTGTTAATGGTTCTATATATATTTTATCTGCAATTTCTTTATCAGTCATTATCGTCGCTGGATTACTATTTACTAATACAACTTCTATTCCCTCTTCTTTTAATGCTTGGCAGGCCTGTGTTCCTGAGTAGTCAAACTCTGCTGCTTGACCTATTATTATTGGCCCTGACCCTAATACTAAAGTTTTCTTTATACTATCTAATTTAGGCATAACTCTTTCTCCTTATCTAAACAATTTTCACAGTTTCTATCTTCATAATCTATACAATCAATTTTAATTATTTTATTCCATATTAAATTTGAGATTATTTATTATATCTATATTAATTAAACCAATATTTTTTTGATTTAAGTTAGTCTTATTTTTAGTTATATATTATATATATTGATATTATTTATTTTACGAACTCTAAAAACTTATCGAAAATATAGTCATTATCTTTTGGCCCTGGACAAGCTTCAGGGTGGTATTGAACACTGTATACATCTAGCTTCTCATGTCTCATTCCCTCAACAGTATTATCATTTAAATTTATATGTGTCACTTTCATTTGTTTAGGAACTTCTGAAACATAATATCCATGATTTTGAGAAGTTATAAATACTTTTCCCTCTTCTAAATCTTTAACTGGATGATTTCCACCTCTATGTCCAAACTTAAGTTTAGCAGTTTTTCCTCCAAGAGCTAGGGCTAAAAGCTGATGCCCTAAGCATATTCCAACTATAGGCTTTTTACCAATTAGAGCTTTTATATTTTCTATAACATCTTCTAAATCCTCTGGGTCTCCAGGCCCATTTGATAAAAATATTAAATCAGGGTTTATACTTAATACATCTTCTGGAGATGTTGTAGCTGGGAATATTGTTATATCACATCCACGAGCTATAAATGATCTTAAGATATTTCTTTTAACTCCAAAATCCATAACAGCTACTTTTGGTCCATTTCCTTCTATATGCTCTACTTCTTTTCTTGTAACCGTTCTAACTGCTTCTGTATTTGAAAACTTATCTAATTTATGTTTAACATCTTCTAACTTGCTATCTTCTAATGTAATTATACCTTTCATTGTCCCATTATTTCTAAGTATCTTAGTTAAAGCTCTTGTATCTATTCCTTCTAGTCCTATCACTTTATTTTGCTTTAAATATTGGTCTATATCAATCTCACATCTAAAATTACTTGGAGAATCACTTTTTTCTCTTACTATAAATCCTTTCACTTGCACTTTTTCAGATTCTGCTGATGATAAATTTATACCATAATTTCCTATAAGAGGATAAGTCATAGTAACTATTTGACCATAGTAAGAAGGGTCTGTTAAAACTTCACCATATCCTATCATCGAAGTGTTAAATACTACTTCTCCTACACTTTCTTCTAAATATCCAAATGCTTTTCCTATAAAAACTGTCCCATCTTCTAATATTAACCTTGCTTTCATATTACAGTACCTCCTATAATTCTCTTTAGGCAAACTAAAGAACATTAACTAAATATAATCTTTTAAATATCTATATCTATTTTTCACTTTTACATTCTAGTTTTATACTTATTTACATTTATTTTTTATCTTTTTCTATTATACTACAAATTTCTTAAAAAAAAGAAGTTATCTCAAAAGTAAAAACTCATAGAAAAAATAACTTCTTCTTTTTAATTTAATGATTAAATTCTTAAACTATACAATCAACTTAATTTCTATTCAGCTATATTGTAAACTTTTAACTTATCTTTGTTTAGGTGTTTTTTCTTAACCTCTACTAGAGCTTTTAGTGTATCTAAAGATGTCATTATTTCAGTAGAAAATTCAATAGCTGTTCTTCTCATTTTAAATCCATCTCTTGTTGAGTCATTACCTTTAGTAGGTGTATTTATTACTATATCAACTTGTTTATTTCTTATAGCATCTAGTATGTTTGGTCTAGATTCTTCCACTCTGTTTACTATATCAGCTTCTATTCCATTTTCTCTTAGACTCTTAGCTGTCCCTTCTGTAGCAACAAAAGTGTATCCTAACTCTTTCATATCTTTTGCTATTGCTATAAACTCATCTTTATCGTTATTATTAACAGTAGCAAGTACTACTCCTCTTTCGTCAGACATATGTCTACCTGCAGCCAAGAATCCTTTATATAGAGCTTCTTCTAGATTTTCTCCTACACCTAAAACTTCTCCTGTAGATTTCATTTCAGGTCCAAGACTTACTTCAACTTTAGCTAATTTAGACATTGAGAATACTGGCACTTTTACTGATACTAGTTTAGGCTCTTTATAAACTCCTGTACCATATCCTAAATCCTTTAATTTAGCTCCTAACATACATTTAGTAGCTAAATCAACTATTGGTACCCCACTCACTTTACTTATATATGGTACTGTTCTACTGGCTCTAGGATTAACCTCTATTATATATAATTCATTCTGGAATTCTATAAATTGTATATTAACCATACCAAGTACATTAAGGTCTAAAGCTATTTTTTTAGTATATTCTACTATCTTTTCTTTTATCTTATCAGATATATTTTGGCTTGGATACATTGTCGTACTATCTCCAGAGTGAACTCCAGCTCTTTCTAAGTGTTCCATTATTCCAGGTATTAATATATCTTCTTTATCACATATGGCATCTACTTCTATTTCTCTACCAGTTAAATACTTGTCTATAAGTACTGGATTCTTATGGTCTCTATCAAATGCATCCTGTAGGTATTGAGATAATTTTTCTTCATTGTAAGTTATTTCCATACCTTGACCACCAAGTACATAAGATGGTCTAACTAATACTGGATAACCTAATTCATTAGCAACTTCAATACCTTCATTAAGTGACCATACACCTTTTCCTTTTGGTCTGTTTATGTCTAGTTTTTCTAATAAATCATCAAATTTTTCTCTATCTTCCGCTGCATCTATATCATCAAAATCAGTTCCCAATATAGGTATATTTTTCTCATGTAAGAACTTAGCTAGTTTTATAGCTGTTTGTCCTCCAAATTGTAATATTACACCTTCTGGTTTTTCTTTTTCAATTATACTTAAAACTTCTTCTTCTGTTAATGGTTCAAAATATAGTTTATCTGATGTATCAAAATCTGTACTTACTGTCTCAGGGTTATTGTTTATGATTATAGTTTCTATATCCATCTTTCTCAAAGATTTTACACAGTGAACTGAACAATAGTCAAATTCTATACCTTGACCTATTCTTATTGGTCCAGAGCCTAACACTATTACTTTTTTCTTATCACTTACAACTACTTCATCATATTGCTCATAAGTTGAGTAATAATATGGAGATATCGCATCTATTTCTCCTGCACATGTATCAACCATTTTGTATGCTGGTTTTATGTTATATAGACTTCTTAATTCGTATAATTTTTCTGGGCTTATCTTCATTAAGTCAGATATACCTTTATCAGAGAATCCTTTTTTCTTTAACTCAAGAAGATAATCTTTAGTTAAGTCTTCAATCTTCATAACTTTTAATTTTTCTTCTTGCTCAACTATCCATTTAAATTTATTTATAAACCATTTGTCTATTCCTGTGATTTGTTCTATCATTTCTACTTTATAGCCTCTTCTTATCATTTCAGCTAAATCAAACAATCTTTCATCATCAGGTACTACAACTCTTTTCTTCAACGCTTCAATACTTCTCTCTTCTGATGGAGCATGAACTAATGAATATTTTCCTGTTTCTAGTGATCTTATTCCCTTAAGAATAGCAGCTTCAAAGTTACTTCCTATACTCATTATTTCACCAGTTGCCATCATCTTAGTTCCTAATTTTCTATTTGCCTTTTTAAATTTATCAAATGGCCATTTTGGTATCTTAGCAACTACATAGTCTATAGTTGGCTCAAAACAAGCATAAGTTTTTTTAGTTACTGCATTTTCTATTTCATCCAAAGTATATCCTAAAGCTATTTTTGATGAAACTTTTGCTATTGGATATCCTGTAGCTTTTGATGCTAATGCTGATGATCTACTAACTCTTGGATTTATCTCTATAACTGCATATTCAAAACTATGTGGGTTTAATGCAAACTGAACATTGCATCCACCTTGAACTTCTACTGCATTTAATATATCTAAAGATGCTTTTTTAAGCATCGCACATTCTTTATTGCTTAGAGTTTGTGTTGGAGCAACAACTATACTATCTCCTGTATGAACTCCAACTGGGTCTATATTTTCCATGTTACATACAACTATACAGTTTCCTTTTGAATCTCTTATTACTTCATATTCTATTTCTTTCCAACCTTTTATACTTTTTTCAATTAATACTTGTCCAACTGGACTTAATTGCAATCCATGTGAAAGTATCTCTCTTAATTCTTCCTCAGTATCAGCGATACCTCCACCAGTTCCACCTAATGTGTATGCTGGTCTTACAACTACTGGATACCCTATTGTAAGTGCATAATCAAGACCTGCTTGTAAATCTGTAACTATATCACTAACTATTACAGGTTGATTTATTTCTTTCATTACATCTCTAAATATATCTCTGTCTTCACCTTTTTTAATAGATTCTACTGAAGTACCTATTATTTTTACTCCATATTTATCTAGTATGCCTTTTTCATAAAGCTCAACTGCTAAGTTTAATCCTGTTTGTCCACCCATACCTGCAAGTAAGCTATCTGGTCTTTCTTTTTCTATTATTTTTTCTATAAATTCTATTGTTAATGGTTCTATATATATTTTATCTGCCACTTCTTTATCAGTCATTATTGTAGCTGGATTACTATTTATTAATACAACTTCAATTCCTTCTTCTTTTAAAGATTGACATGCTTGAGTTCCTGAATAGTCAAATTCTGCCGCTTGACCTATTATTATTGGTCCTGACCCTAATACTAAAGTTTTCTTTATACTATCTAATTTAGGCATAAATTTTTCTCCTTATCTAAATGGTTTTTACTA
Organism: Clostridioides sp. ES-W-0016-02; assembly: GCF_020641035.1. NCBI lineage: Bacteria > Bacillati > Bacillota > Clostridia > Peptostreptococcales > Peptostreptococcaceae > Clostridioides > Clostridioides sp. ES-W-0016-02. The sequence goes on from NZ_CP061361.1 coordinate 4,093,047, forward strand.
TCTGTAAATAATACTAAATCTATATTAATGCTAAGAATTTATTAAATATACAATCTAAATCTTCTTTTGTTGTGTATTCTGGAATGTACTGAACACTATATATTGGTAATTCCTTATGTCTCATTCCTTCTATAGTATTGTCATTTAAATTTACATGAGTTATCTCTGTATCTTCTGGCATTTCTGAAACATTGTATCCGTGATTTTGAGAAGTTATAAATACTTTTCCTGTTTCTAAACATTTAACTGGATGATTTCCTCCTCTATGTCCAAATGCAAGTTTTGAAGTTTTTCCACCTAATGCTAATGCCAAAGTTTGATGTCCTAAACCGATTCCTGCTAGTGGTTTTTTGCCTACTAATTTCTTTATATTTTCAACTATATCATTTATATCTTCTGGATTACCTGGCCCATTAGATAATAATATCAAGTCAGGGTTTATATTTAAAATTTCTTCTGAAGTAGTCATTGCTGGTACTACCATTATGTCACAGTTACAAGCTTTCAGTGAGTCTAATATACTATTTTTAACACCAAAGTCTACAACTAAGACTTTAACACCAGTCCCTTTAATATTTTCAATTTCTTTTCTTGTAACACTTTTAACAGAATCTTTATTGCAACACTCTGTTAATTTAGACTGAATTTCTTGTAATGATACATTTTCTAAAGTTATAATACCTTTTTTTGTTCCATTATTTCTAATAATCTTAGTCAATGCTCTTGTATCTATTCCTTCAAGTCCAATTACTTTGTTTTGCTTTAGATATGTGTCTATATCCATTTCACATCTAAAATTATTTGGGTTGTCACTTTTTTCTCTTACTATAAGTCCTTTTACTTGTACTTTATTTGATTCAACATCTTCTAAATTTATTCCATAGTTCCCTATAAGTGGATATGTCATTGTCACTATTTGTCCATAATAAGTTGCATCTGTCAGTAGTTCACCATATCCTGCCATTGAAGTATTAAACACAACTTCACCAACAGCTTCCTTTAAATATCCAAATGCTTTTCCTTCAAATACTGTTCCATCTTCTAAAATTAATTTCCCCTTCATATAAGCTACCTCCCAAATGTTTTATCTAAGCATTTTCTATTTCTTTTACAATATTAATAGCTGATTCTCTTGGACTTTCTGCTTTTGTTATAGGTCTTCCAACAACTAAATAATGAGCTCCTCTTTTTATTGCATCTGATGGAGTAACAACTCTTTTTTGGTCTCCAACTTCTGCTGACTTAGGTCTTATCCCTGGGCAAACTGTTATAAAATCAGTTCCACATGCCTCTACTATCTTATCTACTTCTTGAGCTGAGCAAACAACTCCATCTATTCCTGATTCTTTTGCTAATTTAGCTCTCTTTATAGCCAATTCTTCTGTTGTCATATTACATCCTATATCTTGTAAGTCTTGGTTGCTTAATGAAGTTAAAACTGTTACTCCAACCACCAAAGGTTTTTCTATATTTAATCTCTCTGCTTCTTCTTTAGCAACTAGTGCACATTGTCTCATCCCTTCCATATCTGATACATGAATTGTCATTAACCAAACATTATCTCTTACTGCAGCTCTTACTGCACTTTTCATAGTATTTGGAATATCATGGAATTTAAGGTCTAGAAATATTTTTTTACCTTTTTCTTTTAAATAGTCTATTGTCTTTCCTTTTGTAGCCACATATTGTTCTAGTCCTACTTTAAATATATCTACACTATCTTCCAATTTGTCTATTAGTTCTTTAGCTTTATCAAATTTGTCAGTATCAATTGCAACTATTAGCTTCTCTTTACCATTTATCATTTTTATATCTCCTTTTTAATAAAGCCTAAATCCTCATAAAAAAATCCTTACACCAAAAGAGGCACAAGGATTTTATCTATACATAACTTTGATATTAATTAGCTATGAGATATCTTTCCCAGTCTCTCTGGACTAGTTTAAAAGACTTTATTATATTTAAATTTTTTATTTTATACTCATCAAAAACCTCTAGGTGATTTACTAGAGGTTATATATTAACACTATCTATAACCCTTTAGTCTCTCTGGACTAGTTTAAGGAATTTAGTCATAATATTTTTTCTTTATTTATATAACTTTATGTATCTTAAGGATATTTTAAAGTTTCATCTTTTTTATAATTAAACCACTAATTGCTTTTTATGTCAATAAGTCTTTGAATTATTCTTCCTCTTTATCAAATAATTTTTTTTCAAAATAAGACTCTGCATTATATATAGCAGCAGCTGGATTATGCCCAGTTACTCTATCTTTGACAATTAGAGTTGTTATAGGAGCTTCCATATATTTCATGGCTAATGTATCATGACCAACACATAATCCAAGAATTATATTAAGGTCAACTTTAGCCTCATTTAAAAATAAAGCTTGCCCTATTGGATTACACATTATTTCATCTTTACATTTTGATATTGTTTGTGATGGCTTCAATCCAACTGTAGTCTTAGGAATCGCTCCATTTTTACATATAACAGAAAACACTTCAAATCCATGATGTTCAAATACCTTTTGTACTGTTTGCATTTCTCTTTTTAAACCAATACAAAATGCTATACCAATTTTTTTATAGTCACATTTTTTAGCAAACTCTATAATCTCTTTTAACCTAGTATATTGACAGTATCCCTCTGTTTCAATTAATCCAGCATTATAAGCTATTTTTCTATTTTCTTCCTCTTCATAAAGTTTTTTTGCTTTTTCTTGTAACTCAACTTCCCTAGTTGGGCATATCTTCATTAGCTTATCCATATCTCCATCTGAACAGCCTCTAAGATTACATTTCCCACACTTATACATGTCTACTATCCCCTCTCAAAATTTTATTCATTTTGTGATTCTTCTTTTTCCAAACTTAAATTTTCATCTTGAGTTTCTTCTTCTGGTTTTACATGTTCAACTACAGTTATAAAATATGATTTTCCTATTTTATTCTTTATAGGAAGTTTTTCATATGAAACATCTATTTTATTTTTTATACATGCTATATCAAAATGTCTTAAACCTACACCTAAGCTAACCTTATTCATATATTCACAATGTTTCTTAGGTTTCTTTTCAAATAGATGAAGACCTCGTTCATCTTTGTGAAAATACCAAGGTTGAGAGTTTTTCACAGATGGAGCTCTTCTTGTAAATTCTAATATTTCTTTCCATTTTCTATTTCTATTTATTTTATTTATAATATCTTTTACTGGTTTTCTATCAGGTCTAGCATATCTTGTCCTAAATAAATCTTCATTTTTTGCCGGATATCCAAAAGCTATTATTATATATGGATTTTCTATTTTGTTTTCATCTTCTTCTTCTGTTTTTATTCCAGCTAAATAATCTAAATCGTCTTCTTCATCTTCTCTTGGGTCTTTGTTTCCAATATCTACAAATTCCAAGATATCTTCTCTTTTTAATGTGGACTCCAGCCAACAAGTAGCTACTCCTAATGTTGTAAGACGTAATACTATACCTTCAGTAGCAAAACCTATATTTTGTAAATAGTCTTTTCCTTTATCTGATGTGACTACTATATAATGAGGTGCTTTTACTTTACATTCTTTCCCCATTAAAAAGTGTATTATATGACCCCTATCAACAACATGTGCTTTAATATTTAAATCTTCATTTAAGTATTCTAAATTTTTACAACTTCTTTTTATTTCTTCCATTAATGGCTTTTTTAGTTTTGTACTGGAAAAATTTCTTACAGATTTTCTATAAAAAATGGCTTCATAAAGCTCCATTTATGCCCTCCTAACTGAAATCTTCTGTTCATAATATATAAACTACTATATTTAAACATATATAAGCTTTGCCAGAAAATTTTTTATTTCATTATAAATATCTATCTCATTATTATATTATAAGTTTTTTTCGGTATTCTTGTATAGCCTTTCACTAAAAAAGTATTTTTATTTCTACTTTAATACTATTATCAACAAAAAATAACATCTTAGTTACAATTATATATCTAAACAATCTATTTTAATTAAAATACATATTTTTTATTTCTCAGTCTATTAAGTATAAATATTTTAAATATGACCCAAAATCTAAGTAATGATATAATATTTATAAGTTATTTAATGTTAAAAATACAGGAGGATAGATATGGATTTCAATAAAAATTTAGAAAAATATGCTGAGTTAGCAATTAAGGTCGGAGTTAACATACAGCCAGGTCAAACTTTACTTATAAAATCACCAATCGAATGTGCTGATTTTGCAAGAAATGCACTGAGGGAAGCATATAAATGTGGAGCTAAAAATGTATATATAGAATGGTCTGATGAAGAAAGTACTCTCATTAAATATTTATATGCTCCAAACGAAGCATTTCATGAGTTTCCAAAATGGACAGCAGATCAATATGTAGATATAGCTAAAGAAGGTGGAGCATTTTTATCAGTATATGCTCAAAACCCTGATTTATTAAAAGATGTTGACCCTGAGAAAGTTGCTAACTTTCAAAAAGCTTCTGGAAAGGCTTTAAAAGAGTGGCGTTCTTATACGCTAACAGATAAATGTAAATGGAGTATAGTTTCTGTACCAACAAAAGATTGGGCAAAAAAAGTATTTCCAAGTTTATCAGAAGATGAAGCAATAGATAAATTATGGGATGCCATATTTAAGTGTTCAAGAGTTGATGGACAAGACCCTATAAAATCATGGAAAGAACATAATGAAAATCTAAAGTCTAAAATGGATTTTTTAAATGAAAGTAATTTTAAAACTTTAAAGTATAAATCTTCAAAAACTGATTTAACTTTAGATTTACCAAAAGGTCATATTTGGTTAAGTGGAGCATCTAAAGACCCTAACGGAATAAGTTTTAATCCTAACATTCCAACTGAAGAGATTTTTGGAATGCCACACAAGTTTAAAGTCAATGGAACTGTATACAGTACTAAACCCCTTGTTTATGGAGGAAATATAATTGATAATTTCTCTTTAACTTTCAAGGATGGTAAAATAGTAGATTTCTCTGCTGAAAAGGGACTAGAAACATTAAAGAAACTTATTGAAACAGATGAGGGTTCTCATTATCTAGGAGAGGTTGCTCTTGTTCCATATAACTCTCCAATATCTGATACAAATATTATTTTTTATAATACTTTATATGATGAAAATGCTTCTTGCCACTTTGCAATTGGTTCTGCATATAAGACTTGCTTAGATGGTGGAAATGATTTGAAAGATGAAGAATTAGGTGAGTATGGAGTAAATGATAGTCTAACACATGTTGACTTTATGGTTGGTTCTTCGGATATGGATATTGTCGGAGAAACTCATGATGGAAAACATATACAGATTTTTAAAGATGGCAATTGGGCTTTTTAAGTGTTGTTATACTAAAAAGGGCTGACGGAAGTTATACCAGACTTCCCAGCCCTTTTTAATGTTGATGATAAATATTTTTTTATATTAATTAATCTCATTATTATAGATTAATTCCTATTATTTTGGACATAAGTTTCTAAAACTTATATTTATATTATATATAAAATATCCTATTTAGTAAAACCTTTATTTCGATTTACATGCTAAAAATTTAGCTTTGCTATCTCAACAGCAGATTTTGCATCCTTTGAATAATAGTCAGCTCCCATTTCCTCAGCATATTCTTCTGTCAAAACAGCACCACCTACAAATACTTTTGCATTTATTTCATTATCTCTTAATGCTTGAATCGTATCTTTCATACTTTGAACAGTTGTAGTCATAAGTGCACTTAACCCTACTAACTTTATATCTCTTTTTTTAGCAACCTCTACTACTTCCTCAATTGGAACATCTTTTCCTAAGTCTATAACTTCATATCCATAATTCTCTAGCATTATTTTTACTATATTTTTTCCAATATCATGAATATCTCCTTTTACTGTAGCAACTATTATTTTTCCTTTAGATACATTATCACTACTTCTACTTATTAAGGTTTCTTTTATTGTATTTAGTGCAGTTTTCACTGTTTCTGCTGATTGAATAAGTTGTGGTAAAAAGATATCTCCACTATCATATTTCTTTCCTACTCTATCAAGAGCTGGAATTAAAATTTTATCTAATATATAATTTTCATCCTTCTCTTTTAAAAGATTCAACGTTTCATTTTTGGCTTCTTCTTTTAATCCCCTTTCAACTAAAACATCTAGTGATAAGTCTTTATTAGCTTTAATAGTGGAATCAGACTGTTTTGAATTATTCATATTACTATATTGATTTATATAATCTACGCAGCCTTTATCTGTATTATTTAAGATTCTAAAAGAATTAATAGCCTCCATCATACTATATTCGTTTGGATTTATAATTGCTAAGTCAAGCCCTGCTCCTAAAGCTAGCGTTAAAAAAGAAGCATTAAGTGCTTTTCTATTTGGAAGTCCAAATGAAATATTTGAAACACCTAGTATAGTTTTTACCCCTAATGTCTTAACCATTGTTATGGCTCTTATAGTTTCTATTGCTTCCTCTTGTTGTGCTGAAACAGTTAGTGATAAACAATCTATAAATATATCTTTTGGTTTTATTCCATAAGAAACTGCTCTATCAACTATTTTTTTTGCTATTTCAAATCTTTCCTCAGCTCTTTTAGGTATACCTTTTTCATCTAATGCAAGACCAACCACACATGCACCATACTTTTTAACTATTGGTAATATGCTTTCTAAGGACTCTTCTTTGCCGTTTACAGAGTTTACAATTGTTCTACCATTATAATATCTAAGACCTTGTTCTAAAGCCTCTACATTGGAAGAATCGACTTGTAATGGTGTATCTACTACTGTTTGAATCTCTTTTATCAACTTTGGCATTAATTTCTTTTCATTTATTTCTGGTAAACCAACATTCACGCCTAATATTTGTGCACCAGCACTTACTTGTTCCAACCCCAAATTTATTGCATAATCTAAATTTTCATTTTTTAAAGCTTCTTGTAAAGATTTTCTACCAGTTGGATTTAATCTTTCTCCGACAACTGTAGGTGATTCTACTTCCACAAATTTTGAGGGCGAACAAACTACACATTTATCAATCTTTTCGGTACTTCCCTTTTTAACAGAACTTATATTTTCAGATATTTCTTTTATAAAGCTTGGATTTGTGCCACAACACCCGCCTATTATAGTTGCTCCAGCTTCAACAAATTTTTTGACTCCCTCAAAAAATTCCTTTGCATCAACATCATAGATAGCTTCTCCATCAACTATATTTGGTAAACCTGCATTTGCTTGAACCATTACAGGTATTGAAGCTCTTGACACAATTTTTTTGACTATTGGCAAAAGCTGTTTAGGACCTAATGAACAGTTTACTCCTATTGCATCAACTCCCAGACCTTCTATTGTGGCAACCATACTTTCTGGCATACATCCAGTAAAACTTCTCCCACTCTCATCAAATGTCATAGTACAGAAAACAGGTAAGTCAGAATTCTCTTTAGCCGCTAAAACGGCTGCTTTAGCTTCATATAAATCCATCATAGTCTCTATTACTATTACATCAGCTCCAGATTTAACTCCCTGTAATACTTGTCTTTTAAATATCTCATATGCTCTGTCAAAGCTTAAAGTTCCCATAGGCTCTAACATTTCTCCTATAGGACCAATATCTAGTGCTACATATCTAGGTTTAGTGTTATCTACATTTTCTATAGCTTTTCTAGCTACTAAAATAGCATTGTCAATAACTTTTTCTACTGTATATTCACTATCTAATTTTAATTCATTACACCCAAAAGTATTTGTAAGAATTACATTTGAGCCTGCTTCTAAATATGATGTATGTATCTCTATAAGTTTTTCTGGATTTTGAAGACCAAATACTTCTGGATTTTCACCTATTTTTAACCCCTTTTGTTGAAGCATTGTTCCCATTGCACCATCAAATATTAATATATTATCCTTTAGATATTGTCTTATTTCCACAAGAATTCGCTCCTTTTCTATATGTACAATTTCTGTAGTTTTTACAATTTTCACACGATTTTTCTTTCTTTGATTTATCTATTTTCAAATTAGAAATGCCTATAATAGCTACTACTGATTTTCTTGGTATCATAATCCCATTTGATGTAATTGTGAGTCCTATTTGTTTTTGAGCATTTAAAACATTTAATATATCTATATTTTTTTCTATTGGTAAGTCCCCATATCCTGGGCTATATCGCATAGTTATAAATTTGTTTTGTTTTAAAAAAACCTTTTCTATATCATTTTGAACAATATCGCATACTTCTTCTATTGCTGTTGTTCCACATGAATCAATTATTAGTCCTCTTGTTAAGTCTGAGTAAGAGTATCTTTTTATTTCCTTTTCTACCTCTATTCCCAAAGTAGCTGCCATAATTACACATTCATCACAGTCTTTTAGAAGTTCATATATATCCTTACTTTTTAAGGTTAAATTTGTTCCCTCTAGTTCTACAATCTTATCTTTATTTATTTTGATAGGATAAATCCTAGATATATATCTAGGATTTATCTTGTTTTTGGCTATTTCTATACATTCATCAATAGTTTCTTTAAGTTCTTTATCTATTTCTTGTCCTTTATATTGTAAATACCTTAGAACCTCACTTTGATTTATGCTTATACGTTCTCTTTCAATTACATTATTCTCCATATATATTAAGAGAAAATCCTTTATCTAAAACATCTTTTGCATATTCTTTTGCTCCAAATAAAGATAAGTCTCTATAATTTCCACATTCTAAAGCTGTAGCAGCTGGCATTTTATCAGATTCAATTACTTTCTTTAATGCCTTTTCTAAGCCATCTTTAACTGTTTTAGCATCTATATCTCCCCATAATATTAAATAAAATCCTGTTCTGCACCCCATTGGAGATAAATCTATCACTCCATCTAATGTCTCTCTTAAATAAGTTGCTAATAAATGTTCTAAACCATGCATAGCAGCAGTTCCAAAGCTTTCTACATTTGGTTGTAAAAATCTCAAGTCAAATTTAGTTATTTTATCTCCTTTAACTCCATCAAGTACACTACACTTTCTCACAAAAGGAGCTTTAACTTTTGTATGATCTAATTTAAAACTTTCTACTTTTTCCATTTTTGAATCCTCCATCATCACTTAAAAATTTATTACTTTAAATCTATAAAAAAACTCCCCCTATCCACTATTGATAAGAAGAGTATATTATTTCCAATCATCTCATCGTTGTTAGCAGGACCACCTAATAAAAGGTTGGTATAGGATCGCTGAGCTAACTCTCTCCCCTAATTCTTGATAAGTATCTTATTAAACTGACTTAAATTATATATTACTTTTTTATTTTTGTAAACACTTTATGCTATAAATATTTGTGTATCTAAATCATACTTTTATCTTATTACACAGTTTCTTGTATTATTGGTAGTTGTACCTCAAATACAGTTTGATGTATATTACTTGAAACAGTAATTTCCCCACCATGTAAATTCACAATATTTTTTGTAATTGCAAGACCTAATCCAGAACCTCCATCATTGCTATTTCTTGATTTTTCAACTCTATAGAATCTATCAAATATATTTGGTAAATCTAATACTGGAATGGGTTCTCCATAATTTATAACTTTTGCAATAGCCATATTTCCTTTTTTTGCTGTTACTATATCCACATAAATTCCTTCTTTTCCATATTTCATAGCATTGGTTATAAGATTTTCAAAAGCTCTCACCAATTTATTTGGGTCAGCATTTATAATTAATTTTTCTTCATTGAAATTAACTCTACTAACCATAAATTCTTTTTTAAAATAAAATCCAAGTTGAGATACTATTTGGCTTAATAGCTCTACCAAGTTTATGTCTATTTTTTTTAATCTTATTGTATTATTTTGCATTTTTGTAAGTTCAAATAAATCATTTATAAGTATATTTAAACTTTTTGATTTCTCATATGCAATATTAACATAATACATCAACTGAACTTCATCTTTATACTTACCATCTTCTATCAATCCTAGATAACCCATTATTGAGGTTAAAGGAGTTCTTAGGTCATGTGAAACATTTGTTATTAAATCTGTCTTAGTTTGTTGAGCCTGTCTTTCTTCAACAGTTATATTTCTAAGTTGATAAACTATACTATTGATTTTATTTGCAAGTTCATCAATCTCATCAATTTTTTTATCACTTAATCCATTTGACTCATACTCAATATCTATACTTTTTTCTAAATCGCCTTCCTCCATTGAGTTTACAGCATCCATGATAATTTCTAGTTTTTTATTTTTGTTATCAGTATCTTTTAGAAAATTTACAAGTTTTTTATTTCTCTTGTATGACATTAATGAATAAATTGATAATGATGCTGTCAGAAATAAAACTGAATATAATGTGCTGTCTCCTATAACAGATCTAATATTTCTTAAACTAAGCATAAAGTAATTAATTGTAGATAAAGTAGTTCTTATATATAATATCTTTATTATATATGCACTTGTTAACATAATAATTAGGGTTATAATACAGCTTATTATAAAGTCTACTATAGGACGAAACATATAATTTAATACACTCTTATTTTTCAATTTTATATCCTACCCCCCATACAGTATGAATTATTTTTTCTCCATCTGTATACTTTTCAATTTTATCTCTTATCCTACTCATATGAACCATTACAGTATTGTTAGATTGGTAGTATTGTTCTTTCCATACTTTTTCAAATATCTCTTCTGTACTATATACTCTACCTTTATCATTTGCTAGTAAATACAAGATATCAAATTCTCTCGATGTCAAAAATATATCCTTTCCAGCTACTGTTACACTATGCTTTTCCTTATCTATTAATACCACTCCAACTTCTATGACATCTTTATTTTCTTTGTTAGTACCACTAAAATAATACGCTCTTCTAAGTAATGCTTTTACTCTCACAGTAAGTTCAAGTGGATTAAATGGCTTTGTTAGATAGTCATCTGCACCTGTCATTATTCCTTGTATCTTATCCATATCCTCTGATTTGGCACTCAACATAAGTATTGGTATATTTAAACTTACTCTAACTCTTCTACAAACTTCTATCCCATCCATCTTTGGCATCATTATATCCAATACCATCAGATGAATATTTTCTTTTTCTAAAATATCTAAAGCTTCTTGTCCATCTTTAGCCTTAATTACATTATATCCATCATTTAAAAGGTATATCTCTACAAGGTCTCTTATTTCCTTTTCATCATCCACAACAAGAATTGTATCTTTCACTTTTTCACATCCTAACTTACTTTAATATAGTTTTTACTCATCTAAAATTATACTATACTTAAAGTAGTCTAGTATCAAATTTATTTATATTACATTTAGTAATATCATACAATTTATGTTATGTTGTTTTATTATTTGTTTTGCAAATATTCTTCTAAAGTTAACCCTTTTGAATAAATTTCCTCAGCAACATCCTTACCCACATATCTAATATGCCATGGCTCATATGCTGTACCTGTTATATCTTCTTTACCTTTAGGATATCTTATTATAAATCCAAATTTATGAGCATTTTCTGCCAACCATATAGCTTCTTTTGTACTTCCAACAAACCATCTCTCTGGATTTGTCAAGTCAATACACAGTCCAGATTGATGTTCACTATGTCCAGGTTTTGCTACATATGCATCAGCTTTTTCCTGACCTTGAGAATTTACTCTTCTTGTATAAGTATCTTGTTGAGTCTCATAAGACCTATATGCTGAAGACCCTAAAAACTGTATTCCTTCTTCATTAGCTTGTCTAACTAAGTCTTCTACTGCTTTTGCAGGTTCTCCTGCCATTTGTTTTTCCTCTTCAGTAGCTTCTGGAACAAATTCTATATTTACCTTAGTAATGTCTTTCGGCATATAATCTTTACTAAGTTCATTTGTCTTGTTTACCAATAATATATTATCTGCTATACTATTTGAGTGATTTTTTTTCTGAGAATCTGTTTCAACATCTTGAGATGAATCAAATTGAGCAGTTCCAGTTGGTTCTTCATCTTTCAGAATTTTATCTTTAACTATAAACATACTTATAAATACTACTACTATAATGCCTAACATCAATTTTAATTTTTTCATGGTTGAATCGTCTCCTTCGTTATGTTTATTAACGTTAATTTTAGAGTATAAGTTTTAAGTATTTTATAAGTAAACCTTAAGTTATTCTTAAGTTTATATTTTCAAATAAAGGATGGTGCTAAAAATGTCTATGCAAAAACTTCTTAGTAAAGCTCGTAAGGCTATACAAGACTTTGATATGATACAAGAAAATGATAAAATTGCAGTTGGCCTTTCTGGTGGAAAAGATAGTTTGACATTACTTCATATACTTAAAAATTATCAAAGATTTTCTCCACAAAAGTTTGAATTAATAGCTGTAACACTAAATACTGGTGGAATTGATAACTCACCATTAAACAAATTATGTGAGGAAATAAATGTACCTTTTTATGAATTTCAAACTAATATAAAAGAAATTGTATTTGATATAAGAAAAGAAAAAAATCCTTGTGCACTATGTGCTAATTTAAGAAGAGGTGCTTTAAATGACAACGCAAAGAAACTTGGGTGCAACAAAGTAGCTCTTGGACACCATAAGGATGATGCTATTGAGACATTTTTAATGTCTATGTTTTATGAAGGAAGAGTTAATTGTTTTTCGCCAAAAACATACTTAGATAGACAAGATTTAACTGTTATAAGACCAATGATTTACATAGAAGAATATATGACTAAGAAGATTTCAAAGGAGTGTAACTATCCTATCATAGCAAACCCATGTCCTGCAAATGGCCATACTGGGAGAGAATACATAAAAAACCTTATTGCGAATTTAAATAAAGAAATGCCAGATTTTAAAAGAAATGTATTTGGAGCTTTAAATAATTCAGAAAAATTTTTTATATGGGATAAGGAAAATATAAAAAATATTTATTTAAAGTAATTTAAATATAACATTAAATCATTTTCATACATTGTATAAAAATTAATATCTTTATATAAAGAAACACAAGATTGTATTAATTATAAATACTCTCTATTTATAATTGACACAATCTTGCTATATTATAATCTTTTATATTTTTATTATTTTTTATATCTATATTTTAATAGTTATTAATATTATTATCAATTCTAATAAATGTATTAACTATAACTTAAACTTTTTATATTCTTAACTCAATTTATTCTTAAAATTTCTATCCCTCTATATTTCATAAAAACAATATTTTATACTAGATTAGAATATTAAATTCGACTATCTCTGGTACATTAAAAAATCTAAATGGCAACTTTGTACTTCCAAGACCAGAACTCACATATAGATGATTTCCCTTTATATCATAAAATCCTTTAGTGTATTTCCTTCCATATGGAGGAGTAACTAAAGCACCCTTGAAAGGCAACCTTATTTGACCACCATGACTATGTCCAGATAAAACTAAATTCATTGTATCTTTACTGAGCATATCTACCAAATCTGGTTCATGTGCTAATAATAAATTAAAACTATTATAATCAGTTTTGCTTTCCAAATCTCGTATATTTGGATTACCATTTAATATCTCATCAGCTCCAAGTATATTAATATACTTATTGTCTTCAAGTCTTATTTTCTTATTTTCATTAACTAAAAGATGAAAGTTAGAGTTTTTCATAATTTGTCTATAATACCTAGGAAGTTTATACATATAATCATGATTACCAAATACTGAAAACTTTCCTAACCTTGCATTCATACTAGATAAAATCTTTGTAATTTCATCTATATCTGGATTTTTATTAGAATAATCAATTAAATCTCCAGTAAATACTAATATATCTGGATTTAAGGCATTCACCTTATTAGCTACTTTTTTAAGTTTATTAGTCGAATAAAAACTGCCTATTTGAGTATCTGAAATCTGAACTACTTTTATAATCTCATTCTCATTTTTTACTATATCTTCTTTAATCATGTTTCCATCTTCATTTATATTATATTTTTTCACAATTAATAGACTCGGTTCTATTGCAACTGAGTATATAAAAATTAAAACAAATATCAATATAAAAAATTTTAAAAAACGCTTTATCTTTAATTTCAAAGTATCTACCTACTTATTTATTATCTTAAACTATTTGCATTACAGACTCAACTTTATCCATTTTTCTATCATGTAATTTTGGTTTATTGGCTAAGAACCATTTATATGTTGTTGTAAGGCCTTCTTTTAATAAAACATTTGGTATATAAAGACCATGTTCAATAAGCTTATTTATATCTAGATTAAAGTCTATATTTCTAAACGGGAAGTAAGTTCTCTCTCTAAACTCAACTTTTTCCATGTCTACATATTTTATAATAGGTTCCTTCCCAATAACTTCTCCACATGTATATATAAGTTCATCCCAAGATATTAACTGTGGATTTGTTACATTATACGCTTCTCTCACATGAGAATTTTTCATTACACTTTCCAACACTTTTACTAAATCCCCAATATATATAAATTGATTGCTTACTTGTTTTCCTTTAGGTACTGGTATTTTTTCGTTTTTTTCTATTTTTTCAAAGAAATAGTATTCTCTATACAAATTATTATTTTCACCATATATATAAGTTGGCCTAATAATTATATATGGTATAGAACTATTTATAACAAAATCTTCTGTTTCTTTTTTGTTAAGTCCATATTTACCCCAGTTTTCATTTTCACCTTTTTCATTATCTTCTTTTACATTTCTTCCACTATCTTTGTATACGGCTCCTGCTGACAATACTATGTATTTTTTTAAGCTATCTAAGTTCACAAAATCAATAAGATTACCAACATCCTCTTTTGTATATGCTGTCATATCATATATGTAATCGTACTGTCTTCCATTGATAATGTTTTCCATATCTTTGCGTACTTTTCTATCGCAAATTAAGTGCTCTCTAAATCCTTTATAATCTATTTCCTTTTTACCATTCGTAAGTATATCTATTTGATACCCACATTTAATTAAACGCTTAGCAAGTGCAGAACCTATGAAGTCGCTTCCACCCATGATTAAAATAGATTTCATTTCAAGTGCATCCTCCTCTTTTTTAAATGGCTTCCTTAATTATAATATCATATTTTTAAATATGCTACACCATTTTGTATTGTTTTTGTCTATAAAAGATATTTATAGCAAAATATCTTTTATAGATTTAACACTTTCGACAATATAGGTAGGATTGCTCTTACTAATTTCATCAAAAGAACCATATCCATACAATACCCCTATAGAATCTACACCTATTTTATTAGCTCCAATTATATCGTATTTTCTATCGCCAATCATAATGACCTTATCTTTATCTGTTACACCACACAAATCTAACACATATTCTATAACTTCATTTTTATTTACTCTTGTACCATCAAGGTTACTACCTGCGATATATTTAAAATAACTATCTATACCAAAATATTTAAGTATGGTTTCTGCAAAAACTGTTGGTTTAGAAGTAGCTAATAATAATGTTTTCCCATTCTCATAAAGTATTTTTAAAGTCTCCTTTATGTCTTTATAGATTTTATTTTCAAATATTCCTCTGTCAGAAAAGTATTCTCTATATTTTTCAACAGCTTCTGTTGCCTTTTCATCTTCAAATTTATAATAGTCTTTGAAAGTAGCATGTAGGGGGGGCCCTATAAATTGTTCTAAGTTATCCAATTCTTCTTCTATACCAAAACTATTTAAAGAATATTGAATAGACTTTGTTATTCCTTCTTTAGGGTCTGTAAGTGTTCCATCTAGGTCAAACAGCACTATTTCATAATTTTTCTTCATACTTAAGTCCTCCACTTTTTATAAAAATAATACATTATCTTTTGAGTTTATATATTTTAAAAAGCTATAGTAATAGAATCTTAATCTAATACTATAGCTTAAATAATAATCAAATCTTATATGTTGTCTTGAAACTAAATCTAAACAGTCTTATTTAACTGTTATAGCTGAAACTGGACATCCTTCTTCTGCTTCTTTACATAAATCTTGTAATTCTGCTGGTATTTCTCCTTCAATTGCAACTGAATGTCCTTCATCACTCATACTAAAAACGTCTGGACATGTTCCTATACACGCTCCACAAGCTACACATACATCTTTATCAACAAATGCTTTCATACTAAAATACCTCCCCTAAAATTATAATTATTGTTCCATTACATATTTATCCAATATATACTAATTTAAACATATTTTTCCTTTTTTTTCAATATAACTTAATTTATTACAGTGCCATCATACGAATGTCTATAAACTTCACTACTTTTCATCCATGATTTTATAGTATATTGTAAGTTCAATTTTTTATTTAGCATTAGTTCATTATTATTATAATCTGTTATAATTTCTTCACTATCATCTATTGTAAATATTGTAAAATCACCTTCTCCACCAATTTTTATCCTACCTTGACTTCCTTGCAAATTAAAAACTTTTGTTGGATATTCAGTTACTTTTTCTATACATTTTTCTAGAGGTATACCAAGTTCCATGATTTTATTTACAACATTTAAAAGAGAATAATGTATATCTTTCATATTTTTTATATGCATATCTGTACTTATTAAATCTGGCTCTAATCCTTGATTTACTGCTTTTTTAAAGACTTCAAAATCAAACTGCTCTAATCCATGGCATACATCAAATAATACACCTCTATCTTTTGCATTTAATACAGATTCTCTCAAACTGCCAGATTCATTAAATATTCCATTTGTGCTATTTCCATATACAGGCGTAACTACATCTCCCTTTCCCAAAATATTCATTACTTCATCTATATATGATGGATACTCCCCTATATATACCACTAATGGTAAATTTAATTTTTCTGCAATTTGCTTTGACTTCTTAATTATATCTATACCATCTGTACTAGATTGAAATTTACTTGCTTTTACTTTTATACCTTTTATCTTTTCCATGTTTTTTTCTACAATAGACTCAATGTTATCAAAATTTATAACATCTAAAGATGTTGATTCATTCAATATATTTAATCCCTCATTAGTTACATTTAAAAATGAATACACTTCAGTCTTACATTCATCCATATATTTTTTCTTAAAATCGTAGTAATTTACAGGACCTGCTGTACCTGCATCAAATATAACTGTTGAACCTTTTTCAATTCCAATTGAATCAGAATCCATACCTGTAGGTAATTTTCTCTTATAACAATGGGTATGAACATCTATAAATCCAGGAGAAATATACATGTTGTTAGCATTTATTATCTCAAACTCTTTGTTTATGAGTATTTTTTCTTTTCTTATCATCTCTTTAAGATTTAATCCAATATCACATATCTTTCCATGTAAAACCAAGATATCTCTTTTCTCAAATTTGATACCATCTTTTGGAGATATTATTGTGCCATTTCTTATAAGTAAGTTTTTCATTTATTCCACATCCTAATTACAGTATAATTTCTCTAATAGTTTTATCTTACATAAAGAAAATAAGTCTAAAAATAAAAAATTTTAGACTTATTCATTATATTATACTATATTAATTATATTAAATTAAATAAAAACTTGGACTTACTTTAAAAAACAATTTAGTATTTGTTGTTCTGCTTCTTCTTCTGTAAGTCCTAATGTCATCATCTTTAAAATTTGGTCTCCTGCAATCTTTCCAATTGCTGCTTCATGTACTAAAAGAGCATCTGGATGGTTTGCAGCAATTTCAGGTATAGCACTAATTTGAGAATTTCCCATAATTATTGAGTCACATTGAACATGTGCAGAACAAAGAGAATCCCCAATAACACAAGGATTAAATTTTTGTTTAGAGTTGTCTTGACCAACTGTACGAGAAATTACTTGAGCAGAAGAATTTTCACCTTCCAATATAACCTTCATATTAGATTCTGCAACTTGATTTCCATGAGTTAACAACTTTTCAAATACAACTATCTTTGCTCCTTTACCTAAAGTAGCATCCATTTCTCTTTTAGTTGAATCAACACCTTTAATCTGAATTGTTTCCATTTCACAATATGAATCTTCACCCATATTAACAATCGTAACTGGATTTAAAATTCTTTTTCCTTCTCCATCACCTTCGCCATAATGTTTTTCCACATATTTTAGACGAGCTCCTTTATGTAAGAAGAATCTATGTATTCCATTGTGTTCACTGTCATCATTACCACAATTATGTATACCACAACCAGCAATTATAACAACATCTGCATTTTCTCCAATTTCAAAATCATTATAAACCATGTCTTGTACACCAGCTTCTGTTACTATTACTGGTATATGAACATTTTCTCCTTTAGTGTTTGGTTTTACTATAATATCAATTCCAGGTTTATCAGTCTTTGGAGCTATAGTTACATTTTCAGTTGAATGTCTTTCTATACCTTGTCCATTTTTACGTATATTGTATGCTCCTAATGGAGTTCCACGAAGTTCAGCAACTTTTTCTAAAAGATTTAAGTCTATTTTGTTCATTTAATTTGCCTTCCTTTCTAATTAATTCATATCTTTCATTAATTCACAGTTTGAATTAACTTGGCACATGATTTCAGGTAATATAGCATCTTTTGTTCCATGGCTTTTTACTGAACCATCTTGTAAAACAATTATTTCATCAGCTAACTCTAGTATTCTTTCTTGGTGAGAAATTATGATTATAGTTTGGTCAGATTCCCCATGAATTTTCTTAAAACTTTCATTAAGCTTTCCAAAACTCCAAAGGTCTATACCTGCTTCAGGTTCATCAAATATAGAAACCTTTAAATCTCTAGCAAAAAGAGTTGCTATCTCGATTCTTTTCATTTCCCCTCCAGAAAGAGAGTTATCAACTTCACGATTTAAATAGTCTTTTGAGCACAATCCAACATCTGTAAGATATTGACAACACACATCAGTAGACAATGGTTTTCCATGAGCAAGAGTAAGCAGGTTTTCAACTGTCATACCTTTTATTCTTGGTGGTTGTTGAAATGCATATCCTATTCCTTTTTTTGCTCTTTCTGTGATGCTAAGATTAGTTATATCTTCTCCATCTAAAAGTATTTGACCGCTAGTGGCTTTTTCAATTCCCATAATAAGCTTAGCAATTGTGGATTTTCCTCCACCATTTGGTCCTGTGATAACAATAAGTTTGCCTTTTTCAAATGAAAGGCTAACATCATTTATTATTCCTAGCTCCTCATTGTTAGACTCAACATTAAAGGAAAGATTTTTTATTTCAAGCATAATACCCCTCTTTTCTGTAAAATATTACATTTATATCCATTCTTTTATTATATCAGTACTTTTTATATCTCAGCAACTCTAAGGGATAAAATATATATTAAATATAAAACAAAGTTATGAAAAAATAAAAAAGATGAGTTTTCATAACTCATCTTTAAAAATCAGTATTATTTAATTATATATGTATCTAAAAATTAACCTTCTATATACTCTAATATTATTTTTTGATTATCTTTTAACATGATTTCTTCTTTTTTAGATTCAATCCCATTCTTTTTTATTTTTACTTCAGCTACAAAAGCGTCATTACCTTCAACCATTTCTAATAATTCATACGCTTTTTTACGTCCTATTTTAGTTGCTATATCTTTTAGTACTGCCATTTTCTTAAACATTTTATCACCTCTACTCAAATTTTACAATTGATTTTTAATTATATAATTATCGTTTAATACTAAATTATAATAATTATTGTATCTAATTATATCAGATATTGAGTAAATTTAACACTTTACAAAATTATTTATCTTCTCTGACTAAGTAAGAATTTCCATCTTGGTCTTTAAAAGAAAACATTCTTCCATAAGGCATCTCCATTAATTCCCCTACTTCAACTTTATTCTTTGCTATCTGTTCATAAGTTCCATGAATATCTCTTGTACTTAAAATTATTGATGGATGCAATAAATTTACATCTTGATTTTGCTTCATCATCAGATTTTTATCATACAATACAAATGTTGTAAATTCATTTTTACTTGGTGCTACTTCCACCCATTTCATATCTGGACCCATTTCTTTTTCATAAGTTACCACAAAATTTAATTTTTCTGTCCAAAACAATTTCGCATCCTCTTGATTATTTACATAGAGAGTTATTTTTCCTATTTTATTTATCATAAAAATACCCACCTTTATTATTAAATAAATATCTAATATTTTTTATATTTAATAATATACCCATATATATTATTAAATATAGATATATATTTCTAATATTTGTCGCCAAATTATGTAATTCTCTACAGTATATAATTTATAGTGTCCATATAATTATATACTTAATTTACATATTTTAATTTTTCTATATATCATACTTATAATTATGATATTCTCTAAATAAAAAATCACTTTTAAATAGAATTTACTATCTAAAAGTGATTTTTTATTTTCTATGCAACTTTGTGTTTTAGCCACTTCGTTCCTCTTAATCTCAAACAATATAATGTTCCTCTAACAAGCCAATCTGTATACATACCTATCCAAATTCCTAGCACTCCAAATTCTAATACAACCCCTAATACGTAACCTGTAAAAATTCTAAAAATCCACATTCCTATTACGGCTGTCATCATTGTATATCTAGTATCTCCAGCACCTTTCAGCCCTGCTGATAATACAAAGGATATAGGCCATATTACCATAGCTAAACAATCACTTCGAATCAATTGTGTTGATACATCAATTACATTCGAGTTTTGAGTATACATGCTTGAAATCCATGGTGCAATTGGTATAAATATAGCACCTACTGCAAATAAGCAAACCGTTGCAAATTTAGTTAGATACAATAAAGTACTCTTAGCCCCTTTGATGTCTCCCCGTCCTATATATTGCCCCACCAAAGTGGTAGCAGACAAGGCCAATGCATTTCCAATTACATTTATAATAGATGCAATTGACATTCCTATTGCATTTGATGCAATCGCTGATGTTCCCATAGTAACTATAAATATTTGAACAATCAATTTACCTGCATTAAAAAGTAATTGTTCAACCCCTGCTGGTATACCTATATTGAATATAGATTTTTGAGTTTCAACATCAATCTTAAATGGAAATATTTTACCTATAGATATAAATTCATTCCCTTTAAACAAAGCCCTTACAATAACTATACATCCGATTATTCTGGCTATGGCAATAGACATAGCTGCTCCTGTTATGCCATAAGAAGGTGTCTGTAAATTTATTCCTAAAGTATTTAAATCAACACCATATATAAGTATATATCCTAATGTTACATTTACTATATTCATAAACATAGTCACATACATAGGTTTCTTTACATCTCCACAACCCCTTAGAATACCATTTGCTATCTGCTGTGTTGCAATAAATGGATAGGTGAATAATGTAAACTCTATGTATAGTTTTGCATTTGATTTTACCAATTCTTCTGCTGAACCATAAAACAAATTGATTACACCTGTTCTAAAAATCCACATTAATACTGTTATTGTAAATGATAATATTACACCAGATATTAATGCTTGCTTGATAGTTTCATTTACTTTTTCATTATCTCTTTTTCCTATTTGTTGAGCTACAACAACAGTAGCACCAACAGATAGCGCAGCAAATACAGATATAAATATATTGTTGATTGAATCAACCATTCCAACTGCAGATACAGCCTCTTCCCCAATATGACCTGCCATCATTGTATTAAATACCCCTAAAAGCATAACAAATGTCTGCTCTATCATTATAGGAATTGCTAATCTTATAACATTCTTCCTTATAAACATCCCTTTTCCTCTTTTCCCTCTTTATATAAATTTAATTTTTAATTAGTTTATCAAACTATGAATTGATACCATAAGGTTTAGAATTGTATTTTCAACGTTATAATATACTGTATTCAAATAATATAAATCTTGTTTAATATCATTTGAACGCAGTATATCTTTATAATTATCTTATGTTTATTATTTTTTATGGATACTAGATTTAAAATATTTATGAGTTAAATTAACCAGTTAATATAGCTGGACATCAAACGCAATCACTGTATTTCGATAATATTGTACCACTATTGTACAATAATAACAATTTCATAATATTATCACATATAAGTCCTGTAATAACAATTTGACACTATTACCAACCTGTACCTATTAGTGTAGAATATCTTATTAGGCTTGTTAATTCACTTTGTATCCTAATTCTAATCATTTATAAAATCTTATAAGATATCTGTAACAAAATCACATCAATTTAAATATTGTATCTTATAGACTATTTTTAGGATGTGATACTTTGGTTAATTTGAATGCGAATAATTTAAATGTAAATATGGTTTACCCTATTTCTGCCACAGCACCTATACGTTTCAGAAGATATACTGTTTCATACTTAGAAAACATGGAAAATATTTATTTAACTATAGCAACATACTTTGATACACTTGGTTTAGGTACAGTAAGTATTGACAAAGTTTATGGTCAATGGGCTTGGTTCGTTGATGATATATATGACTTAAATCTATTTGTTTTTGTAGGAAACTATCCTTATCAAATTGCTAAAAGTAGATATGATACATTTGTTGATATTTTACCAGTGGCTATTACTTCTATTGTCAATGGAGACAGAGTGTTTTTAACTTCGAATCCTTGTTTATTAAACTCAAAAATTACAGTTAGATTTATATCTAGCCATCCTACTCTTAATAGAACAGTTGATTATGGTAATATTAGAGATTTTATTTTTTAACAGTACAACATGATGTGCTATTTAAAACAATGTAACCTTTTAGATAATGATATTAATTTAACATAAAAACCTTAGCTAGTACATCATGTTTAACTGTTACAAATTTATAATAATTTTTCTTATCAAATGGTGTTTAAGTTTTTGGGTAGTTCATATATTTTACTTACCTATTTTTTCTGTTCTATATCCTATTTCTTTATTAGCTAATCTATAGCCTTCTTGTATCATATCTTCTCTTGTTAATGCATTTCCTAATAAATTATCAATACTCAGTTGTTTTCTATCACTAAAATACTTATCTAATAATGACTCTTCTATATCTTCTTGAGATGCTAAATGTCCTTCATGCATTATATATTTTACATTGAAACCTTCTTTATTTAATATTTTTCCTAGTAAAATACTTCTATGACACCTTATAGGCTCTTGCATTGCACCTAATAAAACTATTTTATAACCCATTTGACATCCCTTTTTTAATCTTTCGATTCCTTTTAAAAATACTTCTTCCTTTATTACCTCTTCAAAATCTGCATAACCTTCTTTTGTATATACATCTTTATTAGTTCTTTTTGCCCCAAATTCCTTGCCCATGTATATATATACAAATCCAGCCTTTCTCAGGGATTCATTGAATGCCTCCCTATTATACTGAATATTATATTTAGAATATGGTGTTTCTCTAATGTCAACTACACAGTTTATATTATATTTTTTTATCATATTAATAAGCTTATCAAATGGATAATTTGAATGACCTATTGCAAATATTTCCATACAATCACCTACTATTCTTAAAATTACTATTTTATACAATTGATAATCTATCTTACATACAAGCCCTCTACATTGCAAATATACTTAACTATATCTATACTTCCATTTAACCCTATATATACATTGCTAAATAATCCATTTATTTCTAATCCTATTCCCAAATCCAACATATATATAGAGAGATAAACTCTTTCTCTTAGTGCCAACTTCATAAGAGCATCAATTATATAGTAATTATACCCTATTTCTTTAAAATCAAATAAGGTATCGCTTAATTGTTCTAGATATGTACTCTCCTTTTTACTTAGTACTCTTTTTATATGTTTTTTATTTTCACTTACAAAATATTCACTTACAATTATTATTTCTTTACTGTAACTCATTATAATTAATAGTGCTCTTAGAAACTTATTTTCCTGTATAAAATACTTATCCTTTACTTTATCTAAATCCCAAAATACCTCAAGGATACTATGTGGAGATTCTTTATCCATCGTTTTAGGAAAACTATCTATTTTAAAATACCTTTCATTTAGTATTATCTTGTCAGTTCTATCTAAATCTATATATGGTAAATCTTCATTTTCATAATCAATATAAAATCCATTAAATACTTGTTTTACTTTATCCGTTAATACTTTATATTTTTCCACTTTATCACCTCAACGAAAATATACAACTTTATAAATAAAATATCAATATATTTTATTTATAAAGTTGTATATTTTCATATCTTATCATTAATTAATTAAAATTAAACAATTAATTGTATGTCTTATGTTAGACCAGTTTTTCTAAGCTTAGTTGTATAAAACTCTATTTTAAATTGCATATTTAAATACATAAAAATCTAGTAAAATATATTAAATATAAAAATAAGGTCTATCTTTTTATTTAGACAGACCTTACTTAATTACTTATATATTATTTTAATTTATTATAAAATATGTTTCACGGGTATCTGAATTTCTGTTAACCAATCTTCTTCATTTTCTTTATTCCATATACCATCTATATAAGATTCCCTAAAATGCCCTATTACTTCATATTTATTATCTTGTATCCATTTAAATGCATCTGCATAAGTTTTTCCTAATGTTGAATATGGTCCATTATGCAATATACAAACTGCATTTTCAACTTCGTCTATTTCTTTAAATTTTAATAAATCTGTGTCTTCTTTTAGGTCATTTATCGCCTGACACATCTCAACATCCATATCTGTTTCTCTATATTCACCATCATGATATATATTAAAACAATAGTCTGGAACCATACATGTACACCCTGATTTCATCATTTCTCCAGCCATTACATTTGGAAACAAATTGAAAAGCTCATCATAATTCTTTAATACTTTTCTCATAGAAGCAATTTTAACTTTTGGTAGAGACTTAATAATTACATTATTCATATCGACTTCTCCTTTTAAGTTTTTAAGGTAATTACGTAGTTTAATAAGCTTATATTCTTCATTCCTTATTACATCTAATATCTCTTTTTCTTTGTTTATTAAAATCCTTTCCACTTCTTCAGGCTTTTCTATTATTTCTTTTATTTCAACTAGTGATATGCCCATTTGTTTTAAGGTGATTATTTGATGCAATTTTGGCAATTGTTCTGTTGTATAGTATCTGTATTTTGTAAATTCGTCTACGTATTCTGGCTCTAACAGCCCTATATCTTCATAATACCTTAATGTCTTTGTAGTTATTTTATTTATTTTAGAAAACATTCCTATAGAAAACATCTCATCACCTGCGCATTAGATTTGATTAATTTAAGTTTAAACCTTTCCCTTAGGTCAAAGTCAATATTAAATAAATTATAATTATATTAATTCTTCAATTTTGTCTCCACTTAATACTAAAATATCCCCTCTTTTTATAACAGTTGACCCTTTAGGTACTAAAACCTGCTCTTTTCGTTTTATCATAACTATTAATATCTCTTCTGGTATATTAGAATCCATTATACTCTTGTTAACCCACTTATTATCATCGTCTATATTTACTTCTATAAGTTTAGAACTAATTTCACCATCATAGTCATTAAATGTTTTTAATACAGGTGTATTATCATCAACTAAGTCTAACTTCCTTGCTACAGTTGGTATCAACGTACCTTGTAGTCCTACTGAAAGTAATGCTATGAAAAATATTATATGAAATATATCATTCTCTATGACTACTCCTTGAGTAACTGCATAAATTGCAAAAACTACTGATGCAGCACCTCTAAGACCTACCCATGATATAAACAATTTTTCTCTGTTTGAAAATTTAAATTTTGCTAGAGTTATAAATGTGGCTAATGGCCTTGCAATAATTATCATAAATACAGATATGGCCATTGCTATACCAAATACACTTGGTAGTTTTGAAGGGAAGGATAACAATCCTAACATAAAGAATAACATTATTTGCATAATCCATGAAATTCCATCAAAGAAATGAACTAGACTCCTTTTATGAGGTATCTTACTATTGCCTATAATAATACCTGAAATATATACACTTAAATATCCATTTCCCCCAACATATTCACTAAGTGCATAAGAAAGTAACGCAATAGCTGTAATAAATATAGTATAAAATCCTTCTATCTCAAAATTTGAATTTCTCAAAATATAAACAGATAATTTTGCCAATATAAATCCTATTGCCAACCCAAAAGTTATTTGTTTTATTACCATTGGAATAATAAGTTCTACACCAGAATTATTCATCAATGTCAAAATAATTAATGTTAACATATATGCTATTGGGTCATTACTTCCACTTTCAACTTCTAATAATGAAGCAAGAGAACCTTTTAGGTTTAGTTTTTGAGAACGTAATACAGCAAATACAGATGCAGCATCTGTTGAAGCTGCAATTGCTCCAATTAACAAACCTTCAAATAAAGTAGTTCCTATTACCATGTAACAAAATATACCTGTAACACCTGCTGTAATTATTACACCTAATGAAGACATCAGTATAGAAGGTACTGCAACTGGTTTAGCCATATTCCAGTTTGTTCCAAATCCTCCAAAAAACATTATAAATATCAAGCCAATAGAACATAATTGTTTTGTTAACTCATAGTTATCAAAATAGATTCCTACCATTCCATCAGACCCAAATAACATACCCAATAAGATAAAAATCAATAATATTGGTACTCCAAATTTATATAATACCTTACTTGAGGTTATACAAATCAATAGTACTAACCCACTTACAATCATCAATTCTGTCATAGCATCATCTCCATTTCATATAAATTTTACAGATTAAATTATATCTATAATTATACTGATTCTTTAAGTATCAATATGATATAAGTTATATTGTGCAAAGTATAATTAAAATTTAACAATCTATTAAAAGTTGATTATTATGCTCAATTTCATATATTTACTTTAATTATATTCATTTAATCTTTATAGTTTGAATTTTATTTAATTAATATTTCATTTTTCAGTCGATTATTTAGTGTATTTCATATTTTTATAGTAAGTTTACAGGTAACTATGAAATACATAATATTTAGATAAGTAATAAGAAACTAGCATGTAGTATTAGATACACTAGATATGAAATCTTCAAAATTTTATCATTGAAATATTTCTTTATATATATTATTGTATATTTTTTACAAATCATTGTCAATTTATTTTTCTCAAAAATAGAATAATTGCATAATCTTTTTTAGATTATGCAACTTATAGATTTAATCCCAAAATTCCCTTACTTCCTCTATGATTTCACTATATGGTAATAAAGTAGCCTCCACTATTGACTTGTTTGTTTTTTCTAAATAATACTTAATCATATAGTAATCACAGGCATATCCTGCACAATAAGGTAGTCCTACTGGAAAATATCCTTGCATTTTAGCTATATCATCACCATAAAGATATGATATTATATTTTGAAATCCAGTTTCTTTTAAGCCACTTTTGATTATTGGCTTTATATAGCTATTCAGTGTCTCAATGTCAGTCTTACTAACCCAAGGCCCTACCATATCATCCCCAAACATCCATGTTGCAAAGTTTTCTGCAAGACCTTCATTTATCATCATTTCTTCTAAAGTTATGTTATTACTCCAATTTATAAATTGAAATCGAATATTGTGATTACATTCATGTGCTAGTGCTGCTGGTAACCTATTAATAGTATACTCATTTGGGACTATTGATAAAAATATATATCCTGGAATTCCACCATCACCAAAATATCCATCACTTAATATTGTATAAGGGTTTTCTGGATTTGCTAATAATATTGAAAATTTATACTCCTCAGTGTTCAATTTATACCCCTCTTTTATAAAAGGCTTTATGGAACTTTCAATAGTTTCTTTACACTTGTTCCAAAGTTTGTCATTGGATAGAATATCTATGTTATTTATTTGACTTTCATTAATATCTTTTGGAGATAAAACCCCCATCATATCACTTGCCATAATTACATCATATCCACCTTCTTGTTTTGCAGTGATTGGAACATTTATACACATCCATTTAAACTCAAAAGGCTTCATCAACTCATATCTGTATATATCCTCTTTCTTATTTGCAGGTGCATTCATTATTTTTTTATATATTTTATCTGAGCGTACCTCTACAATATTCATTTTTATCATCTCCTTTAAAATAAAGTATATAGAATTACGTAGCGTCAATGTCAATATATAAACTTATACAAATAAACAAGAGAATCATTTAATTTCATATAATATGACTCTCTTATATATTTGTAATGTGATGGATTTGTATAAGATTTTTAAACATTTATTTTATTTCTTAAAATTAATTATGTTAAAACAAGGATAATATTATCATCTAACTTAAATTCTATTTTAATGTTGTTAAAATAATATTGCTAGCTCTTGATATTAATTATTTTTTTGTATTAAATACTATATTCTTTTGGTGGCTCGCCTGAAAAATCTGAGATTACAGCCTTAGCGTCCTCAAGATAAAATATTTCAAAAGTAGGATTATCTTCATTCTTATAGATTGATTTAACAAGTTCACTAGATTCAATTATTTTTTTCTTTATATCCTTATTGTCTGAGAATATGACTTTTCCACATAGTCTTATCCAAGCAAATTCAGGAGTTGATGTAGTTATTTCTACATATGGGCTTTTTTTAACTTGTTTAAATACATCTTTTTCATTACTTGTACAAAAATATAATTTTCCACATTCTTCAATCATAAATTGGAATGGGCGAACTTTTGGCTTTCCATCCGCTCCTATTGTTGCAAAATATTGAACTGGATTTTCCTTTAAAAATTTTACTACTTCATTCATTTCATCTACCCCCTAAAATAATTTGTTGTATTTTTTATTTCTTTAATAATATAATAAACTCATTAGTATCTATTGTATAGTAAGCACTTTAAAGTACTATAGTTACCTAATAGAAACTATTGGCACAGTTTATTTTTTTAATACTTATATATTTAAAAGAAATTTTTATACATATTCCCTAAAATGATATAATACTTTAAAGAAGATTATTAAAGAAAGGATGTTGTGATTTATGAAAAAAGATTTACCTGAATGTCCTGTAGAGATTACTTTACAACTCATCAGTAATCGATGGAAGGTATTAATTATACGAGAGCTATTAGATGGTACTAAAAGATTTGGTGAAATCAAAAAATCTATTGGAGATATAACTCAAAAAGTTTTAACATCAAACTTAAGGTCTATGGAAGAAAGTGATTTAGTAACTAGAAAAGTTTATCCAGAAGTTCCTCCAAAGGTAGAATATACTCTAACAGAAACTGGTTATAGTCTTGAGCCAGTTCTAAATTCAATGCATGAATGGGGAAATGATTACAGACACAAAGTTATTAACAAATAAAAATAACCGTATCTCTTCACTATGATACGGTTATTTAAAAATATTATAAAATGAATATATTATTATTTTGCAATTTGCACATTTTTTAGTCTAATACACTTCAATTATATCTTTATTAGAATCATGCCTAAATAAATAATTAGCTACTCTATTTATGAATCCATTTTTCTGCCAATAAATTGCATCATCTACTAAAAATGGATTATCTGTAATTATACTATCTACATTTAAAATAATCATTTTTTTCATTAATTTACTGTTATTAATAGTCCATACAAAAACTTGTTTTCCTTTTTGATGTATGTTATCTACTACCTTTTTATTTATAAATGTGGACTCTATTCCATATATATCAACATAGTCCCAGTCATAAAAATTCCCATATGCAACTGCCGTTAAATAACAAGTTACCATATTTGGATTTAATTTTTTAACCCTTTTTAATACATTTTTATTCATGGATGCTACAACGCATTGATTATCTATTCTATTTGATTTAATTAGCTCTAATACTCTTTTTTCTACATCAGTTTTTTCATGACCATTAAGCTTTATTTCTATTAGCAATTTTATTTTGCCTTTAGAATACTTCATTGCCTCATCAAGAGTTGGTATTTTCTCCCCAGCAAAATCTGACCTAAAATGACTTCCTACATCATATGTCTTAATTTCATCATAATTCACTTCCCAAACATTTTTATTTACACCAGTGACTCTTTCAAAATTAGAGTCATGAAATAAAATCAACTCTCCATCTTTAGTTTCTTGAACATCAATTTCAGCATATTCAGCTTGAGTTATGAAGGTTTCTTTAAATGCTGCTATAGTGTTTTCTGGAGCAACCAACGCTGAAACCCTGTGAGCCGTTGCTGTTGTGTTGTAAAAAAATGAAGTATTAAATAAAATATCATTATTTAAAGAGTACATCATTGACTCAATATGTAAGATAAATAAAATTACTACTATTTTCAAAGTAACTTTTAATACTGACTTTATTGAGTTTTTTTGTTTTTCTAGATTCTTTTTATAGACACGAATGTCATTATATTCATAATAAAATGCAGAAATAAATCCAGTACTAATTATAAATATAGCTATTGATGAAATAAATGCTGCATAATCATTAAACATAATGCATCTACTAATAAATATATCTTTTAAAAAGTTTGCATTTGTGTAATTTTTAGTCCATATTCCTATCAATATAATAATAACATGATAAATTATATACCCCATAACAGTAATTATTAGAGATAATCCTAAGGAATAAAGTATTAATTTTATTGCTTTTCCTTTTGTAAGGCTAGCACTTTTTTTCCTTGCTTCTTTAAAACTATTTGTATTTAGAGTTACCTCATGTATACTAAAAATCCATCTAATGACTGATATATATAATATTAAAATTAAAACCATATAAATTATATTCAGAACAATATTAGAACTTATATAATCCAATATATATTCAGGAAGTTTTATTTTCCCTATAAAGCCTGAGGTTAGGGCTATATTCGTTAATGGAACTATTAGTAATACAAACACAAATAATAATATATTTTTAGGATTCAATATGTTTATAGATTTTCTTAAGGATAATTTAATAAGTTTAAACAAAGTAATTTTTTCAGAAATTCGTGATTTATCAAAACAAATAATCACTGAAGTAAATTCAAAAAACATATAAAACGCCAATATTATAATTGACAGTATGGCTAATATTATTGATAGAGGATTCGTTAATATTTCTCCTATGTTATCAGTACTTAAATACACTATATTTGCACTTTTCATAGAGCTACTTAATACAAATTTGATTGATGGTAATATAATCAACAAAGCTAATCCTTTATGAAATAGCTCAAATAGAATTAATGTACTCCAGTTATATTTCACCAATTTTATAAAATTATTTAAAACTTTCTTTTTCATGATATCCCCTTAATCTTTTTATTATATTTTAACCTGTAAATCACTTAAATATATATTATCTTTTAATAATTTATAATTTAATATCTCTCAAATTATTATATTTACAACTATTCACAAATAAAAAAGCACTTTCTTCTTAAGAAAGTGCTTTTTACTATTAACTTGTATTTGCTTATATATTTAATATAGTGCTGAATCTATAGAAAATAAAATAAATTATTTTCAAATTTAATTGCTAGAATTAAAATTATAAGGTTTATCATTTTATAATATTATTTTATTGGACATATCAAACAATAACTAAATATAACTTTCTTCCTTCTTTACAGTCATATTTTAGTGTATTATCATTTGTAAGTTCTGTAGCAAATATAGTATCATATTTACCCAAATAGATTAGGACAATTACAATTTTATTTAAGTTGTAGAATTCTCTATATGCATATTTATATTTTCATATGCATATTTTTTCATTTAACTATATCTATATTAACTTAGCCTCATATGTAATATTGGAAATGGATTCCCTTGCCCATCTATTTCAGACCTATCAAACTCTTTAAATCCTAAGTGAATATAAAATCCCACTGCTTTTTTATTTTGTTCATTTACATCAACATATTTTATATTGTATTTATCTATAGCATATAATATTAGTTTTTTTCCAATACCATTACCCCTATATTCATCTTTTATAAATAACATTTCAATTTTATCTTTATCTATTCCCATAAAAGCTTTAATCATGTTATCAACTTTTAAACAAACCATAGTTTCTACTTGTGTCAAACCAATTTTAACTACTGGCTTCAAAGATTCAATATCTTTTTTTGTCAAAAAATCATGTGTTGCTCTTACTGATGATTCCCAAATTTGTAACATCTCTTGAAGCTCTTTTGCACTACTTTGTTTAACTTCAAAAACTATTTCAGAGCTCATAATAGTCTCCTCTCCATAGTATATTTTAATTACATAGTACAACCTTATGTTAAGTATAATCACAATAAAATTTTATTTTGTAAATAGTTTATTATAATTTATAATCATGTATTTTGGGCAAATAAATTCACTGTTGAATACTAGTTAAAATGCCTCTGATACTTATAAATGAATATTCTTTTTTATCAAAGATAGAAGTTATAAAGGACTATGAAAGCTAATATCATAGTCCTCATTAAGTTTAAACATTGTATATAATACACTTTTATACTTTACTTACATTCAATAAATTTGCTACAATAATTTACCTTAGTTTATACTAAAGGTGCTTCTATTTGAGTAGTAAAAAGGAATTTATGGCAATGACCATCACTAACAGTAGTATTTCCACATACTAAGTGAACATGCTTATTAGTTCCTGGTATATTAATTGCTGGACCTGTTGTAACACATATCTTGTGGAAATGGTCAAGAAAATCTACATTATCATTTATTTTATGAACATGATTTGTTCCACCATTTATTGGTATAACTTCACCTGTAACTCCTGCAGCACGATGATTATGTCTATCTTCACATTCTTCTGCTAATTTAACACTTTCTGAGTATTCATGGACATGTGTCATTTCTTCATAGTCATTATAGCACTTATTACACTTATTATATTTATAATCCTCATACATATAATTTTTTTCACATTTACAATTTTGACAACTCATTTTTATATCTCTCCTATTATATTATATATTAAGAAATTCCTCTAAAGAATCTCTAATATATACTATGAACTGGAGTCAAAAAGGTTCATATTTTGTAAAGTTATGTAATAATTTAATTATTTATCCCAGTATTTAGGATGTACTAGTGTATCTGGTAACTTCGTATTAGAATCTCCCTTTGCAGTATTAATCTGTAATTGTGTAAGGAATACACTATTTTTAAGATTTGCCCCTCTAATATCGCAGTCTCTTAAATCTGCCCCTATCAAATTAGCACCACTTAAATCTGTTTCCCTTAAATTAGCCGCTATAAGAAATTTACCTTTTAAATCTGCTCCTATTAAATTTGTTTTTCTAAGGTCTACTCCTATTAAATCTATACTTTTACTTAATTTTTTCTTATTTTTAAAATTAGAAGTCTTTACAAAGGATTTAGCTTTTTCTAGTACAAAGTCACTAGCTTGTGACAATAATGAATTAACTTTTGTTCGATGTGATATTATATCTAAATCTATTAGTTGTTCTGGACTCATATTAGTTAGCTCATCAGTTTCTTCAATTATTAGATTGAGTTTTTCTTTGATTGAATTAGGTATATCTAATGTAGATGCTTCTTTAAGATACCATAACATTTCATGTAACTGCCTCATAATTAAAAATACTTCAAACATCTGGTTTGCTAATTCTGGCTCTTGTATCCAGTTTTTTCCCTTGTATGTTACCTGTGCTACCTTTTGACCCGAACCAAAGCAATCATACGTAGTACAGCCTCTAAATCCTTGATTTCTAAGATTTTTATGTACAGAACATTTAAAATCTGATTGTAAGTTAGTGCATGGCTTACCTGATTCCTTATCAGCAGGAAAACCTTCTGAAGCAGAAAAATAAAGTGCCACACAACAAAGTCCAAAGCACTTTTCACAATCAATTTTTAAATCTTTAAATAATTGATTATTATATGTATCTCTATGTATAGCTTTCATATTTACTCTCCTTTTATTTTTACATTTTATAATATAAATTAATATTTATTAACAAATCATTTTTAAACTATTTATACAAAATTACTTCTTCTTAATTATAAGTTAAAGTGTCCTTTATTCCAATAGTATACAGTAATCTATCAATATTAATATCTGTGACAATGCCTTTTTCATGCCAATAGTTTTTGCATCCACAATAGTCTAATATTACACATTGCAGAATAAACTAAAAATTTTTTGCTTTTTATTCTCCAATGTGAATTGATGTTTGTATTACATCATTAATTTTCTTTTCAAATATATAATCTAAAGTTGTCACAAAAAAAGAAAGAAATCATATGATTTCTTTCTTAACCAATAATATATTCTAGTAATGTACCTTTTTCTATGTGTTTATCCATTTCTAATCTTTCATTTGGGCCAAATGTTATCCATAACTTTGCTTCCCCATTTTCGTCACACCCAACTACTGCTTCTCCATCTTCACTATCTTCACAGCATCTGTATACTATAGGTACTACTTTTTTCATTTCTTCCATTACTTTATTTACATAATAATCTTGTTCTTCACCTTTTAAAAAATAACACATACGTTACCCTCCTAATGAATTTTCTATTACTACATTAAAGTCTTAAATTTATATTTGTATAATAGCTATATAGATTATTTCATAAATACCACAAATTTTTTATACTATGCTTTTTTGACAACAGAAGACTTTAGTTTCATAGCTCCAAAACCATCTATTTTACATTCTATATCATGCCCATCAGATGGGTCATGAATTAAACGTATACTTTTTACTTTTGTTCCTATTTTTATAGATGATGAACTTCCTTTTACTTTAAGGTCTCTGATTACTGTCACAGCATCTCCATCATTTAACACATTTCCATTTACATCTTTAATAATGTTTGTATCTTCTTCTGTATCTAGTTCTAAAGTCCACTCATGAGAGCATTCTGGGCAAACTAGAAGAGTTCCATCTTCATAAGTATATTCTGAATTACATTTCGGGCAATTTGGCAAATTTTCCATATTCATATGTCCTCCATTTATTATTTTTAATTTTATTTTTAAATATATAAAATTTCTTTTGAGCCTATATGATACCACATTATAATTATATTGACAAATATAGCCTTGTACTTATAGTTTTAAATATTTATAAAAGAAAAAACAGTCAATCTGTTATAATCAACTGCTTTTAAAACTAATACTATTTTTTATAAATTGATATTTCAATATCATTACAAAATTTACCTAATTCCTTAAATAAGAACTCTAATATTTCCTATAGTCAACGAAAATATTTTGTCTAAAGTAAAATTTAATTTATGCCCAACATAGTACTTCTTTTACTACTAAATCATACTGACACATAAATATGCTTCCTTTTGATTCCATGTTATAAGAGTCTTATTAATATCTATAGAGTCATAATTACAATACTGCCCAATATGTAATTTAGGATATGTACTCTTAAATCTTTTATTTCCATACAATAACAAATTATCTTCCTTATCAACAACATAAATACATTGATCAATACTATCTATAATAGCCTGGTATTGCTGCATCTGTTGATTTAATTTCTTCTTTTTCTTACGTTGCAAAAATATTGATAGAACTTGAGAAATCAAAGCTAATGTACTGACTTCTTCTTGTGTCCATAGACGTAGACCAGTACATTCATCAAATCCAACAAATCCTCTGAATACCTCATCTTCTCTATATGCACATTGAAGTGTGGAATGTATGTCTTGACTAGAAAACAATTCCTCTAATTCAGGACTTAATGTATGTACATCACGACAATAGAAAACAGAATCATCTTCAAAGAGTTTTTCATAATCTCCATAGTCCTCATAATCAGCATTTTGCAAGTATTCTATTTGAGGAATGATTCCCTCATTACACCATTCATAAGTATTAGAAGTGTATCGACCATCTTCTGAATTTTCAAAGATATAAGCACGACTCACATTAAACTGCTTACCAATAATTTCAAGTATCATATTAATCGTCTGGTCTATATTATCGGTCTGATAAAGGACACGGAATATATAACGTGTAAGATTATCAGAAGATTCGACGTATTTTTTTTCTGAATCAATAGCTGTCCCAAGAGAAGAGTAATTCAATTCTTCCAAGCCTTTAAAGGCATCATGATTATAGATGACATAATTGTTTTTACCCAAACTTTTTGCCTGATATAAAGCCTTATCAGCTCTTGTATACATTTCCTTGAATGTATTACCATCTTTCGGATATATAGAGATTCCAATACTACAGGTTACTTTTACAGAGCTTTTTTCTTTCTGAAATAGATGACGGAACATATACAGCAATTCTTCTGCTTTCTTTTCTGCATCTTTAGTTGAAGAAATGTTCTTCATAAAAATTGCAAACTCATCTCCACCTATTCTGCCAACAACATCACTATCGCGCATTATTTTTTTCATGCCTGATGCCATCTCTGTGAGCACTATGTCTCCAATCATGTGACCTTCTGTATCATTAATATGTTTGAAATTATCTGTATCAATCATAAATAGCGCACCCATAGCATCTAAATTTTGTTCAACATATTCCTTAATCTGCTTTTCTGTTTCAGCACGATTATAAATTCCTGTCAATGCATCTTTCTCTGCTATGTATTGCAATTTCTCAATCTGTTTTCTTTCTTTTGTAATATCAAGTCCTACACTATAAAAAGATGGTATTCCATCCCAACTGTCTTCTCCACTAATATAACATAGAGTGATAGTCCATATACGTTCTTCTTTTGAGCGCGTATATGCTCTTGCTTCAAATACAACATTATCTCCAGACTCTTTTAAATCTTGCGCCATCATCTTCGCACGCTTATAATCCTCAGGATATAAATATAAACATTGGCTATTAAGTTCCTCTTTAAACTGCTCCTTTGTATATTCAATCATATTCAGAAATATATCATTATACCAGAGTATTGTAAGATAATCCCTTGCATCCATTCGAATCATTCCTGCTGGAATAGTTTTCAGGATTGATTCTCTTTCCTGATCTTTTTTTGCAAGTTTATACTCAGAACTGTACATATCATAAGACAACTCTATGCGTGCTCTGTGTCCTTCCCAATTTATCATACGATTTTTAATCATAAATGTTCGCTTCAACTTGGAATTGTAAAACTCCCATTCATATGTCTCATCTTTTTTTAAACATGAATTGGTACAGAATGGACATGGGGAAGTTCTACCTTGAATTACCTCATAGCATTTTTTCCCAATCACCTCATTTGCTGATGCCTGTAGAGTATTACATGACTGTTTATTTACGTACAACAACTCATATGTATCCATATCACTTATATATACATTTCCAGCATACTCTGACATCATCCACTTAAAACTCTCTGTACTTTCTTTTTCCATCTCATATAGTTCATTCTGTCTAATTTTTAACTCATCAATATTTGAATATATGATATAGACTATTGCTTTTCCATCCTCCTGTGGCTCAACTAATATACCAGTCATTATTACCCAAACATATTCTCCATGATTTACTGGAATGCAAGTTTGATATTCTACACTTTTCTTACCATTCTGATAAGCATCTAAAAAATGACTTTTCATAGCTTCAAAATGATAAAGATTATCTTCATAATAATGTCTAAGACTAGAAAAATGAGACAAAAATTCTTTCTCTGTATATCCCAACAACTGATAAAAAGCTGTATTTCCCCAGATAATTGTAAATGAATCATCTAAAATATGCTTACTAACTCCAATATCCATAGCTTTTAGCATGTCCTCTGAAATAACTTCATTATTTGTTACTTTCTCTTCTTTACACATTCGATGTGTCCCAGTATCTTCTTGCTTCATTTTTAATTATCCTCCTCTCTTTATACCCACTTCTAATCTATTGTGCTAATTAGCATAATGATAAAAGTGAATAATCAGTGTGTCAAATTATTTTATTTACAATATTGTTTTATTTAACTTTTAAATTTTCACACATCGTCCAGCTTGAATGCTAAAGGTATGGCTATTGTTGATTTCCCTAATGCTACAACTTCAAAAATTATACAAATTGATTTCTTCTAATTTAGGCAATAGGTTTGATTTATTGCAAACAAAACTTGATTAATTTTATATATAGGGTGGAACTTATTGTTTCTTAACCATAATTTTCTGATATTTATCTAAAATTTGCCTTCTTTTAATGAAATTATATCATAACTTGAACTTTAAATCAGTCCTTTTCTAAATAGAAAAATAAGATAAAACCATTGAAATTATGGAAAAAATAATAGAAAATCATATCAATTTAAATATACTATCTACAGTGTTTTGTATTAACTCTACAAGTCTGATTGACCATTGCTATTTTTAATACGTATTTTTAAATATTCTTCTAAATTATCTTATAAAACTATATGTTTTTCGAGTTAATTATATATTAATATTCATTTTTTTAAACTTAGAGATACTATCTATTCTTAAATTCTTTTAATATCAATTAAATATATTATTTGTTTTTTATTCTATGTTATATACTATACACATAAAAACTGTATCTATTACTTATAGTATAGTTATTTGCTATACTTTTAAAAGTAATTTCTTCACTAAAAAATAACCACATAAGTAATTATCTTATATGGTCTATGTTAATTATTCATTATTATAAAGTTTTATTTTTAAGTGTACTACAGTAAATGTACTAAAATTGTTTAATAAATTTATTTTCTTTCTTATCAATAATTAAAAAGTAAGTGGTTATACCTAGATAATTATTATCTAATATAGCATCAGAAAAACTACCTCAATCTTCAACTAAAAGTAAATCTGTAGGTTTAACTTTTTTAAAATTTAATTTATTCTATTTTTTTATATAGTCCAGTATATAACTAATTCCCATACCTATAAAACTACCAACTATCCCCCACATAAAATTACTTGTGACAAATCCAATTGAGATGCCAATTATAAAACCACCTATAATTAAATTATCTGATGGGTCATTTTCTTCCTCATTTTTATCATAATCTGCGATATTATCAGTAGGTAATTTACCTGGTACAATCGTATCTTCAGCTTCAGTTTTATTTGTATTAACTATCAAATCATCTAAAGTTACATTAAATAGATTTCTTAATAGTATTAAATTTTCTATATCTGGATATGTTTTATTGGATTCCCATTTTGATATAGCTTGCCTAGATACATTTAGCATTTCAGCAAGTTGTTCTTGTGATAGATTTCTTTCTTTTCTTAGTCTTTTTAAACTTTCCCCCAAGTTCAACATAATCACCTCATCTCAATTTAAATTATATTTATTTATTGATTTATTCACAAGACTTATATAGTTGCACCATGTTAACTATTAGTTGCATTGCTGAATTTATCTACATTTCAAATAAAAAAATAATAAAGGAGTTGCCTTAAAATTGATTTTTTTCTAATCAAATTTTAAATTCAACTCCTTTTTTGGAATTTTAAATGAAATTTATTTCTTGAAAATAAGCTACTCTTCGTAAAAAAAAAGCTGTTACACATCAATTTATAATTGTTTAGCAACAGCTCTAACTTTAAGCTTTTCTTATATTTTTAATTGTTTCACGAATCTTTCTGGCATTTTCAGCAATATCTTCAACACTACCCTTGGTTAATAACCCACCAAATCCACACACATCAACACCATTTTCCAACCATATATGCAAGTTATCAAGAGTAATTCCACCACTTGCCAATATTGGCATATCAGGTATTGGTGTTTTAAATACCTTTACTAGTTTAGGTCCATAGAAATCTGATATTGGAAAAGCTTTGATAAAGGTAGCTCCTAAACTCAATGCATCTACTGCTTCTGTTAGTGATGTACACCCTGGTGCGTAAGGAATTTGATATCTATTACAAGTTTTTGCTACACCTTCATTGTAATTCGGTGCAATAATGAACTGAGCTCCATGTAAAATGGCATGACGAGCTGTTTCACTATCCAAAACTGTTCCAGCACCCACACAAAGTCTTTTACCATACTTTTTGCTAAGCCCTTGAATGATTTCTCCAGCATTATTCAAGGTATAACTCATTTCTATAACTGGTACTCCACCTTTAATACAGCCTTCAGCAATCTCACATGCACGCTCAAGTGTTTCCACTCTTACAATTGCTAGAGCTCCACATTCTACCATTCTTTTAGTTATATTCATCTTTTTCATACCATTCACCTCTACATTCATCAAAGCATTTTGATTCTTCATTAATTCCAATCCCATTTTACAATACTATATTAGTTATATGTCAATGTGATGTCACTATCTGTGTTATCTATTCTCACAGTTTTTATTGAATAAAGTTTTATAATTTTCAACTACTTGCTTAATTTCTTCAAGCAATTCTCCCATTGGCTCAATTACAGGAAGTCGTGCAGTCCCAACATTAATTCCATTCAAGACAACAGTTTTCTTTATAACAGATGGAATAGTCCCAAATTTTAGGATACGACGAAGTTCTTCAATACTATTTTGAGCTTTTTGAGCTGCTCTTAAATCACCCTTAATAAAGTTATCATAAATAGCAATATCAATCTCTGTTAAAAAATTTGCTGTGGCTGCTACAGCACCTTGCCCACCAGATTTCAAAGTATCAAGAATAAGGGAATCTGAACCTGAAAATACACTAAAGTCTTCATTCCTAGTTATTTCAATATAAGCTTTTATATTATCAAGCTTACCACTACTATCCTTTATTCCAACAATATTCTTTACCTTAGATAATTCATGTACTGACTCAGGTTCAATATTAATTCCAGTCTTACTTGGCATGTTATACATCATAATTGGTAAGTTAACTGCATTAGCAATAGTTTTATAATGTAAAATTAATTCCTGTTGTGTTGGTGTTACAAAATATGGCGTAATAATTGATAATGCACTTGCACCTATTTCTTCCATTCTCTTGGATAAACTTATAACTTCACGAGTTGAATTACCTCCTGTTCCAACAAAAACAGGTACACGATTGTTAGTGTGATTGATAACAATCTTTGCAAATTCAACCTTTTCATCATCTGTAAGTACATGACATTCACCATTAGTTCCTAAAATAAATAATCCATAGATTCCTCTATCAATTAGATAATCAATCAATTCACATGTTGCGTGTGGATTGATATTTTGATTTTCATCAAATGGAGTTATCATTGCACATATAATACCTTTATATTTCATAAAATTATATTCCCTCTCTAATAGACTTTCCAAGACTTCCTCCTGGATGCCACTTTAAATACTGCTTTGCATCAAGACCTTTAGCGTACTGAAGTGCAACACTTAATGATTGTAATACTATAGTTTCAGCAAGAATTGATGCACGAGGAGCCTTATTAAGGCAATCTCCTTCCTGTTTAACGCCTGCAAATAGGAATATATCAGAAGAATTTTTTAAGTATGAATCAACATTACCACTCACCCCAATTATTTTTGCTCCATTTGCTTTTAATGTTTCAACAGTTGCTTTTAATTCTTGAGTTTCACCACTATTCGATATTGCAATAACAACATCACCCTCAAGTACTTGACCACTTGACCCATGTACTGCTTCTGTACCATGCAATACATATGCTGGTGTTCCAGTAGATGAAAGTAATGAAGAAATATACCCTGATACATGACCTGGTTTACCAATACCAGTTACATGCACACGTCCATAACTTCTTTCTGCTTCGAAAATTAAATCACATGCTTTGTTTATAGATACTTCATCTATTGAAGCAATGAACGTTGCAACTTCATTAGATAGATTCTCTAGAAATACAGGTAATGTATTTTCTACCATAGATTTATCCTCCTTAAAATTATAATAGGAATACCTATTATCCTTGTATAATATTAATATGTTTTAGATAGGTTTTATAAATTGTAAAATATTATGTAATATTGAACCAACCACGTTATAATCAATATTAGGGAAAGTTGCTCCTTCTATACCAAGTGTTCCATAAACTGGATATAGTATAACTGGTAAGAATGCAAGAAATAATCCTACAACGAATGAGCCAACAATAGCTCCTCTCCATCCTCCTGATGCATTACCAAATACCGCAGCTGTACCACCTGAGAAGAAACATATATGAGCAGCTGGAATAATTACTACAGGGAATATATTAGGAAATGATGCCATAATAACAATTGCTAATAGACCAGCAGCATATGCTGAGATAAATCCAATAATAACTGCATTTGGTGCGTATGGAAATACTGTTGGTACATCTAATGCAGGACGTGAACCTGGAATATATTTTTCTGAAATAATTACGAATGCTGCAGTTATTTCAGCCAAGAACATACGAACACCAGACATTAATATTGACATACCAGCTACGAATGTAAATGCTTCTATAAGAGGGAATACTAACCAATGTGTTGAGCCAGCAAGTTCCTGAGTAAATGCGTGTCCAGCTTTTAAAGTTGCTACATAGAATAAGATTAACATAACTATAGACAGACCCATTAAGAAATCTCTAAATATTGATAACCACTTAGGAAATTTAATCGTTTCTGTTGTTTCTTCTTTATGCTTTGAAAATAAACGACCAATATAACCTGATAAGCCATAACCAATCATGTTGAAGTGACCAATAGCTTGTTCATCCCCACCTGTCAGTTCACGCATAAATGGTTGACAGAATTGAGGTAATGCAGCAGACATAAATCCTAAGATAGTACCACCCACTAAAATAGTAATTGTGTTATCGAATCCATGTGCTTTCATAATCAAAACTAATACACAAGAAAAGAATAAACTATGACCTGTTGTAAAGAAAATATTTTTGAATCTTGTAATACGTGCAAAAACTAAGTTTAATATGAATCCAAGAATCAATGTACATGAAACCGCAAAACCATATGTACCTTGTGCAAGTGCAGTAGCTGCTTCTGGTGAAGCTATAACACCTGTAATTCCAAAACCTTGTTGAAATAATTTATTGAAGTTCTGTAATGCTCCAGTCATAGCTGAAGCACCAATACCAAATATCAAGAAACCTATAAGTGTTTTTGAAGCTCCAGTAAATACTTCGACAGCTGGTTTCTTTTGAAGAATCAATCCTATAAATGCAACTACACCAAGTAAAACAGCTGGCGTACTCAATAAACTAATAATAAACTCCATAAATAGCCCTCCTTATTCTATTAAATTTTATTTTTCTTTTGATGCAAGAAATTTTTCTAATGCTGTTTTAATTTCATTACGGTCAACAATGTTGTGAATTCCAATTATATCAAATTTCAAATTTTTATTTTTTAACTCTTCAGCAACATCAATTAATGTTTCTACAGCATCTCCATTGAATCCATTTAAGGAGTCTAATGAACCATGCTCTACTTCAATTGGAAAATTATTTTCCTTAATAATTTGTTGAGTCTTTATTTTTAACATCAAACTTGAGCCAACTCCTGCTCTACATGCGATTAAAATTTTATACATAATTAAATCCCCCTTTTATAATTCATGTGTTTTTATAAAATCAATAATTTCATTAGCTTCCTTAGCATTATCCAAAACTCTAAAGAATTCTTCTTCTTCCAATAGTTCAACTAACTCTGACATAGCACGTAAATGACTATTATTATCTATTGCAC
This sequence comes from Clostridioides sp. ES-W-0016-02, assembly GCF_020641035.1. Classification (NCBI taxonomy): domain Bacteria; kingdom Bacillati; phylum Bacillota; class Clostridia; order Peptostreptococcales; family Peptostreptococcaceae; genus Clostridioides; species Clostridioides sp. ES-W-0016-02. Next base: position 4,136,630 of record NZ_CP061361.1, read on the forward strand.
TTAAGCAAAATACATATTTTACAGGGTCATTATTATCATTTCCAAATTCAACAGGATTTTCTAAAGTAGCAATCCCTATTGCAATTTCTTTTGCCCCTGCTTCTGGTCTAGCATGTGGAAGTGCCACATGTTTTGTAATTACTATGTATGGTCCAGACGCTTTTGCTGAATTAACCATAGCATCTACATAGGCTTCAGTTACTTTATTATTTTCAACTAAGACAGAAGCTGACTGTCTAATAGCTTCCTCCCAATCTTTAGCTTTTATCCTTAGTTTTATTAGCGTTTCATTAGTAATGTCACTTAGCATAGGTCCTTCTCCTTCCTTAGACGTAAAATTTTCTATCTGTGTAAAATAGGCTAATAACTCACTTGAAAGCATACTTTCAGAAGTTACTTTCGCATATTTTTTTATTATATCCATAACCTCATCGATTTTAGGTTGCCTTAAAAAAATATCACCCAATTGAATGTACACTTCACGTGTAACCTTATATTTTTCTTTTGGGGTCATAACAGGACTAACTTTAATCACTGGCACATCTGTTTTTAAACCCTCCGCCTTATAATTAGTTGTAAACACAATGTCTACAGATTCACTAATATTTCCCAGTTCAGAGGATTCTAGTATTGGTAGAAAATGCAAATCAGGGAACAAGCTTGTAAGTTCTGCATGTAAAATAGCTGAACTGCCAACACCATTTGAACAAACTATCAATGCTCTCCTTTTTCTAGGTCCATCAAACTCTTTTTTATCTGAGAAAAGGGTTGCAAAATGCATAGTTAAATATGCCAATTCCTCTTCTTGAATGTCTTCTCCAAATAGCCCACAAAACTCTTTCATTGCATTACTCACAATTCTATAAACTAATCTATATTCTTCTTTTACCTTTTCACAAATTGGATTATAAATAGGTAATTTAAATAAAAGTCTGTAATAGGCTGGTCTAAAATGAGAATATAGTCTCTTAAATATTTTGTCTTGACTTATATAATAAACTCCACTTAAATATCCAAACTTTGTCATCATTTTATTTACAATTTTTGAAATAACAGCTCTATCTTCTGTATCTTCTTCATCATTTCCTACTGATATACCTAAAATCCAAGCACTAATATACATTATATTATGAGATTTTATCTTCTCTTTACTCTCATATACTTCTAATAACTCCCTAGCAAATTTGTATTCCTTCATCGAACTCATGACTGCAATATTAGGAATATCTATATTTTCTTGAATAACTATTCTATTTGAATACATTCTTGCTTTTAGAAAGATAAAGATATATATAAACTCTATTAATCTATCTTCAACAAAAGTAATTTCATATTTTTTTACAAGCTTTAATATAATTTTTTTAGCTTCTTCAAAACTATCTAACTTATACTCTTCAATAAAAATATCAAATACTCTTGAACTTTTCTCATTAGATAGAGTTTCTATAATGTTTTTAATAAGTACTCTTCTAATTTCCATCTCATTCCCGACTAGGTAATATCCGTTTATACGATTGTTCTTAACTTTAATGTTCTTTTTTTCAAGTTCTGGTATCAAATCTTTAAAATCAAGATTTACAGTAGACCTACTTACTTTTATAGAATCTATAAAATGATTAATTGAAATATCCTCCAGATTAATAAAAAGCATTAAATACATATATAAAAGTCTTTCTGTTTTGCTAAAATAGTAAGTATTCTTAGAATAGTTTTTTTCGAGGATTTCTCTAATTGCATCTTTTGTATCTTTTTTAACAATAATATCTTTATCAGCTCTTAAATATATAAGTGGTACTTTTTTTACTTTAAGTATGTCATTGATTTTATTTATTCTATAAGTAATTTGCCTCTTTGATGCATTAGATTCTTCTTGTAGTTCGTCAGCTGTAATCAATGTGCTATTTAATAAAACCTGAAGAATTGATACAATTTCTTTATCCACTTCTATTAATCCCTACTTTCTTGTTAAGATTAGTCTTTATATTATCACTAGATTTTCATCACCTCCACAATATTTATTTTATTTGATAATTTTAGCCTTTTCAATTTCATTTAAGTCTAACTTTTGTTTTAGATTAAGACAAAAATTAAACTTATCTAAAATACAAACTATAATACATGTATAGATTCTATAGATAAAAAAAGAGTTTCTTAAATAAAGAAACACAAGAAAAATTGATTTAAATAATAAAAATTATATTGATTATGAATAAATTACTACAACTAAAAAGCACATTAATTCAAAATAAAATTGATGTGCCTTATATATAACTCTAATATATTAAGTCTGATTTTTAATTTGGAATTTAACATCCCTTGTTGGAATTTAAATTTGAAATCAACTTATGTAAATATAAATGTCACAGTCTATGTTCCTTATGATTTTAATATTTTAGACTAAATAAGTTAAGTTTTTTCTTATGTAATAATCTATATTTATTTCATCCTTCTAAGTGTTTCGTCCACTGAAATACATTCTGCATATCTTTCATTCCAGATAAATTCATTGTAGTATTTATATGATTGTTCTGCTGACATAAATGAATTATCAACAGTTGTATTTGCATAAGCTGGGACTATTATGTTAAATCCATGTTCAAATCCACATTTTATAGTAGCATCAATACAGTAATCTGTTTGAAGTCCAGCAATAATTATATTTTTTTCACTAGTACTTTTTAAGTATTCTAATAAGCCTGTTCCCTTAAAAGCACTATTTACTCCTTTATCAAAGATTTTTTCTTCATCACATGGTTTAAATTTTTCATATATTTCAAATCCGTTTTTACCTTTAGTCAACTCATTTTCAACTCCATCGTCATGACGTACATAGATTACTTCTATATTATTTTTTCTTGCTGTATCAATTAAGCTTTCTATATTTACTACAAATTCATGAAATTTATATAATTTTTCATTTGTTATTAGTTTTTGTGTATCAACAATTAATAAAACCATACCTATTCCTCCTTGAATGTTACTCTAATAATTTCTTTATATTTTACTATAAAAGTAAATATTAGCCTATAAATTTTTATTGTGAAAAACCTATTAAAACTAGGCTCCAGCTTAAGAGAATATCTACAAGTAATTTTTACTTAAATTCAATTAATAAATAAGAGATAATCATATCACTCACTTAGCATATGATTATCCCTTACATTCTTAAAGAGTTTGTTCTTTCTCTTATAGCAAAAGTTCTAAATTGCTTATACTCTTGCTTTTTCTTATTTCTTGAATTTTTTTAATTTCGATATCAATCTCTCTATAAAAATTTATTGTTGTAATATCATATATATCAAACTGATTATATTTTCTATATCCATTTTCATCATTTTTCTTAGGATTTACTAATCCTTTATCCTCATAAAATTTTAGTGTGTCTCTAGACATTCCTAAAAATTTAGATACTTGTCCAATTGTATACATTGTATCCTCCTACTGTTATATGAGTTCTTCATGTTCATTAAATTTCTTCCTATTAACAATTCCAACACCTTCTAAAACTTGAAGTATCACAATTATCATACCATTTGTAATCTTTGGAATTACTCTTTTTACTTCATAACTCAAGTATAAACTTATTAATATGATACGTTGTAAATATTATATTGTCTACATGTATCTAACAATGATTCTTTACCTTTAAAATACTCTCTCACATATTTAACTTTTACTTCAAAAGTTTTTCTAGACACAAAAATATTCCCTTCATGATAACAGTTTTATTATTTTAACTATTTGTCATCATAAAAGGAACTTCTTGATTTTATCTCATTGGAATATATCCACGATACTGTGAATATGCGTCCATAGTTGCTATATCACCTAAGAATACTGAGGCAATATTAAATTGTGGTTTTAAATATGGGAACTCTTCTTCTTGTGCCCATTCTGGCTTTTTGATAAATGATTTTGTCCCCTCAACCACAGCTTTATACCATTCTTCTTCTCCTTCAAACCATAGTTCTACTACACGATCAAAGGCAGTTGCTCCATAGTTAATCATGATTTTACTACTTACAAAACGATTAACATAACAGCAGTTTGTAAAGTATGGAACTACCTCATCATAGAACCATCCTTCTCCTTCTTCTTTAGAAATTCCATCTGGGTACTTAATCATAAATTGCCAACGATAGTTTGGTCCATCTTGTACAGTACGTCCTTTTCCTCTAAAATCTTCTTCCCAGTTTATTGGAACAAAAGCAAATATAAATGGTGGACATCCATTATCCCCACCTACTGCACGTCCTGCATCTCCACTTTCTGCATTCTCATGAACTTTTTTATTCTCCACATCTGGTATACACCCTTGCCAACGGAGAACATCCATAGGCATGTATTCTGTCATAATTCTATTTGCCATTTCAGGCATATGTTCATCTACAATCCAATAATGCTCTGTTAATTGCATCTTACGTACACCAAAACGTTCGCCTTCATCTGGTGTAGGATATGCTTGATAAAAAGCATATTTAGTACAATATGGCCCAAAATTACTAATACTATCTGGAATATGGTAGCGATATAACCAGTCCATTAATTTAGGTCTATACTCTTCCTTAGCAAGTCCTACATATATTAAACTTCTCATTATTTTAAATTCAAATCCCATAAACATTCTCCTATAATCAAATTATATTCATATGCTTTCAATTTCCCGTTTTTTTATCTTTCTCCAAAATACATACAGTAAATAAATCTACACCTGCTCCTACATACCATACTCCTACTGCCATAGCCACAGCAACTTGAATACAAAGACTTTGTAAGTTAATAATACTTTCACCTGTCATAATAGTTAGCCCTATGGCCCAACCACAAAGCCATGATGGTAAGAAAATTACTTTTTCAAATAAGGATGCAATTATAACTGCAAAAAAACCTAATATACCAAGTGTTAAAAATAATTCTAGATTTGGGTTGAGATTTATGTATTCCATAATTATAATAGCCAACACTGCCCATAAATCTCCACACCAAAAACCAAACATTATTTTTAATCCATCTTTTCGTTTATTACCATTTGTTACATATAATCCTGCACAAATTAATGCTACTGCTCCAGTTTTTATTCCTATATAAGGTGCTAGCACTGCCCATAAAGGAGGTAGTAAAGCAATCCCTATGGATAGTGTTAATATTTCTTTTTTCTTTCTATCCATTTCCTATATTATAATTAGTAGTTTCTATAGCTTGATTCATTCCCACTAACCTTATTGTTATTGGATTTGCAATCATAGATACTACAAAACAAATTAAGTGTAGTGGTATAAACATAGCAATGAACACTGGAGCTAATCTAACATTGTAATATGCAGGTACTAAAGCAATAATTGCTTCTATAGTCGATATGATAAGTGCTATTTGGATATTATTTACTATATTAATAATTCCAATTTGTTTAAAGTGTGGCTTTTCATTCATATAATAAATCTCCTATAACACTAATTAAAATATGAGTCTTCATATTTTAATTATTCTCCTAATGAAAGTTCAGCATGCTTTTCTTTGGTTAATGGTTCTATAAAATTGTAAGCGGCTTTTCTTTCTTTAAATTCTGGTGTTTTACGAACTTCTGCATAATGACCTTCCATTTTCTTAATATCATCACCATGTATAAACTTACCTGCTAAAGTATCATGAGCATGACCTAATTGCTCTTCTGGGAAACTAAATACAGTTTTTCCACTTGCAGTATCTAATTCTCCAACTATACCACATAGAGCACATATTGATTTTTTAGTACCTGGCTCAAGGTAGAATAATCTATTATTACAATGTGGACAGACTCCTTCTTCTCCTTTGTATAAAGCTTTTTCAAAATCTTCTGCTGCTTCAACTATGTTTAAACCTATTTGATGAACTTGAGCAAGTTTTGAGCCATCCATTACTAATTCCTTTGCCCATGGGAACCAAGCATTATCTATAACTTTCCACATTGGTATTAATGCTAACATAGCATGCTCACATTGAACTCTTGTACCCCAGTCTGACCCTCCTATTCCCATGAATGATATTACTTTATCATTAAGCATTCTTGGGTCTGGAGTTTTTCCTCCTGTAGCTTCTGCAACTTTTATTCCTATAATATTATTTCCTCTATCTGCTCTTGGTCCAAAACGGTCCATTATAGTATGGAATAGACCTGATGCTCCTTCCTCAAATATAGGGTCTGAAACTACTATCCCATCTGCATCTTTCATTTTGTCAAGTAACCATTCAAAATCATCCTTTAATACACACATACTACCTTTTCCAGATAATAAAGTCTTAACACATGCACAACATCCAGTACAATGTTTAATGTTAAGAGATGACATTTGAATAAATTCTACTTCAGCTCCTGCTTCTTGAGCACCTTTAAGTGCCACTTTACACATGGTGTCATTATTTCCATTTTTTGTTCCAAAAGAAATACCTAGTATTTTCATTTTTAACTCTCCCTCTTTAGTGTTTATTAATCTTCTTTCATTTTTAATATATAGAATCCATCATCTAGGGCATCTATAATGATGTAACCTCTATCGTCAACAATAAGATCTTCTGTTACTGCCAAGCGTGGTCCAGGGAATCCTGGGAAATAAGATTCTTCTGGCGTTTTATTTGGATTTGGTGGTATAAAATATGCTAACTCTTTGATGTAATATGGATCTGATACATCATAAACCCTTAATCCTGCATGGAAATAACAGCAATATACTCTATCTCCTCTTTGCTCTAGCCATGGTTTATTATCCATTGGCTCATGAAGGTTATGTGGACCAAATGGCCCTGGTTTTCCTAGCCCTGCAACATTAAAGTTAGGATATGGGAAATCCTTTGGTACTTCAGGATATGGGAATTGAGCAATTAATGTTGGTCTTGTTGGATTACTAACATCAACCATATGTATATTATTCATAGCTTGAACATCTGTAATACTCTCTGGCTTAAAAAACTGGAAACGTTCTCCCTCATTTTGCACAACAACTAAATCTCTTCCTGGTAATGGTAGTGCTGTATGAGTTCTTGCTCCTGCGAGTTTACTAGAAAATGCAGGCATAAATGGTAATTCACCTAAGCATCTTGGTCTTGTTAAATCTTCAACATCTAATACAACTAAACCAGCTCCTCCATAACCACAATATGCTTTTCCATCTCTTACAAATGGAGGCCCATGGAGCCATCCTTTATCCATAAATTCTGGGCAATGAGGTGCTCCTGCATCAAAAGTTCTATCTGGATATCCATCTGCATATTGGTCTGGTCTCCACCACTTACCTATTTCCACTGGATTAGTTGGATCTATTATATCTATAACTCTATAAATCAGACCTTCAAATCCAACACAATCACTTGATAAATGTACATATCTTCCACCATTGTACATAAATCTATGAACACCCATTACATGCTTTAATCCACAATCCCAGTAACCTAAAAACTTAGGATTTAAAGGGTCTTCTTTTAAACTATATATTCTGATTCCTGCTTCACACTTAATACTTGCTAATTTAGCTTGATCTACAAGTGCTCCTGGTCCACTTCCACAACTCATAGCTACTATCATTAAATCATCTGCTATTTGAATTTTTGGAGTAGTTGTTGTAGGATACTCTTTTGGATTTAACATTTGAAAATGTTTTATAAATTGTGGATTATAAGGATCTGTCACATCACTAATCATTACTCCATTTTTTTTACTTCCCCCAAAACAACATCCATATAAATAGTATTTTTCATCTCTTTTGTACAGAGCCATCTGAAACATTCCACAAGTTCCATCTAAGTCATTAAAGGAACAAACTTCAAGATTTTTAACATATCCGTTATTTCCTTTTCCTTTTGCATAAAATTTATCTTCCATTTTTTCTCCCTTCTCATTTAAAATATTATTAATTGCTATACTTTCATTTTATGAGACAAACTTACTTAAATCCAATATCGTTTTCATGGGAATATATAAGTTATTCTTATTATTGAGCTACTCCATGTTAACTACCTTTCCAGCCTACTTATGTTGAGGATGGAGTAGTTAGTCTATCTTTGATAATTTTATAAAACCTAATATAGAAATATGTCTAAAACATATATTTTTATACAAATATTTTCCAATATTATTTAAAAGTAAATTTTCTTATACTATAATAAGTTTTAATTATATATGAATAAGGTCTACAAACAATAAAGTTTAAATAGGGGTGATTATTTGAATACTAAGCAATTGGAATATTTTATATCTGTAGCAGAAAATCTAAGTTTTACCAAAACAGCAGAAAAGTTTTATATTTCCCAAACTGCTGTTACACAACAAATAAAAGCTTTAGAAGAAAAAATAAATGTGACTCTATTTACAAGAAGTAAACGACATGTTGAGCTAACACCAGCTGGAAAAGTTTTTTTATCTGAGGCTCGTACTATAATAAAAAATATCAATGACGCTATTGAAAAGACACAACAATTTGCACATGGTTCTTTTGGAACTTTGAGTATTGGAATCTTAATAGGATATGAAAAAAACAAATTCCAACAATATTTAAAAGAATTTTCTAATACATACCCTAATATATCTATGGAAATTTGTACTAACGAGATAACTGAACTTTTAAACTTAGTAAAAAATAATTTTATGGATCTTGCCTTTGTTATTAATCCAGAGAATCAACCATTAAAAGATTTTGAATATAAAACTGTAGAAAGATATTCTTTGGTAGCTCTTTTACCCCATGGTCATCCACTTTGCAATGAGGATTCTATTGATTTAATTGAGCTACAACATGAGAAGTTTATTTTTGTAAAGGAAACAGGAGATGAGTATGGGCAAAAATCCATGATACAGAATAGATATCGTGAAGCGGGATTTGTACCTAATGTTGTACAACGTTCAAATGATTTTAATACTATTGAGTCACTAGTAGCCTCTAACATGGGTATATCCATTTTACCTTCATTTTGTGTTGTAGATACTATGATAAAACAGGATATTGCAATTGTACCTATAAATGAAGTACAAAATAGAATCGAGGTTGTAGTTGTATGGAATAAAAACAATACAAATCCAGCATTAGAAAAATTTATTTCTATAATATAAAATTAATTAATATTAACTTGGTCTTTAAAATAAAGTGTGTATTCTTCTAAAAAGTAATGATAATTAAAATATTAAATATCACTATATAAATGAAGGTGCACACTTTTTATGTTTAACAAAAACAAAATATTAAAAAAACTTATTGAAGAATATGATGTTAAAACAACTACAGATGTTCAAGACATGTTAAAGGATTTATTTGCAAGTACAATTCATCAAATGTTAGAAGCGGAGCTTGATGAGCATCTAGGTTATGATAGGTATGATAATAAGAATAAAAATACTAAAACTCTAGAAATGGATATAGAAATAAAAATGTTAAATCAGATTTTGGAGAAATAACTTTAAATATTCCAAGAGACCGAAATGGAGATTTTGAACCAAAGGTAATTAGAAATTGGACTCAAATTTTAGTTCATTTAAGTATTTACTTTGAAGAAAGAATTTTAACTTTAAGTTAATAAAAAAATATTTCAAAAAATTCAAGAAATTTTCTTAAAGGGATAATAATTTTTGCAAAAATGGAAAAAATATCAAAATAAGCCTATGATTTTTAAAGCCATAGCCTTATCAATAAATATTTAATTATCACTTAAAAGATAAACTTTTATTTAAAGAATACACATAAATATTTCCAAACTCAAAAACCTTATTGTTTTAATAACACCACCAAGTCCAGCTGCTATTTTTATTCCTATTTTCCCAGTTCCAGGTATACCTACCTTTAATGTATTCTTAATTATATTTGCACATAAGTTCTATTTTCCTTTTACAATTCTAATAGTTTTATTAAAGCCAAGGTATATATCTCCATATTCTTTCGTATATGCTCTATTGGTACTCTTTCATCTGCTCCATGACCACCAGTTTTATACTCTAAGAACTTAGGTCCAAACGCCACCATATCTTTAAACCAACTTGCATATGTGCCACCACCCATAGCAATTGTATATCCATTTTCATCTGTTACTTTTTCATAGGCTTCTAATAACTTTTTAAGTACTAAACTACTCTCATCCACATAATGTAAGTCTTTATGATCAATAATCTTTATTTTCCAACCATTACAAAAAAACTTTTTGAATCTATCTATTATATTGTTTAAAACTATATTTTTACCATACCTTATATCTAACTCACATATGATTTTTTCTTCATTCACTTTTAATATTCCTAAATTTAAAGTAGTGCTTTTGAACACCTCATCATATTGATTAATTCCCAATGCATCTCCATAATAGTCACTACAAAGGTATTTTGAAACTAATTCTATATCTTCTCTATACTGAAAATCCATATTATCTTTAACTATCTTTATTATCATTTTAGATATAGCATTTTCTCCCTTTTCAGGATTACTTGCATGCACAGCTACTCCTTTAGTAGTTAATTCTGAAATAATTCCATTAATAATCTTTGCAGTACAATAAGACGGAACAACATTTTCTTTAGTTCCTCCACTTACTATTATGTAAGGTTTACTTTTATCAATTTTAATCTCTTTTTCTATCCTTATATGAACTCTTCCTTTTTCTCCATTAACCACTGGATACATAGCATCTGGAGTAAAGCCCATACTTGGAATTTCTTCACCTTTATCTAAATAATATTTGATACACTTCATACCTGTTTCCTCATTTGTACCAAAAATTAATCTTATTCTTTTATTAATTGTAGGGTACATATCCTTTATGTTTTTCAATACATGTATAAGCATAGATACAGCCCCCTTATTATCTATGGCACCTCTTCCATAAATAACATTGTCAATTACTGCTCCCGAAAATGGATCTACACTCCAACCATCTCCTGGGGGAACTACATCTAAATGCATTGGAATTCCTATTAATTCTTCTCCCTCTCCAATTTCTGCATATCCAATATAATTATCAATATTTTTAACGCTAAAACCCAAACTAGTGCAGTAATCTAAAGTTTTATCTAAAGATTTTTTAGGTCCGATACCAAAAGGACATTGTGAAATAGGTTCACCTTGTTGTGTATCAATTTTTATTAATTCTTTTAGGAATTCTACTGTTCTATTTAAACTATTATCTACACTTCTGCTTATATCCATAAATCAACCTACTTTCTGTTTTTTAAAGCCTGTTCTTAAAGAACAGGCTTTTAGCATTAAAAACTATTTTCTTGTGAATACTAATTCGCAAACTTCATCATCATGAGCACATTTTTGAGCAAACTCTAATCTAACACCTTGTGCACAATCAACTCTTCCATAATCACCGTAGCAAGCTAATCTACAAATTTCTTTTCTTTCTTCTTTAGTTAATCCATACTCTTTCCAAGCAGCATCTAATGGACAGTGATGGAATTTTAAAACTCCATTCTCATCTGTATTTTCTACTAATTCCATTTCAAACACTTTTTGTCCTTTACTGTTATATAACATTTCTGCCATTTTTCCTGGAGTATCTGCTACGCTATATTTTTGACCTCTCATTTTGCCAAATCCATATATTGCTTCTTTACATATATCATCTGGATTAACTCCTAATTTTTCAGCTTCTTTCATAAGAAGATAGAACCATACTGCTCTTTCTCCTGTTGCTCCTCTAATTCCTTCTAAATATTCCTTCTCTGTATACATTTTTTCTGACATGTCTTTCTCCTCCTAAAATTAAATTCTATATTTTAATCATTGTAAATTAGAATATTCCAATTAATGATCCTACTAATGCTACTACAACTAAAATTACTAATAACTTAGTTATTGTCCACTTCTTGTATTTCATTCCCCAATATACGAAGAATACAACACCAAGTGGTAATAAACCTGGAGCAATCATATTTAATGTGTCTTGAACAACAATTGCTTTACCACCAATATCAAATGATAATGGAGTTGAAAGCTTAACTGTAGTTGCAGATAATGCTCCCATCATAAACATTCCTAGAATTGAAGCACCATCAATTATCTTATTGACAATACCACCTGATAGAATTTTCTTAATTGAATCTCTACCTAAAGAATATCCTAAATGGAATAAGTAATAACCTTCGCAAAATAGTAATATACTAAACATTATTGGGAAAAATGCACCTATAACACTTCCTTCTGCTCCAAATGAAGCACCTAAAGCCAAGAATATTGTTTGAAATGTACCAAAATCTAAAGTATCTCCAATTCCAGCCAAAGGTCCCATAAGCCCATTCTTAACACCTGAAATAACTTCTCCTGGGATTTTTCCTTCAGTAGCTTTCTCTTCTTCCATAGCTAAAACTGTACCGTGAATTAACCCTCCCCATATAGCTTGAGTATTAAAAAATTGTAAGTGCCTCTTTAACGCATCTATTAAATCTTCTTTTCTCTTATATAACTTTTCTAAAGCCGGAGTGAAACTTGCACAAACTGCTAATGCTTGCATTCTTTCAAAAGAGTTAGATAATTCTGCTGTCCACCACCATCTTAGATATGTTTTTGTTACATCTTTCTTCGTAAGTACTCTTGTCTTATTAACTTCAGTCGTACCTTGTTCATTTTTAACTTCTTTGTTTTTTATTTCTTGCATTATACTTCACCCACCCTTTTATCTTCTTTCATAAATGTAATTAAAAGAGCTATACAAACACCAAATATTGCAGCTGCAGTAATTGATATTTCAAAATATTGAACCATAAAAAATCCTATAATAAACATTGGTAAGAATTTATTTTTACCTATAGTAAATATTGTTGTTGCAAAACCTAATGCAGGTAATATACCACCCATTACTGTTAATCCATTCATTAACCATTGTGGTATAACATCTAATAATGATTGAACTAAATCTGCTCCAAAAAAGTTACATACAAAAACTATTGGAAATCTTAAAACAAACCCAAATATTAAAGAGTAAAGTGTTGCACATCTCCAGATACCTTTTGTATTACCTTCTTCGGCATACTTATCTGCCTTATGAACTAATACAGCATTACCAGTTCTTCTTAAGTTATTAACTAATACTCCTATAACACCTAAAGGTACCGCAATAGATACTGCAACTTCTGCATTAACACCAGTTTGAAGTGCTACTGGTATTGCAATAAGAGCAGCTAAACATTTATCTGATGGAATATTTCCTCCTGCTGCTACCATTCCTAGATAAACCATTTCTATACTTGCACCAACAATCATACCAGTTGTTACATCACCCCAAAGTAATCCAAGGCTAAAACCTATAAATAAAGGAGACTTTAGTGTTGAGAAAAGGGTATACCCTGCAAGACCTGCTGCAAACCAATACCATAATCCTGTTACAATTGCCAACATCAAAACAGATTCCATTTATAATTCCTCCTAATTTATAAATTTTTATTTAAATTTCTTTAACGCATTTTCATACGTCATAGATGATTCCTCTGGTATAACCTGTAGAACTATTTCAACCCCATTTTCATTAAGTTCATTTAGTTGTTCTACATCTTCATTTCCTAATGAAACAGCTGTAAATACCATCTTCTTTCCTGCTTCATTTGGAATACCTCCTAATTGAATCTTTTCATACTTAAGACCTGCCTTATACGCCTTATTTGCCATATCAACGTTCTTAAATAGAATAAATATATTTTTATCTCCTAAAGTATTGTTTTGGAATGCTTGCCCTGCATCTTCTACTGTTAAAATAGCCACTTCTACTCCTGATGGTGCTGCCATCCTATATACGTCAGCCATAAATTCATCTTGACCTAAGAAGTCATCAACTATTACTATTTTTTGAGCTTGAGCGATTTTCACCCATTTTGTTATAACTTGTCCATGAATTAATCTATGATCTACTCTTACTAATGTTATTTTTGACATTATATCCACCTCATAATTTATATTTTTTTAAATTCTTTAATTAAATCCACACAAAGGCTATTATTTTTTCTGACGATTCTTTCTGGTAATGTATGTACTTTATCTTCTTTGCTTAATTCTTCATCTACGATTAAAATTGTCTGTAAGCTAAGTCCATTTATTGCATCTATCCCTCTTCTTATAGCAACAGCTATTGCAACATTTGATGTAGATCCCCCATACAGATCTGATATTATAATTTTCACATCCTCTTTATCTACTATTTCTTCAACCTCTTTCATGAATACAGAAACATCTTTTTCAGGGCTTAGTGATAAAACTTCGTATTGATTTGACAATCCAAAGTTTTTATTTGCTTCTTCTACTAATACTTTTCCCCAAGTTCCATGGCAGAGTATGATTGCCTTATATTTATTCATTGCTAAACAAACTCTCCTTTATAGCGATTAATAATGTGATTTAACTCTACTTCGTCCTCGTCAGGTACCATTTGAATTGATACATTAATATTTTTTTTAATAAATTCATCTATTAAAAGAAATTCTTTTTTATTAATGTATACACTTTGAGATATTTTCTTTTTTCCTATCCCTGTAGGTATTCTTCCAATAATAAGTTTTTTAATATCAATTCCTTCTTCTCTCATTCTATTTGCAGTATCTAAGTTTTTAATTAATACAAAAACGTTATCATCAGCTTGGTTATTATAAAAATACCTCCTTGATTCACTTACAGTTAATATTGATAAATCAATATTCTTTGGTGCTGCCATTTTTATCAAACCTTTAGCAATAACATCATTGGTTGTTTCATCATCTACTACTACTATTTTTTTAACACCTAGATGCTTAACCCATTTATATATCACTTGACCATGTATTAATCTATCATCACATCTGCAATATTTTACTAAAGACATTTTTAATCGAACTCCTTTTTCTATTACATTGAGCCAAGAACTTTATTAATATGGTTTATACCAGTTTTCCCCGCTTCAATACATGTCTCTGCTAACTCTTCTAAACTTTTTCCATCTCTATTAATTAAAGCTTCAAGTAGCATTGGAAGATTTACTCCAGTAAGTGCATGAAACTTTCCACCTTTTTTAAGGTTTAAACTTGCAACATTACTTGGTGAACCTCCTAATAGGTCAGCTAATACTAAAACTCCGTCACCTTCATCTAATTCATTTAACTTTTCTACAAAATTTCTATTTAAGTCTTCAATATTATCATTCCTATTTAGTTTAATTGCTGCTGTTCTTTCTGCTGGTCCTGCAATAAGTTCACAGCTTTTTATAACTTCTTCACTAAAATTCCCATGAGTCATAACTATTATCCCAATCACCAATCTCACCTCACTTTTCTTGTCACTTTTTATATAAGCAATTGTTGTGCCAACTTATGTGTATCAATAACAAATGGCTATTTTACAGGATTTAATCAAATCTTTTTACTTAATTTATAAAAAAAACTCACTTTTTCAATATGTATCAAAATCTTTTTCAAACCTGTATCAAATCTGTATCAAAAATAGGTAAAAAAAAGATAGCCTTTTGGCTATATTTAAATTTTGTATCAACTTTTGAATTTATCTGTATCATACTGTGATTCAAATATATCTAATATATTTGCATATTCCATATCTGAAATAATTATATCGAATGTCTCTTCTACAAGCTTAAAGCTTTCTTTTATAACTAAATATAATTCTTTACTTCTACTAATTCTTTCTTCATATAATTTATAAACTAAAGACTCTTTTATTATTACTCTTTCAATCATACATGAACAATGAAATATAAACTTTACTAAAAGCTCATCTTGAATTACTAAAGAATAATGTTCGCTAATTCTATTAATTACTTCTTTTAATATAAAATAAGCCTTTTCCCCATTTAAAAAAGTCAAAGTTTTACTAATATTATCAATTAGTAATCTATCAAAATATCTACCACCATTATCTTTTTCAGCATACATAATTTCCATATCTCCATAATGTTTCTTTATAGATTCTATAATATTAAAATATAATTTCTCTAATGTCATTTCCGGAGTTAAGGCCTTTCTAGTTGCTTCTATTACAATAGGTGTACTTACCATATCTATTGCTTTTACTTCTTTTCCAGTAGCATCATGAATAACTTTAGCAAATGTTAAAATAGATCCCATATCAGTTAGAATTAAAATTCCCTTTCCTTTGTCAATTTCATTGGCTATTTCTACAGCTTGGACTAAAATATCCTGAACTCTATCTTCTAATCCCATATTGATTGCCACCGCATGGTTACAATCCAGTAAAGTATTAGCTACATTCACCATGCTAGATGCCGTAGATTCACCATGCATTATAACTAATATTGCTATACTCTCCTCATTTAATCCCACATAAGATAAATAAAGAAACGTTGCTAAAAAAATTGCTTCATCTTCTGGAAACTCAACTCCATACATTAACGACATGTTAGATAATATTTCTTTTGCTATGTTATATTCATATGCTCTTTCCTTCATAATCTCATCTTTATTAGGATGCTTTACTATGTTCCCAATCTTTATTCTTTCAATTAAATTCTGAATATGTAAGGCTATAGCTTTTATTAATTTATCTAATCCTTCTCTTTTGCTCCATTTATCATGCTTTTGTAAAATATACTTCACAGTAGTTGCAATTGAATCATTAACAATATTGTTATAAGCTGTTTGATTACTACTATTATATATAAAAGTATTCATTAAATTATAGGAATACTTCTGTATATCTTCATCTATAACGCTTCTAATTTGTGACTCTTTAATCCCTTCCTGTTGAAGTTTATTCCAAGTTTCTTTTATCATTCCATAGAAATCTAAATCATATTTTTTATTTTCTATTAATAAATTTTCACTTTCAAAATTCTTTTCTTCTGGTAAAAAAATAATATCATCTTTCCCAATAAAACTGAAGTTTTGTACAAACTCCTCTTTTCTATTATTTCCATATAATGATTCTCTAATATTGTTTGGTAGAAGAGAGAGTCTTACATATACACATTCTCTTTTATAGGTCATATAATCTAAAAAAGCTCTTGCACAAATTAATTGTATGTCGCTTTTTAATTGTCCTATATTTCCCTTACACTTATATAAAATAAATGCCTTAATAACTTCTTTTGAAACCTTTAACTTAACACCAATCCTAATACTTTCTTCTTTAAAAAAATAACATATAAGCTTCATTCTCTCTTGAAAGCCTCTTTCCTCTAAAGACGGAATCTTTATAGTTACAGGTATTCTTCTTAAAAACGTTTCCAACATTGCTATCTCTGGATCTTCTGTAGTAGCTGCAATTATCATAACCCTACACTCATGTACCTTATTAGCCTCTCCTAATCTTCTATATATACCTTTATCCATAAGCAGAAATAACATTTCTTGTCCCTCTGCAGATAGTCGATGAACTTCATCTAAAAACAATATTCCATTATTAGCTTCATGTACAATACCATATTTATCTTTATCAGCTCCAGTAAATGCTCCTTTTACAT
This sequence comes from Clostridioides sp. ES-W-0016-02, assembly GCF_020641035.1. Lineage (NCBI taxonomy): Bacteria > Bacillati > Bacillota > Clostridia > Peptostreptococcales > Peptostreptococcaceae > Clostridioides > Clostridioides sp. ES-W-0016-02. Next base: position 4,154,033 of record NZ_CP061361.1, read on the forward strand.
ATCCAAAAAGCTGTGCTAATAATAATTGCTGATTATCAGAATAATCAGCACAGTTAAATATGATAAATGGTGCATTATCACTATCTTCTTTTATAGTTAAACTATACTTATACATATATTCTGCAAATATAGATTTACCAACTCCTGTAGGTCCTATTATTAATGTACTCAACCCCTTAGGTGGATATATTACTGCTGCTTTAGCTTGCTCTATCTGGGACTTTAAACTTCCGTCACATCCTACTAAATTAAAAATATTGTTCTCTTTTTTTATACCCTCTACAATATACTCATCTTTGATAGAATCATTTTCACTATATTCGTTTATAGAGTTAATATTATCAAATATCCCTGTATTTAGTTTCTTTCCTAAAATACTCTCAATACGTTCTTTATATAAGTACTGAACAGGTTTTCCCTTTATCTTTATAATGATATTTTCCTTTATTAATTGATTTAATTCCTTACTAGCATTACTTCTATTTATACCTACTTCAGTAGCAATATGTTCTGCATCAAATCCAAATCTAATGCCATTATTAAGGTTCAAGTGTTCTTCTGTTAATCTTTTCAAGCAAATTAAAACTTTTTCTTTCCTTGATAGCTTCTTTTGTATCATAGTTAACCTCCCCTATAAGCAGTAATACTGTTAAATATTTATTATTAAGCTTAATTCTACAATATTTCAATATTTTTGTCTAATTGTGTAACTATTGATTTTCTTTCCTGTTCATTTTATAATATAAATTACGTTACCCTCATCTTTTATAGAGGAGGAATTTATATGAATTTTTTATCAGATTTACACACCCACTCTATAGTCAGTGGTCATGGCTATAGCACTTTGTTAGAAAATATTAATTATTGTAAAGAAAATGGAATTAAGATACTAGGTACATCTGAACATGGTCCTAAGATGCCTGGTTCTCCCCACAAATGGTACTTTCACAACATTCAAAATATCCCAAGAATCATAAATAACATTATAATCTTAAGAGGATGTGAAGCAAATACACTAGACACTGAAGGAAACATCGATTTAGAACCCTTTGTCATTTCTCGATTAGATTATCTTATTTTGTCATTTCACGAAGCCGTTTTTTCACCAAATACATTAGAGAATAATACTAAAGCCTTAATAAATGCAATAAATAAGCATGATAATATTGAAATATTAGGCCACCTTGGAAACCCAAACTACCCAATCGACTATGAATTAATCATTAAATTAGCCATGGAAAAGAATATCTTAATAGAGATAAATAATTGTTCTATCAAAGGAGTGTCAAGAAATGGTAGCTCGGATAATTGTAAGTATATTGCTACACTTTGCAAAAAACATGGTACTAAAATCATACTAACTTCAGATGCTCACATTTGTTTTGATATAGGTAACTATGAGTATTCTGAGAATATCTTAAAAGAAATTAATTTTCCAAATGAATTAATAATGAATTATCCTAAAAAACTTATTAATCATTTTCACCAAAAAGGTAAATTACTAGATGTTGATTATACAAATATTTAAGTAATAATACATGCTTGCTTTAACTCTTATAAAAATTAGAGTATTATCCTATTTAAAATGCCAATCTCATATTAACTACAAATAGACTATAATTTACGTATTTGTCTACTTTTTATATATTTACTTTTCAAATTTACACAATTTATTCCAAGTAAATACAAAAAGGATGGGTTACCTTGTTATTTAGGCAGCCCATCCTTCATTAAGTATATTATCACATCATCATTTATTTATATCTCTATGCTATCTATTTCTCTTTTCTTATTCATTATTACCTTTGAAACACTGCTCCATTATAAATCCAACAGAGCATATATTTTGCTACAATTTTATAAAATAATATTAAATTAGAGTTAATTGTTCATTGTTACTTGTTTCGTCAATATCTTGTTCTCTAAATAAATCATGTCCAGGTAAAACAGCTAAGTCATCTTCACACAATTCCTTAGCTTTTTTACTATTAATTTATTCTAGCTGTTATAAATCCAGCATAATCATCTTTTAAGGCGTACTCATAGCTTTCTTAATCTATGAAATTACTACTTAACACATCTTTTAAGTTCTCACCTAAATTATTTTTAATTATTTTGAAATAATCACTAGGTACTTTATTTGATATAGTTCTACTGTTATTCAGATTAATTATACATATATTTCCATTACAGTTAATTTAATTTTTATTAAACCCTTTATTTTTCAAATAATCTTTTGGGAAAATGTGATGATATTCATTTTTATTGACTATAGACAGTACTGACTGTGTATTTATTAGAGCTCCGTCCAGTAAGCTTCTAAGGTTGTTCCTAGAAAGAATAAGAGCATATGTTTTACTTAATGCATTTCTTAATGCAAATGAAATATGTTAACTGTAATGAATAAGGCAAATATCCATGACTAGTTAAAGGCAGTTCTGTTGTTATAAAGTCTACAGCATGTAAATATGCTTTCTTGCATTTCTCCGCAATATTTTTTAATTCCTCTGATGATAAATTTCTTAATTTATTCATTTCTTCTTTAGTTACACCTAAACCGACACAAGATGCTAAGTTTCTTAAAATTTCAACTTCATCCACTTTTTCAAAGTTTTTCTCTTCTAAATCAGACCTCACCTAATTTATTATTTTATACTTCATTGTTTAATCCCTCTTTATCTACTTATTTATCTATATTTTAATCAATTTCGATACTTTACTAAATCTAATCTGATAATTTATATCAAAATACTATATATTATTTGTACTTTAACTTATTATATACCTGTAAAATAAAAGTAGCCTTAACCAACTTATTTCAGTGGTTAAGACTAACGTGCTCCCTTACTTATGATATGGTTCCCCATTATTTATCCTATAAGCCCTATAAATCTGCTCTAACAATATCAACCTCATCATCTGATGAGGAAAAGTCATCCTAGAAAAAGATAATCTATAATCAGCCCTAGCCAAAACATCATCAGAAAGCCCTAGAGAACCTCCAATTATAAAACAAAGACTACTGTTACCTCTAACTGCTAAATCACTCATAGTCTTAGCCAGTTCTTCGGAAGACAAATTCTTTCCATCAATAGCAAGAGCTATAACATAGCTGTTATGCTTTATCTTACCTAAAATCTTCTTTCCCTCTTTATCTTTTATAATTTCCATTTCCTTAGCACTTAAATTTTCGGGAGCTTTTTCATCATCTAACTCTATAATTTCCAACTTGCAATACTTAGAAAGCCTCTTTCTAAATTCATCAATACCTAACTTTAAATATTTTTCTTTAATTTTACCTACTACAACTATACTTATATTCATATACTTCTCCTAAACTTAATCTTATTACAAATTTATATACTAATATAACTTACAAACTATTAGTAAGACTATTTAGCAAGTTCTCGATTTGCATAATCTATAAACTCCTCAAAAGGTATAGCTTTACTATAATAATATCCTTGATATATTTCACATCCTAAGCCATACAACTTATCTCTCTGATTTAAATTTTCAACATACTCCACGATTATATCAAAATCTAGGTTTTTTGAAAGATTTACAATAGACATTATGATTTCACTACTTCTTTTGTTTGTAAGTATCTCTTTAACAAGTGAACCATCTAACTTAACTATATCAAAATTATTATTTTGGAGGTATACAAGGGAACTGTGTCCCATTCCAAAATCATCCATAATAAGCTTTATACCCAAATCATGTATTGCATTTATTCGATCTATAATTATCTGAGAACCTGACAATGCAACCTGCTCTGTGATTTCTATACCAAGCATATTAGGGTTGATATTATTATTCTCAATTATATTTTTTATTTGCTCTGGTAAATTAGGAGCATTAAGTTGGTCTGGAGATATATTTACAGAAAATTTAATAGGATTTATTAATAAGTTTTCACTTTTCTTTAAATCAACACATGCTTTATTAATAATATACTTTCCAAGTTCATCTAAAAAACCTTCTTCTTTAGCTAAAAGTATAACAAGTGGCGGATAAATAAATCCACCTATTGAATGCCTCCACCTAAGTAACCCCTCTGCTCCTACAATATTCCCATCATAATTAACTTGTGGTTGATAAAAAATCTCTATATCTTCTTTTTTCATAGCAAACTTTAAATCTGATGCTAGCATTTTTGATATTGAACCTATTTTTCCACTATGATTTAAAATATTTGGTTGTTCTCCTGTTAATTCGCATTTTTTTACTAAATTTGTTAAATTTTCTATATTATTTTTAAACATGTAAATATATCTATTTTGTGACATCTTTATAAATGGAATATAAATCATAACTCCTACACACAAATTAAACAATTGCAACAAACTTCCTCTTATTGAATCTGTAGCCATATATCCACTTAAAAATATAGGTGATGTCCATTCTACTGCAGAAACTGTGCAAGGTACAATACCTGTAGACATAGCTACATAACTTGTAATTGTTAGAATCATAGGTGTAATTATAAATGGTATAAACATGATGTAGTTAAAAACAATTGGAATCCCAAAAACTAGCATCTCATTTATATTAAAAAGAGCTGGTATTGAAGCAATTTTAGCCAGCTTTCTTACATTTATACGTTTCTCACTAAGAAAAATGGCAATTACTAAACACAACAAAGCTCCACATCCACCAAATAAAACCATTGTATCAAAAAAAGTCTTAGTAAAAATTTCTGTTGGTAATTGATTATTATTAACTAAATTTATGTTAATTGCCATCCCATTTTCAAATAAATTTTTTGCAACTGTGTCAAGTACATTACTTCCATGAATACCAAAGAACCACATAAAATGCATTAGAAATATAAATAGCAAAGCACTCATAAGGTTTCTTCCCATACTATTAAATATATTTGAAAATAAATTATAAAATATATCTTGAAAATTTGAACTTCCAATTAGATTTATTACTATTACACGCAAAATAGAAAATAAAAATACTACAGTTATAAATGGAATTATAGCTGAAACCACCATATTAAAATCAGCATCAGCCCCCTCTGTATGAAACTTTACACTTGTTATAAAAGACTCTGTGAGCTTTACAAATAACATAGAAGACGTTATGGAAACAATAATAGCTGTAAACAACCACTTTGTTTTAAATATCTCCACATAAGAATCTATTTCACTACCATGTGAAAATACTAAAAAAGAGCACATTGCAACTATAGGAACAAGTACTGTATACTTGCTCCCATAGATTTTTCCATAGCTATAACTTATTGTCAACAATATTATTAATGAGATAATTCCTAAGGTAGAATCATTTATAAATGTAAGCATATTTAAAATCTCACCATTAAATAAACTTGCTATATATTCTTGATAAATTTTTATTGGAAGATTCAAAATAACAAGTGCAATTGAACCAGTCATAATAGCAGGTATTGCTAAAATCATCCCTTGCTTTATAGAATATAAGATTTTATTATCCTCAACATTTTCGAAATTTCTTTTTAGCAAAGTTATTCACCTCTACTTCATCTTATAAACATTAGAAACATCATTGCGTGATAATACATCTAGTTTTACATCTTGCCCAACTACTATATCGTTTGATGCTAATACTCCCTTTGAAGTTTCATATGCCAATTCTGGAAAATTATTTTCTTTACTTAAATGTGCTAACAATATAGATTCTGTACCTTTATCAATAAGTTCAACACAGAAATTTGCTGCATCTTCATTAGATAAATGTCCTGTATCTGACATTACTCTTTTCTTTAAAGCATATGTATATGAACCCATCATAAGCATATTAGGGTCATAATTTGATTCTAATACCACTAATTTAGATTTATATAGATGTTTTTTTATATTTTCAGTAATACACCCTATATCAGTAGCTATAGACATTTTTTCATCGTTTTCTGTATAGAAATTATATCCAACTGGGTCAGCTGCATCATGTTCTATCGAAAAAGGTCTTACTATAACATCTCCTAATGAATAAGTTTTATCATTTTCAAAGACCTTCATATTTTTGTCCTTAATATCACCAAGCTTGTCTTTCATAGAACACCATGTCTTTATATTAGCAAACACTGGTATGTCAAACTTTCTTGACAATATACCTGCCCCTTTTATATGGTCAATATGCTCATGAGTTATAAATATCCCTTTTAATTTATCTGAATCTACTCCAATGTCTTTAAGACCTGTAGTTATTCTCTTTCCACTTAATCCTGCATCTACCAGTATATTAGTATTTTTATATCCTATATAGTGGCAATTTCCACTACTACCACTTCCCACTGAACAATACTTTAGCATTATTTCACCTCTTTTTCTGCCTTATAAATTATATTATACCAAAAAAACAGAGTATTAAATAAAATTTAATACTCTGTACGAAATTTACTTGTATTCACTTATAATCTTATTTATATCTACCCCTTTACTGTTCCATAACTCTACAAAAGCTCTTCCATTGGCATTTTTATGTTTGTATTTATTGTAATATTCATTTAGTGTTTCAAAGAATACCTTATCTCCAACTTCTTTTCTTACTTCATTAAAAGCTGTTGCTCCTTTTGTATAAACATTTAAACTGTATTCAGTAGAATTTTTATACTCATTTGATGGTTTAAATATGTTTTCACTCAAATAACTCTTTGTTTGTATTTGCATAGTTTTTATAAGTTTATTTGCCATTTCTTTTCCATATTTTTGTTCAAAATAAACTATTGTAGAATATTCAGTAAGTGCTTCATCTAACCAAGGTTCACTTATTTCATCATTTCCAACAGCAGAATACCACCATTGATGCGCTGTTTCATGTGCTATAACATACTCAAGTAAAAACTCATTTTTTTCATTATATAAGCTTTGGTCTATCATAACAAGCATTGGATATTCCATTCCACCTATAAAGAAATCACTTGCTACAACAGAATATTCTTTATATGGGTATTTGCCAAACAACTCACTAAATATATTTATTGAATCTTTTGCAATCTCTGTTGCTCTGCTAGAAAGTTTCTTATTTAAATTGTATGTACTAATAGCTACACCCTTTGAGTCAACTTTATTTACATCAAATTTACTACTTAATATAAATGCAAAATCCCTAACGTTTTCAGCTTCTATCTCATACAACATTTTCTTGTTATCATGTTTGTCATTAACAAGTTTACCTGTATGAGCAATCTTATACTTATTTGGAATCAATAGTTTCACATGAAAATCACTAGTTTCACTATAAAATGGGTCCCCAATAGTTTCATAACTCTTTAGATTCCATCCTCTTTCATCATTAACACAAGCTATAGGAAACCAATTAGTAATATTTATAGTGTTTTCTCCATATCCAAACCTTCCCACTGAGTTTGGTATTTTTACGTTATATTTTATATCCAGAGATATCTTTTCATTTGGCTTTAACTCTTTCCCCAATTCTATTTCTAGTATATCATTTTTATCTCCTTTGATTTTATATTCCATTTTACTGCTATTATTTAGTATGTTTTTTATATCTATATATCCTTCATTGAATCCATTAGGATAGGCTCTTGTCATCTCACCTTTTTCAAAAGGAGCAAATTCTTTTTTAGAAAAAGCATTCGGATATATATGGAAATATATTTTATCCATGTTTGATTTTGTCTTATTTATGTACTCAACACTCTGATTGCACATTAACCTCTTAGTTTCATCATCAAATATAACATCCATATTATATTGATTTATCTTTGAATTAGATTTTTCTTTGTACGTTTCTAAACTGTCATCCTTTTCTATGAAGCAACCTATTATTAGTACCATAAATAAAATTGCTACTGATAATGTTCTTCTTACTTTTTGGTTGAATTTTATAACCAAAATATCTCCTCCTTTTTAAAATGAATACTTTTAGAAAATATTTACATGCTAATCTTATGACCTTTTATTTGTTTACAACCAAATGTAATACAAAAAATGATATAATTTAATCTGAGGTGATAAAATGTTTTTCAAAGAAAGCAATGAAATAGATTTAGGTGAAATCACTATTCCCAATATCTTTATAGATATATTTATGCCAATGGCGGACGGGTTATACGTAAAAGTTTATCTTTTAGGCTATAGACAGGCATGTGATATTACTTCTAATCCTAAGTTTGACAATAGCTCAATAGCCAAGAACCTAAATATACCTTTGTCTGATGTACTATCTGCTTGGAAATTCTGGGAAGAAAAAAAGATTATAAAAATACATGATAATGGAGAATATGATAATTTTAATTATTCAATAGAATTTTTAGATTTAAAAAATTTCTATATCGAAAATATATTAGGTAATAATTCATCTGTAAAATCTAATACAGATAAAGTTGTATCTACTTCTGAAAATCCAAGTATTAGAAAGATGTTCAATTCTATAAATAAAATAGTTGGTCGATATCTTGACCCAAGTGAAAAAATAAGTATTATGGATATAATGAATAAATACAACATGGGCCCTGATATGATACTTTGTGCTTATGAATATGTTAAAGATAAAACTGGTACATCTAAACCAGTTAAATACATCGAAGGCATTATTAGAAACTGGTATGATTCAAATTTATATACCCCAAAAGATGTTGAAGACAGCTTCTTGATTAGAAGTGAACGATATATTTTATATAAAACTATTTTCAATGAATTGGGATTTTCAAGACAAGCAACGAAATCAGAAAAAGAACTCATGGATGCTTGGTTTGATAAATTTGACATGGATATGGACTTAATAGTAAATGCATGTTCTAAATCTAAGAATATACCAAACCCAAGTATATCTTATATAAATGGAATAATTAAAAATTGGCACGAAAAAAATATAAAAAATTTAAATGATTTAAAGCAAAAAGAGGAAGAACGTATAGTTAAGGAGAATATTAATAAGAAGCAGATTAATACTACTCAAAACAACAATACTTACAAGAAAACTAAGTTTCATAATTTCAACGAAACATTTACTCAATATACATCTGATGAACTCGATGAAATTATTAAAAAAAGTCAAAAAGAAAAGTTTAAGTAGGTGATTAAATGAATGAAGATAAAATAAGAAAAATACTGGCTAAATATGCCAATAAAAGAGATAAAAATGAGCTACTATTGGAACATAGAAAAAATGAGGTCTATAATAGAATTCCTGAGATAAAATCTATAGATGATGATATTTCTAAAATAGGTCTTAACTTAGCTAAAACAGTTCTTTTAAATCCTAAATCTAAAGATGAAATTGTGAATGAGTCTAAGAAAACTATAGAATCTTTAAAATTGAGAAAAGAAGAACTTTTAGTTAAAAACAACATATCTCTTGATTACTTAGAAATAAAGTTTCAATGTGACTCTTGTAAAGACAAAGGATTTTTACCTAATGGTGAAAAATGTTCTTGTCTAAAACAAGAAATTGTAAATGAGGCTTATAAAATGTCTAATTTAGATAGAATTTTAAGTCAGGAAAATTTTTCGAATTTTAACTTGAATATATTTTCTCCTAAGAAAAGTCCTGATGGAGAAATATCTCCAAGAGAAAATATGTTAAATAATCTAAGTATCTGCGAAAATTTTGTTCATGACTTTAAGGTAGATAATAGTGAAAACTTATTGTTTTATGGTTCTACTGGACTAGGTAAAACATATATGTGTAACTGTATTGCAAAAGAATTGTTAGACAAAGGTAATGTTGTAATTTATCAAACATCTTTTAGAATTTTAGATATTCTTGAAGACTATAAATTTAGAAGAGACCCAAACAATCAAATAAGTGAAGAAAATTATAAAAACTTGTTTGATTGTGATTTATTAATAATAGATGACCTTGGTACTGAACTTAATAATTCTTTTACTAGTGGAGAAATTTTCAATATTGTAAACACAAGACTTGTTGCTGGTAAAAAGATTATTATATCAACCAACTTAACACCATCTCAAATAGGAAATACTTATACTCAAAGAATTCTATCTAGGATTTTAGATAAGTTTAGAATTTTAGAATTTACTGGAGATGATTTGAGATGGGAGAGATTTAAATAAAGTAGCCCTTAAAAAACATTTTTTTATTTTTAAATAGAGAGGTAAGAACATACTTGCTTCTCTGTTTAAAACTTATACTATATAATCACATTATCCATTCAGTTTTTCTAATTGTATTCCTAATATACCTTTTAATATACTAATCATTTATCTAGTTTGTAATTTTATATATATTAATATCATTCTTAATATATTGCATTATTTAAATTTATTATAGTACATTTATAGACTCTGTTTCTAAATATATGATATTGTATAATATTTAAAAATTTAATTATAATTAATTTTTGACGCAATTAAAAAAAAGATACCTAAAAGTATCCTGTAGCATAGAAAATTATATTAATTTACATGTATGTATTTTGTGGAACTGGTGATAGGAATCGAACCTACAACCTGCTGATTACAAGTCAGCTGCTCTACCGTTGAGCCACACCAGCATATATAGTATTTTTCATCTAAAAACTGGTGGGACTAACAGGGCTCGAACCTGTGACCCCCTGCTTGTAAGGCAGGTGCTCTCCCAGCTGAGCTATAGTCCCATATTGGTGACTCGTAGGGGAATTGAACCCCTGTTACCGCCGTGAAAGGGCGGTGTCTTAACCTCTTGACCAACGAGCCATGATTTGGTGATCTATCCGCGACTCGAACGCGGGACACCCTGATTAAAAGTCAGGTGCTCTACCGACTGAGCTAATAGACCACATTTTTTCGACTTTTTTCGTCGTTTCTTTCACTCACAAGTTATATTATAACTGCTGTATAACTTTTAGTCAACAGTTTTTTTTATTTTTTTTAGTATATAATTAAAATAATCCTGAATCATTGATTTTCAACAAAATCATCTAAATAAGACATCTAATTCAAGGGTATAAATTCGACCTTAATTTTATTAAAATATACATAAATAATTTTAACTCAATATAAAAGAGCATCTCTAATAATTGTAAATATTATCTTGAGATACTCTTTTTTTTAATCATTTATAATTTAAATCACTTACTTAAGATACTAAGCAAATATGTTTTTTCTTATTATAGTTTGAGCTCTATTAGGCCCAACAGAAACCATATCTACACTTACTCCAATCAACTCTTCTATTTTAGCAATATATTTCTTTGCATTTTCTGGAAGGTCATCAAAATTGTCTACTTGAGTTATATCTTCATTCCATCCATCTAATTCTTCATATATAGGTTCACATTTTGCTAAATCATCTAACGAAGCTGGGAAATCTGTTATTATTTTATCGTCCATTTTATAAGATGTACAAACTTTAATTTTGTCAAATCCAGTTAACACATCTAATAACATAAATGAAATACTAGTTAATCCATTAACTCTAGCTGCATATTTTACTATAACAGCATCAAACCACCCGCATCTTCTTGGTCTACCAGTAGTTACTCCAAATTCATGCCCTTGTTCTCTTATCTTATCACCAGTTTCATTTATTTGTTCTGTAACAAATGGACCTTCTCCAACTCTTGTAGTATAAGCTTTTACTATACCAACAACATCCTTTATCATATTTGGTCCTATACCTGCACCAATAGCAAATCCTCCAGATATTGGATGAGAAGATGTAACAAATGGATAAGTTCCTAAGTCTAAGTCTAATAAAGTACCTTGCGCTCCTTCAAATAACACTTTTTTACCTGCTTTTACCGCATCATATACAATAACTGATGTATCTGCTACATATTTTTTTATTTGTTCTGCGTACCCAATATATTCATTATATATAGCTTCAAAATCAAATAATTCTTCTTTTCCATATATGTTTCTAACTAATTTGTTTTTAGCTTCTATCTGAGCCTTTAATTTTATGGCAAATTTATCTTTATCCATTAAATCACATATTCTGATTCCAGATCTCTCTGTCTTATCCATATAGCAAGGTCCAATACCTTTTTTTGTCGTACCTATCTTTAAATCGCCTCTAGCTTCTTCTGATAATGCATCTAGCTCTTTATGGTATGGGAATATAACATGAGCTCTATCGCTAATTTTTATGTTTTCTGTATTTATATTATCTGCTTTAAACATTTCTAATTCTTCTAAGAATCCTTTAGGGTCAAATACTATTCCATTTCCGATTATGTTCACTGTCTTTGGATTTAAAACTCCAGATGGAATTAAGTGTAATGCATATTTTTTACCTTCAACAACTAATGTATGACCTGCATTATTTCCACCTTGTCCTCTTACTACTACATCTGCTTGAGTAGCAAGATAATCGATAACTTTACCTTTACCTTCATCTCCCCATTGAGAACCAACAATTGCAACTGTTTTCATGTAATTCACCTCTATATTTTATATATTCTCGAACGCTTTACTTATTTATTCTATCAAATATTCGTATTTTTTTCAACTTTTTTAACGTTCTCCAATATTTAACAGATACTCTTCTATTTTTGAAAAGTCATCTATTTTTTTAATTTCTGTGCTATTTTTTATAACTTTTTCTATAAACTTGTCCACGTCTAAAAGTTTTTCTAATTTACATACATTAATTATATTTCCAAAGTTTGTATTAGTCATGTTTATATGATATTGATTGTCCACAATACTAGCATAAACAACAATTGATTCTTTTAAATTATTATCAACTATCCTAAATAAGTTTATTTCATCAAGTACTTTAATTATATTGGGATATATACATTTTAAGCTTATTTTTTCCATATTATTCCTCCTGATAATTAATACTTATACACAGATAAAGCAAGCTAAAAGCTTGCTTTATCTACTTATTCACACTTATCAACAGGCTATCTGTGGATAGTGTGGATAATTTTTTAGCTAAATTTCAAGGTTTAGACATATTTAGTGACATGTATCCACATTTTTCCTGTAGAAAGAAAGGATGTTCTGTGGATATTAGTTAAATTATAGGTCTCTCAACTTATCCCCAAATCTTTGAACCTCACCAAGCCAAACTAGTTCCACAGAACCAGTTTCACCATGTCTATTTTTTGCTATTATTATTTCTCCTATATTTTTACTCTCAGAATCAGCATGATAGTATTCATCTCTATACAAAAACATAACTATATCTGCATCCTGCTCAATTGCTCCAGATTCTCTTAAATCAGATAACATAGGTCTATGGTCTGCTCTTTGCTCTGGGGCACGTGATAACTGAGATAATGCTACTACAGGACAATTTAATTCTTTTGCTAATACTTTTAATGACCTTGATATTTTAGATATTTCTTGTTGTCTACTTTCATTATTACCTTCACCTTCCATAAGTTGAAGATAATCTATAAGCACTAAATCTAGACCTTTTTCTATCTTTAACTTTCTGCACTTTGACCTTAATTCTGATATTTTTATTCCAGGAGTATCATCTATGTGTATTTTTGCATCTGACAGTACTGCCATTGCATCTATAATCCTAGGCCAATCATTATCATTAAGTGTTCCAGTCTTTATCTTTTTCAATTCTACACTAGATTGCGAAGATAGCATACGTTGTACTAACTGTTCTTTTGACATCTCTAAACTAAACACAGCTACAGAAGCATCTCCTTTTAAAGCTGCATTTTGTACTAAATTTAAAGAAAAGGCCGTTTTACCCATTGCAGGTCTTGCCGCAACTAATATTAAATCTGTTCTTTGAAGACCATTTATTTTTTTATTTAAATCTTTAAAACCAGTAGTTATACCAGTTACATCGCTTTTATTTGTATATAATTTTTCTATCATATCATAGGCATCCATCAAAACTAAGTTTATAGATTTAAAATCGTCACTAGTTTTTTCCTGTGATATATCAAATATTCTCTTTTCAGCTTGTTCCAAAACATCTTCAATTTTCGTTGCTCCACTATATCCTAGATTTATTATTTCATTAGATGCTTTTATAAGCTTTCTAAGTACAGACTTTTCTTTTACTATATCAGCATAGTATTTTACATTTGAAGTTGTTGGCACTATTGTAGAAAGACTTGTAATATAACTGATTCCTCCAATATCATTAAGATGCCCTTGTTTTCTTAGCTCTTCTGTCAATGTTATTAAGTCTATAGGCTCACCTTTATTGCTTAAAGTTATCATACATTCATATATTATTTTGTGAGCCTCTTTATAGAAGTCATCAGGCCTTATAGTTTCTGTAACTGTTATTATAGCATCTTTGTCTAGTAGTATAGAACCTAATATTGACTGCTCTGATTCTACACTGTGAGGAGGAATTCTCGTCATGTCTTCCATCTTTATCACCTCTAGTTATTACTGTTTTTCTTTTACATCTACTCTTATTTTAGTAGTTACTTTTTGATGTATTTTTATTTCTACAAATGTTGAACCTAAAGTTCTTATTGGTTCATCTAATAAAATCTTTCTTTTGTCTACATCTATATCTTTTTGTTTCTTCAATTGCTCAGCTATCTCTTTGGCTGTTATTGAACCAAATAATCTTCCACCTTCACCTGATTTTGAATATATTTCTATATTAATTTCTTCCATTTGTTTTCCTAGTAAAACAGCTTCTTCATATTCTTTTTGAGCTTTTATTTCTTTAGATTTATTCTTTTCATTTAATTCCTTGATTGCTACACTATCTGCTTGCACAGCCATTTTCTTAGGAAATAAGAAATTTCTTGCATATCCATCACTTACTTCTTTCATTTCCCCTTTTTTACCAGTTCCTTTTACATCTTTTAATAATATAACTTTCATCTATTCTTCCTCCTCTAAATACTCCTCTATTATTTTATTTACTATCTTGTAAGCTTCTTTTAGAGAAACATTTTTTAACTGTGCACCAGCTATATCTATATGTCCCCCGCCTCCTAATTTTTCCATAAGTACATGTACATTTATTTGCCCCAAAGACCTTGCACTTATAAATATAGTATCATCTTTTTCTCCTAATACAAAGGAGGCTTCTACTTCTTTTATATTTAATAGCTCATCAGCAGTTTGAGCTATTATGACGTTTATACTATCTATTTCTGTACTTGAATATGCTAGACATATTCTATTATTAATTATCTTTGTACTTTGAATTATTTCAGCCTTTATTATAAAATCTTTTACATCAGAATTGAAAAACTTCTTGACTTCTATTGTATCTGCTCCAACTTTTCTAAGGTAAGAAGCAGCTTCAAATGTCCTCACACCTGTTTTAAATGCAAAGTTTTTAGTATCTAAGCTTATTCCTGCTAAAAGACCTTCAGCTGTAAGTTTATTGATTGTTACCTCTTCATCCATATACTGAACTAATTCTGTAACCATTTCACATGTTGAAGATACATATATTTCATGGAATAAAAGCACTGCATCATTTATAAACTCTACACCTCTTCTATGATGGTCTATTACTACTACCTTCTCTGATAACTTTAAGAGTTCTTCACATTCAGTATAATTAGGTCTATGAGTATCAACTACAACAACTAGTGTATTTTTAGTACAGTTATCAATAGCCTCCTCTTTTCCAATAAACAACTTCTTATAATAATTACTTTCATTTATTTTGTTTATAAATATCTCTATAGATTCATTTACAGATTGTAAAACTATATTTGCTGTCTTATTGCAAGATTTACATATATCATAAACCCCAACTGCGGCTCCCATAGCGTCCATGTCAGGATATTTATGACCCATTATATAAACATGATCGCTTTCTTGTATAACCTCTCTCAGAGCATGACCTATAAGTCTAGATTTTACTTTTGTTTTCTTTTCTACAGCCTTAGACTTTCCACCATAAAATACAAACTTATCTTTTGTCTTTACAACAGCTTGGTCTCCTCCTCTACCAAGTGCTAAATCAAGAGCACCTGTAGCAAGTTTTAGGTTCTCATTTAATGTATCTCCATCTATACCAATTCCTATACTTATTGTAACAGGAAGATTATTTCCATAATCAATATGTCTTATTGTATCTAAAATAGAAAACTTCTCAGCTTCCAATTTTTTTAACTCTTTTTTATGCATTACCAAGAAGAATTTATCTTTTGAAGTCCTTCTCAAAGCACCATTTGAATTTAATTCTAAAGCAGAAAGTATTTTTTCTACTTCAACATTAATTAAAGCTCTCTTATCTTCTGCTGCACTTTTTAATACTTCATCATATCCATCTACTTGTATTAACATCATTGCATCTTTTTCATCATCATAATCTTGTTTTACTTGTAAATATTCTGTCTTATCTATCCAGTATAATATCATTAAATATTTAGGATTTTTTTCTTGATCATTTTTTATAACATTATAAACTATTGTATATTCTCTATCCTTATAGTTTATTTCAGTGTACATCTCTTTATTTTCATTTAATACTTTTCTTAAATTAAGATTTTTAACTATATCTTCTATATTTTTATCAAGTAAATCTTTTTGACCAATCATATCATAAAACTTTCCATTATACCATGATATATTTCCATCAAATTCTAGAATACATAGTGGTATTGGAAGATTTATTATAGCTTTCTTAGTTGTTTCATCTATATCTAAAGATAAATTTTGAATATACTCTGTCCATTCATGACGTCTAATATTAGTTGTTCTCCAATTGTGAAAAACCATATATGCAAAAATACAGAAAAATAAACACCCTACATACAAGTTGTAATAAAGCAAAATTATACTAGAAATACCAATAATAATTATATATAAATTTATTTCTGGCATATTTAATTTAAAGGTTTGTTTATTACTCATTTCTATCCTCCTAAGTGGATTTATAACTTCTCACCTTTCTAAAGTCAATTATACTATCTACCATACCAACAAAAGATATTCCCATAAATCCAAATAAACATAAAATTATCCCTGAAAGAAACATAATTTTATTTGGCCCTTGTCTTATCCATTTCTTTAAATAATAAATACAAACTGCTATTCCTTGAATTACAAACATTAAGTTAAAAACTAGCTGTAAATTAGTCATTATTAATTCTGTATATAATTTTGAGCCAATAATTTCAATAAATAAGACTAATAAATAAAGTAAAAAAGTTGTGACTATAGCATTTCCTGGTAAATAAAAGTCAGCAAATTTAGGAAATCTTATATTCAAATTTGTAATCCTTTTGATAAAGAATACGCTTAAATAATATGTTACAAATGCTGATAATAAACCTTGTAAGAATAACATCATTGGTAGCATATTTGTAAAATAACTTACAATTTCATCTGGCTTCATTTTATCAAATACTTTAAGCTCAGTTGCAGAAAAACTATTTTTTTGAATATTTACAATTTCTGTTATCATTTTAGAAACTTCATCTAATAAATTTACATTTAAAAATGTCTTCAATACAAAGAAATACACAACCATTGCAAGCACAAATATTATTGTTCCTCCATATATTGGTTCAAATTTATTACTATCTTCTTGCTCAAAACTTCTCTTTAGCATCTTTCCTATTGCTATGCCTGGCAAAGAATACATTATACATATATTTAATGCATACGAAATGTCTGCAAATAAAACTAGCACACAAAATGTAATCAAAATAGATAAAAAAGAATACTTTTTATCAGTGATGGCACCTATAATTACATATGGGACAGCTGCTAATATGCTAAACATTCCTAGCATTGGAATATAGGCTATTACTAAAGCAATTATTATAGCTAAAACTATTATAGACATGGCTTTAGA
The DNA here is from genome assembly GCF_020641035.1 of Clostridioides sp. ES-W-0016-02. Lineage (NCBI taxonomy): Bacteria > Bacillati > Bacillota > Clostridia > Peptostreptococcales > Peptostreptococcaceae > Clostridioides > Clostridioides sp. ES-W-0016-02. Next base: position 4,171,703 of record NZ_CP061361.1, read on the forward strand.
TAGTCTAATTTTATTATTCAATTTAATATCACTCCCTATTATCCATATGTTTTTTTAAGTTAGATAAATCTCCATACCATCTTTCAACACTATGGTCTTCCTCTATACCAATTTTTATTTTTTCCTTGACTTTATAATCTACGTCTCTAAAACTAATTCCTAATCTCTTTGCTAAGAGATATGTTATCATTATTATATTTGCTAGAGTATCTTGAATTGCCTCATCTAAAGGTTTTACCCCTTTAAATAATAAGTTAAACAAATCACTTACACTCATTAATATTTCTGTTTTCATCCACTCTATTATCTTTATGTTTCTTGTTATCTCAGAACCTTTATCTATTTTCACGTTTGCAACCCTCCTTAATATATAATATTATATCATAAATAATAATATATTTAAGTATATAAACAAAAAAACGAGCGTTATAGCTCGTCTCATTTACTTATATAAATATCTATAATAAAAAATGAGCACAAGGCTCATTTTTTAATCTAATGTATATGGTAAAAGTGCTATATTTCTTGATCTTTTTATAGCAACTGTTAATTCTCTTTGATGCTTAGCACAAGTTCCAGATATTCTTCTTGGTAATATCTTTCCTCTTTCAGTTATATACTTTTGTAATCTCTGAGTACTTTTGTAATCTATTTTAGCGTTTTTGTCAGCACAAAATTGACAAACTCTTTTTTTCTTACGTCTTTTTTTATTCATCATGACTTTTTTCCCTCCTTTTTAAAATGGTATATCGTCATCATCTATAGCTTGGAAACCTTGTGGGTCTAACCCTTGAGGTTCAAAGCTTGGCTCAAAAGCTGGAGCACTCTCTTTATATGAATTTTCCGATTTATTCTTGCTATCTAAAGCTTGTACCGATCTAGTACTTACTTTTGTAAAAGTTCTTTTTTCGCCTGATTGTGTCTGATAATTGTCTACTCTTATCGATCCTTGAAGTGCAACTAATCTACCTTTAGTTATGTAGTTGGCACAAAATTCAGCGGATTTACCCATTACTTCAACAGGTATAAAATCAGTTTCTTTAGATCCATCTTTTTTTACATAGTCTCTATCAATGGCTATTGTAAATGATGCCACTGGTGTTCCTGTACCTGGGATGTATCTTAATTCAGGGTCTTTAGTTAACCTTCCCACTAATACAACTTGATTCATAAAAACACCACCTATTTTTTATAATAAAACTAGTTGTTAAGCAACAACTATCATGTGTCTTATTACGTTTTCATTTATCTTTAAGTTTCTGTCTATTTCTTTAGGAACGTCTACTGCTGATTTGAAGTTAACTAACACATAGAAACCTTCTGTAAACTTAGCTATTGGATAAGCTAATTTTTTAGTTCCCCAAGTATCAACTTTAACTATTTCTCCTTCAGTTGCAACAACTTCCTTAACTTTGTTTAGTACAGCTTCTCTTGTTTCTTCATCAGAGTTTGGCTTTACTACATAAACTAATTCATAATTTCTCACTATAATTCACCTCCCTTTGGACTTAACGGCTCTACACTCTTAGAGCAGAGAAATGAGACTAAAATCTCATACCTACACATTTTATCATTTTTTCTTATTTATGTCAATTTAAATTTTGGACAAATTTTAATATTTAATATAAGGTGAAATATATTTTTTAAATTAACAAGGGATGGCTATTGCCATCCCTTATAATATATCTTAAGTTATTATTTTTAATTAAGCTTCAACACCCATAGCTTCTTTTAAAACTGATGCTATGTTTTTGATACCTTCTATTATTTTTTCTTCTGGCATATTTGAATAGTTAAGTCTGAAAGTATTTTCTCTACCACCATTAGGGAAGAATCCTCCTCCAGCAACATAAGCAACATTCTTTTCTAAGCATTTTGGCATTAATTCTTTAGCATTTAAATTACTTGGAAGCTCTACCCATGTAAATAATCCACCTTCTGGATGAGTAAATACTAATCCTTCTGGGAATTCTTCTTCCATAGTCTTAAGCATAACATCTCTACGTTTGATATAAACAGCTTTTATTTTATCAACGTGTTCATCTAAGTCATACATATCCATAAATTTACTTACTTCCATTTGAGATATAGTTGATGCTTGTAAGTCTGCACCTTGTTTTGCAAAGTTAAATTTAGATAGTATTTCTGGAGAAGCACAAGTCCATCCTAATCTGTATCCTGGGCAGAATATTTTAGAGAAAGTTCCTAAGAATATTACTAATCCTTTTGTATCCATTGATTTTAAAGATGGTAAAGATTCTCCCTCAAATCTTAAATCTCCATATGGATTATCTTCTATTACTGGTATTTCATATTTATTTACTATTTCCATGAATTTTTTACGTCTTTCAAGTGGCCAAGTTCTTCCTGTTGGATTTTGGAAATCAGGTATTACATAAATCATTTTTATTCTATCAGTTGTTTCTAGTATTTTTTCTAGTTCTTCCATTATCATTCCATTAGAATCTGTTGGAACATCTATGAATTTAGGTTGGTAAGATTTAAATGCATTTATAGCTCCTATGTAAGATGGGCTTTCACATAAAATTACATCACCTTCATCAATAAATACTTTTCCTGCAAAATCTAGACCTTGTTGAGAACCACTTGTAACTAATATATCATCTTTATTTACATTAGTTTTGTTTTTGTCATTCATTCTAGCTGCTATTTTTTCTCTTAATGGTTCATATCCTTCTGTTGTAGTATATTGCATAGCTGATCTTCCATTTTCTTCAAGCACTGCAACTGATACTTTTTTCATTTCTTCAACTGGAAATAATTCTGGAGCAGGCATTCCACCCGCAAAAGATATTATTTGTGGTTGTTGAGTAAGTTTTAAAAGCTCACGTATTTCAGATCCTTGTAAACCTTCCATTCTTTTTGCATATTTAACTGCCATAATTAAAGCACCCCCATGAAAATGTTTTCTTCAATTTCTATTATACCAAAAATTTGGATATTAATATACGGTATTTGACATTTTTTAAATGTTAAATTTATATCATTTTTTTATTAGCTTTTTTACTCTCTTTTCTAATGTCTCTCTATCAAGCATTATTAGCCTTGAACATTTCGTACATTTTATCTTTATATCCATTCCAGTTCTTACGATTTCAAACTCTTTACATCCACATGCATGTTGTTTTTTCAATTCAACAATATCCCCTATTTTTAAATCCATTGGCATAAATAATTAGCCTCCTAATCTAACTTCTTTGCTTCCCTTGAGCCATCCTCTAATTTACTTATACAGTAAATTCCCTTTATATCTACATTATTTTCAACTAAAATTGTCTTTATTTTTTTCATATCTTCAAAAGAAAATTTAATTGATATTCCACAGCTTGCTGTTATTTCTCTTGGTGTTGGAAGAGCCATTACTTTTAAACCATTTTCACCAAATAGCTTTTCTGACCTTATTGCATGATGTGTAGAATTAAATGATACTATATACATTTGATTCATTGCTTAATCCTTTCTGACTATCTACTTTTCTTTAGTTTAATATTTCCTATTAACTTTATATTGTTAAACAAACATACATTATATAGAAATAGTATTTGATGCATTTTTTAATGTTTCAACTATAGTGTACATATTTGTAACTGAACCAACTTGTAATTTTTCTTTTAAATTATAGTAATCTAAACAAGTTCCACAAGATAAAATTTCTACCCCTGCATCTTCAAGTATTTTAAGATTTTCTATAGTTGCTTCATTTTCAGCACTTAATTTTACTCCTCCATTAACTAAAAGTATATGTTTAGGATATGGCTTTGATTCTGTTAAAGTATATATAAAACCTTTTATTAATACTTGTCCTAATTCATCATTTCCCAATCCCATCTTATCTGAAGATATAAATACACATGTATCTTCTAGTTCGCTTTCTTCTTTTTGAACTACAACATTATTACCTTTTTTAATTTCTATAGAAATTAAGTTTTCTTTTTCATCAACAATCCTTGCTTCACAATTTAAAGATTTAGCAAGCTTTAATATATTTTCTTTTGCTGTTTCATTGTCAACTGTTGTAACTACAATGCCTTCTTCTATATTATCTAATTCTTTTTTTGTATTTATAACTGGTTTAGGACAAGCAAGCCCTCTAGCATCTATTTTTATACTCATTGTTTGATTCATCTCCTTAAAATTATTCATACAATTTATATTTTATCATAGATATTATCTTGCTTGTTATAGATTGTTTCTATACTATTATAGGTTTATTATACTTACATTATCTCTAAATTTTTATACATAAATACTCCCTTTTGGTAGTACTCTAATTCTTTCTCTTTTGATATGCTTGAATATAATTGACCTAAGTCTATGTACAAGTTTGCTAATATCTTATTATTACCTAAGTCTGATACTATTTTTATACATTTAATTAAATACTCAATAGCAAGAGTAATTTCATTTTGATTCTTATACATATTAGAATAGAATTTTAATGCCTTATACTCATTAAACTTATTTTTATTTTTTATTGATGATGCTAAAGCTATTTTACAATATTTTCTAGCTAAATCATAATCTTCTTTATCTATGTACGCTTCTATTATCTTGAATAAACCTGACATCATATATTCGTCTTCATCATTTTTCTTTATGTTGTACACTTTTTGAGAATATTCAAGAACTCTATCTGTCTCACCTATTTTTCTATAAACATCACAAATTGTTAAGTATACATTTGCTATTCCAGTTTTATTATCTTCATTTTCAAGTATTTTTAGTGCTTTTTTAAAATACTCTTTTGATTCCTCATATTTTCCAATCTCAAGCATGTTGTTTGCTTTTAACACCAAAATATCGACATCTTCTTTTCTATCATTTTTATTATCTATTTCATTTATTTTATCTATGTACTTTAATGACATATTTGGATTATCTAATTTTATATAACAATATGCCATCTTACTATATAATTCCTTATATACGTTAATATCTTCAAACTTATTCTCTGACAAAATTTCCTCTGCAAAATTAAAGTGACTTATCGCACCTTTATAAAAGTCTTCTTGCATATATATCTTTCCTATGTTTAAATAGCACTTTAGTATGTTTTCACTATCATTGTTTTTTATAAAGAAAAATAAAGCCTTTTCAAAGTTTTCTATAGCATTATTGTAATTAGATTTTTTTAAGTTAATGTTAGCCATAAGAAAATTGCATCTGCCATAGTTCTCCATTAAATCGTATCTCTTACATATATCTAAAACTTCTTTTATTTGGTCCTCAGCCTTGTTTAACTCATTCTCTTTTATATAAATTTCACTTTGCAGTATTAAATTATCTGTTATCTTTTTTGACTGCATTTCTTTTGTTTCTAATAAATATTCCACGCTTACATCTAACTTATCACCTAGATATTCCAACAGTTCATAACTAGTATGAGATTTATCTCTCTCTATATGGCTTATTTGTGCTGCTGTTATTCTATCTCCAGCTAACTCTTTTAATGTCATATTTTTTTCTTTTCTTAATTTCTTAATCTTTTCTCCTAAGCTCAAAATTTCCATACTATTCCCACCTTTTGAAGACATTTTTTTATAATATAATTATAACTTATATTTATTTTAAAAACACTACTTTTATTTTACAATATTTTCTCTATACATTAAATGATTTCCCATAAAAATGACTAATATTTAGTTTATTTTGTATTTAATTAACTTAAATAAATCATTTTTTAAATTTGTTACTATTTTGTATTCATATATTCAGTCATAACGATTATAATTATATATAAGAATAGTATCTTGAGAGGAGTAATTTTTATGAAAAACAAGAAAATAATGTTAGTGTTAAGTATATTATCTATATCTATATTGGCAGTTGGATGTAGCAATGCTCAAAATGAAGCAACTAAAAAAGAAACTAAAAATAATACAAATGTTGAGCAACCAAAGGAAGAAAACAATAAAGAAAATAATGATGAAAAAGAAGTTCCTAATAAAAAGTCTACATCAGCTCCAAAGGAAGAAAAAAAGACGGAGTCTGCTGTTATTTATTCTTTTGATGTAGACAAAACAGATTTAATTGAGAATAAGGTTGATTTAGAAAAAATTGATGAAAACACTTTATTTGCTGAACTACAAAAGCTTAAAGTAATTCCAGAATCTGCAAAACTAAATTCATTTACTACAAAAGATATTGATGGTGTAAAAACTGGTATATTAGATGTTAACTCTGATTTTACAAAATCAAACTTAGGTAGTGATGCAGAAACTTTAATGCTTGATTCAGTTGCACGTACTTACATAAAAAACATGAATGTTGAACAAATAAAGCTTACTGTTGATGGCGCTAACTATGAAAGTGGTCATATAGTTCTTGAAGATGGAGATTATTTAAAGTAAGTTTTTAAATTATATTAAGCTACAAAAATAGTGTCAACTATCTATAAAGTTGACACTATTTTTATGTTGTAATTTATACTATTTATTTTTTGAAATTTTCTTCAAGGCATCTATTGCTTTATCTATCTCATCTTTCGTATTAAAATATCCTATACTGAATCTTACCGCACCTTGTTTTAACGTACCTAAAGTAGTATGAGCTAATGGAGAACAATGTATTCCTGATCTAGTTGCTATATTATATTCACTATCTAATAAGAAAGTAACCTCTCCAGAATCCATGTTTCCTATATTTATAGCTATTACTGAGGCTCTTTTTTTACTGTCTTTTGGTCCATATATCTTTATATCTGATACTTCTTCTAACTTATTTAGCATATATTGACATAATTCTTCTTCATGTTGTCTTATATTGTTGATTCCTCTTTCAAATATAAATAATACACCTTGGTTAAGCCCTGCTATACCTGGAGTATTATGAGTTCCTGACTCGTATTTATCTGGGAACAGTTCTGGTTGAACCATTTCTTCTGATTTACTACCTGTTCCACCCTCTTTTAATATATTCAAATTTAGGCCTTCTCTTACATATAAGATACCTGTTCCTTGAGGTCCAAATAAGCATTTATGACCTGGCATAGCCAACATATCTATATTACATTTCTTCACATCTATATCATAAACACCTGCTGTTTGTGATGCATCTACCAAGAATATTATATTATGTTTCTTAGCTATTTCTCCAACTTTTTTTATATCTATTAATGTTCCACATACATTAGATGCATGTGTAGTTACAATCAGCTTAGTGTTATCCTTTATTGATTTTTCTAACTCTTCATAATCTAAAAAACCTTCATCATCACATTTTACTACAGTATTTTCAACCCCTTTTTTCTCAAGAGCTTTTATAGGTCTTATTACTGAATTATGTTCCATAGATGTTGTTATTACATGATCTCCTTTTTGTAATACACCTTTTATTGCTAAATTCAAAGAGTCTGTTGCATTAGACGTAAATACTATATTCATAGGATTACTTACATTAAATAACTTAGCTATATTTTCTCTTGTATCATAAATTTCTCTAGCAGCTCGCATAGCAAGCTTATGCCCTGCTCTTCCTGGATTTGCACAATAGTTTTTCATACAATCTAAAACAGCATCATAAACTCTTTCTGGTTTTGGATATGTAGTTGCAGCATTGTCTAGATAAATCATATTCATCGTCCTCTCTATTTTATATTTGTGTGTTATTCAAGAAGCATTGATACAATACTGTTTAAATCATCATCATTATAGTATTCTATCTCTATTTTACCTTTTTTCTTACCTTTGGAAATATTTACTTTAGTTCCAAAAATATTTCTAAGTTTATCTTCTACATCTAAAATAAATACATCTTTAGGCTTAGACTTCTTTGGCATATCTTCTTCTTTATTTTCAGATATTTTTTTTGCAATGTTTTCAACTTCTCTTACAGAAAGTTCTTCCTCTTCTATCTTTTTTGCAATTTGTAGTTGTAATTTTTTATCTACAATTCTTAATAGAGCCTTTCCATGACCTGCTGTGATTTTACCACTATCTATCATGTCTATAACATCTTGTCCTAGATTTAAAAGTCTCAAAGTGTTAGTTATATGAGGTCTACTTTTACCGACAGCTTCTGATATTTCTTCTTGAGTTACATTATAATGCTCAATTAAACTTTTATATGCTAGTGCTTCTTCTATTGAATTTAAATCTTCTCTCTGTAAGTTTTCAATTAAAGCTATCTCCATTATGTCTTTCATCTCTATATCTTTAATTATAGCAGGTATTTGACTTTTATTTGCAAGTTTTGATGCTCTAAATCTTCTTTCACCAGCTATTATCATGTACTTATTGTTTTCATCTCTTTTAACTACTATTGGTTGTAGTACACCATAATTTTTTATAGACTCAGATAATACTTTTATTTTTTCTTCATCAAATTGCTTTCTTGGCTGAACTTCGTTTGGATATATTTTGTCTATATCTATATTAACTATTTCTTTATCTGAAGTTTCTCCTTTAATTTCTGGTATCAATGCACTAAGACCTCGACCCAATCTATTACTTCTTTTAGACTTATTCTCCATACTACCACTCCTCCTCTTCTAAATCTATAAATTCTTCTGCTAGTTCCAAATAAGCTACAGACCCCCTACATCTTTTATCATAATAAATTGCTGGTTTACCATGACTAGGAGCTTCTGCAAGTCTTACATTTCTTGGAATTAGAGTAGTGTATACACTACCTTTAAAGTACTTTTTAACTTCTTCAACAACTTGTATTGATAGATTGGCTCTTCCATCAAACATACTCAAAACAACACCTTGAATTTCTATATCTGTATTTAATCTTGATTTTACTAATTTTATAGTCTCCATTAATTGACTTACACCTTCTAAGGCATAATATTCACATTGTATAGGAATTAAAACACTATCTACAGCCGTTAGACAATTTATTGTAAGCATTCCAAGTGAAGGTGGGCAATCCAAAAATATATAGTCGTATTCATCCTTTACTACTTTTATGGAATTTTTTAAAATATACTCTCTATTATTTATAGATGCAAGCTCTATCTCTGCACCTGCTAGTTCCGTAGCTGATGGAACTACATCTACATTTTCAAACTCTGTTTTTATTATTGCTTCTTTAATATGCAAACCATCTAACATAATCTCATAGATTGTATTTTCTACTTCATTTTTATCAATACCATATCCACTAGTTGTATTTCCTTGAGGGTCCAAATCTAATACTAATATCTTTTTTCCTAAGGTTCCTAAACTGGCACTTAAATTTACATTTGTTGTAGTTTTTCCGACTCCGCCCTTTTGATTAAATATAGCTATAACTTTGCCCATGATGTTCCCCCCTTTAAGAATCAAATTAATTTTAAATATTGACTAGTTGCTTTTATAATTATAAATAATGTCTATAAATCAATTTATATTACAAGGCTTGTTTTAAAAAAAAAGATTACTGGTAAGCAGTAATCTCTATTTTTTAGGGATTTTTACAACAACTTCCATATAATCTCCCTTATCTATTTCATTATACTTAGCATCAATTCCTGTATTTGATATAGCATCAAAGGCTTGCTTTATAGTATTTATGTAAATTCTTATACTCATAGCACCCTTTATATTCTGTTTTTTATCAGGCTCTTCTTGAATTTCAATTTCTTCTAGTATATCTTGTATCAGTTTTTCTGTTTTTTTAACAGTCAATTCATTCTTTATGACCTTTTCTAGTACACTTTTCATTAAATCTTCACTTGGTAATTTAAGGAATGCCCTAGCATGTCTTTCTGTTAAATTATTCTCTATTAGCTTCATTTTTATATCGTTTGGAAGCTTTAATATTCTAAGCTTGTTTGCTACAGTAGATTGATTTTTACCTAATTTTTCTGCTAATTGCTGTTGAGTAAAAGCATGCTCTTTTATTAAGTTTTCATAGCCAATTGCTTCTTCAATAAAATTTAAGTCTTCTCGTTGCAAATTTTCTAATAACGCTAGAACAGCAGAAGATTCATCGTTCATATTATTTATAATTGCTGGTACAGTTTTAAGCTCTGCTAACTTAGCTGCTCTTAATCTTCTTTCTCCAGCAATTAGTTCATATTTACCATCTTTTGCTCTAACTGTTATAGGTTGAATTATACCATATACCTTTATAGAATTGCTCAATTCCTCCAATGAAACTTGTGAAAATATTTTTCTTGGTTGGTATGGATTTGGAACTATATCTTCTATAGGTATCTCCATAACTCTTTTATCTTCCATAACATACCTCTCTTATTTTAGATATAAATATTTTTGTTCTCTATATGTACATACAATTTTATTTCTGCATCTACTTTAATAATTCCTTTATTTTTGTTTGTTTTGAGGCAACCTTAATTATTTCCTGAGAAATGATTAAGGTTGCCTACTAATTAATATCTTGATTATTTAATAGGATTTTTAGCTGGCTTACCAGCTTTTCTAGGGTATTTAACTGGTGTTTCATGTATCTTTTTAAAAACTAATATATTATGATTTAAATCTATTTCTGGTAATTCTACATCTATTTTTTCAACAAACTCTAATCCTAAAATATCTATAGCCTTTTTTGATTCCTCTAATTCTAGATTAGCATTTGGACCTTTTAAACAAATAAAATATCCTCCTACTTTTACAAATGGTACACAAAATTCCATAAGAATTGGTAATCCAGCTACAGCTCTTGCTGTAGCAATATCATACTTTTCCCTGTACTTTTCATCTTTTCCAAAATCTTCAGCTCTTCCATGTATAAATTTAATACCCTCTAGTTCTAATGCTCTAGCAACTTCTTCTAGAAAGCTTATTCTTTTATTTAAAGAGTCCAATAAGGTTAACTCTAACTCCTCTAAACATATTTTTAGTGGTATACCTGGAAAACCAGCACCTGTACCAACATCTATTATGGACATACCATTTTTTATATATCCATTTTTTACAGCTGAAATAGAGTCTAAAAAGTGTTTTATATATACTTCTTTTTCATCCTCTATTCCTGTAAGGTTCATTTTTTGATTCCAATCAACTAGTATATCTCTATAAGTTTTAAATTTTTGTAACATATCATCATTTGTATCTATATTAAAATTTTTAATTCCATTTTCTAGAAGTTTTATATTATTCACTTTTTCCACCTCTAGTTCTTCTAACTTGTTCTAGGTGTATAAGTAACACTGATATATCAGCTGGAGAAACACCTGATATACGAGATGCTTGACCTATTGAAATAGGTTTTATGTCATCTAACTTTTGTCTTGCTTCTAATCTAAGTCCTTCTATTGATGAATAATTTATTTTTTCATCTAATTTTTTATTCTCAAGCTTTTTAAATTGGTCTATCTGTTTTAATTGCTTGTCTATATAACCTTCATACTTAGTCATTATTACGCATTGTTCTTTAACTTCTCTTGAAACATCTTCACCAGCATCTTTTCCTATTTCTTCAAGCAATTCATAGGATACTTCTGGTCTTTTTAAAAACTCATACAGTGATATTCCAACTTTTATTGGCGTTGCACCTTTTTCTTCTAGTAAATTATTTACTTCCTTTGGTGTAACTCTTTCGCTCTTTAATCTTTCAAATTCTTTTTCAACAGCATTCTTCTTATTTATGAATCTTTCATATCTATCTTTTTTAACTAAGCCTAATTCATAACCCTTTTGAGTTAATCTCATATCCGCATTATCTTGTCTTAAATACAATCTATATTCTGCTCTTGATGTCATCATTCTATAAGGTTCATTAGTTCCTTTAGTAACAAGGTCATCTAATAATACACCTATATATGCTTCTGAACGATCTAATACAAAAGGTTCTTTTCCTTCTATCTTTCTAACAGCATTTATACCCGCCATAAGCCCTTGAGCTGCTGCTTCTTCATATCCAGAAGTTCCATTAAATTGCCCTGCACTAAATAAGTTTTCAACACCTTTTATTTCTAAACTTATTTTTAATTGTGTTGGGTCAACACAATCATATTCTATAGCATATGCAGGTCTCATTATCTTACAGTTTTCAAGCCCCTTTATAGTTTTATACATATCTAGTTGAACTTCAAAAGGTAAACTAGTTGATATCCCTTGAATATACATTTCTTTAGTATTCAAACCCTCTGGCTCTATAAACAATTGATGTGAAGTTTTATCACTAAATCTTACTACTTTATCTTCTATAGAAGGACAATATCTTGGCCCAGTACTTTCTATAACTCCACTATACATGGCAGACCTTTTTAAATTATCTAGTATAACTCTTTGAGTATCTTCAGTGGTTCTTGTTAAATAACAAGGTTCTTGCTCTTTCTCTATGTTTTCATTCATAAATGAGAAAGGAGTTACTTTTTCGTCACCTTCTTGTAGAGACATTACAGAGAAATCTATACTATCTCTATGGACTCTTGCTGGTGTTCCTGTTTTAAATCTTCTCATTCTAAGACCTAATTCAACTAAACTATCTGTAAGGTATTTTGCATATCCTAATGCATTAGGACCTTCGTAAAATGCCACCTCACCCATATATATTTTTGAATTTAAATAAACTCCAGTAGCTAATATTACAGCTTTAGATTTAAATGAACATCCTAGCTTAGTTCCAACACCTATTACAACATTTCCTTCATGTAATATTTCTACAACTTCATCCATAGCTATATCGAGGTTTGGCTCATTTTCTAATGTTTTTTTCATTTCTTCATGGTATTTAAATTTATCTGCTTGGGCTCTCAAGGAATGAACTGCTGGTCCTTTAGCAGTATTTAACATTCTACTTTGTATATATGTCTTGTCTATATTTAGTCCCATTTGACCACCTAAAGCATCTATCTCTTTTACTAACTGACCTTTACCCGTTCCACCAATTGATGGATTGCAAGGCATTAATGCAATAGAATCTAAAGACATTGTTATTATCAAAGTTTTATATCCCATTCTTGCCGTAGCTAAAGCAGCTTCACATCCCGCGTGACCTGCCCCAACTACTATAACATCATATTTTCCTGCTTCAAACTTTATCATTTATAATTCCTTTCTTTTTAATATTAATGTTTCATGAGAAACACTATAAAATATCTATAATTTCTACAATAAAAAATGAAATTTATTACTTCTATATCTTCTTTCCTTTTGTGTTTTACATCCTATTTTCCTATACAGAAGTTGTGGAATATATTATCTAATAAATCTTCTGTTACTGTATCTCCATTAATATATCCAAGGTAGTCCCATATATTTTTTAAATCTACTTCTACAAAGTCAAATGGCATACTTTGTTCTAGAGCAATTAAAGCATCTGTTGCAGACTTATATGCCTTACCAAGTGCATCCTTATGTCTAGAATTAGTTACTATTAAACTAGAATTGTTTTTGATACTTCCTTTATATACCATAGACTCTATCTTATCTTGTAATGCTTCTATTCCTTCTTGCTGTAAAGCTGATATTCTTATTATACTATTATTTTCTACATATTTAAGTATTTTTTCTTCTTCAATCTCTTGTTTTAAGTCATTTTTATTTAATAGTACTATTGTTTGTTTATCTTTAAGCTTCTTTAATATTTCTACATCTTCTTCTGACAACTTTCTTGATGCATCTAAAACCATTATAATTAAATCAGCACTTGTAAATGATTCTTTAGATTTCTCAACGCCTATTTTTTCAACTATATCATCAGTATCTCTTATACCTGCTGTATCAACTATCTTAAGAGGTATACCTTTTATATTAACAAATTCCTCTATAACATCTCTAGTAGTTCCTGGTATATCTGTAACTATAGCTCTATTTTCTCCCAAAATAGAGTTAAGCAGTGAAGATTTTCCTACATTTGGTTTCCCAACAATTACTGTTTTCAAGCCTTCTCTAAGTATTTTCCCACTTTCAGCTGTATCATATAATTTTTTAATTTCTTTTTTAAGTTCACCAGTTTTATCCTTAAGCGTTTGATATGTTATATGTTCAATATCTTCTTCAGGATAATCTATAGCAACTTCTACATGTGCCAGTATCTCAGTAACTTTATCTCTTAAGTCTCTTATCTTCTTTGATAGAGAACCCTCTAACTGGTTTTGAGCAACTTCATGAGCTATATCAGTTTTTGCCTTTATAACATCTATTACTGCTTCTGCTTGAGATAAATCTATTCTTCCGTTTAAAAATGCTCTTTTAGTAAACTCCCCAGCTTCTGCCAATCTAACATCTTTAGATAATATTAGTTCTAAAATTTTCTTTACTGAAATAAATCCACCATGGCAATTTATTTCTATAACATCTTCTCCTGTGTATGAATTGGGCCCCTTCATATATGCCAATAATACTTCATCTATTGCATTTTCATTATCTACAATATTTCCATATATTAATGTTCTTTTATTATAATCTTTTATACTCTTTCCTGACATGGATTTAAAGATTTCTTCTGCAACTTTTAAAGCTTTTTCTCCACTTATTCTCAGTATACCTATACCACCTTCTCCAGGTGCTGTAGCTATAGCCGCTATTGTATCATCTATAAACAAATTTATCACCTCTTAATTTATAATTTTTACATATAGATTTATTTTTGACCAATTACAATGATTTAATAAGATTAAAAAATAAAACCCCCTAATGTTTAGGAGGTTGATTTTATCTTTTACACTCAATTACTAATCTTCTATATGGATCGGTTCCTTCACTATATGTAATTACATATTTGTCATTTTGAAGGGCTGAATGTATTATTCTTCTCTCATATGGATTCATATAATCTAATTTTTTAGTTTTTCTTGTTTTCGCTACTTCTCTAGCAACCTTATTAGCATATCTTATTAAAGATTCTTCTCTTTTTGACCTATAGTTTTCTATATCTACAAGTACTCTTGTATGAGAGTCTTTATTTATTTTATTAAGAGCTAATCCAGTTAAAAATTGAATAGAATCTAAAGTTTCCCCTCTTCTACCAATTAAACTTGCAGCTTCTTTGCCTTCAATATCAACCATGATTAAATTATCTTTTTGAGATACATTGACTTTGGCATCAACATTTGCATTTTTCAACATTACCTCTATAAAATTTTTAGCTACATCTAGTTCCCTTTCAATAACAAAAATTTCATAGGTACCATCTTTAGCACCTATAAAACCTAAAAACCCCTTGCTTGGATTTTCTAGTATTTCTACCTCTATATCCTCTACTTTTAAATTTAAATCTGCTATCGCCTTATTTATAGCTTCTTCTTTACTTTTACTTTTTATTAATTTTAGGCTTTTTCTCATTAACTTTTTCCTCCTTAGAGTTAGCAGCCAGCTTAGCTTTTAAAGGATTCATTATTAAGTAATACTGAGCTATTGAGAATAAGTTACTTACTGTCCAGTACAATGTAAGTCCTGCTGGGAATATAAATCCCCAATAGAAAGACATCCCTGCCATTACATATGTCATTACTTTCATAGAGCCTTGTAGTTGGTCCTTTGGAGTCATTACCTTTTGCATTACATATGCACTTGCTCCTGAAAATACTGCTAATACATAATCTGGTGCTGTTAAACTTTTTATCCATAAAAACCCATTGTCAGCTGCCATAAATGCAGCTTGATTTGCAAAAACGCCATGAGCAACTGGCTCTCTTAAAACGCTAAATAATCCTATTAATATAGGAAACTGTATTAATAAAGGTAAACAACCAGATAGTGGATTAATTTTAGCTTCTCCATATAACTTAACAATTTCTTCATTTTGTTTTTCTGGCTTATTTTTATATTTTTCTTGTATCTCTTTTATACGAGGTTGTATATCTTGCATTGCCTTTGTTGACTTAGTCTGTTTAACTGTTAATGGTAGTAAAATAATCTTTACAAGTATAGTAAAAATTATTATAGAAATACCATAGTGGTTAACAAATTCAAATATTACCTTAAGAATTAATCCTAAGAAATTTCCTATTATATTCAATTTTTTTATACCTCCTAATAGTTACTCTCTTTTATTTTAGAGGGTCGTAACCTCCTGGATGAAAAGGATGACATTTTAGAAGTCTTCTTATTGTTAAGTACATACCTTTTACAAATCCATATTTTTTAAATGCCTCTATTGAATATTGTGAGCAAGTTGGATAGAATCTACAAGTAGGTCCCTTTAAGGGAGATATATACTTTTGATAAAATTTTACTAAATAAATACATAAATTCGATAAATACCTACTTATTTCCTTTAATATATAAATTATTTTATTCAAAATTATTAACCTCCATATTTATAGCATACAATTTAAAGAGAAATATCCGTTCTTTTAACTAAATTTTTTATAGACTTGTCTATCTCTTTAAAACTAGCATCTTTACTAGATACTCTTGCTATAAATACTATATCATATCCAGGCTTAATTTTTTCATCAATATTTAATCTGTAGACTTCTTTTATTAATCTTCTTACTCTATTTCTAGTGATAGCTTTTCCTACTTTCTTTGAAACAGAAATACCTATTCTACTATAATCTGATTTATTTTTAAGTATATATATTACTAAATATCTGTTTGCAAAAGATTTGCCGTGTTTATATACTTTTCTAAAATCAGAGTCTTTTTTTAACCCCTTTGTCCTATTAAAGTCCATAGTTAACCTCCATAAACACAGCTATGCATTGTAATTATTTACACAAAAAGGCCACCTTTGCAGCGGCCCTTTTGTAATTAATGAGTTAATCTATTTCTTCCTTTAGCTCTTCTTCTTTTTAACACGTTTCTTCCGTTAGACGTCTTCATTCTTTTTCTGAAACCATGTTCTTTACTTCTTTGTCTCTTTTTTGGTTGATAAGTTCTTTTACTCATTATTTTGCACCGCCTTTCAGATTTCATTTTCCGTTTATAAAAATAATAACTTTACCCTCAAAGTAAACATAACACATATAATTATAAATACTTTTACTATCGTTGTCAACGAGTTTTTGGTATGCTTGCATCACAAAATCTACCATATATATATTATGTATTTTTTTTATTGAAAATACTAGTAAAAATCTATTTAATTTTATTCTAAATTATTTTTTTCAATTATATACACAAATAAAGCAAATTTAACATGTTTATATTTTTATCAACAATTAGTTAATATTGTGGATAAATTAGTTACAAATCATTGAAGTTTGACATATATTTTGATATTATAAATATACTTGTTGATAATGTGTATAAATGTTATCAACTTATTAAAAATTATTCACAGCTTGTGGATACTTTTGTGTATAACTTTTAAGATTACTGACAATACTCTAGTTATAATCACCATTTATTGTATGTTTATGTTATTTATAACTTTATCTACATATTGTTTATATCTTTTCATATTTTTTTAATAATTTATACTATTATTAATTTATCAACACCATTATCCATAAATTTAGTTATTCTGTAAAATTTATATATATTTTTGCTTTTCTGTTAATAACTTTGTGGAAAATATTAATTATTCTGTTCGGAGGTTTATATT